>CAVQWW010000001.1:0-1161791 GCA_963717785.1 uncultured Solirubrobacterales bacterium
TCGCGCGCCAGCGCGAGGGAGAGGCGCACTATCCTCCTTGAGGACGTAGGCCCCGGCACACGCCGGCTGTGCGCACTGCGAGCGGGGGAGGGGGTTTGGGTGGTGGGGCCCCTGGGGCAGGGCTTCACCTCGCCGGCGCAGGAGCGCCGCGCGCTCCTCGTGGGGGGCGGCGTGGGGATCGCGCCACTGGCCATCCTGCAGGACGCGCTGATCGGCGTGCGCGATGCGCCATGCGCCCCAGCGACGGCGCTGCTGGGGTTCCGCGACGGCGCACGCGCCGAGGGAGCCGCGCTGTTGAGCGACGCCCGCGTGGCCACCGACGACGGCTCCCTCGGGTATCACGGCCTGATCGCAGACCTGCTCGCCCGAGGGCTCACCCGGAACGCGCACGCCACCGTTTACGCCTGCGGGCCCGCGCCGATGCTCGAGGCCACCCGCGCGCTGTGCGCCGCTCGCGGCGTGCCCGCTCAGCTGGCGCTGGAGTCGGGCATGGCGTGCGGCTTCGGCGCGTGCTTCGGCTGCGTGGTGCCCATCAAGGGCGGAGGCTACGCACGCGTGTGCGTCGAGGGCCCCAGTGCTCGACGCCGCCCGCCTGGAGCACGTCGAGGCGCACGCGGGAGCGCCGGAATGAGCGCCGCCAGGCGCGATCACGATCGCCCGGAGGGCGATCGATCGTCTCAGCAGGGCCGGCTGGACGCCGGCCCGAGCATCCCTTTCTGCGGCCTGGAGCTGGCGCACCCGTCATCAACGCCTCGGGCACCTTCGACCTGCTCGCCGCCAATGCCGCCTTCGGCGAGTCGCTGCTCGCGGAGTTCCCCTTCGCGGCGTTCGTCTCCAAGACGATCACGCTGGAGCCGCGTCACGGCAACCCCCCACCACGTCTGTGGGAGGCCCCGGCGGGGCTCATCAACTCGATCGGCCTCCCCAACAAGGGCCTCAACGGCTATCTGGCCGACGATCTCCCCGCGCTGCACGAGCTGCTGAACGAGACCGGCGCGGGTCCGCCGGCCCACCCATCCGTGCCCCTCATCACGAACGTGATGGGCTCGACGGCCGCGGAGATCGCGACGCTCCTGAGCGCCTGCGAGGAGCGCGCGGAGATCGCCGCGGTGGAGCTCAACGTGTCCTGCCCAAACGTCAAGACGGGCCTCGACATCGGCGCCGACCCGGCGCAGCTCCAAGACGTTGTGCGCGAGGTGCGTCCGCGCCTTTCGAAGCCGCTGATCGTGAAGCTCACCCCCAACACCGCCAACGTCGCCGCCTGCGCGCAGGCCGCCGAGCGCGGCGGCGCGGACGCGGTGTCGCTGATCAACACCCTGCGCGCCACCGCGCTCGCGCCGGGCGCCGCGACGCCGTGGCTCGGCGGCATCACCGGCGGCCTCTCCGGCCCGGCGATCCGTCCCGTCGCGCTCGCTCAGGTCGCCGCCGTCGCGCAGCGCGTCACGATCCCTGTCGTGGGCATGGGCGGGGTGCAGAGCGCCCGCCACGCACGTGAACTATTGGACGCGGGCGCCACACTCACAGCCGTGGGCACCGAGAGCTTCCGCGATCCCAGCGTCGGCGCGCGTATCGCGCGTGATCTCGCCGCTCACAGCTGAAAATCCCTGCAAACACGCGTTCCCACCATCCACTACCCTCTACATTGCTGAACCTCAGCTTGAGGTTCACATCAATTCGGGACTTTCCCTTGCTCGCGACGCGCGGGTGTGTAGACTCGCCGCCCATGGCGATGGCGACGGGGACGACATCCCCCCCTCACGCAGCGGCTCCCGAGCGCTCCCTCAACCAGCGGATGGACGCCCTCGCACGGGCGAACCTGATTCGCACCAAACGCGCCCAGCTCAAACGCGATCTGCGCTCCGGGCGGCTTTCGATCCACACTCTCCTGCTCAACCCCCCCGAGTACATCGAGACCGCCAAGGTCTGCGACATGATGCTCGCCGTCCCCAAGTACGGGCGCGTCAAGGTCAACAAGATCCTCGCCCACTGCCGCATCTCGCCGAGCAAGACGATCGGCGGGCTCTCTGAGCGCCAGCGCAGCGAGCTGGTGTCGTTGCTTCGACGCTAGTGGCTGCCGCCTCCTTGGTTCCCCCGACCCCGGCATTAGGGTGGCGCCGTGACGGCGCGCGTCTTTGTGATCACAGGCCCCTCCGGAGTCGGCAAGGGGACGCTGATCCGCGGCCTGATGGAGCGCCTGCGGCGCGCTGGAGCTGTCGATGTCGGCGACCACCGGGCCCCGCGCGAGGGCGAGCGGGATGGGAAGGACTACTACTTCCTCACGCGCGCGGAGTTCGACCGGCGGGTCGCCGCGGGCGAGTTCGTCGAGCACGCCGACTACGCCGGTCGCAGCTACGGCACGCTGCGCACCGAGCTGGAGCGGCGCGTGCGCGCGGGGGCGCCCGTCGTGCTCGAGATCGAGGTGCGAGGGCGCGCGCCAGGTGCGCGCCGCGCTGCCCGACGCCGTGCAGGTGTTCATCGCGCCGCCCTCCCTGGAGGACCTGCGCATCGTCTGATGAGTCGCGGCACCGACGACTCCGAAGAGGTCGATCGTCGCCTGCGCGTGGCTGAGCGGGAGCTGCAGGCCCAGCCGGAGTTCGAGCACGTCGTGATCAACGACGATCTCGACGATGCGCTGGCGCGGCTGACGGAGATCGTGGCCGGCGAGATCGGCGAGCGCAGAGGGGTCGCACTACACTGGGGACTCAACCACGAAAGGCCTACCCCAAAGTGATCTCCCCCCGCATCGACCGTCTGCTCGAGAACGTCGACTCCAACTACGCCAGCGTGCTCGTCGCCGCCAAGCGCGCGCGCCAGATCAACAGCTACTACCACAACCTCGGCGAGGGCACCTTCGACGAGTTCCCGCCGCCGATGATCGAAACGGTCTCCAAGAACTACCTCACGATCGCCCTCGAGGAGGTAGCCGCAGGGAAGATCAAGTACCACTATCGGTAGGGCGTGGCCGCGCGCGTCCAGCGCATGCCCAAGAAGCCCATGCCCCGAATCCTGCTAGGCGTCAGCGGCGGCATCGCCGCCTACAAGGCGCTTGAGTTCGTGCGCCTGGCGACCGCCGCTGGGCATGCGGTGCGGGTGGTGCAGACGCCCACCTCACTGCGCTTCGTCGGTGAGGCGTCCTTCGCGGCGCTCACCGGAGCGCCGGTGCTCAGCGACGAGTTCGAGCGCGATCCGGCGCGCGGGGCGTTCCCCGGCCAGACGCCGCCAGCGCACGAGCCACTGAGCCACCTGGAGCTGGTCGCCAACGCCGATCTGTATCTGATCGCGCCGGCCTCGGCGAACACGCTGGCGAAGCTCGCGCAGGGCCTTGGCCGACAACCTGCTCTGCACCTCGGCGCTCGCCGCCACCTGCCCGCTGGTGGTGGCGCCCGCGATGAACAACGCGATGTACGAGCACGCGGCCACGCAGGCCAACCTGCAGATCCTGCGCGAGCGCGGCGTGCACGTGATCGAGCCCGACGTGGGACGCCTGGCGTCCAAGGGAGAGGAGGGCATCGGACGCCTGGCCGAGCCCGCTCGACTGCTGGAGGAGTGCGAGGGCCTGCTCGAAGGGGCGCAAGGCAGCTCGGCTCCCACGGCTGCCGCGTCCGGCGAGGGAGCCGTCGCGGACTCGTGGCACGGCCTCAACGTGCTCGTCACCGCGGGTGGCACGCGCGAGCCGATCGACAGCGTGCGCTACGTGGGCAACTGCTCCTCCGGGCGCATGGGACTCGCCTTGGCGCAGGCCGCACGCGCGCGCGGCGCGCAGGTCACTGTCGTGGCCGCCAACGTCTCGCTGCCCCCTCCGCAAGGGGTGGCGTGGCGCGAGGCACCCACCGCCGCGCAGCTGCAGGCCGCCTGCGAAGAGGAGTTCCCCGCGTGCGACGTGCTGCTGATGGCAGCCGCGGTGGCCGACTTCCGGCCCGCGCGCCGAGCAACGGCAAGATCAAGAAGGCCGGGCAGGAGCGTCTGCGCCTGGAGCTCGAGGCCACGCCCGACGTGCTGTGCGGGCTCGCCGCTCAGCGGCGCGAGGGCCAGACGCTCGTCGGGTTCGCCGCCGAGCACGGCGCGGGCGCGCTGGAGTACGGGCGCGGCAAGCTGACGGAGAAGTGCCTGGACGCGGTCGTCGTCAACGACATCTCCCGCTCGGACATCGGCTTTCAGGCGCAGGACAACGAGGTCACGATCGTCACCGTCGCCGACGAGCGCCACATCCCGCGGGCGGGGAAGGACAGCGTCGCCGAGTCGATCCTCGACGCGGTCGCCGCGCTGCGGGCCAGCGCTTGAACGAATCCTCCAAGACGGGCAATCGGCTCCGCAGGGAGTCGGCACGCCCGGATGCGCCCCTGTACGCGGCGCTGGATCGCCACGTGCCGGCTTGCCCGTGCAAGCACGGGCTTCACCGACCCGCGTCGCCCAGCTTGGTCAGGAACGCCCGGTCGCACCGCCTATTTCCAAACACGTTCTTGAGCGCGCCGATGCTATTCTCGATCCACAGCTTTCGTGCCCGCGTGCAGACGCCGGCAGTCGTACCGGGAGTGGGCGGTGAGCCCGCTCTTTTTAATGTCAGGAGGAGTCAGATGAGCGCATTGCAGACAGAGATCGAGCAGCTGCTGGCCCCGAGCGAGCCCACGGTCGAGGTGTTGCTGGCCGAGGTCGTCGGCGGCAGCACCCTGCGCGTGTTCATCGACTGCCCCGACGGCGTCACGCTCGCGCTCTGCGAGCGAGTGACGCTGGCGCTGGCGCCGTTGCGCGAGCGCTACGCCCTGGAGGTCTCCTCGCCGGGCAGCGAGCGTCCGCTGACCAAGCCCGATCACTTCCGCCGCTTCGTCGGCCGCCGCGCGCGGGTGCGCACGCGCGAACCGCGGCCGTCCTCGCCGGGGCGACGCATCTTCACCGGGGAGCTGGTGGGCGCCACCGACAGCGAGATCACCCTGGCCGCCGATGAGGGCGTGATCGCGATCCCCTACGCGCAGATCCGATCGTTCGAACCTGGTCGAGGAGTAGCCCATGTCACGCGAAATCCTGGAAGCCATGCACGCGCTGGCGCGCGAGAAGGGCATCGAGCCCGAGAAGCTGATGCTCGCGCTGGAGGACGCGCTGCTCTCGGCCTACAAGAAGCAGCCCGGCTCGGCCAAGTACGCGCGCGTGGAGATGGACCGCGAGACCGCCGACTTCCGCGTGATCGAACTGATCATCCCCGAACGCCTGGAGGCGCACCTGATCGTCGAGACGATCGACGAGGGCACCGTCGTGGACCCCGAGACGGGCGAGCTGCGCGAGCCCGAGGATCCCGAAATCGACCCCGCCAAGTTCGCCCAGTACCGCGATCAGATCGGCGAACGCGACGTGACCCCCGACGACTTCGGACGGATCGCCGCGCAGACCGCCAAGCAGGTCATCCTGCAGCGCATCCGCGAGGCAGAGCGGGACATGATGTTCGAGGAATACCGCGACCGCGTGGGCGAGCTGATCACCGGCATCGTGCAACAGTCCGACTCGCGCTACACGCTCGTGCAGCTGCGCGAGCGCGTGGAGGCGCTGCTTGCCCAAGTCGGAGCAGGTCGAGGGTGAGCGCTACGACCACTCGCAGCGCATCAAGGCCGTCATCAAGGAGGTCTCGCCCTCCACCAAAGGACCCTCGATCATCGTCTCCCGCCGCGACCCCGAGCTGATCAAAAAGCTCTTCGAGCTCGAGGTCCCGGAGATCGCCGACGGCCTCGTTGAGATCGCCAACGTCGCGCGCGAGCCGGGCTACCGCTCGAAGATCGCCGTGATCTCCCACACCGACGGCGTTGACCCAGTGGGCGCGTGCGTGGGGCCGCGCGGCTCGCGCGTGCGCATGGTCGTCTCCGAGTTGCGCGGCGAGAAGATCGACATCATCCCCTTCAACGACGAGCCCGCGCGCTTCGTCGCCAAGGCGCTCTCGCCCGCGCGGGTGCGCGAGGTGCTCGTCGACGACGAGGCCAAGCAGGCGACCGTGATCGTGCCCGACGACCAGCTCTCGCTGGCGATCGGACGCGAGGGGCAGAACGCGCGCCTGGCCGCGCGCCTCACCGGCTGGCGCGTGGACATCCGCTCGGAGACCGAATTCGCCGCCGAGGAGGCCGAGCACGGCTATGAGGAGGAGGAGGTCCAGGGCCGTTGCGCCGCTGTCCTCTCAAACGGCCGCCGCTGCCCCAACGCCTCGCTGCCCGGTTCGCGCTACTGCGGCCTGGAGAGCCATCAAGCGCTCGCGGGGATCGCCAGCGACAACATCGCCGACCTCGCCCCGGAGAC
This sequence comes from uncultured Solirubrobacterales bacterium, assembly GCA_963717785.1. Lineage (GTDB taxonomy): Bacteria > Actinomycetota > Thermoleophilia > Solirubrobacterales > Solirubrobacteraceae > Palsa-744. Next base: position 6,274 of record CAVQWW010000001.1, read on the forward strand.
CGCGCCATAGCCGCGCATGTGCCCCGGCGCCGGTGCGTCGGTTGCGGGCGCGTCGCGCCGAAGCCCGAGTTGGTGCGACTCGCCGCGACAGGCGATGGGCGCCGGCGCGTGGCGGTCATCGACCGTGCCGGCGTGCTGCCCGGGCGCGGCGCCTACCTGTGCCGCAGCCAGGATGGACTCGATCCTCGGTGCCTGGCGCTGGCCGAGCGCCGCGGAGGCGTCGCCCGCGCCTTGCGCTGCAAGGTGAAACTGGCTCCTGAACTCGTAGAATTGAGCATTCGATGAAAAAGCGCGTGCACGAGATCGCAAAAGAGCAGGGCCTTACGAGCAAGGAGATGCTGGAGAAGCTGCACGCCGCGGGCGTCGAGGCCAAAGCGGCCGCCTCCTCGATCGATGAGGCCGCGGCGTTGAAGGCGCTTGGCTCAAACGGCGCGTCAGCGCCCACGCCGGCCGCGATCGCAAAGACCGCCGACGCGCCGTCACCCGCCGCCACCGCCGAGCCGCCCGCCGCACCGCCAGCCGATCCCGCGAGCGCCGCCGAGAGCGCAACGCTTGACGCCGCGCCCAAAACCGACGCCGAGCGCGTACGTCCCACGCGCGACTCGCGCACCGGGGAGCGCGCGCCGGCCGCCGCCGGTCCGGGGGGACGCCGGCGCGTGGTGATCGACTCGCAGGCCTCGCGGCGCCAGCAGGGCGGCCCCGCCAACCAGCCCCAGCGCCGCCCGCGGCGCGGGCGACGGCGGCGCGGAACCTACGACGAGACGATCGCCCCGATCGACACCGCCGCGATGGAGGCCACCGATCTGATCCGCATCAACTCGGGCGCGACCGTCAAGGACGCCGCGGAGTACATGGGGGTGCCCGTCCCCGAAGTCATCAAGAAGCTGATGTCGCTGGGGGAGATGGCGACGCTCACGCAGACGCTCTCCGACGACGCGATCCAGGTGCTGGCGGAGGAGTTCGGCAAGGAGATCGAGATCCTCCACGCCGCCGACGACATCGAAGTCGAGCCCGTCTTCGAAGACGACGAGGCCGACATGGTCGACCGCCCGCCGGTGGTCACGATCATGGGCCACGTCGATCACGGCAAGACCTCGCTGCTCGACGCGATCCGCGAGACCGAGGTGGCGGCGGGCGAGGCGGGGGGCATCACCCAGCACATCGGCGCCTACCAGGTGCGCCACGCCGGCAAGCAGATCACCTTCCTGGACACCCCCGGCCACGAGGCGTTCACCGCGATGCGCGCCCGCGGCGCGCGCGTGACCGACCTCGCGGTGATCGTGGTCGCCGCCGACGACGGCGTCAAGCCCCAGACCGAGGAGGCGATCGACCATGCCAAGGCGGCGGAGGTGCCGATCGTCGTGGCGGTCAACAAGATCGACAAGGAGGGCGCGCAGCCCGAGCGCGTTCGCACCGAGATGACCCAGCACGGCCTGCAGCCCGCGGAGTGGGGCGGGGAGACCGAGTTCGTGGACGTCTCGGCCAAGACGCGCGAGGGCCTTGACAGCCTGCTCGACACGATCCAGGTGGTGACCGACCTGGAGGAGCTGAAGGCCAACCGCGACGTCGAGGCCTCGGGCACGGTGATCGAGTCCAAGCTCGACCCCGGTCGCGGGCCGGTGGTGAGCGTGCTGATCCAGCGCGGCACGCTGCGCGTCGGCGACGCGCTGGTCGCCGGAGCCAGCTTCGGGCGGGTGCGCGCGATGCACGACTTCACAGGCACGCGCGTGAAGGCCGCGCGGCCCGGGCGAGCCCGTGGAGGTCCTGGGCTTCGACGGCGTCCCGGAGGCCGGCGAGCTCGTGCGCGTCGTCGAGAACGAGCGCCGTGCGCGCCAGCTCGCCGGCGAACGCGCCAACCGCCTGAAGACCGAGGCGCTGGCGCGACGCTCCGGGCGCAAGATGTCGCTGGAGGATGTCTTCAAGCTCGCCCAGGAGGGCGCCATCAAGGAGCTCGGCCTGGTCGTCAAGGCCGACGTGGCCGGGTCGCTGGAGGCGATCGAGGACGAGATCGCCAAGCTGCCCGCAGGACGAGGTCACCGTCAACATCATCCACCGCGGCGTGGGCGGCATCAACGAGTCCGACGTGATGCTCGCGGCCGCCTCCGACGGGCGTGATCATGGCCTTCAACGTGCGCCCCGTGCAGGACGCCCGCCAGCTGGCCGAGCGCGAAGGCGTCGAGATCCGCTCCTACTCGGTGATCTACCGCGCGATCGAGGAGCTGCGCGCCGCGATGCAGGGCATGCTCGAGCCCGAGGAGGTCGAGTCCACGCTCGGCCAGGCCGAGGTGCGCCAGCTGTTCCGCGCCTCGCGCATCGGTGTGATCGCCGGCTCCTACGTCACCGAGGGCAAGGTCACGCGCGGCTCGCGCGTGCGCGTCGTGCGCGAGGGCACCGTCATCTACGACACCACGATCGCCTCGCTGCGGCGCATCAACGACGACGTGCGCGAGGTCGCCACCGGCTTCGAGTGCGGGATCGTGCTCGCCAACTTCCAGGATCTGCGCGAGGGCGACGTGCTGGAGACCTATGAGACGCGCCAGGTGGAGCGTCAGCTAGCCTGAGAGTAGGATGACGTCGGATCGCATGCGCCGCGTCGATGAGGCGATCAGACAGGTGATCGGCGCAGCGGTGGCTGGAGAGCTGAAGGACCCGAGGGTGGGATTCATAACCGTGACCGATGTCAGGACCAGCGCCGACCTGAGCCATGCTCGCGTGTACGTGAGCGTGCTGGGAGACGCCGAGCAGCGCGAGGCCAGCATGGAGGGCCTGAACAGCGCGCACGGCTACCTGCAGGGCCGCGTCGCCTCCGAGCTGCACCTCAAGCGCACGCCCACGCTGAGCTTCGCCTACGACGAGACGCTCGATCGGGCGCTGCGCGTAGAGGCAGCTTCTGGAGGAGATCGAGCGGACGTGAGGAAGGCATTCCCATGAGCGATAACAATGGTGTCGGACACAGCCGCGCGCTGGTGCTGGAGCGGATTCGAACGGACTCCCGCTTCGTGCTGGCCACGCACGAGAACATGGACGGCGACGCGCTCGGCTCGCTCGTGGCGATGCAGGGGCTGCTCGTTGCGCTGGGCAAGGACGCGCCGATGTTCATCGCGCCCAGCGAGCTGCCGCTCCCGCACGAGTACCGCTTCTTCGCGCTGGAGCACATGATCCAGGTTGTGCCCGCGGACATCGCGCAGCGCACGGTGGTGTTCCTGGATTGCGGCAACATCGATCGCAACTCCGCCGAGGTGCTGCGCGACGGAGCGCATCTGCTCAACATCGATCACCACCACGACAACACCCGCTTCGGAACCATCAACCACGTCGTGCCCTCCGCTTCGAGCACGGCGGAGATCGTATGGGGACTGATGGGCGAGTTGGGGGTCGAGCCGACGCCGGCCGTCGCGGAGGCGCTGTACGTGGGGCTGATCACCGACACCGGGCGCTTCATGTATGAGAACACCGGCCCGGGCGCGCACCAGATGGCCGCCGCGCTGATCGCGGCGGGTGTGGACGTGCAGGGGGTCTACCGCCGTCTGTTCGAGGAGATGCCCTTCGCGAAGCTCACCCTGTTCGCGCGCGCGCTCTCCCAGGTCTGCCGCCACGACGACGGGGAGCTGACGCTGGCGTGGCTGAGCGCCGACGATTTCCAGGCGGCCGGCGCCGAGGCGAGCTACTCCGAGGGCATCGTCGACATCCTGCGCGCCGTGCAGGGCGCCAAGGTGGCGGGCCTCGTGCGCGAGCTCACGGACTCCGATCGCCGCGGCGAGCACAAGGTCTCGCTGCGCGCCACCGACGACGACGTCGACGTGTCGCTGATCGCCCGCGCTCAGGGTGGGGGCGGGCACCGGCGCGCCGCGGGCTTCTCCACGACGCTCGAGCTGGAGGAGCTGATCGCCTTCCTGCGCCGGGAGACCGCCGCCCAGCTGCACCCCGCGCCGGCGCACGCCTGAGGGCATAGGCCCTGGCGTGGACGGCGTCTTCCTGATCGACAAGCCCGCCGGCCCTAGAGGGTGGCGCAGCCGGCCGCAGGCCGGCTGGCCGAAACGGGACTCGCGCCGGAGGCGCGTGTCTCCCGGCTTCGGTCGGGCCCCTCTTCATCGGTCAAGATGCCGGGGTGGACGGCGTCTTCCTGATTGACAAGCCCGCCGGCATCACCTCGCACGACGTGGTCGCCGCGGTGCGGCGTGCGCTGGGGGGTGCGAAGACCGGCCACGCCGGCACGCTCGACCCGTTCGCCACCGGACTGCTGCTGGTGCTGGTGGGCAGGGCCACGCGCATCCAGCGCCACCTGATGGAGTTGCCCAAGCGCTATGTGACGGTCGCGCGCCTCGGCGCGGTGTCGAGCACCGGCGATCCCGAGGGGGAGATCGTGCAGACCGGGCGCATCCCGCCCGACCCGCCCGCGCTGCCGATCGGGGAGATCCGCCAGCGTCCCCCGATCTACTCGGCGGTGAAGATCGGCGGCGAGCGCGCCTACCGCCGTGCGCGGCGGGGTGAGCGCTTCGAGATGCCCGAGCGGATCGTGAGCGTATATCGCTTCGAGCAGCTCTGGCGCGAGCCGGCCAGGGCGGGCTTTCAGATCGAGTGCTCCTCGGGCACCTACGTGCGCTCGCTGATCGCCGATCTCGGCGACGCCTACTGCGAAGAGCTGCGGCGCACCGCGATCGGGCCGTTCGACGTCAAGGACGCAATCGCGCCGCCCCAGCGCGGGGAGCCGTGGGAGCCGGTTGAGGGGGGACCAACCCCTGGAGGCCCGATCTCCATCGAGGATGCGATGGCGGCGCTCGCGCCGTAGGCTTCGCCCGTGCAGATCACTCGCCTGGGGGACGTGGAGCGTCGTGAGCGCAAGGTCGCGGTGGGCACCTTCGACGGCGTGCACCTTGGCCACCAGGAGGTGATTCGCGGGGCGGACAGCGTGCTCACCTTCGAGCCTCACCCGGTGTCCGTCGTGGCGCCCCAGCACGCGCCCAAGCTGCTGACGCCCCTGGAGATCAAGGCCGAGCTGATCGCCGCGCTGGGGGTGGAGGAGACGATCGTGATCCCCTTCGACCGCAACTTCGCCCAGCGCACCGCGAGCGAGTTCATCGACGGGGTGTTGGTCGACGCGCTCGGCGCGACCCAGGTGTCGGTCGGCGAGAACTTCCGCTTCGGCCACAAGGCACGCGGCGACACGCGCCTGTTGGCTGCCGACACGCGCTTTGAGACCGTTGTGCACCCGCTGCTGGAGGTCGACGGAGAGATCGTCTCCTCCAGCCATATTCGCGGTCTCATCGCGGCCGGCGAGGTCGAGGAGGGCGCACGCCTGCTCGCCACCCCCTTCCAGTTGCGCGGTGAGGTCACGCATGGGGACAAGCGCGGTCGCGAGCTCGGATTCCCGACGGCCAACCTGATCCCCGACGATGCGCTCGTGTGCCCCGGCCACGGCATCTACGCCTGCCTCGCCGACGGAGGTCCGGCCTCGGTCAGCATCGGCGTGCGCCCCACGTTCAAGACGGGGCGAATCGAACTGATCGAGGCGTACCTGCTCGATTTCGAAGGCGACCTCTATGGCCGCACGCTGAGGTTGGACTTCCTTGCGCGGCTGCGCGGCGAACGGCGCTTCGACAGCGCCGAGGCGCTCGTCGAGCAGATGCACCGCGACGTCGAGCAGACGCGCGCGGTGGTGCTAGCCTATCCGGCCCATGACCCTCACAACTGAGCGCAAGCGCGAGATCGCCGCCAAGTTCGGCGCCAACGAGCGCGACACGGGCGCCACCAAGGTGCAGGTGGCGCTGCTGACCGAGCGCATCAACCACCTCACCGAGCACCTGCGCGAGCAGAAGCGCGACCACCACTCGCGCCGCGGCCTGTTGATGCTCGTCGGCCAGCGCCGTCGCTTCCTCGATTACCTGCGGCGCAGCGACCTCGAGGGCTACCGAGCCCTCATCAAAGAGCTCGGTCTGCGCAAGTGAGCTGAGCGATGGGTGTGCTCGACCCCGGCGCTGTGGCGCCTACTTTCAGCCTGGGGACCGAAAACGGCGAGCGCTTCACGGAGCAGGATCTGCAGGGCAAGACGACCGTGCTGGTCTTCTACCCGTTCGCGTTCAGCCCGGTGTGCACCGATCAGCTGAAGGTCTATGAGAAAGAGCTTGCAGAGCCGCGCGCGCAGGGGGTGGAGATCTACGGCGTCTCGTGCGACTCCAGCTGGGCACAGAAGGCGTTTCGCGAGAAGCTCGGCGTCACCATCCCGCAGCTGTCGGACTTCGAGCCCAAGGGTGCTGCCTGCAAGGCGTTCGGCGTGCTCAACAAGGGCGGCTTTCCTCAGCGCGCGCTCGTCATCACTGGTCCCGATGGGGTTGTGCGCTGGAGTTATCAGGCGCCTTCACCTGCCGATCTACCCGGCGCGCACATGATTCTCGGCGGCCTGAAGACGGTATAACGCCCGCCCGGTCCAGGCGGATTCTCCGCTAAGCTGCTCTCGTTCGGATACGAGAATAAAAAAGATCGCGCCGCCGACCGAAGGGCGAGCGCCGAGAAGGGTAGGAACATATGAGCAGCAACGCCGTGACGCGGGTCTCCGTGGAGATCGCAGGCAGGGAGATCTCGTTCGAGACCGGCAGGATGGCCAAGCAGGCCTCCGGCGCAGTCGTCGTCCGCCAGGGCGACACGATGGTTCTCTCGACCGCCACCGCCGGCGGTCTGCGAGATGTTGACTTCCTTCCTCTGACGGTGGACGTCGAGGAGCGCATGTACGCCGCGGGCAAGATCCCCGGCTCGTTCTTCAAGCGCGAGGGACGCGCGGGTGAGAAGGGCACGCTGACGGCCCGCATGATCGACCGTCCGCTGCGCCCCCTGTTCCCCAAGGGGTGGCGCTTTGAGACCCAGCTGGTGGCGATCCCGATCTCCGTGGATCACGTCAACCCGTATGACATCCTCGCGATGAACGGCGCCTCCGCGGCGCTGATGATCTCGAACGTTCCCTTCGCCGGCCCCGTCGGCGCGGTGCGCATCGGCAAGATCGACGGCAATTTCGTGGTGAACCCCAGTGAGGAGGATCTGCTCGAGAGCTCCGACCTCGACCTCGTCGTGGCGGGCTCTGAGGACGCGATCCTGATGGTCGAGGCGGGCGCGAGCGAGATCTCCGAGGCCGAGATCCTCGACGCGCTCGACATCGCGCACTCGGAGATCAAGAAGCTGTGTCAGCTGCAGCGCGATCTGGCGGCCAAGGTCGGCAAGGAGAAGACGGCCGTCGAGGCTCCCGCCCTCGACGAGTCGCTGCTCGCCGACATCCGCTCCTCCCACGGCCAGGCGCTCGACAGCGCCACGCAGGTGGAGGACAAGCTCGAGCGCCAGGACGCCTGCAAGGCGGTTGAGGGCGCGATCCTCGAGCAGTACGCCCCGGCCGCGCCCGAGGGGGCCTCGGAGGAGCGGCTGGCCGAGGCCAAGGCGCGCCGCGCAGCGGTGCAGATGGCCTTCGACAAGCTCGAGAAGTCGATCATCCGCGAGCGCATCGCCGTGCACAAGAAGCGCCCCGACGGCCGCGCGGAGAACGAGATTCGCGAGATCACGATCGAAGCGGGCGTGACGCCGCGCACGCACGGCTCCGCGCTGTTCACGCGCGGGCAGACGCAGGCGCTGAGCGTCGCCGCGCTCGGCACGCTCAAGGAGGAGATGCGCCTGGACACGCTCGGATTGCAGACCAAGAAGTACTACTTCCACCACTACAACTTCCCGCCCTTCTCGGTGGGCGAGGCCGGCCGCATCGGCCCCAAGCGCCGCGACATCGGTCACGGCGCGCTGGCCGAGCGGGCGCTCGTGCCGGTGGTGCCCTCGATCGAAGACTTCCCCTACACGATCCGCGTCGTCTCGGACATCTTCGAGTCCAACGGCTCCTCCTCGATGGCCTCGGTGTGCGGCTCCTCGCTGTCCCTGATGGACGCCGGCGTGCCGATCAAGCGCCCCGTGGCGGGCATCGCGATGGGCCTCATCAAGGAGGGCGACGATTACATCGTGCTCACCGACATCGCCGGCGTGGAGGACCACCTTGGGGACATGGACTTCAAGGTCGCCGGCACCGAGCAGGGCATCACCGCGCTGCAGATGGACATCAAGATCTCAGGCGTCACCTTCGAGATCCTGCGCGACGCGCTCACGCAGGCGCACGCCGCGCGCACGTTCATCCTCGGCAAGATGGCCGAGGTGATCGAGGGCCCGCGCGAGTCGCTCAGCCAGTTCGCTCCGCGCATCCAGACGATCCAGATCGACCCCTCCCAGATTGGCCTGTTGATCGGCAAGGGCGGGGAAACCATCAGGGGGCTCTCAGAGGAGTTCGAATCCCAGATCGACGTCAACGACGACGGCCAGGTGCTGATCTACTCCTCCAACGGCGAGCTCGGCGACGCGCTCGTAGAGCGCGTGCGGATGATGATGAAGGAGGTCGAGGTCGGCGACGAGTACGCCGGCAAGGTCGTCAAGACGACCACCTTCGGCGCCTTCGTGGAGCTCGCCAAGGGCACCGATGGGCTACTGCACATCTCCAATGTCTCGCCCGGGCAGCGCGTGGACAGCGTCGAGGACGTGCTCAACAAGGGCGATGAGATCAACGTGCGCGTCGTCGAGGTCAACCGCGAGCGCGGTCGCATCGGCCTGCGCCTCTCCGAGGACCCGGAGATCGCGGGCAAGAGCGCCGAGGAACTCGCCGGCGTCGGCAGCGGTGGCGGAGGCGGAGGCGGCGGACGGCCCTCGCGCAATGGCAGCGATCGCCCCGAGCGCGAGCGGGGCGGCTCACGCGGCGGGCGCCCGCGCGGTGGACGCGACCGCTACTGATCCGGCCAGGCCTGCTCGCCCGATCCACCCGTTGCACGACCCGACGAAGTCCGAGCACCGCATAACCACACTGCCCTCGGGCGTGCGTGTGGTCACCGAGCGCATGCCCAGCGTGCGCTCGGTGGCGCTTGGCTTCCTGATCGGCGCGGGATCGGTGAGGGAGTCCGAGCACGAGGCCGGCATCTCCCACCTGCTCGAGCACATGCTGTTCCGCGGCACCGAGCGCTACGGCTCGCAGGAGATCGATCAGATCTTCGACGCGATGGGCGCCGAGCTGAACGCGGGGACCGACAAGGAGAACACGTCCGTCTATACGAGGGTGCTCGACCAGCACCTGGAGAAGGCTTTCGATGTGATCTCCGACATGATCTGGCGCCCGCGCTTCGGGGAGCTGGAGACCGAGCGCGAGGTGGTGCTCGAAGAGATCGCGATGTACGAAGACGACCCGCAGGACAAGGTTTTCGACGTGCTCGGCGAGGCCGTCTACGGCTCCCATCCGCTGGGGCGGCCGGTGATCGGCCGCGCCGAGGTTGTCGGCGCCGTCACCGCCGAGCAGCTGCGCGCCTTCCACGCCCGGCGCTATGACCCGCGGAGCATCGTGATCGCGGCGGCCGGCTCGGTCGACCACGACGCGCTGGTGGAGCTCGCGCTCGCCGGCGGGCCGCAGTCAAGTCCGGCCGCGAGCGACGAGTCGGATGCAGCTGCGCGGGTGGCCGGGCCCGCTGGCGTCCTCGCGCCCGCGGACGCCCCAGCGGGGTCGACAATGCCCGCATTCGAGCCGCGCGTGCGCTTCCTGCGCAAGGACACCGAGCAGTACCACGTCTGCTTCGGCGGCCCCGGGCTGGCGCGCGACGACGAGCGCCGCTACGCGCTGCGGGTGCTCGATAACGTGCTCGGCGGCTCCTCCTCATCGCGCCTCTTCCAGGAGGTGCGCGAGCGCCGCGGTCTCGCCTACGCGGTGTTCTCCTTCGCCAACCTCCACGCTCACACCGGCGACGTGGGCCTGTACGTGGGCACCCGCCCGGAGAATCTCAGCGAGGCGCTCTCGGTGCTCGCCGAGGAGCTCGCGCGCTTCGCCTCGGAGCCGGCAGACGAGGCCGAGCTGCACCGCTCGCGCGAGAACGCCAAGGGCCGCATCGCGCTTTCGCTGGAGTCCACCGGCGCGCGCATGAACCGCCTCGGCGCCTCGGTGCTGCACGGGCTGCCCATTCTCACGATCGAGGAGGTCATGCAGAAGATCGACGCCGTCGGCCAGCACGAGCTGCGCGCGCTCGCGGGCGAGCTGTTCGCGCCCGAGCACCTCTCGGCCGCCGCGATCGGTCCCGCCGAGGAGGCGTTCGGGGAGGCGCTGGAGCCGCTGAGCACGCTACAGGTGTCGAGCGCCGGACCGTCCGTCGGCGAAGCCGTACAGTAGGACGCGATGAGCGACGCGGTGAAGACGATCAGGGTCGCCGTGGCCGGCGCCGCCGGACGTATGGGGCAGACGGTTTGCGCCGCCGTCGAGGGCGCCGAGGACATGAAGCTGACGGGCCGCGCAGACCCGGTGCTGGGCGTCACGCTCGCCGAGATGTTGGCAGACGCGGACGTGGTGGTCGACTTCACGCGCCCCGACACGGTCCTGGAGAACGCGCTGGCCTGCATACAGGCGGGAGTGCACGTCGTGATTGGCACGACCGGCTTCGACGTTGAGCCGCTGCGCGCCGCGCGCACGCCCGCGGAACTTCCGCCGGCAAATGTCCTGATCGCCCCCAACTTCGCGATCGGCGCCGTACTGATGATGCGCTTCGCCGCCGAGGCCGCCCGCCACATGGAGAAGGCCGAGATCATCGAGCTCCACCATGACCGCAAGCTCGATGCCCCCAGCGGCACCTCGGTGCGCACCGCACGCCTGATGGCCGAGGCCTCCTGCGGCCCCAAGCCCCCGATCCACTCCGTGCGCCTGCCGGGCCTCGTTGCCCACCAGGAGGTGATCCTGGGCGGCGTCGGAGAGACACTCACGATCCGCCACGACTCGATCGACCGCGCGTCGTTCATGCCGGGAGTGCTGCTTGCCGTCAGACGCGTCGGGAATCTGGAGTCCTCGCCGGTCGTCGGTTTGGAGAACCTGCTCTTCTGAGCAGCGCGTGCGTGGGATAATGCCTTCGATGACCGAACTCGGGACGATCCTCACCGCGATCGTAACCCCCTTCGACGCCGACCTGCGCGTCGATGAGGAGGCGTTCGTGGCGCTCATGCACCACCTCGGCGAGCACGGCTCGGATGGGTTCGTGGTGTGCGGCACCACCGGGGAGGCATCGACGCTCACCGACGAGGAGCACCTGGGGCTGATCGAACTGGCGGTCTCCGAGAAGCCGGCGGGCAAGACAATCGTGGGGGGGACGGGCTCCAACAACACGCTGCACGCGGCGCACCTGACGCAGCGAGCGACGGAAATGGGCGTGGACGCCACGCTGAGCGTGACCCCCTACTACAATCGCCCCAGCCCGCTGGGGCTGAAGCGTCACTACGAAGAGGTTGCGCGCGCCACCGACCGCCCGGTGCTGCTCTACAACATCCCGCACCGCACGGGCACGAACATCCCCCCGGCGCTGCTGGCGGAGCTCGCGCAGATCGAGCACATCGACGGGGTCAAGCAGGCCAACGCGGACGAGCTACAGACGATCGACGGACTCGACCTCTACGCGGGGGACGATGGGACGTTCGCGCGCACGCTCGACATGGGCGGCAACGGCGGCATCCTCGTGGCGAGCCATGTGGTCGGAGACGAGATGCGCCGGATGGTGGACGAGCCCGAGCGCCGCCACGAGATCGACACGAGCCTGCGCGATGTGTATAAGACGCTGTTCATGACCGCGAGCCCCACGTGCACGAAGGCCGCGTTGAGCCTGTTGGGCCTCTGCTCCCCCGGCGTGCGCCTGCCGATCGTGGAGGCCACCGCTGAGGAGCTCGCGGAGGTAAGGACGGCGCTCGAGCGCCACGGACTGCTGGTGCCCCAAGCGTGAGCAAGCTGCGAGTCCTGCCCCTTGGAGGGCTCGGCGAGATAGGCAAGAACATGACCGTCGTCGAGTACGACGGGCGGATCGTCGTGGTGGACGTGGGCTTGCGCTTCCCCACGCCGGAGATGGTGGGGATCGATCTGGTGCTGCCCGACTTCACCTACCTGCGCGAGCGCGCGAAGGAGATCGAGGCGATCGTCGTCACCCACGGCCACGAGGACCACCTGGGCGCGCTGCCGTGGGTGCTGCGCGAGCTGGGCTCAGAGCGCGGCGACACCCCTCCCGTGTATGGGGGGGCATTGACGGTGGCGATGGCCAAGTCGAAGCTCGAGGAGCACCGCCTGAAGGACATCGAGATGATCGAGCTCGCCGTGGATGAGACAGTCGAGCTGGGGCCCTTCTCGGCGGAGCTCGTGCACATGACCCACTCGATCCCCGACTCCTCCGCGGTGGCGCTGGGCACCGAGCTCGGCACCGTGCTCATCACCGGCGACTACAAGTTCGACCAGACCCCCGTCAACGGGCCGCCCGCGGACGTGTCAAGGCTGGCGGAGCTCGGCCGCGAGGGGGTGCTGCTGCTGTGCGGAGACTCCACCAACGTCGATCGCCCCGGATTCTCGCCCTCGGAGTCGGTCGTGGGCCCGCACCTGGAGGAGGCATTCGCCCGCTGCGAGGGGCGCATCGTGGTAACGAGCTTCGCCTCGAACATCCACCGCGTGCAGCAGGTGATGGACGCCGCGCACGCGCTCGACCGCAAGGTCTCGCTCGTGGGGCGCTCGATGCGCAAGAACGTTGCGATCGGACGCACCCTCGGGCACATCGAGGTGCCCGAGGGGCTGATGGTGGGCCCGCGCGAGCTCGACGACTTCCCCGATGAGCGCGTGGTGATCATCTCCACCGGCTCCCAGGGCGAGCCGCTCAGCGCGCTGCGGCGGATGGCCTACCGCGACCACCGCCAGGTGCAGCTGCGCGAGGGCGACACCGTGATCTTCTCCGCCACCCCGATCCCCGGCAACGAGCGCGCGGTGAACGAGACGATCGACCGCCTCTACCACATCGGCTGCGAGGTGGTGACCCCGCGCGACGCGCCCGTGCACGCCTCGGGGCACGGCTACGCGGAGGAGGTCAAGCTGATGCTGAACCTCGTCAAGCCGCGCTACGTGATGCCCTTCCACGGGGACTTCAAGCGCTTGCGCCTGCACGCGCGCCTGGCGGAGGCCGTGGGGGTGGCGCCGGAGGACATCTTCCAGGGCGACAACGGGCTGCCGCTCGACATCGACGCGCGCCGCGCGGGCTTCGGCGAGCGCGAGCAGGCGGGGATGGTGTTCGTGGACGGCGTGGAGATCGGCGACATGGCCGATGTCGCGCTGCGCGACCGGCGCATGCTCTCCGCGGATGGCATCTTCATCGTCGTCGCCACGATCGCCGAGTCCGACGGCTCCTCGGTGGCCGACCCCGAGGTGATCTTCCGCGGGGTGCCCTTCCTCGACGAGGCCGGCGAGCTGGTCGATGAGATACGTAGCACAGTGGTGGCGACGCTCGCGCGCGCCGCGAAGGAGCAGATCCACGAGGTGGATATGCTCCAGGAGGCGCTGCACGACGATCTAGCCGAGCTGGTTTACGACCGCCTGCGCCGCCGCCCGATGGTGCTCCCCGTCGTCGTCGAGGTCTGACGCCAGCGGCAGGCGCACCACGAAGCGCGCCCCCGGATGCGCATCCTCCAGGACGACCGACCCGCCGTGGGACTGCGCGACGGCGCGCACGATTGCCAGCCCCAGCCCGAAGGAGCCCCCGCGGTCGCCGGCGCCGCGCACGAAGCGCTCGAACAGCGAGCCGACCAGCTCTGGCGGCACGCCCGGACCATTGTCTTCGACAATCAGAATGGCCTGATCGCGCAGGACGGCGACGGAGATGTGAACCGTCGTCCCCGGCGGTGTGTGGCGCAGCGCGTTCTCGAGCAGGTTGATCGTGACGCGGTGCAGCTCATCGCGCGCGGCCTCCACGGTGATCGCTCCCATCGGCCCGACGTCGAGGGCGATGTCGTGCTCGGCGCTCACGGGCCCCAGCTCGGCCGCGGCCTCGACGACGATCTGCGCGAGGTCGCAGGGCTTGTGCGCGACCACGCGCCCCACATCGGTGCGCGCGAGCAGCAGCAGGTCGGCGACCAGCCGGCGCATGCGCTGGGAGGAGCGCAGCGCGCTGCGCGCCGCCTCGCCCTCATCGCCGTGCAGCGAGTCTGCCAGCAGCTCGAGGTTCGCGAGCACGCTCGTCAACGGAGTGCGCAGCTCGTGCGAGGCGTCGGCGACGAAGCGCCGCTGGCGCACGAGCATCGCCTCGGTCTCGGCGTGCGCGGAGTCCAGCTCGCGCAGCATCCCCTCCAGCGTGTGCGCAAGCTCGGCCACCTCGTCGTCCGCTCTGGGCTGGGGGATCGTGCGGCTGGAGTCGCGCGTGCGCGCGATCTGCTCGGCCGCGCTCGTGAGCTCCGCGATCGGAGCCATCGCGCGGCGCGCGATCATAATGCCCGCGAGCAGCGCGAACGCGGAGCCCGCGAACGTGCCCAGCAGCAGCAGCAGCTCGACGCGCGCGATCGTCGCATCGACGTCGGAGACGCGCCGACCGTATTGCACGATCACCTGCCCCAGCGGGCGCCCGCTGCCAAGCACGCGCACCACCGCGGGCTCGCTCACGAAGCGGTAGCCGTTCGCTTCGCCCGTCTGCGAGCCAACCTGGGGGGGCGGCGGCAGCGTGGGGGCGTGCACGGCAGGTGTCTGCGCGAACGGAACCGTGCCGCCGATCGTGTAGAGCTTGATAACCGAGTGGGGGGGCACGCCCGGGAGATCGTCGAGCGCCGGCTGGATGCCGACGATGTTGTGGGTGATCGGGTTGATGTACACGTTCAGCTGCGTGGAGAGCTGCTGCGCGGTCTGCGCCACCTGGCGGTTGAAGTCCGAGCGGATGCGCCGCACCGTGAGCCCGCCCACCGCAAGCGCGAACGCGCACAGGATCGTGAACGTCAGCAGCGCCGAGACGCCCGCGAGGCGCACGCGGATGGGCAGCCCATCGAAGGCGCCCGAGAGGCGCTCCACAGCGCGCCGCGCCGCGCCCTCGACCCTACGCGCGTAGGACGTACCCGGCCCCTCTGATGGTATGGAGGAGACGCGGCTCGCCCTCGGCCTCGAGCTTGCGGCGCAGGTTCGAGACGAACACCTCGATCGTGTTCGTCGTGGAGAACGGATCGTACCCCCACACCTCGTCGAGCAGCCGCTGGCGGGAGATCACGATTCGCTCGTTGCGCATGAGGTATTCGAGGAGTTCAAACTCGCGCTGGGTGAGGTCGATCATGCGCTCCTCGCGGCTGACCTCGTGCGTGTCCGCGTTCAAGGATAGGTCGCCAACGCGCAGCGGCGCCGAGCCGCGCGGCGGGCGCCGGCGCAAGAGCGCGCGCATCCGCGCGAGCAGTTCCTGGCGCTCGAAGGGCTTCACGAGGTAATCGTCGGCGCCGGCGTCGAGCCCCTCCACGCGCGACTCAAGCGCATCGCGCGCGGTGAGGATCAGGATCGGCACGTCGTCGTTCTCGCGCAGGCTGCGCGCCACATCGAGTCCATCCACGCGCGGCAGCCCGAGGTCGAGGATCACCAGATCGGGCGCGAAATGATGCCCGTCTTCGATCGCCTGCTGGCCATCGGAGGCGGCGCGCACCTCATAACCCTCCATGCGCAGCGAGCGCAGAAGCGCCTGGGCGATGTCCTCGTCGTCCTCGACTACAAGCACGCGCGGGGCTCTGGAGAAGTCGTTCATGGTCTTTATGTTCGCGACAGTGAGTAAACCAATGGTAAGGGTTAACGGGGAGGTTCCTAAGCGCGGGCGTCGAAGTTGCCGGGTGGATGCCCGCCACGAAAAAGCGCACCACCCGCTCGCGCACGACGCGCAGGCCCCCTGCCGATCGAAGATCGGCCAGCACGCGCACGCGCGCTAGAGGGAGGGGAAGAGGGGCCGGCAGGGCCGGCCGGGGATGGGCCGCATGGCGGCTACCCACGCTCGACGAGCGCCAGCGCGACGTGCTCGCCCTGGGCTTGATGGCAGTGGGCGTTTTCATGGGTTTCGTCTTGTATGGCGGCTGGAACGGTGGGCGTGCGGGCCACGGCCTCGCGGTGGCCCTCGGCTGGAGCATCGGCCGCGCGCGCGGCCTGGCGCCGATTGCGCTGATCGTGGGCGGCGCGGCGATGCTGATGGCCCCCGTGCTGCCCGCGCTGCGGCCGCTGCGCACAGGCGGCGCGTGCGTGTTCGCCGCTCTGACCCTCGCTCTGGCTGCGGGCACGCTGGGCGTCAGCGCGGGGACTCCCCACGGCGCGCAGTGGAGCATGGCGTTCCTGAGCGCCCGCGGCGGCGCGGTAGGTCAGCTGGAGTACGTAGCGATGCACAGGCTGGTGCAGCAGGTGGGCGTGGACATCCTCGTGGTGTTCCTGCTGATCGTCGGCATCGTGCTGCTCACCGGGGCCTCGCTTGCCAGCGCGATCCGCGCGACGGGCGGCGGTGTGATGGACACCACGCGCATGCTGCGCACGCTGGCCACTACCGAGACCCGCAAGCCGGCCGCTCCGGGCCGCGCGCCTGCCGAGCCTGAGGGCGCACGGCCGTTCGAGCCGCTGCTGCCGCCCGACCCCGCGCCGGGCGAGGTGGTCGTGCGCGCGACGCACGTCGAGGCGCCGTCGATCAATGGGACCTCGCTGGGACCGGTCGACCCGTGGGCCGCCGAAGAGGAGGGATCTGGGGAGGAGGCCAACGACCAGGACGAGCAAGCGGTCGAAGCCGAGGCGCCGGTGGACGATTCGGACGGTGTCGAGCCCTCGACAAGCGAGGACAGGGAGGACGAGGACATCTCCGGTGTCGCCCACGCCGCGGCCAGCGGCGTGGACTCCGAGCAGCTGACCCCCCAGGGCCGCCTGCGCGACGTAGTGACCGACGACCCCGAACTTCGAGTGGCAGCTGCCGGAGGCGAGCCGCCTGTTGACGCGCTCCAACGCCGAGCAGACACGCCCCGACACTGCCGGGCAGACGCGCACGGCGACGAGCCTCGTGGAGGCGCTGGGCCACTTCGGCGTGCAGGCGAAGGTGATCGGCACGGTGGCGGGGCCGCACATCACGCGCTACGAGCTGCGCCTCGCGCCCGGCACGAAGGTCGCGAAGGTGGCGCAGCTCAAGGACGACCTCGCCTACGCGCTGGCGGCGACGGACATCCGCATCCTCGCGCCGATCCCCGGCAAGCAGGCGGTGGGCGTCGAGGTCCCCAACGCGAAGCGGCGGATCGTGCGCCTCGGCGACGTCTTCCAGGCCCCGCCGCCGGATTGGAGTCCGCTGACGGTGTGGCTCGGCAAGGACGTCGCGGGCAAGGCGATCGGGGCGGACCTCGCGAAGATGCCCCACCTGCTCGTCGCGGGCACCACCGGCGCGGGCAAGTCGGGCGCGATCAACGCGATGCTCTCGAGCGTGCTGCTGCGCGCGACCCCGCACGAGGTGCGCCTCGTGCTGGTGGATCCCAAGCAGGTGGAGCTCAACCACTACGAGTCGATCCCGCACCTGCTCACCCCCGTGATCACGAGCCCCAAGATGGCGGCCAACGCGCTGCAGAACCTCGTGCGCGAGATGGAGCAGCGCTACGGGATCATGTCGATGGCGCGCACGCGCTCCCTGATCGAGCTCAACCGCGCGCGCGCGCAACGCAGCGAAGCGCCGCTGCCCTACATCCTCTGCGTGATCGACGAGCTCGCGGACCTGATGATGGTGGCGCCCGCCGACGTCGAGGACTCGATCATCCGCCTCGCGCAGAAGGCGCGCGCGGTGGGCATCCACCTGGTGCTCGCCACGCAGAGCCCGCGCGTGGACGTGATCACCGGCATGATCAAGGCCAACGTGCCCTCGCGGATCGCGTTCGCCGTCTCCTCGCAGACCGACTCGCGCGTGATCCTCGATCAGAACGGCGCGGAGTCGCTGCTCGGGCAGGGCGACATGCTGTTCTCTCCGGTGGGCACATCGCGCTTGCAGCGCATTCAGGGCGCGTACATCGACGAGGCGCAGATCGCCAAGCTCACCGATCTGTGGCGCAAGCAGGGCGAGCCCGAACTGCGCGAGGAGCTGCTGGAGGAGGTCGAGCCCGCCGAGGGCGAGGGGGGCGAGCCGGACGAGTTCGACCCCGACGAGGACCCGCTGCTGGGCGACGCGATCCGCCTCGTTGCGGAGATGCAGACGGCATCCACCTCGATGCTCCAGCGCCGCCTGCGCCTCGGCTACACGCGCGCCGGGCGCCTGATCGACATGCTCGAGCGCCGCGGGGTGATCTCCGGCTACGAGGGTTCGAAGCCCCGCCAGGTGCTCGTCACTGAGGCCGACCTGCCGCGGGTATTGGCGGCCCTCAGCGAACGCGCTGGGAGCGCCGGGGAGCCGGCCCCCGAGCAGACCGCGCTGCCCACCCCAGAAAACGCCTGACGCGCAAGGGGGCGGCCGGCAGGCCGGAACTCCGGCAGGCAACGTTGCAGATACCGGAGAACGCGCGCCGCCCGATAGCCTTTCCAGCCAATGCCAGAGATCGGAGCGGCGCTGCGCGAGGCGCGGATGCGCGCTCGCATAGACATATCGGAGATCGAGGCCCAGACGAAGATCAGGGCCAAGTACCTGCGCGCGCTGGAGAACGAAGAGTGGGATCTGCTGCCCGGTCCCACGTTCGTGAAGAGCTTCCTGCGCACCTACGCGCAGGCGCTCGATCTCGACGACAAGGCGCTGGTCGAAGAGTACCGCGCCTCCTACGAGCGCCCCAACGAGGCCGAGCTCCAGCCGATCGTCTCCACCGCGCGGCGGCCTCCGGGCCAGCGCGGGGCGCGCACCGGACCGCGCGGCGTCTCGGCCCCCTCGCGCGCCTACACGATCGCGATCGCCGTGGTGAGCCTCCTGATCGTGGTGCTCGTCGTAGCGCTGCTAAGCGGCGGCGGCTCCTCCAACAACACGCCGACGACAACGGCGCGCGTGACGACGCCGACGCACCACCACACCCCCCGCACGACGACGCGCACGCCCGCGGGCACGAGCCCGGCCGTGCACTCCGAAGTCGTGGCGCTCTCGGTGCAGCCCACGGGGCCGGTGTACGTGTGTCTGATCGGCGAAGACGGAACGCAAGTTGATCCCAGGTCTGATTCTCCGAGCCCCAGCTCACGCACAGCCCACCTACCACGCAAAGCACTTCCTACTCACGCTCGGCAACAACGCGGTGAAGCTGCTGATCGACGGAAGCCTCCGCCCGGTTCCTTCCTCCAGTCAGTCGATCGGCTACTCGATCACGCGGGCCGGTGGCCGTCACTCTCTGCCGGCATCCCAGCAGCCCACCTGCAAGTGAGCCCTTCGTCAACAGCCATCGGGGCCGGCTGGACGGAGTGAAGCGGGTGAGTGAATCGATCGCCAGATCGGTGCAGCAGTGACCCTTCGCGCGGGCATCGTCGTCACCGGTACCGAGGTGCTGACGGGGGTCATCTCCGACCGCAACGGCCCGTGGCTGTCCGACCGCCTGCGCGACCACGGCGTCGATCTGGCGCACATCCTGATCGTCGGCGACCGCCGCGAGGACATGCGCGCGGCGCTCGAGTTCATGGCGCGCGAGGGCATGGGCCTGATCGTGACCAGCGGCGGCCTCGGACCGACCGCGGATGACCTCACGGCCGAGGTGGTCGGTGAGTTCCAGGGCCGGCCGATGGTCCTGGACGAAACGCTGGAGGCCCGCATCGCGGAGATCCTGCGCCCGCTCGCCAAGCGCTTTCCCAACCTCGACATGGACGCAATCCGCGCGGGCAACCGCAAGCAGGCGATCGTCCCCGAGGGCGCGACGATCCTCGACCCGGTAGGTACGGCCCCGGGCCTGGTCGTGCCGCCGGCGACCGAGGTCCGGGGTGAACCTCAATCTGAACCTAACCCTCAGGATGATGCAATCGGCCCCACGGTGCTGGTGCTCCCCGGCCCGCCACGCGAGCTGCAGCCGATGTGGGAGGCAGCCATGCAGACCGAGGCGATGTGCCACGCGCTCGTCGGAGCGGGCGAGTACCGCGTGCGGATCCTGCGCATGTTCGGCATCCCCGAGTCCGAGATCGCCGAGACGCTGCGCATCGCCGAGCGCGAGGGCATCGAGCTGGCCCGCCTGGAGATCACCACCTGCCTGCGCCGCGGGGAGATCGAGGTGGTCACGCGCTACGAGCCGGCCGCGAACGACGTCTACGAGGCGTTCGAGGCGGTCGTGCGCGCTCGGCACAGCGACACGCTGTTCTCCGACGACGGCAGCACGATCGATCGGCAGGTCGCGGCATTGCTGCGCGGAGACGCGCCCCTGGGCTCGCGCTCCTCGGACGCGGCGGTCGAAGACTCACCCACGCGAACGCCACACACAATCGCCGTAGCCGAGTCGTGCACCGGTGGCTTGCTGGCGGCGCGCCTGACCGATCCACCGGGCGCCTCGGTCTATATGCGCGGCGGGATCATCGCGTACTCGAACGACGCCAAGATTGCCCAGGCGAGCGTGGACCCCGCGCTGATCGAGCGTCACGGCGCCGTCTCGACTGAGGTGGCGCAGGCGCTCGCCAACGGTGCGCGCACCAACCTCGGCGCTGGCATCGGCGTGGGCATCACCGGAATCGCCGGCCCCGACGGCGGGACAGAGGAGAAGCCCGTGGGCTTCGTCTGCTTCAGCATCGCCGGCCCGGGCGATACCAGCCTGACGCGCTCAGTCACGCTGCCCGGCGACCGCGCGGACATCCGCGACCGCTCGACGACCGTCGCGATGCACCTGATCCGCCGCGCGCTGCTGGGCTCGGACACCCCCTGAGCGCGGGCATATAGCGCCATCCGGAGACGGTCACCGACCCCAATCTCAACATAGGGGTTGACATGGCGGGCGTCTTGCGCTTATAGTGCTCGTGTCGGGGTTGGCTTGCAGACTTGCTAGCCGAGCGCGACATCAAATAGGTCTTGCTTGGGTCCGCCTTCGGGTTCGACTTCAGCGCTGACGAGGGAAACATCGGGAGAGGGACTTGATCGTCTTGAGAAGAGATGAGCGATGAGCGCCATTGCCACCACCGCGCCACGCGCGGCCAGTGATCCTACGGCCCCTCCAGAGACCGTAACTAGATGCATCAGCATCCTGATGCATCTCTCTCTCTCTCTCTCTCTCTTGGCGGGGTTGGCCGGCTTCTAAGGCCTCGCCGCCGTTCTGCCGTCCCCGGCTTTACACGCCGGACGGTTTTGTGCTGCCCGGGTCTGCACCCGGGCGGTCGTGTTCTCGATTGCTCCGGGAGGGGATGGGTTTGATGCTTGTTCGCGGGCTGCGCGTGGGTCTGCTGGGTGGGTTGTGCGCCGTGGCTGGGTCACTGGTGTGCTCGGGTGCGGTGGCGTGGGGGGATTCGTGTCCAAACGCCGCTTTTCGTATGGGGCCGTCGGCAAGTCTGCCGGATTGCCGCGCGTATGAGTTGGTGACGCCGGCGTTCAAGGACGGCGGGCTCCCGAACGTGAACCCGTTCGGGTCTCCAGGATTCACGCCGCTCGACGGCTCGAACCTGATCTTCGCCAGCTTTGGCGGCTTTGGCAACCCGGGAGGCAACGTGGGTACAGAAGGATCGCGGTACACCGCTGGGCGCACTGCCGCGGGCTGGGCCTCGACACCGATCGAACCTCCCGAGGCGCTGTTCTACAACGTCGGCGGCCTGGCTACGCCCTTTACGGATGCCAGCAGCGACTTCAACACGTCCCTTTTCGAAGAGGTGCCCGCGTCGTCGGTAAAGCCGATCGACAAGCGCTTCTACCTGAGCCAGCCCGACGGCTCACTCGTCGAAGTGGGCCCCGCTGCGTCCCCGAGCGCTGTGGCTGCCGAGCCTCCAAATGAAAATCGGGGTGTCAACGTCCTCTACAAGGGCGCGTCAAGCGACCTTTCGCACGTCTTGTTCGTGCTGGAGGACAACGGCCACACGGTCGCCTTCTGGCCTGGGGATGGCACATTGCGTGAAGCCGGAACATTGTCGTCTCTGTACGAGTACATCGGCACGGGCAACTCGGCGCCGATCCTCGTCGGCGTCGATAACACGGGGCAGCAGATCACTCAGTGCGGGACCGCGTTGGGAGGGGGCAACCCGTTCTCCGGGAGTGCCTATAACGCGATCTCCACGGATGGTTCGACGGTGTTCTTCACCGCGGCGGCGGGCGGGTGCACGTCTGAAGGGGTGACGGGCAGCGGCCCGCCCGTCGCGGAGGTCTTCGCCCGCATCGACCAGTCGCGCACGGTCGCGATCTCCGAGCCCTCCTCTGCCGACTGCTCGGCGTGCAACACCGCTTCGCTGGCGGAAGCGTTGTTCGAGGGCGCCTCCCGCGATGGCTCGAAGGCGTTCTTCCTCACCAGCCAGGCGCTGCTGGGCACAGACACAACGCAGAACCTCTACTCCTTTGACTCGGGCGCCCCGGCTGGCCAGAGGGTCACTCGAGTCTCCGCGGGCGATCCCGTTGCGGCAAATGTTCAGGGTGTGGTGCGTGTCTCTGAGGATGGCTCGCATGTCTATTTTGTCGCCCAGGGTGTCTTGACCACGACTCCCAACGGCCAGGGTCAGAGTGCCCAGGCGGGCAACGACAACCTCTACGTCCATGAGCCCGATCCTGCTCATCCGGGTCAGTCGATGACCGTGTTCGTCGCCGCGCTGTCGGGCAGCGACTCGAATGACTGGGAGACCCGCGATGATGCCCGGCAGGTCGAGGCGACGCCCGATGGGCGGTTCCTGCTGTTCGCGAGCACGAACGACCTCACCCCGGACGCCTCGGGCGCCGGCCAGCAGCTCTACCGTTATGACTCCCTGACGGGCGAGCTCGTGCGCGTCACTGTTGGAGAGGGTGGCTTCAACAACAACGGCAACGGCACCAGCTCCAGGATCTTCGTACGGAACTGGTCCGCACTCTCCCCGGTTGCCACGCCGGGCGTCTCGATGTCTGACGATGGTGCGTACGTGTTCTTCCAGAGCACATCGGGGTTGACGCCGCAGGCGCTGAACAATGTGTGCCTACGAGAAGAAGAAGGAGAATGTATCGCGCGGGCGCAGAATGTCTATGAGTATCACGAAGGTCATGTGTATCTGATCTCCGACGGTCAGGACCGCCACCTGGCCGTCGGGGAAAGCCCTGTGGTGTTCATCGGTGCGAGCGCATCCGGTAGCGATGTGTTCTTCACGACCGCCGACGCGCTCGTGCCCCAGGACGGTGACGGCCAGGTGGACGTCTACGACGCGCGTATCGACGGTGGCTTCCCGCCCCCGCAGAGCGCTCCCGGTTGTGCCGGGGAAGCGTGTCAGCCGCTCGCCGTGGCGCCGTCCGAGCAGACTCCGGGCTCCTCGGTCTTCTCAGGCCCCGGCAACCCAACTCCCAGCCACGCCAAGCCCAAGCCCAAGCCGAAGCGCAAGGGTAAGCAGCGCCACCACAAGCGGCGCAAGCGCAGCGCTCGTCGAGCCGCCAAGAACGGCCATGGAGGTGCCAAGTGAGCCCGCATAGCCTCCGATCCACCGCTCTGCTCGCGGGTGCCGCACTGTTCGCTTCAGGAGCGGTCCCGGCTGCTCCCGCGCAGGCTGCTGTCCCTACCCCGGCCTGGTCGATCCACCCCGTCGCCCTACCAAGCAACTTCCAGCCGACGGACATCCAGAACAACCAAGGTCCCTATAGTCAGGATCACTACACGCTGGTGCTCAGCAATGTGGGCAGCCGCGATTCGAGCGGCCCGGTTACGATCACCGATACGCTCCCGCCGGGAGTGACAACCACCCAAACGCCCTTCAGCGAAGAAGGTAACTTCTCCTGTACACCCGAAGGCGAAGGCAACAGCGTTGTCACGTGCACCTCGACCACTGCGATCCCCGCGCTGAGCAATGCGGACATCATCAACGTCTTCGTTGCGGTTGCGCCTGGCACGTCGGGAACGCTGACCAACCAGGTTCAGGTGTCGGGGGGCGGCGCTGCGAGCGCGGACGCGAGCGTGCAGACGCCGGTCTCCTCGCAGGTGCTCCCGTTTGGCCTGTACGGGTTCGCTTCGTTCGCGCTGGATGGCAGTGGTGTTCTGGATACGCAGGCCGGCGATCACCCCGGAGGGCTCTCCACGACGTTCGAAGCGCCCACCCAACGTCGCTTGAACGGTAACAACAGCATGGGTATCAGCTCAGTCGAGGAGATTCGTCAGGTTGTCGTCGATCTCCCGCCCGGTTTGGTTGGCGATCCTCAGGCGGCGCCCGCGTGCTCGTTGACGGATTTCACCAGCATCGAACACGGCAGTGGTGGGTGCGCCGCTGCGACGCAGATCGGGACGCTCGCGAAGATCGGCGAAGGAAACGTCAATGACAGACTGAGGGTCTACAACATCCAGCCCGAGCCGGGTTATCCGGCGGAGTTCGGGCTCTACCTCCCGAGCCTGCAGAAGGGGACGTTGCTGTACGGCAGCGTTGTCGGCAGCGGCGCGAACACGCACGTGCGTGTCACCAGCCAGCCGTTGCCGGAGGCAGTTGAAGTCCAGGGGGTCGCGACGACGTTCTTCGGCGATCCGGCTGTGAGGGACGGCAGTCCCCTTTCGCCGGTGGCGTTCTTCTCCAACCCGACCGACTGCTCGGCGAGTGGTTTCACGACGACCCTTCATGTCGATACGTGGCAGCACCCTGGGCACGTGAACGCGGATGGTACGCCTGACTTCAGCGACCCGAACTGGAGGAGCGCAAGCTATGTCATGCCGCCGGTGACGGGTTGCGAAGCGTTGCACTTCGATCCCTCGCTCGGCGTGTTGCCGGAAACGACGCAGGCTGGTTCCCCGTCCGGGTACACCTTCGACCTCGGCATCCCCCAGGATGAAAACCCGAACGGACTGGCCACCCCGGAGTTGAAGGACGTGAGCGTGGCGCTGCCCGCGGGTGTGTCGGTGTCGCCCTCGGCGGCGGATGGCCTGCAGGCCTGCTCCGACGCGCAGTTCCAAGCGTCCTCGAACACGCCCAGTTCCTGTCCGTTGGCCTCGCAGGTCGGCACGGTGCAGATCACCACGCCGCTGCTACCCAATCCGCTCGTGGGCCAGGTGTTCGTGGGCTCTCCCGACTGCGGGCCGTGCTCCACCATGGATGCGCAGAACGGGAGCCTGTTGCGACTGTTCCTGCAGGCACAGGGTTCGGGTGTCGTCATCAAGGTCGTGGGGCCGGTGATGGTGGACCCGGGTACGGGCCAGTTGACGGCGATGTTCGAGAACAACCCGCAGTCGCCGTTCAGCGACCTGCGGCTACAGCTCAAGGGCGGCCCCAGGGCGCCATTGGCGAACCCCACCAGTTGTGGAACGTTCACGACGACCAGTGACCTGGTGCCGTGGAGCACCCCATTCACCCCTGACGGCACACCGTCCTCGTCGTTTGAAACGACGGGTTGTGGGAACCCGAACCAGTTCTCCCCCGCATTCACCGCGGGCACCACCAGCAACGAGGCCGGGAGCTTCAGCCCGTTCAACGTGTCCTTTACCCGCAGTGACCAGGACCAGGAACTCGGTCGCGTTAGCGTCACAACGCCACCCGGGCTCTTGGCCATCCTCAAGGGCATCGAACGCTGCCCCGAACCACAGGCATCGCAGGGCACGTGCGGCCCTGGGAGCCTGATCGGGCACACCACCGCGAGCGCCGGGCCGGGCAGCCACCCGTTCTATGTGCAGGGCGGCCAGGTTTACCTCACCGGCCCCTACAAGGGCGCACCGTACGGGCTCTCGATCGTCGTCCCCGCCGTCGCGGGACCCTTCAACCTCGGCAACGTGATCGTCAGGGCCGCAGTCGGCGTCGACCCACACACCGCGCAGATCACCGTCACGAGCGACCCACTCCCCACCATGACCGACGGCATCCCGCTGCAGATCAAGGCGGTGAACGTCAGCATCGATCGTCAGCAGTTCATGTTCAACCCCACCAGCTGCGAACCCATGTCTGTGGATGGAACCCTCACAAGCACCCAGGGAGCGAGCGCGGGCGTATCCAGCCGCTTCCAGGCCGCAGGCTGCACCAGCTTGCCGTTCAAGCCCGTATTCACCGTCAGCACCCAGGCGAATACGAGCAAGCACAACGGCGCGAGCCTCACCGTCAAAGGCGCGTTCCCAGCCGGGGAGGCTAACATCCACAGCGTCGCGGTGACGCTCCCAAAGCAGCTCCCGGCGCGGTTGACAACGATCCAGCAGGCGTGCACCCAGGCGGTGTTCGATCTGAATCCCGCGGCGTGCCCTGTGGGCTCGGACATCGGGACCGCGACGGCGTCTACGCCGATCCTCGCCGGCTCGGTGTCGGGCCCGGTGTATCTCGTGTCGCACGGCGGTGCCGCGTTTCCCGACGTCGTCGCGGTCCTGCAGGGCGAAGGCGTCACCGTAGACCTCACCGGCAGCATCGACATCAAGCACGGCATCACCAGTAGCACGTTCGCGACGGTTCCCGACGCACCGATCACATCGTTCCAGTTGACGCTGCCCGAGGGCCCTCACTCCGGACTCGCCGCAGTCGTCCCCGCCAGGGCCAAGGGCAGCCTCTGCGGCCAGACGCTGTCGATGCCCTTCACGATCACCGGACAGAACGGCGCGCAGCTCGAGCAGAACGTGAAGATTGCCGTCACCGGCTGCAGGAAGGCCAAGACCGTGAAGCACAGGCGGGCGAGGAGTAAGAAGAAGGGTAAGTGACGGCCACGGCCATGACCTCCCGCAACACCCGGGCCGGGGCGCTTGAGCCCCCCGGCCAGCGAGAGCTCGGCTCCAGCCGGGTCTCGGAGATCCAGCGCCAGCGCCTGCTCGCCGCAGCGGCCGAGGTGACGGCCGAGCGCGGCGCGGGGACGGTCACCGTCGCGCACATCGTCGCGCGCTCGGGGGTCTCGCGTCGCACGTTCTACGAACTGTTCGGCGACCGCGAAGACTGCCTGCTCGCGGCCTTGGACCAGGCGATCGTGCGAGCCACCGCCGCGGTGCTGCCCGTGTATGACCCGACTCAGCGCTGGCCGGCGCGGATCCGCGCCGCACTCATCGCGCTGCTCGCCTTCATGGACGAGGAGCCCGCGCTGGCGCGGCTGTGCGTGGTCGAGTCGCTCGGCGCGGGCCCCCGCGCGCTGGAGCGCCGTGCGCGCATCGTCGCCCCGCTGATCGCCGCGGTCGACGATGGTCGCGCGGTCGTCAAGAGCGGGCGCCAGCCACCGCCCCTCACGGCCGAGGGGATCGTCGGCGCAGTGCTCGCGATCCTCCACACGCGCCTGCTGGAGCCGGGCGCCGAACTCTCCCAGCTGACGGGCCCACTGATGGGCGCGATCGTACTCCCCTACCTCGGGCAACCGGCAGCCGAGAAGGAGTTGCACAAACCGGCTCCCCCTCTCAATAAAAAGACGAGTCCCACTCGGCGCGACCCACTGGACGGGCTGGACATGCGACTCACCTACCGGACCGTGCGCGTCCTCGTGGCGATCGCCGCGGTCCCCGGCGCCTCCAACCGGCAGGTCGCCACCGAGGCCGGGATCGCCGACCAGGGCCAGATCTCCAAGCTGCTCGGGCGCCTGCAGAACCTCGGGCTAATCGAGAACACGGGCGCGGGCCAGATCAAGGGAGCGCCCAACGCCTGGACGCTCACCGCGCGGGGGGAGGAGGTCGAGCGGTCGATGCGGCCCGAGCCCCACGGGGGGTGAGCGAGCCGCTCCGCCCTAGCCCCGGGCTAGCGGTGATATGCCCGGCCGCGGGGGAGTATGTGATTGACGAATATCACTCGCGCGTCCACGTCTCGGACGAAGCGCACGCGCCAGTCGCCTACTCGAATGCGCCATTCATCCAGTCCTGTCAGCTTGCGTTCTTCGATGGTGGGATCGTTGGCGGCGAGTCGCTCGAGCGCAGCGACCACGCGGGCACGTACCGGCGGGTCCAGACGGCGTAGATCCCGCATGGCGCGCGCAGCGAAGTCAAGGCGCCAAGGTTCGTCTGTCACGGAAGGTCGAACGCGCGCTTGATCTCCTCGAGCGAGTAGACGCGTCCGGCGGCGAGGTCTTCGCGAGCTTCCTGCACCGCGGCCTCCTCCTCGGGCGTGATCTCCTCGTCCTCCAGGGGCGCAGCATCGAGTCGCCGCACGAGGGGGTCCTCGTGCCGAGTCGCGATGTATCGCAGCGCGTCATCAGCCTCGGGTTCCGAGAGTTCGTCCACGAGACGGTGCAGTTGTTCCTTGGTCGTCATCGATGCGATTGTAGTGCCCACTCTTCCTATACCGGCGGAGAATGGCCAGCGGGACAAGGGCCATCCCTAGAGTGACTGTTGGATGGCCGTAGCATGATCTGTAGTACACTGGGTGGATGGCTCGTGCGCTTCATGTCAGACTCGACGCCGACTCTGAAGCGGCGCTAACCGTCCTGCGTGCCGAAGGGATGAACGACTCCCAGGCCGTCAGACGTGCGCTGAGTGAGGCGCGTGCCCAACGTCGGCGGCGCACCGCTCTGCGCGAGGAGGCACGACGGGTGGCCGCCGATCCAGCGGATCGAGCGGAGCTCGCGGCGCTGCGCGACGAGCTCGACCAGCTCGCACCACCCTGGCCACGAGACTGATGGTCCGCGGCGAAGTCGTGCACCTCGCTGCGCCCCGGCGAACGCGTGGTCATGAGCAGCAGGGCCCCAGGCCCGGCGTGATCGTCCAGGCTGATGAGCTGCTCGATCTCAGCACCGTCCTCGTCGCGCCAACCTCACGCTCCGCGGCGCCCACCACCTTCCGTCCGCTGATCGACATCTCCGGCACATCCACAAGGGTGCTCACCGATCAGCTGCGTGTGCTCGACACACAGGCGATCACCGACAGCGTTGGCTACCTGACTCGTCCTGAGCTGGAGGCACTGGACGACGCGCTCGCACTGGTACTCGGCCTACGCGCTTGATCCGAATGCTGGGCACCGGTTGCGACGGTCTTCCCACAGGACGCTAGAGTTTCCCGGCCGCGAGCCGCGGCGGCCATGAGCGACCCCATCCCATACGCCAACTATCAGTACGAGATCTACCTGCGCGGGATGGCGGGACAGCGGCCCGCGCGCACGCTGGATTGGCGCAAACTGGAGGCCGACGCGTACGCGCTGCTCGCGCGCGGGCCGGCCGGTTACATCTCCGGTGGGGCGGGGCTGGGGGAGACGATGCGCGCCAACCGTGAGGCGTTTGACTCCTGGCGCATCCTGCCGCGGATGCTGCGTGACGTCTCCGAGCGTTCGCTGGCCCGCACGGTCCTGGGGACCGAGCTGCCCGCGCCGGTGCTGCTCGCGCCGATCGGAGTGCAGACGCTCGCGCACCCCGAGGGGGAGCTGGTCTCCGCGCGCGCAGCCGCGCAGCTGGGGGTGGGGCTCGTGGCGTCCTCCGCGGCGTCACATACGGTCGAGGAGATCGCCGCCGCGGCCGGCGCGTGTCCGCGCTGGTATCAGCTCTACTGGCCGCGCGATCGGGACCTGGCGCGCAGCTTCGTGCAGCGGGCCGAGCGCGCGGGGTACAGCGCGATCGTGGTGACCCTCGACACGTGGCTGCTCGGCTGGCGCCCGGCCGATCTGAGCGAGGGGTTCCTGCCGTTCCTGTGGGGGGAGGGCAACCGCAACTACCTCGCCGATCCCGTCTTCCAGGGCCTCCTGGAGGTCCCGCCCGAGCAGGACATGCAGGCCGCGATCGGGCAGTGGGCGTGGCAGTTCGCCAACCCTTCGGTTACATGGTCCGACCTGGCCTTCCTGCGCGAGTGCACCGAGCTGCCGATCGTGCTGAAGGGCATCCTGCACCGCGACGACGCGCGCCTGGCGGTCGAGCACGGGGTGGAGGGCGTGCTCGTCTCAAACCACGGCGGCCGCCAGGTCGATGGAGCCGTTGGCGCGCTCGACGCGCTGCCAGACGTCGTGGCGGCGGTCGAGGGTCGCTGCGAGGTGCTGTTCGACTCGGGCATCCGCTCGGGCGCCGACGCGCTCAAGGCGCTCGCGCTGGGCGCCCGCGCGGTGCTGCTTGGCCGCCCCTACATCTGGGGCCTCGCGCTCGGGGGTGAGCAGGGAGTGGTGGACGTGCTGCGCTCGTTCCTCGCGGACCTAGATCTTGCGATGGCGTTGAGCGGATATGCGAACATCGACGAGGTGGACATGGATGCGCTCGTGGCAAGAGAGAAGTAAGTGGATCTGACGTTCAACGAGCGCGAGAGCGCGTTTCGCGAGGAGCTGCGCGCCTGGCTCGCCGCCAACCCTCCGGCGCCCGAACCGGCGGAGGGCGGGGAAGATGCGCACTACGCCTGGCGGCGGGATTGGCAGCGGCGTCTGTATGACGCGGGCTGGGCGGCGCCGAGCTGGCCCGCGGAGTATGGCGGGCGCGGGGCGACGCTGACCGAATCGGCGATCTACTTCGAGGAGATCGGCCGCGCGCGCGTGCCGATGGCGGCCAATGTGCTCGGGCTGCTGCTGGGCGGTCCGACGCTGATGGTGTGGGGCACGGACGAGCAGAAGGAGCGCTACCTGCGCGCCGATCCTCTCCGCCGAGGAGATCTGGTGCCAGGGGTTCTCCGAGCCCGACGCGGGGTCGGATCTGGCGGCGCTGAAGACGCGCGCGGTAGAAGCACGCCGGCGAGTGGGTGGTGACGTGGACAGAAGGTGTGGACGAGCGGAGCGCAGTACTCGAAGTGGTGCATGCTCGTGGCGCGCACCGACAGCGAGGCGCCGAAGCACAAGGGGCTGACGTACTTCCTGATGGATATGGAGCAGGAGGGCGTGCAGGTGCGCCCGCTGCGCCAGATCACCGGCGAGGCGGAGTTCAACGAGCTGTTCATCGAGGAGGCGCGGATCCCGCAGGAGAACGTGGTGGGCGGCGAGGGCAACGGCTGGAAGGTCGCGCTGACGACGCTCATGAACGAGCGCGCGGGGCTGGGCTTCGCGCTGCAGGTGCGCCTGCGCCAGTTGCTCGACGACCTGATCGCCGCGGCGCGCCGAGCAAGGGCTGCTCGAGAACCCGCTGTACGCGCGACGCGCTCGCGGAGCTGCACGTGCGCTGCGAGTCGATCCGCCTGCTCGCGTGGAAGGGCCTCACCGACGTCGAACGCTACGGCCAGCCCGGCCCGGAGGGCTCGCTCGTGAAGTGGCTGTGGTCGGACACCAACCAGCGCCTCACCCAGCTCGCGGCGGATGTCGTCGGGCCCGCAGGCGCTCACCGCGGGCACGAGCTGGAGCTACGAGCTGCTGCGCGCGCGGGGCAACACGATCGAGGGCGGCACCACGGAGGTGCTCAAGAACATCGTCGCCGAGCGCGTGCTGGGGCTGCCGCGCATGAAGGTCGCCTGATGGACTTCGGCCTCAGCGAGGATCAGCGCGAGATCCAGCGCACCGCGCGCGAGCTGCTCGGCCGAGCGCGCGCGGCCCGAGCGGGTGCGCGAGCACGCCGAGGCGGGGCGCAGCGACGAGGCGCTCTGGCGCGAGCTGTGCGAGCTGGGCTGGCCGGGGATCGCGGTGGCCGAGGAGTACGGCGGCCAGGGGCTTGGCGCGCGTCGAGCTGTCGATCCTGTGCGAGGAGTTGGGGCGCACCGTGGCGCCGGTGCCGTTCCTGCCAACGGTGCTGGCGGCGACGCTGATCGAGCACGCGGGGGGCGATGAGCAGTGCGCGCGCTGGCTGCCGGGGCTCGCGAGCGGTGAGACGCTCGGCGCGGTGGGAGTCGCCCGCGACGGCGTGTGCGAGCTGATGGTGGGGGCGCCCGGGGCGCAGGCGTGCTGGTGCTCCTGGAAGGCGATGGCGCAAGCGTCCTCGACGCCGCCGAGGCGGAGGTGGAGGTGGAAGAGGTCCCCTCGATCGACCCAACGCGCTCGGCGGCGCGGGTGAGCGCGGCAGCCGGAGCGGGGGAGCCCCTGGCCGGCGATGTGGCCGCCGGCGTCGACCGCGCGCTCGTCGCCATCGCCTCGGAGCTCGTCGGCGTGAGCGAGCGCGCGCTCGAGATGACCGTCGCCTACGTGAAGGAGCGCCGCCAGTTCGGCGTCCCCGTGGGTGCCTACCAGGCGGTGTCCCACCGCTGCGCGCAGATGCTGCTGGAAACCGAGCAGGCCCGCTCGCTGAGCGCCTACGCGGCGTGGACCGCCGACGCCGACCCGCAGCGGCTGCCCGAGGCGGCGGCGATGGCCAAGGCCGCCGCGAGCGACGCGGGCAGGGAGGTGACGGCGGGCGCGATCCAGGCGCACGGCGGCATCGGCTTCACGTGGGAGGCGGACGTGCACTGGCTCTACAAGCGCGCCCAGCTCGATGCCGCGCTGCTGGGAGGCGCCAAGCACCACCGCGCGCGGCTGGCGGGGATGCTGGGCGAGCTCAGCGCAGCAGTCCCAACGTAGACATCGATAGCGCGGCACTCGGCGCTGCGGTTACCCAGACGCCGTGGCGCGAGCCTCAGCGCCGCAGTCCCCACATCACGCCGTTGACCCTGACCTCGTTGGACGCCTCGTCGCGGTCGGCATCGATCGCCTCGTAGCCCGCCGCTTCGAGCAGCTCCCGCGCGGCGCGCCGCGCGTCGAGCGCGGGACACATGCGGCTGTGCCACTCCAGGACAATCGCTCGCGCGGGATGCGAGGCCAGACGGGCATCCCCCAAGATCGCCCACTCCGCCCCCTCGATGTCGATCTTGAGCAGGTCGGCGGGCGGCTGTGCGAAGAGGTCAACGACCGGCACTTCGATGGTCGCGACAGCGCCGTCCTTCGCCCGCTCGGCGGTTGCGTCGCCGCCCGGTGCATCGCCCGTGGCGGCAAGCCGGCTCTCCGAGAGCATCCCGGTTTCGAACGTCGCCGTGGTGCGGGCGTTGGACACCGCCGCCGGCACGAGCTCCCAGCGTGCTGCGGCGTCGTTGGCGGCGATCGTCGCGCGCAGCAGCGCCGCGTTGGCCGGATCGGGCTCGAACGAGCGCATCGCGGCCACCGGCCAGCGCCCGAGCGCGAAGACCCCGAACAGCCCGATGTTGGCGCCCAGGTCTCCGACGCTCAGCGGCCCGAGGGAGTCCAGGACCGCGGCGACCTCGGCCGGTGGCTCGTAGGACTCCCGCCCGGCTGCGAAGATCTCGTTGAAGATCTCCACGTCGCGGCTGCCGTGGCGCAGGTGCACCTTCAGGCCACTCCCCGCGATGGCATAGCCGCCCACGGCTCCAACCCTGCGCTCGCAGACCAGGAACCGCGCCGCGGGGCGGAGCACCCGCGCCGCCCGCAGCGCTGCGATCGCCCGTCGCAACGGAGGCGACCCGACTATCGCCCGCGCGGTCGACGAGGAACGAACGGCGCGGCGGGCAAGGGTGGCGGCGGAGGTGTTGGCGCTCACGGGCGGACAACCCATGAACGGCGCGGGTGGGCGTGAAATTATGCTCGCCAGGCTTGGGACGGCAACCCCGACGCAGTGCGCGCACCATCCGCGCGGGAGCAGGCCGCCGCAATCCCTCGCGACGGCCCGCCCACCAGCGGTAAGGCTCAGCCGACGACCATGAATCCGTTCGCGTCCTGGTCGCGGAAGAAGAACATCGGCGGCACGGGGTCGCCCATGCGCATGATCTCCGCGTCAACGTCCACACCGCGCGCCTTGAGCGTCGCGTGGTCGGCGTCGATGTCCCTCGGTCGCGAACGCCACACGAGTCTGGATTCCCGCGGATTCTCCCGGGCGCGGGGTGACCAGCGCGATCGACGTCGCTCCGCCGGGCGGGGTCACTTCCACCCAGCGTTCGCCGTCGCCGAATGGCATGTCGGTGCGCTTCTCGAATCCCAGCTTGTCGATGTAGAACTCCAGTGCCTGGTTCTGATCGCTCACGGGGACCATCACCGTCGATACCTGCGTGATGTGGGTGCCGGTCGTGGTCTCGGTCATCTCCAACCTCCTGTTCGTGGGGGTACGTGGGGTTTTCAAGCTAAGACAGCGGGCCGCGTCCAAGCCTCATCGATCATAGGTTTCCCTATTTGGCTTTGCCGATCCCTTCGCGCGGCAGGTTCTACGGCGACGCGTACATGTCCGCAGAGATGCGGTTGACCTCGACCACGACGTCGGCGGGGATGCCTATCGCGCTTGGCGGCGGCTCTGATCATGTCGGGTGACGGTGCCTCGTAGAGGCAATAGGAGCGGCGCCGGTCGGCGCTGAGGAACGAGAACAGCCAGCGGACGCCCTCGTCTGCGTTGACCTCCTCGATCAGCTTCACGTCGTCGCTCGTGAGCTCGAGCTGTTCGGCGAATGCGCGCTCGATCACGTACATCGGCATAAGAGGATGCTAGCGCTCGCTCAGTCCTGCGCAAGACCGCGCCGGTAGGCGTACGCCGTCGCCTCGGTCCGGTTCGCACACGTGGTCTTGCGCAGGATGCTGCGGACATGGTTGGCGGCGGTGTGCTCGCTGATGAACAGCGTGGCTCCGATCTCGCGGTTGGAGCGACCGCGCGCCACCAGGCGAAGCACCTCGAGCTCGCGCGACGGAGAGGCCGTCGGGAGGCGGCGAGCTCGATGTCCGCATGAGGGCGCGGGCACGCGCGAGCAAGCGTGGGCATCCCCGCGGTCTCGGCGAGCAGCGCGGCCTCGGCGAGCAGCTGCTCCCCGCGATCGGGGTCTCCCCGGCGGAGCAGCATACGTCCGTACTCGTAGGCGGTGTGCGCGAGCCAGGTGCTCGCGCCCATCTGCCGATTGAGCTGCAGCGCCGCCTCGAAGTGGCGGGTGGCGCCGTCGGTGTCGCCGAGCGTCGCGGCGAGCATTCCCAGGTAGCGGTCGGCGGCGCCGTAGCAGGCGACGCCGTGGCCGATCATCACGTTCGTGCCGGTCAGCGGCGCGAGCATCGGGTAGACGAGCGCGGCGACCTCCTCGTGCGCGACCGCGCTGGCCGCATCGGCGAGGTAGGTGAGCGACGCCAGCCAGAGCCCCTCGCGCAGCGGCTCGAGGCCCTCGGCGTGCACGCGGTCGAGCTCGCTGCGGACCTGCTCCTCCATCGCGAGCTCGGCGAGCATCGCCGCGAGGCCGGGTCGCCATGCTCCGCCCGCTCGATCGCCGGCCGCGAGGACGCGGATCACCGGGGCGAGCTCTGCAAGACGGCCCTGCTCGCGCCGGACTCCGAACATCTGGATGCCGTAGACGCTCGATGCGTCACGCCCGACGAGCAGCCGGCCCCACTCGCGCGAGCGCTCGGCGGCCGCCTCGGCCTCCGCGAGTCGACCTTCGAGCAGCGCGAGCGCGGATCGGTAGTGCTCGGCGACGTGCAGGATGAAGGGCTGGCGCGTGTGCTGCGCCATCTCGAGCGCGACCGCGAGCTCCTCGCGTGCGGGCACGATCTCGCCGAGGGCCATCAGCGCGGAGACCCGCCACTGCGTCGCCTCCGCCTGCGCCCTCGACGTCGCCGAGCTCCTCGGCCAGATCGCGTGCCTCGCCGAGCATCTCGCAGAGCCTCTCGCGAGACTCGTGGTCGCACGCGCCCAGTAGACGCCCATGAGCACCGTCGCCAGCCCGGGCCGGTCGTCGATTCGGCGCGCCATCGCGATCGCGTCCGCGCGCGCGGCCGCGGCCCGGTCGGAGTCGCCCTCGAACTCCAGCGCGCGAGCGAGGCTCGCGAGCAGACCGACGCGCAGCGTCGAGTCCTCCGCGCGAGAGCATCGCCGAGGCCTCCTCGAGCAGCTCGCGGGCGCCCTCGTCGGCGAGTCCCGGCCGCCAGCAGGTCGTCTCGAACCCGATCGCCGCGCGGGCGAGCAGCTCTCCCTCGCCGAGCTCTCGCGCGATCTCCGCCGCCTGGCGAAACGCCTGCAGCGAGTCGAGCGAGCGGCCGGCGCGGAACAGCGCCGTGCCGAGGTCGAGCAGGATCTCGGCGCGCTGGCGCTCGTCCTCCACCCCCATCTGCAGCGCCGTGCGCAGGCGGGCCGCTGGCCTCGTCGTAGGCCAGCGCGGCCGACGCCGCTTGCGCCGCGAGCAGGTTGTACTCGACCGCCCGCGCCGGTCCGCCGATCGGCGCCGCCGCTGCGAAATGGTGGGCCAGGTCGGCGAGCACGCGTCCCGTGCCGCGGCCGCTCGACGCTCTCCAGCGCCTCGGCGATACGCAGGTGCAGCTCGGCTCGGCGGAGCACGCTCAGCCGGTCATACAGCGCGCGCCGCACGAGCTCGTGCGTGAAGCGGTACGCCAGCGCGGGGAAGGGCAGCTCCTCGATCACCCCGCTGCGCATCGCCGGTTCCAGGGCGTCGATCCGCTCGAGCTCGACGGGCGCGGCCCGGCGCAGCACGTCGAGCTCGAACTCGGGCCCGGCAACGGCGGCCAGCTCGAGCAGGTCTCGGCTCGCCGGATCGAGTCTGCTCAGGCGCTGGCTGACGACCTCGCGGACACTCTGAGGCGTCGCGATCTCCTGCAGAGGCCGCAGTCAACCGGAGCGTGCCGTCTTCGATCGCGAGCGCGTCGGTCTCGACGAGCGCCCGCCAGAGCTCACAAAGCAGGAAGGCGTTGCCCTCGGTGAGATCGCGCAGCGCGCGGGAGAGCTCGGGCTCGGCGGGATCGATCTCGCCGCCGCCCGGCACGGCGCACGAACTCCTCGATGTCCTCCTCGCTCAGGCTGCCCAGGCGCAGGCGCACGACGTCCTCTGCGCGGCGCAGGTCGGCAAGCGCGTCGGCGAGCGCGGCCGGAATGTCGGCCTCGGTGTCCCGGAACGTCGCGAGCACGAGCACGCGGGCCTCGCTGGTCGCACGGGCGAGGTGGCGCAGGAGCACGAGCGTGGGCGTATCGGCCCAGTGTCCGTCCTCGAGCACGAGCAGCAGCGGCTGTCGGCTGGCGGCGCCGGCGAGAAGGTCGGTCACCGCCGTGTGCAGGCGATGGCGCTCGGTGTCAGGGTCGGCGGCGATCGGTGCCGGCAGCCCGCCGACGCGAGCGGGCAGGTCGGGAACGAGCCGGGTCAAGCTCGCCGCCCGCGCCGCCGAGATCCGCACGGAGCACGTCGGGGTCGGTACTTCGAGCAAGCTGATCGAGCGCCTCAGCGAAGGGGCGATAGGGGGTATGCACCACCGCGTCACAGGCGCCGTAGAGCACGAGCACTCCTTCGGAGGCGAGCTCGTGCGCCAACTCTCGGACGAGGCGGCTCTTGCCCGACCCGGGCTCGCCGCCCACCAGCGCGAGTCGACCACGCTCCCCCGCCTCGCGCGGAACGAGCGCCCGCAGCGTCGAGAGCTCTGCCGAGCGCCCGACGAACGGAGAGGACGGGGATGGACGTAGAGGGCCTGGAAGCTGGTGCACGGGCATGAGTCAGAGCAGGTAGTCAGATCTGATTATTGCTCTTGGATGGGCCGTGCTGGGGTAGGTGGGTGAAGTGTGTCAATCCAGGTCATGACAGCCGGAGCAGGTCCGGCTACCGTCAACCTTGCGGTCGGGAAGCGACGCCGAGCGCGGCGGAGTCCAACGAAGGAGGAGACAGACATGAGCACCACCAATGCGGCACAGGCAGCGCGAGCAGGAGCTCGGGGCGAAGTTCGCGGGTGAGCTGATCGGGCCCGAGGATGCAGGCTATGACCAGGCGCGCGCGGTCTACAACGCGATGATCGATCGCCGCCCCGCGCTGATCGCTCGCTGCGCCAGCACCGCGGACGTGGCGGAGACGATCTCCTTCGCACGCCGCCACGACCTCCTGCTCGCCGTTCGCGGGGGCGGCCACAACGGCGGCGGACTGGGGGTGTGCGACGACGGAGTCGTCCTCGACCTCTCCCTCATGCAGGCCATCGAGGTCGATCCGAGCACCCGCACCGTGCGCGTCGGCGGCGGCTGCACCTGGAGGCAGGTCGACGCCGCGACACACGAGGCCGGCCTGGCCACGCCGTCGGGGATCATCGGCACCACGGGCGTCGGCGGCCTCACCCTGGGGGGCGGCATCGGCCACCTCTCACGCAAGCATGGGCTCACGATCGACAATCTGGTCGAGGCCGATGTAGTCCTCGCCGACGGCACACAGGCGCGCGCAAGCGCCGATGAGAACCCCGAGCTCTTCTGGGCACTGCGAGGCGGCGGCGGCAACTTCGGCGTCGTCACCTCGTTTCACTTCCGCGCGCACCCCGTCTCCACCGTGCTCGCCGGACCCACGTTCTGGCCGCTGGAGCAGACACCCGAGGTGATGCGCTTCTACCGCGAGTTCCTCCCCGCCGCGCCCCGTGAGCTGAGTGGGTTCTTCGCGACGATGACGGTGCCCCCCGCGGACCTCTTCCCCGCCGAGCTGCACCTGCGCAAGGTGTGCGGAGTGGTGTGGTGCTACACCGGCTCCGAGGATGCAGCGGCGGAGCTCTTCGCGCCCGTGCAGGCGCTCGGAACGCCGCTTCTGCACGGCGTGGGACCGATGCCCTACCCGGCGCTGCAGGGCCTCTTCGACGGCCTCTACGTTCCCGGCCTGCAGTGGTACTGGCGCGCGGACTTCGTCCGCGAGCTCCCGGACGCGGCGATCGAGCAGCACCTCGCGTTCGCGGAGAAGCTCCCGACGCTGCACTCGACCATGCACATGTACCCGATCGATGGGGCCGTGCACGACGTGGGCTCCGGCGACACACCGTTCAGCTACCGCGACTGCAACTGGGCCGAGGTGATCGTCGGCGTGGATCCCGATCCCGCCAACGCCCGAGCCATTCGCGATTGGACCGTCGACTACTGGGACGCCACGCACCCCTACTCGGCGGGCGGCGCATACGTGAACTTCATGATGGACGAGGGACACGAGCGCGTGCGCGCGACCTACGGCGAGAACTACGATCGCCTCGCCGCCGCCAAGGCGATCTACGATCCGACGAACGCCCTCCGCGTCAACCAGAACATCGAGCCCTCGGCAGGTGCGTGAGGTCAACCCCGCGGCGGCGGCTCGACGCCGATCGGCACGGCCCACCGCTCGCGGGGGCGGATCGCAGGCGGCGTTCGGAGCGCCTTCCCGATCTTGAGGTATGGTCGCCTGATGTGGTCCGATGTCGAGGATGGGATCATCGGTGGCGACCTGACGGCGGCGCTCGCGTACGTCACCCCAGCGGGTGGGGCGGTCGTCACGGCCGTCGCGCCGATTGGCCTGCGCGATCGAGTGGCCGGAACGGTTGGCTTCACCACTTCGCTCGGGTTCGGGCGCAAGCTGGATCGCATCGACCAGAACCCGCGGGTCGCGCTGGCTTTTCATGCGCGTGAGCACGGCTTTGCGAGCGAGCCGAGGTTTGTGCTCGTACAGGGAACGGCGAGCTATGACGCCCATCCGGACCCCGTGGTCCTCTCCGAGCGCGTGCAGCCGGCGTCGACGCGGTTCATGGGACCGCCGCGGACGGGTTTCTTCTGGGATCGCTGGCTCAGCGCCTACTACACCGATCGTGTGCTTGTGACGGTGCGCGTCGAGCGAGTCCTCTCGTGGCCCGATCTTGCGTGCGCAGGGGAACGGATGGTCGCGGGGACGCCTCCTGTGCCGGCAGATCCGGACTCGCAGCCCCCTCCGAAGAAGGGCGCCGGACCGCGCATCGACGTCCCTCGCGCCGCGCGGCGGCTGCGCGCTCTACCGCATGTGCTGGTTGCGTACCCTGGCGTCGATGGATTCCCGTCGATCGTGCCGGTGACGGTGGGCGCCGACAGCCCGTCCGGCATCGTGCTGGACGGGCCGCTCGCTGCGGGTGCTCGCCGCGCCGGCGCCCTGGCCCACCGCTACGAGCCGAAGCTGATCGGCTTGGAGACGCGCCAGCACACCGGCTGGCTGCAGGACGGCGTGTACGCGCCGCACACCGAGAACGGCTTCCGTGCGCCAGCGAACAAGACGCTGCTGCTGCTCGGCAACGGCCTAATGGCGCGGCGCGGACTCAAACAGGCACGGGCGCTCGGTCGCGCCCAGGGCCCCTAGTTCCCGTTCGACCCAGAGTGTCTTCCGAATCCTCTCAGCTGCGCACCGCACATCTCGATGCAGATGCCTTCTACGTCTCGATCGAGCTGCTGCGCCATCCCGAGCTGCGCGGCAGGCCGGTTGTGGTCGCCGGGAGCGGGCCGCGCGCGGTGGTGACCACCGCCAG
Source organism: uncultured Solirubrobacterales bacterium (assembly GCA_963717785.1). Taxonomy (GTDB): domain Bacteria; phylum Actinomycetota; class Thermoleophilia; order Solirubrobacterales; family Solirubrobacteraceae; genus Palsa-744. The sequence goes on from CAVQWW010000001.1 coordinate 46,094, forward strand.
TTATGAGGCGAGGCAGTATGGGGTGGGCTCGGCGATGCCAGCGGCGCGGGCACGGAGGCTGTGCCCGCAGGCGGTGGTGCTGCCTCCCGACTTCGCCACATATCGCGAGACCTCGCAACGCATGATGGATATCGTGCGCGCGCACGTGGAGCGCGTGGAGGTGGTGGGGCTTGACGAGGCGTACCTGGATCTGGGAGGGCTGTTCTCCCCGCGCGCGGCGATGCGTCGGCTGGTGGCGGAGATCCAGGGGACGCTGGGGCTGGCGTGCTCGGTGGGGATCGGGCCGAACAAGCTCGTCGCCAAGGTGGCCTCCGACGCGGAGAAGCCGGTGGGGTTCGTGGTGCTGAGCCGCGAAGAGGCATGTGCGCGCTTCGCGCTGGCGTCGCCGGGGCTTGTGCCGGGCATCGGGCCGAAGACCGCCGCACGGCTGGCCGAGCTGGGGCTCTCGACGCTGCAGGCTGTGGGCGCGGCGCCCGAGCGGCTCCTGATCGAGCGCTTCGGGCCCAACCTGGGGCGGGAGCTGGGACGCAGGGCGCGCTTTGAGCACGATGGCGAGGTTGGCGCTGCGCGCAAGGTGGTCTCGGAGTCGCGTGAGCGCACCTTCGACCACGACATCCATGACCCGGAGCGGCTGCGCGAGGAGCTGGAGCGGATGGCGATCGAGCTCAGTGCGAGCCTTACCGCCCACGGGCGCAGCGGGCGCACGATCGGAATCAAGGTGCGCCTGGACGACTTCTCCACAGCGACACGCGCGCGCACGCTGAGCGAGCCCACGTGCGAGGCCGCGCGGGTGGCGGCGGTGGCGCTCGAGCTGCTGCGGGAGTACGCGCCGGTGCGCCCCGTGAGGCTGCTGGGAGTACGGGTCGCGGGGCTCGCCGATGCGCGCGCGGCGCCACCTGGTATGGCCGCCGACGCCGCGGCAGGAGAGAGGGACCAATTGGAACTGCCCGTGCGGGGCAGCGTGTAGGGTTCGGCTATGCCCGTGATCGATGCAGGCAATGTGCAGCTGAGTTACGAGCGCAGCGGCTCGGGTCCGCCGCTGCTGCTGATCATGGGCCTGTCGGGCACGCTGCTGCATTGGGGCGAGCCGTTCATGCAGGGACTGCGGGGCGACTTCGACGTGATCTCATACGACCACCGGGGCGTGGGCGCGAGCAGCCGTGTGGAGGCTCCCTTCGCGATCGCCGACCTCGCGCAGGATGCCGCGGGCCTACTGGGCGCGCTGGGGGTGGAGTCTGCGCACGTGATGGGCATCTCGATGGGCGGGATGATCGCTCAGGAGCTCGCGCTCGGGCACCCGGAGCTCATCAGGACGCTGACCCTGGGCTGCACCTACAGCGGCGGGCCGGGCAGCTCGCTGCCCCCGCAGCCGGAGCTGGGCGCGGCGATCATGTCCGGTGATCGCGAGCGCGCGATACGGGCGATGTGGGAGGCCAACGTCTCCGCGGGCTTCGCGCGCAACGAGGACGCCTACGCGAGCTTCCGTGCGATCGGCCTGGAGCGCGCGGTGGCGGTGGCGGTGACGATGGAGCAGCTCTCGGCGATCACCCGCCACGACACCAGCGCACGCCTCGCTCAGCTGGGCATGCCAACGCTGGTTGTGCACGGCACCGAGGACGCGATCATCCCCGTTGAGAACGGGCGCATGGTCGCCGACCTGATCCCCGGCGTGCGCCTGGAGATCTGGCCCGAGACCGGCCATCTGTTCTTCTGGGAGCAGCCGGAGCGCTCGGCGGAGCTCGTGCGTGAGCACGCGCTGGTTCATGCTTAGCCGGTGAGCGCGACCCGCGTCTTCGAGATAGACGCCCGCGGGGTGAGACTCTCCGGCGAAGAGGCCGGAGAGGGGCCGCCGGTGGTGCTGCTGCATGGGCTCACCGCGACCCGCCGCTATGTGGTGATGGGCTCAAGCACGCTGGAGCGCTCGGGATATCGCACAATCGCCTACGACGCGCGCGGACACGGCCGCTCCAGCCCGGCGCCGAACCCCGGCGCCTACGACTATGCGCAGCTCGCCGACGATCTGGAGGCGGTGCTGGACGAGCTGGAGATCGAGCGCGCGATGCTGGCAGGCGCCTCGATGGGGGCGCACACGGCGCTGCGCTTTGCCCTGCTGCACCGCGAGCGGGTGGCGGCGCTGGGGCTCGTTACGCCGGCGTTTGACCCCCGCGCCCATGACTCCACCGCCTGCAACGCGCTCGCACGGGGCCTGCGCGCGGATGGCGTGGAGGGGTTCGTGCGCGCCTATGACTTCTCCAACGTGCCACCCGAGTGGCGCGAGACAGTCGAGAAGGTGGTGCGCCAGCGCCTCTCCCTGCACGAGCACCCCGAGGCGGTGGCGGACGCGATGGAGGTGGTGCCCCGCTCGCGTCCCTTCGAGGACATGCGCGAGCTCGCGCGGATCGCCGTTCCAACGGTCGTGGTGGCAAGCCGCGACGAGGTCGATCCGGGTCACCCGCTGGCGCTCGCCGAGGACTATGCGCGAAGCATCCCGGGGGCGAAGTTGAGGGTGGAGGAGGGGGGGCCGCCCGTGCGCTCTCCGATCGCGTGGCAGGGCGGTCAGCTCTCGAAGATCCTCGTCGAGCTCGCCGAGGCGGCGAGCTTCGGGAGGTGACCTGACAGCTGTGGCATGTACTTCTAAAGAAGGTCGAGTCGCCTCGCAGCCAATTCGAGCGCAGCCGCGAACGCACCGAGACTACCCTGGGCATAGAGTCCATCGATCAGCTGCTCTGACCACAGCGCGTGGATTCGCCGCAGGTCGCCCTGCCGGCGAACCCAACCCTGACCGTCCACCACGGCAAAGATGAACTGCCGCGCCGTCTTGACCTCCACCATTTGTTCGATCTCGCGGGTCGCATCGCTCAGCTTGCTCCCGGTCGAATCGAAGCCCTTCACAGCGACCGTGATCAGAGCTTCCGATCCATTGGGTATGGCAAAGTCAGCAGGAGCTGTCTGACCGGCCTTGCCGACGAAGCGGGTGCGCGTCTGGTATGGGATCTCCAGCGCTCTCACCTGTCGCTCGACGGCATCCTCGAGAGCGCGTCCCTGTTTTACGGAGACTCGTGCATTTTGGCGGGGCGACATGACTCGCGCCAAGACATCCGCCCATGTCCATTTGCGCAAGGCTTGCGTTTCGAGAATCGAGATAAGAGAAAAGGCATCATCGAGCTCTGCCACCAGCTCTTCAGGGCGACTTCTCCCGAGCTTGACCCAACCCGCGGTCTGAAACCTGTCCTGGAGCCACGTCTTGAAGCGCTCCTGACTCAAACCGACAACAGCTGCGAGCACCAGAGCCATATCGGGATCGTCAGCGATGGCCTGTGTGAGCTTCGCCCTGTCAAGTGGCACGAGTCCGAAGATGGTGGCAGTTGTGCGGTCACAAAGCGCAAGAGCTCGAAGGTTCAGCCCCAATGACGCTCGGCACAAATGGGGATAGTGACGCAAGGTACTCCTCGAAGGTGGAGATATGACTCATGTCGCTATGAAGAGGTACTCGGTGGCTACACGGCGGTTCGCGGTTGCGTGATTGCCAAAGGCGTAGCGGTGGGGAATCTCGATGCAGCGGACAAAGCGCTTATGACGCTTCAGAAGCATCTCGAGCTCGACCATTCCAATCGCTGCGTTTGACCCATATGAGACGACAAGCGCCTGGGCCTTGAAATGCTCAAAAAGTGCGTCGAGCGCGGGGCGGACGCTGCGCTTATAGGCAAAAGGAGTATGCCGCTTGCGCAGCTTGCGAGTCTTTGTCTCCCACATGATCTCTTGCCCTCGCCAATAGGTGGCCAAGCCCTCGAGGAAGTGATAGCGCTTGATGTAGCATGTGTCGTCTCGGGGAGGCGCATAGGGTGGGTCCAGATACGCTATGGAAGCTCCGTCGGCATCGATGTCGAAGACATCACCACAGATGCTCTTGGAGCGCGTCCCAGTCGAGCACACCGCCCGGTTGAAGTTCGCGACAGCCTCACAGAAAAGACTCTGCAGGCTCATTCGAAGCTGACGCCGGCCGTCATCGTATCGAGGAGTTGTGATGGTGAAGACTCCGCGCGGCTGCTTCCAGGCGGCAGCCAGGCAAAGCGCGCTGAGCGCCAATGCACGCTTTGCACCATCCAACCCCTCGATATGTGACCAAGCGCTATCGAGAAAGGCATGATCCTCGGAGGGAAAATAGAGTCCGTCGAATGTTGTAGAAATGAAGTCTCGACCATCCAGGTTGCCTGAGCAGAGTCGAGCGATCTCCCCGGCCGTCAAGAGCACGTCGTTGTTCTCGACGGTCGCCGCGGCGAGATTGCTCGCAAACACGAGATGATCATTGGCGAGCACCGAACGCCCCATCGCCTTGAGCGTGTACGAGACAACGCCGCTGCCCGAAAAGGCGTCGATGGCAGGGCCCGGCGGCAGCTTGGCAAAGACATCCACGAGATGGGTGGCAAGTCGATACTTGGAACCCATGAACCGTATCCGCGGATAGCGAGCGATCATCGTCTTCAGTGCGTCTCCGTCATCGACGGGTGCCTTCTTGGAAGCAGCGACAGTGAGCGGCATCGGCAGGACTCTATTGACAGCATCGGTCGCGCGACTGCTCGCCATACGTGATAACGTACGAGCGTATGCCAGTACGCGAGTGGGATGGAGCCAGCTACGATCGCATCTCCGGTGTGATGGAGGGTCTGGGCCTCAAGGTTCTCTCGCGCCTGAGCCTAAACGGCGATGAGACCGTGCTCGACGCCGGCTGCGGCTCGGGGCGCGTCACGCAGGCTCTGATCGAGCGGCTGCCGTGGGGACGGGCGATCGGGCTCGACGCCTCGCCTTCGATGGTGCAGGCCGCCCGGGAGCGCCTGGGCCCCGACGCCGACCTGCGGGTGGGCGACCTGCTGGAGCTGGAGCTCGAGCGGCCGGTGGACGCGGTTCTCTCCACGGCGACGTTTCACTGGATCGCGGATCACGAGCGGCTATTCGCGCGCCTGCGCGCCGCGCTGCGCCCGGGCGGGGAGCTGGTGGCGCAGTGCGGGGGAGAGGGCAATATCGACACCCTGCGCGGCGTCGCAAACGAGGTGCTCGCGCTCGCCCCCTACGCCGAGCACTTCCGCGAGTGGCGCGCGCCGTGGCACTACGCCGCGCCGGCGCGCACGCGCGAGCGCCTGCTCGCGGCCGGCTTCGCCGGGGCCGAGTGCTGGCTCACGCCGGCACCCCAGAAGCCCGAGCACCCACGGGAGTTCCTCGCGACGATCGTGCTGGGCCCTCACGTGCAGCAGCTGCCCGAAGGGTTGCGCGATCCATTCATGGACGATGTGCTCGACGCGCTCGGCGAGCCGGTGGTTGTGGATTACGTGCGGTTGAACATCGACGCCACAGCGTGAGCGGCCGATAGGAGTCCGCACCGCGAGGCGCGGTGCGTTCAGGCAAGCGCCGCCGAGTGATCTCCGCCGGGCGCGCGCCCGTTCGCCGTGGGCTCGTCCACCACCGCGCCGCGCAGCAGCGCCGCGTAGCGCGCGCCGCGCTCCACTAGCTCCTCGTGCGTGCCGCGTTCGACCAGGCGCCCGCCGTCGAGCACGAGGATCTGGTCGGCCTCGCGGATCGTCGAGAGGCGGTGCGCGATCGCGATCGTGGTGCGCCCGCGCGCGAGCTCGTCGAGCGCCGTCTGCACCGCGCGCTCGGTCTCGGTGTCCAGGGCGCTCGTGGCCTCGTCGAGGATCAGCACCGGCGGGTTGCGCAGGACGGTGCGTGCGATCGCGATGCGCTGCTTCTCCCCGCCGGAGAAGCGGTAGCCGCGCTCGCCGACCATCGTGTCGTAGCCCGCGGGCAGCGAGGCGATCAGCTCGTGGATCTGCGCGGCGCGGGCGGCCTCTTCGATCTCGCTGTCGCTTGCGCTCGCGCGCGCGAAGCGCAGGTTCTCGCGGATCGAGGCGTGGAACAGATAGGTCTCCTGAGAGACCAGCCCAACCGTCGCGGCGAGCGAGCCGAGCGTCACCTCGCGGATGTCCACACCGTCGATCTCCACCGCGCCGCGCTGGGGCTCGTACAGCCGCGCGACGAGATAGGCCGTCGTGGTCTTGCCCGAGCCGGTCTCCCCGACGATCGCGGTGCGCGTGCCAGCGGGAATCTCGGCGTCGATCTCGCGCAGCGTCCAGGGGGCGCCCTCTTCGTAGGCGAACCACACGCCGCGCAGGCGCACGTCCCCGCGCACGCCCTCCAGCGTGCGCGCGTCGGGCGCCTCCCGGATGTCCACCGGCAGGTCGAGGTACTCGAAGATGCGCCCGAACAACGCTAGCGAGGTCTGCACTTCCACGCCGACGGAGAGCAGCGACTGGATCGGGAACAGCACGCGCGTCTGCAGCGTGGTGAACGCCACCACCGTGCCGATCGAGATCGCGCCTGAGCCGTGCGCGATGCTCCACCCCGCGAACCAGTACACGAGCGCGGGCATCACCGCGAAGCTCACCTGCACCGAGGCCATCCGCCAGCGCCCGGCCATCCGCGCGCGCACCTCCAGGTCGGCGAGCTGGCGCGACTCGCCGCCGAAGCGCTCCACCAGCTCCGGCGAGCGGCCCATCGTCTTGCCCAGCAGGATGCCCGATACCGACAGCGACTCCTCCACCAGCGTGGAGATGTCGGCGAGACGCCCCTGGCGCACAGCTGTGATGCGCTTGCGCTCCTCGCCCACGCGGCGCGTGAGCCATACGAAGAAGGGCAGCAGCGCGAGCGAGAACGCCGCGAGCTGCCAGTCGAGCAGCACCATCGCGACGACCACCGCGACGACCGTGGTGACGTTCTGCACGATCGAGGTGGCGGTCGAGGTGACAACATTGTCGATCCCGCCGATGTCGTTGGCGATCCGCGACTGCACCTCACCCGTGCGCGTGCGCGTGAAGAAGGCGAGCGACATGCGCTGCAGGTGCGCATACACCGCGGCGCGCAGATCGTGCATCACCTGCTGGCCCACGAGGTTGGAGATCCACGTCTGCGCCACCCCCAGGACCCCGGTCATGATCGACAGCGCGATCATGCCCGCCACCAGCAGCGTCAGTTCGCGCGTGTCCTTGTCGGGCAGCGCGCTGTCGAGGATGCGCCGCAGCAGGAACGGGCTGATCACCCCCAACCCGGCGGCGAGGAAGATCAGCGTCAAGAGCCCGCCCAGGCGCACCCTGTAGGGCCCGAACAGCGCCGCGATCCGCCTCAGCGACGCCGGCGCGGCGGGAAGGTCCCGAACCTCAGGGCCCGTGCGCATCGCGCGCCGTCCATCGCCAAAGCGGCCCCCTCCCTCGCCGTGATGGCTCACGGCCGAGCACTTCCCCGGTCGTCGGTCATGTGGCGAGCGATCATCAAGACGACTGTATCGGCCCCGCGCGGCGGTTCCGGCTCGCCCCGGAGGGCTTGGCGTCACTACGCTTATGACGTGAACCTGCTGGCAAGCGAGATCCGCGTGCTGGGGTGCCTGCTGGAAAAGCAGCGCACCACGCCGGATGCCTACCCGCTGTCGCTCAACGCGCTGCGCCTGGCCTGCAACCAGTCCACGAGCCGCGATCCGGTCGTGGACTACGACGACGGCGTGCTGCGCGACGCGCTGCACCGCCTGGAACGCCGCGGCTACACGCGCCTGGCCTCGGGCGCGGGCTCGCGCGCGCCGAAGTACCGCCACCTGCTCGCCGAGGCGCTGCCGATGGCGGATGACGAGCAGGCGCTGTTGTGCGTGCTGATGCTGCGCGGCGCGCAGACCCCCGGCGAGCTCAAGCAGCGCGCCGATCGCCTGCATCCCTTCGGCGGTCTGGACGACGTGCAACAGGCGCTCGCGCGGTTGATCGAGCGCGGGCTCGTGGAGGTTCTGGAGCGCCGGCCGGGCCAGAAGGAGGAGCGCTACCGCCAGCTGCTGGGGGAGGGCGCGGATGGGAGCCTCGGCGGCGCCGCGCCGCCGAGCTCCTCCCCGATCACGGGACGCGCCACGGCGCCCGGCGTTGCGAGCCTGGAGGAGCGCGTCGCCCGCTTGGAGCGCCAGGTCTCCGAGCTGCGCGCCGCGCTGGGCTCGGCGGAGTCGTCGCTGGAGGATCGCGGAGCGGGGCAGCCGTGGGAGGCCCATTCATGACTGCCGTCCACCTGCTCGCCTCCGCCTCGGACACCGCCACCGGCGTGGGCATCCCCGTGGCGATCGTCGGCGGGCCTGGTCTCCTTCCTCTCGCCCTGCGTGCTGCCGCTGGTGCCCGGCTACCTCTCGACGGTGATCGGCGTCGCGCCCGCCGATATCGAGGGCACGAGCACACGGCGCGTGCTGGTGCCCAGCCTGCTGTTCATCGCCTCCTTCTCGCTGATCTTCATCCTGCTCGGGCTCTCCGCCACCGCGCTGGGCTCCACGCTGAACACGCACAAGGCCACGCTGGAAAAGGTCGGCGGCATCCTGATCGTGCTGATGGGAGTGGTCTTCCTCGCGACGCCGTTCGTGGACCGGCTGAACTTCCAGTGGCACTCGGAGTCGCTGCTGCGCATGGCCGGACGCGGCGGGCCGCTGGTGGCGGGGGCGGCGTTCGCGATCGCCTGGACACCCTGCACGAGCATCACGCTCGGCGCGATCCTCACGCAGGCGGCGATCTCCAGCTCGGCCGCGCACGGCGCGCTGCTGCTGGCCTTCTACTCGATCGGCCTGGCGATCCCGTTCCTCTTGATCGCGCTCGCCTTCGAACGCACGATGGGCGCGCTGACGGTCGTCAAGCGTCACTTCCCCGCGATCATCGCGACGGGGGGCGTGGTGATGATCGCGCTGGGCCTGTTGATCCTCACGGGGGAGTTCACGGTGCTCAATTCCAAGGCGAACCTCTTGCTTCAGGGAACCGGGCTCGACGTCTCGAGCATCTGAGAGCCCACGCGCTCGCGGTAGCGCCGTTCCCAGGCGCGCTGGTTGCGTTTGGCGTCCATCACGAAGGGCGAGAGCGCGATCGCCTTCACGATCAACCTGTTGATCGAGCGACTCCGGGAAGGGGAGGGGGCGCAGCACGTCCACGAACAGCACCACGCGCGTCTCGTCGGTGTCGTTCCACACCTCGTGGTTGAAGGTGTCGTCGAAGATCATGCTCTGGCCCTCCTCCCAGTGGCGGATCTCCTCGCCCACGCGGATGCGGCAGCGCTCCGCCTCGCGGGGCACGATCAGGCCGAGGTGGTAGCGCAGCACGCCCTTGTAGGGGCCGCGGTGGTCGAGGATGTGCTTGCGCGGGGAGAGGATCGAGAGCATCGCCGTGGTCATCCCCGGGATCTCGCGCATCAGCGCGGCGGTGCGCGGGCACATCTCCACACCCAGATCCGCTTGGAAGCCGTAGCCGTAGAGGAAGAACGTCTTCCAGCGGTCGTCGTCGGTGATCTCGATCTGGTCCTTGGAGATGTCCTGGAAGTTGGGCAGCGCCTCGCGGTCCTTCAAGACCCCCAGAAGCTCCTCGCGGATCATCTCCCAGTTGCGCTCAACGTGCTCCACCCAGGGGAAGCGCTCCAGCGGAAAGAACGTCTCATCGCCCACCAGCGAACGCCGGCCGATGAAGCGCTCGATGGGGGCGAGGATGCGTTCGCCGACGAGGATCGTCCATTGGACGACTCGGTTCCACATACAACGACTACTTTAGGCGATGCGCGGCGATTACGCGGCCTCGCGCAGAGCTGCCAGCTCCGGCGACTCCGCGAGCTTCTTCAGCGCGCGCTGCTCCAGTTGCGAGGCCCGCTCCGCGGAGAAGCCGAGGCGCTTGCCGATCGCGGTGAGCGTCTGGGGCTCCTCGCGGCCGGTGCCGAAGCGCAGCGTCAGGACGGTCCGCTCGGTGTCGGGCAGCGAGGCGATCGCGCGGTGCACGATGCGCTCGCGCTCGTTCTCGTAGGCGATTTCCTCGGGAGCCTCCTGCTCGGCGGGCAGCAGGTCGCCCAGCGCGGTGTCGCCGTCTTCGCCGACCTGCTGGTCGAGGCTGACGAGCGCGTTGCGCTGGTGGCGCACTTCTTCGACCTGCTCCAGCTCCAGGCCCGTCTCGCGGGCGAGCTCCTCGTCGGTGGGCTCGCGACCGAGGCGCACGGAGAGCTCGCGCTCGACGCGGCCCACCTTGCGCGAGCGCTGGGCGACGTGCACGGGCAGGCGGATCGTGCGCCCGGAGTTCTCCAGGCCGCGCTGGATCGCCTGGCGGATCCACAGGGTGGCGTAGGTGGAGAAGCGAAAGCCCTTGCGCCAGTCGAACTTCTCGCTCGCGCGGATCAGGCCGAGCATGCCCTCCTGCACGAGGTCGGCCAGCGGCAGCCCCTGGTTCTGGTAGCGCCGCGCGTTGGAGGCGACCAGGCGCAGGTTGGAGTTGATCATCAGTTCCTTGGCGTGCAGATCGCCGCGCTCGATGCGCTGAGCCAGTTCGATCTCCTGGGCGGGCGTGAGCAGGGGGTAGCGCCGCGAGTGCGCGAGCAGCTGGTCGACGGACTCGGGGATGAAGCTGTCGGCCGCCGCGGCAGCCAGCTCGACCGCGCCTCGGCGCTCGGGCCGCGACTCGATGGCATCCTCGGCGGGCTCGGCGACGAGCACAGGGGACTCCGGCGCCGCGCTCTCGGTGGCGTCTACGGGGTCCAGCGCGGGGAGGCTGGATGGGGGGGCGTAATCGATGTTGTCTGCCATGGGAGATCCTTATGACTGGGGATGATGAGGTCCCACCCGCCCCGGCTCGGCGGCCTTCGATTGAGATCTCGAAGGGTCCTGGGTCCTCTTATCCGATGCTTGGAGTCGGGATTCTAAACGATGTTAGTTGCGTTGTCAATTATTCCTGCTGGAGCAGACGGGACGGAATGGTCTTCCAGGGCGTATACGCACGAAACGACCCTGCGGTGCTTAATCGGGTGCTTTTTGCGTCTACCCCCTTTCTCCTTCCCAAAGCCCACGAATGGCCAAGAAGTTGCTGTATCTTGCGGCCATCCTGCGGGAGATCGCGCGAGAGTGGGGACGCATCGGCTGCCTGGGATTCGGCGGCCCGCCCGCGCACATCGCGATGCTGCGGCGCCTGTGCGTCGATCGGCGGGGGTGGTTGACGGCGGAGGAGTTCGAGCACGCCATCGCCGCCTGCAACCTGCTCCCCGGCCCCGCCTCCACGCAGCTGGCCCTCTTCTGCGCCTGGCGCGTGGCCGGCCCAGCCGGGGCACTCGTGGGAGGAGCAGCGTTCATCGCGCCGGGCCTGCTCGCGGTGCTGGCGCTGGCGAGCGTGTTCCTGGCGCCCCACCCACCGCGCTGGGTGCTCGGCGCGGGGGCAGGAGCGGGCGCGACGGTCGCCGCCGTGGCTGTGCGCGCGGGGTTGGGACTGGCGCCGGCGAGCCTCGCGCGTGCGAGCGTGGACACCCGGCCGGGCTCCTCCCCGCCAGGGCCCTCGCCCTCGAGGATGGGTCTCCACCACGCGCGGCGTTTGCGCTGGGCGCTTTACGCCATCCTCGGCGGGCTCGCGGCGGCGCTGCTGGGCGTGTGGCTGGTGCTGGTGCTGCTGAGCTGCGGGGTGGCGGAGCTGGCGCTGCGGCGCGGATCCGTCGTCGCGACACTGAGCGCCGCGCTGGCGGTGCGCCCCTCAGCGCGGCTGCAACCCGCGCTGTCCCCGCCTCGCTGGCCGCGACTGCCGCTCACCCTTGCTGCTGTTGGCGCGGGCGGCGGGGGCTTGGGCGCGCTCGCCTGGACCTCCCTGAAGGTGGGAGCGCTGTCCTACGGCGGCGGCTTCGTGATCATCCCTCTGATGCGCGCCGACGCCGTCCATGTCTACCACTGGATGACCGGCTCCCAGTTCCTCAACGCCGTCGCGCTCGGACAGGTCACCCCGGGGCCCGTGACGCACACGGTCGCCGTCGTCGGCTACGCTGCCCACGGCCTCGGCGGGGGCCTGCTGGCGGCGCTGGTGGCCTTCGCTCCCTCATTCGCGTTCATCCTGCTGGGCGCGCGCCACTTCGATGGACTGCGCGGCGACCCTCGTGCGCGCGCCTTCCTCGACGGCGCCGGTCCCGCCGCGATCGGGGCAATCGTTGGGTCGGCCATCCCGCTGGCTCTGACCCTAACCGAGGGCTGGCAGGTGGCCGTGCTGGGCGCCGCGGCGGTGGCGCTGCTCGGACTGCGCCAGTCGGTTCCCCTCACAATCGTCGCGGCCGGCCTCGCCGGGATCGTGATCGTGCTCGCGGGCGCCCCCGTTCCGGGCTGAGCGGCTCGCCAGATGCTCGGCCGCGTGGGCGCCGCTCAGGCTCCCGGCGCGCCCCCCTCAGCCGCGTCCGCCCCCGTTTGGGTGGTGAATACCGAGGTCCCGCCGCCCCCGAGAACCCTGCGCGTGAGCCCGGGCAGCAGCAGACGCGCGCAGGCCGCCAGGTAGTAGGGCCGGGGCACGTAGCGCTCGGGGCGACCACGCAGCCCGGCATCGACGATCGCCTCGGCGGCGTGCTGGGGCGTGGAGACGATCCGGCGCGTCACGCGGCTCGCCAGGAGCTCACGCGCCGGGAAGCCCTCGGTGGCGATGAAGCCCGGGAGCACCACGCCGATGTGCACGCCGTGGGGACGCTCCTCGGCGTAGAGCGCGTCACTCCAGCCCGCGAGGGCGAACTTAGCGGCCGAGTAGGCGCCCGCGCCGGGCCGCGCGACGCGCGAGGCGGTGGAGGCAACGTTGACGATCGCGGCCGGGGCGCTGGAGCGCAGCAGCCCCAGCAGCGCCTCGGTGAGGCGCACCACGGCGTCGAAGTTGAGGTCCATCGTGCGCCTGACGTTGGCGTAGCCACCGTCGGCAAAGCTCGAGCGCCATGAGGCCCCGGCGTTGTTCACCAGCAGCGTGAGGCGCTCGTGGTGGGCCTGAACGTGATCGAGCACCCGCGCGGGCGCATCCTCGGCGGTGAGGTCCACGGCGAGGAAGGTGGTGGGGGCGTCCAGTTCCCCTACCAGCCGCCGCAGGCGCTCCTCGCGGCGTGCCACCAGGATCAACTGCGCACCCGGCTCGCGCGCCAGGCGGCGGGCCGCGGCCTCGCCGATGCCGCTGGAGGCGCCGGTGATGAGGGCTGTGAGAGGCCGCCCCGGCCCCGCAATCGAAGCGTCCTGGCTCGAGGATCGACGAAGCACGGGCGCTCCTCCGCGGTTCCGGGCGGCTCAGCTGCTACTGCTCGCGCAGCGCGCTCGCGCCCAGCGCGGCCGCGGCGAGCGCGGTGCCCGTGACCATCACGCTGGCGAACTTGGGCAGGTAGCCGCGGCGCCCGCCTGCGATGCCCGCAACGGCGTCGGCCACGTCGCACGCGAGGCCCGCGGTGAGCCACTGCCGCTGTGTCTCACCCTCGCTGCTCATCGCGCCGTAGGCCAGCGCGATGTCGCGCGCGCCGAACAGACGCGCCAGGTAGGGCGCCTGGGGGTTGGCCTTGGAATCCAGCCCGAACAGCTTGCCCGCCGGGCGCGGCGTCAGCCACGAGGCGGCGCCGACGGCGATCCGCAGGCCGGCTAGGGCGTTGATGAGGTTCGAGCGGTTCATCTCGGCTCGGACCATATCGTAAACCGGACGGTTCGCGAAACGAGTTTCCGCAGGCAGATCGGATCTCGCGAAGGAGTGGCGCTCGCAGCAACGGCTCACGAGGGCATCGAACGCTGGCTCTATGTTCTGTAGCCATTTGGCTCTATAATGTAGAGCCATGTCGAATCCCTTCAGGTACAGCAATCCGGTCAACCCCCTCGACATGATCGACCGGGAGCATGAGTTGGCCCAGCTACTCGATCTCGCCGAGGGCGCTCACAACAGCCGTCTGGTCGCACCCCGTCGATATGGCAAGAGCTCACTGCTGCGAGCCGTGCAGGCAAAGTCCGAGAACCTCGGGATGGTCCCGGTCTACGTCAACTTCTTTGGCGTCGTGACCGCCGCGGACATCGCCGACCGGATCGAGCTCGCCTATGCCGAGCAGTTGCGCGGCCCGCTGGCGCGGTGGTTCGATGGGGTCAGGGCAACGCTCAGGCTCGGCGGAGGCCCGCTCCCCGCAAGCGCCGAGGTAAGCGTTGACGCTCGCGCCCAGCAGCCCCTGCTGGAGCGGCTCGCACTGCCGCGGCGGCTGTTCGAGAAGCATGGCAGGCGCTGTTTGATCGCGTTCGACGAGTTCCAGGATGCGCTCACCGCCGACGATCGCATCGACGCCGTGATCCGCAGTGAGATCGAGCGTCACGGCGATGCCGCCAGCTACGTCTTCGCCGGCTCCCACGTGGGGATGATGCGTGAGCTGTTCACCGATAAACGCCGCGCGTTCTACGCGCAGGCACGACAGATCGATCTGCCCGCGCTGGACCAGGGCGATGTCGCGGCATTCATTGCGGCACGCTTCGAGGGAAGCGGCAAGAGCGTCGGCGAGGCCCTGACACCCCTGCTGGAACTTGCGGCAGGGCATCCGCAGCGCTCGATGCTCCTCGCCCATTTCCTCTGGGAGCAGATCCCCACACGCGGGCAGGCCAGCGGGCAGAGTTGGACAAGCGCGCTCGCTCGCGTTCTGGAGATCGAGGCTGCCGAGGAGCTGCGTGCGGCATGGGCGGCGCTGAACGGCGGCGAACGGCGGGCATTGCTGGCGATCTCCAACCGCCTGCCGCCCTACTCGCGCTCCACTCAACGCAAGGTGGGCGGGTCGCGTGGGGGAGGGATGGAGCACGCGATCAGCTCGCTCCTCGACGCTGGGGAGCTGGTCGAAGACCGACGCACCGCGACTGGATACAGCGTCGTGGATCCGCTGCTCGAGCATTGGATTCGCACCGGCAGGCACAGCGCGTAGCGAGGGATCACACAACAGCCACGATGTCGAGCACGCTCGCAAGCGGCGCGAAGTCGTCCGGGTTGCGCGTGTAGAGGGTGAACCCACCGGCGAGGGCGATGGCCGCGATCAGCAGGTTGACGGCGCGCTGGCCGCGCGCCTTGCGCCCGGTGCTCACCGCCGCGGCGTAGATGCGGCCGTAGGCTCTCGCCGCGGCGACGTCGAAGGGGAGCGGGTCGAAGGTGGCTTCGGCTCGCTGCAGGCGTTCCTGACGGCGGGCTCGCTCCTCGGGATCGGCGGTCGCGTGCGGACCGGCGGTGAGCTCGGCCATCGTGATGCTGGACACAGCGAGCGCTTCGGGCAGATCCCCTGGCGCGAGCCGCTCGAGGTCGATGACCACCGAGGTGTCCAGCAGTCCGCGAGCACGACGAGGGGAGGCCCCGGACGGCGATGGTGCGGCCGGAGAGTCAGACACGTGGCGTGGCGTCCTGATCGAGCGCACGATCGACATCGGCCCGGAAGCGAGTGGGGTCGATCGGTGCGGCGCCCGCGAATGCCGCGAGCGCGACGGCTGCCGGCACCATGCGTTGACGTGGAATCGGCGCCAGCTCGCCGACGGGCGTTCCGTTGCGGGTGACGAGGAACGTCTCCCCGCCATCGAGCTCTCGCATTATCTCGCCGCTGTCGTTGCGCAGCTGGCGCTGGGTGATCTCGCGTGCCATGAAATCCAGTGTAGCACGTGTGCGACGGATGTTCTTGGAAAGAGGCTGTATGTGTCCCATGTGTTCTACACCGACTGCCTTCCCGCAACGGGACACGCGCGACCCGACCACCCGAGTCCTCGCGCCACCAACCGGCCATCCCCACCACGCGGCCCACCCCGGCGGCCGGATGGCCGCCTCCTCCCGACCCTTTTCGCGCGGCTTGCGCGAGGCGGTAGTCTCGGCGGATGGAGTCGGCCTCCTCCCAGCTCCCCGCCGAGGGGTATCGCCTGAAGGGGATCTCCCCGCGCGCCTTCCAGCACCCGGCCGATCGCGCGGCGACGGCGGCGCTCGGCTCGATCCCGTATCTGGACACTGTGGTGCGCAAGCTCGTGGAGCTGGGGTACGAGCGGGCGCTGCGCCAGAGCTATCTGGGCTCCTCGGTGCGCCTCTCCGAGGAGCAGCTGGGGGACGTATGGCGCGAGCACGCGATCGCCTACACCACGCTCGACATGGCTGAGGTGCCGGATCTGTATCTGACTCAGTACCCCTCGCCGAACGCGCTGGCGATCGGCTCCAAGCGCCCGATCGTGGTGGTGCAGTCCGAGCTCGTGGGGCTGCTCGATGCGGGGCAGCGCCGCGCGGTGTTCGCGCACGAGGCCGCGCACATCCTCGCCGACCACCAGCTCTACCGCACAGCGCTCTACATCCTGCTGCTGCTCACGCGCAGCTCGCGCCTGCTTGCTCCCGCTCGCGCCGGTGCGCACGGCGCTGCTGGAGTGGGAGCGTGCCACCGAGCTGAGCGCCGATCGCGCCGCGGCGCTGGTGACGCGCGATCCGCTCACGGTGTGCCGCACGCTGATGTGCCTCGCGGGGGGCGCGATGGTCGATCAGCTCGACCTCGACGCGTTCATGCGCCAGGGCCTCGACTACACCGAGAAGGGCGGCGGCCTGGAGCGCCTCACGCGCCTCTTGATCGACATGGGCGTGAGCCACCCGCTGCCCGTGAAGCGCACGCACGAGCTGATGGAGTGGGTACGCTCGGGCGAGTTCGATCGCATCGTCAGCGGCGAGTACCCCACGCGCGATGAACCCGTGGACGCCCGCGCGGAGAGCAGCGAGGCTGTCTCCCACTATGCCGAGCGCTTCCGCGAGGCCTTCCGCGACGCGGGCGAGTCGATCAACTCGGTGGGGCAGGAGCTCGCGGGCTGGCTGCGCGGGAGCGCGAAAGCGCGAGGGGGAGGAGGAGGGCTCCGCCTCTGACGAGGCTCCGCAGGGGGCCGCGTAGCGCTAGGACGATGGGCCGGCGGGGGACCACTTCCCCTGCCCGTAGCGCGCAAGCTCCAGCCGCGCGATCACGCCGCGGTGCACCTCGTCGGGCCCGTCGGCGAGGCGCAGCGCGCGCGCCACGATCCAGGCGGCGCCCAGCGGGAAGTCATCGCTGAGCCCCGCGCCGCCGTGCAGCTGCATCGCCATGTCCACCACTCTCTGGGCCATGTTGGGGACGGCGACCTTGATCTGCGAGACCGCGCCCAGCGCCCGCGGGTCCTGCTGGTCGACGAGCCAGGCGGCGTGCAGCACGTGCAGGCGCGCCTGATCGATCGCGATGCGCGCGTCGGCGATGCGTTCGCGATTGCCGCCCAGGTTGGCGAGCGGCTTGCCGAACGCGGTGCGCTCGCCGGCGCGCCGGCAGGCCAGCTCCAGCGCCAGCTCGGCGAGCCCGATCAGGCGCATGCAGTGATGGATGCGCCCCGGCCCGAGGCGCGCCTGCGCGATCGTGAACGCCTCGCCGGGTCCGCCGATGATCGCCTCGCTGGGCAGGCGCACGTCGGTGAAGCTCACCTCGCCGTGGCCCCCCGGGGCGTCGAGGAAGCCCATCGCGGTGAGCATCCGCTCGACCTTCACGCCCGGGGAGTCGAGCGGCACGAGCACCATCGAGTGCTGGTGGTAGCGATCGGCGCTTGGGTCGGTGAGGCCCATGAAGATCGCGACCTTGCAGTTGGGGTGCCCAACGCCGGTGCTCCACCACTTGCGTCCGTTGAGCACGACCTCCTCGCCCTCGACCATGGCGGTGGCCTGCATGTTGGTGGCGTCAGAGGAGGCCACGTCGGGCTCGGTCATGCAGAAGGCCGAGCGGATCTCGCCGGCGAGCAGCGGCGTGAGCCAGCGCTCGCGCTGCTCGGGCGAGCCGAAGTGCAGCAGCACCTCCATGTTGCCGGTGTCGGGCGCGTTGCAGTTGAAGACCTCGCTGGCGATCAGCGAGCGGCCCATGCGCTCCGCCAGCGGCGCGTACTCGACGTTCGCGAGCCCCGCGCCGTGCTCGGGATCGGGCAGGAAGAGGTTCCACAGCCCCTCCGCCTTGGCCTGCGCCTTGAGCTCCTCCACCAGCGGCGCCACCACCCAGGGGTCCTGCAGGGCGAGCCGTTCGCGGTGATGGACCTCCTCCCGCGGGGAGACGCGCTGCGCGATGAACGCGTCCACCCGCTCCAACAACTCCCGCGTCCTGGGCGAGGGGGCGAAGTCCATCAGCCGGCCACCTGCGGATCCTTGCGACTGTCCAGCGCCGGCGCACCTCCAGACGATCGGCAACGCACGTCCACGTCCAGAACCACCTTGCCGGTGGCCTCGCGGCGCTCGAGCGCCAGCAGCGCCTCGGAGGCCCGCTCCAGGGGGAAGCGCGCGCCCACGATCGGCGCCACCACCCCGCGCTCGATCATCGCGTGCAGCGCGGCGCCGATCTCGCGTGTCTGCACGGGGTGGCTCATCGCCCAGTGGCCCCACCCAGCGCCCACGACATCGGTGTTGTTGAGCAGCAGGCGGTTGACCTTCACCTCGGGGATCGACCCGGCGGTGAAGCCCACCACGACCACGCGTCCGTTCTCGCGCAGCGAGCGCAGGCTATCGGTGAAGCGATCGCCACCCACCGTATCGAGCACCACATCGACGCCGCCGCCGGAGATCGACTTGGCCTCGTCCTTCCAGGGGCCATCGGAGCGCACCACGTGGTCGGCTCCCGCTTGCTCTGCGACGCGCTGCTTCTGCATCGCTGGAGACGACGGCGATCGTGTGCGCGCCGAGCCCCTTCGCGACCTGCAGCGAGGCGGTGCCCACGCCTCCCGCGGCGCCGTGCACGAGCACCGTCTCGCCTTCCTTCAGGCGCCCGCGCATCGCCAGCGCGAAGTAGGCGGTGTGGTAGTTGAGGATCAGCCCCGCTCCCTGCGCGAAGTCGAGCGCGGGGGGGAGGGGAAAGGTGAAGAACGCCGGCGCCACCACGCTCTGCGCGAAGGCGCCGAGCCCGCAGAAGGCCGCCACGCGATCGCCCTCCTTCACGGCAGCGGCCGGCGGGCGCGCTGCGCACGATTCCCCCGACCTCGCTGCCGGGCACGAAGGGGAGGGGTGGCTTGAGCTGGTAGAGCCCGCGCGTCTGCAGCAGCTCGGGGAAGGAGACCCCGGCGGCGTGCACCTCGATCGTGCATTCCCTCGCCCGGCGTGAGCGGGTGCGCGGAGTCGGGCTCGGGCACCTCGGCGAGGCGCAGTGCGCTCTCGGGGCCCGAGAGCTCGACGATCTGGATTGCTTTCACGCGCGTGGGAGGTTCAGGTTGCTTGCCAGTTGGCGAGGGTCAGCAGCGTTCGCGAGCTGACTCCGGAGCCGACCAGTATGCACGTGTGCCCGGCGCGACGCCAGGTCACCACCGTCGCGCGCATCGGAGCGCAGCACCTGAAAGCGCACGCCGTGCCACGTCGTCGAGTGCCCCGCTGTGGGAACGGCGAGCGCCGGTCCGGCGACGATCGCATACCCAATCCGTCGCTGACCGCGCCCGAGCGGGTGGAGGTGTAGAAGACCGTCGTCACGGTGCGCCCGCCAGCGTGTCGGTGCGAGCGCCCGCCGCATGCCAGCCGAAGCGCTTGCCCCAGTAGGGGTAGGCAATGCCAGCCGCCGAGATCGCCAGGCGCCCCGGCGCGCTGGTGGACTCCCGAGGTGCACTCTGCGTGGCCGGCTCCCGCGCGAGCGCCCAGGCCCGCAGCACGGTCGGCGCGCTGCTTCCGCCGCCGCTCACCAGAAGCAGCACCAACACGAGGATCATCGCCGCCGCGCTCGCCAGCGCGCCGGCCAGCAGCGGACGCCCGGACCAGCGCGCTGCGGGCGCGGCGCGCGGTCGGTCAGCTCGCGGACCGCGTAGTGCAGCGACGCGGGAGCACGCGCATCGATCCCGCCGATCAGCGCCGCGGTGGCGCGCTGCGTCTCTGTCTCGGCATCTGTGGGGGTTGGCATCTCGCTCATACGGCTCGCTTCTCATCCAACAAGACTCCCTTGGAGGCCGGAGCTTCCGGGGCCAGCTGTCGTTGCGCCGCGCCTCCGCTTTAGGGGAGACGGGCGCCGCGCTCGGAGCGCGCTTCACCCGAGGGCGGAGCCTCCCCCGCCGTTCCAGCCAGCCCGCGCGCAACCCGCTCGCGGGCGCGGAACACGCGTGTCGCGATCGTCGCCTCGCGTGTCCGCAGCGCCTCGCGCGGCCTCGCGGTAGGAGAGGCCCACGACGTCGACCGCCACCAGCGCCAGCCGGTAGTTGTCGGGCAGCTCGGAGATCGCCGCGAAGACCTCCTGGGCCTTGAGCGCCTCCTCGGGGCGATCGCGTGAGCGCGGGTCGGCGGGGTCGAGATCCTCGAGCGCGCGTGTGGACGGCTCGGGGCCGACGCCCAGCGTCGCGGCGCTGGGTGAGGAAGGTGTTGCGCAGCACCCGCATCAGATACGCAAGCTCGTCCTGGCCGCGCAGCACGCGCGGACGGGCAAGCACTCGCACGAACGTCTCCTGCACGAGATCCTCAGCGTCCTGGGGGGATCCGCACAGACCCCACGCCGCACGGTAGAGACGGTCCACGTGCTGGGGCAGCGACTGGGGGTCCAGGCGGGGCAATCCTCACTCCCGCACGGAGCGTGCGTGGATGCGCGGCATATCGCACGACTGTAGCGCTCGGAAGGTTTCTCCTGTTTGCGGCGTCCTGGCATTTGAACCGTTCGGCAACTCGACCCCAGGAGGTCCAGTGAGACACCCTTCCCTTTCGCTCCTACCAGCAGCCGCGCTCGCGCTCGCCACGTCCGCGCTCGCCGGCTGCGGCGGCAGCAGCAGCACGAGCACAACGAGCGCCGCCAGCTCGGCAGGCGCCAGCAAGGCGGCTCAGAGCTCGCCCTATGGCGTACCCAGCTCCACGAGCGCCGCCTCCGCGACCACGAGCTCCGCCGCTCCAAGCGGCGCGGCGGTGGTGGTGAGCACCAAGCACGGCAAGCTCGGCACGATCGTCGCGGCTGGGGGCAAGCACCTGACGGTCTACATGTTCGAGGGCGACAAAGGCTCCGCCTCCGAGCTGCAGCGGCGCCTGCGCGCACGTCTGGCCCCCGGTCACCACGAGCGGCTCCCCCACGGCGAGCGGAGCGGCTGTGAGCGCCGACCTGGGCACCATCACGCGCCCCGATGGAACCAAGCAGGTGACCTACAAGGGCCACCCGCTCTACTACTTCGCCCGCGATGGCGACGCCGGCGACGCATACGGACAGGGCGTGGTCGGATTCGGGTCCTCCTGGTACGTGTTGAGCCCCAGCGGCGCCAAGGTGGACCACTCCTGAGGGCTTCTCACAGAACAGCCAACGTGGGGGCGAGCTGGCTCTCGCGGCGCGCGCGCAGCCAGTTCGTGAACTCCTCGCGGGGGAGCGGCCGCGAGAGCAGGTAGCCCTGCGCGGTGTCGCACCCGAGCTCGGCCAGGCGCCCCCACACCTCGGGGGTCTCGATGCCCTCGGCGACGATGTGCAGATTCAGGTGGCGCGCAAGATCGATCGTGGAGCGCACGATCGCGTCCTCGCGCGGGCTCTCGCACATGCCGGTGACGAACGAGCGGTCGATCTTGAGCTCGCTCACGGGCAGGCGCGTGAGGTGGGCGATCGAGGCGTCTCCGGAGCCGAAGTCGTCGATCGAGACGCCGATGCCCAGCGTGCGCAGCTCCCCCAGCACGGCCATCGCGCGCTCGGGGTCGGACATGGCCGCCCCCTCGGCCACCTCCACCGTGAGGCGATGGGCGGGAACGGCGTGGCGGCCGAGCAGCGTGCCGACGCGACGTGGCAGTTCGGGGTCGAGCAGGTTGCGCGCGGAGAGGTTGACCGACATCGTGAGGTGCACGCCGTGATCGCGCCAGCGCGCGAGTTGCTCGAGGGCGCCGTCGATCACGTGCATCGCGATCGGGCCCACGAGCGCCGTCTGCTCGATCAGCGGGGATGAACTGCAGCGGCGCAAGGAGGCCGCGCTGGGGGTGCTGCCAGCGCAGGAGCGCCTCCACGCCGGTGACCTTGCCGCTGCGTAGCTCCGCCTGCGGCTGGTAGTGCAGAACGAACTCGCCTCGCTCGAGCGCCACCGCGAGCCCCTCCAGGAGCAGCGTGCGGTTGGGCTGCCCGGCGAGGCCGTCGTGGTGAGCGATCCGATCGCTTTCGCGCGCCTGGCGGCGCGGGCTGGGACGTGGCAGATGCCGACGCATTGCCCTGTAGTCGGCAGCTCGCGCCACTTTCTGGAGCCAGCGGCCCTGCTGGGTCGAGATCGAGGGAAGCGCAGTTCGAGTCCTCGCCGCGCCTCGCAGCGACTCAGGCGGTCGGGCCGGCGACGCCGCCCTTCGGGGCAGCGGTTTCCCCGCCGACTGGCCGGCGCGTGAGGTTGCCCACCAGCAGCCCGATCACCGTCACGAGGTAGATCTGACCGAGCAGCATCTCCAGCACGGCGAGCGCATGGCCGACGTTGGTCGCCGGGGTCAGATCGCCGTAGCCGGTGGTGGTCATCGTGGTGAAGCTGAAGTAGACCTGTTCGCTCAGCGCTTCGTGCTTTCCCTGCACGAAGTACGTGGGGCCGATGCGCGCGACGAGGCTGATCACCAGCGCGAAGGCGAGGCCGAGGAGCAGGTAGATCGAGAGCGCCCCGGCGACCGCCTGCAGGGTCACTCCGCGGCCGCGGATCAGCCGCACGACGCCGCGCACGAGTACGAACAGCACGATGCCCACCACGACCACGGCGGTGGCTGAGGCGACCCAGCGCGGAACGATCGAGAGCGCCACCGCGAGGGCGAGGGCGAAGATCGCCAGCGCGGCAAGCGCCCCCTTCACGCCCTGCACGATGCGCCGCTCGCGCGTGGTGGCGATCACCGCGAGCAGCGTCGCGCCCTGCACCAGCAGCCCGATGCCGCGGCTGACGGGAGTGTTCGGCGCGACAATCACGTCGAGCACGGCGACGATCGTGAGCGCCAGCACGAGGCCATAGCGGTGTTGTGCCGATATGCGCGGCGTGGCGGCTGACACCGCGAACAGCATGGCGCAGGCAGCGGCGGAGGCGCCAGCCACCCCGGGCAATAGTCTCTCGCCATGCCTCCGGCCACCGGGGAGGATCAGGCCCTCGCGCAGCGACGTACGACGCTCGTCTCGATCCTCGCGGCGAGTTTGCTGGTTGCCCTGAAGCTGGGCGTGGGCCTCGTCACGGGCAGCCTCGGCCTGATCTCGGCCGGGATCGAGTCGAGCGGCGACGTCGTCGCGGCGGTGCTGACGTTCTTCGCGGTGCGCCTGGGCGGGCGCCCGGCCGACCCCGAGCATCCCTATGGGCATCGGCGCGCCGAGAACCTGGGGGCGCTGGGGGAGGCGGCGATCCTGCTTGCCGGCGGGCTGCTCGTAGGGGGCGAGGCGATCGCCCACCTGGTGAGAGGCGGCGAAGCGCCCGCCACTCCGTGGTACGTGTTCGCGACGATCGCCGTGGCGCTTGGCGTCGACCTCGCCCGCACCGTCGTCTCGCTGCGCACGGCGCGGCGCTTCGAGAGCGCGGCGCTGCACGCCAACGCGTTTCACTTCGCGGGCGACATGACGGCCTCCGTCGCGGTGCTCGTGGGGCTCGCGCTCGTACAGGCCGGTTTCGCCCAGGCCGATGCGATTGCAGCCCTGCTCGTCGCGGCGATCATCCTGATGGCTGCCACGCGGCTGATCGTGGAGAACGCCAACGTGCTGATGGATCGCACCCCCGCGGAGGCTCAGGAGGCGGCCGAGCGCGCGATCGCCGATCTGGGCGCCGACATCGAGCTCGGGCGGCTGCGCCTGCGCGAGTCGGCCGGGCGCTACTTCGCCGACGTCGTCGTGACCGTCCCGCCCGGGCAGGCCGTGATCGAGGGGCACCAAACCGCCGATCTGATCGAGGGAGCCGTCCACGATGCGCTGCCCGGCAGCGACGTCGTCGTGCACGTGGAGCCGCGCTTGCGCGGCCTGGAGTTGCGCGAACGCGTGCTGGCGATCGCCCTGGCCGAGCCGCTGGTGCGCGAAGCGCACGACATCACGATCTACGACCGGGGCGGGGCGCTCAGCGTCGCGCTGCACCTGAAGTTCCCGGCCGACCTCGATCTGCGCACGGCGCACAAGGTCGCCGAGCGCGTCGAGCGGGCGATCGGAGCACGGCCGGGCGTGGTCGAGGTGCAGACGCATCTGGAGCCGTTGGAGCAGCCGGTCGCGGCGCGCGCGGCCGAGGGCGAGGAGGAACTGCGGGCGCAGCGCGATATCGAGGAGCTGGTGCGCGAACGGGTCGGCGCGCCACCCCGGCTGGTGCGGCTGCTGCCCACGCAGGCGGGCAGAGTGGTGCTGCTGACACTCGGCGTCGGCCCGGATGTGACGCTGTCCGACGCCCACCGGCTGGCGGGCGAACTGGAGGAGGACCTCCGCCAGCGGCTCCCCTGTATCGCGGACGTCGTCCTGCATACCGAGCCCTGATCTCGCCGTGCTCGTCCCTGCCGGGTTCTGAGATCGTGCTCTGGGCTCCGAGCGCTGGACGCTCACCCCGCGCGTTCGGCGGCGCGCAGCCCGCGGAGCGACCACACTCCGAACAGCGCGATCAGCACGAGCGCGCAGGCGAAGGCCAGCGCCGTGTGGTCGTGGACGCCTGAGATGAGCCCGCGGCCGGCGCCGAGGAACGCGGTCGCCGGGTTGACGCTCGCGACGGCGTGGATCCAGCCCTGGAGCAGCCCGAGCGGCACGTAGACGGGCGCCAGGAACAGGATCAGGAAGATCGGCACCTGCATCAGCGGGCCGGCCTGGATCGAGCGGAAGCGGAAGGCCACGCCGGCCGCCCAGCCGTAGCCGACGAGCACGAGCAGCAGCGCCAGGGTGTAGAGACCGAAGATGTCCACTCCGCTGCCGGTGATGCGCATGCCGCCCAGCAGCGCCACCACGGTTACGACGCTGAGCGTGACGACCCCGCGCGTGAGGCCCACGAGCGCGTAGCCGAGGACGATGCCGCGGCGATCGCCCGCGGCGAGCATCAGGCGCCGCGCGAACCCGCTTTCGAAGTCGAAGGCGAGCGTGAAGCCGGTGAACAGCCCGCCGAACATCGCCGACTGCAACAGCACGAACACGAACTGGAACGCCGTGTAGCCGGCGGGGAAGTCGAACCCGGGGACCGAGCCCAGCGCGGACAGCCCGCCGGCGAAGGCGGCCAGGAAGACGAGCGGGAAGACGAGCGAGGGGACGATCAGGTCGGGGCGACGAAAGTAGGTGTGCAGGCTGCGCCATGCGATCGCCAGGGCGGTGCTCCGGATGCCGCGCGCCCTCATGTGCGCTGGAGCCTCGTGCGCAGGGCGGCCGTCGCGGCGAGCAGGGCCAGGAGCAGCAGCGCGAGCGCCACCGCGAAGCCGCGCGCAAGGGCGGTCCCATCCCAGCCGGATATGAACAGGCTGCGGAACGCCTCGATCAGGTAGGAGATCGGGTTCCACGTCGCGACGGTGTGAAACCAGCCTGTCTTCAGCAGCTGGCGGGGGAGGTTGCTGGAGGACAGGAAGATGAACACGAAGAAGAGCGGGAACAGGCCCTGCACGACCTCGCCCGAGCCGGTGCGCAGCGCGACCGCGCAGCCGAGCGCCCCGAACGCCAGCGCGACCAGCGAGCCGAGCAGGATCACGACCAGCGCTCCCGCGAAGCCGGCCGCGAGGTGCGCCCCCGCGATCAGCCCGATCAGGATGTAGACAGCGGACTGCATCGCGCCGAGCGCCCCCACTCCCACGAGCAGCCCCCCGATCAGCGACACCCGCCGCAGCGGGGTGAGCGAGAGGCGGCTGAAGAAGCCGCTCTCGATGTCTTCGGCGAGGTTTGTGCCGGTGTTGATGAGCGAGAACATGCCCCCTTGCACGAACGCCACGGCGACCACGAAGGACACGTAGGAGTGCGTGGGGAAGCCGGGCAGCAGCGTGGCCGCGCGCAGCCCGCTGGAGTTCACCGCGAGCAGGATCGCGGGGAAGAACACGATCGGGAAGAGCTGGAAGGGCTGGCGCAGGGTCTTGAGCATCGAACGGCGCGCCAGCACGCCCACCTGCGTGAACAGCGCCGGGCTCACGCCGAGACGGGCTCGGCCGAGGTCTCCTCGCGACGCTCCTGCGGGCCGTCGGCGGCGCCCTCCAGCGAGCGGCCCGTCTTGGCCAGGAAGACGTCGTCCAGCGTGGGGGAGTGCAGGCGCAGATCGGCCACGCGCAGGCCCTCAGCGTCAAGAACGCGCACGATCTCGGCCAGGTCGCCCGCGCCCTCGGGCAGCCTCACCGCGACGCCGTTGCTCGAGGCGGCGGCCTCCTCGCCGAAGCGGTGCAGCGCGCTGGCCAGGCGCTCGCGTTCGCCCGGGATCCTGGGGGATCGCCTCGACGCTCGGGCGCCCGATCTCGGCCTTCAGCTCGGTCGGGGTGCCCTCGGCGACGATCTTGCCGCGGTCGATGATCCCCACGCGGTTGGCGAGCACGTCGGCCTCCTCGAGGTACTGCGTGGTCAGGAAGACCGTCACGCCGTCGCCGGCCAGCCGTCGCACCTCGTCCCACAGCGCGGCGCGGCTCTGGGGGTCGAGGCCGGTGGTGGGCTCGTCCAGGAACAGCAGCCGCGGGCGGTGCACGAGCGCAAGGCGCGAGGTCCAGGCGGCGCTTCATGCCGCCCGAGTAGCCACCGACCTTGCGATCGGCGGCGTCGGTGAGGCCGACGCGCGTCGAGCAGCTCCGCTCCGCGCTCCTCGCGCTCGGCCTTGCCGATGCCGTGCAGCGAGCTCTGCAGGCGCATGTGCTCGCGCCCGGTGAGGAACGGGTCCAGGGCGGACTCCTGCAGCGAGGCGCCGATCGTGCGCCGCACCTCCGGGCCCTGGCGGACGACGTCCAGACCGGCGACGCGCGCGGTGCCGGCGGTGGGAGGCAGGAGCGTCGTGAGCACCAGCACGGTGGTCGACTTGCCCGCTCCGTTGGGCCCCAGGAAGCCGTAGATCTCCCCAGGCGCGACGCGCAGGTCGATGCCATCGACCGCGCGCACGCCGCCCTTGAAGTCCCGGATCAGGCCTTCGACTTCGATGCCATCACGATGCCGACTCGCGCTCGCCCCGTCATTGCTCGTCATCTCCTCACAACCCTTCCCGCGAGACCGCCCGTCATCCGACGTTCTCGCCGGGCAGCGCCCGTGGCGGCAGCGAGGGCTCGACGCGCAGGATCCGCGCGGGCAGCTGCGGCAGCCACCAGTTCCAGCGCCCGAACAGCGAGATGACGGCGGGCACGAGCAGCGCGCGGATGATCGTCGCGTCCAGCAGGATGCCGGCCGCCAGCCCGGTCGCGAGCACCTTGATTTCGGTCTGCGGCCCGGAGGCGAGCGAGACGAACGCGAGGAACAGGATCAGCGCGGCGCTCGTGACCAGGCGGCCGGTGCGCCCGATGCCGCGCACGACCGCGGTGTCGGTCGAGCCGGTGGCGTCGTACTCCTCGCGCATGCGCGCGAGGATGAACACCTCGTAGTCCATCGAGAGGCCGAACAGGAAGGCGAACACCATCAGCGGGATCCAGGCGGTGATCGAGCCGGTCGCGGGGATGCCCCAGATCGCGTTCGAGCCGTGGCCGTGCTGCCAGACCAGCACGAGCACGCCCCAGGCGGCGGCGACGCTGATGACGTTGAGCACCACCGCCTTCAGCGGCAGCAGCAGCGAGCGGAAGGCGCGCGCGAGCAGGATGAAGGTGATCAGCGCGATCAGCGCGATCATCAGCGGGAAGTTGCCGTAGACGGCGTTCGATGAAGTCCTCGTTCTGCGCCGCGCAGTCCGCCGAGGCGCACGTTCGGGCCCGGCGCCGTGCGCGGCGGTCGCGCACGCGATCGAGCGTGTCGCGCCCGCTCGCCGAGGAGCCGTCGGGAATCGCGAAGGCGTCGACGACGGCCGCGCCGCCGCGTGCGCCACTGCGGGTCGAGTCGGCGCGACCGCGCCGTGCACGCCGGGCACCGCGGCGAGCGCGCGGGCGACCGCTTCGGGCGAGGTCGAGCCTTCGACCAGGACCTCGTTGGGGAGCAGCGCGCCCGAGCCGATGCCCGACGCTCGAGCGCGAGCAGGCCCTGCTTGGCGTCGCCCTGCTTGGCGATCGTGTTGACGTTCGGAGACGCCCGAGCTGCAGGTTCGTGGCCGCGAGCACGAGCGCCGCGAGCACGAGGCACGGCGCCGATCGCGGCGACCCAGCGCCGCCGCACGACCAGTCTCGGCCCAGCGCGTCCACGAGCGGCTGGCCTTGTCGTCGTTGCGCACGTGCGGCCAGTCGAGCCGCGGGCCGAACTTGCTCAGCACGACCGGCAGCAGCGTCATCGCGACGATCACGCTGATCAGCGGGATCAGCATGCCGCCGTAGCCCACCGAGCGCAGGAACGGCAGCGGCAGCGCGACCAGCGCGAGCAGGCCGATCGCGACCGTGGTGCCGCTGAAGACGACGGCGCGGCCGGCGGTCTCCATCGCGCGCTGGACCGCCGCGTCGCCCTGCGAGGCCGTGCGCGCGCTCCTCGCGCCAGCGCGACCACGACGAGCAGCGCGTAGTCGATCGACACGCCCGAGGCCGATCAGCGCGATCAGGAACTGCACGATCGGCGAGACTTCGGTGACCGTCGTCAGCCCCCACACGACCAGGAAGGTGGTCAGGATCGAGACGATCGCCATCATGATCGGCACGATCGCCAGGAACGAGCCGAACACGAAGGCGAGCACGAGCAGCGCGCCGAAGCCGCCGAGCAGCGCCTCCAGCAGCACGCCCGGGCCGTTGCCGCCGCCGCTCTGGACTGCGACAGCGCGTCGAAGCCGGTCAGGTGGACCGGCGCGCCGGCGACGGTGGCGCCCGCGAGCGCCGCGCTCGCCTTCTTGGCCGCCTTCGGGTTGTCGCCGAAGGCCTGATTGGGGTCGGGCGGCGGGTAGGCGACGATGAAGGTCGTGCGCCCGTCCTTGGAGACGAAGGCGCGCGTCTGCCGGTGCTCGCGTAGCCGGCGATGCGCGTGCCCGGGCAGGGCTGGCCGCAGGCGCGCTTCGACGCCGTGCAGTTCGGCGCGCACCGCGGCGAGCTCGACCGACTGCCCGGCGGGCAGCGTCACGACCGGCAGCAGCGGGACGGTGTTGCCGCCCGTGCCGTGGAAGTCGTGGGCGATCTGCTGGTTGGTGACCCAGCCCTCCTTGCCGGGCACCGAGAACTTCTGTTTCAGCGCTTTGGTCGCCGAGCCGGCCGAGGCCATCCCGACCAGGGTCAGGACGACCCAGAAGACGACGACGATGCGCTTGTGGGCGAGGACCCAGCGGGTCAGCGATGCCATTTCCATTTCCTTTCCACGCCGGTGGAGGGCGTCTGTGAACACGAACAATTCCTAAGACAGCGGGTCGGCGCGAAACTCATCGCTGCGCCGATCGAAGCGAACCTGCGGCGGCGGATCGATCACTCGGGATTGTCGGCCCGGTAGTACTCGATCGCGCCCGTCGTCTCCAAGTCAGCATCGAGGATAGCCTCAATGTCGAGGGTGACCTCGATCTCGTTGCTGACAACCACGCCGCCGCCAGGGATCTGGTCCTGCCAGGAGACACCGAAGTCGTGACGGTCGATGCGGGTCTTGGCCTCGAAGCCGATGCGAGTGAGCGTTCCCTTGTTCTCGTCCCCCACCCAGAAGGGCGTCTTCCACTGGCCCAGGTGGGTCACGTCCATCGGGACAGGACGGGTGATCCCGCGAATCGTCAGGTCGGCGATGGCCTTGAAGGCAGTGTCGCCCGTGCGCTCGGTGAGTCTTCCCGTGAAGGCGATCTTGGGATGGTGCTCGACATCGAAGAAGTCGGCGCTGCGCAGGTGGGCATCGCGATCGGGCTCTCCCGTCCACAGCTTGGTCGCGTCGATCTCCCCGAAGAAGGTGGCCTCCAGCGGCCGTGCCCAGTCGAGGTGGAGCTTGCCGTGTACGTCCTTGAACAGGCCGTGCACCCACGTGACCATCATGTGGCGGGCGCGAAAGCCCGCCTCGGTGTGTCCGGGCTCGAATGTCCAGCTCGGAATCTGAGCGTCAGCGTGGGGAGCGGCCTGTGGTTCGGATGCAGACATGGCGCCTGCGCCCATGCTAGCGGCCCACCTGTGACCTACCTGTGACGCTTGGCCTTGCCTCCGGGGCGGGGCGTCAGGCGCACCGAAACCGCCGTGCCCGACGGCTCGCTGGAGCCGGCCGCCGGGGATTGCCCGGCGATCACCAGCGTACCCGTGGGCTTGGCGCGGCCGTGCTTGGAACGGCGTGGCTTGGTGACCTTGCCGAGCTTGCAGTGAGCCTGGACAAGCGCCGCCCTGGCCGCGGTCAAGCTCTTGCCCGCGAGCTTCGGCACGACGCAGCGCGGGACCACGAGCGGGAGCGGTACCGGCACCGCGGTCACCGTAGCCGTGAGCGAGACCTGAGCCAGCGCGCTCTGCCCGCCGCCGTCGCGTATCAGCACATCCACCGTGTAGATCCCGGACTGGGCGTAGACGTGGGCGCCGTCAACGGCGAAGACGCCGGGCGAGGCTACGGCGATGGTGCCGCTTGATGCCGATCCGTCGCCCCACAGGATCTGCGCGGTGTAGTCGCCGGCCTGCGCGGCGGGGTCGGCGTCGGTGCGGCGCGGCGGGCAAACGTCATCGGCAGAGCACTCTAGGCCCTGGCGCGGCAGAGCGGAGCTCGAGCTTGACATTTGACAGATAACGATATATCGTTAGACTATCGAGAGCTACCAAAGGAGTAAGTCGTGGAAGCATATGCAAGACCCAACTGCTGCTCGCGCGAGTCGCGCGAGACCCCCGATTTCATCGGGCTGATCAGATTGATGACCACCGGGCGAGGGCACCACGGTCCCGGACACCAGCGCGGCGAGGCGGGCTCCTTCGGCGGCTTCCCGTTCGCGGGATCTCCGTTCGGACCCGGTTCGGGCGGACCCTTCGGTTGGGGTCGTGGGCGCGGACGTAAAGCGCGCCGCGGGGATGTGCGCATGGCGGCGCTGATGCTGCTCGCCGAGGAGCCGCGCAACGGCTACCAGATCATGCAGGAGCTCGAGGAGCGCAGCGACGGGCTGTGGCGCCCGAGCCCGGGCTCTGTCTATCCGGCCCTGGCGCAGCTCGAAGACGAGGGCCTGGTGCGCTCGCAGGAGACCGACGGACGCAAGCTCTTCCACCTCACCGATGCCGGCAAGGCCGCTGTGGACGAGCGCGCCGAGGACGCTGCCCCGCCGTGGAAGCAGATGAGCCACGGCATGAGCGACCAGGCTGTCGAGCTCGCGTCATTGATGAAGGAGGTGGCCCTTGCCTTCTCGCAGGTGATGCGCGCCGGCGGCGGACAGCAGATCGCCGAGGCCAAGACGGTGCTCGCCGACACACGCAAGGCGCTCTACCGAATCCTTGCCGATGGCGAGACCAGCGAGGAGGCGCCCAAGGCTTGACGCGCTTGGGCGTATCTCGATAGTCCCTCAGCGCCGGTGGGTGGCGAACATCGCAAGCGCGTGAACGCCAGCGGGGTGGGCGCGCAATTCGCCCACGACCGCCGCCATGTAGGGCGGCAGCTCCTCGGGCTGAGGCAGCGGCACGCCGTAGCCCGGTGGCATCAGCATGGGGGCGGCGAGGGTCGAGAACGTCAGGTCGGCGGCGGTGAACAACTCGCCGCAGATGTACGGCCGGCCGTCGCTCAGGCGCTCGCCGACAGCGTCGAACACGGCCCGTACCTCGACCTCTGACTGGACCGCCGCGGCGGGCGTGACATCGAGGACCCTTGCCACGATCCCGATCATCGCGGGGTAGGCAACCAGCAGGGTCGCCCGCTCCCACGCCGGGATACCGACACAGCCATAGGCCATCGCGAGGTCGCGACGCGTGCGCAGCTGCTGGTACATCCAACGCCGCGAATGCGGACCCAGGCGGGTGTCGAAGTCGACCTCCAGCATCCGCACCTGGGCGGCCCGTACAGGGTCCTCCGGGTAAAGCGTGCGACCCTCGGGCGCCTGCACGTCGGCCCAGGCGAGGATCTCCGCAGACTCGGCCAGCACGCCGGCGGCGCAGACGAATACCGGCGCGGTCAGCCCACCGCCGGCACGCAGCGTTGCGTAACGGTGAATCGCCTGCACGTGGGCGCGCTCCCGGTAGGCCACGCCGGCGCGGTCGAGCGCCCATCGCGCCTTCTCGCAGTAGTGGCTGATCGGGATCGTTACGAGTAGATTGCTCGTCCCTGGCGCGCGCATGCTCTGCATCCCAGCCTACTCCGGTCTCCCCTGGCCCGCGAGCGGCGAGCCCGCCAGGCTGCCGCACGTGCTGCACCGATCGAAACCGAGCTTGTCTGAGGACGATACGCCTCGAGCTTCTTTACCCGCTCGTTCTCCCTGACGGGCAGCCTGACGATAGCTAGCGCCTGAGTACTTATTACCTATATTGGTGCTACACTGTCTGGTAGAAAGTCTGGTATGGGGAATTCTAGCCTTGAAAGTGAACACGTGGTGGCGGCCCGTGAGCGCGAGCGGCTGAAGACAGACGCGGAACGGGAAGAGCTCCAGAATCAGCTGCACCAGTCCCAGCGCCTGGAGAGCCTCGGGCAGCTCGCGGGCGGCATTGCGCACGATTTCAACAATCTGCTGGCCGTGATCATCAACTATGCGGCGTTCGTCGCTAACGACCTCGACGCGGCGTCAGGCGTTGACGGCGACGACCGTTGGCATGGCACACGCGAAGACGTCGAGCAGATCCGCCTCGCCGGTGAGCGAGCCTCGCATCTGACTCACCAGCTGCTCGCGTTCGCCCGCCGCGAGGTCGTTCAACCCGAGGTCGTTCACGTCAACGACGTCGTCAGCCACGTCGAGCAGCTTCTGCGCCGCACGCTCGGGGAGCAAGTCGAGCTCCACAGCTCGCTTGATGTCAACCTGAGCCCCGTGCTCATCGACCCGGGACAACTCGAGCAGCTCCTGGTCAATCTCGCGGTGAACGCGCGCGATGCGATGCCCGACGGCGGCGCGCTGAGCATCGACACCACCAACGTGGACATCAACGAGGACTACGCCGCGTCACGGCCCGAGCTCTCGCCCGGACCCCACGTCCGCCTGCGAGTCAGCGATACCGGTGTGGGCATGCCCCCCGAGACCGCACAGCGCGCCTTCGATCCATTCTTCACCACCAAGCCCCCGGGCCAGGGGACGGGTCTCGGGCTCGCGACCGTGTACGGGATCGTCCAACAGGCGGGCGGACACTCGCAAATCTACTCCAAGCCCGATATCGGCACCACTTTCACGGCGCTGCTGCCGGCAACCGACCGGGCGAGCTCACCCGCCGAGCCACCAACCGACTCCCCGGTGCCGCGCGGCGAAGCGACGATCCTGCTGGTCGAGGACGAGCAGGCGCTGCGCGAGGTCACTCGTCGCATCCTCACCGGAGCCGGCTATCGGGTGATCGTCGCGGAAAACGGTCCCGAGGCACTGGTGCTCGCCGGCGAGTACACGGACGCGATCGATCTGCTGCTCAGCGACGTGATCATGCCGCAGATGCCCGGGCCGCAGCTGGCTGAGCGGCTGCTGGTGGAGCGCCCGTCGGTGCGCGTGCTGTTGATGTCGGGGTTTGCCCAGCCGATCCTCGACTCCGGGGGGCATCTGGATGCTGGGATGGCGCTCATGGAGAAGCCCTTCTCCGGGCCGGGGCTGCTTGCGAAGGTCGCCCAGATCCTCGAACGGGCGGGGTGATGGCGCATGCCGGAGTTGCTGATCGTCGATGACGACGAGGCGCTGCGGCGCTGGGAGGAACGCGTCGTACGCGACCAGGGCTACTCCTGCGACAGCGCCTGCGATGCGAACACCGTAAGGAAGCAACTGCGGCAGAACCCCTATCAGCTTGCGTTGCTCGACGTGAACATGCCTGGGGAGTCCGGGATGGAACTGCTCTCTCACATCCGCCAGGACCATTCCGAGGTGGCGGTCCTGATGGTCACCGGCGAGGACAGCACCAAGCTGGCGATGTCCGCGATCGAGCTTGGCGCGTACGGCTACCTGGTCAAACCGGTGAGGTCCGGTGAGCTGCTCATCAACGTCGCCAACGCCCTGCACCGCAGGCGGCTCGAGCTCGAGAATGGCCGTCTCGTAACGCGCCTGCGAGCGACCGTGGAAGAGCGCAACAACGAGTTGGAGGAGACGCTGCAGGATCTCGAGCTCTCGGAGACCAAGGTGTGGGCTTCGCAGGCCGAAACGATCTTCCGGTTGGCGCGCCTGGTCGAGTTTCGCGACGAGGAGACCGGGCACCACCTGCATCGCATGAGCTCCTACTGCGAGATCCTGGCCCGCCAGATGGTGTTCTCCGAGCAGCGCTGTCGAGCTCGTGCGCCTGGCAAGCCAGCTGCACGACGTCGGCAAGGTCGCGATTCCAGACAACATCCTGCTCAAGCACGGCAAGCTCACCCCGGAGGAGTTCGAGGCCATGAAAGGCCACGCCGAGACAGGCTTTCAGATGCTCTCCGGGGCAGCCTCGGAGGTCGTGCAGCTGGGCGCGCTCATCGCCCGCACCCACCACGAGCGCTGGGACGGAAGCGGCTACCCCCGCGGGCTTGCGGGTGAGGACATCCCGCCGGAGGGACGCATTGCCGCAATCGCCGACGTCTTCGACGCCCTCACCAGCGATCGTGTCTACCGCCCGGCGTTTCCCGTCAAGTCGGCCGTCGAGATGATGCGTGCCGAGCGTGGCCAGCACTTCGACCCGGAACTGCTCGACGGGTTCTTCATGGTGCTGCCCGAGGTAGAGGCCATCCGGCAGACCTACGCCGACTGAGCAGCGCAAGCGCGGACCGAGGGGTGCGGTATCTTCCGGATACCAGATGGAGCCCTGGGGGGAGGCGTGCCTTCCGAACCGCCCGCTTGAAAGGGCTGATGGCTCCTTTCGCGAAAGACCATTACTCCACGCGAGAGGAGCCTCCAGCACCGTGCCTACCAGCGTCGTCCTGAGCCTAGACCGGCGCGAGCTGGCGGCGATCTTCCTCGGAGGAGCAGTCGGATCGCTGCTGCGGGTTGGGCTGGGCGAGGCCTTCGCCAGCGGGCCGGCAACGTGGCCCTGGGTAACGTTCGCGATCAATCTCAGCGGCTCGTTCGCGCTCGCCTTCATCGCGGGGCTGCTGCTGGAGCGGGCGCCCTGGTCGCGCAGCTCCTTCGCGCTGCTGGGGCCCGGGTTCTGTGGCACCTACACGACGTTCTCCACGATGCAGATCGAGATCCTCCTGATGATCGACCATCGTCGCTATGGACTGGCTGCCGGGTATGCGTTCACGAGCATCGCCGCGGGGTATCTGGCGATCTGGGCGGGCATGACCCTCGCGCGAGCCACGCCGGTACCCACATGAACGCCCTGGCTTGGGTGGGCGTCGCACTGCTCGGCGGATGCGCCGCGATCGGACGGTCGGCGCTCGACCGGTGGGTCGACTCGCGCAGCGAAGCCCGCTTCCCGTTTGGCACGCTGGCGGTCAACACGAGCGGAGCGCTGCTGCTCGGCCTGCTCACCGGCCTGGCGGTACGGGGCGATGCGCTGATCCTGCTCGGCGGCGCGACGCTCGGCTCCTACACGACATTCTCCACCTGGATGCTCCAGACGCGCCGTCTGGCGGTGGACGGCGAGATGGCGCTTGCGGCTGCCAACATCCTGCTCAGCTTGGCGATCGGAGTCGGCGCCGCCGCGCTGGGGCGCGCGATCGGCATGAGCCTGTGAGCCAGGGCCGGGATCGGCCCTTATGTGCTGTGTTCCCTCGCGCGCGTCACCAGCAGCGAGAAGAGCTTTTCCTGCGCCTTGGCCGGGAAGGGCTCCAAAAGGCCCGAGCTGAGCAGCGTCACCTCGGCCGGCCCGTAGGCGAAGCTGAGGATGTCAAAGTAGAAGGGGATGGTTGTGCTGTGCAGAGAAACCGTCCCGGCGATACGCCACCCAAGACTCCATGCTGCGCCCGGCGCGGGTGGAGCACCTGACTGGATCGAGACAGGGCCGAAGGTGGCCCCTTGGTCCGCCCTGCCCTTGAAGTACGCGTTGAGATAGTGCGACAGGCAGGCACGGACATGTTTGCCGCGCAGGGCCGCAAGGTCCTTGGCGGCCAGCGCTGGACTCGGCGCGACGCTGACTTCCGAGTGCACGCTCAGATTCACGATGCCGCGTTCGAGCTTGAAGTCCTTCGAGCTCGCTTCGGCCACAGCCTTGCCTGTACCCAGCGCTCCCACGCACTTGAGCATTTCGTGTTCAAGTCGCTTTTCAGCCGCCGTTTCGTGGAGGTGCGCTTCCCTGCCAGATTCCGAGAAGCCCGGCAGATCCGCCGCACGCAGGTTCACCGCGTGAGCGAGAGCGAGCGCGTGGGGCTTGGTGATCGGCTTTGCACGCGTAGCGTGGCCGGAGGTCCCGCCACGCGCCGCGGATGTGGGGGAGGGGTGCCCGCCACCGCCACAGCCCACGATCGATCCGCTTGCCAGGAACAGCGCGAGGCCAGAGGCCATCCGGCGGATCACCACGCCTATTCTGGCAGAACCCGGCGGCACGGCGGCGATACCATCTGAGCCAAGCGATCAGGAAGGGAAGGAGACGTCATGCCCACGTGCAACCACATAGACGAAGTGCAGGTGCTCGAGCCGCCCAAGCCGATCGCCGGCTGCGAGGAGTGCCTGGCCAGCGGCGGCCGCTGGGTGCATCTGCGGATGTGCCAGACCTGCGGTCACATCGGCTGCTGCGACAGCTCACCCAACCGCCACGCCACCGCGCACAACCGGGCCACCGGACACCCGATCGTGCGCTCCGCCGAGCCCGGAGAGGACTGGAGTTGGTGCTACGTGGATGAGGTGAGCTTCCGCCTCAGCGCCGAGTGATCGGATCGCGCCGCCGAGGACGAGCTCCGATGGCTCGGAGCCCTCGCAGCGCTGGAGTCTTTGTACTCATATCCGCATAATGACGGCTGTGATCGACATCCGCGCAGCCGCCGAGCAGGCCGCGACCGTGAGCAGGGCCGCCCCGGCCGGCGTATCGAACGTTGCCCAGACCCTGGGACGGGCATTCCACGATGACCCCGTCTTCACGTGGCTGCTCGCCGAGGACCCCAGGCATCTGCGGATCCTCACGCGGTACTTCGAGCTGTTCTTGAACAAGGTGTGGATCGAGCAGCAGGAGACTTACACCACCGTGGACTCCGTGGCCGCGGCCGTGTGGTGCCTGCCCCGCCAGTGGCACATCGGCGTGAGAACGCTGCTGGGCCTGGCGCCGGCGAGCGTTGGCGTCTTCGGCCGGCACTTGCCGCGTGTCCTGCGCGCGCTGGCGATGGTCGAGTCAAAGCACCCGAGGCTGCCTCACTACTATCTGGCGTTCGTCGGCGTGGACCCGCAGTGGCAGGGCCGCGGTCTCGGCACGGCGGTGCTCGCGCCCGTTCTGGAGCGCTGCGACCGTGAGGCCATGCCGGCCTACCTTGAGGCATCCACGCCCCGCAGCCGGGCGTTGTACGAGCGACACGGCTTCGCGGTCACCGAGGAGCTCACGTTCGCCAGGAGCGCGCCGCCCGTGTGGCGCATGTGGCGCGAGCCGCGCGGCGGCTGAGCCGCACCGAGGCGTTCTTCTCACGGGCCTGCTGGCGAGGGTGCCCGTAAGATCGGCTCACTCACGTGCGGGTATTCCAGACACTCCTGGCGTTTAGCGGCAACGCGCCGCCGCAGCTCGCCCTCACGCGCCGGCTCGTGGAACGCGGCCACGAGGTGCGGGTACTCGCCCACCGCGCGGCGCGCGAGCGAATCGAAGGCACGGGTGCCGAGTTCATCGAGTTCCAGCGCGCGCTTCCCGATCTCGATCTCACACGTCGCGAGACCGACGCGCTGCGCGACTGGGATACACGCACGAGATTTGGCGCGGGATTGCGCGTACGCAACAACCTGCTGTTTGCGCCTCTGCTCGAGACCGCCCGCGAGAACTGGCGAAATGCGGATATCTGTGTGGCCGGAATTGGGGTCGACGAGAGGGCTGCTGCAGCGAAAGCATGCGCCGTGCCCTGGTCCGTCTAGCGCAGGATGCCTGTATGGCCGATCGAGTAGCGCCCGGGTTGGGGCCAGACGCATAGCCCGTGTGGCCCGTCGCCGACCTTGATGCGGTGCAGTAGGCGCCCGGTAACGGTGGAGATGGCGTAGACCTCGGCGTTGTAGCGTCCGCTGAGCCAGAGCACCTTGCCGTCGGCCGAGATGCCTCCCATGTCGGGAGAGCCACCGCCGGGCAGCCGCCACTTGGCAATCGGGCGCCGCGTTGCGAATGACAGGACGGTGATCGAGCCTTCCATTCGGTTCGAGACGTAGAGCACCTTTGCGCTGCGGCTGGGGTACAGTCCGTGGGCACCGAGGCCCGTGTGGACGAACCCGATCTTCCTCATCGTGGGAGCCGCTATCAGCCACACGCCGTTCACGGCCATGTCGGCTACATAGAAAGTGCGGCCGTCGGGAGACAGCTTGACGTCCTGGGGCATCGCGCCCGCAGCCAGGTCGATTGTCTTCACAATCGTCTCCTTGTTGAGGTCGACGACGATCATGCGTCCGGCGAACTCGCAGGAGACCAGCGCATACCGTCCGTCGGCGGTGAAGTCCATGTGATCGACGCCCGCGCACTGCGGCGTCGGGAGCGCGTGATGAAGGGCCATCGACTGTGCAGCTCGGAAGTCCAGCTCGCGGTGCGCCTCGGCGATGATGATCGCCCAGCGACCGTCGGCGGTGAAATACATGTTGTACGGGTCGAGCACCGGTATCGGCCGCCCGGGGCGGCCGGTGCGGGGATCGATCGGGGTGAGGCTGTTGCCCGCATCGTTGGTTACATACAGTGTGCGCAGATCCCATGAGGGGGTGACGTGCTGAGGGAGCGCGCCGACCGGGAACTGCCTGACGATCTTGAACGTCTTCTGCGAGATGACGTCGATCGTGTTCGAGACGCTGTTGGGGACGTAGACGAGCGCGGGATCGTCACGCACGGCGGGGCTCAGCAGCCCCGGGCGCTCGGCCGCGTAGACGTTGCTCGGGTCGAGCGGCGCCGGAATGCTGCCGGCGACGGGCACGCTCGGGGCGGTGCCGACGTGCGCCGCGCCGATCGGGCTCGGGGTCGTTCGATGGCCGCTCGTGCTCGATCCGCCGCCGCACCCGCAGAGCCCGAGAGCGATCGCGAGCATCGCGGCGAGGCGTCTTGCTGCGCGTGGGCTCACCGGGCGGGCACTAGCGTGAGGGCCTGGTCGTGGACGGTCCCGCTCGGGTCGCGCCCGCCGACGAGGACGATGCGCCCGGCCAGCGAGGCGGCGCCGAGGTCCGACAGCGCTCGCGGCAGACGCCCGGCGGGGCGTACGGAGCCGTCGAGGGGATCGACCTCGAGGATCGCCGAGCTCTGTCCCGTGGGGCTCTTGCCGCGGCCGCCGATTACGTAGCAGCGCCCGTTCAGCGACGCGCCCGCCGCATGGGTGAGGGGATGCGGCAGCCGCCCGAGCAGACGGATGCTCCCCGTGGCAGGATCGAAGAGGAGGATCTCGCGCCGGGCCGTGACGCCCGAGGTACCCCCCGCGATCAGCAGACGGCCGCCGACCGCGGCGACCGCCGCGTAGCGCAGCGGACGCGGCATCATCCCGGCGATACGCGCACCGCGACCCGGGGTGAACGCCACGATCGTGCGAAGCGGGA
The DNA here is from genome assembly GCA_963717785.1 of uncultured Solirubrobacterales bacterium. Lineage (GTDB taxonomy): Bacteria > Actinomycetota > Thermoleophilia > Solirubrobacterales > Solirubrobacteraceae > Palsa-744. The sequence continues at coordinate 85,470 of CAVQWW010000001.1, forward strand.
CCGTCTCGGTGTAGCCCCCGACGACGTAGGCGGTGTGACCGATCGTGGCCGCCTGGACGTCCGAGGCTCCGACCGGCAGCCGCCCCGCGAGGTGGGTCGTCCCCCCTGTGACACCGAGGATCGCTGCGCTTGCGCTGCCCGCGTTCCCACCGCCGAAGAGGTACACCTCCCCGTCGACGTTAGCGGCCGCGGCATCGTGCAGCGCCAGGGGTAGCTGCCCTACCTCTCGCGGCCCGGCGCGATCGATGCGGACGATGCTCGCGACCGAGGCGTCGGCTACATCGAGTCCACCGAGGGCGAGTGCGCTGGCCCCCTCGGCCGCCACGGCCGGCAGCTGCACGGCGGCCGGCAGCCTGGTGACCTTCGCGAGGCGCAGCGCCGCGGTCGCGTGGCCCGCCGCGGTGCTCGAGCCCCCTGCGGACCGGTGGGCCGGGAGCCCCTCGCCGGGGCGCGGGCGCCCCCACAACCGGACGCGGCGAGCAGCGCAATGGCGATCGGCAAAACGAGACGCCGTAGGATGCACGACACGGCGAGATCCTCTCCGGATGACCTGAACGATTCCTGAATGCCGCGCCGGAGGCCCGGCCGCGAAGAGCGAGGCTCGCCTCGTCTCCGATCTGAGCCGCCTCTTCAGGCGCGCTTGTCCCGCAGCCGGCGAATGTAGGCGTTGACGACGTTGGAGCGGTTCTCATATGTGCGGTCCTTGACGCAAGGAGCGACTCGACACCGGCGCGCCTACCAGCCCAGTAGGCGCCCTGCAGGCCACGGTCCTCACCTGAAACCAGCCTCGCTCGACGAGCATTCAGGAGGCGTTAAGGTCTCCCATGGCAGTCTGTCTGGCGCGCATGCTCACGCGAACGCCACCGCTGCTGCTGATCGCCTTCACCCTCGCAGCGTCCGGCTGCGGCGGCAGTTCAGGCACCGCAAGCTCCTCGAGCTCAGTCGGCGGACCGGCTCCGGAAAGCGCCGCGGCGCTGTCCGCCGATGCCAAGTCCGCCGCGACCGGCGACATCCCCGACACCCAGAACTTCCTGACCCTGAGGGCGCCGCAGCTGCATGTCTCGATGCTCTACCCGGAGGGCTGGACAGTGCAGGAATCCGTGGACCGCGTTTCGATCACGGATAAGAACAACCTCGTGCGGATCGTCGTCTCGCGAGGAGCCGCGGCAACGACGGCGAGCGTCCAGTCGCAGCTGGCAACGATGGAGCGATCCACGTCCGCGCTGAAGGCGAACACTGCTCACGCGATAGCGCTGAAGAGCGGACCGGCCGTCAAGGTGACCTACACGACGCAGAGCGCGCCGAACCCGGTGACGGGCAAGCAGGTGACGCTCATGGTCGACCGCTACGTGCTGGCGCAAGGCGGGCGCGTTGCCGTGGTCGATCTGGGCACACCGGTCGGCGTCGACAACGTGGACGCCTACAGGCGGATGATCGAAAGCTTCAAGTGGCTCTGAGGAGCCTCTACGTCGAGCCCGCAGAGGGCGCCGAGGAGGTCCGCTGGGGAGCGCTCGAGTGCCACGACGTCTTCAAGATCTACCGCTCCGGACCGGTCGAGACCGTGGCGCTGCGCGGCCTGGACCTGAAGGTCGAGCCGGGGGAGCTGGTCGCCGTCCTGGGGCCCTCGGGCTGCGGCAAGAGCACCCTTCTCTCGCTGGCCGCGGGGCTGGATGAGCCCTCGGCAGGCGAGCTTCGTGTGTGGGGCCGTTCGCTCGGGCGACTGGAGGAGGCCGAGCTCGCCGCCTACAGGGCGCGCGACCTGGCGATCGTGTTCCAGAGCGAGAACCTGTGGCCGGCCCTGTCCGCCCAGGAGAACGTCGCGATCTCGCTGCGGCTCGCCGGCCGCGAGGACGCCGAGAGCGCCGCGGCGCGGAGCCTCGCGGCCTTCGGCCTCGGCGAGCGCGGATCGCACCGGGCGGCGGCGCTGTCGGGCGGCGAGCAGCAGCGCGTGGCGATCGCCGCGGCTGCGGCCCGGCGAGCCCGTCTTGTGCTGGCCGACGAGCCGACCGGGGAGCTCGACCAGCACAACGAGGAGATCGTGCTCGAGGCCCTGGAGACGCTGTGCCGTCGCTACGAGAGCACCGTCGTGGTAGTCACCCACTCCGAGCGCGTGGCCGCTCGTGCAGAGCGCGTGATCGAGATGTGCGACGGAAAGGCCCTGGCGTGAGCAGCGCCGACGCGGTCACGGCCCCGCCATCGTTGATCGCCTGCGAGGGGGTGAGCGTCTCCTATGGCGAGGGAGAGACACACGTCACCGCGCTCGACGGCGTCGACCTCGAGGTTTCCCCGCAGGAGCGGCTGGCTCTCTGGGGACGATCCGGCTCGGGAAAGACGACACTGCTGCACGTGCTCGGGGGGCTCGTCGTCCCAAGCGCCGGTCGCGTGAGCTGGAACGGGCAGGAGCTCTCCTCGCTCGACGACGCCGCCCGCGGGCGCGCCCGCGCCCGCGGCATCGCGTACGTCTTCCAGGGGTCCAACCTGCTGAGCCACTTCACGGCATTCGAGAACGTGGCCTTCGCCCGCGAGATTCGCGCCCAGTCGGATGCGTCGACCTCGGCGGTAGGCGACTACTCGCCCGAGGAACTGCTCGAGGTCGTCGGGCTCTCGGCGAAGCTCGACTCGCTTCCGAGCGAGCTGTCGGGCGGCGAGGCGCAACGGGTTGCGATCGCGCGGGCGCTCGCTCAGAGCCCGGAGCTGCTCCTCTGTGACGAGCCCACGGGCCACCTGGACTCCGACACGGCCGAGCGCGTCCTCGACCTGATCGATGCTCTCCAGGCGGAGTTCTCCTTCTCCCTGGTGATCGCAACCCACGACGCCAGCGTCGCCGCGCGCGCCGGGCGGGTGGTCGAGCTCGCCGATGGACGCGTCGTGGGAGCGGCGAGCCGATGATGAGCGCCGTACGCCTCGCGGTCTCCTGGCTGCTCCGCGCTCCCGGCCGCTCGCTGATCAGGGTCTTGGTGCTGGCAGCGTCGGTCGCCCTGCTCGGAGGGATGCTGCTGTTCGTCGGCAACTCGCTGCGAACTGTCGCCGGAAGCGCCGTTCGGGAAGTGCCGCTCGACCTTCAGGGGCCCGTCGCCTCTTATCAGGAGGCCCGCGCGCTGGCGCGCGAAGTGGGCGGACAGAAGGGAGTGCTGCAGGCATCGGCGGCTGCGACCGCGCCTCTCGCCGGCGCCGAACACAGTGGTCCGAGCGGCCGCACCAACTCGGGCCCTGGCGCGGTCCTCGCGCTATCGCTGGACTACGCGACCCATCTCCACACCTATCGCCTGCTCCAGGGCGCGTTGCGCCCAGGAGCGATCGTGCTCGACCAGCAGATGGCGGCGACGCTGCAGACGCACCTCGGCGACCGGGTGAGCCTCAGCCCGCCAGGCGGCGGCCCCCCGCGCACGTATCCCGTCTCCGGTGTGGCGCTGGTCACGTCGTCCGACAAGCTGTTCCAGCCGTTGAACCCTCAGCTCGGCCCGGCTCCCGCGCAGCCTCCGGCGAACGTAGCGATCATGCCACTGGACACGTTCGCGTTGACCTACGCGCGCGGGCTCACGAGCATCGGCGTCGCGAGCACGGGTGCCAACGTCCAGCCGGGGGCGCAGACGGGCGTGCAGTGGCAGGTGCAGACCCAGCTCGACCCGGTGGCCCTGAGCGGGGGCAGCCCGAGCCAGGCCCTCGAACACGCCACTCAGACCCGCAACCGGCTTGAGCGCACGTTTCCCGGGCGGATCCAGTTCGTCGACAACCTGTCCGACTCGCTCAACACCGCGGCGGGCGACGCGCTCTACGCTGAGACGCTGTACATCATGCTGGCCGTGCCGGGCGCGCTAATCGCGCTCGGACTCGCCTATCTGGCGGCTCTCGGCAGCGTCGAGCGCGATCGGCGCGACCTCTTGCTGCTGCGTGCACGCGGCGCCCGGCGCCGGGATCTGCTGGTGCTGGCGAGCGTGGAGAGCGTGATCCTGGGGCTAACCGCCGGGCTGCTGGGCACCGCCGCCGCGTTCGGCGCGGTCTCGGCCCTCGTGACCGGCGGAACGCACGCGAGCACCGGGCGGGTGCTGGCGATCGGCGCGATCTGCGTGCTGCTGGCAACCGCCGGGGCCGGCGCGGCACGGGTCGGCGCCAGCGTGTCCTCCCTACGGAAGAGCGTCGCCACGGGTCGCAGGGGGACGCGTCGCGAGGGGCGCCCGCTGTGGCAGCGCCTGTACCTCGACCTCACCTGCCTCGCGGTCAGCGGCCTGATCTACTGGCTGACGGTCAGCACGGGCTTCTCGGCGGTGGTGAACCCCGACTCGAACCCCACCCTCTCCCTGTCGGTCTACATGTTCTTCGCCCCGGCCCTGCTGTGGATTGGGGCGACGCTACTGCTCGTCCGGCTGCGGGGGCGAGCCCTCTCCCTGGTGCTCGCCCGCGCGGTCGGCGGCCGGGCCACGTCGCGGGCGGCCTTCCTGCTCGTCAGCGCGGGACGCCGCGGCGCGGCGATCAACCGCGGTCTCGTGGTCGTCGGGCTGCTGCTGGCCTTCGGGGTGAACCTGGGGATCTTCTCCGCCACATACGACCAGCAGGTCGCGGTCGATGCGCAGCTCACGCTCGGCGCCGACGTAACCGTGGCGGCGGCGCCCGGGGCCGCCTCCGCGCACGACCTCACCCGGCAGATCGCCGCTGTCCACGGCGTCACCGCGACGACCGGGGTCGAGCACTCGTATGCGTACGTCGGACCGGACCTCCAGGACACCTACGGCATCGACGCGTCCTCATTCGCCAGGGCCACCACGCTGCGTGACTCCTACTTCATCGGCTCCACCGCCCAGCAGGTGCTAGAACGGCTGCGCTCGACACCCGACGGGATCCTCGTCAGCAAAGAGACGATCACCGACTTCTCGCTGAAAAACGGAGACCTCCTGCGGCTGCGGGTGCTCGACGATCGGACCGGGCGCTTCCAGGTCGTCCCGTTCCACGTGGCCGGGATCGTCCAGGAGTTCCCCTCGGCGCCCAAGGACTCATTCATGGTCGCCAACATCGGATACTTGGAGTCGGTGACCCATGCCGGCGGCCCCAACGTGGTGTTCGCCAAGGTCAACGGCTATCCACCGGACGTCGCTCGCCGCGTGGCCCTCGCAACCAGCGCAGCCGGGACCAAGGTCGAAAACATCACCACACAGGGGGCACGCACGAGCAGCTCGATCACGACGGTCGACCTCACGGGCATCAGCCACATCGAGCAGACCTTCGCGATCATCCTCGCTGCGGCTGCGATGGCCCTGTTCGTAGCGCTCGGCATCTCCGAGCGCCGGCAGGAGTTCGCCACGATGGCCGCCATCGGCGCCCCCCTGTCGCGGATTTCGGCGTTCCTGTGGACCGAGGCGGCGATCGTGCTGACGGTCGGACTCGCGCTCGCGATCTTCCTCGGCTGGCTGCTGTCGGCGATGCTCGTCGCAATCCTCCAGCACGTCTTCGACCCCCCGCCCGACGCGTTGGCGATCCCGTGGGCGTTCCTCGCCGGCCTGGCCGGGGCGGCGATCGTCGCCACGGTGATCGCGACCGCGGTCGCGACGCACGGGATCAGACGCCTCGTGCTCGGGGAGATCCTGCGCGAGCAGTAGACATGCCCCCGCCCCCGCCCAGGCCGACACGAGCCCTCGACCGCTCAGTGATACTTACCCCATGCCCGCCCCGCTGATCCTGCTCGTCGAGGACGACCAGGAGTTGCGCGCCGTCCTCAGGCGCTCTCTCGAGGAGGAGGGCTTCGCCGTCAGCGGCGCTAGAACCGGCGCGGAGGCGATGGAGCGGGTCTCCGCGCAGGAGCCCAACGCGCTCGTCATCGACGTGGGACTGCCGGATGCCGACGGCCGCGACCTCTGCCAGGCGCTGCGAGCACGCGGGATCCAGTCGCCGGTGCTGTTCCTAACGGCGCGTGACGCCCTCGTCGATCGCCTGGCCGGCTTCGGCGCTGGCGGCGACGACTACCTGACGAAGCCATTCGCGCTGGCGGAGCTCGCGGCACGCTTGCGCGCGCAGCTCAAGCGGGCCGGGTCCGACGGCACGGTCAGCGCAGCCGGACTGACCCTCGATCCGACGACCCACGAAGCCACGGGCGGGGGGCGAAGCGTCCGGCTCACCCCGACCGAGTTCCGGCTGCTCGGCGCGCTTGCCACCGGCGCCGAGCGCGTCGTCAGCCGCCGCGACCTGATGCGCGCGGCCTGGCCCGACGGAGCGGTCGTGCACGACAACACGATCGACGTCTACCTCGCACGCCTGCGCCGCAAGCTCCGAGCGATTCCCGGCGCGCCCGCGATCACGACCGTGCACGGCGTCGGCTACCGCCTGCAATGAGCTTCCGCGGCGTGAGCCTGCGCGCGCGCCTCACCGCGACCGCGGTCGCGGGCGCCGCGATAACCCTCGCCGTCCTCGTCGTCGCCTTCAACCTGGTGCTCGATGCGCGGGTGCGCAGCAACGGGGACAACACGCTGCGCGAGCGCGCGGCGACGGTTCTGCGCGGGCTCGGCACCGTGGACGGGCGCGTGTCGGTGATCGAGGCCCCCGACCAGGGCTCGAGCGACGCGCAGACGTGGATATTCGCGGGACAACGCACGCTGGAGCAGCCCGCCGGCGCAGATCCGCGCAACCAGCGGGCAGCCAGCGGGCTCGCGGCGGCCTCGGGTTTCATCAGCGTGAACGCGACCCACACCCGCATGTACGCCGTGCCGGCGCGGCGGGCCGGACGGCGGCTGGGAACCGTTGTCGTCGCCGCCTCGCTTGCACCTTTCGAGAGCACCGCCTCCTCGGCGCTGCTCGGATCGATCGTCCTCGGACTGCTCGCGCTCGCCGCGGTCGCGGCGCTCTCGCTGTGGCTGATAGACAGGGCCCTGCGTCCGGTCGCCCGGATCGCCGCGCGGGCCGCCGATTGGGACGCCAACGATCTCTCCCACCGGTTCTACACGGGGGAGCCGCACGATGAGCTGACCTCCCTGGCTTCGGTGTTCGACGGCCTTCTCTCCCGTCTGACCCAGAGCCTCAGGCATGAGCAGCAGCTGACGGCCGAGATCTCTCATGAGCTGCGTACGCCGCTCGCCAAGATCCTCGCCGAGGCCGAGCTGGCCGCCAGCCGGGACCGCTCCCCGGAGGAGTACCGCACCGCCCTGCGGTCGATCAGACGCAATGCGCAGGATCTGCAGCGTGTGGTCGAGACGCTGCTCGCCTCCGCCCGCGCGACGATCTCGACCGGGGCGAGCGGGAGCGACGCACGTGCATCCGCCGAACGCGCGTCGGCTCCCCTGCGCGAGTCGCTCGCGGCAGATGGGAAGGCGATGGAGCTCGTGTGCGACGGCCCCGTGAGGGTCGCCGTCGAGGGCGACGTCGTCGAGCGCATCCTGGCCCCCGTGCTCGAGAACGCGGCCCGCTACGCGCGACACCGCATCATGCTGGCGATCCGCCGGCTCGACGGGGAGGTGGTCTTCGAGATCCGCGACGACGGCCCCGGCGTCGATGCCACCGACCGCGAGCGGATCTTCGATCCGGGATTCAGCGCCACCAACGGGCAAGCGGGCGCCCATCCCGGCGTGGGCCTCGGCCTACCGCTCGTCCGTCGCCTGGCCCGTGCGGCCGGTGGAGAGGTCGAAGCGATCGCCTCGAGCGAAGGGGCGACATTCGCTGTGCGTCTACCCTCCACCCGAGTGCGCGACCCGCGGAGCGACCGGAAGGGCGCGGCGAGCGCGTGACGGCCCCATTGACCCGCGCGTTCATTGCCCTCGCCGCCGCGGCAAGCGTCGGATCATCCGGCAGCGGGCATGTCTCCTGACCCTACACCGAAGCGCGACTCTACACGCGGCCTAATCCAGGCTGGGACTGGGTCCTGTCCGACGAAGACCGCCAAGCGAGAGTGCTCCCTCTCCATCGATAGGAAGCGTCGCGACGGTCGAGTCCGAAACTGTCGGATCGATCGGACGACGGGTAGCAGTCCCAGCCGGCGTTGACCCCATGCTCGCTCTCTGTGTGATCCCGAGCGTGAGCGCGATGCCGAGCGTGTCGGGTCCCAGCGGCGCAATCACGGCGATCTGCTTGAGGGTCGCGCTGGCTGTCAGGGGGTCGTCTGGCACGCGCCTGTAGCGAAGGTAAACGACGCGAGAGCCAAACGTCTTCGTCTCGACCAACTCCAGGTTGATCCCTTTCGTCCAGGGTCGGGAAGTAGGGCGTGCCGCCGCCGAGTAGGACCGGGCTGACGAACAGCCGCCACTCGTCGATCAGCTCCAGCTTCATACACGCACGGGCGAGGCCAGCGCCGCCGACGGCGACGTCCTTTCCGGCCTGTTCCTTGAGCCTCGAGACCTCCTCGCCGACGCCGTCCCTGGCCAGCCTGGTGTTGCCCACCACGCTCTCCAGCGTCGTGGAGAACACGACCTTCGGCAGGGCCCTCCAGATTTGGGCGAACTCGACGTGCTCCGCGACAAGCTGACTCTCCTCAGCGGTCTCCCAGTAGACCATCACTTCGTAGAGCCGCCGTCCGCAGAGATGCACATCAGTCTCCTGTATCTGCTGGGCGTGGAACAGAAACAGCTCCTCGTCGGGCACCGACCAGTCGATCGCGCCATCGGGTCCGGCGATGTAGCCGTCCAGCGACACAGTCATCGAGTAGATCAGCTTCCGCATCACGATCCTCCTTCGGTTGCGTGCGTGCTCTTGTGGACATCCGCCCCAATCACGATCACTAGCACGCCCCTTCAATCGATGTTCTCGTTGACTGGACCCTCGGCGGACAGGCCTTTCTTGGGGCAGTTGCCACGCTCCTATTAGGTCACGCCGCAGGTCCTGGGTGGTGCCTGAGATGCCGGAGTTGATCTACACGTGGGATCTGGTGCGCATTCGTCGTGAGAGTGCGCCGCCATCCGCGACGCTCGCGGGTGGTTGGTCGGTGACGAGTCCAAGCGCGGGCTGGTCGAGATCGGCACGATGGACGCGTGGAACGACGATGGCGGGGTCGCGGAGTACCGGCTCGATTGTCGATTGCCTGATGTTCCGCCGAAGCGAACGAGCGTTACCGCGACGTGATGGACCGGTCGATTCTCGAGGGCTGGGTCACGAACGTTGCGATGCTGCGTTGCGCGTCCGGGCTGCCCGGTTCACCCGGATCACTTGACCGCCCGCCGTGGCTGGAGCAGTTGCTCGCCCGGGGAGTGTGCCCGCCCGAGACGCGAAGCGCTATTAGTCGGCCCACCAGTCCCGCTGACCCTCGACGTCTTCTCGCGGATTTTCGCCGAGATTGGGCGCACCGAACACGAGGATCTTGAGGCCCTCTGGCCCGCTCTCGTAGCCTCGCCACGTACCGGGCGGGACGCGCACCACGTCCCACTCCTTGACCTCGACGATCTCGTCGTCGAGCTTCATCCGCCCGCTCCCGCCCACGACCACGTACACCTCCTCCTGCTCCTTGTGCGTGTGACCGTACGGGAAGCGATAGTCGGGCGGGATGCGCTGATAGCTGAGACCGGACTGCTCGAGCTCGAGCGCCTTGCTCGCCATGCGGAACTCCAGGTCCGGCGCGCCGTCGAAGTTGGACCCAAGGTCCTCCAGATCCTCCCTGAGGTTCCTGAGCGTGAACGGCACGGCCGCGATTCTATGGCCCAGGAGGTCGCACCGCCGCCGGTGCAGCGGCGCTGACAGCGACATCGAGTCCACCTTGGACCAAGACTACGCCTCACCGAATACAGGAGGCGGCTCCTGGCCGAAATGAAACCGCTCGGCAGCACATCCACGTCCACGTAAGCTGCGGCGTCTCGCCGATCTGAGACAGCCCAGTCCCGTTCATCTGAGACCGCTCTGTCTCATCCATGTGAGACTGCGCCAGTGGAGTAGCCCGCGCTTTCGGGCGTGGGAGGTCTCTCACACGACGTGAGAGACCTCCAGCTGTCCGTCTTCGGAACCGGGCGGGCGGGTTAGTGCTCGAGCTCTGCCAGGAGATCGCTGACGCGGCTGGCGATCTCGTCTCGTGTGGCTCGGACCTCGGCGAGCGGGCGGCCCTTGGGGTTGGAGAGATCCAAGTCGATGTAGCGCTTGCCTGGGACGTAGGGACATTCATCGCCGCAGCCCATCGTCACGATGATGTCTGCCTGCTCGGCGAGCTCGCGAGTCAGCAGCCGGGGGCGGCGGTCCGAACGCGACTGGCGCTGGGAGGATGGCCGGCTGCTCGCGCCTCAGTCCTTGGAGGTCAGCTCGCGGAGGAAGCCAGGGAAGCGGCCGGCGCCGAAGTCGAAGTAACGCGCCCAGTCGGGGACGATGCTGATCCGCGCCATCCGGTCGTAGGTTTCGCGGCAGGCCTCTTCGAAGGCGGCGAGCTCCTCGCCCTCTATCGACTTCGCCGCTGCCTCGAGGTACTCCGGCACCGGGCCGTCGACGACCTCGATCTCGGCCTCGCCGCGCAGCAGCAGGGAGCGCGCCGGGCTCGGGGTGTCGATCGTCAGCGCCACCCGCGGCCGGGCGCGGAGCGCCGCGAACTTCGGCGCGGTCGGGTGTGTGGCGACGACCACCGCCTGGCCGGTCCAGAGGAAGCCGATCGGGATCACGCGCGGCGTGCCGTCGACTCCGTCGTAGGCGAGGCGGGCGAGCGTTGCCGTACGCAGGATCTCCTCCCCGGCGTCGAGCTCGGCTTTCAGTTGGGCGGCATTTGCCTGGGTCACTTCGGTCCTCCTTGCCCGTCATCAGGGCTTGGGTTCTGCTCGAAATTGTAGGTCGGGGGGTCAGTCGGTGCGCTGGCGAGCATTTGCTGTAGCCCTGCAGATGAGACAGGAACCTTCGGCGGAGGCCCTCACACCCCCCGCCGGTGCCGATTCGGGCGTGGCCCGTCAGCTGAAGGACCTCCGCGGTCTTCGCTGGGGACGGGCTCGCTCGCCGACAGAACATCATCGGCTTGCCGCTGCAGTCACAGGGGGCATCGAGGCAAAGCCGTGGGGCGTCCGCGAGTTCACGATCATGGACCCGGACAACAATCAGCTTCGCTTCGGCCAAGAGACCGACTAGCAGCCAGGTGCAGCCGCGCTGGTGGTGCGCCTGGGTGCAGCGTCCCGCCGATCTGAGACTGCGCCGAATCCCGTTCATGTGAGACTCTGGACGTCTCACCCATATGAGACTCAGCGCCACTCGAACAACTTGCTCTCGGGGGAGAGACGACAGATGACCGCGGGCCGCGCGATTGACACCTTCGCCCACGCTGTCGCGTGGGCGAAGGCTGACCCGCCCGGCGCCGAGTTCGCCGAGATTCAGCTCGAAGTCGAGGCGCCTTCGCGCCACGGGCGTCGCGATTGGGTCCGATCCAGAGCCGTACCGGCTTTCGTTCGAGCTGCAGACGCGCGAGGAGTACATCACCGACAGGGCCGTAGTCGAGACCCAGGGCGCCGGCTGGACTCGCCATTTGGAGATCCAACGCAGCCCCATCGGCGTCTGGAGCGCCTCAAGCCAGAGCGCCGGGAAGCTCGAGATGCCAGAGCCCGGCGGCGATCCGGCAGAGCTGGGGGACGCCCTCGACCTGGATCTTGGCCTCTCACCGGTCTTCAACACGATGCCCGTATTGCGCCACGACCTGCACAACGGAGGCAACGCCGAAGACTTTCTGATGATCTGGATCTCGGTTCCAGACCTATCGATCCATGCCTCCCCACAGCGGTACACCTTCCTCGAGCGCCGTTCCGGCGAGCAGCGGCTGGTTCGCTTCGAGGCCGTTGGCGACGGCGAAGACTTCGTGGCTGACGTGCAGTTCGACTCCGACGGTCTCGTGGTCGACTACCCGGGTATCGCGAGCCGGATCGGGGAGAGGGTCTCTCAGATCGTGTGAGAGACCTTCCGCGACTCGGTCGCTGTCGCTGGCTTTCCGCGGCTATCGCGATCTCAGGTCACGGATCTGGCTGGCTGACCATCCCCGGCCGCGCAGCATGCGCTCTATCGCGCAGTCGTAGTCTTCTGGCCGGGGAGGGGCAGCGTCCTGCCAGTCGAGGATCCATACTCGACCGGAGTGGGTATCGCGAGACCCGGCAGGGGCAGGGTGTGGGTGATCTGGCCGCCAAACAGCAGCGCGACCGCAGAGATCTCCCTGGGCTCGTGATCGCCGGCGAGGAACCCGACCATGTGTCGGTCCTCGCCCAGTGCTTGGCGCGCTGGGTGCGCTGGCTCGAGCTCGCCAGGCCATCCTGGGGGGCCGGCTGGCCAGATCGTGTTGTCGATCGGTCCGTGCCAGAGAAGGTTGCGCAGCGCACGCGCGAGTGGTTCATCCAGCCATTCATCGGGGAAGAGCTTTGCGGCGCACCCGAGCGCGACCTTGGCGTTGTGGGTAGTGGGTCAGTTTGGATCGAGCAGCCCGGCGATCTCCCGGAGTGTCCAGACGTGATCTGCAACCCCCGCCGCCATCGCAGGCGTCCGCGGATAAGGGTTGGCGAGCGTCGAGTGCGGGCGCCCAAAGTTGTAGTACATGTAATGCAGGCTGACGCCTGCCGCCAGGTTCTCGACCTTCTTGCTGAATCCGTTCGTGAGCCTCGTGAACCGGCGCATCCCCATCCTGACCGTGAGGTTTTGCCGCTCGATGTAGCTCGTGCTGACCTTCGCGGGGTCAGGATCGCCCAGCCGGACCTTCGTGGTCGTGCCGGTGCAGACGGGCGGGCTATAGCGACCTCCCCCGTGGTACGGGGTCTGGTAGTGCTTGATGAGCTGAGCCCAGTCAATGTCGCCTGGGTTGAACACCAGGCCGACCGTGCCGCGATACGTCGCGTGGCCGTCCGTGCTGAGCTGGATGCGCTCGCCGAGGCGCCCTTTGAGGTCTTCGAGGAACGTCCAGCAGTCGCCAAGGTTGTGCTCCCCGACCAGCCACGACGGGACCAGCTTCGTGTCCGCACAGACTGCGATCCAGGCCCATACGTCGCCGTAGCCGAACGTCCCCTTGTGTTCGTCGGGGACGTTGCGCTGCTTGGCGTAGCAAAACCCCCACATCTCATCGACCTGGATCGTCTTGCAGGGCAGGTCGCGCAGCGTGCGGTCCTGGTAGGCGGCGCACTCCGCGCCGAGGTCCACAAGCAGCTTCGTCACGGTGTTCTTGGCTGCGCCCGTCATGCGGACCGTCGCGCGGATGCTGTTGCCCTCGACCAAGCAGCCGATGATCTGCGCGCGCCTCTCCGTCGTCAACCTGTTCATAGTGACCATTATGCTTGAGGCACCGGGACGGAACTTTGCACCGTGCAGGAGTCTGTGAGGGTGGGTCAAACCCCACGGGGACAATGGACCCAGATGTCTACGCGGGAACGGGCGTGATTCATTGCGCGGACAATCTGGAGGCCCTTGAACTGCTGCCTGACGAGCACGTCGATCTCGTCTATCTCGACCCGCCGTTCTTCTCGAACCGGCGCTACGAGATTATCTGGGGCGATGAGGCCGAGGTCCGGTCATTCGAGGATCGTTGGAAGGGCGGCATCCACGAGTACATCGACTGGATGCGTATACGGATGGTCGAGATGTACCGCGTGCTGAAGCCCACGGGATCGTTGTACCTGCACTGTGATCCGAGCGCGAGCCATTATCTCAAGGTGATGCTCGATCGGCTGTTCATTGCTCCCGGTGGGTTCCGCAGCGAGATTATCTGGAAACGAAGCACGGCCCACAGCGACACCAAACAGGGGCGCAAGCAACATGGTCGGCTCCACGACGTGATCTTCTTTTACACAAAGGGAGAGGGCTGGACTTGGAATCCAATCTTCACGCCATACGACGAGAAATATGCTGACACCAAGTACCGTCACATCGAGCCCGGCACACACCGGCGGTACCGCCTCGACAATCTCACCGGGCCTGGAGGCGCTGGAAAGGGTAATCCTCAGTATGAGGTAATGGGTGTCACGCGCTACTGGCGCTATGCGAAAGCCCGAATGGAGGAGTTGATCGCCGAAGGCCGGGTCGTGCAGACGCAACCAGGAACAGTACCTCAATACAAGCGGTATCTCGATGAGATGCGCGGCGTTCCGCTTCAGGATTTGTGGACGGACATAGACCCGATCAATTCGCAGGCGGCTGAGCGCTTAGGCTATCCGACGCAGAAGCCCGAAGCGCTGATGGAGAGGATTCTGGCGTCAAGTACGACTAGAGGCCAGATCGTGCTTGATCCGTTTTGTGGCTGTGGAACGACGATCGCCGTGGCCCAGCAGATGCAGCGCCAGTGGATTGGGATAGACATTAGTTTTCAGGCCGCGAAGATTATGAAGCGGCGGGTCGATGGGTTCGGTGCCAATGCAGTAGTGCTTGGACTACCAGCAACAATCGAGGATCTACGGCAGCTCGGGCATTTCGAGTTCCAAAATTGGGTGGTTGATGCTGTCAATGGCGTTCGCCGTGAGCGACGCTCAGGCGATCTCGGGATAGACGGCTATTCCTATCTTGAGAGGCATCCGATTCAGGTAAAGCAGTCCGAGAAGGTGGGGCGCAAAGTCGTAGACGAGTTCGAGACAGCCATCGAGCGGGACGGCAAGGAGGTCGGTTACGTCGTTGCCTTCAGCTTCACCAGTGACGCATATGGTGAGGCCGCGCGGTCTCGCGAAGTAGGCAAGACAAGCGTGCATCTCGTTCGTGTGGCCGACGTACTCGCCTTCCAGGATCTTGTTTTAGCTGCGAAAGCAAGCCGGACGGAACCTGACGTATCGCATGTCACGCCTGACCTGATGGGCTTCTTGGCCGGGGCACTCAAGGAACGGCGGCAGGCATACTCGCGCCCAAGCATCTCGCTGGCCGAGCTGGCCGCAAGCGCGTCGCGCAAGCAGAAGAGACCTCGCCAGTTGCAGATCTAACGAGATGCCCAGCGCGCCTGAGCGGCCTTACGGGCGATCTCCGACCGCTCCGCAGCCGTCAGGCGCTCGGCGCGGGCCTTGCCGCCCTTCTGGCCCCCCTTGCGGCCACTGGACTGCGCTGGTGTCTCAGGGGGCTGGGGCTCCGTGGACTGCTGGACGATCCGGTAAGCCATCCGGTTCAGGTCGGCCATGAGCCCATCGTAGCGCCACGGCGGTCAGGACGTCTCGGATGACTCTGCTCTCGCGTTGCTTGCATTCGCCAACATGTCCTGAAAGAATCGCTCATTGAAGCCGGCAACGAAGGCGAATACCGCCACGTAGGCGAGAGCGCTACCCGTCGCCTTGGGAAGCACGAAGACTGAGATTAGTTCGGCGCGTATCACAAAAAAGGTGACGAGTCCGAAGATGCCGCCGACGAATGGGCGCAACGCGCCGAAGGCCAGGATCATCTTGTGACCGGCCTGCGCGTTGAGGTCGAGCGTATCCTTGGTCATCCGCTGTAGGACGCTGACGCAAGCACCGACTGCCCCCGCGGCCAACCCAATGCCGTTTATGGCCTGGATGTGCTGCCACGCAAAGATGCCAGCGATCACCGCGCAGAGCACGATCATCAGGCCAGAACCGAGGGCGATGCCCCGCGCATATCGGAACTGCGCCGCACGTTGCGTATCCCGCTCAAATTGCTCCCTCGCGGCTGCCAGCTGACGCCTGATGATTTCTACGTCCGCCTTGATCCGATCTGTTGGTGCGGCACTCTCGTCCTGGTCTTCAGGGGACTGCCTGTTCTCGCGTGCGATGGTGGTCTGGACTTGGCAGACGATCCCGAAGAGGAGCCCTAGTAGATCCCGGCGCTCGCGTGGGTTGGCGATCCACCGGCGCGCTTCCTCCCCGAGCTCGTGGGCTTCATACAGAAGGATTCGAGGTTCGCTCCAATCGAACCGGATCGTCTTACGGAGGACTGCTGTATCGAGCCGGTCCCCCGTCTCGTCTTGGTCGCCCGCGTGGAGCGCTGCCCCAACGCCCGCATCTTCCTGAACGGACACCTGGGCGCCCTTATGCCCTTGGTGGAAAGCCGCAAGGAGGAGCGGGAAGAAGTGCTCGCCAGTAGCCTGCTTTGCGGGGTCCGTCGTCAGTCGCGGCGACGACATGACCTTCGCTTCGACTAGGTTGATAAGCCGGACGTTGCCTGTGTCTAGCAGGCTTTGGAAAGTGGCGTCCGATGGCCCTTGGGCCTTGCCGTTCGCGGAGGCGTCATCGTTGATGATCGCCTGCTCCGAGTCTATAGACGTAGGGCCGTCAATCACGGCTCTTGCTTTCGTGGGATCTAGCCGATACTATGTGGGTTATGCGTGGCATTGAAGTCGTATAGCGTTCCGCTACTGGGTTTTGCGTCAGAGCGATGTCTACGGCTCCCGCGTGGGCGGTCGGGCACCATTGAGCGTACCAGCGAGGGGGGGCGCCACGCCCACCCTGCGACGTGGCGCCCCGCTCAGTGCTGCTGCTGCTCGACGGCGGCGACCAGCTCCGCGAGGCTCATGCCGAGTGCCGTGGCGATCTTCCTCAGCGTGCCGACCTTTGGGGCAGTCACGCCGCGTTCGATACGCGACAGGGTGGCGATGGTCACGTGGGCCTCGAACGCGAGGGCTTCCTGCGTGATGCCGCGCTCCAGGCGCAGGCGATGGACGAAGGCCCCGTCCGGGTACTTGACCTGCATCAGCGGATCTCGTCAGCCATGACAGCCGCGCGGGTTGCCCACACGAAGCCGTCCAGGCGGTGGATGAGACCGCCGCCGTAGAGACGACGGAGGCTGTCCGTGGGGTTGCTGCCGATCTCTCGCTCGATCTCGTCGAGCGACCACGGGCGCGTGGCGTCTACATCGACCAGCAGGCTGATGATCCCAGCGTCCTGCTGGGCGTCCTGCTGCATGGGCGTGAGGGTAGGGTTCGCGTCGGGCATGGAGCTAGTACCTCCGTGTCTAGGTCCCGGCGTTGGGTTACCGCCCGCGCCGGGGCCGCTGGTTATCGGATGCCGCGCAGCCTAGACCCCCGGACCGGCCCGATGGGGCCGATTCTCAAACTGACCCACCACGCGTTGTGCCCGATAATCTATCTTATGTAAACTTCTAGGGAAACGCCCTAGCGGTTGAGCCGCCGCTGCCGCCGCGCAGCCTTGGTTTTCGCTCGGCGCTTGCGCAGCTTTCCGGCTGGGTTGCGCGTGGCGGCGCTTCCCACGGGACCGTCGCTCACCGGAGCGACGCTGTGGGCGTCGCGCAGAATCATGTAGGCGATCCCGACCAGCAGCGCGACCATGGCCACGAGCGAGAGGATCAGGAGCGTGTCGGTGTTGCTCGTTGTCGATTCCGTGGAGGTCGCGGGCCTTGTGACTGTACGCCCAGGAGCCGGCGTGGTGGGCTGCGGCACGCTCGGCGCCTGGCCCTTCTGAGCGCCCTTCGGAGGGGTCCCGTGCGCGTGCCCCTTTGGTGCCTTCGGGGTGGTGCGCGGCGCGGGGGTGTTTGCCGGCGCGGGGGTATTCGTTGGCGTTGGAGCCGCGGTGCTCGTTGGAGCCGGAGTTGGAGCTGGCGCCGTGCCGGTGGGCGTTCCGGGCGGGGGCGCGAACACGGCCGCGTTGGCCGCGCTCGGGGCGGCCAACGCGAGCGCGGCGAGACCGCAGGCGGTGGCGTGGATGATCGAAGGCGAGTGCATCGGCTGGTGGGGCCAGCGAGGATACCGCCTGCGCGCCCCCCCGCCAAGCGCCCGCGAGCCGCGGATGGCACTCGTGGGCGCAAGCCATAGAATGGGCCGCCATGGCGCCCAAGCAGCGACAGATCCGGATCGAGCAGCGCGGCGCGATGGCGGAGATCCAGGCGCTCGAGCAGCGTTCCGACGAGGAGCTTGAGGGCGAGGTCAAGTACAAGTCCGCGGCGATGGCGATCCTCGGCTCGCGCGCAGCCGAGCGGTTTGACGCCGAGAAGGCACGTGCCTACTTCCAGCGCTCGATCGCCGCCGCTCGCCCCCAGGAACGGATGCAGATCAGGCGCATGGCCGACGCCTCGCTGGCGCTCGCCGAGCGCCGCCCCGACGCGCTCAAGGACGCCGTGCAGCGCCTCGGGCAGGCTCCTCCCTCGGGCCGCCAGATGCTGGCGCTGCGCGTGATGGGCCTGCTGATCCCGCCCTCCAGCGCCGGGATCCCCGCTCGCGTGCGCGGAGTTCTTCTGATAATCGTGCTAATCGTCGTGCTGCTCGCGATCGGCCTGGGCGTCGTGGAGCTGATCGCACTGCCCTTCGGTGGGCTCGGCGTCGCGCCGGGCGTGCTGCTTGGGCTTTTCCTCGTGATCGCCGCGCTTGCGATCGCCGCGCTGATCGGACGCCGCCGCCGCGACCGAGCGGCCGCCGCGCGCGCCGGCTGAGCGCCCAAGGCCGGCCTCCTCACGTGCTCGCGCGCCGGCCGGCACTACGCTAGCTCCCTCCGTGCCCCTCCAACCCCCAGTCTGCCTGATCGTCAACCCCGTCGCCGGCGGCGGCCGCGCCGGCCGCGCCGCTCCCTCGGTGCAGAACGCGCTGGCCGGCCACGGGTTGGCGGTGAGCCGCGAGGACACCCGCGACCTGGAGCACGCGCGCGCGCTCGCCCGCAAGGCCGCAGGCCGCGGCGAGACCGTCGCGGCGCTCAGCGGCGATGGCATGGTTGGCGCCGTGGCGGACGTCCTGCGCACCATCCCCGGAGCGGTGCTGGGAGTGCTGCCGGGGGGGCGCGGCAACGACTTCGCGCGGGTCCTCGGGATCCCTGCCGATCCCGTTGCCGCGTGTGCGATGATCGCGCACGGCGCCACTCGCCTGGTGGACCTCGGCGAGGTCGATGGGCGCGCGTTCCTCGGCATCGCCAGCGCCGGCTTCGACAGCGACTGCAACCGCATCGCCAACGAATCCCCCGCGTGGCTCGGCAACCTCGTGTACGCCTACAGCGCGCTGCGTGTGCTGATCGGCTGGCGCGCGGCGCGCTTCGAGGTGGTGCTCGAACCGGGAGACCCAATCGACACGCCAGGAACGGCTGGGTCCAGCGGCGAACCTGGCACGGGCGGCGAAGCGGGGACTGGCGGATCGTCCAGGCAGCGTTTCTGCGGCTACACCATCGCCGCCGCCAACTCCGGCGTCTACGGCGGCGGGATGCGCCTGGCCCCGCAGGCCCGCATGGACGACGGGCTGCTCGACGTCGTCGCGATCGAGCAGGTCTCCAAGCTGCGCTTCCTCGCCAACCTGCCCAGAGGTGTTCAAGGGCACCCACGTGCAGCTGCCCTCCGTGCACGTCCTGCGCGCCGCCGAGGTCCTCATCTCCGCCGATCGGCCCTTCGCGCTGTACGCCGATGGCGACCCGATCGCCGAGCTGCCGGCGCGCGTGCGCGCGCTGCCGGGCGCCGTGCGCGTGCTCGTCCCAGAGGCATCCTGATGGCGGGCCCGCTGGCCCCCAAGCTCGCTCTCGCGCGGGCCGTCGGCTCGCTCTCGCGGCTGCGCGGCGGCGGCGCCACGAGCGCGCCCGGCAAGGTGCTGATGCGACTCGACCACGACGCGATCGGCGCGCTCGCCGGACGGCTGACGCGGGGCAGCGTGCTCATCTCCGCGACCAACGGCAAGACCACCACGGCTGCGCTCACGGCCGGGATCCTCGCCCGCGAGCGGATCCCCGTGGTGCACAACGCAGCGGGCGCGAACATGGCGGGCGGGATCGCCTCCACCCTGCTCGCCGCCGCACGCCCGGGCGGGAGGATCGCCGGGGAGCTGGGGCTGTTCGAGGTCGACGAGCTGTGGATGGGAGACATCGCCGCCCAGCTCCACCCGCGCGCGATCGTGCTCGGCAACCTCTTCCGCGACCAGCTCGACCGCTACGGCGAGCTCGAGCGCATCGCCGAGCGCTGGGCCCAAGCGCTCGGCACGGGCGCGGGGCGCGAGGCGCGGCTGGTGCTCAACGCCGACGACCCGCTGATCGCCGACCTCGGCCGCGAGCGCACGGACGCCGTGTACTTCGGCGTCGAGGACGACTCGCTCGCGCTGGCGGGCATGGCTCACGCGGCCGACGCCAAGCACTGCCGCCGCTGCGGCGCGCCCTACGTGTTCGACGCGATCTACATGGGCCACCTCGGCCACTACCACTGCGCCGCCTGCGGGCAGCAGCGGCCGCAGCCGGCGGTGATTGCCAGGAAGATAGTTCTGAACGGAGTTCGCACGGCGAGCTTCGCGCTGTGCACGCCCCTGGGCGAGCATCGGGTCGAGCTGGCTCTGCCGGGGCTCTACAACGTCTACAACGCGCTCGCCGCCGCCGCCCTGGCGCTCGCGCTCGAGCTGCCCCCGGAGGCGATCGTCGCTGGGCTGCAGGACACGCGGGCGGCGTTCGGGCGCGCGGAGAGCGTGACGGTTGGAGCGCCCACCCACCCCCGCGAGCTGCGCATCCTGCTCGTCAAGAACCCGGCGGGCGCCAATGAGGTGCTACGCACGCTCGCGCTGGAGCCCGGCTCGCACGACGTGCTCGGGGTGCTCAACGACAACATCGCCGACGGGCGCGACGTCTCATGGATCTGGGACGCCGACTTCGAGCTGCTCGCCGGCCGCGTGCGCCGCGTCACGTGCGCCGGCACGCGCGCCGCGGAGCTCGCCGTGCGTCTGAAGTACGCCGGCGTGAACCCCGCGTGCATCGAGGTCCACGAGGACCTCGCCGCGGCCCTCGATGACGCGACTGCCGATCGCGCGCAGGACTCGCAGGCGCCGCTGTATGCACTGCCCACCTACACCGCGATGCTCGCGCTGCGCGAGCTGCTGGTCGCGCGCGGGGAGGCGCGCAGCGCGTGGTCGTGAACGGTCAGCCCTCCCGCCACTCCCCTGCGGGCGCCACCGGCGCCGGCCCGCCGCCACTCCCCCCCGCGGTCATCTGGCACGACCTGGAGTGCGGTTCCTATCGGGCCGATCTCCCTCTCTGGCGGGAGTTGGCGCGAGACGCTCCCAGCGGAGCCATTCTCGACGTGGGCGCCGGCACGGGACGAGTTGCGCTGGAGCTTGCCGGCGAGAGTCGGCGCGTGATCGCCCTGGACCACGACTCCGAGCTGCTTGGCGCTCTGTGCCAGCGTGCAAAAGACCTGGATGTTCAGGCCCTGTGCGCAGATGCCCGCCGCTTCACGCTGCCGGGCAGCGAGCCGGTGGGGCTGTGCGTGGCACCGATGCAGACCGTCCAGCTGCTCGGTGGCTCCGAGGGGCGGCTTGCCTTCCTGCGCAGCGCTCGCGCGCACCTGCTCCCCGGCGGACTGCTTGCGTGCGCGATCGTCACCGAACTGGAGCCCTTCGACTGCGCCGATGGCGGCCCTGGACCCGTACCGGAGCGGACATGGGTGGACGGGATCTTCTACACCAGCCGAGCCACCCGCGTGGAACTTGGCTCGGACACAATCGCGATCGAACGCGAGCGCACCACCAGCGCCTCGCAGACCGTCGAGCGAAACCTGATCGAGCTCGACCGCCTCACCGTCGCTCAGCTCGAGCGCGAGGGCTCCGCGGCGGGGCTGCACCCAGAGCCCGCACGCCACATCCCCCCCACCGCCGATCACTCGGGCAGCTCGGTGGTGATGCTGCGTGTCTGACCAAAAAGAGGGGCCCGGCTCGCCGGCCTTCGGCCGCCTACGCCACCCTCTGATCCCAGCTTCGCGGCCCCCTCCCCCTCCTCTCCCTACTCGCGCTCCTCCACACCCGCTCCCATCCTGCGCGTGTGCGCGCTGTATCCGGACCTGATGAACATCTACGCCGATCGGGGCAACCTGCTGGTGCTCGAGCGTCGCTGCGCGTGGCGCGGCATCGGCTTCCAGCTCACCGCCAGCGGGCTGAGCGAGCCGCTGGACGGCGGCGCACATGACATGTTCTACCTCGGCGGCGGCCAGGATCGCGACCAACTGCTGTGCGCCGAGGACCTCGTGCGCCACAAGCGCGCGGGCCTGCACGCCGCGGCCGAGCGCGGCGCGATCGTCCTCGGGGTGTGCGGCGGCTACCAGCTGCTGGGGCGCTCCTACGTGCTCGACGAGCGGGAGATCCCGGGCGTGGGGCTGGTGGACGTGCGCACCGTGCGCGAGCCCGGACCGCGGCTCATCGGCAACGTCGCGATCTCCGTCGAGCTCGACCCCGGCCGCCCGGCGCGAGTGCTGGCGGGCTTCGAGAACCACGGCGGGCGCACGTATCTCGGCGCCGGTGAAAAAGCGCTGGGGCGCGTCCTCAGAGGCCACGGCAACGACGGGCGCAGCGGCCTGGAGGGGGTCAGGCGCGCGAACGTGATCGGTACCTACCTGCACGGCCCGCTGCTGCCCAAGAACGTGTGGCTGGCGGACTGGCTGATCGCCACCGCCCTGGGGCTTGACGCCGATGCGCTCGACCCGCTGGATGACGCCCTGGAGGAGGCGGCGCACGCGGGGGCGCGCCGCGTCGCGGGCGTCTAGATCAGGAAGCCACCGCGAACCGCGCGAAGCGAGCCGCCAGGCGCTCCGGCACCAGCGCGCGCACACGAACCCCCTCGGGGGTGTCCTGGCGGGTGACCTCGCCGGCCACCTCGTGCAGCTCCGCCAGGCTGCCGCCATGGGCGTAGGGCACCAGCAGATCGACCGGGCAGAGGGTGCGGCGGAACTCGCGCTCGACGCGCTCGCCCAACTCCTGCAGGCCCTCGCCCGTGACGCCGCTCACGAGCACCGCCTCGGGGTGGCGCAGGCGCAGCTCGTGACCGGCCTCCGTATCGAGCAGGTCCACCTTGTTGAGCACCAAGAGCTGCGGGGTCTCCTCCGCGCCGATCTCGCGCAGCACCGCCTCGACCGAGCGGCGCATCTCCTGCGCCTGGGGCTCCGGCGCGGAGGCGTCGAGCACGTGCAGCAGCAGATCCGCGCGGCGCGTCTCCTCGAGCGTCGCCCCAAACGCGTCCACCAGCTGGTGGGGCAGCTTGCGGATGAACCCCACAGTGTCCGTCAGCAGGAACGCCCGCCCCGCCGGGCGCCACGTGCGGGTGCTGGGGTCGAGCGTGTGAAACAGGCGATCGCGCACCCCCACCTCCGCGCCTGTGAGGGCGTTCAGCAGCGTCGACTTGCCGGCGTTGGTGTACCCCGCCAGGGCGACCGTTGGGAGCGCCGCGCGCTCGCGCTCGGCGCGCATCACCGCGCGCGTCCCCCGCACGTGTTTCAGGCGACGGCGCAGCGCCGCGATGCGATCGCGCGCGAGGCGACGATCGGTCTCGATCTGGGTCTCCCCCGGTCCTCGCGTGCCGATCCCGCCGCCGAGGCGCTCCAGGTGGCTCCACAGACCGCGCATCCGCGCGAGGTTGTACTCCAGCTGGGCCAGCTCGACCTGCAGCTTGCCCTCGCCGCTGGAGGCGTGCGCCGCGAAGATGTCGAGGATCACCGCAGTGCGATCCACCACCGGCAGCCCGAGAGCCTCCTCCAGGTTGCGCTCCTGACGCGGGGTCAGCTCGTCGTCGCAGGCCACCACGTTGGCGTCGCACGCCGCGCCGCTTCCTTCGCCTCGGCCACCTTGCCCGGTCCGAGGTAGGTGTTGGGATGGGGCTGATCGCGGTGCTGCACCAACTCCCCCACCACCGCCACGCCCGAGGTGCGCAGCAGCTCCTCGAGCTCGCCCAGATCCTCGCCCTCGCTCAGCGCGGCGATGCAGAGCGCGCGCTGTCGTGCACGTTGCTGAGGATTCTCCATCCACCTCACAGGTTAGCCGCGGCCAACCGCTCGACCGCCTCAGCCAGCCTGTCGTCCGGCGTCGTCAGCGAGATACGAAACCACCCCTCGCCGCTGGGGCCGTAGGCGCTGCCGGGCGAGATCACCACGGCCGCCCGCTCGAGCACGTGCTCGCAGTAGGCCACCGAGCTCGCGAAGCCCTCCGGGATCGGCGCCCAGACGTAGATCGTGCCCCTCGGCGGCGCGATGTGCACGCCGATCTTCTCGAGCGCCTCGCACACCAGGTTGCGCCGCCGGCGGTAGAGCTCGTTCATCGAGGCCACCTCCGCGTCGCCATCGGGCGAGAGCGCCGCGACGCCCGCCAGCTGCACCGCCTCGAACAGGCCGCTGTCGATGTTCGTCTTCAGCCGCCAGTAGCTCTCGATGGCCTCGCTGTTTCCGACTACCGCCGCGCAGCGCCAGCCGGTCATGTTGTAGCCCTTGGAGAGCGAGAACACCTCGATCCCCACCTCCTTCGCTCCGGGCGTCGCGAGGAACGAGGGCGCGCGATAGCCGTCGTAGGTCGTCTCCGAGTAGGCGTTGTCGTGCACCACGAGGATCTCGTAGGCCTCAGCGAAGTTCACCACGCGCTCGAAGAACCCCTCCGGCACCACCGCCCCCGTTGGGTTGTTGGGGTAGTTGAGGTACATCAGCTTCGCACGCCGCGCGGTCTCCTCGTCGATCGCATCGAGATCGGGGACGAACCCGCGCTCGGGCACGAGTGGCATCACGACCGGATCGGCGCCCACCAGCAGCGGCCCGCCCGTGTACACCGGGTAGCCGGGATCGGACGCCAGCGCCACATCGCCCGGATCGAGGAACGCGAGGTTGAGGTTGAAGATCGCCTCCTTCGCGCCGATCGCGGGGATGATCTCCGTGTCGGGGTCCAGCATCAACGTCGAAGCGCCGCTCGTAGAAGTCGCTCAGCGCGACCCTGAAGTCGTGGCGGCCGCGGTTGGAGGGGTAGCGGTGGGTCTCGGCCTCGGTCACCGCCTCCCGCATCGCCTCCACGATCAGCGCCGGGGTCGGGCGATCGGGGTCGCCGATGCCGAGGCTGATCACGTCCACCCCCGCCGCCTGCTTGGCGGCGATCTTGCGCTCCAGCTCGGCGAACAGGTACGGCGGGATGCGGCTCAGGCGCTCACTCGGTCTCATGCAGCTCCTTCAGGAAGTGGTCGCTGAGCTCGCCCGCGAATACGGGAACCGCCCAGCCAGTCAGGTTTACGTGCAGATCCTCCTCCACCTCGACCTCCAGCTCGCCACCGTCCAGCGCAACCATCGTGACGGAGTCGCTCGCGCCGATACGCAGGTGGTTGGCGATCGCCGCGCCGGTGGCGCCCGTGCCCGAGGAGAGGGTCTCCCCCACCCCGCGCTCGAAGATGCGCGCGCGGATGCGGCTTCTGTCCCCCGCGGCCCCCGAGGCGCTCGCATCGGTGTACCAGGAGACGTTGGTGCGGTTGGGAACAGCTCGTGTCGCCTTCGATCGTCGGGACCGATCGCGGGCAGATCCAGGCGACGTGAGCTCCGCAAGGTCGGCGACGTGGATCGCGCACTGTGGGTTGCCGATCGAGACGTGCTGAAAGCGCCACGTGCTTCCAGCCGGCGCTCAGCTCGCCGATGTCCGTCCGGGGGTCCGCCGGGAAAGTCCTTCGAGGTGAGGCTCGCGCGGCCCATGTCCACGCGACACGTGTCGGGACCCGTGATCCTCGGGCGAATCTCCCCCGCGGCGGTGTGGATCGAGAACTCATCCTCCTCGGTCCAGCCGCGACGGCGCAGGTAGAGGATCGCCTCGCGCGCCCCGTTGCCAGACAGCTCGGCCTCCGAGCCATCGGGGTTGAAGATGCGCAGGTCCGCCACGAAGCGGGGGTCATCGCACGGGCGAGTAGCAGAACGCCGTCGGCGAACACGCCGAAGTGCCCTTCGCAGAGCCGGCGAATGCGCGCGGGGGTCAACTCGAACGGCAGCTCATCCTGCTCCACGATCAGGTAGTCGTTGCCCAGCGCCTGCCACTTCTCGAACCTCATGCGGCGCCGGAGTCTAGTGCGGTGCGGCCATCGCGACGACCTCCTCCGCAACGTCCTGCGGCGAGCGCTCGCTCACGTCGATCAACCGCACCCCGCCGAGCTTGCGCATCCACGTGAGCTGGCGCCGCGCGTAGTTGCGCGTGCGCCGCTTCATCGCCTCCACGTCTCCCGTGAGCAGCTCCTCGAAGCCGAGCGCCTTGCGCGCGGTGCCCGAGGCTCCGGCGGCGTCAGCGCGCTGCGCCTCCTCGCGCACTCCAGCCGCGAGCATCCCCTCCACGCGGGCGTCGATACGCGCGTACAACACCTCGCGGTCCATCACGAGCCCCACCAGCAGCGTGGGCTGGCGCATATCCGCGGTCCACAGCTGCGAGGGTCCCTCGGGCGGCTCCAGCTCGCCGAGATCGAGCAGCTCCAGCGCGCGCACCACCCGCTGGCGATCGTTGGGATCGATCTCCTCCGCCGCCCACGGCGCGCTCTGCGCGAGCCGCGCGTGCAGCGCGGGCGCGCCGTGGAGTTCCAGCTCGCCGATCCAGCGCTCGCGCACGCCCTCGGGCGGCGGTGGGCGCAGATCGAGCTCGGTGAGCGCCGCGCGCAGATACAGCCCCGTTCCGCCCACCACGATCGGCCGGCGACCTTCGGCGAGCAGTCCGTCGATCTCGGCGTGCGCCAGCTCGGCGTACTGGCCGGCGCTGAAGCCCGCATCCACGCGGCAGGAAGGAGACGAGGCGATGCTCGAGCGTCGCGCGCTCGGCCGGCGAGGCGACGCCGGTCAGCGTCTCGAGCCCGGCGTAGACCTGCAGGGCGTCGGCAGAAACAGCCACGGGGCGCTCGCCGCGCGGCGCGCAGGCGCTCGGCGAGCGCGACCGCGACGGCGGTCTTGCCCACGCCGGTTGGGCCGAACAGCGCGATGACCTGCATTGTCGTAGGCTTGCAGACCGATGCAGATCTCAGGGTCAACAGTCCTGCTCACCGGCGCCACCGGCGGCATCGGCCAGGCCACGGCGCGAGCGTTGAAGCAGCGAGGCGCGCGAGCTGATCCTCACCGGACGCCGCACCGACGTGCTGGAGCCGCTGGCCGTCGAGCTGGGCGCGCGCACGCTCGCCGTCGATCTCAGCGATCCCCGCCGAGGTCGATCGCCTGCATCTCCGAGGCGGGCGCAGGTGGACATCCTCGTGGCCAACGCCGCGCTGCCGGCGTCGGGCCGCCTGGACAGCTTCAGCATGGAGGAGATCGACCGCGCGCTGGACGTCAACCTGCGCGCTCCGATCGCGCTCGCGCACGCGCTCGTGCCGGCGATGGTCGACGCGCGGCAGCGGGCATCTGCTGTTCGTCTCCTCCCTTGCCGGCAAGACCGCCACAGCCGGATCCTCGCTGTACAACGCGACGCAAGTACGGCCTGCGCGGATTCGCGGCGGCGCTGCGCCCGGAGCTGCACAACAGCGGCGTCGGCGTCTCCGCCGTCTTCCCCGGCTTCATCCGCGACGCCGGCATGTTCGCCGACTCCGGCGCCAAGCTCCCGCCAGGCGTCGGCACGCGCAGTCCCGAGGACGTCGCCAAGGCCGTGGTGAGCGCGATCGAGCGCAACCGCGGCGAGGTGGACGTCGCGCCGATGGCGCTGCGCGTCGGCGCTATCTTCGGCGGCGTCGCACCGGAGACGGCAGCGGCGTTCACCCGCAGGATGGGCGGCGAGAAGATCGCCGAGCAGATTAGCGCGGGCCAGGGCGACAAGCGCTGAAACTCAAAAGAGCGTCTGCTGCTCGGAGTCGGGCAGCTGGGCGGACTTGGACCGCTGTCGGCGCGCGCCGCCCTGCCGTGCTGGTTGAGGCGCCCGCGCGGCGGGCTGAGACATGCGCTCGCCCCTCGCCAGCCTGAAGGGCCGCGTGCGACCTGCCGCGCCACCGCGCACCAGGCTCGCCAAGCGTTTGCGTTCCTCCGCGGGCGCGTACGCGCCGTGCCGATACAACTCCTCATAGCGCTCCCCGAGCTCCGGGCGCTCGGATCGCATCCAGTCCATGAACACATCGCGCACCTCGCCGCGCAGGTGCAGCGTCGTACCACCGACGCTCTGCGCCCCGGCCTCGATCGCTCCTGCGAGCAGCGGCTCGATCTGCTCAGGCGCATCGTTGATTCCCGGCATCAGCGGCGCGATCAGCACACCCGTGCGAATGCCGGCGCGACCCAGCTCGGCCACCGCCTCCAGGCGGGCGCGCGGGTTGGGGGTGTGCGGCTCGGTCGCTCGCCACGCCTTCTCATCGAGCGTCGGGATCGACAACATCGCGCTGAACTCGGCGCGCTGGGAGATCTCGAGCATCAGGTCAAGATCGCGCAGCAGAAGCGGCGACTTGGTCAGCACCGAGCAGGGGTTGGCGGCGTCCCGCATCGCCTCCCAGATACCCCGCATCAGCTTGTAGCGCCCCTCGACCCACTGATAGGGATCGGTGTTCGTGCCGAGCGCCACGTGCTCGCGGCCCCAGGATGGCTTTGCCAGCTCGCTCCGCAGCACCTCGGGCGCGTTGACCTTGACGACTATCTCGCGCTCGAAGTCACGGCCGGCGTCGAAGTCGAGATATCGGTGGGTCGGGCGAGCAAAACAGTAGACACAGGCGTGGCTGCACCCTCTGTATGGATTGATCGTCCAGCGGAACGGCATCCGCGATTTGCCGGGCACGCGGTTGAGCACCGTGCGCGCACGGACCTCGTAGAAGCGCATGTCCAGCGCCTCGGGCGCGTCGAAGCGCCGCACCACCGCATCGTCGCGATAGCCGGGCAGGCGCCGCTGCTCCTCCTCGGAGATAGTCAGATTGCTCCAGCGCACGAACATATGTTCGCACATTCGCGGCGAACATAGCCTAAGTTGGCACGATTGCGGAGCGCATCTGAGACTGACGTGCAGCTTCAGCCGCCAACGCGCGCCAGCAGGCTCTCCTCGCCGGAGAGCGTCTGGCTGGAGGCGGCGTCGATGCGCACCTGCGTCAGCTCGCCGGGCGCCGCCAGGCCCGTGAAGTTCACCGCCTTGTTGTGGCGCGTGCGACCGCGCAGCCTTTCGTGGTCGGTGCGCGAGGGGCCCTCTACGAGCACCTCCATCGTGCGCCCCACGAAGCGCTGAGCGCGCTCGCGCGCGTGGCGCTGCACCGCCTCCACGAGGCGCTCCATGCGCTCCACCTTCACCTCGTGTGGCACAAGCCCGTCGGTCAGCTCCGCCGCGGAGGTTCCCCGCCGCGCGGAGAAGATGAAGGTGAAGGCGCTGTCGTAGCCCACCTCCTCGACCACCTCCAGCGTCTGTGAGAAGTCCTCCTCGCTCTCCCCCGGGAAGCCCACGATGATGTCTGTCGTGAGCGACACATCGGGCACGTGCTCGCGGATCAGCGCTACCCGATCGAGGTAGCGGCGGCGGTCGTAGGTGCGACGCATCGCCTTCAGGATCGCGCTCGAGCCCGACTGCAGGGGGAGGTGGATGTGCTCGCAGAGGCTCGGCAGCTCCGCGTGCGCGCGGATCACGTCCTCGCGCATGTCCTTGGGGTGGGGGCTCGTGTAGCGGATGCGCTCGATCCCCTCGATTGCGTCGATCGCGCGCAGGAGCTCGGAGAAGGCCGTCTGCTGTGGCCGCCGCGCGGCGGCCGGCGTAACGGTCGGTGCTGGGGGGAGGCGTAGGTCGCGGCCGTAGGAGTTGACGTTCTGCCCGAGCAGCGTGACCTCGCGCACGCCATCGGCGGCCATCACGCGGACCTCCTCCACGAGCTCATCTGGCGGCCGGCTGACCTCGCGCCCGCGGGTGGAGGGCACGATGCAGTAGGAGCACGAGCAGTTGCACCCCACGCTGATCTGCAGCCACCCCTGGAAGGCCCGCGCGCGACGCGCGGGCAGGTGCCCGGTGAAGCCCTCAAACTCGAAGTAGCCCTGCGCGGTGAGCGAGTAGCTCGTCAGGAACTCCGCAAGCTTGTGCACCTGGCCTGGCCCGAACGCGACGTCCACAAAGGGGAAGCGCGCGAACACCTCCTCCTTGACCGACTGCGCCCAGCAGCCCCCCACCCCCACCACGCGCGCGGGCTCCTCGCGCTTCAGCCGCTTCGCCTCACCCAGGTGCGCGAGGAAGCGGCTGTCGGCGGTCTCGCGGATCGAGCACGTGTTGAACAGAATCAGATCGGCCTGCGAGCGCTCCGGCGCCTCGGCGTAGCCCAACGACTCAAGCATCCCCTTCATCCGCTCGGAGTCGTGCTCGTTCATCTGGCAGCCGAAGGTGGTGAGGTGGTAGCGCTTCACACCATCAAGATAACCGCCCTGTGTATGGAGTCGCCGCAGATCAAGCAGCCTGCGGCACCGCCGCCGGCTCGCGTTCCATCTTCGCCGGCTCCTTCGCGGGAGACGCCGCGGCAGGTGTCGCGGGCGAGGCGGCGGGCGTACCGGCTACAACCTCGCCCACGATCGGCGTCACGGCGGCGGGGCCGATGTTGAGGATCGCGTAGATCTTCTTCTCGATCTCCTTCGCGAGCGCCGGGTTCTCCTCGAGGTGGGTCTTCGCGTTGCCGCGTCCCTGGCCCAGGCGCTGCTCGCCGTAGGAGAAGAAGGAGCCCGACTTGGTCACGATGTTGTGCTCCAGGCCCAGATCGATCAGGCAGCCGGACGTTGAGATGCCCTTGCCGAACTCGATGTCGAACTCCGCCTGGCGGAAGGGCGCGGCGACCTTGTTCTTGACGACCTTCACGCGCACGCGGTTGCCCACGGCCTCCGTCCCATCCTTGAGCGTCTCGATGCGCCGGATGTCAAGGCGCTGGGAGGCGTAGAACTTCAGCGCCCGCCCGCCCGGCTGGGTCTCGGGCGAGCCGAACATCACGCCCACCTTTTCGCGGATTTGGTTGGTGAGGATGCAGAGCGTCTGCGTGCGGTTGAGGTTGCCCGCCAGCTTGCGCATCGCCTGGGACATCATGCGCGCCTGCGCGCCGACGGTCTGGTCGCCCATCTGCCCCTCCAGCTCCACGCGCGGCGTGAGCGCGGCGACCGAGTCGATCGCCACGACATCCACCGCGCCGGAGCGCACGAGCATGTCGGCGATCTCCAGCGCCTGCTCGCCGTAGTCGGGCTGGGAGACGAGCAGCTCGTCGATGTCCACGCCGATCTCCTTCGCGTACAGCGGATCCATCGCGTGCTCGGCGTCGATGAACGCGCACACGCCCCCCATCTTCTGGGCTTCGGCGAGCACGTGGTAGATCAACGTCGTCTTACCCGAGGACTCCGGACCGAAGACCTCCACGATGCGTCCCCTGGGCACCCCGCCGATGCCGAGCGCCACGTCGAGTGTGATCGCGCCCGTGGAGATCGCGTCGACGCGCACCTGCGCGCCCTCGTCGCCCATGCGCATCACGGTGCCCTTGCCGAACTCGCGCTCGATCTGGCCGAGCGCCCCCTGCAGGGCGGCGTCGCGCGCCTTTGCTGCCTTCTCCTGGTCGGTCACGGGCATCGTGGTAGCTCCTCTGCGGTCGGAATTGAGCAGCCCAAAGTAGCCGGCGCCCCGGACGGAACATATGTTCGTATCCAGGCTTGCCGCCATGTGAGTGTTCCAGGCCGCCCGGCGGAGTCAGAGAGGGACCAGCGTGGCGCTCGCCAGCGCCTCGTAGGAGGCTCCCTCCGGGGCGAGCCACGAGCGGTAGAGGACGACCTCCCGCGGCGTGAACTCGAGCGCCGGCGTCGGGGGCAGCTCGCGTTCGCGGGGCGCCGCGTCCTCGCGCATGCGCGCCAGCGTGATGTGGGGCCGAAAGCGCTGGGGGCGCTGCCCCTCCGGCTCCCAGCCAAAGCTGCCCGCAAGCGTCTCGCTCACCGCGCGGTGCAGCCGCGCCAGGTCGCCCTCGGGATCGTGCACCTCCACGGCGAGCACGCGCGGGCGGCGCGGCGGCAGCCACAGGGGAGCGCCGATCGACAGCTCTCCCACCTCCCGCGCGCAGTCGCCCAGCGCAGCCGCGATCCGCTCGATCTCCGCCACCGGCCGCGCGCCGAGGAAGCACAGGGTCAGGTGCAGCAGGTTGGGTTCGAGCAGCCGCATGGGCCGACCCGCGCCGGATCCCTGCCCCCTCCCCAGCCCTGGCCCGACCGCCCCTCGCACCCACGCGGCCAGCGCCTCGCGCACGTGCGCGGGCGGGTCGATGGCGAAGAACAGCCGGGCTGTGGCGGAGCGGGGCATCTCAGCGTCGCGAGAGCCGTGCGGGCCGGGGCTCACGGGTCATACCCGCGATTTCAACACATCTCGGATGCGCGCCTAGGAGACCCACACCTCGCCGGTGTCGCCGAACCCCAGCGCCAGCTTGGTCGCTTCGGTGAGATCGAACTCGCGGCCCGCCACGAACGGCCCGCGGTCGATCACCGGCACGCATATGCTGCGCCCGTTGTAGCGCAGGTTCACGAGCGTTCCACAGGGCAGCGTCTTGTTGGCGACGCCCAGTGTGGAGCTGGTCAGCTCACCGCCGCACGCCAGGCCGCCGCCTCCTCCGTACCAGGAGACCTCCGCCAGGCGATACACCCTCAGATGCCCAACCCGGCGGTGCGCCGCGGTGTCGAGGGGGTCGCCCGCGAAATACACGCGCACCAGCTCGCCGGCGCCCCGCGAGGGCGTGTAGTTCAGGCGATAGCGGCCCTGCGCCCCGGTGCGCGTGCGCGTGAGCGTTCGCCAGCCGCGACGCGTGAGCCCCTGCAGGGCGATCGTCCTTCCGCTCAGCGCCGGCGCCAGCGCGCCGGCGATGCTCGCTCGCTGGCCGCTCAGCACGTCGAGAGCCATGCGTTTGACTTTCAGCGTGGTGGGCTTCGGCGCCACAAGCGGCGCGTTGCCGGTCACGATCCCAATCGGCGTCAGCGGCGTGGCAGGCTGCGCCGGGGGCGCGGGGACATACATTCGCGTGAGACCTCCTGTGTATCCCGCCTACGGGGTTAGCTGTCGGGCTCACGGCCGACCGGCGCGCGAACGGTCGCGCGCCAATCGGGCGTTACGGCCGCAGCAGCGGCCGATTCGCCCCATCCGGGCCGCTCCCTCCGAGCGATCCGGCAGTGGGTCCCCCGCTCGCCTCCATCCACGGAGACGACTCGGCAGTTCGACAATCGGGCCACACGCTAGGGGGTCGGGTGCGGGTTTCAGTGTGTTGCACGTCACACAAGCCCAAAAACCGCGGGTTTTCCGCGGTTGGAGCGATCTGCCGTGTTTCTGACCCAGACGCCACTCTTTAAGGGCTACGCCCCCCGAGGGGCTCTGTCTAAGGGCTCCGCCCCCAGAGGGGGCTCCGCGATGGGGCCGCGCGGCTCTCCGACCGGGCGACGAGGCGGGGCCCCTCTTTCATCCCCGACCAGAGGGATGACCTGCGAGAATCGAGCGCATGGCCAACCCCGATCGCCTGACCGCCCTCGACACCGCATTCCTGCATCTGGAGGACGACTCCACCGCGCACATGCACGTCGCCTCGGTGATGGTCTTCGAAGGGCAGGCGCCGACGCCCAAGGAGCTCGTGGACCATGTGCTCGGACGCCTGCATCTGGTGCCGCGCTACCGCCAGCGGCTCGTCTACGTGCCCTTCGGGCAGGGCCGGCCGGTGTGGGCGGACGATCCCCACTTCAACCTGCGCTACCACATCCGCCACACCGCGCTGCCCCAGCCCGAAGACGAGGCGGCGCTCAAACGCCTGGCGGGGCGGCTCTTCTCCCAGCGCCTGGACCGCTCCAAGCCGCTGTGGGAGATCTGGCTGGTGGACCGCATGGCCGGCGAGCGCTTCGCGCTGATCGCCAAGACCCACCACGCGCTCGTGGATGGGATCTCCGGCGTGGACATCACAACCGTCCTGTTCGACACCACGCCCGAGCCCGTGCTGCCGCCGCGCCCACCCGAGCCGTGGACCGCGAGGCCGCTGCCCGGGCAGGCCAAGCTGCTCGGCGAGGCACTGCTCGAGCGCACTACGGTGCCCGGCGAGATGACGCGCGGGGCCCGCGCGCTCACGCGCCATCCACGCCGCGCCGTGCGGCGTGTGCGCGAGGGCCTTGCCAGCCTCGGCGCCACCGCGCTGCCGGGGCTCGGGCACCCCGCGCCCCACACGCCCCTCAACGTCGACATCGGGCCGCACCGGCGCTACACCTGGGTCGACGCCGAGCTGGCCCGCTTCAAGGCGATCAAGGACGCCCTCGGCGGGACCCTCAACGACGTCGTGCTCGCCTCCGTCAGCCTCGCGCTGGGCAGCCACCTGCGCGCGCAGGGCCACGACACCGAGGGCCTCACGATGCGTGCGATGGTGCCGGTCTCGGTGCGCGCCGACGCCGAGCGGGGCGCGCTCGGCAACCGCGTCGCGGCGATCTGGGCGCCGCTCCCAGTGGGCGTCGAAGACCCGGCCGCTTGCCTGCAGGAGATTCGTCTCGCGATGGAGGACCTCAAGCGCTCCGGGCAGGCCGTCGGCGCGCAGATGATCACCAACCTCGCCGGCTTCGCCCCACCCACGATCCTCAGTCAGGCCGCCCGCCTACAGGCCCGCCAGCGCTTCTTCAACCTCGTCGTCACCAACGTCCCCGGCCCGCAGTTCCCGCTCTACCTGCTCGGGCACCGCCTGCAGTCGCTGTATCCGGTCGTCCCGCTCGCGCGCAAGCAGGCGCTGGGGATCGCCGTCATGAGCTACGACGGCAACCTCGGCTTCGGGCTGCTCGCCGACTACGACGCGATCCCCGAGCTCGAGCAGATCGGGCGCGAGCTGGAGGGCGCGATCGACTCGCTCGCCCGCGCCGCGGGGCTCCGCAAGCGCCCCGCCCGCGCTCGTACTCGCACGGCAGCGAAGACCTGACCTCGTTGCCTGTGCGCCTGGCCCTCTGCCAACTGAACGCCACTGTCGGCGACATCGCCGGCAACGCGCGGCGCATCGCCGAGGGTCTGCGGGCCGCGCGCGAGGCACAGGCCGAGCTCGTGCTGTTTCCCGAGCTGGCGCTCACCGGCTACCCGCCCGAGGATCTGCTGCTGCGCGAGCACTTCCTGCGGGACGCCGCCGCCGCGCTGCACGAGCTGGCCGGCGAGGCGGTGGGGCTCGACCGCCATCGTCGGCTTCCCCGAGCGCGCCTCCAGCGGTGCCGTCCACAACGCCGCCGCGGTCCTTGTCGAAGGGGTCGTTCAGAGCGTCTATCGCAAGGTCCACCTGCCCAACTACGGCGTCTTCGACGAGCAGCGCTACTTCACCGCCGGTCACGCGGGCGCGACGATCGACGTGGGCGGCCAGCGCGTCGGCGTGACGGTCTGCGAGGACCTCTGGCTGCCCGGCGCCCCCGCCTCCGAGGAGGCCGCCGCCGGGGCCAAGCTGATCGTCAACATCTCCGCCTCTCCCTACCACGCGGGGAAGGGCTCGGAACGGGAGCTCCTGTTCGCCGAGCGCGCCCGCGAGCACTCCGCTCACATCGCCTTCTGCGCCCTGGTGGGCGGCCAGGACGAGCTTGTCTTCGACGGGCATTCCTTCGTGCTTGACCCCACGGGCGAGCCGCTCGCCCGGGCCGCGCAGTTCCAGGAGAACATGTTGGTGTGCGATGTGGACCTGGAGGCGCCCGCCGCCTCCTCCAAGGCCGGGGGGCCGCGCCGCGCGCTGCGCCCCCCGCTTCCCCCCGAGGAGGCCGAGGTCTACGCCGCGCTGTGCCTCGGCCTGCGCGACTACGTCGAGAAGAACGGCTTCCGCCACGTCGTCCTCGGGCTCTCCGGCGGGATCGACTCCGCGCTCGTGGCCTGCCTCGCCGCCGACGCCCTCGGCCCCGAGCGGGTCAGCGCCGCGGTGATGCCCTCGCCCTACTCCTCGCCGGAGACCCAGGGCGACGCGCGCGCGCTCGCCGCCCATCTGGGGCTGCGCATCCACGAGCTGGCGATCGCCCCCATGATGGACGCCTACGCACAGGCCCTGCACGAGGAGTTCGCCGCGCACGAGCGCGACTTGACGGAGGAGAACCTGCAGGCCCGCATCCGCGGCAACCTGCTGATGGCGCTCTCCAACAAGTTCGGCTGGCTCGTGCTCACCACCGGCAACAAGTCCGAGATGTCCGTCGGCTACACGACCCTCTACGGGGACCTTGCCGGCGGTCTTGCGGTGATCAAGGACGTGCCCAAGACGCTCGTCTACCGCCTCTGCGAATGGCGCAACTCCCCAGCCGGCGCCCGCGGCGCGCTCGCCCAGGCAGAAGGCGCGCCAGCACAGGCGAACGGCACCCTCAGCGAGAGCCCGATCCCCGCCTCGATCATCGCGCGCGCGCCCTCCGCCGAGTTGCGCCCCGACCAGCGCGATGAGGACTCGCTGCCCCCCTACGAGCTGCTCGACCGCATCCTGCGCGGCTACATCGAGCTCGACCTCAGCCGCGAGCAGCTGATCGCCCAGGGCCTCCCCGCCGCCGAGGTCGATCGCACGATCCGCCTCGTCGACCTCGCCGAGTACAAGCGCCGCCAGGCGCCTCCCGGCATCAAGGTCACCACGCGCGCCTTCGGGCGCGACCGCAGGATGCCCATCACCAACCGCTACCGGGAGTAGGGCGGGTGGGGCCCTTAATCCCATTACCCTACGCGCGTGCTCCCCTCGCCCAGCCCCGGCCCTGCCCCCAGCGGCGACTCGCCGCGCGCGGCCCTCCCCCGCCGCCCTCCGGGCGGCCTCCTCCCCTTCCCTCGCCGTCCGCTGCTCGCGGTCCTCCTGGCGCTCTGCGCCACCAGCATCGGCGCCTGCGCGGATACGCTGCAGGACCAGCCCACGCCGCGCACCGCGCTCGAGCCGATGGTCCTCAACAGCCGCTATCCGGTCTACTGGGTTGGGGAAGTCTTCCACCGGCTTGCGATCACCGAAGCCTCGCACGACCCCAGCGGCGCCTACACGATCCACTACGGCGACTGCACCGAGGGCGGTCAGTACACGTGCGTTTCGCCGCTCACGATCGCCACCTCGCCCGACAACAGCTTCGTGCCGGGCGGTCCCGCTCCCCATCGCGCGCTATCGGTGCGGGGGGTGCGAGCGCTCTCCGCTCAGCGGGGCACGACGATCGAGGTTCCCACCGACGGCATCGTCGTCAGCATCGACGCCAACAGCGCCGCGCTCGCGCGCGCCGCGGCGCAGACGATGGTTCCGATCAACGAAGTGGACGTCCCCGGCGCGCCGCTGCCGGCGCGGCTGGCGGATACGGGCTTCGCGGAGGAGCCACTCGCCGCACAGAAGCCGCTCGCGGTGCGCCTCCCCGGCCGCCCTCCGCTGGAAACGGCGGGTGTCCCGCCAGTCAGTCGCGCGGAAGCGGGCGCACGGCGATAGTCATTCGCGTGAGCGCGCACAGGCGGCCCGCGTCGTCGCTGAAGCGCACATCCCACACCCACGTCGTGCGTCCCCGGTGCTGCACCGTCGCCTCCGCGTTGACGTGCCCCTCGGTGATCGGTCGCAGGAAGCTGGTGGCGTTCGCCTGGCCCATCGCGACCTCGCCCTGCTCCAGCACGCTCATGCCCGTCATCAGCGAGGTGATCGCCTCGCCCAGCGACGCATACACCCCGCCGTGCACCAGTCCCGCGGGCTGCTTGAGCTCGTCGCGCACCGCTACGCGCGCGCACACCCTCTCGGGCGAGCACTCCAGCAGCTCCAGCCCGTAGAGGCGATCGAATCCGCCCAGCACGCTGTTGATCTGCTCTGCCTCGGGGATCGCCATCGGGGCCGCCACGATAGCCTACGCGCGTGCCCCCGCGCCATCTCCGCGCGAGCCTCCAACGCTTTGCCGGGGCCGGTGGGCCAGGCGGGCCCTTCGATCAACCATGACGCTACTGGACGACCTCCCCCCCGATCAGCGCGCCGTGCTGCTGCTGCTCGTGCAGCAGGGCAAGAGCCACGCCGAGATCGCCGAACTGCTCGGGATCCCCGAGCGCTCCGTCCGCGAGCGCGCCCAAGCGGGCCTCGACGCGCTCGCCGGGGGACCCAGTGAAGCGCCGGCATGGGCGCAAGCAGCAGAGACGCCCGCCCCCCTGCCGCCGCGCGCCGGCCCCTCAGCTCCGCATGCTTCCGCTCCCCGCTCCACGCCGCGCGGCGCCCGCACGCCCTCCTCCCGGACCGGCGCATCCAGGAGGGCCGGTGCGCTGCTGCTGATCGCGCTCGTCGCCGCCATCGTCGTCGCGGTGATCCTCCTCACCGGCGGCGGCTCCAGCAAGAACGCCTCGACGAGCGCCACAGGGACCTCGGCCACCGCCCAGCCACACGTCGACAAGCAGCTCAACCTCACGTCTCCCGAACCCGGCTCCAACGCGATCGGGATCGCCGAGGTCCTCTCCCAGGGCAAGCAGTACGCGTTCTTCGTCGCCGCCGAACACCTGCCGCCGACCTCGGGCTTCTTCTATGCCGCCTGGCTCTACAACTCCTCAAACGACGCGCAGGTCCTGGGCAGGGCGCCCTCCGTCACCTCCAACGGGCGCCTGCAGGCCGTCGGCGCGCTGCCCTCCAACGCCGCCCACTACCACCAGCTGCTGATCACCAGGGAGACCGCCACGAAGCCCACCCATCCAGGGCCGATCGTGCTCAGCGGGCCCTTCAGCCTGCACTGAGCGAGTCGCCGAGGCAACCGCCGCCAGGAGGGCGCCTTGAGCCTACGGCAGCAGCTTCCCCGGATTCATGATCCCCGCGGGGTCGAGCTCTTCCTTCAGCGCCCGCAGCATCGCCAG
The DNA here is from genome assembly GCA_963717785.1 of uncultured Solirubrobacterales bacterium. Lineage (GTDB taxonomy): Bacteria > Actinomycetota > Thermoleophilia > Solirubrobacterales > Solirubrobacteraceae > Palsa-744. The sequence goes on from CAVQWW010000001.1 coordinate 123,670, forward strand.
CCCCTCGGAGCCCACCTCGCGCTCCGAGCCACTCGGCGTGGTCGCGTCCGATCGCGTGATGATGGGTGATCGTGCCCCCGCCGCTCACGATCGCCTCGCTCGCGGCGCGCTTGACCGCCCGCCACTGCTCGAGCTCCGCGCCCCTCGCGCTGGCGGGCCAGGAGGGTGAAGTACAGCGAGGCGCCCGTCTCATACAGGTGCGAGACGTGGCACATCGCCAGCCCCGGCGTGCCCTGCGCGTCCAGCTGCCGCTGCGATCGCCTCGCCCACGGTGCGGTGCAGGCGCTCGCACGTTCGACCACGCCGTGGCCGTCTCCAGCGTCTCCACCATCACGCCGTGCGTGAGCAGCTCATCGCGCAGATAGGGCGCCGCGAAGCGCCCCGCCGCCCACGCTCTCCCGGGCGAGCGTCCCACCGGCAGGCCGCCGTGGTGGCGCACCATCCGCAGCGCGAGCGCACGCCGGCGCTCGACGCTCTCGGGCGTCGCCCTCGAAGCCGAGGATCGCCAGGCACCCGCCGCCGAACCCGCGCAGGCCCAGGTAGGCGCGCCCCAGGCGCCCCTTCACCCCGCCGCTGCCCGCCAGCGCCAGCGACATGCTCGTCTCCTGCTCGTCGGAGAGGCGTGCCACGTCGGGGGCGGCGTGCTCCTGGGCGAGCGCTCGCAGCGCCTGCGTCCCCGCGGCGAAGTACTCGAAGAAGGCTCCCTCGTACACCCGCTCCGCGGGCGCCGGGCGCACGCGCAGCGCCAGCTCGCCGATCACCCCCAGCGTGCCCTCCGAGCCGACGAGCACGCGGCGCAGCTCCGGGCCCGCGGCGCTGGCGGGCACGGCCGCGAGCTCGATGTCGCCCGCGGGCGCCACCAGTCGAGAGCCCGAGCACCATCTCCTCGAAGCGCCCATAGCCGGTCGAGGCCTGTCCCGGCCGAGCGCGTCGCCGCGCACCCCCCCAGCGAGACGTACTCGAAGGACTGCGGGAAGTGGCCGAGCGTGAGGCCCCTGCGCGCCAGCTCGCGCTCGAGCGCGGCGGCGCGCATCCCCGCCTGGACGCTCACCGTCAGCGACTCCCGATCGAGCCCCACGCAGCGCCGCTAGCCGGCGCATGTCGAGCGCGACGACCGCCTCGTGCGCGCCGCGCAGCGGCGCCACGCCGCCCACGACGCTCGTGCCCCCGCCGAAGGGCACCACCGCGAGGGAGTGGCTCGCGCACACCCCCAGCACCGCCCGCAGCTGCTCGGGGCTGTCCGGGTAGAGGACGGCGTCGGGAGCTCCCTCGGGCTCGCCGGCGCGCAGCGCACGAGGTCCGGGTACCCCTTGCCGGCCGCGTGCGCCACCCGATCGGCGTGATCGGTGCGAACCCCGCGGTCCTCGCCGTCGCCGTCGCCGAGCGCCGTGCGCAGCGCCCGGGACGCGTTGGCGGGGAGCGCCGACGGCTCCAGGCGCACCTCCCCGAGCGCCACCGGCGGGCGGGGCTTGGCGGCGACGCCCACGCGCTCGCTCAGGAACTCCAGCGCCTGCTCTCCCAGCGTCGGGGGCCGCGCCGGGTCCCCCCATCCCCACCAGCGCATGGCCGGCGGGTCCGAGCAACGCCTCGCCTGCTGGTCAGCCATCGTCCGCGACCTGCGTGCCCGCGCTGATCCGCTCCAGCCCGTCGAGCGCCTCCTCGAGGGTGGCGGCCGCCGCGCGGCGCACCATGTGAGCTGCCGAGGCGCGGGATGAACCGCTGCCATGTACCGCGGACCCGAGTGGACCCCGCTCCTGGCGCAGCTCGATCGTCACCTCCGTGGCCGCCACCCCTCGCGGCTCCAGCCGCACCTCCGTCTCCGCGCTCGCGAGCAGCGCGCGCGAAGGGGCTGTCCTCGCATCTGCTGCGACCAGGTCAGCCGGCGGGCGCCCACATCGTCGGCTGTCACCGTGAAGTCCGCGCGCACGAGCTTGCCCTTGGCCGTCTTGAGCACCTCGGTGAAGGCTCCCCCTCGACGCCCTCCACGCGCTCCACCCGCGGCCACCAGCGGGGCAGGTGGTGAGGGTCGCCGATCAGCGTCCACAGCTCCTCGGCGGAGGCCCGAATCGTGCGGCTGCGACGCGTGGTGTGCATCGCTCCAGAGCCTCAGCGCAGGATCTTGCGCAGGTCGCGCACCAGCAGCAGGTGGCGCAGGTGCGTGGTGACCGCCGCGAGGTTCTCCAGCGCCTCCAGCGCCTCCTTGCGCCGCTGCGGGTTGCGCGAGCGCAGCGCGGGGGCCAGGATCTGCTGCAGGAGCGTGGCCTCGCGGTCGGCCGAGGAGCGGAAGACGCGCAGGTTGCGCCCCCCCACGCCGTAGCGCGCGAGCTCGGCCACGGCGCCCACGATCTCGCGTTCGGTCTCGTCGAAGTAGCGCACCCCGCCGCGCGTTTCGCCCTTCACGACGCCGTACTCCTCGAGCTCGCGCACGAGCTTGGCGTCGGCCTTGGTCTCCTCCAGCACTTCCTCCAGCGAGTACAGCGCGCCGCTGGATTCGCGCACGCTCGCCGCCGCCGCGCCAGGTCCGCACCCCGTCGCGCGCTCCCTGGGGAGCCCGTCGGCAGTCCGCCCATCGGCCCGTCGCCCCCGCCGGCGCGCCCCGCCGCCAGCTCCTGGCGGATCACGCGCAGGGGCAGGAACTCGTCGCGCTGCATCCGCAGGATCGTGCGCAGGCGGGCGACGTCGCCCTGGGTGTAGAGGCGGTACCCGCCGGGGGTGCGCCGCGGGGTCAGCAGCTTCTGGTTCTCCAGGTAGCGGATCTTGGAGATCGAGATGTCCGGGAACTCCTGCGCGAGGGCCTTGCAGACCGCGCCGATCGTGAGCGCCTTCAGCCGCTGCCCTGTCTGGGGTGCCCGCCCACCCGGCTCCTCCCGCTCCCGGCCCTCCTGCGCCGGGAGTGAGTTCGTGCTCGGGTGGCGCCTGGGTTGACATCAGCGAGCGTGGAAGGTGAGCTTGTACTTGCCGATCTGCACCTCATCGCCCTCCTCCAGGCGCTGGGAGTCGATCCTGCTGGCGGTTGACGTAGGTGCCGTTCAGCGAGCCGCAGTCGTCCAGGTGCCACTGATCGCCGCGGGGGATCAGCAGCGCGTGGTCGCGCGAGACGGTGATGTCGTCGAGGAACACGTCGGCGTCCGGACGGCGGCCGATGCTCATCCGCTCGCCGCCCACCGCGAAGCTCTCCCCCACGCGCCCGCCGCCCGCGCGGATCACGAGCGCCGGGCCGTGCGCGGTGACGTCGCCGATCTCCACCGGCACCAGCTCGCCCGTCTCGTCGATCCGGTAGGTGGCGGTGATCGGATCCCCGCCCACCCCCGCGCCATCTCCTCCACCGCTTCCCTCCGCGCGCGGCGCAGCAGCGCGCCGCAGCGCTGGCAGTAGTTGGCGCCCTCGTCGTTGACGAAGCCGCACTCGGTGCAGTGCAGGGCCACGGCGGGCCGCCTCCTCAGGAGACGTCGGTCGGCTCGCCGACCTGCCGGCGCGCCAGGATGTCGGTGAGCTGCTGCACGTCAGCGCCGGTGATGATCGCCTCGCCGCCGTCGTGGCGCTTGCGCAGGCGGTTGACCAGCTCGGCGCGCAGGATGTCGATCTTGCCGTGCAGGATGCGCCGGCTGTAGGAGATCTCGACCTCCTCCTCGGTCAGCTCCTTGATCAGATCCTTCAGCTCGGCGTCGCTCAGCGAGCCAAGGTCGGGAAACGTCTCCATCGCGGCCTTCTCCTATGACTGGGAATAACGAGGGACCCGACCGAAGCCGGGAGACACGCGCCTTCGGCGCGAATCCCCGTTTCGGCCAGCCGGCCTTTGGCCGCCTGCGCCATCCTCTTTACGGGACGCGATCAGTATAGACCCACTCGCCCCAAAACGTGAAGCTGAGGTTTAGGGCTTGCCGCGCACAGGCGCGCTTACGGCGAGCCGGCGAGGATGCTCCGGCCTCACGGCCGCGACGCTCGCGATAATGCCAGGCGGATGCCGACGCTGAACCCCACCGCGGTGCGCAGGATCGCCGCGGCCCTGATCCTCGTGCTCGTGCTCATCGGAGCGGCGCTGCGCGCCGAGGCGATCGGCAGCAACACGCACACCTCGGCGGATGAGAACGGGTACGTGGCCAACGCCAACCGCATCCTCGCCCACGAACGGTATGCCACCTTCAAATGGCCCCCGGGCACCTCGCTGGCGTTCGCGCTGGCCACGCGGCTCTCGGGCCACCGCTCGCTGCGCCTGAGTACGCACGCGAGCGGTCCCGCGCAGTACGTGCAACTGCTGGCGGGGATCCTCACGCTGCTCCTGATGGCCGCGGTGGCGTGGTGGGCGGCGGGACCCTGGGCCGCCGTGCTGGCGACGGCACTGGGCGCCTCCTACTGGCCGCTGGTGGACGCGACGCGCACGTTCCTCTCCGAGCCGCTCGGCGGGCTGGCGCTGCTGGCGAGCGTGGCGGCCGCCGTGCTTGCGCGCAGGCACCTCGCCGACGCGCGCTGGTGGCTGTGGCTGCTGGGAGCGGGGGTCGTGGGCGGACTGGCGTGCCTCACCCGCGGGGACATCGTCGTTGGGATGGTGGTGATCGCGGTGGCGCTGGCGCTCAGCGGACGTCCCAGCCGGCGCGTGGGGGCGCTGCGCGCGGGGATCTACCTCGGCGCGATCCTGCTGACGCTGCTGCCGTGGCTCTGCGTATGCCTCCGAACAGGAACGGCGCTTCGTGCCGATCACGACGGCGGGACCCGACGCGTTCTTCATCGGCTCCTATCTGCCCGGCCACGGAGAGCTGGTGCCCACCGAGGAGAAGCTCGCCCCGGAAGTGTGCCGGCGCTTCCCCGCGGACTGCGGGATGTACTGGCAGCAGAGCTCCGCGCCGCTGTTCGCGCTGATCCGCGCGCGCCATCCCGGCGTCTCCGCAAACGCCGCCGTCACTCAGGAAGATCTGGAGAACGTGCGCAAGTACGCGCTGGGGCAGCCGCTGTCCTTCGCGGGGATGCTGGCGGAAAAGTTCTGGAAGATGTGGCGGACTGTGTGGAGCGGGGGCAACGGCACCTACCACCCCTCCACCAGCCAGCTGCAGCACACGCTGTACCTGCTGCTGGCGATCGTGGGGCTGCTGGGCGGGGCGCTCGCGACGCGCCGCTGGGAGCTGATCACCTCCGCCGCCGCGCTGCTGGCGATCGCCGCCCTGGCGACGCTGTTCAACGACCAGCCGCGCTACAACGTCGCCCTGATGCCGCTGCTGCTCGCCTACGGATCGGCCGGGCTGTGGCCCTTGGGAGGATTGGCGCGGGAGCGCCGCCGCCGCCGCGTGGTGGCAAGACCCATGCGCACGTAGAGCGCCGTGGCGAGGAGCGCCAGGGCGATACCGACGTACAGCAGCGCCTCCGCGAGCGTCCCGAGGCCGACCATCGCGAAGAAGAACGAGCCCATCACGGGAGCGACCGCGAGGCGTCCGGGCCAGTTGATGCGCAGCTCCACGCCGTGGGTCTGCCCGTAGCGCCCGAGCGCGAGCATCGCGAGCTCGCGCGCCACGAGCACCGCCAGCGCCCAGCGCGGGAGCAAGTCGAAATGCCAGCACACGACCACGCCCGAGATCACGAGCAGGCGATCGGTGATGGGGTCCATCAGCGTGCCCAGCCGGCTGTACTGGCGCGTTACGCGCGCGGCGATGCCATCGGCGTAGTCGCCCCAGCCGATAACCGCGAACAGCGCGGCGGCAAGCGCATCGACCCCATCGTCGCTGGAGAGCGCCACGACCAGGAACACCGGAATCAGCGCCAGGCGCAGGAAGCCGATCGCGTTGGGCACCGTCCACGGCCGCAGCGGCTGACCGGAGAGCGTCTGCGGTGGTGGCGGGCCGGAGCGATCGAGGCCTACGAGCCGGCGGAAATTCAGGGCAGGCTCTGCCACAGCTCATCCACCGCCCGCGCCAGCGCATCCGCGTCGGAGCTCAGCGGCAGGCCCGGTAGGGACTCGCGCCCCCAGCGACGCTGAACCTCGATCTCGCCCGACTGCAGCGACTTGCGCCCGACCGTGAGCCGCAGCGGGCAGCCAAGCAGCTCGGCGTCGGCGAACTTCTCCCCCGGACCGAGGTCGCGGTCGTCGTAGAGCACGTCCAGCGAGCCCTGCGCGAGCTGCTCGTACACCCGCTCGGCCCCCTCGCGCTCGGGCGTTCCAGGCTTGCCGAGCGCCACCAGGTGGACGGCGAAGGGAGCGAGCGCGCGCGGCCAGCAGATGCCGTGCTCGTCGGCGAACTGCTCGACCGCGGCGGCGACGATGCGCGCGGGTCCGATCCCGTAGCAGCCCATCCAGATCGGATGCTCCTGCCCGTCCTCATCCAGATAGCGCGCCCCCAACGGCTCGGAGTAGCGCGTGCCGAGCTTGAAGATATTGCCGACCTCGATCGCTGTCTGTAGTTGCAGCGGCTCATCACCAAGGAAATACTCCGCGCCATCGCCCTCCCCCACCGTGCGCAGCTGGGGATGGTGCTGGGCAACATCGAGGTTGGCGGCGTAGCCGGACTGCTCACCGAGCAGGATGCGGTCCTCGCCTGCCGCACACGGCGCCATGTACTCGTGCGCGCCGAGGCCGCCCATCATGCCGACGTCGGACTCAACGCGATAGAAGCGCAGGCCCGTTCGCTGCATGATCCGATCGTAGGCGCCAACCTGCCGGTCATAGCTGACTGCCAGGCCGGCTTCGTCGCGGTCGAACGTGTAGGCGTCCTTCATGATGAACTCGCGCGTGCGCAGCACGCCGGCGCGTGGTCGCGGCTCATCGCGCTCCTTGATCTGGAAGTGGTAGAGCGCCAGCGGTAGGTCACGGTAGGAGCGGACGATGTGCGCGACGTGGAAGGTGACAGCCTCCTCGTGTGTCATCGCCAGCACCAGCTCCGAGCCCTTGCGGTCTGAGAGCATGAAGAGCTTGAAGAGCTCCGCGATCTCCAAGCGCCCAGTCTTGCGCCACAGCTCGGCTGGCTGGAGCACAGGCATCAGCATCTCCTGCGTGCCGATCGCGTCCATCTCCTCGCGGATGATCGCGACAACGCGCTGGTGCACGCGCCAGCCGGCGGGCAGCCAGGTCCACATGCCGGCGCCCAGCTGGCGGATGAGACCGGCGCGCACCATAAGCTTGTGCGAGATCGCCTCCGCGTCGGCGGGGGCCTCTTTCTCGGTGGGGAGCAGGTAGGAGGAGAGGCGGGTCATGCGCGCGGCACATGCTACGGGCCGCCGCCATTCGGCGGTCTAATGGGTCTCGCCAAAAGCGGTGGCCCCACCTTTGATAGAACAGCCCCCAACCCCTAGAAATCCGAAAGCCGACAAGGAGCCCCCATGGCCTACTCCGTTCCGCCGTTGCCATACGCGTATGACGCGCTGGAGCCGCACATCGACAAGCAGACGATGGAAATTCATCACGACAAGCACCACCAGGCGTACGTGGACAAGGTCAACGCGGCGCTCGCGGGCACCCCGCTGGAGAATGCGGCGATCGAGGACGTGCTGAAGGACCTCGGCGCGGTGCCCGAGGAGAAGCGCGGCGCGGTGCGCAACAACGGCGGCGGCCACTGCAACCACTCGCTCTTCTGGGAGAGCATGAGCGCGGGCGGCGGCGGGGCGCCCGACGGCGCGCTGGCGCAGGCGATCGACTCGGCCTTCGGCTCCTTCGCGGACTTCCAGGCGAAGCTGAAGGAAACGGGCATCAACCAGTTCGGCTCGGGGTGGTCGTGGCTCGTGCACGACGGCTCGGGGCTGGCGGTCGTGGGCACGCCCAACCAGGACAACCCGATCTCCGCCGGCAAGACGCCGCTCCTGGGCGTGGACGTGTGGGAGCACGCCTATTACCTGAAGTACCAGAACCGCCGCCCGGATTACCTCGACGCGTGGTGGAACACGGTCAACTGGGCGAAGGTAGCCGAGCGCTTCAGCGTCGTGTAAAGCGGCGCCCCGCGACGGGCGAGGCCGGCGTGAGCATCGACTCGAGCACCGCGTCGGCCTGCTCGTCGCTCTCGGCGGCGGCGGCCTCCAGCGCGGCGATGCGCTCGGGCGTCATCGCGGTGGCGTCCTCGTTGGCGGCGAGCCAGGCGCGCGCCTGCGCCGCCTGCTCCTCGTCGCGCACGACGCGCTTGCCGGCCGCGTAGAAGCGGTCGATCTCCTTGAAGAGCTCGTCCACCAGCTGCTCGGTGGGGACCTTCTTCAGGGGCTCGCCCTTGGAGTAGATCATGCCCATGTCCTTGGCGCCGGTGATGCCGAAGTCGGCGTGGCGGGCCTCGCCGATGCCGTTGACGGCGCAGCCGAGCACCGAGACCTCGATCGGATCCTCGTAGGCTTCCAGGCGCCGCTCGACCTCGGCGACGACGGTGTCCATGTCGAACTGCAGGCGCCCGCAGGTGGGGCACGCGATCAGGTCGGGGCCGCGCTCGCGCAGCTTCAGCGCCTTGAGGATCTCCCAGGCGACCTTGACCTCCTCCTCGGCGTGGAAGGTGGAGAGCGAGATGCGGATCGTGTCTCCGATCCCATCCGCAAGCAGCGTGCCGAGGCCGACGGCGGACTTCAGCGAGCCCGACCACTTGGTGCCGGCCTCGGTGATGCCCAGGTGCAGGGGATAGGGGATGCGCTCAGCCAAGAGGCGGTTGGAGGCGATCGTGTTGGGCACGGAGGTGGACTTCATCGAGACCTTGAAATCGTCGAAGTCGAGGCTCTCCATCAGGCGCACGGTCTCGAGCGCGGCGGTGACGAGCGCCTCGACCGGGTTGTCGTACTCCAGCTGGCGCAGGTGCTTGGGCAGCGAGCCCGAGTTGACGCCCACGCGCAGGGGCGTAGCATGCTGCTTTGCCAGCGCGATCACCTCGGCGACCTTCTCCGGCCCCCCGATGTTGCCGGGGTTCAGGCGCACACAGTGAGCGCCGGCCTCGATCGCCTTCAGCGCGAGCGTGTGGTTGAAGTGGATGTCGGCGATCACCGGGATCGGCGACTGCGCGACGATCGTCTTGAGCGCCTCGGCGTCCTGCTCGCGCGGAACCGCCACGCGCACGATGTCCGCGCCGGCCTCGGCGACGGTGCGTATCTGATTCATCGTGGCCGCCAGGTTGGCGGTCTCGGTCTTGGTCATCGTCTGTACGGCCACGGGCGCGCCGCCGCCGATGAAGACGGGGCCAACCGCGATCTGTCGCTCGGAGGACACGTGGCCATTGTAGGCGGCGGTTCGAATTTGCGTTAAGGAGGAGAACGCAGCGGCACGCCACAGCTCGCGCGTAACCTGCGGGCATGAGTGAGCGCCAGGCCAACGTCTACGCCACCGCACGGGGCCCGCTTGCTCGCCTGGCCTCCCCCGTGGCCGCCCGCGCAAGGGCGCGCAGGCACAAGCGCTTCTTCGCGCTCACCGGCATACACGCGGGCGCGCAGGTGCTCGACGTGGGCTGCGGAAGCATCGGCCTGCGGGCGCTGGAGCCCAGCCTCGACATCACCGGCGTGGACATGATCGAGCGCCCCGAGTACCCCGGCCCATTCGTGCGCGCCGACGCGAGCGAGCGACTGCCGTTCGCCGACAACGATTTCGACCTCGTGTACTGCAGCAGCGTGATCGAGCACGTGCCCCCGCCACGGCGCGCGGCGTTCGCCGCGGAGATCCGCCGCGTGGGGCGCGGCTGGTACGTGCAGACCCCCGCGTGGTCCTTCCCGATCGAGCCGCACGCGCTGCTCCCCGCCGCGCACTGGCTACCGGTGGGACTGCGCAAGCGCTACTGGAAGCTCGGCGCGGCGAAGGAGTGGGAGGACATCTCGCTGCTGCGCAGAGCCGAGATGCAGGAGCTGTTCGGCGCGGAGGTTTTGGAGGAGAGGATGGGCCGCGTGGTGAAGAGTTGGGTGTGCGTTGGGCAGCCGGAGCGCAAGCGCCGCTGACGCAGACGTGTGCGCTCAGCGCACGTGGAAGCCGCCGTTGGAGAAGGTGTGGATGTCGTTGGTGAAGCCGATCATGAACAGCACGAGCACGAGCGCGAAGCCGGCGACGCTGGCGCGCTCCATCACGGCGAACGGGATCGGCCGCCCGCGCACCTTCTCGGCGAGCGCCCAGAAGATGTGCCCACCGTCAAGCGGCAGGAAGGGAAAGAGGTTGATGATCGCCAGCGAGAGCGAGACGATCGCCAGCAGGTAGAGCGCCGCGGGGACGCTGTAGCTGAAGGCTTCGCTGGCCACCGTCGAGACGCCGACGATCGAGTGGACTTCCTTGCGCGCCTTTTCGTTGACGAAGATCTGCGAGATGCGCGACACCGTGAGGCTGGTCACGTACCACATCTCGTTTACGCTCGAACCCACCGCCTGGCCGATCGATTCCCCAGAGAGGACGGGCTGTGACTCGATGCCGACCATCGTGCGCCCGAGCTGCGCGTTGTAGCGGGGGGTGACGGCGAGCGTCAGGACCCGCGCGCCGCGCAGCACCGTGATGCGCGCGGGCGCGCTCGCTGAGCAGCCCTGCACCGGTCGCCCCGCGCAGCGGTGGGAGGAGATCTCCGCGATGAAGTTGCCCGAGCCGCTGCTGGCGTTCAGACGCACCGGGAGCCCGTCGACCGCCAGCAGCACGTCTCCCGGATGCAGAACCCCGCTGGCGGGGTGGCCCGTCTGCACACTCGCGATGCGCGCCCGGTCACTGCGCGGCTGCTGGGCGCTGAGCGCGTAGACCCCCCACAGCAGCAGGAACGCCACGAGCACGTTCATTGCCGGCCCAGCGCCGATCACGACGAGGCGCTTCCACACCGGCTGGCGGTAGTAGGCGCGATGCACGACCTCCTCGGGGATCTCCTCGCCCGGATTCATCCCCGTGATCCGCACGTACCCCCCCAGCGGGAGCGCGCCGATCGCGTACTCGGTCTCCCCGCGCGTGATCCCCACCAGCTTGGGCGGGAAGAACAGCGAAAAGCGCTCCACGCGCATCCCCACCGCCTTGGCGGCGGCGAAGTGCCCGAACTCGTGCAGCACGATCAGCACGATGAAGCCGACGAAGGTTAGGACCCAGCTCATGCGCTCAGTTTGGCAGGCGGGCCTTCGTTCCGGGGAGGGTTGCTCTAGTGAGGATCGCTCACGCGAGCGCCGCGATCGCCTCGCCCGCCACGGCGCGCGCTTCGCGATCGGCCTCGTACAGCGACTCGAAGGCGCGCACGGGCGCGCTGGGGAGACGCTCGAGCGTCTGCTCGATCACGGCGGGGATGCCGCTGAAGGGCAGGCGCTCGCTCAGGAAGGCGTGCACGGCGACCTCGTTGGCGGCGTTCAGCACGCACGGCGCGGTGCCGCCGGCCAAGGCGGCCTCGCGCGCGAGCCCCAGGCAGGGGAAGGCGTCGAGATCGACGGCCTCGAAGGTGAGCTTGCCCGAGCGCGACGAGGTCGAGCGGCAGCACCGGCCGGGGTCCCGCCAGCAGATCGACGCTCGCGGCGCCGTGCAGCGCGTAGGAGATCGCCACGCGCATGTCGGGCGGCCCGAGGTGGGCGAGCATCGCGCCGTCGGCCAGCTGCACGAGCCCGTGGATCACCGACTGCGGATGCACGACGACGTCGATGCGCTCATACGGGGTGCCGAACAGGTGGTGGGCCTCCATCAGCTCCAGGCCCTTGTTCATCAGCGTGGCGGAGTCGATCGTGATCTTGCCGCCCATCGCCCACGTGGGGTGCGCGAGCGCCTCGGCGACCGTGACCCCCTCCAGCTGCGCGCGCGTGCGGCCGCGGAACGGCCCGCCGCTGGCGGTGATCGTGATCGCTCGACCGCGCCGGGTGGCTGGCCGGCGAGCAGCTGGTGCAGCGCGGTGTGCTCGGAGTCCACCGGCACGATCTGCGCGCCGGTGGCTTCGGCGAGCGCGGTGACGAGCTCGCCGCCGACGACGAGCGACTCCTTGTTGGCCAGCGCCAGGTCGATGCCCTCGCCGAGCGTGGCGACCGTGGGGCCGAGCCCGGCGGAGCCGACGAGCGCGTTCAGGACCAGATCGGCGCCGGACTCGACGACCAGACGCACGAGGCCCTCCGCGCCGCCGAGCACCTCCCCGTCGGTCCACGCCTCGGCGGCGCGCGCGGCGGCGTCGACGTCGACCAGCGCGATCCGCCGCACGCCGTGTGCACGGGCCTGCTCGACCAGCGTCTCCCAGGAGCGCTCGGCGGAGAGCCCGATCAGCTCCAGCTCGGCTGAGCGCGCGACGATGTCGAGCGCCTGCACGCCGATCGAGCCGGTGGAGCCGAGGATCAACAGGCGCTTGGGCATCGCAGCACCTAAGAGTAGGCCGACCAGATGTAGTAGCCCACGACGGCCGTGAACAGCACCGCGTCGAGGCGGTCCAGCGCGCCGCCGTGGGCGCCGAAGAGCCCCGCCGGCGTCCTTGACCCCGGCCTCGCGCTTGACGAACGACTCGAACAGGTCGCCGACGGGCCCGGCGAGCGCGACACCGAGACCGAGCACGAGCGCGTGCGGTCCCCGGCAGCCATTCCTGGTAGCGCCCGGCGAACCACACTGCGACGACGGCGACGACCATCCCCGCGAGCAAGCCCCTCGACGGTCTTGTTGGGCGAGATCGAGGGCGCGAGCGGCCGGCGTCCGAACAGGCGCCCGCCGAGGTAGGCGCCGGTGTCGCCGAGGAACGTGCCGACGAGCACGTCGATCACGATCCCCTCGCCGTGGGGCAGGTCGCGCAGCAGGACCGCGTGGGCGAGGGCGAGGCCGATCCAGTAGATCCCGAGCAGCGTCAGCGCCATCCCCCCGACACTCGGGCGGCGCTGGAGCAGCGTCAGCGCGAACAGCACCGGCAGCGCGGCCACCGCGACGAGCAGGACCTGGTAGGCGCCGCCGTACAGTGCGCGGCGAGCAGCAACCCGGCCAGCGCGAGGAAGCCCGCGAGGCGCACCGGGTGAGCGCGCTCGAACATGCCGAACAGCTCGTGCATGCAGAGCACACCGAGCACCAGCACGCCGAGCGCGAACACGAGGCCGCCCTCGATCACGATGAACAGCGCGAACGCGATCGCCGGCAGCGCGGCGAGGATGCGCGCGCTCAGATCGGAGCGGGTGGCGCTCATCGCCCGCCGAAGCGGCGCCGGCGCTCCGCGAACTCGGCCAGCGACTCTTCGAGCGCGGCGCGCGTGAAGTCGGGCCACAGCTCCTCGCGGAAGACGAGCTCGGAGTAGGCGGACTGCCACAGCAGGTAGTTGGACAGGCGCCGCTCGCCGCTGGTGCGGATGATCAGGTCGGGGTCGTGCATCTCCGGCGCGTAGAGGCAGCGGCGGAACTCCTCCTCGGCTTTCCCCTGCTGAAGCGCTCGCGCGGCGTCGACGATCTCCGCGCGCCCGCCGTAGTTGAAGGCGACGAACAGCGTGATGCGGTCGTTGGCGTCGGTCAGCTCCTCCGCCCAGCGCATCTGCTCGACGAGCTCCTCGGAGAGCCGCTCGCGGCGGCCGATGAAGCGCATCCGCACGCCCTCCTCGTGCAGCTCCGGCGTCTCGCCGGCGATGCGCCGCGAGAACATCTCCATCAGCCCCTGCACCTCCTCGGCGAGCGCGACCAGTTCTCGGTCGAGAACGAGTACACGGTGAGCTCGCGGATGCCGAGCTCGACGGCGTCGCGCAGGCGCGCCTTGACGGTGTCGGCGCCGGCCTCGTGGCCGTCGTTGACCGGCAGCCCGCGCGCGCGCGCCCAGCGGCCGTTGCCGTCGGTGATGATCGCGACGTAGCGGGCGGCCGTCGGCAGGCTCGGACGCCCCGCCATCAGACCTCGAGGATCTCCTCTTCCTTGGTCTTCAGCACGCCGTCGAGCGTCGCGACGCTGGCGTCGGTGAGCTTCTGCAGCTCGACCTCGGCGCGGTGCTCGTCGTCGGAGCCGGCCTCGCCGGCCTCCTTGAGCTCGCGCAGGTCGTGCATGATGTCGCGGCGCACGTTGCGGATCTTGACGCGCCCCTCCTCGGCGAGGTGGCGCACGACCTTGACGAGCTCGCGGCGGCGCTCCTCGGTCAGCTCGGGGACGACCAGGCGCACGAGGTTGCCGTCGTTGGAGGGCGTTGAGGCCGACGTCGGACTCGTTGATCGCCTTCTCGATGAACTTGATCGAGGACTTGTCGTAGGGCTGCACGGTGAGCAGCCGCGCCTCCGGCGCGGAGAGCGTCGCGAGCTGGTTCAGCGGCGTCTGGCGCCGTAGTAGTCGACGACGATGCGCTCCAGCAGCGCCGGGCTGGCGCGGCCGGTGCGCACCGTGGCGAACTCGTGCTGGTGGACTCCACGACTTCTGCCATCCGCTCGCGCGCGCGTCCTCGAGCAGCTCGTCGATCATCTCACTCTCCATGCTCGTGCTCGCCCTCTCCTCATCGGATGTCGCTACCAGCGTGCCCACGCGCTCGCCGGAGATTATCCGCGCGATGCTCGCGCTCGTCGTCCATGTTGAAGACGTTCAGCGGCATCCCGTTCTCCATGCACAGCGCGAGCGCGGTGGAGTCCATCACGCGCAGGCGGCGCTCGAGCGCCTCCATGTGGGTGATCTCGGGGATGAACTTCGCGTCGGGATCGAGCGCCGGGTCGGCGGTGTAGACGCCCTCGACGCCGTTCTTGGCCATCAGGATGATCTCGGCGTGGATCTCCGCCGCGCGCAGCGCGGCGGCGGTGTCGGTCGTGAAGAACGGGTTGCCGGTGCCGGCCGCGAAGATCACGACGCGCCCCTTCTCCAGGTGGCGCATCGCGCGGCGGCGGATGTAGGGCTCGGCGACCTCGGAGATCCCGAGCGCGGACTGCACGCGCGTGGCGGCGCCGGTCTTCTCCAGCGCGTCCTGCAGCGGCAGCGCGTTGAGCACGGTGGCGAGCATCCCCATGTAGTCGGCGGTCGCGCGGTCCATCCCGGCGGCGGCGCCCTTCATGCCGCGGTAGATGTTGCCGGCGCCCACGACGATCGCGACCTCGACCCCGCGGTCGCGCACCGCGCTCGACCTGCCGCGCGACGGCGGCCACGCGCTCGGGGTCGGTGCCGTAGTCCAGCTCGCCCATCAGGGCCTCGCCGGAGAGCTTCAGCAGGATGCGTTTGAAGGCGGGGCCTCGGCGGCCATCCGGCCGAGCGCCTACTGACCGACAGCGAAGCGCACGAAGCGGCGGATGACGACGTTCTCGCCGGTCTTCGCGGTGAGCTCGTCGCGCAGCTGCTGCACGGTCTTGCCCTCGAACTTGGGGTTGTGCAGCTCCTGCTCGAGCAGCACGATCGTCTGATACCACGCGTCGAGCTTGCCCTCGACGATTCGCTCGCGCACGTTCTCGGGCTTGTCGGCGGCCTCCTGCTCGTAGACGCGCGCCTCGGCCTCGCGTGCCTCGGCGGGGACGTCCTCGCGGCTGACGTAGGCGACGGTGGGCGATGGCGGCGATCTGCATCGCGACGTCGCGCGCGAAGCCGATGAAGTCCTCGTTGGTGGCGACGAAGTCGGTGTTGCAGTCGACCTCGATCAGCACCCCGACCTTGGCGCCGGCGTGGACGTATGCCTGCACCGTGCCCTCGGTGGCGGTGCGCTCGCCGAGGTCCTGGATCTTCTTGCCCTGCTGGACGCGCAGGATCTCGATCGCCTTCTCGATGTCGCCCTCGGCCTCGGTGAGGGCCTTCTTGCAGTCCATCATCCCCGCGCCGGTGCGCTCGCGCAGGGCCTTCACGTCCTTGGCGCTGATCTCGGCTGCGCTCACGATGCGGCCTCCTCGGCAGCGGGCTCGGGAGCGGGCTCGGCTGGAGTCTCAGGCGCGGCGCCGCCTCGGGCGCGGCCGGCTCCGGCGCGGGCTCGGGCGCAGGTGGGGCCGCCGCAGCAGCCGCAGCGGCCTGAGCCGCGGCCTGCTCCTCGGCTTCCCTGCGGGCCTGCTCTTCCTCGGCCTCGCGCTTGGCCTGCGCCTCGGCCTCGCGGCGGGCGCGCTCCTCGGCCTCGACGCGGGCGCGCTCTTCGGCTTCCTGGCGCGCGCGCTCCTCCTCGGCGCGGAACACCGCGTGGCCCTCGGCGACGACGTCGCCGATCGCCTTGGCGATCAGCGTGCACGAGCGGATCGCGTCGTCGTTGCCGGGGATCACGTAGTCGATCCCGTCGGGGTCGCAGTTGGTGTCGACCAGGCCGATGATCGGGATCCGCAGGCGCTGCGCCTCGCGCACCGCGATCGCCTCGGTCTTGAGGTCGATCACGAACATCGCGTCGGGCACGCGCTGCATGTTCTTGACGCCGCCGAGGTTGGCGCGCAGCTTCGCGAGATCGGCCTGCGCCGGCCATCCGCTCGCGCGTCGGCAGCAGCGCGAGCTGGCCCTCGGTCTCGTAGCGTTCGAGGTCGTGCAGGCGGCGGATGCGCAGGCTGATCGTCTGGAAGTTCGTCAGCAGGCCGCCGAGCCAGCGGTGGTTGACGTAGGGCATGCCGGCCTCCGTGGCGACGTCGCGAACGGCGTCGCGGGCCTGCTTCTTGGTGCCGACGAACAGGACCGTCCCGCCGCGGTGGGCGAGCGTGTCGACGAACTCGCTGGGCCTGCTCGAGCAGCGACGACGGTCTTCAGCAGGTCGATGATGTAGATGCCGTTGCGCTCGCCATGGATGAAGCGGCGCATCTTGGGGTTCCAGCGGCGCGTCTGGTGGCCGAAGTGAACGCCGGCCTCCAGCAGTTCCGCGATGCCTACCTGAGCCACAGTTTGCTCCCTTGTATGTTGACTGCCCCCGCGCGGAGATGGCGGACCCGAGGCGAGCTCTTTCGAGGTCGGCTCCGGGCAGGGCCGCAATCCGTATCCGCTACGGGTCGGTTGGATGAGCTGGGGCAGGATAGCTGCTCGGCAGCGCCGCGCGGAGATCGTCGGGGAGCGGCGAGTGGACCTCAACGGGCTCGCCGGTGATGGGATGGTCGAAGGCGAGGCGGGTGGCGTGCAGGAACTGGCGCTCCAGGCCGAGCAGCCCGGCGGTCCCGTACTCGGGGTCGCCCGCGACGGGATGGCCGATCGACCTGCAGGTGCACGCGGATCTGGTGGGTGCGGCCGGTGTCCAGGCGCAGGCGCAGCAGCGAGAAGCCCTCCAGGGAGCGCTCGAGGGTGAAGTGGGTGCGCGCCTGCGCGCGGGAAGTCGCCGCCGACCGCCATGCGCGTGCGCACGCGCGGGTCGCGCCCGATCGGCGCCTCGATCGTGCCGCGTGCGCGCGGGCGGGCGGCCCTCGACCAGCGCGAGGTACTCGCGCTCCAGCTGACGCGAGCGGATCAGCGCCTGGAGCCGGCGGTGAGCCTCGTCCGAGCGCGCCACCACGAGCAGGCCGGAGGTGTCGCGGTCCAGGCGGTGCACGATCCCGGATCGATTTGGATCCCCACCCACCACCTCTCCGCCGGCGACCGGCCGGCGAGCAGCTGCGCGAGCGTGCCCTCGCGGTGGCCGCGGGCGGGATGCACGACGAGGCCGGCTGGCTTGTCGACGACCAGCAGGTGCTCGTCTTCGTAGGCGACGCGAAAGCTCACGTGCGGCGCTCCGACAGCAACGCCAGGAGCAGCACCCCCACGATGATCGACGCGTCGGCGAGGTTGAACGGCGGCCAGCCGAGCGGGAGCTTGACGAAGTCGGTGACCGACCCCGCGCGCAGCCGGTCGACGATGTTTCCGAGCGCGCCGCCGATCAGCATTCCCGTCGGCAGCCAGATCAGCGGCTTGGCGGAGTTGCGCACGAAGTACACGAGCAGCGCCAGCAGCGCGACCCCGATCACGACCGTCACGAGACCCTGGTGGCCGGGGAGGAAGCCGAAGGCGACGCCGTGGTTGCGCGTGTCCACCAACTGCGACCCCCGGCAGGAACCGCTGTTCTTCGCCCGGCACGATCGAGTGCCGCACCAGGTGCTTGGAGAGCTGGTCGAGAACCAGCACCACCGCCGCGACGAGTCCGGCGCGGGCCCACGCGATCGCGGGCCGCGGCGGGCGTGCCACGGCGAGCGCCATCAGCCGTGGATCGCGCCCTGGACCACGAGGCTGTTGACGATCGAGAGCGTGACGATCGCGAGGATCGGGCTGAAGTCCCACCCTCCCACCATCGGGATCACCCGCCGGAAGATCCGCAGGAACGGCTCGCAGACCTCACGCAGGAACGTCAGCACAGCGTCGCTGGCGCGCGAGTAGGGCGGGCGCAGACCCACGGCGAGCAGCAGGTTGACGACGATGTAGCAGACGATCAGCAGCGTGTAGACGTAGATCAGCGTCGAGAGGTAGCCGGCGATCGCGGTGCGCGCGGTGGCGAGCAGCAGGGTCATCGCTCTCCCGGGCGGGCGGAGGGCTTCAACACAGCGTCCAGCGCGTCGCTGAAGGCTGCGCGCAGTCCGCCGCGCTCCAGCGCGTCCACTCCCGCGCGCGGTGAGTCCTCCCGGCGAGGAGACCTCGCGGCGCACGGCGAGCGTGTCGTAGTCGCGGCGGCGCAGCAGCTCCGCGGTGCCGGCGAGCGTCTGGACGACGAGCGCTGCGCCCTGCGCGGCGGGGATGCCGTGGCGCACCCCCGCGTCGACCTGCGCCTCGGCGACGAGCGCCACGTAGGCGGGGCCGCACGACATCAACCCCATCGCGACGTCCACGAGCGCGTCGTCGAGGCTCACCAGCGTGCCCAGCTCGGCGAAGAGGTGGTGCACCTGCGCGTCGAGCGCCGCGTCCTGGGCGCGCGTCGGCAGCCTGCACGACGGCGCCCTGGCGCACCTCGACGGGCAGCGAGGGCATGAAGCGGTACACGGGCCTCTGCGGGTAGGCGGCCTGCAGATCCGCGAGCGGCGTCGCCGCCAGGATCGAGGCGACCGCCTCGACGGACGAGGCCACTTCCCGCGCGACCTCCTCCAGCTGCGCCGGCTTGTGGCAGAGCACGACCAGATCGGCCCGCCGGGCGACGTCCGCGTTGCTCGCCAGCGCCTCGCCCCCGGTCTCCGCGGCCAGCGCCTCGGCGCGCTCGGCCACGGGATCGGCGCACAGCAGGGGCCGTCCCCACCCGCGTGCCAGCGCACGCGCCATGTTTCCGGCGCCGATGACTCCTATCTGCATGGTGCGCCCAGGCTAGCGACCATCTGGTCTAAGACTGGTTGAAGAAGCCCTTCTCGATCAAGCGTGCCTTCTCCTCGGCGGAGATCTCGACGTTGCGCGGGGTCAGCATGAAGACCTTGTCGGCGATCCGCTGCATGCCGCCGTCGAGCGCGTAGGTTAGGCCGCTGGCGAAGTCGATCAGGCGCTTCGATAAGTCGATCTCGGTGCCCTGCAGGTTGAGGATCACGGGGATCGAGTCCTTGAAGCGGTCTGCGACCTGCTGGGCGTCGTTGAAGGACTTGGGCACCACCAGGTGCACGCGCACCTCGCCGTTGCCGCCCCGTACCGAGCGCAGCACGGCGGTGGGGCGCCCACGCGGCTCCTCGTCGGCGTAGATGTCGTCGTAGTCGTCGCGCTGGCGGCGCGCGGAGAGGCGGCGCACGTTGGGGCGCTGGCGGTAGTGGTCCTCCAGATCCGCGTCGTGCGGCTCTTCGTCCTCATAGCCCTCGTGGTATTCCTCGGCGAGGCCGAAGTAGACGAGGGCGCGGTGCCAGGAGTCGCGGAATGCCATATTGATTATTCGATTGAAGATGAGATGGGCCCGGCTCGCCAGCCTTCGGCTGGCTGCGCCACCCTCTAGGTCATTCGCTGGATCGGCAGGTTTCCCTGCTCGTAAGCGTACAGCCTAGTGCCGATCCGCACGATGGTGGCGCCCTCTTCGATGGCCACGAGGTAGTCCTGGGAGGTCCCCATCGAGAGCTGCTCCAGCCCGCGCGCGGCAGCGAGCTCGCGCAGCGCGGCGAACCAGCGGCGGCTGTCCTCGGGCGCGGCGGCCGGCGGGGGCATCGTCATCAGCCCCGCCACGGCCACGGGGCATGCGCTCCAGGAACGCGTCCAGCCGCTTGGGGGCGACGCCCTCCTTGCCCGCTTCGCGGGCGATGTTGACCTCGATCAGCACCTGGAGCCCCGGCCGCGCGAGCTCGCGGTGGCGCTCCAGCTCGCGCAGCACCGACTCGCTGGCGACGGAGTGGATCAGGCGCACGTGCGGCACCACCTGTCGCACCTTGCGGCTCTGCAGACGGCCGATGAAGTCCCACGTGAATAGCTCGCCGTGGGCGGCCACCTTGGCTTGCAGATCCTGTGCGCGGTTCTCTCCCACGAGCTCCACGCCCGCGCGCGCAAGCGTGGGCATGTCCTCCAGTGCGACGTACTTGGTCGCCGCCAGCACCTGCACCTCAGCGGACCGATCGGAGATCGGTCCGCGCCCCGCGCGCGCCGCCGCGGCCGCGATCTCCGCGCGCACGTCGCGAAGGTTCTCGCGAACCCGCTCCACCTCGATGCGCGGCGGAGTAGCGAGCTCAGCCATGGGGCCCCCGGCGGCGCCTGCGCGGCAGGGGGCCGGCGGAGCGATTCGCGACGACCTTCGCGGGGATCGCGAGCGCGACGCGCAGCTGCTCGTCGCGATCGTCGCCCAGCTGTTCGTTGACGCGCAGCAGAAGAGTCGCCGTGAGGCGGTTGCCCACCTCCGGGCCCTCGGGCACGCCGGCCGCGAGCAGGTCGTCGCCGGTGATCCGCAGCTGCGACGTGGCGCAGGTGCTCGAGCCAGAAGGTGGCGGCCCCGGCGACCACCTCGTGGTCGTCCTGCTCGGGGTCGAGTCCCGCGGAGAGCGCGACGCCCTCGGGCGGCTCGAGGCACATCTGCGCGTACAGCTCGGCTGGGATCTCGCACGCGGGCACGGTTTGACGTAGACGCAGCGCCCCCGCCGCCGCTTGCACCGCCGCGTCGCGATCGCCATGGGGAAACTCGAGCCGGTCGAGCCACTCGCGCGCCGGCGCCTGGCGATCGTCGTCCTCGGGCGCCTCGGGCACGATCAGCGGGAGGATCAGCGCGGCGAGCAGCAGGATGTCGAGGCGGCCGTCCTGCGGGAGCCGCAGAAGCGCGCGGCGCACGAGCGGCTCGTTCCAGCGCAGGAGCGGGTGCAGCGCCTCCAGCAGCACCCATCTCGCCCAGCGCGGCGAGCGCCGCGAGCGGCTCCGGCTCGCTCAGCGCAAGGCGCAGCTCGGCGCCGAGGCGCGCGCCGGAGACGGTGTCCAGCGCGCCGCCCGCGAGCGCCTCGCGCGCGAGCTCTGCGGTGCGCTCCTCGATCGCGAAGCCCAGGCGCGCGCGGTAGCGCGCGAGGCGCAACAGCCGCGTGGGGTCGTCGCTGAAGCTGCGCTCGTGCAGCACGCGCAGGCGGCGCGCGGCGAGATCCTCGAGCGCGTGGGGCGCGTGCGCGCAGCTCCCCGCGCTGCCCCCGATCGAGGCCCACCGCGATCGCGTTGACGGTGAAATCGCGCCGCTCCAGATCCTCCTCGGGCGTGCCCGGCCGCACCTGCGGGAGCGCCCCCGGAGACGGGTAGCGCTCGCGCGCGCGGTCGCGACGTCCACGCGCGCCTCTCCATGCTCCACGAGGGCCGTGCCGAAGCGCTCGTGCACCGCTCACCTCGCCGCCCAGGCGCGCCGCCAGCTCCTGCGCCAGCGCGGGGGCGTCGGCGGCGAGCACCACATCGAGCTCGCGCGGGACCCCACCAAGCAGCAGATCGCGCACGGCGCCCCCCACCAGCTCGATGTCCTCGTGCGCCTCGGCCAGCTCCAGCAGCTCGGGGCCGCCGGGGAGCGCGCGCAGGCGCTCCAGCACCTCGGCGCCCAGCGCCTGCGGCGAGGCGAGAGCAAGCGGGTCCGTTGCGCTCCTCCTGCACCGTCGTCCATGCTCGTCCTTTCAGCCCGTGCGCACCGGGATGCCGGCCTTGTTGAGGTACGCCTTGGCCTCGCCGATGGTGTGCCGCCCGTAGTGGAAGATCGAGGCGCACAGCGCCGCGTCGGCGCCCGCGTGCAGCGCCTGCGCGAGGTGCTCGAGCTCGCCCGCGCCACCCGAGGCGATCACCGGCACCGCGACCGCCTCGCCCACCGCGCGCGTGAGCGCCAGGTCGTAGCCGTCGCTCGTCCCGTCGCGATCCATGCTCGTCAGCAGGATCTCCCCCGCGCCGCGCTCGACGGCCTCGCGCACCCACTCGCACCACGTCGCGACCGGCAGGCGTGCGGCCCCCGGCGACGTACGCCTCCCAGGAAGAGGAGGGAGAGGCTCCGCGGCTGGGTCCCGGGCCTGGCGGGACCCGATCAGCCGCCGCGGGGGCCGCGTGGTGCGTTTCATTGGCGGGTGCCGCGGCCTCGGCCGCGGACGGCCGCGCCTTGGCGTCGACGGCTAGCACGACGCACTGCGTGCCGAAGACGCGCGCGAGCTCGTCGATCAGCTGCGGGCGCGCGAGCGCCGCGGAGTTGATCGAGACCTTGTCGGCGCCCGCGTCGAGCACGGCCTGAGCGTCCTCCACGGAGCGGATGCCGCCGCCGATCGTGAACGGCACGAACACCTCGTCCGCGGTGCGCCGCGCGAGCTGCAACGATCGTGTCGCGCTGCTCGTGCGTGGCGGTGATGTCGAGGAACACGAGCTCGTCGGCCCCCTCGCGGTCGTAGTGCGCGGCCAGCTCGACGGGGTCGCCGGCGTCGCGGATGTCGACGAATTCGACGCCCTTGACGACGCGGCCGTCGTCCACGTCGAGGCAGGGGATCACGCGCTTGAGGTGCACGCCTCCCACCGTAGCGGCGCAACGCGTGGGGCGCCGCTACGCGGCCCACCCGGCCGCCCCGGAGGCGGCCCAATCCAGATCTTCATTCCCCGAGGGCCGCGCGCGCGGCGGCCACCGTGAAGCGCTCCTCGTAGAGCGCCTTGCCGACGATCACGCCCGTGAGGCTCGGCTCGCCGAGGGCCCTGAGGCCCTCGAGGTCGGCGAGCTGGCCGATGCCGCCGGAGTAGGTCATGCGCCCGTGCACGGCTTGCGCGACACGGCCACTTCGTCGAGGTCCGGCCCTTCGAGCATCCCGTCGCGGTCGACGTTGGTGTACACGATGTCCTGCACGCCGCGCTCGTGCAGGCTCGCGATCGTCTCCTGCGCGGTGCTCTGCGTCGTCTCCGTCCAGCCGGCCGTGCGTCACGCGCCCGCCGCGCACGTCGACCGAGACGACGATCCGCTCCGGGCCAGCGCGCCAGCGCGGCGTCGAGCAGCCCGGGTCGGTGAACGCCGCCGTGCCGAGGATCGCGCGCTGCGCGCCCGCGTCGAGCGCTGTCGCTCGATCGCCTGCAGCGTGCGCAGGCCGCCGCCGAGCTGCACCGGCACACCCAGCTCGCCGGCGATGCGCCCCAGGTGCTGGAGGTTCACGGGGTGTCCCGCGCGGGCGCCGTCGAGGTCGACCACGTGCAGGTGCGTTGCGCCTGCTTCTGACCCAGCGCCGGGCGGCCGAGAGCGGGTCCTCGTCGTAGACCTTCTTCGCCTCGAAGTCGCCCTTCACGAGGCGCACCGCGCAGCCGCCGATGATGTCGATCGCGGGGTAGAGGATCATCGCCGCGCCGCCGTCGGTCTTTGGATTCGGGATTGGGGGTCGGCTCGTCGCGATCGGTCGCGGCGCCGGTGCGGGGGGTCGCGGGGTCACGACGCCAGTGGTACGCGGAGCGCTCGGGCGCGCAGATGCGACGAAGTTGCCGAGCAGCTCAGCCCGTGCGTCGAGGACTTCTCGGGGTGCGACTGCGCGCCGTACACGTTGCCCTGGCCCACGACCGCCGGGAAGCGCTCGCCGTACTCCGCGGTCGCGAGGACGACCTCCTCGTCGGCGGGGTGCACCACGAAGGAGTGCACGTGGTAGAGGAACGTGGGCGGGGGTGGGCTCCGCCATGCCCTCGCGCAGCGGCGTGGCGCGCCGCCAGCGCAGATCTCGCTCCAGCCGATGTGCGGCAGCTTCATGCCGGGCGCTCGCAGCGCGCACCTCGCCCGCGCAGCAGGCCCAGGCCCTCCGCGCCGCCGTGCTCCTCGGAGCGCTCGAACAGCAGCTGCATCCCCATGCACGAGCCGAACAGCGGCGTGCCCGCGGCGGCGCGCTCGCGCAGCAGCTCGTCGAGGCCGAGCTCGCGGATCGTCGCCATCGCGGCCGGGAACGCGCCCACGCCAGGGAGCAGCAGCCCGTCGGCCGCGCGCAGCTCGGCGTGGGTCGCGGCTCACGAACGCCCGCGCGCCCACCCGCTGCAGGGCCTTTTCCACCGAGCGGCGGTTGCCCATCCCGTAGTCCACGACCGCGATCCGAGGCGCCTATCCGGCGCCTCGCTGCGTCCTCGGTCGCTTGTGTGCAAAGCACACGGCGCTCCCTGCGTCCTTGCGAGGCTTGGATCTGACACCTCAGATCTGCCAAGAGTCATGCGGTGAGCGTTCCCTTCGTGCTCGGTATGCCCGTCTCGGCGGGATCGATCGCCACGGCCTGGCGCAGCGCGCGCGCGAACGCCTTGAACGCGGCCTCGATCATGTGGTGCGCGTTCGTGCCCGCCTGCACTCACAGGTGCAGCGTGAGCTTCGCGGCGTTGGCGAGCGCGCGGAAGAACTCCTCGGTGAGCTCGTGCTCGAAGCCGCCCGTGGAGCCCGGCGGGAGGTCGGCGGCGAACAGCGTGTAGGGTCGACCGGAGATGTCGATCGCGCAGCTCGCGCGCGCCTCGTCCATCGGCACCGTCGCGGCGCCGTAGCGGGTGATCCCGCGCGATCCGCCCAGCGCCTTGTCGAGCGCTTGGCCGAGCACGATCGCGGTGTCCTCGACGGTGTGGTGCGCACCGGTTTGCAGGTCCCCGCTGACCTTCACATCGAGGTCCAGCCGCCCGTGGCGCGCGAGCAGGTCGAGCATGTGATCGAGGAAGCCCACCCCCGTGACGCGCGCGCCCGCGCCGGTGCCGTCGAGGGCGAGTGTGAGCGCGACGTCGGTCTCGCCCGTTCTGCGCTCGATCGTCGCGGTGCGGCTGGCTGCCGTGGTTGGAGGAGGGCTCATGACTCCGGATTCTCGCGCACTCTGGCCTCCATCGACCGTGCGTGCCACTCGAAGCCCTCGGCGCGCGCGATCGGGGCGCCCGCCGCGGCCAGCTTGGCGGCTCCCGCGGGGTCGATCCTCACCTCCGACATCCGCCGACGGAAGTGGCGCGTGGAGAGGCCTGAGGCGAAGCGCGCGGCGCCGTCGGTGGGCAGGATGTGGTTGGAGCCCGCCACGTAGTCGCTGAAGGCGGTGGCCGAGGCCCCGCCCACGAGCAGGCAGCCGGCCGTGCGCACCAGCGGCGCGAGCGCCTCAGGCTCGGCGCCCATCAGCTGCAGGTGCTCAGGGGCGAAGGCGTTAGCTATCTCCAGCGCCTGGCGCATGTCAGCGCTCTGTACGAGCACGCACACCGCTGGCGATGCGCTGGAGCCATCTGCCGGCACCTGCATCGCCAGCAGCTGAAGCTGGGCTGCGAGGGCATCCAGCGCCGCCACCGAGGGCGAGATCGCCACCACCAACGTCTCATCGCCGTGCTCGGCCTGGGCGAGCAGGTCGAGCGCGACCAGGCTGGCATCGGCATCCTCGCCAAGCACGATCATCAGGTCGCTCGGGCCGGCGAACCCATCGATGCCGACCACGCCCGAAACTTCGCGCTTGGCTTCCTGCACGTACAGATTGCCCGGGCCCAACGATCACGTCCACGCGCGCGACCGTCCCCGTACCGTAGGCCAGCGCGGCGATCGCCTGCGCCCCGCCCATGCAGTACACCCGCTCCACCCCCAGCAGCCGGCAGGCGCCGAGGATCACCGGATCGATCCGCCCATCGCGGCCGGGCGGTGAGCACACGACGACATCGAGCACACCGGCGGCTCGCGCCGTGACGACACCCATGACGGCCGTGCTCGGGTACGGCGCACGGCCACCCGGAACGTACACGGCCGCCGATTTCACGGGGATTTCGCGCAGGGTCACGCGCTGTCCCTGATGCAGCGTCACGGATGTCTCCTCGCCCACCCCCGCCTGGGCGACCTGAGCTACGTTGGCGATCGCGACCTGCAGTCCCGCCACCACATCCAGCGGCAGTTGCGTGATCGCCTCGTCCAGCTCCTCTGCGCTCACCAGCAGCGGGCGTGGATCCGCGCCGGCGGTGTCGTACGCGCGCGTGAACCTCAGCACGGCCTCGTCACCGTACTTGAGCACCTCGGTCACGATCTCGTGCACGTTGGCCGCGATGAACTCAGAGAACGGGCCGAGATGCCGAAGCCGCCTGACCACGTACTCCGGATCGCCTGCGCCCTGCACCTCATCCAGACCGAGCCGCTCAACCTGCACGCAAGCGCTCCAGCAGTCCGTCGATGGCCTTGGCCTTGAGCTTGTGCGCGACGGGGTTGGCGATCAGCCGCGCGGTGCACTCCATGATCTCCTCGCGCACCACGAGGTTGTTTTCGCGCAGCGTGGTGCCGGTGGCGGTGAGGTCGACGATCGCCTCCACCAGCCCCGTGAGCGGGGCCAGCTCGACGCTGCCCTTGACCTCCACGATCTCCCCCTGCCTGCCGGTCTCCTCCAGGTGGCGCGCGGCGATGTTGGGGTACTTGGTGGCGACTCGCATCACCCCGAGGCGGCGCAGCGCCTGCGCCGCGGGGTCCTCGCCGGCGGTGGTGGCGAGCACCATCGTGCAGCGCCCGTAGCCGAGGTCGAGCAGCTCGTACACCTCGCGCCCCCCTCCCTGCGGGTCGCCCTGGGAGCCCTGTCCGAGGGCCTGCTCGGCGAGCACGTCCTTGCCGGTCACGCCGAGGTCCGCCGCGCCCGCCTCCACATAGGTGGGCACGTCGGAGGGGCGCATCGTGATCACGCCGATGTCCTCGAAGAGCAGCTTGCGGTCGTTGCTGCTCAACTCCTCGGTATCCATTCCGAGCCCAGTGAGCAGCTCCACGGTGGGCTCGAACAGCGCGCCGCGGGGCACGGCGATCGTGAGGCCGTTGGTGGCGGTCATCGTGCGCGCCTCGCAGTTCCGCGCACCGTGCACGGGCGCGCGCGTGTGTGCTGCCGATCGGAGCCTCTCATCGCGCAAGCGCCCCCGTTCCGCGCTCCTCGCCCGCGAGGGCGATGTGCAGGCGGTCGATCCCCAGCGCGAAGCCCACGGCGGGCAGCGAGCGCCCGTAGCGCCCCAGCAGCTCGTCGTAGCGCCCTCCGCCTCCGAGCGGGGCGCCGAGCGCGGGGTCGTACACCTCGAAGACGGCGCCGGTGTAGTAGCCGATGCTGCGCAGGAGGCCGAAGTCGAAGATCACCCGCTCGGCGACTGCGGGCGCGAGCAGCTCGTGCACCTGGCGCATCCCGCTGACCGCCTGCGCGGCCGCCTGCGGAGCGTCCGCGAGCACCTCGGGCCCGCCGCGACGCTGGGGCAGGCTCAGCAGCAGCTCGGCGTCGTCTGCGGCGAGCCCCGCGGCGGTGAGGCGGCTCTCCAGCTCGACGAAGTCGCGGCGCGCGAGCGTGTGCAGCAGATTGGCGCGGTCCTCCTCGGGCACGCGCAGACTGGCCATCAGCGCGGGGAACAGCGAGGCGTCGCCCACACCCACGCGGTAGCCCTTCAGCCCTACGGCGTCGAGCGCGTCGCACAGGACTGTGAGCGCTTCGGCGGTGCCCTGCGGGGCGGGCGCGCCGATCAGCTCGATGCCTGCCTGCAGCAGCTCGCGCGGCTGCCCCCGCTGGGGGCGCACGCCACGGTAGCAGTGCGCCACGTAGCAGAAGCGGATGGGCGGCTCGACGGTGGGGTAGCGCGTTGCCACCACACGCGCGATCGGCACGGTCATGTCCGAGCGCAGCACCAGCACCGCCCCGGACTCGTCGAACACCCGATACGCGGGTCGCGCCTCGGCCATGTCCGCGCGCGCGAGCACCGCCTCGTACTCGAGCGCCGGCGTTGAGACCTCGCCGTATCCGTGGCGCTCGAACACCCCGCGGAGGGCCTCGGTGATGACGTGCACCTCGCGCGTCTCGTCGGGGAGCACGTCGCGGGTGCCGCTGGGGATGCGGTGGATCACTCTAAGCGTGCAACGCGGGTTCGGTGGCGACGCGCTCGATGTTGGCGCCCAGCTCGCGCAGGCGCTCGTCGATGCGCTCGTAGCCGCGGTCGATCTGGCGGATGTTGCCGATTTCGCTGCGCCCCTCCGCGCACAGGGCGGCGAGCAGCATCGCCATGCCGGCGCGGATGTCGGGGGACTCCACGCGCTCGCCGCGCAGGCGGCGGGGACCGGTGACGATCGCGCGGTGGGGGTCGCACATCACGATGTCCGCCCCCATCAGGATCAGCTTGTCGGTGAAGATCAGGCGGTTCTCGAACATCCACTCGTGCACCAGGATCGACCCCTCGGCCTGGGTCGCCAGCGCCACCGCGATCGAGGTCAGGTCGGCGGGGAAGGCCGGCCACGGCCCATCCTGGATCTTGCTCTTGTAGTCGCCCACATCGGACTGCACCACGAGGCGCTGGCCGCCGGGCACCACGACGTCGTTGCCCTCGAGCTCCGAGCGCAACCCGAGCCGTTCGAGCACGAGGCGGATCATGCGCAGGTCGTTGGGCACGGTGTCCTTGATCCGCAGTTCCCCGCCGGTGACGCCGGCGAGCGCCATGAAGCTGCCGATCTCGATGTGGTCGGGGGCGACCTCGTGCTCGCACCCGTGCAGGCGCTCGGCGCCGTTGACCGTGAGCAGGTTGGAGCCGATGCCCTGGATGTCGGCGCCCATCTTGACGAGCATTCGCGCGAGGTCCTGCACGTGGGGCTCGCACGCGGCGTTGCCGATCACCGTCGCGCCGGGCGTCAGCGCCGCGGCCATCAGCGCGTTCTCGGTGGCCATCACCGAGGGCTCGTCCATGAACACGTCGGTGGGGCGCAGCCCGCGCGGGGCGCTCAGCACGATGTCGCGTCCGCACACGGTTGTGGCGCCCATCGCACGGAACGCGTCCAGGTGCGGGTCGAGACGCCGGCGGCCGATCACGTCGCCCCCCGGCGGGGGCATCACGGCGCGGTGAAAGCGCGCGAGCAGCGGACCGGCGAGCAGGAAGGAGGCGCGGATCTGCTCCGCGAGCTCGGGCGCGATCTCGACGTCGTGCACGTCCGCGGCACAGAGAACAACCTCATTGGAGCCGCGCCAGGCGACGCGTACCCCGATCGCACTGAGGATCGCCAGGAGCGCCTCGACGTCGCGGATGCGCGGCACGTTGCGCACCACCACCTCGTCCTCGGTGAGGACGGCGGATGCGAGAATCGGCAGGGCGCCGTTCTTGTTGCCGGCCGGGACCAAGGTCCCCGACAGCGGAACGCCGCCTTCGATGACGAACTTCTCCATGGGCTGAATGCGCCGTCGCCGGCCCCAGAGGGGAGCGTTGGCAGAGCGCTTGGCAAGCGTAACAGCCATCTGCGCAGGACTTCGCTCGCAAAAGGCCGAGACCTGCATGGGAAGTCCGTCCCCTTGCAACTCCCGTTGCAAGCCGAGTCGCGATTTTTGGCTTGCCGAAGCCATTTTTGGGCTTGGGCGATGACACGCACATATGTTCGCCTGGATTCTGTCCGAAGTGGGCCCTACTCTACGAACATATGTTCTCCCCTGTCCCCCAACTTCTGCGCTACGCCCTCGACACCACTGTCGCTCTGCTTACGCTCGAAGACGGCGAGGAGGCCCGCCGGGAAGCCGAGTGGGAGGGGCGCTGCCGGCAGTCCAGCAGACGCCTTTCGGCCCCGGTGGCCTCCGGCGCAGGACTTGGAGCCCCCGCCTTCAGCGTGGCCCAAGGATCGCAGCAGCTCAGCGCGGCTCGAGGATCACAACAGGCAGCTCGCGCGTGGCGATCGACTTGTAGTGCTCGTAGCCGCTGTACAGCTGCACGAAGCGCGGCCACAGCTCGCTGATCTCCTGCTCAGTCGCGGCGCGGGCGCGCACCGGATGCGAGACACCGCGCACGAGCGCCTCAGCCTCGGGCCGATCCTGCAGGTTGTGCCACCACCCGGGTATGTGCTTGGCGGCGCCGTTGGACGCCACCACAACGTAGTCCTCGCCGCGTTCGAGACAGAACATGGGCGCATCGCGAGGCTTACCGCTACGCCGTCCGGTGGTGCGCAGCACCAGCACGTCGGCCTCGATCCCCAGTATGCGGCCCGCGAGCTTGCCTCCGGTGGCGCGCAGAATGCGCGCATGGAGACGTGTCGCCAGCCCAGCTCCGGGCTTCGCCGCGAGGTACGGGCTGACCTTGGCATAGATGTCGGCGACGGAGGGCATCGAAGAGCATCCTACAGGCCCAGGGAACGACGACGGGCCGCCCGAAGGCGGCCCGTGTATGAAAAACCGGCGGCGTCCTACTCTCCCAGGCCCTTGCGAGCCAAGTACCATCGGCGCTGAGGGGCTTAACTACTCTGTTCGGAATGGGAAGAGGTGTTTCCCCCTCGCTAAAGCCACCGGAAAAAGTCGAGAGACCTCGCCCTCCAGGTCCTTCAAAACTGCACAGATATGCCCCTTTGTCCCAGACGGGACAAACGGGGTATGCCACACCGGGTACCACCTGTATACCCATGCTGGGCACAGGTAACAAAAAATCCGTCAAGCCCTCGAACCATTAGTACCGGTCTCCTGCAGACGTTACCGTCCTTCCAGATCCGGCCTATCAACCTGGTGGTCTACCAGGGGTCTTACTCCCTCTAGGGGATGGGAGAGTTCATCTCGAGGCCGGCTTCCCGCTTAGATGCTTTCAGCGGTTATCCGATCCACACGTAGCTAGTCTGCTATGCCCTTGGCAGGACAACAGATACACCAGAGGTGCGTTCATCCCGGTCCTCTCGTACTAGGGACAAATCCTCTCAACTCTCCAACGCCCACGGCAGATAGGGACCGAACTGTCTCACGACGTTCTGAACCCAGCTCGCGTACCGCTTTAATGGGCGAACAGCCCAACCCTTGGGAGCGACTCCACCCCCAGGATGCGACGAGCCGACATCGAGGTGCCAAACCGGGCCGTCGATGTGGACTCTTGGGCCCGATAAGCCTGTTATCCCCGGAGTACCTTTTATCCGTTGAGCGACGGCACTTCCACTTGCTACCGCCGGATCACTAAGACCTGCTTTCGCACCTGCTCGACTTGTCAGTCTCGCAGTCAAGCTCCCTTACTACCTTTACGCTCTACGCACGATTTCCAACCGTGCTGAGGGAACCTTTGTGCGCCTCCGTTACATTTTAGGAGGCGACCGCCCCAGTCAAACTACCCGCCTGGAACTGTCCAGCACCCTGATTCAAGGAATGCTGTTAGAAACCCAATACACCAAGGGTGGTATCTAAAGGTTGGCTCCACGCCAGCCGCAACCGGCGCTTCAAAGCCTCCCACCTATCCTGAGCGAGATGCACCGAATTCCAATACCAGGTTGTAGTAAAGGTTCACGGGGTCTTTCCGTCTAGCCGCGGGTACTCGGCATCTTCACCGAGACTGCAATTTCACCGAGCCCCTCGTTGAGACAGTGCTGAAGTCGTTACGCCATTCGTGCAGGTCGGAACTTCGCGTGATCTCTTGTTATCCAAGAGCGCAGACTATACCTTCACCTCATCTGAGACCCTTAGGAACTCCCGTCGCAGCCAACCGCCTTGTCGCGGTCGATCCATATCCAACGGGAACTGAACTCCATAGGTGTCATTACTGCGATGAGGGCCGGCGTATTGCGCGTCACATAGATTTTCGGATTCTCCGAAGCGTGACACGCCTCTCCTTTCGGATCAGTCGTTACGGGGTCACTAGACGCATCTAGGACTTCCCTCGGGATCGCCCGCTGCCACCTTGGCAGGGAGGGTTTCCCCGATATGAGCCGGTTTGTCATGTCGCCTCTCGCGAGACGACGGGGCAAGTTGGTACTTACCCGACAAGGAATTTCGCTCTAGCTGTTACTAACCAGGCTTCCTAAAGCACGACCTGGTTTAAACTGGCCTTGACGGCCAGCGGACCGATCATTTCTGTCGGCCTCTTCATGTCGCCATGAAGAACGGACTGTATCTTCGCCTCTCACGAGGCGGCTGGCGTACAGTCTCTGAGGATTCGCAGGTAAGAGGAGGGCTTCCTTCTATTCATGCCCTCGACGATCATCGCGATCTCAGCGATTCCGTCGATCTCTAGATGACGACCAGCGTCCATAAGACCCAGCACTTCGACAAACAGCTCGAAGTCTTGGGCCTTCGCCGTACGCAAAGGCACCTGATACATGAATGGCAGCACCCGCTCTCGCAGATCCGTGCCCTTCCGTACACACCACCGAAACACATCTTCGCGATGGTTATCGCGTCGCGTGTTGCGATAGATGGTGCCACATCCAAAGAACTCCTGCAGAGTCTCAAGAGCACCAACACTGCGTGCTCCTTGGGTCACGACGAACTCCGGCCGGACTTGCCAGCCGAGACGAACTGCTGCGCAACGATTCACGTTGACGCAGAAGCAGCCCTCGCCGTCGATCATTCCCGAGACCCAGCCTTCTAACCTGAGCCTTTCCTGCTGATTGTCCGCACCCGGCACATTGTCACGATACCGCCCACATCGGACGGAACTCGTAGTGCGGGATACTCGGATGTTCCAGCATATAGCCAGCTGCACCTAGTGCCTCACGACACTAGGGGGCAACGATAGTCACCTTAGGACCGTTATAGTTACGGCCGCCGTTTACCGGGGCTTAGCTTCGCTGCTTCGGGACAAGCCCTAACAACTCCACGTAACCTTCCGGCACCGGGCAGGCGTCAGCCCCTATACGTCGTCTTTCGACTTAGCAGAGACCTGTGTTTTTGGTAAACAGTCGCTTCAGCCTATTCACTGCGGCCCCCTCGGACTCCACTCGCGAAGAGCTTCACCCTACTGGGGCGCCCCTTATCCCGAAGTTACGGGGCAATTTTGCCGAGTTCCTTAACGAGGGTTATCTCGATCACCTTAGTATTCTCTACTTGCCCACCTGTGTCGGTTTTGGTACGGGCACGCGCTTCCTCCCTAGAGGATTTTCTTGGAGGCATGGCGTCGGGGAGTCGCCGGCTCAGAGCCAGCTCACATCGCACCTCGGGTTGAATGCAGCCCCGCATTTAACAGGGGCCGCCCCTACATGCTTGTCCCAGGGCAACCATCGCCTGGGGTCCCTTAGCCTTCCTCGTCCCCCCATCGGTCAAACGGAAGCGACGTGGTACAGGAATATCAACCTGTTGGCCATCGACTACGCCTTTCGGCCTCGCCTTAGGTCCCGACTAACCCTGAGCAGACGAACTTTACTCAGGAATCCTTGGGCAATCGGTGGAAAGGATTCTCACCTTTCTTTCGTTACTTATGCCGGCATTCTCACTTCCCATGCCTCCACGGCTGGCTTACGCCGCCGCTTTACTGGCATGGGAACGCTCTCCTACCGCGCGATCGGTCCGAAGACCTCACGCACCCGCAGCTTCGGTGACTAGCTTGAGCCCCGTTACATTGTCCGCGCTCGAACACTTGACCAGTGAGCTGTTACGCACTCTTTCAAGGGTGGCTGCCTCTAAGCCAACCTCCTGGTTGTCTATGCACTCGAACATCGTTTCCCACTTAGCTAGTACTTAGGGACCTTAGCTGGCGGTCTGGGTTGTTTCCCTTTCGACGCTGAAGCTTATCCCCCAGCGACTGACTCCCGGAGTAAACGTAATGGTCTTCGGAGTTTGCCTGAAGTCGGTAACCTGGTAGGGCCCCTAGTCCAAACAGTGCTCTACGGCCAAAACGCAATTTATCCGAGGCTATACCTAAATATATTTCGGAGAGAACCAGATATCACTGAGCTTGATTAGCCTTTCACTCCGACCCACAGGTCATCCGCCCAGTTTTCAACCTAGGTCGGTTCGGCCCTCCACGAGGTCTTACCCCCGCTTCAGCCTGCCCATGGGTAGCTCGCTCAGTTTCGGGTATACCGCCTACGACTATGTCGCCCTATTAGGACTCGCTTTCGCTACGGCTCCGCTCATCGCTTAACCTTGCCGCAGACGAGTAACTCGCCGGCTCGTTATGCAAAAAGCACGCGGTCACAGGACAAGCCTGCTCCCACCGCTTGTAGGCACGCGGTTTCAGGTACTATTTCACTCCCCTTCCGGGGTACTTTTCACCTTTCCCTCACGGTACTTGTCCGCTATCGGTCACTAAGGAGTACTTAGCCTTGGAGGGTGGTCCCCCCAGGTTCAGTCCGCGTTTCACGGGCGCGGACTTACTCAGGAACGTCTGACGGAAGGCCATGCAGTTTCGTCTACGGGACGGTTGCCCTCTATGGTGCGTGGTTCCACACGCTTCGACTACCACATGACTTTGTAACTTCCGCCGAGCTGGCCACGGCTCGGAACAAACGCCCTACAACCCCTGCTACGCAACGCGTGGCCGCTTACACGCAGCAGGTTTGGGCTGATCCCTTTTCGCTCGCCACTACTCAGGGAGTCTCGGTTGATTTACTTTCCTCGGGGTACTGAGATGTTTCACTTCCCCCGCTTGTCCTCCGCCGGCCTATGTATTCAGCCGGGGATAACGCCGCATTACCAGCGCTGGGTTTCCCCATTCGGGAATCCACGGGTCAAAGGCTATTCAGCGCCTAACCGTGGCTTATCGCAGCCGTTCACGCCCTTCTTCGACTCTTAGTGCCAAGGCATCCACCATGTGCCCTTACTATCTTGACGGTGATCTGGTCCCAAGTGACGTCCCTATTCCCCTTGCGGAGCGCAGGTCGATCACAGAGGACCCGGTGATACCCGTTTTTCAGCCGCCGCTTATCGATGGCGGCTGATTGTGGCTTCTGTGCAGTTTTCAAGGACCGTGGAGAGGCGATAACGCCGGCCTGCGTTGGGCATGTGCGGAAGCGCTCTTATCAGCGCGACTGCGCCTTCCACAGGCGGACGCCGGTCTCTCAAAGCTCAACAGCATGCCGGCGGGTTGGATGCCACCCTCCCATCAGCCTCCGAGTAGGTCGGGAGCTCGATGGTCGAATGGCGCGCCGGTCAGGTTCGGTCGACATGCTAGGCCCGATCTGCTCTGTCACCGCTCGACTCCCGGGACCCGAAGGTCCCTTCGATCGAACGGCCGCGTGGACCGGGGCACAGTATGTGCTCCCTAGAAAGGAGGTGATCCAGCCGCAGCTTCCGCTACGGCTACCTTGTTACGACTTCACCCCAGTCACGAGCCCCACCTTCGACGGCTCCCTCCCGTAAGGGTTAGGCCACCGGCTTCGGGTGTTGCTCACTCCCGTGGTGTGACGGGCGGTGTGTACAAGGCCCGGGAACGTATTCACCGCGGCAATGCTGATCCGCGATTACTAGCAACTCCGCCTTCATGCAGGCGAGTTTCAGCCTGCAATCCGAACCGAGACGCACTTTAAGGGATTCGCTCCACCTCGCGGTATCGCAGCCCTCTGTATGCGCCAATGTAGCACGTGTGTAGCCCTGGACATAAGGGGCATGATGACTTGACGTCATCCCCACCTTCCTCCGGTTTGTCACCGGCAGTCTCGCATGAGTCCCCAACTAAATGCTGGCAACATGCGACGGGGGTTGCGCTCGTTGCGGGACTTAACCCAACATCTCACGACACGAGCTGACGACAGCCATGCACCACCTGTGAAAGTGCTCCGAAGAGAAGACGTGTTTCCACGCCGGTCACTCACATGTCAAGCCCAGGTAAGGTTCTTCGCGTCGCGTCGAATTAAACCACATGCTCCGCTGCTTGTGCGGGCCCCCGTCAATTCCTTTGAGTTTTAGCCTTGCGGCCGTACTCCCCAGGCGGGCAACTTAATGCGTTAGCTTCGACACGGGGGGAGTCGACACCCCCCACATCTAGTTGCCATCGTTTACAGCGTGGACTACCAGGGTATCTAATCCTGTTTGCTCCCCACGCTTTCGCGTCTCAGCGTCAGTCACGTCCCAGCGAGCTGCCTTCGCCATTGGTGTTCCTCCTGATATCTGCGCATTTCACCGCTACACCAGGAATTCCACTCGCCCCTTCCGGACTCTAGCCCGACAGTATCCACCGGCATTCCAGGGTTGAGCCCTGGACTTTCACAGCGGACTTATCGGGCCGCCTACACGCTCTTTACGCCCAATAATTCCGGACAACGCTTGCACCCTACGTATTACCGCGGCTGCTGGCACGTAGTTAGCCGGTGCTTCTTGTGAAGGTACCGTCACTCCGGCCGGCTATTCACCGGCGAAGCTTCGTCCCAACTGAAAGGGGTTTACAACCCGAAAGCCTTCTTCCCCCACGCGGCGTTGCTGCGTCACGCTTTCGCGCATTGCGCAAGATTCCCCACTGCTGCCTCCCGTAGGAGTCTGGGCCGTGTCTCAGTCCCAGTGTGGCTGATCGTCCTCTCAGACCAGCTACCCATCGAAGCCTTGGTGAGCCGTTACCTCACCAACAAGCTAATGGGCCGCGGGCCCATCTCGATGCGGAGGCCGAAGCTTCCTTTCCCCTTGCGGGCACATCCGGTATTAGCCCGAGTTTCCTCGGGTTGTCCCGGTCATCGAGGCAGGTAACCCACGTGTTACTCACCCGTTCGCGGCTCTGCCCCAGGGCAAGCCCTGGTTCGTCGCTCCACTTGCATGTGTTAAGCACGCCGCCAGCGTTCGTCCTGAGCCAGGATCAAACTCTCCGTGAAGAACTTCACGAAAAGCTGTCATGGAGTTGCCCAGTCGCCGCTTGCGCGACCACCAGACGGTCGAGGCTCCATACACCGTGAGCCCCGAACCATGACGGGGTACTTCTCCTACTTGACTCTTTGTCCGCCGTGAGACACGTGCGCTAGGCGCACGGCCCGACGACGGGTCGAACCTGGACGCACACCACGATCGAGGTCGATCGTAGATGCGCATGCTGTTGAGTTTTCAAAGACCGTCGATGCCTCTCTGGAGGGTTTCTCTCGGAGGAGACCGATCCGACCCACGCCCTGAGGCGTACTGCGGGCCGACAAAGAAGTATAGCGCTCCGGGTCCCTCGGCGTCAAACATCGCGGCGCAGACGCCGGAAACGACGCTTGCCGACCTTCAGCACCTGCCCCTCGGCCCGCTGGACTCGACATCGTACTCTGCCGCTCCCAACGGCTCATCGCCCAGGGAGACGCCGCCCTGCTCGATCAGCCGGCGCGCCTCCGAGCGGGAGATGCCGAACGCTC
This sequence comes from uncultured Solirubrobacterales bacterium, assembly GCA_963717785.1. Lineage (GTDB taxonomy): Bacteria > Actinomycetota > Thermoleophilia > Solirubrobacterales > Solirubrobacteraceae > Palsa-744. The sequence goes on from CAVQWW010000001.1 coordinate 160,649, forward strand.
CGGCCATCACCTCGGGCAGATGGACCATGCCGCCGTCGCTCGCGAAGTGGGCTTCCTCGACCTCGTCTGGAACCTCGTGCGCGACGAACACCCGGTCGAAGTCGCGCTCGGCTCGCTCGGCCCCCGCGGCGAGTGCAGCCACGCGACCATCTCCCGTGCGAGCACGCGCTTTGCGTCGCGCGCCGACATCTCCCCCGCCCCAGGGGGCTCGCGGTGCAGCAGCAGCCGGTAGTACTCGCCCATCGCCTCGTCGGGGATGCTCATCGTCTTGCCGTAGATCTCCTCGGGCGAGTCGGTGATGCCGATGTGGTTGCCCAGCGACTTGGACATCTTCTGGCGCCCATCGATGCCCACGAGAATCGGCATCGTCAGGACCGCCTGCCCGGGCCGACCATAGGCTCGCTGGATGTCGCGTCCCAGCAGCAGGTTGAACTTCTGGTCGGTGCCCCCCAGCTCGACGTCGGCCTCTACGGCCACCGAGTCGTAGCCCTGCAGCAGCGGATACATCAACTCGAGCATCGAGATCGGCTGCCGCGCGGACCAGCGCTTGGCGAAGTCCTCGCGCTCGAGCAGCTGAGCGACGGTCGTCGTGCGCGTCAGCGCCAGCAGACTCGACCATCGCATGCCAGCCATTCGCTGTTGCGGCGGACCTCCAGCCGCTCGGAATCGAGGATCCGCAGCGCCTGCTCCTGGAAGGTCGCAGCGTTGGCCTCGATCTCCTCCGCGGAGAGCATCGGCCGCAGCGTCGAGCGCCCCGAGGGATCCCCAACGCGAGCGGTGTAGTCGCCGACGATCAACACCACGACGTGACCGTCGTCCTGGAATTCGCGCAGCTTGCCCAGCACGACGGCGTGACCAAGGTGGATGTCGGGCGCAGTGGGGTCGATACCCAGCTTGACGCGCAGCCGCCTGCCCTTGTCCCGGGCACATTCGACCATCTGAAGCAGTGCGACCGCCGGCAGGCTGTCGACTGCATTGCTAGCCAGGCGCACCGACTGCTCGGCGGCCTCATCGACAAAGTCGGACATCGGAGCCATGCTAATGCCCGGCTCGGCCTTGGGAATGCGCCGTCGTCCCCACCGAACCGGACTGGCCGCCGGAGCGATCCTCTAAGCTCTCGACCCTGTGCCCGTGGAGCTAGCCGCATCGCCCACCGGCGGCCGGCCGCGCCTGAAGAAGCTTCGCTTCCTGCTGATCCTCTTGGCGGTCCTGCTGCTCGGCCTCGTCTCGTTCGTGTTCGGCATGTTCATGGCCGTCGCCTCCGACCTGCCCTCGCTCGATAACCGCCAGGAGTTCAACAACGCGCGCAACTCGGTGCTGCTCGACGACCTCGGCCGGCCGCTGGGGGTGCTCAGCCGCAAGAATCAGATCCTGCTGACCCCCGGGCAGATCCCGCGGATCGTCAAGGAGGCGGTGATCTCGATCGAGGACAAGCGCTTTGCCAGCAACAGCGGCATCGACATCCGCGGCATCGCGCGCGCGTTCGTCCAGGACATCATGCACCAGGGCACGGTGCAGGGCGCCTCGACGATCGAGCAGCAGTTCGTCAAGAACGCGCTGCAGGCGCAGTCGCATCGCACGATCTTCGAGAAGCTGCGCGAGGTGGCGCTCGCCTATCAGCTGGCCCACAAGTGGTCGAAGGAAAAGATCATCACCGAGTACCTCAACACGATCTACTTCGGCAACGGGGCCTACGGGATCGAGGCCGCGGCCCGCACCTACTTCGGCCAGGACGTCAACCACGTCGGCTGCGGCACACCGAAGCACCAGCTGTGCATCGAGCAGCTCGAGCCGGCGGAGGCGGCGCTGCTGGCGGGCATCATCCAGTCGCCCACCTACTACGACCCGGTGACCCACCCGGCCTCGGCGCGCGCGCGGCGCGACCTGGTGCTCAAGCAGATGCTCGAACAGGGCTACCTCACGAGGGCCGACTACGAAGAAAGCGTCGCGCAATCGCTGCCCGCGCCGAAGGACATCCAGCCCCCCCACCAGAGCCTCGTGGAAGGGATCGACGCCGGCTACTTCACCAGCTGGGTCTCCCAGCAGGTGATCGAACGCTACGGCGCGACACGCGCCTTCGACGGCGGACTGCAGATCCGCACGACGCTCGACCTCGGACATGCAGCGCGCCGCCGAACGGGCGGTCGATGCCTATCTCCCGGGTCCCAGCGGTCCAACGGCGTCGCTCGTGGCGATCGAAAACTCCACCGGCGAGGTGCGCGCGATGGTGGGCGGGCGCAGCTACAACGAAAGCCCCTTCAACCTCGCCACGCAGGGCGAGCGCCAGCCGGGCTCCTCCTTCAAGGCGTTCGACCTCGCGGCGGCGCTGCAGGACGGCATCTCCCCCGGCTCGGTGTGGAGCTCGCGGCAGAAGACCTTCTACGTTCCGGGCACGGGGGGCAAGGAAAAGTTCGTGGTTCACAACGACGAAGGCTCCTACACCGGCTCGGACAGCCTCACCGGCGCCACCGCCTACTCCGACAACTCGATCTACGCGGAAGTCGGCCTAAAGGTGGGCACCCACCGCATCGCCAACCTCGCGCGCCGGATGGGCATCACCACCCCCATCTCTACGAACCCGGCGATGACGATCGGCGGCCTGAAGGTAGGGGTCACGCCACTGGATATGGCGCACGCATACGAGACGATCGCCCACGGCGGCGAGCGCGTCGAGCGGAACGCTGATCGCGGACTCGGCCCCGGTGGGGATCCAGGAAGTGGACGCCGGCGAACGCACGCTCTCCGATGGGCACCACCGCGACGTCGAGCACACCCAGCTCACGCGGGTGCTGCCGACGGAAGTCGCCGAAACGGAGACCTCGATGCTGGAGACCGTGCTGCAGTACGGCACCGCCCGCGCCGCGGCGATCGGCCAATTCGCGGCGGGCAAGACCGGCACGACCTCCAACTTCGGCGACGCGTGGTTCGTCGGCTGGGACAAGAAGTACACGGTGGCCGTGTGGGTGGGCTACCCCGACAAGCTGGTCCCGATGACCACCGACTTCGGTGGCAAGCCGGTGTTCGGGGGCACCTATCCGGCGTTGATCTGGCACGACTTCATGCTCGGAGCGATGGGGATCGAAAAGGAACGCGCCGCGCACACGGCGGCCTCGAAGCCGGGGAGCCCCGCGGGGGCAGGGGCGACGGGCACGGTCAGCCCATCCCAGGAAGCCAGCTCCTCCGCCGGATCCTCCGGCCAGGCGACACCCCGGCCTCGAAGCCGGCCCCGCAGCCTTCAGCGCCGCAGGGTGCGGCACCCCAGCCGGCGAGCCCGCAGCCAGCGACACCGGCGCCCGCCACCCCGCCTACACCCGCGCCAGCGCCCGCTCCCGCGTCGCCCTCCCCGCCGGCGAGCGCCTCACCGCCGGCCAGCGGAGGCACGGCGGCGCCCAGCGGTGGCTGACGGCGACTCGTGGCCGGCGGCGACCGGCGGTGGCGCCAAGCGCTGCCCGTTCGCCGCAACCGGCGGGAATGCAACCTCCGCCTGGCGAGGCCGCGGCCGCGAGACGTGGCGGTTGCCCGCAGCGCAGAAGCGCCACGGAAGCTCGACCGCGCGGGTGATTCCGATGCGCCCACCGACCACCACCGGGTGCTCCCGCCAGGCACCGCGCCTGGGGCCGATCGCGATCGGTCCGAACGACAAGTTGGTGCCGTTCTCGGAGAGCTCGATGCCCAGCGCCTGGGTGAGCTTGCCAGGGCCCGAGCACAGCTCCTCCTCGCGCTCGCGTCCGCGCCGCGCCTGCATCGCCTCGACGCCGCGCAGGGGCTCCAGCGCACGGATCAGCACCGCCGCCCCGACGCCCTGGGGCTCGCACACGGCGTTGAGCAGCGCGTGCACGCCATAGGAGCGGTACACGTAGGCCAGGCCGGGCGCCCCGAAGAGGGTCCGTGTGCGCGGGGTCAGCCCCACGAAGGCGTGGCAAGCCGGCTCGATCTCGTGGTAGGCCTCGGTCTCGACGATCACCCCAGCGGCGTCCCCGTACTCGACCGTGCAGCCGATCAGCTCGCGGGCGACCTCCAGCACCGGGCGGTCGTAGAAGTCAGCGGGAAGGGTCCGCGACGAAATAGATGGCGGGATCGGGGTGCTCGGATGGTGGATGTCAGACGCCGCACACGAGCACAGACGTGCTGGCGGCACGTCGAGCATCGTGGGTGGCGTCTGGCGCCGCCAGGCGAGTGCATCCGGCCCGTCAGATATTTCGTCGCGGACCCTATGCGTCTTCATCGAGCACGCTCCGCGCGGCCTCGATCTGCTCGCGCACGCGGGCGAGCGCGGTGCCGCCCTCGGAGACCTTGGACTCAAGCCAGGAGGCCTGCGCCAGCGCCTGGTAGTACTGCTCGCTGCAGCCCGCCAGCGCCTGGCTGTGCTCGGCGAGCTCCTCGACGGTCAACTCGGAGAGCGTACGGCCACTGTCCACCGCGCTGCGCACCAGCCCCGCCACGACGCCGTGAGCCTCGCGGAAGGGAACGTCGCAGCGCGCCACCAGCAGATCGGCGATATCGGTAGCGGCGAGCATCTCGTCCGAGGCGGCCTGCGCCAGGCGCTCGCGGCGGAAGCGCACGCTTTCGATCATGCCGCGCCCAGCGGCGAGCGCGAGCTCGATCGTGTCGCAGCAGTCGAACAGATGCTCCTTGTCCTCCTGCAGATCCTTGTTGTAGGTGAGCGGCAGGGCATGCAGCACACCGTGCAGCGCCGCCAGATGGCCCACGACCCGGGGGGCCTTCGCCCGCAGCAGCTCTGCGGCGTCAGGGTTCTTCTTCTGGGGCATGATCGAGGAGCCCGAACTCCATGCGTCGGGCAGCTCGCAGAAGCCGAACTCCTCACTGCACCACAGCACCAGCTCGGCGCCCAGGCGCGAGAGGTGGGTAGCGCACGTCGCGGCGGCGGCAAGGTAGTCGAGCACGAAGTCCCGTCCGGAGACAGCGTCGATCGAGTTGGGGGCGACCTCCGCAAAGCCCAGCTCGCGCGCCACCGCGCGGCGATCGATGTCGAAGTTCACGCCGGCCAGGGCGCCGGCGCCGAGCGGCATGCGCGAGGCCTCGCGCTCGGCAAAGGCGAAGCGGGAGCGGTCACGTGCGAGCATCCAGAAGTAGGCGAGCAGGTGGTGGCTGAGGTATACCGGCTGGGCGCGCTGCAGGTGGGTGTAGCCAGGCATCGGCCATTCCAGATGCTCCTCGGCGCACCGCAGCAGCGCCGCCATCAGCGCGGCGACGGCCACCTGTGCCGCGGCGGCGTGCTCGCGCGTGTAGAGCGCCAGGTCGGTGACCGCCTGGTCGTTGCGCGAGCGCGCCGTGTGCAGCCTGCCGCCCACCGGCCCGACGATCTCGATCAGGCGCCGCTCGATCGCCATGTGAATATCCTCATCATTTTCCAGTAGTCGGAAACAATCCTCGCTCAGCTCCCGCTCCACCTGCGCGAGGCCCGCGAGCACCGCATCGCGGTCCTCGGCTGTGATGAACCCGCGCTCGGCGAGCATCCTCATGTGCGCACGCGAGCCGGCAAGATCCTGCGGCCACAGACGCCTGTCGAAGCCGATCGAGGCGTTCAGGCGTTGGAAGTCGGGGTGCTGGGGCTCGTGGAAACGGGACACGCCGGCGTGAGTCTAGGGCTTGGAGCCAGATCCCTACCTCTCAGTTCGCCGGGCCCGCGCCGGCGCGGCCATCCGGTGCGGGGACGGAGACCGCGCGCAACGGCAGTAGCGCACTCCCTGGTACAGCAGTGTTTCGCTGGTACGCTGGGATTCCTTTCCATCCATTTGACTCAGTGTAGGAGATACGAAATGTCGCAGACCACTCGGCGCCCTCCGCAGAAGGCCTGGCGCCATCTGGAGAGCCCCAAACCATTCCCATTCATGACCTCCAGACTGCCGCGCGGACCGCATTCGCTCTCGCGCGAGCAGGTGGCCGCCAATCAGCGCACGCGCATCGGAATAGCGATGCTGGAGTCGGTCGGCGAACAGGGCTACGTGGCGAGCACCGTCTCGGATGTCGTGGCGCGGGCCGGGGTTTCGCGTAAGGCCTTCTACCAGCACTTCGCCAACAAGGAAGAGTGCTTCCTGGCCACCTACGACTCGATCGTCGAGGAGGGCAGGCGCCGCGTTATGCACACTTTCACGGAAGCCCGCGGGGGGGGCGATCGCATCGAGGTCGCGATCCGCGCGCTGTTCTTGACGGCGATGGAAAACCCCGACGCTCTGCGCCTGGCGGTCACCGAGATCACGGCCGTGGGGCCGGCGGGCGTCGAGCGCCGCGAGCGCGCGATCGCCGGATACGGGGCGCTCATCAACGAGGGCCTGCGGCCGGAGACCGGAGCAGCTGGACGCCCTCCGTCGGGAACCCTGCCGGACACGACACTCAGGGCTGTGGTCGGAGGGCTCAACCGGGTGCTGGTCGCCTGCCTGAACGGTGGCCGCAGCACGAGGCCGCTCGACCTGGTCCCCGACCTGGCGCGCTGGGCGGCCGTCTACCACCCGGTGCCCAAGTCGCTGCAGGCGAGCATCGCCAGGCGTCGCCCCAAGCGCGCCCGCGTGCAGTCGCCGCCGAGAGGCCGGCCATTGGGGGGCCGCGCGCCGGGGACGCTCTCCCCCCGCGCGCCCGGAGACCGCAGGCGCTCGCCCCACGGCGCCTCGCGCAGCTTCGTCGTGCACAACCAGCGCGAGCGGATCCTCGATGCCGTCACCAACCTCACGGCCGCCAATGGATACGGGGGGCTGACGGTCGAAGATATCGCCAGCGAGGCGGCCATCTCGCTGCAGGCGTTCTATGAGCACTTCGAGAGCAAGGAGGACGCCTTCCTGGTGGCCTACGAGCTGGGTCACGCAAAGGGTCTTGACATCGTCGAAAGGGCCTTCGCCAGCGCGCCCGATTGGCGCAGCGGCGTGCGCGACGGCCTCCACAACCTGACGGAGTACCTGGCCTCCGAGCCCTCGTTCGCGCGCCTGGCCCTGATGGGCACCTCCATCGCCACGCCGCGCGCGATCAAGCTCTCGGACAGGGGTCTGAGCGCTTACGCGCAGCTACTGGCTCCGGGCCTGGAGGAAGTGCCCAAGAACAAGCGGCCTCCCGCCATCGTGATCGATGCGATCGCCGGCGGGCTGCAGGAGATCTTCCTCCACCACGCCGCGCACGGGCGCCTCGCCGAGCTGCCCGAGCTGGCGCCCGACGCGACGTACATCGCTCTGGCGCCGTTCATCGGCGCGCAGGAGGCAGCGCGGGTCGCCGTCAAACCGGCTCAGAACTGAAGCCTCGAGGACATCCGAGGATATCGCGGCCCCGCGGCCCGCCGCGAACTCAATACAGGAGTACGCCCACGGACTCCTCACCGCAGCTAGCGCTTCTTGACCGTGTGAGCCTTCGTACGGCGCTTGGCTGGACAGCCGCTGACCACGATCTTCGTGCTCTGCGTTATCTGCGCACCGTTCTGGCCGGTGATCGTCGTCGGCATCACCAGCGGCTTGGCACATAGATTGCCGTTGGCGCTGAGCGCCGAGTGCGGGCCCTCAGGCAGGCTGAGCTCGAACGAGGCGACAGGCACGTCCGGCACGCTCGCGAATGTAGAGCTTGTTATCCCGCCCCTGGCGATGTTGACGTGGCCGGTCAGATCGACTCGCACCCCGTAGCCCTCGAGGACCACGACGACGTCCGGAAAGGCCGCGCCACCATGGGAAACCAGGTACACGGGTCCGACCAACGCCACTGGCAGCACCGGTGAGAGCGCCCTGGCGGTTCCGATCAACGAACCCGGGCCACAGCTCGCGGGGTTCGCCGCGAACGTCGCGGCGAGACAGGCCTTCTGGATCGTGGTCAGCCGCGCCGGGAGCTGCTTGGGAAGCGTGACGGCAACCCTGGCGATGTTCGCCTGCGCGCCCTTCGGGTAGGCCACCTTCACATCCAGGCTCGCACCGTTCTTCTTGGTCGTCTTGGCCTGGGAGGACACCGAGAACTTCGGCTTGAACGACAGGGCGGCGCAGCCGGTGACCGCGAATGGGTTGGACAGCACCGCGTCTGCCCCTTGCGTGGAGGCCACCGCGACCTTGATCGACTGCTCCGAGCAGTTGGTGGGGTTGAATATGAACCCGGGGCGATCGACTGTCACGTTGATCGCCTTGAGCTGAAATGGAACGCCGTCACGGATCTGCGGCAGCGGTTCGCTCGTGACCGTCAGGTGGGCATCGGCCGGATCGACGTCGATCGTCGCGCGCACCACGACGGTCCCGAGGTTGAAGGGACCAGCGACAGCCGGCACCACGATCGAGAGCCCAAACGGGGCACCGGCGTAGGGTCCGGTGAGGTATACCTGGCCGCCGAGGTAGAACGGATGCGAACCCGGACCGGCGGCCACCGTGGTGTGTCCGATAAGGCTCTCTGGACCGCAGGCGCCCTGCGATGCCTGCGGTTCGGGGCACAGCGAGATCTGGGAGAGCATCCCCTCCAGCCCCGGCGGCGTCTGCACCTGGACGCGCCCGAAGTCCTGCTGGCCATCCGCGCGGGAGAGGGTCAGCGTGAACGGGCTGAAGCCCCCCGCGGCTGGTGTGGTGGTCTGAGCCACCAACACGGGCTGGAAGGGCACCGGCGTCTGGCAGCCGGTGACCAGGAAGCTGTCCGACAGAATCGCGTCCGGTGTCCGTCCCGGGCCGCCCGACCACGGCGTCAGATCGCCGTTCGTCGTGGCCGGGCCGCACGTGGTGGGATTGGCCAGCGGCGCGCGTGGGCCGCCCTTGAGGGTCACCGTCAGGTTGCTGAACGGAAGCTGGGGATTTTCCCGGAAGGTTGTCGTCAGCTGACCAGTCGCAGGGTCGGCCTGCAGCTCGCCGGGGAGCTTGACGATCACCCCGCTGCCTTCGGCCACCAGATAGACGGCGAACAGCGAGCCAAACGGGTTTTCTCCCTGACGCGCCAGATACAGGCTTCCCGTCAGTGGCTGCGCGAGCAGGGGTGTTTCGACCGTCACCGACCCGACCTTCGATGCAGGCGGGCAGGTCGGGGCCCTGAGGGAATGCAGAGCGATCTCTCCTTCCGAGCACGCTTCCAGGCCGTCGGCCGCCGCGGGCGAGAGCACCGTGCCCCTGGGCAGCGTGATGACTGCGTTGCGCACCTCGGGCGTGGCTCGCCCTTCAGGATCTTCGTTCTGGGGGACGTGCAACCGCACGGTGTAGCCGGCGGGAGCTCCCGCCTGGGAGGTGTCGGGCCGCACGGAGATCGACGGTTCAAACGTGAGCTGATTGCACCCGCTGAAGGTCGGGAAGGAGGATTCGGCTTCCAGGAACGAGCCGGGCGCCTGCCAGGAGTCGAACGGCGAGGACCGCGTGCAGCGCGCTGGCGCCGCACACCTCCGGGTTGGTGAGAAACGGGATCCGCACATTGGGCCCAGGGCCACCGTATTCGTGCGGGATCCCATTGCTGTCGATGAAGTTGAACGGGCCGGGTCCGTTGTGCGCCTCCGGTACGCCCCACAGCGTCACCGTCGAGGACAGGATCGGATGCGCCTCCGTCAATTCCCGAACCGAGACATGCACGCCATAATCGCCATTCGAGCGCACGCCTATGTCGAGCCGCACCGGGACCACCACGGCAAACGCGAACGCGGCCGGCTCATCGGCATACGGCACGATGTTGTATACAAGTCCAACCACAGGCGCTTCAATACCCGCGAGTTCCGCGGTGGCGACCCCGACGGCGCTGTCCGGTGGACAGGTGCCGTGGATGACCTGGCTCATCGGGCACCGCGGTGTGGCGGTGGGGTTGCCGACTACGCCGGGCGGCATGTCAACGCCGATGTCCTTCACGGTGCCGATCGGTTCCCCTTCGGCGTCCCGGTTGAGATCGAAGCTGGTCGTCAGATCCGCATGGGCGCCCGCCTCTGAGCTCGACGGGGTCGTCGTGAAGCTACCCGGCGCGATGCCGAAGCCAGCCTGTGCCGGGGACGCCGCGGCGCCCGCGCCGAGCGCGACCGCCGTCCACATAGCCGCCACTATCCGTCTCCCAGATCCGCTACGCATCGGTTGCCCCATCACCGCCCGACCCGAACGGGCACTCGCCGGGTGCTGGCGCGCTTGGCGCGGTGCGGTTTCTTCGCGGCACGTCGCTTCTTGTGCGCCTTCTTGACCACCCTCTTATGCCTCACCCCAGGTCGAGCTCCAGATAGTGGGCTCAGGTTCCCTCCTCCCGCAGCTGTCCCGCTGCCGCCCGGCAGCGGCAGGAAGGGAGACCCGGAGGGTGCGGCCTGGCAGGCGTCGCCGCCGCATTCCGCGGTCACAGATTCCGGGGGCGGAGCGCCCCCGATGCGCGCATCGTAGATGTCATAGCCCCCGTCGGTATCCCCTGTGACCAGGCCCTCGGCCGTGGTGAAGAAGACATCGTCGCCGGAGTTGCTGTTGTCGTCGAAGAACGATTCTTCCGAGCCTGTACCAGAGGAGATCAGGTGGGTATGTCCGTCCTCCCACTCGTATACGTCGCGCACGCCGTTGACGTCCTGCGGAACAAGCGCTTGGGGCGCATCGAAGAACACGCGGCTGCCGTCGGCAGAGATGCCACGGCTGTCCACCAGCAGGCTCTGGTTGCCGACGCGATTGTCGTTGGAGAGGTGTGCATCGCCGGACGGCACGACCCCCACCGGCGGGCAGGAGACACAGTTGAGCGTTTTAGCGGAGACGTCGTAACGATAGACCTGCTCGTAGCCTCCGGCATCGTTGAAACCCGGTAGCGGGGAGTCGGTTTCGAACGCGATCACAGACCCGTCTGCCGTCGCGCGCACCGCGCCGATGAGCAGATTCCCAGAGTTCGTCGAGGTCCGGGCGGGCGAGGGAAGCGCCGCGATCTCTGTGATCGCTCCCCCTCCTCCAGCGGCTTCCCACAGATCCAGCTGTGCACTGATCGTGTTATCGAACACGATCCGCGACCCGTCCTGTGAGGACGCAAAGATCGGCCCCACGACACCGGGTAGATACCTCAATTCTTCGGTTTCGACGTCGAAGACGTACTCCAGTGGCTGCCCGCCCGGGGGTGCATCCGCGGTCAACTTGTCGCTGCTCTCGAAGAAGACGTGGGAGCCGTCCGGAGAGGCGTACGCATACGCTTCGTTTTCACCGAATGGAGCTGGGTCGACGACCGCCACGGGGCCGTCCGGCGCCGGCGCCGGGCGCGGACCAACCGGAGGCAGGAGCTCGGAGCGTGAAACGAGGACCGTGCTCTGCTGTCCACCGGGCGCCGTCTCGCGCATATACAGCTCCGGCGTGTCGCCGTTGCATTCGGGGTTCGGCGGTCTTGGCTGCAGGGGACAGACGTCTGGGCTGGGACTCACGAACAGCGCGCGCGAGCCACCGGCGGACACCTGGTTGCCGAAGTCATCGGGGCTGGTGCCCGAGTTCTCGACCGTAGCGGCGGGCACCGCGCCGTAGGGATCGTATTCGCCGTCCGGCAGTTCACCCGCATCGGTCAGCGATCCTTCCCGCCACTCGTAGAAGCCCCAGTCCTGGCCGGCACCGCTTTCACGGACCTGCATAACCCTCTGAGAGCTGTCGTCCTGCGGAGTCAGCGTCCCCGCGTAGGTGAAGTAGACGATGCCGAGGTCCGGCGAGCCGCCAGCGGGCACGAGGTTGCTGGCGAGGTATTCGTTGCCACCCAGAGCTGGAATTGGATCCGCGATGGTTGGCTGGCCAAGCCACGCGGGGATCGTCTGACTGCCTTCGGCGCGAAATATGTTTGCCGACGAACGGCCCCCCGGGCCTTCGTCGCCGAGCACGTAGGAGCCGCCGGCGACGAACACCACCCGGGAGAGGTTCGTCGATGGAAGCGTGCTCAACGGGGAGTTGTTGCCCAACTTGAGCACCCCCAGCCCGCGCGGCAAGCCCGCAACGGTCGCCCAGCCGGACGTCGAGCGATGCGCCACAGAGATCACATCGATGCCATCGGGGGTTTCGCCTATGGGTCCAGTCGCGTCGAAGAGGACACCGCTGCCGTCGGCCGTGGCGACCACGTAGGCGGGAGCCGTTGCGGCGCCCTTGTAGTAGACACCAGCCTGGTTGCCGCTCTTTTCGATGGGCGTGACCATTTCGTAAGCGCGGCCGTCCGGCAGCGTTGCCGCCCCGGCGATCCCACTTGCTCCGCACACGAGTACGGCTGCCAGCACAGGCACGCCCCCGAAGAGGCTCAGGGCCTGGGACAAGCGGGCCGGACTCAGCCGATTGATGTTGTTCTTTCGAGTGATGTAATCGATCATACGCACTGCCGTTCAAGCCTCGACCGTGGTGTTTCTTACTTTGGCCCGACGGTCTTGTTTCTGACTCGGCTCTAGATCGCGTTTCTGGCCTGAGTTTCCAGAAAATGTCTCTGACTTCTTCTTATAGCTAGCTCCCAGGCAATGTGCCCATTTGCAGGGCTTTTGCGTAGCACAGTGGTTCGCCACGGAAGCCGGGGGCGGTGCTACCAGACGAGGCCCCTTGACTGGCATCAGCGAGCGTGCAAAGCTGATCTAGAACCTGTTTCTTGGGTTCGATGGTCGATGGTGGAACATAAGCTCGTTGAGCGAAGGTTCATCAGACGCCGTCAGAAGCAAGTCAGAAACAAAAGATCATCACACAACAACAAAGGAAGCAGGATGCTAAAAACAAGAATACTCATCGCATTGACCGCGATGATATGTATGGTGGGCGTCACGGCGCCTTCCGCATTTGGGTTCACAACGTTTGAACACATCGGTGGCTCGTATCCGTTTAAAGCCGAAGCAAAACAGAAAGGCAACCACAAATTCAAGGCTGAAAAAACGCCTGTTGAATGTCAGAAATCAGTCTACACAGGTACCCTTACCGGCCCGAGCGGACAAGTGAAAGTGACGCCAAAGTATGAAGAATGCTTTGCCTTGCTTAAATTTGTTTCAGCGACAGTTGAAGTTAGCAAAGGGTGCACTTTTAACTTCCATATTAATGGGACTGTGACCATAGAAGCATCGTGTGTAATCACAATTAAAGTGCCAACGACAGGATGCGTGCTTACGATCAAAGGCGCCCAGGGGCCGCTCAAAACAGTGCTCTATACAAACATAACGGGTCCACCTGCGGGTCTAGAAGTAAAAGGGACAGTCGAAGAAATAACCTACGAAGCAAGTAGCGCCGCAGCGTGCGAAACCGCCGCGACAAAAGGCAAAAACGGGAAATACGAAGGCACCTCATTCATCGAAGGAGGAGCCGTCAAATAGGCTAGTAGACCGTAACAGGCATCAAAGATAGCCTAGAAAGCCGGGGGCCGGAAGACATCGTCTTCCGGCCCCCGCGCCGCTCTCAAACCTCCCGCCACGTACGGTTTTTCTCAACAACCCGCGCCCAAACTCCCAAAATTCTCACCCCGACGGCTGTGTGCTTACCGTCCCAGCGGCAGTGCGCGCAACGCGTCAGTCACAGCGCCGATCTCCCCCTCCCCCATCCCCGGGAAGAACGGCAGCGCCAAGGATCGCGCGGCGACGTCCTCGCAGACCGGGAACTCCCCCTCGCGGTGCCCGAAGCGCTCGCGGTAGAAGCTCATCAGATGAATCGCGGGGAGATAGGGCTTGCTCTGCACCCCCCGCTCGGCCAGCCCGCGCACGACCCCATCGCGATCGATCCCGCGGGGTAGCTGTACGACGAACACGAACCACCCGCGCACGTTTCCGTCGCTGTCGGGGCAGGGCAGCTCCAACCCCTCGATGTCCGCGAGCGCTTCGCGGTAGCGCCGGGCCACGAGCGCTCGCGCCGCGAGCATCTCGCTCAGACGTTCGAGTTGCGCGAGTCCGAGCGCGCACGCCAGATCTGAGAGCCGGTAGTTGAAGCCCAGCCGGTCGTGATCGAGCCAGCCCATGTCGGGCGCGCGGCCCTGGTTGCGCTCGGAGTCGATCCGCTCCTTTAGCGCGGGGTTGGCGAGCGTCACCATCCCGCCCTCGCCGGTGGTGAGTTGCTTGTTGGCGTAGAACCCGAACACCGCGGGGTGCCCGCGGCCGCCCACCGGCGTCCCGTCGGCGTGGATGGCTCCCAGCGCCTCGCAGGCGTCCTCGACCAGCGCCAGCCCATGCCGGTTGGCGAGCTCCTCGAAGGCGGGCATCGCGGCGGGGTAGCCGAAGATGTGCACCGGCAGCAACGCGCGCGTGCGCTCGGTGACGGCGGCAGCGGCAGCCTCGGGGTCGAGGTTGAGCGTGAGCGGGTCGATGTCGGCGAACACGGGCCGCGCGCCCTCGTACAGCGCCACGTTGGCCGAGGCAACGAACGAGAAGGGGCTCGTGATGACCTCATCGCCGCGCTGCACCCCCACTGCGCGCAGCGCGAGGTGCAAGCCCGCGGTGCCGCTGGACACCGCGCACGCCAGCGGGGCTCCCACGCGTGCGGCGAACGCCCGCTCGAACTCCCCCACGCGTGGCCCGAGCGAGAGCTGCCCGGAGCGCAGCACCTCGAGCACAGCCTGCTCCTCGGCCTCCCCCAGGACGGGCTGGGCGAGCGGGATCGTCGTTGGCCCGCTCCGGTGCGGTCCGCCGGCGATGTCCCCACCGAACCGCGTTTCAGCCGGCGCGCCGCTCACGCTCCGCGCGCTCCGGCGGCCCTCGCGGCCACCTGCATCCCATACTCCAGCGAGTCCACGAGCGCATCCCAGGATGCGGCGATCACGTTCTCGGACACGCCGATCGCGCCCCAGACGCTCTTGCCGTCGGAGGCATCGATGAGCACCCGCGTTACGGCGCCGGTGCCCTTCGTCTCGTCGAGGATGCGCACCTTGAAGTTGACGAGGTCGATGTCGCGCAGATGTGGGTGGATCTCCCCGATCGCCTCGCGCAGGGCCTTGTCGAGCGCGTTGACCGGCCCGTTGCCCATGGCGGTGCGTATGTAGTGCTGCCCTTCGTCCTGCGCCCCGCCGGTGGAGATCCAGATCTTGATGGTTGCCTCGGTCTCGACCTGCCCATCGGCACGCTTCTCCACCAGCACACGCCAGGACTCCAGGCGAAACAGCGGCTCGTAGTCGCCGGACTCCCTGAGCATCAACAGCTCGAAGGAGCCGTCCGCCGCCTCGAACTGAAAGCCCTGGTGCTCGAGCTCCTTGACGCGCTCCACCGTGCGCTGCGCGGCGGCGTCGTCCAACTCGATGCCCGCCTCGCGGGCCTTCTCCAGCACCGTTGCCCGGCCCGCTAGCTCGGAGATGAGGATGTCCCGTTGGTTGCCGACCAGCTCGGGGTTGGCGTGCTCGAAGGCATCGGGGTCGGCCTGCACGCCGGCGGCGTGCAGGCCGGCCTTGTGCGCGAAGGCGTGCTTGCCCACGTAGGGCTGCGCCGGATCGGGAGCGCGGTTGAGCAGCTCATCCACGAAGTGCGCGGTCTCGGTGAGGCGCGCGAGCCCCTCGGCGGGGAGCACCTCGATGCCCATCTTCAGCTGCAGATCGGCGAGGATCGTGATCAGGTTGGCGTTGCCGGTGCGCTCACCGATGCCGTTCACTGTCCCCTGCACCTGTGTGGCGCCGGCCTCGACTGCCACGAGCGTGTTGGCGACCGCACAGCCGGAGTCGTCGTGCACATGGATGCCGAGCGGCACGTTGGGCAACGCGCTGCGAACGTCGGCCACCACCTCGCGCAGGCGCGTGGGCAGCGAGCCGCCGTTGGTGTCGCACAGCACCACCCGCTCTGCCCCCGCGGCGGCGGCGGCGCGCACCGTCTCGAGCGCATAGGCGCGGTCGAGCGCGAAGCCGTCGAAGAAGTGCTCGGCGTCGAACAGCACGCGCTTGCCCTGCGCCGCGAGGAAGGCAACGGAGTCGCCGATCATCGCAAGGTTCTCCTCAGGCGAGACGCGCACGACCTTCTCGACGTGCAGCAGCGAGGACTTGCCCACCAGCGTGCACACGGGCGCGAAGCAGTCGGCGAGCACGCGCAGCCCCTCGTCCTGCTCGGCCCTGCCCTTGCGCCGGCGGGTCATGCCGAAGGCGACGATCTCGGCCGTGTCGAGGTGCTCGTCTGCGAGCAGCTCGAACAGCCGGCGCTCCTTGGGGTTCGAGGAGGGGAAGCCGGCCTCGATCATGTGGATGCCGAGGGCGTCCAGCGCGTGAACCACGCGCACCTTCTCCCCCGCGGTGAGCGTCATGCCGCCGCCGCCCATGCCGTCGCGCAGGGTCGCGTCATACAGCTCCACGGTGGTCATCAGCCGGCCGGTGTGGGCGTGCCCGGCGGCGGGGCCGAGACGGTTGCGGCGGTCGGCGCGGGCGCCTGCCCAGTGGGGGTGTCGAGCGCGGGGGATCGCACCACGTCCAGCCACTCGCGGTAGCGCTCGGAGCGCCCGTGCACGGCGTCCTCGAAGGCGGCCTGCAGCACGCGCGTGACCTCCCCGGGCTCGCCCGTGCCGATCGTGTGGTCGTCGATCTCCCGCACGGGCACCAGCTCGGCGGCGGTGCCGGACATGAAGACCTCATCCGCGAGGTACATCTCGGCGCGCGCGACGTTGCGCTCCACCACCGAGTAGCCGAGGTCGGAGGCGATCTGGATGACCGAGCGGCGGGTGATGCCGTCGAGGATCGAGTTGTGCTGCCCGGGCGTGGCGATCTCGCCCTCGCGCACGACGTAGATGTTCTCGCCGGTGCCCTCGCAGACGTGGCCGTGGTCGTCGAGCAGGATCGCCTCCTGGTAGCCGGCCTTGAGCGACTCGACCTTGGCGAGCACGCTGTTGAGGTACTGCCCAGAGGCCTTCGCGTGGGGGATCAGCGAGTCGGGCGAGATGCGCCGCCACGAGGAGACCTTGGCGCGCACGCCGTTGCGCACGCCGTCCTCGCCGAGGTAGGAGCCCCACTCCCAGCAGGCGATGCTCACATCGATGGGGGCCTCCAGCGGGTTGAGCCCCATCTGGCCATAACCCCGATTCACGATCGGGCGGATGTAGCAGGAGCGCAGGCCGTTGCGCGCGACGAGCTCGAGCGTGGCCGAGCGCAATTCCTCCACCGAGTAGGGCACGGGCATGTAGTAGAGGTCGGCGGAGCGATGCAGGCGCTCGAGGTGCTCGACGTTGCGGAACACCGCCGGCCCCAGCTCGGTGTCGTAGCAGCGCATCGAGTCGAACACGCCCGTGCCGTAGTGCAGGCCGTGCGTGAGCACGTGGACCTTGGCGTCCTCCCAGGCGACGAAGCTGCCGTTCATCCAGATGAGGTCGGTGGGGTCCATGTCGTTGACTCCTTCAGAGGTGTTCGAGTACAGCCCGCGTCGCCTGCTCGGTGCCCGCGGAGCCTCCCAGGTCGGGAGTGCGCAGACCCTCCTGCAGCGCACGGTCAACTGCGGATTCTACCGCCGCGGCCTCGCTTGCCAAGCCCAGGCCGTGGCGCAGGAGGAGCGCGGCGGAGAGGAACATCGCCAGCGGGTTGGCGATACCCTGCCCGGCGATGTCCGGAGCGGAGCCGTGCACGGGCTCGAATAGGCCCGGTCCGGAGCCATCGCCCAGAGATGCGGAGGGAAGCATCCCGATCGAGCCGGTGATCATCGCGGCCTCGTCGGAGAGGATGTCGCCGAACATGTTCTCGGTGAGGATCGTGTCGAAGTGGCGCGGCGCGGAGACGAGCTGCATGGCTGCGTTGTCCACGAGCACGTGCTCCAGCTCGATATGAGGGAACTCGCGGGAGTGCACGTCCATCACCACCTGGCGCCACAGGCGCGATGTCTCCAGCACGTTGGCCTTGTCCACGCTCGAGACCTTCGCGCGCGCCGCGCCGAACGCGGTGCGCGCGATGCGCTCGATCTCGGCGACGGTGTAAGCGCAGAGGTCGGAGGCCATCTCGGCGGTGCGCACCTTCTCGCCGAAGTAGATGCCGCCCGTCAACTCGCGCACGACCAGCAGATCGGTCCCTTCGATCCGCTCGCGCCGCAGCGGCGAGGCTTCGTAGAGCGCCGGCAGCGGGCGCACGGGGCGCAGGTTGGCGTACAGCCCAAGGCCCTTGCGCAGGCCGAGCAGGCCCTGCTCGGGGCGTGGCGCGTGCGGGTCGGTGGTGTCCCACTTGGGCCCCCCCACCGCCGCCAGCAGCACTGCGTCGGCGGCGCGGCAGGCCGCCAGCGTCTCGTCGGTCAAAGCGGTGCCGTGCGCGTCGATTGAGGCCCCGCCGAAGAGGCGCTCATCGAACTCGAACTCCCCCACCGCGCGCAGGACATCGAGCGCGGGGGCCATGATCTCCGGGCCGATCCCGTCGCCGGAGAGGGTGATTATGTGGTGTGCCATGCGGGTGGGCAGGCTAGCGGTTGAAGGGCTTTGCGGCGGACCGGCTCACAGGGCCGTCGTCACCGGTCCGGAGCGCTCGCGGTCACGCTCGAAGGCGACGATTGCGTTCACCTCGCCCAGGGTCACACCGATGTCGTCCAACCCAGCCAGCAACCGCCGCCGAATCTCGGGATCTATCTCGAACGGGACCGCCACCACCCCATTGTCGGCGCTGTAGCGAACCTCCTGGGCGCGCAGATCGACCTGCCCGTCGCCGGCCTCGGCCAGGGCGCGACAATGCTCCTCGCCGACCACGACCGCCAGCAGCCCGATCTTGGTGCAGTTGGAGTAGAAGATGTCCGCGAAGCTCGGCGCGACGATCGCCTGAAACCCGTAGTCCTGCAGCCCCCACGGCGCATGCTCGCGCGAGGAGCCGCAGCCGAAGTTCTCTCCGGCTACGAGGATCGGGTTGGCCGGCAACTCCCAGCCGGGCTCCTTGGCCCAGTCGTAGAAGAGGAACTCGCCGAAGCCGGTGCGCTCGACGCGCTTGAGGAACTGCTTGGGCATGATCTGGTCGGTATCCACGTTGGAGCGATCCAGGTGGCTGACCGCGCCGGAGATCGTCTCTATCGGTTCCATACTCGCCTCTCCTATGACCAGTCGCGGATGTCGGTGAAGTGCCCCTCGATCGCAGCGGCGGCAGCCATCTGGGGAGAAACGAGGTGTGTGCGCCCGCCGCGCCCCTGGCGCCCCTCGAAGTTGCGATTGGAGGTCGAGGCGCAGCGCTCGCCGGGGGCGAGGATGTCGGGGTTCATGCCCAGGCACATCGAGCAGCCCGCCACGCGCCAGTCGAAGCCGGCGTCGCGAAAGACGCGGTCGAGGCCCTCGGCCTCGGCCTGCGCCTTGACCTGCTGGGAGCCGGGCACCACCATCGCGCTGACGCTCGCGGCCACCTTGCGCCCGGCCACGACCTCGGCGGCGGCGCGCAGGTCGCCGATGCGCGAGTTGGTGCAGGAGCCGATGAACACGCGATCCACGGCGATCTCTGAGATCGGGGTGCCGGGCTCCAGCGCCATGTAGTGCAGGGCGCGCTCGGCCGCCTCGCGATCGGCGGGAGCCTCGAAGTCATCCGGAGAGGGAACGCGGTCGGTGACCGAGAGGACCATGTCCGGCGTCGTGCCCCACGTCACCTGCGGGGTCAGCGCGGAGGCATCGACGACGATCTCCAGATCGTATGTGGCGCCCTCCTCGGAGGGCAGCTCGCGCCAGCGCTCGATCGCGGCGTCCAGCGCGGCGCCGCGCGGGAAGCCGGGACGCTCATGCTCCTGGAACCACGCGAAGGTGGTGTCGTCGGGCGCGATCATGCCCGCGCGACCGCCGGCCTCGATCGTCATGTTGCAGACGGTCATGCGCCCCTCCATCGAGAGCGCGCGGATCGCGGGGCCGGCGAACTCCACCACGTGGCCGGTGGCCCCGCCGACGCCGATCTGCCCGATCGTGCCGAGGATCAGGTCCTTGGCGGTCACCCCGAAGCCGAGCGCGCCCTCGTAGCGGATGCGCATCGAGCGCGGACGGCTCTGAACCATGCACTGCGTCGCGAGCACGTGCTCCACCTCGCTCGTGCCGATGCCGAACGCCAGCGCGCCGAAGGCGCCGTGCGTGGCAGTGTGCGAGTCGCCGCACACAATCGTCATGCCCGGCTGAGTGACGCCCAGCTCGGGGCCGATCACGTGCACGATCCCCTGCCGATCTGACCCCAGCGAATAGACAGGTATCACCGAACTCCTCACAGTTGCGCTCCAGCGTCTGCACCTGCACACGCGAAAGCTCGTCCTTGATGCGCGCGGCCACGGGCGTGCCATCCGTTGGCGTGTTGTGATCGGCCGTGGCCAGCGTACGATCGGGCCGGCGCACCTTCCGCCTCGCCAGGCGCAGCCCGTCGAAGGCCTGCGGTGAGGTCACCTCGTGTACCAGGTGCAGGTCGATGTAGAGCAGGCCAGGCGCGACCTCGTGGGACTCCCACATCTTCTCGAACAGGGTCTTAGGCATCGGTCTTCCTTTACCTTTTTTGGAGGAGGACCCCACAAGGGGGTCCGGCTAGGGCCGCGTAGTTACTGAATAACTCCATCTCAACTCCGTCTCAGCCCGGCGGAGACGACGGCGAGCAGACTCGCGTTCTCGGCGCTGGGGTTCTCGAAATGGTGGGGCAGGTCAGCGTCGAAGGTGACGCAGTCCCCGGTGTGCAACTCGTGGCGCTGCCCGTCGCACACGAGCACGACCCCACCCTGCTCGATCAAGGCGGTCTCGCGGCTGCCCGGCTCGTGCATCGGGGGATCGTCGCTCGCCCCCGTCGCGCCCCCCGGGGCGAGCGTGTGGCGCGAGAGGTCCGCGCGCTGCCCGGGCTGCCCGGAGGTGAGCACCTCGAAGCGATGCCCCCGCCGCGCGTTGCCCCCGCGCTGGCGCTGGTTGGCGCGCACAATCGTCACCGCGCCGTCCTCGTCCAGGCGCAAAAGCTGCGAGAGCCGCAGCTCGAGCCCCGCGGCGATGCGCGCGGCGACGGTGAGCGTGGGGCTCGTATCGCCGCGCTCGACCTGGGAGAGCATCGGCGCGCTCACGCCGCTGCGCGCTGCCAGGTCGCGTAGGGAAAGCGAGGATGCCTCGCGCAGCGCGCGCACGCGTGCCCCCAAGACCAGAGGGCTCAGCTGATCGTTGATCGCCATCGCCATACAAGCGTATGTTATCACAGACGAGCGATGCGCGGCAACAGCCTCCGTCACACCCAACGCGGCCCATCCCGGCCCCTCTCGTGGGGGCCTCTCCTATCAAGTCGTCGCCGGCAGCCCCACCACCCCGTCGGCGCTCTGCGAACGCGCGACGGCGACCGACACCGCGCGCACGTACGCGCGCGCGGCGGCCTCGATGATGTCGGTGGAGATCGCCTGGCCGGAGCCCGACTGGCCGTGGGCCTCGACCACCACCGAGACCTCGCCCAGGGCGTCCTGGCCCTCGGTGACCGCGCCGATCTGGAAATCGCGCAACTTGGTCTCCACGCCCGTGGCGGCGTCGATCGCGTGGAAGACCGCGTCGATCGGACCATCGCCGGTGAAGGAGCCCTGTTTGGCGGGTCCCTCCGGTGGGCTCACGCTCACGCGTGCGTGCGGGGGGCGATGGGAGGATGCCTCGACGTCGAAGGACTCCAGCGTGTAGCCGGGGATCTCCTCGCGCAGCTCATCGGTGACCAGCGCCTCCAGGTCCATCGCGGTGATCTGCTTCTTGCGATCGGCCAGCTCCTTGAAGCGCTTGAACGCGGCGTTCAGCGCGGCGCCGTCGATGCGGAAGCCCATCTCCTCCAGCGCCTCGTGCAGCGCGTGGCGGCCGGAGTGCTTGCCCAGCACGATCGCATTGCTCTCCAGGCCCACGGTGGTGGCGTCCATGATCTCGTAGGTGGTGCGCTCCTTCAGCACGCCGTCCTGGTGGATGCCGGCCTCGTGCGCGAACGCGTTGCGCCCCACGATCGCCTTGTTGGGCTGCACCGGGTATCCCGTCAGGCGCGAGACCAGGCGGCTCGTGCGCGCGATCTCGGTCGTCTCGATGCCCGTCCACAGGCCCAAGCTGGGGTGGCGCGTGTGCAGCAGCATCACGATCTCCTCCAGCGAGGCGTTGCCGGCGCGCTCGCCGATGCCGTTGACGGCGCACTCCACCTGCCGGCAGCCGGCTTCGATGCCCGCCAGCGAGTTGGCCACAGCCAGGCCCAGGTCGTCGTGACAGTGCACAGAGACGGTTACGTTGCGCAGATCGGGCACCAGCCGGTACAGCTCGGCGAACATCGCGGCGTACTCGTGCGGCATCGTGTAGCCCGACGGTGTCGGGCACGTTGATCGTCGTGGCGCCCTCATCCAGCGCGATCTGGATGACCTCGGCCATGTACTGCGATGTCGCTACGCGAGCCGTCCTCGGGCGAGAACTCGACGTCCTCGCAGTACTCGCGCGCGTGCGCCACCGCCGCGCGCGCCTGGCCCTTGACGTCCTCGCGCGTGGTCTGCAGCTTGCGCTCGATGTGGATGTCGCTGGTGGCGATGAACGTGTGGATGCGCGGGCGCTCGCTGTCCCTGACCGCCTCCCACGCGGCGTCGATGTCCTGCTTGCTCGTCCGCGCCAGGCCGCAGATCACCGGACCGTGAACCTCCCGCGAGATGGCCTGCACCGACTCGAAATCGCCCGGCGAGGTTATCGGGAAACCGGCCTCGATGATGTCCACGCCCAGTCGTGCCAGCTGATGGGCGATCTCCAGCTTCTCCTGCTTGTTCAGCGAGATGCCCGGCGACTGCTCGCCATCGCGCAGGGTTGTGTCGAAGACGCGCACGCGCATGCGCTCATCGCGTTCGGGTGCGCCCCGAGTGGTGAGCGCCGAGGAGGCCTCGCGCGGGATGGGCTGCTCGTCGGGTGCGTGCCGCTGCTTGGTGCTCATGTCGTTCGTGCTCCCTTCTAGGTCTCGATTGCACTTCCTCCAGGTGGGTATGCGGCTACGCGGCCGCCACGCGCTATTCCCCCCGAAGGGGGAGCAGGAGGAGTGCAAGAGACAGCGAGAACGACATGTGCGAGGGATGCTACCACAGATGCGGGCTGTGCCCACGATAGACCTGGCCATGGGCCCGCCCCGAATGTCGCGCCCCCCGGCGACCAACCGTCCGGGAGGCGCCCTCGGTCAAGAGGCTCCCCGGACGGCGGTCAGACGACTTTTGGCTATAGGAGTTCCAGATCTACCTGTTCGAATGGCGATGCGGTTTTAAATGCGCGGAAGCTGTTTTTTTCGTCGAGCTCACCTTTGACTTCCCCTTCAGCGCCCTCCACTTTGCATTCGGGGCTGTTTTTGATCACCAGACCGATGAGGGTCCCACTATAGGAGAAGGTTTTTGGCGTGGAGCTCACGTTCGCGTAGGTTACCCCTCCAAGTGGCCCCTGTGGACCTATCTGCTGTTCACATATGATAAAGGCAATCGTCTGTTTGATTTTGATCTCATTACCTGCTGGACATCCAATGGTGACAGTGCCTGTTAGTTTGCCGAGTTTTTGGTGATAGTTATAGGTGCAGCCATTCATTTCTATTACAATTTTCGCTGCTTTCATTTCTTCGCCCTTGATAATGGCAGTGCATTCTCCGTATTTGGGCGCCAATTTCAATTGTTCAGAGTCCGCCAGCAGGATTCCTTCGTATTTACCCAGCTGACAGGAGGTCGTGTCTTCCTTATCGACAAACTGCGGGTTTTTTATTTTTTCTCCTTTTACTTGAGCGGGATACGATTTAGCATGAAAGTTGGCAGTCGCGGGTACGGCGGTGCCCCACAGCGCACCTATCGCGACCGCGAATGCGATGATCGTCTTGGCCCTGGTCATTTGAAGCTCCTTTCGCTACACGTTGGATGTCGGCCCAGCGCAGCGATTGTCCTAGCTCCCCGGTGGCCGATCAAGCGGCGTGCCCGCCCGACAGCGCAAGCTGCGCATTTCCAGGCTCGCTTCGCCGCCGTTTGTTTCCCACCCGAGGACCGCAACAGCGAACGACGGACGGGACGCTTCAGGGAATGAGGACGACCTTGCCCACGTTGCGCCGCTCGGTGAGCATGTTGTGTGCCTCGCCCGTGCGCTCGAGGCTGAAGGTCCCGGCGACCACCGGCTTGATCGTGCCGTCCGCCATCAGCTCGCGCAGCGGATCGATCCACGGCTTGAGCGTGCCGCGGTCCTTCCACAGCGTGAGCATGTTCAGCCCGATCACGGCCTTCGATTCGGACATCTGCTTGACCATGTTGAAGCGCGGCATCCGCGCCAGCGTGCCCAGCCCGGCGACGAGGCTGCGCTTCTCGCCGGAGACGGCCGCGGAGGCGCCGAACGCCACCATCCGCCCGCCCGCGCGCAGCTGCCCGTAGGAGCGGCGGAAGCTCTTGCCGCCGACCGCGTCCAGGATCAGGTCGAAGGGCGGCAGCCCCGTGTCCCAACCCTCGTGGGTGTAGTCGAGCGCGTGATCCACGCCCTCCTCCTTGATGCGCGCGTGCTTGGAGGGCGAGGCCGCGCCGTAGACCTCGGCGCCGTGGCGCTTGGCGATCTGCGTCGCCGCGATTCCCACACCTCCCGCGGCGGCGTTGATCAGAACGCGCTCGCCGGGCTGCAGGTTGCCGTAGCCGATCAGCCCCGCCCACGCGGTGGCGTAGTTGACGGGGATCGCCGCACCCTGCTCGAAGCTGAGCTCATCGGGCAGCGGCACGACGTCGCTCGCCGGGACCACCACCTGCGAGGCGTAGCCGCCGAACTTGGTGCCCGCGAGCACGCGCTGTCCGTGGCTGAGGCTCTCGACGCCCCTCGCCCAGCTCGAGAATCGTGCCCGCGACCTCGTAGCCGATCACGCACGGCGGCTTGGGCGCGTCGGGGTAGAGCCCGATGCGCGCCATCACATCGGCGAAGTTGATCCCGCAGGCGGCCACATCGATGCGCACCTCCCCTGAGCCCAAGGCTCGGGTCGGCGCGTTCCTCGACCTTCAGGACGTCCGGCCCACCGTGCTTGGTGATGACGACAACACGCATGCGGGTTCACCCTATCCGATCACCGCAGCACGACCGCCCAGCCGTTGACGAAGCCCTCCGAGGCGACGATCTCATCGACGACCTCCGCGGCGCACGGGGGCGTCGGTGGTGACGACCATCGCCGCCAGCCGCTGCTCCTCGCCGTCGGCGCGGGACCCCCCGTCGGGGGTGTGGCCCGACGGCGGCCGAGGAGATGTTGATGCCGTGGCGCGCCGAAGATCGTGCCGACGCGGCCGATCATGCCCGGCAGGTCGGCGTAGCGGAAGACCGTCACGAACGGCGCCAGCTCGATCGTCAGGCGCCGGCCCTGCACCTCCACGAGGTGCGGCACGCGGTTGGGGCCGATGCCGGTGCCCGCCACCGCGACCCGCTCGCCGCCGGCGACGACGGTGACGCGGATCAGCTCGTTGAAGTCCTGCGCCTCGGAGACCGTCTTCTCCTCGACCACGATCCCGCGCTCCTCGGCCATCGACGGCGCGTTGACGAGGTTGACCTGCTCCTCGGTGCGGCCCTGCAGCGCGCCCACGATCACCGCGAGCGTCAACAGGCGCGTGTCGAACTCGGCGATGCGCCCCATGAAGGCCGCCTCGATGCGCTCCACCGAGCTGCCCTCGGCGAGCTCCATCGCCAGGCGCCCGAGCTGCGTGGCGAGCGGCAGGAACGGTCCCAGCACCTCCATGTCCTCGGCGCCGATCGCGGGGATGTTGACCGCGGTGGAGACGACGCCGCCGGTCGAGCGCCGCCACGACCTGCTCGGCGCTCTGGTAGCCGGCGCGGTCGGTGGCCTCGGCCGTGGAGGCGCCCAGGTGCGGGGTGACGATCACGTTGGCGTAGCCGAACAGCGGGTGCTCGGTCATCGGCTCGGAGGGGAACACGTCGAGCGCCGCGCCGCCCACCTTGCCGCGAGTCGAGCGCGTCCTGCAGCGCCGCTTCGTCGATCAGCCCGCCGCGGGCGACGTTGAGGATGCGCACGCCGTCGCGCATCTGCGGCGAACGCCTTCGCGTTCAGCCAGTTCTGCGTCTCCGGCGTCTTGGGGAGATGGATCGTGATGAAGTCCGCCTGCGCGTAGATCTCCTCGCTGTTCTCGGCCTTCTCCACCCCCAGCTCGCGGTAGCGCTCGGCGCTGACGAACGGGTCGAACGCCACCACGCGCATCTCGAAGCCGCGCGCGCGCGCGGCCACCAGCTGGCCGATGCGCCCGAAGCCGACGATCCCGAGCGTCTTCTCGTACAGCTCCACGCCGGAGAACTTCGAGCGCTCCCACTTGCCGCTCGTCAGCGACGACGTACGCCTGCGGGATGTTGCGCGCGAGCGCCAGCAGCAGCGCCATCGTGTGCTCGGCCGCGGTCACCACGTTGGACTGCGGCGCGTTGGCGACGATGATCCCGCGCTTGGTGGCGGCGTGCACGTCGACGTTGTCCACGCCCACGCCCGCGCGTCCGATCGCGCGCAGGTTGGTCGGCACGCTCGATCAGCTCGGCGGTCAGCTTCGTCGCCGAGCGGATCAGGATGCCGTGGTAGGCGCCGATCCGCTCCGCCAGCTCCTCATCGCTCCAGTCGACGCCGAGGTCCACGTCGAAGTGCTCGCGCAGCAGCTCCACGCCGGAGTCGCCGATCTTCTCCTTGACCAGCACCTTCAGGCGCTCGCCGCCGGGCTGAGCGCTGGCGGCGGCCGGTCGCCGATCTGCGCCGCGACGGCGTCCGGGCGCTCATGACGCGATCCTCTCGACCACCCACTCGATGCAGGCTGTGAGCGCCTGCACGTCGGCGGGCTCGACCGCGGGGAACATGCCGATGCGCAGCTGGTTGCGCCCCAGCTTGCGGTAGGGCTCGGTGTCGACGATCCCGTTGTCGCGCAGCGTCTTGGCCACCGCCGCGGCGTCGACGTCATCGCCGAAGTCGATCGTGCCCACCACCAGCGAGCGCTTCGCGGGATCGCTCACGAAGGGGGTCGTGTAGGGGGTGCGCTCGGCCCACTCGTACAGGTGACTGGAGGACTCCGTCGTGCGCGCCACGCACCACTCCAGCCCTCCGCCGCCGAGCATCCAGCGGATCTGGTCGGCGAGCAGGAACAGCGTCGCCACCGCGGGCGTGTTGTAGGTCTGGTTCTTCAGCGAGTTATCGAGCGCCGTCGCCGAGCGAGAGGAACGCGGGGATCCAGCGCTCGGAGGCGGCGATCCGCTCGATCCGCTCCTGCGCGGCGGGGCTCAGCAGCGCGACCCACAGCCCGCCGTCGGCCGCGAAGCTCTTCTGCGGCGCGAAGTAGTAGGCGTCGGCCTGCGCGATCTCGACGGGCAGCCCACCCGCGCCGGAGGTCGCGTCGATCAGCACCAGCGCGTCGGGCACCTCCGCGGGGCGCCGCACGGGAACCATCACGCCGGTGGAGGTCTCGTTGTGCGCCCACGCGAGCGTATCCACCTCGGCCTGGCTTGCGACGGCGCCGGCCATCACGGGGTCGGGCGCCTCGCCAGGGTTCGCGGCGATCCGCACCGAATCGTCCAGGAACGGCGCCTCGCCGGTGACCTGGGCGAACTTCGCGGAGAACTCCCCGTAGGTCAGGTGCAGCGCGCGGCGATCGACGAGCCCGAACGCCGCGGCGTCCCAGAAGGCCGTGGCGCCGCCGTTGCCGAGCGCCACCTCATACCCCTCGGGCGCTGCGAACAGCTCGCTCAGGCCCGAGCGGATCTCCCCCACGAGCCCTTTCACGGGCGCCTGGCGGTGGGAGGTGCCGAGCAGCGCGCCGCCTTCGCGCGCGAGGCGCGCGAGCGCCTCGGGGCGCACCTTGGAAGGACCGCAGCCGAAGCGCCCGTCGGCGGGGATCAGCTCTGAGGGGATGATGAGTGGAGTCGTCTCGGTTGAGTCAGCCATTCCAGATCTCTTCTCTCGTGGTGATCGTTGCACGCCAGCCCTGCGGCAGACGGCTCGGAGCTACGCCGGCCGGAGGCTCGCGAGCGAGCAGACAGTACTCGGGCGCAGGGCCGAGCACGAGCGAGCGCCGCCAGAGGCTTGCGTGCTCGGGGTCGATGCCGTCACCGAGCAGCTCGCCGAGCGCCCGCCTGGCGGCTCCGGGCGGGCGGGAGATCCATATCCCAAGCGGCGCCGAGGCAAGCTCAGGGCGTCCCTCCAGCAGACCGTAGAGCCCGCCGGCGCCAGTGCCGAAACGGCGCGCAACCTCGTCGTGCGCCGTGCGGTGACGGTGCGCCACGGCAGCCTCGTTGAGCACGCCGAGCGCCGAGAAGTCCTCGAGCAGGTACCAATCCTCGTAGGCAACGCCCTCCTCGAGCCAGGGCAGCTCCGCCACCCGGTAGACCGCGGACCCGCGAAAACCAGCCGGCGGCGCGTGGTGCAGCGAACGATGAAAGCCCTCGCTCGCGTGCTCGTAGACGTCCCGCTCAACGCCGTCCGCGGGGCTATGCCAGAGAAGATACGCGAGCAATGCCTGCTGGACCCTAGAAGGAGGGCTTGATCCAGTCCATGTGCGAGCGCAGCTCGCGGCCGACGTCCTCGACCTGACTGGCGGCCTGCTCGGCGCGCATCCGCTTGAAGTTCTCCTGGCCGGCGCGATTCTCGGCGATCCACTCGCGCGCGAAGTCGCCCGACTGGATCTCCCCGAGGATCTGGCGCATGGCGGCGCGGGTCTCCTCGGTGACGACGCGCTTGCCACGCGTGTAGTCGCCGTACTCGGCGGTGTTGGAGATCGAGAAGCGCATCCCGGCGAGCCCCTTCTCGTACATCAGATCGGCGATCAGCTTGAGCTCGTGCAGACACTCGAAGTAGGCCATCTCGGGGTCATACCCCGCCTCTACGAGCGTCTGGAAGCCGGCCTGCACGAGCTCGGAGGCGCCGCCGCAGAGGACCGCCTGCTCGCCGAACAGGTCGGTCTCGGTCTCGTCCTTGAAGGTCGTCTCGATCACCCCGCCGCGCGTGCAGCCGATGCCCTTCGCATAGGCCAGCGCCAGCGCACGCGCGTTTCCGGTGGCGTCCTGCTCGACGGCGATCAGCCCGGGAACGCCGGAGCCCTCGGTGAACTGGCGGCGCACGAGGTGCCCGGGCCCCTTGGGGGCAACGAGCGCGACGTCCACGCCTGCGGGCGGCTCCACCTCCTTGTAGTGCACGGAGAAGCCATGGCCGAACAGCAGCATGTTGCCCTCGGCGATGCCATCGCGCACGTCGTTCTCCCACACTTCGCGGTGCAGCTCGTCGGGCGCGAGGATCATCACGAGGTCGCCGCGGCTCGAGGCCTCGACGATCGGCAGCACCTCCAGGCCCTGCTCGCGCGCCTTGGCCACCGAGGAGGAGTCCTCGCGCAGGCCGACCACGACGCTGACGCCGGAGTCCTTCAGGTTCAGTGCGTGGGCATGGCCCTGAGAGCCATAGCCGATGATGGCGACGGTCTTGCCTGCCTGCCCCCCGGATGGGGGGTCGAGGAGGGTCAGGTCTGCGTCGTCGTCATAGATCATTGGAGCGCAGGGTATCGGTTGGGGCGCCTCGCGCGCGGGTGGGCCCTATGGCCGCGCGCCCCGCGGCGCCGTCATGCGCTCGCGGCAGCGAGCAGCGAGACCCCTGGGATCGCCAGCGAGCCGTCCTCCCCCATGTAGGGCTCCAGGCGCCGTGCCAGTCCGGCGCGGATTTCGAGGATCTCTCCCGCGGGACGGGCCAGCACCGTGTCGTGGAAGTTGCGCGACAGGTCGAGTGTCTCCTCCCAGAAGTCCTCGAAGCTCTGTGAGCGCCGCACGACTTCAATGGCATCGACAAGGATCTCTGTGAAACCAGCTTGCTCCAGCAACTCCTCGATTCGCTCTGAGCTGCCAAGCACGAAAGGCCCCGGGGCACTCTCTTCAGCCACGGGCAACAGACCGCGCTCGCCCAACTCCAAGGCCGGGAGCTGAGCCCACGGATTTCGCTCCACCGCGTCCCACACCGCCAGCGCCAAGCGTCCGCCGGGGCGCAGCACGCGGCGTGTCTCCAGCAGCGCGGCGGGCGGGTCGTTCATCAGCATGTAGCCCCAGCGGCACAGCACCGCATCGACGCTCGCCACCGGCAGGTCGATCCATTCGGCGCCGAGCACCTGGAACTCTACGTTCGTGAGCCCCAGATCGGCGGCTCGGGCGCGGGCGCCCTCGAGCATCCCCTCGGCCTGGTCTGAGACGATCACCCCACCCACCGGAGCGACCAGCTCGGCGGTGAGCATTCCCGGCTCCCCGAGGCCCGCCGCCAGCTCCAGCACGCGCTGGCCGGGCTGGGGCTGGATCGCCTGCACCATCCAGTGCGCCACGGGCGCCCCGAACGCGCGAATCTGGTCCTGGCGGCGCACCCAGCCGGGCGCGGCCTCCTCCCAATGCTCGGCGCTCATACAAGCTCCCGTCGCAGCAGCTTGCCCGAACGCGTGCGCGGCAGCGGCTTGACGGCCAGCACGATCTGCTTGGGGACCTTGTAGGGGGCTAGGCTCGCGGCGCAGTGCGCACGCAGCGGCTCCTCTGCAAGCTCGACGCCCTCCCTTCCCACGACGATGGCGGTGACGGCCTCCCCCCACTGGGGATCGAGACGGCCAACCACCGCCGCCTCCAGCACATCGGGGTGCGCCTCGAGCACAGCCTCGACCTCGGTGGGCGCGACATTCTCTCCACCGCTGACGATCGTGTCCGATGCACGTCCGGTAACGCACAGACGCCCGTTCTCATCAAGGCCGCCGAGGTCTCCGGTGTGCAGCCAACCGTCCCCATCGAAACTCCCGGGCGCAACGGTGGGTCCGGCGACCATGATCTCAGCGTCTGCACCGACAGACAGGCGAGTGCAAAACAATGGCGTGCCCGCCCAGCCGGTCTGCGCATCGCCGATCGCGGCGAGCGGCGTAGTGGTGACCTGCGAGCAGCTCTCGGTGAGACCGTAGGTCTGACTCACCGGAACGCCCGCGGCGGCGGCGCGTGCGAGCAGCGCCGGGGGCACGGGACCGCCTCCTGTCAGCGCACAGCGTAAGGCCGGTGGACGTTCGAGGCCAGCGTCGAGCAAGCGCGCCAGCGTGGTCGCCACGAGGCTCACCAGGGTGATTCGCTGCTCACGCAGCGCAGCGAGAACGCGCTCGGTCTCAAAGCGCTCGTGGACCACCACCGTGGTGGCGTAGATGGCGCTGCGCACGAGGATCGACAGGCCCCCCACGTGTGAGAGCGGCAGCGCGCACAGCCAGCGCTCGCGCGGGTCCAGTCCCAGCGCCACGGCCGAGCCCAGAGCGCTCCACAGAAAGTTCCCGTAGGTGAGCTCCACCGGACGGGGCGCCGCGGTGGTGCCGGAGGTATGGATCACGACGGCGACGCGCGTGAGGTCGTGAGGGCTTGCAGGCGAGCCATCCACCGCGGAGCCCTCGCCGAGCGGCTCCTCGATCACGAGCGCGGCGCCGGCAACCACGTGCTCCCGTTCGGCCGCGCTGAGGCGCAGATCCACGGGAACCGCGACCGCGCCTGCCAGCAGGCAGGCTTGCAACGACTGCGCGAAGGCGAGCCCGGGGGGCAGCGCGATCGCCACGTGCGCGCCCGGGCCAACACCGCGCTCGGCGAGCTCGCCGGCGCCGGCGCGAGCGCGCGCAAGCAGCTGGGCATAGGAGAGGCTGCCCTCCGGAGTCTCCACGGCGACAAGCTCTGGCGCCGCGGCGGCGGCGCGCTCCAGCCATCCCTCGACCACCATGGCTGACAGGCTAGCTAGCCTTCGCACGACCCTCATCGAAAAGGAAGCAGAAAGCTTTGTCCACGACCTGGGTTCCCGCAGGCCAATACACCGACATCCGCTATGAGAAGTCCGCCGGTATCGCGAAGGTCACGATCGACCGCCCCGAGGTGCGCAACGCGTTCCGCCCGCTGACGATCGTTGAGATCGGACGGGCGCTGGAGGACGCGCGTGAGGACACCGAGGTGGGCGTCATCATCTTGACGGGCGAGGGCCCGCTGGCATTCTGCTCGGGCGGGGACCAGCGCGTGCGCGGCGACTCGGGCTATCTATCGGAGCCCCTCGCCGGGGAGGCATCGGAGCCCCTCGCCGGGGAGGCCGACGACGCCGCGAGCAAAGGTGGGGTGGGACGCTTTCACGTCACCGACCTGCACATCCAGATCCGCCGACTGCCCAAGCCGGTGGTGGCGATGGTCGCGGGTTACGCGATCGGTGGCGGGCACGTGCTGCATCTGGTGTGCGATCTGACGATCGCCGCGGACAACGCGCGCTTCGGACAGACGGGGCCGAAGGTTGGCTCCTTCGATGGGGGGTTCGGCGCAGGGCTGCTCGCCAACCAGGTGGGGCCCAAGAAGGCCAAGGAGATCTGGTTCCTGTGCCGGCAGTACTCCGCCGCGGAGGCGCTCGAGATGGGGCTCGTCAACACCGTGGTGCCGCTGGAGCGCCTGGAGGAGGAGACGGTGCGGTGGTGCAACGAGATGCTCGCCCTCTCCCCCTTCTCGCTGCGCCTGCTGAAGGCGAGCTTCAACGCCGCCGAAGACGGGCTCTCCGGCGTGCAGCAGCTGGCGCACGACGCCAACCTGCTGTTCTACATGAGCGAGGAGGCCCAGGAGGGCCGCGATGCCTACAAGCAGAAGCGCACACCCGACTTCTCCCGCTTTCCGAGACGCGCCTGAGCAACGATGACCGCCTCCCTGCCCCCGGCGCCCACAACGCCCCCGCGGGAGCCCGCACGAGCTTCGCGGCGCGGCGAGAGCGTGCCCAGCGCGCTGCCGAGCGCGATGCGCATCTGGGTCATGGCGGCGCGCGTGCGCACGCTGCCGGCGGCGGTGGCTCCGGTGCTGGTGGGCACCTCGCTGGCGCTGGGAGCCGGACACTTCAGCGCGCTGGCGTTCGTGGCGGCGCTGCTCGGAGCGGTATTCATCCAGGTGGGCACGAACCTGTCAAACGACTACTCCGACGCACGGCGAGGCGCCGACACCGAGGATCGCCTCGGGCCGGTGCGGGTGACCGCGGGGGGGCTCGTGCCGCCTCGTCAGGTGCTG
Source organism: uncultured Solirubrobacterales bacterium (assembly GCA_963717785.1). GTDB lineage: Bacteria > Actinomycetota > Thermoleophilia > Solirubrobacterales > Solirubrobacteraceae > Palsa-744. Next base: position 193,375 of record CAVQWW010000001.1, read on the forward strand.
CTCGCCACCTACGTGACCTTTGGCTTGGCGGTGCTCTGCGGGGCCTATCTGGTGAGCGTCGCCGGCTGGGGTCTGATCGCCGTGGGGGCCGCCTCGATCCTGGCCGGCGTGCTCTACACCGGGGGCCCACGGCCCTACGGGTACGAAGGACTCGGCGAGGTGTTCGTGTTCCTGTTCTTCGGCGTGGTGGCGGTCGTGGGGTCCTACTACGTGCAGGTGCAGGCGCTGCCATGGGAGCCGTTCGTCTGCGCGGTGCCCGTCGGCCTCTTGGCGAGCGCGATCCTGGTAGTCAACAACGTGCGCGACCTCGATACCGACCGGCGCGCGGGCAAGCGCACGCTCGCGGTGCGCCTGGGGCGCGAGCGCACGCGCAACCTGTATGTGGCGATGCTCGCTGTGGCGTTCCTATGCGGGCCGCTGCCGTGGGCGCTGGGCTCGATGAGCGCGTGGCTGCTGCTCTGCTGGGGAGCGGCCCCCCTGGCGATCTCGGTGGCGAAGGTAGTGCGCACGCGCGTGGACGGACCCTCGCTGAACGGAGCGCTGGCGAAGACCGGCGCGCTGCAGCTCACGTTCTGCCTGCTGCTGTCGGCCGGAATCTTGGCGAGCGGAGGGATCGGCTAATGACGCTCGCAACCGGCGAGAGGGGGCGCCCATGAAGGTCCTCACAAGGGATGGGGGTGGCGGGTGAAGCTGAGCCTCACGCGCCGGACGCTGCACCTGAGGAAGCCCCTGCTGACCTCCTACGGCAGCGTGCGCGAGCGTGAGCTTTTGACGGTGGCGTTGATGGACAAGGACGGTGTGAGCGGCCACGGCGAGGCCGCGCCACTGGAGGCATACGACGGGGTGAGCACCGAGCGCGTGTGGCGCGCGCTGCAGGCCTACCGGCCGGTGCTCGCCGAGGCGGGCGCGCTGAACGGGGTGCAGCTGATCGAAGCGTGCCGGCGCATCGAAGACCTCCCCGCCGCGCTCGCGGCGATCGACCTGGCGCTGTGGGACCGCGCCGGCAAGCGCGCGGGGCGTCCGGTGGCGGCGCTGCTCACCGATAACCCGGCGGCCGCGGTCGAGTGCAACGCGACGCTCGCCTCGACCGATCGCACGCGGGCAGCCGAGGAGGCCGCAGAGGCCGTGCAGCGCGGCTTCGCATGCCTGAAGGTCAAGGTGGGCGTCGGGGACGATGCGGGCCGCCTCGCGGCGGTGCGCGCCGCGGCAGGGCCCGAGACGGCCCTGCGCGTCGACGCCAATGGGGCGTGGAGCGTGGGCGAGGCGGTGCGCGCGATCGACGCGCTCGCGCCCGTGGGCCTGGAGCTGGTCGAGGAGCCCACCCACGGACTGGAAGGCGTGCGCGCGGTGCGCGAGCAGGTGGCAGCGCGCGTGGCGATCGACGAGACCGGCCGCGAGCCCGGCGCGCTGGGCGCGGGGGTGGCCGACGCGGTGTGCCTGAAGATCTCCCGCTGCGGCGGCATCGCGGGGCTGCTGGCCGCCGCGACGCTCGTGCGCACCTCCGGCGCGGAGGTCTACCTCGCCTCCACGCTCGACGGCCCGCTCGGGGTGGCCGCCGCCGTGCACGCCGCGGCGGCGCTCGCCTCGCGCGGGCCGGTGGCGCCGTGCGGCCTGGCGACCTCAGCCTGTTCGAGGATCTGGAGGAGGAGTTGCCGGTGCGCGAGGGGCGGATCGCCGTGCCCAGCGGGCGGGACTGGGGGTCGAGCTCAGCGAGTCGCGCTGAGGCGCGCCTCGGGTCGTGAGGCGGTCTGCACGCGGATCGCACGCGCGACGTCGAGCCCGCGGCCGGTGAGCACCCACGCGTCGGGTGCCCCCTTGGCGTGCCTGACCCCGTCGATGCGGATCAGCCCGAGGTGCTCGAAGCGCGTGAGCAGCTTGCGAGATGGCCACCGTGGTCGCCGCCGCATCGCTGTCAAGCCCCAACGAACGACCCCGAGGGTGTGCTTCCCGGCCTGCCCCTAGACCCCTCCGCTAACCGGGGCACCGACGCGAGGCTCTGCCAGTGCGACCTACCGCACGATGGCGTCTGCGACGGCCTGCGGAGCTCTCCAGCGGCAGGCGATGCCCGCCGGGCACGATGCGCAGCTCCGCAGTCGGGCAGCAGCTCGACCATGCGCCGCCCCGGCGCGTGGAACTTCGTGTCGCGCTCGCCCACGAGCACCGTGACGGGCATCTCGAGCTCGGTCCAGACGGCTCCACAGCGGCGGCATCTCCCCGGTGCCGATGCCGCGCAGCACGGCCGCCAGCGCGTCGCGGGTCGTTGCGTTGCTGTTCGGCGCGCATCGCGGCGTGCACCTCGGGGGGATCGCTCGGCGAACACCGGCTGGGCTGCCCAGCGGTCCATGAACTCCTCGAAGGGCGCGCTTCGAGGTCGTCCGCAAGCGCGTCGTCGGCCGCTCGTGCGCGCGGCCCGTTCGGCGTCGTCCGCGATGCCCGGCGGTACTCGATACCAGCACCAGCCGCGACACCCGCTCGGGCGCGGCCAGCGCGACGTGCAGGCGCGACGCGCCCGCCGAGCGAGTAGCCGCAGAGCACGAACTCGGGAGGGCTGTGGGCGAGCACGTGCTCGACGCAAGCACCGAAGGTGATCGGACGGGAGTCCGCCGCAATCGCCATGGCCGGGCAGGTCGAGCGCCAGCGGCGTGTAGCGTTCAGGCTCAGAGCCGCTCGACGACGCCGTCCCACGTGCGCCGGGTGCCGGCGAAGCCGTGCAGCAGGACGAGGTTCTCCGGCACATGCGCCATCGTATTCGCGTGAGCATCCGACCGGCGCCCACCGCGTGACACCCCCACCGACACCCACCTACTGCTGCGCGCCTTCGTGGACGAGCTGGCGCGCTGTGGGATGCGCGCGGCGTGCACCTCGCCCGGCTCGCGCTCGACGCCGCTCGTGCTGGCGCTCGCCCACGAGCCGCGCCTGCGCTGCTACTCGCACATCGACGAGCGCTGCAGCGGCTTCTTCGCGCTGGGGCTGGCCAAGGCGTCGGGGCTGCCGGTGGCCGTGACGTGCACCTCGGGGACCGCCGCGGCCGAGCTGCTGCCGGCCGTGATCGAGGCGCACGAGGCGCGCGTGCCGCTGCTGGTGCTCACCGCCGACCGCCCGCCGGAGCTGCGCGAGAGCGGCGCCGGGCAGACGATCGACCAGGTCAAGCTCTTCGGCGACGCCGCGAAGTGGTTCTTCGAGGTGGGCACCCACGACGCGAGCGCGGAGCGGCTGCGCTGGATGCGCACGCTCGCCTGCCGCGCCTACTGGCGCACGCTGGAGGGGCGCCCGGCGCGGTGCACCTCAACTTCCCGCTGCGCGAGCCGCTGGTGAGCGACGAGCCGCTGCCGGCCGAGGACAGCGGACGCCCTCGCCGACGGCCGGCCGCTACGTGAGCCGGCCGCCACGCGCGCGCTGGCGCCGAGGACATGGAGCTCGCTGGGCGAGCTGGTCGCCGTCGAGCCGCCGCGGCGTGGTGGTGGCCGGGCGCCACGAGCGCGACACGCCGCTCGGTGAGGCGGCGGCCGCGTTCTGCGCGGCGGCCGGCTGGCCGCTGCTGGCCGACCCGCTGTCGGGCGCGCGGCGCGGCGAGGCGGCGGTGGCGCACTACGACGCGCTGCTGCGCGACGCAGCCATTCGCGGCAGGCGCGACGCCCGACCTCGTGCTGCGCGTCGGCGACCTGCCCACCTCCAAGCCGCTGCGGGCATGGCTCGCCGACATACCGCGACGTCCCGCAGGCGGCGCTCGACCCCGAGGGCTGCTGGCAGGACCCCGACAGCGCGCTCTGCCGTGCTCGCTGGCGCTCGAGCCCGCGGCCGCGCTGTGGCAGCTGCTCGACGCCCCGCCGGCGGCCGACCCCGATTGGCTCGCGACCTGGCGCAGCGCCGACGAGCTCGCCGCCGAGGCGATCCTCGGCGTGCTCGCGGGCGAGCCCGAGCCCGCGGTGGCCGCCGAGCTGGGGGTGCTGCTGCCGGCGGAGGCGACCCTGTTCGTCGCCTCCTCGATGCCCGTGCGCGACATCGAGAGCTTCTGGCCGGTCCGCCCGGACCCCCCGCGCGTGCTCTGCAACCGCGGCGCCAACGGCATCGACGGGACCGTCTCCAGCGCCTTCGGCGCGGCCGCGGCCGGGCAGGGGCCGGTGGTGCTGCTTGATCGGCGACGTGGCGCTCGCGCACGACATCGGCGGCCTCTTGGCGCACCGGCGACTGGGGTCTGGACCTGACGATCGTGCTGCTCAACAACGAGGGCGGCGGCATCTTCGACTTCCTGCCCGTGGCGCGCTCATCCACGGCGCGCCGCGACGGCGTCTACACCGGCACATCGCCACCCCCACGGGCCTGGACTTCGCCCAGGCCGCGCGGCTGTACGGGCTGGAGCACGAGCGGGTGGACGATGCCTTCGCCTTCCGCGCGGCGCTCGAGCGCTGCTTTGAAGACAGCCCGCATCGGCAGGCCAGCATCATCGAGGTGCGCACCGAGCGCGCGGCGAACGTCGAGCTGCATCGCCGCGTGTGGGAGGCCGTCGCGGGAGCAATCAGCGCTACGCCCCAGCCAGATACGTAGCGAAAATCTATACTTATTCGAGGCGAAGATAGCGAGAACCTATGGTATTTCGCTATCATTGCGCCCATGAACGACTCCCAGCTCAGGCGCCTGCTGGCCGAGCGCAGCCCCTGGCGGGCGCGGGCAGGCTGGGAGACCGACGACCCCGACCTGCGGGCGGCCGGAGCGGCTCCCGCTGGACTACGAGCCCGAGCCGCTCGCCGACATCCGCGCGCCGGGGCTGTATGTGCTGCGGGGGCCACGCCGCGTGGGCAAGAGCCTGGAGCTCAAGCGCGCGGTCGCACGGCTGCTCGCTCGAGGGCGCGGACCCGAAGACCGTCTTCTACTGCTCCTGCGACGGGCTCTCCAAAGCAGGATCTGCGGCGCCTGGTGGCGCAGGGGCACAGCGTCACCCGCACGCTGCCCGGCCCGCGCCACTGGCTGCTCGACGAGGTGACAGCCGTGCCGGGCTGGTCGCAGACGATCAAGGAGCTGCGCGATCAGGACACGACCTTCCGCGAGGCCTGCGTCGTGCTGACGGGATCCTCGGCGCGCGATCTGGAGCAGGCGCGCAAGGACCTCGCCGACCGCCGCGGGGGCGTCGCCGACTCCGACCGGCTGCTGCTGCCGATGGGCTTCCGCGCGTTCTGCCGCGCGCTGGGCGGTCTCGAGGAGCTGCCCCTGCAGGCGATCCGCCCCAAGGACTTCCTGACCCCCGAGGCCGAACGGGCGATATCGGCGCTGGAGCCATGGAGCGACGCGCTGGCGGACGCGTGGGAGCTGTTCCTCGACGTCGGCGGCTTCCCACGCGCCGTCGGCGAGCACGTGGGCGACGGCGCTGTCAGCGACGGGTTCGTCCAGGGCCTGTGGGATGTCGTGCTGGGCGACGCGATCCGCGCCGCGCCGATGTCGGAAGCGGATGTGGCGGCGCTGCTGGACCGCCTGGCGCAGAACCTGGGCAGCCCGATCAACGCCTCGCGCATCGCCCGCGATGTGGGCCTCCCCGGCCACCAGGCGGCGCTGAACCGCATCGAGGACCTGGTCCGCGCGTTCCTCGCCTGGCGCTGCCACCGCATCCGCGACGGCAGGCCCAACACCGCGGCGCAGCGCAAGCTGTACTTCGTGGACCCGCTCATCGCCCAGCTCGCCCACCGGCGCAACCCCGAGCTTCACCGCCCCGGACGCCGCGAGGCTCACCCAGCAGCAGATCGGCCTCGCCCTGGCCCGAGCCGTATCGCTGCACGCGCCGGCCGCGTTCGTGCAGACCGACAGGGTCATGTACGAGCGGACCGACACCGGCGCGGAGATCGACTTCGTCGGCCCGGACCTGGAGATCCCCTTCGAGTGCAAGTACACCGACGGCAGCTGGCGCAAGGACGCCCTCACGATGAAAGCCCGCCACGGTCGCGGCGTGATGGTCACCCGCTCGCCGCTGCTCACCGGCGCCCGACGAGCCGATCTGGGCGATCCCCGCCGGCATCTTCGCCTGGCTGCTGGGAGACTGTTGAGCGAGGCAAACCGGCTCAGCTGGAGAGCAGCGGCAGCAGCGCCGCCAGCTTGATCTCGGTCTCGGCCAGCTCCGCCGCAGGGTCGGAGTCGCGCACGACGCCCACGCCGGCGTAGCAGCGGGCGACGTCGCCGCGCAGCAGCGCGCAGCGCAGCGCGACGCAGAACTCGCCGTCGCCGGTGGCGTCGGTCCAGCCGACCGGGCCGGCGTACCAGCCGCGGTCGATGCCCTCCAGCGCCGGGATCAGCGGGCGCGCGCGCGCCAGCGGCTCGCCGCCGACCGCCGGTGTGGGGTGCATCAGCTCGAGCAGCTCGATCGCGTCGAGCGGGCGGCGCGAGCTGGGCGCGGATCGGGGTGCCCAGGTGCTGGATGTTGGCGACCCGCACGAGCACCGGCTCGGGCGTGGCGGTGACCCACAGCGCGTGGCGGCTCAGCGTGCGCTCGATGCGGCGGATCACGATCGCCTGCTCTTCGCGGTCCTTCTCGGAGCGCAGCAGCTGCTCGCCGAGGTGGTCGTCGACGGCCGGATCGGCGCTGCGCCGGGTCGAGCCCGCGAGCGCGAGCGTGCTGACGCGGTGGCCCTCGCGGCGCACCAGCAGCTCGGGGCTGGCGGCGATCAGTGCGCTCTCCCCGCGCCCGACGCAGAAGACGAAGCAGGAGGGGAACTCCTCGCGCAGCACCCCGAAGACCGCGGCCGGATCGTATGGCCGCGGGGCGCGTGCACCTGCACCTCGCGCGCGAGCACGATCTTCTCCAGCTCGCCGCCCGCGGATCAGCTCGACCGCGCGCGCGACCGCGCGCCTCGTAGTGCTCGGGCGGCATCGCGCTCGCGACCCTGTAGCGCCCGGCGGGCGCGGGGTCGAGCAGCGCCAGCGGGCGCGAGCGCAGCTCCCCCAAGCGCCGCTCCAGGCGGGCCAGCAGCTCCTCGGGCGTGTCGTCGGGCGCGGCGAGCGCGGAGAGGGTCAGGCGCACACGACGCTCCCCCATGTGCTCGTCACGGGCCAGCGCCACCTCTGGCACGACCAGCGAGGCCGGCTCGAAGCCGCACCACGGGCGGCGAGGCGCCGCCGTCCGGGGCGAACGCGAAGCCGCCCACGGCGATCGGCCCACCCGACCCGCCGCGCTCCCTCGCGCGCGGGGTCCCCGGGCGGGTCGCAGACCGCCGCGGCGGCGAGCGCGCGCCAGCGGTCGGCCACCGTGGCGAAGCGCTCGGGGCCGCGTGCCGACAGGCTCGTGACCTCGCCGAGCGCCGCCAGCGCGGCCCGGCCGCGCTCGGGCTGCTCGAACACGAACCACGGCTCGCCCGGGCGCCGCGAGGCGCACACGACGGCGCTCGGGTCGACCTCCGGCTCGCAGCGCAGGGTGAGCGTCGCGAGCGTCGGCGCCCGCTGCGCCGCGCGCGCTGCACGGCGAGCTGCAGGCGCGCCGAGAGCCGGTCGCGATCGGACTCGCCGAGCGCGAACGGGCGCTCGTGCGATCCGCGCGAAGCTCGGTTGCCGCTAGGTCTCGCCCCGACCTCGCGAGATCGCGATCTCGCCGGTGCGCATCATCTCGATCAGCCCGAACGGGCGCACCATGCTCTCGAAGGCCTCGATCTTCTCGGTGGTGCCGGTGATCTCGACGATCATCGAGCGCTTGGTCACGTCGACGACCTTGCCGCGGAAGATCTCGGTGATCTGCATCAGCTCGCCGCGCTGGACGCCGTCGGCGGCGACCTTGAACAGCGCGAGCTCGCGCGAGACCGTGTCTCCGGGCTCCAGGTCGCGGATCTTGAGCACGTTGACGAGCTTGTGCAGCTGCTTGGTGACCTGGTCGATCGGGTGCAGCGCGCCGTCGACCGTGAGCGTTACGCGCGAGATGCGCTCATCGTCGGTGGGGCCGACCGTGAGCGTGTCGATGTTGAAGCCGCGGCGCGCGAACAGACCGGCGATGCGCGTGAGCACGCCGGACTTGTTTTCGACGAGGATCGAGAGCACGTGCTTGCGCCCGGTGCGCAGGCTGCCCGCCGCCTCGAGCTCCTCCAGGCTGAGCGGCTCCTTGGTGGCTGGTTCGCCCATCAGCTCACCTCGATCCGGCCCGTCAGCCCACCATCTCCCGCGCGGCCTGCCCGGCGGGGATCATCGGGTAGGTGTTCTCCTCGCGCGTCACCCGCACGTCGACCACCACGGGGCCCTCGGTGGCGATCGCGCGCCGCATGTCCTCCACCAGCGTGTGTCTTGTCCTCGAAGCGCATGCCGGTGGCGCCGTAGGCCTCGGCGAGCTTGACGAAGTCGGGGTAGTTGCCCGTGTCGACGTGGCTGTAGCGACCGTCCCAGAAGAGCTCCTGCCACTGGCGCACCATGCCGAGGTAGCCGTTGTTCATGATGAACACCTTGATCGGGATGCCGTTCCTGGGCGCAGGTGGCGAGCTCCTGGGCGTTCATCTGCACCGAGCCGTCGCCGGCGACGCAGCACACCAGGCGATCGGGGCAGCCGACGGCGGCGCCCATCGCGGCGGGCAGCCCGAAGCCCATCGTGCCGAGGCCGCCGGAGTTGATCCAGCGCCGCGGCGCGGGGAAGTCGTAGTACTGCGCGGCCCACATCTGGTGCTGGCCGACGTCGCTGGAGACGATCGCCTCGCCGCCGGTCGCCTCGTACAGCGCCTGGATCATGTACTGCGGCTTGATCTCGGCGTCGGCGCTGTCCTCGTAGCCCAGCGGGTACTTCTCGCGCCAGCCCTCGATGCGCGCCCACCACTGCTCCAGACGCGCGGGGTCGGCGCCGAGCGCGCGGTACTCCACCGCGCAGCTTCCCGAGCACGTGCTTGGCGTCGCCGACGATCGGGATGTGCGCGGGCACGTTCTTGGATATCTCCGCGGGGTCGACGTCGATGTGGATGAACTTCGCGCGCGGCGCGAACTCCGAGAGCTTGCCGGTGATGCGGTCGTCGAAGCGCGCGCCCACCGCGCAGATCAGGTCGGCCTCGTCCATCGCGTAGTTGGCGGCGCGCGTGCCGTGCATCCCGAGCATCCCCAGCCACTGCGGGTGCGGTCCACCCTCCGGGGCGCCCCCCTTGACGGCGGGCAGGCGGGCGGGAAAGGCGCCGAGGCCCATCAGCGTGCGTGGTCACCGGGAAGCGATCGCAGGTCGCGAACTCGACGAGCTCCTCCGAGGCGTTGGCGTTGACGACGCCCCCGCCCGCGTAGATCACGGGACGCTGCGCGGCGGCGAGCGCCTTGGCGGCCTGGCGGATCTGCTTCTGGTTGCCCTCCAGCGTCGGCTGGTAGCCGGGCAGGCGCACGTCGGTCACCGGCTCGTACTCGATCTCCGCCCGAGATAGGTCCTGGGGGATGTCCACCAGCACCGGCCCGGGGCGGCCGGAGCGGGCGATGTGGAATGCCTCGTGGATCGCGCGCGGGATCTCCAGCGGGTGCTGGATCATGAAGGAGTGCTTGACGATCGGCATCGTGATCCCGATCGTGTCGGCCTCCTGGAAGCCATCGGTGCCGAGCAGCTCGGTGCGCACCTGGCCGGTGATGAACACGACGGGCACGGAGTCCATCATCGCGTCGCAGATCGGGCGTGATCAGGTTGGTCGCCCCCGGGCCGCTGGTGGCGAAGGCCACGCCCACCTTGCCGGTCGCCTTGGCGTAGCCCTCGGCGGCATGACCGCCGCCGGCCTCGTGGCGCACGAGGATGTGGCGGATGCCGCGCGTCCACGAAGGCGTCGTAGGTGGGGAGGTTGGCGCCGCCGGGCAGGCCGAAGACGACGTCCACGCCCTCCGCCTTGAGGCATTCCATCAGGGCATCGACCGCGCGCATAGCACCGACCTCCTTTCACCGAGGGTCAGGGTTAGAGGGTGGCCCAGGCGGCGTAGGCTGCTGGCCGAAACGGGGATTCGCGCCGGAGGCGCGTGTCTCCCGGCTTCGGTCGGGCCCCTCTTTACCGATTTAGGGCAATCCAGTGTATCGGCCTGGAGGGTGGGGCTCTACGAGGCGCCGAGGGCGATGCCGATCGCGAGCACGATCAGGCCCGCGAGGGTGACGACGATCAGCGAGGAGCGCAGCGAGACGTCGAGGAAGCGCTGGCGCACCCAGGCGATCACGAACAGCTCGATCGCCACGACGATGCCGGCGACGATCAGCGCTTCGTGGGTATCTGGGATCAGGAAGGGCAGCGTGTGGAAGATGCTGCCGAGCGCCGTCATCCCGCCGGTGATGCTGCCGCGCACGATCGGCGTGCCGCGGCCGGTGCTCTCCCCGGTGTCCGACAGCGCCTCCGACACGCCCATGCTGATGCCCGCGCCGAGGGCGACCGCGATCCCCACGACGAACGCCGTGTGCGAATCCGAGGAGACGGCCGCCGCGAAGATCGGCGCGATCGAGGAGACGGTGCCGTCGATCAGGCCGACGAGCCCGGGCTGCACCACGCGCAGCAGCGAAGTCGCGCTCGTCCTCGAACCCCCAGCGATGGATCACGCGGGAGATCAGCGAGCCTTTCTGCGCCGAAGGCGCATCGACGTCCATGGTGAGATTTATAGCTGCGTCCCCGGGCGCGTCACCATCTCGAGTCCTATCCGAGGGGAGGGCAGAGCTCACCGACGCACCATGCGCTCGGCGGACTCGGGGGCCAGAAGGACCTCCGGGTACTCGAGCTCGGCTCCACAGCGCGTGCAGATCGCGTCGTATGCCTTCGTGACGCGCCCGCAGCGCGGACACTGCCGGCGCGGCTCCTCGCGCTCGGAGCGATAGGCGATCGCGGCGAGCAGGCCCATGATCGGAACGAGCGCCCGAGATCAGGAACCACAGCACGAACGAGCTGCCCTTGATCCGGCCAACGATCCCTCCCGCCAATCCGAAGCAGATGGCGATGATGACGTAGGCCATCGCGCGCGGCGGGCGGGGCGGGCGGGCCCTATAGAAAGCACGCGCAGCGCCCAGATCGACCGCGACGACGAGCAGCACGATCACGAGGGAGCTGAACGAGGAAGCCCACGATGTGGATCACGAACCCCAGCAGCATCCAGACGGCGACGACCAGGATCAACCCCGCCACGATCTTGCGGCCCAGCGAACCGGGAGGACTGTGTGGATGACTCAGTTCATGGAAATCGGAGGTCGCCTATCCCCAACTGCTGGTGCACCAGCCGTGTGACCTCGCCGCCGTCGGCGCGGCCCTTGGTCTCGCGCATCACGTGACCCACGATCGGGCCGATCGCCTTGGCGTTGCCGCCCTTCACGCGCTCGGCTGCATCGGCGTTGGCGGCGAGCGCCGCGGCGACGATCGCCGCGAGGTCTTCGCCGCCGCCGATCGCCTCCAGGCCCTCGGCCTGAACGATCGGCGTGCGGATCGCCTCCGTCGGCCACGAGGCGGTCGAGCACCTGGCGGCCCGCGCCGACGCTGATGCGCTTGGCGGCCACCAGCCCCACGAGGGTCGCCAGCGCACCCGCCTGCACGCGCGAATGATTCGGATCCCCACCCGCCCCCGCGCCCGCCCCTTCACCATCGCCGAGCCGGCCCACCAGATCGCTCACCACCCAGTTGGCGAGCGCCTGCGCGGGCGGCGCGGGGTCCGCGCCGGCGCTCAGCGCGGCCTCGAAGTAGTCGCCCAGCTCCGCGCGGAAGGCGAGCTGGCGCGCGGAGTCGGCGCTCAGGCCCAGATCCCGCTCCAGGCGCGCCGCGCGGTCGGCGGGCAGCTCGGGCATCGCCGCGCGCGCGCGCTCGAGCATCTCCCGCTCGATCGCGACCGGCAGCAGGTCGGGCTCGGGGAAGTAGCGGTAGTCGTGCGCCTCCTCCTTGGAGCGCAGCGAGGTGATGCGCTCGGAGGCGGGGTCGAAGTGCAGCGTCTCCTGCACCACCTGCCCGCCCTCGCGCAGCATCTTTTCCTGGCGCGCGAGCTCCGCGCGGATGCCGCGCTCGATGAAGCGGAAGGAGTTCATGTTCTTCAGCTCTGTCTTCACCCCCAGCTCCCGCGTGCCGGCGGGGCGCAGGGAGATGTTGGCGTCGCAGCGCAGCGAGCCCTCCTCCATGTTTACGTCGCTCACCCCCAGCTGGCGCAGCGTCGTGCGCAGCAGCTGAAGCCACTCGCCGCGCCTGCTCGCCCGAGCGCAGGTCGGGCTCGGTGACGATCTCCGCCAGGGGGGTGCCGCCGCGGTTGAAGTCCACGATGCTCGCGTCCGAGCCGTGGATGCGCCCGCTGGCGCCGACGTGCACGAGCTTGGCGGCGTCCTCCTCGAGGTGCACGCGGTGGATGCGCACCTCGCCCAGCCGCCCGCCGCGGCATAGCGGCTCGTCGTACTGGGAGATCTGGTACCCCTTGGGCAGGTCGGGATAGAAGTAGTTCTTGCGGTGGAAGATCGAGCGCGGCGCGAGCTCGCAGCCGAGCGCGAGGCCGATCATCAAGCCGAAGTGCACAGCGCCCGCGTTGGCGACCGGCAGGCTCCCGGGCAGCCCCAGGCAGACCGGGCAGGTGCGCGTGTTGGGGGGCTCGCCGAAGGAGAGCTCGCAGCCGCAGAACATCTTCGTGGCCGTCGCGAGCTGGACGTGGATCTCCAGGCCGATCACCGGCTCGAAGTCGGCGGCAACCGCGCGGCCCTCCCTACTCATTCTTTTTCCCTCCCCCGCTCCGCGGCGGCGATCCGTCGAAGACCAGCGCGCGCTCGAGCGCATACGCGGCCGCGAGCAGCCGGTTCTCGCTGAACACCGGGCCCGCGATCTGAAAGCCGACGGGCAGGCCGTCGCTGAGCCCGCAGGGAATCGAGATCGCGGGGATGCCCGCGAGCGACATCGGCACGGTGCAGTAGTCGCTGAGGTACATCGACCACGGGTCAGCGGTCTTCTCCCCCAGGCGGAAGGCCACCGTGGGAGAGGTGGGCGTGACGATCAGATCGACCTCCGCGAAGGCCGCGCGGAAGTCCTCGGCGATCTTCGTGCGCACGCGCTGGGCGCGAGCGTAGTAGGCGTCGTAGTAGCCCGAGGACAGCGCGTAGGTGCCGAGCATGATGCGCCGCTTGACCTCGGCGCCGAAGCCGTCGTGGCGGGTGCGCGTGTACATGTCGAGCAGGTCGCTTGCGCTCTGCGCGCGCCGCCCGTAGCGAACCCCGTCGAAGCGCGCGAGGTTGGAGCTGGCCTCGGCGGGCGCCAGCACGTAGTAGGCGGACAGCGCGTGGGGGGCGTGTGGGATGCGCACCTCGCGCACCTGCGCCCCCAGCTCGCGCGCCTGCTCCAGCGTGGCCTGAAACGCCTCCAGCACGCCCGCTTCGATGCCCTCGCCGGTCAGCTCCGCGGGCACCCCCAGGCGCACGCCCTCCAGGCGCTCGGCCGTGGGCAGCGCGATCTCCCCCGGGAACTCGAGCGAGGTGGCGTCGCACGGATCGCGGCCGACCATGTGGCGCAGCATCAGCGCCGCGTCGGTGACGTCGCGCGTGAGCGGACCAGCCTGATCGAGCGAGGAGGCGAACGCGATCATCCCGTAGCGCGAGACCGCGCCGTAGGTGGGCTTCAGGCCGACGATCCCGCACAGCGCGGCGGGCTGGCGGATCGACCCCCCAGTGTCCGTGCCGAGCGCCCACGGAGCGAGGCCCGCGGCGACCGCGGCGGCGCTCCCGCCCGATGAGCCCCCGGGCACGCGCTCGGGGTCCCACGGGTTGCGCACCGCGCCGAACGCGGAGTTCTCGGTGGAGGAGCCCATCGCGAACTCATCCTGGTTGGTCTTGCCCAGGAGCGGCGCCCCCGCCTGCGCCAGTCGCTCCACGGCGGTGGCGGTGTAGGGCGGCCGGTAGCCCTCCAGGATGCGCGAGCCCGACTGGCTGGGCACGCCCTCGGTGCAGAACAGGTCCTTGACGGCAAGGGGGACACCATTAGAGGAGAGGAGGGGGCCGCGTCGCTGGGGGCCATCTCGGCTACCCAGGTAAAGCAGTTGAGCTCGTCCGCTCGCGCGCGATCGCGGTAGACGTCGAACAGCTCGCCCGCGGAGAGCTCGCCGGCGCCGATCGCGCTGGCCGCCTGCGCCGCAGACAGGCCGAGGATGTCCGCCGCGGTCATCGTTCTATGCCTGGGGGCTGGGGACCACGAACCCCTCGCCGCTCACGGCGGGCGCCTGCGCGAGGGCAACCTCACGCGGCAGCGATGGGCGCGGCTCATCGGGGCGCAGAGCGGGGTGGGTGGGCATCGCATCATCGACCACGTGCGATGTGGGCGGCACGCCCTCGAGCTCGAGCTCGCCGATCTTGGCGATGTGGTCGAGCACGGCCGAGAGCTCGCCGGCCATCGACTCCAGCTCGTCCTCGTCCAGGCGCAGGCGCGCGAGGCGCGCCACGTGCAAAACCTCGTCGCGATCGATCACGGCGAGGCATTCTAGGGGTTCGCGTGGGCGCTCAAGGCACGAGCGCGGCGTCCTCCTCGTTCATCACGCCACCCTCTTCGTTCACGACGTCCTCCTCGGTCATCACCACATAGCCGCCGTAGGTGAGCAGGGCGCACGCGAGCAGTCCGAGGTATCCCCCCAGCTTGACGTGCACGCCGCTCCCCCCCGGGTGATCGACGATCGTGCGGCGGAACACCAGAACCGTGGCGAGCCCCGCCAGCGCGGTCACGAGCGCGCCCACCGTTCCCCTCGAAAGCGGCGGCCCCAGCTTCCCGCTGCCCACCAGAACCACCAGCGCGAGCGCCGCGAGGATCGCGAGCAGCAGGACCCAGCGGGTGCCCGTGAGGGTGTGCCAACCGGTGAAGGTGGTGCTGTAGCCGGCGACGTTGACGAACGCGCTGAACAGCCTCGGCACGGTGACCCCGAACCATTTGAAGAAGAACAGGAAGACGAACAGCGCCAGCGCGGCGACCGCGAGGATCCGCTCGCCACGGCCGAGGCGAGAGAGAGTGAAGTTCATGGGAGAGGTATTTCGCCTCGCCGCCGCGCGATCCTGCTCGTTTCCGCCGCGCGATTCCGCTTGGTTCTCCACTCCGCGAGCCTGCTTGGATCAAGGTGGCGGGCGCGCCTCCGCGTCCGAGGGGGGGTAGCGCTCGGTGCGTTCGTCGCGCATCGACTGCCAGCAGCCCGCCAGTATCGCCACTGCGCCCACCAGCGCCAGCCACGCTCCAGCGCACAGAGCGGTGGCGTTCTCGGGTCGCTCGAGCACTCGCACCACGCCGGCAACGACACCCACGATCCCGAGCGTCGTGCCCCACACGGCCGCCGCCACCGGCAGCGCCGTCGAACGCTCGGTGATGGTCGCCACCACTAACGCCAGGGCCCCCGCCGCGGAAAGCATCAACAGCGCGACGGCGGGCCCGAACGTCGCCCACGCGCCCAGATTGCGCCCATCCGCTTCATACCAGGGCAACGTCAGCGCGACGATCACGCACACCGCCCCCGCCAAGGCGAGCAGCTCACCGGAGCGCAGCCTGCGCAGGCTCATGCTCCAGACCCCGCCTTGCGATCGTCTTCGATCATCCCAGCCTCATCGCCCTCTCCTCCATCCCGGGCATCGTCTTCGATTCCCGCCTGGCGGCGGGCCGCGAGAAGCGTGTTGCGCAGCAGCATCGCGATCGTCATCGGCCCCACCCCGCCCGGCATGGGGGTGATCGCGCTCGCGACCTCGACCACGGCGGCGAAGTCCACGTCGCCCACCAACCCGCTCTTGTTCTGAGCCTCCCGCGGCGTCAGGCGGTTGAGGCCCACGTCGATCACGATGGCTCCCGGCTTGACGAACTCGCGTCTCACCATCCGCGGGCGTCCCACGGCAGCGATCAGCACGTCCGCGCGCGCACACACACCCGCCAGATCCCGCGTGCGCGAGTGGCACACGGTCACAGTCGCGTTGTCCTGGAGCAGCAGCTGCGCCATCGGCTTGCCGAACAGGTTCGAACGTCCCACCACGACCGCCTCGGCCCCTTCGATCTTCGCCTCAACGCTCGCCAGCAGCTCCATCACCCCCGAGGGTGTGCAGGGTCGCAGACCGGGGCGCCCCAGCGCGAGCAGCCCCGTGTTGAGCGGCGTCAGCCCATCCACGTCCTTGGCGGCGTCGATCATCCCAGTCAGCGTGGGCCCGTGAAGGTGCTCGGGGACGGGGAGCTGCAGCAGCACCCCGCTCACCGCCGCGTCCCGGTTGAGCCGCTCCAGCAGCTCCGCAACCTGCACGAACGACGCGTCCGCCGCCAGGCGGTGGTCGAACGCCGCCATCCCCACCTCCGCGCAGGCGCGCTGCTTGCCGCCCACGTACACCGCCGACCCAGCGTCATCGCCCACGAGCACCGTCGCCAGGCCGGGCGGGCGGCCCGTGCGCTCGCTGAACACGCGCACCTCGCGCTCAACCTCGGCGCGCACGCGCGCGGCGATCGCCTTGCCGTCGATGATCATGGCGGACACAGGCCGGATCGTACGGGCTCAACCGGGGGGAGCGCGGAGCCGCGCCGCCAGGCACGCGGCTGCGAGACACTTCGATCTCAGCTCACCTGCGCGTACTCCGCCATCAGCTTGCGCTCCGAGCCGTCGTCGGCGAAGCGCACAACGATCACGCCGCCTGGCTCGACGGCGGTCACGACGCCTTCGCCGAAGGCCGGATGCGTGACGTCCTGTCCCGCGCGGAAGGCTCGGATCGGCGCCGAGGCTGGAACGTCCACACCGTCCCATGCGTCGTCGTGACGCGCGTCCGGCGCGACATCGACGTCCTCATCCTCGCGCCGCCGCCGCGAGCCTCCGTTCGACGAGCCCAGCCGATCGGCAGCGGCTCGGTCAAGGCTCGCGCCCCCAAACCCGGGCCGCGACGCAGCCCCCTGCCTACCCCAGCGTGACGCCGAGCTCCACCCTCGTGCCGGCTGCTCCTCGAAGTCGGTCAGCTCCGCGGGGACCTCGTCGAGGAAACGGCTCGGTAGACCGGCCGTGGGCGCGCCGAACACCGCCCGGCGGCGCGCGTAGGTGAGATAGAGCGTGCGCATCGCGCGCGTCACGCCCACGTAGAACAGGCGCCGCTCCTCCTCCACGTCGCCCTCGTCCAGCGCGCGCGAGTGAGGGAAGACGCCATCCTCGCAGCCCACCACGAACACGACCGGGTACTCAAGGCCCTTGGCGTTGTGCAACGTCATCAAGGTCACGAGGCTCTCGCCGTCACGGCGCGAGTCCGCGTCGGCCATCAGCGCGATCTGCTGCAGGAAGGCATCCAGCGACTCGCGCGAAGGCTCGGCGGCGGCATCCCACTCGCGGCCCACCTGCACGAGCTGCTCGAGGTTCTCGATGCGCCCCTGCGCCTCGATCGTGCGTTCGGCCTCCAGCGCCTCGATGTACCCCGTTTGCGAGAGCGCCGCCTCCAGCAGATCCCCCACGGGAGTGGGCTCTTCATCGCCCACGCGCCCGCGCAACTCGCCCATCGTGTCCATGAAGCGCGCGAGCGCCTTCTGCGCGGCCGCCCCCAGCCCGGGCACCTGCGCGGGGCTCTCCGCCGCCTCCCACACCGGGATGCCCAGCGCGTCGGCGTGGGCCAGCACGCGCCCTACCGAGGTCTGCCCGATCCCCCGACGCGGAGAGTTGACGATGCGCGTGAAGCTCACCACGTCCTGGGGGTTTGCCAGCAACGACAGATAGGCCACCGCGTCCTTGATCTCCGCGCGCTCGTAGAACTTCGTCCCGCCGATCACCTGGTAGGCGATCTCATGGCGCACGAGCGTGTCCTCCAGCACCCGCGACATCGCGTTGGTGCGGTAGAAGACGGCGAGCTCCGCGCTGCTTGCGCCCTCGTCGACGAGGCGCTGGATCTCGCCCACCACGAAGCGCGCCTCGGCGTACTCGTCCTCCAGCTCGCGCACTGCGATCGGCTCCCCATCGCCCAGCGCGCTCCACAGGCGCTTGGCGATGCCGCCGCGGTTGTTGGCGATCACCGCGTTGGCAGCCGAGAGGATCGTCTGCGTCGAGCGGTAGTTCTGCTCGAGCTTCACCACGCGCGCGTCCGGGAAGTCGTCCTGGAAGTCCAGGATGTTGCGCACGTCCGCGCCACGGAAGCCATAGATCGACTGCGAGTCGTCGCCCACCACCGCGAGGTTGCGGTGGCCCTCGACGCTAACGCGCCGGGTGGGTGGGGTTCGGGTCAGCTCCTGGCGCCGGGTGGGCGGGCTGCCAGTCAATAGCTGCAAGAGCCGGTACTGCGCGTGGTTGGTGTCCTGGTACTCGTCCACCAGCACGTGGCGGAAGGCCTGCGCATAGCGCTCGCGCACCTCCTCGAAGAGCTCCAGCAGGTTCACTGTGCGAAACAGCAGATCGTCGAAGTCCATCGCGTTCATGCGGTGCAGCTCGCGCTCGTACACCCCATACACCTCAGCCACCGTCTGCTCGAAGTAGGACCCCACCATCTGCCCATACTCCTTGGAGTCGCGCAGGCGGTTCTTGGCGGAGGAGATCTGCGAGTGGATCGCCACGGGGGTGTAGCGCTTGGGGTCGATCCCGAGCCCCTCGATGCTGCGCTTGACCAGGCGCCGCGCGTCGGCCTGGTCGTAGATCGTGAACTGGCGCGTGTACCCGAGACGCTCGGCCTCAGCGCGCAGGATCCGCGCGCAGGCGGCGTGGAAGGTCATCAGCCACATCCCGCGCGTGCCGTGCCCTAGCAGCTGCTCCACGCGTCCGCGCATCTCCTGCGCGGCCTTGTTGGTGAAGGTGATCGCGAGGATCTCGCTCGCCTGCGCCTGGTCGGTGAACACCAGGAACGCGATCCTGTGGGTCAGCACCCGCGTCTTGCCGCTGCCCGCGCCAGCGAGGATCAGAAGCGGCCCCTCGCCGTGCGTCACGGCCTCGCGCTGGGGCTCGTTGAGCCCCTCCAGCAGCTCCTGCAGGTGCTCGGCGTGAGGGTTCTGCGCCATCTACCCTCAGCATAGATGCGGGGTCGGTCTACCGTGCCTCCCCGCGCCCGCCCGCCGCGTCCCCGCCGAGTGCGCGAAGGGCGCCCGTGGAGCCTCCAGCCTCTCAGCCTCCCGCGGGGTTCTGCCCCTTCACCGGGCGCAGCGCGCGTGACCGTCGCCGGGGGAGCCTCCGTCTTCTCGCCGGAGAGCTCGCTCACTGCGCGCTCCAGCGCGCCGATGCGGCTGGCCATCCCTTCGATCGCCTCGGCGATCGGGTCGGGCAGGTGAATCCAGTCGGCGTCGGGGCCCTCCGGGCGCCGACCGTCGACGCGCACCGGGTGCCCGGGGTTGCCGACGACGGTGGAGTTGGGCGGCACGTCGGTGATCACCACGCGTGTTGGCGCCGATCTTCGCGCCGTGGCCGATCGTGATCGGCCCCAGCAGCTTCGCGCCGGAGCCGATCGTCACGTTGTCCTGCACCGTCGGGTGACGCTTGCCGGTGGCGAAGCCCGTGCCCCCCAGCGTCACCCCCTGGTAGAGCGTCACGTCGTCTGCCGATCGTCGCCGTCTCGCCGATCACGACACCCGCGCCGTGGTCGATGAACAGGCCCTCGCCCGATCTGCGCCGCCGGGTGGATCTCGATCCCGGTGAGCGCGCGCGTCAGCATCGACAGCGTGCGCGGCAGCAGCGGCACGCCCGACTCGTGCAGCGCGTGCGCCACGCGGTGGGAGAGCAGCGCGTGGATGCCCGGCCACGTCGCCACGATCTCCACCGGCCCCACCCCGCGCGCCGCGGGATCGCGGTCGCGCGCCGCGGCCACATCGCGGCGCAGCTCCTTGACGACGCCCGCGAAGGTGCCCAGCCCGAGCATGCCCACAGGGTAGCGTCAGCCCCGGCCCGCTTCGGGTGCAGCGCCGCACCCGGCTGCACGACCCCACCCGGACCCCTCGAGGGGTCCTCCTCAAAAAGACCGCTCACGGCGCGAAGAACGCCTGCGATACGTAGCGCTCGCCGGAGTCCGGCAGCACCACCACGATCCGCTGGCCGGCGCTCTCCGGCGCGCGCGGCCACCCGCAGCGCCGCCCACAGCGCCGCGCCGCAGGAGATGCCCGCCAGCACGCCCGTGCGCTCGCGCGCAGCGCCATGCGGTGTGGATCGCGTCCTCGTCGCTCACCGCCACCACCTCGTCCAGCAGCTCGCGGTTGAGCACCGGCGGCACGAACCCCGCGCCGATGCCCTGGATGCGGTGCGGGCCCGGCGCGGCGCCGGAGAGCACCGCCGAGCCGCGCGGCTCCACCGCCACGATCCGCAGCTTCGGGTTGCGCTCGCGCAGGTACTCCCCCGCGCCGGTGATCGTCCCGCCCGTGCCGACCCCCGCCACCAGCACGTCGGGCGCGCCCTCCAGCGCGCGCTCGATCTCGGGGCCGGTCGTGCGCCGGTGCACCTCCGGGTTGGCGGGGTTCGAGAACTGGTCGGGCAACCACGTGTCCGTCCTCGCGCGCCAGCTCGCGGGCGGCCGCCACCGCCTCGCTCATCCCCCCCAGCGACTCGGTGATCCTCACCTGCGCCCCATACAGCTTCAGCAGGCTCTCGCGCTCGCGGCTCATGCCCTGGGGCAGCGTCAGCACCAGCTCGTACCCCTTCGCCGCGCACACCAGCGCCAGCGCGATCCCCGTGTTGCCGCTCGTCGCCTCCACGATCCGCGTGCGGCCCGGCTCGATCTCGCCCCTCCGCCTCGGCCGCCTCGATCATCGCCACGCCGATGCGATCCTTCACGCTGCCCCCGGGGTTCAGGGACTCGAGCTTCCCGTACACCCGCACGCCGCTCTCCCGCGCCTCCCCATCGAGCATCCGCGTCAGCTCCACCATCGGGGTCTCTCCCACAAGTTCCGCAATGTTGATCGGGATTCGGGTCATAGCACGACAATAGTGGGGCTCGCGCGGCCCCGGCCTCCCCACACACGGCCTCGTCCGCCTCATCTGCCCACGGCGGCGTACCCCTCACACGACGGCCACCCACTCCATGCCCTCGTCTGTCCGTCCGCAAGACTGCGCCCAGCATCTCTGAAAGAGTCGTCAAATACCGAATAGGGCTACATGGACGCCTCTTCCCATCGGGCCTCCGTGCCTCCCATGGGCGCTCCCGCAGGCGCCGACGCCGCGCTGGCGGCGCTGCGCGAGCTGCCCGACGCCTCGATCATGGTCTTCGACTCCGACCTGCGCTTCACGCTCGTCGCCGGTCACGCGCTCGCGCCCGGTCACGACCCCTCCGTGTATCGCGAGGGGCGCCCGGTGGCAGCGGCCTTCCCGCCGGAGCTGTGGAGGGAGATCGAGCCGCTCTGCCGCTCGGCCCTGCAGGGCGAGACGCGCTCGCGCAAGATCCGCACCGCCGATGGCGCGCACCACCTCACGATCGACGTCGGGCCGCTCTCGCTGCACAACCCCCCATCCCCCGCGGTGATCGCGGGCGGAGTCGCGGTCGTGCTCGATGCCTCGCTCCCCGCGCCCGAGCCGCCCTCCGAGCGCTTCGAGCTCCTCTTCGAACGCGCCCCCATCGGCACCGGGCTGATCGATCAGGAGGGGCGCTGGGTGCTCGTCAACCAGGCGCTCTGCGACATCACGGGCTATACCTCCGACGAGCTGATCGGCAAGCGCTTTCAGGACATAACCCACCCCGAAGACGCCACCAACGACACCGCGCGCCGCCAGCAGCTCCTGGATGGCGAGATCGCGACCTTCCAAACCGAGAAGCGCTACTTCAACGCCGCCGGGGAGACGATGTCGGCGCTGCTCTCGATCTCGCTCGTGCGCGACCGCCACGACGCCCCCCTCCACTTCATCGTGCAGATGCAGGACATCTCTGAGCGCAAGCACCTCGAAGAGCACCTGCGCCACCTCGCCGACCACGACCCTCTCACGGGCCTTCGCAACCGGCGCCTGTTCGAGCATGACCTCAAGCTCCAGCTGGGACGCTGCCAGCGCTACTCCGAGCAGGCCGCGCTGCTGGCGATCGACCTCGATGGCTTCAAGCAGGTCAACGACCACCACGGCCACCAGGTCGGCGACGACGCGCTGCAGGCGGTCGCCCGCACCCTCACCCGCCGCCTGCGCGCCACCGACCTCGTCGCGCGTCTCGGCGGCGATGAGTTCGCGGTGCTCTTGCCCCACATGGATCGCGAGGGCGCCGAGATCGTCGCCGAGGACCTGATGCGCGTGATCGAAGCCTGCGGCGTGGATGCTGGCGATACGGTCGTGCACCTCCGCGGCTCCGTCGGCTTCGCGCTGATCGACCACTCGACCGTCACCGACACCGAGGTGCTGGTCGAGGCCGACCGCGCGATGTACGCGGTCAAGCGCGAGCGCGCCGCCGCGCGCATGGGGCTCATGCGCTGAGCCTCAAACGCGAGCCTCAGATGTAGTACATGCTCGACCCCGCCTCGCGCGTCTCGCGCTCGATCACGTCGGCGATGGTCGTCTCTTCCAAGCACCTTGCGCGCCGCCCGCGCCGCGTCGGCGAAGACGCCCTGGGAGTCGCGCCCGAGCGGCCCGTCGAGCAGCTCCACCACCTCCAGCACGGTGACGGTTGCGGGCTCGCGGGCGAACCTGTAGCCACCCTTGACGCCGCGCTGGGAGCTGAGCACTCCGGCGCGGCGCAGCACCGCGAAGAGCTGCTCCAGGAACTGCACCGGCACCTCGCGTCGGCGCGCCAGCTCGCCGATCGGCACGGGCCCCGAGCCCGCGCTGCGCCCCAGCTCGGCCAAGGCCAATACCGCGTAGGGGGACTTGCTGGTGATCGAGATCATCCCGTCCTCACCACCGCGATGCTACGCAACGAGACGCCCTGGCGCCGGGTGGGTGGGCCTCCAATCCGGTCCAGCGCTCGACCTACAGCCAGCCGCGCTCAGTCGCGATCAGACACCGCCTGCGCGCGGTCGACCGCGCCCAGCTTGCCGTAGATGTTGTGCAGGTGCGTGCGCACCGTGCTCGTGGAGAGCGTCAGCTCGTGGGCGATCTGCTTGTACACCTTGCCCTCGGCGAGGCGCTGCAGCACGCTCAGCTCGCGTGCGGAGAGCGGGCAGGGGTCGACGTGGCGCTGGCGCTGGTTGACGGGGTTGGGGAGCTCGTACAGCACCCGCCTGAGCTCCGCCGGGCCGAGCCCGATCATGCGTGCGCTCTGCAGCATCTCCGCGGGGGAGACCGGCGCGCCCTGCTCGTAGTGGGCGAGCATGTCCGCGAGGCGCACGAACGCGGCCTCGCCCACGGCCTCGGGGCTGTGGTGGCGTTCGATCACGGTCGCGATCCACACCGGCATTCCCCAGCGCCGCGCGAGCACGCCGCCCACGAGCGCGTGGTCGACGCCGAGCTCGCGGCGCTCCTGGTGGATGCGCTCCTCGGGGGTCTGCGCGCCCTGGTGCACCTGCGCGGGATACCCGGGGTAGGCGTGCAGCAGCACCAGCTTGCCGATGTCGTGCAGCAGGCTGGTCACCGTGAGGCGGTCGCGGTGCTCGTAGCCCACCTCGCCCGCCAGGCGATCGGCGGCGTGCTGGGTGGCCAGCGCGTGCAGCCTGAAGCGCTCGGGCGCCGCGTCCCACACGCTCGCGCGCTCGAAGAAGTCGAAGGTGCGCAGCCTGCTCGCCAGCGCCTGCACCGCCTGCGGGGAGAGCAGCTCGACGGCGCCCACCACGGTGTCCACGCGCCCGCGCGCCGCCCTGCGCCTGGTTGGCCATGCGCAGCACCGCGATGATCAGCGCCACGTCCGACTCCACGGCGGCCACCACGTCGGCGGTCGACGACGTGGTCCTTGGAGGTCACGGCGAGCAGCCGCTTGCGCGACTCCGCCAGCGCGGGGAAGGCCTCCAGCGCTTCGAAGGCCTGCGTCAGGCGCCGGCCGTGGCCCTCGTTCTGGTGGCGCGTTCCAGCTGGAGCTGGCGCGTTGGCGGCGGACTTCGAACCGCGGGATCCTGCCGCGTGGGCCTTCGCCTGCGCCTGCCTGCTGCGGCTTTGAAGCTGTTGCCTGCATGCTTTCGCTTACCTACCTTGGTATCGCCGACGCCCAGTCCGTTGGGCGCGTATCGCTTGATCCTATCGGCAGTCCTAGACAGATGGTTGAGCCGAGCTCCCGCTGGGCTGGCCACCGGAACAGTTCAACTGGCGCTCCGCGCGGCCTCAAGCGCCGCGTCGATCCGTCCCAGCGTCTCCTCGCGGCCCAACAGCGCGACGCTCTCGAAGATGCCGGGCGAGATCGCGGTGCCGGCGATCGCCACGCGCAGCGGCTGGTAGATCTCGCGCGGCTTGCACCCCAGGCGCTCCTGCAGGGCGCTCCAGGGCGCGCTGCACCCCTGCCTCCTCGAAGCTCGTCGCCTCGGCCAGCGCCGCGCGCGTCTGCGCGAGGATCTCCCTGCCGTGCTCGTCCAGCCAGCTTCGCGCGCGCCTGTGGGATCCTCGCTCACACCGTCGAACAGGAAGCCCGCCAGCGGCCAGAAGTCGGCGAGCGTCTGGATCTTCTCCTGGCTGATCCTCGCGGCCTGCGCGAGCCCCTCGCGTCCCGTGAACCCTTCCAGGCGTCGCGCCAGCTCCTCGGGGGCCAGCTCGCGAATGTAGACGCCGTTGAGCCAGCGCAGCTTGACCTCGTCGAACTGCGCCGGGTTGCGGCTCACGCGCTCCAGCGCGAACTGCTCGATCGAGCTCCGCGGTTGGCATCACGGTCGCCTCGTCCCCCGCGCCCCACCCGAGCAGCGCCAGGTAGTTGCGCACCGCCTCCGGCAGGAAGCCCGCCTCGCGCAGCTCCTGCACCGAGGCCGCGCCGTGGCGCTTTGAGAGCTTGCTCCCGTCCGGGCCGTGCAGCAGCGGCAGGTGCGCGTACACCGGCTGGGGTGCCCCCAGCGCCTCCAGCACCAGCAGCTGCTTGGGGGTGTTCGAGAGGTGGTCCTCGCCGCGCACCACGTGCGTGATGCCCGCGTCGAGGTCGTCGATCGCGACCGCGAAGTTGTAGAGCACCGAGCCGTCCGAGCGGGCGATCACCGGGTCGTCGAGATGCACGTGCTCGAAGCGGGTCTCGCCGCGGATCGCGTCGTGCACGATGGTCGCCCCCTCCTCGGGCACGCGCAGGCGCACCGCGCCCTCTTTCCGATCCCCCGCCGCCCCTCGCCGCGGAAGCCGCGCTCGACGCCGTGGCGTTGCTTGTAGGCCTTCACGTCATCGGCGGTGGCGTTCGAGCGGTAGGCGTGCCCGGACTCGAGCAACCCCTCCAGCGCCTCGCGGTGGCGCTCGGCAGCGCTCGGCCTGGAAGATCGGCCCCTCGTCCCAGTCGAGCTCCAGCCAGCGCAGCGCGTCGAGGATCTGCTCGACGTTCTCCGGCGTGGAGCGCTCGCGGTCGGTGTCCTCGATGCGCAGCACCAGCGTGCCCGTTCGAGCCGCGCGCGAGCAGCCAGTTGAACAGGGCGGTGCGCGCCCCGCCGATGTGCAGGGCGCCCGTGGGCGATGGAGCGAAACGCAAACGCATAGGGTTCGCGCATCATGGCAGTCGCCGCGGCTCTTCCCCGGTCGCGTCCGGGCACCCGGGACGGTGCTCGGCGGTGCTGATCGGAGCCCACGTCTCACCGGCCGGCGGCCTGCCCAAGGCGATCGAGCGCGGTGAGGCGCTCGGCGGCCGCGCGATCCAGATCTTCAACCAGTCGCCGCGCAGTGGCGTCCCACCGTCTACCGCGAGGAGAACATCGCGGCCTTCCGCGAGGCGATGGCCGCAAGCCGCGATCGACGCCGTGCTGATCCACGCGGTGTACCTGCTCAACTGCGCCAGCGAGGATCCCGAGATCCGCGCCAAGTCGCTCACCTCGCTCACCCACTCGCTGCGCGTGGGGGAGCAGATCGGCGCCGCCGGCGTCGTGCTGCACCCCGGCTCGGCCAAGACCGGGGACGTCGGCGAGGCGATCGCCCGCGCCGGCGCGACGATCCGCGAGGCGCTCGCCGAGAGCGAGGGCTGCCCGCTGCATCTGGAGAACACCGCCGGGCACCGGCGGCACCCTGGGGCGCTCGGTCGACGAGCTCTCGGCGCTGCTCGAGGCGGCGGGAGGCGGTGAGCGACTGGGTCTGTGCCTGGACTCCTGCCATCTGTTCGCCTCCGGCTATGACATCCGCACGCGCGAGCGGCATGGAGGAGCTGCTCGGCGAGGTCTCCGCCAAGGTCGGCTGCGAGCGCCTGGGCTCGCTGCACCTCAACGACTCCCAAACCGCGCTGGGCTCGAACCGCGACCGCCACGCCAACGTCGGCGAGGGCGAGCTTGGCGAGCAAGGGCTGCGCCGTCTTCCTCTCCACCCCTGCCTTCGAGAACCTCGCCTGCGTGCTGGAGACCCCTGGGGAGAACCGCTCCGGGCCCACGCGCGAGGAGATCGCCCTCGCTATGAAGCTGCGCGAGCGCGGGCTGACCCAGGGTTAGGCTGCTACGCGGGCTTGCTCGAACTCTGCTCGCAGCGTTGGGCTGGGCGCTACGCGGTAGGCCTCACCCAGGCGCAGGCGCCGGGGACCTGCGGTGGTGTCCATCTCGAGCACCACCTCGGTGGGCCCGGGGAAGCTGCTCGATCAGGTGCTTGATGTCGTCGATCACGCTCGCGGGCAGCTTGGCGGTGTCCACGCGCAGGCGCAGCGGCTGCGGGCCTGCGCCACGCTCCCAGCTGCGTCCTTGTCGGCCTGGACCTTGGCCTGGAGGATCTCCTGCTCGGTGGGCGCGAAGGTCTCGACCGACTGCACGACCAGACACGTCTTGCCGGCTTCCTTGTGGTCGACGCGCCCACGCACCAGCACCACCTGGTCGACCGCCAGCGCCGCCTCGTGCTCGGCCAGCGCCTTGCCGAACACGAGGATCTCCACGGCGCCCTCGAGGTCGTCGAGCGTGGCGAACATCATGTGGTCGCCGTTGCGGGTGCGGATGCGCTTGGCCTCGATGATGATCCCGCCGACGGTCACCCAGTCCTTGTCGCGGCGCTCGGCGAGCGCCGCCAGCGGGCAGTCCACGCGAGCGCGCATCGCCTCGCGCAGCGGCTTCAGCGGATGCGCGGAGATGAACAGGCCGATCGCCTCCTTCTCCACCGCGAGCAGCTCGGCCTGATCGAACTCCTCGGGTGGGATCGGCGGATAGCTCGGTCTCATGAGGCTCGACCCCGGCGCCGGCGAGTGACCATTGCCGTTGCTGTTGCCGTTGCTGTTGGCGAGAACCTCAGCCGCGGGCGGGGGTTCGAGGTCGAAGATCGAGCCCTGTCCGATCAGCGCGTCCTGCTGTGCCTTCTGGCCCGCGCCCTGGGCCTGCTCGATCACCGCCAGCATGCCCTTGCGGGTGGCGCCGGTGGAGCCGAGCGCACCGCACTTGATGAGCGCCTCGATCGCCTTCTTGTTGACCGCGCGGTTGTCCACGCGCTCGCAGAAGTCCCACAGCGAGGCGAACGGGCGGGCGGGGTGGGCGGGGTCCGATCCTCGCGGGCGCTCTTGATCGCCTCGACCGCCTGGTAGCCGACGCCCTTGACGGCGTCCAGGCCGAAGCGGATGTTGCCCGCGACGACGGTGAACTCGTGGTCTGAGAGGTTGACGTCGGGTGGCAGGATCTCGATGCCCATCTCCTCGCAGCGCGCGACGAAGAAGGGGACCTTGTCCTTGGTGGACATCACCGAGGAGATCAGCGCCGCCATGTACTCCGCGGGGTAGTTGGCGCTTCAGCCACGCGGTGCGGTAGGCGATCAGCCCGTAGCAGGCGGCGTGGGACTTGTTGAAGGAGTAGTCGGCGGACTTCTCGTTGGTCTGCCAGAGGAACTCGATCGTCTCCGGGCTGGTGCCCGAGGCGCGGCAGCCCTCCACGAACTCGGGCTTCAGCGCCGCCATCGCCTGGCGGTTCTTCTTGCCGATCGCCTTGCGCAGGTCGTCCGCCTTGGCTCCGGAGAAGCCGGCGAGCTCCTTGGCGATCTGCATCGCCTGCTCCTGGTAGAGGATCACGCCCTTGGAGGACTCGAGGATCGGACGCAGGCGCTCGTCGGGGTAGGTGATCGCCTCGGGGTTGCGCTTGCCCTTCGCGTATACGGGGATCTGGTCCATCGCCCCCGGCCGGTACAGCGCGTTGAGCGCGACGAGGTCGTTGAACTCGTCGGGGCGCACCTTCTTGAGCGCCTCGCGCATGCCCTCGGACTCGAACTGGAAGACGCCGATCGAGTCCCCGCGGGCGAGCATCTCATACGTCTTCGCGTCGTCGAGCGGCAGCGTCGTCATGTCCGGGCGCACCCCGGGCTCGCCGCCGGGTGGGTCGGGATCCCGTCGAGCGCTCGATGATGTCGAGCGCGTCCTCGATCACGTCGAGGTTGCGCAGCCCGAGGAAGTCCATCTTCAGCAGGCCGATCTCCTCGATCGGCTTCATCGAGAACTGCGTGACGGTGCGAAAGACGCGCTCGCCGTCCTCGCCCGTGCCGGCGTCGGCGAGCTGCAGCGGCACGATGTCGGTCAGCGGGCGGTCGGCGATCACGACCGCCGCGGCATGGATCGAGGAGTTGCGCACGATTCCCTCCAGGCCCTTGGCGACGTCGACGATGCGGCGCGCTTCGGGCTCCTCGTCGTAGGCCTTGCGCAGCGGCTCTCCGGGCTTCAGGCAGTCCTCGAAGGAGGGCGCGCGGCCCATGATCGGGTCGGGGATCAGTTTCGCCAGGCGGTCGCCGGTGCCGTAGTCGAGGCCCAGCACGCGCGCGGCGTCGCGGGTGGCGGCGCGCGGGAACATCTTGCCGAAGGTCACGATCTGCGCGACCGACTCGCGCCCGTACTTCTCGGTGACGTATCGCATGACTCGCTCGCGCCCGCGCACGGAGAAGTCGATGTCGATATCGGGCATCGACACGCGCTCGGGGTTCAGGAAGCGCTCGAACAGCAGGTCGTAGCGCAGCGGGTCCACGTCGGTGATTGCCAGGCAGTAGGACACGATCGAGCCGGCCGCAGAGCCACGGCCGGGCCCCACCGCGATGCCGTTCTCCTTGGCGAACTTGACGAAGTCCCAGACGATCAGGAAGTAGGCGTTGAAGCCCATGCGATCGATCACGCCGAGCTCCATCTCCATGCGCTCGATCGCGTGCGCGGGCGGCGGGTCGCCGTAGCGCAGGCGCAGCCCCTCCTGCACGCGCTCGCGCAGGTACTCGCGCTCGGGGATGCCCTCCGGCGTGGGGAAGCTCGGGATCAGCTGCTTGCCCAGCTCCAGCTCCACCGAGCAGCGCTCGGCGATCTGCACGGTGTTGGCGATCGCCTCGGGCCACTCCGCGAACGCCTCGGCCATCTCCTGGGAGTCGCGCAGGTAGAACTCGTTGGTGTCGAACGTCAGCTTGGGTGCGGCGAGCGTGCTCTTGGTCTGCACGCACAGCAGCGCCGTGTGGTGGTCGTAGTCCTCGCGGCGCAGGTAGTGCACGTCGCCGGTGCCCACCAGGCTGCCCCCCACCTCGCGGGCGATGCGCACGATCCCCTCGTTGCACTTCTCCTGGGGCTCGAGCCCGTTCTTCTGCAGCTCGAAGTAGACATTCTCCGAGCCGAAGATGCTGAGCAGCTCGTCGGCGTGCGCGCGGGCGTCGCCGGCGCGGTCTTCCAGCAGGCGCTGGCAGAAGCGCGAGGCCAGGCAGCCGGTGAGCGCGATCACGCCCTCGGAGTGCTGAGCCACCTGCTGGAGATCGACGGTCGGCTTGCCGCGGTGCAGACCCTCCAGGAAGCCGGCCGAGGAGAGCTTGACGAGGTTGCGGTAGCCCGCGTCGTTGGACGGCCAGCAGCGTCAGGTGGTTGCGCTCGACCGGGGTGGGCGGGCTTTTCATCTTGGTGGCGGTGTGATCCTCGACAAGGTAGATCTCACAGCCCATCACGGGCTTGACGTTGTGCTTGGCGCACGCCTGGTGGAGCTCGACCGCGCCGTTCATCACGCCGTGGTCGGTGAGGCCGAGGGCGGGCTGGTCGAACTGCGCGGCGCGCGCCGCCAGCGCGTCGATCTTGCAGGCTCCGTCGAGCAGCGAGTACTCGGAGTGAACGTGCAGATGGGCGCAGGTCGGCTTGCTCACCACCGGAGATACTAAGCAGCGCGACGGCGGATCAGCGGGCGAGGCCCTGAATCCGGTCCGACCAGCCGAGCAGCAGCCGCAGAGGGCCCTCGGGACCGTCCACGAGCACCTGCTCCGCCGGGGGCAGCGGCGCGCCGGCGAGCATGCACAGGAACGTCCGCTCGCTCAACTGGGCGGTGCTCAGGGGTTGCTCCCCGCGCACGCGCGTAACCGCGATCGAGGCGCCGTCGCGAACATGCACGTAGATCGTCGCGCTCGGCGAGGTGGGCGGGCTCTCGATCGCGAAGGCCAGTACGAAGCTGTGTCCCACCGTCCACTCGGGGGGGATCGCCTCCGCGAGCGCCAGCAGCAGCAGGCCGGGCCACACACGGATGTCGGCTTCGGCGAGGTCGGAGAGCTCCAGCGGCAGGCGGCGCGCGGCCAGCAGCCGGCGCGCCCGGCGTCTGCTGCCCCGCACGCGCACGCCCGACAGGCGCCGTCCGGTGCCGCCGGCGGCGAGCTCGGCGAAGTCCGCCGCGGCGCCCTCCAGCAGGAAGGCTCCGCGATCGCGGCCGCCGGCGCTCCCGGCGGCGGAGAGGCGCCGCACGGTCGCGCGTCCGTCCTCGATGTGCACCTGCACGTCTTCGAGCCCCTCGATCCTCAGCGTGTAGGTCAGGGGGCGCTTGAGGAGCGACCCCTGCGCGGCGAGCAGTTCGCAGACGAGCTCCGCCGCCAGCTTCGCGTCGTGGCGCTCGGCGACCCGCCGAATCGCGGGCGCCAGCCACGATTGGCGCTCTGCCGGGAGCGCGAGCACCCGCGGTGTGAACAGCGCGGGAAGCGCCTCGGGCTTGGGCTGCTCCCTCGGCTCGCGCTCGGAGGGCGCGGCGGGCTCGAGCTGGAAGTGCGCGCCGGGCTCAGCCTCCTCCAGCTCGTCCACGGCTGTTACGCGCGCTCTCAGCCGCTCGACGGCCGCGGCGAGCGCCTTGGCCATCTCCAGGCGGTGATCTTCCTCCTCGCGTGCGCTCCTCCCCGAGCCGGGGGGAGCAGCCGCGGCGGCGAGCGCCTCGGGCTCGCAGCCGGCCCCGCAGCTGCAGCGCGATGCCCTGCAGCTCGCGCACGATCTGCTCCATCCTCGCGTGGCCCTCGCGCATGCTCCGCAGCTCGCGCTCGGACTGCTCGCGCGCGGCGCGCTGGGCGTCCATCTCCCGCTGGAGCTCGGCGGCGTGCGCCTCCAACGTCGCCAACCGCCCGGTGAGCGCGCGCAGCTGGTGCTCGTCGCGCTGCTTGGCCTCGCGCGCCTGGCTCTCGGCGCTGCGCGCCTCGCCGAGGCGCTGTTCGATCTCGGCGCGGGTGCGCTCTAGGGCCAGCTCGCGCTCCTGCAGGTCGATCTCCCTCTCGGAGAGCTCGCGCTCGGCGCGGCGCACCCCGGCCAGCTCGGCGCTCGCGGCCTGCTCGGCCTCGGCGAGCTCGCGGCGCAGGCTCTCCAGGCGGTCGGTGAGCTCGCGCGCGTGGCGCTCCCCCGCGGTTAGGCGCCTCTGCAGGCGGTCGACCTCGGCGCGCTGCTCGCGCTCCAGGCGCTCGCGCTGTTCCTCGGCCTCGACGCGGAGCTGCTGCTCGGCGTACTCGCGCTGCTTTACGCGACGGATCTCATGTTCGCGTTCGGCGAGCTGCTCGGTGGTGCGTCGCTGCTCCTCTTCGACCTCGCGCAGGCGTCCGCGCAGGTCGGCGAGGTGGGCCTCGAGCGTGCGCACCGCGGCCTCGGCCT
Organism: uncultured Solirubrobacterales bacterium; assembly: GCA_963717785.1. Lineage (GTDB taxonomy): Bacteria > Actinomycetota > Thermoleophilia > Solirubrobacterales > Solirubrobacteraceae > Palsa-744. The sequence continues at coordinate 225,008 of CAVQWW010000001.1, forward strand.
CCTGCGCGCGGCGCGCGAGAGCAGCCTCGCCCTGCTCGCGGCGCGCGCGCCGCTCCGCCAGGATGTCGCGTTCCCCGCCGCTGGGATCGCCGCCGGGGGTCGTATCTCCCTCTGCCATCACCTACAGGCCAGGGTATGGGTGGGGCCGGACGTGGAAATCTGTGCGCCGGCGAGCACCGCAACCGAGGTGACCATCCCGGCTCAAGAGCCGTCCTACGACCTATTGCGCAGGCGCCAGGCCATGCGCGACTGCAGCGACCAGAGCTCGATGAACCCGGGCGAGGCGGTCTGCGAGAAGAGACCGCCGGACTCCGCGAAGGAGGCGAGCGCGGCGTCGTAGACCGCGTTGGGGGACTCGCGCGTGATGACGCGCGCGGAGCCCTTGTAGAGCTTCAGGCCGATCGTGCCGGTGACGTGCTCGTTGACGGAGTCCATGTAGGCGTCGAGGTCGCCGCGCAGCGGCTCCCACCAGAGGCCGGCGTAGACGAGGTAGGCCCACTGGCGGTCGAGCTGGCCCTTGAACTGGTTCTGGTGGATCGTGCAGACGAGCTTCTCGAGCTCCTGGTGGGCGGGCAGGATCAGCGCGGCGGCGGGCGCCTCGTAGATGTCGCGCACCTTCAGCCCGACGATGCGGTCCTCGATGTGGTCGACGATCCCGACGCCGTGGCGGGCGGCGATCTCGGCGGCGGCTTCGAGCAGCGCGACGAGCTCCAGGCGCTCGCCGTTCAAGGCGACGGGAACGCCGCGCTCGAACTCGATGCTCACCGTCTCGGGCTCATCGGGCGCGCGCTCGGGGCGGCGTGACGAGCTGGAAGACGTCGTCCTCGGGCGCGTGGGCGAGATCCTCGATCCAGCGGCCCTCCGAGGAGCGGCCCCAGAGGTTGTCGTCGATCGAGTAGGGCGCCGTCTCGGTACCGCCTTTGACGGGATGCCGTGCTCGCGCGCGTAGGCGATCTCCTCCTCGCGGCCCATCTGCCAGGAGCGCACCGGCGCGATCACCTTCAGCTCGGGCGCGAGCGTCGCGACGGTGGCCTCGATGCGGACCTGGTCGTTGCCCTTGCCGGTGCAGCCGTGGGCGATCGTGTCGCAGCCGCAGCTGCGCGCGTACTCGACGGCGAGCTTGGCGATCAGCGGCCGCCCGAGCGCGGTGAACAGCGGATAGCCGCCGCCGTAGAGCGCGTTGGCCTTGATCGCCGGGAGGACGTACTCGCGCGCGAACTCCTCGCGGGCGTCGACGACGTGGCACTCGAGCGCCCCGAGCCGCAGGGCCTTGCCCTCGATCACCTCGTAGTCCTCGCCGGGCTGGCCGAGGTTGACGGTCAGGCAGACGACCTCGGCGTCGTAGCTCGTCCTGGATCCACTTGAGCATCACGCTCGTGTCGAGGCCGCCGGAGTAGAGCAGCAGCACGCGGTGGACCTGCTGCGGGGTCGGCCTCGTAGGAGGCGGTGCGGGGCTGGGGGATGGCGTCGCTCATGAGGGCGCAAGCGTAGTGAGGACCGCGCCGCAGCCGCTCGCAGCGCGTCGTCGCAGCGTCGGCCTCGCGCGATGATCAGCGGCGGCAGCAGCCGCACGTGGTGGGCCCGGTGGCGTTGACGACGAGGCGCTGCTCGAGCAGCGCGCGGCGCACGACCTCGGGCGCCGCGATGTCGAGCTCGCAGGCGAGCATCAGCCCGCGCCCGCGCACGGAGAGCACGTGCGGCAGCTCGCTCCAGGCCCGCGGCGAGGCGCGCGCCGAGCTCGCGTACACGCGCCGAGCAGCGCCGGCTCGTCGATCAGCTCGAGCGCGGCGAGCGCGGCGGCGCAGACGACGGGACCGCCGGCGAAGGTCGAGCCGTGGTCGCCGGGGGCGAACACGTCGGCGAGGCGCTCGCCGGTGACGAGCGCGCCGATCGGCAGCCCGCCGCCGAGCGCCTTGGCGGCGGTGAGGGCGTCGGGCACGACGCCGGTCTGCTCGTAGGCCCAGAGCGTCCCGGTGCGGCCCATGCCGCACTGGATCTCGTCGAAGATGAGCGCGGCGCCGTGCTCGTCGCAGGCCGCGCGCGCGGCGTGCAGCAGCTCGTCGCAGAGGACGTTGACGCCGGTCTCGCCCTGGATCGGCTCGAGCAGGACGGCGGCGGTGCGCTCGTCGATCGCGGCCCGCAGCGCATCGGGCTCGGGGGCGACGGCGCGGAAGCCGGGCACCAGCGGCGCGAAGGGCGCCTGCTTGGACTCCTGGGGCGTGGCGGAGAGCGCGCCGTAGGTGCGTCCGTGGAAGGCGCCGTGGACGACGACGATGTCCCCGCCGGGGCGGGCCTTGCGCGCGAGCTTGATGCGCGGCCTCGTTGGCCTCGGCGCCGGAGTTGCAGAAGATAGACCTTGCCGCCGAGGCTCGACCGCGAGAGGCGCTGCGCCAGGCGCATGGCGGGCTCGGTGTAGAAGAGGTTGCAGACGTGCAGCAGCCGCGCGGCCTGCTCGCGCACGGCCTGCGACCACCCGCGGATGGCAGTGCCCGACGTTGGTCACCGAGATGCCGCACGAGGAAGTCGAGGTACTCGTCGCCCTCCGCGTCCCACAGGCGCGCGCCCTCGCCGCGCACGAACTCGACGGGGAAGCGCGCGTAGGTGGGGATCCGCAGGCCTCGATCGCCTGCAGCTCGGCGAGGGACATTGAGAGGCTCCGCTACGCTCCGCAGTGGGGGCCGCGATGGCGCTCCGGTCGCCGCGAAGGCTGGCGACACGGGCGATGGCCTCACGGCGCCGCCCGATCTTCGTGCCGATCCCGGCGTCGGTGAAGAGCTCCAGCAGCAGCGAGTGGGGCACGCGCCCGTCGATGATGTGCGCGGAGCTGACGCCTCCCTGGATCGCCTCCAGGCAGGCCTGGAGCTTGGGGCGCATGCCCCCCTCGCAGGCCCGGCAGCGCGTCGCGGCACCTGCTCGGCGGTGGCCTGGCCGATCAGGCTCGCAGGGTCCTCGGGGTCGGCCAGCCAGCCGGGGACGTCGGTGAGGAAGATGATCTTGTAGGCGCCGAGCGCGCGCGCCACCGCGCCGGCGGCCTCGTCGGCGTTGATGTTGTAGGAGTGCCCGTCGCGGTCGGCGCCGACGGAGGCGATCACGGGGATGTAGTCGCGGGCGATGTGGTGCAGGACGTCGACGTTGACGCGCTCGATGCGCCCGACGAAGCCGATGTCCTCGCCGCCGGGCGCGGCGCGGCGCGAGACGCGAAACAGCGAGCCGTCGTCGCCGCACAGCCCCACCGCCGGCTGGCCGTGGCGGTCGAGGCGCTCGACGATCTCCTTGTTGACCTTGCCGACGAGCACCATCTTGGCGACCTCGACGGTGTCCTCGTCGGAGACGCGCAGGCCGCCGACGAACGCACGGGCAGGCCGAGGCGCTCCATGTAGGCGGTGATGTCGGGGCCGCCGCCGTGCACCACGATCGGGTAGAGGCCGACGTACTTGAGCAGCACGACGTCGCGCGCGAACTCCTCGCGCAGCTGCGGGTCCTCCATCGCGGCGCCGCCGTACTTGATGACGACGGTCTTGCGGTGGAACTCGCGGATGTAGGGAAGCGCCTCGAGCAGCGTGCCAATCGACGTCGCCCGCTGACCGGTCGGCGATCCTTGCGCTGCGCTTCGCCAATCCGGGCCTCGGCGGCTGGGCGGTGCGCTCACGGCTCGTGCGCTCGCGCCTCAGGTGGTGTACTCGGCGTTGATCTTCACGTACTCGTGCGAGAGGTCGGAGAAGAACACCTCGGTCTCGGCGCCCTCGCCCGGCAGGCGCGATCTCGTACTCGATCTCCCGCGCCTGCACGGCGACGCGCGAGCGCGTCCTCGTCGTAGTCGATCGCGCGCCCGCCGAGCACACCTGGGTGCCCTCGATCGTGAGGTCGACGGCCAGCGGAGCGGCCCGGCAAGGCAGCGCCGACCGACTGGACGAGTCGCCCCCAGTTGGGGTCGGCGCCGTGCAGCGCGGTTTTCACGAGCGGCGAGTTGGCGACGGCGCGCGCGACGAGCTCGACCGGCTCGGGCTCGCCGCCCCGGAGGCCGCGCCGCGCGACGACGACGCGCGCGATCCGCGCGCGCGCCCTCGCCGTCGGCGACCATCATGATCGCGAGCTGGCGCAGGAGCGCGTCGAGCGCCTCGCCGAAGCGCAGCTCGTCCTCGCTCTCGGGCGCGATCCGCACGCCGCTCGCGCCGGAGGCGAGCAGGATCGCGGTGTCGTTGGTCGAGAGCTGCCCGTCGACGGTGCAACGGTCGAAGGAGCGCTTGCACGCACACGCCGAGCAGCAGGTCGGCGGCGTCGGCGCTGAGCGCGGCGTCGGTCTCGACGAAGCAGAGCATCGTCGCGAAGTTCGGCGAGATCATCCCGGCGCCCTTGCACTGGGCGCTCAGGCGCACCGTCCCGGAGGGCAGCTCCACCTCCAGGTTGGCGCGCTTCTCGAAGGCGTCGGTCGTCTGGATCGCCTGCTGGAAGTCGCCGTCGCCCTCGCGGCGCAGCTGCTCGCCGGCGGCGAGGATGCCCCTTGCAGCACGCGCTCGACGGGCAGCAGGTGGCTGATCCCGCCGGTCGAGCCGAGCGCGACCTCCTCGGTCGCGACGCCCACCGCGAGCGCGGCGGCGCCCTGCGTCTTGGCGGCGTCGTCCAGACCCGCGCGCGCCGGTGGCGGCGTTGGCGCAGCCGGAGTTGACGAGCACCGCGCGCAGCGCGCCCGAGGCGGCAGCGCTCGCGACTGAGCAGCACCGGCGCGGCGGCGAGTGCCGGTCGCGGTGAAGCGCGCGGCGCTGCTGCGCGGGCCGCTGGCGGAGTCGCAGATCAGCAGGCCGAGGTCGGGGTTGCCCGCTGGGCTTGATCCCGCACGCGACGCCCGCGGCGCGGAAGCCCGCGGGCAGCCCCGCGTCGGGCTCGAGTTCGCGCACGTGCGCGGGTGCGGCGACCCAGCGCGAGTCGAAGAACGGTCGCGGCGGACCGTCAGCCGCCCGTCGCCCCAGACGTCCTTGCCGGCGCTCACCGGACTCGTCTCCATCGTGGACTTCGCCTCATGGGAGTCCCTCGGTCTCGGGCAGGCCGAACATCAGGTTGAGGTTCTGGATCGCCTGCGAGGAGGTGCCCTTCCAGAGGTTGTCGATCGCCGAGAACACGAGCACCTTGCCGGTGTGCGCGTCGGCGGCGACGAACAGGCGGCAGAAGTTCGTCTCGCGCACCTCGCGCACGCCGGGCGGGCGTCTGCACGACCTCGACGAACGGCTCGTCGCGGCGTAGGCCTCGCGATAGAGCTCGCCGCAGCTCCTCCTCGCGCGACGGGCGGGTGGGCGTGACGTAGCAGCTGGCCAGCTCGCCCTGGTCGAGCGGCACGAGGTGCGCCTGGAACTGCACCGCCAGCTCGGGGTGCGCGGGATCCAGATCGGCACAGCTGCTCCTCGATCTCGGGGGTGTGGCGGTGGCGCGGCGACGTTGTAGGGGATGATGTTCTCGCCGGCCATCGAGAGGTGGGTGGTGTCGTCGAAGGTTCGCCCCGCGCCGGAGAGCCCCTGCTTGGCGTCGATCACGACGTCGGCGATCAGCCCCGCGCGCGCCAGCGGCGCGAGGCCGAGGACGGCCGCGGTCGGGTAGCAGCCGGGGTTGGCGACGATCTCGGCGGTCGCGATGCGCTCGCGATGCAGCTCGGTGAGCCCGTAGACCGCCTCGCGCAGCAGCTCGGGCCGGGGGTGCGGGCCGTACCACCGCTCGTAGGTGCGACAGATCGCTGAGCCGGAAGTCGGCGCTCAGGTCGACCACGCGCGACGCCCGCGCTCCAGCAGCGCACCGACGGTCGGAGCGGCGGCGGCGTGCGGGTAGGCGACGATGGCGGCGTCGAGGGCTCCAGCCCGTCGAGGTCGAGCTCCGCGATCGCCAGCGGCACGCGGTAGCGCGGGTAGAGGTCTTCCAGGCGCCGCCCGATCTCCGAGCGCCCGTGACGCCGACGAGCTCGAAGCCGCGGGTGGCGCCAGAGCAGGTGCGCGGCGAGCGCGCCGGCGAAGCCGGTGGCGCCGGCGACCAGCACGCGCGGGCGACCCGGCGGCGAGCGGCTGGCGCCCGCGGAGGAGCCCCTGGCCGTGTGGAACCGAGCTCAGCCACGCAGCTCACCCCCTAGCTCTCGCCCAGCGCGGCGACGATCCGCTCGCGCACGGGCGCGACGTCCTCGTCGGCGAGCGTGCGGTCGCGCCGCGCGGAACGACGAGCGCGAGCGCGAGCGAGCGCGTCCCTTCGCCCACCTGGGGGCCGCTGTAGACGTCGAACACCCGCGCGTCGGCGAGCAGCTCGCCGCCGGCCTCGCGCACCGACCGCGAGCGCCGTCGGCGGCGGACACGTCGGCCGGGAGCATCACCGCGAGGTCCTGGCGCAGCGGCGGATAGGCGATCAGATCGACGTAGTCGGGTCGCGCGGCGTGGCGCGATCAGCCGATCGAGGTCGATCTCCAGGCACGCCGCTCCGGGCAGCTCCCACGTCTCTGCGACGAGCGGGTGCAGCTCGCCCAACCAGCCGGCGCGGCTCCCACCGAGCATGACCGCGGCAGCTACGCCCCGGGTGCAGGAAGGGCTGGTGGCCCCGGCGCGAAGCTGAGGTCGGGCACGCGCAACGCCTCGGCCGAGCGCTTCGAGCAGCGCCTTGGCCGCGAACAGATCGGCTGCGGCGGCTCGGAGGTTCGCCAATCGTTTGGGGTGAGGCGCCCGGTGAGCAGCACGCCGAGCGAGCGATGCTCGGCGATCCCCGTGTCCCTCATGGCTCCGGCGAGCAGCTCGTCGCCGGCGTCGGGCTCGGAGCGCTCCACCACAGGCTCGTCCTCGGCGGGCGGCGGAAGACGGTGCCGTGCTCGAACAGGCGCAGGTCGCTCGCCCCGTGCGCGAGGTTGTGCTGCGCGACGTCCAGCAGCGAGCCGAGCAGCGTGGTGCGCAGCAGGGAGTGCTCCTCTGAGAGCGGGTTCTCCACGACGACCGCCCGGCGGCGCGGATCATCGGGGGCGAGGCGCAGCCGATCGGCGAGCGTGGGCGCGGTGAACGTCCATCCCACCGTCTCATACAGCCCGCGCCCCACCAGCGCGTCCACCGCGCGACGGCGCAGGCGCTGCGCGGGCGAGAGCAGCCCGTAGGCGCCGCGGCGCTTGGGCAGCGTGGCGGGCAGCTTCTCCAGGCCGTCGATGCGGGCGACCTCCTCGATCAGGTCGGCCTCGCGCGTGATGTCGTCACGGCGCAACGCGCGGCACGCTGACGTCGAGTCCGTCCCCGGCGTCGGCCGCCTGGAAGTCGAGCGCCTCCAGGATCTCCGCCTGACGCGGGCGTGCGATGGGCACCCCGAGAATCGCCTCCACACGCGCGGAGCGCAGGCGGATCGTGGGCGGCGGCGGTCCCTCCCCGCCGATGTCGATCGTGCCGGGCGCCACGGTGGCGCCGCACAGCTCGATCATCAACCGCGTGGCGAGCGCCTGCGCGTGCATGCACTGCTCGGGCGCGAGCCCCTTCTCGAAGCGCGCGGAGGCCTCGCTGCGCAAGCCCAGCGCCCAGGAGGCGCGATGGATCGCGGGACCGTTCCAGGTGGCAACCTCCAGCAGCACGCTGGTCGTCTCCGCCGCCACCTCCGAGTGAGCGCCCCCCATCAGCCCCGCGATCGAGGTGGGGCCCTCGGCGTCATCGATCACGACCATCTCACCATCGAGCGTGCGCGTCTGCCCGTCGAGCGTCTGCACCTGCTCGCCCTCGCGCGCACGACGAACGACCAGGCGCCGGCCCGCGACGCGGTCCAGATCGAAGGCGTGCAGCGGCTGGCCCGCGAGCAGCATCACGTAGTTGGTTATGTCAACTACGTTGTTGATGGGCCGCTGGCCGGCGGCCATCAGTCGCGCCTTCAGCCACGGAGGCGAGGGCGCGACGGTGACACAGTGGAAGACGCGCGCGGTGAAGCGCGGACAGAGCTCGGGGCACTGGACCTCCACCTCGGCCCCCTCGACGGGACCGGCTGGTTCCGGGGTCCTCGCGCCCATGGGGCCGGCGCCAGCGGCGCGCCGGTGGCGGCGTGCAGCTCGCGCGCCACTCCGTAGACGCCGAGGCAGTCGGGGCGGTTGGGAGTGACCTCCAACTCGAGCACCTCGGTGGCGAGCGGCAGCACTCCCTGCAGCGGCGTGCCGGGCGCGAGCTGCGCGCCGGGCACGAGCTCTCCGAGCACCATGATCCCGTCGTGGTCTGAGCCGATCGCGAGCTCGTCCTCGGCGAGGATCATCCCCTCGGAGGGCACGCCGCGCAGCTTGGCCTTCTTGAGCTTGCTGCCATCGGGCATCACCGCGCCGGGGCGCGCCACCGCGACGCTCTGCCCCGCGGCGACGTTGGCAGCGCCGCAGACGATGCTCGCCGGCCCCTCCGGGCGCGCGGCGCCGAGATCGACGAGGCACACGCTCAGGCGATCGGCATCTGGGTGTCGCTCGGACTCGAGCACACGCCCCACGAGGAAGTTCTCGAGCGCGCGCACGCCGTGGTGGTGGATCGCCTCGACCTTCGTTCCGGTCATCGTGAGGCGCTCCTCGATGCCGTGCACATCGAGCGGCGGGTCGCAGTACTCGCGCAGCCAAGTCAGCGGTACGCGCATCAACAGACCTCCACGATCTCAGCGCGCGTCATCCAAACTGCTCCAGGAAGCGGACATCATTCTCGTAGTAGAGACGTAAGTCAGGTACGCCGTGCAGGAGCATCGCGACCCTCTCCACTCCCAACCCCCACGCGAAGCCCTGCACCTTCTCGGGGTCGTAGCCGGGCGCGTTGCGCTCGGTGGTGGGGACGTAGGAATACACGTTGGGGTCGACCTCGCCGGCGCCGAGCACCTCCAGCCAGCCCTCGCCCTTGCACAGGTAGCAGCGCGCGCCGTCTCTCAGGAAGCCCTTGCCCTCGCAGTGAAAGCAGGAGACGTCCACCTCGACGCTCGGCTCGGTGAAGGGGAAGAAGTGGGGGCGCAGACGCACCTCACGCGTATCGCCGAAGACCGCCCGAGCGAAGGCCAGCAGGGTGCCCTTGAGGTCGGCGAGCGTGATGTCCTCGTCCACCGCGAGCCCCTCCACCTGGTGGAACTGCGGCGTGTGCGTGGCGTCGCTGTCGGGGCGGTACACGCGCCCGGGTATCACCACGTAGAGGGGCGGAGGATGAGCTTCCATCGCGCGTACCTGCATCGGGGAGGTGTGCGTGCGCAGCACTGTCTCGGATCCCACGTAGAAGGTGTCGGTGCGCGCCCGCGCGGGGTGCGTGGGTGAGTGGTTGAGCGCGTCGAAGTTGTAGTGCACCGTCTCGACCTCCGGGCCCTCCAGCACGGTGAAGCCCAGCCCGAGGAAGATGTCCTCGAGCAGCCGCTGGGTCGCGCTCAGCACGTGCAAACGTCCCACCGGCTGGGGGGGGCTGCCGGGCAGCGTCACATCCACGGTGTCCTCGCGCAGGCTGTGTCTCCAACTCGACCGCGCCGAGCTGCGCGGCGCGGGCCTGCAGCAGCTCTTCGAGCGCCTGGCGAGCCTCGTTGGCGGCGCGGCCCACGGCGCCCCGTTCGGCGGGCGGCAGCTGCGCGACGCCGCGCAGCAGCTGGGGCAGCTCGGCCTTGCGCCCGAGATGGCGCACGCGCAGCTCCCCCAGCGCATCGCTGGTTGTGGCGGCGGCGATCTCCCGCTCGGCCTGGGCGCGCAGCTCTTCGATTCGTTCGCTCATGTCGGGGGGACCCTAGAGGGTGGCGCAGCCGGCCGGATGGCGGCGAGCCGGGGTGGGCGGGCTCCCATCCTTTCCCAATCGCCCATTTCGTACAGCGCGATGGTGGCCGCCATCGCGGCGTTCAGCGAGTCCGTCGCGATCGGGATGTGCGCCACGCGCTCGCACTGAGCCACCACCTCCCCGGGCAGCCCCTCGCGCTCGGCGCCCACGAGTACGGTAAGCGAACCCGCAAGGTCCAGCTCGGCCAGCGGCTCGCCCGCGTGGGCCACCAGCGCGACGCGCTCGCCGGGAAGCTCGGCCACGGCCCCCGCGCGAGCGAGGGGCACGGCGAAGATCGCGCCCATGCTCGCCCGCACCGCCTTCGGCGAGTAGGGGTCGGCGCAGCCCGGGCCCAGCGCGACGCTGGAGGCGCCGAAGGCCTCCGCGGCGCGCAGCACGGTGCCCACGTTGCCGGGATCGGCGAGTCCGTGCAGGTACACGCACAGCGGCCCCGCCGGGCGCTCGCTCCAGCGCTGCTCGTATACGCCGAGCGCGCGCGTGCCCGACCCCAGGGTGGAGACCTCGGCGAGCAGCTCGGAGTCCACTTCGATCAACTCATCCGCGTCGAGTCCACCGTCGAGCTTGGCACCGGCGGCGCGGTAGCCCTCGAGCATCGGCCAGCGCGCGCGGCGCGCGGCGGCGAGCAGATCCTCGCCCTCAGCCACGAAGCGCAGGCTGCGCTCGCGCTCGCGGCGGCGACGCAGGCGGCGCAGTTCCTTCAGGCGCGGATTGTGAGGCGAGCTGATGGTGGTCATGACCTGTGTTGGTTCCTCTGGAGCGGGGATGTTGCCGACTGCATGAGACGCAACGATTGGGGCACAAAAAGGGCGCCGGCCTCGAAAGAGAGCGGCGCCCGGGAGGCTTGCTTGTCGGTGGCCGGGATCAGGCAGCCGACGCCTCGCGGGCGACCTCGGCGAAACGTCGGAAGGTGTCGGCGTCGCGGACGGCGATGTCCGCGAGCACCTTGCGATCGAGCTCCACGCCGGCGAGCGTGAGCCCGTGCATGAACTGCGAGTAGCTCATCCCGTTCTGGCGCGCGGCGGCGTTGATGCGGGTGATCCACAGCCTGCGGAAGTCGCGCTTGCGGTTGCGCCGATCGCGGTAGGCGTAGGAGTCGGCCTTGAGCAGGGCCTCCTTGGCGCGCTTGTAGTTGGAGTTGGCTTCCCCGCGGAAGCCCTTGGTGCGCTCGAGCGTGGCGCGGCGTTTCTTGCGCGCGCTCACCGAGCGCTTGACCCTGGTCATTTGCCCACCCCCAGCATGCGCTTGATGCGTGGGGTGTCATGCGCGGAGATGATCGCCGGCTGGCCGAGCGAGCGCTTGCGCTTGGGCGACTTCTTCTCGAGGATGTGGCTCGTGAAGGGGTGCCGGCCGCGCACTTTGCCGCCGGCCGTGACCTTGAAGCGCTTCTTCGCGCCGGAATGGGTTTTCATCTTGGGCATGAATGACTGAAGATCGAGTGGCTCAGCTCGCCACAATAAGCGATTGAAGAAGGAGGGGCCCGACCGAAGCCGGGAGACACGCGCCTCCGGCGCGAATCCCCGTTTCAGCCAGCCGGCCTCCAGGCAGGTGATTATGGCAGACCGGACTCGCTGCCCGCCGCGGCGCCCTCGGGCGCGACGCTCTGCGCGGGCGGGGGTCCATCGGGAGAGGCGCCATCGGACGAAGCCGCCTGCTCCATCGAAGCGGACTCCTCCATCGAAGCAGCCTCCTCATGCCCGTCGGCGCGCCCCGCGAGCACGGCCTTCGACGGTCCGAGCATCATCGTCATGTTGCGCCCGTCCTGGGTGGGGCGCTGCTCGACGATGCTCAGCTCCGCGAGCTCCTCGGCGAGGCGATCGAGGATCATCGTGCCGCGCTCGGGGTGGGTGACCTCGCGCCCGCGGAACATGATCGTGATCTTGACCTTGTCCTTGTGACGCAGGAAGCGTTCGACGTGCCCCTTCTTGGTGTCGTAGTCGTGCTGAGCGATCTTGGGACGGAACTTGATCTCGCGGATGACGATCTGCTGCTGGTGCTTGCGCGCCTGCTTGAGCTTCTGGGCCTGCTCGTACTTGTACTTGGAGTAGTCGAGCACCCTGCACACGGGCGGGCGGGCCTCGGGGGCGACCTCCACCAGATCGAGGTCGCGCTCCTGCGCGAAGCGCAGCGCATCGGGCGTCTTGAGCACCCCGACCTGGTTGCCCTCGTCGTCGATGAGGCGAACCTCGGGCACGCGGATGCGCTCATTGACCCTGGTGAGGTCCCGCTCGGGCGGGCGCCGGTCGAATCTGCGAGGAACCGGCACTAGGTGTGGTGGCGGCGCGTCAAGCTTTCTCTACGCGCTCGGCTGTGAAGGGGTGCTAGGCGTCAACGGGGGCGAGTATAGCGGCGCCGAGGCGCCAAGGCTAGGGCCCGCTGGCACTCCGCGGAGAGCTGCTGGGTCAACTCCGCAAGTGGCAGGGCGCCGGCGTCTCCGACCCGGTGGCGGCGCAGCGACACTGTCCCATCCCCCACCTCACGCTCGCCGACGACGAGCATGTTGGGGATCTTGCGCAGCTCGGCCTCGCGGATCTTGCGCCCGATCGACTCGCCGCGGTCGTCGAGCTCGGCGCGCAGGCCCTCCGCGCGCAGGCGCTCATACACGAGGGCGCCGTAGTCGTTGAAGCGATCGGAGACGCTCAGCACGATCGCCTGCACCGGCGTGAGCCACAGCGGGAACTCGCCGCCGTAGTGCTCGATCATGATCCCGATGAAGCGCTCGTAGGAGCCGAAGGCGGCGCGATGGATCATCACGGGGCGGTGCTCGGCGTTGTCGGCGCCGGTGTAGGTGAGGTCGAAGCGCTCGGGCATCGAGTAGTCGAGCTGCACGGTCCCCAGCTGCCAGGAGCGCCCGAGGGAGTCGGTCATGTGCATGTCGATCTTCGGGCCGTAGAAGGCGCCGTCGCCCGGGTTCAGCTCGTAGCTGAGGCCCCGCTCCTCGAGCACGCTCGTGAGCTTGCCCTCGGCGCGATCCCACATCTCGTCGCTGCCGATCCGCTGCTCGGGGCGGGTGGAGAGCTCCAGGCGCACGTCGAGGTCGAAGATCGCGTAGGTCTGGAAGGCCTGCTCCAGGCAGCTTGCGACCTCCTGCTGGACCTGTTCCTCGGTGCAGAAGATGTGCGCGTCGTCCTGGGCAAAGTGGCGCACGCGCAGCAGCCCGTGCAGGACGCCCGATGCCTCGTTGCGGTGCAGCAGGCCGGGCTCGGAGTAGCGCACCGGCAGCTCGCGGTAGGAGTGGCGCTGGCTCTTGAAGAGGTAGGCGTGCCCGGGGCAGTTCATCGGCTTGACGCCCATCTCGCGCTCCTCGACCTGCACCGTGAACATGTTCTCGCGGTACTTGCCCCAGTGCCCAGAGGTCTTCCACAGCTCGGCGTCGTAGATCAGCGGCGTCTTGACCTCGGTGTAGTCGCGCGCGGCGTTCATCTCGCGCGAGAGCGCCACCAGCGAGTTGTAGATGCCGGTGCCCGCCGGCAGCCAGAAGGCCGCGCCTGGCGAGATGTCGGAGAAGTGAAAGAGCCCGAGCTCGCGCCCGAGCTTGCGGTGGTCGCGTTCCTTGGCGCGCTCGATCAGCTCCAGGTGCTCCTGCAGCTGCGCCTTGGTAGGAAACGCGGTGCCGTAGATGCGCGTGAGCATCGGCCGCGTGGAGTCCCCGCGCCAGTAGGCGCCGGCAACCGACTGCAGCTTGAAGGCGCCCACGGTCGCGGTGGTGGGCGCGTGCGGTCCGCGACAGAGGTCGGTGAAGGGGCCGTTGGTGTAGAGCGAGACCGTCCGCAGCGGCTCGCCCTGCCCCGCCTCGGAGTCGCGCACGAGGTCGTCGATCAGCTCGACCTTGTAGTCCTGGCGCTCGGCCGCGAAGCGCTCGCGGGCAACGGCCACGGATACGTCCTCGCGCACGAAGGGCTCGGCGGCCTTGACGTGCGCGCGCATGCGCTCTTCGATCGCAGGGAGCTCCTCGGCGGAGATCGAGATGCCCTCGGGGAAGTCGAAGTCGTAGTAGAAGCCGCCCTCGATCGCGGGCCCGATCGAGATCTTCACGCCGGGGTAGAGCTCCATCACGGCCGTGGCCAGCACGTGGGCGGCGTCGTGGCGAATCAGGCGCAGCGGCTGTTCGCCGGCGCTCTTGGCGGTGAGGATCGCGATGCGCGCTCCATCGGGGAGCACGCGCGCGAGGTCGCGCAGTTGCGGCGCCTCCCCGGCCTCGGGATGGGAGACCTCGATCGCCAGCGCCGCGCGGGCCAGGCCGGCGCCGATCGCAGCGGCGGCATCGGCGCCGGTGGCGCCGTTGGGAAGCTCGAGGCGAGTGCCGTCGGGGAGGGTGAGCTCGATGGGCATGGGCTTGCGCGGAGCCTACTGGAGGCCCCCGCGCGTGGCGGCGGCCAGGGGATGGCGCCGCACGCACCGTCTGGCTGTCCCGAGGCCGGGTGGCCCGGCGCGCGAGGCGCGCGAAGTGAGCGACTTGGCGACACAGACAACTGTCTGCATTTTCTGCCATGATTGGTATATGAACAACAGCGAGTCGATCTCAATCGTCCTCTCCCCCGCCCAAGTCGATCAGGTGGTGCGAGCGGCCGCGCGGGGGACCACACCCGGCTTCTCCACCCTGATCTCGAGCAAGCTCAACCTCGGTCACGCGACGACGAATGGCGCCATGGACGAGCCGGCCCCGTCCGATGGCGGCGGCTACTGCCCGTCAGCGACGACACCCGGCTGTCGCGCTCGCTGCTGCGCGGGCTCTCGATCCTCACCTGCTTCGGGTCCGACAACAGGGAGCGAGGGATCATCGAAATGGCCAGCCAGCTGGGTATGAGTCCGAGCACGACGCATCGCTACGTGAGCACGCTGGTGGAGTTCGGCCTGCTCGAGCGGAGTCCGCGGACGCGCAAGTACCGCTTGGCGCTGGCACCGGCGGGCGACGACGGGGGCTCTGAGCCTTCCAAGCACGCTCGGAGGAACCTCGACAGACGCGCCAAGGCAAAAACTTGAGAGTCCGCCCTACCCGGCCCCGCGGAGAGCCTTGGCGGGCCCTACTGCCCCTGGCTGACGGCGATCGAGGAAAGGACTTCGAAGGATGGCCGGGTCGTGTTGTCGGCGTTCATGTAGCCCCACTGTCCGGTGCCATCGTCGTGGGACTGGTACCACCAGATGCCGGCGACGTGGGGGTCGGCTAGGAAGACTCCGTAGGCGGCGCGCATCTCAGAGGCCTGTTCCTGCTGCGAGCAAGCCCCCAGGCCCGAGCCGCAGGCGCCGAGGTCGTAGCCGAACTCGGTGATGTAGAAGCTGGGGACGGCGCCGAGCACCGCGCGCGCCACCGACTCCTGCGCGGCGACCGCGTCGACCCCGCCCGCGTCGGCCTCGTTTTCCCCTACCGCTCCATAGGGGTGGGTGGAGATGCCGTCGGCGAGGATCGCCTGTGCGAGGCCCGGCACGCCTTCGACGGCGTCGCGCAGCCAGCCGCCGGTGTGTGCGTCCTGCGACCAGCCGGCGGGCGAGGACCAGCTGCCCAGCGCGTAGTCGCCCGTCATGTTGAACAGCAGCGGCACATGAATCCCGGCGAGTTTCATCGCGTTGACCGCGTCGAGGTACATATGTCCGTAGCGGATCGGGTTGGCGGCGCCACCCTTGAGGTACATCTCGTTGCCGGCCTCCGCGATCGAGATCCCCGGGTTGGCGCGCAACTGCGCGATCACATTGGTGGCCCAACTGCTCGGGTTGACCTGGCTGAGTGGCGTACCGTCATCGACGTTGCCGACGATCGCGAGCACCCTGAACCCGTCGAGCAGCGAGGTCGCGAGCGTGTTCGAGGAGGAGCCGATCTCCACGCGGTTCCACTTGATGTGGCCGTTGAGGATCGTTCGCGCAACCGCGGAGCCCCAGCCGGCCCCGTTATTGGTGCCGATGATCATGCCCGCCGGTGGTGGTGGTGGAGGAGGAGGAGGAGGTTCGCCCGTGGGGTTCTGGGGGTAGGCGATCGTGACCTCTCTCGCCCAGGGACCTTCGCTGGGAGAGCCGGCGCGCAATCCGTAGTTGACTGTCTGGCCGGGCACCGCGGGTGGCGTGAGGCTCGTGCCGGTGACCACCGTGTAGGTTGTTTCGCGCGTGGTTGTGGGGTTCAGGACAGTGGCGAGCTTGTAGCTGGAGACCCCCGGGATCGCGGTCCAGGAGATGGTGTCCCCGTGCACGCTCAGCACCGGCGCCGGTGGCTGCACGGATTCCGGTTCGGGTTCCGGTTCCGGTTCGGGCGCTGGGAGGCTGATTGCGACCTCCGTTTCAGACCACGTCAGCCCACCATCCGCGCTGACTCCCACGTACACCGTTTCCCCCGCCGCGAGAGCGGGCGAATAGGACTGCACCGAGCCGGGCACCCGCGCGATGCTCAGGTACCGCGTCGTGCGATCGCTCGTACCACGCGCATCGTTCGAGAGCGCAACCTTGTACGAGCTCTCCGCGCCCACCGAGACCCAGTTGACCGAGCCGCCGGAGACGCTCAACACCGGCATGACCGGCAGGCTGACGATGGCCTCTGCTTCAGACCACGTCAGTCCACCGTCGGCGCTCACCCCCACGTACACCGTTTCCCCCGCCGCGAGAGCGGGCGAATAGGACTGCACCGAGCCGGGCACCCGCGCGATGCTCAGGTACCGCGTCGTGCGATCGCTCGTACCACGCGCATCGTTCGAGAGCGCAACCTTGTACGAGCTCTCCGCGCCCACCGAGACCCAGTTGACCGAGCCGCCGGAGACGCTCGGCACCGGAGCGCCGGCCCCAAAGAGACTCAGGGTCGCAACCCCGGCAAGACCTTCGGCGCCGGCATCCGCAGAGAGTTCCGCGGCGCCCGCCGCAGGTATGCCCCCCCCGGGCAGACCCACCACAAGCCCGAGCAGCAGCCCGAGCAGGCAAAAATGTCGTCCGAGCCCCCGCAAGTCGGATGAGAGTAGCATCACTACGGGTTATGTCAACCGCGTAATTTCTACGTTTAAATTCGCGCCCGAGACAGCCAGTCCTCGACGAGCGACACCTGCTCCGTCGTCGAGCGCAGCCGGCGCGTCGGCGGCGGCGAGCGCCTCGTCGATCGTGGTGAGCGTGGTGTGGCGCAGACCGAGGGCGTCCATCCGGGCGTGTGCGCTGGGCAGCTCGTAGCTGGCGATCGTGAGAGCGTCCTCGACGAGGAAGCCGGCCTCGCGCAGGTTCTCGGCGGCGGCGAGGAGGCTGCCTGCGGAGAACGCCAGATCCTCGATCACCAACACACGGGAGCCCTGCGGCGCAAAGCCCTCGACCGCGCGCTCCTTGCCCCACGCCTTGGCCTGGGAGCGCACGTAGAGGAAGGGCAGGGCGAGTCGATCGGCAAGCCACGCGCCCCAGGGCACTCCGGCGGTCGCGGTTCCGGCGATCGCCGCGGGAGGGTCCTGCGTGGAGACGGCGCCGAGCATCGCTTCGATGACCTCGAGGCGCTCCCGCACGTGCCCCAGCAGCTGGCGATTGTCGACATAGACGGGGCTCTCGACACCGGAGGTGAGGCGAAAGAAGGGAGAGGTCCTGAAGGCGATCGCGCCCGTGCGTACGAGCGTGCCGGCCACCCTGGCCGCAAGGGCCTGCTCGGTGACGCTCACGTGAAGATCGAGGCTGAGGGCCGTAGGCCCTAAGGGTTCGGGCCCCGGGGCCTCCGCGTGTCTCATCGATGCCATGCGGTCATTCTGCCACGGGCGGATCGCCCCCGCGGTCCACAGGGCCGATTCGCGTCCTCGCGGGTCATGTGTAGCCGATCAGGGCGAAGCTCCTCAGCGCGGAGCTGAGGTTCGCTTCGGCTTCATCCACCAGGGTACGGGCGGCGGCGTAGCGGGCGGGTGTGCCGGCGTGTGCCGCAGCGGCGAGAGCGGAGTAGGCATCGCGCGTGCGCCATAGGGCCGTCGAGAGCGCGGTGTGAGCCCAGCCGGCGGCAGGAGGCGGCTGCAGCGTGGAGAGCGATTCGGCCGACCCAGCGAGCCCAGCGGCGACTCGCGCGGAGAGCGTGGAAAGGCTGGCGAGCGATGCGCTCGGCGCATCGCCGGGCGCAGCTCTCGGCGCACCTCGTCTGCGTGCCCGATGGCAGCGCCGATGAGGCGGGCGTAGCCGGCGTCGGGGGTCAGCAGCTCGTAGCTCTGAGCTTCGACCTGCAGCGTGAGCTTGGCCGCGATCTGTTCGCACGTCCGCAAATCCCCCGCGGCGGCGGACCGCGGTGGGCGCGTAGCAGGCGACGAGCGTCGTGCCCATCGAGTTGGGGATCGCATAGAGCGTGAGGTTGCGGTCGAACCCCAGGGGGCTCACATGCGGGTACCGGTATGCCTGGGAGTTCATGAGATCGACGACTTCCCCTATGGGCGCCCGTGGCAGGCGCGCGAGGAACTGCGCGGGCAGGGGACCAGGCCCACCTTCGGCCAACTTGCCCGCGATCAGTCCCGTGGAGGCGTCGGCGCCTCCCGGAGCCAGCAGCAGCGGCTGAGCGATCGAGAGACCGGGGATCCGGGGAGCCCCGCCCCTCGCCTGCCAGCCGTAGGCGGCTGGGTAGGCGAGCACTACGGGACTGGAGACGGCGAGTGTCCTTTCCACCTGCGCCGCGCCCGCGCGAGAGCGCCCAGGGCTCGAGGAGCTGGGAGCGGTCATTGCTCCCGCCAGGTATCCCAGGACGGCGACCGTCAGAAGGACCGGGATCGTGTTGAGGAGCAGGCGGCGCTGGTGGCTCTGCATCAGCCCGAGCTGTCGAAGGACCCGCTGTTGCCGCTGCCGTTGCCCTGACCGCTGCCGCCACCGTTGCCCCCACCGTTACCGCTGCCGTTGCCATTGCCGCTGCCTCCGGCACCCCCCGATCTGCTGCCCGCGCTCCCGCCGCTGCTCGCGGGCGGCGTCGCGGGGCGCGAGGGAGAAGCTCCTCCCCCGGAGGACCCGCCCCCGACCCTGATGGGCGCCACCGATGCCGCCGGCGGTGAAAGACGCCTGGGAGCAGGTGCGACCGCGGCAGGGGGCAAGGCGGCGACCGCCACTGCGGCGGTGGGCCGCGAGGGGGCTGTCGGGGAAGCCGGGGGGTGGCTATGAGCGCGGGCGGGCGGCGCCGGGAAGGCCGGGAGCGCGGGCACGGCGCTCAGGCCCGATGGGACGCCGCTGCCGGTCGACGCGAGCGATAGCCCCGGGGAGGCTTCAACCGCGGGCGCACCACCGGTACCCGTAACGCGACCGATCTGAAAGGCCCCGGCAAACACGACGAGCGCGGCTGCCATGAGAATCGGCAGCAGCCTGTGCTCCACGCGCCCGGCCACCAGGCGTACGCGGTAGCTCGTTTCCCTCAGGTGCACGGCGAGCATCAGGAGGGGCACGCGATCGGTTTGGTTCCCGCCGGGTCGAGGCATGTGTCGACGCGTTCGGGCAGCTTGCCGTGGCGGATCCGAAAGCGCGTGTACTTGCCGATCTCACCGGGCTCGGAAACACGGATCACGAGGATCGCTCCCGCGAGCAGAGAGCGCTCGAACTGCTTGAACTCGACCACCACGACTCCCGCCCTGCCGGCTGCCGCGATGCGGCTCTCGGGCTTGTGCGGACAGCCGCGCCCACGACACCACACGGTTATCCGAGCCTGCGCTGGGGCCTGCACGGTGAGCAGCTTCAGCCTGGCCCCCTTGCCGGTATCGGCGCCGGCGATCCGCACGATCGGAAAGGGCTGCATCAAAGCTGCATAGGGAGAGACCGCGGCGGCCCCGGATGGGCTCGTGCTCGATCCAGTTGTGGCGGGAGCCGAGGACGTTGTGGCCGAAGTCGCAGTGTTCGTTGACGGCGCAGCTCCCGTGGTGGTCGTCGTCGTTGCAGCTGCTGTTGTGGTCGTGGTTGGAGCTGTTGTCGTTGTTGTAGTCGTCGTTGTCGCCGTTGTCGTTGTGGTGGTCGTTGCGGTTGTCGTCGAAGTGGTGGTTGAGGTGGTGGTTGTCGTCGAGGTGGTCGTGGTGGTGATGGGGACGGGCGGCGCGATCGTGAAGGTCGAAGGCTGGCTCTCGCGGACGTTGCCGGCTTCGTCGGCCTGTTCTGCCTGGGCGGTATAGACGCCGGCTTCGAGCGCGGCGACCGGGCCGATGGACCACGCGCTGCCCGTTGGTGCCGCTTCAAGGGTTCGCAACGGGCCGCCAGATGTGCCCGTGCCGGCATAGATCTTCAACTTGATAGACGCGATGTCACCGGGCCCCACGCCCGCGCTCCCGCTGAAGCTCGGGGTGGTGATTTCGACGATCTGCGGCAGCGCCGTGAGCGTCACCTTCGGACCCTTCTGCTTGACGGTGAATGTCCTGGCCGTGCTTCTGCCCACGTTGCCGGCTTCGTCGGCCTGTTCGGCTTGGACGGTATAGATCCCATCTTCCAGCACAGCAGCGGGACCGGCAGACCATTCGCCCCCGCTCGAGGTGACTTCAAGCGTCTGCACGAGTTCCCCTGATACCCCAGCGCCGGCATAGATCTTCAGCCTGATGGACGCGAGATCACCGGCTGCGACACCGGCGCTCCCGCTGAAGCTCGGCGTTGGATCGGTTGTGAGCGAAGCGACGGAGCCAAGGGACACCGCTGGCGCAACCGTATCCACGGTGAACGAGGCCGATTCGCTCTTGGCGGTGTTGCCGGCTTCGTCGGATTGTTCTGCGCGCACCGTGTAGACACCATTGGCCAGGCCGCCGAAGGCACCCGACCAACTCCCCCCCGATGCCTGGACCTGGAGCGTCTCGAGCGGAGCGCGAGCCCCGATCGATGCGCCGGCGAACAGCTTGATCGTGATCGTGGGGAGGTCGCCTTCGGCTATGCCGGCGGCCCCTTCCACAGATGGAGAATGGCTGTCGCTCCAACCATTCTCAACGGGCGATGTGAGTGTGATGCCCGGCGGCGTGGTGTCGATCGTGAATGTCCACGCTGCGCTTGCGGACGTGTTGAGAGCGGCGTCTGACTGTTCGGCCTGCGCGGTGTAGGTGCCATCCGGCAGGGCCTGGGGACTCGCCTGCCACGCGGCGCCGGCGGGGGTGACTTCGAGCGTTTGGACGGGAGCGCCGACTGGGAGGGAGCCGGAGTAGATATTCAACTTCACCAATCCGAGATCCCCTGCCGCGATGCCGGCACTCCCGCTGAAGCTCGGCGTGTCGGTGTTCAGGAGGGACGCTGGAGCGTTCAGCGTGACCGAGGGGCCCTTCGTCTTGACGGTGAACGTCACCGCAGAGCTCAACCCGATGTTGCCCGCTTCGTCTGACTGTTCGGCTTGCGCGGTGTAGGTGCCGTCCGGCAGGGATGCCGCCGGTTCCGCCACCCAAGCCTGTCCGAGGGGCGTCACTTCGACGGTTTCCAACGGAGCTCCGGAGGCGGTCGTGCCAGCGTAGAGATGTAGCCTGATCGAGGCGATGTCGCCAGGCGCCATACCGGCTTCGCCGCCGAAGCTCGGCGTTGGATCGTTCGTGGGCGAGGCGATCCCGGACAGCGTTACGGACGGCGCGACGGTGTCAACCGTGAACGTGATCGGCGCGCTCACGCCCACTTCGAGCAGGAGGTTGGTCTGCGTCGCCTGCACGGTGTAGGTTCCGTCGGGTAGCGGTTCGCTGCCGCTCGACCACGTTTCTTCCAATGAGAGCAGCGTGATGGGCGTCTGCACGGGTACGCCTTCCGCGGCGGTTCCGGCGTAGATGGCAAGCGTCACTTGGTCGAGGATGTCGTTGGTGGCGCCCGTGAAGGTGAGTGTGGGGCTCCTGGTGGAGCTCCCATCGAGCGGACTCGCGATCGTCACGGTGGGCCCTTCGGCGAGGGCGACTCCCGCTGGGCCCACAGCGGTGGCAACCAGCGCAAGGGTCACGACGCGCAGGAATCTGCCCGCGATGCACCTCATCGGCCCCTGCTCTAACGATTCCATTCTCTTGCAATCCTACCGGCACAGCACATGGCTGAGCGGCGTGCGCGGCTTCACGCACGCCGCCGCGACCATGGGCATCACTTGACCAGGAAGCGTCCCTGCATCCACGGATGGATGGCGCACATGAACGATATGACCGTTCCCGCGGAGGCGGTGACCTTGAAGGTCACCTGGCCGCCCTGACCCTTGGGGCCGATCACGATCGAGTCCCCGGGCTGGTTGAAGCCGGGGGCGCCAACGTTGACGAGCGGGATCGGCGGCGGACCCGATGGGGGCGCGCCGGGGTTCACGCCGTGGGACTTCGCGATTTCCCCACAGACGGCGCAGCTTTCGAGCTGGCTGACCGTGCGCGGCACCTGCGAGGACTTGACGATCGAGAGCGTGTGCTCATCGGTTGTCGTGTTCGTCAATGTCACCGTTGCCCCCGAGCGCACCGGCACGGTGCCGGCGACGAAGTGCACGCTGTCCTTGATATAGGCGTTCGGCTTGAACGATTCGCCGCCCTTGATGACGATCCTGGCCTTCGCGGATCCAGCGCCCTTGCCGTTGCCCTTGCCCTTGCCAGCGGCGCCAAGCGCCGATCCGCCGAGGGCGAGTAGTGTCGCACCGAGCAGTGCCAATACGAGCGCCCGTCGCGAGTTCGATAGCTGCATGAATGCCTCCTGATGGCGCGGCGCCGAAAGGCGAACGCGCCGTTTGAATCCCTGTGAAGCGCGCGCAAACGCACCTGTGCCCGCCACACGATACCTCGCTGGCGCCGACATCGGTGCCCGCAATCCAGACCGATCACCCGACGTCGGACTTCTGGGTGCGGGATCTCTTGGGGCTCATGTGGGAAAACGGCCCTCCGAGTGCCTCTCTGTTATCACCCTCGCCCCAACAAAAAGCCCCGCGTTTGGAGAACCTCTCGGCGATGGGCGATACTGGGCTCGAACCAGTGACCTCCGCCTTGTCGAGGCGGCGCTCTCCCAGCTGAGCTAATCGCCCTGGGGCGCGAAGCCTAGCATCGGCAGGCCTCGGTAGCCCGGTATCCTGACATGCCTACGGCGACGTGGCGGAGTGGCTACGCAGCGGCCTGCAAAGCCGTCTACACCGGTTCGATTCCGGTCGTCGCCTCTATGCAAACAGCCTGCAAATCGGCGGGTTCCTCGTCCAAGACGCTTGGAGCAGAGCCCAAGAACCGTCAAGGCTGCCCATAATCGGAGCACGAACGGCCCAAAAGAGGGGCGAAGCCGTGTGGCGGCGGCATGTGGGGGCCATCCAGTATGAGACCGCGCATGGGCAGGCCGAGTCCCTGCCGCGGTTGGCGCCGGAGATCACGTGGATCGCGCTGGCGCCGCTTACCCCCTCCCAGGGGTGGAAACTGCCGAGAGGGGCGCCAGCGAGTCGTGACCGGAACATCCCGCCTCACGATGGCGGGATGTTCTGGTTCAGATGGAACAGGTTGGTCGGGTCGTAGCGGTCCTTGAGCGCGCGAAGCCGGGCGAACTTCTCGGTCCCGTAGGCCGCCTGCACCCGATCCTCGCCCTCGGAGGAGAGGAAGTTGATGTAGGCGCCACCGGTCAGCGACGGCTCGATCTCGGCATAGAAACGCTGCGCCCAATCGATGTGGGTCTCCAGCCCGGTCGGCTCGTGGGTGGAGGCGATCGCGTTGAGCACGAACGGCGCCCCTCGCTCGCCGTGGGCGGTCTCGTCCTCACCGACACGGGCGATCGCGCCGCCGAAGTGCTGGATGTGGATCTCCGAGGACGGGGAGGTCGCGCTCTGATGGAAGCGAGCCATCGTCTCGATCGCGTGGTCGTCGAGCTCGCGGAAGTAGCCCGCCTTCATGTAGGCCTGGGTGCCCTTCGGCCAGAGCGCGTCGAGCAGGCTCTGCATCTGCACGTAGGGCATCGGGCCGACCAGGTCGGCGACGGGGTCGCCCAGGTCGCGGATCGGCTGCAGCGCCTTCATCCCCTCCTCGGGGTCGCCGGAGTAGCAGCCGACCAGGCCGATGAGCTTCTTGCCGTGCCAGTCCTCGGGCAGGAACGGGGCGGGCGGCGCGGTGATCAGGTTGACCAGGGTGCTCAGCTCATCCGGCAGGTCGCGCGCGAAATCGCGGTAGAAGCGCATGATCTCCTCGGCGCGGTCGCCCGGATAGAAGACCGGGCCGGCGGCCACGGTCGGGCCGACCGGGTGCAGGTCGAACTCGAAGGAGGTGACGACGCCGAAGTTGCCGCCTCCGCCGCGCAGGCCCCAGAAGAGGTCGGGGTTCTCCGTCGCGCTCGCGGTGAGGATCTGGCCGTCGGCGGTGACCACCTCGGCCGAGCGCAGGTTGTCGCAGGCCAGGCCGTACTTGCGCATCAGCCAGCCGATCCCGCCGCCCAGCGTGAAGCCGGCGACGCCGGTGGTCGAGACCAGGCCCCCGGTGGTGGCGAGGCCGTGCTCCTGGGTGGCGGCGTCGAACTCCCCCCAGGTGACGCCGCCCTCGGCGGTGGCGGTGCGGCCGCTCACATCCACCGTGATGCCCTTCATCGGCGAGAGGTCGATGACGATGCCGTCGTCGCAGGTCGAGAAGCCGGGAATGCTGTGGCTGCCGCCGCGCACGGCGACGTCGAGCCCCTCGCTGCGCGCGAAGCCGATCGCGTGGCGCACGTCGGAGGAATCGGCGCAGCGGGCGATCACCGCCGGGCGGGCGTCATGGGCGCCGTTCCAGATCGAACGAGCCTCGTCGTAGGCGCCGTCGCCGGGCCGGATCAGTTCTCCGTGCAGCCCGTCCTCGAACTCCTTCAGCGTTGCCGCTCCAAGCACTCCTTGCGTAGCCATGCCGGCCCTCCTTCTCAGTTCGGTTGTTTGACGTCGCGTTTCGACGACGCTCAGCGAGGCTACGGCCCGCCTCTTAACGACGACTTTGCAGTGTCTTAGAGCTCCTCTAAGTCGGGTTACTCGGCTATCGCGCTCCCCGCGGCGACTCCCGGCCCGCGCTCCACCTCACGGCAGTAGGCCATGCCGGCGTCGCCGCCCAGCAACTCGAAATGCCGGATCGCCCGGTCGAGCCAGCGGCGCGCCGTCGCCGGTTCGCCGTCCTCGGCGGACATCGCGGCGAGCACGGCCAGTACCCAACCCTCCTGGTGGGTGGACTCGATACCCCCGAACACCGAGGCCGCGTCCTGGAGATGCGCGCGCGCCCCCACCCGATCGCCGGCGGACAGCGCCACGTTCGCCAGGCTGAGCTCGGCGGCGCTGAGGCCGATCATGTCGTCGTTCTCGGCAAACCAGCCGCGGCTCTGCTCGGCGGCGGCCCGGCCGCCTGCCAGGTCGCCCGAGCGAGCGCGCAGCACCGCCAGGCACCCGAGCGTGATCCCGGTGCCGCGCCGGTCGCCGACCTCCTGCCGGAGGGCGAGGCTGCGGTCGAGCAGCTCCCGGCCGCGCTCGAAGTCGCCGCTGGAGCGGGCGAGGTTGCCGAGCGCGCCCAGCGCGAAGGCTTCCCCCTGCACGTCGGCGAGTCGCTG
Organism: uncultured Solirubrobacterales bacterium; assembly: GCA_963717785.1. Lineage (GTDB taxonomy): Bacteria > Actinomycetota > Thermoleophilia > Solirubrobacterales > Solirubrobacteraceae > Palsa-744. The sequence continues at coordinate 250,135 of CAVQWW010000001.1, forward strand.
GAAGCGCGCGAGGCTCTCCTCGATCAATTCACCCGCCCGGTCGAAGTCGCCCTCGACCCGATCGACGACGGCGAGGTTGCCCAGGATGTAGGCAACCGCCGCTTCTCCACCGACCCGGCGACCGACGATCGCCGTGTCCTCCTGCAGGAGCAGCGGGTAGCCGGCCTCGGACTCGACCGAGAACAGCGCGTAGCTCAGCGGCCAGAGTGCCGGGCGCTCGCTCGGCGATCAGCTCTCCGGCCCGCTTCAGCGCGAGCTCGAACTGTTGGCGCGCCTGCGGATATTCACGCCGAAACCAGGCGGCGATGCCGCGCGTGTGCGCCGCCCACGCCGGCGGCCGGGCCGCGGGGAGATCGTCCACGAGGAGCGTCTCGTGCTCGCCGAGCAGCGCCTCGATGTCCGCCGGGCCGCTGACGATCGCGCGATAGGCCGTCGATACCTCGACCGCGTCGAACATCCCGGCATGGTCCCCGAGCTCGGCGAAGATCGCGACGCTTTCGGCGCCGAACTCGTGGAGCCGCGCATGGACGCCGCGCCGCAGGCCCACGAGGCAGGCGGCGAGCAGGGCACGGGCGCGATCCGCGGTGTGCTCGGGCGCCGCCGCCAGGGATGCGTCGAGCCAGCGGTACCCCTCGGCGAGGTAGCCGCGCATCAGCCAGAAACGCCAGAGGGCGACGGCCAGGCGGAGGGCGAGTTGAGGATCGTCGGCCAGGGCCGAGGCGAGAGCGGCGCGGAGGTTGTCGCGCTCTAGAGTCCAGCCGCCGGAGACGGTCCCTTGCCGGGAGGTCGCCGGCGGGCGTCGGGTCGCTCTCGGCGAGCTCGACGTACCAATCGCGATGGCGGCGCTCGAAGGCCTCCCGCTCGCCGGCCTCCTCGAGCCGCTCCGCGGCGTACTGCCGCACGGTCTCCAGCAAGCGGTAGCGGCGATCGCCGGGGCCCTCCTCGACGTGGACGAGCGACTTGTCGATCAGGCGGCCGAGGAGAGCGACCGCCTCCTGGCGCTGCAGCGGATCCTCCGCGCAGATGTCCTCGGCCGCCTCCAGGCCGAAGCTCCCGGCGAACACCGCGAGGCGCCGCAGGAGGATCTGCTCGTCGGCATCGAGCAGGTCGAAGCTCCAGGCGAGCGTCGCCCGCAGCGTCTGCTGCCGGGTCATCGCGGTGCGGCTCCCCCCGGAGAGCAGGTCGAGGGAGTCGTCGAGGCGCTCGACGATCTGTGCGGGGGTCAGGGCGCCGACCCGGGCCGCGGCGAGCTCGATCGCCAGCGGCATCCCGTCGAGCCGGTGGCAGAGGGTCGAGATCGCGATCGCGTTCTCGTCGTCCAGCTCGAAGCCGGGGGCGGCCTGGCCCGCCCGAACGGTGAACAGCCGCACCGACTCCGCCTCCAGCGATCCTTCCGAGGGGGAGTGATCGACCAGCTCCGGGAGGGAGAGGGACGGGACCCGCCAGGTCACCTCGCCGGGAACGCGGAGCGGCTCGCGGCTGGTCGCCAGCACGGTGAGGCGGGGGCAGTGCCGGAGCAGCGCCTCGACGAGATGCGCGACCGGCTCCACCAGGTGCTCGCAGTTGTCGAGCAGAAGCAGCTGCTGGCGATCGCCGATGTGTCCGGCGAGCGCGACCTCGGGGGCGCGGTCGGAGGCAAGCCGCGTGTCCAGGGCCTGGGCGATCGCCGGGCCGATCAGCTCGGGCTCCCCGAGCGCGGCCAGCTCCACCGGCCAGACGCCGGCGGAGAAATCGCTGAGGAGCTGCCCGGCCAGCTCCAGAGCGAGCCTCGTCTTGCCGCAGCCACCCGCCCCGGTCAGCGTCAGCAGCCGCGAGTTGCGCAGGAGCGCGGCGGCCTCGGCCAGCTCGCGCTCGCGGCCGATGAAGCTGGTCAGCTGCCGCGGGAGGTTGTTCGGGCTCTCGGCCGGCGATCGCACCGCGGCCGCCGTGGGTGGGCGCGCCGGTTTCCTCGCCCCCTCCCCTTCCCCCGCCCCCTCCCCTTCCCCTTCCCCCGCGCCGCGCGTGAGTATCTCCCGGTAGAGGCGGCGGGTCTCGTCGTCGGGCTCGTCCTCGAACTCGCGCCGCAGACCGAGCTTCAGCTCCTGGAACTGGGCCAGCGCCTCCTGCCGCCGCCCGCCCCCCACGTAGAGGCGCATCAGCGCCCGATGGGCGGGCTCGTGGAGCGGCGCGTCGACCAACACCGATCGCAGGCGGTCGATCGCCGCGGCGGGGTCGTCCGTCGCCTCGAGCTCGGCCAGCTCGATCCCCAGAGCGAGGCGAAGCTCGTGGACGGCGTCGCGCCGCGATGCCGTCCACTCCTCGTAGCGGTCCTCGGGCAGCAGCTCGCCGTCGTAGGAATCGAGGGCGTCCCGGTAGGCGGCGGGGTCGCGTTGCACCCGCGCCCTCGCGGCGGCCTCCTCGAAGGCGAGGACGTCGATCCGCACGGGATCGTCGGGGCAGAGGGCGATCACGTCCTCGTGCAGCTCCAGGCGGTTGCGGCCCTCGAGCCCGGCCGAGTCAAGCGCCCGCCGCGCCGCAAAGATCGCCTGGTGCAGATTGTTCCGGGCGGAGGCCTCCTCGCGCCCCGCCCAGAGCAGCTCGGTCGCCCGGTCGGCGTGCAGGCGACGTTCGGGCGCAAGCGCGAGCAGCTTGATCAGGGTCTTCGCCTTGCGCAGCCGCCAAGCGTCGTCGGGGATGACATGGCCGCCCACCGTGATCGAGAAAGCCCCGAGGAGGCTGATGCCCAACACCTCATCGCCCATCCATGTGCCTCCATCCCGTCAGGCAGGGCCGCCTATCGATCCTGAAGCAGCCCGAGGACGTTGCCATCGGGGTCGGTGAAGGTGGCCACCAGGCGGCCGCCACCGACGTCGTGCGCGGGCTCCTTCACGGTGGCACCCGCGGCGGTCACCTCGGCCAGCTTCGCCTCGATGTCCGGCACGTGCCAGTAGGCCACCGGCGAGGTCATGCCCTGCGGTCCCCCGCCCGGCACCAGCCCGATCTGCTGGCCCTCGGCCTCGAAGCCGACGTAGTAGGGCGCATCGGCCTGCGGCGCGACGCCGAGTAGCGCGGCGTACACCGCCTTGGCCGCCGCCAGATCGGACACGGGATGCAGCACAGTCTTGATTCCCTCGGTGGAAGAGCCGGTCATGGTCACTCCTGAAGTCGTAGGTCACATCGACCGTTGGGGTCGAGCCAATGCTAACGCGGGGCTTCGATTCGCCACTTCGCGGCCCCCTCGGCGGCCGGTAGGCCGCCCCCTCCCCACCCCCTCGCCGCGGGCGGGCCCGGCCTGGGATCGCCCGCGGCGAGAGTCGGGCTTATACTCGCCCCACGGCGCCCCGAGCGCACTTCGGCCGACCAGCCGCCCGGCCCCTCCGCGGGCCTCGCACGGCGAAGGAGGTAGAGCCATGACGCCTCACCCGCCGCGTCCCGAGCACCCCGCTGGGCCCTCGCCCGAGCTCACGCGCGCCCAGATCGAGCGATTGGAGTCGATCTACGGCAACCGCTACCTGCTCGAGCCGGCCCCCGACGGGAAGCTTCCGAAGTCGGGCATGACCGCCGAGGAAGCGCTCGGGCTGATCGAACAGGAGATGGTCCTCGATGGGCTGCCCGCGCGCAACCTCGCGACGTTCGTGACCACGTGGATGGAGCCCGAGGCCGACCGGCTGATCAACAACGCGCTGCGCGTGAACTTCATCGACCACGCCGAGTACCCGCAGTCGGCGGAGATCGAGCAGCGCTGCATCCGTATGCTCGCCGATCTCTTCCACGCGCCGGGCGAGACCACCGGCGCGCGCACGCAGGGCTCCTCCGAGGCGATCATGCTCGGCGCGCTATCGCTGAAGTGGCGCTGGCGCGCGCGCCGCGAGGCCGCGGGGAAGTCCGCCGATCGCCCCAACCTCGTCTTCGGCGGCGACGTGCACGTGGTGTGGGAGAAGTTCTGCCGCTACTTCGACGTCGAGCCCCGCATCGTGCCGCTTGCGCCTGAGAAGTACACGATCGGCCCCGAGGACGTGGAGCCCCACATCGACGAGCACACGATCGGCGTCGCCGCCGTGCTCGGTACCACCTTCACCGGGCACGCCGATGACATCCGCGGCATCAACGACCACCTCGTTGCGCTCAGGGAGGAGCGCGGCCTGGATGTCCCCCTGCACGTCGACGCCGCCTCGGGCGGCTTTGTGTGGCCGTTTCTCTACCCCCACTCCGAGTGGGACTTCCGCCTCGAGCAGGTTCGCTCGATCAACGTCTCCGGCCACAAGTTCGGCCTCGTCTATCCGGGGATCGGGTGGCTGATCTTCAGGGAGCGCGCCGACCTCCCCGAGGACCTCGTCTTCTACGAGAACTACCTCGGCAAGCGCGATGCGACGTTCACGCTCAACTTCTCAACGGGCTCCGCGATGGTGCTCGCGCAGTACTACAACTTCGTGCGCCTCGGCCACGATGGCTACCGCTACATGATGGAGACGATGAAGTACAACGCGCGCACCCTCGCCAAGGAGATCGCCGCGATCGGCGAGTTCGAGCTGATCGGGGGCGAGGCCGACGAGCAGCTCCCGCTCGTCGCCTTCAAGCTCGCCGGGGAGCACGGCTACGACGAGTTCGACGTAGCCGCCCAGCTCGCCGCCGAGCGCGGCTGGATGGTGCCCGCCTACACCCTCCCCCCCAACGCCGAACACGTGAAGATCATGCGCGTCCTCGTGAAGGAGACGCTCGGGCACTCGCTCACCACCACCCTCGGCGAGGACATCGCGCTCGCGTGCCGCACGCTCGCCGCGAAGGGCTCCATGCACGAGCTCGATCGCAAGCGCGTGAAGACCAACACCGGGTTCTGAGCTCGCGCCGGGCCCAGCTGCGCTCGACCGCCCTTCAGCAGTCCGCCCCGCCGAGCGTCGGGGCTTTTCCGGTACATGCCGAGCGCCTCATCCGGGGATGATCGGTGGATGGAGTTCCTCGATCGTCGCGACGCCGCTCGCCGGCTGGCCACCGAGCTCAGCGGCCTTGCCGAGGAGCGACCCATCGTCGTGGCGCTGCCCCGCGGCGGCGTGCCGATCGGCGTCGAGGTGGCGCACGCGCTCGGCGCTCCGCTGGAGATCCTCGCGGTGCGTAAGCTCGGCGCCCCTCAGAACCCCGAGCTGGGAGTGGGCGCCGTCGCCGAGGACGGCACTGGAGTCCTCGACCCGCGCTCTGCCGCCACGGTTGGCATGACCGACGCGATGCTCGATGCGACGCTCGCGCGCGAGTCGGCCGAGCTGCGCCGCCGGGTCGAGCGCTACCGGGGGGGCCGACCCCCGATCCCGGTGAGCGGGCGCACGGTGGTGGTCGTCAACGATGGGCTCGCCACGGGCATGACCGATCTCGCCGCGATCCGCGCGCTGCGCAACCGCGGCGCGCGGCGCATCGTGGTGGCCGTGCCGGTGGGCTCGCGCGAGGCGGTCGCGATGCTCGCCAAGGAGGCCGATCGCGTGGTGTGCCTAATGGTCCCCGAGCGCCTCCACGGCGTGGGCATGTGGTACCGCGACTTCGCGCCCATCTCCGACGAGGAGGTCCTCGCGCTGCTGGCGAAGGCAGCCGGGGAGAGCGCTCAGACGGCGACCGGCTCAGCCGCGTAGGCAGGGGAGCCCGCCCGCGAGAACTGCATCGCGCCGTCCTCGAGCGGGTCGCGTTTGAGGCTGACGATGTCCAGCGGGTAGTTCTGGTGCAGCCGCCACGGCGCCTTCGAGCCCTGCTTGGGGAACTTGTCGATCGAGCGCAGCACGTAGCCCGAGGAGAAGTCGATGAACGGCTGCTCGAGCGACCGTGGGGTCGTGGTTCTCGGGCACGCACTGGCGGTAGCCGTGCTCGTCCATGTGGTTGAGCAGGCGGCACACGTACTTGCAGGTCAGATCGCACTTCAGCGTCCACGAGGCGTTGGTGTAGCCCGAGCATCATCGCCATGTTCGGCACGCCGCTGAGCATCATGCCCTTGTAGCCCATCGTCTCGGGCAGCTCGACCTCACGGCCGTCCACGACAAGCTGCGTCCCCCCCAGCGCGAGCAGGTTCAGGCCGGTGGCGGTGACGATCACATCGGCCTCGAGCTCGGCGCCCGAGGCCAGGCGCAGACCCCTCTCGGTGAAGGTGTCGATCTGGTCGGTCACGACCGACGCGCGCCCGTCGCCGATCGCGTCGAAGAGATCGCCGTCGGGCACGAGGCACAGGCGCTGATCCCACGGGTCGTAACGGGGCGTGAAGTGGGTGTCGATGTCGTAGCCGGGCGGCAGCTGGCGCTCGACGCTCTTGCGCACCAGCGACTTCATGATCCGCGGGCGGCGGCGGGAGAGCTGGAAGCTCGCCATCGTCATGAGCACGTTCTTCCAGCGCACCAGCGGATAGGCGAGCCTGGATCCGAGCCTGCGCCGCAGGGCGCGCGCGATCGGGTCTTCGCCGGGGAGGGAGACGATGTAGGAGGGCGAGCGCTGCAGCATCGTCACGTGCTCGGCGTCCCTGGCCATCGCGGGGACCAGCGTCACCGCGGTCGCGCCGCTGCCGATCACCACCACGCGCTTGCCCGCGTAGTCGACGTCATCGCTCCACTGCTGCGGGTGCACGATGCGCCCTTCGAAGCGCTCCGTACCGGCGAACTCCGGCGTGTAGCCCTCGTCGTAGCGGTAGTAGCCGCTGCACATCGCCAGGAAGCCGGCGCTGAAGAGCACCGTCTCCTGAGTGTTGTCGTCGCCGCGCAGCGCTTCCACCGTCCAGCGCGCATCCGCGGTCGAGAACTCGGCGCGCACCACGCGATGGTGGAAGCGGATCTTCTGCTCGATCCCGCCTTCCCTGGCGGTGCTGCGAACGTACTCGAGGATCGACGCGCCATCCGCGATCGACCGATCGCTCTCCCACGGGCGAAAGGAGTACCCCAGCGTGTACATGTCGGAGTCCGAGCGGATCCCCGGGTAGCGGAACAGATCCCACGTGCCGCCGATGCAGTCGCGAGCCTCGAGGATCGCGAACGTCTTGCCCGGGCATTCCGCCTGCAGGTGGTGCGCGGCGCCGATGCCGGAGAGGCCGGCTCCGACGATCAGCACGTCAACGTGTTCGAGGGACATGTCCTGCCCTTCTGAAGTCAAGTGGTGGCGAGAGCCAAGGGGTGGACGGCGCTCCTGTGCGTAGTCTAAGGGGCCTCGAGCTCGTGCAGGGCCGTGCGTCCACGGAGAGCCGGCTAACGTAGAGCGCATGGCACTGCTGCGCGTAAGTGCTCCCCTCAACCGGGAGCTGCGGCAACTGTTTCCATCGCGACCCTTCCACGTGCGCTTCTGGGACGGGGGCGGCCTGAACGCGACGGTCTCGCAGGCGCCCACGTTCCACGTGCAGAGGCCCTCTGCCCTCGCGCACTTCCTTGGCGCCCCCGGCTCGCTGGGGCTCGGCCGCGCCTACGCGGAGGGCTCGCTGAGCGTGGACGACCTCGATGCGGCGTTCAGCGTCGTCGACGAGTGGAAGCCGCCTCCGCTGAGCGCCTCCGAGCGCGTGCGCCTGGCGCTCGCGATCGCCCTCGCCGCCATCCCCGGCGGGCTGCCGCGGCGTCCGAGCCTCGAGTTGATCCTGCGCGGCGAGCGCCACACGATCGAGCGCGACGCCGCCGCGATCCGCTACCACTACGACGTCGGCAACGACTTCTTCGCGCTGTTCCTGGACGAGTCGATGACCTACAGCTGCGCGATCTTCTCGCGCGGCGCGCAGACGCTGGAGGAGGCGCAGCGCACGAAGCTCGAGCTGGTCGCGAGCAAGCTCGAATTGAAGCCGGGGATGCGGGTGCTCGACGTGGGCTGCGGGTGGGGCAGCTTCGCGATCCACGCCGCTCGCCACCACGGCGTGGAGGTGACCGGCATCACCCTCTCCCCCTCCCAGGCGGAGCTCGCGCGGGCGAAGGTGCGCGAGGCGGGACTGCGGGAGCGGATCGAGATCCGCGTGCAGGACTACCGCCAGCTGCCGGCCTCCTCGTTCGATGCGATCGCGAGCATCGGCATGGCCGAGCACGTGGGGGAGAACAGGATCGACCTCTACGCACGCTCGCTGTATGGGCTGCTGGCGCCGGGAGGGCTGCTGCTGAACCACGCGATCGCCGCGCTGGACCCCGATGACAACCCGCTGGATGACATCTTCTCGCTGCGCTACGTGTTCCCCGACGGCGAGACGATGCCGCTCTCGCGCATGCAGCTCGCGCTCGAGCGCGCCGGCTTTCACACCGAGCACGTGGAGGGCTTCCGCGATGACTACTCGATCACCCTGCGCCACTGGGCGCAGCGGCTGGACGAGCGCCTCGATCGCGCGCGCGAGCTGGCCGGGGAGGAACGCACGCGCATCTGGCGCCTGTACCTGCGCGCCGCGCGCCACGGCTTCGACGATGGACAGACGGCGGTGTATCAGGTGCGCGCGCGCAGGCCCGTCTGAGTGTTCTTGGCGCGGTCCATCGCGCGGTCGGCGGCGATCAGCACCGCCTCGGCGCCGGAGGTGCCCTCGATGATCGCCGCGACCCCCACGCTCGCGGTAGTGCCGACCGTCTGCTGAGCGGCGCTGACCTGGCAGTCGGCGACGACCCGCGCGAGGTCCTTGGCGACCCGCTCCCCCGCCTCGAGGCTCGTGCCCGGAAGCAGCACCGCGAACTCGTCGGCCCCCAGGCGCGCGATCAGGTCGGTGCCGCGCAGGCGCAGGCTCAGCTCGCGCGCAACGGCCTTCAGCAGCTCATCGCCGGTGCGGTGGCCGTGGGTGTCGTTGATGCGCTTGAAGTCGTCGAGGTCCACCAACACCAGCGTGGCCTGCTCGCTGTAGCGCTGGCAGCGGCGGACCTGCTGACCGAGCTCGTGCTCGAACAGGCGGCGGTTGCAGATGCCGGTGAGCGAGTCGTGCTCGGCGAGGTGGCGCACGCGCTCCTCCATCAGCTTGCGTTCGGTGATGTCCTGGATCTGGAGGATCAGGTGCAGCGGCTTGCCCTGCAGGTCGCGCACCAGCGAGACGGAGAGGGCGGCGGAGATAACGTGTCCCTGCGCGTGGAAGAAGCGCTTTTCGATCTGGTAGTCGCGGATCTCCCCGACGAGCAGGCGCTGGATGTGCTCCATGTCGCGGGGGAGATCGTCGGGATGGGTGATCTCCTGGGAGGTCTTCGCGAGCAGCTCCTCGGCGCTGTGGCCGGTGATCTTCAGGAGCGCCTGGTTGACCCGCACCCAGCGGCCGTCGGGCGCGAGCAGCGCCATGCCGATCGGCGCCTGCTCGAAGATCAGCTCGAAGCGCTCCTGGGCGTGGCGGCGGGCCTCCTCGGCGTGCTTGCGCTGGGTGACGTCGCTGAACACCGCGGCGCCCCCCACGAGCGTGCCCTCCTCGTCGTGCAGGGGCCTGACCTCGAGCTCGTAGCAGTGGGTCTCCTCGGCCGACCACACCTCCAAGGTGCGCGATTCCCCATCGAGGGCGGCCAGGAAGAGCGGCTCGTACAGCTCCCAGCGCTCGCCCGCGAACACCTCGCGCACCAGCCGGCCCGGTAGCGCGGCTTGGCGCTCGCCGTCGCGCTCGAACGCCTCGCCGAGGGCGAGCACCACGCGAAGGCGCTCATCGAAGACGAGCGTGGAGAGGGGGAGGGCGCCCAGCACCGACAGGGCGAGGCCCTCGGGGCGCAGGTCGCTCATCGAGTGGCTCTCCAGAGTTGACACTTCCTCGTATCGGCGCGCGAAGAGTCGAACTTGACCGCCACACACGTGGATGCGCAGGGCTCCGAGCCGGGTGGGAGGCGACTACTGGGAGACCAGCAGCGGCACGTCGTGCGCGATGTCGCTCTGGCTACTGCGAGACCAGCAGCGGCACGTCGTGCGCGATGTCGCCGGGCGTGAAGTTGGCGGGATAGAGCGTGGTGATCTTGCCGCTGGCGCTGATCCCATACACGAGCCCCGAGTGATTGACGAGCTGGGGCTGCTGCGCGTCCTGTTCGGAGCCCACGTTCCAATTCGCCCAGACGTGAGCCAGTTCGGAGGCCGAGCCGATCAGGTACTGCATGTGGCCGGTCATCTTGTGGCGCGCGAGGAACGCGGCGACCGCCTTGGGCGTATCCCCGCGCGGATCGACCGAGACGGCGACGATCTGCGCCTTGGCGGACTCCGCGGGCCCCATCATGCCCTGGGCGGCGTGGAGGTTGGCGGTGATCAGCGGACAGACATCGGGGCAGTTGGTGTAGAGGAAGGTCACCAGCACCGCCTTGCCCAGATACTGCTTGACATTGACGGTCTGACCAAGGTAGTTGCGCAGCTGCAGGGCCGGCGCGCAGGTCGCAGGATCGGCGACCGACCCACGGAAGCTGCCCGAGGGAACGCTCTTGACGTTGCACGGACGCTGGTTGCTCTGACCGCCGTCGGCCAGCACCGTGACGCCACCGGCGATCACGAGGATCACGACCAGCGCCAGCAGCAGGCGGGGATCGAACCTGCGCTGGGGAGGCGCGGCGGGGGTGGAACTGTCAGAGTCCATCCTCCGGCGAACTTAGCATCCGTCGGCAAAATACGTTGCAGACCTTCAGATGTGATGCAAATTGCAGCGCGACCTGATAGCTTGCCGCGAGTCAGTGCCGAGTCCTCCTCCCCAAGGGGAAGAGGAACGGGGGACCCAAATGCAGCCAAACAAGGCTGCGGGGGCGAATCGCCACAGGTGTGGCGTAGCGTACGTACGCGAGCCCGACAGCTAACCCCGTAGGCGCCCAGCGATTACGAAAGGACGTCTATTCGCATGCCGGGACTCCCGAGAGATCTTGCTGCGCTCGAGCCGTGGGAAGCTTCACTGGAGCGTTCGCGCTCACGCCGCCAACGGGCAGGAGGCAGGCGTGGAGTCCGTGGAGCCGCCTCCCCCGCGCCGTTCTCCGCTCTGCTAGCCGCGCGTCGCGGCGAGCGCGCGCGCAGGGACCTGTCCGATGGCGAGTTCTGGGAGCTGTCCCTCGGCCGCTCGCGGGCACGCCGGCGCGCGGCGCAGCTGCGCTTCGTTCCCGCCACCTCGCGCGCCAAGCGCGCCTCGCTGGGCGCGCTGGTGGCGTTGACGGCGGGACCGGCCGCCGCTCTCGCGGAGGCGGGCGGCGCGAGCCAGCCGAACACCCCCCTGCCCCCCACTCCCAACCCGCCGACGACGACCGAACACACCATCACCCTGAGCAGCGGCAGCGAAGGACGCCAGGTGAGCCTGCTGCAGCGCGAGCTGGGGATCCCGGCCGATGGCATCTACGGCCCCGAAACCGAAGCGGCCGTGAGGTCCTTCCAGGCGAGCCGCGGGCTGGTGGTGGACAACGTCGTGGGTCCCGCCACGAGCGCGGCGCTGGCCAAGGGCGCCCCACCCGTGCTTTCCGGCGCCGCGGTGCTGGATCAGATCGCCGAAGGCTCCTCCGCGGGAGAAGCAGGGGAAGAGAGTGGCGGCGAAGCCGCCACCGCGAGGGCCGCGATGGTGAGTGCCCAGCAGCCCCAGCCGGAATCCCAGCAGGGCCCGGAAACGGCTGAATCGGAAGTGCGCACGCAGCTCGATGTGACGGGCGGCGCGGAAGCGCCCGCCGCGGCCCAGCAGTCTCCGGAATCCTCGGCGCAGGCCGGCACAGCCACCGCGGAAGCCCCCGCGCAGGGCGGCGCAGGCGCCGCCGAAACGGCCGCGGGCGCAAACGTCGTGGAAACCCCTGCGACCTCCGCCAGCGCACCCGTGCCGGGACAGGAAGGCGCAGCGGGAACCCCGCAGACGGGAGCAACCGCCGGCGAAGGCATCCAGCCGAGCCAGGCGTTCGCCTCCCAGCAGACTGCACGGCCCGAACAGGCCCCCGAAGTCAACCCAGTGGTGCGCCTCCAGGAACGGCTGCACCTGCCGGTGGACGGCGAATTCGGCCCCCAGACGGAGGCCGCGGTGCGCCGCCTGCAGGCGCGCGCGGGACTGGCTGTGGATGGCGTCGTCGGCCCACACACCTGGAAGGCCGCGGGCGTGAGCAGCTCGGAAACGCTCGAACCGCCGGCCTCGGCCCTCCCTCAGCCCGCCCACCATCAGCCCGCCCACCACGCGCACGAACAGGCGCATGCCGTTAACGTCGCCCCGCACACAGAAGCCGATGCGAGCGCGGGCGGCGAAGCGGGCGCGCAGCAGAGCGGCAGCCCCGTGGAAGTGCTCCAGCGCGCGCTGCACGTGCCGGTGGACGGCGAATTCGGCCCGCAGACGGAGGCCGCGGTGAAGAGCCTGCAGGCGCGCCACGGCCTGACGGTCGATGGCGTCGTCGGCCCGGCCACCTGGAGCGCGATGGGCGTGAGCGGAGAGCGCACGCTGCACCCGCCCCACCCCCACAGCGCGAGCTCTGGATCGAGCTCGGGCTCAGCGGCAGCAGCAGCAGCGGCGGCGAAGGCGTCGTCGCGCGGGTGATCGCGGCCGCCGATGAAATCGCCACGCGGCCGTATGTGTATGGCGGCGGGCACGGCTCCTTCCAGTCGAGCGGCTATGACTGCTCGGGGTCGGTCTCCTACGCGCTGCACGGAGGCGGGCTGCTGAGCTCCCCCGAGGACTCCAGCGCGCTGGAGTCCTACGGAGAGGCGGGACCGGGCCGGCACATCACGATCTACGCCAACGCCGGACACGCGTTCATGGTGATCGATGGGCGGCGCTTCGATACGGTGGCACAGCAGGAAGACGGAACGCGCTGGTCGAGCTCGATGACCTCGACCGCGGGCTACGTCGTGCGCCACCCGGCCGGCTTGTAGACACGGCCCGGGGGCGCCCACCGCGCGCGCGGCCTGCATCGGCTGCCTCGGCCGCCCGCGGCGCGCCCCCGCCGGCCCGCCGAGGCGGCCCGGCCTGCTGAGTCGGCCGGTGGCGCCTTGCACCCGATCAATCCCTGCGTCTCAACCTCGGCCTAGCCTGCCCGTCTTTAGTAGGAAACCGCGAGACGGGGAATGGGCATGCTTGCTCGAGCGCAGACGTTCACGATCGAAGGACTCCAGACGCAACCGGTGACCGTGGAGGTCGACATCCGCGGCGGGCTGCCGGCGTTCGCGATCGTCGGGCTGGCCGATGCGGCGGTGCGCGAGGCACGCGATCGGGTGCGCGCGGCGATCCTCAACTCGGGCTACGAGTTTCCCGTGCGAGCCACATCACCGCCAACCTCGCCCCCGGCGACGTGCCGAAGGCCGGTCCGGGCCTCGATCTCGCGCTGGCCTGCGCGGTGCTCGCGGCGAGCGGCCAGATCCCCGCAGAGCGCATGGCCGAGCCACGCGCTGTTCGGCGAGCTCTCGCTCGATGGCGAGGTGCGCGCGTGCAACGGCTCGCTGGCGATCGCCCAGGCGACGCAGGAGGCGGGAATGCGCGCGCTCGTGCTGGCTCCGGAGCGCGCCCGCGAGGCGCGCATGATCGAGGGTCTGCGGGTGGTTGTGGCGCAGAACCTGCGCAGCGCCGTGCGCGTGCTGAGCGGCGGCGAGGGCGATCCGCTGCCCGCGCCGCTCCCAAACGCGGTGAAGAGCCATCGCGAGAGCGAGCCGTGCGAGCCCGACCTGCGCGACGTGCACGGCCAGCGCCAGGCGGTGCGCGCGCTCGTGGTGGCCGCCGCGGGAGCGCACAACCTGCTGCTGAGCGGACCGCCCGGAACGGGCAAGACGATGCTGGCCCAGCGGCTGCCCTCGATCATGCCGCCGCTGAGCCGCGCGGAGGCGATCGAGGTGACGCGCATCCAGAGCATCACCGGCGCGCTGGAGGTGGAAGAGCTCGTAAGGCGCCGCCCATTTCGCGCTCCGCACCACTCGATCACCACGGCGGGCCTGGTGGGCGGCGCGAGCCGCGGCTGGGTGGGGGAGGTGGTATTGGCGCACAACGGCGTGCTGTTCCTCGATGAGCTCTCGGAGTTCTCCCGCGCGACGCTCGAGTCCCTGCGCCAGCCGCTGGAAGATGGGCGCGTGGCGATCGTGAGGGCGCGCCACTCGGCGGTGTATCCGGCGCGGGTGATGCTGGTGGCCGCCACCAACCCCTGCCCCTGCGGGTATCTGGGCGAGGCCGAACGGTGCAGGTGCACCGAAGCCGACATGGCTCGCCACCGCCGCAAGCTGAGCGGCCCGCTGCTCGATCGCATCGATCTGGTGACCGCGCTCGAGCGCCCCAGCGCGCGGGACATGCGCGAGCGGCCCACACAGGACTCCCAGGCGGTCCGAGCGCGGGTTCTCGAAGCGCGCGAGCGCCAGGCGAACCGCCTGAAGGAAGAGGGGGCGAGCACGAACGCGGGGATGGACGCGCGCATGCTGCGCGCGCACATCGCGCTCGATGAGAGCGGCGAAGAGACGCTGCGAGCGGTGCAGGAGCGCGGCGTGCTGAGCGCGCGCGGGCAGCATCGCCTGCTGCGCGTGGCGCGCACGGTCGCCGATCTGGAGGGGGCACGACGCACCGGCAAGCGCCACCTCGCCGAGGCCCTGGGGTGGCGCGCGGAGGCGGCCCTCGAAAGCAGGCGAGCGGCGTGAGAACGAGCGGCGCGACCGAGCATTCTCGGGCCGGCGTGCAGACGATCCGCCGCGAGGACCCTCGGTTCCCAGCGGCGCTGGCGGGAGCGCCCGGCGCCCCCCAGGTGCTGCATGTGGCAGGCGGCGTGGAGCGCCTGCAGCGCCTGCTGAGCGAGCCGGCGGTGGCGATCGTGGGCACTCGGAAAGCCACCGACTACGGCATGGAGACGGCACGCGGCCTGGCGCGCGGATTGGCCGCGAGCGGGGTAACGGTGCTCGGCGCGCTGGCTGAGGGCATCGCGGCGGCTGCGCACATGGGCGCCCTCGATGTGTCCGGGCCGACCGTGACGGTGATGCCCGGTGGGGTCGATATCTGCTGCCCAGCCTCCCGCAGGTCCCTGTATGAACGCCTGCGGGAGGTCGGCTGCGCCGTATCGGAGGCGCCTTGCGGATCGCACGCGCGCCGCTGGTCGCACGTCGTTCGTACACGCCTCCTCGTGCGGATGGCGAGGGTGGTGATCGTGGTGGAGGCCGAGGAGAGCCCCGGCGCGCTGGCGGCGGCGCGCATCGCGCAGACACTGGGCAGGACCGTCGCGGCGGTGCCCGGCCGCGTGAGCTCCCCTGTCTCCGCGGGCTCCCACGCCCTGCTCGCAGAGGGAGCCCACCTGGTGCGAGACCCCCAGGACGCGCTGGATGCCCTCTATGGCGTAGGCGCCAGAGAGGCCCCAAGCAGCGAGTGCAAGCTGGAGCCCGAGTTGCGCGCGGTGCTGGAGCTTGTGGGCGCCGGGCGCGACACCCTCGCCAAGCTCACCGCGGCCGGAGCGCGCCCCGAGGAGACGATCGTGGCGCTCGCCGAGCTAGAGCTGGCGGGAGCGCTGGTGCACGGCGACGGCGGCCGCTACCTGCCTTGCGGTTGAAGCTCCCGGAACGCATATCCGGAATCACTGACGCAAAAAAAGCGGATGAAGGGATTCGAACCCTCGACCTTCGCCATGGCAAGGCGACGCTCTAGCCAGCTGAGCTACATCCGCGTACGAGCGGCATTCTAGCCCGCATGGGGCGGCAGCGACGACACCCCTGACGTTGATCGACCCGCCGGGGGAAAGCGGGCCGATCAGGGAGGGATGAGGGAGGGATGCTCCTCACAGCAATGTTGCCCACAGAATCCAGAACCAAACACGAATGAGAGACATCGCCACACCCGGCTCCCTGAAAGGGTCGGGCGAAGAGCTCAGAAAGCCCTATCCTGGGAGCCGTGTCGCTGATGGACTACCTGAAGCCGCGTATGGTCGACGCCGACTCCGCGCTGCCAGGTCGCGAGACGCCGATCGCCGTGCCCACGCGGCACGAGGTGCTGGGCTCGCCGCTGCAGGGGCCATTTCCGGAGGGTGTGGAGCAGGCGGTCTTCGGGATGGGCTGCTTCTGGGGCGCCGAGCGGATCTTCTGGCAGGCCCCCGGGGTCTACACGACGGCGGTCGGGTACGCCGGGCGGGTACACCCCGAACCCCACCTACGAGGAGGTCTGCTCGGGGCGCACCGGGCACACCGAGGCGGTGCTCGTCGCCTTCGACACCGCCGCGACCACCTACGCGGAGATGCTCAGGCTGTTCTGGGAGGGCCACGATCCCACGCAGGGGATGCGCCAGGGCAACGACCGCGGCACCCAGTACCGCTCGGCGATCCTCTGGCACGGGGACTCCCAGCGCCGCCAGGCGGAGGACTCGCTGCGCGCCTACCAGCAGGTCCTCTCGGCCGATGGACACGGACAGATCACAACCGAAGTGGTCGATGGACCCCCCGCCCACCCGTTCTACTACGCCGAGGCACTACCACCAGCAGTACCTCGCCAAGAACCCCGGCGGCTACTGCGGCCTCGGGGGCACCGGCGTCGCCTGCCCCGTGGGTCTCGCCAGCGCCAGCTGAGCTTGAAACACCGCGACCCCGCCGAAGCGGGGCCGCAGTGCCGTCCTGTGTTGAGCGCGCGCCGAGGAGATAGCACACGCTGGTGGCATCCCTGCCTATGCGGCACCCCCCGCCGGCGCCGCTACCGCCGGGTTTGGCTGCCACGCCGGGGCGTGCGGACCCCCAAGCGTGGGCACATCCGAGGGGTACACCTCGTTGCCGTGGATCGCGTGATCGCCGATCTCGAGCTCCTCGTCGGAGAGGCGCAGCGGGAACGAAGATCCCGACCAGCTTCAGGAGGATGAACGTCGCGACGCCGCTGAAGACGATCACCCACGCCGCGGTCTCGGCCTGCCAGCGCAGCAGCGTCCAGCTGCCGTGCACCACGCCGGCAAACCCGGGCAGGTCGGTCGCACCGCCACTGACGCCGATGTACTCGATGACGTGCGGATCGGCCAGCACCCCGACCAGCAGACCGCCCGTGAGTCCGGCGATCCCGTGGGTGTAGATCACCCCCAGCGTGTCGTCCACGCTGCGGAACATCGGCGCTCGGCTGAGGAAGCGGATCGCCATCCACACGATCGTCGAGGCGACCACGCCGATCACGATCGCGCCGTAGCCGTTGACGAAGCCCGCCGCGGGCGTGATCGCCACGAGGCCGGTGATCATGCCGTTGACCGAGCCGATCAGCGAGGGCTTGTCGCGGAAGATGTAGTCCCACGCGATCCACACGAGCATCGCCACGGCGGTGCACAGGTTGGTGTTGAGCACCGCCGCCGAGGCGTTGGCGCCCGCGTAGTAGGAGTCTCCACCGTTGAAGCCGTTCCAGCCGAGCCACAGCAGCCCGGCGCCCGCGGCGACCATCAGCAGGTTGTTCGGCGCGTCGACCTCGCGATCTCGCTGCAATCGCGGTCCGATCACCGCCGCCGCGACGAACCCGGAGATGCCGGCCGCGAGGTGGATCACGTAGCCGCCGGAGTAGTCCAGCGCGCCGTGAAACGCGAAGTAGCCGCCGCCCCAGATCAGGAACGCGTTGACCGTGTAGACGAACGTGATCCAGAGGAGCACGAACGGAATCCAGGCCTTGAAGTTGATCCGCCCGAGCACCGATCCGAGCATCAGGATCGGCGTGATCGCGGCGAACACGAACTGGAAGTAGACGAGCGAGGACTCCGGGAAGTGGAACGGCGGCCCCGTCGTGATCGATGGGATCGCCGCCTGGCCCTCCTCGGCCGCCTGACCCAGCACGCTGCCCGGCTTGCCCCAGAACGATTCGAAGAACCCGTGGCCCTTCCCGATCGGGCGTACCGAAGCCCATCTTGAAAGCCCACAGACCCCAGGCGACGAGCACGAGCGCAGAAGGCGACGAAGGTGAGCATCATGCTGTTGACCGACCAGCGCTTCTGCATAACGCCGCCGTACAGAACGGCCAGGCCCGGCAGGCTCATCAGCCCGACGAACGTCGCCGCGGTCATCTGCCAGGCGTTATCGCCCGGGTTCAGCCACTGATGGGCCCCTTCGATATATGGCTGCCAAACAGGCATATGCCTCCGTTTCCTCCGTTTATGGATGTCGCGGCACCCTGCCCAGCGTGCGAACCGGGTGTGCCGATTACGTCCGGATATGAAACCCGGCCTGCGCGGGCACGGCTAGGGCCACCGTGGCCAACACTTGGCCGGACCCTTTCGACATTTGTCTAGGAGCGCGCGGGGAGGCTAGGAGCGCGCGGGGAGGCTAGGAGCGCGCGGGGAGGCTAGGAGCGCGCGCGGGCGGAGGCTAGGAGCTCGAGCGAGCGGGAACGTATGCGAAGCCCGCACGCCGGCAGGAGGCTCGCAGGGCGTCTTCGATGCCCCTGTAGCCGCCCGCGGAGCAGATCGTCTTCGCACGCCCACCGCAGGCGTGCAGCTTGGCTCCGCCGAGGGTGCTGGCGAAGGTCACGTCGATGCAGTCCGCCCGCGCGGGCGCTCCGCTCGTGAGGCCGTACGCTACGAGCCCCAGCGCAGCGATGACCACGCACGCGAGCACCGCTGCGATGGCCGTCTTCTCACGACGCCCCCAGCGCAGCGGCTGCGAGAGCCGCTTGGACTGATCCATCATGATCATGGCTGGAGTTTAGGAGCGCCGGTGAGCGGTGAGCGGCTCTCAGGAGTCGGGCTCGGCCTCGGGCGCGAACTGGAGCGCCGCCGAGTTGATGCAGTAGCGCTGTCCGGTCGAGCCGGGGCCGTCGTCGAAGACGTGGCCGAGGTGCCCGCCGCAGCGGCGGCAAACGACCTCGGTGCGGCGCATGAACAGGCTGTTGTCGGGGCGCAGCTCGACGGCTTCCGCGACGGCTGGCTCGGTGAAGCTGGGCCACCCGGTGCCCGACTCGAACTTCGTGTCCGAGCCGAACAGCTCGGCTCCGCAGCCGGCGCAGCGGTAGCTGCCGCTGTCCTTGTTGTAGACATACTCGCCCGTGAACGGCGGCTCGGTGCCGGCCTTGCGCAGCACGTCGTACTGCTCGGGCGTCAGCTCCGCGCTTCCACTGCTGCTCGGACTTGGCCACCTCGGGCTCGCTCATCTGCCTTCTGTTCTAGCACCACGCGGCCCCGCGCGTCCGTCGTGCGCGAGGCCTCGCCATGCGAGCACCTAGAGCTATCCCCAACCACGCGACCCTCTGCTATCCTTATCTTTACGTTCACGTCAACTTCCTTGTCAACTTCCCCCCCTCGCTTCGGCGTAGCCGCCGGCCATGAGAACTACAAGTGGTGGGCCCTCTCCTGCACGAGCCTGGGGATGCTGCTCGCGGCGACCAACTCGGGCACGCTGATCATCGCGCTGCCCGATCTGGAGCGCTCGCTGCACGCGAGCCTGCTGGCGCTCGTGTGGGTGATCCTTGCCTACCTGATCGCGGCCACCGTGCTGGTGCTCACGGCGGGGCGCCTGAGCGATCTGTTTGGGCGCAAGCGCGCCTACGTGGGCGGGTTCCTCGTATTCGCACTCGCCTCGCTGGGCGCGGGCTTCGCGCCCAACGCCACCGTGCTGATCTGCTGGCGCGTGCTGCAGGGCACCGGCTCGGCGTTCCTGTTCGCCAACGCCGCCGCGCTGGTCACAGATGCTTTCCCGCTGGAGCAGCTCGGCCTGGCGATGGGCGCCAACACGATGGTCGCCGCCGATCGGCCTCGTGCTCGGCCCCGTGCTGGGCGGCGCGCTCGTGGCGATCTCCTGGCACTGGGTCTTCTGGTTCAACGTCCCCCTCGCGCTCGGCGGCGCGCTGTGGGGCGGGCTGATCCTGCGCGAGCTCGCTAAGCCCGATACCGTGCGCGGCTACGACGCGCTGGGCACCGTCACCTTCATCGTGGGGCTCACGGGGCTCGTGCTCGGCGTCTCGCGCGGCGGGCTCTCGGGGTGGACGGACGCGGTTACGATCGCCGCCCTCGCGCTCGCCGCGGTGCTGCTGCCGCTGTGGGTGCTGATCGAGAGCCGCTCGCGCGCGCCGATGCTCGATCTCCGCCTGTTTTCAGAACCGCCTGTTCGCGGCCGCCAGCGCCGCCGCGTTCATCAACGGGCTCGCGCGCTTCGCGCTGATGTTCCTGTTCGTCTTCTACTTCCAGGGCGCGCAGGGCGACGATCCGATCACCGCCGGCATCAAGCTGATCCCGCTCGCGCTGGGCATGCTGATCGCCTCGCCGCTGGCGGGCATCTACGCCGACCGCCACGGCTCGCGCACGCTCGCCGCGCTGGGGATGCTCGTTACGGGGATCGGCCTCGCGCTGATGAGCACGCTGCAGGTTCACTCGCCCTACTGGCAGAGCACCCTGTGGCTGTTCGTGGTGGGCGCCGGCTCGGGTATGTTCAACAGCCCCAATACCTCCGCGATGATGGGCACCGTCCCCGCCAACCGCCGCGGCATCGCCGCGGGGGCGCGCACGCTGCTGCAGAACACCGGCGCGGTGCTCTCGATCGCCTTCGTGCTTGCGGTCGTTACCGCCGCCGTGCCCAAGCCAACGCTGTTCGCGGTCTTCTCGGGCCTCGCCAAGGGCCTCTCCGAACAGCGCCTCGCGCCCTTCATCGCCAACATGCACGTGGCCCTGTTGGTGCTCGCCGGGACCTCCTTCCTGGGCGCGCTGGTGTGCCTGATGCGCCCGCGCCACGCCGAGAGCCCCGCCGCCGCCGCGACCGCGGGAGCCCGCGCATGAGCGCCTCCGCGCCCGCGCCCGGAGCCGCCGAAACCCTCCTGCGCATCGGCGACGTCGCGCGGCTGGCGGGCACCACGCCGCGCACGATCCGCTACTACGAGGAGATCGGCCTGCTGCCCGCGACGCCCGCGCGGCTCTCGGGCCAGCACCGCCTCTACACCGAGGCGGAGGTGGAGCGCCTGCGCGAGGTGATGCGCCTCAAGCACCTCCTGGGGGTCTCGCTAGAGGAGCTCAAGACGCTGCTCAGCGCCGAGGAGGCCCGCGCGGAGGTGCGCGCGCAGCTGCGCCGCGAGGACGTCGCGCCGACGCGCCGTCGTGAACTGCTCACCGAGTCCCTGGGCCACATCGAACGCCAGCTCGAGCTGGTGGAGCACCGCGCGCTGGAGCTCTCGAAGCTCAAAGAGGAGCTCTCGGAGACCCGCCGGCGCGTGCGTCGCCGCCTACGCGAGCTGGAGGTTTCCATCCCTGCCGGTCGCGCGTGACTCATACCCCGGGCAGCTCAGCACCGGCAGGCGCGGGTAGCGCGGGTAGGCTGGATCCGCGCGCGAGCGTTCGCACAGCGAGAAGCTCGAACCGCGCGTGTTGGGCACCTCGCGCTGGTGAATGCACGTCTCGCAGAGCCCCGCCGCGGGGCGGCCGCGCGGGGTGGTGGTCGCGGGGGAGGACACACCCGCAGGGTACAACTGCCATAATCGTTGACTAAGCAACTATGGGGACCTTTTTCAGACTGCTCGGCTTCCTGCGCGCCTACCGGCGGGGACTGACCGTCTCGTGGGTGCTCGCGAGCGTTGCGATGGTGATGACGGTGCTGGTCCCGTGGCTCACGGGGCAGGCGGTGGAAGCGATCAACACCGGCGCCTCCCTGCCGCCCCGCGGCTCAGGCGCACGATCGCCACCGCCTGGTGCTGCTCGCGGGCGCGATCGTCGTGGCGGTGCTGCTGCGCTGGGGGCTCACCTACGCGCGGCGCATGATCGCCGGGCACGTCTCGCTGGGGCTGGAGTACGACCTGCGCGAGCTCCTCTACGGCCATCTGCAGCGCCTGGAGCTGGGCTTCTTCGATCACCAGCAGACGGGCCAGCTGATGTCGCGCGCCACCGTGGATCTGCAGGCGGTGCGCTTCTTCCTGGGCTACGGGCTCGTGTTCATCCTGCAGTCGATCCTCACGATCCTGCTCGCCGGCGGCGGTGATGCTCGCGGTCAACCCCGGCCTCGGCGCGATCGCGCTGGCGCCGGTGCCCTTCGTGGTGGTGATCTCCCAGCGCTACGGCAAGCGCGCGCGCCCCGCGATCCAGGAGGCTCAGCAGCGCATCGCCGAGCTCACGGCGGACGCCGAGGAGAACATCTCGGGGGTGCGCGTGGTGAAGTCCTTCGCGCGCGAGCCCCGCCAGCTGCTGCGCTTCCGCGGCAGCGTGGGACGCGTGTTCGATCAGTCGATGGTGGCCACGCGCCTGGAGGCCACCTACAACCCGATCATCGGCTTCCTCCCCCAGCTCGGCCTCGCCGCGGTGCTGCTGATCGGGGGCAGGCCGTGATCGACACGCACCTCACGCTCGGCCAGTTCACCGCGTTCTACCTCTACCTGAACATGCTGATCTCCCCGATGCGCTCGCTCGGCGTGATGCTCGGGCTGGCTCAGCGCGCGACGGCCTCGGGCGCGCGCATCTTCCAGCTGCTCGATCGCGAGCCGCGCCTCACCGAGCTCCCCGACGCTCCCGCGCTGCCCGCGGGCAACGGCAGCCTGAGCCTGCGCGGCGTGACCCTCAGCTACGAGGGCTCCCCCGAGTTCGGCTCCACGGCCTCTGACGATCCGCACGTGTTCGACGTCCCCGCGGGGCGCGCGCACCGCGCGGTGCTGCGCGACGTCGACCTCGACGTGCCCGCGGGGCGCACGATCGCGCTCGTGGGCGCCACCGGCTCGGGCAAGACGAGCCTCGTCTCGCTGATCCCGCGGCTGTACGACCCGAGCGCAGGGGAGGTGCTGCTGGATGGCGCGGACGTGCGCAGCGTCACCCTGCGCTCGCTGCGCGGCGCGATCGCGGTGGTGAGCGACGATCCCTTCCTGTTCTAGCGCCTCGGTCGCCGAGAACATCGCCTACGCCCGCCCCGACGCTTCCTTGAAGAGATAGAAGGGGCGGCTCGCGCCGCCCAGGCGTACGAGTTCGTGGAGCGCCTCCCGCAGGGGTTTCAAACGCGCGTGGGCGAGCGCGGGCAGACGCTCTCCGGCGGCCAGCGCCAGCGCCTGGCGATCGCACGCGCGCTGCTCGCCAACCCGCGCGTGTTGATCCTCGACGACGCGACCTCCTCGGTGGATTCCTCCACCGAGCGCGCCATCAAGCTCGCCCTGGCGCAGGCGATGGAGGGTCGCACGACGCTCGTGATCGCCCACCGCCTCTCGACGATCGCGCTCGCCGATGAAATCGTCGTGCTCGATCACGGGGGGATCGTGGCGCAGGGCGATCACCACGAACTGCTCGAGGTCTCCGAGCTGTATCGGGAAATCGTGGAGAAGGGGCTCCCCGAGCACGTGTTCCTGACGCGTGAGACGCGCGAGCGCGAGGTGAGCGGGATATGAGTCCCCTGGAGCGGAGTTCCCGGGACCGGAGAACTCGGGTCGACCGGGGCGCCATTCGCACGTGTCGGCGGGAGGTGCGCACACCATGAGTCCGGTGGTCGCCAGGGGTGGTCCGGGCGGGCCGCTGGGCCGCGGCACGCAGTGGGACGGCGAGCGCGCCGCCCGCGGCACACGCGGGCGCAACCTGCGCGGGCTGCTGGCGCTGGTGCGTCCCTACCGCACGCGCGCCGCCATCACCGTAGTGGCGCTGCTCGTGGGCACCGCCGCCTCGCTCGCCCCGCCACTCCTGGCGCGGGCGGCAATCGACAACGGCATCAAGCAGCACGACACCGGCGAGCTCGAGCTGATCGTCGTGGCGTTCATGCTCGCGGCGCTGCTGCTGTGGGCAATGACCTACGCGCAGACCTACCTCGTGGGGTGGATCGGACAGCGCGTGCTCGCCGATCTGCGCATCCGCATCTTCACGCACCTGCAGTCGCTGCCGATCGGCTTCTATGAGAGCCGCCCCGCGGGCGTGCTGATCTCACGCATGACGAACGACGTGGAGGCGCTCGATAGCCTCGTTACCGACTCGGTGGTGACGCTCTTCCAGTTGACCCTCACGCTGCTGGGCACGCTCGGGATCCTCCTCTACCTCGACGTGAAGCTGGCGCTGCTGACGTTCTGCGTGATCCCGTTCGTCGCGGGCCTCTCGATCTGGTTCCGGCTTGTCTCCACCGGCGCCTTCCGGCGCACACGGGAGACGATCGGCTCGATCACGGCCTACCTGCAGGAGACCCTCTCGGGCATCCGCGTGGTGCGCTCCTTCGGACAGGAGCCCCAGCACGAGGCGCGCTTCGCGGAGCTCAACGAGGACAACCGCGCGGCGAACATGGTTACGGTTCGCTTGAACGCCTCCTACTTCCCCGCCGTGGAAATGCTCTCCGGGGTCGCGGTCGCGGGGATCGTGCTCTACGGCGGACTGCAGGCGATCGAAGGCCACATCACCGTTGGCACGATCGTCGCGTTCGTGGGCGCGCTCGCATACCTGTTCGAACCGATCCAGCAGCTCTCCCAGCTCTACACCACCTACCAGTCGGGGATGGCGGCGCTCGAGAAGATCTTCCAGCTGCTCGATGTGCGCCCGGACCTCGAGGACGCCCCCAACGCGCTGGAGCTAGGGCGCATCCGCGGCGAGATCGACTTCGAGGGCGTCTCCTTCGCCTACCGCCAGCGCCAGCGCGGCGCCGACGAGGTGCTGGCGCTCGATGGCGTCGATCTTCACGTCCCCCCCGGCCAGACCCTTGCGCTGGTGGGCGAGACGGGCGCCGGCAAGTCCACGATGGCCAAGCTGGTGGCCCGCTTCTACGACCCCACCGCGGGGCGCGTGCTCGTGGATGGCCACGATCTGCGCTACGTTACGAGCTCCTCCCTGCGCTCGCAGATGGGCATCGTCCCGCAGGAGGCGTTCCTGTTCTCGGGCACCGTCGCGGAGAACATCGCCTTCGGGCGCCCCGACGCCACAGGAGGCCGACATCCAGCGCGCCGCCGCGGCGGTGGGCGCGTCGGAGTTCATCTCCGAGCTCGAGCGCGGCTACGACACCGAGGTCGGCGAGCGCGGCTCCCAGCTCTCAGCCGGCCAGCGCCAGCTGCTCGCCTTCGCGCGCGCGCTGATCGCCGATCCGCGCATCCTGATCCTCGACGAGGCCACCTCAAACGTGGATCTGCACACCGAGGGGCGCATCGAGGAGGGCCTGCGCCGCCTGCTCGCAGGCCGCACCGCGATCGTGATCGCCCACCGCCTCTCCACGATCCGCCAGGCCGGACGCATAGTGGTGCTCGAACACGGTCAGATCGTCGAGCAGGGCACGCACGAGGAGCTGATCGAGGCCGAGGGGCGCTACTTCAGGCTGTATCAGGACTGGGCCGAACAGGCGGCGTAGCGTCACTCCGGGACAGGGACTCGAACCCTTCTCGTCCCTTGGGATACCGCCCCCTTTAGGGGGCGGAGGGTTTCTCCGCAAGGAGACTCCGGGACAGGGACTCGAACCCCAAACTCGTGCTCCAGAGGCACGCGTGTTGCCGATTACACCATCCCGGACCGGACTTCAAAGATAGCCGTACAGGCGGTCGCTATGCCTGCTGGCGGGTGCCGTTGGGCGCGAAGAACGCCGTGATGGTGTCCTCGAGGCCCGGGTCGAGTATAAGCAGCACCTCGTCGCCCGCTTCGATCACGGTGTCGGCCTTGGGCACGAAGCCCGAGCCGTTGCGCAGCACGGAGATGATCAGGCTGCCTTCGGGCAGCGCGATCTCCGCGACGCTCTGCCCCACCGCGGAGGCCCCGGCGCTGACCTCGAGCTCGATGATCTCCAGGCGCTCTTCCTCCAGCGCGAGCAGGTGCACGAGCCCGTAGCGGGGCACCTCGTGCTCGATCAGGCGCAGGATCAGGTCGGTCGCTGACACCGCGGGCTGGATGCCGAGCAGCTTGAAGTGGTCGAGGTTGCGCGGGTTGTTGACGCGAGCGATGATGCGATCGCAGAGGTACTTCTCCTTGGCGACCTGGCACACGAGCATGTTGTCCTCGTCGTCGCCTGTGACCGCGATCACGAGGTCGGCGCGCTGGATGCCCGAGCGCTCGAGCACCCACAGCTCGGTGGCGTCGCCGTACTGCACGGCGTGCTCGAATTCTTCCTCGATCGCCAGGTAGCGCGCACGCGAGGACTCGATCAACGTGACCTCGTGCCCCTTGACGATCAGCTCGCGCGAGAGGTTGCGCCCCACCTTCCCCGCGCCGACGATGATCGCGTACATGGCTAGGCGTGCTCGACCGCCAGCGCGCTCTCGAACATCTCGATCGCGTGCCGGGTCGGGGAGATCGTGTGCAGCCCCTGCTCGCCGTACCATCCGGCACGCGCGGGGTCCATCACGCGCGCGAGGACCTTCTGCACCCCGAAGCGCTTCTGGGCGATCTGGGCGATGATCAGGTTCGTGTTGTCGCCGTCGGTGGACGCTATGAACACGTCTGCGCGCTCGATGCCCGCCTGGATCAACGCATCGACCTCCAGCGCCGTGCCCACCGTGAACTGGCCGTTTGCGTCCTCCCAGCTCTTGCTCTGTCCCGCGTCAAGGCGCTCGTGGGAGAGGGGGTCCTCATCGAGGACGGAGACCTCATGGCCGGCGGCCAGCGCGGACTTGGCCACCGCGGAGCCCACGCGGCCTGCTCCCACGATCAGGACGAACATTGGGCGGAGATTAGACGATGCGGGGCCCGGAATGCGGTCGGCTCTGTTGGACTCTGTGGGCGGCCTTGTCCGGCGCGGCTGGCCTACCAGGAGTCCGAGCCCGGTGCGGCGTGATCTTACAGCGGCCGACTATCGGCGTGCCAGGACCCAACTGGGTCGATGCACACGGGGTGGCGCCGACTGTTGCGCGACCCTCGGCCGGCTCGCGTGGATGAGAGGCGCGGATGGAGTAAGAAACACCCGTTGTGCGAGGCGCGTCCAAGTAGTTAGTCTTCATCAAGATGTCCCCGATGCATCAGCGTGTAGCGCCAGAGTCTGCTCGGAGTGCCGCTGTGGCGGCTGCTGCGGGCCGAGTAGAATGTGCTCTGCACGGCCTCACGCGATGTTCGAATTCGGTGACCGGTGACGGAAAAGAAAATTGATCTCTGCCAGTCTTGTGGCAAGCGGAGGTTTGCACCTACCTTCCTTGCCGCCGTTTGTTCGGTATCGATCGCGGTCGGCTTCGTGGTCACATCAAGGGCAAACGCGGAAGTGTGTCCCAACGAAAAGGTGCGCCAGGAAGACAACTCACTAGGTCTCCCAGATTGCCGTGGGTATGAGATGGTCTCTCCCTTGGACAAGAGCGATGCGGGGGTGCTTGGTATCGACCAAGCCTCCCAGGGCGGCGTGGTCGAGGCTGCGCTGGACGGGAGTTCGATCACCTATGTCTCATTAGGCTCGTTCGGTGGTTCGCAAGGCGCGCCCCTGGGCAGCCAGTATCTGTCCACGCGTGGCTCTGAAGAATGGTCGACGCAGAACATCACGACGCCGGAGACCTCGGGTACCTACGCGAACGCCGGTTATGGCACGCCATACGAGGCCTTCTCCAGTGATCTCGCAAGAAGACTGATGATCAATGGCCTGGGATATCGACCGGTGGAAAACCCGCCGCTGGCGCCCGGTGCGCCACTGGGCTATCAGAACTTCTATCTATATGAAAAGAATAATGGCGTCTTTCAGGCACTGCTTACGAGCACACCCGCAGAAACGTCAACAACATTCGTTATGGAATTGGTAGGTGCTACGCCGGATCTCAAACACGTCGTGATAGCCACAAACGCTGCATTGACAACCGGCATGGTCGATACCGGCGAACTTAACCGTAATCTATATGAGTGGGTGAACGGCCAGTTCGAGCCCATCAATATGCTTCCTGACGGCACGCCTGTGCCAGGTGCTCAGGTCGGCTCCACTCCCTTTGAGAGTCGTTCCGTCTCTAACGATGGCGCGCGTGTGTTCTGGGTAGTCCTACCCGGGGGAGTCTATGAACCTTCTCTGTATGTGCGCGAGAACGGTACTGAAACGATCCAGGTGGATGCCTCGCAGGGCCCGGACAAAAGCGGGGAAGGCATATTTCGGACGGCGAGCAGCGACGGCTCGAAGGCGTTCTTCACTGACCGGCGCCGGTTGACCAATGACTCTACGGCAAACAATGCAACAGCAGAAGGGGAAGACCTCTACGAGTTCGATGTGAACAGCGGGCAGCTGATCGACCTCGCGGTCGACAAAAATGCCGGCGACCCCAACGGCGCGTCGGTACAGGGCGTGCTGGGGGCGAGCGAAGATGGCTCCTTCGTGTACTTCGTCGCGAAGGGCGTGCTGGCTGGCACGAATGACGAAGGGCATCTGCCCATCTCTGGTGGGTTCAACCTGTACGTGCGTGACGGCGAAGGGCGCACGTCGTTCGTCGCGACACTCTCACCAGACGATGAAAGGCCGGTCACGGAAGAAGAAGCGGGAGTGACGCTGGCCCAGGACTGGAACAACTCAGAGGGCGCGCGTACGACGAGGGTGACACCGGATGGCCGGCACCTGGTGTTCATGTCAGACGCGAGTTTGACCGGCTATGACAGCATCGACGCCAGCACCGAACACCCGGACCAGGAGGTGTACTCGTATGTGTACTATGGCGCCAACGCGGGGCACTTGAGCTGCGTCTCGTGCAATCCAAACGGTACGCGCCCGCTGGGGGCCTCGCGCATCCCAGGGGGCACCGACTTTGGGAGTGGTGGCGCGGGACAGGCCGTGTATCAGTCGCGCGTGCTCTCCGAAGACGGCAGCCGTGTATTCTTCGACAGCCGCGACGCGCTGGTGCCAGCTGACACGAACGGCAAGCAGGACGTCTACGAGTACGAGAACGGTCAGCCCTATCTGATCTCAGGCGGGACGAGCGGTGAAGAATCGTCGTTCGTCGACGCGAGTGCCACTGGGAGTGATGTGTTCTTCATCACAAGCCAGGCGCTTGTCGCCCAGGACACCGACACGCTCGTCGATCTCTATGACGCGCGCGTGGGTGGAGGTCTCTCGTCACCACCGCCCCCGGTGCCGCCATGTGGTGGCGAGGGCTGTCTGCCACCCCCCTCCGAGCAACCGACGTTCAGCTTGGGCGCGAGTGCGACGTTCACGGGCGGCGGGAATCTCAGCGTGCCGCTTGGCAAGCGGGTCGTTAAGCCCAGGAAGCACAGACGCAAGCCGAGACCACACATAAAGAAGTCAAGGCACCAGAAGGCAAGAAGGACTGCGAAGGTTGGAATACAGTGACTATCGCAAGGCTCATATCCTTCATCGGGATTCTCGTTGTCTCTCTGTTGCTGTCCGCCGCTCCGGCGTCGGCCAGCTTTGGCTTTCAGAACTTTGAAACGAGACTTATCAACCGAGACGGCTCACCGGACGTGCAGGCTGGATCTCATCCCTGGGAGATGACGACCAGCTTCAGCTTCCACGAAACAGCCGGCGCGAGTGGAGAACTCGTCCCCGACGGCAACGTCAAGGATATCCAGATGGAACTGCCGGCCGGGTTTGTGGGCGACCCCACCGCGACCCCGAAGTGCACCTCCCAGCAGTTCCATACGCCCAACCCGAATATTCCTTTTTCGGGGGCGAGCTGCCCCGAAGGCACACAGGTGGGAGAGGCGGCGATCACAACGCTTGGAGCCAGTACCCCTGGCTTTTTCTTTGGAGTGTATAACCTCGTCCCGCCTCCGGGTGTTCCGGCCGAGTTTGGCTTCAACGTGGTCGGAGTACCGGTCGTGCTGAAGCCCTCGGTGCGCACGGGCAGCGACTACGGCTTGACGGTCTCTTCCGATAACACGAATCAGAGCTTGCACCTCTTTGCGACGGCTGTCACTCTCTGGGGAGTGCCGTCGGACTCCTCTCACGACGAATTCCGTGGAGAATGCCTGATATCCTATAGCGGTGAATCGGGATGCTCGCATAAAAGCGAAGTCACCTCCAAGCCGTTCTTGGCGCTGCCCACGAGCTGTCCAGGTAGCCCTCTGACGACGAGCATTCACGCTGACTCGTGGCAGGAACCGGGGACCGAAAACCCGGATGGCAGTCCCAATTTGAGCGATCCCCGCTGGAAGACGGCATCCTCCTCCTTCCCAGCACTGACCAACTGCGAACGTCTGGCCTTCAACCCCAAGTTCAGTGTTCAGCCGGACACGAGCGCGGCGGCCTCGCCGACTGGCCTGTCGGCCGAGTTGCAGGTGCCGCAGATCGACAATCCGGCCGGGTTGGCCGAGGCGGAGTTGAAGAAGGCGGTCGTCACGCTGCCGGTGGGGATGTCGGTGAATCCTTCGGCCGCCGATGGGCGCGCGGCCTGCACGCCGGAGCAGATCGAAATGAACAGCGCCAAGAAGCCATCGTGTCCGGATGCGTCGAAGGTCGGCTCGGTGCAGATAGACACGCCGCTTCTGGAAACCCCGCTCACCGGCTCGATCTACCTGGCCCAGCAGGGCAACAACCCGTTCAGTTCGCTGCTGGCACTCTACCTGGTCGCTGAAGGCTCAGGGGTGCTGCTCAAGCTGGTAGGCCATGTCGAAGCGAACCCTGTAACTGGCCAGCTTCAGACGACCTTCGATAACAATCCGCAGCAGCCTTTCAGCGACCTGCAGCTGACGTTCTTCGAAGGCCCGCGAGCTGCGCTGTCCACGCCTGTGGCCTGTGGCTCGTATGAAGCGGAAGGCTTGCTGACGCCGTGGAGCACGGGACTCCCGGTGACCTCTGAGAGCCCCTTCAAGTTCACTTCGAACTGTGGTGGTGGATTTGGCCCGTCGTTTGCGGCGGGCACGACTAGCAACCAGGCAAGCGCTTTCAGCCCACTCTCGGTAACGATCTCCCGCTCCGACCAGGATCAGGCGCTGAGCAGAGTCAACGTACAGACCCCGCCTGGGCTGCTGGGGATGCTTGCCAAGGTCTCGTTGTGCGGGGAACCTCAGGCCTCGCAGGGGATTTGCCCTTCCGCGAGTCAGATTGGGCATGTGACGGTGGGTGCTGGGGTCGGACCTGACCCGGTGTTCCTGCCGCAGGCGGGTAAGCCGCAGGATCCGGTGTTCCTGACTGGTCCGTATAAGGGCGCGCCGTTTGGCCTGTCGGTGGTCGTCCCCGCGGAAGCCGGACCCTTCAACCTCGGCACCGTCGTCGTCAGGGCGGCGGTAAGCGTCAATCCGCACACTGCTCAGATCACGGTCTCAAGCGACCCGCTGCCCACGTTCCTCCAGGGAATCCCCCTCGACGTCAGGACCGTCAACGTGACCGTGGACCGAGAAGGCTTCATCTTCAACCCGACGAGCTGCGGGCCGCTGACGGTGGGCGGCACGATCACCTCGACCCAGGGCGTCGTCGCAGCGGTGTCCAGCCGTTTCCAGGCCGCAAACTGCGGACTGCTTCCCTTCAAGCCGAAGTTCACCGTCCTCACCCGAGCGAAGACCTCAAAAGCAAGCGGCGCCTACCTGCACGTGAAGGTCACCTCGGGTCCCGGCCAGGCCAACATCGGAAAGGTCAAGGTCAACCTGCCCAAGCAGTTGCCCTCCAGGCTGACCACGCTTCAGAAAGCCTGCACGGTAGCCGTCTTCGAAGTTAACCCGGCCAGCTGCCCCGTGGCCTCGGCGGTAGGGACCGCCACGGCGGTGACGCCGGTGCTGAAGAACGCACTCACTGGCCCCGCCTACCTGGTCTCCCACGGCGGTGCGGCGTTCCCCGACCTCGAGATCGTTCTCCAGGGCGAAGGGATCACGCTCATCCTGGACGGGAACACGGACATCAAGAGCGGGATCACCAGCTCGACCTTCAGATCGGTGCCCGATGCACCGATCACGACGTTCGATCTCGTGCTCCCCGAGGGGCCACACTCGGTTCTCGGGACGAACCTTCCGGCAAAGGCGAGAGGGAGCATGTGTGGCCAGAGCCTCGCGATGCCGACCACCATCACGGGCCAGAATGGCGCGGTGATCAAGCAGAGCACGAAGATCGCCGTCGCCGGCTGCCACGCCAAGAAGCACACCAAGCGCTGATTGAGCAGTGCCTTGATCGTGACACCGGGCGCCGCTCCGTGTCTTTCCCGCCGAAGAGCTGCACGCCCAATAACTACGCGCTGCAGCCGCCCATCCCTGCCGAGGACCTGAACGTGTACCTCGACTCGTGGGTTAGCATTTCCTCAGCCACAGGGAACCTTCCGGCAACAAACGACGTGGCATGCCGTCGTACGCGAAGATCGCGCCCCCGGATGGCCGGGGGCGCGATTATCAACCGACGACCAGGGCTCATATGGAGGGGCGGCTGTCAAGGGGCAGCGTTGATCGGCCGTCGTGCGGCGGAGGGTCGGCATGGTGGTGTAGGGGCGGTTCCCGGGGCGCCACGAGCTGATAGGTGCCGGCATGGTCGACCGGGTCGTGGTCAGGCTCATATGCGAGGGCTGGTTACCTCAAGACCCTTGTTCGTCGCCGGGCTCGCATTCTAGGAGCGGGCGCCACCCACTGGGTGAAACTCGTGGGTTGCCCATAGCCCGTGTTCGCGGGCCCGTTGAGCGGCGACGTTGTCGGCCCTTGGTGGTTGCTCGTGAGCGCCCCGGCAGCCGTCCGGGGCGCGCGGAGATGTGTCGTGTTGTGTCAGTCCAGGATCGCGGCCTCCCAGCAGAACGCAGCGAGCTCGCACGCGATCGCGACTGTCCCAGTGCGCTTGCCGCGCCTGCTTGAGACGAAGGTAGCTCGTAAAGGCAACTCCAGAGTCTTGGAACCCGTGTCGGAGACGACTCGTGCGGGGTTGCCCTAGCGGTCCTCCTTCGGGCTCGTTGGGTTCTCGCTGCGGACTAGGCTTGCCGATGTACGCAAAGATCGCGCCCCCGGATAGCCGGGGGCGCGATCTTCAACCGACGATCCGGACTATACAAGCCCGAATTTTTCCGCTTTCAGTTTCGGTACTTTGAGTGTGGCTTCTTTGGTGTTTTTGATGCCGTCATTTTCACAGGTTTTATTGACTGTCTGAGTAATACCTGTCGTTTCTACTACGGCATTGATGGCTTCGCCTTCTTTTTTTAGAGCGGTTTTGCCCAGGTTCTGGTTTCCTGCGGTGGGTACTGTTATTTCACATCCAGCCGCTTTGATTATACATGCTTCTGTGTTTTTACCTGTAGCTTTGCCGTTTTCCGTTCCTTCTTTGGCGCCTTGTTCAAGTGTAAGTCCGTTACACGTGACCGTTGCTGATAGTTTAAATATTCCGACTTCGGTCGTACATGTGTTCCACGTTGTAGGACCGAGGTTCATTGTTTTTGCGGTAGTGCTGATTTTTTCAGATTTAGCGCTAGCGCATTTGACCTTCCCACCACCACCTTCAAAAGTGCCTGGTACTGCTGCTTCGCCTTTGCCTGTTGTTCCAGTGAACTGTGCTAGCGCGGGTGCCGCGGAGATGAAGAGTGCTGCCATCATCATGGCGAACCCGGTTAGTGTCTTAGCCTTCATGTCTTGTTCTCCCTAGTTGTTATAGGTTGTAATGGCCTATGTCCTGCGAAAAGCGCGTAAGGAAGCCCTAGAACACCTCGGTCGTTCTGTAGATCCTAGGAACCTCTCGAAGACGACTTGTGCGGGTTTGCCGTGGCGCTTTCGTATCTGATGTGATTGGTGCCCTCCTTCGGGTTGGGCTTCTCGCTGTGGCTTGGTTTGCCCCACTGAGCGAGACGGATACAGGTCATAGCACAGGATCAAATGGCTTTGCAAGTCCCTCAATATCCTACTATTTAGGATATCGGGTTGGGGCGCAATGAGCACATCCTCACCGGTGCCTGCCAGCGTCTCTACTAAGTGAAAGTCTGCAAAACCGGATGGCAGTAATCAACCGTAGAACGCACACGATGTCAGATATCAAGATTTAAGAAATCTTTAGGTAGTCGTATGTTTTCGCCGTCCCCAGGAAACCGCCCTTACGCTGACCGGGAGCTAGGAGTGCTCGGGATCGCTGGTCCTCCAACGCTTCGCTGGCGCGGCCAGCGCTACATCGGCACCCGTGCGATAACGCCCCGCGTTGGCCCAGTCGCCGAGCTCCCCACCTCACTTTGACCTCTTCTACACGGCCAAAGTCAGACACAATCGAGCCGAATATGGACCGCGCGGCCACGGACTTTCTGCCCGCGTAAAGCATCCGACTTCGGGTCCGAGATACATAGCGCTACCTTTCGACTCCGATGGGTTGAGCGTGAGCCTCCAGCATGCATGTCGCCACCAGTCCGTATGAGCCAATGAAGGAGCCAGCCGAGTTGATGGCCACAGACGATGGCCAGCCGGGAGTCTCGACCATCCAGCTGCTCGCCGAAAAATCGACTGTCCAGGTAATGCGGGGGCTGACCGGCGGCCCACTGCGCCCAAGCGAGCTGGAGCAGCTACTCCCGGGCGTTGCGCACTCGGCGCTGATGCATCGGTTGGCCGGACTCGCGCAGAAGGGGGCCGTGACGCATGAGCGCATCGCGGGGGTGCCACCCCGCGCGTACTACTCCCTGGCCGACGCGGGACGGGCCCTTCTGCAGATTCCCGAGGCCTCCGAACGTTGGGAGCAGTGCTGGTCGTCACAGGCACCGCGGGGTTACCCGAGGGCCTGGGCTCTGCGGCTGCTCGCAGACGAACGTGCCAGGGCGATCATGCGCGCACTCGCCGACAAGCCGCTGCGCCCCACCGGCCTCGAACGCCGCCTGCCAGGCTTCGGCCGCTCTGCAACCCGATGGAGGCTCAGCCAGCTTCTGCGCGACGGCATCCTCACACGCACCAACGACGGCGATCAAGTGCACTATGGGCTGACCACCGCCGCGCGCCAGCTCGGGCTGATCGCGACGCTCGCCGCCCGTTGGGAACAGGAATGGAGCAAAGTGCAATCCCAGCTCACCGCGCCGCGGAAACCTCCTCGGCAGACGGCAGGTGCGCATATGACTCCGAGTCTTGCTCAGGCGGAGCCGTAACGATCACCCTGCACCCGGCCTTGCTCACCACGTACTTGGTGACGTCCCCCACGAAGTTCTCCAGCGGCCCCCCGCGCCCCCCCAGGCGCGAGCCGCCCCGGATCCGCGAGGGTTCCTCCGCGCCGAGCACGATCGCCTCGACCCCCCGCCGCCGCGCCTCCTCGACGATCGCGTAGCCCGCGCGGCGCGAGCGGATTGTGGCCGTTGCGACGTGCACGCCCGCGTACTCCTCGCCCACGGCCTTCGCGCGCGCGAGCGCCTGGCGGGCGTGCTTGACCTGCGCCTCGGGCAGGCGCGCCTCCAGGGGGAGCGCCATCGGCATCTCGAAGATCCACACCGCCTCGATCGTGGCGGTGTCGATCGCCGCGTCGTCGGTGGGTTCGCCGGAGGCGAGCAGCGCGGCGGTCTGCACGATGTCGTCATCGAGCTTCGTGCCGAACAGGGGCACGAGGATCGAGCCGTAGTCGCGTTCGCGCGGCTGCTCGGCGCTGAGCATCTGCGGGGAGACCGTCACGCGCCGCAGCAGCGAGCTTTCATCCGCGCGGCGGTACACCACGTACAGCACCATCCCCGCCGCCATCCACGCCAACCCCACATAGCGCGCGGGCTCGTGCAGGATCATCACCGCCACCCAGCCCGCACCCGATACGAGCACCCCCAGGACAGCGGGCAGCGGCAGATCACCGCCGCGCACGCGCACCGACAGCGGGATCCGGTAGGGCCGATCGCGGTTCGGCTCGGTGTAGCGCAGTCGGCAGATCGAGAGGTGCGCGAGCGTGAAGGCGAGCATCGCCCCGAAGGCGTAGATGCCGGTGAGGAAATCGAGGTTCTCGGGCACCACGAGCGCCGCCGCGAGCAGGCCCGCGATTCCGATCAGCACGTAGGGCGTCGCGCGCGTGGGGTGCAAGCGGCCAAGGCCGCTGGGGATCTGGCGGTTGGTGGAGAGCGAGTAGGCCAGGCGGGAGAGGCCGAGCATCGCCGCGCTCGCGGCCGCCACCAGCGTGACGGTCGCCATCGCCCCCACGAGGTAGCGCAGCGTCTGTGCCAGCCAGTGGGGATGCACCTGCGTGACGATCCCGATCACGGGGTCGTTCAGGTAGCGCCCCCCCAGCGCGGTGTGGCCGTTGTGCACAGGCAGCGCGGTGACGGCGACCACCGCGATCCCCACGTACCCCACGAGCAGCAGCCCCACGCCGCTTGCGATCAGGCGCCGCAGGGCCCCGCGGCTGGCCCTCACTTCGCCGGCGAGGCCAGCGGCGGACTCGACGTTCGTGAACGCGATCGTGGTGACCGTGAACGCAAACACCAGATCCGACCACGAGGGCGAGCTGCCGAGCTGGATCGGATCGAGCAGCGTGTGCGGGTTGAAGAACAGCGCCAACCCCAATACGACGATCAGCATCTGCAGCGCGAGGTCCCCCGCGACGAGCATCCCGATGCGCCGCGAGCTGCGCCCCCCGCTGAAGCCGCGCACGTTAACGAGCACCACGAACGCGATGAACGCCAGCGCCAGCAGCAGCGACTCGGTGTAGTGGCCCAGCGGGTGCCAGAAGACCTTCAGGTACTGCGTCGCCGAGTAGCAGGTGACGGCGATCAGGATTATGTAATCCAGCAGGATCGCCCAGCCCGCGACGAAGCTCAGGAGCTCGTTGAAGGCATAGCGCGCGAACACCGTCGCTCCCCCCCGCTCCGGGTGCAGGGATGCCCCCTCGACGTAGGTCATCGCGGTGAGCCCGAACATCAGCGCCGCCACCAGGAAGACCACCGGCGTGAGGCCGAGCGCATGGCCCGCCACAACGCCCAGGGAGAAGTAGATCGCGCTCGCCAGCGAGGCGTAGACGACGGTGAACAGCATCGGCGAGCCGATGCTCTGGCGCAGGATCACGCGCCGGCGCGTCCCGGCCCTGATGCCGGCGCCGTCAGCCGCCGCGCCGTCGGGCGCCGGCGCCCCGTGCCCAGGCGCGTCTCCCTCGACGGAGCTCATGTCCCTCGACTCCGTCTCGACTCCAGGTACAGCCGCCCGCCGCCCGCCGCGAGGAACAGCACACCCAGCAGCAGCCGCCCTGAGATCACCGAGCCGTGGCCGCCCACAGCCTGCGCGATCAGCGCCACACCGAGCGCCAGCATCAGCAGCGAGAGCACCACGGTCGTGGAGCGATGGAGGCCTCTGCCGGTCATCTCATGGTGAGCTTAGGGCGTCCTGCTCGATCCGATGGCCGCGGGCCGCGCACCTGCCTCTCGGCGGAGCGACCCGCGGGCGCCAGCCTCAGGTGATCAGCGGGATGATGAGGATCGCGACGATATTGGCGACCTTGATCATCGGGTTGATCGCCGGCCCGGCGGTGTCCTTGAAGGGATCGCCCACCGTGTCGCCGGTGACCGACGCGGCGTGCGCGTCGGAGCCCTTGCCGCCGAAGGCGCCATCCTCGATCAGCTTCTTCGCGTTGTCCCAGGCGCCGCCGCCGGCGGTCATCAGCACGGCAAAGAACAGGCCCACCACGATCACCCCGATCAAGAGGCCGCCCAGCGCCTGCTGATCGATCAGGCCAATCACGAGGGTCAGCACGATCGGCAGCAGCGAGGGCAGGATCATCTCGCGCTGCGCGGTGCGCGTGACGATGTCCACGCAGGTGGCGTAATCGGGCTCTTCGGTGCCCTCCATGATCCCGGGCTTCTCGCGGAACTGGCGACGCACCTCCTCGACGACGGCCCCGCCGGCGCGCCCCACGGCTTCGATCGAGAGCGAGGCGAACAGGCACACCATCAGCCCGCCCAGCAGCAAGCCGATCAGCACCGGAGGTTCGTTGATGCCGAAGTTGATCGCTTCGTGGCTGCTTTCGCCCAGGACCTGCTGGAAATCGGCGAACAGCACGAGCCCCGCGAGCACGGCCGAGCCGATCGCATAGCCCTTGGTGACGGCCTTGGTGGTGTTGCCCACCGCATCGAGGCGATCGGTGACCTTGCGCACCTCCTCGGGCAGATCGGCCATCTCGGCGATGCCGCCGGCGTTGTCGGTGATCGGCCCGAAGGCGTCGAGCGCGACGATCAAACCGGCGAGCGAGAGCATCCCCATCGCGGCGACGCCGATGCCGTAGATCCCCTGCACGCCGCCACCCGCGAGCTTCCACGAGCCCAGCACGCCGAGCGCGAGCACGATCGCGGGCAGCGCGGTGGCCTGCAGGCCCGAGCCGAAGCCCTGGATGATGTTGGTGGCGTGGCCGGTGATCGAGGCCCTCGCGGTCTTCTTGACGGGGGGAAAGCGCGTGGAGGTGTAGTAGTCGGTGATGAAGAACAGCAGCGCCGTGACGGCGATCCCGATCACAGAGCACAGGTACAGGTCGCCGACGCTCGGGGTCTGCACCAGGCCGCTGGTCGCCTTGAAGCTGATGTTGCTCATCAGCCACTTCGTGATCGGGTAGAAGGCGGCGGCAGAAAGGATGCCCGCAACCGCCAGCCCCTGGTAGAGCGCGCGCTCTACGTTGCCGCTGGCCGAGCGCACCGCGAAGGTGCCGAGGATCGAGGCGACGATCGCCACGGCACCGAGCGCCATCGGGTAGAGCACCACCTGCGTGGACTCGTGGAAGGTGAGCACGCCGAGCAGGATCACCGCGACGGCGGTGACCGCGTAGGTCTCGAACAGGTCAGCGGCCATGCCGGCGCAGTCGCCAACGTTGTCGCCCACGTTGTCGGCGATCGTGGCGGGGTTGCGCGGGTCGTCCTCGGGGATGCCCGCCTCGACCTTGCCCACCAGATCGGCGCCTACGTCGGCGGCCTTGGTGAAGATGCCGCCGCCCAGTCGCGCGAAGACCGAGATCAGCGAGCCGCCGAAGCCGAGTCCGATCAGGGCGTCGGTGGCGGTGCGCTGGCTTTCGCCGACGATCGCAGTGAGCAGGCCGTAGTAGCCGGCGACGCCGAGCAGCGCCAGGCCGACGACCAGCATTCCCGTGATGGCGCCGCCGCGGAAGGCCGCGCTGAGGGCCGGGGAGACTCCCCCGCGCGCCGCCTCCGCGACGCGCGCGTTGGCGCGCACGGAGACGTTCATGCCGATGTAGCCCGCCGCGCCGGAGAAGAGGCCGCCGATCGCAAAGCCGCAGGCCACAGCGAAGTTCTGGATGAAGATCAGCGCCACGAACAGCACCACGCCGACGACGGCGATCGTCGTGTACTGGCGGTTGAGGTACGCGCGCGCGCCCTGCTGGACGGCCAGCGAGATGCTCTGCATCTTCTCGTTGCCGGCCGAAAGGGCAAGCAGCGCCCGGGTGGTCAGGAGGCCGTACACCACCGCGCAGGCAGCGCACACCAGGGCAACGACGACCCCATGGTCGGTCAGAAAGCTACTCAACTGAAATCCTCCGCGGTCTGATTGGTGTGCCGCGCGAGGATTCGCGCGAACTGTTCTCCCCGGGCGGGCTCAGTGTGAGCGTCCGCCCGGCCAAAGGCGGGGGCATCCTATCGTGCTGGGCGACAGAGAGGCACTCTCGGCGCCACTCTGCCAACAAACGCGCCGATCGGAGCCCTCAGCGCCCGGGCACCCACAGCCGGCCGCTGGACTCCGCGGGACCCGGACCCGAGGAGCCCTCCGAAGGCTTGGCCGGCGAGGCCGGCGGGGACTGCTTCGGGGGCGAGCCGGCAGGCTGCTCACCACCGGCAGGCGGGGCGCTCGCAGCGACGGCGGGAGCGGCGGCCGCGGGCGGGGCCTCGTTCTGCACCTCGCGCGTGTAGGCCATCTGCAGCTGCGAGAGCGCGTCGCGCAGCGGGCGCAGATGATTAGGACCCACCCGCCCATGGCGCTCGAGGATCGGCAGCAGCGCGCGCACCCCGTCGATCGCGTCGCGCACCTGCTCGAGGTCGCGCTCGACGGTCGCGTCCGGCACAAGCCCCAGGCGCAGACCGCCGATGTTCAACAGCGAAGCCGCGGTCTGGAGGATCATGTCGGTGCTTGTGATGCGGGCCAGTTCAGCCTCGTAGGCGGCGCGCATCTCCTCTTCGGTGGACTCCTGCGTACTCATACTGCAACCTCCTGTGCGTACGTGTGCAATGTCTCGGCGACCGAGGCCGCGAAGACCTCCTCGCGGGTCGCCCCCGCCTCGATCAGCGCGCGCTGGCGCTGGGCGCCGTTGCGCTCAGGGAAGAGCGGGTCGATGCCCAGCTCCCCGCGCAAGGGCGCCGTCCAGGATGCCAGGCGCTCGATGACCTCGCGCGCCGGGTACTCCTCGCCGCGCTCCAGATCGATCAGCCGGCCGTCGAGGCCGAAGCGGATCGCGCGCCACATGTTCTCCTCCACGAGCCGCGGCTGCGGGTCCTCGAAGGGCACACCCTCATCCACGTCGCGCGCGGCCTGCGCGACGCAGGCGACCATCAGCGCGGCGAGCGCCTCGGACTCGGCGGCGGTGGCCTGGGCGTCGCAGATGCGCAGCTCGACGGTGCCGAAGCGGAAGTGGGGGCGCACCGACCACCACACCTGGGTGAACTCCACGATCGAGCGGGTGCGCACGAGGAACTCGATGTACTCGCTGTAGGCAGCCCAGCTCCCAAAGGCGTCGGGGATGCCGCAGCGGGGGAAGCTCTTGGTGAAGGACTGGGTGCGCGCGGAGTGCAGGCCCGAGTCCCGGCCATCCAGGTAGGGGGAGTTGGCGGAGATCGCGAGCAGCAGCGGCAGCACAGGGCGCAGGCGGTCGCAGACGCGCACCGCGCGATCGATGTCGCGCACGCCCACGTGGACGTGCATGGAGAAGGTGTTGTTGCGCCACGCCACATACCTCAATCCCTCCTCGACGCGGCGGTAGTGCTCGGTGTCGATGATCTGCTGGCGGCGGTAGTCGGCCCACGGATGGGTGCCCGTGGCTCCCAGCGCGACGCCCTGGGCGCGCGCGAGCGCGAACAGCCGCCGGCGGCGCTCGCGCTGGCGGGCGAAGGACTCGTGCACGTCGGCGCTGGCGCCGGAGACGATCTCGATCTCCGAGGAGATCAGCTCGCCACACACGCTCTCGCCCAGGATCTCGTCGTCGGCGCCGGCGTCACGCAGGCGCTCGAACGCCGGGATCAGTTCGAGCGAGTTGGGGTCGAGGATCGCGAACTCCTCCTCCAGGCCCACCGTGAGGTCGGTGGAGCGCGCGAAGGTCTCAGCGGCGAGGTCGAGGTCGAGGCCGGTCATCGGGTCCAGCTCAGCTTAGGAAGAAAGAGCGGGAGAGCGGGTCAGGTCAGGTTAGGTAGAAGTACAGCGCGTACAGCAAATCCACGGCGGGGCTGGAGGTGTGCACGGTGACCTCAGGAGGGACGACGAGCAGCGACTCGGAGTAGTTGAAGATGATCTTCACGCCCGCTGCAACCAGCTCGTTGGCGAGACCCTGAGCGGCAGCGGTGGGGACGGCGAGGACGCCGACGACGATGTCCTCGTCCTCCACGACCTGGTGCAGCTCGCGGGTGTGGCGCACGACCTGGTTGCCCACCGTGGTGCCAACCCGCTCCGCCGCGACGTCGAAGATCGCGACGACGCGAAAGCCGTGGTCGGCGAAGATGTCCGAGGAGGCGATCGCCTTGCCGAGGTGGCCAGCGCCGAATAGCGCGATGTTGTGCTGTCCGGCGGTGCGCAGGATCTTGCGGATCTGCGAGACGAGCGACTCGACATTGTAGCCCACGCCGCGCTTGCCGAACTTGCCGAAGCCTGATAGGTCGCGGCGGATCTGCGTGGAATTGACGTGGGTGTAGTCGGAGAGTTCCTGGGAGGAGATCGTCTCCTTGCCCATCTTCTTGGCCTGCGTGAGGACCTGCAGGTAGCGCGAGAGGCGGGCGGCCACGCCGAGGGAGAGGCGCTCGGCGACAGCGGCGGAGTCCTCCCCCGCACCGCGGAAGCCGGGCCGTTGAGCTCCTGGTAGGTCATCGCCCGTGACTCTACCGAGGCGAGCCTGGCGATTCCCCGGTGGCGTAGGCGTCGAGCGGGAGATAATGCGGGTAGGCCAGCGGCGGCGCGAAGCGCGCGGCTGAGGCGATCATCGCGGCGTTGTCGGTGCAGAGAGCAGGCGCGGGCAGGTGCACGGCGGCCCCCAGCTCCCCCAGGCGCCGCCGCAGGACCCCGTTGGCGGCCACGCCCCCGCCCACCGCGAGCCGGTCGAGGCCCGTGTCCTGGAGCGCCTGCGCGGCGCGCGCGAGCAGGGAGTCGACGATCGCCTCCTGGTAGGAGGCCGCGAGATCGGCGGCGCGCGAGCGCGCGCCGGCCTCCCCCAGCTCGCGCACGCGGTAGAGCAGCGCGGTCTTCAGGCCGGCGAAGGAGAAGTTCAGCGAGCGCGCGAAGCGCACGCGCCCGGCGCCCATCCCCGCGCGCGGGCGCGCGCCGCCGGCGGGAAACTCGAACGCGCGCGGATCGCCCTCGGCGGCGAGGCGCTCGAGCGCGGCGCCCCCCGGGTAGCCCAGCCCGAGCATGCGGGCGCCCTTGTCGAAAGCCTCCCCGGCGGCGTCGTCGAGCGTGCGCCCGAGCACCTCAAAGCCATCGTGCTGGCGCACGTGCGCGAGCAGCGTGTGCCCGCCGGAGGCGATCAGGCAGAGGAAGGGCGGCTCGAACGGCTCGCGGCCGTCGAAGCGAAGGAAGTTGGCGGCGACGTGCCCCTGGAGGTGGTCCACCGGGGCGAGCGGCAGCCGCCGCGCGGCGGCGAGGGCCTTTGCGGTGGAGAGCCCCACGAGCAGCGCCCCCACCAGCCCGGGCCCGCGCGTGACCGCCACCAGGCCGATCTCATCGAGCGAGACCCCGGCCTCCTCCAGCGCGCGCGCAAGCACGAGGTTGACGAGCTCCAGGTGCTGGCGCGAGGCGATCTCGGGAACGACGCCGCCGAAGCGATCGTGCACCTGCGAGGAGATCGCATTCGAGCGCACAGCGCCCCCGCCGTCGATGACCGCCGCGCACGTATCGTCACAGCTGGTCTCGATTGCGAGGATGGGAGGGGAGGAGGAGGAGAGGGGGCCGCGTTGCGCACCGCCGGCCTCTCCGCGCGGGACCGCAGGACGGTGCTCGGGTGAGGGCGCAGCCGAGCGCGCGCTCATGGCGCCGGGTTGGGCACGTCCGCGAGCGAGCCGTCGAGGGTGGCGGGGGTGCGCCACATGATCAGGGCGTCCTCGCCGTTGTCCTGGTAGTAGCGGCGACGCACGCCGGCGGCGCGGAAGCCTTCGCGTTCGTAGAGGTGGATCGCCTCATGGTTCGACTGGCGCACCTCCAGCGTGTAGCGCGCGCGGTGGTCGTCGACGCGCGCGTAGAGCTCGGCGAGCAGCGCGGTGGCAATGCCCGTGCGCCGCTGAGTGGGATCGATGGCGATGTTCATCACGTGCCAGACGGTGTCGTAGCGCGAGCAGATCAGATACCCCACGAGAGGGTGGCGCAGGCGGCCGGAGGCCGGCTGGCCGAAACGGGGACTCGCGCCGGAGGCGCGTGTCTCCCGGCTTCGGTCGGGGCGGGCGGGCCTCTCTTCACGCCCAATCGTCTTGCGGCCGCCGCGCTCGCCGCGGAGCGCCGCGGCAAGGCAGATGCCCGATGGCTTGGAGAGCTCGAGCACGAACATCGCCAGCGACCACGGCGTTGGGAAGGCGCGGCGCTCGATCGCGATCACCTGCGGCAGGTCGGGGTAGGCCAGGCGCCTGATCTGCACCGGCGCGGGGGTGGAGGTGGGCTGAGGCTGGACGGCTGCCATCAGCTCGCGGGGGCCTCGAGGGCGATCTCGGCGTCGGGCCGGCGCATGTAGTCGGGCACGACGGCCGCAAAGGACGCGGAAGAGGCGTCGAGAGCCACCTCGCCGGAACAGACGAGCTCGCAGATGCAGGCGCCGCTCACGCGGTGCAGGGGCGAGGAGTCCTCCGGGACCGTAACCCCCAGTTCCTCCAGGTGAGAGCGAAAGCGCACCGCCCCGTCGCCCACGGCTAGCTCGCGCGCCGAGGCGGGCATCGATGCGAGCGCGTCCGGCGCCAGCGCACGGGGAGCGAGCACCTCCCGTCCGGGGGCGTAAGCGCCGGCGAACACCTCTCCACGGCGCGCGTCGATGAGCGCGAGCACCGTGTCCCACTCGCCCGGAGCGCCAGTCCACACGCCCTCGGCGAGCGCGCGCAGGGTGCTCACGCCGATCAGATCCACGCCGAGCGACTGGGCGAGCGCGCGCGCGGTGGCGACGCCGATGCGCAGCCCCGTGAACGTGCCGGGGCCGACTCCAACCGCGATCCGCTCCAGCGCCCCCCAGTCGAGGCTCCCCTGCGCGAGCAGCGCGTCGGCGAGCGGCAGCAGCCGCGTGGCGTGCCCGGGGCGCTCGCCGGGGCGCGGGTCGTCGCGGGCCTGGAGCGTGGCGCCGTCGGCGAGGCGCAGCCCCACGGCTGTGGCGGGGGTGGCGGTGTCGAAGCCGAGCACGATCACGGCTGCTCGTCCACCTCGATGCGTCGCCGGTCGCCGCCGCGGTGGGCGAGCACGATCCGCATCCGCGGGGCCGCCAGCTCGGCGCTCTCGCCCGCGGGCCACTCCACGAACGCGATCCGCCCGGCGCCGAGGTAGTCGGAGAGCAGCCCCGGGTCCTCGCCCTCCAGCGAGGCCAGCCGGTACAGGTCGAGGTGCGAGACGGTCACCCCCTCGCCGCCGTAGCGGTGCCCGATCGAGAAGGTCGGGGAGGTCACCGGATCGGTGACCCCCAGCGCGCGTGCGGCGCCGCGCACCAGCGTGGTCTTGCCGACCCCCAGCTCTCCCTGCACGAGCACGACGTCTCCCTCGCGCAGGCGCGCAGCCAA
This sequence comes from uncultured Solirubrobacterales bacterium, assembly GCA_963717785.1. Taxonomy (GTDB): domain Bacteria; phylum Actinomycetota; class Thermoleophilia; order Solirubrobacterales; family Solirubrobacteraceae; genus Palsa-744. The sequence continues at coordinate 294,443 of CAVQWW010000001.1, forward strand.
CTCCGCGCCCAGCGCCTCGGTCTCGGCGGGGTCCGAGGTCTCGACAACCAGCACAGGCTAACTCTAGCCCCACCGAAAAGACGGCCGGCCCACCGAGAGAGAGTGGACCGGCCGCACTACTGGGAGGGTTGGAGACGCGATCGTTATCGGCAGCCTCTGAGAAACACTTGAGCCATGCGCTCCTCGCCTAAAACAGCCCAAGCTGATCCGCCTCGGCGGCAGGGGCCTCCTCCGACTCCTCCTCCACCTCAGCCGGCTCCGGCACCTCGAGCGGCTCGGACTGCTCCAGCTCGTTCATCGCCAGCAGCGCGGGCAGTCGCGCGAAGTCCTCGCGCAGGGTCTCGAGCATGCGCGGCGTATAGAGGGCGGCGGCGGGGTGGAAGATCGGGTACAGGCGCACCGTGCGCCGTCCCAGCGTGAGCGGCTGGGGCTGGCCGTGCAGGCGCGTGATCCCGGTGGGGTCGCCGCGCAGGAGCTTCGTCGAGAAGTTGCCCAGCGAGCAGATCACCTTGGGCTGGATCAGCTCCACCTGGCGGTAGAGGTACTCGCGGCAGTTCTCGATCTCCACCGGCAGCGGATCGCGGTTGCCCGGAGGTCTGCATTTGAGGACGTTCGCGATGAAGACCTCCGCGCGCGTCATCCCGATCTCCCCCAGCAGCTTCTCCAGGAGCTTGCCCGCTTGGCCCACGAACGGCAGCCCCTGCTCGTCCTCGCTGGCGCCGGGGGCCTCGCCCACGAACATCAGATCGGCGTCGGCGTTGCCCGCCCCGAACACCACGTTGCGTCGCGCGGCCGCAAGCTCGCTGCAGCGCACACAGCCCTGGACCTGAGCGAGAACCTCCTTGAGCACCTCACGCCGCTCTGCCGCCGACTCGGGTTGAGCATTCTCATCAGGGGGCATCCGCTGCGAATCCTAGCCCGTGGGAGCCCGTCCGAGCGGCCCCGCAGCGCCGCAGTCCCGGCGAGCGCTGGAATGACAACGACCGCTTGTGTGCTCACTTGCACACATCGGCCTGCGCTCTGGCCGTAAGGTCGCGCGTGGCGGTATCATCTGTCGTGGGCCGTCACCGAGATCGATTCGGGATGGACCTTTAAGTTTTTTGCTTTTCACCTTGTCGCGCCGGTATCCCCCGGGAACTGGACCGAGAGCTGTGAACCACATCCCCACCATACGCACCGTCCGCGAGCTGAGAGCGGCGCTGGAGCCCACCCGCCGAGCGCCACTGTCGATCGGGCTGGTACCCACGATGGGCGCGTTGCACGAGGGCCATCTCTCGCTCATCCGCCGCGCCCGCGAGGAGTGCGAGACGGTGGTCGTGTCGGTGTTCGTGAACCCCTCGCAGTTCGAGGACCGCGCCGATCTGGAGCGCTACCCGCGCCAGGAGGCCCACGATGCGGCGCTCGCCGCCGAGGCTGGCGCCGACATCATGTTTGCGCCGTCGATCGAGGAGGTCTACCCGCAGGGTTCGCCACCCAGGTGCAGGTGCTGGGCCTCACCGATCGCCTGGAGGGCGCCGCGCGCGGGCCCGAGCACTTCCGCGGCGTCACCACCGTCGTCGCCAAGCTGCTCGGCATGAGCCTGCCCGACGTGGCCTACTTCGGCCAGAAGGACGCCCAGCAGGTCGTGGTGATCAGGCGTCTGGTGGCCGATCTGAATCTGCCGGTGCGCGTGGCGGTGTGCCCAACCGTGCGCGAGGCCGACGGGCTGGCGCTCTCCAGCCGCAACGTCCTGCTCGACCCCGCCTCGCGCGTGCGCGCGCGTGCGCTGTACCGAGCGCTCTGCGCCGCCGTGGAGCGGGCCACCGCCGGCGAGCGCTCGGCCGAGGCGCTGCTGGACACCGCGCGCGCGGCGCTGGACGCGTCCGACGTCGTGCCCGACTACCTCGCGCTCGTCGATCCCGACACGCTCGAACCCGTGTCGCAGCTGCGCCAGCCGGCTCTGCTGGCGCTCGCCGCGCACGTGGGTGGGGTGCGCCTGATCGACAACCTCACGCTCGAGCCCTCCCACGACGCGGCCCCCTCCTCCTCCCCCTCTATCGATCGCCGGCGACGCACCAGAGCGAGAGGACCCCCGTATGCAGCGCGTGATGCTCAAGTCGAAGATCCACCGCGCCACGGTCACCGACTGCGACCTGCACTACGTCGGCTCGATCACGATCGACCCCGATCTGCTGGAGGCCGCCGACATCCTCGAGCACGAGCAGGTGCACGTGGTCGACATCGACAACGGCGCCCGCTTCGAGACCTACACGATCGCCGGCGAGCGCGGGTCGGGCGCGATCAAGGTCAACGGCGCCGCCGCGCGCCTCGTGCACCGCGGCGACACCATCATCGTGATCTCCTACGGCCAGTACGACCGCGACGGAGATGGAGCAGTACGAGCCGCGCGTGGTGCACGTGCGAGGCGCACACCAACCGCATCATCACCGTCGACGACGCGGTGGCGACCCTCCTGTCCAATTCGGTCTCGGAAGAGGCCTGAGGCGGCAGCGAGGGCGTCAACCGACGTCAGAGAGGAATCACCCCCATGTCAAGCCACCCCTCCAGCCCCACGCCCCACCCCACCGGCCACTCCAAGCTGCACGATCCCTCACGACCCCGGGCGCCTGCCGATGACGCTGCCGCTGCTGGCCGAGAAGAAGCGTCTCGGCGAGCCGCTCGTGATGGTCACCGCGTACGACTACCCCTCCGCGCGCGCGGCCGAGGCCGCCGGCGTGGACCTCGTGCTGGTGGGCGACTCCGCCGCCACGACCGTGCTCGGCTACTCCGCCACCACGCCGGTGGCGCTCGAGGACATGCTGGTGCTCGCGCGCGCGGTGCGCCGCGGGCTCACCACGCCGCTGTTGATCGGCGACCTGCCCTTCGGGTCCTATGAGGTCTCCGACGAGCAGGCGCTCACCACAGCGGTACGCATGGTCAAGGAGGCCGGCTGCGACGCCGTCAAGCTCGAGGGCGGGGCGGTGGGCTTCGGTTAACCGCGCGCGCGCGATCGTCGGCGCCGGCATCCCCGTGATGGGCCACGTCGGACTGACCCCGCAGACCTCCACCGCGCTGGGCGGCTGGAAGGCGCAGGGCCGCACCGCCTCCGCCGCCGCGCGCATCGCCGCGGAGGCGCTGGCGCTGCAGGAGGCCGGCTGCTTCGCGATCGTCTTCGAGGCGATCCCCGCGGCGGTCACCGAGGAGCTGATGCCCCACATGGAGGTACCCGTGATCGGCATCGGCGCCGGCCCCGCCACGGACGGGCAGGTGCTCGTGTTCCACGACCTGCTCGGCATCCGCGACGGCCTCGGACCGCGCTTCGTCAAGCGCTACGCCTACCTGCAGGAGGAGATGAACGCCGGCGTTGCCGCCTACGCCGAGGATGTGCGCGCAGCGGCGCTATCCCGGCCCGGAGCACACCTACTCGATCGACCCCGCGGAGCTGGCCGAGCTGCACGAGCTGCTGGCCTGACGCATCGGCCTACGGCGCGGGCGCCGGCTGCTGCTGGGCGCCCGTGCCATCGAGCTGCGCCGGCGGATCCCCGTACTCGATCCTCCTGCAGCACCTTGGCAGGCGTCCCCGCGGCCAGCGAGAAGGGCTCGATGTCGTGCGTGACGACGCTGTTGGCGCCGATCACGCAGCGCTCGCCGATGCTCACTCCGCTGGTGACGACGACGTTGGCCCCGAGCCAGCAGTTGTCGCCGATGCGCGTGGGCCCCTTGCGAGGCGAAGCCCTGCCACGTGATGGGCCGCGTGGGATCGTCGTAGCGGTGGCTCGAGTCGCTCACGAAGCAGCCGTTGGCCAGCATGCAGTGATCGCCGATCTCGACCAGCTCCTCTGAGGCGATCATCACTCCCATGTTCAGGAACGTGCCCTTGCCGATGCGTACGCGCGCGCGGCCGGGCGCGGTGATCCACACATTGGGCTCCAGCAGCGTCCCCGCCCCGATCTGAAGCCGGCCCTCGCGCATCGCCTCGAGCACGTTGCCGTGCACCGGCCAGCGCACGAACGCCTCGCTGCGCATGAAGCGCATGTGTATCCGCGCGCGGTTCCAGGGCAGCGAGTTGCGCTCATACCAGCGCCACTTCTGCGCCCACAGGCGCGCCTGGCTCACGCGGCGACCTTGGCACGCGCCGCTTGCGCGCCGGGGCCTTGGCCTTCCGCTTGCGGGGTCGGCGTGAGGATCTCGGCGAGGAACTGGCCCGTGTGCGAGGCCGGCTCGCCCGCCACCTCCTCCGGGGTGCCCGCGGCGATCACCATCCCTCCCTCCTCCCCGCCCTCTGGGCCCATGTCGATCAGGCGGTCGGCGCACTTGATCACGTCGAGGTTGTGCTCGATCACCACCACGCTGTTGCCGGCGTCCACGAGGCGCTGGAGCACCTCCAGCAGGCGCTGCACGTCGGCGAAGTGCAGCCCGGTGGTGGGCTCGTCGAGGATGTACAGCGTCCTGCCGGTGGCCACCTTGGAGAGCTCGGTGGCCAGCTTCACGCGCTGCGCCTCCCCGCCGGAGAGGGTCGTGGCGGGCTGGCCCAGGCGCACATACCCGAGGCCCACCGCGTGCAGCGTCTCCAGGCGCCGGCGCACCTTGGGGATATGGGTGAAGAACTCCACCGCCTCCTCGATCGGCATATCGAGCACGTCGGCGATGCTCTTGCCCTTGAAGCGCACCTCCAAGGTCTCGCGGTTGTAGCGCTTGCCGTGGCACTGCTCGCAGGGCACGTACACGTCGGGCAGGAAGTGCATCTCGATCTTGATCTGCCCATCCCCGCGGCACACCTCGCAGCGCCCGCCCTTGACGTTGAAGCTGAAGCGCCCCGGCTTGTACCCCCGTGCGCGCGCCTCCTGCGTCTTCGAGAAGAGGTCGCGGATCACGTCGAACAGACCGGTGTACGTCGCGGGGTTCGAGCGCGGCGTGCGCCCGATCGGCGACTGATCCACCGCGATGATCTTGTCCAGCGCCTCCAGCCCGTGGATCGCGCGGTGCGCCCCAGGGCGCTGGCGCGCGCGGTGCAGGCGGCCCGCCACGGCCTTCAGCAGCACCTCGTTCACGAGCGTCGACTTGCCCGAGCCCGACACCCCCGTTACGCAGGTGAAGACGCCGAGCGGCACGTGCACGTCGATGTCCCTGAGGTTGTGCTGGGTGGCCCCGGTGATCTCGATGTATCCATCGGGGGTGCGCCGCTTGGCCGGTATGTCCACCGTGCGCGTACCCGCCAGGAACTGGCCGGTGAGCGAGTCCGCCACCCCCTGCACCTGCGCGGCAGTGCCCTGCGCGACGATCCGCCCGCCGTGTTCGCCCGCGCCCGGACCGAGGTCCACGAGATGATCCGCCGCGCGCATCGTCTGCTCGTCGTGCTCCACCACGATCACCGTGTTGCCGAGGTCGCGCAGGCGCTCCAGCGTGCCGATCAGCTTGGAATTATCGCGCTGGTGCAACCCGATCGAGGGCTCGTCGAGGATGTACAGCACCCCCACGAGCGAGCTGCCGATCTGCGTCGCCAGGCGGATCCGCTGCGCCTCCCCCCGCTCAGCGTCGCCGCGGCGCGGTCCATCGAGAGGTAGCCGATCCCCACGTTCTCCAGGAACTGCAGCCGCTCGGAGATCTCGCGCAGGATCAGCCGCGCCACGTGGCGGTCGGTCTCCGAGAGCTCCACATCCTCCAGCCACTGCAACGCGCGGCGCGCGGAGAGCGCGCAGAAGTCCTCGATGCGCGTCCCCGCCACCAGCACCGCGCGCGACTCCGCGCGCAGGCGCGCCCCGTGGCACACCGGGCACGCGCGCAGCGACATGTACTCCTCGATCCGCTCGCGCGTCCACTCGGAGTCCGTCTCGCGGTAGCGGCGCTCAAGGTTCGCCACCACCCCCTCGAAGCGCGTCGCGTAGTTGCGCTTGCGCCCGAAGCGGTTGCGGTATTCGATCTGCAGCTTCTCCCCGTTGGTCCCGTACAGGAACAGATCCCGCTGTTCCTCTGACAGATCCTCCCAGGGGGCCGCCAGGTCCACGCCGTAGCGCTTGGCGATCGCTTCGGTCACCTGCTCGTAGTAGTTCGACGTGCTGTTCGCCCACGGCGCGATCGCGCCTTCCCCCACCGACAGCGCCGGGTTGGGCACCACCATCTCGGGGTCGATCTCCATCTGCGAGCCCAGCCCGGTGCACCGCTCGCACGCCCCATGGGGCGAGTTGAAGGAGAAGATGCGCGGCTCCAGCTCCACCAGCGAGGGTCCGTGCTCGGGGCAGGCGAACTTCTCGGAGAAGGTGAACACGGTGCCCGGCTCGGGCATCTCACCGGGGACGATCTGTGTCGCGGCGGCCCTCACGCCCAGGGCGCCGCTGGAGTGAGCGCCGGCGTCCGCCTCGGCCCCCTCGCCCGCGGAGCGACCGACGATCTCGACCTCAACGAGCCCATCGGCGAGGCCAACGGCCGTCTCGATCGAGTCGGCCAGACGTTTGCGCAGGTCGTGGCGCATCGCCAGGCGGTCGATCACCACCGCGATGTCGTGTTTGTAGCGCTTGTCGAGCACGATCGACTCTTCGAGCATGCGCACGCGCCCGTCGATCTTCACGCGCGCGAAGCCATCGGCGCGCAGCTCGTCGAGCAGCTTCCCGTACTCGCCCTTGCGCCCCCGCACGACCGGCGCCATCACCATGAAGCGCGCCCCCTCGGGCAGCTCCATCACCTGATCGATGATCTGCTCCGCCGACTGCCCCACGATCGGCCGCCCGCAGATGGGGCAGTGCGGCTTGCCCACGCGCGACCACAGGAGGCGCAGGTAGTCGTAGATCTCGGTCACGGTGCCAACGGTCGAGCGAGGGTTGCGCGAGGTCGTCTTCTGGTCGATCGAGATCGCCGGTGAGAGGCCCTCGATCGAGTCCACGTCGGGCTTGTCCATCTGCCCCAGGAACTGGCGCGCGTACGCCGACAGCGACTCCACGTAGCGGCGCTGACCCTCCGCGTAGATCGTGTCGAACGCCAGCGAGGACTTGCCCGAGCCACTCAGACCGGTGATCACGACCAGCGCGTCGCGGGGCAGGCTCAGGGAGATGTCCTTGAGGTTGTGCTCGCGCGCGCCGCTGACGACTATCTGGTTGCTCTGGGGCATGGATCTCTATATTACGCGGGCGAACAGACGTTCGTATCGAGTGAGCCTATGGCAGGCTCATTCGTGGATACTCCTACCGTGCTGATTCCACCGTGTTGTGCACCGTCTCCAAGAAGGGCCAGATCACCGTCCCCAAGCGCCTGCGCGAACAGCTCAGCATCAGCGCTGGGGATCGCTTGGAGTTGACCGAGGAGGAAGGGCATCTCGTCGCAAGAAAGGCTGCGACCTGCGATCCAGTAGCGGCTGCTTATGGGATCCTCAACACGGAGCAGGCCACAGACGAGATCATGCGAGAGTTGCGCTACACGTCCGACGCCGGGTGATCAGCGCTTCGAGGGTCGCTCCGCGCCCCAATAGCCTTATCTGACGCCTCCACAAGCAACCCTTCGAGCAATTCGACCGGCTTACCATCAAGCGCCCCCGAAGCAACTATCCGGTTGTACGTCTCGAGATCGAGCCTGTAGAGCGGCAGCGTGTCAGCCTGGTTCGCCATGAGGCCATTGTAGAGGTGAATAGCTCGGACGGTCACCCCAGCACGGCGTCCAGCGTCTGCCTGAATGCGGCCGGTTCGATCGCCGGATACCGGTAGAGCTCTGGCTCGATCTCCTCGTAGAGTTCGCGCAATCGCGAGGGCTCCACGAGGCCGCGGGCGATCATCGCTTGGACATCCGCGAGATCGTGGTCGAAACCCCGCTCGATCTTCGACAGGGCCTGCGAGTAGAAATCGAAATTGTGAACATCCACTCGACCCTCTCTGAACACGAACGGACTGCGTTCGCGCCAGCCTGGAACCTCAGGCACGAAATCCGGTGGCGATGCCAACTCGATGTTGACCCCCAAGCGCTCCTTCAGCCCCGGAAGCGCACGCAGCAGCTCATCCGCGTCGGGCTCGAAGCGCAGGTCGACATCGACCGTTGTCTCGCGCCAACCCTCGATTACAGCGCTCGAACCCCCCGTCAGATAGATACGAATCGGATTGCGAGCGACGCGTCCAAGCTCCCGAGCAAGCGCGCGAATGCGCGGCTCGTCAACGGGAGGACGCATGCTCGGCCGCTCGCGCGAAGCTCACCATGCGAGCGATGAGCGCGTTGTAACGACTGTGGGCGCCCCGGTCCTTCTCTGAGAGCACTTCATAGAGACGATGCCCGGGCGACCCTGCCCTGCCGGGCGGGACGTCGTAGCCCAGCGCGCGTAGGCGCGGCGCTGCCATCGTCACGAGCAACGATGCCTCGCTCTCACGGCCCGCGGAGAGGTCGGCGAGTCCCGCGCTCACGAGCTCGTGGCCGGGCAGGTCGGCAGGAACATCCTTCATACCCCAATAGTAGGTTGAGCTCCGCCTCAGCCCTTGAACGTCGAGGGGCCGGCGTCCCCGAAGGGCTCGTCGCGCTCGCGCACCGCCTGCCTGAACCCCACCTCGGCGGCGCGCTGCTGAAAGGCGTACCCCTCGACCGTGTGGCGGGTGATGCCGTCGAAGACCGTCCCCAGCACCTGCGTGCTGTGCAGGCCGCCCGACATCTGCTCCTGATTGACGAGCAGCTTCATCATCGTCAGCTGGTTCAGCGGCATCCGCGCGATCCGCTCGAGCAGGATCTCGGTGCGCTCGTCGAGATCCTCCGCGGCGGGCGCCTCGATCGCCAGCCCCCACTCCAGCGCCTCGGTCCCCGAGAGGGAGTCTCCGGTGAACAGCAGCCGCTTGGCGCGCTGGGGGCCGAGCCGCGCCGCCCACAGCGAGGTGGTCGGCGAGCCCCACACGCGCGCCGGCGGATAGCCGATCTTCGCGTCGGCGGCAATCACCAGCAGGTCCGAGCACAGCGCCATGTCGGTGCCGCCCGCGACGCAGAAGCCGTGCACCTTGCATACCACCGGCTTTGCGCAGTGAAACAGCGACATGAACGCGCGAACGTTGCGGCTCATCATCGCGTAGTCCACCATCGGATCCCACGTCGCCGAGGGGTCGTGGTTGGCGGCCATCACCAGTGGATCGAGGGGGGAGCCGGCGGACGGAGCCCTCAGATCGCCGCCATCACGCCACTGCGCGGCCCGCTCCGGCGGCCGGCAGGCCGCCTCCTTCCCCTTCCCCTCCCCCTCCCCCTCTCCTATCCGCCCCTGGCCCTCGGCGCTCTCCACGAGGTCGTAGCCACCGCAGAACCCCTTGCCGTTGCCCGAGAGGAGGATCGCGTGGACCGCGGGGTCCAGATCGGCGCGCTCCACGCACGCCTCCAGCTCGGTGACCAGGCGCCGCGTGATGCCGTTGCCGCGCTCGGGGCGATCGAGCGTGATCCGTGCGATCCGATCGGCCACCGCGTAGGTCATCGTGGCCAGCTCGCTCACCGCGCCCAGCCTTGTGAATCGCGCTCGGTTTGTCAAGTACGCTGCGGGCGGCATGGCGCTCTACTTCGGCCACCCGAGCCGCTGCTGACATCGCGCGCGCCGCGCATCGGCCACCGCTGGCCACTTACGTAGTTTCCCGCTGTGCGTCCGCGGTCAAGCACGGAATGCGCGACGTTGCTGCGCCAGCTAGTCTTCGGGCCGTGAGTCTCGCAGTAGGCGCAGGTGTTCTCGGTGCGGTCTTCAACCTGAACAACCCCGCCCATGTGGTGCACTGGCACTTCATTCAGCTGTCGGTATCGAACATCGTCGTGATCGCGATGATGCTGGTCGTCTTCGCGCTGGCGATCCTGCTGCCCTTCCCGGGCGCCGCGCGCAGGAGGGAAAGCCGCTCATGAGCGTCGCGCGGCCCCCCGGATCCCCGCCCGCCACTGCCCCACCCGCTGAGGCCCCGCCCGCCAAGGGCTCGTGGACCGTCCGCACGCGCGAAGTGGCAGTGGAGAACCTGCCGCCCGAGAAGCTGCTGCCCGACGGCCAGCCAACCTACGTCGCCTCGTGGATCTACGTATTCGGCGTGGCGAGCATCGCCGCGCTGATCGTGACCGTCGGCTCGGGCATGATCCTCTCGCTGAAGGGCCCGGCGTGGTGGCACTACACGGGCGTGGGGCACTTCTTCAACTCGATCCACCTGTGGGCCGTCGAGCTGTTCTTCTTCGTGATGGTCGTGCACCTGTGGGGCAAGTACTGGATGGCCGCCTGGCGCGGCGGGCGCGCGCGTGTGTGGGTGACCGGCGCGATCACGTTCATAGTCGCGATCCCCACCGCTCTCACCGGCTACGTCTCCCAGCAGAACTTCGACGCGCAGTGGATCTCCACGCAGGCCAAGGACGGGCTGAACTCGGTGGGCGTCGGCGCGTTCTTCAACGTCACCAACTTCGGGCAGATGTACAGCTACCACGTGCTGCTGCTGCCGACCGCGGTGGTCCTGCTGGTGGCCGCGCACGTCCTGCTCGTACGCCGCCACGGCGTAGTGCCCCCGTTTGAGCTGGACCGGGGGCAGGCATGAGACGCGACGACACGAAGCCGTGGACGGGGCCCTATGCCCCGTATGACCTCATCAAGGAGCTGTGCATCGCGATCGGCGTGATCGCGCTGCTCGCGATCGTGCTCACCGTGCTGTTCTCCTCGCCTGACGACAAGCCGACCACGGTCGCGCAGTGGTCGCAGCAGATGCCCATCGACTTCGCAACGACAGCGAACGCCGAGCTCGCGGGCACGAGCGGCACGGGCGAATACGGGCCGCCCTACAACCACAACGGCTCCGGCCAGCACATCGCGTTCATCGAATTGCAGAAGTGGCTCGGGGTGAGCCATCCGATCGACACCGCCAACGACTACGTGATCGACCCGCTGCGCAGCGTGCCGGGCAACGCCGAACTGCGGGCCGCGATCGCCACCTATCAGGCCGCTCCCGCCGCCACGCAGAAGGGCTGGACGGAAGCGTACGCGAAGGCCCTCGAAAAGGCCACCATCGGACCCAACGGCCAGGTCAAGGTGCCCCCGGGCGAATACGGGCCCGTGCCCGTGATGATGAACGGCCTGCTCGCGCTCGCCCAGAGCGGCGGCCTCGATGGAGCGCTGCTGAGCAGTAACCAGTTCTACCAGACCGATTACACCAAGCCGCTGCTGTTCATGGCCGACGGCGAAGTGCTCGCCTCGCGCGCGGAAAAGCAGCACCTGCTGGGCGACCAGTGGGGCATGATGAACGAGACCGGCAGCTACCCGGGGCAGGTGTGGCTGTGGCTGTACACGCTCTGGTATCAGGTGGAACCCTTCAAGGAATCAGAAAATGCCGACGCGCTGGTGATGCTCGTGATGGGCGTGCTCAGCCTGGCGTTCATATGCATCCCCTTCATCCCCGGCGTCCGCAGCGTCCCCCGCTGGATCCCGATCTACAAGCTGATCTGGAAAGAGCACTACCGCGCCCAACAGGGCGCCTAGCTTCACGCCGCTCACGATGGCCGCCGGTAGCGGTAGCCGAAGCCGCGCACCGTCTCGACCGGCGTCGAAGAAGGCGCTTCCGGGTCGAGCTTGTGACGCAGGTACCCCACATACAGCTTCACCTGCTCGGGCGAGACCCCGAACTCATCGCCCCACACGAGCTCGAGCAGCTGGGCGCGACTGAGCACCCGGTTGGGGTTGCGCACGAACGTCGCAAGCAGCTTGAACTCCAACGGCGTGAGCTGCACCTCGCGCTCCTCGTAGTGAATTGCGCACTGCGCGAAGTCGATCTGCAGGCGCGCGTCGGCGTAGGTCTGCTTCTCCTGCGCATGGGGGCCCGCGCGGCGCAGCAGCGCGTGCACACGCGCGACCAGCTCCTGGTGGCCGATGGGTTTGACGACGTAGTCGTCGGCTCCCCCGCGCAGCCCGCGCACGCACTCGAGCTCGGTCTCGTGCACGGTCAGCATCAGCACCGGCACGTCAGTGAGGTCGCGGATGCGCGCGAGCGTCGCCCACCCGTCGAGCTCGGGCATCTCGACACCAAGGATCACCAGATCGGGCGCCGCGGCGTACAGATTGCGCAGCCCCGCGCGTCCGTCGGCAGCCTCGCGCACGTCGTGCCCCGCCCGCTCGAGCACGCCACGCAGGACGTCACGGGTAACGGCATCCTCATCGACGACCAGTATCCGCGAGTGGCTCGTACCCCGCTCACGCTGTCCGACCCCGGCGCCCGCCGAGTAACCGTGCGCCGCAAGCTCCCCCGACCGCGCCCTCAGCCCGGCCCCGCCGGCGCCTCCGCGCCGCGCCCGTTGACCTCTACTCTCTAGACGAGAGTTCCACATCCCGGTCTTTTTCCATCAAACAATTGTAGCGCAATACATCGAGCCGGGCTAGGGACATGGCAGGCGGTGGCGCAGTCGCGCCGCGCGGGCTACTGCACGGTGAGCGTGCCCTGCATCCCTCCCTGACGATGACCGGGCACCGAGCAGAAGAAGGTGTAGGTGCCGGCCTTCAGGTCGAGCGTGAGCGACTTCGTGGCGCCGCTGAAGGTGGGTGTGGCCCCCACCGTGGAGCCGCTGGATTCCACCGTGACGTTGTGCTGCAGCGGCGCCATGTTGGTGAATTCGATCGTGACCTTGCCCGGGTGGGCGGTGAGGGTGGTGGTGTCGTAGCTCAGGGACCCTTCGGGGTTGGCGGCGAGCTTGACCACCTGCGCGGCCCCGCTCGGCGCCGCTGCGCCGGCCGTTGTGGTGGCGCTGGTCGAGGCCGTCGTGGATGCGCTCGGAGCGGCGCTCGATTCGGTGGTGCTGCTCGTGGAGGAGGTGCTGGAGCTGCCGCAGCCGGCGAGGCCCGCGACCAGCGCTGCCGCCGCGAGGAGCTTGAATGCAGAGGTGGAACGGGTAGCGAGTCGGTTCATCGTCATCGCGAGCCTCCAACGGTGGTGTCGTATTGTCTGAATGCCCCGCCGAGCATACTGCGGGCTGGTGCGCGCTGTCTTGCAAGCCAGACTCCGGGGCCCCTGCGAATGTTCCCGCGGGGCACGGGGAGCGCGAGCTGCGAAGGGCGCTGAGCGGGCGGCCGGCGCTAGGAGGGACGCTGAGTGGACGGCAGCGAGTCCGCCGCGGCGGCCGCGGCGGCGCGGTTCTCCTCCTTGACCGCGAGCCAGATCTCCTCGCGGTAGATCGGCAGCGCCTCGGGCGCGGCGATACCGAGGCGCACGGTCTGGCCGGAGATTTCCATCACGGTGATGAGGATGTCATCGCCGATCACGACGCGCTCGCCCGGACGCCGTGTGAGGATCAGCATGGAGGGGGATTATGCAGTACTGAACAGCGGAGCCTGCAGCTCGGCGCCCGGGAGCGGTGTTGAGCACCTGGTGGCCACGCCCCTCGGCGACCACGAGGGGCGCGCGCAGGTTGACGACCACCTCCGCTGGGTCGGCGGCGGCGCGGACGGTCACGTACACCCGCGCGGCGGCCGGATCCGACGCCGATCCGCTCGCGCTCCTCCTCGGTGAGCGAGAGCTCGTAAGAGGAGAAGAAGCGCCGTGGCTCCACCACGGGCAGCGCCAGCGAGGGGTCCTCCAGCGAGTGCAGCCACAGAAAGCCGGTGCCCGGGTTGCGGTCGAGCAGCGTGTAGCGCGAGCCCGTCGAGCCCGATCAGCCCGAGCGGGAACTCGATCACGTCCTCGGCGGGGACCTGCAGCGCAGCCGAAGCGCGAGCTCTCGATCGTGAGCGGCGCGGGCGGGTTCTGTCGATCCTCGATCTGGTGAGTGGTCATGGGCGAAGCCCTAGTGCAGGAATTCGAGCAGGGACATCTGCACGATGCTGGCGCCGGCGTGCAGCGCGGCGTTGTAGGCGGCCTGCTCGTTGGAGAAGGCGATGGAGACCTTCGCGAGGTCGGCGTCCTGGGTGTTGGAGAGCGCCTGCGCGGTGGTGATCTGCAGGTCCTGCGACGCGGTTGGCGGCGACGCTGCAGCTGGTTGGTGATCGCGCCGGCGCCCGCCTGCAGGGTGTTGAGCGAGTTCGAGGTTGGCGTTGAGGTTCTTCAGGTCGGCGCCGCTGAGCGCTTCCATGTCGGCCGGCGTGCCTCCGCGCAGGTTCTGGGAGATCGTGCGCAGCGTGTCGAGCAGCTTGCCGTCGGCGGCGCCCTGGCCGCTGCCGAGCACGGAGGCGATGTCGGTGTTGACCTTCACCGAGGCGCCGGGGCCGATCGAGCGGGTGATCGCTTCGGCGTTGCCCTGGTATTCGTCGCCGCCCGCGCCGGCGTGGTAGGGCGTGGTGGCGGTGAGGGTGCCGGAGAAGACGTACTGGCCGGCGTACTGGGTGTTGGCGTCCTGCTTGACGCTTCGGTGAGCTGATCGACCTCTTCGGCGATCGCTTCGCGATCGGTCTGGTTGTTGACGCCGTTGGAGGCCTGCACGAGGAGCTCGCGCACGCGCTGACCGTGTCGTTGATCGAGGACGAGCGCGCTCGAGGCGGTTTGCGTCCAGGAGATGCCCGTCCTGCGCGCTGGAGTGCGTAGGAGGTGAGCCCGTCGATGGTGCTCTGCAGTTCGATCGCGCGGCTGGCGCCGTAGGGGTTGTCGGAGGGCTGCTGGATCGACTTGCCGGAGGCCAGTTCGCTCTCCGAGCGCTGCATCGCGACCTGAGAGGCGTTGATGTCGGCGAGCGTGGAGCCGATGATCATCGTCGGGGGTGATGCGCTGCGCTCATGCCTACAGCCCCGCCTGTCCGGTGTGGTTGATGAGGGTGTTGAGCATTTCGTCCATCATCGTCATCGTGCGCGCCGAGGCCTGGTAGCCGCGCTGGAAGCTGATGAGGTTGGTCATTTCTTCGTCCAGGGACACCCCGGAGACCGACTGGCGCTGGTTGCCGATCGCGCCGACTACGGCCTGGCGCGGTGGATTGGTTGTCCTGCGCGGTGCTGCACATCGGCGCCCACCTGCGCGACGAGCGCGGCGTAGGTGCGGTCGGCGCCGCCGCCGCGCAGGCGCGGCGATCGCCAGCGCGACGTCGTTGCCGCCGGGCGCGCCGGTCGGAGGAGGTCTGGACTTCCGCGGGCGTCACGGCGACTGCGATCGTGGCGGCGGTGGCGCCACTGAAGAAGGGCGTGGAGGTGTGCAGCGCGTTGACCGAGTCCGCGAGCGAGGCGGCCACTTCGTTGAGCGCCGCTCTGGTAGGAGGCGAGCGCGCCGCCGGGGCCGGAGAGCTCCAGCAGCGCACCGAGCTGCCCGCCGGCGGCGGCGGTGAGGGCTTGGGGCCAGTTGACGGTGGTGCCTTCGACGAGCGGCTGCGCGGCGTCGCCGAAGGTGACGGTGTCGGTGCCGTCGGCCGCCTTGGTGACCGTGATGGAGGCGAGTGTGGAGAGCTTGTCGAGCAGCAGATCGCGGCGGTCTGCGAGATCGTTGGGCTGTCTGGTGGGCCTGTTCGGCGAGCTTGATCTGGTGGTTGAGCTGGGCGATCTGCTTGGCGTCGTCCTGCACTGCGCCGGTGGGCCCGGTGATCGCGGTGTACTGCTGCGGTGGCCTGCGCTGGCGACCGCGTTGCAGCTGCGTGGAGAGCTGGTGCAGCGTCGTGGTGAGCTGGGTGGCGGCGCTCGACGACGCCCTCCTTAGCGCCTTTGCTGGAGGGCGAGGTCGGCGAGCTCGCCCCAGGCGCTCCAGAAGGCCGAGAGCTGGCTGGAGACGCCCGCGGCGGAGGGCTCGTCGAAGGCGCGACTGGGCCTGCTGGAGCTCTTCGGCTTCGCTGGAGGCGGCTCCGCAGCGTGGCGTTCTGGGTGCGGAACTGGGCGTCGAGGTAGGTGTTGCGGATGCGCGTGAAGGTCTCGACGTTGACGCCGGTGCCGAGCTGGCCGCCGTGGCCGGTGATCGGCGGACATCGCGGGATGGCAGCGGGATGTTGGTATCGCAGCACCGCCGTCTGGCGCGAGTAGCCGGGGGTGTTGGCGTTGGTGATGTTGTGGCCCGTCGTATCGATCGCATCCTGGTTGGCGATCAACCCGGAGAGGGCCGTTTGGAGTCCTTGGAGGGTTGGAATCGGCATGGCTCAGGCGCGCAGGTCGAGTACGTGCAGGGCCCCGCGCGGGCGCGGCCCGGCGGCGGTGGAGCCCCGCGGGTCATAGCCGTGCGCTCCGTCGAGCGCGAGCGAGGTCATGAGGTGGTCGAGGAAGGAGAGCTCGAGCGCATCAGCGCACGGTTGCAGGCGTGCTCGCGCTGCAGCTCGCCCAGCAGCCCGCGCAGCTGCGCCGAGCGCTCCAGCGCGAGCTGCGGCGGCGGCGGGCTCCATCAGCGTGGTGAGGCGTGTGAGGGTGACGGTCTCGGGAGCGATCCCCAGGCGCGCGCCGCACTGCGCGAGCAGGCGCGAGCGCTCGGCCTCGATCGACTGTCGGCGAGTCATCTCGCCGTGCATGAGCCCCGCGAGGCGCACGACCGTGTGCACGTCGCGCGCGCGGATCGCGGCGCCCTGTTCGAGCACCGTTTCCAGCAGCCGCTGCGCGGAGACGATCTGCGCGTCGAGGTGCGCGAGCACCTCGCGCGTGAGCGCGCGATCGTCGAGCAGTTCGGGGGGCGGGGCGAGGACGCTCACGCGGAGACGCCTCCGGTGAGGGCGGTAGTGGTGGCGCCGGTGGGCGCGGCGGGCGCGGACACGGACGGGGAGGCGGGTGCGGGTGCGCCACCGGCCGCGACGCCCGCAACCGGCGCGGTGCTGGCGGTGACGCCGCCGGGAGCGAGCGAGCCCATCAGCTGGCTTGCCAGCCCGAGCCCGCCCTGGCGCATCACGCCTTCGGTGAGCGCCTGGGGCAGCAGCGAGGCGAGCTGACTGTTCACGGCGCCGCCGCCCGCGAGTCCCGCGGCCCCTCCCGAGCCTCCTTCGGAGGCTCCTTCATTGCCTTCTCCAGAGCCTTCTTCTCCACCCAGCCCAGTGCCCTGCGTGAGCGACTGCGAAAGCTGCTGCACGAGCATCTCTTCGAAGGCCAGCGCGCCGGCGTAGGCCTTCTGCACCGCGGGCGAGCCGCCCCGCACGGAGGCGGGCTCGAATGCCTGGTTGACGATCGGGAGCCCCGCCGGCGGAGCGAGGGAGAGGGGCGTGAGCGCAGAGGTGCTCATGAGCGCAGTTGGTTGGCGATCGCGAGCATCTGGTTTGCGGTTTGGATCGCGGTGGACGCGAGTTGGTAGTTGCGCTGGGTGGTAACCATCTGGTCATCTCCGAGGCCATGTCCACGTTGGAGCCCTCCAGCGCGCCCTGCTGGATCGTGGCACCCTGGACGGGCTTGGGGGCGCCCGAGGCGGCGGTGGGCGTGAAGGCGCCGGAGCCGTCCGCGAGCAGGTGGTCGGGCGCGGCGACCGTCACGAGCGCGATCTTCCCGATCGTGTGCGTGCCCGCGCGCACGGTGCCGTCCGGCGACGATCGTCACTTCGCCGGAGCGCACCCCTGCGGGGAGCTTTATGGGCGGGTCGAGCAGGGAGCCATCGGCCGTTACGAGCTGGCCCTTGCCATCGACCGAGAAGGCGCCGTTGCGCGTGAGCGCGAGCTTGCCGGAGGACTTGATCTGGAAGTAGCCTTCGCCCTGGATCGCGAGGTCGAGCGGCTCGCCGGTGCTGCTGGAAGGAACCCTGCGCGGAATTACGGCCGAATACCTGCGCCACCGCGCCGGCGCCGGTGGTGGTGGAGGTGCCGGCCTGGTTGACCTGGTTGTAGAGCAGGTCGCTGAAGCCCACGCGCTCGGCCTTGTAGCCGGTGGTGGAGACGTTGGCGAGGTCGTTGCCGACCGCGTCCATCTGCTGCTGCTGGGCCTCCATGCCTGCCGCTGCCGCGTATAGACCTTCGAGCATCGCGATCTCCTCCTCTAGGGGTTGCCGCTCAGCGTGCCGACCTGCGTGGATGCCTCCTGCAGGGTCTGATCGATCGCCTGGATCGCCTGCTGGCCGGATTGGAAGGTGCGCATCGAGCCGATCATGTCGACCATCGCCTTGGCGGCGTCCACGCCGGGGAGCTCGAGCGCGCCCTGGCGCACCGTGCCCGTGGCCTTCCCCGAGGGAGCGCCGGAGAACAGGTTTTCGCCCTGCTTGACGGCGCCCGGCACTTCGTAGACGCCCAGCGAGGATGCGGGTACGCTGCCCACCCGCGCCCACCCGTGACCGAAAGTGGGTGGCCTTGGGGGTCGAGCACGGGGTCCCCCGCGCCGTTCACGAGCTGGCCGGTGGCGGAGGCGCTGAACTGCCCATCGCGCGTGTAGCGCACGCCCTGGGCGTCTGCACGGCGAAGAACCCCGCGCCGACGATCCCGAAGTCGAGCGGCTGGCCGGTGTCGTGCATCCCCGCGGGGGTCAGATCGGTGACGCTCTTGCCGAGCGCCACCCCCATCCCCACGCTGCCGATCGGCTGGCCGGTGGCGGTGTTGGAGAGCAGCAGTTCGCCGAAGCTGCTCTGCGTGGAGTGCTCGGACTTGTAGCCGGGCGTGGAGGCGTTGGCGAGGTCGTTGGAGATCTGATCCTGGCGCGTCTGCTCGGCGACCATGCCGGACGCGGCGATGTAGAGGCCAAGGTCCATCTCATCCAGGTCTTCGACCGCGGCGCGCGTTTCTTTAGGAGCCCCCTTGCAGGAAGAGGCCCGCCACAAGGGGGGCCGAGCGGGCCGCGTGGTTCGAGACCGTGCGGCTGCCGAAACGCGGCGCAGCCCGATCAGACGGCGCTGAACAGCGAGGCGTCCGCCGCCAGCTGCTCGCGCAGGCGGCGACGCAGCTCGGAGTGGATCTGCGAGACGCGACTCTCGGAGACCCCCAGGCGAGCGCCGATCTCGCGCAGCGTGCGACCCTCCACGTACAGCAATACGGCGACCTGGCGCTCGCGCGCGGGGAGCTTCGCGAAGGCCTGGCGGAAGCGTTCCTTGGCCTCGCTGCGCTCGGCGCTGAGACCGGGGTCTGAGTCCTCGTCGGGCGACTCCAGCGTGTCGATGCGCTCGATCGTGGTGGAGTCCTCCGAGCGCACGGTCTTGTTCAGCGAGGCGACCTCCGCGAGCGCGATCTCATCGAGGCGGCTGGCCGAGCTCATCGGGGGACATCCCCGCCGCGCCGGCGAGCTCCTCGCGCGTGGGGTGGCGCTCGTGCGTGGAGAGGAAGCTCTCGCGCGCGCCGTTGATCGTGCGCTCCGCGCGACGCAGCGAGCGGGGGCCCAGTCGTGGCGGCGCAGCTCATCGAGCACCGCGCCGTGGATGCGCGTCCAGGCGAACTGCTCGAGCGTGGCGCCCTTGCTGGGGTCGTAGCGGTCGATCGAGCGGATCAGGGCCTCCAGGCCACAGGAGAGGAAGTCCTCCACATCGCACTGCGCGGGCACCTCGCGGACCTTGCGGTAGACGATGTAGCGGACCATCGGCGTGAAGATGAAGACCAGCCGATCGCGCACCTCGATGTCCCTGGTGCGCTCGTAGCGCCGCCACAGCGACAGCACCTCAGCGGCTGAGAGACGGGTGGCGCCCTGCTCCTTTGCTTGCATGTTCAGCTCCGACTTCGAGGGATAGCCAGGTCTCCCGGAGGAGACAGTCGTCCACATCGGAGCCTTCGTCTCCGGGCTTGAGCCCCGGATCGACGCTTTCAGAGAATCGGGCGCACTCGGTGAGCGGGACTTGTTCGGAGCCGGTGGCTGGGGGGGAGCTCAGGTATCGCACTGGGCGGTCGATCAATGTGATGCGATGGCCCCTCACACACCCAGCTCAGATGCCGATCCGAACACCGCGGAGGCACCCGAGGAGCCCTCGCGCACGCCTGCGCCCGACCCCGGCGCGCTCGTGGAGGCCCCCGAGCTGCCGGCGCGCGCACGGGCGCTGCTGGGCGCGGGAGACTTCGCGGGCTACGGCGCGCTGTTCGCGCGCAGCGGCGCGATCGAGGACCCCAATCGCCGCTACCAGGCATCGGTGAAGCTGCTGGAGGAGGGCTTCGCCGCGGCCGCGACGGCCCGCGGAGCACGCCTGAAGGACACCTACGCGGCGCTCGCCGCGGGCGCCGTGGAGACCCTGGAGCGCGAGCCCGCCGAGCCGAAGCTCCTAAATTACGCGGGGGTCGCGCTGTACGAGCTGTGGAGCCTGCGCGCGGCACAGGCGCTGTTCGAGGCCGCCGCGCGCTTGGATCCAGCGCTCGGGGAGGTGCAGCGCAACCTCGATCAGGTGGCTCACCGGCGCCGCGGCGTGGGTGGCTCGCGCCGCGCGGAGCGAGCCGTCGCGCTGCACCCCGCCATGGGGGCGCTGCAGGAGCGTGCGCTGAAGGTCTCAGAGCGCGCGCAGCCGGCGCGGGGGATGCGCCTGAGCCTGTGCATGATCGTGCGCGACGAGCAGGAGATGCTGCCGCGCTGCCTGGCGGCGGTCGCGGAGGCGGTGGACGAGATGGTGATCGTCGATACGGGCTCGGTGGACGCCACGATCGAGATCGCTCGCTCGTTTGGGGCGCACGTGATCGAGCGCGAGTGGACGGGCTCCTTCGGGGAGCCGCGCAACGTGGCCTTCGAGGCGGCCACCGGCGATTGGACGCTGGTGCTCGACGCGGACGAGCTGCTCGTCGCCGAGGACGTGGGGCTGCTGCGCTCGCTCACTGGGCGCACATGGCGCGAGGCGTTCTACGTGGCGGAGACCAACTACACCGGCGATCTGGATGCGGGCAGCGCGGTCACCCACGACACCCTGCGCGTGTTCCGCAACCGCCCGCAGTACCGCTACCGCGGGCGCCTGCACGAGCAGATCGCGGGCACGCTGCCGGCGTACCTGCCCGAGCGTATGGAGTACACCAACGTGCGCATCGAGCACTACGGCTACCTCGGCGCGGTGCGCGATAGCCGCGAGAAGTCGCGGCGCAACATCGAGCTGCTGCGAATGCAGCAGGCCGAGAGCCCACCAACGGCCTTCCTGCACTACAACCTCGGGGCAGAGTACGCGGTCGCGGGGCACCCGCAGGCGGCGCTCACGGAGCTCGAGCGCGCGTGGGAGCTGCTGGAAGCAGACCCCGACGGCAAGACCGTGCAGTTCGGTCCGGCGCTCGCCAACCGGCTGGTGCGCTCGTTGCGGGCGTGCGGGCGCCTGGAGGAGGCGATCGACCGCGCGCAGAGCGCGCTGGAGCGCTTCCCCGGCTTCACCGACCTGGTGCTCGAGCAGGCATCCGCGCACGCCTCGCTTGAGAACTGGGAGCGCGCGATCGAGCTGTATGAGCAGTGCATCGCGATGGGCGACGCCCCCCGCCGTTACACCGCGACGGTGGGCTGCGGCAGCTACCTGCCGCGGATCGCCCTCGGCGAACTGCGCATGGCGCGAAATGAAGTTGAGGAGGCGCTGGAGCCGCTAGAGCACTGCGTACGCGAGCACCCCACGTTCATCGGCTCGGTGCTGCCCTACGCAAGCGCGCTGCTCGCCGGCGGCGCAGAGCCCGAGAGGGTGGTGGAGGAGGTGCAGCGCCGTATCCCCGACCCGTCCGCCGCGGCGCGCTTCCTGCTGGGGACCGCGCTGTACGAGGGCGGCGCCACCCAGGCCGGCGAGGAGCAGTTCCGCGCGGTGCTGGCGCGCCAGCCGAACTCCAGCAGGGCGCGCGTGGCGCTCGGCGAGACGCTGCTCGCGCAGCGGCGTTACGCGGAGGCGGCGGCCGTGGCGTGCGAGATCCACACCGAGGATCCGCTCGCGGCGATGGGGTGCCGCAGCGAGCTGTTCGCGCGCATCGCGGGCGGCGAGAACGGCGCCGCGGGAGCGGCGCTCGCGCGTGCGCAGGGCGCGGGGATGGCGAGCTGGGAGGTGGACCTGTTCGCGGCCTGGTACGAGCTGGCGCGCACAGGGCAAACCGCGCTCGAGCTCTCCGGCGAGGCGCTGGAGATGCTGGGGACGATCCTCGAGGCGCTGTTGCGCGTGCACGACTTCGACGTCTTCGAGGTGGCGGTGGGGCTGCTGGAGCGCACCCCCCTCTCCCCCCGCGAGCGGCGCGAGGGGCTCGCCGAGCTGTATCTGCGCCGTGGCTTCGCCGCCTCGGCCGCGCAGGAGTGGATGGCCGTCTGCCACGAGCAGCCCGACGTGCGCGCGCTGTACGGGCTGGCGCGCGTGGCCGAGCGCCAGGGGATGCACGCGGAGGCCGCGCACTTCGCGGAGGCCGCCCTGAACATCGAGCCCGAGCACGTCGCGGCGGGCGAACTGCTCGAGCGGGTGCGAGGGAGCGGCGAGAGTGTCGAGCGGCGCGCGGCAGCCTAAAGCTTTGTGGGGAGGTGGCCGATCACGATGGACAAGTCAAAGAGCGAGGCGGCCCAGGGACGGGTCCGCTACAGGTGCTTTCAGGAGGAAAACAGCATGAGCTCGCCGGTACCCTTTATCAACGGCCTGCCCAGCGCGGCGGCCAACGCGATCGCATCCGCTCCGCCGCCAAGCGCGGGCGGCGCGAGGCGCACCGGCGCCTCCTTCCCGCTCGCGCCGCCCCAGCAGGCGGTCTCGCTCAAGACCTTCCCCGCGAGCCCCCCGTCCGAGGTGCTAAACCAGATGGCAGGCGCCACGCGCACCCATGAGAACCTGCAGGCGCAGGGCCGCGAACTGCACTTTGCCCACGACGAGGCGAGCGGGCGCATCGAGATCGAGGTGCGAGACGCCGGCGGAAACGTGCTGCGCACCATCTCACCCTCCGAGGCGCTGAGGGTGGCCGCCGGAAAGCCGCTGGAGTAGGAGGAGAGATGTCGACTCAACCAATCGTGAGTTCGGGCGGCTCGGGCGCGCCGATCAACATCACGGGCCTGTCCTCGGGCCTGAACACGACCGAAATCATCAACGCGCTGATGGCGGTGCAGCGCCTGCCGGTGGGACAGTTGACCAACCAGCAGACCAAGCTGGAGGCCGAGCAGGCGCAGCTGCGCCAGGTTCAGAGCGGCCTCCAGCAGCTCGCCTTCTCAGCCGCCGATTTGTCCTCGCCGACGCTGTTCCAGACCTCGCAGACGGTCACCACCAGCAACCCCAACCAGATCACCGCGCTGAGCACCACAGGCGCGGGCGTGGGCGGATATCAGGTGAACGTCACCCAGCTGGCCAACTCGGCGCAGCGCACGTTCACGTTCGCAAGCCCGGCGAGCGCCGACACGGTCACGATCGACGGGCAGGAAATCGCCGTGAAGGCCGGCGCGAGCATCCAGGAACTCGTGAACTCGATCAACTCCGACAGCAACGCGACGGTGTACGCGGCGGCACTGGAAAGCGGCAAGGTGGTGCTCTCCAGCCGCGTCACCGGAAACACCGGCGAAGGCTTCATCGCGGTGTCAGACCCCGGCGGCACCCTCACCGAACAGGCCGGCACGGCCAAGCAGGGCAAGAACGCCGAATACACCGTGGATGGCGTCGCCGGCACGTCGAGCTCGAACACCGTGACCAACGCGATCGCCGGGAGTGACGCTGAACCTGGGCGCGCTCACGACCGTGAGCGGCCCGGTGACGATCGAGGTGGCCGCGCCGGCGGCCAACACGAGCGCGATCGCAGAACAGGTCGAATCGTTCGTGAAGCTCTACAACTCGACGATCGGACAGCTCCACAACGAGATCGTCACCAAGCCGCCCGAACACCCGCAGAGCGCGGCCGAACTGGGCACCGGAACGCTGTTCGGCGACGGCGAATTCACCGACCTGGTGAGCCGCATGCGCCAGGCGATCTACACCTCCGTCGAAGGGCTCCCAGCGGGAATGGCAAGCCTCGCGGACCTCGGCATCAGCACCGGAGCGCGCCTCGGGCAAAGCCTCCCCCACCCAATCGGCCGTGGAAGGCGAACTGACGGTCAACACCGCCGAATTGACAAAGGCGATCCAAACCAACCCCGCGGGCGTGGAAAAGATGCTCCAGAGCTGGGGCCAGAGCTTCCAGAAGCTGATCGACGTCAACGCCGAACCGGGCGGCTCGCTCGACGCCAGGATCACCGGCGAAGGAACCCGCATCTCCGAGCTGGGCCAGCAGATCACGACGATGAACGAAATGCTGGCAGTGCGCCAGAAGTCCCTCCAAGCCGAATACCTCGCGATGGAACGAGTCGTCCAGCAGAACCAGTCCGAGAGCGCGTGGCTGTCAAGCCAGATCACCTCGATGCTCGCCAACTCCTTCGCGGGATCGAGCTCGTCGTCGAAGTCAAGTTGACCGGGCCATAGGCCCCGAGGGCCCGGGGGTCGCGGCCCTCAACTTCCCCTCCGTCCGGCCGATCACCAGGGCAGGATGTCTCCCCTCACGGCATCGCCGCAGGCATACCGGCAGAACGCCGTGCTCTCGGCGACGCCGGGCGAGCTGGTCGTGATGCTCTACGACGGAGCCCGCCGCTTCCTGCGCCAGGCCGCCATCGCAATGGGCGAGGGCGAAGTCGAGCGCGCCCACAACTCCCTGCGCCGCGCCGAGTTGATCATCGGCCATCTCGACGGCACGCTGGACGACGAGCAGGGTCAGGTCTCCGAGCGGCTGCACTCGATCTACCAGTTCTGCCTGGCCCACCTCAACCGCGGCCGTATGGGACAGGACACGCGCATGCTCGAGGAGGTAAGCCGCCTCCTGGGCGAGCTACGCGAAGCGTGGGCCGACGCGGCCAGCCAGCCGCAGGCGGTGGCCAGATGACCCAAGCCGACGCCACCCTCGACCCCTACACCGCGATCTTCGAGCTCTCAGAGCGCGAGCTGGAGCTGGCCGGGATGGGACGCATCGACGACCTGCACTCGCTCGGCGAGGAGTGGCGAGCGCTCGTAGCCGAGCTGCCCGCCCGCCCCCCCGACGCGGCCCGTCCGCTACTGGAGCGCGCCGCCCTCGCCCACGAGCGCACCCACATCGAGCTGCTGCGCCTGCGCGAGGCCATGCTCTGCGACGTCCGCGCCACCGCCCGCGCCAGCCGCGCCGCCCACGGGTACGCCAGCCAGGAGCGCCGGCGCGTGAGGCGAATCGACCGCAGCGCTTGACGCGCCCACTCCTAAAGGTTCGCCTCGGGCGGCCGATGACGGGGTGGACCTGAGCTATCAGGGGACGGCCCTCACGGAGGGGGACCGGATCTGGCCCAAGGAGGGCGGAGCGAAAGTCTTTGCACCTGTGTCCCTCCTGAGACAGCACGCAACTCACACTCGAGGCCGGCATGCGCGGCGCGTGGATGCGCCAGACGCTGCTGACCAACAACATCGCCAACGCCGACACCCCCGGCTACCAGCGCGAGGACGTGAACTTCCAGGCGACGCTGCGCAGCGCGCTGGAAAGCGGCGAAGGGGCCCTTCGGCAGGTTCAGTTCCAGCCCGAAGTCCAGCCGGGGACGACCGGACCCGACGGCAACGGCGTGAGCGTCGACCAGGAGTCCGCGCAGGTCGCCGAGAACGGGCTCGACTACCAGGCGATGACGCAGGTGCTGGGAGCGCGCGACAGCATCATGCGCTCCGCGATGGGCGGTGGCTGATGGGACTGATCCCCGCGATCGACATCGCCGGGCAGCGGCCTCTCCGCCGAGCGCGTGCGCATGGATGTGACCTCGGAGAACCTCGCCAACGCGCAGACCACGCGCGTGGCGGGCGGCCAGCCCTACCAGCGCCAGGACGTGGAGCTCCAGCAGGTTGGCTCCGCCGGCTTCGGCACCACGCTGGCGGGCGCGATGAACCCTCGCGCGCTACCGGCGCAGCCGAGGGGCGGCGTCGAGGTGGCGGGCATCGTCGCGGATGGCACCCCCGATCAGCAGGTCTATGACCCCGGCAACCCCAGCGCCAACGCGCAGGGGTACGTGAAGATGCCCAACGTCAACACCGTCACCGAAATGACCGACCTGATCTCCGAGTCGCGCTCCTATCAGTCCGACGTGACCGCGATGCAGACGGTCAAGTCGATGTTCAACTCGACGCTGGGGCTGCTGAAGTGATCGTGCCACCCGTGGGCGGTCTCGGTGGACTGTCCCTGAGCAACATCGGAGGCCTCGCCCAGAGCGGGGAAGTGGGCCAGGGCCTGCCTGCCGGGCAGAGCGAACCCGCCCTCGGCGGCGCCGCCGGCGCCGGCCCCAGCGGCGGCTTCGGCAACGCGCTCACGGGCGCCATCTCCTCCCTGGAGCAAACCCAGCAGAGCGCCGACAATGCCGCCCAGGCGCTCGCGACCGGCACGCGTCAGCGATCCCCGAGAGCGCCGTCGTGACCGTGCGAGGACGCGCAGCTCGCGATGCAGCTCGCCTCGCAGATCCGCACCAAGGCCACCGAAGCGGCCCAGCAGCATCTTCCAGACACAGGTCTAGCCGATGCCCGTCGCACAGCTCGCCTCCAGACTCTCACCGCGCGGATGGGCGATCGTCGGCGGCGGCTTCGTCGCCGCGATTCTCTTCATCTACGTGTTCCTGCACATGGTCTCCCAGCCGACCTACTCCACGCTGGCCAGCGGGCTGAACCCGGCGCAGACGGCGAAGATGACCGCCGCCCTGGACCAGCAGGGCATCGGCTACGAACTGCAGAGCAACGGCACCGCGCTGGCGGTGCAGTCCAATGAGACCGCCCGGCACGCGTCGCGCTCGCAAGCGCCGGGGCTGCTCGGCGACAACCACCCCGACTTCTCTCTGTTCGAAAAATCAGAGCCTCGGCGAAAGCAACTTCCAGCAGCAGGTCACCTACCAGCGCGCGCTGCAGGGGCAGCTGGAAGCAGACGATCGACAACGTCCAGGGAGTCACCGGCGCGCAGGTCGAGCTGGTGCTGCCCTCCCCCCAGGACGCAGCTGTTCGGCGAAAGCCAGACCGCCGCCTCCGCGGCGGTGCTGCTCTCGGGCACCACCTCGCTCGATCCCGGCTCGGTGCGCGGCATCGCGCAGCTCGTGGCCTCCTCGGTGCCGGGGCTCTCGCTGAGCAAGGTCACGATCACCGACGGCACCGGCCAGCTGCTGTGGCCCGCCGCGGGCTCCGAAGGAGGGGGCGGCGGCGAAACCACCAAGCAGGCCAGCGCAGGCACGCTACGACGCGAGCACCGCGGCCAACCTCAACGCGATGCTCGCCCAGACGCTCGGGCCCGGCAAGGCGCAGGTGCAGGTCGCCGCCGCGCTGAACGTCAACAAGACCACCCAGGAAACGCTCACCTACGGGAAGACGGGCGTGCCGCTGCAGCAGAGCAAGGATCTGGAGACGCTCACCGGCAGCGGCGGCGGCACGGGGGCCGCGACGGGCACCGCCAACATCCCCGCCTACGCGCAGACGGGCGCCGGCGGCAAGTCCAACTACAAGCACGAAATCACCAACACCTCGCTCGGCGTCGAGCAAGACCGTCACCCACTCCACCGTGGCCCCCGGGGAAATCGAAAACCAGCACGTCTCGGTGCTGCTCGACCAGGTCCGTCCCCGCCGCCTCGCTGCCGGCGATCCGCGAAGCCGTCACCAACGCCGCCGGGCTGCAGCCCAAGCGCGGCGACACCATCTCGATCGGTCAGATGGCGTTCGCCAAGACCACCGTCGCCCAGTGCGAGCCCCACGAGCGGGATCATCGGCTACGCCAAGTACGCGCTGATCGGCCTCGCCTCGCTGCTCTTCCTGTTCTTCACCACCCGCTCGCTGCGCAAGCGCGAGCAGGCCGGCATCGACAACGAGCCGGTGTGGCTGCGCGAGCTGGAGCTGCCCGTGCGCCTCTCCGAGCTCGAGCGCGGAACCTCCGCCCCCGCGGCCGCTCCTCCGCCGGCGCCTGCGGCGATGGCGATGGCCGGCGGCGACGCCCCCGTGCGCCAGCGCGTCGAGCAGCTCGCCGAGAGCAACCCCGACCGGGTCGCCCAGCAGCTGCGCACCTGGATGCAGGAGGACTAATCCGTGGCGATCGAGCTGCCTGCCGCCGAGGAGTCCCCCGCGCTCGCCGGGCTGCCCCAGCGCACCGCCGCGCGCCTGCCCGGCCGCCGCAAGGCCGCGGTGCTGATGGCGGCGCTCGGCTCCGAGCGCGCAGCGGGCGTGATGCAGCACATGCGCGAGGAGGACATCGAGGGGCTCTCGCTGGAGATGGCCAAGCTCAGCGCCGTCGAAGAAGAGACCGCCGAGGCGATCTTCAACGAGCTGGCCGCCGTGACCGACTCCGAGGGCGGCCTGGCCGATGTCTCCGGTGGCATCGACTTCGCGCGCGACGTGCTCGAGCGCGCGCTCGGCGCCGAGCGCGCCGAGGAGCTGATCGGACGGCTCTCCACCGTGATCGAGATGCGGCCCTTCGAGTTCCTGCGCCGCACCCCGCCCGAGCAGATCGTCGCGTTCCTGCGCACCGAGTCCCCCCAGACGATGGCGCTGGTGATCGCCAACCTGCACACCGTGCTCGCCGCGCAGGTGCTCGCGCAGGTGCCCGAGGAGTCCCAGCCCGACGTCGCGCTGCGGATCGCGCGCATGGGCGAGACATCCCCCCGAGTGATCCACCAGGTCGAGGAGATCATGCGCCAGAAGCTCACCACGCTGGTCGAGCAGGAGTACTCCTCCGCGGGCGGCACCAAGGCGCTGGCGGACATCCTCAACCACGCCGATCGCTCCACCGAGCGCAACGTGCTCGACCACCTCGGCGCCACCGACCAGAGCCTCGCCGAGCAGGTGCGGCGCATGCTGTTCGTCTTCGAGGACATCGTCAAGCTCGAGGAGCGCGCGATCCAGCAGGTGCTGCGCGAGGCCAACCAGAAGGATCTCGTGCTCGCCCTGCGCGGCGCTCCGGACGCCGTCAAGGAGGTCGTGACGGCCAACATGTCAGAGCGCGGCGCCGCGATGCTGCAGGAGGAGATGGAGGTCCAGCAGCCCCAGCGCAAGCGCGACGTCGACGAGGCCCAGAGCCGCATCGTCGCGGTCGTGCGCCGCCTGGAGGAGGCCGGCACGATCGTGCTCTCCGGCGAGGGCGACGAGGAGAGCGAAGCGGTTGTCTGACGCGGCCACCATGGCCCCGGAGCCCGAGGCGCCCGCCGGTTACGCCTTCGTGCAGCTCGAGCCCTCGCCGCCGCTGCCGCGCGACGCTCCCGATCGGATCCTCGCACTGGCCACCGCCGAGGGCGAGCGCATCCGCGAGCAGGCCCGCGCCGAAGGTCACGCCGAGGGTCGCGCGCAGGGTCATCGAGACGGGCTCGCCGAGACCGCCACGGCCGCGACGCGCCCTGGGCGAGGCGCTGCGCGAGCTCCAGCAGCTGCGCGAAGAGACGGCCGAGGCGGTCGAGCGCGACGCGGTGGAGCTCGCGCTCGCACTGGCCGCGAAGATCCTCGCCGGTGAG
Organism: uncultured Solirubrobacterales bacterium; assembly: GCA_963717785.1. GTDB lineage: Bacteria > Actinomycetota > Thermoleophilia > Solirubrobacterales > Solirubrobacteraceae > Palsa-744. The sequence continues at coordinate 323,529 of CAVQWW010000001.1, forward strand.
CTGGAGGCTCAGCCCGAGCGCGTCATCGACGTCGTGCGCGGAGCGCTGCGCCGGATCGGCGACCGTCGTCAGGTCGTGGTGCTGGTCGACCCTGGCGATCTCGATGTCGTGAGCGCAGCCATCGACGACCTGCGGGCGCAGGTGGGCGGCATCGAGACCTGCGATGTGCAGGCCGACCGTCGCGTCGGCCGCGGCGGCGCGATCGTGCGCACCGTCGAGGGTGAGGTCGACGCGACGTTCACGACCCAGCTGGAGCGCGCCCGCGAGCTGATGCTCGCCGAGGCGCCCGCCGGTGGGCGTGCGGAGCCCGAGCCATACGTCGTCGATACGGAATCCGAGCCACCCGCCAGCGAGCACGCGATATGACACAACTCGCAAGCGCTGCGGCCGCGCTGCACTCCGCCGACCTCGCCCGGCGTCACGGCTTCGTGAGCAACCTGATCGGGCTGATCGTCGAGGTGACCGGCCTGGAGGCCGAGGTCGGCGAGGTCTGCCTCGTGCAGGCCGACCGGGGGTCTCCGGCCGTGTCCGCGGAGGTCGTGGGATTTCGCGAGGGGCGCACCCTGCTGATGCCCCTCGGCGAGATGCACGGCATCGGGCCCGGCACCAGGGTCCTGGCCACCGGCGCGCCGTTTCGCATCGACGTCGGCCCCAATCTGCTCGGCCGCGTGATCGATGGTCTGGGCGTACCGCTCGATGACCTCCAGGCGCCTGTCGCCGGCGGCGAGCACCGCTCCACCATCGCCTCGCCTCCAGGGGCAATGAGCCGCCCGCGGATCAGCGAGCGCGTCGGGCTCGGCGTGCGCGCGCTCGACTCGCTGGTGCCCTGCGGGCTGGGCCAGCGCCTGGGGATCTTCGCCGGCTCGGGCGTCGGCAAGTCTTCGCTGCTGGGGATGATCGCGCGCTCAACGAGCGCCTCGGTGAACGTCATCGCGCTCGTGGGCGAGCGCGGGCGCGAGGTGCGAGAGTTCATCGAGCGCGACCTCGGCGACGCCCTGGAGCGCTCGGTGGTGGTGGTCGCGACCTCCGATCAGCCCGCGCTGGTGCGGATCAAGGCGGCCCTCACCGCCACCACGATCGCCGAGCACTTCCGCGACGAGGGCCACGACGTGATGCTGATGATGGACTCCGTAACGCGCTTTGCGATGGCCCAGCGCGAGATCGGCCTGGCGATCGGCGAGCCGCCCGCCACGCGCGGCTACACCCCGAGCGTGTTCGCGCTGCTGCCGCGCCTGCTCGAGCGCGCCGGCACGAGCCCGCGCGGCTCGATCACGGGCCTCTACACGGTGCTGGTCGATGGCGACGATATGAACGAGCCGATCGCCGACGCGGTGCGCTCGATCCTCGACGGCCACGTGGTGCTGACCCGCGCGCTGGCCCACGCCGGGCACTATCCGGCGATCGACGTGCCGCAGAGTGTCTCGCGTCTGATCGGGGAGATTGTTTCTGACCAGGTCGTCCTCGCGGGCCAGCGCCTGCGCACGGCGCTCGCGGCGCTGCGCGAGAAGGAGGATCTGATCGCGATCGGCGCCTACAGCTTGGGCAGCGACCCCACACTCGACGCTGCGCTCGCGCACCGGCCCCGCATCGAGGCGTTCCTGCGCCAGGCAACCGGCGAGCACAGCGAGCCGGAGAGCTCCGATGCGCAACTGCTTGAGCTTGCCGACTCGCTGGCGCAGGCCCTGCAGTCACACCACGGCGACGTCCTCGAAGGCGAGGCCGTCGGCGCGCACGAGTCCGAGCCTGCGGCGAACCACGGGGACCCAGGGCCCTCGGCGATCCCGGCGCTGCATCTGAGCGTCTGAGCGGAACCGAATGGCTCGTCTATGCGGTTTTGGTCGGCTACGGTGCGACTGGGCGATACTCGCGCGTCGTGGGATTCTGCTCCAGCAGCCCCACCGCCCGCAGCGTCTTCACGTAGCGGTGGGTCGTGGAGGGCGACATCCCCAGCTGGTGAGCCAGGTCGATGATCGCGCGCCACGGCCGCTCGGGGCCGTACGAGGACAGGATCGCCAGACCGCGCAGCAACGACTGCGAGAGCTGGGGATCGGTCAGGGCGTCCTCGAGCGCCTCTTGCGTGGCCTTCTGGAGAGTCTTCGTCTTGCTCCGCTTGCCGCCATTGCCCGGCTTGTAGGCGTTGTCGAGCGCGGCGAGCAGCAGGTTCGACACGGTCCCGTTGCGGCTTTGGCCGGCAAGGCGCATCACCTGCTCGACCTGCACGGGCGAGAGGGTGATCGAGATTTCCTCTTCCTTCTTGGTGGTCCTGGTGGTCTTGGTTGTCTTCGTGGGCATAGCGTCTCGCAGTCTTTATGATAGTGGGAGCACTTTGTATATCCGGGCATCGTCGTACGCCGCTATTGCCAGGCAGCGACGATCCCTCGCCGATCGCGGGGATTGACGTGGACGGCCTTTGATGGGGAAGGTCCGATTCATTCGATATTCGACAGACAGAATAGTTTGATATTCGCGTCGAATCCGCTAGACACGAGGCGAATATTCTCTTTGCGAATAATTGGGTCAGTTGGATCACTGCCGGGTCTTCTATAAGAAGATTCTTAGACTTCCGGGGATTCTTGGCCTAAAGGACGGCCCCCCGCGTCCGATTACCGGGCGGTGACCGGACCCTCATTCCGCTTCCGCCTGGAGCGTATCCGTGCCCTGCGCGAGCGCAGGGAGGACCTCGCCCGCCAAGCGCTCGCGCAAGCCCTCACGCAACGCTCCGATAGTCAGGCTCGCCTCAGCACGGTGGACGCCCACCTGGAGCAGGCGCGCGCCGAGCAGCGCCGCGCCACCGGCCCCGCCGCCTCCGCCACCGCCGCGGAGCTGCTGGCTCGACAGGCATTCGTCGAGCACATCGAGGCCCAGCGCCTCGCGGGCGTCCGCGAGCTCGAGCGCCACGACGGCGAAGTCGCCGACCGCGACGTCGAACTTGGCCAGGCCGCGCGCGAGCGGGAGATGCTCGAGCGGCTGAAGGAGCGCCACCGTGGCGAGCACGTCCGCGAGCTGGAGCGCCAGGAGAGCGGCACGCTCGACGAAGTCGCGCTCGACCGCTTCCGCCGGAGCGCCGCATGAGCATCCAGGCGATCGCCCCGTCCCCCACCTCTCCCACCGCGAGCGGTCCCACCGACGCAGCCAGCGCCAGCCAGCGCATGCAGCAGTTGCAGGCCCTGATCGCCGCGGCCGGGTCGGGCTCCACCGCCAGCTTCGCCGCCGCGCTCAAAGCGGCCTCCGCCGGCCCGGGCGCGGCTCAAAGCCCGACCCCATCCCCATCCGCCGCGACTGCCATCGAGCCCTCCACCCCATTGAACACGGCCACGCTCGCCGCAGGGAACGCGGGCGCCTCGGCCTACGACGCTCCGATCGCCCAGGCCGCCGCGCGCTACGGGATCGACCCGGCGCTGCTGCACGGCCTGATCCAGCAGGAGTCCGGCTTCGACCCCAATGCCCGCTCGAGCTCCGGAGCGCTCGGTCTGACGCAGCTGATGCCGGGCACCGCCACCTCGCTGGGTGTCTCCAACCCGCTCGACCCCCTGCAGTCGATCGAAGGCGGCGCGCGCTACCTGAGCCAGATGCTCGGCCGCTTCGGCGGCAACACAGCCGATGCGCTGGCCGCCTACAACGCCGGGCCCGGCGCCGTCAGCCGCTACGGGGGCGTCCCGCCCTACGCCGAAACCCAGGACTACGTCAGCAAGGTGATGGGCTACGCCAACGCCTACCGCCAAACCCTCGCCCCCACCGCCGCCAGCGGGTCGATCGCATGAGCGCCTCCGCCCCCGCTCCCGCCCCCGCGATCTCCCTCGCCCCGACACCGGCGGCTCCACCGCCGGGCACGGGCGCCGCTCCACCGGGCGCCCCGCCGGGCGGGCCGCCCTTTCAGAGCGCGCTCAAGGATCATTCGGCCCGGACCGCCCTTGCGGAAGGCCACCAGCAGAGCCCCCCGAACAAGCATCGCCCCGCCACGGCAAACGCCCAGGCGACTGTGGGTCTCGTTCCCGCCGAAACACCCCCCGTCCAGCCAACCACGGCGCTCGGAGCCGCCAGCGCCACAGCTGCCGCCACCCGCACCACAGCGGATGCTCCACAGCCCGCCGCGACCGTCCCGGCAACCCCCGCGGCGACGACCTCATCCACCAAGACCGCCCCGGCCACCACCGCGGCGACGACCACCCCCACCGAGAGCACCCCGGACACCACCGCAAACCTTTCCAGCGCAACGCTTTCCGGCGCGCCCTCCGCTCCAGCGGCGAACATGCCAGCGGCGGCGCGGAGCGCCAACCCAACCGCCGCCTCCCCACCCGCGGCCCTCCCCCTCCCAACTTCAACCCGCGAGACCCCCCACGTCGCATCCGCACGTGACGCTCAGCCTCGACTCCCCGGCGATGCCCCCGCCACCGCGAGCCCTCCCGCCGCCGTGCTCACGGCCGCGAGCTCCACGCCTGCCCGCTCCGCCGCGCACACGCTGTCTCCGGGAGCGCCAGGGCTCGGGTCCACGACCGGCGCCAGCGCCGGCGTGTCGGTCTCCGCAGGGGCCGCTCCCGCAGCGGACTCTCTCACTCCCCCAACCTCCGCCGCCCCCCTTAGCGGCCAGGCAGGCGCGGTACCCGGTTACGGCGTGGATCTGGCACGAGCGATCGAGGCCGTGCACGCCACGATCGAGCTCGCCACCCGCCAGGGGCTCTCCTCGGCGCGCATCGCCCTCGCGCCCGCGGAGCTCGGCGAAATCCGCATCCACCTCAGCCAGAGCGCCTCCGGACTGGTGGCGCGGCTCACCGCCGACACCCCCGCCGCCGCCCAGGCGCTCAGCGAAGGCCGCGCCGAACTGCGCCAATCGCTCGATTCGCTCGGCCTCACCGCGCTGCACCTCGACACCGGAGCCTTCCAGTCCGGCGCGCAGGGCCGCGAGGGCCACGCGCCCCAGCACTCCGCCGGCTTCGCGCCCGCCCACCGGACCCACGCCGAGGACGGCGATGAGGACCCCAACCCCGACCCCCTCCCCGACCCCACGCCGGTCGCCCCGCGGCACTCCCGCGGCGCGCTCGTCGACGTGCTCGCCTGAGAAAGGAGCCACGATGTCCCCTACCTCCGCAGCCGCAGCCGCCCCCACCGCCACGACGCCCACCGGCACGACACCCGGCAGCGAACCGGTCCCCACGAACCCCGGCGGAACGCTCGACAAAGATGGCTTCCTCAAGCTGATGATCGCCCAGCTGCAGGCGCAGGACCCGCTGCAGCCCACCGAAAGCTCTGCCTACGTCGGCGAGCTCGCGCAGTTCACCGAGCTCGAGCAGGTCACCAACCTGGCGCAGACAACCTCCCAGTCGGCCACTGCCCAGCAGGTCGCCCAGGCGGTCGCGCTGATCGGGCACACCGTCTCCTACAAGGACTCAACGGGAGCCACCGTCCAGGGGACCGTGCAGAACGTGGACATCACCTCCGCCGGCGCCACCCTCACCGTCGAAGGCCACACCGGGATCGAACCTTCGGGCATCACGGAGATCTCGTGAGCGCCCTATCGAACCCCGCGCTGCTTCCAACCGGCTCGCCGCCCGCCGCGGCGCCCGCTGGCCCAAGCGCGGGCGGGCGGGTGGCAATCAAGCCGCGTCCCGCCGGCCCCGCGGGACCCTCCTTCGCCGAGGTCCTGCACAAGACCGCCGCGCCGGAGCCGCTGCGCTTCTCCCGCCACGCGCTCGAGCGGGTGCAGCGCCGAGGCATCGAGCTGGATCACGCCACCTTGAACAGACTTCACGACGGAGTTCGACCGCGCCGCGGGCAAGGGCTCGCGCGACTCCGTCGTACTCGTCGACGGCACCGCCTTCGTGGTGTCCGTCGCCAGCCGCACCGTCGTTACGGCGGTCGGCGCCGAACACATGCGCGAGCACGTGTTCACCAACATCGACAGCGCCGTGATCGCATGAGGCGCCGCGCGATGACACCAACGCAACGCAACCACGGCCGGACCTCTCCGAGGAGGCCGCGAAAGGAAGTGCTACCACGATGATGGGTGGAATGTATGCCGCGATCAGCGGCCTCGACGCAAACCAGACGATGCTCAACGAGACGGCCAACAACCTCGCCAACGTCAACACCGTCGGCTACAAGTCCGCGCGTGTGACGTTCGCCGACTCGCTCACGCAGGTGCTGCGGGGGGCCTCGGGCTCGACCGTCACCAACGGCGGCTCCAACCCGATGCAGGTGGGGCTCGGGGTGCAGGTCGCCTCGACCGACTCGGAGATGTCGCAGGGGTCCTTCCAGTCCACCAACAACCCCCTCGACGTCGGCATCCAGGGCTCTGGGTTCCTGCGCGTCGGCGCCGGCACGCCGCCCGCCGGGCCTCCCTACACCGCCGCGCTGCCCAACAACATGCAGTACACCCGCGCGGGCGACCTCACGACCAACACGAAGGGCTTGCTGACCACTCAGGCCGGGGAGTACGTGATCGGGCGCAACGCCGTGGCCACCGTCTCCGAAGCCGGCACCACCTACTCGCCGGGCGCCGAAGACAGCTACATCGTGATCCCCCCCGGCTCGGCCAACGTGGCGATCGGGCAGGATGGCTCGGTGAGCTACGAGGACGAGAACCCGGCCTCCCCCACCTATCAGCAGCAGGTCACCGCCGGCTACCTGTCGCTCGCGCAGTTCGCCAACCAGTCGGGGCTGGAACGCCTCGGCGGCTCGCTGTGGGCGCAGACCTCCAACTCGGGCGCCCCGATCGTGGGCACCCCCGACACCGGCGCCTTCGGCGCCACGATCGGCGGCGAGCTGGAGATGTCCAACGTCGACCTCGCGGGCGAGATGACCGCGATGATCACCGCCGAGCGCGGCTTCCAGGCCAACTCGCGCGTGATCTCCACCGCCGACCAGATGTTGCAGACGGTGGTGAGCATGGTCCAGTAGAGAGCGTGAAGCGCAGCGCCGCGGGGCCGCAATAGCCCCGGGGACGAATCCGAGGAGCCCGGGGTGGGACGGCTGGGAATGGTCGTCTCACCCGCGGCTACGCTCACTGCAGGCAAGCGCCAGTAAAAGCCAGGCCACAGCCACAGGGAGGAGGCAGTTCGGATGATCACCCTGCACAGGCTCGGGCACACCGACGAGCCCTTTCAGCTGAACCCCGATTTGATCGTCACGATCGAGTCCACGCCGGATACCGTCATAACGCTCGCCACCACCGCCAAGGTCGTGGTCGCGGAGAGCCCCGAGCACGTCGCCGCCGAAGTGCGCGCCTGGCGTGTGGAGGTTCTCTCCGAGGCGCTTCGCAACCGCCGCCCCGAGCGCGAGCCCTCCGAGCCGCGCGCCTTGCGCTGATCCGCGTCCGGCACCGGCGAGGCGCCATTGAAGGATTGCGCCCTGCGGCCGATGAACGAGGGCGATGAAAGCCGCAACAGCCATTGGGATCGGGGTCGCCTTAGGCGCCCTGATGTTGAGCGCCATGATGGATGGCACGAGTCCGGCTGTCTTCATGAACATCCCGGCGCTCATCATCATCATCGGGGGCACCGGCGGGGTGACGCTCGCGAGCGTGGGGATGGACTCGATGAAGCGCATCCCGAGCCTCTACAAGATGGTCTTCTCAAGCGAACCGCCGGATATGCGTGGACGGCTGGATCAGCTCGTGGGCCTCGCCGATCAGGCCCGCCGCGAGGGCCTGCTGGCGCTCGATGCACAGCTCGGCGAGGTGGAGGACATGTTCACGCGCAACGCCCTGCAGCTCGTCGTCGATGGCACCGACCCGGAGATGGTGCACGCGATCCTCGAGGCCGAGGTCGATGGCATGGCCGCGCGCCACGCCGCCGCCGCGGCACCCTTCGAGAAGGCCGGTGGCTTCGCGCCGACGATGGGCATCATCGGCACCGTGATGGGGCTCGTGCACGTGCTCGAGAACCTCGCCGCGCCCTCCACGCTGGGCCCCTCGATCTCCTCGGCGTTCCTCGCGACGCTGATGGGGGTGGGCTCGGCGAACGTGATCTTCCTGCCGATCGCCAACCGCCTGAAGGCGATCTCCGCCGAAGAGACCGAGCTGCGCATGATGACTCTGGAGGGCATTCTCTCGATCCAGGCGGGCGACAACCCGCGGCTGGTGGCCGACAAGCTGATGTCCTACCTGCCGCCCGCCGAGCGCTCCGAGGAGGACGGCGCCGGGGCTGGCTCTGGAGCGGGCGCCGGCTCAGTTGAGCGAGAGGCGGCGTAGGCGAGTGTCCGGCGCGCGCGGTCGCAGAGGCAGACGCAGGGGACACGGCGCCGGCCACGAGGACGGCGAGCGCTGGCTGTTGACCTACGCCGACATGATCACGCTGCTGATGGCGCTCTTCATGGTGCTGTTCTCGATCTCCTCAGTGAACATCTCCAAGTACGAGGTCCTGCAGAAGTCGCTGCAGGCGGCCTTCTCCGGCGATCCACTGCCCGGCGGCAAGTCGATCGCCCAGCCGGGCGCGAGCGCCAACTCCAGCCACGCACCCACCGCCGCCGACGTGGAGGCGGTCGTGCCGGTGACGCAGACCCTCGCAAGCTCGCAGAGCGGCCCCGCCCAGGCGAGCGCCAGCGCGAGCACGAGCGCAGCCGCAGCGCAGGAGCAGAGCGAATTGGTGCGCCTGCAGCACCAGATCCAAGCCTACGCCACAAGCCACGGGTTCGGCAAGGATGTGAGCACCAGCGTGCAGGCGCGCGGGCTGGTGATCCGCGTGCTCACCGATCGCCTGCTGTTCGGATCCGGCAGCGCCACACTGATCCCGCAGGGATACCCCCTGCTGGGAGAGATCGCGACGCTGGTCAACCTCGATCAGAAGCACCAGGTGGCTGTGGAAGGCAACACCGACAACGTGCCGATCCAGGGCGGCGCGTTCCCCAGCAACTGGGAGCTCTCCACCGCGCGCGCCAGCACGGTGGTGCGCTTCCTGATCGCCCGCGGCGTCTTCCCCTCGCGGCTGAGCGCCTCCGGATACGCCGCCCTGCGGCCGATCGCCAGCAACGCCACCGCGCGTGGTCGCGCCAAGAACAGGCGCGTGGAAATCGTCCTGCGGCGCCGCTACGGCTCCTCGACCGCGCCCCCCGAAGGCGCAGAAGGACCATGAGATGCTGAAGAACAAGAAAATCCTGATCCCCCTCGTCGTCCTCATCCTGGGCCTCGGCGCGGCCTACTCGATGGCCAAGCCCAAGGTGGTGGTCAAGGAGAAGGTGCAGGGCACCATCTACCTGCTGCCCAAGCCCTTCCTGCTCAACCTCGGCGAAGGCCACTTCGCCAAGCTCAGCCTGGGGCTGCTGCTGGCGCCCGGGCAGAGCGACGGCGCCAGTGCCACCGCGGGCGCCTCCGCGAGCGGCGAAGCCGTCGGCACGCTGCCCGAGGAAGCGGTGATCCGCGACATCGTGACGAACCTGATCACCAACGACAACGGCAGCACCCTGATCAGCGCGGGCGGCAGGCGCGAGGCCAAGCACCAGATCCTTCAGGCGATCGAGCAGCAGACCGATGTAAAGGTCGATGAGGTTCTGTTCCCCGATCTCACAGTGCAATAGGAGAGACGAGAAACCGTGAGCGACCCCACCACCACACCAGTGCTCGACGAGCAGTTCGACCAGGAAGCCCCGCCTGAGCGCGGGTCCCCCTCCGGCGAGGGCGCGGCGGGCGCGAACGGAACGAACGGAACGGCTGGGACACCCGGCGGGGCCGACGGAGACCTGCGCCGCCTCGCTGAGGTTCCGATGGAGCTGAGCGTCGAGATCGGACGCACCCAGATCACCGTTGGGGAGACCCTCGCACTGCGCGCGGGCTCGGTGGTGACGCTCGATCGCCTCGCCGGCGAACCGGTGGATCTGCTCGTCAACGGCACCCCGATCGCGCGCGGGGAAGTGGTGGTGGTGGACGAGCAGTTCGGCCTGCGCCTCACGCAGATCGTGAACGGCGACCCCACCGAGCGCGCCCCCGCTGAGGCGCCGCCGGAGCAGGACGCGCCGCCGGAGCAGAACGCCCCGGACGGCGAGGACACGCCGGAGGTCTGAGGTGAGCGAGGCATCCGCACGATCGACTTCTCCCAGCCGACGAAGTTCACGGCGGACTTCCGCCGGCGCGTGGGGCGCCTGCTGGGACCCTTCTGCGAGGCTGCTCGCGAACCGCCTCTCCGCCGAGTTGCGCGCGCCGGTGGAGCTGCGCGTGGGCGACTCCAGCCAGCTGACGTGGTCGGCCGCGCGCGCGCAGCTGCCCGCGCCCTCGGTGTCGGTGGCGCTGAACGTGCGCCCGATCGAACGCCAGATGCTGCTCGAGATCGAGCTGCCGATGGTGCTGCAGTCGCTCGAATGCCTGCTCGGCGGCAGCGCCTCCCAGGCGCCCCGCGAGCGGCGCCTGAGCGAGATCGACTGGGGGCTTACGCGCGGCCTGCTGGAGGCGATCGTGAGCCAGCTCGCGCTTGCGTGGCGCGATCTGGGCGGCCTCGAACTGAGCTTCGGACAGGTCGATCTGGAGGGCGACGCGGGGGTGTTCGTGCCGATCGGCGAGCCAACCTTCTCGCTCACGCTGGAGTGCCGCATCGACGATCAGCCCTCGAGCATCTCGCTGCTGCTGCCGTGGTCGGCGATCGAGCCGGTGGCGGCGGAGCTGCTCGGCGCCGAGCACGCATCCTCCGATGAGGACCCGCAGGAGCAGCAGGCCGTGGAGCGCGGGCTGGCGAGCGCCGAGGTGCAGTTGCGCGCCGAGGTCGGCTCGGTGCGGATGCCGATCGAGCAGATGATCGCGCTCACCCCTGGCAGCCTGCTGGCGCTGGAGGACCGCGCGGAGGACGGCGTGGCGCTGTTCGCCGAGGGCGTCCCCCTCGGGCGCGGCCGGCCGGGCCTCAGCGGCGCGCGGCGCGCGGTGAAGGTCACCTCGACGAGCGCCCCGAGCACGGCCAAGCGCACGCGCGCTTCGGTTGTGGCCGCGGCGGCGAGCACAGACGCCGCGCAGGCGCTCCCCCAAGCAGAGGGGGAAGGAGAGGGCCGCCCGGAGGCGGCCCGCATGGGCCGCGCGAGCGAGCTAGGGCCCACTTTGGAGGGCCTGGAGCGGATGGTGGGGGTGCCGGTGCGGGTGTGGGCCGAGCTGGGTCGCACGCACATGCCGCTGGGACACGCCCTCGAACTGCCCCCGGGGGCAGTGGTGGAGCTCGATCAGGGCGCGCAGGCGCCGATCGAACTGTTCGCCGGTGGGCTCCCCTTCGCGCACGGCAGCCTGCAGGTGGGCGCTGCGGGCGAGTGGGCCGTGCAAGTCCAAACGCTCGTCTGAGGACTCCAGGCCGTTCGCCGCGCCGCGCTCGCCATGGGTGCGGCAGCGGCCCTGTGCAAGCCGGCGAGCCTGCCTAAAGGCGATTTGGCGGGCGTCGATAACCCGGGCGACTCTCCTCGGAGTCGTCCCTCGATGATCAAGTCGATCCTGCTTCCCCGCGCGGCCGTACGGGCCGCAATCCTCGTGCTTGGCGCGCTGGCGCTGGCCCCTGCCAGCGCGCGCGCGTTCACCCCTGTACCCGCCGGCCACAAGCCGAGCGCCGAAAACACCCCGCTCAACCTGACGCCCTCCCAGGTTGGCGCTCACACCACTTCGAGCGGCCCGAGCATCGTGCGCACGATCGTCGGGCTGCTGGTGGTGATCGCGGTGATCTGGGGGCTCAGCTGGATCCTGCGCCAGGTGAAGTCCGGGCGCGAGACCCGCTCCGCGGGCGAGGGGCTGCGCAGCGTCGCGACGCTGCCGCTGGGCTCCAACCGCTCGCTGCACCTGGTGCGCGCGGGCGCGGACTACCTGCTGGTGGGCAGCGCCGAGCACGGCGTCGCGCCGATCCACCGCTACACCGAGCAGCAGGCGCGCGAAGCGGGGCTGGTCGAGGAGAACCCCGCCGCTGACGAATCGCTGGCGGGAGGCAGCGCCGGGCCGAGCAGCCCCCTGCGCCGACGGGGCGCGGAATCGGGCTCGCGCGGCCCCCTCCAGATGCCCGGCCAGGGTGGCGGCCTGCTGGAGCGCCTGCGCGAATGGACGGTGCGCAGGTGAACGGCGTGAGCTCCTCCACGGCCGTGCAGATCCTGCTCTTGATGGGCGGGCTGACGCTGGTGCCCGCGCTGCTGTTCACCGTTACCGGCTTCAGCCGCATCCTGATCGTGCTCGGCTTCATCCGCACCGCGGTGGGGACCGCCAACGCGCCCCCCAACCAGGTGCTGGTGGGGATCGCGCTGTTCCTGACGGTGTTCGTGATGGCCCCCACCGTGAGCCAGATCAAGCGCGATGCGATCGAACCGCTCACCGCTCACCACATCAGCACCGCCACGGCGATCGCGCGCGCCGAGGAACCGCTGCGCGAGTTCATGTTCCGCCAGACGCGCGTGCAGGACATCTCGCTGTTCATCGGCCTTGCGCACGCAAAGCCCCCCAAGACGCGCGCGGATGTGCCCACCGAGGTACTGATCCCGGCGTTCATCGTCTCCGAGCTCAAGAGCGCGTTTCAGATCGGCTTCCTGATCTTCCTGCCGTTCCTGATCATCGATCTGATCGTCTCCTCGACGCTGATGAGCATGGGGATGATCATGCTGCCGCCGACCTTCATCTCGCTGCCCTTCAAGGTGCTGCTGTTCGTGCTGGTGGACGGCTGGGACCTCGTCATCAAAGCGCTCATCCAGAGCTTTCACTAGGAGCCATCGATGAACCAGGACACCGTCGTCAACCTCGCCTCGCAGGCCATGAGCCTCGCTCTGAAGGTCGCCGGCCCGCTGCTGCTGGTGGGGCTCGTGCTGGGCCTGCTCGTGAGCGTCTTCCAGGCGGTTACCCAGATCCAGGAGCAGAGCCTCACGCTGATCCCCAAGATCGTGGGCGTGGCCGTCGTGGTGGTCGTGCTCGGCCCCTGGATGCTGGGGCAGCTGGTGTCCTACACCACCAACCTGTACACCGCGATCCCCTCGCTGGTGGGCTCGTGAACCAGCTGCTCGCACAGCTCGCAGGCAACCAGCTGGCCGGCTTCATCCTCGTGCTCGCGCGCGTGACGCCGCTGTTCTTCCTGGCGCCGCTGTTCTCCTCGAAGATGATCCCCCCGCGCGTGCGCGGGATTGTCGCGGTGGGGCTCTCGCTGGGGCTGGCGCCCGTGGCACTGCATGGCCAGCACATCCCCAGCGACGCCCTCAGCCTCGCCGGCCTGGTGGTCGAGGGCATGCTCGTGGGCTTCGGCTTCGCCTTCGGCCTGGCCGCGCTGATGGCGGCGGTGGAGTCCGCGGGGTCGCTCGCGGACGTGCTCGCGGGCTTCTCCTTCGGCGCGCTGGTCGATCCGGTCAACGGCAACCCGGGCGGCGCGCTGTCGCAGTTCTACTCGCTGGTGGGCACGCTGATCTTCCTGATCATCGGCGGCGACGCGTGGGTGCTGCGCGGCATGGCTCGCACCTTCCAGCTCGTGCCCCTCACCTCTGCCCCGCAGCTTTCCTCGCTGGTGGGGGGAGCCGAGCACGTGTTCGCCACGATCTTCGTCGCGACCCTGGAGATCGCGGCGCCGGTCGTGATCGCGCTGCTGATCACCGACGTCGCCTTCGGCGTGGTCTCGCGCGTGGTGCCGCAGATCAGCGTGTTCGCCGTGGGCTTCCCCGCGAAGGTGGCCGTGGCGATGCTCGTCGTGGGCGTCTCGCTGCCGTTCGTGGCGGGGTGGCTCTCGAATGAAATCTCGACCAGCGTGGCGGCCGCCCTCGGCGCGCTGCGGGTGGCTTAGACAGGACCCCACCCGCCCATGGCTCAACACGACCGCACAGAGAAGGCAACCCCCAAGCACCGCGAGCGCGCGCGCGAGAAGGGACAGGTGGCGCGCTCGGCCGACGCCGGCGGCTCGCTGGTGCTGATCGCCGGCATCTTCGGCCTGAGCCTGCTGGGTCCTGGAATCGTCGATGCGGGAGCCGAATCCTTCCGGCGGATCCTGCGCGAGATCGCACACCCCGCGCAGGCCACTTCCGCCGCGGGACTGCAAGAGCTGATGCACGGAATGCTCGAAACGATGGCCATCACGGTCGCTCCGATCGCCGCGATCTGCATGACCACGGGGGTGCTCGCGGGCGTCGCGCAGGTCGGCTTTCACCCCTCGCCCAAGGCGCTTACACCCGACTTCCGCAGGATCAACCCGATCTCGGGGCTGCGCAACCTGCTCAGCCCCAATCTTGTGTTCGAAGCGCTCAAGGCGGTCGTGAAGGTGGGCGCCGTGGGAGCCGTGGCGGCGCTGGCGGTGGTTCCCGCGGTGGGTGGATTGGTTTCGCTCGTGGGCATCCCCCCGGGCGCGCTGGGCGTGGTGATGGGTCAGCGGGCGATGGGCGTCGCCCAGCACGCCGCGTTCGCGTACCTGGCGATCGGCCTGATCGACTACCTGTGGCAGCGCCGGCGCAACGCCCAGAAGCTGCGCATGACCAAGCAGGAGGTGAGGGACGAGCTGCGCCAGTACAGCATCTCCGCGGAGGTGCGCTCCGCGCTGCGCCGCCGCCAGATGCAGGCCGCGCGGGCGCGCATGATGGCGGCCGTTCCACAGGCCGACGCGGTCGTCACGAACCCCACCCACTACGCGGTGGCGCTGCGCTACGACGGCTCGCGCGCCGCGCCGGAGGTGGTGGCCAAGGGCAAGGATCTGATCGCCGCGCAGATCCGCAAGGTCGCGGAAGAGAACGACGTGCCGGTGATTCCAGACCCGCCGCTCGCGCGCGCGCTGCACAGCTCGACGGAGATCGGGCAGACGATCCCCGAGGAGCTGTATGCGGCGGTGGCGCAGGTGCTGGCCTTCGTATATCGCCTCGCGGCGCGTAGGAGGCGGGCGGTATGAGCTTCGCGCGCAGGATGCTGCGCCACACCGATCTGCTCGCAGCGGTGGCGGTGGTGATGGTGGTGACGATGCTTGTCGTGCCGCTGCCCTCGATGCTGCTGGATCTGCTGATCACGCTCAACATCTCCGCGGCGCTGACCATCGTGGTGGCGACGATGTATCTCAACAAGGCGCTCGACTTCGCCTCCTTCCCCTCGCTGCTGCTCTTGACGACGATGTTCCGCCTGGCGATCAACGTGTCGGTTACGCGCCTGATCCTCACCACCGGCGACGCGGGCAGCGTCGTGAAGTCCTTCGGGCAGTTCGTCGTGGGCGGCAACGTCGTGGTGGGCCTCGTGATCTTCCTGATCCTCGTGGTGATCCAGTTCGTGGTGGTCACCAACGGGGCAGGACGCGTTGCGGAGGTGGGCGCGCGCTTCACCCTCGATGCCATGCCCGGCAAGCAGATGGCGATCGACGCCGATCTGAACGCCGGCCTGATCACCGACGACGAGGCGCGCAGGCGCCGCTCGGAGATCGCCCGCGAAGCGGACTTCTACGGGGCGATGGACGGCGCCTCGAAGTTCGTGAAGGGCGATGCGATGGCGGCGGTGATCATCACCGCGATCAACCTCGTGGGCGGGATCGTGATCGGCGTCGCACAGCACCATCTGGGCTTCAGCGAAGCCACCCACCAGTTCTCGCTGCTGACCGTCGGCGACGGCCTGGCCGCGCAGATCCCCGCGCTCTTGATCTCCGTGGCGACTGGCATCATCGTGACCCGCTCGGCTTCGGAACGCGACCTCGGCTCGGACATCGCCAGGCAGATCCTCGGTCAGCGCAAGGCGCCGCTGGTGGCCGCCGCTGCGATCGGGCTGTTCGGGCTCGTGCCCGGGCTGCCCAAGCTGCCGTTCCTCCTCATCGCCGCGATCCTCGCGGCGATCGGCTGGAGCGTGCGCAACGGGATGCCCGGCGAGGAGCACTCGACGGAGCTGGCCCTCGCCGGCGCCGCGCCCCCCGGCTTGCCCCCCGCGGGCAAGAGCGAGGGCGACGTGCAGCGCACGCCGCTGGACGCGCTCGAGCTGGCGATCGGCTTCGGGCTGGTGCCACTGGTTGACGGAGGATCCGGCCCCACCCACCCCGGGGCGCTGCTGCGCCGCGTGAGCATGATCCGCCGCCAGATCGCGGGCGAGCTCGGCGTGGTGATCCCGGCGGTGCGCATCCACGACGAGCTCGGCATGGAGTCCCACGAGTACGTGCTCAAGGTGCGCGGCTCGGAGGTCACGCGCGGGCGCATCATGCCCGGGCACCTGCTGGCGATGGACCCCGGCGACGCCGCGGGCGCCCTGCAGGGCATCCCCACCACCGAGCCCGCCTTCGGGCTGCCCGCCACGTGGGTGCACGAGTCCGCGCGAGCGGAGGCCGAGACGCTCGGCTACACCGTTGTGGACGCGGAGTCGGTGATCGTCACCCATTTGACGGAGACGATCCGCGCGCACGCCGCGGAGCTCCTGACCCGCCAGGACGTCAAGGCGCTGCTGGAGCAGCTCAAGGAGACCAACGCGGCGGTCGTCGAGGAGGTCGTGCCGGAGCTGCTCTCGCTCGGGGAGATCCAGCGCGTGCTGCAGTCGCTGCTCTCCGAAGGCATCGCGATCCGCGATCTCGGCACGATCGTGGAGGCAATCGGCGATAAGGCGCGAATAACACGAGATACAAGCCTGCTCTCGGAGTACGCCCGCCAGGCGCTGGGCCGCGCGATCACGGCCCCCCACCTGGACGAGCAACTGCGCCTGCAGGCGATCACCCTCGATCCTGCGATCGAGCAGGAGGTGGCCACCTCGATCACCCAGACCACAGACGGCGAGTACCTCGCGATGGACCCGCCCCGCGCGCACGCCATCGTCAACGCCCTGCGCGCTCAGGTCGAGCACGCCAGCGCTGGGATGGGATCCACCCCCGGCCAGGCCCGGGGACCAGTCCTCCTGTGCTCGGCGCGCGTGCGCCGCCATCTGCGCAGGTTGATCGCCCAGGCCCAGCCCCACCTCCCGGTGTGCTCGTACAACGAGATCGCACCGGGCGTAAACGTCGAGACGATTGGAGTCATCCACGCATGAGCACCTTCAGCGCCCTGCTGAGCACGCCGCGCCCCACCGAGAAGCGGATCGGCGAGGAGCAGGCGCTCGGCCTGCCCGAAGCAGACGGCGACACGCGCCTCTACCGCGGGCGCTCGATCGACGAGCTGATCCCCAGGATCGAGGCCGAGCTGGGGGTCGACGCGATCGTCGTGCGCCGCCGGCGTGGCTTGGAGGGCGGCATCGGCGGCTTCTTCCGGCGGCCCTTCGTGGAGGTCGAGGCCCGTCCGGGCGGCCCCAGCATCGACATCTACGACGAAGATCCGGAACCCACCCGCGTCCCCGCGCAGGCGCCGCCCATGCGCCATCCGCTGGGGGCGTATATGACGAACACGCTCGCCACGATCGCCGCCACCGCGCCCGAGGCCACCGTCGAAGACCCGCCGCGCCCGACCGCCGGCCCGGTGGAGGAGTTCCGCGAGCTGACCCCGGACACCTTTGGCGCGGCGCTTGCCGCGGCCGAGCAGGCCCACCCGCTCCCCGCGGCCCCACAGGCATCGCCCGCCCCCTCCCCGCGGCTCGACCCGCTGGAGGGCGAGCTCGAGCGGATCGACCGCGATATGGGCGAGCTGCACGTCACGCGCCCGCAGGTCGTGCGCCCCCGGCAGGTCACGCGCCAGTCCCCGCCGGCGCTCGCACCGCGCTGGGAGCAAGCCCGCGCGGACATCGAACGGAACATGGTCGGGGTGGGCGTGAGCGAGGAGCTGACGCGGGAGCTGGTCGACTCGGCGATTGTCCACGCGATCCCGTTCGCGCCGCTTGGCGGACTCGAGCGCGCCGTGCGCGGCGCGCTGGCGGCGCGCATCCCGGTGACCCCCCTGCTCTCCGCGCAGGGCGCCACAATCGCGGTGGTGGGACCCGGGGGCGCCGGCAAGACGAACTGCTGCGCCGCCCTGCTGGGGGCCTATCGCAGGGCGGGCACGCTGCCCGCGAGCTGTGCCACGATCATGCTGGAGTCAGAGCGCCAGCAGCCGGCGATGCTGCTGAGCCCCCACGTGATGGAACCCGCGGCGATCGCCTCCCAGCGTGCGCGCGACGCGCTCGAAGAACGCACGCTACGATGGCCTGCTGCTGCTCGACATCCCCGCCCTCTCCCCCGCGGATCGTCAGGCGATCGGGCTGATCGCCGGGCTGCTGGATGAGCTCGAGCCCGATCGGGTGCTCGTGGCGCTGCCGGCGACGCTCGGCGCGAAGGCGGCCGCGCAGCTGCTGGAGGCGCTGCGTCCGCTGCGCCCCACCGGGCTGGCGATCACCCACGCCGATGAGACCGACCAGATCGGAGTCGCCGTCGAGGCCGCCTGCAGGTTCGGATTGGCGCCCGAATATCTGTTGGATCGCGGGCGTCTTCGTGGAGGCCTCACCCGGATCGACCCGACCCACCTGGCGGACCGCCTGTTGCCATGAGACTCCTACGCAAGAGCTCCGAGAACGAGGGCGCGCTGAAGCTGCCCAAGCGCTCGACGACGGTGACGCTCGTGAGGGACTCCGGCGAGCGCATCCAGGCGCGCGTGACCGAGCGCGAGGAGGACTCGCTGCTGGTGGGGGTCATGTTCCGCACCGAGCGCCCCCTCAGCGAGGGCAGCCTCGACGATGTGGTGCTCGAGTACGGGAGCCACCGCGGACGCGTGCGCCTGCGCGGCACCGTGACGTTGGAGGATTGCGATCTGCTGCGCTTCCGCGAGCTGTGCTCGGTCGAGGTGCTCCAGGAGCGGGAGTACGTGCGCGTGCAGGCCACGCGCCCGGTGATGGTGTGCACGGGCTCGGCTCAGGGGACGGTGCGAAGCTACTCGGTGGACCTCAGCGGCGGCGGGATGCTGCTGGCGGGACCCAGCACGCTGAAGATCGGCGAGCGGGTCGACTTCCGGCTAAGCACCACCCCTGGCAGCGCGCCGATCCTCGGCAGCGGCACGGTGGTGCGCACCGACGCGCGCGGGCACCGCGCGATCTGCTTCGATGAGATCGGCGAGGGCGACCACCGCCGCCTCGTGCGCTTCATCTTCGAGTGCCAGCGCGCCGAGCGGCGCAGGGGCCTGGAGCGGAAGGAAGGCCATGGCGGCTGACACCGAGATCGCCGAGCCCCTGCCCACTCCCGCGAGCGAGACCAAGGTCCACGCTGCTCCCCCGAGCGAGGCCAAGCCCAAGCAGGCCAAGTCCAAGCAGGGCAAGAAGCCCAAGAGGGCCAATCCGGATGCCGCGGCGAAGGGCTCGGGCCTCAGCATCGCCGCCCACCCACGCGCTGCGCATGGCGTCGCGCGGGCCAAGGGCTGGGGCGGCCTGGTGGGGTTCATGGTGGGGGGCTACCTCTCGATGTCCACGAACACCTTCGTCGGCGCGGCGCTGCACGCGCTGGTGGCGGGCATCGCCTGCTACGTGGCGGTGTGGGCTGGCGCCGTGTTCCTCTGGCGCCACCTTGTCGTGGCCGAGCTGCGCAGCCGCCAGCACGAGCTGGTCCAGGCCGAGCTGTCAAGGCGGCCCTGAGGGCAGAGCCCACGATGGACCCGATCCATCCCATCGCTCCCCCACCGCCTACGCTCGCGCCCATCGCGCCGGCCCCGAGCGACCGTGCGGCGCGCGACCGTCGCGAGCAGCAGCGCCGGGAGCGCGCCCGGCGCGAGCGTGAGCGCCGAGCGCAGCAGGTACAGGGCGAGGACCCGTACTCTCCCGACGGTGAGCCTCCCCGCCGCATCGACGTACGCGCCTGAGCGCCCGCTCGAGCGCTGGGCGCCGTGGCTGTGCGCGGCGCTGCTGTTCGTGCTCGCCACAGCACTGCGCCTGTGGTCGATCCAGAGGGTGAACGGCAACGTCTTCTACGACGCGGCGGTGCGCACGATGGGCCAGTCATGGCACGCGCTGTTCTTCGGCGCGCTGGAGCCCGGAGGGAGCGTCTCGATCGACAAGCCCCCCGTCGACCTGTGGCTGCAGGTGGCCAGCACGAAGGCGCTGGGGTTCACGCTGTTCGGCCTGCACCTCCCGGAGGCGCTCGGTGGCGTGGCCGCCTGCGGGCTGCTGTTCGGGGCGCTGCGCCGGCCCTTTGGACTGGTTACGGCGCTGGCGGCGGCGCTGGCGCTGGCGGTGCTGCCGGTGTCGGTGCTGACGGCGCGCAGCGACACGATGGACTCGGTGCTGGCAGCGCTCTTGATCGGCGCGCTGTGGCTGTCCTTCGCGGCGCTGGAGAGCAGCCGCCTGCGCTGGTCGGTGCTCGCGGCGGCGGTGCTGGGACTGGCCTTCAACGTGAAGCTCACCGAGGCGCTGATCGCGCTGCCCGCGCTGGCGCTCGTGTGGCTGTGGTCGGCGGAGCCCACCCTGCGCGCCCGCCTGCGCGTGACGGGCGCCACGGCCGCGACGTTCATCGCGGTGGCGCTGTCGTGGACGGCGATCGCCTCGCTGACCCCCCTCGGCCAGCGGCCGTTTCCGGTGGGCTCCGGCGATGGCAGCGTGTGGCGCGTGACGTTCGTCTACAACGGCCTCAACCGCCTCTCCAACCACGGCGCGATCGGAGGCGCCGCACTTGCGCCAGGAGGCAGCCCTGGCCCCCTGCGGCTGCTGAGCGCGGGCTCCTCAGAGCTCTGGAGCCTGGTGGGGACGGGAGTCCTGGCGGCCGCCCTGCTGGGGCTGCTCGCCTTGACCGCGCTGCTCGCGCAGGGTCGCGAGCGACTGCGCGAGGCTCTGCGCAGCCCGCACGGGCGCTTCGCGGTGGGCATCGTCGTGTGGTTTCTCACGGGGCTGATCGTCTTCAGCGCGATGCGCCGCCTGCAGACGCGCTACCTGGAAGCGTTCACGCCCGCCATCTGCGCGGTGCTCGGGCTGTCGGTGGGCGTGCTGTGGCGCGGCGGCGGTCCGCGACGCGCCATCCTGCTCGGGCTCCTGCTTGCGGCCTTCCTCGCCACTTCGCTGAGCCACGACTTCGATCTGATCCGCGGCCACCACTCCAACTCGCTGCAGGCCGACCCGACCAGCGTGGCGCTCAGCCGCTATCTGCGCGCCAACCGCGAGGATACCCGCTACGAGGTGGCCGCCGCGAACATCAACGACGTCGTGGGACTCGTCGTTCGCGACGCCCAGCCGGTACTGACGATGAACGACGTGGACGGGGCGCTCACGCGCACCCGCAGCCTGCAGGCCAAGGTGGCCGCGGGGCAGGTGCGCTACTACTTCGCTCCGCACGCCTGCCACGGCGGGCGCCACTGTCCAGGCAACCAGCTGTGGGCCTACACCCACAGCGACCCTGTGCCGGGTGTGCCCGGGCTGCGGCGCTTCGACGCCGTCTGACAGCCGGCGACGCCCGCGGGGCCGGAAGAGGCCGCAGGCCAGCGGTTTTGGCGGGCACTCGCACAGCCAGCGCGGCTGGCGAGACCCGCATGGCCAGCGTGCGCAGGTGTCTCTCAAGTTCCGCGGCGCGCTGACGATAAACGACGTGCAGGAAGGGCTGACAGGGAGTCAGCTCGGGACTATCAACCAACCGTCATCAAGGAGATGAACGCATGTCCCTTACAGTGAACACCAACATCGAGGCGATGAACGCCCAGCGGAACCTCCAGAACACGGAGAACTCCGTCGCGACCTCGATGCAGCGCCTGTCCTCGGGTCTGAGGATCAACACGGCCGCCGACGACGTCGCCGGCTACTCGATCAGCCAGACGCTGCAGGGTCAGATCAACGGTCTGAACCAGGCGCAGCAGAACACGCAGGACGCCGTCGCGCTCGCGCAGACGGCGCAGGGTTCGCTCAACACGGTGGAGCAGATGCTCCAGCGCGTCCGCGAGCTCGCCGTGCAGTACAAGAACGGCACCAACTCGGAATCCAGCAAGGAAGCGATCGTGTCCGAGGTCGAACAGCTGAACTCGGAGATCGAACGAGTCGGCACGACCACCCAGTTCAACGGCACCAGCCTGCTGAAGGAAGAAGCGGCCATCACCTTCCAGGTGGGCGCCAACGACGGTGAAGTGATCGCCGTCAGCACGATCAGCCTCGGCGAAGCCGTCGGCACGATCAGCCTGGGCGAAGAAGAAGCGATCTCGACCATCGACGCCGCGATCACCAAGGTCGCGTCGGCCGCCGGCGGGTTCGGCGCGGTGCAGAACCGCCTGCAGTACACGCAGAGCAACCAGGCCATCTACGACCAGAACCTCTCTGCGGCGCAGAGCTCGATCGTCAACGTCAACATGGCGGCGGAGATGACGAACTTCACCAAGGAGCAGGTCCTGTTGCAGGCCGGCACCGCGATTCTGGCGCAGGCCAACTCCCTGCCCCAGGCAGTGCTGAAGCTCATCGGCTAGTTCAACCCTTCCTCAGCGGTGGCGAGCTTGCTCGTCACCGCTGCAGCGAAGCCCATCCGGGGGCGGCCACAACCGCCCCCGGGCGGGTCAAAACGCTTCGCGCGGTCAGGGAAGGCCGGCAGAAGCTATATACCGCCGATTCATCGAGGGAACGGTGGTGGGATGGGCGACCTCTGGTCGCCCATCCCTTAATTAAGGCCCCACCCACCCGACCTCTGGTCGCCCATTCCTTTTCAAGCCTCAAACCAAACGCAGAACGGCCGATCACCAGGGAGCGATGTCCCTCGACTCCGCGCTGCAACGCGTCGCCGTGATCGACCAGGCCCTCTCGAACCCCATGGCGCTCACGGGCGGGACGGCCGCGCCCAGCGCCGAAGCCGCGACCAGCCCCTCCACCTTCGCAACCGCCCTCGCCCAGGCGAGCGCGAGCGCCCCGGTGGGTTCGCCCGCCGCGACCGCCGGCAATGGCAGTCGCATCGTGGCAGCCGCCGAAAGCCAGATCGGCCAGGCCGAGCAGCCGCCCGGCTCGAACGAATCGCCGGCGATCGCCGAATACCGCTCGGCCACCGCGGGAGCGGCGCCCGGGGAGCCGTGGTGCGCGTACTTCGCCTCGTGGGCGGCGCGCCAGGCAGGCGCGCCGCTGGGCGCTCAGGGCGAAGGGTTGGGTACGGTCTCGGCGATCTGGTCGTGGGCGCAGGGGGCCGGGCGCGCGGTGCCCAACGGACCGGGCGTGACGCCCAAGCCGGGAGATCTGATCGTGTTCGGGGGCGAGCACGTGGGCATCGTTCGGGGCGTGCTACCCAATGGCGACATCCAGACGATCGAGGGCAACTACGAAAACAAGGTCTCGCTGAACGAACGCCCGCCCGGCGAAGCGACCGGCTACGTGAGCATGAGCTGATGGCCGAGAGCGACGCCGCCCCGCCGATCTGCCCAGTCCCGATCGAGCGCCGCCGCAATGGCGGGCGGCGCCGCGGCGACCCGATTCCCGTGGGGGTGATCGGGGCGGGCAATATGGGCTCTCATCACATCCGCACCTACGGGGCGCTTGGAGGGATGTGCGAACTGCGGGGGGTGTACGACCTCGACCCCGAGCGCTGCGCCGCGGTGGCAAGGCAGTTCGATACGCGCCCCTTCGCGAGCGCGGAGGAGTTGCTCGGGGAGGTGCGGGCGGTGTCGATCTGCACGCCCAGCGCGCTGCACGTCGAGCACGCCCTGCTGACGCTGCGTGCGGGGGTGGACGCGCTGATCGAGAAGCCCGTGGCGCTCACCGTCGAGCACGCGCAGGCGCTGCGCGACACCGTCGTCGCGTGCGCGCGCCGGCCGGTGGTGCAGGTGGGGCACATCGAGCACTTCAACCCCGCCGTGCGCGAGGTCGCGAAGCTGCTGGAGGGCGAGCGCGTGGTGGCATTGGAGCTGCAGCGTCTGAGCCCCTTCGGTGGGCACATCATTGACGCCGACGTGGTGCAGGATCTGATGTTGCACGACATCCACGTGCTGCTTACGCTGGCCGCGGGACGCGAGCTGCGCGACGTGCACGCCGTCGGCCGGCGCGTGCGCTCGCCCGAGCTCGACGACTACGCCGTGGCGACCTTCACCTTCGAGGATGGGCTGATCGGAACGCTTGTGGCCAGCCGCGTCACGGAGGAGAAGATCCGCCGTCTCAGCGCCACCACAGAGCAGTCGCACGTCACCGTCGACTACCTGCGCCGCACGGTGGAGCGCTGCCGCTCCACCTCGCTGGAGCTGGATGGCGGCGGCTCGCGTACCTACCGCCAGGAGAGCCTCTTGGAGCGCGTGTTCGTGCCGATCGAGGAGCCCCTCCTCGCCCAGCTGCGCTCGTTCCTCGAGTGCGTGCGCGAGCGCAGCGCGCCCGAGGTCGGGCTGGAGATGGGCATCCGCTGCCTCTCGGTGGTCCAGGCCGTGCGCGATCGCATCGCGGGGGCGAAGCTCGGCGCAGTGCCGCTCGGCGGCGTGCCAGCGCCGGTGAACGTGCCCGCGCCCGTGCCGTCGCTCAGCGCCCCTTGACGGCGCTCTTCAAGCCGCTGCCGGCGGTGAAGCGGGGGACGCGCGAGGCGGCGATCTGGATGCGCTCGCCGGTGCGCGGATTGACGCCCTGACGCGCACCGCGCTCGCCCACATGGAACTTGCCGAATCCCGACAGGGTGATCTCGCTGCCGCGGCGCAGGGTCGCCTCGACCGTGGCCAGCACCGCGTCCACCGCGCGCGCGGCGTCCTGCTTGGTCAGCTCGGCGCGGTCGGCCACCTGATCGATCAGCTCGGTCTTCGTCACTTCGTCCTCCTCGTTCGCGTTCGGTTCGGGTCGGGTCGGGTCGAACGACTCGCTCGTGAAAGCGGTCGGCGCGACGCTAACACCGCTCGCGGACGTCCGCGAGCGGCCGGCGAAGCAAGTCGGGAGCGAGAGCGGGAGAATACGACGGGATGCCGCTCTCGCGCATAGCCTGGCTCACTACTGTGCTGGTGGCGCTCGTCACCGCGGCGCTGCTGCTGCTGGAGGGGTACACGGGGTACGCGGCGCTGTCGGTGGCCGTTGGAGCCTCGGCCTCGATCAACCTCTTCTGAGCCTCGCCGGCGGCGCCTGCGCGCCTGCCACCGCGTTGGCTTCGTCACCGCTCGTCCAACCACGCAGCCAGCGCCCGCGCCGCGTGCCCCCGGTGGCTGATGGCGTCCTTCTGCTGGTCGGTCAGCTCGGCCATCGTCAAACCCGGCGGCCCGGCGTTGGGCAGGAAGGCGGGGTCATAGCCGAACCCGCGCTCCCCGCGCGGCTCGCTTACCAGGCGCCCGGCGCAGCGGCCTTCGAAGAGGCGCTCGACGCCATCCACCGGGTCCACCAGGGCGATCACGCAGACGTACTCCAGGGCGCTCCCCGCTGGGGCCTCGCGCAGGAGCTTGCGCAGGTTCTGCTCATCCGATGGAGGCGCCTTCCCCGTGGCCCCCTCCTCGGCGTAGCGCGCGGAGCGCACCCCCGGAGCGCCGCCCAGCGCGGCGGCCTCGATGCCGGAGTCGTCGGCGATCGCGATCGTGCCCGTCACCGCGGCCGCCGCGCGCGCCTTGCCGAGCGCGTTGTCCGCGAACGTCTCGCCGTCCTCGGGAGGAAGCTCGACCTCGTCGGGCAGCCTCTGCAGGTCATATCCACCGAGGGTCTCCTCCCCGGCGCCCAGCAGCCGGGCGAACTCGCGGCGCTTGTGCTCGTTGTGCGTGGCGAGCAGGAGGTTCACGCTGGATCGGCGGCTCCGGCCACCGCCGCGTCCTGCAGGGCGCGCAGCTCGGCGATGCCCGCGGCGGCGAGCGCGAGCAGCTCGTCCAGGTGCGCGCGCGAGAGGGGGGTGCGCTCAGCCGTGGCCTGCACCTCCACCAGTCCGCCCTCACCGGTCATCACGACGTTGGCGTCGACCTCGGCGTTGGAGTCCTCGGCGTAGTCGAGGTCGAGCAGCGCCCTGCCCTCCATCATCCCGCAGGAGACCGCCGCCACCGAGCCCGTCAGGGGCGAGCTCTCGAGCTTCCCCTTCTCCCGCAGGCGCGCACAGGCCAGCGCGAGCGCCACGTAGGCGCCGGTGATCGACGCGCAGCGCGTGCCGCCGTCGGCCTGGAGCACGTCGCAGTCGAGGTAGATCGTGCGCTCCCCCAGCGCGCGGAAGTCGACGACCCCGCGCAGCGCGCGGCCGATCAGGCGCTGGATCTCGACCGAGCGCCCATCGAGGCGCCCCTTGACTATGTCGCGCTGCTTGCGATCTCCCGTGGAGGCGGGGAGCATCGAATACTCGGCAGTCACCCAGCCGCGCCCCTTGCCGGTCATCCAGCGCGGCACGCTCTCCTGCGCGGAGGCGGTGCAGATCACGCGCGTCTCCCCCATCGAGATCAGCGCCGAGCCGGTGGCGGTGCGCACGAATCCGGCCTCGATCGTGGTGGGGCGCAGCTCGTCGGGCCCGCGCCCGTAGCTGCGGCTCATGCCGGCGCCCCGACCTCGGCCAGCTCGACCCGCTCGACGGTGCCCAGGGGCATCTGCAGGAAGCGGGTGCCGAGCTCGTGGAACGCGTCGGCGTCGCCGGTGCAGAGAAAGCGGTAGTCGCCCTCCCCTCCCGCTGTCCCCGCCCTCTCCCCCCTTCCCCCCTCCGCGCGGGGGTTGCGCAGCTCGCGCGTCGAGAGGGCGTGCTCGACCTGCCTGGCGAGCGCCGCGCCGGAGGTGACGAGCGTGACGTCGGGGCCGAGCATGCGCTGGAGCATGGGCTGCAGCAGCGGATAGTGAGTGCAGCCGAGAATCACGGTGTCGACCTCGATCCGGCGCAGCGGCTCGCACGCCTCGCGCACCATCTCAACGGCGCGCTCGTCGAACTGCTCTCCCGCCTGGATGAGGGCAGCCAGTCCCGGGCAGGGCACGGCGTGCAGGGTGACGTGGGGGTCGATCGCGAGCACGGCCTCCTCGTAGGCGCGCGAGGCGACGGTGGTGGGCGTCGCGAGCAGCCCAATGCGCCCGGAGCGCGTGGTGGCCACCGCGCGCAGCGCCTCCGGCCGCACGACCCCCATCACGTCGAGGCCAAGGGTGGTGTGCATCATGCGCCTGCTCAAGCTGGGAAGCGCGGCGGAGGTGGCGGAGTTGCAGGCGACGACCAGCAGCTTGGCGCCGCGCCGGAGCAACTCCTCGGCGATCTCGGCCGAGAAGCGCTCGATCTCGGCTGGAGAGCGTTCGCCGTAGGGGAAGCGCGCGGTGTCGCCGAGGTAGAGGAAGTCCTCGTGCGGGAGCCTCACGAGGAGCTCGTGCAGCACGGTGAGCCCGCCCACGCCCGAGTCGAACACGCCGATGGGCCTGCCGCGATGGCCGCCTCCGCCTCCACTGCCCGCGGCGGCGCCATCTGGTTGAGCGCTTGACAGAGGACTCTCCACGCAGGCCATCATTCCAGAGCGATACGGTCAGCGGGTGGTGCGTGCGCTGGTGGTCTCGAACATGCTCCCCGACGCCGGCCATCCCGAGCGCGGGCGCTTCGTGCGCGACCAGGTGCGCGCGCTGCGCGGCCTGGAGGGGCTGGAGGTGGAGCTGTATGAGTTCGCGCCCGGCGCGCGAGCGCTGCTCGCAGCGGCGCGATCGCTCGCTCGGCGCCGCCGAGCAGGGAGAGCGGGTGGATGTGGTCCACGCGCACTACGGCCTCACGGCGTGGCCCGCGCTGGCCGTGCGAGCGCGGATACGGGCTCTGACGGTGCACGGCACCGACGTGCGCCATCCGCGCACGCGCCAGGCCACGCGCGCGGCGCTGCCGCTGATGGACCTCCTCGCCACCGCCTCGGAGCCGCTGGCGAAGGAGCTGCCCGGGCGCGCGGCACGCCGGCGCGCGCTGGTGCTGCCCTGCGGCGTCGATATGGAGCGCTTTCGCCCCCTGCCGCGCGCGCGGGCCCGCGCCGAGCTGGGCCTGGACCCTGCGCGAGCGCACCTGCTGTTTCCCGCCGATCCCGCGCGCGCGGAGAAGCGCTTCGATCGGGCGCGCACGCTGGCCGACGCGACTGGAACGAAGCTGCTGACGCTCGGGGGCGTCAGCCCGGAGCAGGTGCCGCTGTGGATCAACGCGGCCAACGCAGTCGTGGTGCCCTCCGAGCGGGAGGGCTTCGGCCTGGCGGCGCTCGAGGCGCTGGCCTGCGAGGTCCCGGTGCTGGCCACGCCCGTGGGCATCCACCCGGAGGCCCTGGAGGGCCTCCACGGCGCGCTGTGCGCGCCCTTCGACATCACCTGCTGGCGGGAGGCGCTGGCGCCCCACCTCGCCGCGGCCGACCCGCGCGTGGCGGGCCGCTCCCACGCCGAGCGCTTCTCGGCCGAGCGGATGGCGCAGCGCGTGGCGGCGGCATGGCGAGCGCTGCTGCGATGAAGGTGGATAGCATGATTCGATGGTGGACGAGAGCAAATCTGCTCAGAGCGAGCCCGCCTCGGGTCCAGTGGGAGCCGGCCGGCAGACGGAGGAGCAGGGTCAAGCGGCAGGCGTGAATGCCTCCGCGGCGCCTGCCAACCCAGCTGTGGCCGGCGTTGACGCTCCCACGACGCCCGCCGACCCTGGGTTCCTGGAGCGTGGCGGGCTGCGCCGCAGGCTGCGCTTCCTGCGCAAGACCCGCGAGCTCGCCTACCGCGATCTGGGCGGGCTGGTGTTCGAGATGCACAGGCTGGGCCAGCAGCGCGAGAACCTGCTCGCGAGCAAGCTCGCGACGCTGGCGCGCATCGACACCGAGCTGCGCGCGATCGAGGAGACCCTGCGCCAGCGCCGCGGGGTGACGGTGCTGCGCGAGGCCGGCGTCACCGCGTGTCCGCGCTGCGCGGCGATCCACGGCAGCGAGGACCGCTTCTGCCCCGCCTGCGGGTTCTCGATGGGGAGCCACGCCGATCGCCCGATCGCCGCACCGGCGGCCGGGCCGCCAAGCGCGCAGCCACCCGCACCGACGTCCCCTGCATGGCCGATGTCCGGCCCCCCACGTCCGCCGGGCGCCGCGCCCTCGCCACCCGCTGCGCCACGTCCGCTGGGCGCCGCCCCAACGCCACCGTCGGCCCCCCCCTCCCCGCCGAGCGACTCGCCGAGCTCACCGCCCGTCCCGGCACGCCCGCCGATGGCGCCGCCCACCTCGCCGCTGGACCCCGTGCAACCCGCCCAGCCCATCCAGCCTTCCACCCAGCAGCCCCCACGCGAGGAGGATCAGCCAACGCAGGTGATCGATCCGCCCACGCAGATCGTTCGCCCCTCCACGGGGGAGACCCCGGCTGAGACCGGCAAGGCGTGAGCAGCGAGGAGTGCCCGCTGTGCGGCTCGCCGCTGCGCCCCGATCAGGACTGGTGCCTGCGGTGCGGCGCCGCCGCGCGAACCCGCCTGGCCTCCACGCCCAACTGGCGAGCCCCGCTGCTCGCTGCCACATCGGCGATCGTGCTCGCCCTGGGAGTGCTCGCGGCTGCGCTGGTGAAGCTCGCGGGGGGACCCGGGACGCTCCCGCCCACCACCATCACGAGGACCGTCTCGACGCCCACGACGACGACCGCGCCAACGACGCCGGGCACGACGATCCCCGGGGCCACCACGCCGGGGAGCGCGACGCCCGGGAACACAACGCCGGGCGCCACCGCTCCGGGCACCACTGGCCCGGGCACGCTCGCTCCGGGCACCACGGCCCCCGGTAGCGCACCAGGAAACCTCGCCCCCGGCTTGAGCACCTCGAGGACGGCCACCACTGGCGGCCTCACGCCGGGCGCGCGCGTGCCCGGGAGCACGACGCCGCGCACCAGCACCACGGTGACGGTCACCACGAACGGCACCACGCGCATCGCCACGATCCCCTCGATCCTGCTGCCGCGTCGCAAGAAGTGAACGCAGAGCAGATCGAGACCGACGTGGCCGTGATCGGAGCGGGCGCGGCGGGGCTGTACACGGCGCTGTGCGCGGCGCGAGAGGGCGCGCGGGTGGCCCTCGTCTCCGCGGCGCCGCTCGCCCAGACCGCCAGCTACTGGGCGCAGGGCGGGTTGGCGGCGGCGCTCGCGGCGGAGGACAGCTTCGAGCTGCACCTGAGCGACACCGAGCACGCGGGACGCGGCGCGGTGAGGCGCTCGGCGGCGGAGATCCTCGTGCGCGAGGCGCCCGAGCGCGTGCACGACCTCCAGGCGCTGGGCGTGCGCTTCGACGCCGATCGCTTTGGACGCCTTGCGCTGGGCCTGGAGGGAGGGCACTCGGTACGCCGCGTGGTGCACGCGGGCGGCAGCGCGACGGGGAGAAGACTGCTGCGCCAGCTCTCGGCGCTGGTGGTCGCCGAGCCGCGCATCGCCGTGCTGGAGAACGCGCGAGCGCGGGCGCTGTGGACCGGCGAGGACCCCACTGACCCCCGCTGCCGCGGAGTGCTCTGCGAGGACGGACGCATGCTGCGCGCGCGTGCGGTGGTGGTATCGACCGGCGGAGCGGCGGCGCTGTGGGCGCGAACGACCAACCCTCCGGGGTCCCAGGGGGCGGGGCTGCTGCTCGCCCACGACGCGGGCGCGCAGCTGGCGGATCTGGAGTTCATGCAGTTCCACCCCACCGCCGTGGTGGGGGTGCGCGGGCGCGAGGGGTTCCTCATCACCGAGGCGATCCGTGGCGAGGGCGCCACGCTGCACGACGCGGATGGGGAGCGCTTCGTGGACGAGCTGGCCCCTCGCGACGAGGTGTCCCGGGCAATCCAGGCGCGCCTGCTCCAGACGGGCGCCGGCGCGGTGGAGCTCGATATGCGCGCGATCGACCCCGCGCTGTTTCCCAACGTGGTGGGAGCGCTGCGCGAAGCGGGACTCGATCCCACCCGCGAGCGGGTGCCGGTGGCTCCGGCGGCGCACTACATGATGGGCGGAATCGTCACCAACCTGGAGGGGCGCTCGGCCGTAGCGGGGCTGTACGCGGTGGGTGAGTCGGCATGCACGGGGCTGCACGGAGCCAACAGGCTGGCGTCGAACTCGCTGAGCGAGTGCTTCGTGTTCGCACGCAGAGTGGCCCACCGGGCGCTCGACGAGCCGGCGGCAAAGCCCGCCTCGGCAGCGGAGCTCGCAGCCTTGACAGCACGAGCAGGGCCACCCCCGGCGGATGCGAGCACACGCGCCGCGCTGTGGCGCGATGCCGGCGTGGAGCGCGACCGAGAGGGCCTTGAAAGGCTCGTGCACGACCTCCACCCGCTGGCGCGACTGATCGCGCTGAGCGCCCTCGCGCGCGAGGAGAGCCGCGGGGCGCACCGCCGCGTCGATCGCCCCGAGCGCGACCCCGCGCTCGATCGCCGCCACATCGTCGTGCCCGATGGCGAGCGCCTGGAATGGCAGACATGGGAGTGAGGCAGCGCCGAGTCGGTGCCGCGGCGACGGCGAATTAATCTGCGCTTAACCATTCCTTGCTGCTGGCTTCATGGGAGCCTTAGAAACGAGGCCATCATTGGAAGAACAAGGGAAAAAGTCTCCTGATGACGGTCCGTTTACGCGCGAGGCGTGTTGTGGGGGGAGGAAGGTCTCAGAGACAATTGGAGTCTTTGGGATCGCGGAGACAAGACACCCGCAAACGACCTTGGTCGACAACGACCTTGGTCGAGAACCAGAACCGAAGGAGGGCTGGGGCGCCGTGTATCAGTTCAGTCGAGCCATCTACCGGGAGCTGGCGCCCTACATCAGCGCTCCCAAGCCCGGAACCGCGGCAGGGAGCGCGGGGGTGGACAGCAACCACGAGCAGGTGCTGCACGCCTGCGAGTCGGCGATCGAGCGCATGGCGACCGATCGCTACTACTTCGCGCGCCCGGAACGCACGCTGTTCTGCGACATCAGGGGGTTCTTCCCGATGAACGCCCAGGAGCGGGTGCTATCAGGTGGTCGCCCGCTACATGGCGCTCGCGCAGCAGTACCTCGCGGAGAATCCCCTTGCGGCCTACGCCGAGATCAACGGCAAGCCGCTGGAGTGCCGCGCGACGACGCGCAAGGGCGCGGCGTGCCAGCGCGTGCCGCTGCCGCACAACGGCTACTGCCCATCGCACCAGCATCTCGCCGATACCGAGAATCGCGAGCGGATGGCAGCTTGAGGAGAGAGGCCCGCCCGCCCACGTAGGCTCCCGGGGATGCTCCTGGGAGTCGATGTGGGCGGGACCTTCACCGATGCGGTGCTGGTGTTGGAGGGCGCTGAGCCCCCTGACTTCAGGGGCAGCCCGGCCGGCTCTGGCCCCGCCAGGATTCACACGGCCAAGGTGCCGAGCACGCCGGAGCAGTCCGATGGCGGGGATGTCGGGCGATCGACGCGGTGCTCGCGGCCGCGGGGGCGCAGCCGCGCGAGATACGAGCGCTTCGCGCACGGGATGACGGTCGCCACGAACGCGCTCCTGGAGTTTCGGAGGCCGCACCCGCGCGCACCGCGCTGGTCGCGACCGAGGGGTTCACCGACGTGATCGAGCTCGCTCGCCAGGCGCGGGCGCACCTGTACCGCCTGTGCGAGGCCGGCGCCCGAGCCGTGGGCACCGCCGGCGCTGCGCTTCGGGGCGCCGGAGCGCATGGGACCGGCAGGCCCGATACGCCCCCTGCGGGAGGCGGAGGCACGGGAGCTCGTGGAGCGCGTCGCGCAGGCCGCGCCGGAGGCGGTGGCGGTGGCGCTGCTGCACTCCTACGCGCACCCCGAGCACGAGCGCGAGCTGGGGGAGCTGCTCGCGGAGCGCCTGCCGGGGGTGCACGTGTCGCTCTCGCACGAGCTCGTGGGGACGTTCCGCGAGTACGAGCGCGCGGCCACCACCGAGGTGGACGCGGCGCTCTCGCCGCTGCTCGGCGAGTACCTGCGGCGCCTCTCGCGAGAAGGCCAGCGCGATGGGGCTGCCCGAGCCCGAGATCATGCAGTCCTCCGGCGGGACGATCGACTGCGAGCGAGCGGCGGGGCACGCGGCGCTGACGGTGCTCTCGGGCCCCGCGGGGGGCGTGGGGGGAGCGCTGATGCTCGCGCGCGCGGCGGGTGCGGAGAACGTGCTGTGCTTCGACATGGGCGGAACCTCGTGCGATGTGTGCGCGATCGTCGGATGGCGAGGTGGTCGAGACGGCCGAGCGCAGCGTGGCGGGCAGGCCGCTGGCGCTGCCGGCGCTCGACATCCACACGGTCGGAGCGGGCGGAGGCTCGATCGCGTGGCGCGACGCCGGAGGAGCGCTGCGCGTGGGCCCGCAGTCGGCGGGCGCGCAGCCCGGCCCCGCGTGCTACGGGCGCGGCGGCGAGGAGCCGACGGTGACCGACGCGAACCTCCTGCTCGGACGCCTGCCGCGCGAGACCCCGCTGGCGGGCGGCGTGCGGCTCGACCACGAGGCCGCGCGGCGAGCCGTGGCGGGCCTCGCTGCCGAGCTCGACCTGAGCACGGAGGCAGTGCGCGGAGGGCATCCTGCGCGTAGCCGAGGCGCAGATGGCGCGCGCGCTGCGCAAGGTGAGCGTCGAGCGCGGCCTCGATCCGCGGCGCTTCGCGCTGATGCCCTTCGGCGGCGCCGGCCCCCTGCACGCGGTGGCGCTCGCGCGGGAGCTCGGCATCGAGCGCATCCTGTGCCCGCGCGCGGCGGGGGTGCTGTGCGCGCTGGGACTCGCGGGCGCGCCCGCCCGGCGCGACGCGGCGCGCACGGTGATGCTCGCGGGCGAGACGCTCACGGCGGAGCGAGTGGGAGGCGAGCGCGAGGAGCTGATCCGCCGTGTGCGCGCGGAGTTGGGCGAGGAAGGCAATGAGGAGGGGGAGGGCCGGTCCGCGCAGGACGAGCTGCCGCACCGCATACCCAGCGCCGCCGGTGTGAGGGCAGAGGACGAACTGCCGCGCCGCACCCGGAGCGCCGCCGGTGTGAGGGCAGGGTGCGGGTGCGCTATGAGCTGCGCTACGGCGGACAGTCCTTCGAGCTGGGCGTGGAGCGAAGCGGGTCGCCTGTAAGGGGCCGCTCGATATCGGAGAGCTGCGCGAGTCCTTCGCGGAGCTCCACGAGGAGCGCTACGGCTATCGCGACGAGCAGGCCCCGCTGGAGCTGGTCACGATCAGGGTCTCCGCGTGGGGCCGCACACCCGCGGTGGCGCTGGCGAGCGCCGCGCACAGCGAGCCCGCGCGCGAGCGCCGCAGCGTCGTCTTCGAGGGACGCGCGGTGCAGGCCGAGTACCTGCGCGGCGAGCTGCCGCCGGGAACCCGCGTGGAGGGTCCCGCGGTGTGCGCGCTGGGCGAGTCGACGCTGTTCGTCCCTCCCGGGTGGGTGGGCGAGATCGATGCTCAGGGGACCGTGCACCTGGAGGATGCCTCTCACGGCGCGACCCATCGCGGCCGTCCCGAAGGGCGGCCCTCCCAACCGACGCGAGCGCGTGGCACGCAGCCCGGCGGTCGGGACCCTGAACCCCCGGAGGCCAAGTGAGCGAAGCCATCGACCCGATCGAGCTGCAGGTGATAACCGGCGCGCTGCGCGCCGCGTGCGAGGAGATGGGCGCGGTGCTGATCCGCTCGGCGTACTCGGCCAACATCAAGGAGCGTCGCGACGCCTCGACGGCGCTGTTCGACGCGCGCGGGGAGATGACGATGCAGGCCGAGCACATCCCCGTGCACCTCGGGGCGATGCCCGCGGCGGTCGAGGCGATCCTGCGGCGAGGATCACTCGGAGGGCCGCTCGTGGATGCTCAACGACCCCTTCGCCGGCGGCACGCACCTGCCCGACATCACGGTGATCACGCCCGTGCACGACCGCGGGCGGCTGCTGGGGTTCGCGGCCAACCGCGCGCACCACGCCGACGTGGGCGGGAGCGTGCCCGGATCGATGCCCGCCAACAGCCGCACGCTCGCGGAGGAGGGGGTTGTGATCGGGCCCACACCCGATCGACGCCGAGGCGATCGAGCGCGTCGTCGCGCGGATGCGCCAGCCGCGGCGAGCGCCGCGCGGATCTGCGCGCGCAGCTCGCCGCCAACCGCATCGGCGCGCGGCGCCTAGTGGAGCTCGCCGAGCGCGTGGGGCACGCGCGCCTGCGACGAGGCAACCGACGCGGTGATGGACTACACCGAGCGGCGCACCCGCGCCGGCCTGCGCGCGATGGGCGATGGAGAGCGCCGCGCGGAGGACGTGCTGGAGGCGCCCGAGGGCGACCTCGTGCTGCGCCTGCTCGCGACCGTGCTGTGCGATCGCCTGATCCTGGACTTCGCGGGCAGCGCCGCTCAGCACCCCGGAAACCTCAACTGCCCCCTCGCGGTGACGCGCTCGGCGTGCTACTTCGCGGTGCGCGTGCTCACCGACCCCGATGTGCCGCCCACCGCGGGGGCCTACCGGCCGATCGAGGTGCGAGCCCCGGAGGGGTCGCTGCTCAACGCCGTGCCCAGAGCCGATGGCGTGGCGCCGGCGGTGGTGGGGGGCAACGTGGAGACCTCCTCGCGCGTTGCCGACCTCGTGCTGGGAGCCTTCGGGCGGGCGCTTGGACAGGGCACGATGAACAACCTCACGCTCGGCGACGATGCGTTCAGCTACTACGAGACGCTCGGCGGCGGCCAGGGGGCGTGTGCGGATGCCGATGGACCCAGCGGCGTGCACGTGGCGATGAGCAACACGCTGAACACGCCCGTGGAGGCGCTCGAGCGCGAGTTCCCGTTGCGCGTGAGCGAATACGCGCTGCGCCGCGGCTCGGGCGGCGCCGGGGAGCATCGCGGCGGCGAGGGTGTCGTGCGCGAGATCGAAGCGCTGCGCGAGATGCGCTACTCGCTCATCACCGAGCGCCGCCGCCACGCGCCGCGGGGCGCCGGGGGCGGCGAGCCGGGCGCGCGCGGGCGCAATCTGCTCGATGGGCGCGAGCTGCCGGGCAAGGCGATGGGCACTCTGCAGGCGGGCGAACGACTGCGCATCGAAACGCCCGGTGGAGGAGGATGGGGAAATGAGCGCGCATGACTGAGCGGATCGCACCCACCGCGGAGCGGATCGGCTTTCTCGGCCTGGGGATCATGGGCTCGCGCATGGCCGCCAACGTGAGGCGCGCGGGATACGAGCTCACCGTCTGGACCCACACCCCCGGCAAGGCCGAGCGGTGGGCCGCGGAGCACGACGCGCGCGTCGGCGCCAGCCCGGCCGAGGTGGCGCAGGCGAGCGACATCGTGGTGAGCATGGTCGTCGACGGCGCGCAGGTCGCAAGCGTGCTGACGGGCGAGCACGGCGTGCTCGAGGCCGCGCGCGAGGGGCTCTTGTGCGTGGACTGCTCGACGATCGCCCCCGCCGATACGCGCCGCATCGGCGCCGCGCTGAACGCCGCGGGGGTGGCGCTCGTGGATGCGCCCGTAACCGGCTCCTCCCCGCGCGCGGAGGAGGGCTCGCTGACGATCATGGTGGGCGGCGAGCCCGAGCACTTCGCCCGCGCGAGGCCGCTGCTGGAGACCATGGGCAGCCTGATCGTGTACGTCGGAGAGCTCGGACAGGGGGAGATGCTCAAGCTGATCAACAACTCGATGGGCGCCGCCAACGCGGCGGCGCTCGCTGAGGCGCTGCTGGTGGCGGACGCCACGGGCGTCGATCTGGACGCGCTCCAGCAGGTGGTGGCGGGCGGCTCGGGGGCCTCCGCGCAGCTGCAGCTGAAGGCGGGGCCGATGCGCGAGCACGACTACACGACGCTGTTCAAGACGGCGCACATGCTCAAGGACGTGCGCCTGTGCCTCGAGGAAGCCCAGGCCGCGGGCGTGCCGTTCCCGGCGGCCGCGCACGCACGCGATCTGCTCACCGCGGCCCTCGGGAGGGGTCACGGGGAGGCCGATTACGCCGCGATGATCGAGGCCGCGGAGGGTCTCGCGGGGCGCCGGTTGTAGCGGTCAGAAACGTTGCTTGCGCCAAATCGATCCAAAAAAACCGCTCATTTGCAGGGGATTTGGGATTTCCGCTGAGATTTCGTATCTTTAACAGGAGCCCGCTGGCCAGTCCCCTGGCGACCGGTGGGCTAATGAAGTAGTCCGCAATCCCCCTGCTTTCCTGATCCAGCTATGCCAATTGCTCTTAAGGAATGGGCGGTCACCGTCCGCGCCCTCGCCGAAGGCGAGCAGCTGCTGACCCTGCGCAAGGGCGGGATCCGCGAGACCGAAAAGCACTTCCAGCTCGAGCACGAGCGCTTCTTCCTGTACCCCACCTTCGATCACCAGCGCAACGACCTGGTGCGCGAGTCCCATCAACCGGAGCTGCGCCGCGCGCTCGAGGAGGGCGTGTGGAGCGACGGCGAGCCCTCGCTGCGCGAGCTCGCCGCGGGCGCCGTGCAGCAACCGGACCGGGTGCGCATCCGCGCGTGGGCCGAAGTGGCGGGCCACTTCACGATCTCCGACCCCCGCTGCGTGGACGCGCTCTCGCCGTTCTACGTGTGGACGCACCGACTACGCCGAGAAGCGCCTCGCGTGGAAGCGCCGCCATCCGCTGCACGTGCTGCTGCTGCGCACCTACCGCATCCCCCGCCCGGTGACGGTGAAGGTCAAGGAGGAATACGCCGGCTGCCGCTCGTGGGTGGAGCTCTCGCGCGAACTGCCCTTCGAGGGCACCCCCGTGCTCTCCGACGACGAGTTCGAGCGCGCCTCGGAGGAAATCGAGGCGATCACGCGCGAAGCTGGTCAGCCGGCCCTGGTCTGAAGGCCGCGGCTACCCGGACGCCTCCCTGGCCCGCGTCCCGAACCGCCACCGAGACGCGGCGCCCCATCGGGTCGCCGCGCCGTGGCCGCCACCCATCGAGCACGCGCCGCGCCCACTCCTCGTTCTCCGCGGCGACAAGGATTTCGCGCGGTCCGGCCGCGAGGAAGTCGGGCACGTCGAAGCCCGCGGCGCGGCGCGCCATGCAGGGGATGCCCTCGTCGCGCAGGAAGCTCTGCAGGAGCTCGGCCTCGGGCAGGTGCTGCGCGTAGGCGACCTTCACGAGCTTCATCGCGCGGGCTCCCTCCCGCCGACCCCGAGCGCGGGATCGCCCTGGACGACATCGAGCGGAACCTCGCTGACCTGGCAGCGCCATCGATCAGGTAGGAGCGCACCTCGGGCTCCCCGCCGCGAGCCCCACGATGATCCACTCCACGCCGGGCCAGTTGGCCGCGAAGTTGATGTCGGTCTGCGAGGGGTAGGGCGCGGAGCGCACGTGCGAATGGTAGATCGCCCCCAGCTCACAGCCCTCCCGCTCGATCGCCTGCCACAGGGTGAGCAGCTCGGCGGGGTCGATCTCGAACTTCAGCGGACTGCGGTGGATGTTGGCGGCGCGGTGCACGCGCACCGCGCGCGCGTGCGGGGTGGATGGATCCGGATCGACGGCGACCACGCCGCAGAGCTCGTTGGCGGGGTCCTCGCGCGACGTGCGCGAGGAGGTCAGGGTGCGGGAGACCAGGTCAGCCTCGCGCGGGGATGGGCGGCTGGCGAGCCATGCTCACCACCACACGGTGGAGTCGAGGTTCTCGATCTCCTCCAGCGGGCGCGTGTAGATGCCGCTGGAGAGATACTTCCAGCCGTCGTCGGCGACGATGAAGACGACGTTGCCCTCGTCGAGCTCGCCCGCGATGCGCACCGCGACGCGCGCGATCGCGCCGGAGGAGACGCCCGCGAAGACGCACTCCTCGTCGAGCAGCTTGCGCGTCCACAGGATCGCGTCGCTGTTGGTGACGAAGATCTTGCGATCGAGCAGAGAGAGGTCGATGATCGGCGGGATGAAGCCGTCGTCCAGCGAGCGCAGCCCCTGCACCGGCTCGCCCTGCATCGGCTCGGCCGCGACGATCTTGCAGGCGTCTCCGAAGGTCTCCTTGAAGCGGCGGCCGTTGCCCATCAGCGTCCCCCCCGTGCCGAGCCCCGCGACGAACGCGGATACCTCGTCGAGCTCCTCCAGGATCTCCAGCGCCGTGCCGTTGTAGTGGGCTTCGGGGTTCGCCGGGTTGCCGTACTGGTAGGGCATGTAGTAGGAGGAGTCGGCCTGCGCCATATCGAGCGCCAGCTCCACGGCGCCGTTGGAGCCCTTGGAGCCCTCGGAGTAGACGATCTCCGCGCCCCACATCTCAAGCAGCTGCGTGCGCTCGGGGGTGACGTTCTCGGGCATCACCACCTTCAGGCGGTAACCACGTCGCGGGCAGATCATCCCCAGCGAGATGCCCGTGTTGCCCGAGGTGGGCTCGAGGATCGTCTGCCCGGGGGCGATCGCGCCTTTCTCCTCGGCGTCTTCGATCAGCGCGCGCGCCACGCGGTCCTTGACCGAGCCCGGTGGGGTTGCGCGACTCGAGCTTCGCCCAGATGCGCACGCCCGGCTTGGGAGAGAGCCGCGGCAGCTCGATCAGCGGCGTGTTGCCGATCGACTGCACGACGTCGCCATAGCGACCCCCGCATGGCTTGTTACGGAGACGCTCGACAGCCATTACTTCACAGAATATAGCGAGCGGTCAGTCCCTCCGGCTCGCGCAGCCAGTAGACATGAGGCTGCGCCGATGAAGGAAGGCTTCGACTTCGACTGGCTGGTGATCGGCAGCGGCTTCGGCGGCAGCGTCTCCGCGCTGCGCCTCTCCGAGAAGGGCCACCGCGTGGGCGTGCTGGAGTGCGGCCGGCGCTTCGCCGACGACGAGTTCCCCAAGTCCACGAGCGACGTGCGCCGCTACTTCTGGCGCCCCAAGCTGGGGATGAAGGGCATCTTCCGCCTGACGACCTTCCGCGACGTCTCGGTCGTGTCGGGCTGCGGGGTGGGCGGCGGCAGCCTTGGCTACGCCAACACCCTGTACGTGCCGCCGAAGGCGTTCTTCGAGGATCGCCAGTGGGCGGGCATGGAGGATTGGGAGAGCGCGCTGGCCCCCCACTACGCCGAGGCGCAGCGGATGCTGGGGGTCGTGCAGAACCCCCACGACGACCCCGCCGATCAGCTGCTGCGCGAGCTGGGCGAGGAGCTGGGTGTCTCCGACACCTACCAGAAGACCCCGGTGGGCATCTTCTTCGGGGCGCCGGGCGAGTCCGGCAAGACCGTGCCCGATCCCTTCTTCGGCGGCGAGGGGCCCGAGCGCACCGGCTGCAAGCTGTGCGGGCGCTGCATGGTGGGCTGCCCCCACGGGGCCAAGAACACGCTTGTCAAGAACTACCTCTACCTCGCCGAGGGCCGCGGCGCGCAGGTGCTGCCCGAACGCACCGTCGTGGACATCCGCCCGATCGGCAAGGGCAACGGCGAGGAGGGCTACGAAGTCGAAAGCGTCCGCTCGGGCTCCTGGGTGCGCAAGCAGCGCAGGGTGCACCGTGCGCGCGGGGTCGTCGTCGCGGCGGGCCCGCTGGGCACCAACCTGCTGCTGCAGCGCTGCCGCCTGGGCGGCTCGCTGCCGGCGCATCAGCCACCGCCTGGGCGAGCTGGTGCGCACCAACAGCGAGGCGATCCTCACGGTGACGGTCCCCGAGGACTACCCCGACGATCTCACTCGCCGCGTGGCGATCACCTCTAGCATCTACCCCGACCCGCACACCCACATCGAGACCGTGAGCTATGGCAACGACGGCGACTCGATGCGCCGCCTCTACACCCTGCTGGTGGGCGACGGCACGCGCCTCACCCGCCCGCTGAAGCTGCTGGGACAGTTTCTCCTGCACCCCAAGCGCCTCGCCCAGGTGGTGTTCGCCAAGCACTGGTCGCGGCGCACGATCATCCTGCTGGTGATGCAGACGCTCGACAACGCGATGGCGCTGCGCCCGCGCCGGGGGCCCTTCGGAACCATGTGGCTGAGCACCGAACAGGACCCCGAGCGCCCCATCCCGACGTTCATCCCCGTCGCCAACAAGGCGGCGGAATGGATGGCCGAGCGCACCGGCGGGCATCGCCCAGAGCTCGATGACGGAGGCGCTCTTCAACATCCCCACGACCGCGCACATCCTCGGCGGCGCCGTGATCGCCTCCGACCGCGAAAGCGGCGTGGTGGACGCCCACCAGCGCGTCTTCGGCTACCGGAACCTGCTCGTGTGCGACGGCTCGGCGATCCCCGCCAACGTGGGCGTCAATCCGAGCCTCACGATCACGGCGCTGGCCGAGCACGCGATGAGCTATGTACCCGCGGCCGGGGAGATGAGCCCTCCGCTCCGCAGCCGCAAGCTGGCCGAGCCGCGCAGCGGGATGAGCGCATTGAGCACCCCGTAGCGGTCGGCGCGCAGACTGGCGAGGGTTCGCCACTGGCCTCCGCGTGTCCGGCGCTGCAACTGCACGGGCTGCCCCGGGCGGGCGAGCAGCGCCCACACCCGCGCGCGCCGGCGATCCACGCGCAGTGGGTCGAAGGGGAAGGCGAATCCCCGCAGGAAGGGCTTGGGGCGGGCTAGCGAGAGGTCGGACCGGCCATCGGTCACCCCGGCGCTGTAGAGGCCCGCGGGGCGCGCGAAGCTGACGGTGGGCCCGGTGGGGCTCGCCAGCGCCACACCACCAACGGGGTCGACCAGGAACTGCCAGTCCACGAGGCTCACGCCGGCCACCCA
Organism: uncultured Solirubrobacterales bacterium; assembly: GCA_963717785.1. GTDB lineage: Bacteria > Actinomycetota > Thermoleophilia > Solirubrobacterales > Solirubrobacteraceae > Palsa-744. The sequence goes on from CAVQWW010000001.1 coordinate 364,609, forward strand.
CAGGCGATGCAGGGTGCGCGAGAGCCAGGCGGCCTGCAGTCGAGGCGGCACGCCGTGGGGAGACTGCGGCGCGCTCTCCCAGTTGAGCTCGGTGACCCACACGGGCTTGGGGCCGGTGGGCAGGGCCGTGTGCAGGCGCTCCGCCCGGTGCAGCAGACCCGTGACCTTGGCGACGTCGGCGATCGAGACGTCCAGCGCGGAGGCGGCTGGAACGTCGGGGTTCCACACCGACAGCGGGTGGAAGGCCAGCACGTCGAAGCGCGACGGCTGCTCACAACGACCTGAGCTTTCAAGGCACAGCAGTCTCCGCAGGAAGGGCACCGGCGACATCACCCCCTCGCCGGCCGGTTCGCCCTCGGGCGCGACGCCGGCGGCGATCACCGTGTCCGTCGGCTCCACGGACTTCACGCCCGCGTAGAACCCGTCCAGCAGCTGCCGGTAGAGCAGCGGCGAGAAGGCGCTCCAGCGTCCGTGCTCGACCACCCACTGGGGCTCCAGATAGCGGGAGAGGTTGGGCTCGTTCCACGCCTGCAGCAACCGCACCCGCCCCAGTGCTCCGCCGGGCGCGAGTGGTTCTGGGAAGAAGCCGTCGTAGCGATGGGCCAGAGCGGCGGCGAAAGCGCCCAGCGCGGCAGGGTTCGGCGCCCAACTGCCGGGGTAGGCGTAGGGCCAGCGGTTGGGAGCCTCGGCGAAGGCGGGCGCGTGGGAGACCACCAGCAGCGGTTCCAGGCCCGCGCCCAGCGCGCTCTCCACCGCCGCGTCGATGCGCCAGAAATGGTAGGCGGGGCTCGCCGGGTCGCTCGCCTGGAAGCCCGCGGGCGGCGTGGCGTCCACCACATCGCGCCAGTTCACCGGGATGCGCACGACGCGTGCGCCCGCGGCGGCGATCATCGCCACGGCGCGTCCGCGAACCTCGGCGTGTTCGCTCAGCAGCAGTGCGCCATCCGACACGCCCCGTACGAGCCCCCCGCGCGGGAAGGGGCCGTCGAGCAGTGCGTGGTCCTGTGCCAGCGCCAGCGAGCCGATGGTGTGCGCCGGCGGGGCGCCCGGCGGAGGCTCAACGCCGTAGGGCCGGGGCGGTCCGTCGGGACCGCTGCGCGAGGGCAACGGCAGGACCGCGGGAGGTTGCAACCACGCGACGGCAGATAGCAGTGCCAGTGCGTATCGAAGGCTGGGCATTCTCGCACCGGCCGTGGGAAATCAGCGATGCAGCGAGACCGAGCGGCGTTCGAGCGTCAGCGTCTGGCCCGAGGTGGCGTGCAGTGTCGTGACCAGCACCGCCTTGACGCGCGTGGAGTGCTTGAGCTTGCGTCGCCCCTGGGGGGTGACGTGCAGCGTCACGGACACCGTGCCGGCGCCCTTCGCGACGCTGGAGCCGCGCGCCAGCAACATCGCCGGGGGCTTCTTGTGTGCGTGACGCTTTCGAGCGGCGAAGGCCGGCACGCTGCCCCCCTTCAGGTAGAGATCCTCGACCACCGTGCCGGGCTGGTTGATCGTCACCTGGCTCACCCAGCCTGCGATCAGCAGCTTGTGGATCGTGGTCGCCAGCAGCCTGGCGATCGCGCCGCGCAGAGCCGGGGGTGGCGGCGGTGGCGGCGGCGGTGGCGGGGGCGGCGGGCAGCCGCCCACCGGGCGGTCGTTCTCGCTGGAGTAGGTGAAGGTCGCGTTGCCCGCCAGCGGCGTCTGCAGCGACTCGGTCGCCCATACCGTCTCGCCGATCGTCAGCGGGGCGAGGAAGCTGCCGGCGTATCCGGCTCCGGCGAGCCCCGTTACCTGCGCCTGACCGGCGCCCGCGTGGTGCACGCTCGTGTTGCCGTAGTGGTCGGTGAGCAGTTCCAGGGTGTAGTAACCGCCTTCGACGGTCTGTCCCGATGAGCGCTGACCTGAGAAGTTGATGGATCCCGCGCACACGGTCGGGTCGATCGAGGGGAGGCCGTCGTAGACCACCGAGCCGATCACATGTCCAGCCGGCGATTCGAGGTTGACCACATCGCCCACCTGCGGAACCTGCGAGAGCCAGACGCCTTCGTTGCGACTTTGCGTCGCCACCGTCACACCGCCGCGCACGATCGACACGACCACCTGAGCGCTCGGGTGAACCCAGCCGCTGGTGTGGACGATCGAGTCTTCGGGCAGCGTGCTCTCGCCCTCGACGATCGAGAGCGAGTATTCGGTGCCTTCGTGGGAGTTGGCGCCGGCTGGCGCGACCAACACGCCGAGCGCCAGCAGCAAAGTCAGGCAGGCTGCACGTACAGGACCAGAGATGAGGAAGCGACCAGCTCTCGGAAGCATGGCCTCGTAATCGTTCGCTCAGGCGAAACGTTTAGCTATGGGCGAGAAATTGGACGCTCAGCGACCGCCGGCCATCGCTGGCAGGATCACCAGCGTGTCGCCGTCGCCGACGGCGGTGTCCAGCCCCTGCAGCACGCGCACGTCCTCGTCGTTGAGGTAGACGTTGACGTAGCGGTTGAGCTCGCCATCGCCGGAGAACAGCTGGCTCTCGGTGGCGGGATGGTTGGAGGCAAGGTCGCGCAGGATCGCGCCGACGTTCTCACCCGATGCGCTCACCTCGCGCTCGCCGCCGACCGAAGCCCGCAGGACGGGCGGAATCTTGATCGTCGCCATGGCCGGGCACTCTACCGCCTAGCGGCCCGCATGACCAAGCCGGGCAAGGACGCAGTGAGCGTGGCGTACTACGTACGCGAGCGAGCGAGGACGCAGCACGGCGCCGTGTCAGGCGGTCCGCTAGCCGGCGGCGGCGCAGAACGCCTCGTAGTCGGGGAACACGCCCATCTCCGCATCGGAGATCGCGTCGGGCGGGCGCGAGCAGATCGGGCAGTCCGGATCACGCCGCACCTTGACCTCGCTGAGCGTCGCTGCCAGCGCGTCGTAGAGCAGAAGGCGCCCGATCGCGGGGTCGCCGATGCCGAGGATCAGCTTGACGACCTCGGTCGCCTGGAGCAGGCCCATCGTGCCCGGGAGCACCCCCAGCACGCCGTTGGCCCCGCAGGAGGGCGCCAGCTCGGCGGGCGGAGGCTCGGGAAACAGACAGCGATAGCAGGGACCCTCGTAGGGCTTGAACACCGACAGCTGACCGTCGAAGCCGAGGATCGAGGCGGAGACGACGGGAATCCGCAGGCGCACCGTCGCGTCGTTGAGCAGGTAGCGCGTGGGGAAGTTGTCCACGCCGTCAACAATCACATCCCAGCCCTCGATGATCTCCATGATGTTCTCGGCGTTCAGCCGCACCGGATACTTGACGACCTCCACGTCCGGGTTCAGCGCATGGATCGTCTCCTCGGCGGACTCCACCTTGGGAACGCCGATGCGCGCGGTGGAGTGGATCACCTGACGCTGCAGGTTCGACAGATCCACCTCGTCGTCGTCAACGATCCCCAGCGTGCCTACCCCCGCGGCGGCTAGATACAGTGCCGTCGGCGAGCCCAGCCCGCCGGCGCCGAGCAGCAGCACCTTCGCGTCGAGCAGCTTCACCTGACCCTCGACGCCCACCTCGGGCATCAGCAGGTGGCGCGAGTAGCGCTCGCGCTGTTCGGCGCTGAGCGCGCGCGGAACCTCCACCTCGTACCCGCGGTCCTTCCACAGCGTGATCCCGCCCGTCATCGAGGACACGTCGGTGTAGCCGAGGTCCTCCATGAGCGTGCGCGCCGCCCACGCCGAGCGATTCCCGGACTGGCAGTAGAGCACCACCTGCGCGTCGCGATCGGGCACCGCCGCCTCGATCCGCGTCTCCAGATAGCTCTTGGGCACGTGCCTGGCCCCGGGGATGTGCCCCGCGGCGAACTCCTCCACCTCGCGCACGTCAACGACCGCCACGCCCTCGCCCAAGAGCTCGTGCACGACCCCCGGATCGATCTCCTCGATCTGGCTCTTGACCTGGCGCAGCAGCTCCGCGGACGACGGACTCATAGGGAAACTCCCGAATAGCAGTCTGGATTCATGGTGACTTCATAAAGTATAGCGCGCGATCCGCCGGCTCCTTACTGCCGGGTGACCACTTCGAAGAGGCTCCAGCGGCGTTCGCCGTCGCGTCCGCGGCGTCGCAGGGACGCCCTTTCCGCGCGGTGCTGCTCGATGCACTCAGCCACCGCCGCTCTGACGAGTGCGGAGACGGAGGTGTCCACCGCCACCGCAAGCGCTCTGAGCGCCTGGTCCTGCTCGTCCGGGATACGCACACTCACCGTTGTCATTGCCGCTCCTCTCTCTATCTGATCGATCTCATACTCTTGCTGTTGCGGACAACTGTCTGCACAAACATACCAGACACGGCAGAACTGCATCGGCATCGAACCCGTCAGCTTTGTGCAAAGGACATTCAGACCCATGACCACCATTACCAGCCCCAAGACATCGCCACGCTCATGACGGCCTCGGATCAGACACTTGCGTCTGTTATCAAGCGCATGCGCATAGAGCATGGAATGACCCAGGAAGCGCTGGCCTTCAAGGCCGGGGTCAAGATCGCCACCCTCTCACGCGTCGAACGCGGAGCGACCAATCCTGTCTGGCCCACTCTGGTGAAGATCGCAGACGCCCTCGACATCACCCCGGTCGAACTCGTCGCCGCGGTCGAAGCGGCTCGCGAGCAGCCCTCAGCAGACCAATAGACGACCCACCCATCTGCCGGCCATGCGGCCCCTCAGCTCACCAGCAGATACGTGAACCCGACCGCGCTGAGGCTGGCGGTGCGCGATCCGGCGTAGGTGGCGTTGACGCGCCCTTCGGCCACCGCGCCGCGACTCTGGGAGCAACCCGACTGCGGCGATCCTGGTTGCGCCTTGTCATCGCGCGAGCATCGTCCCATACGCTGAGGCGGCAAATGCGCCCTCCCCTCCGCCCCACGCTGCTGGCCGTGGCCACCCTGCTCGCGCTCGGAGTGGGACTGGCAATCGTTCTCGGCAGCACAGGCAGGCACTCCACGCGCGGCCCATCCCCCTCTCCTTCTTCTGCTCGCGAAGGCTCCACGAACGCCTCGGGCTTCGCCGGCGCGGCGCTTCCCTCCTCCATCGCCGCGCCCAGTTGGACGCTTACCGACCTGAGCGGCCGGCGCGTGGCGTTGAGCGCCTTTCGCGGGCGCGTGGTGATCCTGGCGTTCCTCTCCCCCACGGCCTCCGGCGCGAGCCCGCTGATCGCCCAGCAGATTCGGGGTGCGCTCGACGACCTTGGCAGCCCGAAGACGGCGGTGGCCGTGGCGATCAGCGCCGACCCCGCGCTCGACTCGCCGGCACGCGTGCGCGCATTCCTCGCCCGGGCTTCGCTGACCGGACGCCTCACCTACCTCACCGGCACCGCCGCCCAGCTGCGCCCGATTTGGCGCGCCTACCACGTCGTTCCGCTGAGCGCTGGCCGCGCCCGCTTCGAAGCCGCCGCCACGGTGCTGCTGATCGACCGGCGCGGAGGCGAGCGGGTTGAGTTCGGCGTCGAACAGCTCACGCCCGAGGGCTTGGCGCACGACGTGGCAAAGCTGCGCGGCGGCTGATTGCGGGCCTGCTATACCCTACCTCCGTGGTAGGTATTCAGCGATGATGTTCTCGACGAAGGCCGAGTACGGCGTGCGCGTGATGGTGGCGCTGGCGCGCCGAGCGGCCGCGACCGACGGTGCCCTGATGACCGAAGACGGCCTCGACCCGGTGGTGCCGCTGGCGGAGATCGCCGAGCACGATGGGCTGCCGCTGGCCTACCTGGAGCACCTGGTGGCGCGTCTGCGCAGAGCGGGGCTCGTGGACAGCCGGCGCGGCAGCCGCGGCGGCTACCTGCTCGCGCGGCCCGCGAGCGAGATCACGATGGCCGAGGTGGTGGAGGCGCTGGAGGGCTCGATCGCGCCGATCGAGTGCATCTCGCTGGGGGCGGATGGAAGCGTGAAATGCTCGCGCGAGTCCGATCCCGGCCATGTGTGCCCCACGAAGCTGCTGTGGGCGCGCGTGCGCGGCTCGATCGTGAGCACGCTGCGCGAGACGACCCTCGCCGACCTGGTGGCGAGCGCTGCCCCGATCCCGCTCACACCCATCCCACTCAAACGAGAAATCCTGAGCACTGGAGCCTAAAAACCGATGGCAGACCTGGAGATAAAGAACCTGCACGTGCGCACCGAGGATCGCGAGATCCTGCGGGGCGTCGACCTCACGATCGACCGCGGGGAGGTGCACGCGCTGATGGGCCCCAACGGATCGGGCAAGTCGACACTCGCGAACACGCTGCTAGGGCATCCCTCCTACGAGGTAACGGAGGGGAGCATCGCGTTCAAGGGCGAGGACATCACCGAGGCCGAGCCCCACGAGCGCGCGAAGGCGGGGCTGTTCCTCGCGTTCCAGTACCCCGTCTCGATCCCGGGGGTGTCGGTGGCGAACTTCCTGCGCATGGCGATCAACGCCAAGCGCCTCGGGGCGGGCGAGGAGCCGATCGGAGTGAAGACGTTTCGCACCGAGCTACAGCACGCGATCGAGCTGCTCGATGTGGATCGCGCGTTCACCTCGCGCCACCTCAACGATGGCTTCAGCGGCGGCGAGAAGAAGCGCGCGGAGATCCTGCAGATGGCGATGCTAGCGCCCGACGTGGCGATCCTCGACGAGACCGACTCGGGCCTCGACATCGACGCGCTGCGCACCGTTGCCGAGGGCGTGCAGCGCCTCCACGACGAGCAGGGTTTGGGGGCGCTCATCATCACCCACTACCAGCGCATCCTGCACTACATAAAGCCCCAGTTCGTGCACGTGATGATGGATGGGCGGATCGTGCTGGAGGGCGGCGTGGAGCTCGTGGAGCGCCTCGAGCGCGAGGGCTACGACCAGATCCGCCAGGAGCACGGCGCCGGTGTCTGAGAACGGGAAGACGAGCGCCGAGGTCGCGAGCAAGCCTGGACGCCACCGCGAGGCGAGCCTCTACCACGCGCTGGCGGGCGCCGGAGCGGGCGAGGGCCGCACGCTGGCGGAGCTGCGCGAGGCGGCGCTGGCCGCGTATGAGTCGCTGGAGCTGCCCGTGTGGCGACGCTCGGGGTTCTGGACCACGAGCTTCGAGGATCTCGATATCGAGGCCCTGCAGGTGCGCCACCACGCGAGCGGGCCGGAGCAGGTGCCGCAGGTGGTCCACGACACGATCCCCGAGCGCCTGCGCGCGGGCCGCCTCGTGCAGCGCGATGGCTCGGTGGTGCACATCGAGCTCGACCCCGCGCTGGCCGCGAAGGGCGTGGTGCTGTGCGCGCTCGAGGACGCCGCCCACCAGCACGCGGAGGTCTTCTCACAGTGGTACTCCAAGCGCCTCACGTACGATCGCAACAAGCTGGAGGCGGCCAACGCGGCGCTGTGGAGCGGAGGCGCGTTCCTGCACGTACCCGCGGGCGTCGTCATCGAGGAGCCGTTCGAGATCGTCTACGCGATCGATGGGGCGGGTGGGTCCGGTTCCGCGCAGTACGCGCGCACGCTGATCGTGGGCGAGCGCGCGAGCGAGTTCCGCGTGCACGAATACGGCCTCGCGAGCGACTTCGTACCCGAGGGGCACAGGCGGGCGCCGTCCCTGCACGCGGGCGCGAGCGAGGTGTACCTGCAGGACGGCGCGCGCTGCCGCGTGGTGCAGGTGCAGGATTGGGGCAGCGGCGAGGTGTACGACGCGACGACGCGCTTCGTGGGCGTGGGACGCGACGCGTACTGCCACTGGCTGCCGGCGCTCCTCGGCGGCCACCTCGTGCGCCAGCACCTGGAGGTGGCGGTGAGCGAGGCGGGCGGCGAGATGGCCTTCCGCGGCGTGTTCTTCACCGAGGCCGACGAGCACCTCGATGTGTTCGCGGTGGACCTCCACGAGACGGGCCCATCGGGCGGCGACGTACACTGGCGCGGCGCCGCGGCGGGTGCAAGCCGCGCGAGCTTCGAGGGGCTGATTCAGATAAACCCGGGCGCGCAGCAAACGCACACATACCTCCAGTTTCACTCGATGATGCTCTCCCCGAAGGCGCGCATCGACGCGATCCCCTCGGTGCTCGTGAGCGCCGACGACGTATCGGCCTCGCACGGTGGCACCGTGGGCGAGCTCGACGAGGCGGCGATCTTCTACATGCAGAGCCGCGGCCTCGATCGCCCCGCGGCGGTGCGCGTGATCGTGGAGGGCTTCTTCGAGCCGCTGATCGCCGAGCTCCAGGACCCGCAGCTGGAAGAGGTCGTACGCGCGAAGGTGGCGGCGAAGCTCGCGGGCGCGCGCGAGGACATCGAGGCTTATGCGACCAGCCGGTGACAGAACATTTAAGGAGGACGGGTGGGTGGGCACCCAATCTGTTTGGGTCCCATGGGGCCGCGTAGGGCAGGAATAAAGGTGAAAGTGAAATGACGCGCACCGCAACACCACCAGCCGCACTCGATCTCGACGTTCGCAGCGACTTCCCGATAATGAAGCGCGAGTTCGACGGACGGCCTTTGATCTACCTCGACTCGGCCGCGACGTCGCAGAAGCCGCAGGCGGTGATCGACGCCGTGGCCGAGTACCTCAGCGCGCACAACTCAAATGTGCACCGCGGGGTGTACGCGCTCGCGCGCGAGTCCGACGCGGCATATGAGGGCGCACGCGAGCGCATCGCGCGCTTCGTCGGCGGCGAGCCGAAGACAACGATCTTCACGAAGAACGTAACGGAGGCGATCAACCTCGTCGCCTATGCCTGGGGCCGCGCGAACGTGCACGCGGGCGAGGCGGTGCTGATAACCACGATGGAGCACCACGCGAACATCGTGCCCTGGCAGGTGCTCTGCCGCGAGCGCGGCGCGAAGCTGCGCTACCTGGAGGTGGACGAGCACGGCAAGCTCGACCCCGCGCAGCTCGACTCAGAGCTCGAACGCGGGGACGTGCGCCTCGTGGCGTTCACTCACGTCTCCAACGTGCTCGGCACGATCAACCCCGTAGCGGCGATGACCGCGCGGATCCGCGAGGCGGGCGCGATCTCGCTGGTGGACGGCGCCCAGGCCGTCCCCCACATGGCCGTGGATGTGGCGGAGGTGGACGCCGACTTCTACGCCTGGACGGGCCACAAGGCGCTGGGCCCGACGGGGATCGGCGTGCTGCACGGACGCAGAGAGCTGCTGGAGGAGATGCCGCCCTTCCTCACCGGCGGCGACATGATCGCCTCGGTGGACTTCGACGGCGCCACCTGGAACGAGCTCCCCTTCAAGTTCGAGGCGGGCACGCCGATGGTCGCCGAGGCCGTCGGGCAGGGCGTCGCCGTCGAGTACCTCTCGACCCTCGGCATGACGCGCGTGCGCGCACACGAGCGCGACTTGACCGCCTACATGCTCACCCGCCTCGCCGAGGTCCCCGGCCTGCGCGTCGTGGGCCCCTCCTCCGCGGAGGAACGCGGCGGGCTGGCGTCGTTCACGATCGAGGGGATGCACCCCCACGACATCGCCGAGCTGGCCGATCGCGGCGGGGTGTGCATCCGCGCGGGGCACCACTGCGCGCAGCCGCTGATGCGACGCATGGGCGTGAGCGCCACAGCGCGCGCGAGCGTTGGCGTCTACAGCACCCACGCCGATGTGGACGCGCTCGTCAACGCGCTGGTCGCCGGCCGCGAGGTGTTCGGGCTCTGACGTCATGGACGACCTCTACCGCGACTACATCCTCGATCACTACAAGCACCCGCGCAACTTCGGCGAGCTGCAGCCCCACGACATGGAGGCGCTCGAGCACAACCCGCTGTGCGGCGACGAGCTGGGGGTGCATATCCGTGTGCAGGAGGGCCGCATCGAGGAGCTGCGGTTTCATGGGCATGGGTGCGCGATCAGCCAGGCCGCCGCGTCGATCGCGAGCGAGGAGCTGACGGGCATGGACCTGGTGGAGGTCGGTGAATTGGGGGCCGACTGGATGATCGACCTCCTGGGCATACCCGTCTCAGCCACGCGGCGCAAGTGTGCACTGTTGAATCTGAAGGTCGTCAAGGGTGCCGTCACCGGCGACGCCGCCTGGCCGATCTGAGTCGGGCTTACTTCTTCTTCTTCTTTGCTTTGTGGTGTTTTTTGGCCGTGGTCTTCTTCTTGGTCTTGGGGTCCGGCGGCACCTCAGCCCGCGGTGGCCGCGGAGTACGATCTCGCGTCCTGAATTGAGGCGATGAGGACGATGTCCCGCTGCTCGTCGTAGACGTAGAGGATCAGCAGCCATCGCCAGGGGCCGAGGATGAAACGGAACGGCTTCCAGCGCCCCTCCAGCTCCCGCCCGAGGCGGGGAAAGCGCTCCAACCCGCGCAGCGAGCGCTTCACGCGGGCCCTTGTGTCGGCAGGGAGGCTGTGGGTGAGGATCAGTCGGTCGAGATCCTCAACCGCGAGGACGCTCAGCCGAACCTCGGCCACCGTCTACAGCTCGTCCAGCGAGATTGTCTCGCCTGCACGCGCACGCTCCAGGCCGAGATGCGCCCGCTCATAAGCGCCCGGTATGCCATCGAGCACGGCGGCTACATTGCGCGCGTCGGGATCGGCTTCTTCGATCGCGCTCGACAGCAGCGACCGCGCGAGCGTCCCCTCCTGCACATGCGTGCGCTCCGCCAACCGCGCCAGGCGAGCGGCGTGCTCGGCATCGAGGGTGACGTTCAGCCGCGTTCCGGTGCGCTCCACACTCCCAGTCTACTACACGTATGGGCACGCCCTGTGCACCATCGCACTCAAGATGCCCTATCTCGTCGCGCCACCCGGTCGCCGCCGAGGTGGTGCTCCGAACTACGCCAGATGCAGCGCGGTGTGCCGAGCGATCGCCTCGAAGTCGGCGTCGCATTGCAGCAGCTCAACGCCGTTGCGGATCGCGACGGCCGCGATCAGGCAGTCGGTGAGCTTGCGCACGGTCTCTCCCCCGCGCCGGCATGCCCGATGGATCTCCGCCGCCTGCTCGTAGTCGGCCGGCCCATCGACCATCAGGAAGCTGCAGCCGTAGAGCATCTTGCGCAGCTTGTCGCGCTCGGCGTCGTGGCGCGCGCCTACCAGCACCTCCATCACGACGACGTCAGTGGTCGCGACCTCGATGTCTTTTCCCGCGAGCGCAGCTCGCAGTTGCAGGTGGGTCGGATTGCCGGTCTTGCGCAGATACTCGATCCACGCCGAGGAGTCCGCCAGCAGCGCCACTAAGGCGTCTCGTCCAGGGGAGGAAACTCGGGAATCGTGTCGGGCGCACGCAGCTCCGCGAGATCGCCACCCCAGCCGCTGCCCTCCATGGCGAGGATTTCCTCACGGCTCATCGGGTTGCCCACCAGACGCCGCAACGCATAATCCACCGCCTCGCGCTTGCTCTTCAAGCGGTAGATCTGCATGGCGCGCTCGACCAACTCGTCGTCGATCATGATGTTCGTCCTGCTCACGTACACCAGCATACACCATGTGGGTGCTCCGGGTGTGACCGTAAGCGCTCCGGGCTCGAGTTTGTGCGGCTGGCGCCGAACAAAATGCACCGAACACTTTTGGGGTGCTCACGCTGTCGTCCGCCGCAGGCGGCGCGTGCCCTTGCCCCCCACCACGCGTCCCTTCGGACCCCCTTGTGGGGTCCTTCTCCGTAACGGCGGCAGGCCAAACCAGGACGCGCCCCCGGCATCGGTACAATTCCTAGTGCAGAGCACAGGATTCCCGACCGCCGCCCAAAGCAAGGAGCGATATGGCCACGACAGACCGCACCAGGATCACGAAGCCCAGCCCGATCGTCGAGGACGAGCAGGGGCAGTTGCGCGCGCGGCAGGGCATCTCGCGCGAGGTGATCGGCGAGCTGTCGAAGATCAAGGGCGAGCCCGCCTGGATGGCCGAGAAGCGCGTGAAGGCGCTTGAGATCTTCGAGCGCAAGCCGGTCCCCACGTGGGGACCCGACCTCAGCGGGCTGAACCTCGACGACCTCGTGCTCTACTCGCCGCCCACCGCCGGGCGCTATGACTCCTGGGACGACGTGCCCGCGGAGATGAAGCAGACCTATGAGGACCTCGGCATCCCCCAGGCCGAGCGCGAGCACCTTGCGGGAGTCGTGGGCGTGTGGCGCCAGGAGCCCGTGTACGAGGGGCTCAAGGAGATCTACGCCAAGCAGGGCATCCTCTTCTGCTCGATGGACACCGCCGTCACCGAGTACCCCGAGCTGGTGCAGAAGTACTTCATGAACAAGTGCGTCCCCCCGCAGGACAACAAGTTCAGTGCGCTGCACGGCGCGGTGTGGAGCGGCGGGGCCTTCTGCTACATCCCCGCGGGCGTCAAGTGCGACCTGCCGCTGCAGAGCTACTTCCGCATGGAGGGCGCCGGTGAGGGCACCTTCGAGCACACCCTCATCGTCGCCGAGGAGGGAGCCGAGGTGAACTACATCGAGGGCTGCACCGCGCAGACCTACAGCGTCAACTCGATGCACTCCGCCGTCGTCGAGATCTTCGTGCACGAGGGCGCCAAGGCGCGCTACACCACCGTGCAGAACTGGAGCAAGGACGTCTACAACCTCAACACCAAGCGCGCCGTCGTCAACGCAAACGGCACCGTCGAGTGGGTGGGCGGCTCAATGGGAGCGAAGTACGTGATGCTCTACCCTGGCTCGTTCCTCATGGGCGAGGGCGCGCGCGCCGACCATTTGAACGTGGGCGTCGCCGGCAAGGGCGTGCACAAGGACACCGGCGCGAAGGTCGTGCACCTGGCCCCCAACACCACCTCCAACATCCTCGCCAAGTCGATCTCCAAGGACGGCGGCATCATGGGCTATCGCGGGCTTGTGCGCATGGGCCACAACAGCGCCGGCTCCAAGGCGCGCGTGCAGTGCGACGGGCTGATGATGGACGGCGAATCTCGCTCGGACACCTGGCCGGACATCCAGATCCAGAACCCCCACGTGACCGTCGCCCACGAGGCCACCGTGGGGCGCATCTCCGACGATCAGCTCTTCTACATGGGCTCGCGCGGGTTCACCGAGGACGAGGCCGCCGCGATGATCGTCAACGGCTTCATCGAGCCCGTCACGAAGGAGCTGCCGATGGAGTATGCGGTCGAGCTGAATCGGCTGATTCAGCTGGAGATGGTGGGTTCGATCGGGTAGCTGGGTCGCGCGATCCCTTGCGTGCTCCCGTAGACACAATCGCCGCGCCGCCGTTCCTCACGCACCTGAAGTGGGTGAACGTGCCCACGGTGCGCATGGACAAGCTGCGCGGCCAGCCGGTGCTGATCGAGTTTTGGGACTGCTGCCGCCCCAACTCCCTGCGCACGCTGCCCTACCTCAAGGCGTGGCACGAGCGCTACGGGTCCGAGGGTCTGCGGGTCGTGGGCATCCACTCCCCCGGCTTCGATGCGGCGCGGGAGCGCGATGACGTGCGCGCGGCGGTGGCGCGGCTGGGCGTCGAGTACCCAGTGCTGGTGGACCCCGAGCTCGAGATGTGGGAGGAGTACGGCAACCGGGGCTGGCCCGCGCGCTACCTGTTCGACGAGCAGGGGATGCTCTTCGAGCACCACTACGGCGAGGGCGCCTACCGCGAAAGCGAGCTGGCGATCCAGGAGCTGCTGGGGATCGAGCGCGAGCCGCTCCCGCCGCTGCGCCCAGAGGACGCCGAGGGCGCGTCGCTGGCGCCTCAGAGCGAGAACCGCGAGGGCCCTTACTCGGGCCCGTATGAGGCCGGCGGCGTGTGGGCCGTCCTCGACGGCGCAGGCGTGGTTCGAGTCAACGGTGGCCCCGCGGACGGTGGTACCGAGGTGAGCGTTATCCACCCGGGTGCCTACCCCCTGATCGAGCACCGCCGCCACACCACGGGCGTGCTGGAGCTGGAGGTCGGCGCGGGCGTGCGCTGCCTGGCGACGTGCTTCACGCCCGGCATCGCCCAGAGCGCATCTCGATAGGACTCCGAGCGCCTGTCGCGGGCCTCGATCCCGGCCGGCCCGGCCCCGGCTCCCCCCTTCCCCGAGGGGCCAGTAGGAGACAAAGATCCATCGCGCGAGCGCGCCGGCTCGGCGGTTGCGGCGATCCAGATCGGTGCAGTTGTTCACAGGCCTAATATCGCCTGCCTGGCGATGGCTGAGATACTTCCCCACCCGCACACCCTGCCGCAGGCCCCGGAGGCGACCGGCTTGCCCCGGATCGGCGTGCTCGTGGTCGCGTACAACGCGGTATCGACGCTGGCCCAGGTGCTCGACCGCATCCCGAAGGCCTTCCGATCGCGCATCACGGAGGTATTCGTGTGCGACGACGCCAGCCAGGACTCCACCTACCTGGTCGGTCTGGGCTACCGGCAGATCACCGACGACCTGCCGCTGACGATCGTCCGCCACGCGAGCAACCTCGGCTACGGCGGCAACCAGAAGGCGGGCTATCGCCTGGCCATCGAGCGCGATCTGGACATCGTGGTGCTGCTGCACGGCGACGGGCAGTACGCGCCGGAGTGCCTGGAGGAGATCGTCGCGCCGCTGGAGCGCGGGGAATGCGACGCGGTGTTCGGCTCGCGGATGATGGTCAAGGGCGCGGCGCGCAAGGGCGGTATGCCGCTCTACAAGTACGTCGGGAACAGGATCCTCACGCGCTTCGAGAACCGCATGCTGGGAACAGCCCTATCGGAGTTCCACTCCGGCTACCGCGCCTACAGCGTCAAAGCGCTGTCCTCCATCCCCTTTGAGCGCAACTCCGACGGCTTTGACTTCGACACCCAGATCATCATCGAGCTGGTGGATGCCGGCAAGCGCATCGTGGAGGTGCCGATCGCTACCTACTACGGCGATGAGATCTGTTACGTGGACGGCCTGAAGTACGCCAAGGACGTATCCATGGCCGTTCTGCGCCATCGCCTGGCGACGCTCGGATTCATCTCGGACGGCCTGAGCGCGGTGGGCGAGGAATACGCCTTGAAAGAGAGCAGAGACAGCTCGCACGCGATCATCGTGCGCTGGCTCGAGCAGATGCCCCCGGCGCGCATCCTCGACCTGGGTTGCTCTGGGGGTCTGCTCGCCGAGCGCGCGCGCGCCTGCGGCCACACGGTCACAGGGGTGGATCTGCTGGACCTGCCCGAGGTGCACGATCGTGTCGATCGCTTCATCCAGCGCGACCTCGATCACGGGCTGCCGCCCGAGGTGGCCGAGGAGGGGCCGTTCGACGTGGTGCTCGCGGCAGATGTGCTCGAGCACGTGCGCGTCCCCGAGCTGATCCTCGCTCAGATCGGCGCGGTGCTGGCGCCGCGGGGGACACTGATCGCGTCGGTTCCCAACTTCGCTCACTGGTACGCCCGTGCGCGCACGGCGCTCGGCCTGTTCGACTATGACCAGCGGGGCATCCTCGACCAGGGCCACGTCCGCTTCTTCACCCGCCGGGGCCTGCTGCGCAGGTTGGAGGAGGCGGGCTTCGCTGTGATGCGCAGCAGAACGACGGGCGTGCCGCTGGAGGTGCTGGTGCGCAATGAGGGCATGGCCACCCGCGCGTTGCGCGCGGCCGATGCAATCGCGGTCGCGCTGCGCCCCACGCTCTTCGGCTATCAGTTCGTCTATCAGTGCGAGGCAAGGCCGAACACGGTCGCCACACCTGTCTTGCCCACCGCGGACCGACTCTCACCGGACCCCGTCGGAGCTCAGCTGCAGAGAGGGTGAGCAGGCGCGATGCTGCGCCGCAACCTTGCACTGATCCTCATCTTCGCGCTTGCCCTCGGAGTGCGTTGCGCCTATCTCCCCACCACGCCAGAACCGAACCACACGGTGGTCACGCTCATAGGCGAATTCGCCCACAACATCGACCACGGTCACGGAACCGTGATCAACGATGCCACGTTTAACAGCACCTGGAATCTGGAAGCTCAGAGGCATCGTCTCATCGACCCTGCTGAAATCGACTACGCCGCTACCGAAACGCATCCGCACTGGCAGCAGTACTCGGTCGAGCCGATCGGGCCGCCGCTGTTGCTTGCCGGTATGTGGAAGCTGACCGGCGACGAACGGTATATCTATGGAGATGCGCTTCAGATCCTGATCGACTCGCTCGTCGCCCTGCTCGTCTACCGCATCGCATTGCTGCTATTCGCGCGCCGCCGTGCGGCGCTCATCGCAGCGGCGCTGTATGCCGTCTTCCCGCCGATCGCCCAGCAGGCGTCGTTCCTCAATAACGACATCTGGGCGATCGACTTCTCGATCGCGATCCTGGCGGCGCACCTGCAGATGATGCGCTCACCCAATCGTTGGCGTTGGCTTGTGCTCTACGGCGCGCTGGCCGGCGTTGGGGCCTACTTCCGTCCCAACCTCCTGCTCTTTCCCGCGGGGCTGGCGCTCGCCAGCGTCCCCTGGGCCGGTTGGCGCAAGCCGGCGCGCAGCGCCGCCATCGCCACCGCCACCGCCGTCGCAGTGACCACGCCGTGGATAATCCGCAACTACAGCGTGTTCCACACATTCGTGGCGATGCGTTCGGGGCTCGGCGTGACACTGCTCGTGGGCTTCGGCGAGCTTCCCAACAACTTCATCATCGCAAACGAGGACGTCATACGCGAAGAAACGCACCGCGAACGACCGGATCTGGTCTACTCAACGCCGCCGTACGACGCCTTCCTGCTCAAGCGGGCGAAGCGCCTGATCGAGCAGCACCCTCTCTTTTACGCAAAGCTCGTAGCCCACCGCACCGTCGTCTCAACGGTCGGCGAGTACGAGTATGCCTGGATGTACAGAGGCGGCGAATCGCCGCTGCGCTACCGGGCGCGCACCGGCGGAGGCATCTTCTCCTACGCCATCAACCGTCCCCTCTACTTCCTGCAGGCCGCACTGCAGCCCGCCGTCTTCCTGCTCGCGATGCTCGTGCTCGCCCTGACCTGGCGAGGTCGCAAGCGCGAGCACACGTTGCTGATCGCCTTCGTGTTGACGACGCTCATCCCCTACTGGATCATCCACTACGAGACGCGCTTCGTACTGCCCACGTCGCTGGCCTACATCATCTGGATCGGCTTGGGCGCGGATCTGCTGGGCGAGCGTGTCCTGGCGCGAGCTCGGCGTGGGAGCGCTCGCACAGCAACCGCTTGAGCAGCGGCGGTCCCTCATCTTGCACGAGCACGACGCCTCCCGGCCAGTAGGGATTCCCGCTCGTCTGCCCGTTCAGGAAGTAGCCGTCGAAGGTCCAGCAGCCGCTGTTGAGGAGCTGCGCGCCACCGGGCGTGCGCCACTCCCCCGGCTCGTCGCTCGGCAGCGGCCCGCAGCGGTGGGTGTGACCGAAGACGACATGCAGGGGCGCCTCGCCGAGGCCGAGCCGAACGGCGACCTCGCCCATCGCGCGCAGGCCCGCGCGGCGCAGCTCGGGACCGGAGATATCGGCGTGGAAGGTGCCGAGGCCGGCGCGGTTGAGCGCGGCGACCACGAGCGGGAAGGCGCCGGCGAGCACACGGTTGCGCAGCGCCGTGCTGCGCCGGCTGGGCCGGTGGTTGCTGTCGCCGCCAAGCGTGCGCCAGGCGCGCACGGTGCTGTCGCCGTTGAGCGTGGCGCCGCTTCGCGCCTGCTGGGCCATCGCGTCGATCCAGGCGAACACCGGGACCGTCACCGCCTCGTAGTCCTCGGGGCGCTCGAACGAGCGCGGGGGACGGCGCTGCATGCGTCCGACGGCGGCGATGCCCAGCCGCTCCATCGTGGGCACGGTCAGATGGCAGTCCAGGTAGTGGCCGTGGGTCGCGTAAACGTCGGGGCGCACCCACAGGCCGGGGTAGGCCGCGGAGAGCCGCGCGGGCGCGGCCCAGTCGGCCAGGGTGGCCACGGTCGGCGAGGCGTCCTGAGCCGCGAAGCGCTGCTCCAACGCGAGCGGCCCGAGGTCGAGCAGCTCGCGGCGGCGCTCCAGCCACGGCTCGACGAGCGCGTGGTCGTGGTTGCCGGCGAGCAGCACGACCTCGCGCCCGGCGAAGGCACGACCGAGATCCTCGAAGAACGCCCGCGCGCCCTCCAGCGCCTCGCGGCGCGGGCCGTGACGCAGCTCCAGCACGTCGCCGAGCAGCACGAGGCGATCGACGTCCTCCAGAGCCTCGAACAGGACGCCGCGCAGCTCGGGACGGCGCAGCAGATCGACGCGCGAGGCGCTGCCGAGGTGCAGGTCGGAGACGATCAGCGTGCGCAGACGATCGTGGCGAGTCGCCTCGCAGGCCGACAGGACGCCTGGCCTTACCAGGCCGCCGGTCCGCGGGCGCTCGCAAGGCTTTCTCCTCAGGAGCCCTCGCCGCGACGGCCTCGCGGATCGGCTTGGGGAGCATGAAGCGGACATCCTCGCGGACGACGTGCACCTCGGCGATGTCCTCCTCGCGCAGCCCGCGCGCGCGGAAGAGGTCGAGCAGCTCGCTGCACGAGCTCGTCGGGCGCGCAGGCCCCGGAGGAGACGCCGACGACGCGCTCGCCCGCAAGCCACTCCTCGCGCACCTCGCTCGCGGTTGTCGATCAGGTGGGCCTCGGTGCCGCAGTCGCGCGCCACCTCGACGAGGCGCACGGAGTTGGAGGAGTTGCGCGAGCCGATCACGAGCACCAGCTCGCAGCGCGCCCGCCATCTGCTTGACGGCGGCCTGGCGGTTGGTGGTGGCGTAGCAGATGTCGTCGGTGCGCGGGCCGGCGATGCGCGGGAAGCGCTCGCGCAGGCGCGCGACGATCGCGCTCGTTTCGTCGACCGAGAGGGTCGTCTGCGTGACGTAGGCGACCCGCTCGGGGTCCTCGACCTGCAGGGCATCGACGTCCTGCTCGCTCTGCACCAGCACGATGCTCTGCGGCGCCTCGCCCATCGTGCCTTCGACCTCCTCGTGGCCCTCGTGGCCGACGAGCACGATCGTGTAGCCCTGCTCGGCGAAGCGCTGGGCCTCGACGGTGCACCTTGGTGACCAGCGGGCACGTGGCGTCGATCGTGTGCAGCCCCCGCGCCTGCGCGTTGGCGCGAACGCGACGGCGCCACGCCGTGCGCCGAGAACACGGTGATGGCCCCGGTGGGGACTTCGGTCTCCTGATCGACGAAGATCGCGCCGCGCTCGCGCAGTTGGTGCACGACGTGTTTGTTGTGCACGATCTCCTTGCGCACGTACACCGGCGGACCGTGCAGCTCCAGGGCGCGTTCCACGGTCTGCACGGCGCGATCCACGCCCGCGCAGTACCCGCGCGGCGCGGCCAGCAGCATCTTCTCGACGGTGTTGGGCACAGGGCCGTGGTGGGCACGGCCGTCATTGTAGTAGCTCTAGCGCAGTCATGCCTCCTCGTCACTCGATCGTCTCACCGCGGTGGATGCCTCGTTCCTGCACCAGGAGGGGATCCACTCGCACATGCACGTGGGCGGGCCTCACGATCCTGGAGGGCCCGCCGCCGCTCGATCGACGAGTTCCAGGAACAGATCCGCTGGCGCCTGCACCTGGTGCCCCGCTACCGCCACAAGCTGGCCTCACACCGCGCTCGACAGCGGGCGCCCGGTGTGGATCGACGATCCGAGCTTCAACCTGGAGTATCACGTGCGCAACACCGCGCTGCCCGCGCCCGGCGGACTGGGAGCAGCTGCAGGCACTCACCGCGCGGATCTTCTCCCAGCAACTCGACCGCTCCAAGCCGCTGTGGGAGATGTGGCTGATCGAGGGCCTGGATGAACCACCGCTTCGCGCTGATCTCGAAGACCCACCACTCGCTGATCGACGGGATCGCGGGCATCGACCTGGCGACGGTGCTGTTCGACCTCTCCCCCGATCCGCCGCCGGTGGCGCACTCCGGTCGCCCGTGGCAGCCCCACCGCGAACCGGGAGGCGTCGAGCTGGTGGCGGCCGGGCTGCGCGGCGCGGTGAGCGCGGGGGTCGATCTGGTGGGTGGCGCGCTGGAGGCGCTGGCGCACCCCGACCGCGCGCTGGCCGGCGCGCGCGAAGCCGCCGAGGGGTTGGGGGAGATCGTGTGGGCCGGACTGAACCCGGCGCCCCCGACCCCTCTGAACGTGGACATCGGCCCGCATCGGCGCTTCGTGGGCGTGGGCAGCTCGCTCGATGACTTCAAGATCGTCAAGAACGCGTTCGGGTGCACCGTCAACGACGTCGTGCTGGCGGTCGTCGCGGGCGCGCTGCGCAGCTTCCTGATCGCCCGCGGAGTGCGCACCGCGGGGGTGGAGCTGCGCGCGCTCGTGCCCGTCTCGGTGCGCACCGAGAGCGAGCACCACGAGGCGGGCAACCGCATCGTGGTGATGCGCGGGCCGCTGCCCGTCTACATCTCCGACCCCGTGCAGCGCCTGCGCTTCGTCAAGCGGGCGATGGACGGGCTGAAGGAGTCCAAGCAGGCGCTCGGCGCGGAGGTGATCGCCGGCGCGCAGAACTTCGCGCCGCCCACGATCCTCGCGCAGGCATCGCGGATCAACTTCTCCACGCGCCTGTTCAATCTGATCGTCACCAACGTGCCGGGGCCGCAGTTCCCGCTGTACGTGCTGGGGCGCCGGATGCTCGAGGCATACCCCGTCGCCTTCCTGCCCGAGCACCACGCGCTGGCGGTCGCGATCATGTCCTACAACGGCCAGATGAACTTCGGTCTGCTGGGCGATTTCGATGCGCTGCACGACATCGACTCGATCGGCGCGAGTATCGCCGCCGAGCTGGCCGGGCTCGTGGCCTTGGCTCGTGGCCTATCCGCGGGGGCGCCGTCTGGGGACGGCCCCAGCAAGATCAGTAACCGAGCGCGAACTTAGCGTCCTCGCTCATCTTCTCCGGCGACCAGGGGGGCGTGAAGACCATCTCCGAGGCAACCGTCTGCACCCCATCCAGTTCGCCCACGAACTCTTCGATCTGCTCGGTAACCTGCGGCCCGATCGGACACCCGGGGGTGGTCAGGGTGAACGTGACGCCCACGTGTCCCCCCTCGACCTCAACCCCGTAGATCAGCCCGAGTTCGACGAAGTCCAGGCCGAGCTCGGGGTCGATCACGTTGGACAGTGCATCCATGACGTCCTCAACGGTGGGCATAGGTGCCCAAGTCTACCGACCCGCCGAGAATGGACGACGCTCCAGACCGCCCAGCGGGCGTCCTAGTTGTCGCAGCCGAGCCGATCCCACATGTATAGCCCGATGCACTCGTTGGCGAGCTCGACGGCGCGCTCGCGGGAGAGGTGGGGCAGCACCGTGTCGAGCGCCTGATCCTCGGCGACACCGGCTTGGAAGGCTTCCTCGCCGCGAAAGCCGGCGGCGATCTTCAGCGCCTCGCGCCGGTTCTCGCCGAGACTCGGGAAGACGCCAACGAGGAAAGCGGTGTTGGGGATCGGCTGGCCGACCTCGAGCGACGCGTGCCACGCGGCGAGCAGGTGCAGATCGTCCTCATCCAGGCCGGCGATCGCCTTGGCGTAGTGCAACGAGAGCTCCTGATCGGGAATGTCGTCGACCCACGCCCGCACGACCTCGCCCACCAACTGGCGGCGCGCCTCGCGACCGAGCGACTCGGCGATGACTCGGATGGCGTCTTTGGGTTCGATGAAGCAGAGCGGCATCGCGGCTCCCTGGGGGGCGGAGGAAGAAATGACAGGGAGACTGTAAGCGGCCGTGTGGACGGCATCTTTCAGAGCTCGAGCGCCCTGCGGGCACGCTCCAACACGAGGACGTCGCCGGTGTCGGAGGGAACGCCCAGCGTGGCCCGCTCACCGGGTGAGTGGGGGGATGGGTGGGCGGGAGGGCGGGCGGTTGGGTGGACGGGAGGGCGGGCGGTTGGATGGGCGGGGGGGCGGGCTCCCCAGTTCGCCAGCCCCAGGTCGAGCGCCTCCACCGGCACGGAGACGGCCTCGGCCAGCGCGAGCGCGCGGCGCTCGAGGACCAGCGGATCGCCGATGCCGAACAGCCGCTTGGCGGCGAGCGTCGTGAGATCGCCGGTGGCCTCCATCCGCCCGCCCGCGAGGTGCAGGGAGTTCGGCTCGCAGCTCGTACAGCCCCAGTCGCCCAAGGGTCACAAGCAGGTCATAGCGTCCCATGCGCCCCAGGCCGGGCAGCGCGAGGCGCTCGAACAGCCGCTCGAAGCGCCGCGACTCGCTCCAGCTGTGATCCCCGGAGAAGGCGCGCACCTGGGAGCCGGCGCGCTCGGCCCATTGCAGATAGGCCTGCAACGTGCGCGTCCCTCGCGCGTATTCGTGAGACGTGCGTGGCCCAAGGGGAATCGCGTCGAGGTCGGGCAGCTCGCCGACCCGCCAGTCGGCGTCGCCGACCTCGACCTCGGCGTCCAGCGCCCGGCGGATGCCGTTGAAGGGTTCCTCGCCCTGGAGCGGCGAGAGGTAGGCGATCAGGAAGCACATCCAGGTGGCGCGCTCCCAGCTCTCCTGCTGGCGAACCTCGCCATAGAGATCCGGGGGCGAGGCGCTGAGCAGGTTCAGGCGACCGCTGGCGAACGCCAGCTCCTCGGCCAGGCGCTGGGCGTCGCCGGAGTTGTGCAGGCCGGGCACCAGCCCGCAGCTGTAGCCGTCGTCCTGGCCGCGCTGGGAGCCGTCTGTGTAGACGCGCACGCCCTTCCCCGAGCCCGACCGACCGCGCGCGCGAGTCCCGGCGGCGCCGGAGCCCGCCGCGGCGCGCCGTGAGCGCGCGGCGCTCGGGGAGCGCTTGACCGGCTCCAGTCCGGGCACCGTCTCGCGGCAGATCGGACAACGCTCGATGAAGCGGCTGTGGCGGCAGAAGCGGGGCATCCGGCTCACGCCTCGACTGGAATGCCCCCCGCGCGTGCGCGCAGTGGGGGCTGCAGCCCGCGTGCGCGTGCGCGCTCGGCGCCCGCGCGGCGCTCCTTCTCCAGGGTGTAGAGGTAGTCGTCGTAGTCCACCTGGATGGTGTGCCGCTTGGAGGCCACGTAGCGCTTGCGCATGGCCGCCTGGTCGGCCCGTATGTCCTCGCGCAGCTGCGCAGGCGTCGGGCAGCGCGTACTCGCCGAGCAGGTGGTCGCCCACCCACGTGCTCTGCGCCTCGGCCAGCGGCATGATCGCCCCCAACGGCTGCAGCAGGCCGATGAAGAAGACGTTGTCGATCTCGGGATGGAAGACCCGCCAGAACAGCTCGATGTGGTTATCGGGCGCGGAGATGAGGTCCTCGTCGAAGAACGGGAAGGTGATCTTGTAGCCGGTGCAGTACACGACCACGTCGGCGTGCACGGAGCTGCCGTCGGTGAAGCGCACCTCCTCGCCGGCGAGCGAGGCGATGTTGGGCTTGGGCGCGATCGTGCCGTGGGCGATGCGGTCGAGGATGCGTCCGGAGACGGTCGGGTGGGCCTCACCGAACTTGTGGTTGGGACGGGGCAGCCCGTAGCGCTCGGGGTCGCCGGTGAAGCTCTTGATCGTCTGGTGGATCATGCGCTGGCGGATCCTGAAGGGGATGCGCGGGTTGTTGGGGAGCGTGTCCACCGGCCGGCCGAAGACGTACTTGGGGATAATCCACGCGCCCTGGCGAGCCGCGAGGTAGGTGTTGCGGGCGACGTAGGAGGACTCCACGGCGATGTCCATCGCGGAGTTGCCCATCCCGAGCACCACCACGTCGCGGTCGGCGAACAGGGAGTTGTCCACGTAGGAGTGCGCGTGCAGCTGCTCGCCCGCGAAGGCATCCGAGCCGGGGAAGGCCGGTTCGGGCCAGCGCTGGCTCCAGTGATGGCCGTTGGCGACCAGCAGCGCGTCGTAGGCGCGGGTCTCCCCCGTGTCGAGCGCCAGCTCCCAGACGCCGTCCTCGCGACGGTGGGCGCGCTCCACCCCCGTCTCGAATGTGATCAGCTCGCGCAGGCCGAAGTGGTCGACGTAGTCGTCGAAGTAGCGCGCGATGTGCGTGTGGTGGGGGAAGTCGGGATCGAGGAGGGCATCGGGTAGTCGGCGTACTGCATACGCTCGCGCGAGACGTTGATGAACAGGTCGCGGTAGGCGGCCGACATCCCGTTCTTGTTGCCGAACACCCAGTTGCCCCCCACGCGGTCGGACTTCTCGAAGCAGTCGAAGGGGATGCCGCGATCGCGCAGCGCCTTCGCCGCCGCGATCCCGGAGGAGCCGGCGCCGATGATGCAGGTCCTCGGCAGGGCTGCGTGCCCGTTCTCGATCGAATCGCCCATTCGCACTCCAGCGTAGCCGCTTGCTACCCCGCGCCGATCCCCGGTCCGACGTGCTGCGGCGGACCCTCCGGTCCCTCGTCGGCGTCGGCGTGGCCCGCGACGCCTTGGTCCTCGGGCTCGGAGGCGCTTGCGTCCAGGTGGCGACCGGCGAGGAAGCGATCGACCATGCGCGCGCACTGGCGGCCCTCGTTGATCGCCCAGACGATCAGCGACTGCCCGCGGCGGGCGTCGCCGGCGGCGAAGACCCCCTCCACCGAGGTGGTGTAGGGCGAGACGGCCTTGACGTTGCCACGCGGGTCCTTCTCCACGCCGAGCTGATCGAGCAGCGCCTGCTCGGGGTGCAGGAAGCCCATCGCCAGCAGCACGAGCTCGGCGGGCAGCTCGCGCTCGGTCCCCTCCAGCGGCCCGAACGGCGGCTCGGGTGCGGCCTGCGCGATGTGCAGCGTGGCGATGCGGCCCTCGCCGTCCCCGCCGAAGCGGGTGGTGGTGACCGAGTAGTCCTGCTCGCCCACGCCCTCCTCGCGGGCCTCCTCCATCGCGTAGGAGAGGCGGTACTTCTGCGGCCACAGCGGCCAGGGGGTGCGATCGTCGGGCCGGTGGGGCGGCGGCTCGGGCAGCAGCTCCAGCTGCACGATCGAGCGCGGCGCCCTCGCGCAGCGCGTTGCCGACGCAGTCCGCGCCGGTGTCGCCGCCGCCGATCACCACGACGTTCTTGCCCGCCGCGGTGATCTCGCCCGATCCGCCGGCGGGTGAGCGGACTCGCCGGCTGGGGAGCTGGAGGATCTCCGGCTGGGGAGCGGTTGGCTCCGGACCGAATTCTCGCGCGACCCAGCGGTTGCGCTGGTAGAGGTAGTCCATCGCGAAGTGCACGCCCTCCAGCTCGCGGCCGGGAACGGGCAGGTCGCGCGGCACGCGCGAGCCGGTGGCGAGCACGACCGCGTCGAAGCGCTCGCGCAGCTCCTGCACGCTCACGTCGCGGCCGACATCCACGCCGCAGCGCAGCTCCACGCCCTCCGCCAGCAGCTGCTCCACGCGGCGCTGCACGACGCGTCTTCTCGATCTTGAAGTCGGGCACCCCGAAGCGCACGAGCCCGCCGGCGGCCTCGTCGCGCTCAAACAGCGTCACGCGGTGACCGGCGCGGCGCAGCTGCTGGGCGGCGGCCATGCCGGCCGGACCGGAGCCCACGACGGCGACGGCCTGGCCGGTCTCCGCTGCGCGGGCGGCTGCGGGACGATCCAGCCCTCGGCGAAGGCGCGGTCGACGATCGCGTGCTCGATCTGCTTGATCGTCACAGCGTCGCCCTCGCGGATCTCCAGCACGCAGGCCGCCTCGCACGGCGCGGGGCAGAGGCGGCCGGTGAAGTCGGGGAAGTTGTTGGTGGCGTGCAGCTGCGCGATCGCCTCCTGCCAGCGGTCGCGGTAGACGAGGTCGTTCCAGTCGGGGATCAGGTTGCCCAGCGGGCAGCCGTTGTGGCAGAAGGGCACGCCGCAGTCCATGCAGCGCGCGCCCTGCTCGCGCAGCTCCTGCCTCGGGCGCGGGCGCGAGGAACTCGCGGTAGTCGTGGGCGCGCGCTCGCGCGGGTCGCGGTAGCGCGACGCCGTGGCGCTCGATCTGCAGGAAGCCGCCGAGCTTGCCCATCAGAGCCACCGCGCGATCTGGTTCCTCGAGCGGAGCCTGCCGACAGGCCTGCGCGTTCCATCAGGCCGGCACCCCCTCGGCCTGCTCCTCTTCCTCTTCGGCGAGCTCGCGCAGCACGCGCTTGTAGTCGTGGGGCATCACCTTCACGAAGGCGCCCGCTGCGCCAGCAGCGCTCCCAGTCGGCGAGCACGCGCCGCGCCACCGGCGAGTCGGTGCGCTGCTCGTGCTCGGCGATCAGCGCGCGCAGCTCGATGGCGTCGGCGGCGGCGAGCTCTTCGAAGCCGACCATGCCCATGTTGCAGCGCCTTCGAGCGAGCCGTCCTGCGCCCGCGAAGGCGCCGTCCTCGTCGAGCACGTAGGCGACGCCGCCGCTCATGCCGGCCGCGAAGTTGCGCCCGGTGGGGCCCAGCACGACCACGCGCCCGCCCGTCATGTACTCGCAGCCGTGGTCGCCGACGCCCTCGACGACGGCCCAGGCGCCGGAGTTGCGCACCGCGAAGCGCTCGCCGGCCAGCCCGCGGAAGAAGGCCCGGCCGGAGGTCGCGCCGTAGAGCACCGTGTTGCCGACGATCACGTTCTCCTCGGCGACGAAGTCCGCGGCCATGCCGTGGCGCGGGCGCACCGCGAGCACCCCGCCGGAGAGGCCCTTGCCGGTGTAGTCGTTGGCGTCGCCGTGCAGCGTGAAGGTGACCCCGGGCGCCAGCCAGCCGCCGAAGCTCTGGCCGGCGGAGCCCTCGAAGTCGACCACGATCGAGTCCGTCGGGCAGACCCTGCGCTCCGTAGCGCGCGGGCGATGTGGCTGAGAGGATGCCGCCCACGCAGCGGTTGACGTTGCGGATCGGCAGCTGCACGGAAACCCGCTCGCCCCGTTCGATCGCCGGCCCGGCACGCTCCACCAGCTGCCAGTCGAGCGCGTCCTCGAGCACCGCCGGGGGCGGCTCGCACGCGCCGGCGCGGAGCGCCGTCGGCCAGCTCGATGTGGGCGCAGGATGTGGGAGAGGTCGACGCCGCGCGCCTTCCAGTGGTCGATCGCGGGCGCGGCTTCGAGCAGGTCCACGCGGCCGATCGCCTCGTCGAGCGAGCGCAGGCCGAGCGAGGCGAGGATCTCGCGCACCTCCTCGGCGACGAAGAAGAAGAAGTTGACGACGTGCTCGGGGGTGCCCTTGAAGCGCTTGCGCAGCTCGGGATCCTGGGTGGCGATGCCGACCGGGCAGGTGTTCAGGTGGCAGGCGCGCATCATGATGCAGCCGGTGGCGATCAGCGGGCCGGTCGAGAAGCCCATCTCGTCGGCGCCCAGCAGCGCGGCGATCACGACGTCGCGGCCGGTCTTCAGCTGGCCGTCGGTCTGCACGACGATGCGCGAGCGCAGCTCGTTGAGCAGCAGCGTCTGCTGGGTCTCGGCGAGGCCGATCTCCCACGGCACGCCCGCGGCCTGGATCGAGGAGAGCGGCGAGGCGCCGGTGCCGCCGTCGTGGCCGGCGATCAGCACGCGGTCGGCGTTGGCCTTGGAGACGCCCGCGGCGACCGTGCCGACGCCGACCTCGGAGACGAGCTTGACCGAGACCTGCGCGCTGCGGGTTGGAGCAGCGCAGGTCGTAGATCAGCTGCTTGAGGTCCTCGATCGAGTAGATGTCGTGGTGGGGCGGCGGCGAGATCAGCCCCACGCCGGGGGTGGTGTGGCGGATCGAGCCGATGTACTTGTCGACCTTGTGGCCGGGCAGCTGGCCGCCCTCGCCGGGCTTGGCGCCCTGGGCCATCTTGATCTGCAGCTCGTCGGCGTTGACGAGGTAGTGGATCGTCACGCCGAAGCGCCCGGAGGCGACCTGCTTGATCGCCGAGCGGCGGCGGTCGCCGTTGGGGTCGGGCGGTGAAGCGCGACGGGGTCCTCGCCACCCTCGCCCGTGTTGGAGCGCCCGCCGAGGCGGTTCATCGCGATCGCCAGCGTCTCGTGCGCCTCGCGCGAGATCGAGCCGAGGCTCATCGCGCCGGTGCAGAAGCGCCGCACGATCTCGCTTCGCCGGCTCGACCTCCTCGAGCGCGATCGGCTGCCCGCCCGGCCCGTGCCGATCTCCAGCAGCCCGCGCAGCGTGGCCCGGCGCGCGGCGTCCTCGTTGACCGTGCGCGCGTACTCGCGGTACTTGGCGAAGGCGGGGCTCTCGCGCACCGATGGCGTGCGCCTGCTCGTCGCCGCGCAGCGCGGCGCGCCACCTGCCGCCGTTGGCGGCGCGCACGGCGTGCTGCACGAGCGCGATCGTCTCGGGGTTCCACATGTGGTGCTCGCCGTCGCGCCGCCACGCGTAGACGCCGCCGACCGGCAGCAGCTCGTCGTCGCGCGGTGCCGCCGCCGCGGAGCTGGGTAGGCGCGCGCGTGGCGCTCCAGCGCCTCGCGCGCGAGCACGTCCAGGCCGACGCCGCCGATGCGCGAGGCGGTGCCGGTGAAGTGCCGGTCGATCAGCTCGCGGTCCAAGGCCCACGGCCTCGAAGATCTGCGCGCCGCGGTAGGACTGGATCGTGGAGATGCCCATCTTGGAGATCGTCTTCAGCAGGCCCTTGTCGATCGCCTTGACGACGTTCTGCGGCTGCCTCCTCGCTGCTGAGCGGCGCTTCGCCGCCGTTCGCAGGACGGGCGCTCGACGGCCCTTGTAGACGAGCTCGTCGAGCGTCTCCAGCATCAGGTAGGGGTTGATCGCGCTCACGCCGATAGCCGATCAGCGTCGCGAAGTGGTGCACCTCGCGCGGCTCGCCGGACTCGAGGATGATGCCCGGCGCGCAGGCGGGTGCCCTCGCGCACGAGGTGGTGGTGCACCGCGGAGACCGCCAGCAGCGAGGGGATCGGCGCGCGCGGCGGTCCGAGGCGCGCGGTCGGAGAGGATCGATGATGTTGACCCCGGCGGCGATCGCCTCGTGCGGCCTGCGCGCAGATGCGCTCGAGCGCCCGCTCCATGCCCGTCGGCGCCCTCGGCGACCGGCCAGGTGATGTCGAGCGTGCGCGCCGCGAACACGTCGTGGGCGACGTGGCGCAGCGTCTCGAGCTCGCGGTTGAGCAGGATCGGCTGGTCGAGGATCAGCTTGTGCGCGTGCTCGGGGGTCTCGTCGAAGAGGTTGCGCTCGGAGCCGAGGCTCGTGGCGAGGCTCATCACGATCTCCTCGCGGATCGGGTCGATCGGCGGGTTGGTGACCTGCGCGAAGAGCTGCTTGAAGTAGGAGAACAGCGGCGGGGCCTGGTCGGAGAGCACCGCCAGCGACGAGGTCGTTGCCCATCGAGCCGACCGGCTCGCCGCCGTCGCGCGCCATCGGGGTGAGCAGCACCCGCAGGTCCTCCTGGGTGTAGCCGAAGGCGCGCTGGCGCAGGTGCAGCGGCTGGTCGGAGATCGTCACCTGCTCGGAGGGCGGGAGGTCGTCGAAGTGGACCGAGTTGCGCACGAACCACTCCCCGTAGGGGCGGCGCGTGGAGACGCGCGCTTGACCTCGCCGTCCTCGACGATGCGGCCCCGCTCGAGGTCGACGAGGAAGAGCTTGCCGGGCTGCAGGCGACCGAGGCGCTCGACGCGCTCGGCGGGGATGTCGAGCAGACCCGATCTCAGAGCCCAGCACGACGAGGCCGTCGACGGTCTCCACCCAGCGCCCGGGCCGCAGGCCGTTGCGGTCGAGCGTGGCGCCGACGACGCGCCCGTCGGTGAAGGCCACCGACGCCGGGCCGTCCCAGGGCTCCATCAGGCAGGCGTGGAAGGCGTAGAAGCCCTTCAGCTCCTGCGGGCAGGTCCTCGCGGTCGCGGTAGGCCTCGGGGATCATCATCATCACCGCGTGCGGCAGCGAGCGGCCGGCGAGCATCAGCAGCTCGAGCACGTTGTCGAAGGTCGCGGAGTCCGAGTCGCCGGCGCTTGACGACCGGCAGGATCTTGGGCAGGTCCTCGCCGAACAGCTCGCTCTGCGAGCTCGGACTCGCGCGCGCGCATCCAGTTGACGTTGCCCATCACGGTGTTGATCTCGCCGTTGTGGCAGATCACGCGGTAGGGGTGCGCGAGCTCCCAGCTCGGGAAGGTGTTGGTGGAGAAGCGCGAGTGCACGAGCGCCATCGCGCTCTTGGCAGCGCTCGTCGCGCAGGTCGGGGTAGAAGCCGGCGAGCTGGTAGCTGATCAGCATGCCCTTGTAGTTGATCGTGCGCGAGGAGCTCGAGGTCACGTACAGGCCGCGGCTCGACCGGTGCAGCTCGCAGATGCGGCGGATCACGATACAGCTTGCGCTCGAAGGCGTCCTGGTCGAAGTTCGACGCGATCCGGCCTGCCGATCGACGCGCCCTCCAGCGGTCGATCGCCCAGCCGCGAACAGCTGGCCGGATGACGCGGGACGGCAGGCGCCGGCGGTGCGCCCGCAGTGCTCCGGCGGCGTCCACCGGCACCTCGCGCCAGCCGAGCACCCGCTGGCCCTCCGCGCGGACGGTGCGCTCGAGCAGCTCACGCAGGCGCTCGCGCTCGGCGTCGTCGAGCGGCAGGAAGCACATCAGCACCCCGTAGCGGCCCGGGCGGCGGCAGCTCGAAGTCGAGGACCGGCGCGCAGCAGCTCGTCGGGCATCTGCATCAGGATCCCGGCGCCGTCGCCGGTCGTGGGATCGGCGCCGGAGGCGCCGCGGTGCTCGAGGTTCTCGAGCGCCTGGATCGCCTGCGCGATCACCTCGTGGGTGGGCAGGTTGTCCAGGCGCGCGACCATGCCCACGCCGCACGCGTCGTGCTCGAAGCGAGGGTCGTAGAGGCCGACGGCCTTGGGCGGCTGCTTGGTGTGCGAAGTCATGGAAGTGCTCCCGGGAGGGCGGTGCCTCCCGCACGGGCGGGTCGGCCCGTGCAGGCGGTGAGGGCACCTGAGGCGGAGCCTGAAAGCGTAGCATTGCGAGGGGGACGGAATCCGCCGGCGAGACGACGGCGCGTCGTCTGCGACGGCGGCGCGCATCCGCGCAGCGTCCGAGGATCGCTAGCCGTCCAGCCGGGCGCTCGCGTATGCTCGACATCGCAGATGGCGTCAGGGCTCGCGCCAGAGCGGGATACGGACCGACCGCAGACGGCCCAGAGGTACTCGATGTGTGAAAACCGCTCCCGCAGGGCACCATCACCCAAGACGAGACCCGCGCCCGACCGGAGAGCAGCTTGGGAGACGGCAGACGTCGATGACGCCCGACATGCAGCTGACGCTTCCCGCGCGCGCGGAGAACATCGCGATCGTGCGCCACGCCTTCGGCGCGCTGGGGGAGGCGTACGCGCTCGACGCTCAGACGCTCTCGGACATCCGCCTGGCCGTCACCGAGGCGTGCACGAACGTGGTCGTCCACGCCTACCCCGACGGCCGCGAGGGCCCGATGGAGGTGCTCGCGACGCTGCTGGGGCGAGCAGCTGACGGTGGTGGTGCGCGACGAGGGCAGCGGGCATCGGCCCGCGACCGGACAGCCCCGGCCTGGGGCTCGGGCTGCCGCTGATCGCCTCGCTCGCCGAGAGCGTGCAGCTGGGACGCGACGAGGAGGAGCGCACGGAGGTGCGCATGACGTTCTCGCTGTCGGCGCCCCCACACTACGACGACCTCCGGCCGCTCGCGCCGACTCCCCGGGAGCGTGAGCGAGCTGCCGCCGACCCGGGCGCTCGCGAGAGCTCGCGTCGCTGCGCCTGGCCAACGGCCCGCTGGCGGGACCGTGCTGTGCGGGTGGTCTCGATGGTGCTGGCTCGGGCGAACTGCCCGATGGATCGCCTGGAGGACGCGATGCTGATCTGCGACGCGACTCAGCGCCCATGCGCCCGCGCACGCCGCGACGGCCACCTCGCGTTCGCGCTCACGGCGCGATGAGAGCCGATCGAGCTGCGCGTGGCGGAGCTCTCCGAACGGGGCGCCCACGGGCTGCTGCGGGACGCCGTCTTGCCCGGAGTGGGCAACGTGCTGGAGCGATGACCGACGAAGCTGCGCGTCGAGCCCGCCGCCGGAGGAGGCCGGGAGGAGCTCGTGCTGGCGATGAGCTTCTAGCCGGCTTCGCGCTGCGCGGCGCGGCCGCTTCGTCCTGCGTGACGCCTGGGCTCTTCGCTGGCGGGCAGCGCCTGCGCCGGAGCTCTTCTTGGCGGGGAGCCTTCTTGCGTTGCCGGGCTTGGCGCGCTTGGCGGCGGCCGTTCTTCCTTGGCGGCGCCCGCACCGGCGCCGCCGCTGGCGGCCTGGCGCGGCGCACCTCTTCGAGGCTGGCCTCCAGGGCGCTCATCAGGTCGGGCGCCTGGCGGTGGGCTCGCGGCGGGCGTGCGGCTCGAGCGACGATCTGCTCGCCGTTGGCCTTGCGATCGATCAGGTCGAGCAGCGCCTCGCGGTAGGTGTCGTGGTAGTTGGCGATGTCGAAGGACCGCGAGATCGACTCCACCAGCCGGCGTGCGAGCTCAGCTCGTGCTCGCTGAGGGCACGTCCTCGGCTTCTTCGAGCTCGCGCAGGTTCTGCGCGGACTGGATTTCGTCGCCGAAGTTCATCGTGGTCATCAGCAGCGCCTCCTCGCGCGGGCGGATCGCGACGAGCTGCTCGCGCGAGCGCAGCACGATGCGCCCGATCGCGACCTTGCCGGTGTCGCGCATCGCCTCCAGCAGCAGCCGGTAGGAGTGGGCGCCGCCTTTGCTGGGAACGAGGTAGTAGGGCTGGTCGAAGTAGATCGGGTCGATCTCGTCGAACTGCGACGAAGTCCTCGATCTCGATCGTGCGCGTGAAGGCGGGCTCGAGCGCGGCGAACTCCTCGGGCTCGATCACGACGTGGCGTTCCGGGGCGATCTCGTAGCCCTTGACGATCTCGCGAGTAGGGGACCTCCTCTTCCTCGACCGGGCAGAAGCGCTTCTGTACGATGCGGGCGTGGTCGGTGGCGTGCAGCTGGTGGAAGTTCACGCTGCGGTGCACCACAGCGCTGTAGAGCTTCACCGGCACGCTGACCAGGCCGAAGGTGAGCGTGCCCATCCACATCGAACGGGGCATCCGCACAGTGTCGGACGCAAGAGGCGCCGTTGTCAACCCGCGATGTGGTTCTTGCGGCTGGCGCCGACTCTCATCACCGTCCGGCGCGCTTCATCGAGCCCAGCGCGCAGCCGCGCCAGCGCCTGGCGGATCAGGCGGGAGACCTGCATCTGGGAGACGCCGATGCGCTCGCCGATCTCGGCCTGCGTGAGATCCTCGCCGAAGCGCAGCCGCAGGACGAGTGCGCTCGCGCTCGGAGATGCGGGCGAGCAGCGGCTCGAGCGTGGCGCGCTGCTCGGCGCGCAGGAAGCCGCGCTCCTCGTCGGCGAGGCCGTCGGCGATCGTCTCCCGCCTCCTCGCCCTGGACGGAGCGCGGGGCGTCGAGCGAGCCCGCGCGGTAGGCAGCGGCCGCTTCGAGCGCCTCGAGGACCTGCTCGTGGGAGGCGCCCACGGCCTGCGCGATCTCGCCCACCGAGGGCGAGCGGCGCTGCCCGGCGGAGAGCTGGGTGACGGCGCGATCGACGCGCAGCGCCAGCTCCTGGAGGTCGCGGGGGACGCGCACCGACCAGGTGCGATCGCGGAAGTGGCGCTTGAGCTCGCCGAGGATGGTGGGGACGGCGTAGCTGGAGAAGACGACCTCGCGCTCCGCGGTCGAAGCGATCGACCGCCTTGAGCAGGCCCAGGGAGGCGACCTGCACGAGATCCTCGAGCGGCTCCTCGGCGCGCTGGTAGCGCCGCGCGAGCTGGCGCGCCAGCGGCAGGTAGCGCTCGACGAGCTGCTCGCGCGCGCGCAGGTCGCCGCTGCGCAGGCGCTCGAACAGCTCGCCGTCGGATACCTCGCTCACCGAACGCGCGGGCGTGGGCTGCTCGCGGAGGGTCTCGGCGTCGCTCCATGAGCATAGTGTGGCGCGCCCGGGGCAGGTTAGGCACAGCTCACGGTGGGGAGTGGGACTGACGGCGAAGCCGGCCTCGCGCACACGGGCGGCGCGGGCGAGCAGCTCGCGCTCCAGCGCGGGGGCCTCGGCGGCAGCGAAGCTCGCGCAGACCCACTCCTCGGGACGGGCGAGAAACCAGTGGATAACCTCCACCCGCGGGGCGCCGTCGCGCAGGGCGGCGAGCGCGTAGAGCAGGCGCTGGGCGCCGTAGTCGCGCTGCACGAGAGCCTCCAGATCCTCCTCGGCGGCGACGCGGTCGCTCTTGTAGTCGACCACCAGCGTGCAAGCGGGCTCGGCAAGGAGCACATCGAGCACGCCCGTAACGAGCGGGTGGTTGGGGCCGAGGGAGAACGCGAAGGGGTGCTCGCGGCGGATGCCGGCGCCGCGCAGGCGCCCAGCGAGGGCGGTCGCACAGGCAGCGCGCAGGAGCTCGGCCAGCGAGCGGCGCTCGCTCGGGGAGACCTGGAGGGAGAGCTCGCGCGCAGCCCGCTCGATCTCCCCCTCCGCGGGAGGGGCCGCAAAGTCGATCGATTGCAGGAGCCGGTGCACGAGCACGCCGCGCGCACGCGCGCCCAGGCCCCCGCCCCCGTGCTCGGCGTGGGCGGGAAGCTCGAGGACGCGTTCGAGATAGTACCTGTAGCCGCAGCGCTCTAGCTCGCTGAGCGCCGTGTAGCTCAACGGCAGCGGCGAGAACCCCTTTTTTGAGGAGGGGAGGAGCCGCGCGTGGGGGACCGATGGCTGCGAGCAGGGCGGCGGCTGTGGGGAGTGGACGGCGGGGCCGCGTGCGTCCACCCTCGACTCGGCGTCGGGATCGAACTCGGCGTGGGGGTCGGCCGGCATGAGCGCGGCGGCGCTCGCTGGGGTGTGGAACAGGCTGCGCACCGATACCCCCTCAGCGCCATTCACCGGGAGCACCTGAATGGGGCTTTCGAGCGCGGCGAGGCGTGCGGGCAGGTCCTCGACGAGCGCGGGTGCCAGCCACGCGATCGGGGCAGGGGCCAGGAGCGAGCCGGTGCGCGGAGCGGGCCAGCGCTCGAAGTCCGCGGCTCCGCTCAGCAGGAGCAGGTCGCGGGCGCGGGTCATGGCGACGTAGAGGATGCGCTCCTCCTCCTCGGCCTCGGCACGGCGGCGGGCGTCGAGCAGCTCGGAGTAGTGCATGGTGGGGGTCGCCTCGGAGCCGTCGAGCCGCGCGAGGCGCAGTCCGACGCGCTCGCCGTCCACCAGCAGCGCGGGGGAGATCGTGGGCGGCACGCGCCCGAGGTCGGCGAGGCAGACGATGGGGAACTCGAGGCCCTTGGCGGCGTGGATGCTCATCAGGCGCACGGCCTGCGGGTTCGAGCTCGCCGGCGGGGGCCTCGGGCTCGAAGCCCTCCATCGCATCCCGCTGGTGGGCGATGTGGTCGAGGAAGGCGCGCAGGTCGCGGCCCTCCTGCGGCTTCGAAGCGCACGGCCAGGCGCTGGAGCTTGTGGAGGTTGGCAAGGCGGCGCTCCCCGTCGGGTAGGGAGAGCACGTGGGACTCGTACCCCGTGTCGCGCAGGGCGCGGCGCACGAGCTCAGCGAGGGGACGGGCGCTCACAAAGGCGCGCTCGGCGGCAAGGCGCGCGGCGAACGAGCGCAGGCGCTCGCGGTCGGCTGGGGCGAGGCGCTCGTGCGGGTCCACCTTCGATGACGACGCGGCGTGGGAGCGCTGGATCAGCTCCCACACCCCCACCCCGGCGGACTGGGCGGTGCGGGCGAGCAGCGCGAGTGCGTCGCTGGAGAGGCCCACCAGCGGCGAGGCGAGCGTGCAGTGCAGCGCGAGCTCGTCCAGGGGATTGGCGAGGACGCGCAGGTAGGCGAGCAGGTCGCCCACCTGCTGGTGGCCCCAGAAGGAGCCCACGGCGGCGAGGGTGCGCAGGCCGCGCTCCTCCAGCGCGCGCTGGTAGAGGGGGAGGTCGCCAACCGAGCGCAGCAGCACCGCGACGTCTCCCGGCACGCGCGCGGCCCGAGCGAACGAGCTCGGCGATGCGGTGGGCGAGCAGACGCGCTTCGGCGTGGCGCCAGCGGGGGACTCCGGGCAGCTCGCCCTGCCCGCCGGGCGGCGGCGGGCCGCCGTTCCAGGAGCGCCGGTCGCTCAGCAGCAGCTCGATCGGAGGCTCGCCGGAGGATCCCGCACCAGCCTCCTCCGGCCCGGCGCCTTTCCCCTCCAACCTCGCACGGCCCTCCGGCTCGGCCTTCCCCACCTCGCGGCCCGCGATGCAGCGGCGTGAAGGCAGCGCCGAAGCGCGTGGCGAATACCGCGTTGATGGCCGCCAGCAGCGGTGGGCGACTGCGGAAGTTCCACGTCAGCGCGAGGCTCGAGTCGCGCTCGGCGAGCCGCGCGCGGCGCGCGCGGAAGAGGCCCACGTCGGCGTGGCGGAAGCCGTAGATCGACTGCAGCTCGTCGCCGACGGTGAACAGGTTCTCGCGCTCCAGCGCCCCCAGGATCGCGAGCTGGCGGGGGTTGGTGTCCTGGAACTCGTCCACCATCAGCAGCTCCAGGCGCTCGGACCAGTTCAGGCGCACGGCGTGGTGCTCGCTCCAGGAGGGCCCCAGCGCGCAGCTCCAGGTCGTCGAAGTCGAGCGCGGAGCGCTCGCGCTTGAGCGCGGCGTAGCGCTCGCCGAAGTCCCGCAGGAGGGAGTCGAGCAGCGCACACGCGCGGGCGCCCTCGGCGTCGGGCGCCTCGGGCCATTCATCCGCCGCAGAAGATGGAAGCGCCGGAGCCGCGTGACCCTGGCTGCGCAGCTGCGCGTAGACGCCGAGCACCATCGCGCGGAGGCGATCGGCGCCGTAGGCGGCCACCAGGTCCACGGCGGGAGAGCTCGGCTGCGCGGGGGCGCCCGGCTGCGCGACGAAGGCTCCGAGCGCGCCGCTGAAGGCCTGCGTGCGCAGGCTGCCCGGAGAGGGGCTCATCGAGGATCGTGAACTCGGGATCCAGCTCGGCGAGCAGCGGGTGGGTGCGCAGGAGCCGCGCGCAGAAGCCGTGGAAGGTGCCGATCAAGGCGGCCTCGGTGTCACGCGCGGCCTCGCGGGCCTCCAGCGCTATGCAAGCGCGCGCGGATGCGCTCCTTCAGCTCGCCGGCGGCGCGCTCGGTGAAGGTGATCGCGAGGATGCGGCCGGGCGCGATGCCGTCCTCGAGCACGGCGCGCACGAAGCGCTCGACGAGCACCGAGGTTTTGCCCGAGCCGGCGCCCGCGGCCAGCAGCAGCGAGCCGTGGCGGCGCGCGACGGCCTCCTCCTGCTCGTAGGTCAACCGCCGCGAGAGGGAGGACGTGACCCGAGGCGCAGCGGGCGCTTCGGCGACGAAGGTCAGAGCGAGCTGGGAGCCGGGCGTCACGGACGACCCTGAAGCACGCGTCCCGCCCTCAGGGATCGCCGCGGGCGAACTGGTGGAGCCGGAGGCGCTCACCGCTCGCACCGGCAGATGCTCGGATACATGCACGTGCCGTCGCCGAACGCGCAGGTTCCGGGACGGGGCTCCAGGGCGCCCGCGTCGGCCTCGCGGGCGGCCTCGCGGGCGAGTGCGAGCAGCTCCTCGAGGAGTCGCCTGCACCTCCTCGGGGGCGCGAGCGTCGCCGCGAACGCACTCGAGCTCCACCCCGCTCCCCTCCTCGAGCACCCCGCGCGCGCGCAGGTCGCGACCGGAGAGAGGCTGGTAGAAGCCGCCCACCGTCGGGCTGGTGGAGCAGTTGCTCCACCGCGTGCATGTAGAGCGCGACCTGCATGCTGCGCTCGTCCACCCAGCTGTCGGCGGGCGGCGCGAAGGAGCCCTTGTAGTCGTAGACGACCGCCCCGCCGACCCCATCCCCGCCCACGGCGACGTCGACGCGGTCGATGCGCCCGCGCAGGCGCAGCCCACCGCCTAGATCAAGCGGCGGCAGGCTGGGTGAGTCTTCGGGGAAGCCAAAGCCGAGCTCCAGATGCAGGGGCTCGAGCGGAGAATCGCGATTGTGCCCGTTGGACGCGCCCGCGGCGTGCTCCAGGTAGCGCTCCAGGTCGGCCTCCAGCCGCCGGCGCACGCCCGGGACGCGCTCGGGCGCGACCGACAGCGGGAAGTCGTGGGCGTGCCGAGCGAGCGCCTCGTGCAGGAGCGTCAGCGCCGCGGGCAGTCGCTCCGGCGTGAGGCGCGCCGAGCCGCTCTGGCGACGCATTCCCTCCAGGGTGTCCCGCAGGGCTGCGTGCGCGAGCCCGCCGCGGGCGAGGGGCTCGGGGTCGGGGTCCAGGTCACGCGCGCGCAGCAGGCGCTCGACGAACCAGCGCGCTGGGCAGTCCGCCCACAGCTTCAGCGAGGAGGCCGACCACAGCCGGTCCTGGCGCAGCTCGGCGAGCAGCTCGGCGTCGGCCGAGGGGGCGCAGCGGGGCCACGCCCGGCGGGGCCCCGCCAACGCGAGCTCCCGCTCGGCCCAGCTGGGTGGAGGCGAGCCGGGCCCGGGCCAGTGCGCGGCGCCGGCGGGGCGGCGGGCGCGCTGCTCGCGCAGGCCCTCGGGGAAGAGGTCGCAGACGTCGTCGAGGAACAGCGAGGGCACGGCGGAGTCGCCCTCTTCGGTGGCGGTGTGCCAGCTGAGCACGAGCAGCTCCTCGGGGCGCGAGACGGCGGCGTAGAACAGATAGCGCTCCGCCGCAAGCGCATCCTCGGGCGCGCCCAGACGCAGGCCCGAGGCGCCCGCCAACGCCCAGCGCTCCTCCTCGGAGAGAACAGGCAGGGGGCGCGCCGGAGCCGGGAAGATGCCCTCCTGCAGACCGCAGAGGAACAGGGCGCGCACGCGCCGCGCGCGCAGCGCGAGCGGGTCGAGCACCGCGACGGCGTCCTGTGCGAAGGACTCCTCCAGATCGTCGCTCAGGGGAAGCTCAAGGCCCGCGAGCAGCGCCAGCAGCTCCGCCAGGAGTGAGTGCGAGCGACGGTGACGGAGCGGGCCAGCTCCGCGAGCTCCGCCAGCGCGCGGGTGGCCCCAGTGAGCGCTCGCGCCTCGCCCAGGGCCTCGCCGGCGAGCACCACAGCGGCGCAGCGGCGCGGCGCGCGGAACAGCCACTGCAGCTCCCGCGCGATGCGCTCGATCAACGCCCGCGGACCCCGCTGGGCGGCGGCGTGAATGTGGTCGAGCGTCTCCAGGGGCCAGTGCTCGGACTCCCACAGGGCGCGGGCGCCAGCGGCGCTCCGCACGCCGGTTCTGCGTGCGGTGGCCTCCAGGCGGTCGGCCAGCTCGGGGCGCTCGAGCAGCCCGGGGGCGCGCAGCCAGGCGAGCAGATCCTCCAGGCGAGCCCCCTCCCCCCCGCAGGCGACGGCGAGCAGCCCGCACAGCGCCCGGCCCAGCGCGGTGTGCGCGAAGCGCAGGCGCACCGGCAGCGCGAAGGGGATCTCAAACGCGCCCAGAACCTCCTCCACGAGCTCGGCGACGGAGCTGGGCGAGCGGTGCGCGAGGGCCACTTCGCCGGGCGCCACGCCGGCATCGAGCAGCGCTCGGATCTCTCCGGCCACCAGCTCCAGCTCCGCGCGCGGAGAGCCGCCCTCCAGCATACGCACGGCGCCAGTGGAGTCCACGGAGGCGGCCACCGCTGCTACCCCAGAGAGGTTCACTGCAGCCATCGAGCCCACTCCCTCGCCAGGCTCGACGTTTCCCGCCCCCCCGCCAGACGCCGCGGGAGACTCGAACAGCCCCCGCTCGAGATGGTGCAGCGCCGCGCGCGCATGTGGGGCGTAGTGCTCGGCGCGAGCGTCCAGCGCGCGGTGCTCCGACGCCCACGGAAGCAGCGTCTGAAAGGCGCCGCCGCGACCCGCGAACGCGACCCGCCCCGGCTCATAGGCGAGCGAGACCGTCACCGGCGCGTCCACCACCCGGCCGAGGGTCTCGATCGCGTCGAGCTGCAGGCGGGTGAGGTCGTCGAAGCCGTACAGCGCCGCCGGTGTGGCCCCCCACAGCGCGGGCGTCCGCCGCAGCGCGTCAAGAGCGCGCACGGCGCGCTGCTCGGGGTCGGCGCGTCCCAGCTCCTCCAGCAACCGATGGTAGCCCTCGAACAGGGCGCTCAGCTCGATCACGCACAGGCGTGGCCCACCCGCGGCAGCCCACGCCTCCAGGGCCCCGCGCAGGCGCCGCGGCGTGACGCGCTGCACCTCCAGTTCCCCCACCAGCGCCCCCAGCGCCCGCACGAAGCCGGGGCGAGCGGCGAGCTCGGGAGGCGAGCACGTGCGCGCCGCCACGCTCGCGAGCGCCCGTTCGCGCAGGAGAGGGGAGAGCGGGCGCTCGGCCGTCGCCCGCGCGGCGCACGACCTCGGCCAAGAGGCCGCCGAAGCGCTCCACGCGCACGCCCAGCACCAGACCGGTCTCGGCCAGCTCGCGGCGGTAGCGCTGCGCGTCGGCGTGGGTGGGAACGATCAGCAGAGGATCCTCCCCGCGCGCGGCGCGGGCGCGCACGGCGTCGAGCACCGCGCGGGCCTTGCCGGCGTTCGCGGGTCCGGTGATGAGCGCGATCGGCATCGATGTCCATACTGGCGCACCGACCCGACGGGCCGCCGCGGCGCACGATCCGACGGGCCGCCTGTTGCGCGCCGATCGGACGAGCCGCCGCATTCCCCTCAGGGTGGCCAGCAAAAATGGAAAAGCTTCAGTTTTGTGAAACTTCGCCGATTGCAGGGGGGTGCGATTGGCCATCCCGGCCAATGGACACATCCGCGATGGGGCCGACGAGCCGGCACCCCTCCGGATTCCAGTTAGCAACGAAGGAGCGCATGTGACACCGACAACGGGGCGCCACCTGGAACTCTGCCAGGGCTTGGTGGATGCTCTGGAGCGCGAGGAGCTGCTGCTGCACTACCAGCCGGTGCTGGATCTGCGCAGCGGGGACGTCGCGGCGGTGGAGGCGCTGATCCGCTGGCAACACCCCCAGCACGGGCTGCTGCCGCCGCTGGACTTCATCCCAACGGCGGAGAGCACCGGCCAGATCGTCGAGGTCGGCGAGTGGGCGCTGCAGCAGGCATGCCAGCAGGCGCGTGCGTGGCGCGAGGCGGGGCTGGCGGTGCGCATGGCGGTCAACCTGTCTGCGCGGCAGTTCAGCGCACCCGATCTGGTGGGCTGCGTGGCGCGCACGCTGCGCGACACGAACACGCCACCCCAGATGCTCGAGCTGGAGCTCACCGAGAGCATGTTCGCCGATCTCGACACCAGCGCGGCGATCCTCGGAAGCCTGCGCGCGCTGGGCGTGCGCGTGGCGATCGACGACTTTGGCACCGGTTTCTCCTCGCTCAGCTATCTGACAGCGTTCGCCTTGGACACGATCAAGATCGACCGCTCGTTCGTGGAGCAGGCCGTGCGCGACAGGCACGCCGCCACCGTTGTGGGCTTCGTGATCGCGATGGCCCACGAGCTGGAGTTGCAGGCGGTCGCCGAGGGCGTCGAAACCGAGGCGCAGGAGCGCCTGCTGGTGACGCACAACTGCGATCTGCTGCAGGGCTTCCTGCACAGCCAGCCGCTGCCCGCTCCCGACTGCGAGCGGTGGATGCGCCAGCGCATCACCCGCCCGCTCACATCGATCCCGGGGGGCGCCGAGATCGAGACCGGCACCGAGCGCGGCTCTAACCGTCTGCGCCGCCGCGCCGGCCGCTCCCACGCCGCCGCGTAGCCGCCGGCGCCCGAGCCGAAGGCCCCGATCGGCGCCTGAGAGAGACCAGAGACAGCTTGGCGCAACCGCGCTCTCAGGAGGCTGCGGCAAGACGCTCGCGCAGGTGCCGCGCGCGGCGCCAGAGGGGGCGGCGCAGGCGCTCGGTGGCGCGGGCGGCCGTGGCGAGAGCCCCCTGGGTGAGCGGAGCGGCGGGAAGCCCGGCGATCGTTGCGCGGCAGCGCCCCCGGCGCAGGGCCTCGAGGCATCCCTCCACGGTGAGCGGCGGCTCGACGTCCAGCTCCATCGCTAGGGGGAAGATCTGGGCGGGGCGGTGCAGGTCCAGCGCGGCGATACCGAGCAGGGCGTGATCGGCGGCCCAGCGGCAGGCGCGGGGGTTGGGCGCCCATCCGTCCCACTTGCGCGTCCAGATCTCGATGCCCGTGCACAGCGAGAGCCAAGCGGGATCCACGACCTCCCAGGCGTCGCGCCGCAGAGGGT
Source organism: uncultured Solirubrobacterales bacterium (assembly GCA_963717785.1). Taxonomy (GTDB): domain Bacteria; phylum Actinomycetota; class Thermoleophilia; order Solirubrobacterales; family Solirubrobacteraceae; genus Palsa-744. Next base: position 406,202 of record CAVQWW010000001.1, read on the forward strand.
GGGCGAGCACTGACACGCCGCCGTGCCGCGCGACCGCGGCGAGCAGCCGCGCGGTGGGGACGCGCTCGCCCTGAAAGGGCACCGATCCCCACACGGGCACGTGCACGCGGTCCTCCGGATCGGCGTACTCGATCCCTCCGATCAGCAGGGGACCTCCGACGCTCGCACGCGCGCAGGCGGCGAGGTAGGCGCGTAGGCGATCGGAGCTGAAGCCCCGATCGTGCTCGCACAGGAAGACGGCGTCGTAGCGGTAGCGGAACAGCGCGGCCACCTGCTCCAGCGGCAGGGTGGCGTCGTAGGACCACTCGGAGTGCACGTGGAAGGCGGCTCTCACTCTCAACTGCCTCGCCTCCCCTGCCTCGAGCGCGTCGCCTCCCCCGGTCTCATCCGCGTCGCCTCCCCCAGGTCTGTGCGGCGACGGTGCGCAAGGCGTCCTCCACGAACACCCCGCGGGCGCCCGGCGCGAGGTTGTACCACGAGGTGGGACGGCTGCCGGGCAGCAGCGCCCTCAGCGTCTCACCGCGGCCAGGCCACGCGCCGGGGTGCGAGTGGGGGCCGCGCAGCACGAACAGCAGGTGCACCAACTCGCGACCGAGGTGCCTGCACTGCAGCTCGGCGAAGGGGGGCGGCGCGGGAAGCCGAGCGTTGCTGTCCAGCACGCCCGCGACTGCCCACGCTGGGTACTCGTAGCCAAGCCTGCGTGCCAGCGCAAGGCTGCCCCAGGGCCGCCCGTTGAGCTCCACGAACCACCAGCGCTCGCCGGCGCGCAGTAGCTCCACCATGAACATGCCGTGCCAGTTGGCGGCTGTGAGGAAGCGCACGATCGGGGCCACAAGCTCCGCGGGCACGGGGACCGAAGAGCACGCGCTGGAGCCCGATCCGGCCGGGTTCATCATGCGCACGCGCGTGTGGGCACTGAGGTGGTGCACGGCGCCGTTGCCGGCCAACCCAAAGACGCCGCCTCCGTTGCCAGCCACCCAGCGCTGCACGATGGCCGGGGTGCCGGCGCCCCACGCACGCCGCACTCTGGCCAGCTCGGCCGGCGTCCCCAGCAGCTTGGGAGCCAGGCGACGCAGCCGGCCATCCACCTCTTCGGCGGCCAGCGCAGGCTTGCAGAGGAGCGGCCACGCCTCGCTCCTTGGCGGACCCGCCCCCCAAGGACTCCTGGCCCCAGGCAGGCCTGCCCCTCCTGGCAGACCCGCCCAATCCTCGGGCAGACAATCGCCATCCACCGGCAGCTCCACCCATGCGGGCACCGCCAGGCCCGCCGCCTCGGCGCCACGCAGCTGCACGCGCTTGTCCAGCGCCAAGCGCGCCTGCCGACCGCGCGGACCGGCCACGCGGGCGCTCGGGGGCAGCGCGCGATCGCATACCAGCACCGCCAGGTCGTCGAGCGGCATCGTCAGATCGTTGCGGGCGGCCGCGTTCGCCACCTCCACCATGCACGCGGCGAGGTCGTCCTCGGGGGCGGTCACCTCGACGATCTCCACGCCGCGCAGCCGCCGCAGCGCCACAGGGCGTCCCCGTCGCGCGAAGCTCACCACCCGGTGGCCGGCGCCGAGCAGGCTCATGGCGACCTCCGGAGCGGCGAGCGCATCCGCGAAGCCCACCAGCAGGGAGTGTGGAGCGTTGTCCACCGAGGGGCGAGTCTCGTCCTCCACCGAGAGGCGGGCGTCATCCACCGGCACGAAGCGAGCGGAGGCGCTCACCGCAGACGCTTGGCCAGCCGCTTGCTAAGCAGCACTGGATTCGGCCGCCAGCTGGCACCCGCGGCGGCGAGCTCGCGCCATTCCCACAGGGAACGGCCACGATGGACGGTCGTTCGCGGCGCCAGCCAGGAGCGCGCGGAGCCGCGTCCGCCATCGCTGTTGTAGACCCTGCGATAACCCGCCGCGCGCAGCGCCCGCAGCACACGGCGGTCGTAGGAGCCAAACGGGCACGCGGCCTCCGCCACCTCATCCTCGACGAGCTCGCCCAGCGCGCGGCGCGAGACCACCAGCTCGTCGTGCAGCTCGCGATCGCTCAGCCTGCGCCAGTCGCGGTGGCGCAGCCCGTGACTGCCGATCTCCATGCCGGCGGCGTGCAGCCGTGCGACGTCGTGCGCGCTCAGATACCCCTCGGCGCCGATCCGCGACGCCAGCACGAAGAAGCGAGCCCTCCTGCCCCGTTCGGCGAGCACCGGCAGCGCGTGGCGCACGTCGGAGGCGTTGCCGTCGTCGAACGCCAATTCGACACTCCGGCGGGGCAGCACGTCGAGGATCGCCTCGAGCCACGCCACGGGCACCCACACGCGGCGCTCGGCCTCCGCGATCCCCGCGGGGGGCTCGCCAAGACCGTGGAAGGTCAGGATCAGCTCGCGCGCCCCGCCAATCGAGCGTGAGCGGTGCGTACGCATGCCCGACAAACGCGCCGGGGCGAGTATTTCTCTCGGTGCGGGAGGCTACGCCGCGCTCTGCGCGGCGACGGGCTCGGCGGCGGCCTTGAGGGTCTCCTGGTCGGGCGGCTTGGCGCCCTCCTTGGCCCACGCCTCGTTGAACTCCACGCGCCACTTGCCGTCCTCGGTCTGGCTCAGCGCGAGGTGCGCGCGGAAGCTGCGCCCGGAGCGCCCGCGGAAGCCCGTCACGGGGCGCGCGGTGTAGCCGGTCTTGATCAGCTCCTTGGCGATGCTCACCGGCAGCTGCTTGCCGGCCTTGCCCTTCCAGATCACGAAGCCGCAGCCCGGATCCTCGCGCGCCCAGCAGGAGTAGCCCTTGCGGTTCTCCATGATCGGGTGCCCGCACACCGGGCAGGGACCGAGCGAGGCGCGCGGGATGCGGATGTCCTTGAGCTTCTCGTCGAGCTCGTTGCACGGTCTCGCGGGCGAACCCCGCGATGTCCTGCATGAAGCGCTCGCGCGAGTCCTGTCCCTGCTCGATCCTGCCCAGGCGGTGCTCCCAGTTGCCGGTCAGATCGGGCGAGGTGAGGGGGTGGCCGTCGAGCAGGCGCACCACGTTGAGGCCCTTCTCGGTGGCCACCAGCGCGCGACCGTCGCGCTCGATGTAGCCGACGGTGATCAGCCGCTCGATGATCGCCGCGCGCGTCGCGGGGGTGCCGATTCCCGAGTCCTTCATCGCCTCGCGCAGCTCGTCGTCGTCGACGAGCTTGCCGGCGGTCTCCATCGCGCCCAGCAGCGAGGCGTCGCTGTAGCGGCGCGGCGGCTTGGTTTCCTTGCGGGCGCTCTCGATCTTGCGCGTCTGCACGTCCTCGCCTTCGACCAGCCGCGGCAGCTGCTGATCGGTCGCCTCGTCCTCCTCGGCCTCGGACTTCGCCTCCGCGGGGACCTCGCCGTAGACGCCGCGCCAGCCGGGCACCACCAGCAGCTTGCCGCGCGTGCGGAAGATGTGCTTCTCCACGGTGGTCTCCACGCGCGTGTTCTCGAACACCGCCTCGGGGTGGAAGATCGCCAGGAAGCGCCGCACCGACCATGTCGTAGATGCGCTTGTCGTCGTCGCCCATCCGATCGACGGTGTGCTCGGCGCGGGTCGGGATGATCGCGTGGTGGTCGGTGACCTTGCTGTCGTTGACCACCCGCTCCAGCGGCAGCTCCTCCAGCGCCGTCACGTAGGCGGCCGCCTGGGCGTACTCCTTGCGCGCGCCCACCAGCTCGGCGGTGGGCTTGATCTCGGGGATCATGTCTGTCGTCAGGTAGCGCGAGTTGGTGCGCGGGTAGGTGAGCGCCTTGTGCTCCTCGTACAGCCGCTGCGCCGCCGCCGAGCGTGCGCCGCGCGGAGAAGCCGTAGCGGGTGTTGGCGTCGCGCTGCAGCGAGGTGAGGTCATAGAGCATCGGCGCCTTCTCGCGCTGCTCCTTCTTCTCGAGCTTCGTGATCGTGCCCTGCTTGCCGCGGCAGGCCTCGACGATCGCCAGCGCCTCCTCCTCGGTGGCGATGCGCGGCTTGGCGCCGGCGTGGAAGCGCCCCGCGTAGGTGCGCTCGCCGTCGGAGTCTGCCCTCCCCGTGCCCATCCATCGGAGCGGCCGCGAAGGTCGCGTCCACCAGCCAGTAGGGCTCGGGCACGAACGCCCTGATCTCCTCCTCGCGGCGCGCGACGATCGCGAGCGTCGGCGTCTGCACGCGCCCGAGCGAGACGGCTCCGTCGAAGGAGGTGCGCAGGCGGATCGTGGCGGCGCGCGTCGCGTTCATGCCCACGATCCAGTCGGCCTCCGAGCGCGAGCGCGCGGCCTGCTCGAGCAGCGCGAGCTCCTCGGCCGGGCGCAGCGAGGCGAACGCCTCCTTCATCGCGGCGGTCGTCATCGAGTTCAGCCACAGCCGCCGCACGGGCTTGGCGGCCTTGGCCTTCTCGTACAGGTAGGCGAAGATCAGCTCGCCCTCGCGCCCGGCGTCGCAGGCGTTGACGACCTCCTCGACGTCATCGCGGCGCAGCTGCCCGGAGACGACCGACATCTGCTTGCGCGAGCGCTCGTCGCGCACCACCAGCTTGAAGTGCTCGGGCACGATCGGCAGGTCGGGCATCCGCCAGCGCTTGTAGTTGGGGTCGTACTCGTCGGGCTCGGCGAGCTGCACCAGGTGCCCGACCGCCCAGGTGATGACGTGGTCGGGGGCCTCCAGCCAGCCCTCGTGCTTGGCGAACGGGCCCGGGCAGCACGCGCGCCAGGTCGCGCCCCACGGAGGGCTTCTCGGCGATCACGAGGGTCTTCGACATGGGGCTCAGCGTAGCGGTTGGATGGGCGCCGGGTAAAGCGCTGCCGAGCTCGACGTCGCGGCGGAGCCCGGCTCATCCCGCGGCACACGGACCGGTGCTGCACGGGCCCGCGCCGGCGCCCGCCAGCGACATGCGCCACGGTGGCGTTGGCCACGCCGTAGCCGCCGTGCGGCCCGCCGCCGGTCGTCCCGGCGAACACCGTCGTGAGCACCCTCCCGCGGAGTCCACCAGCGGCCCGCCGGAGTTGCCGGGGCGCACCAGCCCGCGCAGCGGCGTGAGCAGGCGCGAGACCGGCCCGTCGCCGTAGGCGTCCTGGGTGATCACCGTCTGCGTCTCCCGATGCGCCCCGGCTGCGCGTCGAACGGCCCGTTCTCCGGATAGCCGAGGATCGCGCCCGCGCTCGCCCGCCGGCGCGCGGTCGGGCACGAGGCTCAGCGCGGGCAGGCCAAGTTCGGGCACGCGCAGCACCGCGAGGTCGTCGGTGGGGTCGAACGCGATCGCCTGCGCGGGCAGGCTGGGCGAGCTGCCCGCCCACCTCCACCGTGGTGTCCTGCTCGCCCGCGACGACGTGCGCGTTGGTCACGACCTCCTCCGGCCGCGCCACCCAGCCCGAGCCCTCGATCGCCAGCCCGCAGGCGGTGCCGAGCACGCGCACCACGCTCCGCGACGCGGCGCGCACTCCCGGGGTGCGCGCGATCCGCCGGCAGCGGCGGCGCCACATCGGGCGAGGGTCCCGCGATCGAGGGCAGCGGATCCAGGCGCGCCAGCGCGTCCAGGATCGGCCCGGAGGGCGGCAGCAGCTCGTTGAGCTCGCGCAGGATCGCCGAGCGCTGGATGTCGGCGCGCAGCTGCGCCTGCCCCGGCGTCTGCGCCGCCACGGCCGCGACGATCCACACGATCCCGAGGCCCACCGCCGCGCTCAGCAGCGCCCCGAGCGTGCCGTCGAGCAGGCCCAACCCCGGGATCACCAGCGTGCGGCGCAGCCGCCAGCCGACTCCCTCCAGGCCGGTGGCCAGGATCGCACCGGCGAGCAGCGCGCCGATCAGGCCGAACGCGGGCAGCGTAGGGCGAGGCGGAGCCCTGCGGCAGCAATAGAGGAGCCAGGCGAGTGCCGAGGAATGCACCAAGCGCGAACCCGCCAACGGAGAGCACTCCCACGATGAAGCCCCGCCGGAAGCCGAAGAAGGCCATCAGGCCCACGAATGCGACGATGAACCAGTCGAGTCGCGTCATCGACCATGTTCTACCGTTCCGCTGAGGTGATGCACGCGGGCAGCCATGCAGAGCGCGACAGCGCGCCGGCTGCGCCTGCGGCGCATGCGAGCGCGTCGCGGGCGCTCGCGGCGGTCGCCTTCGTGGCAGGCGTCATCGTGGGCGCGGCCCACTCCTCCTCCTCCTCCTCCGCGCACGCGCTCGCCGCGCGCTTCGTCGCAGCGTGGGCGCACGGGGACTACGCCGCGATGTACGTCGAACATCGACCTCTCCGCGCAGCGCGAGCTGTCGGTGAGCGACTTCGCCGCGAGCCTACGTGCACGCCTCGGTCACGGCCACCGCCACGCGCCTGCAGGTCGCGGGCGGACCGCGCGACGACGAGGATCGCCCACCGCACCTAGCCGGCGGGAACAACGCTGCAGTCGCCGTGCCCGTGCGCGTGCACACGCTGCTGTTCGGCACCCTCTCCACGCCGCTTCACGCTGCCGATCGTGGCGAGCGGCGAAGAGCGCGCGCGTCGCGTGGTCGCGCTCGCTTCTGTTCCCGGGCCTGCGCGCCGGCGAGCAGCTCACGCGCGACACCGACGCTGCCCGCCGCGCGCGGCGCTGCTGGCGCGCGACGGCTCGACGCTCGCCGGCGGCCCGGCCAGCGCGACGGGCCAGCGCGATTCGCCGCTCGGGCGCGACGGCGAGCGCGGTCGTGGGCAGCACGGGCCCGATTCCCGCCAGCGCGCGCGCCAGGCGCTCGAAAGCCAGGGGGTGCCGGCCGACGCGATCGTCGGGGTGAGCGGCCTGGAGCTCGCGCTCGACGCACGCCTGCGCGGCACGCCCGGCGGTGAGCTGCTCGCCGGGCGAGCGCGTGCTCGCCAGCGCCGCCCCCGCGCGCGGCCCGCAGCCGGTGCGCACCACGCATCTCACCCGCCGCTGCAGCACGCGGCCGTGGCCGCGCTCGGCGGCCAGTACGGCGGCGTCGTCGCGCTGGAACCTTCCAGCGGCGCGATCCTGGCCGTCGCCGGCATCGGCCTGGACGATCTGCAGCCGCCGGGCTCGACGTTCAAGATGATCACGCTCACCGCCGCGCTGGAGGCGGGCGTGGCCAGCCCTCAGCACCGTCTTCCCCTACGCGACCTATGCGACGCTCGACGGGGTCAAGCTGCAGCAACGCCAACGGCGAGGACTGCGGCGGCTCGCTGGCGCTGGCCTTCGCGGTGTCCTGCAACTCGGTCTTCGCCCCGCTCGGGGTCAAGGTGGGCGCGGCGCGGCTGGTGGCGACGCGCCGAACGCTTCGGCTTCAACCACGCCGCCGGGCGTCGCGGGGGCGGCGGAAAGCACGCTCCCCCCCGCCTCGCAGATCCAGGGCGAACTGGACGTCGGCTCGACCGCCATCGGCCAGGGCGCAGGTGCAGGCCAGCGCGCTGGAGATGGCCACCGTGGCCGCCACGATCGCCGACGGCGGCCGCCGTCCCGACCACCGACCTTCGCACCCGCTGGGAGCCGCCACCGCGGCCTCCCAGCCCGGAGCGCGCAGACGCGTGCGATGAGCCCTGCGGTGGCCCGCACCGTGCGCCGCCTGATGGTCGGCGTCGTGCGCGAAGGCACCGGCACCGCGGCGGCGATCCCCGGCGTGACCGTCGCCGGCAAGACCGGCACGGCGGAACTGGGCACGCCGAAGTCGCTGCAAGAGCGAATCGGAATCCGAATCGGGCTCGGAATCGGGCTCGGCTCCGGAACGAATCGGAGCACGAGCGAATGCAAGAGCTCCGCCAGCGAACCCGCAGAACACCGACGCCTGGTTCGCCGCCTTCGCCCCGGCGCTGCACCCGCGCATCGTCGTGGGCGTGCTGCTGGTGCGCGACGGCGCCGGCGGCGACACCGCCGCGCCGGTCGCGCGGCAGGTGCTCGAGGCCGGTCTGCAGGCAGTCAGGCCGGGCGTCCTAGACGTCCAGCTCCGCCGAGGCCGTCTCGGCCGGGTTGAGCGGATCGACGATCTTCAGCGTCAGCGGCCGGTTGTCCAGCGAGACGATGCTTGATCTTGTAGAGCAGCAGCGCGCCCTGCGTGGGGCCGACGGCGGCGACGGTGTTGGGCGCCGGCACCCGGCTCTTGGCCGGCACGACGCCCGCGCGGTAGGCGAACGGGTTGGTCGCGTCGGGCATCGATCGGGACGTAGACGTTGCCCTGGGTGTCGGTGATCGTCATGCGTCGCGGCGGGCGCGGCGAGGTGTGGAGCTTCGGTGTTGTTGTAGACCTGCATGAACACCCCGAACCACTCTTCGCCCGGCGCCAGCCGGCGCTGCGCGGGCGTCAGCCCCACCAGGTAGGAGGAGTCCTCGACGTCGTAGGGGTTGAGCTGGCGCGAGATCTGCACCTCGTAGACCAGCGGACCCACGTTGAGGTAGGGCGCGTTGGCGCCGGACTCGCCGGCGTAGGTGCCGCCGTGACCCTCGTGTGCGAGTCGCCGCAGGCGCCCAGCGCCAGCGCCGCGGCGACGCTCAGCGCGGCAAGCGCAACGGCTCTGGGAAGCAGGCGGGTGCTAGGCGGCGGACGATGGCAGCAGACATGCGAGGCGGCAGTCTATCCGCCGGCGACCGTGACGCGCCCGCCGGCGGCGCGTCGGCTGCGGGCCGCTCTCGATGATCGAGCGCAGCCGGCGCATCGCGCGCGTGTTCTTGCGCTTGAGTCCAGCCGCGCGCCCCCGAAGCTCTCCATGATGCGGTCGGAGAGCGTCGCCGGCTGGGTCTCGAGCGTGAAGCGCACGCGCGTCGTGCCGCCGGCGCCCTGGGCGAGCTCGTAGACCCCGAGCGTGCGGACGCGGTTGGTCTTGCCGGTGCGACCGACCTCGACGATGCGGTGCGGGCGCTCCACCTCGGCGAAGGTCACGTCGCCCCAGCTGAAGCGGTTGCCGGGCGCCTTCACGCGAAAGCGCGCGCCGGCGCCGAGGCCGACGGAGTCGATGCGCGTGAGATGCCAGTCGACCAGGTAGTGGTCGGTGAACTCGGGGTGGTTGGCGATGTCCTGCAGGTAGTCGAACACCTGCTCGCGCGGAGCATCGATCAGGATCGAGACGGTCACCGGGTCCATGGCGCCCGGCAGTCTATAGCGGCGAGCCCGGCGCGGCGCTACGCCGCGCGCGCGGCCAGGCGCACGGTGTGCCCGTGCTCGGAGTGGCGCACCAGCTCGCTGGCCGCCGGGTGCTCGCGGCGCAGCGGGCCGGCACAGCTCGCAGACGATCCCCCGCTCGCGCTCATAGAGGTGCACGTGCTCGCCCACCAGCGGCGTGCGCCCGCAGTCCGCGCAGCGATGGCTGTCGGCCGCCAGGACGCCCACGCCGCGGCGCAGCAGCGACGCGCTCGAGCTGCTCTATGTGGGTGATCGGCGCAGGCATCTTGGATGCGGGTTTTCGCCGTCCCGCGCCCGCCTCCTGCCACAATTCGTTTGCGGGCTATGGATCCGGTTTGGAGCACAGCCGCGTAGCGCCCCGTGGGTAGTCTCTACCCGAAAGGAGGAGCCTCTGTCGGCTTGCTTACCAACCGCTTATGAGCTCCGTGAGCAGGCCTTTCATGGCTGAGGTTGACACCCTCGTTATGATTGCTACGAGGTTCCGTCGGCAGAACGACTCCCAGCACGTCGCCGCGACGAAAGGGAGGTGCATGATGGAGTCACTGACATCGGGCACCATCGCCGGAGCAGGCTCGTTTCGCTGCCAGCGCTGCGGCTATGTGCTGACCCTGGCCGCCTGCGACATGCTCACCGACTGCCCCGGTTGCGGCGGCCGCAGCTTCGTGCGCGCCTCGCTGTTCAGCACCGGCGCGGATGCCACGGCGATGTAGGACGCCTCCGCGGCGCCTGACCAAGCCGACCGCGAGGCGTGGCTGCAGGAAGTGCGCGAGCAGATCGAGCAGCCCGGCGAGTACCTCGTCTACGAGGAGAGCGGCGAGCACACGTGGTGGCCCTGACGCGCGAGTGGACGCGCGTCGGACGCAGCCTCGCGGCCGACGTGCGCTTCGACGACCCCACCGTCTCGCGCCGCCACGCGCTGATCGTGCGCCAGCCCGACGGCGTGCGCGTGCTCGACGATCGCAGCCTCAACGGTGTGTTCGTCAACGGCGAGCGAATCGAGTGGCGCGTGCTCGAAGGACGGCGATGAGATCGTCGTCGGGCGCTACCGCCTGGGCTTCCTGAGCGTCGCGGCCGAGCAGCTCGGCGCAACCGCAGCGCTCCGCCCGGCTGCACTCGGTCGGATAGGACGCGCCCGACGCGCCTCGCGCCGCCCGCTCCGTTTCGCGCGGGCCGCGTAGTATCGCCGGCCATGGCTCACACGATCGCGGTGCTCTCCCAGAAGGGGGGCACGGGCAAGACGACCACCGTTCGCACCCTCGCCGATGCGCTGCGCCGCGCGCAGGTGCGCACGCTGGCGATCGACCTCGATCCGCAGGGCAACCTCTCGGACTACTTCGACGTCGCACCCGACGCGCGAGCCCACGATCGCCGATGTGCTCTCCGGTCGCGCCACGCTCGCGGAGGCGATCCATGCTCGGATGTGGTGCCCGCCAACCTGAGCCTCGCCGAGGCCGAGCTGATGCTGGGCGGCAAGATGGGCCGCGAGCTGACGCTGCGCCGCGCGCTGACCGAGGCGCCGGGCGAGTACGAGGTGATCCTGATCGACTGCCCTCCCTCGCTGGGCCTGTTGACGGTCAACGCGCTGGTGGCCGCCGACTACGCGCTGATGACCGCCGAGGCGCAGTACTTCGCCCTGCAGGGGGTCGAGCAGGCGATGGAGGTGATCGAGCTGGCGCGCGACAGCCTCAACCCCGACCTCTCGCTGCTGGGCATCGTGCTCAACCTCGCCGATATGCGCACGGTGCACTCGCGCGAGGCGCTCGCCTCGCTGCGCGAGAGCTTCGGCGAGAAGGTCATGAGCAGCGTGGTGCGCAGCTCGATCGCCTACGCCGAGTCGGCCGAGCGGGCGGTCTCGATCCTCGATCACCGCCCGGACCTCGGAGCCGACTACCTGGCGCTCGCGGACGAGCTGCTGGGGCGCCTGCCGGGGATGGAGGACGCGCGCGGGCGGCTGGCGGTCTGAGCGCTACAGCGCCTTCACGTAGGCGCCCTGCTGCTCGAAGGGCGCTCGCATGACAGTCGCCCACCCTTCGGCCTCGCGCTGCAGGGCCGCGCAGACGGCGCCGGTCTGCTCGTAGAAGCACCACACGAGCACCGTTGGCCCGGCGCCGGAGATCGTCGCTCCCAGCGCGCCCAGCTCGCGCGCGCGCTGCGGCCAGCTCCAGCGAGCGCGGGAAGAGCGGGCCGCGGTAGGGCTGGTGCAGGCGGTCGTGCAGACCGCGCGCGAGGAGGTCCCAGTCGCCCCGGGCCAGCCCCAGGGTCAACAGGGAGGCGTGGGCGACGTTGAAGACGGCATCCTCCAGCGGCACCTGCGCCGGCAGCGCGGCGCGGGCGCGCTTGGTGTTGACGGCCTCCTCTGGGACCACTGCGAGCGCCTCGAGGCCCGTGGGCGGGTCAAAGCGCACGGCGTCGCCGTCGGCGCACACCACGAAGCCCCCGCGCAGGGCGGCGGCGACGTTGTCGGGGTGGCCCTCCAGCTCGCTGGCCAGCTCCAGCAGGGGGGCGTCGAGCTCGAAGAGGTGATCGGCGGCCATCAGCCCCGCGACGATCGCCGCGGCGCTCGAGCCGAGGCCCCCGGAGAGCGGGATCTGCGAGCGGATGCGGAAGGTGAACCCATCCGCGGAGCGCAGGCGCTCGAAGGCGTGCACGCAGAGGTTCTCGCGGCCGCGCGCCACGGGCAGGTCGGTCTCCACGGCAAAGCGCCCGGTCTCCTCCACCTCCAGCTCCAGGTGCAGCGCGAGCGCGGCCGCAAGGCAGTCGAAGCCCGGGCCGAGGTTGGCCGAGGAGGCGGGCACGCGCACCAGGCGCCTGCGGATCAACCCAGGACCGCCTCTTCCAGCGCTCCCATCTCGGCGGGGCAGTGGATCGTGACGCCGTCGTTGTTCTCGAGCGCCGTCTCGGGGTCCTTCAGGCCGCGGCCGGTGAGCACGCAGACGATCCGCTCGGCGCCGTCGGCGCCGTACTTGAGCAGGCCGGCGACCGAGGCGGCGGAGGCGGGCTCGCAGAACATGCCTTCGCGCGAGGCGATGAGCCTGTAGGCGGCGAGGATCTCCCGATCGCTGACAGCGCGGATGGCCCCGCGCGAGTCGAGCACGGCGCTCATCGCGTCCTCCCAGCGGGCGGGGTTGCCGATGCGGATCGCGGAGGCGACCGTCTCAGGGTGCTCCACCCGATGACCGAGGACCAGCGGGGCGGCGCCCTCGGCCTGGAGGCCGTAGAGCCGCGGGGCGGCGCCCATCTCGGTGAAGCCGCGCCAGTAGGCGGTGATGTTGCCGGCGTTGCCGACGGGGATGAAGAGCGCGTCGAGCGACCCATCCATGTCCTCGAGCAGCTCGAAGGCGGCGGTCTTCTGGCCTTCGATGCGGAACTCGTTGACGGAGTTGACGAGCGCGATGGGGTGCGTCTCGGTCATCTCGCGCACGAGCGCCAGCGCGCGGTCGAAGTTGCCGTCGAGCGCGATCACGCGGGCGCCGTGCATCAGCGTCTGCGCCATCTTGCCGGCGGCGATGTTGCCATCGGGCACGATCACCGCGCAGGTGATGCCGGCGCGCGCGGCGTAGGCGGCGGAGGAGGCGGCGGTGTTGCCGGTGGAGGCGCAGATGACGGCCTTGGCGCCCTCGCGCACGGCGGCGGAGACGGCGCAGGTCATGCCCCGGTCCTTGAAGGAGCCGGTGGGGTTGGCGCCCTCGAGCTTGAGGCGCACTTCGGCGCCGACCAGCTCCGAGAGGATGGGCGCGCGCAGCAGCGGCGTGGAGCCCTCCTGGAGGGTCACGAGGGGGTCCCCGGGCGCGAAGGGCAGCCGCTCGCGATAGCGCTCGATCAGCGGGATGTGACACTTGGTTACCGTCATTTGAACTCCTCTTCGATCACCCTGATGGCGCGCGGGGCCGAGCGCAGGAAGTCGAGCTCGCCGATGCGCTCCACGGCCTCTTGCAGGCGCGAGAAGGGAAGCGGGTGGATGACCATCACCAGGCGAGCATTCTCGCCGAGGCCACGCTGCACGACGGACTTGATCGAGGCGCCGTGCTCGCCCAGCACCTGCGCGACGGCGGCAAGGACGCCGGGGCGGTCGGCGACCTCCATGTGCAGGTAGAAGGAGCTCGAGACGTCGGCCACCAGCTCGAGCGGCTCCAGCGGAGCGGGCGGCGAGGCGGGGCGACGCATCACGCTGACGACGTCGCCGAGCACGGCGGAGGCGGTCTGCACCCCGCCCGCGCCGGGACCGGACATGGTGATCTCGGTGATGTCGTCGGATTCGACGGTGACGGCGTTGAAGGGACCGCCGACCGAGGCCAGAGGGTGGCCGGCATAGAGGAACGCGGGGTGCACCCGCACCGAGAGCCCCCCATCGAGGCGCTCGGCGGTGCCGATCAGCTTCAGCCCGAGACCGAGCTCGCGCGCGTAGGCGAGGTCGTCGCCCTGGAGGTGCTCGATGCCCTCGTAGGGGACGTCCTCCAGGCGCACGGGGGTCCCGAAGGCAAGGCGGGCGAGGATGGCCATCTTTGCCGCCGCATCCTTACCCGATACATCTTCGGAGGGGTCCGCCTCGGCGTAACCCTGACGCTGAGCCTCAGCTAGAGCCTCGGCGTAGGTGGAGCCTTGCTCCATCTCGGAAAGGATGAAGTTGGTGGTGCCGTTGACGATCCCGTGGATGCGCTCGATGTGGGCGCCGGCAAGGGACTCGGAGAGCACGCGCACGACCGGCACGACGCCGGCGACGGCAGCCTCGAAGCGCAGCTGCACACCGTGCTCGCCGGCGGCGGCGAAGAGCTCCTCGCCGTGCTGGGAGAGCAGCTGCTTGTTGGCGGTGACGACGTGGCGCCCGGCGCGCATCGCGCGCAGCACGAAGTCGCGCGCCGGTTCGATGCCCCCGAGCAGCTCGATCACGAGCTCGGAGTCCTCGAGAATCTCCTCGAAGCGCCCGCTTGAGCGCGTGAGCGCCCCCGCGAGCACGGGGGCGCGCCCGGTGAGCCGAGCGACGTGCTCGGCGCGCTGCGCCAGCAGCTCGGCGAAGGCGGAGCCCACCGTACCCCGCCCGAGCAGTCCAATGGGGAAGGGTTTTTTGGATAAGGAGGACCCCCCAAGGGGGTCCGGCGAGGGCCGCGTGGTGGGGTGGCCGGCGGCGGTCGCCGAAGAGGAGCGCTCAGCGGACATCGCGGGCCTTCAGATCCTCAAAGGACTCGCGGCGCACGACCGCACGCGCGTGACCGCCCTGGCAGAAGACCACGGGAGGGCGGGGAACTCCGTTGTAGTTGTTGGCCATCGCGTGGCCATAGGCGCCGGTGGCGGGCGTCACCACGACGTCGCCCGGCCGCGGGTCGTTCAGCAGCGCGCGACGCACGACGATGTCGCCGGACTCGCAGTGCTTGCCCGCGAGCACGCACTCGAGATCCCCGCCTGGACGATCCACGATGTGGGCCTCGTAGATGGCCTCGTAGAGCATCGGGCGCAGGTTGTCGGACATGCCGCCATCGACGGCCACCCAGAGGGAGACGTTGCGCTTGACGGACTCGACCGTATAGAGGGTGACGCCGGCGTTCGCGGTGAGCGAGCGGCCCGGCTCGATCAAAAGGCGCTCGTGGACGCCTAGGTGTGTGCGCGCGGCGTTCACCACGGCGGAGACGTAGTCCTCGATCGCGGGCGGGTGCTGATCCGGGGTATAGGCGACGCCCAGCCCGCCCCCCAGGTCCCACACGGGAAAGCGGCCGAGCGTGGCAAGCTGCGCGGCGGCTCGCTCGAAGGGGGCGAGGTCAAGCAGCTGCGAGCCGACGTGAGCGTGGATGCCGCGCAGGTCGAGGCCGGGCACTGCCCGCACACGCTCGATGGCCTCGCGCGCGGCGTCCATCCCGAAGCCGAACTTCGAGTTGGCCTGGCCGGTGGAGATCTTCTCGTGTGTGTCCCCGCGCACGTTGGGGGTGGCGCGCACAAGCACCGGCTGAGGGTCGGCGACGCCGGCACGGCCCTCCTCCGCGAGCAGCCGCTCCAGGCGGTCGAGCTCGTCGAAGTTGTCCATCACCACGAGACCCACGCGATGGTGCAGGGCCATGCGCAGCTCGGCTTCGGACTTAGCGTTGCCGTGCAGGACGAGGCGCTCGGGCGGGAAGCCGGCGACGAGCGCGAGGTGAAGCTCGCCGCCGGAGGCGACATCGCACCAGAGGCCCTCCTGCGCGAAGAGGGCCAGCAGGGCGGTGCAGGCGGAGGCCTTCGAGGCGTAGACGACCGCCAGGTCAGCGTGGCCAGCCGCGTGGCCGGCGGCGAGGAAGGCGCGAGCGCGGGTGCGCAGATCCTCCTCGGCGATCACGTAGGCGGGGGTGCCGAACTCGCGCGCGAGCTCGAGCGCGTCGCAGCCGCCCACCTCCAGCACACCGCGCTCGTTTAGAGCGGAGTCGAGGGGAAAGACGTGCGAGAGGCTCGTGCCGGTGGCCATAGGGGCCATTATCGCTTGCAATTCAGGCGGTCGTCGGACGAGCGGCGCCGAAGCCCGTGCGCAGGCCGCGCAGGCCCCCGGCGGAGCGGGCCATCCACGCGAGCCACGCCAGCCCGATGACGGCCAGCGCGATGCTCTCCAACTGCGGCGCGGTGAGGCCGCCGAGCACCTCGGCGTTGCGGCGAACGAACTCGACCAGGAAGCGCTCGAGCCCGCTGAGCACCAGATACAGCGCGAACACGACCCCGGGGCGGACGCGGTCGCGCAGCTGCCACAGCAGGTAGGCGACGAGGCCCATCGCAAGCGTCTCGTAGATGGGCGTGGGCTGGACGGTGACCCCCGGCGGGGTGGGGACGGTGCCGTGCGGGTAGCCCATCGCCCAGGGAAGGTGCGAGCGGATGCCGTAGTCCCCGTCGCCGGAGACCTGGCAGCCGATGCGCCCCAGCGCGTAGCCAAGGGCGAGCCCGGTGGCGCACATGTCGAAGATGCGCAACTGAAAGGCCCGCCGCCAGAGCATCCACGCGATGACACCAAGGGCGCCACCGATCGCGCCCCCGTACCACACCAGGCCGGAGCCCGAGAAGATGGAGCCCAGCAGGTCGTGCTTGACGGAGGAGTAGTTCTGCACGATGAAGTAGCCGCGCGCCCCGATCACGCCGCCCAGGAGGGCGGCGAAGATGATCTCGTACGCCCAGTCCACGGGCAGCTCGAGCTCGCGCAGGCGCCGTGCCAGCAGCAGCCCGCAGGCGAGGAAGGCCAGCGCGAAGGTCATGCCGAAGGTCTTGATGGAGATGCCGAGAAGGTCGACTTCGGGCTGCACGGCCCTGCACTCTAGGCCCTCTCCCCCCTGCCGGCGCACCTTCGGCCTCCAAGCCGCCCTCCGCCCACCATCGTCTCCGGGCCGGCCGGCTCAAACCCTTTAGGAGAGCGCAATCTCCTTCTGCGACAATCGAAGTCATGGCGACGCACACAGCGAACAGACGCACGAGCTTCGGCCGCGACGGCGGCCTGCAGGCGCGGATGCTGCTGACGATGTTCCTGCTGGGACTCGTGTACGTGGTGTTTGTCGGCGTGCTGTTCGCCGCGGGCGCGGGCGCCGGATTCATCGTGGTGATCGCAGTGGTGCTGCTGCTGGTGCAGCTGTTCACCTCGGACAAGATCGCGCTGGCGACGCTGGGGGTCAAGGAGACGACGCCCGCCGAGGAGCCCGAGCTGCACGGGATCGTGGAGCGACTGTGCGTGCAGGCGGATCTGCCCAAGCCGCGCGTGTGCACGATGGAGACGACGATGCCCAACGCGTTCGCGATGGGACGCTCGAAGAAGTCCACGACGGTGTGCGCGACGAGGGGGATCCTCAAGCTGCTCTCCCCGGCGGAGCTCGAAGGGGTGATGGCGCACGAGCTGACGCACGTGATCAACCGCGACGTGATGGTGATGACGCTGGCGAGCTTCTTCGCGACGCTGGCCTCGACGATCGCCCAGTTCGCCCTGTTCTTCGGCGGCGGCGGGGACGGCGAAGAGGAGGAAGACATCTTCATCGTGGTGCTGGTGTCGGTGCTCGTGTACGCCGTCTCGTTCCTGCTGCTGCGCGCCCTCTCGCGCTACCGCGAGTTCGCGGCCGATCGCGGCGGCGCGGTGCTAACGGGCCGCCCCAGCGCGCTGGCCTCGGCGCTGCTGAAGATCAGCGGCACGATGGAGCGCGTGCCCAGCCAGGATCTGCGCAAGGCGGAAGGAATGAGCGCCTTCTTCATCCTCCCCGCGCGCACGAAGAAGTCGCTGATGAACATCTTCGCCGACCACCCGCCCCTGAAGCAGCGCCTGGCGGCGCTGGAGCGGCTGGAGACCCAGCTGCAGGGCAGCGTCTAGCCCCGTGGGCCTACGCGACGCCCTGCTCGGCCGCCGTCAGGTGAAGGGCCCCGCGCCCGATCGCCTGTTCGCGATCTCAACGGCCTACATAGCCCTCCAGAGCGAACACCAGATCGAGCCCGCGGGCGACGCGGCGATCGTCTTCCAGGCGCTCGCCACGAGCGAGTTCGAAGCGACGATGCGCGACATGGAAGAAGTCGTGAAGGCCACGGGCGGCGAGACAGGCACCGGGGTCTCGACCCAGGACGACAGCTACGGCTACCGCTGGATGGTCCTGAAGGACGCCTCCGTCGAAGACCTCGCGGTGGGCATCAACGCCGTCTCGAGCTCGATCGAGACGGCCGGCCACGGCGAGCGGCTGCTGTGCGCAGTGTTCGCCTTCACAGACGCGCGCAAGCAGCCCATCTACTTCATCTACAACTACAAGCGCGGCTACTGGTATCCGTTCGTGCCAGCCCCGGGCAACGCGAATGAGCGTCTCACCGAGCGCGAGCTACAGCTCAAGGCGCAGATGGCCGGCGAGCTGCCGATGGAGCCGGAACTGGAGCGCTGGTTCCCGCTGTGGGGGATCCCGATTTAGGGCCTGACAGGCGCCCTCAGTCCGGGATCAGGCCCTCGCCGTGGAACTCCCGGGCGGCCTCCTGGAGGCTGAGGTCCGGCGGCGGCAGGATCAGGTCCGAGCCGAAGAGCTCGTCGTCGCCGATGGGCTCGCCCGCGGAGCGCACGAAGGCGAGCAGCGCGTCGTAGGCGGAGCGGTAGGCGGCCTCGTCCCCCGCCCCGACCGCTGAGACGACGGCGTTGTCGAGCTGGTTGAGCTGTCCGTTGGTCTGGTCGAGCCGGTACTGGCCCTCCCCCGAGACCCGGACGATCATGCCGGCTGGCCTCCGCCGGGCTGCGCCGGCGGCTCCTGTGCCGCGGGTGTCCCAGCGCCCGCGGGAAGCTCGCTCGGAGGGGCGCCGCCGCCCGAGCCGAGTTCGGCCTTCATCTTGGCCAGGTCGTCGTCGACGGCCGAGGAGGAGGAGAGCTCCTTGAGCTGCTTGTCGATGTCGTCTTCGCCGGGGCCGAGCGCGGTGACGTCGTCGAACGCTCCGGCGGCTTCGAGCTCCTGCACGGCGTCCGCGCGGGCCTTCATGTTTTCGGTCTTATCGACCGCGCGCTGCATGGCGAGGCCGACGTCGGCCATCTCCTCGCCCACGCCGGTGGCGGCTTCGGAGATGCGCACCTGGGCTTCGGCGGCGGAGTACTGGGCCTTGATGACCTCCTTCTTGGTGCGGAAGGCTTCGATCTTGGCGCGCAGCTTCTGCTCGGAGTCGGTGAGCTTCTGCTGCTGGGCTTCCAGTTCGGTGACCTGGGTGTCGAGCGACTGCAGCTCGGTCTGCGCGACGTTCTTGCGCTCCAGCGCCATCCGCGCGAGGTCCTCCTTGCCGCTGGCCAGCGCCTGGCGAGCCTGGGTGTCGAGCTTGACCAGCTGCTGCTGCAGCGTGGACTCCTGCATCTGCAGGCGCTTCTTGGCGGTGACGACGTCGGCGATGCCCTTCTTGACGTTCTGCAGCTGCTCGAGCTGCTTCTCGTAGCTGTAGTCGAGCGTCTCCGCGGGGTCTTCGGCCCGGTCCAGCAGCTTGGACACCTTGGCCTTCACGACTGTTGACATGCGCCCGGTCAAGCCGGCCATCTGATCCTCCTATGAACTGTGGGAAGGCCAAGCGTAGCTGACTGGGGCCCTACAGTCCGACCGGATGGCGCACTTTGAAGCCGCCGTTGGCCGGGCGCAGCGGGCGCCAGCGGGGTCCCTGCTGGTTTGAGGGATCGTCCGCGGCGGAGGTGTCCAGGCGCAGCCCGGCGACCGTCATGTAGGCGTGTTCGGGGTTCGCGAAGACGGTGACCCACTGGCCGATGCCGTGGCCGCCCCAGCCTTCGAATTCCGAGGAGTCCATCGGGGTGGCGAGCAGGCTGGCGCCATGCAGCGCGAAGGAGACGGTGCCCGAGCAGTCATACCCGAGCGAGACGAACGAGGCGTGGCCGCCGCCGAAGATGTAGGGCAGCCCGATGATCTGGTCGCCGGCCCACACGATCTCCTGCACGGCCGCGGGCGCGGACATGGGGGCCGCGGCGAGGCCGTTGACGAAGCGCGCGATCGAGCCGGGGACGAGCAGCTGGGGCTTGCCGGTGGCGGTGCTGCCAACGGGGCTGCCGCCCGTGGGGCCTCCGATCTGCCCGGGGGGCAGCGGCGCGACGTAGGGGACGACCTGCCCGGTTGCGGCCTTTTCGTAGACCGGACCCCTGTAGGCGAGGCTCGCCTTGTGAGCGGTCACCGGCGCGAGGCGCAGCTTGGGCTTGGGTACGGCAGGAGCCGTGGGGGCCGCCCCGCCCGCGGTTGCGGTGGACGTAGAAGGGGTGGCGGAGGCGCGGGACACCTGCGGCGCGGTGCCGCCGGTGGAGCTCGCCAGAGCGGTGGTGGCCGGGGAGACGGCCAATGACGTCAAACCAAGTAGCACTACATTGCGCGCATGCACCCGCAAGACAACCTCTTTCGTAGGCCTGCGGGGTTAGCTGACGGGCTGGCGCTGAAAGAGCCTGCGCCTCCCACGGGTCAACGTGGAATTCGCCCCAACATCTCGGGTCCCCCGTTCCTTGGCGTCTAACCAAGGATTCGGCATTTCGCGGCGCAGACTAGCAGAGCGCAATGACGGTTGCACCGCATGCACCGCATTGCCCAAGAAGTTCCCGCAAATGCCGGGAAAAAGATGCTCTGGGAGAGCGCCTGTGCCCAGACCTCGGGATCCTGCGACCGGCCCTCATAGCGGCGC
Organism: uncultured Solirubrobacterales bacterium; assembly: GCA_963717785.1. GTDB lineage: Bacteria > Actinomycetota > Thermoleophilia > Solirubrobacterales > Solirubrobacteraceae > Palsa-744. The sequence continues at coordinate 426,329 of CAVQWW010000001.1, forward strand.
CCGCCGCGCCCGTTAGTGTGCCGAGCCATGCGTGCTCCCCCGCCTCGGCTGGCCGTGACCGCGGTGGCGCTGGCCGCGGCCCTTTCGGGCTGCGGGAAATCGCTGCCCAGCACGACCACGGGTCAGGGCGCCGGGGCCCCTCTCGCTCCTGTGACGCCCGAAGGCGCAGGAGGATTCTCCACCAAGAACACCACCCGGCTGGGAGGCGCGGACGTCGCGACTGACGCCGCCGCGGTCGCGCTGGCTGTCCACCCCGGGCTGACCGCCGCGAGCCGCCCGCAGGCGGCGGTGATCGTGGACGAGCACAACTGGCCCGCCGCGCTCGCGGCCTCCGCGCTGGCGAGCGCGCCGCTGGGGGCGCCGCTGCTCTACGGCGAAGGTGGCACCCTGCCGGAAGCAAGCGCGCAAGCGCTGAAGACGATGCGCCCCACCGGCGCCGCCGCGCTTGGCGGCGCGCAGGTGGTCCAGATCGCCGCGACTCCCGCCGCGCTGGCCTCCGCCGCGGGCTATCGCACGCGCGCCTTGACCGACGCCAACCCCTACGCGCTGGCGGCGCAGGTGCTGAAACTGTTGAGCACCGTCCAGCGCCATGAGCCCCGTCGGGTGATCGTGGCGGCGGCCGATGGGCCGCCCGCACTTGCGATGCCCGCGGCCGGGCTTGCGGCCGAGAGCGGAGCCCCGATCCTGCTGGTGAGCACCACGGGGGTTCCAGCGGCGACGGCCGCAGCGCTGGCCCACCTGCACCGTCCCGCGATCTACGTGGTGGGCTCGACCGCCGCCGTGAGCAGCGCGACCGTCACCGCGCTGGGGCGCTTCGGGACCGTGAAGCGCATCGTCAGCCCCGTGGGCCGGATCGGTCGCGACGACCCGGTGGGCAACGCGGTGGCGGTGGCGCTATTCGAAGACGGAGGGTTTGGCATGGGCGCCGACGAACCGGGGCGCGGCCTTGCCTTCCTCAACGCCGCCCGTCCCCTGGACGCGCCCGCGGCGGCCCCCCTCTCCGCCAGCGGCGACTACGCTCCGCTGCTGGTGCTGGAAAGCCCGGTGGGGGTGCCCAAGGTGGTGGCCGAATACCTGACCGACATCCGTCCGGGCTACTCCAAAACGCCGCCCTACGGTCCGACCCACGGCACGTACAATCACGGTTGGCTGATCGGCGACGAGAGCGCTATCGCGGCCAGCACACAGGCCGAACTGGACACGATGCTCGAGATCGTGCCGCAGACCACGACGACCTCCGAAGCGGCTTCGCCGACCAGCTCGACGTCCACGACCGTGACTGAATCCACAGCCCCCACATCGACGACATCCACCGCCGCGACGGCGCCGCCGCCCCCGTCCACGACCACTCCCACGACGGGCCCCAAGAAGTGACCGCGCCATGGACCCCAGCCAAGTGAGCCAGGCCGAGGACCCCACACGTCTGCGCAGCGAGCACGAGGTGAGCGTCGAGGACGTGCGCCAGCTGATGGGCGCCTCCACCCCCCACTTCGCGCTGCAGCTGCGCGCGCGCATCGCCAAGCTGATCGCAGGACTGCCCCCCGGGCACCCCGCGCGCGTGGAGGGCGAGCGCGAGATCGCGCGCTTGGAGCGCCTGGGCTTCGAGGGCGAGACGCGCGGCCAGGGCGCCCACGAGGGCGAGCCTCCGCTGCCTTCGCTGAGCGGCCTCTCGGGGTCCTAGCGGCCCATCGCCCGCGCGCGGCGGGCCTCCAGGAAGCGCGCGCGCAGCAGCTTGAACAGGAATACGAACAGCGCCACGTCCAGCGGCAGCAGCACGAGCGTCAGGAAGGCCGGCACCGTGGTGAAGGCGGAGACCCCGAGCACCACCACCGTGTGGAACACGAGCACCGGCAGCAGCGCAAGGATGATGGCGTGCGAGCGGTACCCGCTGAAGTGCTCGCGCGTGGTCACCTCGAAGGTGCCCAGCCCCACCGCCACCAGGCCCGCCACCAGCGGAGCCGTGCCGTGCGAGCCCCCGCGGCGCAGCCCCACGACGGTGCCGATCGCGCCCACCAGGATCAGGATCTCCGAGAGCGGCAGCGGGTGCCATGGTGCACGAGGACGCTCACCGAGGGTGGCTGCGGGCTGCGACCTGGCCTTGGCCTCACCTCGCGCGGGAGCACTCACGCGCGCCGCGGCGTCATCTCCCTGTCCGCCGCCCGTCTCGCGTGCGGTCCCCGCGGCTGTGGGGCGCCGCTTGCGCGAGCGGCGGCTCTTGCTGGCACTGGCCACTTGCCGTCGATGCTAGCGCCTATGCTGAAATGGATGTCAACGCTCACCCCGCCCTCCCCTGCCGGCATCCCGGGCAGTGTGTTCGCTGGGCCCTTCGCAGTGGGGGAGTACGCGGAGGCGTTGCGCGCCAAGCTGCGCTCGCTCGCGCGGGTGCAGCTGGTGGGCGAGATCGTCAACCTGCGCCCCGCCCGCGCGCGCGTGTACTTCGAGCTGCGCGACTCCACCGGAGCGATGCCCTGCGCCGCGTGGCTGGGCGACTGGGAGACGATGCTCGCGCGCACGGGGGAGGTCGAGGAGGGGATGCAGGTCGTCGTGGCCGGGGGTTGCGATTACTACCCGGGCAGCGCGACGTCCTCGCCCGGCTTCTCCTTCCACGTCACCGACCTGCGCGTGGCGGGCGTGGGCGATCTGCTGGCACGCATCGACCGCCTGCGCAAGACGCTCTTCGCCGAGGGCCTCTTGGAGCGCCAGAAGCTGCTGGCGAGACCGCTCCTGCCGCGCACGATCGGGGTCGTCACGGGCGAGGGTGGCAAGGCGCGCGAGGACGTGCTCGCCGCGCTGGAGCGCCGCGGCTGGGCGGGACGGGTGGTGTGGGGCTTCGCGCCCGTGCAGGACCGCCACGCGGCGTCGGCGCTCACGCGCGCCGTGCAGGACCTCGCGGCCGTGGGCGGCGCCGAGGTGATCGTGGTGGCGCGCGGCGGCGGCTCGCTGGCCGATCTGTGGTGCTTCTGCGACGAGACCCTGTGCCGCACCGTGGCGCTGCTGGGGGTGCCGGTGGTGGCCTCGGTGGGTCACCACACCGACCGCACCCTCCTGGACGACGTGGCGGCGGTGAGCTGCTCGACGCCCACCCACGCCGCCGAGGAGGCCGTGGGGCTGCACTGCGGGGAGGCGCGCCTGGCCCTCAGGGGCTACGCACGGCGCCTGGCAGGCCACGGCCGGCCCGCGGTGCTGGATGCACCCCGCTCGATACTCAGGCGCTCCGCCGGGCGCATGGCCGACCACGGCAGGCGTGCGGTGCTCTTGCGGGCGCGCGCACTGGCGGCGCTCTCGCGCGCACCGGCCGAGCAGCTACGCCGCCAGCGCGCGCGCCTGCACCAGCAGCTGCGCGAGACCCGCGCCGGAGCGCGGCGGCGGGTGCAGGACGAGCGCAGCCTGAGCGCGCAGGCGCGCGCTGGTGCTCGAGCGCAAGGCGCAGCGCCACCGCGCGCGACTGCCGCGAGCGCGGTCCCCGCGAGCTGGAGCGCCTGCGCCTGGCGCTTGACGGGCCACGATCCCCAGCGCACGCTGGAGCGCGGCTACGCGCTGGTGCAGAGCCGCGACGGCGAGCCGCTCGCGACGGCCGAGCGCGCCCGGCGAGAGCGCGAAGTGCGGGTGCGCTTCGCCGACGATACGGTTGCGGCGAGGATCGAGCGGGGATGAGCGACGCACCGGCACAGACATACGAGGCGGCGGCGGCGCGCGTGGAGGAGATCATCCGCCGCCTGGACTCTGGCGAGGCAAGTCTCAACGAGACGCTCGATCTGGTCAGGGAGGGCAAGGCGCTGATCGAGTACTGCGCCGGCGAGCTGGAGGCTGTGGGCGGAGCGCTCGAGGAGCTGCGCCTCGATGAGCTGGTGAGCCGCCTCGAAGGCGACGCACGGGAGACCGGATCGAGGCCAACCGAAGGCCCCGCGCCGACGAACCCGGGGACGAGTCCAAGCAAGGCGACTCAGTGAGCACCTGGGAGGCGCTGGCCGGGCTGGCGCTGCAGATCGATGGCTGCACGCTGGAGGGCCTGGAGGCGAAGGTTTCGAGCGACTTCGAACGGCTCTCCACCGTCATCCACCTGCACGGCGCCGGCGAGGAGGGCGTGGGCGAGGACGTCACCTACGACGCGCCCGACCACGAAATCCTGCAGGCCGCCAGTCCCGTCGATGGTCTCGCGGGGAGCTGGACGATGGCCTCCTTCTGCGCGCGTGTTGCCGAGCTCGACCTCTTCCCCCGCCCGCCCCAGCGCGAGGTGTCGCGGCGCTACCGCGTGTGGGCGTACGAGTCCGCGGCGCTCGATCTGGCGCTGCGCCAGGCCAGGACCACGCTGCACGAGGCGCTGGGGCGCGAGCCGCGGCCGGTGCGCTTCGTGGTGTCGCTGCGCCTCGGCGAGCCCCCCACGATCGAGCCGCTGCGCCAGCGCCTGGAGCTCTACCCGGGGCTGCGCTTCAAGCTGGACCCCACGAGCTCGTGGTCGCGGGAGCTGATCGCAGAGCTGGTGGCGACGGGGGCGGTGGAGTCGGTGGACTTCAAGGCCTACTACTCCGGTTCGATCGTCGATCAGCCCGCCGACCCGGTGCTCTACCGGCGCGTGGTCGAGGCGTTCCCCGAGGCGTGGATCGAGGACCCCGCGCTGACGCCAGAGACCGACGCGGTGCTCGCCACTCACCGCGAGCGCTTCTCCTGGGACGCCCCGATCCACTCCGTGGAGGACATCCAGGCGCTGCCCTATCCGCCGAAGATGGTCAACATCAAGCCCTCGCGCCTGGGCGGGCTGCGCAACCTGCTGGAGGCCTTCGACTACTGCGCCGCGCGGGGTATCGGCAACTACGGGGGCGGCCAGTTCGAGCTGGGGGTGGGCCGCGAGCAGATCCAGTACCTGGCCTCGCTGTTCCACGCCGACGCTCCCAACGACGTCGCCCCCACCGGCTTCAACGCGCCCCATCCCACCCGCGGACTGCCCGCCAGCCCGCTCGCGCCGGCGCCGTCGGCGAGCGGGTTTCGCTGGGGCTAAGAACGGTTCTAGGCCGCAACTTCCCTGGCGCGGGTTGGTTGCAGAGCACATAGCCTCTATGGTCGGCCGCTCGCCGATCCGCACTCGCAATGGCACACAGGTATCCGACAACGCTCCTGGGTCCTGGCCGCCGCGACGCTCTTCGCGCTGCTGCTCACCCTTCCCCACCCCGCCGGCGCGGCGGCCGCCGCCAACCCGGGCGGCGCCGGAGCGCCCGCGAACACCCGCACCTCCGGATCGGGGGCGCACAGCGGCGGGGCGACCGCCACCCCGCGCGCCGCCACAGCCCACCGCAGGCGCGTGGTGAGCCTGTCCGACGCGCGCTGCGCGCCCGCCCCCAACTGCACCTCGAACCCCCACAAGGTCTCGCTGCATGGGTATCTGGTGCTGAAGGGAAGGGGCCTCGAGAAGGGGCTCGTGGTGGCGTTCCCGCGCTCGCGCAACGCCACCATCGCCTCGGGCTCGCCGCTGACGCGCATCTACCAGTCGCCCTACGGGCCGGCGGTGAAGGTGCCGGTGCGCGCCCACTCGGGGCGCATCGAGGTGCTGATCGGCGGGGGTCGCCGCTCGAACGCGGTGGGGCCGATCACGGTGGTGCCGTACGCGCTGCACCCGCCCCTTCCCAAGGCCCCGCCCACGCAGGCGGGCGCACCCGCGGCCAGCGGCACGGCCTTCGAAGGCCAGGGCATGTGGATCTGGTACGTCAGCCGCTCCAGCAACGGCGAACTGCCCACGATCGTCGCGCAGGCCCACGCCGCCGGGGTGACGACCGTGTTCGTGAAGAGCTCCGATGGCTCCTCCAACTACTGGAGCCAGTTCTCCCCCGAACTCGTGCAGCAGCTGCACGCGAACGGGCTGAGGGTGTGCGCGTGGCAGTACGTCTACGGCACCGCCCCCGTGGGCGAGGCCGAACTGGGCGCGCGCGCGGTGGCGGCGGGAGCCGATTGCCTCGTGATCGACGCGGAGGCCGAGTACGAAGGCCACTATGGCTCTGCGCAGAAGTACATCGAAACGCTCAGAGCCAAGGTCGGCCCCGCCTACCCGGTGGGCCTCGCGTCGTTCCCCTACGTGGACTACCACGAGTCCTTCCCCTACTCCGTCTTCCTCGGCCCGAACGGCGCGCAGTTCAACGCGCCGCAGATGTACTGGAAGGACATCGGCACCTCGGTGGCCGCCGTGTACTCGCACACCTACGAGCAGAACCTCATCTACGGACGCCCGATCGCACCACTGGGCCAAACCTACAACGGACCCTCGAACTCCGAACTGGTGGCATTCCGCTCGCTCGCGGCCGCGTACGGCGCCCACGGCGTGTCGTGGTGGGACTGGCAGGAAACGTCCTCGCGCGGGTGGACGGCGCTGGCCGAACCGCTCAACACGAGCCTCACTGTGCCCTCGCCGGAGCTGACCTCGCCGCTGCTGAGCCAGGGCGCGAAGGGCGATCAGGTGCTGTGGCTGCAGGAGCACCTGGCGAGCGCCGATCCCCGGCCAGCTCACGACCGGGATCTTCGACTCCACGACCGCCACCAACCTGGAGCAGTTCCAGACCGCGCACGGCATCCCCGCCAGCGGCCAGACCGACCCGAGCACATGGGCGCGCTGCTGGCGCTCACGCCCGTGGCGGTGGATTGGACCGAAACGGGCCCGTGGGCTGACGTAAGGACCGCGAGCGGCCCCGCGAGGTCCGAAGCGATCCGGATTCTCCCTCCGAGCGCTCGCGAGAGCGCTCACGGACGCACCCCGGTGCACCCACTCCAGAGCAAACCGCGAGGCGCGTCGAACGCCACCTCGCGGCCCTCCGCCCGGGGCCGGCCCTTCCCTACCTCAAACGCGCTGGATCAGCGTGCCGGTGCCCAAACCCCCGCCGCAGCACATGGTCACGAAGCCGATCTCCTTGTCGGTGCGCTCGAGCTCGTGCAGGAGCGTCGTGATGAGGCGCGCGCCGGTGGAGCCGAGCGGGTGCCCGAGCGCCATCGCGCCGCCGTTGACGTTGACGCGATCCATGTCGGGGTTGTGCTCGCGCCGCCACGCCGCCACGACGGGCGCGAATGCCTCGTTGATCTCGATCAGGTCGATGTCGTCGATCTTCATGCCGTTGCGCGCGAGGATCTTGGTGGTCGCGGGGATCGGGCCCTCGAGCATCTTCACCGGATCGCAGCCCACGGTCGTCTGATCGACGATCCGCGCGCGCGCCTTCAGCCCGAGCGCCTTCGCCTTCTCGGCCGACATCAGCAGCACCGCGGCGGCGCCATCTGAGATCTGCGAGGCGTTGCCGGCGGTCACCTTGCCATCGGGCTTGAACGCGGGCTTGAGCTGGGAGAGCGTCTCCAGGTTGGTATCGGGGCGGATGCCCTGATCGGTGACGAACGTGTCGCCGTTGACCTGGAAGGGCACGATCTCGCGCTCGAAGCGACCCTCCTCGGTCGCCTGGTGGGCGAGCTTGTGCGAGCGCACCGCCAGCTCGTCGAGCTCCGAGCGGGGGATCTCCCACTGATCGGCGATCATCTCCGCGCCGAGCCCCTGGCCGACGATGTTGTGCTTGGCCATCAGCGTGGGCGTGAAGGCGAAGCCGAAGTCCTCCTGGGTCTTCATGCCCGCGGCGAAGGGGAAGTGGCCCATGTGCTCCACGCCCGAGCCGATCATCGCGTCGTGCACGCCCGCGGCGATCAGCGCCGCGGAGAAGTTCACGGCCTGCTGCGCGGAGCCGCACTGGCGATCCACGGTGGTGCCGGGCGTCTCGATCGGCAGGCCCTCCTGCAGCCACGCGTTGCGCGCGATGTTGAAGCCCTGCTCGCCGAACTGCTGCACGCAGCCCGCGATCACGTCCTCGACCTCCGCCGCGTCGATGCCCGCGCGGGCGATGACCTCGGTGTAGACCTTGCCGAGCAGATCGTTGGGGTGGGTGTCCTTGTAGTAGCCCTTCTCCTTGTGTCCGCGGCCGATCGGCGTGCGCACCGCCTCGACGATCACGACCTCGCGGCCCTCTGGCTGCCTCATGATGGAAGTCCTCCGTGTTAGCGCGCTTTGTGGGGGAGCGGCGGAGCTGGGGTGCCCGGCGCCTGCGCTCCGCATTCTACCGCGTTCCAGTCGATAGATTGACTGGTCAGTCAATGTTGCCGCGGTGAGCCGTCTGACACCATCCCGCCCACCGCTCGTCAGACGAGCCCTCTAGACACCGACCTCCCCGTGCCCGCGCTGACATCCCGAGAAGCATGAACGAGCACCTGGCAATCGTCGGCAGCGGAGCGATCGCCTGCGGCCTGGCAGCGACTGCCGCCCACCACGGGCCGGTGCTGCTGCTGGCGCGCTCGGAGCGCTCTGCCGAGCGCGCATCCACGATGGTGGACAACACCCTCGCGCGCCTAGCCGCGCAGATCGACCCCGAGCACGTGCAGGTGGTCATCGATGCGCAGGCCCTCGCGCAGGCCACGTTCGTGGTCGAGGCGGTGGTGGAGGACCTCGCGGTGAAGTCCGCGGTGCTGGGCGAGCTGGCCGGCATCGTGGGCCCCGAGACGGTGCTGGCCTCGACCACCTCATCGCTCTCGGTCGCGCGGCTGGCGCAGGCCAGCGGGCGCCCTGAGCGCTTCGTGGGGCTGCATGTCTTCAACCCCGTCACGAAGATGCAGCTCGTGGAGCTCGTCTTCCCCGCGGAGGCGAGCGGGGACACGCGGCAGCGGGCCCTGGAGCTGTGCGAGACCTTCGAGAAGACCCCCGTGGAGGTGCCCGACGTGCCGGGCTTCGTCGTGAACCGGCTGCTGTTCCCCTATCTGTTCAGCGCCGTGCGGCTGGTGGAAGAGACGGGCATGACGCCAGCCGACGTGGATACCTGCATGAAGCTGGGCGCCGGCCACCCGATGGGACCTCTGGCGCTGCTGGATCTCGTGGGCCTCGATGTATCCAAGGCGATCGGCGAGACGATCGGCGAGACCGTTCCCCCCCGGGTGGGAGAGCTGGTCGCCGAGGGCGCCCTCGGACGCAAGAGCGGCCGCGGATTTCACACCTACTGAAGCTTTGACCTGGCATCGAGAAGATCTTTTAGGTGGGCTTCATCAAAGTGGAGATACTCCCTCATGCGATTCAGATCGCAATGCACAACCGCCTCCTCCCAGTGCACACGCTCCGGCCCGCACCCCCCTGCGGGCCGGACGTGTTTCTGAAGGGCCGTGGGCTCTGCGCAAGCCTCCGCCCACGATCACGAGTCTGAGGAGTCCCCCGGCTCGGGCTCGCGCGAGGGCACTGCCCGGCGCTGGCGGATGCGCACGGCCTCGATGCGGTTGTGGCGCACCGACTCCACCCTGATCGAGAAGCCATCGGCTGTGATCGTGTCGCCGCGGCGCGGCAGGCGCCCCAGCTCGGCGAACACGAAGCCCCCCACGGAGTTGTAGGCGTCGCTGTCCACCGGCAGCGCGACGCCGTGATCGGCAAGGTCGGCGACGGCGACGTGTCCGCGCACGAGCCACTCGCCCCCGGGCAGCTTGCGGATCTCCCCCGCCATCGGATCGGTCTCGTCGACGATCTCCCCCACCACCTCCTCGATGATGTCCTCGATCGTCACGATCCCCACCACGCGGCCGTACTCGTCCACGACCACCGCCATCGAGGTCTGCTGGCGCTGCAGATCGGCCAGCAGATCGTCCAGCGGCTTCGTCTCGGGCACGATCGGCGCGTCGTGCACGATCGGCCCCACCGAAGCCCGTGGCCCGTCCTCCATCATCCGCTGCGCCAGCGTGCTGGCGTGCACGAGCCCGCGCACGCGATCGCGGTTTTCTTCCTCGGTCACCACCAGCCGCGTGTGGCCGCTGGAGATGCACAGCTTCAGCGCCGTCTCGACGTCCTGGGAGATATCCACGGTGATCACGGCCGGGATCGGCGTCATCACCTGGCGCGCCTCCTGCTCGTGCAGGTGGAAGACGCCGCTCAGCATCCCCGCCTCGCCGGGATCCAGGTGCCCCCCCGCCGAGGACTCGGCGATCAGGCGCTTGAGCTCCTCCTGGGAGCCGCCGGCCTGCTGGCTGCTCATATCGACCCCCAGCCCGCGCAGGATCCAGCCCGAGACGGCCGTCAGCGCGAGGATCAGCGGATGGAAGGCCGCGCTGAACGCCTGCAGCGGGCGGGCCACGCGTCGCGCGACGGTCTCGGCGTGGTTGATCGCATAGAACTTCGGCACCATCTCGCCCGCGATCAGCTGCACGGTGGTGATGATCGAGAAGGCCACCACGGCCGAGATGACGACCGCCACGCCCTGGGACAGGGTGTTGCCCAGCGCTTCCTTGAACAGATCGGCGAGCACCGTGGCGCCCAGCGCGCCGATGCCGATCGAGGTCATCGTGACTCCGATCTGGACCGCCGAGATGTACTCGTTGATGTTCTCCAGCTGACTCAGCGCGAGGCCCGCGCCCCGAGCGCCCTCCTCACGCAGGACTTCCAGACGCGCTCTGCGCGAGCGCACCAGCGCGTACTCGGCGATCACGAAGAACGCGTTGACCGCGACCAGGACGGCCGTGAAGGCGAGCTTCAGGCCGCTCACGCGGTAGTGCTACTTCGAGGAGAGTCGTCGTCTGTCATCGGTGGCGACCTCCTAAAGGTAGCAGGGGTCGCGGTCGGCTCTGAGGGCGGATGTGGGCCCTGAGAACGAGCGCTGCGCGCTCACTTCGGCGTCAGCTCGTCGATCGCGGCGGCCAGCGCGAAGTCGGCCTCGGTGAGGCCGCCCTGCGAGTGGGTGCTCAGCTCCAGGCGCACCCTGTTCCAGCCGTGCACGAGGATGTCCGGGTGGTGGTTGGCCCGCTCGGCCACCTCAGCCACCCGGTTGACGAACGCGATCGCCGCGGCGAAGTCCGCGAGCTTGTGCTCACGCACGATCGCATCGCCAGCGCGCGTCCACTGCGAGCCCGCAAGGCGCTGCTCGATCTCCTGGTCGCTCAGTATGGGCATGCTCGATCCTCCTATGCACTCGACCGCCCGAGACTAGCGCGGTCACTGGCTGGGGGCAAACACCGGCTGTTCACCAGCCGCGGGCAGCCGTTCGAATTCGCTTGACTTGGCGGCGACGATCCCACCCACGAACGCCGCCGCGCCGATCGCGACGCATGCGGCGAGCGCGAGCGCCTGCCGGCGATAGCGGTCGCCGAGCTGGAGGATGAGCATCGCCAGGGCACCGCCGACGAGGCCACCGATGTGTCCCTCCCAGGAGATCCCGCTGATGGTGAAGCTGAGGGCGAGGTTGATCAGGATCAGGAAGCCGATGCCGCTCTGCATGATCGGGATCTGGCGGGCGCGCATCTCCACCGCCGCGGCGCCCATCAGGCCGAACACCGCCCCCGATGCGCCGAGCGTGGGCGAGTGCGGAGCGACGATCAGCACCACCAAGGACCCCGTTAACAGCGATACGAAGTAGATGAGCGCGAACTTGACGTGCCCCAGCGCCGGCTCGAGCATCTGGCCGAGCAGGTAGAGCAGATACATGTTGAAGGCGATGTGCAGGAAGTTCGCGTGCAGGAAGCCGCCCGTCACGATCCGCCACCACTGTCCGTAGGCGACGCCCAGGTATTCGATGCTCTGACCGTTCGCTGCACGCTGGAGACCGCTGCCCAGCAGCTCGCCCTGTTCGGAGATCGCGCTCGCGCCGGCATTGCTGCTGACGCTGAAGCTGCCCTCGGCGAGAAAGGCGATCACGTTGATCGCGATCAGCGCAACCGTGACCTGCGGGGTACGCGACATATCGCGCATGCGCACCACCCTCGTGCGCTGGCTCGCACACTCCGGGCACCGCATGCCCACCGGCGTGGTGGTCATGCAATCGGGACAGATCGGGCGTCCGCAGTTCGAGCAGGAGACCCCCGTCTCGCGCGAGGGGTGGCGGTAGCAGGTGGCCATGCGGGCAAGAGCCTATCTCGGCCCGAGGCGCGGTCTGCCGGGAAGCTACGTCGAGGCGACGATGATCGGGTTGCGCGTCGGCTTGAGGCTGCCGCCGAGCGGCTCGTCGGTGACGAGCACCTTGCTCACGCCATTCACGTCTCCCGGCACCCCAACAGAGCCATCGCCCCGGTGGGTGACCGAGAACAGCGCATCGGTGGGCTCGGGAGCCTGGGCGCCGCGCTCCAGCCACACCTCATAGATGCGCCCGGGCGGTGGAGCGGGCAGGCCCACCACGATCAGCTCCAGGTGCGAGCCCACCTTGCGCAACTCCGCGGTCGCGTGGTGGCCGGGCGCGAGAACGGTCGCCTGCAGCACCTGCGTGCTCGCCTGAACCGTACGCGTGCGAGAGCTGCCCGAGCCCGAGCCGTTGCCGATCGCCAGCGCCCCGATCAGCATGCCCGCGCCGAGCGCCGCCGCAGCCGCGAGCGCGGGAGCCGGCCGCAGGCGCAGGCGCCGCGGCACGGGAGCCGGACGATCGGCCTCGTGGCCGGCCGCCCTGAGCAGTTCGGCCTCGGCGTGCACGGTGGCCATGACCCTCGCTCGCAGACCAGCCGGGGCGAGCTTGGGAGCCACGCCGATCGCCAGCGAGTCGGCCAGCGTCTGCAGTTGGGTGACCTCCACCCGGCAGCTCACACACTCCTCCACGTGCTCGCGGAAGGGCTGCACCTCTCCCACGTCGAGAGCGCCGAGCACGTACGCCGCGGCGTCGGGAGCGCGCTCGCATTGCATCCCGTGCTCGGAATCGTGCTCGTAGCGATTCACGAGAGCACCTGCCCGGATCGAAGTTGTGAGCGCATCTTCTGAAGGCCAAGACGCATGCGGCCCTTGATTGTTCCCACTGGAGTGTCCAGCATCGAGGCTATCTCCGAATGTGTGAAGCCGCCGTAGTAGGCGAGCTCGATCACGCGAGCCTGGTCGGGCGGCAGACCTCCGAGCGCCGCGCGGATCTCACGCGCCTCGTCGCGTCTGCCAACCTCCACGTCGGTGCGCTCGGCCGCCTCCACGTGCTCCTCGATCCCCTCATCGCTGATCCTGCCACGATCCTGGATCGCACCGCGCCGCAGGGAGTCGATCGCCCTGTTGTGCACTATCCCCAGCACCCACGTGCGCACGCTGCCGCGCATGTGGTCATAGCGCGAGCCGCTGCGCCACAGCGACAGGAACGCCTCCTGAACGACATCTTCGGCTATTCCCCGCTTGCCGCACATGCGGAAGGCAAGCGAGAAGGCGGCGTCGCAATGGCGCTCGTAGACCACCGCGAACGCGCTCGAGTCGTTCTCACGCACAAGCTGCATGAGATCCTCGTCGGCGAGCCGCCGCAGAGTGGCCGACGCGGTGTCGGCGGAGCGCTTGTAACGTGCCATTTCAGACATCAATACGCAACTGATCCGGTCGCGGATCAGGGAAGCCGCCACCGATAGACGGCATTGAAGCACCTGCGCCGAATCGATGGACCGACGTATCGAACCGTTCAGCGGATGCGCCGACGTGCGCGCAACACAACCAGAGCGACGCCGGCCGTGCCACCGACAACCACCGCGGCCACCGGGCGCACCCAGTTGCGCGGATCGCGCATCGCCGACAGCTCCCACGCCTCCAGCTCCTCGGCGGCCAGCTCGGTGAGACCGGTGAGGGCTCCCTCTAGGCGCTGCGCGAGATCCTGGGGCGGATCGACGGGCGCCAGCGCCTCGCGCAGCAGGCCCTCGAAGTTGGACGCCATCTCACTCATCATCCGACACGATTCCTTCCAGCTGCTTGATGGCACGATGCAGCAGCACCTTGGTCGCGCCGTCGGTGCGTCCCAGCGCCCGTGCGATCTCGCGGTTGTCCATATCCAGAGCAAAGCGCATTATCAATGCCTCGCGGCGGTCGTCGGGCAGCTCCTGGACCCCCCCGAGGATGCGGGTCAGCTGCTCGCGCTCCTCCACCAGCTCCTCGGTCGTATGCGGCTCGGCCAGCGGGGTGCTCTCGTCGATCGGCGCAACCGGGCGCCGCGAGCGATCGCGGTAGAGGTTGGCGGCCAGGTTGTGGGCGATCCTGATCAGCCATGGCCGCAACGGACGTCCGTGGGACTCGCGTTGAGCACGCTCGAAGTGGCGGTAGGCCTGCAGGAAGGTCTGCTCTGTGAGGTCCTCCGCGTCGTGGTGGTTGCCCACGCGGTAGTAGGCGTAGCTGTAGACATCGCGTAGGTGCGCCCGATAGAGCTCGGAGAACTCCGCGTCGAGTTTGGCCTTCTCGGATGCAGGCGTGGCTGGCTGCTCTGACACTCATCGCACCCTACCCCCCACACAGATAGTCCCCTCGCTCGAGGATCGCCCGCGCGGTGGCGATCGCCGCCTCATCGCCCGCGCCGCGATCGACTGAGAACGCTCCCAGGCCATTCAACAGCCACGCCTGCCAGCGGCGCTCGAACATCGCTGCCCACATGCTGGATACCCGGCTATAGGTGCGCCGTTACAGCGAGGTAGGTGCCGTCTCAGCTCCGTTGGGGACCTGACGAAACCAGAAAGACCGGCCCGGCAGGCCCAACCGAATAACCTGGCGCCTGTGGCCTACACAAACGCTGCCGCGCGCCAGAGATTGCTCGATATGCTCGCCCTGGCGACAGAGGAGATCGCCTCCGCGCTCGCGTCGCTGAGCGAGGCGTATGAACAGCTCGACGAGCACAGCGCCGAGCGGCTCGAACAGGAGCTCTTCCGGCCCATCCAGATGGCCTACGGGCGAGCCAAGCGCACCCACACGGAGTTCGCCCACCGCCACGACCTGCCGAGCCGCGAGTTCGCGCCCGCATCCGCGGGGGCTCCATCGCGAGGCGCAAGGGCCTTCATCGATAGCGCGATGGACGCCGCCGGCAGGGCGGACGGCGAGCTCGCGAGCATGCAGGACTCGATGCTGCCCGTGGAGGTCGGCGATGCCGAGCTGCGCGCGGGCTTGGAGGAGGTGCGCAAGCTCCTTGGCTCTCTGCGGAGGCGAGCGCGCGAGCTCGTGCGCACCCTCGGACGTTGAGGTTCTCAGCCCTCGGGCCCGATGCCTCCCAGAGCCGGCGGCCGGACTCGAACCGAGCGACCCCCGCTTTACAAGATTACGGGTCCCTACGGGCATTTTCCCTGCAAATCGCCATGTTTCGATCTGGAATCTCAGGCCCGTACTGCAACGGTACTGCAGATCCAGACGTTCCACGAAGCCTACCCACGCGGAAGCCGGGGCCTTCCTCCGCACCATAAGCCCTATGGTCGTTTTCGCGCCAGGTTTTGGCTTGGGAGGGCCATGGGTCCGATGCCGGCGTCCGCCCCATGAGGGCGCTCCTCAGTGCCCGCAATCGCCCCTGCCAAGCGGCTTTTCGCGCGCCGAGTAGGATCGCCCGGCAGCGTCCCCGAGAGGCCCCGGATGGCGGATCGCCTGATCCCGAGCGCAGCGTCCCATCCGGGGGCCGACCTAGCATCGCCCGTCGAGCTATGGCCACCACCATCACCACATCCGAGAGCACGCCCGAGAGCGAGCTTGAGCGCCTGACCCCGCGCGAGGAGCGCTACAAGACGGGCCAGTTCTTCACGCCCGCGCCCATCGCGGAGCTGATGGGCGAGGCCGTCCGCGAGGCGCAGCCCGAGACCGCGCTCGATGCCGGGGTGGGCGGCGGCATCCTGCTCCGGGCCGTCGGCGCAGGCCCGAGGCTCTTCGGGCTCGACCTCGACACGAGGGCCGTCGAGCTGGCGGCGGCCTCGCTGCCCGAGGGCTCCGAGATCGCGGTCGGCGACTTCCTCGACCCCGAGGGCTGGCCGCTCTCGGAGGAGTCCTTCGACGCCATCATCGCCAACCCGCCCTACATCCGCCATCACAACCTCTCCGTCGCCCACAAGCAGCTCACCGGGCGCTACCTGAGCGCACTGGGAGTCAGGGCGTCCAGCCTCTCGGGGAGCTACGCCTACTTCTTCCTGGAGGCGCTCTTGCGGCTCAACGCCGGAGGGCGCCTCGTCTTCATCACGCCCACTGAGTTCCTCGACGCGCGCTACGGGCAGGCCGTCAAGGAGGCGCTGCTGACGCACTGCCAGATTGATGAGATCCTGGTGCTGGAGATGGACGAGCTGGCCTTCGAGGGGGTGCTGACGACCTCAGCGATCACCATCGCCACGAAGCACGAGAGGCCGTCACGGCGTCTGCGGCTCGTCGAAGGGAGCCTCAACGGGACCATCCAGCGTGGCCGCGAGGTCGAGCTGGAGGCTGAGGCCGCCTTGCCCTGGACGGCGCTCCTGCCAGCACGCGTCGAGCGCATCGCGCCGCTGCTCGTGGGCCGCACGGCCAAGCTGGGGGACGTGTGCCGCGTCCGGCGCGGCATCGCCACGGGCGACAACTCCTTCTTCGTGATGACGCGCGCTGAGGTGGAGGAGTGGGGTATTGAGGACAGGTTCTTGGTGCCAGCAGCCTTGGGGTCCAAGGACCTGCCGGCAGAAGGGCCTCTCGACGAGGCATTCCTCGCCGGGAGGCTGGACGGCGGGGCGCGGGGGCTCCTTTTCTTCTGCCACGAGCCCGTTGACGCGCTCAAGGGGACGAACGCGCTGCGCTACATCGAACACGGCTACGACCTGGGCCTCTCCGAACGCTTCAACTGCCGCGCTCGCAAACCCTGGTACGGCGTCGAGCCGGTCGCGCCAGCCGACTTCTTCGCCACCTACATGGCGCGCGCCAATGGGCGCATCGTCCGCAACCTCGTCGGAGCGCGATGCATGACTTCGCTACTCAACGTGTGGGCCAAGCCCGGCATTGACCCGGAAGCGCTCAGGCCCTGCCTCGAAGACCCCGCCAACGCGCTGCTCCTCCGTGAGTTCGGGCGTACCTACGGCGGCGGGCTCGGCAAGATCGAGCCTGGGGACCTACTGAGACTGCCGGTGCGCCCATTGGAGGGGCTAGGACGAGCGGAGCAGACGGCGCTCGCCATCTAACAGTGGCGCAGACCGAAGCGAAAAGTGCTCGGGATGCCATCCCCGATAGCACTCTCTATCTATGGAGTTAACTGCTTCCCAAATGGAACAGCAGCAGGGACGAGGCCGCATGGGAGCGTCCTCATGATCATGATTGCCTTTTATTCGGTGGTTATAGTCGGTTTGATCATTGCCTTTGTCAGTGGCGCTGTCCCGTTATGGTGGCTGATATTTTCACTACTGAGCCTAGGGCTCTTTGCAGTCGGTGCAGAGGGCGAGCCTACGGCGCCACGCTGACGAAGACCTTGACTGCCTCCGCGACGAGGGTAGATAAGACGGTATCGGCTATTCGATACCGAAGTAGGCGGCCAAGTCACTGAGCCTGTGGTCCCAGGCCCAGTCGATGCCAGCGGCGGCCTCGAAGCTCAGATATGTAGGCCCGAAGTAGCCGAAGAGCTGCAGCAGGAAGACCACCTTCTCGCCGTGGGCTCGTTTCAGGGAGACGTGCTTGTCGGACTCCTCCTTGCGACGCTTATTCACATTCGTGAAGTCGCCGGCTGACTTCAGCTCAACACAGGCCAGCGGCAGACTCGCGTCAAGCGGCGCGACGACGCAATCAGTTGGGAGCTTCTGCGGCTTGCCGTCATCGCGCACGCCGACGACATCTCGACCGAAGCCGAACGTCCGCGCCGGCATCTCAAAAGGGGCCTCGGCGGACTCCTTGAACCCCTCGCCTTCGAGGTAGTCCCGCATCAGCACCTTCTGTCGCGTCTCTTGCGCGTTGCGCTGCTCCGGCAGGTAGAAGGCAGTCGCCAAGCGCTCGCCGACCACGAGGAGCGCCTTGTCGCGCTCCAAGTCCGTCGGGTCGCGATCCTCCTCGACCCAGACGAAGAGAGAGGGGTCGAGGAGTGGGCGCAGGAAATCGGCCATCGCTTCAAGCTGGGCGCGGGCCTCCCGTGTCCTCGCCGGGATGGCCCCGCGCTCCATGGCCGTCACAAGGCTCTTGTTGGCGTGAGCGAAGCCCACGAAGCGATCTCGGGCCATCGGGGGAGAGACACACATGCGCGCCACGAAGAGGGCACTTGGGCGAGCGATGAGCGCGTCTGCATCGAAGGCCCGGAAGTCGTCAGTGAGGCGCATGGCCTCCGCGACCTCGATGACAGCCCGGCCTCTGGCGTCAGCGAACATCTTTGGCGAGTGCTCCTTGTACCAGGCGTCGTATTCAGCGACGCTGCGCTCAATGTCCGGCTGCCACGCGGCCTGGTCCTTGAGCCGGTTCGCCATAGGAGGCGTATTCGATCACGGATGCCCTCGTCCTGCGCGCCGCTATGAGATGCCCACTTGAGCCGAGGGCATCCAGGAAGCCCGGCGTGTCGGAGAAGCTCCAGGGATTTCGGGTTGTCGGCGAAGCTCCAGGGAAGCTCCAGGAAGTCCGGCGCGTCGGAGAAGCTCCAGGGAAGCTCCAGGAAGTCCGGCGCGTCGGAGAAGCTCCAGGGAAGCTTCAGGAAGTCCGGCGTGTCGGAGAAGCTCCAGGGAAGCTCCAGGAAGTCCGGCGTGTCGGAGAAGCTCCAGGACGGGCTGGAGCAGGGCCGCTACGGCGCTGGCATGCGTCTTAGAGCCACCGCTCGGGCTCAAACCGAGGACCTCCACTTTACAAGAGTGGCGCTCTATCAACTGAGCTACGGTGGCGGGACGCCCCTATGGACGGCGCCTGCCCAAGTCTAGTGCGACGCCCTCTGGCAGGGACTAGGAAGCGGCCTTAAGCTGCGGCGGTTCTTCTTCGCCTTTGCCTTCGCCTTTCCCTGTGACCTTGTCACGGGCCTCGCGCCACACCTCATCGAGCGGGCGCATCCGGCGCCTTCGAAATTCGTCCATGGCAAAGGAGTAGTGGCGGTCGAGCATCTGAAGCGAGGTCCCGCACTCAGCAGCCACGACCTGGGAGTCTTCGGCGTGCAGGCGGACGGTGATGCCGCCGCGCCGCAGCGAGTAAGGGGTGGCGCCGAGGATGCCGGCCAGCTCTGGCACGGACCCTGCTACCCCTTCGACCGCAGGGCCGAAATAGGTGGTCCCCCAGCGCTTGGCCTGCTGCGCTGAGACGTGGCAGGCGTCCGTCCGGGCATCGCGGACGCCATAGCCCTCTCCAGCCAGGTCGCCGGGGATGATGAAGTCCTCGGGCCGGGTGGGATATCCATGGGCGCGCAGCGCTGCCTTCCAAGCATCCAAGTCGTCGCGCAGCAGTGACGGCATCGTGGCGCGACGCGGCGTCGAGTTAGAGGTCTTGCCCTCGTCGATGACGCCCCAGGACACGACTTCAACGATGTCGATGGTGTCGGCGCCGACGTTGCCCCACCTGAGGCCATAGACCTCCTGGTTGCGAGCACCGAGGCCGAACTGCAGCGAGACCAAGATGGCGTCGCGCTTGGCGAGGATGCGGACTCTGCCGTCGGTGCGGCGCAGCAGCTCCGCGCGTACGTGCTCCACAGCGAGGGGCGAGAGCGCCCAGTTCTGCACGGCTGCCCCATGGCGGCGGCGCTGTGTGTCAGAGGCGATGCCGGCGCCGCCACGTCTCAAGGAACGTCGCTGGTTGCCATGGTGCTCGTTGGCCAGGAGGCAGCCGTTGGTCTGTATCTCAGGCACGAGCGCTGAGCCTGCCGCCCAGGACAGGGCTGAGCTGAGGACGACCCACACGTGTTTGCGCGTCGGCGCGCTGACATCAGCGCGGACGAGTTCGTCGCGGAAGGCGCGCGGGGCAGCGGCCTCGTTGAAGGCCACGGCGGGCAGGCTCGCCACCTTGAGCGCATGGGGCCACGGCGGGAGCGGGTCACCTTTGGGAGTGAAGCCGGCGTGGCCTAGGAGGTGGCGGTTGGCCCACTGGCGGTAGCCCGCGAACGTCGCTGGCGCCAGCCCGCCGGCATCCTGTGGCCGGTTGTGTGCGAGGTAGAGCTGGATGACTTCGCCCAGCCGACGACCCCCGTGCTGCGCGTTGGCCTCCAGGGCGTCCAGGTCGAGGATGAAGCGTCTCAGGCTCTCCGTGCCGCGGCGCTCCGCTCCGATGTAGTCATCCATCCACGACGTTGCCTGCTGAGCCTTGGGGAAGGCCCGGCTGCGCACCTTCCCGTCGTGGTCGCGGTAGCCGATGCGCCAGGACTTGTTCCCGTCCTTGCGGAGGTAAGGCCACGGCTTCATCTTCCAGGGACGGGCCATGGTCAGTGGCTCCCGTTCCGGCTCTGGCCATGTCCGCCGTTCAGACTCCCGCTGACGCTTCCGCTGGCGCCCGCGTGCTGAGGGCCGCGGCTCCATTGGCTGAAGCAAGCGCCACGCAGGGAGGTGGGCGTGGCGATGGCTCGTGCCGCGCGAGGCGAGGTGAGGAGGTAGTCAGGCGCAGGCGTGAGGGATGGCGCCGTGTGGAGCTGCGCCAGGGTCGCGGGCGAGGTGTCGAAGAAGTCCGGCTCTGCCGCCGTGGCTCCGAGCGTGGAGCGACCCTTGCCTGTGGCACACGCGCGTGATGAGACCCCGTTGGACTGTGACGCGACGAAGCGCTCCACATCGGAGAGGGATGCCAGAGTGGAGTAGCCGGGAGTTAGTGAGCCCGCTGCCTTGCCGCGTCTCTTGCATGAGAGGGACGCGCCGCGCTCCAAGAGCCCCTGCAGCGCCACTTGCGGTATGCGCACATGCCCCGAGGGAAGGTGGTAAGCGGCAAGGTCACCGCTCTTGACATAGCGGCGCACAGTGCGCGGGGAGACGCCGAGCATCGCTGCTGCCTGTGCCGGCGTGAGGGGTGCAGTTGAGGGCTTCACTTTCATATTCTAGGGCTTGGGGATCGGCTGACCGGAACTCCGTTGCATTGCCCTATGAAGGCAGGAGCCATGGACGCCATCTTCAAGTCACAGTGCCTGGCTCAGGATGTGACTTCCGTTGGCAAACGGCTAGAGCTCAGCAATCAGACGCAAACCTCAGCAACACGGCGAACGGGTGTCTTGCCCTTGCCACTCGGCAGTACCGCAGCCTCGCCGGGACGTCGGAGCGTCGCTTACGTCAGACAGCGCGCAAACGAGCTGCAGCGCCTCGACGGCAGCTCACCAAACAGCTACGTTCTTGCGAAAAATCGGTGGCAGAAGCGCGCACGGCTAATTATCAAGTCATGAGTACCAAGAACAGCAGTGGCGATGAAACGCTGGACAAGCTCTACTCTCAGTGTTTTGTCGCGACGGCCAGCTACGGCGACTTCGATGCCCCTCAGGTCCTCATCCTGCGCTCCTACCGAGATGCCGTGCTGTCCCACTATGCCGCCGGTCGCGCATTCATCACGACCTACTACAAAGCCGGACCACACCTGGCCGACCTCATCCGAGGCCACACCTGGGCATGCGCCATCACTCGCCTCCTCCTGAGTCCTTTCGTCTCACATGCCAAGCGCCGTTTGGTGACCGAATATCCGGGCTCGCTCTACTTTGCCAGCCTGTAACCCTGAAATCGAAGTCACGAAGCGCAGACGCCACGGCCCGATGCCACCTCGCCAAAACTGCGCGTGCCTGACGTTCGCCCCCGCACACTCATGGCATGGAGCGAGGTAGCCGGAAGCAAGACAAGCCAATAGTGCCCCCGACATATCCAGCTGGTAGCGCTCGATCTCGCCCATCCTCTCGTCTCATAGCCGGGGACTGCATCTCGGCAATGCAGAAGATGGAGCCCTGCTCCGTGGATGCCATCGTCACAGACCCTCCCTACGAGATCGGCTTCATGGGCAAGGCGTGGGACGGCAGTGGCATCGCGTTCAAGAAGGAGACATGGGAGGAATGCCTGCGCGTCCTCAAACCAGGTGGGCACATGCTCGTCTTCGGCTTCTCCAGGAACTACCACCGCCTCGCCTGCGCCATCGAGGACGCGGGCTTCGAGGTCCGCGATTGCATCATGTGGATATACGGCTCAGGGTTTCCGAAGTCGCATAACGTGAGCAAGGCAATTGATAAGGCGGCGGGGGCGGAGCGAGAGGTTATCGGGCGCTCAGCCCGACACGGCGGCGGCATTAATCACGTCTATGGCGATGGAATGGGCGATGGTGTCGTGCCAAATCTCACCGCCTCGGCCACTCCTGAAGCTCAGCAGTGGGACGGCTGGGGCACCGCGCTCAAGCCCGCCTACGAGCCAATCATGGTCGCGCGCAAGCCGCTGGAGGGGACGGTGGTGGCCAACGTGCTTGCGCACGGCGTCGGCGGCATCAACATAGACGCCTCGCGGGTGGGGGACGAGAGAGTTACCCAAGTCACGGGTGCAATACCGGCAGGCCGCTGGCCCGCCAATGTCATCCTCGACGAGGAGGCGGGTGAGGTTCTGGACGAGCAAAGCGGCGAGACCTCGAAGGGCCACTGGGCCAACAGGACCATTGGGTTCGGCGTCCGAGAATACCGTGGCCCAGGGCGCAAGGCCACTGACTCTGGTGGCGCCTCCCGCTTCTTCTACTGCGCCAAGGCCTCGAAATCGGAGCGCAACGCTGCTATGGCAACAGGTGACAAGAACCACCACCCGACCGTAAAGCCCCTCAAACTTATGCGCTATCTCTGTGGGCTCATCACCCCACCCGGTGGCGTCATCCTCGACCCCTTCATGGGCTCAGGCTCGACCGGCGTGGCCGCCGTCGCGGACGGCTACAAGTTCGTCGGGGTCGAACTGAGCGACGACTACCTCGACATCGCTAGGGCGAGAATCGAAGAGACGCAGGCAGGGGAGTAGTAACCAAGAAAGGTGGGCCTAGCTCACCCCTAAAACCGATTTCCGGTCAGGGCATTGCAAGGTCCTAGGTTATGACTCATGGACAAACTCCCACAAATGCATGGCCGCCTGCCCCACAGTGGCCACGGGCTCTGCGTGATGCAGGCCATTGACACTCTCTGGGTTCTCTGTGATGAGTTCCTCAGGGCGCACAATCCCGAGCGCATCATGCCCATGTTCGTGGTCGCCGACACCGAGGAGCACGGCCCTTGCTGGGAAGTGCTCGACCATCCACCCCAGAGCACACGCAAAGGGGAGGCGGAGATGTGGGCTTCCATCACAAGAACATTGCGAGACGAGGGCGCGCGCTGTGCCGGCGTCCTCAAGTTCCCGCTGGCGATGCGCAGGGCATGGAAGCGCGGAGCGGTCCCACCTCACTCAGAGCGCCCATACAACGCTCTCATGTACGCGCTAGACCGTGAGGGCGTGGATGTCGCCATGCGCGGCGAGCTGGTCCTCCTACGTGACCAGCCGGTGGCGATGAAGTGGCAGCGGCACGGCCCGCATCTGAGCGAGCAAGTCTTTGCCGAGCCGCTGACGGCGCTCGCCTCGGCGATGGGCTTCATGGCCCGCGACATCGAGGCGCAGCTGAGGCGCATGGCTTGATGGCAGCGCCAGGAGTCGCGCGTGTCTTGCCGCCGCTCGCCTCCTCCAGCGTTCAGTCCAGGATGTAGCGCGAGTCGTACTGCAAGGGGGCGCTGGCGACGAGAGTGCGGAGCTTCCGGCCATCGTTCGGATGAGCGTTCGCTGTCCGGAGGACATTCGTGGCTATCCAGTCCTCGACAGCTCCGGAGGGCTGCCCCTCTCTCGTGAGGATGGCGATGGCAGTCCCGCTGCCCTCGGCCAGCACGGTCGCGCTTTCCTGAGGGCCTTCCCCGACATTGCGGACATCCACAGCGAACAATGCGCTATCCGGGAGCCAGGCGTGGAGCCGGACTCCATCTACGCCAACACGATCAAAAGTGAGTTGCTCAGCAGTCATGCGAAGCATCATCCCGCTCGTGGAGGCGGAAGAGTCAGCCAGCCCTTTCCTCGCCACATGCTCGTCCGGCCGGTGCGCGACACTCAAACGTTCCAGTCAGGCGAGCGTCAATGGAGGGGCCGGATGGCCGAAGTCACGCGCAGCATCTACTTCTACCAGGTGAAGATGCACGAGGGCGAGTGGAAGCGCGAGGAGGTCCTGGAGGACCTCAGCCAGCTCACGGGCGACGCGCGCCTGCTCGACCTCGGCGACGAGAACTACGCCTGGGCCAAGGTTGACCGCATCCCCAAGGGCCAGGAGACCGGGCGCGTGAGGTTCTTCAGGGACCGGCGCGCGAACCTGCCAGGCATGTCCCAGGGCGCCGATGTCTCCGAACTGACGATCCCCGACGACGCCGGGCTGGTCGAGCCCACGCACGTCGTATTGGGCGGTGACGGGCTCATCGCCGCCGAGTACAACCACTTCGCGCCGCGCATCACGAGCGCGTTCGCCTACCTCCTGCGCCAGAAGCTCGGCTACGACCTCACCATTGGCACCTACGTCCAGGGCGACATCATCGAGCAGCTCGACCGGCTTGAGCACGTGCAGCTCCTCGAATGGTCGGTCCTGCCCACGCCGTCGGTCGAAGCCGAACTCAGGAACGCCGGCACCTTCGGCGCCGCCGCAGCCGCTCTCTGCCAGGTGGAGGACGGCAAACGGGTCTATCTGCGCCTCAGCGGGGACAAGAACTCGCCCTCGTGGGGCGATGAGGTAAAGGCCTTCGTCAAGCACCTCATGGGCATGCCAGAGCAGGAGCAGGTGACTAAGGTGCTCCGGGTCACTGGCTTGGACCCTGCCTCAGAGAACGTCGAGGCCATTGACCTCCTCAGGCAGAAGCTCGTGCGACGCGTGGATATCGAGCGCTCCAGCCAGCGCTGCAAGGCGCTCGACGTCACCAGCGCCTACGGGCACATCGAGTCGAGCATCGCCGAGGTCAGGGCAGGCGACCTCAAGACAGCTCGCGTCATCGAATGACGGACGCGAGCACGAAGGCACCGGGGACGAGAAGCCGCTCGGAGAAGGCGCACGAGAAGGCGAGGGAGGTCGCCGGCACCGTCGTCATCGATCATCGCGGCGCCCTCGACGTGGCCGTGGTGGCGGTGCTCGTGGGCGCCTTCGTGGCGACCGCGCACTCAGGCAGCTTCAAGACCGTGCTCTCGCCGCCAGGGCGCTCCTCGCTCTACACGTCGCTGGCAGCGACCAGCGGCGCGCTACTCGGCTTCGCGCTGACCGCGCTCGCCATCCTCGTCGCGCTGCCCTCGACGGAGCGGCTTGAGGCGCTGCGCGAACACCCCCGCTGGCCGAGGGTGCCCGGCGCCTTCTTCCGCGCGGGCTGGGCACTGCTGCTCGTGCTCGTGCTCTGCACGCTGGGCATCGTCATCGACGCCGGCGCTGTGCCCGCCAAGGCCTACGAGGCCGTCACGGTCGGCGCCCTGGCGCTCGCGCTCGTGCGCATCGTGGGCGCCATCGTCGCGCTCAGCCAAGTCATGGGCGTCGCGCGCACCACCGCACCACTGCCCAAGGCCATCAACGACCCAGGGCTTTAGTTAGGCGTATCCGCCACGTCGTGGGAACGGTGAGGAATATGCACGCCCCCGTCTTCAGCGCTTGGTGAGCGGCGGCTTGTGCTCATCCTTCATCGCGGTCTCCAGGTCTTTGGCGGCGGCGTGATCGGCGCACTCGCGCCAGGCGATCTCGCACCCGTCAAGCCAGTCCCGCACGCGCGTGGCCTGCTTGGGAGTGATGCGGTGGCGGCGCTTCTTGATGTCGTTGGCCTCGGCGATGCCGAGGTGCTCGGCGACGTTGCGCCGCAGGGCTGACGACCCCATCCCCACGCCAC
This sequence comes from uncultured Solirubrobacterales bacterium, assembly GCA_963717785.1. Lineage (GTDB taxonomy): Bacteria > Actinomycetota > Thermoleophilia > Solirubrobacterales > Solirubrobacteraceae > Palsa-744. The sequence goes on from CAVQWW010000001.1 coordinate 451,786, forward strand.
GGCCCGAGTGGTTTTTCCAAACCCTGTCTTGCAGGCATTTCGCCTTGCCGACGTACATTCGCTTGTCGCCTCGGTACACGGCATAGACCCCAGGCGAGAGCGGGATGTCGTCTTTGCGCAAGCTGGCCATCGAGCGCCTCTTGCGGCGGTGCATGCGCGACCAGAGGGGACCCATCGGCAAGGGGCCGGTTAGCAGTCGGCGCGCCAGTGAGCCGAGAGCTGCTCGCCGAGCATGTGGCCCAAGACCTCGTGCGCTGGGACATCCATCACAGCGTCAAGCCAGCCTGCGACGGCGACCACGAGGAAGAGGGCGCGAGGGCGCCCATCAAGGCCCAGCTCCCCGTGGCGGACCACGTTGCCGGAGCCGCCGAAGACGCGGTGGATAATGAAGGTGGAGAACCCCTCGCCGGTGGGAAGCTCGCGGATGACCGGCTCGATGCTGCGCGCCCGCGGCCTCCTCGGGCGATTGATGAGCCGGCGCTTGGCGTCTATGACCGAGAGGCCGCGAGCGGTGCTCCAGAGGGCGCCCTCCATCCCGTACATCAGCGGCGGGATGGCCCGCTCGAACTCACCGCGACCGGCGTGCTCCAGGCCATGCTGGAGGTGATCGCGCTGCACGTCGGTGAGGTAGGGCGCCTTGTCGAGGGCCGAGCTGAGCGCCTGGGCGTAGTCGCCGTCGATCACGATGGCCCCCAGCGCCCGGAGGAGGTCATGCTCGACCTCAGCCGGCTCCATGTCGGCCATGTGATGGATGTGCCCGATGGAGAGCGAGGAGAGCATGAACCAGAGAGCGCTCTGTTCCCAGCGCTTGGAGAAGCGGTCGATGGTGGCGAACCAGCGACGCGACTCCTCGATGGCCTCAGTCGCCAACTTCGGCAGGGCAAGGTTCGACAGCGCCTGAGCGCCGAGTGCTGAGACACCCAGGCTCCCAGCGACGGAGGCGAGGTCAGCCGTGAGGCTGCGAGTCAGCGCCGTCACGTCGTAGCTCCTGGTCAGGCGCTCACTGAGCGAGGAGGCGTGCAGGCCAACGTGGCTCATCTCCGTCAGGAGGCGCGTGCTCTGGGCCTCGGTGATCCCGGCCAGCGAGGCGCGGCTGTAGAGAGAGGCCGCTTGCGTCGCCTTCGCCTGCGCGGCGAAGCCCGTGCTCGCGACGCTGCCGACGCCGAGGACCTTCGTCATCTCAGGCATCTGGAGAGCCTTGAGCTGCCGGGTAAGCTCAGCCGTCGGGAACATCCTCTCCACGGAGGAGCGGCTGTAGGGCGAGGCCCACTCGGTCGCCTTCACTTGCGCGGCAAGGCCCATGCTCGCGACGCCTGAGGCGCCGAGGACCTTCGTCACGTCGGGCGTGTGCAGAGCTGTGAGCTGCCGCGCGAGGTTGGCAGTCGGGAACATCTTCTCCATGGAGAGTCCGAGAAGCGGCTTCGAGAGCTGAGCCATGGCCTTCTGCATCTCGGCATGGGGAGCGACCGAGCGCCAGAGGGCGTCACGGGGCATGTTCGCGCCAACCGCGGCCGTGAGCCCACGTGGTTGTCAATCGCCGTAGATGCCCCGTGTCTTCTTGGTCTTCGTGGCGCTCGGCATAGGGGCAATTCTATTCGCCGAGCAGACAGCCTCCTCGTGCGAGGCACGACTCCTACGCAGTCGTCGGCGAGAAGGTCAGCATCCGCTGCTCGCCGCAGAATGAAGGCATGGCTTTGCTCGGCATAACCGATATCGACCTGGCCGCGCTCGGCGGGCTCGGCACCCTCATCCTCGCTGGCGTGGCTGTGGCCCAGATACGCGAGAGCCGCCGGCAGACGGGGGCCATGGAGGACCAGGTGAAGGCCATCAGGGACGTGGCCGAGGAGGAGCTGGCCGCCATGCGCGAGGACATCCAGGCCTCCATCGAGCAGGGCCGCGCCGTGCGGGAGGCGGCGCGTGCTCAGCTCCAGCCAATCGTCTTCGCCCACGCTTACGGCGGTCGGATCAAAGGCCCTGATGAGGGAGCCAATCTCAGCGCCGGGCAGGTTGGCTTCCGCTACCGGCTTGCCAACGAGGGCACCGGCGTGGCGCTGAATATCCGCCACGGCGTCGAGATCGACGGCATCGAGCGCGAGTTCGGCGACGGGATGGAGGTGCGCTCGATGCGCCCCGGTGAGGAGCTGCCGCTGGCGGGGCGCGCCACGGCCCTCGCCTACACCGTCGTCTTCACTGAGCAAGAGCTGGCCGAGGGCCGCCGTAGCGCGGCGCGCACCTACTGGGCTCGCTGCGAGAACGTCTTCGGCGAACGCTTCGAGACCCGCAACCCCGACGACCCCCAACAGTCAGCGGTGTTCATGCGCATCGAGGAGCTGCCGAGCGCGGAGTGATGGCCCTGGAGCGGCTCGCGCCGGCGATACCGTGAGCTGATGGTCGCCATCGTCCCCTCATATCTGAAGAAGCTGACGAAGGCCAAGGAGGACCTCGTACTCCTGGAAGAGGAGATCGAGCGCTACGTGATGCGCGACCCCTACCGCGTGGTCGAGAGTGCCGAGGGCAAGCGCCAGCCGAAGGTCCGCCGTCTCCAGATCACCTCCGACCCCGCCAACACCGAGATCCCCACCATCGCGGCGGGCATCATCTACAGCCTGCGCTCGGGCCTCGATCACGTGATGTCCGCGCTCGTGCCGAAGCAGCAGCGTGGCAGCGTGCAGTTCCCCATCTACTTCGAGGGCGTGTGGGAGGACGGCCCCGAGGACGAGGACGGTCAGCGGAAGAAGGAACGGGGCCGCTGGCGCTCGGACACGAAGACGCTTGACGAGCCCGTGCTCGCCGTGCTCAGGGCGCTGCAGCCGCTCGATGGTGACGAGCAGCCAGAAGACGAAACGCCCGTGCTGAAGACGATCAACCAGCTCGCCAACGCCGACGACCACACCAAGCCGCCCGTCGCGGCGCTCGGCCTGAGCGACTGCATGGTGAGATGGGAGCTGCCCGACGGGAGGGTCCAGCACGGGACTGGCCACGGGCAGAGGGATGCGCGTGGCAGGCTCGACACCTTCATCCAGAATGGGTCGAAGCTCAAAAACATCCCCTTCCAGGCGACGAACGTGGATGTCGCCGGCGTGCCGGTCGTGGCCATCCACATTGCCAGCCAGGGCCGCTACGCGCCTATCCCGCAGCTGCTGGCGCACGCCGCAGGCCTCATCGAGAAGCGCGTCATCACGCCACTGCTCCCGTTCGTGCGGTCCGACGCTGAGTAATAGCCCACGAGCCCATAACAGTGAAGTCGCTGTGCCAGACGCCGCTGACATCAAGGCTGGTCGTCACCGCGTGAGCGTCAAGGAGGCTAAGCGCGAGCACGCCCGTACTGCACTGGTACTGCAGATTTAGGGTGTTTCGTGTCCGCTTTCGGCCAGGTCGCCGTCGGAGGAGATGGCCAAAAACGGCTCTGCTAAGCCAAAAAGAGCCGAAATCTCGTGGCCTAGGAAAAGCCACGGTCGTTTCTTACAAGAGCGGTGCTCTACCAAACTGAGCTACGCCGGCGTGCCCCTGGATCGTACAGCGGCGTGCGGGCCCCCAGCGAGCGAACCGATCCGCGTGGATATGCTGGTGTACATGTGCGTGGGGTGCGCGATGACGGCTGTCTCGGCCGCGACGGGGCTGCGGACGTGGCTCCAGACCCACCACTTCGGCTGGCTGACCCCACGGCGGATGCGGATCCTCACGCTGAGCGCGATGAGCGCCGCCGCGATCGTCTCGACCGTAGGCTTCAGCGGATCGACCCCCGCGACCGCGAATGCGCACGCTCACCCCTCGCGGCACGCGGCCCACGCCCCCGCCTCGCGCTGAGAAGCTCCGTGGCGAGCGCGCGACCGGCAAGGCGAAGGTAGATGGACAGCGAAGCTCGGCGCAACCGTCGCGAGGCCAGCAGGCGGGCGCTTCGCCGCCGCCGCCGAGCCGCCGCCCTGATCGCGCTGATCGCGCTGGCGATCGCCGCCGCAGCGATCGTCGCCGTGGCGAGTCGCTCGGGTGGCACGACGTCATCCACCCCGCGAAGCGCCCTCGCAGCGAGCGGGCGAGCGCATGCCCGAACCTCCTCGCACACCCGAGGCGTCTCCTCGGGAACCGTGAACGCAAACCTCCCTACGGGCCCGCCCAGCACCGAGCCGGTCCCGGTCCTGATGTACCACGTGATCGCGGCGCCCCCACCCGGGGCGCCGTTTCCGGGGCTCTACGTGACGCCCGGCGAATTGGCCGCTCAGATGCAGGCGCTGCGGAGCGCCGGCTGGCACGCGGTGACGCTCGATCAGGTCGAGGCGTACTGGAGCAGAGGCGTTTCACCGGGTGCGGGCAGGCCGATTGTTGTGAGCTTCGACAACGGCTATCACTCCCAGTACTCCCAGGCCCTGCCGATCCTGCGCCGGCTCGGGTGGGTGGGCGATGAGAACCTGCAGCTCACCGGGCTGCCGCCATCGCAGGGCGGACTCAGCGAGGCAGAAGTCCGGGGACTCGTGGCGGCGGGGTGGGAGCTCGACACGCAGGGCTTCAGCCACGCCGACCTGATCGCCCTGGACGCCCGCTCGCTCCATTATCAGGTGGCGGTCGCGCGGCGGGCGATCCAGCAGCGCTACGGCGTGCCGGCGAACTGGTTCTGCTACCCCTCCGGCCACTACGACGCGACGGTCATCGCGGCTGTCCGGGCCGCCGGCTACGCGGGGTCGACGACCGTCGTCCCCGGCTGGGCGCACCCCGGCGAAGACCCCTACCGGATGCACCGCCTGCGCGTGCTGGGCGGCACCACGCCGCAGCAGCTGCTGGGGCTGATCGCGGACATCCGCGGCGACCCGGCGGCCCCGCCCTCCTACAGCGGCTGAACGGCGGCCCGCGCTCATGCCTGTGCAAGCTTGGACGCGCGCCCCAACGGTACAGCCCACTCGGCCCCTCAGATGACCGGGACCGGGCTACCACCAACGCCCGGCCCATGGCCATCCGCCTGCGACTCAAGCGCGCAACCGAGACGCTCCACCCTCACGGGCGGCGCCTGCTCCCCCAGGGAGGGAGATCGGACCTGCTTCACAAGCGTCTGCGTCGCGCGGGTTGATAATGTCAACGTCCAGCGTGTGGCGTAAGTCCCGATACGCCTATTCGCATGCCGAATAAGCGTGCGTATCCATCGAGCTCCACCGGCGAGGCCCGCGATCGTCCCCCGAACACGCAGGACGGACGTCGCGAGTAGAGCGAAGTCGCCCGTGACCGCATCCATAACTCGCTGCGTGACAAGACGAGTATCGCTTGCGGAGTCCTGTGGAGTCAGGTGATAGAAGCTCGCCATCGCGGCGAGGATCATCGTGTGGGCGGCGGGGTCTGAGAGGGACTTGGCGCGTCGCAGGGACTGCGCCGCCAGCGACTGCAGGCGGGCGGCGGCCTCCGCGGAGGAGGTGTAGTAGTCGATCAGGCTGCGCTGCCCCTCGGCGATGTCCTCCCGCCGGTCGATGAGGCTGTCGAGCAGCGAGCTCAACGAGGCGATCCAGGGGAAGTACGCACCTTCGACGGCCGCGGCGTCACGTGCGCGAGTGGCTGGTTTCGCGGCCGTGGCGATCATCGCGAAGACGGGCAGCGGGGAGCCCGCCGCGGCGCCCATCTCCCACCAACGCAGGCTGCTGCTCTGACTGGTCTCCGCGCGAGCCCAGCGGGTGAAGGCTTCGTATGAGCCGTGGCCGTCGCCATGGTTGAGGCTCTGATAGGTGACGATGCGCGCCGTCATGAGCCGGATCGACTCCGCGATCGCGCCGTAGGAGGGAAGCTCTTCCAGAGCGGTGCGGCAGGTGTCCACGAGATCGCACAGATAGCCGGTGTCCTCGAACCCAGCGTGATGGGCGTAGTAGTCGGGGTGGCATGCCTTGGGCTCCAGTGCAACCACCAAGGCCTGATTGAGCTGGCGTCCGTTGGCGATCGGATCGGCGCCCGGCTGCTCGCTGAGCTCGTCGATGTAGTCGAAGGCCAGCTGGTATGCGGTGATCGCGCGTATCACGATCGCACGAGTGGCGGGCGGCACGAAGGTGGCGAACGCGACGGCGCCCTCCAGAGACTCGTGCTTGGCGCACTGCGCGGCTAACGCCAGCCGGCGAAGCGCGGGGTCGCGTATCTCCCCGGCGCGCAGCCGCCAGTGACGCAACTCGCCGCGAGCGCACGGGAAGACTCCCAGCCAGTAGCGCACGGCGGCGCCCGCGAACGCGATTGCCGCCCCCACGCGGCTCCCTGCCATCACCCTCATGCAGACAGCTTTACGCAACAGGCGCTGAGACCGGCTACTCCTGTAGACGAGTGTTCGAGCGTCCCTGCACCGCAGACCAGCCGGGCAGCGCCACCACTGCCAATGCGATGCCTGCGACGATCACGAAGGTGAGAAACACCTGCGGCAAACCGGCGCCGAACGGAGCGGGAAACCCGGTTGTCAGCCGCAACCAGCGGTCCGCCAGCGCATGACCGTAAACGCCCAGGACGGCCCCATCGAGGCAGCCGATTATCAACACGATCACGCTCTCCAGGATAAGCGAGCGCCACAGCTGCCAGCTGGTCGAACCCCTGGGTCTTCATCGAGGCCAGCCTGGCACGGCGCTGCCAGATGACCGCGCTCAACGATGCGGCGATCGCCAGGGCCGCCGGCGATCAGCAGCAGCAGCGATATCTGACGGAGACTCTGCAGCCCCTGGCGCGCGCTGGCCTCGGTTTCGCTCGTGCGTTCCCGCTCGTGCGCACCGCCAGCCCCGAGTGAGCTCCAGCGCGGCCTGCACCGCACGGCTGCCCGCCTGCGCGTCAACACCCGCCCTCAGGCTCACCTCGAGCGCGGCGGCGTTCGCCGTGCTCCAATATCGACGGTAGTCGCTGGTGTCGATGGTGATCGCGCCCGGCGGCCATCCCGAGTTGGTCATGATCGCCGCGACGCCGAAACGGGCTGAGCCGGAGGGGGTGGGCAACTGGAAGCTCTGGCCGACCTGCAGATCGTGTTCCTCGGCAAAGCCCGTGGAAATGGCCGCCCAGCCGCCGCCGCGGATCAACCGGTGGCGGTGGTGGCGTTGCCGTGCACGACCTGACTGACTTCGATCGGCGCTGGGTCTTCAGCCGGCCGTGCGCGCAGCCACAGCCTGCGTGTCGCCGACATCCAGCAGCCCCCCCTGGTAGACGCGCACCGACGCCACCCCCGGCACGCGAGCGATCGACCGTCGCCGTGCCGGCGCCCCTGATAGCCGCTCATGTTGAAGATGTCCTCGCCATTGACCACCCAGACGTCCGCTGTGTGGAAGTACTGAACGATCGCTTCGTCGATGCCGCCGAGCAAGTCGTCCCGTGCTCCTCCGATCGCGACGCTCCCGTAGACCGCGAGCCCTGCCACGGCGGCGAGCGCGATCGAGCGGGTGGTGCTGGCGCGGAGCTCGACGATGGCGAGCGAGAGCATGCTGCCCCGGATGCTCTCTCCGATTCGTGTGAGCAGCGAGGTGACCACCGTCGAAGGCGCACGGGATCAGGCAGACCGCCGCCAGCGCCAGGAGGCCGCCGCCGATAGCCGTGAGGCGCGGTATCGCCAGGGCTCCGACGGTGACCGTGAGCACCAGCGCGCACCCGATGGCGCCAAGGACGAGCATCGTGCGCCGGGTGATGCTCTGGCCCGCCTCCCCACTCTCGTGCAGCACGGCGTCCAGCGCCTGTCGGTCGAGCGCAGGTCGAGCAGCGGGGGCAGCGAGGCAAGCAGCGCGGCGAGCACCCCGCACGCCGCCGGAATCAGGATCGTGCTCGGCGGAGACGACCCTCTGGGAGGAGATCGGGAACGCGAACGTCAGGTAGTGGGGATCTGCGCCGAAGCAGCGTGTGTGAGAGCACCTCGCCGAAGAGGATGCCCAGAATCGAGGCGACCACTCCAAGCGTCAGCGCCTGGAAGCCGAGGACGAGCACGACCTGACGTGGGGCGAAGCCCTGCGTGCGCAGTTCGGCGATGAAGCGCCGCCGGTCGGGGACCGTGAGCAGCATCGCGTTGAGCGCCAGCAGGAAACCGATCATCGCGCTGATGACAGCGAACAGGGTGGTGGACTGGCGTTGGGCTGCGCCGCCTGGCTCAGCAGGCGCAGCTCGTTGTCGGCCGGCGTCACGTCGATGCGCCCGCGGGCAAGGGCGCGCAGCTCTCCGGCGACCAGCGCATCGGCTCCGGGCCGCGGCTTGATCAGGACGTTCGTGACCCGTCCCGGCCTGCCGGCGAACCGCTGGGCGATCGGCAGCAGCGCGATCGCCACCGGGCTCGCGGCGACAGAGCCGATCGTCTGGCTGCCCAGCACGGCGCGCACCTTCAGCGAATGGACCTCGCCGTTGGCCACCAACGTCACCGGCCGGGACAGCGCGCCGATCGTGCGCGCAACCGCTGTCGGAAGCCCCACGCCGCCGGCGATCAGCAGCGCACCGGAGCCCAGGTTCTCGGTCGCCGCGCTGCCCAGCGCGACCAGACGTGGGAGTCGACCCCGACGATCTGGATCGACTGGCGACCCCGGTCCGAACGATCGTCGCGTTCTCCCGCAGGATCGGAGTCGCCACCTGCACTCCCGGCAGCCTGTCCGCCGCTTCGGCGAGGCGCTGGTCGAACCCCTCGGCGGAGCGGGCCACGAGCTGAAGCCGCGCCGAGCCGACGAGCTGGTGCAGCAGAGGCGCCCGGCGGAGCCGGTGATGGTGGTGTTGGCAAGCAGCACGCCGAACACCAGAGCCACGCCGACCACGATCCCGCCTGCGGCGAGCAGCTCCTGCGCGAGGCGCTGCGCAGGCGCCACGGTACAGCGTCACCAGCGAGCCCACGCCGGACTCCCATGATCGACGGTCTCGCGCGATCACGCGAGGATCACGGCCAGCTCGGCGTCGAGGCCCTCCGTGCAGGCGCCCGTCGCGCAGGGTGTGCACGCGATCGACGAAGGCCCGTGGCCTGCGGGTCGTGGGTGACGAGCAGGCCAGGTATGCCGCGCTCGTGGCAGACATCCCGCAGCAGCGCGAGGATCTCCCGGCTGCGCTTGGAGTCGAGGTTGCCGGTTGGCTCGTCGGTCAGCAGCAGGCGCGGCTCGCCACCGAGCGCCCGCGCGATCGCCACCCGCTGGCGCTCGCCCATCGAGAGCCGCTCGGGGGTGTGCGTCGTCGCGCTCGGAGAGGCCGACACGGTCGCAGCCAGGGACGCGCTTCGCGCCGCGCATCGCGCAGACGTCCAACCGTCGGCCAGCAGCTTGAGCGCGGCGTTGTCCAGCGCCGGAGCGCCGGCGATCAGGTGAAAGGACTGGAAGACGAAGCCCACCTCGCGACGGCGGTAGACGGCGCTCTCCGCGGCCGGACAGGCCGCGCGATGTCACGCCCGCCGAACGTCACGCTGCCCCGCGTCGGGGGCCATCAGCCCGGCCGCCAGCAGCAGCAGCGTCGTCTTCCCCGAGCCCGAGGGCCCGTACAGAGCGACGAACTCTCCCGAGGCGACCGTCAGCGAGACTCCGTCGACGGCGCGCACGACCTCGCACCCGTGGAGTAGTGCTTGACGAGATCGACGCAGCTCGAGCGCGCTCATCGGAGCGACGCCGCGTATCGAGCGCCGGGGCGTCTCATGAGGCGGCGGGCTTGGCTCGCCCCGCGTGGCGGCCGGGGAAGGACACCACGACTCCCTCGGAGTCCATCGCTCGCAGCGTGCCGTCGGAGATCGACATGATCCTGCGCGCGCCCTCCAGCGCGTCCAGATCCTCGGAGGCGACGACGATCGCGAGTCCTGCTTCGAGCGCGAGCGACCGCAGCAGCGCATACAGCTCTTGGCACTCGATCGGACTCGGCGACACGCCGGGCTCATCCACCAGCAGCAGCCGCGGTTCGCGCACGAGGCCGCGAGCGAGGGCGACCCGTATGCGCTCGCCGGCGGAGAGCCGGCCCGTCCATACTTCCGCACAGGCGCCTGCGCCCACCCTTTCCAGGGCTCGCCGCGCCAGCGGCCTGGCTTCGCGCAGGCTCACTCGATCGCCGAGCAGGGCCATGGCGACGCTGTCGATGCACGGCTGATTGAGCTGCGGACGCCAATCTCCGGAAACGTAGGCGATCCCGTGCGTTCGCAGCACCCGTGCCCGCTCATTGGGACCCATGCGCGTGAGGAGGTGGCCGTCGAAGCGCACCTCGCCGGCATCGGACACCTCGATGCCAGCCGCCACGCGCAGCAGCGTCGTCTTGCCCGAACGCCGCGGACCCCACACGCCGACGAAATCCTCGCTGTCCACCTCCATGCAGACGCGATTCAGGACCGTCACCTCCCGCCGCCCATCCCCGTAGCGTCTGGTCACCTGGGTGAGCGAGAGAAGCGTCATCGCACAGCGACTTTATGAGGACGCCGCGACCTCGGCGATCAGCCGGCGGGCCAGCACGATCCACTCCAGCTCGGCTCGCAGATGCAGGCGCGCGGACGCGCGCGAGAGATGCATCGCGACACCCGCAAACGAGCGCACCGGCGGGGCGTCCTGGGAGGAGGCCTTGAACAGCGCGAAGCATTCCCGCTCATAGATGTCGAGCGCCACGAGCAGTCGTGGCGCGTCCGCCGCGCGCGCGACCGCGATCTTGGCCTGGAACTCCGCGCGCACCGGCGCCATCCGCGTATTGGCGCTCATCCAGTCCGTCAGCGCGTCCTCGGCTCGCTCCGTGGGAGAGTAGACGCGCCGGCTGCCAGTCGGTCCGTCGCTGGATACCCGCCGCGAGGAGACGAGTCCCGCCTTCTCAAGCTGCTCGAGCATACGGTAGAGATCCTTGGCCGTTATCTGCCACGCCGGCCCCAGGCGCCGATCGAGGCGGTTGGCCAGGTCATAGCCGTGGCCGGGGTGCTGCATCACCAAGCCCAGCAGCGCCCCTTTCAAGGGCGAGCTGCCTCTCATCCAATCCCTATTGCCGATGCTGGCGGCTTCCACGGCTCCCGTCTCTCTCGATTCGCTGGACCGAACGATACCTTACATCGGCACCACGGTGGGTTCACGCCGGCCGACTGTGGCGTGAACGATTTCAAGAAGCTGGACAATAGATAGCCGTCTACGCGCGCTGATATCAGGCCGGTGCGCGTTCTTTTGCACAGGGACCGACATACACGTTTAAGTGCAGACACCAAGAGCCTAGGCGTCCAGCAGTCCTATCTCCTGCGCGCGGGAGACCGCCTGCGAGCGCGAGGAGGCGTCGAGCTTGCGGTACACCGCGTGAGCCTGGGTTTTGACGGTGTTGGTCGAGACGTGCAGACGCAGACCGATCTCGCGAAACGACAGGTGGGTGGGCAGGAAGCGCAGGATCCGCAGCTCCGCCATCGTCAAAGCCGCCGAACCGGTGAGGGCGAAGGTGGCGGCGGTGTCCACCTGCTCCCAGATCTCCTCCAGCCATACGCGCAGAACCGTGGCGTCGGGAACCCGGCGCGCGCGCTGGGATGCCTCGGCGAGCAGGGTGCGCGCCTGTCTGACATCGGCCAGGGCCAGCGACGCGCGCGCGAGGGCGATGCGCGCCTGGGCTTCATACCAGGGGGTGAACTCATCGAGCGCGGACGTGAGGCGGATCGCGCGGCGCAGATGGCGCTGGCCCTCCTCGACGCGACCCGCCCGCGAATGCACAGCCGCGGCGACGGCGAGGACCAGGGCGGAGGTCGGATAATCGCCCAGTCCATGGCGTTCGGTCTGGGTGAGAGCTCTGTCGACGAGCGCCACGCCTGCCTCCACGTCGTCTTCCTCGAGCAGCAGCGTGGCCAGCTGAGCGAGGCACAGGGCCTCGATGCTGGGCGCCTCGACAGCGCTGCGGTGAACGCCCTCCTCGAGATGCTCCCGCGCCTGGGCGCGGCTTCCGCGAAGGTGGTCGGCGACCCCGCGCAGCAGACAGCAGAGCGAGCGCCAGGGGCTATCCGGGGGCTCGAGCTCATACGCGAGGGCGGCGTCCCGGCCCATCGCGGCGACGCCGTGCCGGGCGACGGCGGCTTCGATCAGGGCGACGCCCGCCGGCAGCGAGGAGACGCGCGCGGCGGATGGCGTGGTTCGAGCAAGGGCGCCCGAGGCCGTCAGCCCCCAGTGCTCGGCCAGACGGATGTCTCCGGCGGCCAGGTGGCTGTGCGCGGCCACCAGCGCGAGCGAAGGGCTGAGGGCGAGCTCGGACGCGCCGAAGGCGTTCAGCCAGCGCTGCACGGTGGGGTTGTGGCCGTGGGTGATGTAGCGGGGAAGGTTCTCCCACAGGAGCTCCCCGGCTCGCGTGGGATCTCGCGCGCGGACGGCGTGATCGATGGCGCTGTCGAGCTCGCCGTGGGCAGCATGCCACGCGCTGGCGCGCCGGTGCAGCTCGGCCTCGGCGATCCACTCGCCGTGGCGCAGCTCGCCCAGCAGCGTGTCGCGCAGGAGCCGGTGGCAGCGATAGCGCCGCTCGCTGCGATCGAGCTCCACCAGCAGCAGATTGGTGGCGCGCGCGAGGTGCTCGAGCATGCGCGCCGACCCCGTGCATCCAAGGACCGCGTCGCAGAGCGGTCCGTGGAGCTCCGCCAGAATCGAGGTGCGGATGAGGAATTCGATCGCCTCCGGGGGGAGCTGGTCGAGGAACTCCTCGCGCATGTACTCGGCTACGACGCGATCGCAGCCGGTGAACCGTGCCAGCGCGGCGCCCACGTCCGGCTCCTCGCGCAGCGAGAGCGCCGCCAGGTAGAGGCCGGCGGGCCAGCCCTCGGTGCGATCCATCAGCGCTTCGAGCTCCGCTGCGTTGAGATGCAGGCCGGCCATGTCCAGCAGATCGCTCGCTTCTGTGAGGGTCATCGCAAGATCCTCGGAGTGGAGCTCCAGCACCGCGCGGTGCGCGCGCAGGCGCCCCATGTGAAGAGGGAGCGCGGTGCGCGAGGCCAGCGCCAGCTGGAAACCGGGAGGCAGATGCTCGGCGAGCACCCCCACCGTGTGCAGCGCCGCGGGCGCGCTGAGCGTGTGAGCGTCGTCGAGAACGATCACGGCCGGCCGGCTGCCAAGCGCCAGCGCGGAGAGCACGCGCGGCAGCGCCACCCCGGAGATATCGAGGTCGGGAGCGTGCAGGGCGTCGAGCACGCCGGAGGTGGCAAAGTCGCCCTCCAGCGCGTGGACGATGTCCTCGATCAGCTGCTTGGGGTCGTTGTGGCGCTCCTCCAACGCAACCCAAGCGCAGTCACGCGAGTCCTCGCTCAGCCACTCCCACAGCAGGCCGGTCTTGCCATAGCCGGCGGGCGCCACCAGCGCGAGAAGTGGCACGTCGAGGTCCTGCCGCAGCCGGGCGATGAGGCGGCTGCGCGGGAGCAGCCCGTCGCGGGACGGCGGGCGCCCGCGCTTGACGTCGAGCACCATCGCTCACACCATAGGACACCCCCGTGGAGGGCGATCGGGGAAATCCCGCAGGGTGGAGTCCGTGGAAACTACGGATCGCCGGTGGGAACCGTCAAGCCATGCTGCCCTGGCGCCCTCCGTATGCGACGAGCCCGTAGATGACGAGGATGTCAACGGCGAACATCGCCAGCGAGCCAAACGGGTAGGCGGGGATGAACACCAGCTGGATGATCGCGTTGACGGACGCGGTGAGGATGCCAACCCAGCGGCCCCACTCGATGCGACCGAAGATCGCGAGCGCGGCGCAGAACTGGATGATGCCGGTGATCAGGAGCACCCAGCCCCACGTGTTGAGGCCGCTGAGGATGTAGGTGGCTTCGCGGACGAAGAAGCGCGATTCGGAGATGGCGGCGATGCCGTAGATGATGTTGAGGACACCGACGATCGCGATCATCACTCCCGCGAACGCGACCCATCCGCCTCCCGGTTCTTCTTCTTCGTAGCGCGATGCGCCGGTGCGGGCAGAGCCGCGTGGGGGTGCTGCACTCTCGTACGCGTCATCCATGATGTCGCCTCCTTTGGACCGATGGCTGGCGTGCTCCTCCTCGAGACGCCCGTGCGATTCCAAAGTAGGAGCGCGACGGCCCGTGGACATCGTCCAAAAGGGATGATTTGCGCATCATCACCCGCTTGGGATGATGTGAGCGCAGGGGGCGCCTCCTAGCATCCAGAGTGGCGCCGGACATCCGTCGGGCGCCCAAGCGATAAAAGGAGGTCGGGCGTGTCGGATCTAATAGCTATCGGGTACGACGACGAAACGACGGCCACGGCGGCGGCCGAGGAAGTCAGGCGCCTGGCGCAGGATCTGGTCATCCAGCCGGATGCCATGGCGGTGATCGTGTGCGACAAGGAGGGCGAGTACCACGTGCACACCAACCACCACCTGGTGGGCGGCGGCGCGACGTGGGGGATGTTCTGGGGACTGCTGTTCGGCATGCTGTTCTTCGTGCCGGTCTTCGGGATGGCGATCGGCGCGGGCTTGGGAGCGATGTTCGGGAAGATCGAGAAGTCCGGAATCGATGCGCAGTTCCAGCAGCAGGTGCGCGACATGCTCAGGCCCGGCACATCCGCGCTGTTCCTGATCGTCGAGAAGGTCACCCCGGACAAGGCGGTGGCGGCGCTCAGCAAGTTCGGTGGCACCGTGCTGAAGTCCTCGCTGAGCAACGATGCGCAGAATCAGCTCCAGGAGGCGCTGCACGGGGAGACGCCCGCGGCCGCGTAGGTGTGTAGGCTGGAGCGACAAATGGGCGAGCGTGCGCAGTACACACCCGGAACGTTCTGCTGGAGCGACCTGACGACGACCGATCAGCCCGCCGCAAAGGAGTTCTACGGCGGCCTGTTCGGGTGGGAGGCGCAGGACATCCCCGTCGGCGAGGACGCCTCCTACTCGATGATGCGCCTCGATGGCAAGGACGTCGCGGCGATCGCGCCCCAGCCCCCGCCGCAGCGCGACGCTGGAGCGCCGCCGGTGTGGAACTCATATGTCTCGGTGGAGAGCGCCGACGCGGCGGTCGAGCGCGCGAAGGAGCTCGGCGGGACCGCGCATGCGCCAGCCTTCGACGTGATGGATGCCGGACGGATGGGTGTGATCCAGGACCCCCACGGCGCCTACTTCATGGTGTGGCAGCCGAATGCGCACTTCGGAGCGAAGCTGGTGAACGCGCCGGGCGCGCTCGTCTGGAACGAGCTGGCCTCGCCGGACCTCGATGCGTCGAGCGCCTTCTACAGCGGTCTGTTCGGCTGGGAGATCGCGCCCTTCGAGGGAAGCCCCACGCCTTACCTGTCGATCAAGAACGCCGGCGCGAGCAACGGCGGCATGCGCGAGCTGGGTCCGCCGGGGGTGCCCCCGCACTGGCTGGTGTACTTCGGCGTGCAGGACATCGACGCAGGGCTGGCCAAGGTGCAGGAGCTCGGTGGAGAGAAGGTCGCCGGCCCGATCGACATCCAGATGGCCAAGATCGCGGTCGTGAAGGACCCGCAGGGCGCGATGTTCGCGCTGTACGCGGGTCTGCTCGAGCCCTGAGCCGCCGGGCACACAGCACCCCTGCGCCCCGATCCGGGGCCCACACACGCGGCACTCTGGCCCTGGCACCCTGCTAGTGGGGGCCGAGAACGCCGTGTACGGTCGATTCCAGGAGGTTGGTGACTTCGTGCACAACCGTGGTGACCGGTCCGCTCGAGCCCGAGCCGCCTCCCGAGCCACCTGAGCCCGAACCACCGGAGCCTCCTCCGGAGCCACCGCCCGATCCACCGCCGCCGGAGGGCGGAGAGGCGGGCGGGTTGCCACCTCCCGAGCCGCCGCCCGTGGAGCCACCCGAGCCCCCGGCGCCCCCGCCTCCCGATTCCGCGCCGCTCCCGCCCGAGCCTGTGCCACCTCCTCCCGAGCCGCTCCCGCCGCCCCCGGAGCCGCTGCCTCCTGAAGAGCCACCGCTCGGGGAGCCGTTGGGGCCGCTCCCGGGCCCCTCTCCAGAACCACCGCCGGGGCCGGCCGCTGGGCCCGGAGATTGCCCGGGGGGGCCACTCTGGCCGGAGCCGGCGCCGCTTCCCCCGGCGGGGCCGGGAGCGGGAGGAGCGTGAGTGCTCTTGGGCAGGGAGCCGAACCTGGGCGGCCTTGCGCCCGCGGGGGGTACGACTCCGCCAATCCCCCAGCTCCGCGCGCGGGCGGTACCGGAGGAGAGGCGCCGGTGAGCGCTCCCCGCTGAGAGTCGCAGGGAAGCGGACGCCGAGGAGGGCCCGCCGGCGGAGGCGCGCCGGGAGGGCCATCCGAGCGACGCGCCGCGAGGGTGCGGCGCACCGGCGGATGCGAGCTCACCGGCCGACGCGTGGGCGCCGCTGGGGGTGTGGCGGCGCGAGGCGGGGTGCACGATCACCGCGCCGGTGAGCAGCGTTCCCGCGGTGAGAGCCACAAGCCCGCCCTTTACCAGCAGGCCGCCCAGTCCGATGCTCCCGCCGCCGGCTGCGAGTTCGCCGATCCGCTCCGCGCTCGCTCCCTGGCCAGCTCCCGCCATCCATGTGAGAAGCGGCGGTGGGGTGATCGCCGTGATCGTGGCGCGCAGGGCGATGCGAGCGCGATAGAGCAGTCCTCTGACCGCGCCGTCGCTCAAGCCCAAGGCGCTCGCCACCTCCTCGTGGCTGTACCCGGCGACGGCAGTCCGGAAGATGACCTCGCGCTGCATGGGCGGCAGCGCGGCGATGCTCACGAGCGCCTCTCGCGCGGCCAGTCCACGGTCGAGATCGGGGTCGGCTGCACCGACGCGTCCAGGTGCGGCTCCCACCGAGCCGTCGGGTTCCATCGCCACCCGATGGCCCTCCCGAGCAGCGTCGCGCACGACATTGACGGCCGTGTTGTGCGTGATGCGATAGAGCCACGCGCGCAGATCGTGCACCTCCGTGCCGCGCCGCAACGCGGTCCAGGCCTGCAGAAGCGCCTGTTGCACGACATCCTCAGCGCGGGTGTCCGATAGCGGCATACGCCGGCAGTAGCGCAGCAGCGAGGCACCGTGGCGAAGCACCAGCGCCTCGAACGCGCGGTCGTGTCCGGCGCGCACCAGCGCCGCCAGCCGCTCGTCGGACTGTGTGGTCAGCAGACGTGTGGATGCCTTCGGACTCATTGCGATCGATGCAAGGCCCACCTCGGCCGGCTCGGCCCGAGCTGGGCAAAAGGGGCTTCCGACCATTAGACACTATACGTGTCCTGTGACAGACCTCGATGGACGAAAAGGCGGTCCTCGGAGGCGGTCCTCGGCTGGAGCGAGCCGGTGGACCATCGGTTCTGGAGCGTCTCGCACGAGCTCGGAAAGCGGTCGGGGGGCAACCCCCAGGGCGGGGCGCCCCCCGACCTTTTGCCTGCGCCACCGGGGGACGGTGAACGCAACAGCCCGCGGGAATGAGGGTGGACGATCTGTGGGGGTCACGCCCACGATCCCGAGAGCGGGGCTGCGCCTTGCCGGCGCCGGAGATGACGCACGGCTTGGCCTGGCACACCGCATCCGGGCGACGCAGTTCTTTGTGCGGTGCTGTGTGCTTCGTATAGG
Source organism: uncultured Solirubrobacterales bacterium (assembly GCA_963717785.1). GTDB lineage: Bacteria > Actinomycetota > Thermoleophilia > Solirubrobacterales > Solirubrobacteraceae > Palsa-744. The sequence continues at coordinate 469,175 of CAVQWW010000001.1, forward strand.
TGGGCCTCTCTGTTGGGAAGCGACACCCTTGAGACGCTCTCGCCGCAAGAACTTCACGCCCTCCGCCAAAAGAATTTTCGTGCGCCCGTCGCTCCCCGCGCGACCGCAACGATCGCGGCGCACGTGGGTTAGGGGAATCGGTCCGAGGATCCAACCAGCACGCAAAGGAGGGGCAGATGCGCTCATATAAGCCAGCTGCGGCGGGGCTCGCCGCGATCGCTCTACTGATGGGCGCCCCGGCTGGGGCGTCGGCTCGCAAGCACCCCAGCCCCAGCGGCCGCTGCCGCGTGAGCATCGAGGTGGCTCCGCGGCAGATCACGGCGGGGGACCCGGTGGTGATCTTCGGCCGGCTCGTATGCCGGCGTGGAGCGCAGGCGGGCGGTCAGACGGTGAAGCTCTACCACCATCTGATCGGCTCCCACTCGTTTGGGTTCAGCTACGTGCAGAGCACGACCACGGATGCGCGCGGCTTCTATGAGTTCTCGCGCGCCGATGGGGTGGTCGAAACAAACCGTGCCTGGTACGCGCGCTCGCACGGCGCGCGCAGCGCGGATCGGCGCATACGGGTCGCCGCACAGGTGTCCCTCGTGGGCCCGCCGGAAGGCAGCCAGCTGTTGACGGGACCCGCCAACAGAGTGACCTTCACGGGCTCGGTGAGCCCGGCGGATGTGGGCGCGCGCATGGTGCTGCAGCGCCAGAACGCCGCCACCGGCGGCGAATGGCACCGGATCGATAGCTCGGTGGTGCAGCCGGGGGGCACGTACTCGATCATGCACAGGTTCATCGTCCCCGGCGACGCCAACATCCGCACGCTCGTGCGCAGCGAGGGGCGCAACGTCCCGAGCCCCTCGAACGTGCTGGAGTACGAGATCTCCCAGGCGCAGAACCCGGCGCTGACGATCGGAGCCTCGGCCAACCCGATCTCCTTCGGGCAGTCGGTGACGATCACGGGAACGCTCAGGGGAGGGGCGAGTAAGCCGGTGACGCTGCTCGCGCGCACACGCGGCCAGGCGTTCGCGCCGATCGCGCTGGTGATGAGCGATCCGAGCGGCAACTACACCTTCCCCCCGCAGACGCCTGCGAATAGCACCTTCTACCAGGTGACCGCCGCCAACAAGGTGGTGTGCGTGCGGGCGCCGTGCCCCGCTGGCGAAGGTCCGATGAGATCGGCGGTGTTGTTCGAGGGTGTTAGGGACGTGCTCACCGCGCAGGTCTCCGCGACCACGGTGCAGGCCGGCGGCACGCTGACCTTCACGGGCAGCGTCGCGCCCAGCGACCCCGGACAGGTGCTCTACCTGGAGCGCGAGAACGCCTCGGGGCAGGGCTTCCACGTGGTGCAGCTTGGGGTCGTGAGCGCGAACTCGAGCTTCACGATCGCGCATAAGGTATATGACGCGGGGCCGAAGGTCTTCCGGATCCACATCCCGGGCGGACCGGAGAACCAGGGGGCGGTGAGCCAGCTGTTCGACATCCAGGTGACCCCGGGACCGGCGGCCGCGCTGACGCCCGAAGCGCCGAGCAACTCATCCCTGCCGGCCGAAGGCTCAGGGGGCAGCTCGGAAGGCGGGGAAGGCTCCGGAGGGGGCTCTGAAGGCAGGCACGAAGCCGGGTAGGAGGAGAGGGCCGCCCGGAGGCGGCCCGAGGGAGCCGCTCAGAGAGAGTCAGGTGGCCGTCCGCCGGGGGCGGCCACCGGCCTCGGGGAGTGGCAGCCACCACTGGGAGCCGCTCAGAGAGAGTCAGGTGGCCGTCCGCCGGGGGCGGCCACCGGCCTCGGGGAGTGGCAGCCACCACTGGGCATCACAGAGGGAGCTGGGCAGTCACTCGGCCTCGGAGAGCAGCGGGTGCGGCTGCGGGCCCCTCAGAGTGCGACGGCGCGTGCCTGCAGATGCGCGCCGACCTTGCGCTTGACGCGTTGCAGCGCGTTGTCGACCGTCTTGGTGTCGCACGCCAGGCGCTCTCCCACCTGCTCGTAGGAGCAGCCGTCGAGGTAGAGCGTGAGCACGCGGCTCTCCAACTCGGAGAGGGCGGTCGAGAGGCAGCCGACTAGCGAGCGCAGCTCCTCGGAGGAGATCACCTGGTTGACGGGGTCGTGCACGGTGGAGCCGGGGATCACCTGATCGAGCGTGGGCACGTCCTCGCCCGCGGCGGCGGGGGTTGAGGAGAACGAGACGTACTGGTTCAGGGGAGTGTGCTTGTTGCGCGTGGCGGTCTTTACGGCGGTGATGATCTGGCGCGTGATGCAGAGCTCGGCGAAGTTGCGGAAGCTCGACTCGCGGTCTGAGCGGAAGTCGCGAATCGCCTTGTAGAGGCCCACGAGGCCCTCCTGGATGAGGTCTTCGGAGTCTCCCCCCACGAGGAAGTAGGAGGAGGCCTTGAGGCGAACGAACCCGTGGTAGCGGCGTACGAGGCGGTCGTAGGCGGTGCGGTCGCCCTGCTTGGCCAAGGCGATCAGGAATCCATCATCGACCTTGACCTCAGACTGAGGGTTACTGAAGGTACGTGCCACGAGCAGTCCTTTCTCGGGCTGAGGGCAGCCCAAATGCTCAGTGGCGCACTCCTCCCCTGGCGCCAACGTCTATGGATGCGTCCCCAAAGGGATGACCGGAGGATCGAGGAGCCTGTTTTGGGCCCTCTCAGCTTGCTGCGCCACCCTCAAGTCAACCTTAGGTTCAGCGTTATGTTGGTGGGCAATCTCTCACAGTTATGGAGCCTTGTCAAGGCCTCCCGCGCGATTCTGCAAGATCTCATACAGGAGCGCCGCGGCGGCGGCGCTCACGCCGAGCGACTCGATGCGCCCGCGCATGGGCAGGGCGATGAGCGCGTCGCAGGCGCTCGCTACACGCGGGCGCAGACCGTGGCCCTCGCTACCCAGCACGAGCACGACGCCGCCGCTGTAGTCCGGCTGCGCGTAGTCCATCGTGGCGCCCTCGGCGCTGGCTCCGTAGCACCAGCACTGGGCCTCGCGGGCGTGAGCGAGGAAGTCGGCGACGTTGCGCACCCGCGCGATGCGCAGGTGCTCGATGGCCCCGGCGGAGGCCTTGCAGACGGCGGGGGTGACCTCGGCGGCGCGGCGCTGGGGGATCACCACTCCGCTCGCCCCCGTGCACTCCGCGGTGCGGCAGATCGAGCCGAGGTTCTGCGGGTCCTGGATCTGGTCCAGCGCGAGGATCAGTGGAGCGTTGCCCATCAGCAGCTCCTCAGCAGAGACGTAGGGGTAGGAGCCTGCCTGCGCGCAGAGACCCTGATGGGCCGCGGAGCCGCAGCGGCGCTCGATCTCCTCCGGTGAGGCCGCGCGAAGGCGAACCCCCGCGAGCCACGGCTCGCGCGCGGCGCCGTGGGTGGCCCACACCTCCTCGATGGCGTGGGCGCGGCGACCGCGCAGCGCCTCCCTGATCGGGTTGCGGCCGTAGAGGATCAAAGCGGCAGCAGCTCGAAGCCGCCGGCTCCATCGCGCACCGCCCAGCCGAGGGCGGCGATCTCATCGCGCAGCCGATCGGCGGCGGCGAAGTCGCGCTCCGCGCGGGCGCGTTCGCGCGAGGCGGCCAGCTCGCGCACCTGCTCGGGAGCCTCGGCGGCTGGCGCCAGGAGTCCCTCGAGACCCAGGACGCCGAGCATCTCGCGCAGGTGCGAGTCGCCAAGCGGCCCCCCTCGGAGCGATTCGCCCGGCGGCTCCCCTCGGAGCGAGTCTTCCCGCGGCTTCCCCTGGAGGGAGTCTCCCCGCGGCTCTCCCTGGAGGCGGTCGCCCGGCGGCTCGCGCTGGAGCGCGCCCGCCTCACGGATCCACTCGTTGAGCACCGCGAGCGCCTCCGCGGTGTTGAAGTCGTGGGCAAGCGCCGCGAAGAAGCGCTCGCGCAGACCCTCGAGGGCGGCCGGCGAGAGACCGGAGGCGAGCCTGCGTCCCGCCTCGCGGATGCGGTTGACGTTGGCGCGCGCCTGCTCCAGCGCGGCCTCGGAGAAGGCCAGCGGCTGGCGGTAGTGCCCGCCCACCAGATACATCACCACCGCCTCGGCGCCGTAGTGCTCGATGACCTCGTGCAGGGGCGCGATGTTGCCCACCGACTTGGCCATCTTCTCGCCGGTGGACTGGATCATGCCGTTGTGCACCCACATCGCGGCCAACTCCGCGCCGCGTGCGGCGCGTGTCTGGGCGGCCTCGTTCTCATGGTGGGGGAACACCAGGTCCGAGCCACCGCCGTGGATGTCGAAGCCGACACCCAGCAGGCCCTCAGCCATCGCCGAGCACTCGATGTGCCAGCCCGGCCGGCCGGGCCCCCAGGGGGAATCCCAGTGAGTGTCCTCGGAGGGCTTGTGCGCCTTCCACAGCGCGAAGTCCAGCGGGTCGCGCTTGCGCTCGGAGCCCTCGAGGCCCTCGCCCTGGTCCATGTCGTCCACACGGCGGTGCGAGAGCGCGCCGTAGTCGTAGTCGGAGCGCACTGCGAAGAACACGTCCCCCCCACTCTCGTAGGCGTGGTTGGAGTCGATCAACGCCTGGATGTAGTCGACGATCGGACCCATCGTCTGCGACGCAAGCGGCTCGTGGTCGGGACGGCCCAGGCCAAGGGCGCCGGTGTCAACAAGATATGCCTCGGTCATCTCGCGCGCGAGCTGCTCGCTGGGCACGCCCGCGCTGCGCGCGGCAACGTAGATCTTGTCGTTGACGTCGGTGATGTTCACAACGAGCGTCACCTCATACCCGGCGTGCTCCAAGAAGCGCTTCAGCAGAGTGAAGATCACGAACGGGCGGGCGTTGCCGATGTGGATGCGGCTGTAGACGGTGGGACCGCAGGCGTAGATGCTCACGCGGCCCGGGTCGCGTGGCTTCAGCGGGAGCAGTTCCCCCGTGCGGGTGTCGTGCAGGCGAATGGGGGGCATTGCCGCGCAACCCTAGCTCAGGCCGCGGCCTCCCCAGGGCTCCCGACCGCGACCCCGCGGGCTCCCGCCGGGCCCCGGCCCCCTCCCTTGGCTCAGCGGCTGCGCAGGCCGGCGACCGCGAGCGCCGCCACACCCTCACCGCGCCCCACGAAGCCCATGCCCTCGCCGGTGGTGGCCTTGACGTTGACGCGCCCCGGCGCGAGCCCCAGCGTGGTGGCCAGCCGCTCGCGGATCGCCTGACGGTGTGGCGCGAGCTTGGGTCCCTCCATGAGCACGGTGCAGTCCACGTTCTCGATCTCCAGGCCCGCCGCGCGAACCATCGTGACGACAGCCTCCAGCAGCGCGAGCGAATCGGCGTCGCGGTGGCGCTCGTCGGAGTCGGGGAAATGCTCGCCGATGTCTCCGAGCCCCGCTCCGCCGAGCAGCGCGTCGATCACCGCATGGATGAGCACGTCGGCGTCGGAGTGTCCCTCCAGGCCACGCTCGCTGGGGATCTCGACGCCACCGAGGAGGAGCGGGCGACCCTGCACGAGGCGATGGCAGTCGTATCCGATCCCGACGAGACTCATCGCACGCGCGCCCCGAGCGGCTCCAGGCGGCGCGCGCGGCGCTCGAACACGCACAGCTCGCTCACACCCAACTCTTCCAGCAACTGCAGCGCGGAGTCGTAGTCGGCGCCGATGTCCTCGGGGCGGTGGGCGTCGCTGGAGAGCGCCACGGGGGCGCCGGCCTCCAGGCACATCTGCAGAAACGCGGGCGCCGGGTAGAGCTCCTGGGCGCGCTTGCGCAGCCCCGCCGTGGAGAGCTCCACGGCGATGCCCGACTCGGCGATGCCATCGAGCGCGAGCTCGTAGTAGCGGCGCAGATCGCCCTCGGGCCGCGGGCGATCAGAGCCCCAAACCTTAACGAGGTCGGGGTGCGCGAGGATGTCGAACAGACCGCTGCGCGCAGCCTCGCCGAGCGTTAGGAAGTATTGCCGCCAGACCTCCTCGGGCGAGTGCGCGCCGCTCCACACGGTGTAGTCCTCCATGTCAACAGAGGCACCGCGCAGGAAGTGAACCGAGCCAAGGACGTAGTCGAAGTCGTGGGCGTCGAGCAGGCTAGCTGTGCGGTCCTCCGCGCCGGGCACGAAGTCGGCCTCGATGCCCAGGCGCAGATCGGTCTCCTCGCGCACGAAGCGGCAGTAGTCATCCAGATCGTCGACGGCGTGGATGCGCCAGAAGGGATGCTGCCACACATCGAGCGCCTGGCGGAAGCGATAGATGTGCTCGGAGACTCCCAGCTCTGCGATCCCGCGCTCGCTCGCCGCCTCGCGGTAGCGCTCGACGTTCGCGCTCGTGAAGTGCTCGGCGGCGGTTGCCTCGAGCTCGTCGGGGCGCAGGTGGACGTGGTAGTCGGTGAGCATGCAGTGCGCGATTCAAGCAGGCTGGGAAGCGTTGGGCGTGCCGAGCGGCTGAGAGCGTGACACCGTCAGCCGGACCGGGCAGCAAGCAGCGTCTCGGCCAGCGCGAGGTCTAGCGTCGTGGTGACCTTGAGGTTCTCGCGCGGGGCCGCCACCACCACCACCCTTCCCCCCAGGCGCTCGACGAGCCAGGCGTCGTCGGTGGCGCGGGCGAGCACCTCCGCGGGAACGTCCAGCGCGCGCTCCAGCGCAGCCCGGCGGAAGACCTGCGGGGTCTGCACGGCCCACAGGGAGGAGCGCTCGAGCGTCTCGCGCACCACGCCCTCGCCGTCGACCCGCTTGATCGTGTCGGTTACGGGCGCCGCGGCGATCGCGCCGTCCACACCCTCGCGCGCGGCGGCGCCGAGCACAGCCTCGACCAGCTCGACCGTGAGCAGTGGCCGAGCGGCGTCGTGGACGAGCACAGGGTCTCCCGCCCCAGCGGCGGCGAGCGCGAGGCGCACCGACTCCGAGCGCACGGCTCCGCCGAGGACCCCGATGGTGCCCGCGGGCGCCGGCACGCCCTCCGGCAGCGCGACAACGATCCGCTCGATCGCGGGCAACGCCCAGAAGCACCTCGACGCTCCACTGCAGCAGCGGGCGCCCCGCCAGCTCGACGAGCGCCTTGGGACGCTCAGCACCCAGGCGCTCGCCGCGTCCGGCGGCGACGATCAGCGCGACAGCCACAGCAGGCCGAGACCTCGGGGAAACCATCGCGCACGCAGCAGACCACAGCGGCGAGAGCTGCTGCGTGCGCGAGAGCCCCGCTACTTGGCGACGGCCATCTGGCTGGCGGCGGAGTCGGCGAGCAGCTCGTCGAGGTAGCTCTCGGCCTCGTCCTCGTCCTTGTCGAGCGCGTACATCAGCTCGGAGGCGAGGATCTTCTTGGCGCGCGTGAACATCTGCTTCTCGCCGGTCGAGAGGCCCTTCTCGCTCTCGCGGAGCGCGAGGTTGCGCACGACCTCGGCGAGCTCGTAGATGTCGCCGGTCTTGATCTTGTCGCGGTTGTGCTTGAAGCGGCGGTTCCAGTTCTTGGGCATCTCGGAGACTTCGTCCTTCGAGCACGTCCAGGACCTTCTTGACGGTCTCCTCGTCGATCACGCGACGCAGCCCGGCGAGGCCGGCGTTCTCGGTGGGGACCTTCACGGTCATGTCGTTGTGGAGGATCTTGATCGTCAGGTACTCGCGGCATTCGCCGAGCACCTCCATCTCCTCCTTGCAGAGCACCTTGCCGGCGCCGTGGTGGGGGTAGACGACGTGGTCGCCCAGCTCGAACTCGATGTACTCGACCTCGCGTGTCGACCGCGAGCTCCTCGATCAGCTCATCTTCAATTGCCTGGGGAATGGTGTCCTCCTTGGTTTGCGACCAGCCAGGGGGCGGCCGTCATGTCTGCAGGTAGCGGTCCACGAGGTTGATCTCCTGCAAGCGGCGAAGGCCCTCGCGGATGTCCTTCGCACGGATCTCTCCCACTCCCTCCACGGCCTCCAGCTCGCCGTCGGTGGCGGCCAGCAACTCGTCCAGACCGCCGAACTCCTTGACGATCTCGGTTACGACCAGCCGCGGCAGCCTGGGGATACGCCCCAGGATCCGGTAGCCGCGCGGCGAGACGGAGTAGTCGAGCGTGTTGAGCTTGCGGTCGTAGCCGAGCAGCTCGGCGAGGCAGCCGAAGTCGAGCAGGTCCTGGTGGGCGAGACGCCCGACCTGGTCGAGCGCCGAGGCGAAGGCCTCGTCGGAGTAGTCGGCGAGGTAGTCGTGCACGAGCGCGGCCTTCTCGGCGGCGGCGCCGACCATCGTCTCCTCGAGCTGCATCTCGATCAGGCGGCCCTCGGTGCCGAGCTCGACGATGTAGCGCTCGATCTCCACGGCCATGCGCGTCACGAGCTCGGAGCGCTGCAGCACGGTGAGCACGTCGTGCAGCGTGACGCCGCCCTCGAACTCCAGCGCGGTGAGGCGCGTGGAGACCTGGTCCAGGCGGGTGCGGTACTTGTCGAGCGTCGCGAGCGCCTGGTTGGCCTTGGCGAGCACCACGGGGATGTCCTCGAGGATGTACTTGGCGCCGTCCACGTACAGCGAGACGACCTCGCGGCGCTGGGAGATCGGCGATCACGAGCGCGTCGGTCTGCTTGGAGACGCGCTCGGCGGTGCGGTGGCGGGTGCCCGTCTCGATGCGAGAGGATCGTCGGGTCGGGCATCAGCTGGACGTTGGCGATCGCGATCTTGGTCGAGTTGGCGTTGAGGATGATCGCGCCGTCCATCTTGGCGACCTGATAGAGGAAGGCCGGCGTGTAGTCGATGTCGAGCTTGATCCCCCCGGAGAACAGGAAGCTGAGCTCCTCGGGGTCGCCGATCACGATCAGCCCGCCGGTGCGGGCGTGCAGGATGTTCTCGATCCCCTCGCGCAGGGCGGTGCCCGGCGCGACCATCTCCAGTGCCTTCATCAGCCCGGGCTCTGGCCGTAGCTTCAGCGTCGAAATCTTCCCCGGATCGTGGTGGCACAAGTACCCATTCTAGGGCATTTAGCCTTGATTTACCGCGTGAACGCGCGGCAAAGCGTCCAGATTCGCATATTCAGAAGAATAGTCCTCGCCTTCGATTCCCTCGTGCTGGCGCGCCGGCCGCAGGGCGAGAAGCTACGCAGCGGCGCGCGGACGAGCGCGGCCGGCAACCGGGAGCACCTGCGCGAGCGCCTCGCGGAGAGTGGCTGCCTCACGCGCGCCGGCGCCGCTGCCGGAGGGCGCCACGACATCGCGCAAACCGTGCTTGGCGGCCTCCTGCAGGCGCCGCTCGGGGTGGCCGACCCAGCGCAACTCGCCGGTGAGGCCGAGCTCGCCGAAGCATGCCCGCGGGGCGGGCGGGTGAGCTCCTCGAATCGGCACGCCGCGGCTGGCGGACGGCGACGGCGAGCGCGATCGCGAGGTCCACGCCGGGCTCATCGACGCGGACGCCGCCGACGACGTTGACGAATACGTCGGCCCCGCCGGTGCCCACACGTCCGTGGCGCCCGAGGATCGCCAGCACGAGCGCGAGGCGGTTGCGATCGAGGCCCGAGACCACGCGCCGCGGCTGCTCCAGCTCGGAGGGCGCCACCAGCGCCTGGACCTCCACGAGCAGCGGCCGCGAGCCCTCCATCGCCGCCAGCACGACCGCTGCCGGGCGCGCGCGTGGCCTCGGCGACGAAGCGCGCGGAGGCGTCGAGCACCTCGACGAGGCCGCCCTGGCGCATCTCGAACAGGCCCGCCTCGTTGGTGGAGCCGAAGCGGTTCTTCAGCGCGCGCAGCTCGCGGTAGGGGCGCTCGCGCTCGCCCTCGAACTGCAAAACGCAATCCACCAGGTGCTCCAGCACGCGCGGACCGGCGAGCGCGCCCTCCTTGGTGACGTGACCCACCAGGATCACCGCCACGCCCTGGGACTTGGCGAGTTCCATCAGGCGCCCAGCGACCTCGCGCACCTGGCCCACCGAGCCCGGCGCGCCTGTCGAGTTCGGCCGCGTGGAGGGTCTGCACGGAGTCGATCACGCACACCGCGGGACGCTGCGGCGGCGATCGTCTGGAGCACAGCGTCGAGGTCGGTCTCGGCGAGGATCGGGACCCGCAGAGCGCGCAGGGAGCCAAGCCGCTCGGCTCGCAGGCGGACCTGCTCGGCGGACTCCTCCGCGCTGACGTACAGCGTCCTGTGCCCTGCCTGCGCAAGATGGCCCAGGGCCATGTTGGTGAGCGTCGACTTGCCGATCCCCGGCGAGCCGCCGAGGAGCACCAGCGAGCCGGGGACAAGGCCACCTCCGAGCACCCGATCGAGCTCGCCGATGCCGGTCGAGAGGCGTGCCACGGGAGCGGCGCCGACGTCGGCCAAGAGCCGTGGGGTGCCAGCGGCACGTCGGCTTTTCTGGCGCGGTTGCACGAGAGACTCCTCGACGAGCGAGTTCCACGCCTGACAGCCAGGACATTGGCCATGCCACTTGGCGACCTCCAGGCCGCACTCGGAGCAGTTGTAGACCGAGGTGCGAGGCACTCCCCCACACTACGGATCGCCCCCGACGGCTCAGGATCCGACGAGGGGACTTCGGCGCTCATAGTGCAGCACATCGCGCCAGCGCCCGTCCTGCATCTGCCCAACCCGCCGGCGGGTGCCCACGAGCTGAAAGCCGCAGCGTTCGTGCAAGGCGATCGAGGAAGCGTTCTCGGGAAAGATACCGGCCTCCAGCGTCCACAGCCCGGCGCGCTCGGAGGCGGCGATGAGCTCTGAGAGCAGCGTGGTGCCGACGCCGCGGCCGGCGCAGGCGGGATCCACGTAGATGGAGACGGCGCCCACGCCGCGGTAGACCTCGCGGGCAGAGACCGGACTGAGGGCGGCCCAGCCGATGACCTCGCCTGAGGAGTCGCGAGCGATGAGACAGGGCTCGGGGAGCCGCGCCGCGAACCACTCCTCCCACGGGGGCACGGAGTGCTCGAAGGTGGCGTTGCCGCCTGCGATCCCGGCGGCGTAGATGCGCGCGACCGCAGGCCAGTCGTCGAGCCGTGAGCGGCTCCACGGCGACGGACTGCTCAGGCGTGACGCTCAGCGGGGCCTACTGATCGTCGGCGGCGGAGGCCTGCTCGGAGTCGCTCTCGGGGAGATCGGGGAGCTCGGGGTCGGGCAGCTCCGGTAGGTCTCCACCGTCGTGCAGCTCGCCGTCGTGCAACTCGCCCTCGGGCAGCGCGCCGGAGGCCCCTTCGGCGCCGACGGCCGACGGGGGTCTTCTGCTTCTTGGGCTTGACGACGGTGAGGCGCACCTCGCCCTCCTCGCCCTCGGGGGCGGGCGCGACGACGACGGTGGCGCCGGGGATGACCTTCTCGCGCAGCACGAAGTCGGCGAGCGGGTCCTCGATGTAGCGCTGGATCGCGCGGCGCAGTGGACGGGCGCCCATCGCGGGGTCCCAGCCCTTCTCGACGAGCATGTCCTTGGCGGGGTCGGTGAGCTCGAGCTGCAGCTCGCGTTCGGCCATCGACTCGCGGATGCGCAGCAGCAGCAGCTCGACGATCTGCTTGATCTCCTCCTTCTGGAGCTTGTGGAAGACGATCACGTCGTCGATGCGGTTGAGGAACTCGGGGCGGAAGACCTTCTTGAGCTCGCCCATGATGCGGTTCTTCATGTCGTCGTAGGTGATGCCGGTCTCGTCGTCGGAGACAGCGAAGCCCAGGGGCGTGTTGCGCGCGATCTCGGCGGCGCCGATGTTCGAGGTCATGATCACGATCGCGTGACGGAAGTCCACGGTGCGGCCCTGAGCGTCCGTCAAGCGGCCGTCCTCGAGGATCTGCAGCAGGATGTTGAAGACATCGGGGTGAGCCTTCTCGATCTCGTCGAGCAGGAGCACGCAGTACGGTTTGCGGCGCACGGCCTCGGTGAGCTGGCCGCCCTCGTCGTAGCCGATGTAGCCGGGGGGCGAGCCGACGAGGCGCGAGACGGCGTGCTTCTCCATGTACTCGGACATGTCGATGCGGACCATCGTGTCGGCGTCGCCGAAGAGGAACTCGGCGAGCGTGCGCGCCAGCTCGGTCTTCCCCACGCCGGAGGGGCCGAGGAAGATGAAGGAGCCCGTCGGGCGCTTGGGGTCCTTGAGCCCCGCGCGCGAGCGGCGGATCGCCTTGGAGATGACCTCGACGGCGGGGTGCTGGCCGATGACGCGCTTGTGCAGTTCCTCCTCCATGCGCATCAGCTTCTGGGTCTCGGCCTCGGTGAGCTTGAAGACGGGGATGCCGGTCCACATCGAGACGATGTCGGCGATCTCCTCTTCGCCGATCGAGGGGCGCTCGCCGGACTCGCCCGCCTCCCACTCTTCCTCGAGCTCGCGCTTGCGGTGGGTGAGCTTGCGCTCCTGGTCGCGCAGCGCGGCGGCCTTCTCGAACTCCTGCGCCTCGATCGCGGCCTCCTTCTCGCGGCGCGTGGTCTCGATCTGCTCCTCGAGCTCGCGGTTGGCGGGCGGGGAGGTCATCGACTTGATACGCATACGCGAGGCGGCCTCGTCGATCAGGTCGATCGCCTTGTCGGGCAGGAAGCGGTCTGAGATGTAGCGGTCGGCCAGTTCCCCGGCGGCCCTGAGCGCCTCGTCGGTGATCTGCACCTTGTGGTGCTGCTCGTAGCGGTCGCGCAACCCCTTGAGGATCTCCACGGACTGGTCGATCGTGGGCTCCTCCACGCGAATCTGCTGGAAGCGACGCTCCAGGGCAGAGTCGCGCTCGAGGTACTTGCGGTACTCGTCGAGCGTGGTGGCGCCGATCGTCTGCAGCTCGCCGCGGGCGAGCGCGGGCTTGAGGATCGAGGCGGCGTCGATCGCGCCCTCGGCCGCGCCCGCGCCCACCAGATTGTGGAGCTCGTCGATGAACAGGATGATGTCGCCGCGCTGGGTGATCTCCTTCATGACCTTCTTCAGGCGCTCCTCGAACTCGCCCCGGTACTTGGAGCCAGCGACCAGCGCGGCCAGGTCGAGCGTGTAGATCTGCTTGTTCTTCAGGAGCTCGGGCACGTCGGCATTGGTGATGCGCTGCGCGAGGCCCTCGACCACTGCGGTCTTGCCCACGCCGGGCTCGCCGATCAGCACCGGGTTGTTCTTCGTGCGCCGGGAGAGGATCTGCATGATGCGCTCGATCTCGGTCTCGCGCCCGACGACGGGGTCCAGTTTGCCTTCGGCCGCCAGACGGGTCAGATTGCGCCCGAACTGGTCGAGGAGCTTGGAGGACTTCTTGCCTTCGGCCTGCCCGCCGGAGCCCGAGCCGGAGGCGGCCTGGCCCTGGCCCTGGCGGCGCCCGCCGGGGCCGGAGAGCATGCGGATGACCTCGTTGCGGATCTTTTCGGAGTCGGCGTCGAAGTCGAGCAGGATGCGTGCGGCTACGCCCTCGTTCTCGCGCACGAGGCCGAGCAGGATGTGCTCGGTGCCGATGTAGTTGTGTCCCAGCGAGAGGGCCTCGCGCAGAGCGAGCTCGAGCACCTTCTTGGCGCGGGGTGTGAAGGGGATCTGCCCGGAGGTGACCTCCTCGCCGGAGCCGACGATGCGCACGACCTGCGCGCGCACGCGCTCGACGGTGATGTCGAGGCTCTCCAGGACTCGCGCGGCAAGACCCTCCTCCTCGCGCAGCAGGCCGAGCAGGATGTGCTCGGTGCCGATGTAGTTGTGCTTGAGCGTGCGCGCCTCTTCCTGCGCAAGGACCACCACCTGACGGGCCCGTTCTGTGAATCGCTCGAACATGCTGAGTCCTCTTTCCGAGGGTGGACGGGTTCTCGGGGACTAGGAACTACCCGGTAGAACCATCTTCGTCGGAAATCCCTCAGAAGATGAGCGGCCGGGTCGAAATCGACGCCGAGGAACAGTCTACCAAGGCCCCCGCAGGCCGATGTGCGATGGCTCCGACCGACCCGGAAAGCGCATCGCCATGGGATGCGGCGAAGCCCGGGTTGGGGCCCGCGGGCCCTTACGTGCGCATCGCTGGGAAGAGCACGACCTCGCGGATCGTGCGCCGCCCGGTGAGGAGCATCACGAGCCGGTCGATCCCCAGGCCGACGCCGCCGGTGGGCGGCATGCCGTGCTCCAGCGCCTCCAGGAAGAGCTCGTCCCAGGGCTGGGCCTCCTCGTCGCCCAGCTCCGCGAGGCGCCGCTGGGCTTCGAAGCGCTGACGCTGCACATCTGGGTCGTTGAGCTCGGAGAAGGCGTTGGCGATCTCCATGCCCCCCGCGAAGGCCTCCCAGCGCTCGGCGAGGCCGGGCTTCGAGCGGTGGGCGCGCGCAAACGGGGAGAGCTCCAGCGGGTAGTCCACCACGAAGGTGGGCTGGAGCAGGTCGGGCTCCACGAACTTGGAGAGCAGCTCGTCGGCGAGCTGGGGCCAGCTGGCGCCCTCGGTGTCGATCGCAAGACCGCTGGCCGCGATCTGCGGGGAGGCGGCGCTCGCCGCGGCGAGCGAGGCGGCATCGTGGTGGGCCAGCACGTCGATGCCGGTGGCCTCGCGGATCGACTCCACGAATCCCACGCGCCGCCAGGGGGCGGAGAAGTCGAGCTCGCCGGAGTAGCCCACGGCAGCGGCCACCGCGCCGATGAGTTCCTCGGTGCGGGTGGCCTCGTCGAGGTAGTCGGCGTACGCCTCATACCACTCGACCATCGTGAACTCGGGGTTGTGCTTGGCGGAGATGCCCTCGTTGCGGAAGTCCTTGCCGAGCTCGTACACGCGCTCCAGGCCCCCCACGATGCAGCGCTTGAGGAACAGCTCGGTGGCGATGCGCAGGTAGAGGGTGCGATCCAGCGCGTTGTGGTGGGTGGTGAAGGGACGCGCAAGGGCGCCGCCGTAGAGCGGTTGCAGGACGGGGGTCTCGACCTCGATGAAGCCCCGCTCGTCGAGATGGGAGCGCACGGCGGAGACGATGCGGGCACGCGTTACGAACAGCCGGCGCGCGTCCTCGCTGGACATCAGATCGAGCTCGCGCTGGCGGTAGCGGGTTTCGACGTCGGCGAGTCCGTAGTGCTTGGAGGGCGGAGGGCGCAGCGACTTGGCGAGGATCTCGAAGGATTCCAGGCGCAGCGAGAGCTCGCCCTTGTGGCTGCGCATCGCCGCGCCGCTGACCCCGAGCAGGTCGCCCAGGTCGAGCTGCAGGAGGCGCTCGAAGGCGGCCTCGCCCAACACGTCCAGGCGGGCGTGCAGCTGGATCTGCCCGCTGCGATCGACGAGGTCGAGGAAGGCGGCCTTGCCCTGGCCGCGCCGCGCCGCCAAACGCCCGGCGATGCGGTAGATGGAGTCGGTTTCCTCGCCGGGGGCGAGGTGCTCGAAGCGCGCGCGAATCTCCTGGATCGGCTCGGTCCCCGGAAAGGAGTACGGAAAGGCGCTCTCTCCCGGCGGGAGCAGGAGGCGGGCTTTGGCGCGGCGCACCGCCATCAGCTCGGGCAGCCCGCGCTCCTCGGACTCTGGCGCGCTGGGACCATCCGAACCCGGCATGCCATGACCCTCCAACTCCGGCGCGCCAAGCTCCCCGGACTCCGGCACGCCAAGGCCGTCCGACCCATTGGCGGACTCCGGAGACGACACAGGGAGGTGCTCTTCGATCTTCGACATCACCAGGAAAGATGTTAGGGGCCCAAAGTGAGAGCCCGGGAGGGACGAGAGGAGATACAGGCGACCCGGGAGGCGAGCGGCCCCCGCGGGTCTCCTATTTCAGCCCAACGTCAATCTTGGTGATCTTGAGCTTGCGGGCGGGGCCGCGCGGAACTTTGACAGCGACGGTGTCGTTGCGGCGGTGGCCGAGGAGGGCGCGACCGACGGGGGACTCGTTGGAGAGCTTGGCGTCTTCGGGGTTGGCCTCGGCAGAGCCGACGATTGTGTACTTGACGGACTTGCCGGTCTTTTCGTCCTTCACGTGCACGACGGAGCCGACCTGGACGACGTCGGTTGAGAGGTCTTTGGTCTCGATGACGGTGGCCATGCGCAGCTTCTCCTGGAGCTGGGCGATGCGCGACTCGAGCATGGCCTGTTCGTTCTTGGCGTCGTCGTACTCGGAGTTCTCGGAGATGTCTCCGAACTCGCGCGCCTCCTTGATGCGCTCGGCGACCTCGCGGCGGCGCGAGGTGGAGAGCAGCTCGAGCTCGTCGCGGAGCTTCTCGAGGCCCTGGGGGGTGAGGATGACGTCCTTCGGCATGTGACCCTTGCTCGCTAGGAAGACCTATTGCTGGAAGACCCGATAGACACAACAAAACCCGCCTGCACGCGGGGGGAACGCGGCCCGGGGCAGGCAGCGAGCGCAGCAGTATAGCGAGGCGAGCGAGCCGCCCGCGGGGCGCTCGCGCGTCCCTCCCAGCAGCTCAGGCGGCGAGGCTCGCAGCGGGCGAGGAAAGGCCCAGCAGAACCCTCGAGCGCTCCAAGGTGGGAGCCGAGTGCAAGGCGTCTTGCAGGCTCTTGAGGGCCTCTCGATCGAGGCCCAGGCGAGGCAGGTACCAGGGATAGAACTTACGCAGGTAGCGCGTGGCGCGCTCGGCGCCCAGGTGCTCCACTGCACGCTCGAGCACCCAGTCGAGCTCGGCGAGAACCTCCTCGCGGGTGGGCTCGTGGGCGCGAACGCCCAGTAGACGCTCGAACAGCCACGGGTTGCCGAGGCAGCCGCGGGCGAGCATCACGGCGGTGACGCCGGTGCAGGCAAAGGCCGAGCGCACGGCCTCGGCGTCGCGCAACCCGCCGGTGAGGATCACGGGGACGGGCAGCGAGGCGGCGAGGCGCTCGGCGAGCGCGTAGTCGGGGACGCCCTTGTGGTGCACGGAGGCCGAGCGGGGGTGAAAGGCGATCGCGGCGACGCCAGCCTCCTCGACGAGCCTGTGAGCGAGATCGAAACCGGAGGTGTCGCCCGGGCGCAGGCCCGAGCGCAGCTTGACGGTGATACGGTATCCCGGCCCCGCCCTCGACGGCGGCACGCGCCACCGCGACCGCAAGCGAGGGGTCGGCGAGAAGCGCGGCGCCGGCGCCGGTGCGGCAGACCTTCGGCACGGGGCAGCCCATGTTGAGGTCGATCGCGTCGGCGCCCGCGGCGACCACGAAGGCGGCGGCGGAGCGCATCACCGCGGGGTCCTGCCCGAAGAGCTGGATCGACACCGGCCCCCCCTCCCGCTCGGAGGGGTGGATGCGCAGCATCTCCACGCAGGTGCGCTCGTTGCGGAAGTGCAGCGCGTGCGAGGAGACCATCTCCGAGATGGCCATGCCGGCGCCGTAGCGCTTGGCCTGCAGGCGCACGAACCAGTTGCCGATCCCCGCCAGCGGCGCGAGCAGCACCCGGTTGGGCACGCGCAACGGACCGAGAGTCCACGGCGAAGCGAGGTCGGGAGCGCGCGACATACAACGGAAAATAGCGGGGAAGGAGCCGGCCATCCGGCCGGCAAGGGGGCCGCGCCGCTCAGGAATTGAGGTTGAAGAGGAGTCGCAGGCCGGTTAGGTCGCTACTCATCGACGCCGGGGATCGGCTCGATCGGGAGTGAGCCGTGGAGCGCTTCGAGTTCCAAGAGATCGTTGCGATCGCGCGGCCGGTTGGCTAAGCGCTTGAACCCCACGATGCTGCGTAGGTCGGCAACGCGCGCCTGCTGGCCTCCGACATCGATACTCAGGGCACGTGCGGCGAGTCCAGAGGCGCCAGCCCCCCACGCATTATGTCGACGATGCCGTGTCGGCCGTTGACCCGCAGGTGGTCCGCCTCGAGGACGTCTTGGCGCGTCAGCTGCTTGCCGTCGTAGAGGCGTATCGCTTCTACGCGATCGAGGAAGCGGAGGATCGCGTCGTTCGTGTCGGGATCGTCCGGGACCAGCAGATCGCTGTCATTGGTTGTACGCAGATAGCCGTTGGCGATCACGCTGAAGCCACCGATCACGACGTATATGAGCCCAACGGCATTGGCGTCCGCGACGACGCCGTTGAGATCAGGACCAGAGAGCTCGTCTGGGGACATGACCTGCCCGTACAGATGCGGCGAGCAGCGAGACAGCCTGCTGGGAGAGCCGCTGGCCAACCTGGAGCCGCTCGGCGGGTGAAAGCGCCCGCGCGTAGGCGTGATGGTATTCAGCCTCCTGACGGTTGATCTCCACCCACTCGGCCTCGTGGCCGGGCGACAGCAGTGGGGTTCGGGCGGGTGGAGCCATTATCCAGAGTTTATCGACGAGTCCGGCGCCCACCGCGAGCCTCGATGGCAGCTGCATCGCGCCCTGTTGGGAACTTCAATTCATCGCGTGGATGAGCCTCAGACCGGTGAGGGTCAGGAGGTCGTCGACCTCGTTGATCTCCTCGGTGAAGGGGACCACCAGATGCCCAAGCCCCCCCGTGGCGATCACCGAGAGGCGTTCCCCCAGCTCGTTATAGAGCCGTCGCAGAATCGCATCGACGGCGCCGGCGTACCCGAAGACGACCCCGGAGCGGATGGCGTCGATCGTGTTCTTGCCCACGACCGAGCGGGGCGGGGCGAGCTCGACCTTGGGCAGCCGCGCGCCGCGCTCGGTGAGCGCGTCGAGGGAGATCTCGATGCCGGTCATGAGCGCGCCGCCGATGTACTCCCCCTCGCGCGAGAGGACGTCGAAGGTGGTGGCGGTGCCGAAGTCCACGCACACGGCGGAGCCGCCGAAGCGCTCGCGCATCGCCACCGCATTGACGAGCCGGTCGGCGCCGATCTCGCGCGGGTTGTCGTAGCGGATGGCCATGCCGGTGCGCAGACCGGGACCCACGACGAGCATCTCGTGGCGCAGGTAGCGAAGGGCCATGGCGGTCCATTCGGGCTCCAGCTGGGGGACGGTGGAGGAGACGATCGAAGACGACAGATCGTCGAAGCCCAAACCACGCAGCTCCAGGAGGTTGCGCAGCGCGGCGCCGAGCTGGTCGGCGGTGGAGTCGCGGACGGTGGCAAAGCGCCAGTGCTCAACGAGCTCCTCGCCGCGAAAGGCGCCGAAGTGGGTTTGCGTGTTTCCGACGTCGACAACGAGCAGCATGGAGGGGCGGGAGCCTACCGATGGGACCCGCCGGCTCGAAGCCCCACACCGGCTTTGGGCCGGCCCAAAGCCGGCCCACACCCGACCCACACCTCGGGTGTATGCTCCGCGGGTGCCCACCAACGGAGCGAGCCCAAAGAAGCTGAAGCTGTACGTGCTCACCGGCTCGCACCCCTGCGCCGCGGTGGAAGTGGCGCTCGGGATGAAGTCGATCCCCTTCGATCGCGTGGATTTGCTGCCGATGACGCAGATGGCCGCTGGGCCGCTGCTGTATGGCGGCGTCACGGTGCCCGGCGCGCGCATGGATGGCGAGAAGATGGTGGGCTCGCGCCACATCATGCGCCGGCTGGATGAGATCGCGCCCGAGCCCTCGCTGCTGCCCACCGAGGCGGGCGAGCGCGCACAGGTGCTGGAGGCCGAGCGCTGGGGCGATGAGGAGTTCCAGAGCGTCCCCCGGCGGATCCTCGATGCGGCGTTCCTGCGCAACTCGGCGTGCATGGAGAGCTTCGTGCCCGATGACACCAAACTGCCGCTGCCGCGCGCGGCGATCCGCCCCACGCTCCCGCTGATGGCGCGCCTGCTGGCGCTGCGCAACAAGGCGAAGGACGAGAACGTGCTCAAGGATCTCGGTGCGCTGCCCGTCCAGATGGAGAAGATCGACACGTGGATCGCCTCAGGCCTCTTGGGTGGCGAGCAGCCCAACGCCGCGGACTTGCAGATCGGCTCGACGATCCGCCTGCTCAACACGGTCGCCGACGTGCGCCCTCTGCTGGAGAGCCACCCGGCGATGGCGCTCACGCGCTACTTCCCGCCGATGGTGGGCGAAGTCCCTGCCGGCACGCTGCCGGCCGCTTGGCTGACGTAAGAGCCTTCAGCTATGCAGGACCATGCTCCGGGTCGTGCTCATCGCGGTACCGCTGGGGAGTGTGAGAGTGACCTTCACCGTGAGCGCCAGGTGGCCGTGACGGCGCAGGGCGCGCTTTCCCTGGCTGGAGAGGGTTACGGAGAAAGGCGCCTTGCCGGCTGCAACCGAGGCGCGCACGAACCGTCCGACGCGCACTGGGGCCAAGCGATGGGCGCGAGCCAGCGAGGCCGTGGTGGCGAGCAGGTCCACCTCCAGGCGCGACCCGCCCAGGGCAGGAGGAACGTCGGTGGAGCCGTGTACCGCGGTGCCGTGCTGGCTCCTGGAGAGCAAGAGCGCAAGAGGTGCAGGGCTGCCCGGGCCTTCGCCGCCGAGGCCGGTTACGGGGGGCGACTGCGGAGCGCCTCCGCCGACAGAGGGTGTCACGGCGGTCGTCGCGGTCTGCGTCGTGGTCGGGGGCGACGTGGTTGTGGTCGTGGTGGAGGAGTAGGTGTAGGAAGAGGAGGTCGAGGTCGAGGTGGTGGAGGAGGAGGAGGTCGTCGTCCCGCCTTCGCCCACCGTGATCCTGCCGGTCATCAGCGAGTGATGGACGGCGCATTCGAACTCATATACGCCCGGCTTCGTGAAGGAGCAGGTGCCCTTCCATTCCTTTGCCCCAACGTTGGGAACGCCACTGCATGTAGGCGGTTCCGGATTGCCCGGCTTCCAGATGACACCGTGTTCGCCCTCGCCCGCGACGTCCTGGAACGTCACCGAGCCGGTGGGGGCGACCTGCGCTTCGCTGGGCGACCAGCGAACGTAGGTGTACACCCCCATTTCCTCGATCGCATTGATCGTCGGTTCGGTTCCCGAGCTGGCGAGAGCCGGGACGACCGCCACCGCGGCCCCGAGCATGGCGATCAGGAGGAAGTGGCGCTTGCGTAGTCTCACGATCTCAACCCGCCTTTCGTGCAGTGGCCTCTCCGAAGATGTGGTGTCCGTCGAACACCCCTCAACCACTCAGGACGCCACCGCACACCGATCCTTCCCGCCACCCACGGGGTCGGTGGGAAGGTCCGAGCCAGCGGGGAGTCTTAGGGGTGATGGCGATACGATCAAAGGAGTGCCCATGAGCGCGAAGACAGTGGCCGCGCTGGCTGTGCTCGCGGCAGCTGGTGCGGGAGCGATCCCGGCTATGGCCGTCGGCGGCGCACACGCCGCGAGCAGTCATGCGGTGGTGTTGAGACACAACCGGTTTCTGCCGGGCGCCGTGTCGATCCGCCGCGGAGACAGCGTGACGTGGGTGTGGAGCGACGGCCGGGTGATGCACAACGTGGTCGGCCACAGCTTTCAGTCGCGCGTGATGACGCACGGAACGTTCACGGTGCGGTTTACGCGCAGCGGTACGTACAACTACACGTGCACGGTGCACGCGCATATGAACGGCAGGGTCATCGTCCACTGAGCGGGCCAGGGCTCGCGCCAGAATAGATGGTGGGTTGAGGTGGTCGGGCCGAGGATGGCAGACGTCGCACGCGAGCGCAGGCGTGCTGGTAGCACGTCGAGCATCGCGGGTGGCGTCTGACGCCGCGGAACGGCCGCATCAATCCCGCCAGATATTCTGGCGTGTGCCCTTAGCGCCGACCTCGAGCGGCGGACCGGCCCAGCGCACGCCCTCCTGCGGCGACAGCGCCAGCAGCGCGTCGCCCAGGCGCCGCCCGTCGGGCACCGCGAGGTCGAGGTCCAGCTCGAGCGCGGGGATCAGCACGAAGCGACGCGTGAGCACCTGCGCGTGGGGCAGGGACATGCGCTCGTGGCGCAGTTCGAGGTCCCCCAGCAGCAGCACGTCGATGTCGATCGCGCGGGGGCCGTGGCGCACGTACCCTGACCCCTCCCCGCCCCCTCGTCCCAGCTCGCGCTCCAGGCGCTTGAGGGCATCCAGCAGCTCCAGCGGCTGAAGCGAGGTTTGCACGCGCAGACAGGCGTTGAGGAAGCTCGCCTGGTCGAGGATCTCGCCGACGGGGTCGGTGTCGTAGACCGAGGAGGAGGCCAGCACCTGCACCCCCGCCGCTGGCAACGCGTCCACCGCGGCCTGCAGGTGAGCGCGGCGTTCGCCGAGGTTGGAGCCCAGGCTCAGCAGACCGATGCGCGCAGGTGTGGAGGAAGGGGGCACGGGCGGAGGGGACGGTAGCGTCCCGTGCACGCAAGCGAGCTCTCGCATATTGGCCGGCCAGCCAGTATGATTGCCTCAACGCCCGCGGCAGCAACAGGAGGTCTTCACATGGCATCGACGGCAGGCAGCGACCTGAAGGACGCGACAGCAACCAGAGACATCAAGGACGTGCTCCTGACCGAGCGCGAGGTGTGGGAGGACGGCGTGCCGCACGAGCTGTTCGCGCGTATGCGCAGCGAATGCCCCGTGCACTGGACCTCGCAGATCACCGAATTCCCCGAGGAGGCCGGCTTCTGGTCGGTGACCACGGGCGAGGACGTTCACACGGTGAGCCGCGACTTCAAGACCTACTCCTCGGAAGTGGGGGGCGTGACGGCCGCCAACATCGGCTTTCCGATCGAGCTCTCGCGAGCGATGTTCATCGGCATGGACCCGCCCAAGCACGATCGCGTGAAGGCGCTGTTCCAGGCTGGGTTCACGCCCAAGCGGATCGCCGCGCACGAGGAGGCCATCCGCGCGATCACCGTGGGGGTGCTCGATCGCCTGGAGGGGCGCGAGACGTGCGACCTCGTGATCGACGTCGCGCAGCCCGTTGTGGCGCGCGTGATCGGCAGCTTCATGGGCATCCCACCGGAGGACGATGAGATGTGGGCGCGGCTGATGAACGCCACGCTGGGCGCGGGCGATCCCGATCTGAACCCGCACGAGGACATCCAGGAAGGGATCGAGAAGAGCATCGCCGAGATCTTCGCGCACTGCCAGCAGCTGATCGCGGAGCGCCGCGAGAACCCCACCGACGATTTGACAAGCGTGCTGGTGCACGCCGAGGTCGATGGCGAGAAGCTCGAGGAGCACGAGATCGTGATGGGCTTCTTCCTGCTGGTCGCCGCCGGCAACGACTCGACCAAGGCGACCTATTGCAGCGGTATGCGCGCTCTGATGGAAAACCCCGAGCAGCGCCAGCTGCTGCTGGACGATCCCAGCCTAATCTCCGGCGCCGTGGAGGAGTCGCTGCGCATGTTCCCAGCGTTCGCGCACTTCCGCCGCACCGCCACCTGCGACACCGAGCTGGGCGGGCAGCAGATCAAGGAGGGCGAGAAGGTGGTGATGTGGTACGTCTCCTCCAACCGCGACGGGGCGCGCCATGCCGACCCCAACCGCTTCGATGTGCGCCGCGAAGAGGAGCACCAGGCGTTCGGAGCGGGTGGGCGCCACTTCTGCCTCGGCACTGCGCTTGCCCGCCTGGAGCTGCGGATCCTCTTCGAGGAGACCCTCGAGCGCTTCCCCGCGATGGCGATCGACGGCGAGCCGCTGAGAACCGAATCGGTGTTCCTCAACCAGCTCAAGACGCTGCCGGTGCGGTTGAACGCGTAGTTCACGACAGTGGGGGGATCCAGTGCTCCCCGCTCGGAATCCCCTGAGGGTGAGCGCGCATCACCGCTTCGATGGCGTCGGCCAGCGCTCCTGTGGCATCGCGGCCACGAGGGCGACTGGAGGGTAGAAGGATAAGGCCGGCATGGCCACGGCCGTCGGCGATGCGCTGGGCCGCTATGGGTCGAAAGTCCTGGATGTTGTTGCTCACGACCGCGCGTTCCTCGCGTAGTGCGGCAGCCATGATCTCCGAGTCGGAAAGCTGGAGCAGGTCGGCGCGTTCCACCACGGCCTCGGCGTCGAACCCTCGCTCGCGCAGGAGGCGCGCTATTTGTCCTGAAAGCTGCTCGTCAAGCAGCACTTTCACCGGTTGAGCGCTCTCTGCCCCGCCTCCCAGGCCGTGTAGCCCCGCTCCCACTCCGCCTGGTTGTGAGCAATCATCGCGTCGATCTCGTCTTTGTACTCGCCGTAGTAGGCGATTGCGGCCTGCACAAGTCCCAGGGGAATTTCGAGCCACGCTGCCGTCTGCTTCGGATCGTTGTCGTTATCCCGCAAGGTCGCGATGACCTCCCACACATCCAATCCGCTGCCCACCAGCGCCGCCCTCCGGCCGCTTGGACCATCCACGAACCGCACCAGCGGATGGTCCTCCCGGCGCATGCCCTCATCCACATAGCGCTGGGCGAGGGTTCTCGGAGCGAGGCTGGCCCGCCGCGCGTGCACCTGCAAACGCTCGCTCACACCAGTCTGGAACCGCAGCGTGAAGTGATCGCTCATATCGCAGAGCGTACCACACCGCACCACACTGTAACACTAACTCAGTGAGACCGTCCGTACTTCTTATGAGCGCGCTTGCGGCACGCCGCGCGCTTGCCCTTGGGCTTCTTCCTGCACGCCCTCAACGCCTTGGCGAGCTTCTGGGCTCTGGTGAGGTGAGGGGCCGTGACCGGCTTGGGGGTCGGTGTAGGCGTGGTGGTGGTCGGAGTTGGAGTCGGAGGGGGCGTTGGGGCAGTCGTGGTCGTGGTGGTGGTCATCCCGGCCGCGGTCACAACGACCTTGCCGGACATGCCTGTTCCGTGATAGGCGCAGTAGTAGGTGTAGGTGCCGGCCTGCGTGAACGTGCACGAACCGCTCCAACCGGTCATGGAGCTGTTGACTGGAACGCCGCTGCAGGCTGGTGTGCTCGGACCGCCGCTCCAGACGATGCCGTGGGGCGCCGTTGTGGAGCCCGTCGAGAACTTCACCGAGCCCCCCGCGCCAACCGTGGCCTGCATGGGCGACCAGGCAAAGGGTTCAGCGCCGTATGCCCCTCCCGTCGCCACCGCTTCGACGGAGGGCATAGTTTCCGAGCTGGCCATCGCCGGCAGCAGCGCCAGCGCCGCTCCCAGCGGGATCATAAGCAGAAGATTGCGCGCTTTCACACTGCCGCCTTTCGGTGCGTTGGCTGTGTTGCGAGGAATCGGCAGGGCAGGCAACTCCTCCCCGCGCGGCCCTCTCCCTAACTTCAAGGACGCCGACGGGCGCGGATCCTTCCCCGCGTCCCTCGCGCAGGCCGATGTAGGTGTGTAGCCGGCGCAGCGGCCGCGGCGCCCACCAGGCCCACTCGCCGAGGCGGCCCATGATGGCGGGGACGAGCAGCGCGCGAATCACCGTCGCGTCGATCGCCACAGCGAGGGCGGCGCCGACGCCGAGCTGCTTCACGAAGAAGATGTGGGAGCTCGCGAAGGCGCCGATCGCCACGCAGAAGAGCAGTGCGGCGGCTGTCACCAGGCGCCCGGTGCGCTCCAGGCCGCGGGCGACCGCCTCGCGGCGCGGGTAGGCCGCCGTCGTGGGCCTCCTTGATGCGCCCGAAGAGGAACACGCCGTAGTCGGTGGAGAGGGCGAAGGCGATCACGAACAGGAGCACGAGATTGGCCTCCTCCAGGCCGCCGATCGGGCTGAAGCCGAGCGGCGAAGAGAGGTGGCCGTCCTGGAAGATCAGCACCAGCAGGCCCGCGGCGACGGCCACCGTCAGCAGGTTCATCGCCAGCGCGATCAGCGGCATCACCGCCGAGCCCGTCATCAGGAAGAGGAAGCCGCAGGTGACCAGCGCGAGGATCGCCAGCACCAGGGGGACGTGCGAGGCGATCGAGGACTTCTGGTCGATGAAGCCCGCGGTGGGGCCGCCCACGAGGCCGCCCTGCGGGTTCACGAGCGCGCGCAGGCGCCTTCACGAGCGTCTGGTTGGCGGTGGAGGCGCCCGAGCCCTGGGGCAGCAGGTCGATCTCCCACTCGCCCTCGCCGAGCTGGCGCGGCGAGGCGGCCTGCGCCTGGCCTCCCGCGATCCTCTGCGCCTGCGCCGCCACCGCCTGCACCGCCGGTGCGGTGCCTGCCACCACCACCGTGATCGCCTGCGAGCCATCCACGGCGAAGTCGCTGCTCAGCACGCCCGCGATCTGGCGCGTTTCCGAGGAGGCGGGCAGCACGCGCGGGTCGGCGGGCGTCAGCGCCAAGCGCAGCGCGGGCGAGGCGATGACGAGCAGGACCACCGTGCTCACCAGCGCCACGGTTCCAGGCCGGCGCATGACCGCGTGCGCCAGCCGCGCCCAGCCGCCCTCATCGCCGGCAGTCGCGGCGCGGGCGGTGCCCCGCTGCATCCATTTCGGCGAGAGCGAGTCGATGCGCGGGCCCAGCGCGATCAGCACGGCGGGCAGCACCACCAGCGAGACCGTGCCGGCCATCAGCGCTACGATCGTCCCCCCCACGCCCATCGAGTACAGGAAGCGCTCGGGGAACACCAGCATCGAGGCCAGCGCGCCTGCGACGGTCAGCGAGCCGTAGAGCACGGTGCGTCCAGTCGTTTGCAGCGTGCGCGCGATCGCGTCGCGTGGCTCCCTGCCAGCGGCGAGCTCCTCGCGGTAGCGCGCGAGCACGAACAGGCTGTAGTCGATGCCCAAGCCGAGACCCACGCCGGTGACGAGGTTGACGGCGAAGATCGAGAGGCCCGCGAACTGGTTCACGATGCGCAGCATCACAAAGGTGAGCACGATCGCGAAGCCGCCCACGAGCAGCGGCAGCATCGCCGCCACCAGGCCGCGGAACACCCACAGCGAGAGCAGCAGCAGGATCGGGAAGGCGAGCAGCTCGGCGTGCTCCAGATCCGAGGACGTGCGGTGGTTGATTTCGTCGAACGCCACGTCCTGGCCGCCGAAGCGCACGCCGGAGCCCGCAAGCTGGGGGCGCACGTGAGCGACGGCCATCGCCGACTCTTCCTGCGTCGCGAACGCCGCCAGCACCACGCTCTCGTGGCCGTTGCGCGAGACGAGGAACGCCAGATGGCTGGAGGGGTAGTCGAGCACCCGCTGAAAGCCCTTCTGCGCCGCGAGCAGGGCCGCCAATCGCGCCGTCGTACGCGCGGCGCCGGGGTCCGTGCGCGCGTTGCCCCTGCTCTTCAGCACAGCGGCCACGCCATAGTCGGGGGACTGCCCCGTCGCGCGCTGGATCGCCGCCTTCGTCTGCAGGCTCTGGTCGTGCGGGTCGTGGAAGTCCTGCGAGTGCCCCTTCAGCACGCCGGCCACGGGACCGCCGAGGCCGGCCGCCAGCAGGAACACGATGCCCGCGATGACCAAAACGCGGCGGGGATGTCCCGTGGCCAGACCCGTAAGACGGTTCATGGCCTTATTTATAGTGAGTGCTAACTAATTTGTCAAGGGCATTTGGCGAAAGATTTCGCTGCCCGCCCGCCGCCCCGGCCTCCTCGCGGGCGCGCCACCGCCGCCGGCCTACTGCTCGGCCTCGCGCCACACCTCGACGGAGACCTCGTCCACCGTCAGCGGGATCGGGGGCTCGGGCTTGGCGGCCTTCACCCACACCCCTTCGAGCTCGTAGTCCGCGAGCAGGCGATCGGCGATCGTCGAGCACAGCCGCTCGAGCGTCTTGTGGGAGCGCTGCTGGGCGATCAGCGCCACCAGCTGGCAGACCTCGCCGTAGTCCACCGTGTCCTCGATGTGATCGGTCACGGTGGCGTCGGCCTCGCCCAGATCAAGGCGCAGATCGAACACCAGGCGCTGGCCCACCTCGCGCTCGGCGGCGCCCACGCCGTGGTGGGTGTAGAGCGAGAGGCCCGTGATCTCGATCGTCACCGACTCGAGCGCCTCGCGCTCCTCGCGCTCCTCGTCGTCCTCGTCCTCGTCGGCCCTCTTCCTCCTCCCGATCCTCCTCCTCGGGACCCTCCGGCTCCACTCCCTCGGCGTCGAGCTCCTCGCCGTTCAGGTCCTCGTCGTCTGCGTCCGCGCCGGGCCCCATCGCCCGCCCAACGTAGCAGCCGCCACGACGAGCGCGGCGCGCACCGGGGCGACGTCGTGCACGCGCAGCACGGTGGCGCCGCGCTCGTAGGCCATGACGCTCGTGGCCAGCGTGCCGGGGAGCCTCTGCGCGACCGGAACGGGCTCCTCGCTGCCCTGCGCATCGCGCCAGGATGCGCCCGAGGAAGCTCTTGCGCGAGGTGCCCACCACGAGCGGGCGACCGAGCGTGGTCGAGCTCCTCGCAGGCGCGCGCAGCAGCTCGAGGTTGTGCTCGAGCGTCTTGCCGAAGCCGATGCCGGGGTCGAGCAGGATCCGCTCCTCCGCCACCCCCTCGCGCACGGCGAACGCCAGGCGCTCCTCCAGGAACGCCTTCACCTCGTCCACCACGTCCTCGTAGCGCGGGTCGCTCTGCATCGTGCGCGGCTCGCCCTGCATGTGCATCAGGCAGCACTGCGCTCCGCTCTCGGCCACCACCGCGGCCATCTCGGGATCGGCGCGCAGGGCGCTGACGTCGTTGACCATGCTCGCCCCAGCCGCGAGCGCCGCCCGGGCGACGGCCGCCTTGGAGGTGTCGATCGAGATCTGGAGCGTCCGTGCCCGCGGCCAACCCCTCGATCACGGGCAGCACGCGGCGCAGCTCCTCGGACTCCGCCACCGGCTCGGCCCCCGGCCGCGTGGACTCCCCGCCGACGTCGAGGATGTCGGCCCCCTGCGCAGCCAGCTCGCGCCCGTGCGCCACGGCGGCCTCCGCGTCCAGGAACAGTCCCCCGTCGGAGAACGAGTCCGGTGTCACGTTCACGACGCCCATCAGGCGGAAGGGCGCCCTCACAGCGGTCTAGGAGTCTGCGGCGCCGCCGGCCAAGCCCCGGCCGCGGCAACGGCCGCGGCGCTTCGCGTCCTGCCCGATCCGCCGGAGCGGTGGGCACGGGCAGCTCGGGGGCGGTGTCCTCGTCGGGTCCGAAGACCTCCTCCTCGCTCTTGCCCGCGAGCAGCCCGAGGAACTCCTCCTTCTCGATCGTCTCGCGCTTGAGCAGCAGTTCGGAGATGCGGGTGAGACTCTCGCGGTGCGTCGTGAGGGTGTCTGTGGCGCGTTTGTGAGCGCTCTCGATGATGCGGCGGACCTCGTCGTCGATCTCGCGCGCGATCTCATCGGAGTAGTCGGGCTCGGTGGAGAACTCGCGGCCGAGGAACGGCTGGCCGTGATCGTGGCCGAAGACGCGCGGGCCGAGCTTGTCGGACATGCCGAAGCGCATCACCATCTGCTTGGCCGTCGCGGTGACCTTCTCCAGATCGTTGGAGGCTCCGGTGGTGATCTCTCCGAAGACGATCTCCTCCGCCGCGCGCCCGCCCAAGGTCATCGCCATCGTGTCGTTGAGCTCGGCGCGTGTGGTCAGGAAGCGGTCCTCCTGGGGCATCGAGATCGTGTAGCCCAGCGCCTGTCCGCGCGAGATGACCGAGATCTTGTGCACGGGGTCGGAGTGCTCCAGGTAGTGGCCCACGATCGCGTGGCCCATCTCGTGGTAGGCGGTGATCATGCGCTCCTTTTCGCTCATCACGCGCGTCTTCTTCTCGGGGCCGGCGATCACGCGCATGATCCCCTCCTCGAGCTCATCCTGGCCGATCTCGCGCTTGCCGGTGCGGGCCGAGAGCAGCGCGGCCTCGTTGATCAGGTTCGAGAGGTCCGCGCCGGTGAAGCCCGGCGTCTGGCCGGCGAGCGAGTCGATGTCGATGATCTTCGCCAGCGGCTTGCCGCGCGTGTGCACCTCGAGGATCTTCGCGCGGCCCTTGCGATCGGGGCGGTCCACGGCGATCTGGCGATCGAAGCGTCCGGGGCGCAGCAGCGCGGGGTCGAGGATGTCGGGCCGGTTGGTGGCCGCGATCATGATGATGTTGTCCTTCGCCTCGAAGCCATCCATCTCGACGAGCAGCTGGTTGAGCGTCTGCTCACGCTCGTCGTGGCCGCCGCCGAGGCCCGCGCCGCGATGGCGCCCGACGGCGTCGATCTCGTCCATGAAGATGATGCAGGGCGAGTTCTGCTTGGCCTGCTCGAACAGATCGCGCACGCGCGAGGCGCCGACGCCGACGAACATCTCCACGAAGTCCGAGCCCGAGATCGAGAAGAACGGCACGCCCGCCTCGCCCGCCACGGCGCGCGCGAGCAGCGTCTTGCCGGTGCCGGGGGGCCCGTAGAGCAGCACCCCGGTGGGAATGCGCGCACCGAGCGCCTGGAAGCGCTTGGGGTTCTCCAGGAACTCCTTGATCTCGTGCAGCTCCTCCACGGCCTCATCCACGCCGGCGACGTCGCGGAAGGTGATCTTGGGCGAGTCCGCTGAGAGGCGCTTGGCGCGCGACTTGCCGAAGGACATCACCTTCGAGCCTCCGCCCTGCACCTGGTTCATGAGGAAGATCCAGAAGCCCAGGAACAGCACGAACGGGATGATGTAGGTGATGATCGAGAGCAGCACGCTGCTCTTGTTGGTCTCGACGTTGAAGTGCACGCCTGACTTTTCGAGCTGTGTGATCAGCTGCGAGGCGGCCTGGTCCGGGTAGCCGAATTCGTAGTTTTCGCCGTGGTAGTCCTGGACTTCGACCGCGTTGCCCTTCTGCTTGATGTTGACCTTCTTGACGTTCCCGCTCGGGAGATCCTTGGAGACGAACGTCTGGTAGGTGTGTTCGGTCGTGCTGGTCGAGCCGGAGGGGATCAGCTTGGTCGCCGCGAACGCCACCAGCACCACGATGAGGATCGGGAATGCGGCGCTCTTGAAGAAACGGCTCATGGCTTGATCCTGGGAGTTCTGAGGGCGCTTGAAGTGCTGGCCACCAGGGGCCTAGCGTACCACGGGAGTGCGGATTTTCCGGGGGTAGGACCCCTCGACACTACCGCTCCAACGCCGCCACGAAGGGAAGGTTGCGGTGGCGCTCGGCGTAGTCCAAGCCGTAGCCAATGACGAAGCGATCGGGGATCTCGAACCCCACGTAGCGCGTGGGCAGGTCCACCTTGCGACGCTCGGGCTTGGTCAGCAGCGCGCATACCTCCAGAGACGCCGGGTCGCGCGAGCCGAGGTTGCGCAGCAGGTACTGCAGCGTCAGTCCGGAGTCGACGATGTCCTCGACGATCAGCACGTCGCGGCCCTCGATCACGACGTCGAGGTCCTTGAGGATGCGCACCACCCCGGAGGAGTCGGTCGCCGACCCGTAGGACGCCACCGCCATGAAGTCGAGCTCCACGGGGATGTCGATGCAGCGCATCAGATCCGAGAGGAAGAACACCGCCCCCTTCAGCACTCCCACCAACAGCAGCGAGCGGCCAGCGTAGTCGCGCGAGATCTCCTCGCCCAGCTCCGTCACGCGCCGTTGCAGCGCCTCGGCGTCGACCAGCACCTCCCCCACCTCGGGCTGTGCGAGGGGCGAGCCATTCACTGCAGCCGGTAGAACGCGCTCGGGCATCGAAGTGAGTTTAGGGCCCACGACAAAATAGATGGTGGGTTGAGGTGGTCGGGCCGTGGATGGCAGACGTCGCACGCGAGCGCAGACGTGCTGGTAGCACGGCGAGCATCGCGGGTGGCGTCTGACGCCGCGGAACGGCCGCATCAATCCCGCCAGATATTTTGTCGTGGGCCTCAGTTGCCCTTCGGCGAGGGGAAGTGCGGGGCGATCCCGACCATGCGCAGGCGCCCCTCCTCGATCACGGCGCTGACGAGGCCGCCGATGTGCAGCTCGGCTCGGCCCTGCTGGCGCCGGGCGAGCGCGAGGATCTCCGCCACGCGATCCCCCGCCTGGGGCACGTAGGCGCCGGGGCCGGCGGCCTGCTCGGCCAGGCGGATCACTACCAGGCGGGCGAGCGCGGGGGGCAGTTCGGCCAGGCGAGCAATGGCAATCGGAGCGCTGCCCTCGCCCACGAGCGGGCGCCCACCCGCTGCGGCAGCCTCGCGCGTCACCTCGGCCTCCACCAGGCCGTCGAGCAGCTGCGTCTCCTCGCGCAGCAGCTCCGCGGTGCGCAGCACGTTGGCCTCGGCCGCCGGGTGCACCGCGCGCAGCGCCGGCACCAGTCCAGCCCGCACGCGCCCGCGCGCATAGGCGTCGCTCTCGTTGGTGGCGTCCTCGCGCCAGCGCAGCCCGCGCGCCACGCAGTGGGCGGCGGTCTGCTCGCGCGTGACCCCCAGCAGCGGCCGCACCACGCGCCCCTCGCTGGGCGCCATCCCCAGCAGCGCCCGCCGCCCCGGGGAAGCGGCCAGGCGGTAGAGGATCGTCTCCACCTGGTCGGTCGCGGTGTGCCCCACCGC
Source organism: uncultured Solirubrobacterales bacterium (assembly GCA_963717785.1). GTDB lineage: Bacteria > Actinomycetota > Thermoleophilia > Solirubrobacterales > Solirubrobacteraceae > Palsa-744. The sequence continues at coordinate 500,905 of CAVQWW010000001.1, forward strand.
CACCAGCGCATCGTGCTGCTCGGCCAGACCCAGGGCCGCCTCGTAGCGGACGCGGCGCGCCCAGGCCTGAACGTTGCCGGGTACCCGTTCGGGCGCCACCACCTCCAGTGAGACACCCAGCTCCCGGCATAGCCGCTCGCAGTGGCTCTGATCCTCGCCAGCCTCCTCGCGCAGGCCGTAGTTGACATGCAGCGCCCGCACCCGCGCGGACCCGCACAGGCTCACGGCCACATCGAGCAGGCAGACCGAGTCGCGCCCCCCGGAGAGCATCACGACGAGCGGGCGGTCCTCGCCGAGGAGGCCCCCAGCGCGCACCGCCTCGCGCACCTCCGCGGCGCCATCGTGGGGGCCGTTGGCGCCGGTGGCGGCGTCGAGCGCCATCTGCCCCGCCTAGCCCTCCGCGGCGGAGGCCAGGAACAGCTCGGTGGGCTCGGAGAAGCCCTTCAGCACCACCTCGCCGATCAGCTCGAAGCGCAGCCGGCTGGGGCCGGCGGTCATGTTGGCCATCGCAACCACGGGGTGGGTCACCAGCACCTCGCCACCCGCCGCCCGCGCGACGACGCGCGCCGCGCGGTTGACCTCGCGGCCGTAGTAGTCGCCATCGCGATAGAGCGCCGCCCCCTGGTGGATGCCGATGCGCGGCGCCGGCGTGCCGGCGGGCAACAGCGCATCCAGGCCAACGGCCCATTCGGCGAGCGCCACCGGGTCGGCGCCGACGATCATCGCCTCGTCGCCGAGCGTCTTGATCACGCGCGCGTCGATCGGCAGGCTCTGCTCGATCGTCTCGACGAAGCGCTCCACCGCCCCCACGGCCTCCTGCTCGCCCTCTTCCTCGGTCAGGCGGGTGTACCCAGCGAGATCGGCGAAGGCGACCGTAACCCGCAGGCGCCCCTCCTCGGCGGTGTCATCGTCGAGCTCGGCTTCGATGTGGCCGATCACGTCCTGCTCCACGAAGTACGCCAGCAGGCGGGCGTGCAGGTAGTTGATGAAGGGCACCGCGAAGGGCAGCATCTCGCGCGTGAGCGCCTCCATCTCCTCGGCCACCTCCACGCCGGAAACCCCCGCGCGCATCAGCGGCTCGTGCGCGTAGAGGTGGAAGAGGCGCACCTCCGCATCGGCGATCTGCGCCATCGCCTGTCCGTAGACGCGCGCGATCTGAAGCAGCGCCGTCAGCGGGAAGCCGGCGGCGAGGATATCCGCGCCGTAGCGCAGGACCTGCAGGTCCTCGTCGGAGATCGACTCCACCGAGAGCACGCTCAGCCCCATCGCGGCGGTGAGGCGTTCGATCAGCGCCGGCTTCAACCCTGTCGCGCGAGCGGCCTCCGCGAGCGTGTGGCGACCGTCGGAGGTGGGCAGCAGTTCGTCGATGTAGCCGAACACCAGACGCCCGCTCTGGCTCGCCTCGCGGATCCGCTCGACGGTGTGCCCGCGCTCGCGCAGCCGCGCCACGATCCGCACGTGGGAGGCGGCTGCGGGCGTCCACTCGCCTTCGTAGGGCGGCACGAGCCCCTCCTTGACCCAGCGGCGGACCGTGCCCGGTGAGACCCCCGCGCGCGCGGCGACCTGGGCGAGGGTGAGCGAGTTGCCGGTTGGCGATGTGGCCATACGTGCGGAGAGTCTAGAGTCGGGTCCGGTGTCACCTAACGAGACGATCCACCTGCACCCGACGGCCGAGCTGTCCGAGCGCGTGCTGCTGCCCGGCGACCCGGGTCGCGCGCTGGCGCTGGCGCAGTGGCTGCTGGAGAAGCCGCTGATGTTCAACCACCACCGCGGCCTGTGGGGCTACACCGGACGCGCCGCGGACGGCGAGCTCCTGACGGTGCAGAGCACCGGCATGGGCGGCCCCAGCGCGGCGATCGTGCTGCACGAGCTGGCCGCGCTGGGCGCCAGGCGCGCGATCCGGGTGGGCACCTGCGGCGCGCTCAACGGTGCGCTGGAGCTCGGCCAGCTGGTGGTGGCTCGCGAGGCGATCGCCGCAGATGGAACGAGCCGAGCCCTGGGGGCGGGCGAGCGGGTGGCAGCGGACCCGGAGCTGACCAACGCGCTCGCCGGCACGCCTGCGCCCCGACGCGCACGCGGAGCGAGAGGGGGCGCGCGGGGTGTGGGCGAGTCTCACACCGTTGTGAGCACCGACCTCTTCTACGAGCACGACTCCCAGCGCGAGCACGACTGGCGCGCGGCGGGCGCGGCAGCCGTCGAGATGGAGGCGGCCACGCTGTTCGCGGTGGGCAAGCGGCTGGAAGTGCCCGTGGGGTGCGTGCTCGTGGTCACGGACCTGCTGAGCGCCGAGGGGCGGCGGCGGATCGAGGAGGAGGAATTGCTGGAGGCGGCCGAGGCTATGGGTCACCTGGCTGCGGCCGCGCTCGGCAGCTGACGGCGCAGCGACGGACGCTACTTCGCCGCGGGCTTGCGCGACGGAGTCTTATCCGCTGCGGGCTTGCGCGCTGGGGACTTCGCCGAGACCGATTTCCTCGCCGCCGGCTTCCTCCCCGCCGCGCCGACCTTTCGCGAAAGCTCGCCCAGCTGCTCCTCGATCCGCTCCAGGCGCGCTTCGACCTTCGGCGCCGTGAGCGAGCGGTTCAGGCGATCGACCCCGTCCTCGATTCCCTCCAGGCGGTGGGAGAGCGAGCGCAGCCGCCGCGTGAGGCGTTCGATGTCGGCGGCAGAGGGCAGGTTGAGCGCCCCCATCGCCAGCTCCTGCGCCTGAGCGGCCTTCTCGCGCGCGTCGAACGCGCGCCCGATTGCGCCAGTCAGCAGGGGGTTTTCGAGCAGATCCGAGAGCGCCCGGCCGAAGCGATCCTCGGTGCCCGTGGCGAGGCGCTCGCGCAGGCCCTTCGTGGCGTTTTCATCTGACATCGGTGGCGCTCCTCTCGCGGACGGGAGCTGAAGGATACGGTGCGGGGGTGGCCGAGCGACTATTTCTCTTCGTGCAGCTGGAGTTCCCCTGGGAGCTGGGGCCGCCCGACGGGCGCTACCTGCTGCGCGGAGGCCCCGAGCGCGAGCCTGAGCACGTGGTCGTGCTGAGCACCGTGGGCGCCGCGCGCCGGCCGGAGGGGATGCTACGGGCACGCCGCCGGACACGCTCGCGCCCCGCCGTTCCCGAGCCCGCCCCCGTGGCGGTGACGCGCGCGACGGTGATCGACCCCGTCGCCGTGGCCGGCGACGCCCAGGCCCGCGCGTGGCTGGAGCAACTCGATCCGGAGCGCGAGACGCACGCCGCCGCGGGAGTGCTGGGGGGCGTGCTGCACGCCTACCGCATCGCCACCGCCGACCCCTACATCCACGAGCCCTCCCCTGCCCGAGCGCTGGTCATAAGGGCCGGCTGGGGGGAGGGCGAGCAGGTCGCCGACGGCCACTGGCGTCACGCGCTGGAGCTGCCCTGGAAGGAACCGCGCACCCGCCGCCGCGTGGCGGCCCTGCGCCCGCAGGAGCGCCTCACGGCGCTGCTCAGCGGGCGCGAAGAGGCGCTGCTGTGCGAGGAGCTCGCGCTGCGCGCCCGCCGCGACCTCGACCAGGGTCGCCTCGCGCACGCGAAGGTGGAGTTGCGGAGCGCCTATGCCGCCGCGCTGACGGAGTTGAACGGCGAGGAGCGCCCGGACCTGGCCGAGCGCGTGGCGGAGCTGCGGGAGCTCGGGGCGGGCGTCGCACCACCGGCGGAGCCCGACGAGCAGACGGTCCGCCACGCGCTGGAGCGCCTGGAGGCGGCGCTGCGGGCGCGCACCGCAGCGGGCTTCCCGAGCGAGCCCGCGACGGAACAGTGAACGTCCATCCTCGATGGACCGGCTGAGCGAAGCGATCGGCCTCACGCGCCGGTCGGCCTCGCGCGAGAGTCGTAGAGTGCGGGGCATGGACCCCACCGCCACCGCGATCGGCACCTGGAGCGGCGGGCGCTTCATGCACTTCGGGGAGCCCCTGGAGGACGAGCGCCTGCGAGCGCTCCTGCGTCCGGGCGAGGGGATCGACACCGTCATCACAGCCGACGCCTACGGCGCCGGTGAGGCCGACCGCGTGCTGGGCGAAGCGCTCGCCGGGGTGCGCCGCGAGGACTACTGCCTGGTGGGCGCGATCGGGCACGACTTCTACGAAGGCGAGCGCGAGGGCGCGAAGGGCTTTCCGCGCTTCACCGACCCCCGCCTGCGCGGCGCCGAGGCATACGCGGACTACATCCGGATGGCGACCGAGCGCAGCCTGGAGCGTTTGGGCGTGGACTCCCTCGACGTGCTGCTGCTGCACAACCCCGACCACACCGGCTACACCAGCGAGGCTGTGTGGCGGGGCATGGCGGCGGTGCGCGACGCCGGCCTTACGCGCCGGCTGGGCGTGGCCCCCGGCCCCGCGAACGGCTTCACACTCGACCTGATCGACTGCCTGGAGCGCTTCGGGGAATCGATCGACTGGGCGATGGTGATCCTCGGCCCGCTCGAGCCCTGGCCCGGCGAGCTGGTGCTGGACGCCGCCCGGACCCACGACGTGAGCCTGATCACGCGCGTCGTGGACTACGGCGGGATGTTCCACGACGACGTGCTCCCCGGTCACGAGTTCGCCCCGTATGACCACCGCAAGTTCCGCCCCGAGGGGTGGGTGCAGGCGGGACGCGAGAAGCTCGAGCGGATGCGCCCCTACGCCGAGCGCCACGGTCTGAGCATGTTGCAGCTCGCCTGCCTGTGGAACCTCGCCCATCCAGCCGTGCGCTGCGTGGCCCCCACGCTGATCCAGGAGAGCGGAGCCGGCGGGGTGGGTGAGAAGCCCATCGAGGCCAAGCGCGCGGAGCTGGCCGCGCTCCCCGCCGTGTCATCATCGAAGGTGGCGTCGTCATCGAAGGTGAAGCCCCTGCTGAGCGAGGCCGAGGTGGCCGAGCTGCGCGCGATCGGCGACAACACCGGCTGCATGGCGCTGAAGGGCGCGAGCGTGCTCCACGAGGGCGAGCCCCAGCCCGACCGCTGGGCGCTGAGCGGGGAGCTGGCGGATGTGGCGGCGCGCTGGGAGATCATCCCCGAGCGCGACCTCTCGATGGCGGGTGGCTGAGCCGCCCTCGGCACTACCCAGCGGTCGGCGCCAGCCGGCGTGCATGGGCGCGCTCGATCGCGAGCGAGAACTCCTCCTCCCACTGCGATGCGAAGCGGTCGATCGTCTGCGACTGCGCCCACTTCAGCGCCTGGCGCGAGAGGCGTCGGCGCTTGAAGCCGCTGCGGATGAGCCCATCGAGCGCGTCGAACCACTCGCCGTCGGCAACCAACCGGCCGGCCCTGCCCGCCGCCCAGCTCGCGGTAGGCGCCCACGGGCGAGGCGAGCCAGGCGGCGCCGACGGCGCCGTACTCCTTCAGCTTGACATCCGAGCGCGCGTGGTTGAAGGCCGTGTCCGCCAGCGGGGCGATGCCGATGTCGATGTCCGCCATCGCCCCCAGGAGCTCGCCGAAGGGCACCTTGGGGCGAAACTCGTAGCGCTCACTCCGCAGCGCCAGGCGCACCCCGACGGTTACTACGCGCAGCTGCGAGTGCCTGTCGAGCAGCCTGCCGAGCACATCCACGATCGGCAGCAGCCCCAGGTCGCGCTCGTGCTCTGCGCCCGCCATCCAGCCCACCGTGACGCCGGGGTGGGCGGCCTTCACGCCGAAGCCCTCCAGGTCGCCGTCGAGGTGGTTCCCGATCACCGCCACGTGGTCGGCGCCCGCCGCGCGGTACTTCTCCGCCAGCACCCGGCTGGGCGTCGTCGTCAGGTCGGCCGCGCGCGTGAGCCGCAGGATTTCGGTAAAGCGCTTGGCGTTGGCCGCCCGCGCCTTCCCGCCCGCTTCGAGCGTGCCCGAGGCGCTGGTGGCCATGTCGGCGACGCCGAAGTCGTCGTCGTTGTCGAAGCTCACCGCCACGCCCTTCTGGACAAGCTGCTTCAGATCGCGCGAGCGGTCCATGCGGCGAAAGCAGTGCACGAGATCGCATCTGAGCAGCTCCCCGAGCGGCAGATCCCGCTCCAGATGAGGGGGCCACAGCACGTCGTGCCCGAGCCGCTCCAGCGCGCGCATCGGGAAGATCACCCGGTAGTTGGAGTTGGGGGCCCGCGGCTCGGCGATGAAGCCCAATCGCATCGCCGAGCGTAGGGTCCGCACGGGCGCACCGCCAGCATCGGCATGCCCCTGTTTCCGACCGAACGGTGCCATGCAGACGCGACGCGCCCGCTTCGGCAGGCGCCCCGTCTCGCACCCCGCGGCCCATCCCCGGCGGCCGGCAGGCCGCCTCCTCCCCTCTCTACTTCCCCTGCCAGCGCGCGGCGCGCTTGCCCAGGAAGGCGGAGATGCCCTCCTTGGCGTCCGCGCTGGCGAAGGCCGTCGCGAAGGCGCGCTTCTCGGCCTCGATGCCCTCGTCCAGGTCGCCCGCGCCCGAGACGCGCTTGATCTGCTGCATCGCGATCGGGGCCTGGCCTGCCAGCTTGCGCGCCCACGCGAGGGCGGTGTCGAGCAGCTCGTGGTCGTCCACCACGCGGTTGACGAGGCCGTACTCGTATGCCTCCTCTGCCAGCACGGGGTCGCCTGCGAGGTTCATCTCCAGGGCCTTGTTGGCGCCCACCAGGCGCGCCAAGCGCTGGGTGCCCCCGAAGCCGGGGATGATCCCGAGCTTGATCTCGGGCTGGCCGAACAGGGCCGAGCGGGCCGCCACGCGCACGTCGCAGGCCATCGCGAGCTCGCAGCCGCCGCCGAACGCGAGGCCGTTCACCGCCGCGATCGTCGCGATGCCCGTCTGCTCCATCTCGCGCAGCAGCGCGTGCGCGGCGTGAATCAGCTGCTCGCCACCCGCCTCGTCCATCGCGGTGAACGCCTTGATGTCGGCCCCCGCGCTAAACAGGAACGGGTTGGAGGAGGCGATCACGAGCGCGCGCACGGGTGGGTTCGACGCGCTCTTGACGTGCTCCCACACCTTGCCGAGGTCCTCGATCACCGAGGGCGCGATCGAGTTCATCTGGCCGTTCGCCAGCCACGCGATCGCCACGCCATCGGCGCGCGTCTCGAGCTTCACGACCTGGGTGGATGGGGCCGAGTCATCGGCGTCGGGCTGCGGGTAGGCGTAGAAGCCCTGCCCGCTCTTCTGGCCGAGGCGGCCCTGAGCCACGAGACGGCGCAGGATCGTGGGCGGGGCGAAGCGCCCATCGTCGCCGTGTCGCTCCCGCGCGTTCTCAAGGCGCTCGAGCATCGTGTCGAGGCCCTCCACATCGGCCTTCATGAAGGGGGGAAGCAGCCCCCGCCGGGGGTCCAGCCCAGCGCCCGCCATCAGGCCGAAGTCGATGTCGCGGTGCGTCGCCACGCCCTCCTCCAGCACCAGGCACGCCTCCACGAAGGTCTTCAGCACGAGCAGCTCCACCAGCTCCTGCACGTCGGGCTCCGCCTCGCCGGGAAGATTGGGCTCGCCCTCGGTGTTGTAGAAGCCATCGCCCCCCGTCTTCGCGCCGAGCTTTCCTTCGGCTACGAGCTTCTGCATGCCCTTGGGCACGTAGAAGCGCTCATCGCCGTATGACTCCGCGAGGTGCTCGGCGACGTGCAGCACCGTGTCCAGGCCCAGCAGGTTCACGAGGAAGTATGGGCCCATCGGGATCACCCCCGCCGCACCCACGCCCTCGTCGATCGCCTTGATCGAGAGCCCCTTCTGCTCCTGCTCGCGCCAGATCTCCGAGGTCCCCGCGTTGAGGATGCGGTTCACCACGAACCCGGGCACCTCCGCGCACGTGATCGGCTGCTTGCGGATCGCCTGCGCGAAGGTGACGGCCGCGGTGACGGTCTCACCGGAGGTCTCCTCGCCCTCGACGATCTCGATCAGGGGCATGATCGAGGCTGGGTAGAAGTAGTGGAACCCCACGACCTTATCTGGGCGCAGCGTCGCTTCGCCGATCTCGGTGATCGACAGCGAGGAGGTGTTCGAGGCCAGGATCGCGTGGCCGGGGGTGGCGGCATCGAGCTCCGCGAACACGCTCTGCTTGATCTGCATCTTCTCCGGCACCGCCTCGATCACGAAGTCCACGTCGCCGAAGCCCTCATAGGTGGTCGTGCCGTGGATGCGCCCCAGCACCTCCTCGATCTGCGCCTGCGCCTGCTCGGGCGTGATCTTGCCCTTCTCAGCGAGCTTGTTCGCCTGGCCGCTTGTGACGTTGCGCGCCTCATCCAGCCCAGCCTGCACCAGCTCGGTGCTGATGTCCTTCAGCACCACTGGGATCCCCGCCGCGGCGATCGTCTGGGCGATCTGGCCGCCCATCGTCCCCGCGCCGACTACGGCGGCCTTGAATACGAACATCAGGCCATCGCCGCCGCTGGCTGCTCGGCCCGGCGCGGCAGCAGCGTCTCGCGCGCGATCACGAGGCGCTGGATCTGCGAGGTCCCCTCGTACAGCTGCATGATCTTGGCGTCGCGGAACAGCTTCTCCACCGGGTACTCCTTGATGAAGCCGTACCCGCCGTACACCTGCACCGCATCGGTGGCGACCTTCATCGCCGTGTCCGCCGCGAAGCGCTTGGCGTGCGAGGAGACGAGCGTGTTGCGTTCGCCGTTGTCGAGCATCACAGCCGACTTCCACGTCAAGCAGCCGCGAGGCTTCGATCTCGGTGGCCATGTCGGCGATGATGAACTGGATCGCCTGGTGCATCGCGATCGGCACCCCGAACTGCACGCGTTCCTTGGCGTACTCGGTGGCGAACTCGAACGCCGCGCGCGCGATCCCGGTGGCCATCGCCGCCACGCCGGGGCGCGTGCGGTCGAGCGTCATCATCGCGAGCTTGAAGCCCTTGTTCTCCTCGCCCAGCAGGTTCTCGGCGGGGACCTCGACGTCGTTGAAGGTGATCGTCGCGGTGTTCGAGGCGCGCTGGCCGAGCTTGTCCTCCTTCTTGTCTACCACCACGCCCCACTCGCGCTCGACGACGAAGGCGGAGATGCCGCGGTGGCCGGCGTCCTTGTCGGTCTTCGCGTAGACCGTGTAGTAGTCCGCGTGCCCGCCGTTGGTGATGAAGCACTTGGAGCCGTTGATGACGTACTTGTCGCCCTTCTTCACGGCGCTCGTGCGCATCCCGGAGACGTCGGAGCCGGCGTCGGGCTCGGTCAGGCAGAAGGAGGCCAGCTTGGGCTCCTCGGTGAGCATCCCCAGGTACTTCTTCTTCGTCTCCTCACTGCCGCCCAGCGTGATCGGGGCGGTCGCCAGGCCGTTGCAGCCCAGCGAGGTCTGGATGCCCGAGCAGCCCCACGAGAGCTCCTCCTCGATCAGGCATCCCTCGAAGTAGCCGATGCCGGGGCCGCCGTACTCCTCGGGGATGTGGGTGTTCATCAGCCCCACCTCCCACGCCTTGCTGCAGGATCTCCTCGGGCCACGTGCCGTCCTTGTCGTACTCCCACGCGACGGGACGGATCTCCTTCTCGGCGAAGTCGTGCGCCATCTCGCGCAGGTTCTTCTGCTCGTCTGTGAGCGTGAAATCGACCATTCTTCTCGGATCTCCTTGGGGACGACGCCGCCGGGAAGGCCGCGCGAAAGATAGATTGACCAGTCAGTCAACTGGCCCCGCCGAAGGGTAGCGACAGCCTGGCTGCAACGCAACCTGCGCCTGTGGTGCGGGTTGTCCTTAGCATCGAGCTCGTGCGCTCCCAACTTCCCGCCGGACCCAGGCGTCTGCTAGCCGCAGCCGCGCTGCTGGCCGCGCTGGGCGCCGTGGGCGCGCTCCCCGCCATCGCAGCGCGCAAGAAGCCCGCTCGGCGCCCCCCCACGATCACGGTCACCGCGGCCCTGCAGTCCCTGCAGCGCTCGAACCAGATCACGCCCACCGAATACAACCGCTATGCGAACGCCTACGTCGCGGCGCGCCATTCCCTGGGCAAGCTCAGCGGCACCCGCCGCAGCGAGCTGGGAGGCGTGCTCAACAATGTCCAGGCGATCGCCGCGGCGCACGGCTTCATCCCCTCGCGTCTGCCAGCCCTCTTCCTGACGCTTGAAGCCAACCGCACGTGGTGGACGAGCGAGCCGCTGATCTCCTCGCGTGCGCGTGTCACCGTCCCCGGCAGCCACCTCGTGTGGGAGTACTACGCCGGCCAGGGCATCGAGATCCAATGGCTGGGCACCTTCGGCGCCGCCAACGGCTACTTCCTCTCCGGCCACGAGAACACCCAGCTGAAGGAACTGCTCGCCGAAGTGATCCCGCTCGCCACGCACCGCGCGGGGGGCCTCGCGTGGGAGTACATGTTCCAGTTCGATGGCGGCCTGCCGCCGTGGACGAGCGGGCTCTCGCAGGGCACGGCGCTGCAGGTCTTCGCGCGCGCATGGCAGCGTCTCCACGAACTGGCCTACATCACGACCGCGCAGCAAGCGCTGGGGATCTTCCAGGTCGCGCCGCCCGAAGGCGTGCGCGTCTCGACGCCCGCGGGCGCGGAGTACGCCGAGTACACCTACGCGCCGAGCGATCGCATCCTCAACGGCTTCATCCAGTCGCTCGTGGGGCTCTACGACTACACGGCGATCACGCACGATCCGCTCGGGCAGAGGCTGTTCGAAGCGGGCGATGCGGAGGCCCGCGCGGAGACTCCTCACTACAACACCGGCGGCTGGTCGATGTACGACCAGCACGAAGAATCCGATCTCAGTTACCACGAACTGCTCGCCGAATTCCTGCTGCACCTATGCCAGCGCACGCGCGGAGGACCGCCGATCCCCGTGGCCCCGCCGCCGGCGAGCACAACCACCACCTCCAGCAGCACGACCACAGCCTCCACGACTTCAACGACGACAAGCACAGCCACGGCGAGCCCGGGCGGCGGCACAAGCGCGACGGCGGCAAGCGTTACGCCCACGCCCAAGCCCAAGCCGACCCCGATCCCCGGCGACGAAATCTATTGCACGACCGCCGAAGAATTCACCGAAGACGTGCACACCCCGCCGGCGCTGGAACTGCTCACTCAGACCGTGCGCAAGGGCACACGCGCAGGCGTGCAGTTCAAGCTCTCGAAGGTCTCGAGCGTGCACATGTCGGTGAGCCTCGGCGGCCACATCGTGTGGAGCAACGGCGCGACGCTCGAGGGCGGCAAGCCCCGTCTGCTATGGGTGACCCCGAAGAAGAGCGGCGCCTACACCGTCACGCTCAGCGCGACCGACCTGGCGGGCAACCACGGCAGCACAACCGGCACCGTCGTCGTCAAGCGCTGAGGACACGCCCGCAGCGGCCGGGCCGAGCGCCGTCAGAAGGAGACGACGAGCTTGCCGCGCGTGTGACCCTCGGCGAACTCCACGAACGCCGCGACTGCCTCGGCGAAGGGAAAGACGCGCGAGACCTCCACGCGCAGCGCGGCGCGTGCGGCGCGTGCGGCAAGGTCGTCGAGGTCGCCCTCCTGCAGGCTGAGGCTCACGTAGGAGACCTCCACTCCGCGATCGAGATCCTCGGGGCCCCCAAGCGGGGAGGCGAAACGCCCACCGGGGCGCAGGGCGCGCGCGGACTCGCGGATCCCCTCTCCCGAGTTGACGAGATCCACGATCGCATCAACGCCTTCGGGGTGGATCGTGAGGACCTGCTCCACAAGATCCCCGGAGGTGTAATCCAGCGCGTGGGCGGCGCCGAGGCCCAGCACATACTCCCTGTCGGCGGGGCCAGCGGTGGCGAGCACCTCCGCGCCTGCGGCCGCGGCGAGCTGCACGGCGAACATGCCGATCCCGCCGGTCGCGCCAACCACCAGCACGCGGCTCCCCTGAGCAGCGGCCGAGGCCGAGGCGGGCTCGAGCTCCAGCGCGCGCAGGAGCGTCTTGGCGGTGACGCCCGACTCGGGCAGCGCGGCGGCGTGCTCGGGGTCGAGGCCATCGGGGCGCAGCGCCAGGTAGGGGCCGGCGTCGAGCAGCGCATATTCGGCCACCGTGCCGGGGGTGCGCCCGAAGAAGCCAAACACCTCCTCGCCCACCGCCAGACCCCCGACGCCCTCGCCCAGCGCGGCGATGAATCCCGCTCCGTCCATGCCGGGGGTGTAGGGGAACTTAACCTTCATGCCCTCTCCGAACGCGCCCGTGAGCAGCTTCAGGTCAAAGGGGTTCAGCGCGGCGGCGCGCATTCGCACGAGCACCTGCTGCGGGCCGGGCACCGGCTGCGGCGCCTCGCCGAGCACGAGCTCGGAGGGCGGTCCGTAGCTGTTGGCGAGGAGCGCCCGCATTGCGCTCACTGTACCGCGACCCCGCGCGGGCGCCAACGTACAATCGAAGAGTGAGCCGAACAACCCGCGCCTGGGGCGCCCTGGAGCCAGAGCAGCGCCTGGCGGCGCTCGCCGCGATGGCGCTGTTCCTCACCATGTTCCTCCCCTGGTATCAGCAGAACGCGATCATCACCGCCAGCCGCGCGAAGCCGTTGGTGAGCCGCAACCTCGACGCGTTCGCGGTCTTCTCGTTCGTCGAGGCAGCGGTGCTGCTCGTGGCCGCGGCGGTGCTCGCGCTGCTGATCGCGCGCGCGGAGGAGCGCGAGTTCCATCTCCCCGGCAGCGATGGGACGATCGTGATGATCGCCGGCACGTGGACCGCGCTGCTGCTCGTGCTGCGACTGTTCGACAAGCCCGGGATCTCGAGCCACGGGGTGGCCGCGAACGTGGGCATCCAGTGGGGCATCTTCTTCGCGCTCGCCGCTGCCGGAGCGCTGATCTACGCGGGCGCGCGCATGCGCGCCGCGGATCGCCCCGAACCGCCGTTCGTGCGCCGCCGCAGGAAACCGCTGGACTACGAGCAGACTACTGAGCGACGGTAGCTGAGTACACGCGGTCGGTGCCATACCATGGCACCATTCAGTGCTATATCATGGCACCATCCGGTGCTATAGTATGGCACCAGTGGGCAGTCCCTTCATCTACGAGGATCCGCTCGAGCCGCCCGAGGCTCTTGCCGACCGGACGGTCGAGCTGGCCCTGTTGCGCGACCGCATCGCCGAGACCCGCAACAGCCGTTTGGAGGGACCGCGCCGCTACGGCAAGACGTCGCTGCTGAAGGCGGCGCTGGCGGCGGCGGACAGAGACGGCTTGGTGTCGATCTACGTGAACTTCCTCGGCGTGCTGACGGCGGCCGACGTCGCCGAGCGCATCGAGCGGGCCTATCGGGAGCAGCTCGACGGAGGGCTGAAGCGCTGGTTCGCCGGGGTCGTCTCGACCCTGCGCCCGCGCGTGAAGGCGGCGCCCGCCGGGGTGGGCGTCGAGGTGGCGCCCGAGACGCGCATGCCCGAGTTGCTGGATCGGCTCGCGCTGCCGCGCCGGCTGCAGGAACGCCACGGTCGCCAGTGCGCGATCGCGTTCGACGAGTTCCAGGATGTCGTGCGCGTCGGGGACGCCCTTACAGGGACGATCCGATCCGAGCTCGAGCAGCACGGCAGGGTCGCCGCCTATGTGTTCTCCGGATCGCACCCGGGCCTGATGCGCGATCTGTTCTCAGACCGCCGCCATGCGTTCTTCGCCCAGGCCAAGCCGATCGATCTCCCGCGCCTCGGGGCCGAGGATCTGGCCGAGTACATCGGCTCCCGATTCGAGCGCGGCGGCCGCGACCCCGGCGAGGCGCTCGAGCTGCTGCTGGCTACCGCAGACGGGCATCCGCAGCGCGCGATGCTGCTGGCGCACCATCTCTACGAGTGCACGAAACCCGCGGCGAGGGCGAGCGGCGAGGAGTGGGTCGCGGCGTTCGCCGGGGCCACACACGACGCGAACCCCGAGGTCCAGGGGGCATGGGACTCCTGGAACAACAGCGAGCGGCGGCTGATGGCCGTGATCTCAGGGCGAACGACGCCAATGCAGGGTCGCGTCGCACGCGAGCGCTACGGGGTCAGCAAGACGGGCAGCAACGAGAACACCGTCGAACGCCTGGAGCGCGACGGCCACGTCGTCGCCGACGCGACGACGGCAACCGGCTGGAGGGTCGTCGACCCGCTGCTGGAGCTGTGGCTGGCAAACGGGCGCAGCTGGTCGGCGCCGGTCAGCTAACGTGGCGCGCTCTGTACGCGGATGGCCTGCTCGACGTGGTGGCCCTTGGCGGTGAGCGTCCACGCGTTGGGCGCCCCCTTGGCGGGACCCACGCCCTCGTTGTGGACGAGCCCGAGGTGCCCCAGGCGCGCGAGGAGCTTGGAGACCTGCCCCTGGTCGGAGATGCCCGCCGCGGCGGCGATCTCGCGGTTGCTCGCGCCGGGCGCGGAGGCGATCGCGATCAGCGCCCTCACCGTGCGATAGGTGATGCGCATGTCCAAGCCCTCCAGCGGGTCACCATAGTGGCGCGTGGGATTGGGTTTAAGGAGGGGAGCCGGCTTGTCCAGCTCCTTCTGCGCTGCCGCACCCCCCTGATAGGGCATCACGATCGCGCCCATCAACGAGCCCAACAGGCCCGTGAGGGGCTCACGGGTGTCGGCCACCACCAGCCGCCGGTGGATGACCGCCAGCACAGCGCCCACCGCGCCCTCCGCCGCCAGCGGGGGCGCCTCTGGGGCTCGGGCGGGGCGCTCTGAGCGACCCTCGTCGACCGCGCGCACAACCCGGTCGAGGATCTCCCCGCGACGCGCCAACGCGCGGGGTCCCGCGGCGAGCGACCTCCACGACACAGAACCGCGCCAGCGCGGGCTCCTCGTCGAAGAACACCAGCAACGCCAGCAACCCAGCCCTGATTCGATCGCGCCATTTGGCGTGCGCCCCGTAGGCATCCAGCACCGGGATGGCAGCGCGGGCGACGATCTCGTCGAACGTCGCCAGGAAGCAGTCCTCGCGATCCTCGAACAGGTCATAGAACGTACGGCGCGACACGCCCGCACGCGCCACGATGTGCGCAACGCTCGCGGAGCCGGCGCCGCGCTCTGAGGCGACCTCGGCCATCGCCATCAGGATCCGCACGCGCTGGATCTCACCCACGTGCTCGCGCGGCAACCCACCGGCGGCCTCGGGGCGCGCGCCCTTGCGCACCCTGGGCCTCGACCGGCGAGGGCTCATGACCGCAGCCGTCACTTGCCCCTCTTGGGCGCCCTCTTGGTCTTCTTGCTCTTGTGCGCCCGGGCCTCTTCTTCCTCACCTTCGCGCACCCGGTGACCGCGATCTTCGTGTTCTGCTTGACGACCGCCCCGTTCTGCCCCGTGATCGTGGTCGGCATCGTCAGGCTTCTGAGCCGCAGAGGCTGCCCTTCGCCTTCGCGGGTACGACGGCCGCCAGCCCGGAGTGCGGACCCTCCGGGAGCTTCAACTCGAAGCTCGAGATCGGCGCGTCGGGAACGCTCGCGAACGTGCTGCTCGTGACCCCATGCCTGATATCGATGCTCCCCACCAGATCGAGCGTGACGCCTTCGCCCTGCAACACGATCACGACATCGGGGAACGCCGCGCCACCATGCGACACCAGGTACGCCGGGCCCGACACAGGGTTCGCGAGGACCGGCGTGCTCGCCGTCGCGGTCCCGATATTCGAGCCCGCCGGGCACGACGCGGGGTTCACGGCGAACACCGCGTCGGTACACGCCTGCTGGATCGTCGTCAGCCGCGCCGGGAGCTGCTTGGGCAACGTAACAGCCACCGAGTGGATGTTCGCCTGGGCGCCCTCAGGGTAGCCGACCCTCACATCGAGGCTCGCACCCTGCTTCTTGCTCGTCGCTGGCCTGCTGTGGAGACGGTGAAGGACGGCTTGAACGCCAACGCCGCGCAGTTCAACGGCCTGGAAGCGACTGGACACCTGCGCCTGTGCGCCCTGGGCGCTCGTCAGCGTCCCGCCGACACCGAGCGGTTCGCAGTTCGTGGGGTTGAACATGAACCCTTCCCGGTCGATGCTGACGTTCACCGTCCGGATCTGCAACGGAACGCCCTGCAGGATCGTCGGCAACGGATCGCTCGTCGACGGTGATCTGCGCGGTGTGCGGGTCCACACCGATCGCCGCGCGCACGACAACGTTGCCGAGGTTGAACGGGCCCGACTGCCGCGGGCACGACGATGCACAGCCCGAACGGCGCGCCCTTATACGGCCCCGTGAGGAACACCTGACCAGTGGTCGTCACAGGGTCCGGCCCAACGCCGGCCGTCGCCGTGGTGTGCCCAAGCAGGCTCCCCGTCCCACACGCGCCCTGCGCAGCCTGCGGTTCCGGACACTCCTCGACGCTCTTCAAGATCCCCAGCAGCCCGGGCGGGGTCGTGACCGTCACACCACCCAGGGCCTGTTCGCCGTCCTGCCGCGCGAGGGTCACACTGAACGGGCTGAACCCACCGGCCTGATTATTGGATGTACCCGCCGAGAACGACGGGCCGAACCCCTGCGCAGCACAACCCCCCGTGATCTGGAAGGAGCTGTTCGGTTCCACCGGCGTTTCACTGCTCCATGGCGTCAACCGCGAGGTGGTCGTATACGAACCGCACGCGATGGGGTGACGAGCGCTGCGCGCGGGCCACCGAAGAACGTCAGCTTCAAATCGCTGAACGGCAACTGGGGATTCTGATCGAACGTGGTGGTGATCTGCCCGGTGACGGGATCGAGCGCGACTTCCCCGGGAAGCTTGATGATCGCCCCATCGGCTTCCATGACGAGATACAGCGCGAGCAGCGACCCGAACGGGTTGTTGCCCTGCTGCGCGACATACACCGAGCCCTGCAACGGCGCTTCCAACAGCGGCGTTACGACTTCAGCAGACCCAACCTTCGAGGAATCCGGGCACGAGGGCTTTTCGGCGTTGTGCAGTCCGATCTCCTCAGAGGTGCACGCGCCCAGACCATTCGCCGCCGACGGCGAGACCGTCATCCCCGCCGGCAACGCCACCACAGCCTTCTTCAATCGTTCCGCCTCAGTTCCAGCCCGGTTCGAGGCTTTCATCCTGCGGCACGCGCAGATCGACGCTCAACCCAGTCGGCGAGCCCGCCGCCTGAGTGTCCGGCTGCACGCTCAGCGAAGGCGTGAAATCAAGCGCAGAGCAACCCGTCACACCAACCGGCCCACCGGCCAGATCGTGCGTGGAGAAGCTGCTGCTGATGAAGTTACCCGGTTCCTGCCACGAATTCGCCGCGAGTGAGAACGTCAGCGGCTCCGAGCACGTGCTCGGCAATGTCAGGAGCGGCTTCCCCGACGACGGGGCCGAACAGAGACGCGGACCGTGATAGCTTGGGACGGCGCAGCGTCCGCGCACGGCGTCGTGGCTCGGTTCGGACGGGTTGCCCCATAGTTCGACCTGGGCCCCCACGATCGACCCGTACTGGAGTATGTCGTTGGCGGTCGCGGACAGCCCGTAGTCGCCGCCCGTCCGCACGCCTCCATACAGATGCACGTAGATCCCGAAACCGTCGGCATCGAAACCGAGCTCGGCCGGGACGCCTGGTGGAGGCACCATGTTGAACAGGCCGGTGGGGTTGTTCAGTGGAAAACCGGGGAGCCCGATCTTGACCCTGATCGTCCCCACGGCGGAGGAATCCGGGCATCCCTTGGTGGGGTCGCTAGGTCCAGAGCCCGTGAAATCGCTCTCGAGCTGCGCCTCGGTGCAGCGCGTCAGAGTTGCGTTGGGGTTGACGACCAACCCGGCAGGCAGGTTCGTGGTGAGTTGCTTAGGGTTCCCCGCAGGATCGAGCCTTCCGAACGCTTCGGCGTGGGGGAGGGTGTTCAGGTTGAGATCGAACGTCATCGCGTAAGGGTGCGAGCCGGCCTGCGTGTCGGGCAGCCCGTCCGCGCCCAGGATCGACCCGTCGAAGCTCTGAAAGCCGAAGCCAGGCAATGTCGAGCCGATCGTCGTCGTCTCGCTCGCTGAAGCGCTCGGAGCGCCCCCGCCACTGACGTTCACTTCGTTGATCACGCTCGCGGGCGCATTACCGGCCACGTTGACCGGGACGAGCAGTGTCAGCGACTGTCCCGGCTGCAAAGCGCCGGTGTCCGTGCAGCTCAGGGGTGGCCCACCGCTGCACACGATTTCGTTTCTCCCGTCGTCTCCGGCTTGGACGCCTTCTTCGCCATATCCGCCCATGGCGTCATAGGTCAGCCCCGCCGGCAGGGTGTCGGATACCACGATCGGGGCGCCGCTCGGCGCTCCACCGAAGTTGGTCACCGTCACCACGTACAGATCATTGCTTTCCGTACCGTCGCCCGGCGCGAAGTTCGTCGGCGCTGACAGCGACGTGATCCTCCACACCGGCTTCGCGCTCGTCGCACCCGCCACAGCCGCCGGCACGAGCAGTGACATGGCAAGAACGACAACGAACTCAGGAACCTCTTGCGCATCATCACTTGCCTCCCCTGGTCGTCGTACGTGCCCTCTCGCCGCTGCGGGCCATGGCCCTCTTCGCCTTCTTATGCTTGCGTGCGTGCTTCTTCTTCGGCTTGGGCTTGCGCGCCTTGGGCTTCACCGGCGGCTTGGACACCGCCGGGCATGAGATTCCCGGCGCCGGAGAACACCGCGCTCAACGGCGCACCGAACACAGGTGGCGACACCCGCCGGGCCCCTGCACGCATCGCCGCTGCACGGCGCCGCCGGTGACGGACGGGCTCTGCGCGGCGATGCCGCCACCCACACGCGCGTCGTAGACATCGACGAGACTATCCTGGTCCTGGCCGACCAGCGGCTGGTCGGTGAAGAAGAACACGTCGTTCCCGCTCGCGCTCGCATCGGCGAAAGAAGGACTTGTCCGGGCTCGCGGCCCGATGAGATCAGATACAGACAGCCACCCGAGCTCGCGCTGAACGCTTTCACTCGCTTCCTGGCAGCCGCCGACACCACTGCCGCTCCCACTCATACACATCCTGCACACCATTCGTGTCCTGCGGGAGCAGCGCATCGGGCGACTCGAAGAACACCCGGCTCCCATCGGAAGAGAGGTTACGCATCAGGATCGATGGCTCTCTATAGTTGATGCCACTCGTGATGCTTCGCAGCCGTGCATCGCCCGCCGGCGGCGCGCCACTCGGATTACACGACACGCACGCAAGCCGGCCGCTCACCGCGTCATAACGGTAGAACTCGTTGAATTCAGCATTGTCATAGCTCGTCAACCGCCTGATCCGAGCGGAACAGCAATACCCTGCCATCCGACGTGACACGCGACGTGCTGCCCCCCTGTGGTTCACCTAACGCCTGAGGCAACCAGTCATTGCCCCCTTCGCCGAGGGTGGCGATGAAGCTCACGGTTCCGTCGTGCCAGAGATAGAGAGCGCACGCAGAAAAATAACCACCAGACGTTCCCGTGCAGTTCTCCGGTGACGCGCCGCAGCCAGCACCCCGTTCGCGGCGAAGTAGACATACGAGCCAGGCCGCCGCCCACCCCGAGCACACCCTGTACCGCGGCGCCGTGCACGTCGCCGGCGTTGCCATCGACGGTGAGATCGGCCATCGCCCCGCTGTTCACGTCGAACTCGAGAGATCCTGACCTTCGCCGTGCCGGTGCAGGACGCTTCAGTGGTCGATACCGCCGTGGAGTCGTTGGTAAGCTTCTCACAACTCGCGAAGAAGACACGCGACCCGTCCGGCGTCGCCGCCATGAACGCCGCCGGCTTGGCGCCATTGGGGTCGGGCACCGTACGCTGAGACGCCGACACGCGCACCGTGCTCGTGCCGTTCTCACGCACATAGATCTGTTCCGTCCCCGCCGCGGTGAAGAAGACCCGCGACCCATCGCTGGAGATCGCATTCTGCGTGTAGTAGGCACGATAGGCGCCGCCGGCGGATCGCTCCCGATCCAGTGTAGGGCCAGCGAACGACCCTCCCGGCGGGTGCTGCCATCCGGCAGGACACCCACCAAGCTCACGACCCCAGCGTGCAATTCATACAGGTTGTCTACCCGCGGCAGCACTCGGCAACAACTGAACGGACGTCTCGAAGATCATGCGCGAATCATCCGCGCTGAAACCCGCAGGAAAGACTGGGTCTCAGAAGGCTCGGTAGGGAAACGCCAGCTGGAACGAGCCGCTGGCGTTATCGCGCAGATACACGCCCCGGCCGGAGCCAGGGGCTGATTTCCGATCACCGTCGATCGCAGCACCTTGGAGAGATCTTCACTCCAACCCAGCACCCGGCTTTCCCCATGCGGCTGAGCGCGCCTCGAGACCCTGATCGGACCAGCCTTCCCCACCCCGGCTCCCGAGGAAGAACGGAGGCAGAAACGCCGCCTTCTGCCACCGGGCATGTTCGCCGTGCACGACGAACACGATCCGATCCCCGAAGGCGAAGCCTGCACCCCATCTTCATAACCCCGACGCGTTCGTCCCATCCTTGTTCACCGGCGTGACCTGCTCATACGCCCGGCAATCCGGCAGCGCCGTCGCGAACCCTTCCGGATGCGCCGCCGACTCCGCCTGGCGCACCGCTTCATTGGCGCACCCTTCTTCCGCCGCAGCTCCCGCCGGCAACCCCAACACCACACAGCCCGACCAGCACCAACAAGACCGACGCAGCATCAAACCCATCCCCTCCCGGAGCAATCGAGAACACGACCACCCGGGAGGCCCGAGCAGCACAAAACCGCCCCGGGCACCCAGCCCGAGACGGCAGAAGAACGACGCGCACGTTAACGCGCGCGAGAGACCAACCCGGCCAACACGACCGGAGCGAGCCGCCGAGAAACCGGCGGCGAAAGGCCCTAGAAGCTAGCCAGCCCGGGCCAAGAGAGAGAGAGAGAGAGAGAGATGCTTCAGCGATGCTGAAGCATCTAGTTACGGTCCCCGTTGGGGCCGTAAGACCATTGGCCGCGCCACGCGCGGTGAAAACAAGATCACTCATCTCATACATCCCTCATCAAGCGATCGAAATCCCTCTCCAACATCCCTGCGGTCCCATGGAACCCGCACCAGCGGGAGGACCCTAACCCGACCTATGCCTGCCCGCCACCCCAAGGATCGGGACGATACGGACAAGAGCACTATAAGCACAAGCCGTAGGTCTTGTCAAGCCTCAAAGAAAAATGCGCGTGCTTATGGACTGTCAAGCCCACCTCGCCCGGCCCCCCTGGGGGCACTGCGCCCTGGCCCCCCACCGCGCGGCCCTCCCCTCTCCCTACCCTGCCCGCAGACCGTCGATCGCGAAGATCGTGACGGTGACCCCCAGCAGCGCGATCCCCAACAGGATCAAGGGGCGCGATTTGACGATGTGCCCGAAGCTGCCCACGAGGAAGCCGAGGACCATCCCGATCAGGAAGGGTCCCGCGGGCGGATTGGCGGCCGCGAGCACGCTCAGGAGTCCCGGCACCCGTCGAGTCCTATCATTCCCGTGAGGATGACAAGCGCCCCCCCGGGGCCGAGCGGCCCATCCTCCCCCGCGCCGGGCGCCGCGGCGCCCGTCCCGCTGGGGCTCCCGCGAGCGCAAAGGACGTCGCCGCGGGCCTGCGCGCGGTGGGGTATCTGCCCGAAGAGGCCACCGCGCTGGTCGCGTTCCTCGCGGCGAAGCTCGGCAAGCCCGTGCTCGTGGAGGGGCCGGCTGGCGTCGGCAAGACCGAGCTCGCGAAGGCGCTCGCGCGCTACCTGGGGCGCGAGCTGGTGCGGCTGCAGTGCTACGAGGGCCTCGACGAGGCGAAGGCGCTGTACGAGTGGAACTACCGCAAGCAGCTGCTGCGCATCCAGGCCGAGGCCGATGGCGCCGGCTGGAGCGAGGTGCAGGAGGACATCTTCGGCGAGGACTTCCTGCTGGCGCGGCCGCTGATGACCGCGATCGCCTCCGAGACCCCGGTGGTGCTGCTGATCGACGAGATCGACAAGACCGATCAGGAGTTCGAGGCGATGCTGCTGGAGGTGCTCTCGGACTTCCAGATCTCGATCCCCGAGCTGGGGAGGGTGTAGTCGCGCACGCACCCCGTGGTGCTGCTCACGAGCAACAACTCGCGCGAGCTCACCGAGGCGCTCAAGCGCCGCTGCCTGTACCTGTGGCTGGACTACCCCGCGCTCGAGCACGAGCTGGAGATCGTCGAGCTGCACACGCCCGAGCTGCCCGAGACCGTCGCGCGCAAGCTCGTGGAGGTCGTGGGGATGGTGCGCGCGCTCGACCTCAAGAAGCCGCCCTCGATCGCCGAGTCGATCGACTGGGCGCGCGCGCTGCTGCTGCTCGGCGTGCGGGACATCGACGCGAAGACGTTCAACGAGACGATGTCGGTGATCGTCAAGCACCGCACCGACATGGACGTCGTCTCCGAGCGCGTCGGGCTGAAGCTCGCCGGGCCGGAGCCGGTCGATGCCACCCGCGCCTGAGGCACGCCGCCGGCCGACGGCCCGGCGGCGACACGCCCGCCCAGACGGCTCACTCGCCCGCGTGACCCCGGCCACCCGAGGGCCTCGCGGCACGCCTGCTGGAGCTCGGCGACGCGTTGCGCGAGGAGGGCGTCGCGGTGGGCACCTCCGAGCTGCTCGACGCCTTCCGCGTGCTGGAGGAGATCGACTGGACCAGCCAGCGCGACTTCCGCGAGGCGCTCGCCGCGACGCTCGCCAAGAGCCAGGAGGACCGGCGCGTGTTCGAGCTGGTGTTCGACCGCTTCTTCTTCCGCGCCGTGGAGCTGGCCGCCGCGCGCGAGAACGTGCGCGAGGGCGAGTCTGCGCGAGGGGGGCGAGCTGTCGCTGGACGAGCTGTCGCCCGAGGATCTCGAGGCCCTGCGCGCGCAGATCGCCGCCGCGCTGCGCGACGGCTCGGAGGGCGCGATGCGCGACCTCGCGCGCATGGCGATCGCCGCCTTCGGGCGCCAGGAGAACGGCTCGGGCGTGATCGGCGTGGACGTGCAGCGCATCCGCCGCGCGCTCGGCCTGCGCACCGACCCGCAGCCCGATATGCCCGCGGGGGACCCGCGCCGCGAGGGCCTCCCGCGCGAGGCATTGCGCCGCTTCGAGGCGCTGCTGCGCCGCGAGCTCGAACGCGGGCAGATCGAGCGCACCGGCTCGCTGCCCGCCCGCGCGCCCGCTGGGGGACCTCGACCGCGCGCTGCCCTCCGGCCCCCTGCAGGATCTCGCGGCCGTGCACCGCGTCGTGGCGCAGCTGCGCCGGCGCCTCGCCACGCAGGGCAAGCAGGCGCGCGGGCATCGCCACCACGCGCACGTGGACGTCAGGCGCACGATGCGCGCCTCGCTGCAGACGGGGGGCGTGCCGGTCGAACTGAAGTACCGCCCCCGCCGCCCGCGCCGCCCGGAGATCTATGTGCTGTGCGACGTCTCCACGAGCGTCACCTCCGCCTCGGTCTTCTTCCTCTCCGTGCTGCACGCGCTGCACGACAGCTTCCGCAAGATGCGCTCGTTCGTGTTCATCGAGCGCATCTCGGAGATCACCGACATCTTCGAGCAGACGCGCGACTTCAAGACCGTCAGCGAACGCATCGCCGGCGACGCGGGCGTCGCCGACATCTCCGGCTACACCGACTACGGCCGCGTCTGGTCGGAGCTGCTGGAGCTGATCCGCGACGACCTCACCCCCCGCTCCACGGTGATCGTGCTCGGCGATGCGCGCACCAACGGCCGCGACCCCCGCGCGGATCTGTTCGCCGCGGTCGCCGCTCGCGCGGGGCGCACTTTCTGGCTGAACCCCGAGCCGCGCCTGTACTGGAACTACGGCGACTCGGTGATCGCCGCCTACGAGCAGCACTGCACCGCGTTCGAGTGCTGGACCACCGCGCAGCTGGAGGACTTCGTCAAGGCGCTCGCGCGGCCGGGGCTGACCGCCGCGCGCTAGCATCAGCGCAGCAAGCAAACCAGGGGAGCTGGCGGGCAGGCTGGCTGAGATGGCGCACGGGAGGCGACTCCCCCGGCGCCGACCCTTCGAACCTGTGGGGTAATGCCCGCGGAGGGAGCGACGTGTTGACAGGGCTCGAGCCGCCCGGTCAGAAGCCATCGGAGTCGGAGCCAGAGCGCGGCGGATCCGCGGGTGGCGTGGCGGTGCGCGGCGTGAGCATGGCCTACCGTCCGGAGCGCCGGGAGCCGGTTCAGGCCCTCAGCGACGTTACGCTGCACGCCTTGCCCGGCGAGCTGCTGGCCGTGGTGGGACCGAGCGGCTGCGGCAAGACCACCCTGCTGGAGTTGATCTGCGGATTGCGCGACGCCCGACGCGGGCACGATCGAGAGCCCATCGGCTGCCCTGATGCCCCAGCGCGATCTGCTGCTGCCGTGGCTGAGCGCGCTCGATAACGCGGCGCTGGCGCTGCGCATAGCGCACACACCGAAGGCGCGAGGCGCGCAATCGCGCGCGCGCGATGTTCGCCGAGCTGGGACTCGATGGCTTCGAGGACGCCGGCCCGCACGAGCTGTCCGGCGGGATGCGCCAGCGCGTGGCGTTCGTGCGCACGCTCCTCTCCGGCAAGAGCGTGCTGTGCCTGGATGAGCCATTCGGCGCGCTCGATGCGATCACGCGCGCGGAGATGCAGGCGTGGCTGGCGGACGCGCTGCGCCAGGAGCCGCGCACGGTCGTGCTCGTGACGCACGACGTCGAGGAGGCGGTGGTGCTGGCGGATCGCATCGTGGTCCTCTCCCCCCGCCCCGGCCGCGTGAACGGCGAGCTGGAGGTCGACGCTCGAAGCGCCCCCGCTCGCGCACCGATCCCGTCGTGACCGCGCTTCGCGAGAGAGTCTTGGAGACCCTCTCGCTGAGCGGAACGCCAGCGTCCGAGGGATTCGCATGACGAGATCCCGCACCAGCCCCCGCGAGGCTCGTATGAAGCGCGCTCTGCTCAACGCCCTCCCCGCCGCCGTGCTCGTGGCGACCCTCTCGGCGCCTGGGAGATCTACGCGGACAGCGGCGGCGTGAACCAGTTCGTGCTGCCGGCCCCGCACGCGATGGCCGAGGAAGCTGTGGAGCAACCGGAGCCTGATCTCCTCCAACCTGGCGGTGACCGCCAGGGAGGTGGTCCTCGGCCTCGCCCTCGCGCTGGTGAGCGGCTTCGCGGTCGCCGTGGCGATCCACTTCTCGCCGCTGGCGCGCCGCGCGATCTACCCGCTCGCGGTCGGCTCCCAGGCGGTGCCGGTCGCGGTGATCGCGACGCTGCTGGTGTTCTGGTGGGGCTTCGGGATCTGGCCGAAGCTCGTGGTGATCGCGCTGATCTGCTTCTTCCCGGTGGTGGTGACCACCGTGGATGGACTCGCGGCGGTGGACCCCGATCAGCTGAAGCTGCTGCGCACGCTCGACGCCTCGCGCTGGCAGGCATTTCGCATCGCGGAGATGCCGGCTGCCCTGCCGGCCGCGCTCAGCGGCACGCGGATCGCCCTGGCGGTGGGCGTGATCGGCGCGTACATCGCCGAAGTCACGACCGCCGGCACGAGCGCCGGGTTGGGCCACGAGATCGAGATGGATCTCAGCACCCTGCAGACCCCGCGCGCGTGGGCCGCGACGGCCGTGCTGTTCGTGTTCGCGGTCGCATGTTTCTATACCCTCGCCCTGATCGAACGCCGCCTGGCGCCCTGGGCGCACCCCCGCAAAGGAGAACGAACGTTGAGAGCCAGCCCTGTCCGCCGCGCCTCGCCGCCGCGTGCCGGACGCCGCGCACCGGCGCCGCATCGCTCGGCGCTCGTCCTCGCGCTCGCGCTGAGCGCGTGCGGCGAAAAGAAGGACACCGTCGTCCCCTCGGCCACGAAGACCTTCACGGTGATGCTGGATTACTTCCCCAACGCGGATCACGCGGCGCTGTACTCGGCGATCGCCAACGGCGACTTCAGGGCAGGCGGTCTCGATGTGAAGCCCGAGACCCCGGCGAACCCCGCCGAACCGCTGCGGCTGCTGGCGGCGGGGAAGGTGGATATGGCGATCAGCTACGAGCCGGAAGTGCTGATCGCGCGCGATCAGGGGCTGAAGGTGGTCTCGATCGCCGCGCTGGTGCAGCGCCCGCTGACGTCGATCATCGCGCTGCCGGACCAGCACGTGAAGAAGGTCGCGGATCTGAAGGGCAAGAAGGTGGGCACCGCGGGGATCCCCTACCAGGCGGCGGAGCTGAAGACCGCGCTGCAGAACGCCGGCGTGGACCCAAGCACCGTGCAGGAAGTGAACGTCGGCTTCAACCTCGTGCCGGCGATGCTCTCGGGCAAGGTGGCGGCGACGCTCGGAGGATTCTGGAACTACGAGGCGATCCAGCTGGAAGCAGTTGCACAAGCACCCGATCACGATCCCCGTGGATAAGGCGGGCGTCCCGGAGTACAACGAGCTGGTGCTGGTGGTGCGCGAAGACGAGGCGCACAGCCGCGGACAGGATCTGCGCGCGTTCCTGGAGGCGCTCACACGCGGCGAGCGCGAGGTGCGCGCCAACCCCGCGGCGGCGGCAAAGCTCGTGCTGGCGGCGAACCCGAACCTCGAAGCGAAGCTGCAGCTGGCCTCGATCGAACGGACGCTGCCCGCGACCCGTCCCGCGGCCCCCCACGCGAGCGAGCCCTACGGCTGGCAGAACCCGACGGCGTGGGCGGCGTTTGGCAGCTGGATGGCGACGCACGGCCTGCTGGCGCACAACCCCGACGCGGGCCTGCCCCCCTTCACGAACGAGTTCCTGCCGGGGCAGGGGTTGTAGGCGCTCCCGCCGACGCGACCGCGCGCGGGCATCTCGCAATCAGTCTTCGAGGATCCGCAATCCCACGCGCTCGGCCAGCGTCAGCGCGAGCTCCAAGCCGAGGCGGTCCTCCGATGAGCGGATGCCCGAGGACTTCCTCGGCACGCTGGACGCGGTAGTGAACGGTGTTCTTGTGCGTATCCAGGCGTTCGGCGGCACGGCGGGTGTTGCCGCCCTCCTGCAGCCAGACGAGGACGGTTTCGCGCACGCGTTCGGTGACCGGGTCGCTGGCGGTGAGGCCACCCAGCTTGCGCCGCACGTAGTCGCCAACGAGCTCGGGGTCTTCGTTCATGAGGCACAGCGTCTCGACCTCGTCGAAGCGGATCAGACCGGCTGGCGTGCGCGCGAGCCCAGCGAGGCGACGCGCGCGGCGGGCCTGGCGGTGGCTGGAGCGAAAGCCCTCGAGTCCGGCGCCGGGCAGACCGAGGGCGATACCCTGCCCATCGCGTAGGCGCTCGGCGGCGACGCGCGCGAGGACGTCCACCGATGGCGAGGACTCCCCGGCGAACCACGCCCACAGCGTGGCGGAGCCCGCAGGAACTAGCAGCGCGCGCTCGGCGCCTACTGCGAGGGCCATCGCGTCGGCGAGCCCCTCGAGGCGGTCCATCGCCGATTCGGTGCCGACGGGTGCGCCGTCTTCCCACAGGATCGCCGCGAGCAGGGGACGCTCGATGTTGTAGTCGAGCGCGTGAGCGACCTCCTCCACCGCGAGCGGCTCCCCGCGCAGGACCCTCCGCGCGACCTCGGCGCGCAGCGCGACGGCGCGGCCGAGCCAGCGCCGGCGCTCCTCCTCCCACAGGCGGCCCTGTTCGTCGAGGACAGCGTCGACGTAGGTGAACATCCGCGCGGAGGAGACCTCGAGCGCCTCGATCAGGAGCTCGCGATCATCGATGTGGTCGGCGAGGCGAACCATCCACCACGACCACGCCATGTTCTGCCCCACGCGGTAGGCCTGAATCAGATCGGCGGTGTCGATCCCGTGGTGCAGCACCGAGGCGGCAAAGCGCAGCGCCGTCGGGCGGGGCGAGCGAGCGCATCCTCGGCACCCAGCATCACTCGTTCGAAGACGTGCTCGAGGTTGGCGCGGATCGCGGCGTGCATCTCCCGCTCGAGCTCGGCATCCTGCCCGAAGGCGGGCGATTCGATCAGCAGCCGCCGGCCGATGTCCGCGCACAGCGGCCCAACCTGCCCAACCGCGCGCAGCGAGACCTCGGCCACCAGCTCATGGACGCGCTCGCGCACCTGCGAAGCAGGCCGCTCGGCGCTCGCCTGGCCAGGGAAGGCAACGTCCACGGCAGCCAGAGGCTACAACTTTTCGCAGTATTCGACGACTGGCAATACGTCCAAACAGCCAGGAAGGAGGAGGGGCGGCCTGCCGGCCGCCAGCGAGGGCCGCGCACGGCCCGCCGAACGCCCACGCAACCGACACCCGCAGCTCACCACCCGTCGCCCCACCGTCGCGGCACGACCCGCCGAGCGCCCAGGCGGCCCACGGCCGCAGGCGTCACCCGTCGGTTTGTGGCCTTGATGGCTTGCTCGACTTCCTCGCCCGCGGACGCGTGAGGGTCCAGCATGTTGGGCTCGCCCTTGGAGTGCCCCTGCCCGGTGTTGATGACGAGACCGAGGCTTTCCAGGCGCCGCAGGAGCTTCGAGATCTGCCCCTGGTCCTCGACGCCCGCGGCGTCCGCGATCTGCCGGTTCGACGCCCCGGGGTGCGCGCCGATCGCGACGAGCACGCGCACGGTGCGGTAGGTGAGGCGCATCTCGAGACCGCGCAGCGGGTCGCGGTGCTCGCGCCGCGCGGCGTGGTCGAACTCCGGCGCGGGCCGCCCGATCTCCCTGTGCGCGGCGGCCGAACCGAGGTAGGGACCGACGATCAGGCCCATCAGCGGGCCGAGCAGGTCGGTGAGCGGCGCGGTGTCGCGCTGCAACAGGCGAGTGTGGATCAGCGCGAACGCGCCGCCCAGGACACCCTCGGCGGTGAGTGGCGGCGGCGGCGTGCGGGCGAGCTCGCGGCCCTCATCGACAGCCTGCACGAGCCGCGCGATGATCTCCGCGCGATGCGCAAGCACGCGCGGGCCGCCGCCGAGCGCCTCGACGATCAGCAGGCGGCCCATGTCGGGCTCCTCATCCACGAACAGCAGCAGCGCCGCGAGGCCCGCCCTGAGCCGCGCCTGCCAGCCACGCTGCGCCGAATACTCCGGGAGGACACGCTCGCCCGCCCGCGCGAGCGCGACCTCGAACGCTTCGGCGAGGCAGTCTTCGCGATCACGGAACATTTCATAGAACGTCCTGCGCGAGACACCCGAGCACGCAACGATATGCGCGACCGTCGCGTTCGCCGCGCCGCGCTCCGCGGCGACTTCGGCCATCGCGGTGAGCATCCGCGCGCGCTGAATCTCCGAAACCTTCTCCCGCCCGACACCCGTCGTCTTACCATCACGCGTGGGCTTGCCAGCGCCGTCGCCACGCGCGATCCCATCGCCGTCGGCGGTTCCGCCGCGCCGCGCTGTCCCACCACCACGCCCGACGGCGGAGCGCGCCTGCTTGCGCGCCCCTGCCGCCTTGCGCTCACGCGAGGACACCGCCATCGCCCCCGCCTAGCCCTTTTTCCTCTGGACGTGGCTCTTGCCGTGCTTCTTGGCCTTCACCTTGTGCTTCTTCTTCGGTTTCGGGCAGCCGGTCACCGCGATCTTCGCGTTCTGCTTGAGCACCGCCCCGTTCTGGCCGGTGATCGTGAACGGCATCGCGAGCTTCTGCCCGCAGAGGCTGCCCTTCGCCTTCGCGGGGACGACCGCCGCCAGGCCCGAGTGCGGGCCCTCTGGGAGCGTCAACTGGAAGCTCGAGATCGGCGCATCGGGAACCGTCGCGAACGTCGAGCTTGTGACCCCGTGCTTGATGTCGATGCTGCCCGTGAGGTCAACCGTGACGCCTTCGCCCTGCAGGATCACGACGACATCGGGGAAAGCCGCGCCACCATGGGACACCAGGTACGCCGGGCCCGACACCGGGTTCGCGAGGATCGGCGTGCTGGCAGTCCCCACTCCGATGTTCGAGCCCGCGGGGCACCCCGCCGGGTTCTGAGCGAACACCGCGGCGGTGCACGCCTGCTGGATCGTCGTCAACCGCGCCGGGAGCTGCTTGGGCAGCGTCACCGCAACCGAGCGGATGTTCGCCTCGCCCGCGGGGAAGCTCCCCTTCACCGTCAGGCTCGCCCCGTTCCTCTTGCTGGTCTTCGCCTGCGTGGAGACCGTGAAAACCGGCTTGAACGGCAGGCCCTGGCATCCCGCTGCCTGGAAACGACTCGACAACGGCGCCGTCGCACCCTGCGTGCTCGTGACCGAGCCGGTGACGCTCATCGCTTCACAGCTCGTGGGGTTGAACGTAAACCCAGAACGGTCAGTCGTCACATTCAACGTCTTGATCTGCAGGGGGACCCCGTCGAGGATTCGCGGCAACGGGTCGCTCACGATCGTCGGCTGCCCAGTGTGCGGGTCGATGCCGATCGCCGCGCGGACGATCACGTTCCCCAGGTTGAACGGGCCCGCCACAGCCGGCACGACCACGCTCAACCCGAACGGCGCGCCCTTGTATGGGCCCGTAAGGAACACCTGACCACCCTGCACATACAACGGATCAGGACCCACGCCCACAGCGACCGTTGTATGCCCGATCAGGCTCCCCGCGCCACAGGCGCCCTGCGCGGCCTGCGGTTCCGGGCAGCGTTCCACACCCTTCAGAATCGGGAGCAGACCCGGTGGGAGCGTCACCGACACCCCGCTCACGTCCTGTTCGCCGTCCTGACGCGACAACGTCAGCGTCAACGGGCTGAACGCGCCCGCAAGGTTGTTCACCGTCCCCGCCACAGCCGACGGGCTGAACGGCTCCCCGCTCGGGCACGCACCGCCACCGACGCCTTCGCTGACGCCGAACTGCGCGGTCGGGAACGCATCCGGGGTACCGGGGGTGCTCCACGGCGTGAAGTCGCTCGTGGTCGTGAACACACCACACGACCTTGGGCTGATCAACGCACCCCGCGAACCACCGAAGAACGACAGGTCGATATCGCTCGACGGCAGTTGCGGCGTGTTCTGGAACGTCGTCGTCAAACGACCCGTGGCCGCATCCAGGTGCACCGTGCCGACCGACTTGATGTTCACGCCGTCCGCGGACCCCGCGACCAACAGCTTCAGATAGGGAGGGTTCGATCCCAGCAGGTACACGCTGCCTTCGATTTCCTTTTCCAGGTCGGCTTCCAGCAGCGGGCTCTTGATCCTCGCCGTCCCGACCCGGGACGTCGCGGGGCATACCGCAGGACCAGTGTTTTCCTGGCCGTCGGGGAGCGTCCGCAGCGACGCTTCGGTTTCCCCGCACAACACCAAACCGCTCGCCTGCCCTGGGTTCACAACCAACCCTTCCGGCAACGCGACCGACACGTCCTTCATGTCTGACGGCACCAGCGAACCTGGCTCATCCAAACCTTCCAACGGGAAGTGCATATGAACGGTCAACCCCGTCGGAGAATCCACCCGCGCGGTGTCCAGCACTGTCGAGAACGACGGATCGAACCGCAAATCTTCACAACCACCGAACCCCACTGGTGTTCCGTTCGCGTCATGCGTCACGATATTTGCCCCGCCCGTGAGTTCCGTATCCTGCCACGCGTTCACCGAGATCCCCAAAGACTGCGGTCCTTCACACGACACCGGCAACGTCAAGAACGCCTTCGGGCCGCGTTCGGGTTGCTTGCAGGATGTTTCTGTCGGTGACGGATTGAATTCCTGGCACCCTTCCTTGCCGCCGGTGCGCCAGCGGTTGTGGCTGGGATCCCCTGGAACCCCCCAAAGCGTCAACGTGAGATTTTCAAGCCTCGTCTGTACCGTGTTGTTGCCGTGCGTCGTGGCTCCGTAGTCGCTGCCCGAGCGGATTCCCGCATCCAAATATGTGACAACTTCGTTAATCGAGAAGCCCAGCTCCAGCGGCACTCCCGGTGGTGGAACCATGTTGAACACCCGCGTATTGAGGCTTGTGCGAAAAATCGCGGTCGCATGGATGAGGCCAACCTGGCTGCCTGCAGGACAGGAGTTTGCGCCTGCGTTCAGCTGACGGTGTGTGCACCGTGGCGTCGCGCCGGGATCGGCGCTCAGGCCCGGCGGCAGGTTTACTGCAATATCACGCGGTTCCTTGCCACCCGCGGGTGTCGTATATCCTTCCGGGCTCACTTCGATTGGGAAAACGATTCTGAACGTCATGCCATAGGGATGCGAGCCGGCCTGAGAGTCAAGCGTACCGTAGGCGTTGCTGAACCAGCTGTCCCACCCCGCAACCCCAAAACCGGCAGGGCTGGCGCCGACGGTCACCGGATCTGCGCCGCTCGCAGCTTCAATCGCCCCACCGCCGGCGACCGACACGCGGTTGACCGACGTTCCTTCCGCCGCATCCGAGGCGACCTTCACTGCAATGCCGATCCCATCGAAGTTTGATCTAAAGGGGAGGCCGCCGCCCCCCTCAAGTTCGGGCGGGCTCGCTTCGACGCTCGTGCACGTCACGACGGTGCTCCCCGAGCACGTCCACCGTTCGTGCCCGATCGGCGGAGCTTCGGGATCGTAGCCCGGTTCGTATCGCAGGTCTCCCGCTTCCGTCGCTTCAAGGCCCGGTGGAAGCGTGTCGGTCACCGTGACCGGACCGCCACCGGTGGCCGCTCCGACGTTGTAAACGTTTACTTCGATCAACCCACGATGGCCCAGCGCGAGGTTGGTCGGCAGCGCCGATGAGGCTACCTCCCATCCGGCGCCTGGGCTTTCCGCCCATGCCGAGGCACACGACACACCCAAAGCACACACACCCAATGCACCGGCCGCGGCCACACCACAGATATTTCGACGCAACGCACGCCGTGCAACCGCCACCACAATAACCTTCGTCCTCGCCATCGTCATCGTCTCCCCTTCGCCTTGGTGGTATGTCCCGCCGCCGGCTTCGTCTTCACTCTCAAACACCTGCCACGCCTGCGGGCGTAACCTCGCCGACACACCGCTCCCCGCTTCTTCGGCTTCGGCTTCACCACCGGCAGCGGCGCGGGTGTCGCGAGATTCCCTGCCCCCGCGAACGCCGCACTCGCCGGCACCGCGAACTCCGGCACCGCCGGCGAAGAAGCCTGGCAACCGGCACCCGCGCATATCGCGCCCGCGACACTCGCGACGCCGACCATTTCACCAGGGACGTGCGGGGTGCGAGCATCGAACACATGGAAGCTTTCTTCGTGGTCTTCCGGCACCAGCTGCGCGCGCGTCATAAAGAACACGTCGTCCCCGCTCGCGCTCGCATCCAGAAAGATTGATTCACCAGTGCTGGAGCCGCCCGAGAGCAGATACACACACCCACTCTGCTGTCCACAACTGCCCTCGCCGCCGCGCTCCCACTCGTACACATCTGTCCAGCCGTTCGTGTCCTGCTGGGCGAGCGGCAGCGCGGTATCGAAGAAGACACGACCGCCATCTTCTGACAGCCATCGCTGCAAGTAGGTACCCCAAATGCTTGGAGGTCCTGACGCCCCAAATGCTGGCCCTGTCGGAGGCATGCCGGTGGGATCGCAAGACGCACAATACAACCGTCCACCGCCAACCCAGTCATACACAAACAGCTCATGAATTGCACGATGTTCCGGATCGGACGGCGCGACGTTGTCATAGCCCGTCAACGGCAGCGTCGAGCTGAACGCGACACTTTGCCCATTGGGCGAGACCTCAGCTGTCTTTGATCCAAGGTCTGACCGCCAATCTCCAAATCCTTGACTATTGAGTTCACCGGCAGCTTCAGTGATGAAGTCGTCAGCCCCGGCTAGCGTGGCGATGAGGCGTACAGATTCTCCGACATGCAGAACATACAAGTTGCATCTAGCTTCATTCTCTTCTGTGTATCCGTTGGGATAAGCCAACTTGCATGAGCCTGGAGTGGCTCCCGCAGCAAGCACGCCATTCGCGACGAAATATACATACCACCCGTCTTCGCTGGTTCCGACTACTCCCTGCACACCCGCGCCCACATCCACGAGTTCTTCACGCGTACCACTATCCGTATCGAAGCGCAGGAGCCGTTCACCTTCTGTATAGAACACGAAACGGCCGTCCACGCTTGCTGTCCAGAACCTCGCCGCACCCGCAGACGCCTGGACGGTCCTGACGCCATCCTCACGCACATAGATCACTTCGGTGTTGACATCCGACCACACCACGCGCGATCCATCCGTCGAGATCACATTGCTCAAATCAGGCTGATCGTATTCGCCGTTGCCCGACACACCGCCGAACGTCGCCGTCGCATCCACACCCCCATTGCCTGGCAGCAGATTTACGAGACTCACAACGCCGCCTACCGACTCATACAGATTGCAGTCGTACTCGCAGAATGCACTGAACGATGGGCCACCAGCCGTGGAAACAGCCGGAGACACCAATGCAGCTTCACTTTGAAACAGGACGTGCGAGCGATCGGCTGACATGCCGGCGAACAGCGGCCTGCCGCATTTCCCCGTCAGTGTCGAGGTAAACAGCGCGGCAAAGGCACCCCCGGTGCTGCTGCGCGAATACAGATCCGATCCTGTGCACGCTGGCGCACCGGCCAACCTTGGACTGTCGGACGAACTGAGAAACCCTGTCGAAAGATCGTCTGAGAACGACTGATATATGGGGCGAGATTCGGATTCTGCGGCGGGCGGAGGCTCGATGTCGCTCGCAACCCAACCATCGGAAGTCCGGCCGGCCAGGTACTCGTTGTTATACAGGGTCCGGGATTCCAGATTCCCGTTTCCACCCACACCGGAGCTCGGAGCACCACCCACGTACGTCATCGCATCGCCATCGGCCGCCGCCCGAAATGGCTCTTCGGCGACCAGTGAATCATTCCCCACTGTTCGCGGCTCGTACACTTCCCCGTTACCCAACGGCGAAACCAACTCATAGGCCCGCCCATCCGGCAGACCCACACCCGCCGCTCCCGCCATACCAGCCCAGCAACACCCACACACACCGCCAGCCAACCCAACACCCACCAGCAACCTCACAACCAGAGCACGCATCAGCCAATCCCCTCCTCGACAAGGAATAGAGGGACTCGGCGCGCCGGCCCACAACCGACCGCCCCACCCTCCGACAAAGAGGGGACACACCCCTCGCCAAACGACAACGAAAAGCGCGGCCACGAAGCCCGCGAAAGACCAATCCGGCGCCTGCCGCCGGAGCGAGCCGTCGAGAGCCGGCGGCGAAGGGCCCTAGAAGCTAGCCGACCGGGAAAAGAGAGAGAGAGAGAGAGAGAGATGCTTCAGCGATGCTGGAGCATCTATTTACGGTCCCCACTGGGGCCGTAAGACCATTGGCCGCGCCCTGCGCGGTGAAAACAAGATCACTCATCTCATAAACCCTCATCAAGCGATCGACATCCCTCTCCGACATCCCAAGCGGTCCCATGGAACCCGCACCAGCGGGAGGACCCAAACCCGACCTATCTCGCCAGGCACATGCCTGACATGAACAAGCCTATACCATCTCCGTCGCAAAAGTCAAGCCCCAAAGTAAACGCGGCTTGTCTTGAGGTCAAGCCTCGCGCGAATCCTGCAGCACAAGGCGCTGACAGAGGGCTGCGTCCTCGCCGAAGCGTGACGTTCAGGCCCCGCCCATCATGTGCCGCGCGGCGAGTCCGGCCCACTCGCCGTAGGGCGCGAAGAACTCCCTGACCTGGTGCTCCTGCGCCCGCGCGTGGGGATCGCCGCCCGAGAGGTGGCGCCCCACGAGCTTGAGGAAGCCGAGGTCCCCTGCCGGGATCTGGTCGTGGCGCCCCTGGCCGTAGAGGGCCAGCATCTCGACCGTCCACGGCCCGATGCCGGGGATCGCGCGCAGGCGCCGCCAGGCGCGCTCGTGGTCGGGGGCGTGCAGGTCGATGCGCCGGCGCGCGACTTCGCGCGCGGCGCGCACGAGCGTGCGGGCGCGGGCCCCTCCCAGGTCGAGCGATTGCAGGTAGGCGGGCGAGAGACCGGCCATCGCCTCGGCGCTGGGGACGTCGCGCAGCGAGACGCCTTCGCCATCCCAGCGCGGCCCCATGCGCCAGACGATGCGCCGCTGGATCGCGGCGGCGCGCTCGAACTCGATCAACTGCTCGCAGATCGCCCACGCGAGCGCCTCGAAGGGCTCGGGGCGACGGCGGATGCGCAGGTGCTTGCGGCGGCGAACAGAGAGGCCGATCAGAGGGTCCTCGCGGAAGCGCTCGTGGAAGGGGCGCAGGTCGTCGTCGACGCCGAGCGCGAAACGCATGCGCGCGATGCCGTGGCGAGCCGCCGCGCGGGTGTCGGCGCGCGCCCCGAAGAGGACGGTGTCCGGGCTGCTCTGCGCGACCCGCACGACAACGGGCTGGCCCTCGTGGTGCAGGAGCCGGTGGAGCACGCCGTTGCGGTGGCGCAGCACCCCGTCGGCGCCGCCCTGCAGCGGCAGGCGAAACGGCCAAGGCGGCCGAACCTCCTCGCGCAGTTCGACCTCGCCGCCCGCAACACCTCCGCGCGGGGCCCCACGGCGCGGCGCAGTGACGCCCGGCGCACGCGGTGCGAAGGCGCGTGTGGCGGCCAACGTCCGCTCAACCCTGCTCGCCGCCACCCAGCAGGTGGATGTCCACGAGCAGCGAGCGGGTGGAGACGATCTGCAGCGCCTGCACCCCGTCCTGGGAGGAGCGCCTGAGCAGGCGACGGCGCGGCGCGGAGCCCGCGGCCAGCGCGGCGCGGTTGTGGCGGCGGCTGACGAGGCCCACGACGGCGGCGCCGGCGACGAAACCCCCGGCCGCGACGGCTGCCGCCTGCACCGCGGGGACCATCCCGCGCGCGGAGACCGGCAGGGGCGCGGCGGGCGCGATGACGACCTGCTCTTCGGATTCGACGAGCAGCGCGTCGACTTCCTCGACGATCGGCTCGTCCTGCGGCTCGTGCGGCTCGCTCACTGGGTTCAGTGTAAAGAGCGCGTCAGACCGCTACGCCGGCACGGCCTCGGCCGAGGTGTCCGTCGCCATCGCCGCCTCGTCCAGCACCCGCTCATACATCCGGTACTTCTTCACGACGGTCCCCCCCATCGCCTCCATGCCGCGGTTCATCGCGGTGTTGGTCTCGAGGATCCAGCCCATCTCGCCGCCCTTCTGAGGGCGCGCTTCGGCGGCGTCGAAGTGCATCTCGTAGAGCTTGGCGGCGACGCCGGTGTGCTGGTACTCGGGCTTGACGCCGAGCCAGCCGACGCGCACGCGGGTCATGATCGAGCCCTTGCGCAGGAAGCGCCACCAGCCGAGAGGGAAGCAGGCGCCCCTTCATCTTGGCGAGCACCTGGTTGAGGTCGGGGATGGTGATCGCAATGCCCACTACCTCGCCGGTGTCTTCGCGCTCGGCGATCATGAACCAGTGCTTGTCGAAGGCGAGCTGCAGCTCCTGCGCAAGCGCGTCGAGGTCCTTCTTGCTGTAGGGGATGAAGTCCCAGTTCTCAGACCACGCGCTGTTGTAGACCTCCGCGAAGGAGTCCATGTCCTTGCGCAGCTGGCGGCGGCGCATCGGGCGCACGCGGATGCCGTGCTCGGACTGTGCCTTCGTCGGCCAGCTCCCAGATGACGGGCAGCACCTTGTCGCGTTCGGTGACCTCTAGATTCCACATCAGCAGGTCCATCGCCTTGGTCAGGCCGGTGCTCCTCCATCAGGCGCTGGTAGTAGGGCGGGTGCCACGGCTGGAGGATCATCGGGCGCAGCTCGAAGCCCTCGATCAGGATGCCGCACTCGTCGTTCATCGCGAAGTCCGCGGGCCCGACCATGCGCTCGCAGCCGCGCTGCGCAGCCACGCCTGCGCGGCGTCGAGCAGCGAGCCCAGCACCTCCGGGTCCTCCTCGAACTCGACGAAGCCGAACCAGCCCCAGTTTGCCTTGTGCTGCTCGTTGAAGGCGCGGTTGATCTGCGCGCGTGATGCGGCCCACCACGCGCCCGTCCCGCCGCGCGAGGAAGTAGGCGGCCTCGCCGTGGCTGAAGAAGGCGTTCATGCGCCGGTTGAGGAACATGTGGCGCTCGATCTTCAGCGGTGGCACCCAGTTGGGGTGGTTAGAGTGCAGGCGGAAGGGGAGGTTGACGAAGGCCTTCAGGTCCCTCCAGCCGGATGCTTCTCTGACCTCTACAGCCACTGCGCGGGCACCTTACATGCACACCACCCCCGACGTCTTCGCCAAGGTCCGCCACCACGAGCGCTCGGAGCTGCTCGATGCGGCGCGCGCGGCGGACATCCTGCCCTACTTCCACGTGCTCACATCCCCGGCGATGCCGGTCGTGGAGATGGAGGGCGCGCGGCGGATCATGCTGGGCTCCAACAACTACCTCGGGCTCACCGGCGACGAGCGCGTGCTGGCGGGCGCGCAGGACGCGCTGCACCGCTACGGCACCGGCCTCACCGGCTCGCGCCTGCTTGAACGGCACGATCCCGCTGCACCTCGAACTGGAGAGCGAGATCGCGCAGTGGATGAACACCGAGGACGCGATCGTGTTCACCACCGGCCACCAGGCCAACGTCGGCACGCTCGGCACGCTGCTCGGCCCCGGAGACACGGTGATCGCCGACTCCGGCGATCACGCCTCGATCCTCGATGGCTGCCTGCTCTCGCGCGCCAAGCTGCGGCCCTTCCGCCACAACCGCTTGGAGAAGCTCGAGAAGATGCTCCAGCGCGCCGGCGAGGACGGCGGCGGCGTGCTCGTCGTCGTCGACGGCGTGTTCTCGATGGAGGGCGACATCGCCCCGCTGCACGAGATCTGCGAGCTGTGCGAGCGCTACGGCGCGCGGCTGATGGTCGACGAGGCCCACGGCGCCGGCGTGCTCGGCGCGCGCGGCGCGGGCACCGCCGAGCTGCTGGGCGTCGAGGAGCGCGTGGACCTGCGCATGGGCACCTTCTCCAAGTCGCTCGCCTCGTGCGGGGGCTTCGTCGCCGGGCCGAGCCGAGGTGATCGAGTACCTGCGCCTGTACTCGCGCGCCTTCCTGTTCACCGCCTCAGCCGTTCCAGCCGCGCTCGGCGCGGCGCTCGCGGCGCTGCGCGTGCTGCGCTCCCCCGAGGGGCCCCCGCTGTTCGAGCGCGTGCTCGATAACGCGTAGCGCCTGCGCGACGGTCTGCACGAGCTGGGCTTCGCGGTGGTCGCCCCGCAGCCGCTGCCCGATGGCGGAGCTCGATCGTCACGCCGATCGTGCCGGTGCTCGTCGGCGACGACTGGAAGGCCGCGCTGCTGTGGAAGGCGCTCTACGACGGCGGCGTGTTCGTCAACACCGCCCTGCACCCCGCCGTGCCTCCCGGCGGGGCGCTGCTGCGCACGAGCGTGATGGCCACGCACGACGATGCCGTCCTGGACCGCGCGCTCGACGTCTTCGCCGCCGTCAAGCGCGACTTCGAGGCCGAGCACGGACCTCTGCCCGGACCGGACGCACACTGAAACTTGTCCAGTTCCTCACAAGAGGGTGGCGCAGCCGGCCGAAGGCCGGCGAGCCGGGCCCCTCTCTCTTCCCAGTCAAGACCTCCAGAATAAAAAGGTCGCTTTTAGCGCACGATCTGTGCGCGGGGCGTTGACCGGAGACCCCCCGCTGACGTAGCTTGCAGAGGCGCTCCACAACGCTTCGAGGTCCACGCCAAACCACCGGTAAAAGGGGTGCCGGGGCGCGGCGAGGATCATTCGGTGGGCACGGCCTTGGATGGCCGTCGCAGCGGCGCTACTCGTAAAAATCAAGCACGGATGTCGTCTCGGAGAAGTCTTCGGGAGCGACGGGGAGTGAGCACACATGAACGCGACAGCGACGATTGCCCCTGCGAGCCACGCGGCCGGACCTCAATATATGCGCGCGCTGGAGCGCGCCAACAAGGTGCGGCTGGCCCGCGCCGATCTCAAGCGCCGGGTGGCTACCGGGGAGACCAGCGTCGCCGAGGTGATCCTGCAGTGCCCCTGGGAGGCGCAGAGCATGGCGGTCGCCGACCTGCTCACGAGCCAGCGCCGCTGGGGCGAGAGCCGCTGCCGCAAGTTCCTCGCGCAGATCCCGATGTCCGAGAACAAGACCGTCGGCACGATGACCGATCGTCAGCGGCGCACGCTGGCGGCGATGCTCACCCGGGAAAGGCCCACGCCGCGGCGCGAGCAGTTTGCTCGGGGCCACGCGGTCGCGTGACCCCAATCGATTAAGTCCCACCCACCCGGGGCCACGCCTACGGCGTGACCCCTGACCCTAGGGACAGCCTGAGGACAGCTTCACCTGCCACCACCCGCTGAGCATGCCGATCAGGCCGAGGCGGGGGCGAACCTCCCACACCCCGCACCCGCCTTCGCCGAGATCGGCCACGGGCAGGCGCGTGAACCTGTAGCGCCCCGGTTCCAGGCGCATCCGCTCCAGCAGCGCCCGCGCGCGGCGCTCGCGCTCGGCGCGCGCGGCGGCCAGCTGCTGAGCCTCGTGCACGCGCTGCGCCAACCCGTCGCGCAGGCGCTCGAGCTCGCCCAGCGTGAGCAGATGCGCAACCGCGCGGCGTGTGCCCGGCCCAGCGCCTGCGGGGATGCGCGGAAAGCCGTCCGCGACGATCCCGGCGAGCTCGTGCTCGAGCTTTGCGACCTGCGCGCGCAGCGACTCCCTGGCCGCGAGCTCGCCCGCGGCGCGCTTACCGGCGAGTCCCTCACCAACCTGTCGATCGACCTTCGGATGCTCGGCTACTGTCACGACCCCTCCTCACGCTGTCCGAAGGAGTCATTCTACCGCGCCTCGCGCCGCCCATTCGAGGGTGCTCTGAGCGCTCCACAACGCCTCCTCCACGTTCAGCTCCGGAACGCCCGGCACCTGCAGGGCGAACAGCGCCAAGCTGCGCGTCCCAGCGTGCACTCCGTGGCCCGGCGCGAGCTCGCCGAAGAGCGGCCCCAGGGCGACCGATGCGTCAGCCACCACCAGCTGCCCATCCTGCAGCTGGCGCGCTTGCGCCGCGCGTCCCAGCGACTCGCCCCGGCGGCTGAGGCGCACGCCCAGCGGGCCGTCGAGGGTCTCAGCGTCGAGCGCCCACACCGGCACGCCGGTGTCCACCAGCGCCAGCAGCAGCACGTCCCTGAGCAGGCCCCGCGAGAGAAAGCCCCCGTCGAACATCCGTTCCAGCACCGCCCCCTCCATCGGGGTGCGCTGAACGTCGGGATCGAGACCGATGTGGCGGAAGAAGACGCGGTAGGCCGCCGGCACCGCCTGGCGGCGAACCATCACCGCCTGCGCCCCCGACCAGCGATCCGAGAGCGCCTCCAGGCGTTCCCTGATCCCGTGCGGCGAGGAGCCGGTGAGCGAGCCGGCGTGCTCCAGCTCCGTCTCGGCCACCACCAGGCGCAGGTCGGGGAACGCCTCGCGCACCTCCTGGGCGCACCAGCCGATGGTCATCGGCCCTGCCATCCACGCGCGCGAGCGCCCGCCACCAGCGCCTGCACGCGCGCATGCAGCCCCGCCGGCGAGGGAGTCGCCAGCAGCGCCCTGCTCTGCACCGCGCCGCCGGGATACACGAAGTTCACCTGCGGGCAGCTTGACACCTTGTAGAGGACTGTCAACACCCCATCGCGATCGATGCCCACCGGAAAGCGCAGGCCGTGTGCAGCCACCAGGCTGCGCAGAGCAGAACGTTCGCCCTTGATCGACACGGCGGCGAAGCGAACCCCCGGGAAGGACGGGGCGAGCGCCTGCATCTCGTCGAGCACCGCCGGACAGGAGCCCCCGTTGACGAACAGCGCCAGCACGACCGGCGAGCGTTCGTAGAGCTCGCAGACGTTCAGGATCCGCGCACCGCGCACCTCGCACGCCGGCCGCCGCCCGGCGGAGCCCTCGTTGGCGCGCGTGGCGACGTTGGCGTCGCCTTCGAGCGTCCCCGTGACGAGCGGAACAGCGAACGGCGGCACGCGTTCGCCGGGCACGATCCCATCGGCCCCGCGCGGGGGCGTGAGCAGTGTGTCAGTCACAGCGAAGGCCACGAGCACCAGCCCGATGAGCACCACGTAGCGCCCGTAGCGAACGTTCGAAGGCCGCTCAGGCGGGGTCATGGCGGGCGAGCGCGACGCCAACGCGCTGCGGGGAGCGGGCTCTCAGCGCGCCGCGCTCCACCACCAGGAGCGCCGCGGGCAGCGCCACCAGCACCCCCACGAGCGAGACGCTCAGGTCGACGAGCGTGACCAGGCCGAAGTCGCGCAGCATCTGGATGTCCGACAGCGCCAGCACCCCGAATCCGGCGATCGCGGTCACCCCGGACGCCGCCACCGCGGCGCCGGTGCGGCGGTAGGCGTGGCGCAGCGCCTCCACCATCGAGCGCCCCGCGATCCGCTCCTGGCGGTGGCGCTCGGAGAGCAGCACGCTGAACTCGGTCGCCACGGCGAGCACCAGCGTCCCCAGCGTCACCGACATCGGATTCAGCGGCACGCGCAGCAGGAACACGATCAGCGCGGACCACCCCGTGGCCAGCGCCACCGGCAGCAGCGGCGCGAGCGCACGGCGCCAGTCGCCGCGGAACCCGACGAGCAGCACGAGCGCCACCGCCGCCAGCCCCGCGAGCAGCGTGAGCATCCGCCGCCACACCGAGGCCACCTGCGCGTCGGCGCGCGCGGCGAGCACGGGCAGCCCCACGAGCTGCACGCTCACCCCCGCGGGGGGGTGCAGGGCGGCGCGCATCCCTTCGATCACCCGCTGCTGCTGAGCGAGCCCCATCAGACGGATGCCGAACGCGAGCGTCGCCACCCGCTTGCCCGAGGCGATCACCTCCTGGGAGAAGTACGGCGGGATCACACCAAGCAGCGCGTTGACCTGCGCCTGCGTGAGCTTCGACTTGGCGGCGGCACTCCCGGCCGCGCCGCCCCCGAAGAGATCGGGCAGCGAGAACGCGGGGCACAGCTGAGCCTGCCCGCAGCCGCGGGTCGAGGAGTACCCGAAGCGCTTGAGCACGGCGCTCTCGTACGAGCTCATCCATTCGATCGTCGCCGGCTTCGTCAGCGCCTTCGAGCTCACCATCATGTCGATTTCGCCACCCACCCCCGAGGCCCGCTCCAGCGTGTTGAGGTTGCGCAGCGAGGCGAGGTTCTGGGGGACCAACTTGGTGATGTCGGTCTCCACGCGCGTCTGGGTGTCGAGGCCCCACCCCAGGATCGCCAGCGCGAGGCCGACGGCAAGCACCCGCCCCGGGCGGCGCACCGCCACGACCAGCGCGGCGTGCTCAACGAGGCGGGTGAGCGGGTTCTCGTGCAGCAGTTCGCGTGCGCCATGCCATGCGCTCGCCAGCCCCGCCGCGAGGGCACCCCCCGGGCTCTTCGGGCTCTCCGCGCCCCCGAGCTCCTCGGCTGCGCCATGCGCGCCCGTCCCCCCCGACCTGCGCTTGCTTCGACGTGCGGTCAGCACCAGCGCCGCCGAGCCCACGGTCAGCGCGCACACGAACGCCAGCCCCAAACCCACCACCAGCAGCAACCCAAAGCCTCGCACCATCGGCACCGGCGAGAGCTCGAGCGCCAGCACGCCCCCGGCGCTCGCGGCGCAGGCCAGCGCGATCGTCGGTCCGCCCGCCCTGGCCGCCCTGCGCACAGCGCCAGGCACACCATGCGCGACCCCCTCCCCCTCCTTCTCCCCCTCCTCCCCCACTCGCGACTGGAACTGGATCGCGTAATCCACCGCCAACCCCACCAGCACGGGCAGCACGGCGACCTGCGCGATCGAGAGCGAGCCGCTCACGAGCGCGAGTCCCCCGAACGCCAGCGCGCAGGCGAGTCCGGCCAGCGCCAGGGGCAGAAGGCGCGGGCGACCGGTGAAGATGAGGCCGAGGGTGAGCGCCATCACGAGCGCCACCGCCACGAGCAGGAGCAGCAGCGTGTGCGAGATCGAGCCAGTTAGGTCTGCCACGATCGCCGGCTCGCCCGTCACGAGGTAGGACTCGCCGTGGGCAAGGCGCCACTGGGGCATCGCCACCGCCTGGCGGATCAGCGCGATCGTGCCCGCGCGCTGCGACTGGCTGAGCCCGGGGCGCATCCGCACCGAGATGAGCGCTGTTTCGCGGCTGGGGAAGAGGTAGGCGAAGCGCTGCTTGGGCGTCCCGGGGGTCTTGCCCGTGGAGTCGAACACGAGCGTCGAGACGAAGTTGGGGTCGCTGATCGAGGGCACCGCCTGCAGGCCGTAGCGCAGCCCCAGCGTGAGCACTTCCTGCGCGT
Organism: uncultured Solirubrobacterales bacterium; assembly: GCA_963717785.1. Classification (GTDB taxonomy): domain Bacteria; phylum Actinomycetota; class Thermoleophilia; order Solirubrobacterales; family Solirubrobacteraceae; genus Palsa-744. The sequence goes on from CAVQWW010000001.1 coordinate 544,564, forward strand.
AGCGCGTGAGCGTGATCCTGCTCGCCTGCTGGCCCAGCCGCGAGGCTTCCGCGGCGCTGTGGCCGCGCGCGAGCGCCGCGGCGCGCACCACTCGTTCGGCCTGCTGCGCCTCCAGCTGTGCCTGCCGGCTCTGCGCCGCGAGCTGCGCGGCGATCTGCGTGGCGGCCTCGTTTACGAACGTTCCCGGCCCCAGCACCACCTTGATCGTGTGCGCTCGCGCGAGCTGCCCGCAGGGCCCCGCCGCGCCGCCCTCCTGCGCGAGCGCCTTCGCTGGGACCCTCCCTGCCAAGCACCCCTCCAGGCCCGCGAGCTGCTCGAGGTCCGAGCTCAGCACGAGCTGCTGGAGGTTGCCGTGCACCACCACATCCACGGGCTCTTCGCCGAAGTTGGCGTAGTAGCGCTGCGTCGCGCGGTAGTCGCTCGAGGAGCGCCCCACGAACGTATCCGCGGCAGCGCTCGGGCGCAGGCTCAGCGCGAGCGCCGCCCCGCCCGCTCCGAGCGCCAGCGCGACGCTCACCACCAGCAGCGGGCGGCGCGCCGCGGCGGCTGCCAGGGTGGAGAGGAGGCGTGCAGAGTTCACAATCAGAGGCTAGTGGCGCAAGCGGAAAAGGACGCCGCCACAGGGGCTGCGAGGCGCCGCCGCCGCCGTCCGCGTCCTAATCCATCCCCAGGGGCCCAACCGATTCGCCCGAGAGGAACTGGCGCACGAAGGGGTTCTCGGAGTCGAACAGCTCCTGCGCCGGCCCGGACTGTACGATGCGGCCCTTCCACAGCACCGCGAGGTGGTTGGCGACGCGGCGGGCGCTCATGATGTCGTGGGTGATCACCACGTAGCAGCCGCCGTTCTCGGCATGCACTTCCTTGATGAGCTCGCACAGCAGCGCGGTGCGTACGGGGTCGAGGCCCGAGTCGGGCTCGTCGAACAGCACGATCTGCGGTTCCAGCACGAGCGCGCGCGCGAATCCTGCCCGCTTGCGCATCCCGCCGGAGAGCTCGTTGGGCATCTTCTCGTGGTCGCCCGCCAGACCGACCTCGCGCAGACGGCGGTGGACGAGCTCGGCGATCTCCTCCTCGCCCTTCTCGGTGTGGTGGCGCAGCGGGAAGGCAACGTTGTCGTAGAGATTCATCGACCCAAACAGCGCCCCATCCTGGAAGAGCACGCCGAACTGCCTGCGCAGCTCGAAGAGCTGCTCGTCGGGAAGGCTGGGAACGGACTGGCCGTGCACGATCACATCGCCCTCATCGGGGTAGAGCAGTCCGACCATGTGCTTGATGCACACCGACTTGCCCGTGCCCGAGGGGCCGATGATCATCGAGATCTGGTTCTCCGGCAAGCCCATGTTGAGCCCGCGCAGCACGCGGTTGCGCCCGAACGCCTTGTGTACGTCGACGAACTCGATCGCGTCGGGCTCCTCGCTGGGACGCCCCTCGCCGGTGTGGTAGCGGAACTCGTCGGCCTCCTTATCGCGCTCCTGCGCGGAGACCCCTCCCTCGACCTGCCCGGCGGGGCGCACGCCGTCCTGGTCCCCGTCCCCTCCCGCCTCATCCACGGCCATTGGCCTAGCCTCCGATTGGAGCTCGAGGGTTGTTGCCCCAGAAGACCTGGGTGCCGAGCGCCGCGATCAGGTGCACCAGCACGAGGTTGAGCACCATCGACTTGGCCGTCGCGGTGCCCACCCCCACGGGGCCGCCGGAGGCGTTGTAGCCGTAGTAGCACCCCACGAGCACGATCGCGGTGGCCATCAGCATCGCCTTGATGAGGCTGAATAAGAAGTCCGGCGGGTTCTGGAACTGCCAGAAGATCAGGAAGTAGCCACCCGAGGAGACGGCCCCCACCTGCTGCACCACCGCGATGTAGGAGGCCAGGAAGCCGGCGCCGATCGCCGCTATGTACATGAAGGGCAGCACCAGCCACGCCGCCATCAGGCGCGTGGCGCAGAGGAAGGTCATCGAGTCCACGCCCATCACCTCGAGCGCGTCGATCTCATCGGAGATGCGCATCGCGCCGAGCTCCGCGACGATCCCGGTGCCGACCTTGGCGGCCATCATGTAGCCGAACACCAGCGGCACCAGCTCGCGCAGATCGCACCACGCGGTGAACACGCCGGAGTAGGCGGGCGCGCCGATCCCCTTCAGCAGGTACGCGCCCGAGATGCCGCAGGTCAGGCCGATGATGAACACGAGCCCCCAGATCACGAGCGTCGAGCCGATGATCAGGATCCCCGACTGGCGCAGCGCCTCGCCGAAGAAGCGCAGCACGCGCAGGCCCCACACGTCGCGCACCACCTGCGTGCAGAAGCGGCCGAGCTCGCCTGTCGCCGCCAGCCATTCGCGCGGCATCGCCAGCAGTTCGTTCACTTCGACCCCAGTTCGTGCTTCGCGTTCCTCGGCACCGATTCGCTCACTTCGGTATCAGGATCTGCGGGTGGGTGGCAAGCAGCGTCTGCGCGAACACGTAGCCGAAGGCGCTCACCGCGAGCAGCGCGACGACGACGGCCTGGTTGACGGCGCGCCCTACGCCCTCGGCGCCGCCGGAGGCGCTCATGCCCTTGTAGCAGCAGACGATCGCGATGATCGCGCCGTAGATCGTGGTCTTCAGGACAGAGCCCCACAGGTCGGTGGTGGAGGACTGCGCGAAGAACGTCGCCCAGAAGGGCCCCAGCGGCTGGCCGTAGACGATCGCCGCGAGCACGCCCCCGAAGATGCCGAAGAGCACCGCGTAGATGTCGAACAGGCCGGTCGCAAGCATCAGCGCGAGGAAGCGCGGTACCACGAGGTTCTTCACGGGGTCCACGCCGAGTACCTGCAGCGCGTCGAGCTCCTCACGGATCTTGCGCGCGCCCAGATCCGCGGTGATCGCGGTGCCCGCGACGCCCACGAGGATCACGGCGTCGATCAGCGGCCCCGCTTCGCGCACGGAGGCCAGCACGAAGAAGCCTCCCAGGCGGTCGAGCGAGCCGAACAGCGAGAGGAAGTTCGCAGCCTGCAGGCCGGGGGCCTCATACCCGAACACGAACGTGGAGAGCATCAGCGGGAACCAGCACAAACGCAGCGTGAAGAGGAACTGCGAGACAAGCTCCTCGCCGTAGGGGTAGGGCGGACGCAGCGCGGACATGATCGTCCGGCCCGTGAGGATCACCATGTCCCCAACTTCCTCGAGCACGTTCCTCGTCGGGAGGAACGCCCGCTCCGCTGCACTGCGAACCATCTTCAGCTACCCCTCCTCGGGTGACTACGCAAACTGCCTGAGGCAATGGCGAGAACTCTACGCGATGTACTGGCGTCGCGCCACCGCCTCCGATTCTATGTGCTGGCACACTAGCACCTTGACCCCAGTTCCGGCATACTTGCGGGGTGCTCGCGCCGCCATCCCACGTCGCTGGTATCGTGGCCCGCGCTGTGAGGGGGAGGCCTGTCTTTCCGGTGGTCCTGCTCGGCGCCCTCTCCGCGGTCGCCGGGTTGCTGGCGAGCGGCTGCGGAGGGACGCAGCTGGACGCCCACGAAGTGAGCGGGCGCTTCCGGGTGCAGATCGTGCACGCCAGCTTTCCCGCGCAGCAGTCGATCGCGCGGCCCGCACGGATGGTGCTGCGGGTGCGCAACCCCGGTCCCCGCACGGTGCCCAACGTGGCTGTGACGCTCGACTCCTTCACCTACCAGAGCACGTTCCCCGAACTGGCCGCCCGCCAGCGCCCGGTGTGGATCGTGGATGGGGGGCCCGGCACGGTTCCCAGGCGCCTCGTGCAGACCGAAACGGTGGACCCCGCGGGCGGCGGGCAGACGGCCTACCTCAACACCTGGGCATTGGGTCCGCTGGCGCCGGGGGCCGCGAAGACCTTCGTATGGCTGGTTACGCCGGTGAAGGCGGGGACGCACCAGGTGAGCTACGTGGTCTCCGCCGGACTCAACGGCAAGGCCCGCGCGCGGCTCGCCGGGGGGGGCTTCCCCGTGGGGCGCTTCCTCGTGAACATCGCGCCGGCGCCGCCCGCGCGGCACGTGAACCCCGAAACCGGACGCATCGCGCCGGGACCGTATCCGTACGTCCCGTAGCCGTAGCTCCCCTAGCCGTAGCGAGCCTCCCGCCCGGGACCGGCGCATCCCGCCCGAGGCCCGCGCGCCGTCTCCGACTCGACCTCCGGCAAGCTGACCGCATCCGACGGCCATTTGGCCGCCTGTCGAAAGATCGAAGCGCCGATTTCGCCAGCCGAGCGCTGCCAACGCGGGCCGAATAGGTCTACGATGCGGCTCGGCTCTACGCGCCCACCCCATACGCCCAGGAGGAATCCAGACCGCCCATGCCCAGGACCCGCCAGCACAACGTAACCGCAGCGCAGTGGAGCGCGAATGGAACAGCGCTCGGCTCACTCGATCTGACCCTCCCCGGCAACCAGGTGTTCGCAGCGAACGTGTTCAGCGTGGCGGTGCAGCGCCAGCGGCTGCCCAAGCATGTGTTCAAGGCGCTGCAGCGGACGCTCGCGCGCGGCGAGGCGCTGGACACCTCGCTGGCGGATTCGGTGGCGCAGGCGATGAAGGACTGGGCGATGGAGCGCGGCGCGACCCACTACACGCACTGGTTCCAGCCGCTGACGGGATCGACGGCGGAGAAGCACGACTCCTTCTACGGACCCGCGGGCGATGGCACGGCGATCGCGGAGTTCAGCGGCAAGGAGCTGATTCAGGGCGAGCCCGACGCCTCCTCGTTCCCCACGGGGGCATCCGCGCGACGTTCGAGGCGCGCGGCTACACCGCGTGGGATCCCACGAGCCCGGCGTTCATCCTGGAGAACCCCAACGGCGCGCTGCTGTGCATCCCCACGGCGTTCACGTCGTGGACGGGGGAGGCGCTCGATCACAAGATCCCGCTGCTGCGCTCGATGGACGCGCTCTCGAACGCGGCGATCGGGGCGATCGGGCTGCTCGGCGTGGAGGACGCGCGCAGGGTGTTCACGACGATCGGCTGCGAGCAGGAGTACTTCCTGATCGACGAGCAGTACTACTTCGAACGGCCCGACCTGCTCACGACGGGGCGCACGCTGTATGGAGCGCAGCCCCCGAAGGGCCACGAGCTCGACGACCACTACTTCGGCTCGATCCCCGAGCGCATCCTCGCGTACATGCTCGAGGTGGAGCTGGAGCTGGCGAAGCTGGGCGTGCCGATCAAGACGCGCCACAACGAGGTGGCGCCGAACCAGTACGAGGTGGCGCCGATCTTCGAGAACTCCAACGTGGGCGCCGATCACCAGATGCTGACGATGCAGATCATGCAGAACACCGCGCGGCGCTACGGGCTGGTGTGCCTGCTGCACGAGAAGCCCTTCGCGGGCGTGAACGGCAGCGGCAAGCACAACAACTGGTCGATGGGCACCGACACCGGGCTGAACCTGCTCGATCCGGGCGATACGCCGCACGAGAACCTGCAGTTCCTGTTCTTCTGCACGGCCGTGATCCAGGCGGTGAACAAGCACCAGGCGCTGCTGCGCGCGTCGATCGCGAGCGCCGGGCAGGATCACCGCCTGGGCGCCAACGAGGCGCCCCCGGCGATCATCTCGATCTTCCTCGGCGCGGAGCTGGAGAAGGTGTACGCGGCGATCGAGACAGGCAAGGCGCAGACCTCCAAGCCCGGCTCGTTCCTCGGGCTGGGCACCCCGGTGCTGCCCGCGCTGCCGCTGCACGGGGGCGATCGCAACCGCACGAGCCCATTCGCGTTTACGGGCAACAAGTTCGAGTTCCGCGCGCTCGGCTCGAGCTCCTCCCCGGCGCTGCCCAACACGGTGCTGAACACGATCGTGGCCGAGGCGGTGGACGATCTGGCGGTGAAGCTGAGCAGCGCCCTGAAGGGCGCGGGAGCGACGCTGGAGAAGGCCGTCGCGAAGGTCGTGAAGGAGAGCTGGAGCGCCAACAAGCAGGTGGTGTTCGACGGCGACAACTACTCCGAGGCGTGGCACAAGGAAGCCGAGAAGCGCGGCCTGTGCAACCTGCGCACGACCCCCGACGCGCTGCCGTGGCTGACCGACAAGCAGACGGTGGCGGCGTTCAAGAAGTACAAGGTGCTCTCCAAGCGCGAGCTCGAATCGCGCGAGGAGGTCTTCACCGAGCAGTACGCGATCACGATCAACATCGAGGCGGAGACGGCCGCGACGATCGCGCGCACGATGCTGCTGCCCGCGGCGGTGCGCCAGCTGAACGAACTGAAGATGGCCGAGCTGCCCGAGCTGATCGAGGAGCTCGAGCCCGTCATCAAGGAGCTGCACTACGCGATCGTGAAGCTGGAGGACGCCAACCTCAAGGACAACCAGCCCGACGAGAACGCGCACAAGTGGGCCAAGTACATGCGCGACACCGTGATCGGAGCGATGGAAGACGTGCGCGAGGTCGCCGACCGCCTGGAGAAGCTCGTGGCAGACGACCTGTGGCCGCTGCCGAAGTACTCGGAGATGCTCTTCATCAAGTAAGGAAGAAGGACCCCACAAGGGGGTCCGAGCGGGCCGGTTGGTACGCCGGTACGCTGCCGTAGGTGAAAGCCTATATCCTGCCTGGTCGCATTCAGCGTCCCATCGGCATGGTGGGTCCGGCGGCGACGCGAGAACCGAACCCTCCGTGCAATTCGACCAAGCGATCGAGATAGAAGCCGGCCCAAGGGGAGGCTCGATCCAGCGTCCACTGAGAGCGCTGGCATCGAAGTGGCCGCGTACGCGTGGCGGACGAATTGCATTATTCGGGCTGCTGGCGATTCTTCTCGCAGGCGGTGTTATGCGCCTGCTTTTTCTGCTCGCCTGGCGGCCGGCGTTCTTTGGGTTTCCCGACTCATTGACCTATGTTGGGCTGGCACGCGACCAGCTTTGGGTCGATCCAACCCGCGAGGTGGGGTATCCGCTCTTCCTCCGCGAGCTCCATGCGATCTTCCCGACCCACTTGACGTGGGTCATCGCGCTGCAGCATCTATTCGGGCTCGCCAGCGCGTTGCTCGTCTTCCTGGCCGTCCGGCGGGCAGGAGGTCCTCCATGGCTGGGATTGCTGCCCGCCGCGCTTGTAGCGCTCAATGGGGCCGAGATGTTTCTCGAGCACACGACGCTCACGGAGTCGCTGTTCATATTCTTGCTCGCGCTTGGGCTCTACTTCGCGACCCGCGCCGCCGGCGCCCGAACGCCGGTGTGGGCAGCCTTGGCGGGGCTGACGCTGGGTCTCGCCAACACCGTGCGTGTCGTCGCGCTCCCCCTGATGGCCGTGTTGCTCCTCTGGCTGCTGCTTGGGTCGGGGGGAACCTGGCGGCGCAGACTGCTTGCCAGCTCGGTCTCCTTGGCGTGCATGGCCTGCGTGCTCACTCCGTATGTCGTGCTTCAGCACAAGCACACCGGCTACTGGGGTCTCACGACGCCTGCCGGCGCGTGGAACCTGTACTCGCGGGTGGCGCCGTTTGCGGATTGCAACAAATTCACTCCACCGCCGGGCACACGCGTACTCTGCGAAGGCACGCCTCCATCGCAGAGAAAGGCGGCGGTCGAACAGTACACGTTCGACACCGAACTCTCACCCGCCGACAGAGCCTTCAGCAACGGCGCAGGTCCATTCTCGGCCAGCCAGGCCAGCGACCGTAAGATCGCCGCCTGGACGAGGGCGGTGATCATTCACCAGCCGTTTGAATATCTCGCCACGGTCTTCGAAAGCGTCCTGGGATATGTCGCGCCGGTGAACATCGTGTTCAGCTCGCACAGCGAGATCGGCTATGGCTATTACAACTTCTATCACCAGGTTCTCTTCGAACCACAGCAGCAGGAGGTCGCGCGACAGACCCGACTGGATTACTACGGCGTCAACGGCTATAAGATCAACCATCCTCTGTTGAGCTTCCTGCTCGAATACGAGACCCACTCACGCGTATACGGCTTGGTGATGGCTGTGCTGATGCTGTTGACGTTCTTCGCCCCGTTCCTGCCGAAGGGACGGGCACGACAGATCGGTGTGCTGTGTTTCGCGATGGCGTGGGTTGCGCTGATCACCCCAGCGGCGAGCCACACGTGGGATGCCCGCGCCGCAATCCCACCGCTGGGTCTGGTGGGCGCCGCCGCCGCGCTGGGGATGTGGCAAGCCGGAAGGCTGGTGCGGACCCTGGCGGGCAAGAGGCGAGGGCTTCGCGTAGCTGCGTAGTACAGCGAGATGCGCTTTCAACCCCGGCCGGCGGACTCAAGGTACACGAGACGATCCCCGAGCGGGAGATCGGCGCAGGCGAGCACCGCCGCGACGATCGCGCCGATGCCGGCAGGGCGGCGGGAGAAGCGCGAAGAGAGCGCGATCAGTACGCCTGGGTGGTGCTGCCCCGCGGCAAGGTGCTCGGCGAAGATGCGCGCGAAGTCGGCGACGTTCTCGGTCAGCACCGCGCGGTCGCGCGCAAGCGCCGCAGAGAAGACCTCAGCGTCGGAACTGCCCGCCAAACCCAGCTCGGCCACGGTGTCGACATCGATGCCGGCCGCGCGCAGGTCCCGCGCAAGGGCAGGCGAGTACATCTCATCGAGCAGCAGCTTCAAAGCGCTTCGGCAGCCGCTGTTTCGCGGCGGTGCAACTCGATGCGCGCGTCGATCTCATCTGGGTGGGCCGCGCGGTAGCGCAGCGCGGCGTCAACCTGAGACCGCGTGAGGCTCGACTCCTCGACGAGCGTGGCAGCCGGGTCGGGCTCGGACACCAGATCCTCCACCCACATCGCGACTTCCCACACGTCGGGGCCTCCGAGCAGACCGGCACGCCGCCCGGTGGGTCCATCGCGAAAGGTGACGAGCGGGTGCTCCTCGTGACGCGTGCCCTCCTCGGCGTAGCGACGAAGCCGATCGGAAAGCGTCTCCCCCGCGGCCCGCGCCCGCAGACGCAGACGCTCGGCGAGGGAGTCATCCAGGCGGACGGAGACGTTCACAGACACGTATGCAATGTAGCACGACGTCAGCGAGCGGCGTTTACCTCACGACAGCAGAGGACCACAGCGACTGGTCCTCAGCGCCCAGCCGCCACACGCCGACCGTGAGACCGTGGGTGCGCGCCAGCTTCAGACGGTCGAGGATCGCGCGGGCGTCGAGGTACCAGACGCGGTGGGTCACGCCTTCGCGCCGGTAGGCGAAGGTGAGTTCGTCCGCGGAGGAGTCGCGCAGCGGCCTGGCACCCACTGCGTGGGCGAGGGTGGCGATGTTGGAGAACTGGCGCGCGGTCCCGCGCGCGCCGGGGCCGCCCTGTCCCACCGACGATTCCCCGGACTGGCCACCGGATGAACCTCCCGACGGACTTTCAGAGGGGGCGCCCGCGGGAGCACCCGGCGCGGTTGGCCAGTCGAGCCCGTACATCGGCACGCCCACCACGAAACGCCTGGCGTTGGGCAGCGAGGTGAGGTAGGCGACCACCTGGCGCACCCACGGCAGCGGCGCGATTGGTCCGGAGACCGAGCCTTCCCAGTGCTGGCCCCAGGCGAGCACGAACACCCGGTCGGCGGCGGCCGCGAGCGCGCGGTCGTCGTAGAAGCCGGTGGAGGCGCGCGCGTCTTCGTGGGTCACGCCGTCGACGACCACCGTGAGGCGACGGTGCAGCGCGTGCAGCCCGCCGGCGAGCTGTGAGACGAACGAGCTGAACGCCGCGCGGTCGGCTGCGCCGTCGTTCTCGAAGTCGAGGCTGAGGCCGGTGTAGGAGGGGTTGCCGGCCAGTGCGAGCAGGCCGGCGCGCACCTGCGCACGCATCGCCGGTTCGTTGAGGATCGTGTGCACCGTCGCCCCGTCCTGACAATTGAAGCGCGGCATCAGCGGCAGCGCGTGCGCGGCGGCGTAAGCGGTGACGGCGGGCACGTCCTGGCCGGTGAGGAGCCCGCTGCCCACCCGGCAGCTGAAGTACGTCGGATACACAGCTTCGACCGCGCCTACGTGCGCCTGCAGATCTGTGAAGGAGTCGGGCGAGCTCGTGAGTAGGAACGCCTGCAGCTTGAAGGGGGCGAGCGTGTGCGCAGTCGAGCGCGTGCGGCGACGAGCGGCAGAGGCGGCGGGTGAGATGGCAAGCACGATCGCCACCGCGAGCGCGGCACCCCTCAGCAGACGAAGATTCACGCACGCAGCTTAGGGCTATTCCCCGCCGAGCCCCGGCAGTTCCCACACGCTCTGGTCCTCCGAGCCCAGGTGCCACAGCCCGACGCCCAGCCCGAGCGATTCGGCGAGTTCGACGCGCGCCTGCACGGACTCATGATCGGTGAACCACACGGTGTGCTGGATGCCTTCGGCGTTGGTGTAGGTGAACCACGGGTCCTGCGCGACGGGTTCCCACTGGGGGGTGACCCCGTACTGGCTCGTGAGCGCCATTATTTCGCTGTACTCCAGGGGGACTCCGGGATTGGCCGAGCCGCCCGCGCCGGCCCAGTCGATTCCGTACAGCGGCATGCCGAGCACGAACTTGCTCCTGTTGGGCATCGTGGCGGCGTATTCGGCGACCTTCTTGAACCACGCCATTTCATCCAGCGCGCCGGGCGCGGAGGTCGTCCAGTGCAGGCCCCAGTCGAGCACGAAGACGTAGTCGGAGGGGACGGAGAGGGCCGCGTCGTCGTACATCGCCGCGCGCCCGGAGTGGATGTTGTAGGTCTTGGCGGTGACGATCGTGGAGAGCCTGTCCCCCAGCGCGTGCAGGCGCGCGGCGAGTTCGGTGATGAAGGCGGTGAACGGTTCGCGGTCGCTCGGGGGTGCGCCCTCGAAATCGATCTGGATGCCCTGATAGCCGTACTGTTCACACAGCGAGACGAGCGCTCCGATGAATGTTTCGCGGACTGTGGCGTTGGTGAGGATCTGCGTCTCGTCCTTCGGGTTCTGGCAGTTCAGGCGCGGCATCACGGCGATCTGGCGCGCGCGCGACCAGCCGGTGACGAGCGGGTCGTCCTGGCCCAGCACGGTGCCTTCGGCGCCGCAGTCGAAGTAGGTGGGGTAGACGACACCCACCTGCTGATAGTGGGCCTGCAGGTCGTCGAAGGAGAGGTCGGTGGAGGCGAGCAGGAACGCCTGCACGGTGCCGTGCGTGGGCGTCGGGTCGAGCGTGCGCACATCAAGCGGGGCGGTGGGCGGCGAGATGGCGCCGAGCGAGTCCACTGCGACCACCGTGATCTCATAGTCGGTGGATGGCGCCAGGTTCGAGAGCGTCATCGAGGTGGCGGAGACCTCGCCCACCGGGAGTTGGTCGCGAAAGACGCGGTAGCCGACGATGGCCCCGCTCACGGGCGTGGAGGGCGACCAGCTGAGGGTGAAGGACTGTTCTGTGATCTGGCCGACGCTAAGGTCCTCCGGCGTGGAGGGCGGGGTGTGCGTCGTGAGCACCGTCACTTCAGGCGCGGGTTCTGACAAGTAGCCGCCCGAGTCGAGCGTGCGCACCGTGAAGGTGTAGGCGCGCTGGGAGGCGAGCGCGAGGGTGATGGACTGTCCGTGCACCACCTGCTCCGGTTCGCCGTTCTCGTAGAGCATGTAGCCGACGAGCGTGCCGGTGGTCGCAGCGCCGGGCTGCCAGGAGAGCGTGGCGGAGGTGTCGGTCACCTGTTCGGCCGCCAGCAGCGAGGGGGGCGTGGGAGGCGTGTGCGCCGCGGGGGCATGCGGGGGCGCGAGCGCTCCCGGCGATGAAGTATGTGAGGCGGCGTGTGGTGTGGAGTGCGAAGCGGAGTGCGAGCCCGAGGAGCCCGGAGGGAGGTGGACGCCGATCGCCAGCGCGGCGCGCGGACCGAGGTGCCCGCGCGTGTCCACGGCGGCGACTGCGACTACATGCACGCTCGCGGCGCCCACGCGCAGCGCGAAGCTCCTGCCCCGTGTCTGACCGACGACGGCGCCGTCGCGCCAGACCCGGTAGCCCTCGACGAGAAAGCGCCCGGAGTGGGCGCGGCGCCAGACCAGGCGCACCGCCGCTGGGGTGGCGTGCAGCACGCGCAGCCCCCGCACCCGCCCGGGGGGGCGCACGTGATGGAGGGTGCGGTGCACGGCGACCTCGCGCAGGAGCTTCATCGGCGCCCGCGCGAGCGTGGGCCCGAGCAGGATCACGGGAGCGATCGAGGCCACCAGCACGAGCCGGACGAGCAGGCGCCTCACCAGCGCGCGCGCGAGCCCAGCGGCGCCTCCGTGTTCGGCAGGCTCCGCGGCCCGCCACCACGCGGGTGGGTGGGCCTTCATCCCTCTCCTCCCCCAACCATCCCCGCGGTGGCGGGCCGGGTGCCCCAGGCGGAGGTGCGGCAGGTGGCGATCGCGTAGTAGGTCTGCCACAGCATCACCGCGAGGTACAGGAACGCGAACAGGATCCCGTACAGCCACAGCAGGTCGTAGTGCTCCTGGAAGAGCAGGTAGTAGAGCGAGTAGACGAGCGCCAGCGCGTAGATGCCGGCGAGGTAGATCAGCGGCAGCCCCGAGTGGTGCACGATCGGAGCCCACACGATCGCGTGCAGCGCCGCGACGGGAGCGACCAGCGGCAGCGCGATGCTCATATAGGTGAAGAACGCCGCGATGGGGTGCTTGCGCCAGATGAACCTCGCGACGAGCAGCGACTCGCGCGTCCAGGAGCGCTTCCAGCGCGTCTGCTGGACGACGAACGCGCGGAAGGTGATGGGCACGATCGTGTGCGAGACGGCGCGCTTCTCATACAGCACGCGCCACTCGCGCAGCACGCAGTTGGTGAGCGAGCGATCATCGCCGAAGGTGGACTCGACGCCGAGGAACGTCTGCTGCTCCCACCACTCCAGACGGGGCAGGATCGCGGCGCGGCGGTAGGCCGAGAAGCAGCCCGAGCAGCAGGTGACGGCGCCGAACACCGATTCCGCCGCCTTGACGACGCGGAAGGCGACGAAGTAGCGCACGGCCTGCATGCGCGTGAGCCACGAGTCGGTCGTGTTGAGCACGTTGGCGTGCCCGCACACGGCCCCCACGCGCGCGTCGGCGAAGGGCTGCACGAGCCAGTGCAGCGCGTCGGGCTGCACGACCGAGTCGGAGTCCACGAACGCCACCACCTCCGCGGTGCTGGCGCGGATGCCGGCGGCCATCGCCGCGCGCTTGCCGCGGTTCTGCGGGAAGTCGATCACGCGCACGCGGCCGCCGGACTCGCCCGCCACCCGCTGCATCTCCCCGAGCGTGGCGTCGGTGGAGCCGTCGTTGACGGCCACCAGCTCCAGCTTGTCCTCGGGGTAGTCGAGCGCGAGCAGCGAGCGCAGCGAGCCGGCGATCGCCTCCTGCTCGTTGAAGGCGGGCATCACGATCGCGATCTGCGGCTGCACCCCCGCGTCGGGGCGCGAGCGGTAGAAGAGGCTGAAGAGGAAGCGCGAGAGGATGTAGGAGGCCACGCAGATCGAGTAAACGCCGAAGTAGACGTTGGAGAACATCACCCCGGCGAAGGCCGCCTTGTAGGAGAGCACGGCCGCGACCAGGCCCAGCATGTAGAGCGCGGCGAGGGCCTTCAGCGCGCGGTTGACCGTGACGGGCTGAGCGAGCAGCGCATTCACCGCGCTGTTGGCGGTGCGAAGGCGCGTGCGCAGGGCCTTCGCCGCCGAGAGTGGACGCGTCGCGTTCATGGCAGCAGGCGCTTCTTTCCCACCGGCGTGCGGTAGGTGCAGTCGAGCACCGCGGGGCAGCGCCCGAGCCAGCCATAGTCGTGGTTGGGGTGCAGCGTGGCGAGGATCGCGAGGTCGTAGCGTCCGACGTTGACGCTCTCTCCCCGCCCGAGGTTGGGGCCCTCCCCGCGCAACTCCACGCGCACGCTATGCAGATGCTCGTCATCCACGCGCAGGGTGGGCACGAGCGGGTCGTGGTAGTCGACGTGCGCCCCCTCCGCGCGCAGCCGCGCGATGATCTCCAGCGCAGGCGCCTCGCGCGTGTCGGCAACGCCGGGCTTGTAGGAGGCGCCAACGACGAGCACGCGCGCGTCCCGCAGCGGGCGGCCCGAGCGGACGAGCAGTTCGTGCGCGCGCCAGGCGATGTGCCGCGGCCGCCCGGATACCTTGCGCAGCGCCTCCTCCGCCACGAGCGCCGGACGCCCCAGCTCGCGCAGCGGGCCGAGCAGGTAGTAGGGATCCACGCCGATGCAGTGCCCCCCCACCCCCGCGGAGGGGTAGTGCGCGAGGAAGCCATAGGGCTTCGTGGCGGCGCCGTCGGTGACCTCGACCGGATCGAGCTCGTACGCGCGGCACGCCTCGGCCATCTCGAAGGCCAGCGCGATGTTGACCGCGCGGAAGGTGTTCTCATAGAGCTTCACCATCTCCGCGGCCTCGGGCGAGGAGACGCGGTGCAGGCGCTCGCAGGTGTGGCGCAGCACCGCCTCGGCGCGCTGGAAGCAGGCCTCGGTGACGCCGCCCAGCACGCGGGGCGTGCCCAGCTGCTCGTGCCCCTCCACGCCGGGGTCGATGCGCTCGGGGGCAAACGCCACGAACACGTCCTCGCCGACGTTCAGCCCGCGCCGGGTGAGCGGTTGCACGAGCAGCTCGCGCGTCGTGCCGACATAGGTGGTCGAGGTCAACACGAGCGTCTGTCCGGGTCGCGCGTGGCGCACCACCGCGGCGCACGCTTCGCGCAGGATGCGCGGGTCGGGCTGCAGGGCCGCGTCGACCGGCGTTGGCACGCACACGAGCACCACGTCGGCTGCGTCGAGCGCCTGCAGCTGGTCGGTGAGCACGAAGCCATCGCCCTGCAGGTGGTGCAGCAGCGCCTCGCGTTCCTCGCTCAGCAGCTCGACATCGCCCCTGCGGATCGCATCGAGCCGTGGGGCGGAGATATCGATCCCCACGATGCGGTGCCCCGCCTGGCGCAGCGCGATCGCCGTTGGCAACCCGACGTAGCCGAGCCCGATGACGGCGACGACGGTATGTTGGATTTGCGTCTCGTTCTGCGTGAAAGTGTTAATGACCTGTGATTCTGCCTGCCCTGTCTCAGCGCACAGCGCTGTGGTGGGTATCGCTGAATTCGACACGTTACTTCTCCTTGACTTGTGACTCGTTGTCCCTGGCAATGTCAACGTCAAGCGAAGCGGTGGCCCGGTCCCCACACCGCGCTTCCCCCTTCTCGCCACAGCGAGCCGTCGAAGACAGCCCGAGGAGCGCTTGCGGCGCAAGAGGTTTATTCGCTCAGAGCGAGAACTTCACGGTTAATGGACAAACGGAGGAGCGATGATCAAACACGCGTCTAACGGGCTTGCCAGGAGGGTGAAGAAGTGCGTGTCGAATCAGTTACACCTATGGTGTTACACACCGCGTCGTAATGGTGTTACAGGCGTGTCGGCCCAAAGGTACGACGTACTTTCACCCAGAAGCCGGACCGGGCCCCAGTTTGCCCGGCCCCTCTACCTCAAGCTGTGCTCGAACTTCTGCACGAGGGCAAAGAGCTCCGGACACTCCCAGACTCGGCCACGCAGGCGCTTGGTGACGAGGCGGACGATGCCGGCTTCCTGAAGCTGCCCAAGCGCGAGGCCGGCGGCGCGGTCGGAGATGTCGAGCTCGTGCATGACAACGGAGACACCCAGGACGGGATAGGCGGGCAGCATCGAGATGACGCGGCGCACGGCTGCGTCGCTGCGCGGCTGCCCAGGCAGCCGCGTGAGCCAACTCTCCTGGAGCGACTGGATTTCGGCTGTGAGACGCTCGGCTTCGTGGGCGGCGATATGGGAGACCTCGGCGAAGAAGCCGATCCAGCGATGCAGACCCTCCTGGCACCGGTAGTCGTCGAGGCCGGCGAAGTAGTGATCGCGCCGGGCGGCGAGGATGAGACTGATCGGGGGGACGTAGCGAGGGGTGAGCCCGCGGCGACGCAGAACGGCGTGGATGAGGCAGCGTCCGACGCGGCCGTTGCCGTCGATGAACGGGTGGATGGTCTCAAGCTGGGCGTGGGCGATGGCGGCCTGGCAGAGCGCGGGGAGATCGTCGCGTGCGAGGAAGGCACAGAGGTCCTCCACCAGCGCCAGCACCTCGACGGGCGGCGGCGGCACGTATGCGGCGCTGTTGGGATTGACGCCCCCGATCCAGCCTTGACGATCGCGCCAGCGCCCGGCTATCGGCTCGTCCTCGCCGAAGCGCAGCAGCGTGCGATGGATACTCAGCAGAGCGTCCGGATCGATCGGCTCCTGCACAGCGGTGGCAACGGCCTGCTCCATGGCGCGGATGTTGCCGACGATGTCAGCGGCCTTGGCGTCCATGGCGTGCTCGTCGAAGGCGGCAAGCGCGATCCGCCGGTGGCCGAGGGTGAGACCCTCGATCCGCGAGGACGCAAGCGACTCGGCGCGCAGCAGCTGGCGCGCGATGCCCTCCAGGGAGACGGCCCGCAGCGCGGCGCTGTTGAGTTGGGCAACGGCCAGGGCAGCGCCCTCCAGATCAGTCGCCAGCTCTGCGGGCAGCGATAGCTCCAGCTCGGCGATGGGATCGGGAACGAACGCCATGTAGCGCCCCCCCTGCCGCGCCGAGCGGGTCTGCCCCGTTGGATCTGGCGCCCAGGCGCCCGGCACAAAACGTCCTCGTGGTTTGGTGGATGTCATCTTGCGTGCGATCTTTCGGCTATCCAGCTTCTAACCGAAGAATACCAAATAAACTTCGGTTAGTGGTCTTCGCCGAACGTATCCTTCGGTTGCCACCACCCTAACCGAAGGATCGCCCATAACCTTCAGTTAGCGCCCTCGATGTAGTGCATTGTCTATAGTCCCCCGCAGGCACCGCCCACTTCGGTGGCATCGGTTTGGAGGTTGCCGCCTTCCCTGCCCGCTTGGACCGCGCGGGAGATCGCCGCTAGCATCCCTCCAATGCGCGACTACCTCGATGCCGTCTCCCAGCGCGTGGTCGTCTACGACGGCGGGATGGGCGCGACCCTGGAGCAGTTCGACCTTACACAGGAGGATTACGGGGGGCTGCCGGGCAAGTGCCACGAGGCGCTCGTGCTCAACCGGCCCGATGTGATCGAGGGCGTGCACGCCTCGATGCTCGAGGCCGGCGCGGAGGTCGTCGAGACCGACACCTTCCAGGCATCGCGCCTGAAGCTGGACGAGTGGGGCCTCGCCGACTACACCGTCGAGGTCAACACGAAGGCCGCGGAAATCGCGCGCAAGGCGGCAGGCGAGGACCGCTTCGTGGCCGGATCGATTGGCCCGACGGGCTTCCTGCCGGCCTCCGATGACCCCACGCTTGGGCAGATCCGCTTCGGAGAGCTGGTGGAGGTGTTCGCCGAGCAGGCCGCCGGGCTGATCGACGGCGGGGCGGACCTCATCATCATCGAGACCGCCCAGGACATCCTCGAGGTCAAGGCCGCCGTGTTCGGCGCGCGCGAGGCGTTCAAGAGCACGGGGCGGACGCTGCCGATCCACACCTCCGTCTCGCTGCTGCCCAACGGGGGCAAGATGCTGCTCGGCACCGACATCTCCGCGGTGCTGTGCACGCTGGAAGCTCTGGGGGTGGACGTGATCGGCCTGAACTGCTCCACGGGGCCGGAGGACATGCGCGACGCGATCCGCTTCCTGGGTGAATATTGCACGGTGCCGGTGGCGTGCATCCCCAACGCGGGGCTTCCGCTGCAGGGTCCCGACGGCGAGACGATCTTCCCCGAGCGGCCCGAGCCGCTGGCGGAGGCGCTGAAGGAGTTTGTCGAGCGCTACGGCGTGGGCGTGGTGGGCGGCTGTTGCGGCACCACCCCCGAACACATCCGCGCGATCGTGGAGCGCGTGGGCACTGGCAGCCCGATCGCCCAGACCCCACCGGCCCCAAGGCCGGCTCCGCGCCCCCCCCATCTCTCTTCGATGATCGCGGCCACCCCGCTGGTGCAGGAGCCGCGACCGACGATGGTCGGCGAGCGCGTGAACTCGCAGGGCTCGCGCAAGGCCAAGGAGCTGCTGCTGGCGGACGACTACGACGGGCTCGTGCAGATCGCCGAGGATCAGGTCACCGGCGGCGCGCACGTGCTCGACACGTGCGTGGCGCTGACCGAGCGCTCCGACGAGGACGAGCAGATGCGCCAGGTGGCCAAGCGCATCTCCCTCACCCAGCCGGCGCCGATCCAGATCGACTCGACCGAGCCCGAGGTGATCGAGACCGCGCTGGAGCAGATCCCCGGCCGCGCGATCGTCAACTCGGTCAACCTGGAGGCCGGACGCGACAAGCTCGACCGCGTGGTGCCGCTCGCGCTTGCACACGGAGCCGCGCTGATCGCGCTCACGATCGACGAGGTGGGGATGGCCAAGACCGCGCAGCGCAAGGTCGAGATCGCGCAGCGCATCCGCGATCTGTGCTGCGAGGAGCACGGGCTGGACCCCGAGCTGCTGATCTTCGACTGTCTCACGTTCACGCTGACGACCGGCGATGAGGAGTGGCGCCCCTCGGCGGTCGAGACGATCGAGGGGATCCGCCGCATCAAGGCGGAGATCCCCCACGTGAAGACCTCGCTGGGGGTCTCCAACGTCTCCTTCGGCGTCTCGCCCGGCGCGCGGGCGGTGCTCAACTCGGTGTTCCTGCACCACTGCGCGCAGGCGGGGCTGGACCTGGCGATGGTGAACCCCAACCACATCACGCCCTACTCGGAGATCTCCGATGAGGAGCGAGAGCTGGCCGACGACCTCGTGTTCAACCGCGACGAGGACGCGCTGCAGCACTTCATCGAGCACTTCGAGTCCAAGGGCGAGGAGGAGGCGCAGAGCGACAGCCAACCCCACCGAGGGGATGGAGCCCGAGGAGGCGCTGCACTTCCACATCCTCCGCCGTCGCAAGGAGGGCGTCGAGGACTGGATCGACCTCTCGCGTGGAGAAGATCGGCGCGGTGCCCACGCTCAACGACGTGCTGCTGCCGGCGATGAAGGAGGTCGGCGACAAGTTCGGCGCGGGCGAGCTGATCCTGCCCTTCGTGCTGCAGTCCGCCGAGGTGATGAAGCGCGCGGTGGCGCAGCTGGAGAAGTACCTCGACAAGATCGAGGGCTACACCAAGGGCACCGTCGTGCTGGCGACCGTGTTCGGCGACGTGCACGACATCGGCAAGTCGCTCGTCAACACGATCCTCACCAACAACGGCTACACCGTCGTGGACCTCGGCAAGCAGGTGCCGATCCAGACGATCGTGGACGCCGCGCAGGAGCACGAGGCGACCGCGATCGGGCTCTCGGCGCTGCTGGTCTCGACCTCCAAGCAGATGCCGGCGTGCATCCAGGAGCTGCACGCGAAGGGCCTGCAGTACCCCGTGCTGATCGGCGGCGCGGCGATCAACCGCGCGTTCAGCTTCCGCGCGCTGTATCCGGGCGGCAAGGACTCCACCGAGCCCTACGAGCCCGGGGTCTTCTACTGCAAGGACGCCTTCGAGGGGCTGGCCGTGATGGACCAGCTGATCGACGCCGAGGCCCACGAGGCGCTGCTGGAGAAGCTGCGCGCGGGCGCGACGGCGTTCCGCGAGAAGGGCGAGGAGCCCGTCGAGCAGGGCGACCTCACCGACGACTCGGTGCGCTCCCCCGCGCGCACCGACGCGCCGGTGCCGACGCCGCCCTACTGGGGGGTGCGCGAGATCCCCGTGGACCTCGACGCGGTCTACAGCCACCTCGACACGCACGTGCTGTTCAAGCTGCACTGGGGCGGCAAGGGCGTCAAGGGCGAGGCCTGGCGCGAGCTCGTGGACGAGAACTTCCGCCCGCGCCTGGAGCGCATGTGGCGCGAGCAGGACTACCTGCACCCGCGCGCGCTGCTCGGCTTCTTCCCCTGCTACGCCGCGGGCAACGACATCGTGGTGCTCGACCCCGAGGATCGCACGACCGAGCTGACGCGCTTCGTGTGCCCGCGCCAGCCCAAGGGCGATCGCATCTGCCTGGCCGACTTCTTCCGTCCGGCTGAGAAGCCGTGGGCGGCGCATATCGCCCTCCCGACGAGCTCGACGCGATCGCCGTGCAGGCCGTCACCGTCGGCTCGGAGGTCACCGAGCTGATGGCCAAGCTGGAGGCCGAAGGCGAGTTCGCCGAGCAGCTGTTCGTGCACGGCCTCGGCGTGCAGACCGCGGAGGGTCTCGCCGAGTGGCTGCACCACGAGGCCCGCGAGATGCTCTCCATCCCAGCCGCCCAGGGCCGGCGCTACTCCTGGGGCTACCCTGCGGTGCCCGAGCAGAGCGAGCACCTGAAGGTGGAGAAGCTGCTCGGTCTGGGGCAGATCGGCATGAAGATCACCGACGGCTACGCCCCCGAACCCGAGCAGTCCACGCTCGCGCTCGTCGCCCACCACCCGCAGGCGATCTACTTCGGCACGCGCCAGGGCCGCCTGCTCCCCGACGGCTCGCCCGACGACCTGATCAAGGGCTCCTACCGCGATCCCTCGCTGTTCGGCGAGCTGGCCGACGAGGACCCGCCCGATGGGGCGGTGGAGGACGAGGACGAACCGGCGATGGCCGGTTAGCGAAGTCCTCGATGCCCGTCCCGGAGGTCAGCGCTTACGCACAACAGCCCGCTGACGCTCGGGCAGCGCCGGCAGCTTGACCGGCGCGGCGTGCATCGTGCGCAGGCGCACCTCTTTCCAGGAGAGCCCCTCTTTGACGAGGGCCGGCATGCCCATCACGACCGCGGTCGTCACCTCGACGGCCTGCAGCACGATCCCGTAGGCCAGGGCGTCGGGTGTGGAGACGTGGTAGGCGCCCGCCAGCACCGCCACGCAGGCCGCCTGGAAGATCCCCACGTTGGAGGGAGTCGCCGGTATCACCGCCGTGACGTTGACGGCGAAGAGCACCGCCGCGGCCCCCGCGAAGCCAACGCGGGTATCCAGGCCGAGCGCCATCAGCAGAAGCCAGCAGGAGACCCACTGCAGCCCCCACGCGCTCAGCTGCGTGACGGTCGCCGTGGCGGCCGAGCGGGGCTGGCGAAAGACGCTCAGGCCCGCCCGCACGCGGGTCAGGGAGCGGCGCAGGACGAAAATCAGCGCCTGCACGCGCAGCGAGCGGGAGACCGCCGCGGGCGGCACGAGCGCGGGGGCGAGCAGCACGATCGCGAGCACCGCCAGCGGCGCCAGCACCGAGGCGATCAGCGCGCCGTGGTGGCCATTGAGGAGATCGACGTTGGAGAACATCGCCGCCCCCAGGATGGTCAGCGCGAGCAGGTTCAGGAGCGTCTGAGAGACCATCGTGCCCAGCACCACCGGGAGTGTCTCCCGCGCGCGGCCCAAACGGCGCGCGACGATCAGCGCGCGCGAGGGCTCGCCCAGGCGCGCCGGCAGCGTGGCCGACATCAGCACGCCGATGAACGTGCCCTGCATGGCGTCGCGGCGCCTTGCCTTGCGCCACGTCGGCGCGGCGCTCAGGATCGCATACCACGCCAGGCCGCGGACGACCATCGAGGCGCACATCAGCGCCAGCCCAGCGGCTACGAGGCCGGGCTTCGAGGCCACGAGACTCGCCGCCACCTGATCGACGCCGATCCGCGCCAGGGCAAGCAGCGCCAGCGCAAGGCCGGCGAGCGAAACCAGCGCCAGGGCGCCGCGGCGCAGGATGCGCACGGCGCCTCCATTTCCGGCCCACCGGCCGCGCGAGCCCTCTCCGCCGAACCCCGCACCCGCGCCCTCCCGGGGGAGGGCCGGCTGCAGCGGGGGCAGGCGCCGCGCGCGCACCGGCGCAAGCAGATCGGCGGGGGCCAGCCCATGGCGCACCTGCGCGCGGTGCAGCCTGCCCTGCGGGCGCCCCACCGCGATCGCCTGCTCGTAGCACTCGGCGACCTCCGCGGCGATGTGCGGCCATGCGAAGCGCTCGGCGCGTTCCCGCGCGGCGGTGGCCATCGCGGCGCGGCGAGCCGGATCCAGCGCCATTGTCCTCAATGCCTCCGCCAGCGCCAGCGCGTCCCCGGGCGGGGTCAGCAGGCCGTCGACGCCCTCGCGCACCACATCGCGGTAGCCGGCGATGTCGGAGGCGACCACGGGCGTCGTGGCGGCGAACGCCTCGGTGAGCACCATCCCGAAGCTCTCCGCCGCCGAGCGACGGCGCGCACAGCACCTCGGCGCGCGGCAAGCTCAGCGGCCTTCTGCTCCTCGCTGACTTTGCCCAGCGCGCGCACGCCGCGATCGTCGAGCAGCATCGGCGCGATGTCCTGCGGACCGGGCCCCACGAGTGTGAGCGTCGCGGGGACATGCTCGCGCAGGGCCTCGAACGCGCGCAGCAGCAGCGGCAGCCCCTTACGCTCCACGGGCAGCCCCACGAACAGGATGCGCAGGCCCTCGTCCTCCGTGTCGGTTGTGAAGTCGGCGCCGACGTGGACCCCATTGGGGACGATCCGGTAGCGCCCGCCGAAGAAGCGCCGCGCCGTCCACGCGGCGGCCTCCGACACGGCGATGCGGGCGTGCAAGCGGTTCAGACGCCGCCGCGCCCCGAATAGAGCGCCACCGCCGTTGGTGATCGGGTTGGTCGAGTATGCGTGGAAGGTGCCCACGAGCGGCAGGTCCTCCGGGGCGTGCGCGAGGATGTCCCAGCCGAGGAACGGCACGATCGGCTCGTGGATGTGCACCACGTCGTAGTCGCCCTCGCGCAGCGCGCGGCGCAGCGCCAGCACGCCGCTGGGCGCGAGCGCGACGTTCGAGACGGCGCCGTTGGCGGGCAGCCCGACGGTGCGCCCCAGCGAGACGAACCCCGCGGGCGGGTCCAGGGCCTGCGGGACGGCGCCCCGGTGCAGACGGCGCGAGAGCGCGTCGGCGGGGTCGAACGGTGCGAGGATGCGGGCCTCGTGGCCGGCCGCGGCCAACTCCGCAGCCAGGGCCTCGATGTGCCGGGTCACCCCGCCGGGATACGTCCACGAATACGGCGACACAAGCGCTACGCGCACCCTTGAAACTGTAGCCTCTGGGGGAGCTATGAGCGGACGGCATTTCGTCAAGTACACGTTTCTGAAGCTCGACCCCGCGTGGCGGCGACTGGAGGACGGGAGCGTGCGCAGCACAAGCGCGAGTTCGCCGCCGCCTGCGAGGACTTCGCCGACGGACACCTGCTGCAGGCCTTCTCGCTGGTGGGCACGCGCGGGGACGCCGAGCTGCTGCTGATCGCCGAGGCCGAGAACCTCGACCGCATCCACGAGTTCCACGTCGTGCTCGCGCAGAGCGGGCTGATGCAGTGGGCGCAGACCCCGTACTCGTTCCTGGGGATGCGCAAGAGCTCCGAATACTCCGAAGACGAGCGCACCGTCCCGCGCGGGTTCCGCGGCAAGTACGTGTTCGTCTACCCCTTCGTGAAGTCGCGCGAGTGGTACGCGCTCCCCGCCGAGGAGCGCTGGCGCATCATGCAGGGCCACATCACCGTGGGCCGCGAATACCCGGGCGTGGACAACCACACCACCTACTCCTTCGGGCTCGACGACCAGGAGTTCGTGGTCGCCTTCGACACCGACGACGTGGGCACGTTCCTCGACCTCGTGCAGCGCCTGCGCACCACCGAGGCATCGCGCTTCACCGTGCGCGACACCCCCTCGCTTCACGTGCCTTGCGATGTCGTTGGAGCGCGCCTTGAACGCGCTCGACGGCGAGCCGGTGTCACTGGCGGCGCTCCCAGCGAGCGCCTGATGCCCGCTGCGCGCAGGACGGTCCCCGCCAAGCGCAAAGCGGCCTCGATACCTTCGCAGCGCAAGGCGATCGCCCACCTGCGCGACGCCGACCCGGTGCTCGCCGCACTGATCGAGGACTTCGGCCCGCGGGGGCTCGACGATGGCCGTGCCGGCAGCCCGCACGACCACTACGGCACGCTCGTGCGCGCGATCGTGGGGCAGCAGCTCTCGACGAAGGCCGCCGCCTCGATCTTCGCGCGCCTCACCGAGCGCTACGGCGGGCGCACGCCCACACCCAAAGAGGTCCTCGCCGCCGACCCCGAAGAGCTGCGCGCCGCCGCCGGTCTCTCGCGCGCGAAGGTCGGCTACCTGCGCTCGCTCGCCGAGCACGTGCTCTCCGGCGAGCTCGAGCTCGAGCGCCTGCATGAACTCGACGACGGGCAGGTCATCGCCGAGCTCGTCGCCGTCAAGGGCCTCGGCGTGTGGAGCGCGCAGATGTTCACGATGTTCCACCTCCAGCGCCCCGACGTGCTCCCGGTCGGCGATCTGGGCATCCGCCGCGCGATCGAACGTGCCTATGGCCTTCCGGGGCTGCCCGAGCCTGACGAGATGGAGGCGCTCGCTGAGCCCTGGCGCCCTTACCGCACGCTGGCCTGCCGCTATCTGTGGCGCTCGCTGCGCAACGAGCCCGTCTGATCAGACTGCCGAGACCTGCTCTTCCTCGGCCACTCTGAACGAGGAGCCGCAACCGCAGGCGGCGACGACGTTGGGGTTGTTGACCTTGAAGCCCGCACCCTGCAGGCTCTCCTCGTAGTCGATCGTCGAGCCGCGCACGAACTCGAGGCTCGCGTTGTCCACGAGCAGCTTCAGGCCGTGATCCTCGAAGACGACATCGTCCGCGCGCTGCTCGTCGAAGGCCAGCTGGTACTGAAAGCCCGAGCAGCCGCCGCCGCGTACGCCGACGCGCAGGCCGGCCATCGTGACGTCGCCCTCCTGGCCGGCGAGGAACTCGTGAACCTTCTCGGCACCCTTGTCCGTGATCGATATCATCGCTTTCCAAAGTATAGCGACCTGCTGAGGAGGTAGTGGGTCAGTTTGAGTCTAGAAGCCCCGCGATCTCCAAGAGGCTCCACTTGTGATCGGCGACCCCGGCGGCCATCCCGGGGGTACATTCGAGCGTCTGGTGTGTGCGCCCGAAGTTGTAGTACATGTAGTGCAGGCTCACGGCGTGGGCCAGGTTCTCGACCTTCTTGCTGAACCCGTTCGTCAGGCGCGTGAAGCGGCGCATCCCCATCCGCATTGGGAGGTTCTGGCGCTCCACGTAGCTCGTGCTGATCTTCGCCGGGTTCGGGTAGCCCCGGTCGATGCGGACACGGCTGCCGGTGTAGGCCGCAGGGCTGTAGCGCGCCTCCCCGGAGCGCTCCGCGGCGTACGTCTTGATGAGCTGCGCGAAGTCGATGTCATTGCCGAACGTGAGCCCCACAGCGTTCGGGTAGCCGCTGTGCCCGTCGCTCGTGAGCTGGACACGGTTAGCGAGCCGGTTCTTGAGGTCCGCCATGAAACACCAGGCGTCCTCCATCGTGCGCTCCCCAACCAGCCACGACGGGACTAGCTTCGTGTCCGCGCAGAGAGCGGTCCACGTCCACACGTCGCCATAGCCGAACTCGCCCTTGTGCTCCTCGGGGATGTTCTTCTGCTTCGAGTAGATTGGAGGCCGCCCTATGACGACCCCCAACCTAGCTTGATCCCAGACCCGGCTTGGAGCGGGAACTACCCCAACCCATCATTTGGGGGCCAGGGCGTCTGACCGCCCATACCCCCCCGGGCCTGAGCTTGTGGCCTCCGCAAGCGGCTCCTGATGGGAGCCGTTGGCGGAGGCAAGCTGGTAAAGACCGTGACCATGTGTGTGCACTTCATGGAAGGGCGCTAACTACAGGGAGAACACATGCCGATGCACGTGTGACCTGCTACGAACGAGGGGGCGTAGCAGTCTCGTTATGCCAGCGGGCCTGAGCTGCCTTACGGGCAATCTCAGAACGCGCCTCCGGAGACAGCTTCTCGGCCCTGGCCTTCCCACCTTTGAGACCCCCGTTGCGCCCGTTGGTCTGTGCGGGCGTCTTGGGGGCCTTGGGCTCCGTGGCCTGCTGGACGATCCGGTGGGCCATCCGGTTGAGGTCGGCCATAAGCCCATCGTACCGCCACGGGGAGCGCCACGCCCGAACAGCCACATTTCCGCCGCGCCCATCCGTAGTCTTCTTGGGCTTCTCGTTTGACGCGGGGAGCGGTTGCCCTCGTAGCTCAGCGGATAGAGCGGTTCTCTACCAAAGATCAGGTCCCGGGTTCGAATCCCGGCGGGGGCACTCAAGAGAGTATTCGGCACCGACCGGACGGATTCCTGCGCCCTTGCCAACCCGCCACCCAGTGCGCTACGCTCCGAGGTGGTAGAGAATCGCCCGTTGGAGCTAGACCAGCCCTGCTGGTCCCGTGCCATAGGGTTTGAGGAGCCCGCTTCGGCGGGCTCCTCGCTTTTGAGGAGCAGAGCGCCACGCCCAGCGCAGCGACGTGGCGCTCCCCCCTGCTCAGTGCTGCTGCTCGACGGCCGTAACCAGCTCCGCCAAGCTCATGCCCAGCGTCATATCGACACCATGCCGAGTTCGTCAAGGCGCAGAGCGCAGCGCGAAGCCCAGACCAACGCGCCCGAGAGATGCACCACGCCCTCTTGGCGCAGGTGCTCCAGCGCATCACCGAGCACTACTGGCTCGATGTCGTAGATCTCGCGCTCCAGCTCCGCTCGGGACCACCGCCGGTCATGATCGTCACGGAGTACCTGCAAGATGATCGCGCGTTCCGCGATCCCAGGGTCATCATCCAACGGGGTACCACTACCCTTGGCGTACATGGGAGGTCACTCTCCTGTGTCACGCCCCCCGGCCGTTCACCCGGCGCGGGGGGCAACATTGACCTACGGACCCCCCGAAGCTAGACCACCACCCCGGCTAGACTCAAACTGACCCACTACCGCTGAGGAGCAGATGCCGACCGCCGAGGACATCAAGCAGCGCATCGAGACAGCCATCCCCGGAGCACGAGCGGATGTCGAGGACTACACGGGCGGCGGCGACCACTTCCGCGCGACGGTCACAGCCAACGTCTTTGCGGGCCGCAGCCGCATCGAGCAGCACCGCCTCGTATACGACGTCTTCGGCAACGAGATCGGCGGTGCGATCCACGCGCTGTCGCTGAAGACCCAGACCGACTGAACCAGGAGCCCCCCATGCCAAGCACCGAGACAAATCCCATCCGCGAAGCGATCGCCGAGGCGATCTCGGAGCACCCCACGATCCTGTTCATGAAGGGCACGCCCGAGGCGCCCGCGTGCGGCTTCTCCGCGCGCACGGTCGCGGCGCTGCAGTCGCTCGACGCGCCGTTTGCGGCTGTTGACGTGCTCCCCGACCCGCGCATTCGCCAGGAGCTCTCGGCGATCTCCAACTGGCCCACGATCCCGCAGCTGTTCGCCGGCGGCGAACTGGTGGGCGGGTGCGACATCGTGATGGAGATGTATGAGTCGGGCGAGCTTGCGCAGGCGCTCGGGCTGGAGGACAGCGCCGAGCAGGCGCAGCCTCTCGCGGCGGCGGCCCAGCCGGCCGCGGGCCTGCAGATCGAGAACCGGCTTTAAGGAGCCTGCTGAAGCAGGCTCTCAGTAGTCGCTCTCGGCCAGCCCCAGCCGGCGCAGCACCCCGTCGGCCTGGCGGAAGCCGAACCCGAGCACCCGCAGCGGGATCGCCTGGCGGGCGCCCGGAGGGGCCAGGCGCGCTTCGTTTTCGCGGTACCACTGCACGGTCTGGGCGAGCGTGTCTTCGTGGTGCCCCGGCGAGTAGCCCAGCTCGCGCTTGGCCTTGGCGCTCGAGTAGGCCCACCACTGGGAGACGGTGCGCACTTCCCCCACTGTCACCGTGGGGCGCCCGGGGAACCCCTGCAACGCCTCCGTGAGCGCTATCGCGACCGGGATGGGCAGCTTGATCGCGGGCGGCTCCACGCCCGAGATCCGCCCCAGATCGGCGAGCAGGCGTTCGAAGGTGAAGTTGCGGTTGCCCAGGATGTAGCGCTCGCCCAGCGCTCCGCGCTCGTCGGCCAGCAGATGCCCGCGCGCCACGTCCTTGACGTCCACCACGTTGAGAGCCCCCTCGACGTAGGCGGGCAGTTCGCGGCGTAGGAAGCGCCGCACGAGCTCGGTCGAGGAGCGGTTGACGTCGCCCGCGCCGAATACGAACGCGGGGTTGACAATCACCACCGGCAGCCCGCGCGCGGCCAGCCGCAGCGCCTCCACCTCGGCCTCGTGCTTGGAGTCCATGTACGGCAACCCGTAGCCGCCGCGGAAGATCTGGGTCTCGTCCGCCACAGTTCCGCGCGGCGCTGGGCCCACGGCGGCGATCGAGGAGGTGTAGACGACGCGCTCGACGCCTGCGCGCAGGGCCTCCTCCAGCACGATCCTGGTGCCCTCCACGTTGATCTGGAAGAGCGCGTCGATCGGCGCGCGCAGCGAGGTGCTGCCCGCGAGATGGAAAACGCGCTCGACGCCGCGCAGCGCGCGGCGCACCGCGGGGCGATCGAGGATGTCGCACTTCACCGGCTCGTAGGCGAAGTCGAGATTCTCCAGGTTGGTGTGCTCACGCACCGTCAGGCGAAGATCGTCTCCGCGCTCGGCGAGCAGACGAGCAACCTGGGAGCCGACGAGGCCCGCGCCACCCGTGAGGAGGGTCTTGGGCATCACGGCCAGTCTAGCCCTGCCAACCCATGCCTCGAGCCGGTCTTACCGGTATGCGGAAAATCCCTGCCGGGGAAGACGAGCGGCTCAGCCGTGCAGTGCAGCCGCGCAGTGCAGCCGCGCAGTGCAGCCGCGCAGTGCAGCCGCGCAGTGCAGCCGGATAGATGGACCGGGGGCCGCTGGGTCCCGATATCCGGAGAGCACGGACCCTTCATGCCCTCCGCCGTTGCTATAGGGTCACCGCGCCATGGCCCCCGTCGCAGTGGTCTCCGACACCACCCACTACCTCCCGCGCTCTCTCGCCGACGGCCAGGGCATCCATCAGGTCAGCCTCTACGTGGGCTGGCAGGGAGAGCCCACGCGCGAGCTGGAGATGCCGGGCTTCGACGCCTTCTACGAGCGCCTGCGCGGCGACTCTTCGACACCCACCACCTCGCAGCCCTCGATCGGCGACTTCCTCGCCGTCTGGGAGCCCTTACTGGAGGATGGGCGGGACATCGTCTCGGTGCACCTCGCGGGCGGCATCTCGGGCACCTGCGAGGCGGCGCGCCAGGCGCGCGGGGTGCTCGACGAGCGCGGGCTGGGCGAGCGTGTGGACGTGATCGACGGCGAGACCGCCTGCGGAGGGCTGGGGTTGCTGCTGCTCAGCGCCGCCGCCGCGGCCAACGCGGGGGCCGATCGCGCGGCTGTCGTGGCGCGCGTGCACGAGGCGCGCAAGGCCCTGCGCATGTGGTTCTGCCTCGACACGCTGGAGTACCTGCGCCGCGGTGGGCGCATCGGCAAGGCCCAGGCATGGCTGGGAGGCACGCTGAAGATCAAGCCGATCCTCTCGCTCGACTACGAGATCACGCCGGTCGAGCGCGTGCGCACCGCCGGGCGCGCCTTCGAGCGGATGGTGCAGTATCTGCACGAGCTGCACGACTCGGGCGCCGACGGGTGGGTCGTTCAGCACATCCAGGCGACCGATCAGGCGCAGCGCCTGATCGAGCACGGGCGCGAGCTGTATGGCTCAGAGCCCGCCTTCGTCTCGGAGGTCGGCCCCGTGATCGGCACCTACACGGGCCCGGGGCTGATCGGCGTGGGAGCGATCCCGCGCGCTCTGCTGAGCTGAGGGCCAAGCGCCGCTTGGCCGCAGGGAGCCGCGCACGCCGCTGGCTGCAAACCTACCGGCGCCGCTTGCGGCGGCGGCGCCCGCGCAGCACCATCAGCACGCCGACGGCGGCGGCGCCCATCGCGAGCTCGCGCTGATGGCGTTGGATCTGCCCGCGCCAGTCGGTGATCCGCGTCACCTCACCGCGCAGGTGTTCGAGCGACACCGCCAGCTCCTGGCGGTTGCTCTCGATCGAATCGCGGATCTCAGCTGGTGAGCGCTGCGCCACCTGCCCCTCCCTTCGTCTCGGCGCCGGATTCGCCTCCGGCGCTCACCGTCTCACGGATCTTGCGCGCCTCGGCGATCGCCATGTCGGGCACCGGCGGCGCGCTGCGGCGCACCAGCCGCGCTGCGAGCAGGCCCGCGAGCACACCCAGCACGACGAGGATCACAGCCATCGCGAAGAAGCCCCAGAAGTAGGTGAATGTGCTGCCGATCGGCAGCTCGTAGTAGAGCAGCCATGCAAGGCCGTTGAGCACGAAGATCAGCGCGGTCACGAGGAAGATGCCCGCCGCCCCCGCGACCACCGCGCCACGCGCGAGCTTGGAGATCTTCTCCGTGACCTCCGCCTTGGCGAGCTCGATCTCCTCGCGCACCAGCAGCGTGGCCTTCTCGGAGACCTCGGTGATGGCGGTCGCGATGTTCTGGGGCTGGTCCCTGTGCTGCGCCTCCGGGCCCTCGCTCACTCCGGCGGCTCCTCGTCGAAGAACCGCCGCCACACCACGGCCGCGGCGCGCTGGGCGGCGATGCTCGAGAGCGCGCCCAAGCCGGCCAGCAGGCCTGACCACATCAATCGCTTAACCATGTCGTTCTCCATAAGGATTTGAAAATAGAGGGGCCCGGCTCGGCGGCCTTCGGCCGCCTGCGCCTCTAGGACGGGAGTGTAGTCCTCGCGGTGGTCGCTTACTCAGTCGCGGAGGCCCCGTGTACCGCCGTACTCGTTCCGTTCCCTCCAGGGCCGGCCTCCAAACCACCGCAGACGGTCTCCACCACAAGCCACTTGGCGCGCTCGAAGTACTCCTCGTCCTCGGGAAGCAGGCCGAAGATCCAGCCCGTCAGCATCTGCTCGATCGCACCGTAGAACGCCATCGCCGCGAACGCTGCGTCGATGTCGGCCTTGAAGGAGCCCTCCGCCTGCGCCTGCGTGACGATCTGCGCGATCAGGTTGTACGCCTCGCGGATCTGACCGATGTGGGTCTGCCCGAAGGAGTTCGCCGCGCGCGTGACCTCGACGATGATGACCTTCATCAGGTCGGGGTCGTGGCGGTAGCTCTCGACGATGAACGACGCTATCGCCCACAGCTTCTCGCGCACCGGGATCGCGTGGGTATCGACCTCGCGGATCGTGTCGAGCATCACGTTCCAGCGCTCCAGGAAGAGCGTGTCCAGCACCTCGTCCTTGGAGGCGAAGTAGTGGTACACCAGCCCGTAGGCGACCCCCGCCTCGTCGGCGATATCCGACACGCGGCAGGCGTGGAAGCCCTGGCGCGCGAACACCTTCACGGCCGCATCGAGGATCAGGCGGCGCTTGTCGGGGGACTTGGCGCGGGGGGCGCTCATACGGAAGACTCCTGCGGCCAGCGGTACGCGGAGGGCCGGCGGTTGGCCAGCGAGGGCAACTGCGCGCGGATCTCCAGCTGACGCTCCAGATCGAGCTCGGCCACGATGTGCCCCTCGCGGTCCTCGGCCTGCGCCAGCACCACTCCCCAGGGGTCCACGATCATCGAGCGCCCGCCCGAGCGGTGGCCGCCGGGGTGCGGTCCGATCTGGTTGGCGGCCACCACGAACGCCTGGTTCTCGATCGCCCGCGCGCGCAGCAGCACCTCCCAGTGGTCGCGCGTGGTGGGGAGCGTGAAGGCCGCCGGCACCACCATCACGCGCGCGCCGCGCACCGCGAGGATGCGGTAGAGCTCGGGGAAGCGCAGGTCGTAGCAGATGGACATGCCCAGCGGCACCCCCTGGGCGCTCTCGCTGAGCACAACCTCTTCGCCCGGGTCCTCCAGATCGGACTCGCGGTAGCTGCGCCCCTCGATCTCCACGTCGAACATGTGCACCTTGCGGTAGACGGCCGCGACCTCGCCCTGCGGATTGACATGCAAGGAGGTGTTGGACAGCTTCTCGTGGCCCGGGGAACGCTCGACGATCGAGCCTGCGATGAGGTCGATCCGAAGCTCTCGGGCGATCTGCCGCGCCCACTCGACAGCCGGTCCGTCGAGTGGCTCGGCCGCGGCGCGCAGCTCCTCCTCACGCCCAATCGCGGTCCACTTCTCAGGCAGTACGATGAGTGTTGCGCCATCCGCCGCCGCAGCGCGCGTGAGGCGGTCGGCGGCAGCCATGTTCGCAGCCTTGTCGGCTGTGGAGTTGAGCTGGACGGCCGCTGCTCTCAATGCGCATTCCTCCCGCGAGCTTCCGCTCCCGCAGAATAGATTGACTAGTCAGTCAACATCCCAAAGCATAGCGGCCAAGGACGCCGACGGCCCACCCGCGACCCCTCGCCCCGGGCCCACTCCTCCGGCGCGGATGCCCCTGTTCCGCGGAGGCCGCCCGCTCAAGCGCTGGCGCTACGTGGGCGTGTTCTGCGAGGAGCTGATGCTGTGCGCCGCCAGGGTTCAGGTCGGACCCGCCCACCAGAGCTTCTGGGCGCTGCTCACGCGCGCGGACTCGCGCTTGCGCGAGCGCACGCACACGCTCATGCGCCGCGGCTCGGTCGAGCTGGAGCCCGGGCGACTGCTGGTGCGCGACGGTGCGGTGCGACTTGACCTGATGCTCGAGGAGGACGCGGGATGGGAGGCCACGTGCCCCCATGGCTCGGAGTACGTGTGGACGCGCAAGCAGGCCGGCATCCGCGCGCACGGCACCCTCGCCCTGGACGGCGGAGCGCCCCGTACGATCGATGCGCTGGCCGTGGTGGACGACACCGCCGGCTACCACGCGCGCGTCACGGAGTGGCGCTGGGCCGCGGGCGTCGGCGTGGGCCCGGCGGGGGCACCACTGGCATTCAACCTCGTGGAGGGCGTCAACGACCCTCCCAGCGGCAGCGAGCGCGCGGTGTGGGTTGATGGCGTGCCGCACGAGGTTCCTCCGGTTAGCTTCGCTTCCGACCTGACACAGATCAGCGCCGAGGACGGCTCGAAGCTGCGCTTCGCGGCCGAGGCACAGCGCCACCGCCGCGAGAACCTGCTGCTGGTGCGCAGCGACTATCAGGCGCCATTCGGAATCTTCAGCGGAACCCTGCCCGGGGGCATCGAGCTGGCGCACGGTATGGGCGTGGTCGAGCACCACCGCGCGCACTGGTAGCGTGACTTCGTGGCAAGCAGCCCGGCTGCCCCTACATAACCTGGTTCAAGGATCCGGTCGGAAAGCGTGCTGCCGGTTCTCTAGAAGAGATAGCGGTCGCACCTATCACCCAGGAGCGAGTACATCTACTCCAAGCTCGCCCAGGACTTGCTGCATCCGCTTGTCATAAGTGGCAACTCCGACAAGCGCCTGTTTGAGGCTGAGGGCGGTAGCGACGTGGATAGCATCCAGAGCGCGGAGGTGGATGGGCATGTTTCGTGCCTTAGCCACTATTTCCTCATCGAGGAGAACTACTGCCGATGAGGCGATGATCCCCTGGAGAACCACGCTGCCATCCGCGACCGCGTCCGGACGCTCCGTGCGAGCTCGTGCCACGGCACGGGGGAGCTCGATTTCGGTTATGACGCTGGTGGCAAGACTCGACCACCGTACAAGCTCCAACGCCAGCGCGTCTGACTCTGCCTCTCGAACCAAGAGTTTGACGAGCGCCGAGGTATCGACATACAGGATGCCCTCGGGATGCTTAGCGGCCAATGCGCTCGTCGTCGAGCGTCTCGCCTCGCACCGCGACGAGCGCTCGCGTACCGGCGTCGGTGATAGGTCCTGTTAGAGGACCGCGCTCTTCGAGTACGTCCTTCAAACGTCTAGTAGCTGGTCGCAGACGCTCAGAGCGCCCCAGCCTCGCATAAGCCTTCTCCGGCTTACGGCCAGCGTCGGCGTACGTTTTTTGGCGACGATGTGGCTTGGCCATGCTCACATACCTACCATTTGCGAGAAGTATACAAGCATCCACGATCAAAGGACCATTGACTTATGCCTCGGGACCTGACACCTTCTTCAGACACCGACCTACGTTCTGCAAGGGCTCTGTCCAGAGCCATATTTGGGGGAGCCATGTACCGCTTGGAGATTGGTGCGGCCATCGCCCATACCCAGATCGTGAACACAGCAGAGCTCGCAGACGAGCTTGGGATCAGCAGGCAGTCCGTCAATCAAGAGCTGCGTATTCTGGAGCGTGCGGGCCTGCTGGCTCGTGCTCCGTCGAGCCCTGGAAGCCGCAAGGTCTTCCTCATTCCCGCAAAGTCGGGCTACTGGTTCTGGTGTCTGGAAGCACTATCAAACGCGTCTTTGATGCTTAAGCCAGAGGCGCCTATTTGAAGGAGTCGTGCACCTCTCAACCCGCCCCCCTCGCTACGGTCCTGCCGTCACGCCCTCATCCCCGCCGCTCCCGCTGGCGCCCCAGCTCCGCCAGCAGCAGCTTCGAGTGCATCGCCCCGATCAGCTCGCGCAGCGGCTCGGAGCCCGCCGCGATCATCTCCAGCGCCCGCTCGACCTCAACCTCCCCGGCAAGACGGTCGAGCAGCGCCCGCACCTCCTCCTGCACGAGCGGCTCCAGGGCCTTGCGGTAGCGCAGGGTGTCGTACACGGTGAAGCCGAGCGCCTCGTCGTAGCCGCCTGCCCTGAAGCTGGCGATCGCCTCGATGATCTTCACGTCGTCCTGGGCGTAGCCGCCACGGTTGGGGCTGAGCACTCCGATCTCGACCAGGCGCTTCAGCACGTTGTCGGGGATGCCGTAGCGCTCGCGCACCTCCTTGGCTGAGACGCGCCGCTCCTCGGCGCTGGCGAGCGCGCGCTCGAGGATGCGATCCTCCAACTCGATCAGCGCGCGCACGCGCTCGGGGTCGTCGTCCAGGACGCGCTTGATGACGCGCAGCGGCATGAAGCGCTCCTCCTGCAGGCGCTTGATGAGGGCGATGCGCGCCACCAGCTCGGGCGAGTAGTAGGCCATGTTGCGGCTGGTCCTGACGATGCCCTCCTCGCCCCCGAGCAGCCCCTCGCGCAGGTAGTGCTTGATCGTGCCCGCGCTCACGCCCGAGCGCTCGGCGAGCTCGCTCATCTTCAGCAGGTTGCCCTCCTGCACAGCCATGCTCACGCCCGAAACGCCGCGTTCGCGCCGGCCGGCGCCTGCGCAGGACCCGCCACGGCGCCCGCCCGCACGAGCTCATCGATCTCCTCCGCCGAGCAGCCCGCTTCGCGCAGCACCTCCACGGTGTGCTCGCCCAGTCCCGGGCCCGGGCGCTGAGCATGGTGGCCGGGGGTGCGCGTGAGCTTCACCGGGAGCCCCAGCTGACGCACGCCGCCGGTCACGCCGGGCTGCTCGATCTCGACGACCATCCCGCGTGCGCGAACGAGCTCGGAGTCGAGCGCCTCATCCAGGTCCAGCACCGGCTCCAGGCAGCAGTCGTGCTCGTGGGCGAACTGGAGCCACTGCGCGCGCGTGCGCGCCCTGAAAACCTCACACACCTGCGCGTGCGCGTCCGAGCCCGGACCCTCGAACTGCTTCTCGATCAGATCCTCGCGCTCCACTCCGCGGCACCACGCCTGCCAGAACTTGGGCTCCAGGGCGCCCAGCGCGACCCAGCCGTCGGCGCACTCATAGGGGCGGTAGCAGATCAGCGAGCCCGCCAACTCGAGGTCTCCGCGATGGGGCACCACCCGCTCGGCGAAGTAGCGTCCCGCGACCATCGCCAGCCATGACAGGGCGCCGTCGGCCATCGAGACGTCCACCACCTGGCCCAGACCCGAGCCGGGGGTGGATCCCGTGCCCCCTCCATCTCGCTCGCGCAGCGCGGCGAGGACGCCGAAGGCGGCCATCAGCGCGCCCCCGCCGATGTCCGCGATCTGGCCCGCCGCCTGTATGGGATGCCCGCCCACCCCGCCCACCCCGCCCACCCCGTCGCGCTCGCCCGTCAGACCGAGCAGGCCCACGAGCGCGAGGTAGTTCATGTCGTGGCCCGCCGCCTCGCGCTTGGGACCGTCCTGGCCGTAGCCGGTGATCGCGCAGTACACGATCCCCGGGTTGACCTCGCGCAGCTGCTCGTAGCCCACCCCCAGGCGATCGAGCACCCCCGGGCGGAAGGACTCCAGCACCACGTCGTACTCCCGTACCAGCCGCAGCAGCGCCTCGCGCCCCCGCTCGCTCTTGAGGTCGATGCGGATCGAGCGCTTGTTGCGGTTCAGCGAGAGGAACAGGGCGGACTTGGCGCTGTCCTCGGCGCCCTCGTAATAGGGGGGCGCCCAGCGGATGTAGTCGCCCATGCCGGTGTCCTCCACCTTCAGCACCTCCGCGCCGAAGTCGGCCAGCAGCAGCGAGCAGAACCCGCCCGGCAAGAGGCGCGAGAGATCGAGCACGCGGATGCCCGCGAGCGGCAGGCTCACGGGGCGGGGGTGGGTGGGATTCTCAACATTCCGCGGGCCTCCTGCACGGTGGCGGGCCGCCGCCCGATGTCTTCGGCCATCTGCCGCGCCTTCGCGACCAGCTCGCCGTTGGAGCGCGCCATCTCCCCGCTGGGCAGGTACAGGTTGTCCTCGAGCCCCACGCGCACCGAGCCCCCGAGCGTGAGCGCGGCGGCGACCAGCAGCCACTGCTGCCGCGAGATTCCGATCACGGCCCAATGCGCGGGGGAGGGGATGTTCGCGACCATCGCCGCGAGATTGCGCGCGCTTGGCGGGATGCCGCCCACCACGCCCATGATGCAATCCACGTGCAGCGGGGTCTTCAGGACTCCCATGTCGATCAGCGGCTCCAGCGAGCCGACGTGGCCGATGTCGAAGCACTCGTGCTCGGGCTTGATGTGAAGCTCGCTCATCGCCCGCAGCAGCTCGATGATCTCCTCGAAGGGGTTGGCGAAGACCATCTTGAACACGAAGTCCTTGCGCGAGCGCGAGTACTTCGCGTAGTTCATCGAGCCCATGTTCAGCGCCGCCACTTCGGGGCGGCACTCGCGCAGGTAGGCCACGCGCTTCTCCACGCTCACCCCCACCGCGCCCGTGGAGAAGTTGATGATCGCGGCGTCGCCCACCTCGGCGCGGATCGCCTCGCCGATGGCTTTGTAGTCCTCGACCTCGAAGCTGGGGCGTCCATCGGGCGTGCGTGCGTGGATGTGGATCATCGTCCCCCCCTCATCCACGATCCGCCGCGCCTCCGCGGCGTACTCCGCTGGGGTGTAGGGGATCGCCGGGCACTGCTCGCGGTTGGCCAGCACGCCGGAGATCGCGCAGGTGATTACAACCGGGTCCGAAGTCATAGCGCCGCGGGGCCTCCAACCCCGCGCCTGAGACCGAGCGGCGCCCTCCAGGCGCCGTTGACCGCGCCTTCGGCGCTCATGGCTGCACCACTGCGCGCGCAATCACCATGCGCGGCCCGCTCCGGCGGCCGGATGGCCGCCTCCTCCCATCGAAGACGCCCTCATACGGGCACCACGCCGTGGCGCTTCCAGGGCCGTTCCACGCGCTTGCCCTGCGCCATCTCGAGCCCCCGGCAGATCGTCGCGCGCGTCTCGCGCGGGTCGATCACGTCGTCGATCAGGTCGTTGCCCGCGGCGATGTAGACATCGAAGATCTTGCGGAAGCCCTCGATCAGCTCGGCCTTCTTGGCGGCGGGGTCCTCGGCTTCCTCAACCTGCTTGCGGAAGGCGATCTCCACCACGCCCTCGGCGCCCATCACGCTGATCTCGGCGCTCGGCCACGCGACGATCAGGTCCGGTTCGTAGGCGCGGCCGTTCATCACGTAGTAGCCCGCGCCGTATGCCTTGCGCGTGATCACCGTGAGCTTGGGGACCGTGGCGTTGGCGACCGCGTAGAGCATCTTCGCACCGTGGCGGATGATGCCTTCGGCCTCGACCTTCGTGCCCACCATGAAGCCGGGCACGTCCATCAGGAAGACCAGCGGGATCGAATAGGCGTTGCAGAGATTCACGAAGCGCGCGGCCTTGTCGGAGGAGTTGTTATCGAGAATCCCCCCCAGGTGCTTGGGCTGGTTGGCGACGATCCCCACGGGGCGCCCGCCGAAGCGCGCGAAGCAGGTGATGATCGTCTTCGCCCACTGGCCCTTGATGTCCAGGTACTCGCCGTCGTCCACGATCCGGCGGATCACCTCATACATGTCATAGGGCTTGCGGTTGGACTCCGGGAGCACGTCCAGGAGGTCCTCCTCTGCGCGATCGATCGGGTCGCTCACCGGCCGCACCGGCGGCTCCGATTCGCAGTTCTGGGGCATATAAGAGAGGTATTCCTTGATCCGCTCGATGCACTCCTCGTCGCTGGCCACTTCCATGTCGCCCACGCCGGATTTGCGGCAGTGCACGCGCGAGCCCCCCAGTTCCTCCTGGGTGACGTCCTCGCCGACGGCCGCGCGCACGAGGTGCGGTCCGGCGAGGGCCATCGAGCCGCGGCCCTTCACCATCGGCACGAAGTCCGCGAGGCCGGGGATGTAGGCGGTGCCCGCGGCGCACGGCCCCATCAGCGCGGCGACCTGGGGGATCACGCCGCTCGTGACGACCTCCTCGCGGAACAGCGCGCCCGAGCCCGCGAACAGCGATCCCGCCGCCTCCTGCACGCGCGCGCCCGCGGAGTCGAGCAGCCACACGAACGGTATGCGCTTGGTGAGCGCCAGCTCGCGCAGGCGCGTCACCTTGATCTCGCCGGTCATCCCCATCGAGCCGGCCATCACTGTGAAGTCGTATGCGCACACCGCCGTGAGGCGGCCTTCGATCTTGCCGTAGCCAGTGATCACCCCATCCGCGGGCGCCTCCTTGCCGTCCATCGCGCGCTGGGAGAAGTGCGGGCGGCCATGGATGCCGAGCTCCACGAAGGTGCCATCGTCGATCAGCAGCGCGAGGCGCTCGCGCGCGGTCAGCTTGCCCTGCTCGTGCTGGCGGGCGATCTTCTCCTCGCCGCCCCCAAGGGCGATGGCGGCGCGGCGCGCGTGCAGATCCTCGACGAGCGGGCGCAGCAGCGAGGGATTGGCGGTCTCGGGCATCTCGTCGGAAGTGGACAGTAGGAAGTCCTACTTCTCACCCTACTTGCTATGGCAACAGTGGGTCCAGCACGCCCGCGATCACCTCCGCGCCGAGCGTGGTCTGCTCGGGCTCGTCGTCGATCGCCTCGAAGCCGGTGACCTCGATGCCGACGACCTCGCTCGACTCCCCCACGGCCTCCAGCAGGTCCAGCAGCTTGCCGTCGTCGAAGCCCCCCGCCGCTTTCACCGCGTGGCTTACGGGCATCGTCTTGGGGTCCATCACGTCCACGTCCAGGTGCAGGTACACGGGCGCCCCGTCTAGCGCGTTCTGCATGAACACGAGCGTCTCGAGGCTCGATCCGATCACCGTCACGCGCGCCTCGCTGAGACCCTCGCGCTCGCCCTCCTCGAGGTCGCGCACGCCGCACAGGACCACCCGCTCGCCCGCGAGGGCGCCCTCGAAGCCCGTCTCCCACTGCCCACAGGCGCCCGCCAGCGCCATGCCTCCCAGGTAGCCGGTCATGGTGGTCTCGGGGGTGTGGAAGGCGGCATGCCCATCCAGCCACAGCACGCGCGCGTCCGGGCGCATGCGCGCCACGGTGGGCAGCGTGGTGAGCGCGATCGCCCCGTCCCCAGCCACGACCACCGGCAGGGTGCCGGCGTTGAGCGCGTCCTCCACCTGGCCCCCGGCCTCCAGCAGGCAGCCGCGCGAGGCCGCGAGGTCCTCCTCGTAGCCCTGCGGGCGCGCCGGTTGAGGCGAGCCGATCAGGCGCGGCTGCGCGCCGATCTGGCGGCCGATCGTGCTCGCGAGCAGTTCCACGCCGAGGGTCGCCGCGCGCGAGCGCTCGGCGGTGCGGCAGCGCATCGCCACGAGCGTGGCCTCCTCGGCGCGGGTGATCGAGCTCATGAGGTCAGCGACCCTTCCAGTTGGGGTCGCGCTTCTCGAAGAACGCGGTGACACCCTCGACGATGTCCTCGGTGGAGAGCGTGAGGGAGAGCTGCGCGCGCAGGTAATCGAGGGCGTCGTCGAGCGGCATGTCCATCTGCCTGCGCATCGCCTCCTTGCCCAGGCGCATCACGAGCGGGGACTTGGCCGCGAGCTTGGCGGCCCAGTTGGCGACGAAGGCGTCGAACTCCTCCTGGGGAACCACCCGGTTGACGATCCCAGCCGCGAGCGCCTGCTGCGCGTCCAGGCGCTCGCCCAGCAGCAGCATCTCATTCGCGGTCTTGCGCGGCACGTTGCGGTAGATGAGCGCCATGATCATGAACGGAAACGCGCCGACGTTGATCTCGGGCGTGCCGAAGGTGGCAGCCTCGGAGGCGACGATCAGGTCGCAGGCGAGTGCGATCCCCAAGGCCCCCGCCAGGACGTGGCCGCGCGCGGCGCACAGCGTGGGCTTGCCCAGCGAGCCGATCAGCTTGAAGAGATCGACGAACAGCTCCGAGCCGAAGTGCTTGTGCACGAGCGGCACGTCTCCCGCGAAGCCGCTGAGGTTGGCGCCCGAGGAGAACACGCGCTCGTGCGAGGATGCGAGCACCACGCAGCGCACCCCCTCGTCCTCGCGGGCGCTCTGCAACGCGCCGCCGAGGCCGCTCAGGATCTCCACCGACAGCGCGTTGCGGGTGTCGGGCTCGTTCAACGTGACGGTGGCCACGCCATCGGCCACCTCGTAGAGGACGCTCTCCGAAGCCATGGCGCGACTCTAATGATCCCCTATGCCCGGTGTTCCTTCCCCGCCGGCCTCCCCATCCCCTTCCCGCCGGCCTCCTCGGCGACGGCGCAGCAAGTAGGAAGTCCTACTGTTTACTTTTGCGGCTGGGTGCGTTAGCTTCCATGGGCCCACGAGAGAACAAGGAGCCCCACCGATGGCCACCGCCGAGAGCGTCCTGAAGCCCGACTTTCAGACCAAGCGCAAGCACTTCATCTTCAACGAGGACCATGAGCAGCTGCGCGAGTCGATCCGCAACTTCGCGCTCAAGGAGCTCGCGCCGCACGCGGCGGAGTGGGAGGAGACGACGTTTCCCAACTGGGTCTTCACGCGCATGGGCGAGCTGGGACTGCTCGGACTCGACAAGCCCGAGCAGTACGGCGGCCAGGGCGGGGACTACTTCAGCGCGATGGTGCTCGCGGAGGAGATCACCAACGCCAACTGCGGCGGGCTGGCGATGGGCGTGGCGGTGCACACCGACATGGCGATGCCCCCGATCCTCGCGTTCGGCACCGAGGAGCAGAAGCAGGAATGGGTCGTGCCGGCCATCAGGGGGGAGAAGATTCTGTGCCTGGGGATCACCGAGCCCGACGCGGGCTCTGACGTCGCGGGGATCAAGACGCGCGCGGTGCGCGATGGTGATGAGTACGTGATCAACGGCTCCAAGACATACATCACCAACGGCCACCGCGCGGATGTGATCGTGCTGGTGACAAAGACCGATCCCGATGCCGGATACGACGGCTTCAGCCTGTTCCTCGTGCCGATGGACGCTCCGGGGGTGATCCGCGAGCAGAAGCTGCAGAAGATGGGGATGCACGCCTCCGATACGGCGCTCTTGGCCTTCCAGGATGTGCGCGTGCCGGCCTCCGCGCTGCTTGGTCAGGAGGGCAAGGGCTTCTACCACATCATGTGGGAGCTCCAGGGCGAGCGCATGATCGGCGCGGCGGGGTGCGTGGCGGCGGCGCAGAAGTGCTTCGATCACACGCTGAAGTACGCGAAGGAGCGCGAAGCCTTCGGCAAGGCGATCGGCCACTTCCAGGTGATCCGCCACAAGTTCGCGGACATGGCGACAAAGATCGAGGCGGGCCGCCAGCTGGTGTACATGACGGCCTATCGCTTCGCCAACGGCGAGTACCCGGTGCGGGAGATCTCGATGGCGAAGCTGTACACGGCGCGGATGGCCTGCGAAGTGGCCGACGAGTGCATTCAGATCCACGGCGGCGCGGGCTACATGCGCGAGTACAACGTCGAGCGCGTGTGGCGCGACATGCGCCTGAACCGCATCGGCGCGGGCACCGACGAGATCATGCTCGAGGTCATCGGGCGCTCGTACGGACTTTGATCGATCCGCCCTTCACAGAGGAGCACGAGGAGCTGCGGGCTTCCGCCCGTGGCTTCATCGAACGCGAGCTGACCCCCCACGCGCAGGAGTGGGAGGAGGCGGAATGGTTTCCAGACGAGGTGTTTGCCAAGCTGGCCGCGCAGGGCCTGCTGGGGCTGAAGTACCCCGAGTCATATGGCGGGCAGGGCGGTGATTACCTGCACGAGGCGGTGCTGATCGAGGAGCTCACGCGGATCGGCAGCGGCGGCACGGCGGCGGGAATCGGCGCGCACGTGAACATCGCGACACCCCCGATCTGGAAGTTCGGCAGCGAGGAGCACAAGCGGCGCTACCTGGAGCCGGCGATCCGCGGCGAGAAGATCGGCGCGCTCGCGATCACCGAGCCGGGCGCGGGCAGCGATGTGGCGGCGCTGCGCACCCGCGCGACCCCCGTGGATGGCGGGTGGGTGGTGAACGGCGAGAAGACGTACATCACCAACGGCGTGCGCGCGCACTTCATGGTCACCGCGGTGAAGACGACCGAGGAAGGCGGGCACCACGGCATCTCCTTCCTGATCGTCGATCGCCAGGAGGGCGTGAAGAGCTCTGCGCTGCACAAGCTGGGGTGGCGTGCCTCGGATACCGCCTCGATCGCCTTCGAGGATGTGTTCGTGCCGGCGGAGAACCTGCTGGGCGCCGAGCACGAGGGGTTCAAGCTGATCATGGCCAACTTCCAGTGGGAGCGCCTGGCGATGGCGCTGGGCGCGGTGGGCGCGATGCGCGTGGCGTGGGAGCGCACGGCGGAGTACGCGCGCGAGCGCCAGGCGTTCGGCAAGCCCCTGAGCGGGCACCAGGCGATCCGCCACAAGCTGGCCGATATGGCGACGAGCGTGTATACGTGCCGCTGCGTCACCTACGACGCCCTGCGCCGCTTCGTGGGCGGCGAGAACCCGCTGAAGGAGGTCACGATGGCCAAGCTGCTCACGCAGCGGGCGAGCTTCGAGCTGATGGACGAGTGCCTGCAGATCCACGGCGGAGCGGGCTACATGCGCGAGTACTGGGTCGAGCGCGCCGCTCGCGACGCGCGCCTGGGGCCGATCGGCGGAGGCTCGGACGAGATCATGCG
This sequence comes from uncultured Solirubrobacterales bacterium, assembly GCA_963717785.1. Taxonomy (GTDB): domain Bacteria; phylum Actinomycetota; class Thermoleophilia; order Solirubrobacterales; family Solirubrobacteraceae; genus Palsa-744. Next base: position 587,197 of record CAVQWW010000001.1, read on the forward strand.
CGAGATCCTCGGGCGATTGCTCGAAGCTCCACCCGCGCTATAGCCCAGAGGATGCAGCCCAGAGAAGCGTCCAAGATCCTCATCCCGGGCTCATGTTTGCCCCGGTTGAACCGATCCCACGTACGTGGCGCACATTCGCTTCACGCTGCTCGCTGCCGTGATGGCTTGCGCAAGCCTGTGTCTGTCGTGCTCCCCCATCGCCCAGGCGGATGCTGGGACGTGCATAGGCGCCAATGCAACCCCCAACGCGGGCAACCTCGAAAAGATCCGCACGGCGACGGTGTGCCTCGTAAACCAGGAACGCGAACGCCACGGCGAGAGCGCGCTGCGCCCCAACGCGCGACTGCAGGCGGCCGCTCAGGGGCACTCCGAAGACATGTCCAGCGGCGATTACTTCGAACACGTGGGCCCGCGCGGGGATACGCCGCTGGCGCGCATGCGGGCAAGCGGGTACGTCTACAACAACCGCATCGGCTATGAAGTGGGCGAGAACATCGCTTGGGGAACGCTCAGCCTGTCCACCCCGCGGGCGACGGTGGAGGGGTGGATGGCCTCGCCGGAGCACCGCGCGAACATCCTCGATGCCCACTTCAGAGACACCGCGATCGGCGTCTGCACCCATCCTCCCGCCTCGCTTGCGCACGGGCAGCCGGGGGCGATATACACGCAGGACTTCGGCGTGATTGTGGCGGGGAAGGCCAGTCGATACCACGCCAAGCGGGCCCCTGCAAACGCCAAGCCCTCGCCTCGCTATAACCTCCCGCGCTCGACAACCAAAAGGAGACACAAGGGCTATGGGAGTACTCGACGGAAAGTCGGCCATCGTCACAGGCTCAGCGCGCGGCATCGGGCGCGCCACCGCCGAGCTGCTGGCCTCGCAGGGCGCACAGGTGCTCATCAACGACCTCGATGGCGACGTCGCTGAGCAGGCGGCAAAGGAGATCGCGGGGGAGACGGCGGTCTTCGCGGGCGATTTGACAAAGGGGGACGCTCCGGAGCAGCTGGTGGCGAAGGCGATCGATTCGTTTGGGCGGATCGACATCATCGTGAACAACGCCGGCTACACGATCGACGCGCCGATCCACAAGATGAGCGATGAGCAGTTCCAGGCGATGCTCGATATCCACCTGGTGGTGCCCTTCAAGGTGATCCGCGCCGCCGCGCCGCACCTGCGCGAGCCGGCGAAGAAGGAGCGCGAGGAAGGCAGCGAGGTGTTCCGCAAGATCGTCAACGTCTCCTCGATCTCGGGCACGATGGGGAACGCGGGCCAGGCCAACTACTCCTCCGCGAAGGCCGGCGTGACGGGCCTCACCAAGACGCTCGCAAAGGAGTGGGGCCAGTTCAAGGTGAACGTCAACGCGGTGGCGTTCGGCTTCATCGAGACGCGCCTCACGGCGGCGAAGGCAGAGGACAACACGATGGAGATCGGCGGCGAGAAGGTGCAGCTGGGCATCCCCGAGCAGCTGCGCCAGATGGCCTCGATGCTGATCCCGCTCGGCCGCGCGGGCACCCCCGAGGAGGCGGCCGGCGGAGTGTTCTTCCTGTGCTCGCCGTGGTCGAACTACGTGCACGGCCAGGTGCTCAACGTCACCGGCGGACAGTTCGTCGGGATGACGAGCTGAGAAGAAAAGAGGAAGAAGGCCGGCCAGAGGCCGGCCGGGAGGGGCCGCGGCGTGGGGGGCGCTCTGCGCTGCCGGCCCCAGCTGGGAGGGCAGCTGGCGCGGCCCGACCAAAGGCTGGATAAGATAAGCGCTATTGGGTCTAGCTACTTTGGGGAGAGGAAATGTTGCGACGAGGTGTTGGAAAGCTGTGGTTAGTGTCTTCGATGGCGGCGCTGGGAGCCGTGTGCGTGGCGCCGTCCGGCGTGGGCGCCGAGCCCGCTGCCGTGGCGGCGAGGACGCAGGCGTTCAACCTGACTTCGAACCTGCGCCTGGTGGGGAGGCCCGGGCACGTGCTCAACGAGCGGGGGACCTTCAGCGGAAGCCAGTCGGGCACGATCGCGATTCGCTTCACGTCGGTGACGTCCACCTCCGGAGAAGCGACGTTCACGGCGTATCCCCGCGGGGGGGGATGGGTGAGCGGGCGAACGGCCACGAGGGGCCACGTGGTGGGCGCCAACGTGTACTTCGGCGGGACGATGACGATCACGGGCGGAGGCGGCCGGTGGGCGCACGCCTCGGGCCACGGGCTGGGGTTCAGCGGCGTCGTGGATCGGCGCAGCTTCCACGCCACGACACACATGCAGGGCAGCATCAACGTGTAGACCCGACCGCTCTGGGCGGTCGCGCGGCGCGGACAACGGGCATAAGGGCCTATCTTCTTGGTAGGACCCTTATGCGCATCCGTGGAACAACTGGGACATTGCTCGGCGCCGCCGCCCTGCTGCTGGGCGCCCCTGGAGGCGTGCCCGCCTCGGCGCGGGCGAGCGAGACGGCGCGTCTGAAGGTCGCGTTCGCGCCGTACCGGCTCGGGCACAGCACGACGCTGAAGATCGCGCTCAAGCTCGGCGTTGCGGGGGCCCCCGGCGAGCTGCCGCCGCCCGTGACCCGCTTCGACATGAAGATCCCGCCGGATATGGAACTGATCGGGAGCAGCCTGGGGCTGGCCATCTGCTCCCCCGCGACACTGCTGGCGAGCGGCGAGCAGGGGTGCTCGCCCAACGCGCGCCTTGGCTTCGGCAGCGCTCAGATCGAGGTGCCGGTGGGGCCCGAACCGGTGCCCGAGTCGGCCGCGATCGAGGCCGAGATGGGGCCGCCGGCGGGCGAACAGGTGGGGGTGCTGCTGTACGCCGAAGCGGGCGCGCCGGTCGCGGCGCAGCTGATCTTCCCGGGGGTGCTGTTCGAAGGCGGCGCCGCCGGCCAGAGCCTCAACACCTCCGTGCCGTTGATCCCGACGCTGCCGGGCGCACCGGACATCTCGCTGGTGAGCCTGAACCTGAGCCTTGGCCCCGATGGGCTGACGTACTACGAACAGGTGCACGGTATGACCAGGGCGTACCGGCCTCAGGGCATCGCGCTGCCCGCGCGGTGCCCCCGCGGAGGGTTTCGGTTCGTGTCGGATATCGGCTTCCAGGATGGGACCGACGCGCGGGCGTCGAGCACGGTGGCGTGCCCCTCACGGCGCGGCTGAGCTCTGGCGGACCACTCAGCGCGCGGGAGCAGCCATGGTCTCCTGATTGTGCTGATGATGGACGATGAAACATGCGGGCAAGGATCATCGACCCGCTGCCATACCAATCGCGCAGCCGTACGGCTATCGTCCGAAGGCCACCCGCAAACTCCTAGTAAGCCTCTTCCTGGGACAGCCGGCGACCGCGATCTTGGTGTTCTGCGTGATCCGTGCACCGTTCTGCGCCGTGATCGTAGTAGGCATCGTCAACTTGGTGGCGCAGAAGCTCCGCTTCGCTCTGACGGGAAGGTTGGAGGTGAGAGCAGAGTGGGGGCCCTCGGGCAGCTTCAACTCGAAGCTTGAGATCGGCGCGTCTGGCACTGCCGCAAAGGTGCTGGTCGTGACACCCTTGCTGATGTTGGTGTTCCCAACAAGATCCAGCGTGACGCCCTGTCCCTGGAGGATGATCACGATATCGGGGAACGCAGCGCCGCCACGGGAGACGAGGTAGGCGGGACCAGTGAGGGGTGTGTTGAGCACCGGGCTGTTGGCGGTGGCAGTGCCGATGTTGGATGCCGCGGGGCAGCCAGCGGGGTTGGCGTTGAACGTCGCTTCGGTGCACGCCTTCTGGATCGTCGTGAGCCTGGAGGGCAGCTGCTTGGGCAATAACACCTTTACCGAAGCGATGTTCGCCTGCGCGCCCTTGGGATAGCCAACCTTTACGTCCAGCGATGCGCCGTTGGCGTGCGAGGCCTTGCCCTGTGTGAAGGCCGTGAACTTGGGGTTGAACGCGAGCGTGGCGCAGTTCGTGGCCTGGAAGCGGCTGGAGAGGTAGGCGGTGGCGTTGTGGGTGGAGACGACTGTGGAGTTGAGGGTCAGGGGCTGGCAGTTGGTGGGGTTGAAGATGAATCCTTCGCGGTTGACGGTGACGTTGACGGTCTTGATCTGCAAAGAGATGCCCTGCAGGATCTGCGGCAGGGGTTGGCTCCTGACGATCACCTGCGCGGTATGCGGATCGACGCTGACCGCCGCCCTAACGATCACGGGTCCGAGGTTGAATGGCCCTGCTTCTGCATGGTCCACGATCGAGAGGCCAAATGGTGCGCCGTTATACGGGCCGGTCAGATACACCGGGTCTTCCGCTCGACCGGGCTGGGGCAGGAAAATGGGGTCCGGTCCGGCGCCCGCGCCGACCGTCACGTGCCCGATCTGGCTAGCCGCAGGGCAGGTTCCCAGTTCGGCCTGTGGCTCCCCGCATAATGGGATCCTGGAGAGCATACCCAGCAGGCCGGGGGGAGTCTTGACCGTGACTTCCTTGAAGTCCTGGTCCTGGTCAGTGCGGGAGAAGGTGGCCGTGAACGGGCTGAATCCAGCGGCCTGAGTGCTGGTCGTACCGGCTACGAATGACGGATCGAACTGGCTCGTGCAACCGGCGTTGATCGGGAAGGGAGGCGAGCTCATCACGCCGCCGGGCACTTCAGAGCTCCACGGCGTCAACAAGCCCGTGGCCTGGTAGGTGCCACAGGTCTGTGGAGTCACGAGAGCCGCTCTCGGGCCGCCGAACAGCCTCAGCTTCAAATCACTGAACGGCAGTTGCGGGAAGGACAGCTGCTGTTTAGGCAGTTCTTCGAACCTTGTCGTCAGCTGGCCCGTGGCTGGATCGGCTGCGATCTTGCCGGCGAGCTTCACGCGCACCCCCGAGCCTTCGACGACCAGGTACACCGCCAGCAGGCTTTCAAACGGGTTGCCGCCCTGCTGAGCGACATAAACCGAGCCTTCGAGATGGTGTTCCAGCAGCGGCGTTTCGACCTTCACCGACCCGACCTTCGATGCATTCGGGCATTCCGCCGGTTCCGGGGAGTGCAGCGCGATCTGCGCTTCCGTGCATGCTTCAAGACCGTTGGCCGCCGAGGGCGACACCAAAACACCTGAGGGAAGCGTTATCAGTACTTTCCTCAGGTCGGCCTCGGCAAGGCCTTCCGGGCTTTCGTTCTGCGGTACGCGCAGGTTGACCTCCAAGCCAGCGGGTGAGTCTGTCGAGCTCGTATCGGGCTGGACTGCAAGCGACGGGCTGAAGTCCAGGCGGTTGCAGCCATGGATGCCTACGGGGTGACCTTGGTTATCGTGACTGACGGACTTGTCAGTGATCGTCTGTGCAGGTTCCTGCCAGGAATCGACATGGATCACGGATACCAGTGGACCGGAGCACGACGTTGGAAGGGTGAGTAGTGGCTTGTCTCCGATATTGGCGGGGCATTTTTCCCCTGTCGAGCCGCCTGTGACTTCGTTTAGGCACAACCCCCGCACCCCATCGTGGCCGGGATCCCCAGGCACACCCCAGATCGTCACAGCAACGCCAAAGATCTGCAACGCCTGGCTGGTATTCTTGCTTTCCACCCTCAGACCATAGTCGCCACCCGTGCGAACGGATGGTACCAGGACAATCGGAACGCCGGCGAAATTCACGCCAAACTCGGCTGGCACACCGGGCGGAGGGACAAGGCTATAAACACTCACATATGCTGTGACTACTTCCGTAAAGCCCGCTAGTAACTCGATAGCCGCAATCCCGACGGCACTTGTGGCAGGGCAGCTCGACGCGTTTCCCCCTGACAATCTGTCTCTCGTAAATAGTTCCTGCGGGCACTGCGGCACGGCGGTCGCGCTGCCCGTCAAGCCCGGCGGCAGATCGACCGTCGTATTCTTCAAATCGATTTCGGGAGCGAGCTCTTCGAACGAATTGATAGCAGCATTAAAACCAAAGCTGGTCGTCATCTGAAACGGATGAGAGCCAGCCTGGGTATCCGGACTGCCGTCCTGATTGGTCCATGTGACATCAAAGCTTCGCAAACCAAAGCTGGCCATGGCAGAGCTGGGCACGATTAAGGCCACGATAAGGATTAGCAGGGAGGCTAGGCGCTTTTTGGGCATGTTTACTTACTCCTCTTTACCGCTGTCATGATCTTCGTAGCCTTGCGCCTAGCCTTATGCCTGCGTTTTTTTGGCCTACCCTTCTTCTTGAGCTTGTGTTTCACAGCTGGCGCCGTCCTGGGTGCAAGGATGTTCCCAAAGCCAATGTCCGTGGCGCTGGCAGGTGCGCCGAATATGGGCGCCTGTGGGAGAGACAGCTTGCAGTCTTCGCCTTCGCAAGATGGCAGCGAGGTCGTGGCGCTGGGAAAGCCACCGCCTTCGCGCGCGTCGTATAGATCAACGAGCTGGTCGATGTCCTGGGGAACGAGCTCAGCCTGCGTGAGAAAGAACACGTCTTCACCCCTGCCGCTCGCGTCCACAAACGAGGATTCAGCTCCGCTCGTGCCACTGGAGATCAGGCCCACGCAACCACCGGACCGCCGACAGCTGCCGGCCCCTTCTTCCTCCCACTCATACACATCCTGCTGATTGTTGGTGTCCTGGGGAACAATTGCATCGCTGCTGTTGAAGAACACGCGACTCTCGCGACCGCCTTCATCGGAGAGTACGTGCGACTGATAGATCGCTATCGGTGTCTGGAACTGCGTCCCTCCCGGGATGCTCGATGGACCGCTCGGCGGTGCTCCCGTAGGATTGCACGAAGCGCAACTGAGGACACCCGAACTCGCACTATATACGTAGACCTCCTGCTCGCGCTGGCCGGTCTTGATATTCTCATTGTCATAGCTCGTCAAGCTCCTATTTGACATGAACGTGATGTCCACGCCGTCCGGTGTGATCCTTGTGGTACGATTGGCGATATTCGGAGCCCAATCGTCGGCTGCTCCTGTGTTTTCAGGTTGGGCCTTACTCCTTTCGCTGTTATCGTCTTCTGAGAGCGTTGCAATCAACGTTGTTGCACCTTCATGCCAGACATATAGATTGCATGTCCGAAATTCGGATATATTGATATTTCCCGCAAGGCAGTCCCCCCGGGAAGCGCCAGGCGTGAGGACCCCGTTGGCGACAAAGTACACGTAGGAGCCATCTTCGCTCGCGCCCACAACGCGCTGCACTTCAGCGCCTGTTAGATCTTTAGTCGTGAGGTCGTTTAGATGACCGCTTTCGAAGTTATATTCATACAGACCACCGTTACCGGTGGAGTTTTTAGTCAGCTTCATATTATCTATAAAGAACACTCTCAACCCATTGCTGCTGGCAATCTGGAATAGTCCGCCGCCGCTTTCCAGGCCTTCCTGCGAGGCATCGACCTGGACTGTGCTCGTGTTGTTCTCGCGTGCGTAGAGATTACTCATATCATTGAAATACACGATGGAGCCCGAATCTGACAGCGGGCGGAGCCCATCAGATTCACCGTTGTGATCTTCACCGAGGACCGCACCGGGTGTGCCCTGCGTTTCTCCGGGCAGTACGTTAACAAGCTGAAGCTGGCCATTGGTCCACTCATACAGGTTGGGTTTTCCGTTGTCGATCGCGTTGGAAGTGAGCGCCGCAGGCGTGGAGAAGACGATATGCATGAGGTCTGGCGTCACACCCTGAAGCCTCAACTTGAAGATGGATGGAGATTCAATACTGGGTGCGCTCTTCAACAGTGTTTCGGTCAGTATGGGCTGTAGGCCTCCTGTACGACTGTTGCGAACATAGTAATTCTGATAGCCTGATGGCGCATCTGGGGTCAGGGATGAGCCCAAGATCGGCGGTTTGCCGTTGGACAACAGCCCGACCGACAGGTTGGATGAGAACGCCTTGTATGGTCCCCCATTGCCCACAACACTGTAAGCGCCTGAACGCAGCGGTGGAGTGATGTTGGTTGTTGACCAGCCGGTTTGCGCCCGCGTGGAGAGATACTGGCCGGTCAGGGGTGCGCCAGCCGGATCTTCAAAAGCACCGTTCGAAGCGTAGGTGATCGATCCCCCTTTTTCTTCAGCCTGGATGACGCCGCCCGCACTCGGCCCCGGAATACCGTCGATAGCGGTGATGATCGAGCTGTTCTTTTCCACGGGAGAAACCATCTCCCAAGCACGGCCGTCGAGCAGCGAGTGCTGCCTCGGCACATCCGAGCCTGAGGACAAGCTCATCGGCGCTAACACGGCCGCCGACGCGTCGCCCACACCAGCCGAAACCGAAGCGATGCTCGCCAACGTGCACACAAGAAGCGCCCCTGTCACCAGCCGGCTCGTCGAGGCCAGTCGGCGGCCAACACCACCCACGTCCATCCAGGCCACCACGCCATCCGCCGTCATCAAACCGCTCAGCACAGCTCTCCTCTCGCCTCCCTCTGGATCATCACGCCTTCGCTAGCAGCCTAACACGCGGGCTCATACCGACGCCAGCTATCGCGGAGTCTCACGACGCACCGAATGGCTCCCCCTCTGCCGTGAGGATCACAGGCAGGGAGTCAGAAACAAATCTTGACAGGATTGACGAAGGGGTCAGAAACAAATTGGACTGAGATCAGAAACAATCCGCCCTAACTGGCTGGGCGTAGCCGAGATGGTCGTGCGCCCACAGATCGCCTTGTTCTGCGGGGCAAAACGCGATCTCGTCAGCGATTGGAGCCGTAGCCAGGGATCCGTCTCCAACAGGTCCGGCTTGACCTGGATGCCAGCCGGATGGATCATGTGGGGGAGTCCGCCAGTTGGGGCTCGCTGAGAGCGCCAGAGCGCACCGTGGTGTCGAGTGAGGCCCCAAGGTGCCATATAGGTGGCTCTCGTCGTCATAACAACCAAAGCAAGGACAGGAGCATGAAGACATGACCAAGATCAAGGCGTTGTTCGGGCTAACCGTGATGGTCGGCCTGCTAGCCATCTCGGCATCACCAGCATTCGCAGAATATGAATCCAAAACAGCAGAAGGCAAAGGCTCGGCCGGACCGACCGTGTTTACGGTCACTGGAGGTACTGTCACATGCGCAAGCTCTGAAGGTACATGGTCGATTAGAAAATCCGACAAACTCCAAGGAAAAGTGTCCAAAGGCGGGCACCTGAATATTTTAGCCAAAAAATGGAACAAATGCGAAGTTCCTGGAATTGGTACCGCTACGGTAAGCGAATGTGAATTCCAAGTTGTACAAACAAAAAAAGGAACAAATAAAGGCCTACCGGTATCTGTTCTAAAAGGTTGCAACATCAAAGCGCCGCTCGGCTGCGAAATCACGGTGGAACCTAAAGGAAACGAAAATCTCAAAGAACTAAGTCAGGAAAATAAAAAACCAGAAGAAAACCTTCTCGCAAAAGCTAACGTCACGGGAATTACATACACAGCCAAAAGCTGTTTCGGCATCTCATCCGGTAAAACCGGTGAAGAGAAAGGGGAAATAACAGGCGAAGGGCTGAAAGAAGTATAACCATCGGCCTCTATTTATAGCCAACTTATACTGTGGGTCGGCCCCGATTGGAGCGGGCCGGCCCACACTCATCTAATGTCTTGCTCAGCAGGCTGACGAGCACCTCTACTGTGGATCGCGTGGCTCGGCAAAACCACAGGACACAGACCGACCGGCGTCTCCAAATCCAGAAGACAGCCTGAGAAATAGGCGCCTGCGGGCGAGGCGAGGTAGGCCGCCACGGCGGCCATGTCCTCTGCAGGGGTGTCGGCTCCGGGGGCGAGGGTCACGACCGTGACCCCGTGGCGAGCCCACTCGACCGAGAGGGTGCGGGCCAGGTTCTCGAGGCCGGCGCGCACTGCCCCGGCGTGCTCCCCAGCATCAGGGGCCGGCGCCAGGTAGAGGACCCGCCGAACAGGAACGCCGACGGGCGAGTCCAGCCCAGCCGGCAGGAAGGCGAGGTTGACGACAGCCCGGGTCACGTTCCAGGTGGCGTCCATGCAGGCGCGCAGCGCCGTAGGTGTGCCCTCGTCACCGGCGTCATCCTCACCACTGACCTCCACCTCGCCGCGGCGCGCGTGCGCGAACAGGCTGGCGCTGTCAACCGCCAAGATGTGGAGAGCGCCCGCCTCGGCAAGAGCGCGCGCGACGGCGCGGTCCGTGGCAGGCTCGTCCTCGGCGTCGGGGACACACGTATACACCGCTGCCCCCAGCCCAGAGAACGCGCGTGCGACTGTCGCGCCCAGCGCGTGGGGGAATGGAGAAGGCGACCCGGCCACCAGCAGCAGCAACCTTTTCCAGCAGGCCCGGACGCAGCAGCTCGGTGGCGTCGATAGGGGTCATGCCAACCCCGGTAGCCTAGCGGTGCGCGCGCCCGGAACTCATCTGTCCCGGTATGCGCCCTCGCCGGGTGCCCGTCAGATGGGGTCGGTGGGGGTGGCGATGGCGGCGGCGGTGTCCGTCCTGGAGCCGCCCAGATCGAAGTAGAGCACCGCGGCGGCCAGCGCCGAGATGGGCGCTGTGAGGATTCCGACGATCACGCGCACGACCAGCCCCACCCCGGTGCCGGCCGATTCGGCGGCGAATCCGATCCCGCCGCTGACGAGCCCGACAAGGATCACGAGCAGCAGGATCACCGCGAACACGTTCCAGCCGTTGCCCCGCACGAGCTCGCGGCTGCGCCCCAGGGCGCGCAGGCCGCCCGGACGCTCGAGCACGACCACCGGCGCCGCGACCGCCCACAGCGTGGCGAGGATCAGGCCGGGGACAACGAGCAGGATGAAACCGATCAGGATGCCGATGCCGGCGGCGATCGCCACGAGGATCAGCTGGCCCAGCACCGGCGTGACGGCCTGCAGCAGCTGCCCGACGCTCGCATCGCGGCGGCCGTCGCGGATGTCGGCGACCAGCTCCACGACCATCCCGGTGAACAGCGTCGTGGCCACGAGGCTGAGAATCGCGGCGATGAAGGCCAGTCCCGGCGAGGCCGCGATCAGGACGGCGCCGAGGATCACGGCGATCCCGACGACGACCGCGGCGGCGGGCATCAGAACCGCTGCCTGATCCACGTAGATCTCAAATGTGCGGCGCAGAACCGCGCCCACATCCACCGTGTTGTCCATGCCGCCCCTCTCGTTCGAACCGAAGTGGGGACAACGATACGGGACGTGCCCGACGTCCCAGCGCGCGAGACATCCGGCGCCCGAGGCCCCCCTCAGGCGACCGCGGCGCCCCCGGGCGAGCGGCGCTCGGCGCGCACGCGCTGAAGGACCCCCTTGCGACCGTGTTCCTCGAGGCCCGCGTAGAGCCCACGGATCTCCTTGAGGATCTCGTCGGCGACGGCCTGCTGCTGCTCGCGGGTGGGGTCCGCGACGCGCTCCCAGCGCATCGCGTCGCCGTACTGGACGGTGACCTCGGGGAACTGCAGGCGCTTCCAGTTGCGGATCTTCGAGGAGCCGTGGATCGCGATCGGCACGACCGGCGCGCCCGACTCCAGCGCAAGGCGCCCGATCCCGCGCTTGGCCTCGGTGGCCATCTTGCCGGTGCGCGAGCGCCCACCCTCGCAGTACATCGTGATCGCGCCCCCCCGCTCGAGGATCGTCTCGGCGGTGATGAAGACGTCCTCGTCGCGTGCGCCGCGGCGCACGGGGAAGACGCCGCCGTGGGTGTAGATGAACTGCATCGGCCCCTTGAACAGCTGGGACTTGGCCATGAAGCGCACCTTGCGGCGGATGTAGCAGCCCATCAGGAAGTGATCCATGAACGAGAAGTGGTTGGGCGCGAGGATCACGGGGCCGCTGCCGGGAACCTTGTCGGTGGAGATGGAGCGCGTGCGCAGGAGCGTGTAGGCGTAGAGCGAGGTGAGCAGCCGCGTCAGCTCATACGCCCAGTCCGGTTCGCGCGTGCGGGCGCGCTCATGGAAGCGGTCGAAGTGCTCCTTGGGGCGCGGGTCGGTGTAGACCTGCTCGCGCATCGAGGCCAGCTCACTCATCGCAAATGCTTACCTCGCAGCGTCGGCAAGGTTACGCGTCCGAACATGCCCCCACCCGGCCACTCTCCACAGCGTCAGCGCTCCCCCGCCGCGCCCGGCTCGGCTCCACGCGCCCGGGCGAGCGCGTCGTGCCAGCCGGCCAGCAGGCCCGCGCGCTCGCTCCTCGCCCATGCGCGGCTCGAAGCGCGTGCGCTCGCGCCAGGCGTCGCGCACGTCGCTCGACCGTCCACAAGCCCGACGCCGACGCCCGCGAGGTAGGCGGCGCCGAGCGCGGTGGTCTCGGTTAGCTCGGGGAGCACCACCGGGACGCCGAGCACGTCGGCCTGGAACTGCATCAGCCAGCCGTTGGCGGTGGCGCCGCCGTCGGCGCGCAGCTCGGCCAGCGGCTGCGCCGGAGGCGGCCTCCATCGCGCGCACAGCATCGAGGGTCTGGTAGGCGATCGCCTCCAGCGCCGCGCGCGCCAGGTGCGCGCGGCCGCTGCCGCGCGTGAGGCCGACGATCGTGCCGCGCGCGTGGGGGTCCCAGTGGGGCGAGCCCAGGCCGGTGAGCGCGGGGACGAAGTAGACGCCGTCGTTGCCCTCCAGCGAGGCCGCGAGCGCCTCGCTGTCGGCGGCGCGCTCGATCAGGCCGAGCCCGTCGCGCAGCCACTGCACGGCCGCGCCGGTGACGAAGATCGACGCCTCCAGCGCGAAGGTCCGCGCGTCTCCGATCCCCCACGCCACCGTCCCCAGCAGCCCGGGCGCGGGCGCGGGCGCGGTGAAGCCGGTGTTCAGCAGCACGAAGGAGCCGGTGCCGTAGGTGTTCTTGCCCATGCCCGGGTCCACGCACGCCTGGCCGAACAGCGCCGCCTGCTGATCGCCGGCGACTCCCGCCACCGGGACAGCGTGGCCGTGCAGCATGGAGGGGCGCGTCTGTCCCAGCACGCCCGCGCTGGGGCACACGCGCGGCAAGCGCGCGCTCGGGCACCCCGAAGCGCTCCAGCAGCTCGGGGTCCCAGCGGCCGGCGCGCGATGTCGTAGAGCAGCGTGCGCGAGGCGTTGGAGACGTCGGTGATGTGCTCGCCCGGTGAGCTTGAAGAGCAGCCAGGAGTCGATCGTGCCGAACACGGCCCTGCCGTCCTCGGCGCGCGCGCGCAGACCGGGGACGTTCTCCAGCAGCCACTGGATCTTGGTGGCGGAGAAGTAGGGGTCGAGCACCAGGCCGGTGCGCTCGCGCACGAGTGGCTCCAGCCCCCCCGCGCGCAGCTCCTCGCAGCGCGCGGCGGTGCGGCGGTCCTGCCAGACGATCGCGTTGTGCAGCGGCCAGCCGGCGGCGGGGTCCCACACGCAGACGGTCTCGCGCTGATTGGTGATGCCCACCGCCTGGAGGTCGCCGGGTCGCGCGCCGGCGTCCGCGAGCGCCTCGCCCGCGACGGCGTGGGTCACCTCCCAGATCTCCGCCGCATCGTGCTCGACCCAGCCGGGCTGGGGGAAGTGCTGAGAGAACTCGCGGTAGGCGCGGCCCAACGGCTGGGCGTCGCTCGTCGAAGACGATGCAGGTGGTGCCCGTGGTGCCCTGGTCGATCGCGAGGATCATGACCGCTCAAACCTAGAGGACGCGCCCGACGCGGACTCCTAATGTTGCGAGCGCAGCAGTGAGCGGACCATCGCGGTGTAGGCGCCCTTGGGGGTGCGATTGGCGGTGAGCACGCCTACGTAGTGCTCGCGGTTGTCATCCACGCGCGGCCGGCGCTGATCGATGGCCTGGTAGATGAAGATCCCCGAACTCGTTCGCCGTAGCGTGCGCGGATCGCCCCGATCGTGACGTTCAGCGCGGCTGCCGCTTCCCGGTAGGACATGCAGGGGTTCCAGCCGAAGTTGTCGGCTAGGCAGAGGCCGCCGTCGCTGGCGATGCCCAGCTCGGTGATGTAGATCGGGATGCTCGCGGGCGCGCCGTGGGCTCGCATCTGGCTGAGGAGCCGGTCGAGCAGCGGCTGCCAGCTCGCGCGCGGACCGTAGGTGTGCGCCGTCCAGCCGGCGACCCGCGCGGCGAGATCGGGGACGGCGCTGAACATGCCGTTCGACCCAGTCCGCCGAGCCGGTGCCGCCGTCGTCTCCGATCGCGAGCACTCCCACCTCGGGGTTGCCCGCTGGGCTCGTCGATCGCTTCCTGCGCGGCCTTCAGCGCGAGCGCGTAGGCCTCGGCTCGCTGCGTGTAGGCGGCGCAGCCGAAGGAGCAGCCGCCGTACTGATAGGCCGGTTGGTCTCGTTCCCGAACTCGATGCCGCTCATCGCGAGCGCGCCGGCGGCGCGGCCGTGCCAGAAGGTCCCCCCGGGGCCGAAGGCGCGCGCCCACGCCGCGAGGCGCGCGGCCTCCGCGGCGGTGGGGATGCGCCCGTAGAAGCTCGCGAGCGCCAGCACGCGCACCCCGTGCCGGGCGTAGGCGCCGATCACGGGCGCCATCTGGGCGGGTGTGAAGTCGATCGAGAACTCCACTCGCGCCACCGGAGCTCCCAGCGCGCCGATCGTGCCCGCGAGCGATGCGAGCGTTGGCATCGGAGACGATCCCGAGCTGGAAGCCGGGGCGGGGCGGCGCGTCGGAGCGGGCGGGGATCGTGCCGAGCAAGAGCGCCGCGACGGCGGCGAACTTCACGAGGTGCCACACCCTCGCGAGGCTAGCAGTGGCCCCGCGCGCAGGGCGCCGGTCCGAGGCGCCACCACCTGGATGCGGGCCTGCGCAGATTCCGGCGCGTCGACGCGCCGGGTCAGGCGCCCGAGCTACTCGTGCTCGAGCTTGGGCAGGAGCCTGTCGAGCCAGGCGGGCAGCCACCAGTTCCAGTCGCCGAACAGGCGCATCAGCGCCGGGACGAGGACGAGCCTGATCAGCGTGGCGTCGATCGCGATGCCCACCGCCACGGCGAAGCCGAGCTGCTTGAGTTCCAGGAGGTTGGCGGTGATGAAGCTGCCGAAGACGACCACCATGATCGCCGCCGCCGCGGCGATCGGGCGGGCGGTATGCTCCAAGCCCCACGGCGACGGAGTGGCGGTTGTCGCCGGTGCGCTTCCATTCTTCCTGGATGCGCCGGATCAGGAACACCTCGTAGTCCATCGAGAGGCCATATACGAGCGCGAACACCGTGAGCGGCACGAAGCACTGGATGAACCCGGTTGAGGTGAAGGCGAAGAGGTGTTCGCCGTGTCCTTCCTGGAAGACGTAGACGACGATCCCGAGCATCGCGGCGGTGGCGAGCAGGTTCATCAGGATCGCCTTCACGGCGAGGAGGGGACTGCGGAACACCACCAGCAGGAACAGCAGCGAGGCGGCGAGGATCAGCGCGAGCACCAGCGGGAACTTCGTGGAGGTCTCGTGCGCGAGGTCCACCATCACACCGGTCGCGCCGCCCGCAAGCACGGTGACGCCCCATCTTGCGTGTAGGGGGGGCGCGAGATCCTGACGAATGTGGCGCTCGAGCGCGTTGGCCGCGTTGGAGTCGACCGCAACGGAGGTCACGACACTGAGCAGCACGCCGGCGGAGCTGCGAGCGTTCGCTCACGCCCGCCACGCGCGAGTCGCGTTCGAGCGTTTCCGTTAGCGACCTGGCGGCGTTCGCATCGGCGCTGGTGCCGTTGTCGTGGGGGCCGGTGAGGATGATCTGCATCGGTGAGACGGCGCCGGGGGCGAACGAGCGGGCGAGCGCCTGCTCGCCCTTGCCCGAGGCGGCTTCGGAGACCGTGAAGACGCCCAGGTTGAGCCCGTAGCGCAGGCCGAGGGCGGGCGCCGCCGACACCAGCAGGATCGCCGTCGAGGCGACTATCGCCACGATCGGGTGCGCCATCACGGCGAGCGCCCATCTGGCCCATCCACCCATTCGCTCGCCGCCGTCGGCGCGGGCGTCGGCGGGCTGCATGCGCGCGGGCAGCGATCCCCGGTCGATCCTCGAGCCGAGCATCCCCAGCACGGCCGGCAGCAGGGTGAGCGCGGCGAGCAGGGTGCAGGCCACGACCGCCACGACCCCAACGGTGATCTCGCGGAAGACGGCAGCCCTGAGCACTAGCATCGCGGTGATCGCCAGCGCGCAGATCACACCGGAGAAGAGGATCGTGCGGCCGGCCGTGGAGATCGCGACGCCCACCGCGTCGGCAACCCGTGCATCCTCGCCGCCGAGCGTCTGTGTGTCTTCGCCGCCCGGCGCCCGCTGGCGGGCGAACTCCTCGCGGAAGCGGCTGACGATGATCAGCGCGTAGTCGATCCCGATCCCCACGCCCACCATCGCCACGATCGAGATCAGGAAGTTGTCGAAGTGGGAGACCTTGATGATCAGCGCGAGCACGCCGTACGTCAGCAGCAGGCCGGCTCCCGCGAGCGCGAGCGGGATCGCCGCCGCGACCAGTGAGCCCAGCGCGAAGAGCAGCACGACGAAGGCGACGGGCACGCCGATCGCCTCGGCCCGCTCGACATCGACGGTCTGCACGTGAACCATGTCCCTGGTGACAGGCGAATAGCCGGTCAGCCATGCCTGCACCGCCCCGTGCGTCGCCGCGGCGGCGTGCATCGCGACGCTCTGCAGCCGGCTCGCGTTTTCAAAGCGCTGCTGGGAGGTGCCGGTGAGCGCGACGGCGGCCACCAACGAGTGTTCGTCGGAGGAGATCTGCCCGATCGCTTCGGTGCTGAAGGGGCTCAGGACGCCCCTCACTCCCGGTCTGTGAGCCAGCGTCGCGAGCAGCGATTCGACGAACTGGGTGTAGGTGCGATCGGAGGCGGTGTGCCCGCGGGAGTGGAACACGAGCGCGTCGTCCTCGGAGCCCACGTTGGGAAAGCGCTTTTCGAGCAGCTGTTCCACGCGCGTGGACTGCGAGCCGGCAACTCGGTAGTCGGGCGCGCCCAGAGCGCGACGCAGAGAGGGATACAGGGCGCCGGAGGCGATCAGCAGCAGGACCCACAGAGCTACGACGAGGCGCCGGTGACGGACCATCGCGACGCCCCACCCGTGTCCCGTGCGCGGCTTGGCGATGCCCGGCTGCTCAGCCCCGTCCGGCTGCTCAGCCGCGACGTCCGGCTCAGCGACCGCTGACGAGTCGGTCTTACGGTAGCCGGACCTCGACTGGCCGGTTACGGACATCCCTCTTCCTCCTCCCCATGCGGCAGACCCGACTACAGATGTCCATTTATAACCGACCTGCAACTTCCACGCAATCCACCCTGGTCATCGACGCCGCACATACACACCTGCGAAGTCTAGGACCTGGCGGCCGCGGTGAAGGAACCCGCCGAGCGTACGTCCGGTGGTGCGGTGCGAGAGATCGAGCTCGACCTCGCGCACGCGATATCCGGCGCGTGCGGCGTCGATCGTCATCCCGATCTCCATGCCAAAGCCGGCGGCGAAGGGCAGCACGTCCTCCAGCACCCGCGCGCGCAGCGCGCGCTGGCCGGAGATGGGAGCGCGCAGGCGCAGGCCGCAGCGCCGCCGGATCGCCCAGCGCGCGAACCCCACCGCCAGACCGACGCCTCCCCCGGTGCGCCGGGCGAAGGCTGCCACAGCCAGGTCGGCCCCTCCGTGGCGCACCTCCTCGACAAGCGCCGCCAGCAGCCCGGCCGACTCCCCGAGATCGCCGTCGCACAGCAGCGCGATCGCGTCGCCGTGGGGTTGCAGACGCTCCAGCGCACCGCGCGCCGCCAGCGTCGCGGCGACGCCCTTGCCGACCGGGCGCTCGCTGCGCACCACCGTCGCGCCGGCGGCGCGCGCGATCTGGGAGGTTGCGTCGGTGGAGCCATCGTCGGCCACCCACACGGGCGCCTCGGGGAACGCGCCCGCGAGCGCCCGCAGCGTGGCGCCCAGGCGGCCGGCCTCGTCGCGGGCGGTGAGGATGATGAAGGTGTCTGAGTCCATGGATCGGTCGGCGAGGACGGGTATTCTCCCGGCTGAGCCGGCACCAGCCGGCTCATATGACGAAGATGGGCGCCTTCCAGGTGCCCCTGACCGGGCTGCGGCCCTTTCCAGGAGGTTCCGCATGGTTGAGGTAGAGGCGCACATCACCGGCACCGTGTGGAAGGTCGAGTGCTCGGTGGGCGATCGGATCGAGGAGGGTGACACGGTCGCCATCCTCGAGTCGATGAAGATGGAGATGCCCGTGGAGGCCGAAGACGCCGGCACGGTGGTGGAGATCCGCTGCGAGGAGGGTCAGGCGGTCAGCGAGGGCGACACGCTGGTCGTGCTCGAGTAGTCCGAAACGGATAGGGATCGCTAGCCTTCCGCGCCAGTGTCCCCCAGTCCCCCCACACGCGAACTGGCCGGCGGCAAGCTCCTTCTCGACGAGCCGGCTGGCGGCGTTGCGCGCCTGACGATTTCCAACCCTGCGAAGCGCAACGCGCTCGACCATCCGATCCTCGATGCGATCACCGCAGCGCTATCCGAGCTCGCGACATCGCGATCGGACGTGCGGTGTGTGGTGGTTACAGGCGCCCACGGCATGTTCTCGGCCGGCTATGACATCGGCGAAATTCCCGATGAGGAGTTCGAGGAGCGTGCGGAGCGCCTGATAGCGCACCCCTTCACGGAGGCGATCGACGCGCTGGAGGCGTTTCCCTACCCCACGCTCGCGGCTCTGAGCGGCCATACGATCGGGGGCGGATTGGAGCTGGCGCTGTCCTGCGACCTGCGTATCGCCGCGCATGGGATCAAGCTCGGCATGCCCCCGGCAAAGCTCGGACTGGTCTACTCGCACATGGGCCTGAAACGCTTCCTGGACGCCATCGGCGCCCCGCGAACCCGCGAGCTGTTCCTGCTCGGCCGCCGCATCGAGGCGGCGATGGCGCTCGAGTGGGGACTGATCAACCGCGTCGCCGCGGACGGCGAACTGGAGGCGACGGCGCTCGATCTCGCCGGCGAGCTCGCCGGCAATGCACCGCTCGCGCAGAGGGGCAACAAGCAGGTGATCGCCGCGCTGCTGCGGGCAGAGGGCAGGTTGGACGGTGACGTCGAACAGGAGTTGATCGAGTTGCGCCGGGCCTCCTTCGCCTCCGAGGACATGCGAGAGGGCATGCGTGCCTTCGCCGAGAAGCGCTCCGCGCACTGGCAGGGTCGGTAGCAGCCAGCGATTCCCGCCGCCTCGCATGGCAGGTCGCAGCCTGTGATTCCCGCCCGCTGGGACGGCCGCCAGCAGCCCGCGATCCCGCTCATCTCGTGCTCCGGGGACCGCTCTGCGCCGCGGTCCGCCCCGACCCCCCCGCCCTCTGCGAGGAGATCGCATCGCGCGTGGCGACGGCGATCGTGCGCGGCAGGACCTTGCGCAGGAAGCGACCCGGAGTGATGGTCCGGGTCAGATACTCCTCAAGGGTCGCCGCCACACGCTGATCGCGCGCGGCGGTGGAGATCATGAGACGTTCGCGGGAGTTCATCGGACGGCCACGCGCATATCGCCCCAGCATGAAGGCGTGGCCGCGCAACTCCTTCGCGTGACGGCGCCTGTAGCGGGCCAGGCCACGGGCGAGCGGCTCACCGTCGCGCAGCGCGGGGACGACACTGTCGGCAAGCCATTCGGCGGACTGCATCGCCCATCCGCAGCCCACGGCTCCCAGCGGATCGACGGAGAGCGCCGCATCGCCCACGAGCGCCAGGCCGGGCATCACCGGTGTGCGTGCGATATTGGGAATATCGAGCTTGCCGCCGATCGGCCCGATCATGCGCGAAGCCGCGATCGGGGGAGGGTTGGGCAGCGCGGCCACGAAAGCGACGAGCGCGGCCGCCGGGTCGGCGCGAAACTCGGGCAGGCGATCCTTGGTGGGCATGCACAGATACAGCGTCATCCCGCCGTCGGTGGGCAGCGCGCCCGCGCAGTGCAGGTTCATCAACCACACGGAGGCGTCCGGAGCGTCGGCGTGGGGCGGGCCTTCGAAGTACCCGGCGTAGCTGAAACGACCGTTGGGAGAGACGCGTGGTCGCACACCGGCCAGCTTGGCCACGGGCGAGCTCCGTCCGTCGGCGCCG
The DNA here is from genome assembly GCA_963717785.1 of uncultured Solirubrobacterales bacterium. Classification (GTDB taxonomy): domain Bacteria; phylum Actinomycetota; class Thermoleophilia; order Solirubrobacterales; family Solirubrobacteraceae; genus Palsa-744. Next base: position 607,016 of record CAVQWW010000001.1, read on the forward strand.
ATCACCAGCCGCGCGCGCACTCGCGTCGAGGCCCCCCGCAGGTCGCGCAGCACCACCCCGGATATGCGGTCCTGCTCGTGCAGGAGCGCGTGTGCCGTGAGACCAAGGATCAGCTCCACGCCAGGGGTCTCGGCTGCCTTGCCGCGGATGAGCGGATCGAGCAGCTCACGGCGTAGGTTGATGCCGCGGGGAACCCTGGTGAGCGCGCCGGCGTCGATCCAGCCCGCGCTGGTCCAGGGGCGCATGCTCGAGCGCACCGCGCCAGCGTTCATCATCGCCTCCATCAAGCCGAGGCGCTCGATGGTTGGGATTGCCGTGGGTTGGATGAAATGCCCGCAGACCCGCTTGTATGCGTTCGGATCGGGACGCTTGTCGATCAGCGCCACGCGCGCGCCCGCGCGGGCCAGCAGGATAGCCGCGGCGGATCCGGACAAGCTCGCGCCCACGATCGCGACGTCGTAGTCCGCGTCGTTGGCACCCAAGTCCACGCCGTTGGCACAAGCCTTCGCAGCCCCCATCCTCACCTCTCCCCAGCGACGGCACTCGACCCTCGACCGCTACGCTCGCCAGCATCCCAACTTGACTTGATTCGAGCCAGACAATACACAAAGAAGAGCACTAGTCAAGACCCGATTCTGCCGTTATAGTGCCGTGTGACGCGATGCCTTCGGCTGCGCGTCGCAGAGGGCGTGCGGTCGAGGGACTTCGCATGGCTCTATGGGTCGAAAACTTCAGGTGGGGAGCACTCGGAGAGGAGCCGAACGATGATTGGACGTTCTTATTTCCTGCGGATGAGTGAGTCAAACCGTCGTTGGTGGGCGCTTGGCACGATGTGCTTTGCCCTGTTCATCACCATGCTCGACACCACGGCGGTGAATATCGCGTTGCCGTCGATCCAACGAAGTCTGCACGTCAGCACCGTCACGCTGCAGTGGGTCGTCAACGCCTACACGCTCGCCCTCGGCGTGCTGCTCATCACCGGGGGACGTCTGGGCGATCTGTTTGGCCGCCGTCGCATATTCTTGATCGGCATCGTCATATTCGCGGCGGCGAGCATCGCGGTTGGACTCTCACCCGGTGCGGTCACGATGGTGGCGGGGCGGGCGGTTCAGGGTATCGGCGCGGCGCTGCTGATACCGGCGACCCTCTCGATCGTCACCGATCTGTTCCCGGCCGAGGAGCGGGGCAAGGCATTCGGCATCTGGGCCGGGGTATCCGGCATGGCATTGGCCGTGGGCCCATTGGCGGGCGGCTACCTCTCCGAGAGTGTCAGCTGGCGGGCGATCTTCTTCATCAACCTGCCGGTCGCCATCGTCACGAGCTGCCTTGCGCTGCTGGCGGTACGCGAGTCACGGGATCCCACGAGCGAACGCTCGATCGACGTGCCTGGCCTGGTCCTCCTGACGATTGGCCTGACCTCCCTGCTGGTCGCGGTGATGAACAGCATCACCTGGCACTTTGGCTCGATGCGCGAGATCGCGCTGCTCGTGACGTCCGCGATCGCCCTGACGGCTTTCGTGTTGGTGGAGCGGCGTCGCCGGCTGCCGATGGTGGACTTCAAGTACTTTCGCTCGCCTTCCTTCCTGGGCTCCTCGATCGTGCTGTTCGTCGCGACATTCGCGCTGTTTGGAATGCTGTTCTTCCTCACGCTGTATATGCAGACGGTGCAAAACTTATCTCCACTGGAGACCGGAATTCGCTTTCTCCCCGCGATGGTGATGGTGATAATCGTGAGTCCCCTGGCGGGTATGCTCGCCGACCGCGTGGGCCCGCGCCCGCTGATTGCCACGGGCATGTTCATAGTGGCATGTTCATTCCTGTGGGGATCCTATGTGACGATCAGCAGCGGCTATCCGCGACTGCTCGCCAATTTCCTCCTAGTGGGCACGGGCCTGGGACTGGCGTTGCCGGCGACGAGTGTCGCCGCGATGAATGCCGTGGAGGAGGCCAAGGCGGGGGTGGCCGCCGGCATCCTGTCGATGTTCCGCATGGTGGGCGGAGTCTTCGGCGTCGCGATCCTGGGTGCGCTCCTGATCGACTTGACGAGCAGGAGGCTGGATCAGCTGATGCCGTGGCTGCCGCCCGGAGCAAGCACCCAGATGGCCAGCACCACGCCCAGCAAGCTGGCGCTGGAAATAGCCCCGCCGGAAATTATCTACAAGGGCCATCTGGCCTTCGTCTACGGCCTGCAGATCGGCATGCGCTTCGCGGCGATCCTGCCTTTGGTCGCGGCGCTGCTGGCGTGGGCGCTGATCGGCCGCCGCGAGATCTCCTCGATCGTCGGCGCCGAGCCCGGGCAGAGCCACGCGCCGGCGCCGGCCACACCCGGCACGTAAGGGCCCACGCAGGTAAGGCCCACGAATCAAAGGACGAAGCTGGAAAGCCAGTCCTGCATGACGCTCGCGGTCGTGTCGGCGTGCTCCTCCATCATGCTGAAGTGATCGCCGGCCGCCGCGGCCGCGGTGTGAGGGAAGTGCCAGGAGGATCTCCAGCTGCTGTCCGCGGCCACGCCCCGCATGGGCTCGGTGGCGTTGACCAGCAGGGTGGGGGAGGCGATCTCGGTCAACATCAGGTCCGCCAGCAGCCGCGCGTAGGTGCCCATGGCCATCAGGCGAACGTCGTTCAGCGCGCTCAGCACCCCCTCCCCTTCGAACATCGCGTTCACAACGGGCTGCAGGATGGTGAGCGTGAGGTCCTGAAGGGGATAGGTGTCAATCAGCACGACACCCTGCGGAGGGGCGCCGACGCTCTCGAGGTGCTTGGCCACCGCGTACGCAAACGACCCTCCGGTGGAATGGCCCACAAGCACAAAGGGAGCGTCCGCGGCCGCTCGCAGCGTGGCCTGCGCCAGCGTGGCGATGGCGACCTCGGCGCTCGCCGGCAGCTGCTCGCCATCGACGAAGCCGGGCATGGGGAGTGCCTTGATGTCTCTGCTGCCGCGGAAGGCTCGGGCGCATTTGATGTACTGATGAGGTCCTGAGATGGCCAGCGCCGAGGACAGGCAGATCAGAGTGGGCGCGCGCTCACCTTCAGCGAGTCGAACCGGCTGGGGAGCTCGATCGCCGTCGAGGGGGGCGTCAAATACTGGGCGAAACTTCGCGACTGTCATAAGCGTGTCCATGAACTCCCCGACCGCCCCGAGACTGTGGGCACGCTGAAACAGGCCGCAGAGCGTGCCCGCCGAACCATTTTCGGTCGATGACGATGAGCTCAGCTCGGCCGGCGAGGGCAGGCGAGGCTGCTCGCCATCGCCCTGATCGCGCACGGACGGGAGCACGGTCAGGAGGTGCTCGGCCAGCGCCTGCGGCGTGGGATGGTCGAGCACGAGGGTCGCCGGCAGCTGATGTCCGGCGAGGATGTTCAGCCGGTTGCGCAGCTCGATGGCGGTGAGGGAGTCGAACCCGAGCTCCAGGAATGCCCGCTGCATATCGACCGCGGCGATCGAGGTGTGCCCCAGCACTGTGGCTATCTGCTCGCGCAGGGCCTCGAGCACGATCTGCATGTGCTCATCTGCGGATGCGCCGGCAAGGCGGCGCGTGAGCGATCCGTGGGCGACCCCGTCGCGGGTGCGGCGCTGGGATGCGCGCGGAGCGAGGTTGTGGAGGATGGGAGGCAGGCTTCCGGTCTGGGCGAGGGCGCGCAGTGGCCGCGGATCGAGGATGAGGGGGAGGATCAGGGCGTCCGGCTGGGTCAAGGCGCTGTCGAACAGCTCCAGGCCCCGTGTGGCTGTGATCGAGGTGACGCCGATGCGGGCGGAGCGCGCGCGATCGCTGTCCTTGAGATGACCGGTCATCTCGCTCGCGTCCTGCCACCATCCCCAGGCGATCGACGTGGCGGGCAGACCCTGCGCCTGGCGGTATGCCGCGAAGGCATCGAGGAAGGTGTTCGCGGCGGCGTAGTTGCCCTGTCCGGGGCCTCCCAGCACGCCGGCGGCGGAGGAGAACAGCACGAATGCCCGCAGATCGAGGTGCCGCGTCAGCTCGTGCAGGTGCCACGCGGCATCGACCTTGGGGACCATCACGTCCTCCACGCGCGCGGGGGTGAGCGAGCCGATGACACCATCGTCGAGGACGCCCGCGGCGTGCACGACCGCGGTGAGAGGGTGCTCGGCGGGGACCAGCTCGAGCAGGCCTTGCAGTTGCGCGCGGTCGCTTACGTCGCACGCGGCGATCGTGACTCGCGCGCCGAGCTGCGCCAGCTCGCTCTGCAGCTGGTGTGCGCCATCGGCCTCCTCCCCGTGGCGGCTGGCCAGCAGCAGGCTCTCCACGCCATGGGCCTGCACGAGGTGTCGAGCTATGAGACCGCCGAGGCGGCCCGTGCCGCCCGTGAGCAGGACCGTGCCATGCGGGTCGATCGCCGAGGGCGCCACGGACACGCTCGACCCAGCTCGCGCCAAGCGCGCCACCAACACGCCTTCCCCGCGCAAAACCACCTGCGGCTCCCCCAACCCGAGCGCTCTCACCAGAGCCGAGCCCCACCCCGCGCCTCCAACATCACCATCCCCATCGACACCTGCATAGGCATCGGCATCGGCATCGACCAGGACAAACCGCCCCGGGTTCTCGGACTGGGCCGAGCGCACCAGCCCCCACACGCCGGCCTGCTCCAACCCCCCCACACGATCCTCCACGCCGGCGGCCACCGCGCCCTGCGTCACCACCACCAGACGCGAAGACGCGAAGCGCTCATCGGCAAGCCATCCCTGCAACAGACCGAGCACTCTGCACACGACGCCTCGCGCCAGCCCGGGGAGATCGTCGCCGCCCTCCGGGGCCGCCCGCCCGCCGTCGGCCGCCGACTCGCCGTCGCCGTCGCCGTCGCCGTCGCCCTCACGGCCGCAGCAGTCCAAGAGCACGATCTCAGGCACCGGGGAGCCTCCATCGAGGGCGTCGATCAGGGAAGGGAGGTCCGCGAATACGCCGGTGGACATCCCCGACTCCTGGAGCGCTCTCGCCAGCCTCCCATCGCCGTCGCTCAACAGGGCCCACTCCCCCTCGCCCACAGGAGCCTGCTTCCCTTCGCTCGCTTGCGCGATTGGGGAGAGGGACCGCGTCTCGACCCACTCGACACTCAACAGCTCCTCGCCCCGCGCAGCTGCATCGGCGAGCGACTCCGCGGCAACGTGCCGCACGATGAGCGACCCGACCCGGGCGACCGGCGCCCCGGTTCGATCGACCGCGATCAGCGACACCCCGCCAGAGCTCTCGCGTGTGAAACAGATGCGCAACGAAAGGACACCCTCCCTGGCCAGGCTCACGCGCCCCCAGGAGAACGGCAACAGGATGCCGCCTGGCCCCTCCTCCGCCTGCGCCTCCGCCGCTGCCTGCCCCTCCGCCGCTGCCTGCCCCTCCGCCGCTGCCTGCGCCTGTCTGAGCAACCCCACGCCAAGAGCATGCAACGCGGCGTCCACCAACGCGGGATTCAACCCAAACCCACTGGCCGCCGAGCGCTCGCCCTCGGGTAGGGAGACCTGCGCGAACACCTCGCCCCCGCGCTCCCAGACACCCTCGAGGCACTGGAAGGCGAAGTCGTACTCCACGCCCCATTGAGACAGGCCCTCATATAGAGCATCGAGCTCGATCCGCTCGGCGCCGCGGGGCGGCCACTCCTCCGCAAACACGCCAATGTCCACACCCGCGTCCGCTTCCAATCCGGCGTCCTCGAGCGCAAGGACACCGCTCGCGTGCCGCACCCACTCATGACCATCGACGCCGTCCTCAGAGCCAGCCTCCAGGCGGGAGTAAACCCCAAAACGCCCCCCCGCCTCATCGGGCTCCTCGACGAGGAACTGCAGCTGTACCGCGCCCTGTTCGGGCAGCACCAGCGGGGCCTCGAACACGAGCTCCTCCACGATGGGATACCCGAGCGCGCGGCCGGCGTGCAGTGCGATGTCGAGGAACACGGTGCCGGACAACACGGCGCTTCCCAAGACGATGTGCTCCGCGAGCCACCCATCCTCCTCCAGCGACACGCGACTTGTGAACAACCAGCCCCCTCCGCCGGCCAGTCGCACGCACGCCTCCAACAGGGGATGACTCGCCGCGAGCAATCCAGCCGCCGTCACATCGCCCACCCCCGCGCGTGAGGCGAGCCAATACCGCTCGCGCTGAAACGCGTACGTCGGCAACCCCACCCGGCTGGCGCTCGATCCTGCGAACACCCTCTCCCAGTCCACCTCAACCCCCCGCACCCAGGCTTCCCCCAAAGAAACCAGGAATCGCTCCAAGCCACCCTCGTCCCGGCGCAACGACCCAACAACCAACGCCCCACCCATGCCCGGGGCGTCCTGCACCGTCTCCTCGATCCCCAGCATCGACACCGGGTGCGGACCGACCTCCACAAACGCTCTATGACCCTCTCCCAACAACCCACGAACCGCGCTTTCAAACTGGACCTTCTCACGCAGGTTGCGATACCAGTAGCCCTCGTCCAAGGACCCTGTGTCGAGCAGGCCACCCGTCACCGTGGAGACGAACGGCACATTGCCCGAACGCGGCTCGATGCCCTCATATCCAGCGAGCAGCTCCTCGCGAATCTCCTCGATCTGAGGGGAATGCGACGCATAACCCACCGGGATCTCCCGCGCCCTGACACCACTCTCAACCAACTTCTCCAACACCCCATCGAGCGCACCCCGCTCGCCCGACAGGACAACCGAGGAAGGGCCGTTCACAGCCGCAACCCCAACACCCTCACACCCCTCGAGCCACTCCTCGACCTCATCCACACCCAGACCCACCGACACCATCCCACCAAGTCCCATCAGCCCCATCAAAGCCCGGCTACGCCCCGCCACCAAGCGGGCCCCATCCACCAACGACAAACCCCCTGCCACACAAACGGCCGCGATCTCCCCCTGCGAATGGCCCACCACCACACTGGGCTCAACACCACACGCACGCCACAACTCCGCCAACGACACCATCACCGCCCACAGCGCCGGCTGCACCACATCCACACGCTCCAACCCCGGGGCACCCGCCTCTCCCCGTAACACATCCACAAGCGACCACTCCACGAAGTCCCCAAGCGCCTCCTCACACAACCCCATCCACTCGGCAAATGCGGGCGAGGAATCCAACAACTCCACCGCCATACCCGCCCACTGCCCTCCCTGGCCTCCAAACACAAACACAACCCCACCATCCACCGCACCACGATCGACAGCGCCCTCGATCGTGCCCGGCGCGCCCTTCCCCCCCGCCAACGCCTCCAGACCCCCCAGCAATCCCTCCCGATTCCCACCAACCACGATCCCTCGATGCTCCAACACGGGTCGCTCAGCCAAGGACAAACCCAAATCGTCCACACCCGATCCCGGATGGGCACCCACCCACTCCGACAACCGCCCAGCCTGCCCCCGCAGACCCTCCACACCACGACCCGAGACCACCCACGGCACAACACCGCCCACGCCCAACACTCCACCGCCCACGGCCTCGGACACCTCGGCCTCGGATGCACCCTCCCCAACCGTGGGCGCCTCCTCGAGGATCACGTGCGCGTTGGTGCCGCTGATCCCGAACGAGGAGACCCCGGCACGGCGCGGGCGGCCGTTGCCCTCCCAGGGCACCTCCTCGGTGAGCAGCGCAACCTCGCCGGCCGACCAGTCGACGTGCGTGGAGGGCTGATCGACGTGCAGGGTTCGCGGCAGCACGCCGTGGCGCATCGCCATGACCATCTTGATGACGCCGGCGACACCCGCCGCGGCCTGTGTATGACCAATATTGGACTTCACGGAGCCGAGCCACAGCGGCGGACCCTCGCCACGATCCTGCCCGTAGGTGGCGAGCAGCGCCTGCGCCTCGATCGGGATCGCCGAGGACGGTGCCGGTGCCGTGCGCCTCGACGGCGTCGACGTCCCCGGCGGAGAGCCCCGCGTTGGCGAGCGCCTGCGCGATGACGCGCTGCTGGGAGGGGCCGTTGGGCGCGGTCAGCCCGTTGCTGGCTCCGTCCTGGTTGACGGCGCTGCCCCGCACGAGACCGAGCACTTGGTGTCCGAGGCGCCGCGCGTCGGAGAGGCGCTCGAGCACAAGCACACCAACGCCCTCGGAGAGACCGATGCCGTCGGCGGCCTCGGCGAAGGGCTTGCAGCGCCCGTCCGGCGCGAGGCCGCGCTGACGGCGAGAACTCGATGAATGCGATCGGCGAGGACAGCACGGTCGACGCCGCTGGCGAGCGCGAGCGAGCACTCGCCGGAGCGCAGCGCCTGGCAGGCGAGGTGCAGGGCGACGAGCGATGAGGAGCAGGCGGTGTCGACGGTCAGGGCGGGCCCCTCGAAACCGAAGGAGTAGGCGACGCGGCCGGAGACGACGCTGGTCGAGGCGCCGGTGCTCAGGTAGCCCTCGAGACCCTCGGGGATGGCGCCCCGCAGCAGGGATGTGTAGTCCTGGGAGCTGACGCCGGCGAACACGCCGGTGGGGCTGCAGCGCAGCGTGGCGGGCGCGATGCCGGCGTCTTCCAGGGCCTCCCAGGAGGCTTCGAGCAGCAGTCGCTGCTGCGGGTCCATCGCCAGTGCCTCGCGGCGATTGATGCCGAAGAAATCGGCGTCGAACTCGCCGGCGTCGTAGAGGAACCCGCCGGCGCGCGCGTAGCTCGTGCCGGCCTGGTCGGGATCGGGGTCGAATAGGCGCTCCAGGTCCCACCCGCGGTCCGGCGGGAGCCCGCCGATGCCCTCGCCGCCGCCGATGAGGAGCTCCCAGAGCTCCTGTGCGGAGCGCACGCCACCCGGCAGGCGGCAGCTCATCCCCACGATCGCGATGGGCTCCTCCAGCGGCCGCGTGGCCCGCACCGCGGTGGCCGTGGCGGAGCGCACGCCCTGCAGCTCAGCGAGAACGTGCCTGGTGAGGACGACGAGCGTGGGGTGGTCGAAGATGAGCGTGGCGGGCAGGCGCAGCCCGGTGATCGCGTTGAGGCGGTTGCGCAGTTCGACGGCGGTGAGGGAGTCGAAGCCGAGGTCCTTGAAGGCGAGCTGGGGATCGATCGTCTCCGGCGAGGCGTGGCCGAGAACCGCGGCGATCTGGCTGCGCACGGCCTCCAGCACAAGCTTCTCGTGCTCCTCCGAGGGCGCACCGGTGAGACGGCGCGCGAGAGCGCCGGTGAGAGCGGCGTCGGTGCGCCGGCGAGAGCCGCGGATGAGGTTGCTGAGGATGGGGGGGAGCATCCCGGCGGCGGCTGCGGCGCGCAGGGGCTGGGTATCGAGGGGAAGGGGAAGCATGAGCGCCTGGGCGGTGGCATGGCCGGCGTCGAAGAGCTCCATACCCCGCTCGGCGGAAATCGGGGTGGCACCCATGCGCTCAAGACGCGCAAGATCGGTATCCCCCAAATGGCCGGTCATCGCGCTGACGTCCTCCCACCAACCCCACGCCAACGAACTCGCGGCAAGCCCACGCGCACGGCGATACCCCGCAAGCGCATCGAGGAACGCGTTGGCAGCAGCATAATTACCCTGCCCCGGACTCCCGAGCACCCCCGCAGCCGCGGAGAAGAGCACGAAAGCCTCCAGATCGAGGTGCTGGGTGAGCTCGTGCAGATGCCACGCGGCATCAACCTTGGGTCCCATCACGCGATCCAGGCGCTCGGGTGTGAGCGCATCGATGACGCCATCGTCGAGGACCCCCGCTGCGTGCACGACCGCGGTGAGAGGAAACTCCTCGGGGACCCGGTCGAGCAACACCCGCAGCTCCTCACGGCTACCGACATCGCACGCCGCGAGGGTGACCATCGCACCAAGCTCTGTGAGCTCAGCCTCAAGCGCCCGGGCTCCCTCAGCCTCCGGCCCGCGGCGGCTAGCCAGCAGCACACTCCCAACACCATGCGCCCGCACGAGATGACGCGCAAGCAGACCACCAAGCTGACCCGTACCACCCGTAATCAACACCGTCCCACCAGCACCGATCGAAGCAGGCAACATCAAAACGTTCTTACCAACATGACGCGCCTGGCTGACATACCGAAACGCATCAGGAGCACACCGGATATCCCACGCCCTCACAGGCAGCCCCCGCAACACCCCCCGCTCGAACAGCGCGAGGATCTCCAGGAGCATCTCCTGGATACGCTCAGCACCCGCCTCGATCAACTCAAAAGCACGATACGCAACACCCGGATAAGCCTCCCCCACCTCACCCGCATCACGAATATCGGTCTTACCCATCTCAACGAAACGCCCACCCCGCGGCAACAACTCCAAAGAAGCATCGACGAACTCCCGCGCAAGCGAATCGAGGACCACATCGACACCCTCACCACCCGTCACCTCAAGGAACCGCTCCCTGAACTCCAACGAACGCGAAGACGCGATATGCGCATCATCCAAACCCAACTCCCTGAGCGCACCCCACTTCCCCGGACTCGCCGTCGCAAACACCTCAGCACCAAGATGCTGCGCCAACTGCACAGCAGCCATACCCACACCACCAGCCCCAGCATGCACCAACACCCGCTCACCACCCCGCAAACCCGCAAGATCGACCAGCCCGTAAAACGCCGTCAAAAACACCGCCGGAACAGACGCAGCCCGCGCAAACGACCACCCCTCCGGCACAGGCACAACGAAACTACGACCAGCCACAGCAACAGGACCAAACCCCCCGAACATACCCATCACACGCTCACCCACCCCGAGACCCTCAACACCAGGCCCAACCTCCAGCACAACACCCGCACCCTCACCACCCAACACACCCACACCCGGATACACACCCAACGCAATCAACACATCACGAAAATTCAACCCCGCCGCACGCACACCCACACGCACCTGCCCAGCCACAAGCGGCCCACCCACCTCAGGAGCATCCACCAGCCCCAGGCCGTCGAGCGTGCCCCCGCCGCTGGCGCTCAGTCGCCACAACGAGTTGGCGGGAGGCACGAGCGTGCCGCCAAGCGCACCGCGCGCCAACCGCGGGACAAGCAGCCCACCTCCGCGCAAGGCCACCTGCGGCTCCTCCAACCCCACCACACCCGCCAGGGCGCCCCACGAAGCCTCACCTCCATCGACATCGACGAGCACGAGTCGCCCGGGATTCTCCGACTGCGCAGAGCGCACCAAACCCCACACCCCAGAAAGCCCCAGGCCATCCACTCCATCCGCCGGGCCAGCGGCCACCGCACCCCGCGTCACCACCACCAGGCACGAAGCCGCAAAGCGCTCATCCCCCAGCCACGCCTGCACCACACCAAGCACCCCACCAACCGCCCCACGCACAGACGCAGGCAACCCCACACCGGACCCCGCCACCAACCCAGCCTCAAAGCCAGCCCCGAGCGCACCATCCCCACCCGGAGCCTCCTCACGCGCCACACCGTCCACCGGCCCCCCGGCGCAATCGAGGAGCACGATGGGAGGCAACGCAAGCCCTCCGTCGAGGGCCTCACCCAGAGACCCACAACCTCCGAACGCCTCAACGGAGACCCCCGAGCCCCTCAACCCACCGGCGAGAACCCCCTCGCCATCACCCAACACGACCCACTCCGACCCGACACCCACAGCGGGCACAGCCGGCGAAACCCCAACCCACTCCAAAGACAACAGCGAATCCCGCACCCCGCGCCCGGCCTGGGCCTGGGCGAGCTGCTCGGCGGAAACGGGGCGCACTACGAGCGACTCGATCGACACTGCGGGCAGCCCGGCGTCATCTACGGCGAGCAGGGAGACCTCACCGGAAGCCTGGCGCGTGAGACGCACACGCAACGATGCGGCGCCGAGGGTGCCGAGGCTGACGCCGCCCCATGAGAAGGGCAGACCGATGGAGCCCTGCTGAGCGTCGGTGTCGAGCAGACCGGTGCCGAGCGCGTGAAAGGCGGCGTCGAGCAGAGCGGGATGTACGCCGAACTCGCCGGCGCGCCGGCGCTCGCCCTCGGGCAGCGAGACCTCGGCGAAGAGATCCTCGCCGCGCATCCAGACACCGATGAGCCCCTGGAAGGTGGGCCCGAACTCGATGCCCCACTCGGCAAGGCGCTCGTAGAGACCGTCAACGACAACGGACTCGGCGCCCGCGGGAGGCCAGAGCGCGAAGTCCGCCAGGGGAGATGGGAAGGAGGGGGAGGGGCCGGTTGACGTGGAGCCGGCGCCGGCGAGGAGAGGCATGCTCGCGCCCTGGATCTCGCTGGCCGGGACGAGCGTACCCTGGGCGTGGCGCGTCCAGGCGTGCTCGGGCGAGTCGCCGCCCTCGGCGGTGCCCGGGAGGTGGCGCGCGGCATCGTGGCGATCCTCGCCGGCGGCGGGCTGGAGGCGCGAGTAGACCTCAAGTGAGCGCGCACCGGACTCCTGTGGCGCACCGAGGATGAGCTGCAGCTGCACGGGGGCGTCCTCGCTGAGCACGAGCGGGGCCTGCAGGACCAGCTCCTGGACTACGGGGCAGCCGACTTGGGTGCCGGCGTGGAGGGCCATCTCCAGGAAGGCGGTGCCGGGCAGCAGCACCGCACCCATGACGGCGTGATCGGCCAGCCAGGGGCTGTCGCTCAGCGAGAGGCGCCCGGTGAAGAGGTCACCGGAGCCGCCGGCGTGCTCAACGGCGGCTCCGAGCAGCGGGTGCTCGGTCCGCTGCAGGCCGATCAGCGAGGCGTCACCGGCGTCGTCGCGGGCCTGCAGCCAGAGGTGCTCGCGTTGGAAGGCGTAGCCGGGCAGTGACACTCGCTGCGCGCCGCTGCCGTCGAAGATCAGGGTCCAATCGACGTCCACGCCGCGCACCCAGGCCTCGCCGAGCGAGGTGAGGAAGCGCTCGCGAGCACCGGCGTCGCGACGCAGAGTCCCTGTGATGAGGACGCTGTCGGACTCATGCGCGAGGACGTCATCGGCGATGTCCTGCACGCTCATGCTCAGCACGGGGTGCGGGCCGATCTCCAGGAACGCCCGGTGGTCGTCGTGCAGGAGCGAGCGGATGACCGGCTCGAAGCGCACGGTTTCGCGCAGGTTGCGATACCAGTACTCGCCGTCGAGCTGGGCGGTGTCGAGCACCTCGCCGGTGAGGGTGGAGTGAAAGGGGACCTCACCCGCTTGGGGCGTGATCCCCACGCAGGCCTCCAGGAGCTCCTCGCGGACCTCCTCGATCTGCGCGGAGTGCGAGGCATAGCCGACGGCAATCTCGCGCGCGCGCACTCCCGCGGCCTGGAGCTCGCTCAGGAGCTGATCGAGCGCCTGGCGCTCGCCGGAGACGACGACGGAGGTGGGGCCGTTGACGGCCGCGAGCGAGACGCTGCCGTGCCTGGGCGCAAGCCAGGCGCCGAGCTCGGACTCGGGCAGGGCGACGGAGACCATCCCGCCCCGCCCCATCAACCCAACGAGCGCACGGCTGCGCGCCACCACCAACCGCGAGGCATCCCGCAAGGACAGACCACCCGCGACATGCACAGCGGCGATCTCACCCTGGGAGTGGCCCACCACTGCACCGGGCACGACACCACAGGCACGCCACAACCCAGCCAACGCGACCATCACCGCGAAGAGCGCAGGCTGCACGACATCCACCCGCTCCAACCCCGGCGCACCGTCGATACCTCGCAGGACATCCTCGAGCGACCAGTCCACCAGCCCGCCCAGCGCCTCAGCACAGGCCCGCAGCGCCTGCGCGAATACGGGAGATTCGTCGAGCAGGTCCAAGGCCATCCCCGGCCACTGCCCGCCTTGACCGGGAAAGACGAACACGGGATTGCGACTGGGAGCGACGCGACCCTCAACGACGCCGGGCGCAACCCGGGCCTCGGCGAGCGCGGCGAGGCCGCGCAGGAGATCATCGCGCCCGTTGCCGAGCACGAGGGCGCGGTGCTCGAGGAGCGGCCGGGCCGCGAGGGAGCGCCCAACATCCGGCGCGGCCAGCTCAGGGCGCTGCTGCACATACTCGGCGAGCCGCGCAGCCTGACCGCGCAGGCCGGCCCAGCCGCGACCGGAGAGGACCCAGGGTAGGACGCCGTCGCCGAGCGGGCGGATCACCGCGGCTTCGTTTCCCGCTGCTCCGTGGTCCACGGTCTCATCACCGGTGGCTCGGTTGTCGGTGGCGGTGCCCCCGTTGCCGCCATCCGCGTCGGCGGGTCGCGCGAGCGGCTCGGTGCCGTTGGCAGCGCGCACTGGAGCGGACGGCGCCTCTTCGAGGATCATGTGCGCGTTGGTGCCGCTGATCCCGAACGAGGAGACCCCGGCGCGGCGTGGCGTGCCGTTGGGAGCCCAGAGCACGTCCTGGGTGAGCAGGGCGACATCGCCAAGCGACCAGTTGACGTGCGTGGAGGGTTGGTCGATGTGCAGCGTCCGCGGCAGCAGCTCGTGGCGCATGGACATGACGGTCTTGATCACCCCGGCGACGCCGGCTGCGGCGTGGGAGTGGCCGATGTTGGACTTGACGGAGCCCAGCCACAGCGGCGGGCGCGCGCCGCGACCCTGCCCGTAGGTGGCGAGCAGCGCCTGTGCCTCGATGGGGTCGCCGAGGACGGTGCCGGTGCCGTGCCCCTCGACGACGTCGACGTCGCCTGTTGCGAGCCGGGCGTTGGCGAGGGCCCGCACTATGAGCCGCTGCTGGGAGGGGCCGTTGGGCGCGGAGAGGCCGTTGCTGGCGCCGTCCTGGTTGACGGCGCTGCCGCGAATTACGGCGAGCACGCGGTGCCCCAGGCGCTGCGCGTCGGAGAGGCGCTCGAGCATCAGCAGGCCGGCGCCCTCGGCGAGGCCGATGCCGTCGGCGGCGTCGGCGTAGGACTTGCAGCGCCCGTCGGGGGCGAGGCCCCGCTGGCGGCTGAAGACGACAAAGCCGAAGGGCGTTGACATCAGGCAGACGCCGCCTGCAAGCGCGAGCGAGCACTCGCCCTTGCGCAGGGAGTCGCAGGCGAGGTGCAGCGCGACGAGCGAGGAGGAGCACGCGGTGTCGACGGTGAGCGCGGGGCCCTCGAGGCCGAAGATGTAGGCGACGCGGCCGGAGACGACGCTGGTGAAGTTGGAGGTCACGAAATAGCCTTCGAGCTCGGGCGGCAGGGATCGCGCGAGCAGGGCGTAGTCCTGGGAGCTGACACCGACGAAGACGCCGGTCTGGGTGCCCTTCAGCGACGACGGCCGCAGGCCGGCGTCTTCGCAGAGCTCCCAGGAGACTTCCAGGAGCATCCGCTGTTGGGGGTCCATGGCGAGCGCCTCGCGCGGGCTGATCCCGAAGAAGCCCGCATCGAAGCCGCCGGCATCGTGGACGAAGCCGCCTTCGTTGGCGTAGCTCGTGCCGTAGCTGTCGGGATCGGGGTCATAGAGCGCCTGCGGATCCCAGCCGCGATTGGTGGGGAACGAGGAGATCGCATCGCCACCGGAGGCGGCGAGCTGCCAGAGCTCTTCGGGCGATCGCACGCCGCCGGGATAGCGACAGCTCATGCCGACGATCGCGATCGCCTCCTGCTCGCGCTCTTCGGCTTCGCGCAGGCGGCGGCGGGCATCGTGCAGGTCGACGGTGACCCGCTTGAGATAGTCGAAGAACTTCTGGTCGTTCCTGTCGTCCGCCATCGCCGTCCTTTGGTTGGTTTCTCCATTGGTGCCCGCCGGTGTGCTCACTGTGATCCGAGCTCCTGATCGATGAAGGCAAAGACCTCGTCGGGCGTGGCCGAATCGAGCTTTTCGGCGAGTGCCTCGCCGTGCGCCTGCCCGGTGTCGCCAAGGTTGGACAGCAGCGCCTGCAAGCGCGTGGTGACGCGCGTGCGCTGCACACCGTCGGACATGCCCGCGAGGAGCCCTTCGAGCCGGTCGAGCTCGGCGTCGACCGAAGCGGCTGCCGATGCCCCGTCCGCGGTGAGGTTCGCCAGCAGGTAATCAGCGAGCAGCGCAGGCGCGGGATAGTCGAAGACCAGAGTGGCCGGGAGCGACAGTCCGGTGGCGGCAGCCAGCCTGTTGCGCAGCTCGATCGCGGTGAGCGAGTCAAAGCCCAGTTCGTTGAAGGCCCGCTGGGGCTCGATGGCCTGCGGCGAGGCATGGCCAAGGACGATCGCGGCCTCGGTCCGTACAAATTCGAGCACGAGATCCTCGCGCTCGGACTCCGGCACACCGGCCAGGCGCCGCGCCAGCCCGTCGTGCTCGACGGAGGGCGTCTGCGGTATGGGCAGCAGCCCGTGCAGCAGCGCGGGCGTCATTCCGGCCTGAGCGTAGACTTGCAGCGCGGCGACGTCCACCCGCACTGGGATCACGAGGGCCTCGTCCGCCGCACGTGCGGCGTCGAAGAGCTTGAGGCCCTCCTCGGCGGAGAGCGCCACCAGGCCCATACGAGCGATCCGCGCCAGGTCGCCGTCGCGCAGTGAGCTGGTCATCTCGCTGGCCTGAGCCCAGTGTCCCCAGGCCATGGAGGTGGCCGCGAGGCCTGCTGCCCGCCGCTGATGGGCGAGGGCGTCGAGAAGCGTGTTGGCGGCCGCGTAGCTTCCCTGTCCGGGATTGCCGAATGCGCCCGCGGCGGATGAGAAGAGCACGAAATCAGATAAGTGAAGTGACTGCGTGAGCTCGTGCAGGAACCACGCCCCGTTGACCTTGGGAGCGAAGACGTGGTCGATTCGCTGCGGGGTGAGCGAGTCGATGACACCGTCGTCGAGGGCTCCGGCAGCGTGTATGACGATGCCGAGCGGGTGCTCGGGCGCCACCGAGTCGAGCAGTGCGCGGAGCTGTTCGCGGTCGGTGACGTCGCAGGCGGCGATGGTGACGTGGGCGCCGAGCTGCGTGAGCTCGGCCTGTAGCTCCTCGGCACCGGGCGCGGCGGACCCCTGACGACTGACGAGCAGCAGATGCTCGACGCCGTGTTCGGCGGCGAGATGCCGCGCGAAGAGGCTGCCCAACGCCCCGGTGCCGCCGGTGATGAGAGCGGTGGCGCGGGGATCGACCCGCGACGACGCTTTGGCGATCTCAGCGGCCGGCGCCACTGGCACCTTGCGGGAGTCGAGCCGCGCCAGGCGCGGCGCGAGGCAGGAACCGTCGCGCAGCGCCAGTTGCGGCTCCCCGCTGGCGAGCGCCCCGGCGAGGGCGTGCAGGGAGGCGTCCTGGCGATCGAGGTCGAGAAGCAGGAAGCGCCCGGGATGCTCGGATTGCGCTGAGCGGAGGAGTCCCCATATTGGCGCGTGCGCGAGTGCGGAGACCTCCCCCTCATGGCGTGCGGCGATTGCGCCCTGCGTCACCACAGCCAGCCGCGAGCGGGCAAAGCGCTCGTCGGCGAGCCATGCCTGCACCCCCTGGAGCGCGCGGTTGACGGCGTTGCGCGCGAGTCGGGGCAGATCGGCGGACTCCGCGCCGGCATCTCCGTCGAGCGCCGCGTCGGCGTTGTGCTCGGGGATCGCGTCCTCGCCGCCCGGCGTGCAGTCGAGGAGCACGATCTCGGGAGGCGCAGCGGCGGCTGCGTCGCCTAGTGCATCGAGGTTCTGGTGGACAGGCGGGTCGATGCCGGCCGCGTGCAGCCGCCCGGCCAGCCCGAGCCCGGGGATGCCGAGCACCGCCCACGGCGCTGGCGACGCCGGCGGCACGGGGGAGCCGATCGCCGTGGTGGGCATCGTCGTGGTGGGCATCGGCGGGGGGGAGCTGGACGCGGTGGCGAGCCCCGGCGGCACGGAGGAGCCACCCGCCACGGCGATCCAGTCAATGCGATAGAGCGAGCCCTCGACCCCACCGGCGCCCGTGGGGTCGTGGAGGTGGTCCACATGCGGTGAGGCAATGCCGGCGGGAGCGTTCAGACTGTCAATGTCGGGCCAGTGGCGCTGGCGATCGAAGGCGTAGGTGGGCAGCTCCACGCTCTCGGCGCGGGACCCGGCGAAGACGCTCGCCCAGTTCACGTCGATGCCGCGCACCCACACCTCGCCGAGCGAGGCGAGAAAGCGTTCGAGGCCATCCTCGTCACGGCGCAGCGAGCCGGCGATGAGCGCATCGGCAGAGTGCGCGAGCGCATCGTCGGCGGTTTCCTGTGCCCCCATCGTGAGCACGGGATGGGGGCTGACCTCCACGAACGCCCGCCGGCCCTGCTCGAGCAGCGAGCGCATGACCGGCTCGAAGCGGACGGGCTCGCGCATGTTGCGATACCAGTAATCCGCATCGAGGGTGGCGGTGTCGAGCAGCCCGCCGGTGACCGTGGAGTGGAGCTCGACATGACCGGTCTGCGGGAGGATCGAGGCGCAGGCCTCGAACAGCTGCTCGCGGAAGGCATCGACGCGGTGGGTGTGAGAGGCGACGGTCGCGGGAACCTCGCGCGCCCGGATGCCCTTGCCGGTGAGCTCGGCGAGCAGCTCGTCCAGGGCATCGCGATCGCCCGCGAGCACGACCGAGGAGGGTCCGTTCATACCTGCCAGCGCGATCTGCTCGCCCCAGCGCTCGAGGTGCGGAGCGAGCTGCTCGACCGACAGCGCGACCGACGCCACGGCGCCCTCGCCGGCGAGGCCCGAGAGGATCTGGCTGCGCAGCGCGACGAGCCGCGCGGCGTCATCGAGCGAGAGTCCGCCGGCAATGTGAGCCGCGGCGATCTCTCCCTGGGAGTGGCCGACGACGGCTGCGGGTCGCACGCCGCACGCCTGCCAGAGGCGCGCGAGCGAGACCATCACGGCGAAGAGGACCGGCTGGACGACCTCGATGCTGCTCAGTGAGGGCGCTCCCTGCCCACCGCGCAGGACCTGATCGAGCGACCAGTCGATGTATGGCGCGAGCGAGTGGGCGCAGGCGCGCATGCTCTCGACGAAGACCGGCGAGGCATCGAGCAGCTGCCTCGGCCATGCCCTCCCACTGCGAGCCCTGGCCGGGAAACAGGAAGACGACCCCCTGATGTCCGACCCCCTGGTTTCCGCCGGGGGCGACCCGGCCCGTGATGAGGCCCAACGCGCTCTGCCCCTCGGCGAGGGCGCGAAGACCCTCGAGCAGGCTCTGCCGGTCCCCTCCCATGAGCACTGCGCGGTGCTCGAAGAGCGGCCGGCGGACAGGGAGTATCCGACGTCGTACAGGTCGAGCTCGGTCCGTTGGGCGAGATGCTCGAGCAGTCGCGCGGCCTGCCCGCGCAATGCGGGCGCTCTTGGCGGAGAGCACCAGGGGCAGAGCGCGGGGACACGAGTCGCCGGCGGCGCTACCATTGGCTAGGACGAAGGCGCCAAGCGCCTCGGCCTCCACAGCCACGCCGTCCGCCCCCTCGGCCCCAAGGCCGCGCCATCCACCCCCACAGCCGCACCGTTCACCCCCTCAGCCTCCACGCCACGCCGTCCACCGCCTCGGCACCCTCCCGCGCGGCGGCTCCTCGAGAATGACGTGGGCATTGGTGCCGCTGATCCCGAACGAGGAGACCCCCGCCCGGCGGGGCGTCCCGTTGCCGAGCCACGGCGCCTGCCTCGGTGAGCAGCGACACGGACGCCCGTCCGACCACTCGACGTGCCGCGAGGGCTCGTCGACGTGCAGGGTGCGTGGCAGCATGCCGTGGCGCATGCGCCATGAGCATCTTGATGACGCCGGCCACGCCGGCAGCGGCCTGCGTGTGGCCGATGTTCGACTTGATCGAGCCCAACCGCAGGGGATTGCCTTCGGTACGACCCTGCCCGTATGTCGCGAGCAGCGCTTGCGCCTCGATTGGATCGCCGAGCACGGTGCCGGTGCCGTGGGCCTCGACCACATCGATATCCCCGGTCGAGAGCCCGGCGTTGGCGAGCGCTTGCGCGATCACCCGACGCTGCGAGGGACCGTTGGGCGCAGTCAGGCCGTTGCTGGCGCCATCCTGGTTGATGGCGCTGCCTCGCACCACCCCCAGCACATCGTGCCCTAGGCGCCGCGCGTCGGAGAGGCGCTCGAGCAGCACGACGCCGGCGCCCTCTGAGAAGCCGGCGCCATCGGCGGCGTTCGCAAACGACTTGCTGCGGCCATCCCGGCGCAAGGCCGCGCTGCCGCGCGATCTCGGCAAACACCATAGGCGAGGCAAGGACCGTCACTCCACCCGCGAGGGCCAGTGTACACTCCCCGGCGCGCAGCGCCTGGCATGCCAGGTGCAGGGCCACGAGCGAGGAGGAGCACGCGGTGTCGACTGTTACGGCGGGCCCCTCAAAGCCGAAGGTGTATGCCACCCGGCCGGAGACGGCGCTGGCCGAGTTGCCTGTGGTGATGTAACCCTTGAGCTGCTGGCGCGCGGGCCCGGACGCCAGAATGACGTAGTCCAAGGAACTGATGCCGGCGAACACCCCGGTCTGGCTCGAGCGCAGCGCCCGGGGATCGATCTTCGCGTTTTCGAGCGTCTCCCATGTGACTTCCAGCAACAGACGCTGCTGAGGGTCCATCGCCACCGCCTCCCGCGGGCTGATCTCGAAGAATGCGGCATCGAACTCAGCGGCGTCATACAGAAACCCACCTTCGTGCGCGTGGCTCGCCCCTGTGTGATCGGGGTCGAAGAGCGCCTGCAGCTCCCACCCCCTGTCCGTCGGGAACTCGCCGATTGCATCGCGACCGCTTGCCACGAGCTCCCAGAGGTCCCCGGGCGAATGAACGCCACCTGGGTAGCGGCAGCCCATTCCCACGATCGCGATTGGCTCGCTCCCGCGCTGCTCGAGGTCCTGCAGGCGCAGCCGTGCGTCATGCAGGTCGACTGTCACTCTTTTCAGATATTCACGCAACTTGTCGGCGTCGGCCATGTCAGGTCTCGTTCTTTCCGAGTGTGTATGAGTTGGTGCTGGACTGTTCAATGAGTCCAGCCCCCATTGCTGATCCGAGCTTCATCATCCGATGCCCAACTCCCCATCGATAAATCCAAAGATCTCATCGTCGGATGCGGTTTGGATTTTCTCCGCGACCGCGACGCCGTCCACCGATCGCCCGGTATCGCTCAATTGCGCAAGCAGCGCCTGCAGTCGTGATGTGACCCGTGTCAGCTCAATACCCTCTTGGGCGACGATCGAGGGCAGCGTCTGCTCGAGCCTGTCGAGCTCGGCATCAAAGGAAGACACGCCGGTGTGCTTGTCGCGATCGACCGCGACGAGTATGTGCTTGGTGAGTGTGGTGGGGCTGGGATGGTCGAATATCAATGTTGCCGGCAGCCGTAATCCGGTGACGATGTTCAGCCGGTTGCGCAGTTCGACGGCGGTGAGGGAGTCGAAGCCGAGGTCCTTGAAGGCGAGCTGGGGGTCGATGGTCTCCGGCGAGGCGTGGCCGAGAACCGCGGCGATCTGGCTGCGCACCGCATCGAGCACCACCTGCTCACGCTCGTCGGCGGGCACGGCAGCCACCCGTCGCGCCAGCGAGCCATGTGAGGTTGTGCTGCCGGTTCGCTGCCGGGGCTTGCGCAGGAGGTTGCTGAGGATGGGGGGCAGCATCCCGGCGGCAGCCGCGGCGCGCAAGGGCTGGGTGTCGAGGGGAAGGGGAAGGAGAAGGGAATGAGGAGTGGCGTGGCTGGCGTCGAAGAGCTCCATGCCCCGCTCGGCGGAAATCGGGGTGGCGCCCATGCGCTCGAGGCGCGCGAGATCGGTATCCAGCAGATGACCAGTCATCGCGCTGGCGTCCTCCCACCAGCCCCACGCCAGCGAACTCGCGGCAAGCCCACGCGCACGGCGATACCCCGCAAGCGCATCGAGGAATGCGTTGGCAGCAGCATAATTACCCTGCCCCGGGCTGCCGAGCACCCCCGCCGCGGAGGAGAAGAGCACGAACGCGTCGAGGTCGAGGTGCTGGGTGAGCTCGTGCAGATGCCACGCGGCATCAACCTTGGGTCCCATCACGCGATCCAGGCGCTCGGGTGTGAGCGCATCGATGACGCCATCGTCGAGGACCCCCGCTGCGTGCACGACCGCGGTGAGAGGAAACTCCTCGGGGACCCGGTCGAGCAACACCCGCAGCTCCTCACGGCTACCGACATCGCACGCCGCGAGGGTGACCATCGCACCAAGCTCTGTGAGCTCAGCCTCAAGCGCCCGGGCTCCCTCAGCCTCCGGCCCGCGGCGGCTAGCCAGCAGCACACTCCCAACACCATGCGCCCGCACGAGATGACGCGCAAGCAGACCACCAAGCTGACCCGTACCACCCGTAATCAACACCGTCCCACCAGCACCGATCGAAGCAGGCAACATCAAAACGTTCTTACCAACATGACGCGCCTGGCTGACATACCGAAACGCATCAGGAGCACACCGGATATCCCACGCCCTCACAGGCAGCCCCCGCAACACCCCCCGCTCGAACAGCGCGAGGATCTCCAGGAGCATCTCCTGGATACGCTCAGCACCCGCCTCGATCAACTCAAAAGCACGATACGCAACACCCGGATAAGCCTCCCCCACCTCACCCGCATCACGAATATCGGTCTTACCCATCTCAACGAAACGCCCACCCCGCGGCAACAACTCCAAAGAAGCATCGACGAACTCCCGCGCAAGCGAATCGAGGACCACATCGACACCCTCACCACCCGTCACCTCAAGGAACCGCTCCCTGAACTCCAACGAACGCGAAGACGCGATATGCGCATCATCCAAACCCAACTCCCTGAGCGCACCCCACTTCCCCGGACTCGCCGTCGCAAACACCTCAGCACCAAGATGCTGCGCCAACTGCACAGCAGCCATACCCACACCACCAGCCCCAGCATGCACCAACACCCGCTCACCACCCCGCAAACCCGCAAGATCGACCAGCCCGTAAAACGCCGTCAAAAACACCGCCGGAACAGACGCAGCCCGCGCAAACGACCACCCCTCCGGCACAGGCACAACGAAACTACGACCAGCCACAGCAACAGGACCAAACCCCCCGAACATACCCATCACACGCTCACCCACCCCGAGACCCTCAACACCAGGCCCAACCTCCAGCACAACACCCGCACCCTCACCACCCAACACACCCACACCCGGATACACACCCAACGCAATCAACACATCACGAAAATTCAACCCCGCCGCACGCACACCCACACGCACCTGCCCAGCCACAAGCGGCCCACCCACCTCAGGGCAAGCCACCAACCCCAAACCCTCCAAAGTGCCACTACCACCAGCATCCAGACACCAAGGCACACCAGCCGGTGGCACAAGCACCCCGCTGCCACCAGTCCGCGCCAACCGCGAAACGAGCAGATCACCTCCGCGCACAGCCCACCTGCGGCTCCTCCAACCCCACCACACCCGCGAGGGCGCCCCACGAAGCCTCATCCCCATCCACATCTACGAGCACGAGCCGCCCGGGATTCTCCGACTGCGCAGAGCGCACCAGACCCCACACCCCAGAAAGCCCAAGACCATCCAGATCATCCCCCAAGCCAGCCGCCACCGCACCCCGCGTAACAACCACAAGACACGAAGCCACAAAGCGCTCATCCTCAAGCCACGCCTGCACCACACCCAGCACCCCAGCCACCGCCCCACGCACACTCCCAGGCAGCCCCACACCGTCAGCCACCGACCCACCCACGCAATCCAGGAGCACGATGCCGGGCAGCGCGAAACCGCCATCGAGGGCCTCGCCCAAAGCCTCACAATCCCCGAATACCTCAACGGAGGCCCCCGACCTATGCAACCCACCGGCGAGAACCCCCTCCCCATCACCCAACACGACCCACTCCGACCCGACACCCACGACAGGCACAGCCGGCGAAACCCCGACCCACTCCAAGGACAACAGCGAGTCGCGCGCCTCGCGCGCACCGGCGAGCTGCCCCGCGGAGAGAGGACGCACCACGAGCGACTGCACGGTCGCGACCGGCTGCCCGGCCTCGTCGACCGCAAGCAGGGACACCTCGCCGGAAGCCCTGCGCACGAGCTGAACGCGCAGTGCCTTGGCGCCCGGGGCGCCCAAGCTGACCCCACCCCAGGAGAAGGGCAAGAAGACCTCGCCAGGCGCCTCTTGTCCTCCAAGGAGACCGACCCCCAGTGGGTGAAGCGCGGCATCCAACAGCGCGGGATGCACGCTGAACCCGCTTGCACGCGAGTGCTCCTCCTGCGGCAGCGAGACCTCTGCGAACATCTCGTCCCCGCGCCCCCACATCCCGGTCAACCCCTGAAACGCGGGCCCGTACTCAAGGCCCCACTCCGCCAGGCGATCGTAAAAGCCATCCAATTCGACCGGCTGCGCATTGCGCGGTGGCCAGAGCCCATCGGCAAGCAGTCCAGGATCGCCTGCAAGATCCGCCTCCACAGGCTCGGAGGCCGCCAGCGCGCCGCGGGCGTGACGAGTCCACTCGGCCCCCGCCAGACCATCCGATGCACCCCCGGAACCACCCTCCAGGCAGGAGTACACCTCGACCGAGCGCTCCCCGGACTCATTCGACTCTCCCACCACGACCTGCAGTACCGCGCCGTCCCGCTCGGCCAGCACCAGCGGCGCTTCCAGCACGAGCTCCCGCATCACAGGACAGCCAACTTGACGACCCGCGTGGAGAGCCATCTCCAGGAACGCGGTACCCGGCAACAACACGACATCCCTCACCGCGTGATCGGCGAGCCACGGATGCGACTCCAACGAGACGCGGCCGGTGAACAGCCAACCCCCGCCGCCGGCCAACCCGACGACGGCGCCCAGCAGCTGGTGACCCGTGCCGGCCAGTCCAACCCCCGCGACATCGCCAACGCCGCCATCGGCCTTCAACCAGAAGCGCTCGCGCTGGAATGCATACCCGGGCAACTCCACGCGCCCGGCGCCCGAGCCCCCGAACACCGCGGCCCAGTTCGACGCCCACACCGCGCACCCACGCCTCCCCGAGCGAAGTCAGGAAGCGCGGCAGGCCACCCTCCCCGCGGCGCAGGGAGCCAACGACGAGCACTCCGGCGTCGCCGCCCGGCACACCACTCGACGCTCCACCAGCCGGCACACCACTCGACGCCTCACCACCCGGCACACCACTCGACGCTTCACCAGCCATCGTTCCACTCGATGCTCCACCATCCGGCATCCCCTCGACCGTTTCCTGCAACCCCACCGTCAGCACCGGATGAGGACTGATCTCCACGAACGCCCTGCAGCCCTCGCCAAGCAGTGAACGCACGGCCTCCTCGAACCGCACTGGCTCTCGCAGATTGCGATACCAGTACTCCCCATCCAACTCCGCCGTATCGAGGAACCCCCCGGTTACCGTCGAGAAGAACGACACCCCACCCGACATCGGCACGATCCCCGCACACTGCTCCAACAGATCCTCCTGCAGCGGCTCCGCCTGAACGGAGTGCGTGGCCACGGTCGCTGGCACCATCCGCGCCCTCACACCGTCTCCCTTCAGCTCGTTGAGCAACTCCCCCAGTACCTCGAGATCGCCTGCAACTCCAA
The DNA here is from genome assembly GCA_963717785.1 of uncultured Solirubrobacterales bacterium. Lineage (GTDB taxonomy): Bacteria > Actinomycetota > Thermoleophilia > Solirubrobacterales > Solirubrobacteraceae > Palsa-744. Next base: position 632,208 of record CAVQWW010000001.1, read on the forward strand.
CCGACGACGGCCCATTGATGGCCGAGATGGTGATTCGGTCACCCCATCGCTCCAGGCGCGCACGCATCTCCTCGACCCCGAGCGCCACGGAAACTATCGCGCCTCGACCGACGAGGCCATTCAGCAGCCGGCTGCGCAAAGCCACCAACCGCGCCGCGTCCTCGCAGCGACAACCCCCCAGCCACATGCGCAGCTGCGATCTCGCCCTGCGAATGCCCCACGACCACATCCGGCGCCACACCGCAGGCACGCCACAAGCCCGCCAAGGCAACCATCACGGCGAACAGCATGGGCTGCACCACGTCGATGCGCTCCAACGGTGGGGTGCTCCCGACAGCCCGCAGCACAGCCTCAACCGACCAGCCGACCAGCGGCTCGAGCGCCTCATCGCACAACCGCAACCCTTCGGCGAACACCGGCGAGCAGTCCAGCAACTCCAGCGCCATCCCCTTCCACTGCGCGCCCTGGCCCGGGAACACAAACACGACACGACCCGAACCGGCGTCCGCGACTCCCTCGATGACACCCGCAGATTCACCATCCCCAAGCCCACCGACGACGCCCAGCGAAGCATCTCCACGCTCGAGCAAAGCCAATCCCCCGAGCAGGCCCCTCCTGCCACCGCCGACCATCACCGCCCGGTGCTTCAACTGCGGCCGGCCGGTCAGCGACAACCCGACATCGAGAACATCCGAGCCCGGCGAGCCGTCGATGTGCGCTCGCAAACATCCAGCTTGGCCGCGTAAGCCTGCGGCGCCACGACCGGATAACACCCAGGGAACCAAACTACCGGTGGCGAGGCCGGCAACGACATCCCAAGCAACGACACCCCCGGCGCCGACACCCTCGATCCGATCTGCGACCCCCGTGGCATCTCCCACCGCCGGGGGCGCTGCCCACCCAGCCTTCACCGGCTTGGTCTCCGCGAGCGCCGCAGAAGCATCCACCGCCGGCGGCTCCTCAAGGATGAGGTGCGCGTTGGTGCCGCTGATCCCGAACGAGGAGACGCCGGCGCGGCGCGGGCGGCCGTTTGACGCCCAGGGCGTGTTTTCAGTAAGCAGCGAGACGGCCCCCGCGGACCAGTCAATCTTGCGGGAGGGCTCGTCGATGTGCAGAGTCCGCGGCAGCACCCCGTGGCGCATCGCCATGACCATCTTGATGACCCCCGCAACACCAGCGGCCGCCTGGGCGTGGGCGATGTTGGACTTGATGGAGCCCAGCCATAGAGGGTGCTCGCGGGGCCGTTCGCTGCCGTAGGTCGCGAGCAGCGCCTGCGCCTCGATGGGGTCGCCGAGCGTCGTACCCGTCCCGTGCGCCTCCACGACATCCACGTCCCCCGCGGAGAGCCCAGCGTTGGCGAGAGCCTGACGGATCACACGCTGCTGCGAGGGACCATTGGGAGAGGTCAACCCATTGCTCGCCCCATCCTGGTTCACAGCGCCGCCACGTACCACACCGAGCACGCGATGCCCCAAGCGCTGCGCGTCGGACAGACGCTCCAGGAGCACAAGCCCCACGCCCTCGGAGAAGCCGGCTCCGTCGGCGCAGTCGGCGAAGGGCTTGCAGCGTCCGTCCCGCGCGAGACCGCGCTGACGCGAGAAGTGAACAAACAGTGCGGGTGACACCAGCACCGTCACGCCGCCGGCGAGCGCGAGGGAGCACTCGCCTGAGCGCAGCGCCTGGCAGGCGAGGTGCAGCGCGACGAGCGAGGAAGAGCACGCGGTGTCCACCGTCACCGCAGGCCCCTCGAAGCCGAAGGAGTAGGCAACGCGGCCGGAGGCCACGCTGCCGGCGCTGCCGGTCCCGATGTACCCCTCGACACCATCGGGGACCGAGCCGACGCCGTCCAACCGCAGGCCGGCGGCGTAGTCGTGGTACATCACCCCAGCGAACACGCCGGTCTCGGTGCCCTGCAGCGACTCGGGGTCGATGCCGGCGTCTTCCAGCGCCTCCCAGGAGGCTTCCAAGAGGAGCCGCTGCTGGGGATCCATCGCCAGCGCCTCACGCGGGCTAATCCCGAAGAAGGCAGCATCGAACTCGCCGGCGTCGTGCAAGAACCCACCCTCACGCGCATAGCTCTTACCCGAGCACTCAGGGTCAGGGTCGAAGAGGTTCTCCAAATCCCAGCCCCGATCGGTGGGGAACGAGGAGATCCCCTCACCACCACCAGCAACAAGCTCCCACAGATCCTCCGGGGAACGCACACCACCCGGATAGCGGCAGCTCATACCCACAATCGCGACCGGCTCATCCAGCGGCCGCGCCGGGTGCGCCACCACGCGCGCAGGCTTGACGTCGGCGACCTCACGCAGCAGATGCTCGGCGAGCGCCCGTGGGGTGGGGTAGTCGAAGACGAGCGTCGCGGGCAGCCGCAGCCCCGTGACGGCACTGAGCCGGTTGCGCAACTCGACCGCCATCAACGAATCGAACCCGAGATCCTTGAACGCCCGCTGTGGATCGACTGCGTCGGGTGAGGAGTGCCCGAGCACGAGTGCGACCTCACCGCGGACAACCTCGAGCGTCACCCGTTCGCGCTCGCCTTCCCGCATCCCAGCCAGGCGTGCAGCCAGCGACCCCCCGGAGGCCCGCCGCGCGGGCGCACGCACGAGGCCACGCAACACCGCCGGCAACAGGCCCGCCCGCGCCTGCGCGCGCAGCGCCGCTGCATCCAAGCGCACGCCAGCCACCAGAGCCTTATCGGCAGCGAGCGCGGCATCCAGGCACTCCAGGCCCTCCCCCGCGCTGAGCGGACGAATACCGGTGCGTGCGATGCGCGCGAGGTCGCTCTCGCCCAACCCGGCGGTCAAGGCGCTCCCGCTCGCCTGCTGCGCCCACTGCCCCCACGCGATCGAAACCCCCGCGAGACCACGCGAACGGCGATACGCAGCCAGCGCATCCAGGAACGAGTTGCCCGCCGCATAACCCGCCTGCCCCGGGCTCCCGAATACGCCAGCAACCGAGGAGAACAACACAAACGCCCTGAGATCGAGATCCTCGGTCAGCTCGTGCAGATACCACGCCCCGTCAACCTTCGGCGCCAACACCCCATCGACGCGCTCAACCGTCAAAGACTCGACCACACCATCGTCAAGCGCACCCGCCGCGTGCACCACCCCACACAACCGCCCCTCCCCGGTGATCGACTCAACCAGCCCTTGCAGCTCACCGCGATCGCTCACATCGCACGCCACCACCCGCACCCGCGCACCAAGCCCGACAAGCTCCTCTTCCAACTCCCCCGCACCGGCAGCCCCGGGACCTTGGCGGCTCGCCAACACCAGATCCCCGACACCGTGCTCCACCACCAGGTGCCTGGCAACCAAACCCCCCAACCCTCCAGTGCCACCCGTCACCAACACCACACCATCCCCAAACCCCACATCCACACCCACCCCACCAGCAGAGCCATCCAGCGCACCCCCACCGGCCAAGCCCTCAGCACCGCGACTCCCGGACGCCGGCTTCGCGCGAGCCAACCGCGGAACGAGAACGGCGCCCTCACGCAGCGCGACCTGCGGCTCCTCACGAGCAAGGACACCCGCAAGGACACCAAGAGAAGCCTGCCCATCATCGATATCGACCAGTGAGAAGCGCCCGGGGTGCTCGGACTGCGCGGAGCGCACCAAACCCCACACACCAGCCAACGCCAAACCCGGAACCTCCTCCCCAGCCCCAGCAGCCACAGCACCCCGCGTCAAGAACACAAGCCGCGCCGAGGCAAACCGCTCATCCCCAAGCCACACCTGAAGCAACCCAAGCACCCGCTGCACAGCACCATGCGCCAACCCAGGCAACCCACCCCCGGCAACCCCATCCTCACCACCAACCCCTTCCTCACCACCAACCCCATCCCCGCCAGACCCACCAACCCTGAGAACACCACCATCGATCTCAGACACACCACCATCCCCGAGATCGACGACCACGACATCGGGCATCAGGCCCCCACCCTCCACCGCCCCACCCAACGCCTCGAGATCGCGATACACACCCCCAGGGTCAGCCAACCCCACCAGTCCGCCCACGCGATCACTCTCTCCATCGCCAAGCACAGCCAACCCGCCAGCGCCGACAACAGAAGCAGCCACGGCCGGCAGCGCCGTCCAGTCCACACAGAACAACGCATCCCGCCGAATGTCCCCAGCGCCGGCGAGCTGCTCAGCGCTCACGGGGCGAACAACCAACGACCCGACCCTCGCAACCGGCGCCCCCACCTCATCTACCGCGAACAGCGAAACCCCACCAGAAACCCCACGCGCAAGACGCACACGCAACGAACAGGCCCCCTCAGCGAACAACTCGACATCACCCCACGAAAAAGGCAGCACGACCTGCCCACCACCCAAACCCAACCCATCACCAAGCAACCCCATCGCGTGCAACGCGGCATCCAACAACGCCGGATGCAACCCAAACCCACCAGCCGCCGAACGCGCCCCCTCCGGCAAAGAAACCTCCACGAAAAGCTCACCCCCACACTCCCACACCCCAGTCAACCCCTGAAACACCAGCCCATACTCCAAACCCCACTCCGCCAAACGCCCATAAAAACCATCCAGCCCAACCACACTCGCACCCACAGGCGGCCACACCACACCCACAGACGAACCCACCTCCCCACAGAGCCCCCCAAACCCAGCCCCCTCACCCTCCCCAGCGCCAGCCAGAACACCACTCGCGTGACACACCCACGGCCGCTCCTCATCCCCCAACCCATCCCCACCCTGCGCCCGCGAATAAACACCAATCGACCGCCGACCACCGTCATCGGACTCGCCCACCGCAACCTGCAGCTGCGCGGCGCTCCGCTCGTCCAACACCAGCGGCGCCTCCAACACGAGCTCCCCCACCACCGGACACCCCACCCTGACACCCGCATAAAGCGCCATCTCCACGAACGCCGCACCCGGCAACAACACGACCCCCATCACCACATGATCGGCAAGCCACGGATGAGAAGCCAACGACACCCGACCGGTAAACAACCACCCCCCCTCGCCCGCCAACCCCACCACCGCACCCAGCAAAGAGTGACCCGTACCAGCCAACCCAACCCCTGCGATATCGCCAACGCCGCCACCGGACTCCAGCCAGAAACGCTCCCGCTGAAACGCATAACCCGGCAAACCCACCCGCCCAGCACCCAGGAAAGCGCGCGCCCAATCCACGTCAACACCATGCACCCACACCTCAGCGAGCGAAGCGAAGAACCGCCGCAGCCCACCCTCCCCGCGACGCAGCGAGCCAACGACCAACACCCCGCCCCCGTCACTCCCAGCCCCGCCACCCAACACCCCACCCGCACCACCGACAGACACCCCATCGACAGACACCCCATCGGCAAACACCTCATCGACGGTCTCCTGCACCCCCACCGTCAACACCGGATGCGGCCCCACCTCAACAAACGCCCGATACCCCTCCCCCAACAAGCCCCGCACAACCCCCCCAAACCGCACAGGCTCACGCAGATTGCGATACCAGTACTCCCCATCGCACCCCGCCGTATCCAGGAACCCACCGGTGACAGTCGAGAAGAACGGCACCCCGCAGGACACCGGCGCGATCCCCGCACACCCCTCCAAGAGCTCCTCACGAATCCCCTCGATCTGCACCGAATGCGAGGCATAACCAACAGGGATCTCCCGCGCCCGCACACCCCCACCCACCAGTTCACCGAGCAACCCATCCAACGCCTCACGCTCACCCGACACCACCACCGAACGAGGGCTATTGACAGCCGCCACCGACACCCGGCCGTCCCAACGCTCAAGCCACCCACCAACCTCCCCCTCCGAGAGAGCGACCGACACCATCCCACCCCGCCCCATCAACCCCACCAGCGCACGACTGCGCACCACCACCAGCCGCGCGGCATCCTCCAGCGACAGGCCACCCGCAACGTGCACAGCGGCGATCTCACCCTGCGAGTGACCCACCACCACACCCGGCGCCACCCCACACGCACGCCACAAACCAGCCAACGCGACCATCACCGCGAACAACACCGGCTGCACCACATCCACCCCATCCAACCCCAGGGCACCATCCACACCCCGCAACACACCCTCCACCGACCAACCCGTCAACCCCTCCAACACCTCACCACAAGACCGCAACCCCTCCGCAAACACAGGCGAAGAATCCAACAACTCCACAGCCATCCCCGGCCACTGCCCACCCTGACCAGAAAACAACCACACCACACCACGACCAGAAACATCCGCAACCCCCTCAACCACGTCATCAGCGTGGTTGCCCTCCGCCAGAGCCCGAACACCCGCAAGCAGAACCTCGCGGCCGGCACCCAACACCACCGCACGCCGCTCCAGCACCGGACGATGAGCAAGCGATCGACCCACATCACCGGTGTCCAACTCCAGACGGGCGCCGACGAAGTCCGTCAGACGTTGGGCCTGCCCTCGCAGGCCGGCCGTTCCGCGAGCGGACAACACCCACGGAACCACCTGACCAGCGAGGACCTCGGCAATCACGCCCCCCGCCGCAGGGGGCGAGTCTGCGGCCTGCGTTGTGGACTGTCGCGGCGGCTCCTCGAGGATGAGGTGCGCGTTGGTGCCGCTGATCCCGAACGAGGAGACGCCGGCGCGGCGCGGGTGGCCGTTGCTCTCCCACGTCACCTCCTCGGTGAGCAGCGCGACCGCACCGGCCGACCAGTCGACGTGCGTGGAGGGCTCGTCGATGTGCAGGGTCCGCGGCAGCACCCCGTGGCGCATCGCCATGACCATCTTGATGACCCCCGCGACACCGGCAGCAGCCTGGGCGTGGGCGATGTTGGACTTGATGGAGCCCAGCCACAGGGGGTGCTCGTGGGGCCGTTCGCTGCCGTAGGTCGCGAGCAGCGCCTGCGCCTCGATGGGGTCGCCGAGCGTCGTGCCCGTCCCGTGCGCCTCCACGACATCCACGTCTCCCGCTGAGAGTCCAGCGTTGGCGAGAGCCTGGCGGATGACACGCTGCTGGGAGGGACCATTGGGAGAGGTCAACCCGTTGCTCGCCCCATCCTGGTTCACAGCGCCGCCACGTACCACACCGAGCACGCGATGCCCCAGGCGCTGAGCGTCGGACAGACGCTCCAGGAGCACAAGCCCCACGCCCTCTGAGAGGCCGGTTCCGTCGGCGGCATCGGCGAAGGGCTTGCAGCGTCCGTCCCGCGCGAGACCGCGCTGACGCGAGAACTCGACGAATAGCCCAGGCGTGGTCAGCACGGTCACGCCGCCGGCGAGCGCGAGGGAGCATTCTCCCGCCTGCAGCGCCTGGCAGGCGAGGTGCAGCGCGACGAGCGAGGAGGAACAGGCGGTGTCCACCGTCACCGCAGGCCCCTCGAAGCCGAAGGAGTAGGCGACCCGGCCAGAGGCGACGCTGCCGGCGCTGCCAGTCCCGAGATACCCCTCGAGGCCCTCGAGGATCGGCCCTGATCCATTGGAGCGAAGGCCGGCGGCGTAGTCGTGGTACATCACCCCAGCGAACACGCCGGTCTCGGTGCCCTGCAGCGACTCGGGGTCGATGCCGGCGTCTTCCAGCGCCTCCCAGGAGCCTTCCAAGAGGAGCCGCTGCTGGGGATCCATCGCCAGCGCCTCACGCGGACTGATCCCGAAGAAGGCAGCATCGAACTCGCCGGCGTCGTGCAGGAACCCACCCTCACGCGCATAGCTCTTACCCGAGCGCTCTGGGTCGGGGTCGAAGAGGTTCTCCAGATCCCAGCCCCGATCGGTGGGGAACGAGGAGATCCCCTCACCACCACCAGCAACAAGCTCCCACAGATCCTCCGGGGAACGCACACCACCCGGATAGCGGCAGCTCATACCCACAATCGCAACCGGCTCATCGACAGGACGCGCCCCGCGCGCCACCACAAGCGCCGGCCCAGCGTCGGCCGCCTCACGCAGCAGATACTCGGCGAGCACCCGCGGGGTCGGGTAGTCGAAGACGAGCGTCGCGGGCAACCGCAGCCCCGTGACGGCACCAAGCCGGTTGCGCAACTCGACCGCCATCAACGAATCGAACCCAAGATCCTTGAACGCCCGCTGCGGTTGCACCGCCTCCCGGGAGGAGCTCCCCACAACGAGTGCGACCTCGCCACACACCAGCTCGAGCACCAACCGCTCGCGCTCGCCCTCCTCCACACTCGCGAGGCGGGCCGCGAGCGACCCTCCGGCAGCCCGCCGCGCGGGCGCACGCACGAGACCCCGCAGCACTCCAGGCAACAGGCCGGCGCGTGCCTGCGCACGCAGCGCCGCTGCATCCAGGCGCAGAGCGACGAGCAAAGCGTCATCGACCGCAAGCGCGGCGTCGAAGCACTCAAGACCGTCCTCCTCCGAGAAGGGACGGACTCCAGTGCGTGCGATGCGCGCGAGGTCACTCTCGCCCAGCCCGGCGGTCAAGGCGCTCCCGCTCGCCTGCTGCGCCCACTGCCCCCACGCGATCGAAACCCCCGCTAGACCACGCGAACGGCGATACGCAGCCAGCGCGTCCAGAAACGAATTTCCCGCCGCATAACCCGCCTGCCCAGGGCTCCCGAACACACCAGCAACCGAGGAGAACAACACAAATACCCCGAGATCGAGATCCTCGGTCAGCTCGTGCAGATGCCAGGCCCCGTCAACCTTCGGCGCCAACACCCCATCGACGCGCTCAACCGTCAAAGACTCGACCACGCCATCGTCAAGCGCACCTGCCGCGTGCACCACCCCACACAACCGCCCCTCCCCCACGATCGACTCAACCAGCCCTTGCAGCTCACCACGATCGCTCACATCGCACGCCACCACCCGCACCCGCGCACCAAGCCCAACAAGCTCCGCCTCCAACTCCCCCGCACCCTCCGCGCTCGGTCCCCGGCGGCTCGCCAACACCAGATCCCCAACACCATGCTCCACCACCAGATGCCTGGCAACCAAACCCCCCAACCCACCAGTACCACCCGTCACCAACACCACACCATCCCCAAACCCCAAATCCACACCCACCCCGCCAGCAGCGCCATCCAGCTCACCCCCACCGGCCAGGCCCTCCACACCACGACCTGCGCTCACCGGCGCGACACGAGCCAGTCGCGGGACAAGCACAACCCCCTCACGCAGCGCGACCTGCGGCTCCCCACAGGCGAGAACACCCGCAAGCACCCCAAGAGAAGCCTGCCCATCATCGATATCGACCAGTGAGAAGCGCCCCGGGTGCTCAGACTGCGCGGAACGAACCAAACCCCACACACCGGCCAACGCCAAACCCGGAACCTCCTCCCCAGCCCCAGCAGCCACAGCACCCCGCGTCAGGAACACAAGCCGCGCCCCCGCAAACCGCTCATCCCCAAGCCACACCTGAAACAACCCAAGCACCCGCTGCACAGCACCGTGCGCCAACCCAGGCAACCCACCCCCCAAATCATCACCATCACCGAGGTCAACTACCACGACATCAGGCAGCGCATCCCCACCCTCCACCGCCTCACCCAAAACCCCAAGATCGCGATACGCATCCCCAAGGCCAGCCAACCCCGCCAACCCACCATCCCCCTCGCCCAACACCACCAGCCGGCCGACAGCAGCGGTAGTGGGCACGGCCGGCAGCACCGTCCAATCCACACTGAACAGAGACTCCTGCCCTCCAGCGCCGGCGAGTTGCTCAGCGCTCACTGGGCGAACAACCAACGACCCGACCCTCGCAACCGGCGCCCCCACCTCATCTACCGCGAACAGCGAAACACCACCAGCGGCCCCACGCGCAAGACGCACACGCAACGAACAGGCCCCCTCAGCGAACAACTCGACATCACCCCACGAAAAAGGCAGCACGACCTGCCCACCACCCAAACCCAACCCATCACCAAGCAACCCCAACCCCATCGCGTGCAACGCGGCATCCAACAACGCCGGATGCAACCCAAACCCACCAGCCGCCGAACGCGCCCCCTCCGGCAAAGAAACCTCCACGAAAAGCTCACCCCCACACTCCCACACCCCAGTCAACCCCTGAAACACCAGCCCATACTCCAAACCCCACTCCGCCAAACGCCCATAAAAACCATCCAGCCCAACCACACTCGCACCCACAGGCGGCCACACCACACCCACAGACGAACCCACCTCCCCACAGAGCCCCCCAAACCCAGCCCCCTCACCCTCCCCAGCGCCAGCCAGAACACCACTCGCGTGACACACCCACGGCCGCTCCTCATCCCCCAACCCATCCCCACCCTGCGCCCGCGAATAAACACCAATCGACCGCCGACCACCGTCATCGGACTCGCCCACCGCAACCTGCAGCTGCGCGGCGCTCCGCTCGTCCAACACCAGCGGCGCCTCCAACACGAGCTCCCCCACCACCGGACACCCCACCCTGACACCCGCATAAAGCGCCATCTCCACGAACGCCGCACCCGGCAACAACACGACCCCCATCACCACATGATCGGCAAGCCACGGATGAGAAGCCAACGACACCCGACCGGTAAACAACCACCCCCCCTCGCCCGCCAACCCCACCACCGCACCCAGCAAAGAGTGACCCGTACCAGCCAACCCAACCCCTGCGATATCGCCAACGCCGCCACCGGACTCCAGCCAGAAACGCTCCCGCTGAAACGCATAACCCGGCAAACCCACCCGCCCAGCACCCAGGAAAGCGCGCGCCCAATCCACGTCAACACCATGCACCCACACCTCAGCGAGCGAAGCGAAGAACCGCCGCAGCCCACCCTCCCCGCGACGCAGCGAGCCAACGACCAACACCCCGCCCCCGTCACTCCCAGCCCCGCCACCCAACACCCCACCCGCACCACCGACAGACACCCCATCGACAGACACCCCATCGGCAAACACCTCATCGACGGTCTCCTGCACCCCCACCGTCAACACCGGATGCGGCCCCACCTCAACAAACGCCCGATACCCCTCCCCCAACAAGCCCCGCACAACCCCCCCAAACCGCACAGGCTCACGCAGATTGCGATACCAGTACTCCCCATCGCACCCCGCCGTATCCAGGAACCCACCGGTGACAGTCGAGAAGAACGGCACCCCGCAGGACACCGGCGCGATCCCCGCACACCCCTCCAAGAGCTCCTCACGAATCCCCTCGATCTGCACCGAATGCGAGGCATAACCAACAGGGATCTCCCGCGCCCGCACACCCCCACCCACCAGTTCACCGAGCAACCCATCCAACGCCTCACGCTCACCCGACACCACCACCGAACGAGGGCTATTGACAGCCGCCACCGACACCCGGCCATCCCAACGCTCGAGCCACCCACCAACCTCCCCCTCCGAGAGAGCGACCGACACCATCCCACCCCGCCCCATCAACCCCACCAGCGCACGACTGCGCACCACCACCAGCCGCGCGGCATCCTCCAGCGACAGGCCACCCGCAACGTGCACAGCGGCGATCTCACCCTGCGAGTGACCCACCACCACACCCGGCGACACCCCACACGCACGCCACAAACCAGCCAACGCGACCATCACCGCGAACAACACCGGCTGCACCACATCCACCCCATCCAACCCCAGGGCACCATCCACACCCCGCAACACACCCTCCACCGACCAACCCGTCAACCCCTCCAACACCTCACCACAAGACCGCAACCCCTCCGCAAACACAGGCGAAGAATCCAACAACTCCACAGCCATCCCCGGCCACTGCCCACCCTGACCAGAAAACAACCACACCACACCACGACCAGAAACATCCGCAACCCCCTCAACCACGTCATCAGCGTGGTTGCCCTCCGCCAGAGCCCGAACACCCGCAAGCAGAACCTCGCGGCCGGCACCCAACACCACCGCACGCCGCTCGAACGCGGAGCGCCGGGTGAGCGAAAAGCCGATATCGGCCACATCCATATCGGGCGAGCCGCTGACATACGCGCACAGACGTCCGGCCTGACCCTGCAGACCCCCCGCCCCGCGACCGGACAGCACCCAGGGAACCAGGCCCGCGTCGCCCAGCTCGGCGATGACGCCACCGTCAGCCCCATCTTCGGCTTGACCCGGGCCCCTGGGAGAATCCCCCAAGGCCCCGGCGACACCTCCCGCAGCCACGGCGGCATCCCCCCCGTCCAAACCGGAGTCGGCAGCCGCCGTGGTGAGATGCCGTGGCGCTTCCTCGAGGATCATGTGCGAGTTGGTGCCGCTGATCCCGAAGGAGGAGATCCCGGCGCGGCGAGGCCGGTCCTGCTGGGACCAGGGCCGCGAATCGGCAAGAAGCGTCACGGCCCCCGCCGACCATTCGATCTCGCGCGAGGGCTCCGCGGCGTGAAGGGTCCTGGGCAGGACGCCGTGACGCATCGCCATCGCCATCTTGATGACGCCCGCGACACCCGCGGCGGCCTGGGTGTGGCCGATGTTCGACTTCAGCGACCCGAGCCACAGCGGCGGCGCCCCTGCCCGATTCTGGCCGTAGGTCGCCAGCAGCGCCTGGGCCTCGATCTGATCGCCGAGCGTGGTGCCCGTGCCGTGCGCCTCGACGACCTCGACATCCTTCGCGGACAGCCCAGCGCTGCTTAGCGCCTGCGCGATCACGCTTTCCTGTGAGGGACCGTTTGGCGCGGTCAGTCCGTTGCTGGCGCCATCCTGGTTGACGGCGCTGCCACGTATGACGGCCAGTACGTCATGCCCGAGCGCTCGCGCATCTGAGAGGCGCTCCAGCAGGACCACGCCCACGCCCTCGGAGAAGCTGGTGCCGTCGGCGGTAGCCGCGAAGGACTTGCAGCGGCCGTCCCGCGCAAGACCGCGCTGGCGGCTGAACTCCACGAAGCTCCCGGGCGTCGCCAGCACCGTCACCCCGCCGGCGAGCGCAAGCGAGCATTCCCCGGCCCGCAGCGCCTGGGAGGCGAGGTGCAACGCCACCAGCGAGGAGGAGCAGGCCGTGTCGATGGTCAGCGCCGGCCCCTGCAGGCCAAACACGTAGGACACCCGCCCCGAGACGACGCTCCCGGCGGTGCCGGTGGTCACGTAGCCTTCCAGGTCCTCGGGCAGGGACGCGAGCAGCTTGGGACCGTATTCCTGAGAGCAGATCCCGGCGAACACCCCCGTCTGCGTGCCCCGCAGCGAGACGGGATCGATGCCCGCGCTTTCCACCGCTTCCCAGGAGACTTCGAGCAGCAGCCGCTGCTGGGGGTCCATCGCCAGCGCCTCACGGGGACTGATCCCGAAGAACTCGGAGTCGAACTCCGCGGCGTCGTGCAGGAAGCCGCCTTCGCGCACGTAACTCTTCCCGGGACGATCGGGATCGGGGTCGAAGAGGTTCTCCAGATCCCATCCGCGATCTTCCGGGAACGGCGAGATGGCATCGCGGCCCTCGCAGATCAGCTCCCACAACTCCTGCGGAGAGCGCACACCGCCCGGATAGCGGCAGCTCATGCCGACGATCGCGATCGGCTCGTCTTCGATCGCGAGCAGCTGCTGGTTCTCCTGGCGCAGATGCTCGGCTTCCCTGGATGACACACGCAGCGCTTCGAGGATCTGCTCGCGCGAGGCTGGCATCACACACTGCTCGCTTCGGTCTCGGTCGGCGAACCGGCGCTCTTGAGGATGTGGTGAACGAGGCTCTCGTCATCCAACGCGTCGATCGCGGTCCCCTCGTGGCCCTCCTCTGAGACGTGGGCGTCGCCCTGCACGTTGGCGAGCCTCAAAAGCGGCCCCATCAATCCGAGCTGGCGCAGGCGCGCGTGGGGAATGGAGGCGATGGCCCTGCCGATCGCCTCTTCGGCCGCGTCGCCCCCAACCTCATCCTGGGCATCGGGCAGGAGCAGGGAGTGAAGGTGGTCCGCGAGCAGCAAGGGCGTGGAGTGGTCGAAGATGACGGTGGTGGACAGGCGCACACGGCTCGCGGCGCTGAGCCTGTTGCGCAGCTCGATCGCACCGAGCGAGTCGAAGCCAAGGTCCTTGAATGCCCGCTCGGGGTCGATGAGAGCCGGCGAGGTGTGACCCAGCACCGCTGCCGCTTCGGCGCAGACGACCTCGAGCAGCACTCGCCCACGTTCATCCACGGGAACCCCAGCGAGGCGTTTGGCAAGCGAGCGCGGCGCGGCGGCGCGAGCGCGGCGCGAAGCGCTCCGAACGATGCCGTGAAACAGCGCCGGCAGCGTTCCGGCGGCACTTTGGGCGCGCAGCGCCGCGATGTCCAAGGAGGCCGGTACAACGAGGCTGTGGCCGGCGGCATGCGCGGCGTCGAAGAGCGCCAGGCCCTCCTCGGCCGACAGCGGAGTCAGACCCCCGCGCGCGAGGCGCGCAAGATCGGCGTGCCCGAGCTGAGCCGTCATCGCGCTGTGCTCCGCCCACAGGCCCCAGGCCATCGAGATCCCCGCAAGACCCCGGGCCCGGCGATGCGCCGCGAGCGCATCGAGGAAGGAGTTCGCCGCGGCGTAATTGCTCTGACCGGGGCTGCCAAGCACGCCCGCCGCCGAGGAGAACAGAACGAACATCGACAGATCGAGCCGCTCGGTGAGCTCGTGCAGGTGCCACGCGGCATCGACCTTCGGACCCAGCACCCGATCCAGCCGCTCCTCGTCGAGCGAGTCGATCACGCCATCGTCGAGCACGCCTGCCGCGTGTACCACCCCCCGCAGTGGATATTCCCCGGGCACCAGGTCGAGCAGCCGCTGTAGCTCCTCGCGATTGGACACATCGCATGCCGCTACGCGCGCGTATGCGCCAGCAGCCGTGAGCTCGCTCTCGAGCTCCCCGGCGCCCGCGGCCTCGGGACCCCTGCGACTGGCAAGGAGCACGCTGCGAACCCCCCACCGGTGCACGAGATGCCTGGCCAGGAGAGCCCCGAGCCGGCCCGTTCCGCCGGTGATCAACACCGTGCCATCGGGGTCGATCGCGGTGGGAGGCACGAGCACGTTCTTGCCGACGTGGCGCGCCTGGCTGATATGGCGAAAGGCCTCCGGGGCGTGGCGTATGTCCCAGGCGGTGAGCGGCAGACGCCTCGAGCTCGCCCTTATCGAACAGGGCGAGCACCTCCGCGAGCATCTCCTGGATGCGCTCGGCGGGCGCATCGAGCAGGTCGAAGGCGCGGTAGGCGACGCCCGGGTGAGCCTCGGCGACGGCGGCGGGATCGCGGACGTCGGTCTTGCCCATCTCGAGGAAGCGCCCGCCCCTGGGCAGCAGCTCGAGCGAGGCGTCCACGAACTCGCGGGCGAGCGAATCGAGCACGACGTCCACGCCCTCGCCCGCGGTGAGGGCGAGGAACTTCTCCTTGAACTCGAGCGTCCGCGACGACGCGATGTGCGCATCGTCCAGGCCCATCGCGCGCAGCGTGCTCCACTTGCCGGGGCTCGCGGTCGCAAACACCTCCATCCCGAGATGCCGCGCCAGCTGCACGGCGGCCATGCCAACACCCCCGGCCCCGGCGTGAACCAGCAGCCTCTCACCCCGTCCGCCCCCCGCCAGGTCCACGAGCCCCCGGTAGGCGGTCAGGAACACGATCGGCACGGATGCCGCGCGGGCGAACGACCATCCTGCGGGTACAGGTGCAAGCCAGCGACGATCGCCGACCGCGATCGAGCCGAACGCGCCGGCCAGCATGCCCATCACGCGATCGCCGGCGGCGAGGTCCCGCACGCCGGGACCGACCTCCAGCACCGTCCCGGCGCCCTCGCCGCCGATCGCCGCCTCACCCGGGTAGAGATCCAGTGCGATCAGCACATCGCGGAAGTTCAATCCAGCGGCGCGTACGGCGACGCGCACCTGTCCAGCCTGAAGAGGCTCGCGGAATTCGGGAGAGGGCACGATCGCCAAGCCCTCCAGCGTGCCCCGCTCCACGCAGTCCAGCCGCCACTGGCCCGGCGCGGCTGGAAGCGACAGCGCGCCGCCGGCTCGCACCCGGTCAAGGCGCGGGATGAGCACGACCCCCTCGCGTAGCGCGAGCTGCGGCTCGCGCTGCGCGCATGCCTCGGCCAGCGCGCCAAGAGATGCCTCGGCGGTGTCGAGATCGATGAGCGCCAGCCGCCCCGGGTGCTCGGACTGTGCGGAGCGCACCATCCCCCACACTCCCGCGAACGCCAGCCCCGAGACCGCCTCCCCGCCTCTCACAGGCACCGCTTCCCTCGTTAAGAAGGAAAGGCAGGAGGACGCAAACCGCTCGTCCTCGAGCCAGCGGTGCACCAGCGCGAGCACTCCGTGGAGGACCGTGTGCGCAGACTCGAGCAGACCCCCCTCGCCGGTCTTCGTCCGTGACTCGGTTCCATGCGCCTTGCGGTCGATCCCAAGAACATCCTCGACGAGGTCGACTACAACCACATCCGGCACCGGGGTCTCGAACTCGAGGGCCTGACTCAGTGCCTGCAGATCCCGATGGACCTCCACCGAATCGTCCACGCCCGCCAAGCGCCCACCGCCGAGCTGGGCCAGACGGATATCGGAGATGGTCGGTGACGGTGGAGCAGACACCCAATCGACGCAGAGCAGAGGGTCCTGCCGTCCGCCCCAAGTGCCGGCCAGCTGCTCTGCCGACACCGGCCGTACCACCAACGACTTCACGCTTGCAACGGGAGCTCCCTCCTCGTCGGCCACGAGCAGGGACACCCCGCCAGACTCTCCTCGCGCGAGGCGCACGCGCAGCGAAGACGCGCCCTCCGCAGAGAGCTCCACGCCGGCCCAGGAAAATGGGAGCAGGATCTGGCCCGCCTCCACGCCGGTCTCCTCGCCCAACAGCCCCACGGGATGCAGCGCGGCATCCAGCAGCGCTGGGTGCAACCCGAACCCCGCGGCCCCCAAGCGCTCCTCCTCGGGTAGGGAGACCTCGGCGAACACCTCCTCGCCACATCGCCAGGCGGCGGTAAGGCACCTGAAGGCAGGACCGTACTCGAGGCCCCACTCCGCCAAGCGCTCATACACGTCATCGACCTCGACCCGCTGTGCGGCCCGTGGCGGCCACACCCCTCCGAGCAGGTCGAGCTCCTCCGTGGACGCAGCTTCACCGGCTTCGGTCTCTGCGGAGGAGAGAACCCCTGTGGCGTGCCGAACCCAGGACCGCTCGGCCTCCTCGAGGCCATCGTCTTCACCCTCGCCCTCCGCACAGGAGTAGATGTCAACCGGGCGTCCTCCCAACTCATCGGGTTCGCCGATCGACACCTGCAACTTCACCGTCACCGTCACCGCGCCGCGCTCGCCCAACGCCAGGGGAGCCTCCACGACGAGCTCCGTGAGCATTCCGCATCCAACCTCCCGTCCTGCGTGCAGGGCCAACTCCACGAACGCGGTGCCGGGCAACAGCACCGTCCCCAGCACCAGATGGTCGGCGAGCCACGCATGGGAGTCCAAGGAGAGGCGGCCGGTGAACAGCCAGCCCCGGTCGCCGGCCAACCGCACGCACGCCCCCAGCAGCGGATGCCCGGCGGCGACCTGCCCGATGGCCGCCACATCGCCCCCATCCATCGACTGCGCGAGCCAGAAGCGCTCGCGCTGAAACGCGTAGCCGGGCAACTCGACCGGCCGCGCAGCCGAGCCCGCGAAGACGCTCTGCCAATCGACGTCGATGCCCCGCACCCAGATGCCCGCCAACGCGGCGAGCAGCGACTTCACTTCGACGGCCTCCGCGCGCAGGGCTGCGACCGCCGTCACGCCGGCCGCACCGACAGCCTCGTCCAGGCAATCGGCGACCATCGCGCTCAACACTCCGCCTGGCCCCAGCTCCAGGAAGCTCGTCACGCCCTGTGAGCCGAGCAGTCGCACTCCATCGCAGAACCGCACGGTCTCTCGCACATGGCGCACCCAGTACTCGGGCGAGCACACCAGATCTCCCGATATCAACTCCCCGTTGACGTTTGAGACGATCGGTATCTCTGGTGCGCCAAAATCCATGCTCGCGGCGACGTCGGCGAACTCCTCGAGCATCCCATCCATTCGCGGCGAGTGAAACGCGTGAGATACCCGCAGCCGCTTCGTCTTCACGCCCTGCTCGTGCGAAGACCTGCGCCAGCCCCACCACCACATCCTCCTCACCGGAGAGGCACCACCGCGCAAGGTCCGTTGACTGCAGCCACCGAGACGCGCTCGTGCCGGTCCTCGAGCTTCTCGAGGACAGCGAGCACTTCCAACTCGGGGGCCGCCACCGATACCATCGCGCCACCGGCGGGCAATGCACCCATCAGGCGACCACGCGCGGCAACCAGCCGGCAGGCGTCCTGCAGCGAGAAAACGCCCGCCACGTGTGCCGCGACGATCTCCCCGATCGAATGACCGATCAGGAACCCGGGACGCACACCCCACGTCCACACCTGC
This sequence comes from uncultured Solirubrobacterales bacterium, assembly GCA_963717785.1. Lineage (GTDB taxonomy): Bacteria > Actinomycetota > Thermoleophilia > Solirubrobacterales > Solirubrobacteraceae > Palsa-744. The sequence goes on from CAVQWW010000001.1 coordinate 650,456, forward strand.
CGGTAGAGCGCAACCTCGAGCGCGAACAGCCCGGCCTGTGTGAACAACGTCTCATCCAGCAACCCATCCGCAGCCCCCCCACCCGTGAACACCACCTCGCGCAGCGAGCGCCCCAGCAGGCCATCGAGATGCCCGCAGACCTCGTCGAACGCCCCTGCGAACACCGGGCACGCCTCATACAAGCCGTGACCCATCCCCACACGCTGCGCACCCTGACCGGTGAACAGGATCGCCAGCTCGCCATCGTCGATGGCGCCTTCGATGACGCCCCCACCCACGCCGCTGCCCATCAGCGCCTGCCAAGCCGTCGAGCATCTCCCCACGGCCGTCGCCGATCACGACTCCGCGGTGCTCGAGCGCGGGTCTGGCGGCCAGCGAGAGTCCTATATCGCCCACCTCGGGCTCCGGGTTGCCGGCGAGGACTCCTGCAGCGTCGAGGGCCTGGGTCCGCAGCCCCTCGCTGCCGCGACCCGAGATCACCCACGGCAGGACCTCGAATGCGAGCTCGGCGGGCGACCCTTCTTCGGGGCGCCCGGCGGCCGGCGCCTCTGTGGAAAGTTCGGTGGCCGGCACGTCTGTGGAGAGCCCGGCGGCCGGTGCTTCTTCGAGGATGAGGTGGGCGTTGGTGCCGCTGATGCCGAACGAGGACACCGCCGCGCGGCGCGGCCGGCCGGTGCTCGGCCAGGGCACCTGCCTCGGTGAGCAGCGACACCGCGCCGCGTCGGACCAGTCGACGTGCGGGGTGGGCTCGTCGACGTGCAGGGTCCTGGGCAGCACGCCGTGGCGCATGGCCATGACCATCTTGATCACGCCGGCGACGCCGGCGGCGGCCTGGGTGTGGCCGATGTTCGACTTGACCGAGCCGAGCCACAGCGGCTCGCCGGCCGGCGCGGTCGCTGGCCGTAGGTGGCGAGCAGCGCCTGGGCCTCGATCGGGTCGCCGAGCGTGGTGCCGGTGCCGTGCGCCTCGACGGCGTCGACCTCCGCGGGCGACAGGCCGGCGTCGGCCAGCGCCTGGCGGATGACGCGCTGCTGCGCGGGACCGTTCGGCGCGGTCAGGCCGTTGCTGGCGCCGTCCTGGTTGACCGCGCTGCCGCGCATCACCGCGAGGACCGGATGCCCGTTGCGCTGGGCGTCGGAGAGGCGCTCCAGCGAGCGAGCACGCCGACGCCCTCGCCCCAGCCGATGCCGTCGGCGGCGTGCGGCGAACGACTTGCAGCGGCCGTCGGGGGCGAGGCCGCGCTGGCGGCTGAACTCGACGAACAGGCCGGGGGTGGCCATGCACGGTGACGCCGCCGGCCAGCGCCAGGGTCGCACTCGCCGGCGCGCAGCGCCTGGCAGGCCAGGTGCAGCGCGACCAGCGAGGAGGAGCAGGCGGTGTCGACGGTGACGGCCGGGCCCTCGAGGCCGAAGGTGTAGGCGACCCGGCCGGAGACGATGCTGCCGGCGCTGCCGGTGAGCGAGATGCCCTTCGACGCCCTGGGCGTCGGAGCCGGATGGCCGCAGCCGTAGTCGTGGTACATGACGCCGACGAAGACGCCGGTGCGGGTGCCCGCGAGCGAGCGGGGATCGATGCCGGCGCGTTCGAGCGCCTCCCAGGCGACCTCGCAGCAGCAGCCGCTGCTGGGGGTCCATGGCGAGCGCCTCGCGGGGGCTGATGCCGAAGAACGCCGGGTCGAACTCGCCGGCGTCGTACAGGAACCCGCCATGGCGGGTGTAGCTCGTGCCCGGGATGGTCGGGGTCGGGGTCGTACGAGCCCCCCAGCGTCCCAGCCGCGGTCGGCGGGGAACTCGCCGATCGCGTCGGCGCCCGCGAGCGACCAGCTCCCAGAGGTCCTCGGGGGAGCGCACGCCGCCGGGGTAGCGGCAGCCCATCCCGACGATCGCGATCGGCTCGTCGAGTGCCCCCGCAACACGCGCCCCACGCGCCTGCGAGGGTGAGAGCCCAGTCTCGACCACCTCCCGCAGGAGATGGCGCGCGAGCTCGCGCGTGGTGGGGTGGTCGAAGACGATCGTCGCCGCCAGCCGCAACCCCGTCGCTGCGCCAAGACGGTTGCGCAGCTCGATCGCGGCGAGCGAGTCGAAACCCAGATCGCGAAATGCGGCATTTAGGTTGACGGCACCCTCGCTGGCGTGCCCCAGCACGCGCGCCACGTGCTCGCGCACGAGGCGCAGCACGACACGCTCCCGCTCGCCCTCGCCCACCTCCGCCAGGCGTGCGGCCAGCGGACCGGGTCCCTTGCGTGCCCGCGGTCTTCTTCGTGCCAAACCGCGCAACAGCCCCGGGAGCTCTCCGGCTCCGGCCTCTGCGCGCAGCACCCCCTCCTGGAGCGGCACGGGAATCACCAGTGCCCTGCCCGTGGAGAGCGCGGGGGAGAGCAACTCGAGACCCTCCTCCCCGGAGACCACGCCGAACGCCGCGGTACCCGCCATGCGCCGCAGATCGCGCTCTCCCAGGCCACGACCCAGCCCCACTCCACCCCACAGACCCCATGCCAGGGACACACCCGCCAACCCCCGCTCGCGACGATGGGCCGCGAGCGCGTCGAGGAAGGTGTTCCCCGCCGCATAGCTCCCCTGGCCCGGGCCGCCGAACACGCCGGCCATCGAGGAGAACAGCACGAACGCCCCAAGCTCCAGGTGCTCGGTCAACTCGTGCAGATGCCACGCCCCGTCCAGCTTCGCCGCGACGGCACGCTCGACGCCCTCGCCATCCAGCGACTCGACCACCCCCAGCAGTCCCGTCTCCCCGGCGCTGGCCGCGTGCACCACCCCGCACAGTGGGTGCTCTGCATCGATCGAGGCGATCAGCGCCTGGAGCTGCGCCCGGTCGCACACATCGCACGCCTCGATCCGCACCGAAGCACCCGATTCCTCGAGCTCCTCGACGAGCTCCACCGCACCCTGCGCCCCAAGCCCACCGCGACTGACAAGCACCAGATGCTCAACACCACACTCGGCCACCAGATGCCTGGCCAGCAAAGCGCCCAAACCGCCCGTTCCACCCGTCACCAACACCGTCCCGGCCTCACGGCCATCGCGAAGAACACCAAACACACCACCGTCTCCAGCCGCACCCCCCCGCGCGGGAGCGGGCGACGCTCGCACGAGGCGCGGCGCCAGCACCACGCCGTCGCGCACGGCAAGCTGTGCCTCGCCGGCGCCGAGCGCCTCACCCAACGCGCCCCACGACACCGCACCGCCATCCACATCCACAAGCCCAAACCGCCCCGGGTGCTCGCAGAGCGCCGAACGCACCAAACCCCACACACCCGCCGCAGCCAAGCCCGGGACGCCCTCTTCCGCAACCGCCACAGCGGCCTGTGTCACGAACACAAGCCGCGAATCCGCGAAGGACTCCTCGGCGAGCCATTCCTGCAGCAGCTTCAACGCATCTCGCAGGACCCCGCGGGCCGTGCCGGGCAGGCCCTCGCCGGCAGCTGCCGCGAGGTCATCGCCGAGGTCGGCCCACACGATGCCCGGAACCGCGCGCTCTCCCGCGACGGCCTCCAGGAGCGATGCCAGGCCTTCACCAGGCGCCAAGCGCTCCACCCCGGGCAGGTCTTCCGCACTATCGGAGCCGACCTCGACCCAGTCCACGCCGAACAGCGAGTCACAGGTCCTACCCGTGGCCGCGCGCGCCCGGGCGAGCTGCTCGGGCGATACCTCGCGCGTCGTCAGTCGCTCAACCGAGAGCACAGGAGCGCCCAGCTCATCGACGGCGAGCAACGAGACCCCGCCATCCCCCGCGGGCGAAACGGATACCCGCAGGCTTGGAGCGCCCCCCGCAAAGCACTCCACCCCGCTCCACGCGAACGGCAACCGCGGCGCCTCCAGCCCGTCGATGACCCCGTGGAACATGGCGTCGAACACCGCGGGGTGCACATCGAACCCAGCCACGCCGGCATCGGCGCCCTCGGGCAGGGCGACCTCTGCAAGCAGATCCTCTCCCTTTCGCCACATACGACGCAGCCCCTGGAAGGCCGGTCCATAGTCAAATCCTGCGTCCGCCAGGCGCTCGTACACGCCGTCCACCCCGACTTCCACCGCCCCCGGGGGAGGCCACTCCCCGTCGAACAGGCCCAAACCCGAGCCGGCGTGCGCGCTCGGATCAGCCCCGGCCCGCGCGAGCGTGCCGTGCGCGTGGCGTGTCCACACGGGCTCCCCGGCGCGCGGGGCCGCCAGGGCGTCCTCCGGGCAGGAGTGAATGTGCAACCGGACGGGAGCCCGACTCGTCGGGCTCGCCAACGGATACCTGCAGGCGCACCCCGTCGTGCTCGCCGAGCGCCAGCGGGGCCTCCAGCACCAGCTCTCCCACCACCGGGCACCCGGTCTCGCGGCCGGCGTGCAACGCGAGCTCCACGAACGCCGTGCCGGGCAGCAGCACCGTGCCCAGCACCATGTGATCTGAAAGCCACTCGTGGGAGTCCAGAGAGAGGCGGCCGGTGAACAGCCAGCCACCCTCGCCCGCCAGTTGCACACACGCCCCCACCAGCGGGTGATCCACCGTGGCCAGGCCGGCGGCCGTCACATCGCCCGCACCCGTGCGCGGCTGCAGCCAGAATCGCTCACGCTGGAAGGCATAGGAGGGCAGTGCCACGCGCTGCGCGCCCGAGCCGGCGAACGCTCGCTCCCAGTCAACGTCGCCGCCCCGCACCCACGCGCTCGCCAACGCGGCAAGCAGCGACTCCGCCTCGGCGCGCTCGCCGCGCAGCACCGGGACGGCCGACACACCCGCATCCTCGACCATGGCGCTCAACACCCCGCTCGGGCCGAGCTCGAGGTAGCTGGTTACGCCGTGTGCGCGGAGGTGGCGTGCCCCGTCGTGGAAGCGGACGGTCTCGCGGACGTGGCGCACCCAGTAGTCGGGGGAGCAGACCGTCTCCGTGGAGTGCGGCTCTCCCGTGAGGTTCGAGACGATCGGGATCTGCGGCTCCGCGAAGGACAGATCCTCCAGCAGCTCCCGGAACTCCTCGAGCATCCCGTCCATGCGGGGCGAGTGAAACGCGTGGGAGACCCGCAGACGCTTCGTCCTCACACCCTTGCCCTCGAAGACCCCCGCGACCTCCAACGCGACATCCTCATCGCCAGAGACCACGACCGAGGACGGGCCGTTCACCGCGGCTATCGAGACGCGCTTGCACCGGTCCCCGAGCTCCCCGAGGACAGCGAGCACCTCCAGCTCGGGGGCCGCGACCGACACCATCGCGCCACCCGCGGGCAACGCACCCATCAAGCGGCCACGCGCAGCGACCAACGTGCACGCATCCTGCAGCGAGAAAACGCCCGCCACGTGCGCCGCGACGATCTCCCCGATCGAATGACCGATCAGGAACCCGGGACGCACACCCCAGTCCCGCACCAACCGGAACAGCGCGACCTCCAGCGCGAACAGCCCCGTCTGCGTGAAGAGGGTGTCGTCCAAGGACCCCGCAGCCGACTCCTGGTCCCCGAAGACCACCGCTCGCAACGAGCCCCCCAACGAGCCGTCCATGTGCTGGCAGACCTCGTCGAAGGCCTGGGTGAATACGGGGTATGCCCGATACAGCTCGCGACCCATCCCCACCCGCTGCGCACCCTGACCTGTGAACAGGAACGCCGTCCCGCCACCATCCACCACACCCTCCAGGACACAGCGCCCCAGATCTCTCCGTGCCAGCGCCCCCAGACCCTCCAGCAGCTCGTCGCGATCACAACCGAGGATCGCCGCCCTGCGCTCCAGCGCTGGGCGAGCAGCCAGTGACAGACCCACATCCTCCGCAGCCAACGCCGGGTCGCCAACCACGAGCTCGCGCAGGCGCGAGGCCTGTGCCTGCAGGCCCTTCTCGCCGCGGCCCGAGAGCACCCATGGCACGACCGCCGCGCCATCGACGGCTGTGGCTGGCTCGTTGTCGGGTTGGAGGGGTGTGGGTTCGGTGGCTGGTGGTTCTTCGAGGATGATGTGGGCGTTGGTGCCGCTGATGCCGAAAGAGGAGACCGCGGCGCGGCGGGGGTGCTCGTTGGCTGTCCAGGGCATCTGGTGGGTGAGCAGCGATAGGCCGCTGGTATCCCAGTCGATGTGTTCGGAGGGCTCGTGGGCGTGCAGAGTCCTGGGGAGTGTCTCGTGGTGGAGCGCCATGATCGTCTTGATGACTCCGGCGACGCCGGCGGCGGCTTGGGTGTGCCCGATGTTCGATTTGACCGATCCGAGCCAGAGTGGTTTGTCTGGTGGGCGTTCCGGCCCGTAGGTCGCTATGAGTGCCTGTGCCTCGATCGGATCGCCCAGAGCGGTGCCGGTGCCGTGTGCCTCGACGGCGTCGATTTCGTGGGGGGAGAGACCGGCGTTGGCAAGCGCCTGGGTGATGACGCGCTGCTGGGACGGTCCGTTGGGCGCGGTCAGCCCGTTGCTCGCGCCGTCTTGATTGATCGCGCTGCCGCGTATCACGGCAAGGATCGGGTGTCCCTGGCGCTGGGCGTCGGAGAGGCGCTCGAGGAGGAGAACACCGACGCCCTCTGACCACGCGGTCCCATCTGCCGCCTGCGCGAATGCTCTGCAGCGTCCGTCTGGGGAGAGCGCCCGCTGGCGGGAGAAACGGATGAACATTTCGGGTGTGGCCAGTACCGTCACGCCACCCGCGAGCGCGAGCGTCAACTCGCCCTGTCGCAGGGATTGGCTGGCGAGGTGCAACGCGACGAGCGAGGAGGAGCACGCCGTGTCGACAGTCACGGCGGGTCCCTGGAGGCCAAAGGAGTACGCCACCCGTCCCGACGCGACGCTCCCACCGGTACCCAAATACCCCTCAAGACCCTTGGGCATCGACGCAAGCTGGGCACCGTATTCGTGGTACATCACCCCCGTGAACACCCCGGTCTCGGTGCCCTTCAGCGCCCGCGGGTCGATGTGAGCGTTTTCGATCGCCTCCCAGGAGGCTTGCAGTAGGAGACGGTGCTGGGGGTCGATCGCAAGCGCCTCGCGGGGGCCGATCCCGAAGAAAGCGGGGTCGAACTCTCCAGCGTCATACAGGAACCCCCCGTGGCGGGTATAGCTCGTCCCGGGATGGTCGGGGTCGGGGTTATACAACCCACCCAGATCCCAACCACGATCGCCAGGGAACTCGCCGATCCCCTCACCACCAGCGGCAACAAGCTCCCATAACTCCTGCGGGGAGCGAACCCCACCAGGGAAACGACAGCTCATTCCCACAACCACAACCGGCTCGTCCACGACCCGCGCGCGAGGAGCCACCGCCACCCCGCGCGCCCTCACCCCTCGGCCTTCCGACCGTAAGAGCCCTGCCTCGACCAACTCGCCGAGGACATAGTCCGCGAGCTCACGCACGGTGGGGTGGTCGAACACCACCGTCGCCGCCAAACGCAACCCCGCGCTCGCAGCGAGACGATTACGCAACTCGACCGCGGCGAGCGAATCGAAACCCAGATCGCGAAACACCGCGTCAGGATCAACGGCGTCGGGAGAACTATGCCCCAGCACGCCCGCCGCAAGACCCCGCACCGCATCGAGCACGACACGCAAACGCTCCCCCTCATCCAACCCCGCCAAGCGCGCCGCCAGAGAACCAGACGCGCGCGCGTGAGCGTGAGGAGCACCCGCCCGGACCACCCCAGCGAGGCCCTGCAGCAACCCCGGCACCTCGCCCGCGCGCGCCTCCCTCCGCAGAACACCCCGATCGAACGGCACCGGAACCACCAGCGCCCTACCCGTCGCGAGCGCGGGCTCCAGCAACTCGAGACCCTGCTCCCCAGACACCACACCAAACGCGCCGGAGCCAGCCATCCGCCGCATATCGAGCTCCCCCAACCCCCGGCCCATGCCAACCCCACCCCACAATCCCCACGCCAAGGACACACCCGCAAGACCCCTCCCACGACGATAGGCCGCCAGCGCATCGAGAAACGCGTTCCCCGCCGCATAACCACCCTGGCCCGGACCACCAAACACCCCAGCCATCGAGGAGAACAACACAAACAACTCCAACCCCATGCCCTCAGTCAATTCATGCAGATACCACCCACCATCGACCTTCGCCGCCGTAACCCGGTTCGACGCGCTCTCCATCCAAAGACTCGACAACCCCAAGGAGCCCCACCTCCCCAGCACCAGCCGCGTGCACCACCCCACACAACGGATACTGCCCGTCAATCGACGCGATCAGCCCTTGGAGTTGCGCCCGATCACCCACATCACACGCCTCCACCCGGACCCATGCACCCAAACCCTCGAGCTCCGCACGGAGATCCACAGCGCCCTCGGCCTCCAAACCACCACGACTGACCAACACCAGACGCCGAACGCCACACTCCGCAACAAGATGCCTCGCCAGCAACGCGCCCAATCCACCTGTACCACCCGACACCAACACCGACCCAGCCCCAAGGCCCTCACCAAGGGCGCCAAACACACCAGCCGCCGAACCCGCACCTGCCACACCGGCAGCCGAACCCTTGCTGGGCTCCGCAGAGGAGGACGCCACCCTCGCCAGGCGGGGCACCAACACCACACCCCTGCGCACGGCGAGCTCGCGCCCACCACCACCGAGCGCCCCACCCAACACCACCCACGAAGCCTCATCCCCGTCGACATCGATCAACCCAAAGCGCCCCGGGTGCTCCGAACACGCCGAACGCACCAGACCCCACACACCCGCCGACACCAAACCAGGCACACCTTCGTCCCCAACCGCCACCGCACCCCGCGTCACGAACACAAGCCGCGAGCCCGCCAGCACCCCACAGGCAAGCCACTCTTGCAAGAACCCCAACGCCCCACGCAACACGCCGCGCGCCCGACCAGGCAGCACCCCCTCCCCAGCATCCACGCCGGTCTCATCACATAGGTCGACGAACACCACATCGGGCGCCACGAGACCCTCCTCCACGGCCACTACCAATGACCCGAGATCCGAGAACCGCTGCACGGGTAACCCAGCACCATCAAGCGCACCCGCCAACACCCCGCCAACACCAACGTCGCCACCCACACCAACATCCTCGCCAAGCACCCCGGACCAGTCGAGGAGCACGCACCCCGCCTCCGGAAAACCGGGAGCATCCGTGGACCCGGCCTCGACCCAGTCCACACCAAACAGCGAATCGCCAGCGCCCCTGGCGTCCCGCGCGAGTGCGAGCTGATCCACAGATATCTCACGCGTCACGACCCGCCCGACGGAGAGCAGCAATCGACCATCCCCATCTACGGCGAGCAACGAGACTCCACCATCGCCAGCCGGCGAGACACACACCCGCAAGGACCCGGCACCCTCCACGAAACACTCAACACCACTCCACGCAAACGGCAGACGCGGCTCCAACCCCTCGCCGGTCTCAGCCGGTTTCTCATCAGCCCCCTCGTTCAGCGCGTCGACAGCGCCGTGGAACACGGCATCAAGCAGGGCCGGATGTATCTCAAACCCGACCGCGCCACCATCGGCATCCTCAGGCAACGCGACCTCCACAAACAACTCTTCTCCGCGTCGCCACACACTGCGCAACCCCCGGAAAACAGGCCCGTAGTCAAACCCAACGATCGCCAGACGCTCATACACACCATCAACGCCGACCTCAACCGCACCCACCGGCGGCCATACCCCCACAAGCTCATCGACAGCACGCGCCTCAGCGGACGTGTCGTCCTCTGTGAGCCGACCACGCGCGTGGCGTGTCCACCCCGCATCCTCCGCAAGCCCAGCTGCGTCATCTGGACAGGAGTGGATCTCGACCGTGCGAGCACCCGACCCGTCGCGTTCGCCCACCGATATCTGCAACCGCACCCCATGCTGCTCGTCAAGCACCAGCGGAGCCTCCAATACGAGCTCGTCCACCACCGGAGACCCGGCCTCCCGCCCCGCGTGCAACGAGAGCTCGAGAAACGCAGTGCCGGGCAATACGACGCTCCCGAGCACCATGTGATCTGAAAGCCACCCGTGAGAATCCAACGAGAGTCGCCCTGTGAACAACCAGCCACCCTCACTCGCAAGGCGCACACACGCACCCAGCAAAGGATGATCCGCCGAAGCCAGGCCCGCGGTCGCTACGTCGCTCCCACGCCCCCGTGACTCGAGCCAGAACCGCTCCCGCTGAAACGCATACGACGGCAACTTCACCCGCTGAGCGCCGGAGCCGGCGAACACACCCCCTTGCCAATCCACACCCGCACCACGCACCCACACGCCGGCAAGCCCGGCAAGCAGCGACTCGACCTCCGCGTTCTCCCCACGCAACACCGCGAGCGCCGAGACACCAGCAGCCACCCGCCCATCCACGCCGATATCCCGCACGCCAGCGTGCCCATCACCGGCGTCCTCCAAGCACTCTGCAACCATCGCGCTCAGCACCCCGGCAGGCCCGAGCTCCAAGAAGCTCGTAACACCCAGCGCACCCAGGGTGCGCACCCCATCACAGAAGCGCACCGTCTCGCGGGCGTGGCGCACCCAATACTCCGGCGAGCAGATCGACCCCGCCGGCAGCAACTCCCCGGTGAGGTTGGAGACGACCGGGATCTGCGGCTCGGCGAACGACAGGCCCTCCAGCACCCCTCGGAACTCCTCCAGCATCCCGTCCATCCGCGGCGAGTGAAACGCGTGGGAGACCCGCAGCCGCTTCGTTTTCACACCGCGATCCCCAAAGACCCCCGCGACCTCCAATACCGCATCCTCATCGCCAGAAACCACAACCGAAGAAGGACCATTCACGGCCGCGACAGCGACACGCTCCGCCGAATCCCCAAGACCCCCGAGCACCTCCAGCACATCGGCCTCAGAGGCCCCTACAGACAGCATCGCTCCGCCCTCGGGCAACGCGCCCATCAGGCGGCCGCGCGCCGCCACGAGCGCACAGGCATCCTCCAACGAAAAGACACCAGCTGCGTGCGCCGCGGCGAGCTCACCGACCGAATGGCCAATCAAGAACCCAGGACGCACACCCCACGCCTCCAGCAGCCGAAACAAGGCAACCTCCAGCGCGAACAACCCCGCCTGCGTGAAGAACGTCTCATCCAGGGACCCCGCACCCGAAGACCCGGCGCCGGACCCCACACCGCCAAACACGACCTCGCGCAACGAGCAGCCCAGCAGGCCATCGAGGTGCCCGCAGACCTCGTCAAACGCGTCCCTGAACACAGGACAAGCCTCATACAGCTCATGACCCATCCCGACACGCTGCGCGCCCTGTCCAGTGAATAGGAATGCCAGCCCACCACCATCAACCACCCCCTCCACAACGCTGCCAGCCAACACATCGCCGTCCAAGAAGGCACCTTGTGCGAGCTCACCCAGACCCCCAAACAGGCTCTCGCGGCCACCGACGAGCACCGCGCGATGCTCCAACAGCGGTCTGGCAGCCAGCGAAAAACCAATATCCCCAGCACCCAACCCCGGATCGGCGGCCACGAACTCCCTCAACCTGGAAGCCTGCGCCCGCAAACCCCCCACGCCACGACCGCTGAGCACCCACGGCACCACACCACCACTTGTTACACCAAGCCCACCACCAGCCGCCTGAACGCGCTCGAGCGCCGGTGGCTCCTCGAGAATCACATGAACATTCGTGCCGCTGATCCCGAATGAGGAGACCCCCGCGCGACGTGGGGAGCCACCCCTCTCCCACGGCACCTCGCGGGTGAGCAACGAAACATCCCCACCGGCCCAGTCGACATGCCGGGAGGGCTCCTCGGCGTGCAGTGTGCGGGGCAGCACACCGTGGCGCATAGCCATGACCATCTTGATGACACCCGCGACCCCCGCCGCGGCCTGGGTATGACCAAGGTTCGACTTGACCGACCCCAACCACAACGGGCCACGCTCGCCCCGCGCGCGCCCATACACATCCAGCAAAGCCTGAGCCTCGATCGGATCGCCCAGAGCGGTGCCCGTACCATGGCCCTCCACAACATCGACCTCACCCGGCGAGAGACCCGCATTGGCCAAAGCCTGCGCGATGAGACGCCGCTGGGAAGGACCATTCGGCGCGGTCAAGCCATTGCTCGCACCATCTTGGTTGACAGCACTGCCACGCACCACCACCAACACCTCATGCCCCAAACGCCGCGCATCGGAAAGACGCTCCAACAACACCACACCCACGCCCTCACCCCACCCCGTCCCATCGGCCCCATCCGCAAAGGACTTGCAACGCCCATCGCGCGCCAAACCACGCTGACGCGCAAACCCCACAAACGCCACCGGGGTCGCCATCACGGTCACCCCACTCGCCACCGCCAGCGAGCACTCCCCCTCCCGCAGGGAACCACACGCCAGATGCAACGCCACCAGCGAAGAGGAACACGCGGTATCGATCGTCACCGCGGGACCCTCGAAACCGAAGGAGTACGCCACGCGACCCGACAAGACACTGCCCAGGCTGCCAGTACCCATATAACCCTCGAGCTCCCCATGAGCCGATCCCTCCACGCCTCCCCCATAATCGTGGTACATCACACCGGCAAACACCCCGGTCGAACTTCCCCGCAACGACATCGGGTCGATGCCCGCGCTCTCAAAGGCCTCCCAGCAAACCTCCAACAGCAGGCGCTGCTGCGGATCGATCGCCAACGCCTCGCGCGGGCCGATACCGAAAAACCCCGCGTCGAACTCCCCCACCTCGTCGAGAAATCCACCCTCACGCGCATAGCAAGTCCCAGCACGCTCAGGATCGGGGTCATACAATCCCTCGAGATCCCACCCCCGATCGACAGGAAAACCAGTCACCGCGTCAACGCCCGAGCCGACCAGCTCCCACAGGTCCTCCGCCGAGCGCACATCTCCCGGAAAACGACAACCCAAACCCACCACCGCGATCGGGTCTCCCCTGTGCCTCTCGACATCTCGCAGCCGCCGACGAGCATCGTGCAGATCGGTAGTCACCTGCTTCAGGTAACCCAGGAGCTTCTCGTGCTCAGACATCAACCCACCCACGATATGAAGCGATGGACTCCATCTCCGACCTAGAGCGCCCTGATCTCGTTATCGATCAGCTCAAACATCTCATCGGCGGTGGCCGAGTCGATCCTCTGTGCAACGGTGGCTGCGTCATCGTGTGAATTGGTGTCACCCAGTCGCGCCGCCACCATCTGAAGACGCGCCAGAAGCCTCCCGCGTTCGATTCCATCGGCATCTATCGATGAGATCAACTGCTCGAGCGTGTCGATTCCGGCATCGAGGGATGCGATGCCCTCCGCCCCATGCGGAGAGACCTCAGCCAGCAGATATCCGGCCACCAAAGCCGGCGTGGGGTGATCGAAGAGGAGTCCCACGCCGAGACGCAGTCCGCTGGCGGCGCCCAGTCGATTGCGCAGCTCAACGGCGCCTAGAGAATCGAACCCGAGCTCCTTGAACGTCTTGCGCGGATCGACCTCCTGGGCGCTGTCATGACCGAGCACGAGCGCCACCTGCGAGCGCACCAGCCCCAACACCAGGCTCTCGCGCTCCGCCTCGCTCACCCCCGCAAGCTGCTGTGCCAGCGACTCCGCATCCTGCGCTCGCCGCACCGGCACGCGCACCAGCCCGCGCAGCAGCGCCGGCAATACCCCCAACCTGGCCTGCTCACGCAGCGCATGCGTTTCCAGCCGCATCGGCACGAACAGAGCCCTGGCCTGCGCGCATGCCGCGTCGAAGAGCTCCAACCCCTGCTCGGCGGCCATTGTGGCCATCCCCGAACGAGTCAGGCGCGCAAGGTCGCCCGCCTGCAGATGAGCGGTCATCGCGCTCGCGGAGTCATCCTGCTCCCACTGCCCCCAGGCCAGCGACAGGCCGGTCAGGCCGCGCGCGCGCCGATGCGAGGCCAGCGCATCGAGGAACACGTTTGCGGCCGCATAGCTCCCCTGGCCGGCGCTGCCGAGCACACCGGCGATCGAGGAGAACAGGACGAACGCCGATAGATCCAGATGTTCGGTTAATTCGTGTAAATACCACGCTCCGTCGACCTTCGGCGCCAGCACGCCATCCACCCGCGCGGGATCCAGCGAGGCGATCACCCCGTCGTCGAGGACGCCGGCGGCGTGCACCACGCCCCTCAGCGGATGCTCCTCGGGCAGCGAGGAGATCAGCGCGGCAAGCTGCTCGCGATCGCTGACGTCGCACGCCTCGATCGAGACCTGTGCGCCAAGCCCGGATAGCTCTTCCACCAGCTCCGCCGCGCCCCGCGCCTGCAGGCCCCGGCGGCTGGTCAGCACCAGGTGGGTGACACCGTGGTGGCTCACCAGATGCCTGGCCACGAGGGCGCCCAGCCCGCCCGTGCCGCCCGTCACGAGCACGGTTCCCTCGCTGTCGAACCGCACAGCCGCGGCGACGGCTCGATCGCCGGGCAGGTGGCCGACATCGGCGGATGAGACCCACCGTTCGAGTCGCGGCGCCAGCACCGCGTCTTCGCGGAGGGCCAGCTGCGGCTCATCGCTGGCAAGCGCCGCGGACAGCGCCGCCGGCGAGATCTCCCCGGCGACATCGATCAATCCGAAGCGCCCGGGATGCTCGGCCTGGGCTGAGCGCACCAAACCGTACACGCCGGCCAGCGCCAATCCCGGCACGTTCTCCGCGGCGCCCACCGCCACCGTGCCGCGCGTAACGAACACCAGGCGCGACTGCGCAAACCGCTCCTCGACAAGCCAAGCCTGCAGCAGGCCAAGCACCTCGCCCAAGACCCCATGTACCGTCCTGGGGAGGTCTACCGCAGCGGTCTCCTCCTCGGCAAGGCCAACCGCTGCGCCCGCGAGATTCCCTCTCAAGTCCACCAGCACAACCTCCGGTAACTCCGGTTCTGCGCCTCCGGACCCTGCCAGGAACCGCAGATCCGCCTGGGTCTGGAGGGGCACGCCTGCCGCGGCCAGCGTCCCGGCGAACTCCGTCTCCTCGCCAAGCGCAACGGCAGGCGCCTTCGACGAGCCAAAGACCAGCGGCGCCGAGACCCACTCCACGGCGTACAGCGACCCGCGCCCGAGGCCCGTCGCAGCGGCGATCCGATCCGCTGAAACCTCTCGTGTCACCACCGCGGCAGACACCACCAGCCGGCCGGACTCGTCGGCCGCCACCACCGACAGTTCGCCATCGCCCGCGCGCGCGATGCACGCCCGCAACGATCTCGCGCCTGCCGCGTGGAGCTGCACCCCGTTGAGGGCAAGGGGCAGATGCACGCGTGCACCCTCCTCCGATTCGTCGCCCTGCACGGCGAGCGTGGCGAGGAGCGTCTCGTCGAGCAACGCCGGATTCACTGCAAGCACGGAGTGAAACGCCGCATCGAGCAGCGCCGGGTGCAACCCGAACTGCCCGGCATCCGCGCCCACGACCTCAGGTAGGACAAGCTCGGCGAACAACTCCTCTCCGCGCCGCCACGCGCGCCTCAGACCCTGAAATGCAGGTCCATAGTCGAGTCCCAACTCAGCCAGACGCTCATACACGCCGGCGGTCTCAATCGGGATCGCGACCGCCTGTGGGGGAGGCCACTCCCCGCTCACGGCGCCCATGCGCTGTGCCCGCACCTCTGCAGCGCTCGGGTCGCCTCCGGCTGGCGGCGCAGTGTGTGAGCCACCGCGCAGCGCAGTGAGCGTGCCACTCGCATGCCGCGTCCAGTCCGCCCCTTCGCCGGCCAGCCCATCCCCCCCGACGCCCTCCGGACGGGAATGGATCTCGAGCGCACGGCAGCCCGACTCATCGAGCTCACCTACCGACACCTGCAGCTGCACCTCGCCCCGCTCGGGCAGCGCCAGCGGAGCCTCCAGAGCAAGCTCGGCTACCACTGGGCACCCGGCCTCGGCGCCTGCGCACAGCGCCAACTCGACCAACGCCGCGCTGGGCATCAGCGTCGTTCCGAACACGACGTGGTCGGCAAGCCACTCCTGGGATTCCAATGAGAAGCGGCCCGTGAACAGCCAGCCACGATCCCCCGCCAACCGCATGCAGGCTCCCAGCAGCGGATGCCCGGTGGCATGCTGCCCCACAGCGGCCGCCTCGCCCGCACCCGTGGGTGCTCTCAGCCAGAACTGCCTACGCTGAAATGCGTATCCGGGCAGGGTCACACGCCGGGCACCAGAGCCGGCATAGACCTGCTCCCAATCCACGCCGGCACCACGCACCCACACACTCGCCAGGGCACCGAGCAGCGACCTGGCCTCAGCCCCCTCGCCATCCAGCAACGGCACGGCCGTCACCTCGCCGACGCCGAGGGCATCCAGGCAATCGCCGGTAATCGCGCTCAGGACCCTGGCGGGGCCGAGCTCGAGGAAGCTCCTCACGCCGCGGTCGCCAAGCTGACGCATGCCATCGCGGAAACGCACGGTCTCGCGCACGTGACGCACCCAGTACGCGGGCGAGCACATCAGCTCCGCCGATGCCAACTCGCCGGTGAGGTTCGAGACGATCGGGATCTCCGGCGCACCGAACGCCACGCTCTCGGCGACGCGCGCGAACTCCTCCAGCATCCCATCCATCCGCGGCGAGTGAAACGCGTGCGACACCTGCAGACGCTTGGCCTTGCGCCCCCGCTCCTCCCATTGGGCGGCGAGCTCGAGCACCGCCTCCTCATCACCAGAGAGCACCACCGAGAAGGGCCCGTTCACGGCCGCCAGCGCGACCCGCTCCTCCAAGCCGGCGAGCGCCGGCAGCATCTCCTCCTCGGAAGCCGCCACCGATACCATCGCTCCGCCGGGCGGCAGGGCTCCCATCAGGCGCCCCCGCGCCGCAACCAGCCGGCAGGCATCCTCGAGCGAGAAGACGCCGGCGACGTGTGCCGCGGCAAGCTCCCCGATCGAATGGCCGATCAGGAACCCGGGGCGCACACCCCATGCCCGCAGCAGCTCGAACAGCGCGACCTCGAGCGCAAACAGCCCCGCCTGCGTGAACAGCGTCTCATCCAGCAGCCCAACCCCCACCTCTGCCTCGTCCAACCGCCCCACCTCAGACGCATCGCCGCCGAACACGACCGCACGCAAGGATCGCCCCAACAGGCCGTCGAGATGCCCGCAGACCGCATCGAAGGACTCTGCGAAGACAGGGCTGGCTTCATACAACTCACGTCCCATTCCCACCCGCTGCGCACCCTGCCCCGTGAACATGAATGCCAGCCCACCGTCGTCAACGCTGCCCTGGCTGACACCCCGCAGCGGCTCACCTCGTGTGAGCGCGGCAACCCTCGCCAGCAGCTCCTCGCGATCCTCGCCCAGGACGACAGCCCGATGCTCCAGCGCCGGACGCGCAGCCAGGGAGAAACCCAAGTCGCCAACGCCCGGCTGCGGGCGATCGCCAGCGTCAGAGCGCGGGCGATCCCCGGCGAACTCGAGCAAGCTGCCGGCCTGCCCCCGCAGACCGTCGCGACCTCGACCCGAGAGCACCCACGGCACCACCGCGGCGTTCAATGCCCGCCCGGAACGATCCTCGCCACCCCACCCCTCGGGGGGCGGGAGGCGCTCCGCGGGGGCAAGGGCGGACGGCGCCTGCTCGAGGATGACATGGGCATTGGTGCCGCTGATGCCAAACGAGGAGATCCCGGCGCGGCGCGGGCGGCCCTCCACCTCCCATGGCACCTCCTCGGCCAGCAGCGAGACGGCCCCCGCCGACCAATCGACGTGCTGTGAGGGCTCGTCAACGTGCAGCGTTCGCGGCAGCGCTCCATGACGCATCGCCATGACCATCTTGATCAGGCCGGCCACCCCGGCGGCAGCCTGGGTGTGACCGAGGTTCGACTTCACCGATCCCAGCCACAGGGGCCGCTGCGCAGGGCGCTCCTGCCCGTAGGTGGCAAGCAGTGCCTGCGCCTCGATCGGGTCGCCCAGGGTGGTGCCGGTGCCGTGCGCCTCCACGGCATCCACATCCTCCGCGCGAACCCCTGCATTCGCCAACGCCTGCGCGATCACGCGCTGCTGCGACGGCCCGTTGGGAGCTGTCAATCCATTGCTCGCGCCATCCTGGTTGACCGCGCTGCCACGCACCACGGCGAGCACACCGTGCCCATGGCGCCGCGCATCGGAGAGACGCTCCAGGAGCACCAAGCCGACCCCCTCCGACCACGCAGTCCCATCCGCGGCCTGCGCAAAGGACTTGCAGCGCCCGTCCCGCGCAAGGCCGTGCTGACGTGAGAACTCGATGAAGACACCCGGAGTGGCCATCACCGTCACGCCACCGGCAAGCGCCAGCGAACACTCGCCTGCGCGCAAGGACTGGCAGGCCCAATGCAATGCCACCAGCGAGGAGGAGCAGGCGGTGTCGATCGTCACCGCGGGCCCCTCGAACCCGAATGAATAGGCGACCCGTCCCGATACGACGCTGCCGGCGCTGCCGGTGCCCAGGTAGCCCTCCGTGCCATCGGCGATGGATGCCGCGCCGGGGCCGTAGTCGTGGTGCATCACGCCGGCGAACACGCCGGTCTGCGTGCCGCGCAGCAGCGCGGGGTCGATCCCGGCGTCTTCCAGGGCCCGCCAGGTGGATTCCAGCAGCAGCCGCTGCTGGGGATCCATCGCCAGCGCCTCACGCGGGCCGATGCCGAAGAACTCCGCGTCGAACTCCCCCGCGTCATACAGGAATCCGCCTTCGCGAGTATCGCTTCTGCCCGGATGCTCGGAATCGGGGTCGAACAGACTCCCCAGATCCCAGCCGCGATTCGTGGGAAATGGCGCAATCGCATCCCCGCCCGCCGCCACCAGCTCCCACAGCTGCTCGGGGGAGCGCACGCCGCCCGGGTAGCAGCAGCTCATGCCGACGATCGCGATCGGCTCGTCCACCGACCGCATCGATCCAGGCGATGCACCGACCGCGGCCACGGCGCCCACACCTCGGCCCATGCCCAGCGCCTCACCCAGCAGGAACCGAGCGAGCGCCAGCGGAGTGGGATGATCGAACACAAGCGTTGCGGGCAGCCGCATGCCCGCCAGGACGTCGAGTCGGTTGCGCAGTTCCACCGCCATCAGCGAGTCGAAGCCGAGCTCCTTGAACGTCCGCCGCGAATCGACTGCGGTGGGCGAGGGATGGCCAAGCACCACCGCGACCTCCGTCGCAACAGTCGCGAGGAGGACCCGCTCGCGTTCCTCCTCGCTCAGCCCAGAGAGACGCGCCTGCAGCGAGTCCTCAACACCCGCGCGGCGCGCGGGCAGACGCACGAGGCCGCGCAACGGCGCTGGCAGCGCATCTGCGCGCGCCTGCGCGCGCAGCGCACCAGAGTCCAGGCGCGCGCCAATCACCATCGCCTCCTCGAGCGCCAGGGCGGCGTCGAAGACCCCAAGCCCATCCTGCGCGGACAGCGCGAGCATGCCCGAACGCGCCAACCGCGCCCGATCGCCACTGCTCAGGCCAGCGGTCATCTCGCTGGCGCTCGCCTCCTGCGCCCACTGCCCCCAGGCGATCGACAGGCCCGCAAGGCCCCTCGCGCGGCGCTGCGCCGCAAGCGCATCCAGGAACGTGTTGGCCGCCGCATAGGCACCCTGACCCGGCCCTCCGAGCACGCCGGCCGCGGATGAGAACAAAACGAACAGAGGCAGATCCATATGCGCGGTGAGCTCGTGCAGATGCCAGGCGCCGGCCACCTTCCCCGCCAGCACCGAGTCGATGTGCTCGTTCGTCAAGGACTCGATCACGCCGTCGTGGAGCGCGCCGGCCGCGTGCACGACCCCACACAGGGGGTGCTCGGCGCCGATCGAGTCCAGCAAGCGCTCGAGCTCACCCCGATCGCTCACGTCGCACGCCACCACGCTCACGCGCGTGCCCAGCGCCACAAGCTCGCTCTCCAGCTCGACGGCGCCCGGCGCCTGGGCACCCCGCCGACTGGCCAGGACCAGCTGGCGAGCGCCGTAGCGGCTCACCAGATGCCTTGCAAGCAGTGCACCCAATCCACCGGTGCCGCCCGTCACCAGCACCGTCCCATCCAGAGCTCCCTCGCGCAGACCGACGAGCCCCCCGTCCTCGCCCGGACCGCCGAGCCCCTCCTGAGCGGGAGTCACCCGCGCGAGCCGCGGCACGCGCACGATGCCCTCGCGCACGCACAGCTGCGGCTCCTCGCCGGCGAGAGCTCCCACCAGTGCGGCAAACGAGGCCTGCTCGCCATCGATGTCGAGGAGCACGAATCGCCCGGGATTCTCCGACTGCGCCGAGCGCACCAGGCCCCAGACTCCCGCTGCCGCCAGGTCGGCAACGCCATTCCCATCGCTGGCTGCCACCGCGCCCCCAGCCGCCGGATCCGCAACGCCATCCTCATCGCCTGGGGCCACCGCTCCGTGCGTCACGAACACCAGGCGCGAACTCGCCAGCCGCTCGTCCGCAAGCCACGCCTGCAACAGATCGAGTACACGGTGCAGAGTCCCGCGCGCCGCCTGCGGAAACCCGCCGCCCCCCGATGACGCGGTGCAGTCACCGAGATCGAACAACACGGCATCGGGAACGGGGGCGCCGGCAGCGATCTCCTCGAGCAGCCTCCCCAACCCCTCCCATCTCTCAACCGTGGAGCCCGGCACGGCCACCGGCCCCCCCTCGCCGAGCAGCGCCAACCGGGTGCAGGAAGCGGCGGGAGCCGCCGCGGCCGCTCTCCACTCCAGGCGCAACAGCGACTCGTGCTCACCGCCGCCGGCCCTCGCGCCCGCCAGCAGCTCAAGGGGAACCCGCCGTGTCGCTACAGACCTCACCTCGAGCAGCGGCGCACCCGTCTCGTCGACCGCCACCAACGCGATCTCTCCATCTGCGTCGTCGCCCTTGGACACCAGCACGCGCATCGAGCTCGCCCCCTGCGCGTGCAACACGACGCCGCTCCACGAGAAGGGCAGCAACACCTCGCCATCCCCGCGCCCGGCGAGCCCGTCGAGCGCCGCCGTGTGCAGGGCGGCGTCGAGCAGCGCGGGGTGCAAGCCGAAGCGCCCAGCGGAGGAGTGCTGCTCCTCGGGCAGCGACACCTCGAGGAACACCTCCTCGCCGCAGCGCCACGCCTTGCGCAAACTCTGAAACGCCGGCCCGTAGTCATAGCCCTGCTCCGCAAGCCTGTCGTACAGCCGCTCGCCAAATGGCTCGGCGCCAGCGGGAGGCCACTCGTCGAGCGCAAGCCGGCCGGCGAGCCCATCCGCCATACGATCACGGTTGCCCGCGGAGGCTCTCAGCAGGCCAGTTGCGTGGCACGTCCATGCCTGATCTATCCAGAGGCCGCGCTGCGCGCCAGCCTGGGGGCGGGAGTGGATCCTCACCGCGCGCTCCCCGGCGGGACCGGGCTCGCCGAGCAGCACCTGGATCTCGACCGCGCCCTGCTCGGGCAGCGTCAGCGGCGCCTCCAGCACGAGCTCCTCCAGCATCTCGCACCCGAGCTCTCCGCCGACGTGCAGCGCGAGCTCCACCAGGGCCGCGCCTGGGAGCAGCACGGAGCCCATCACCGCATGGTCGCCCAGCCACGCGTGGGTGGCCAGCGAGAGGCGGCCGGTAAACACCCAACCTTGCCCGTCGGCCAAACGCATACGCGCCCCCAGCAGCGGATGATCCGCCGCCGCCAGGCCGCTCGCGGGAAGGTCGCCCACACCCCCGTTCCGCCGCAGCCAGAAGCGCTGACGCTGAAATGCATACTTCGGCAACTCCACGCGCGCGGCGTTGGGACCGGCGAACACCCGCTCCCAGTCCACGCGCGCGCCGCGCACCCACATACGCGCGAGCGCCTCCAGCAAGGAGCGCGCTTCGGCGCCATCGCGATGCAAAGCCGTAACCGCCGTGACGTGCGCATCCTGCCCGCCGGCAAGCTCCCGCCCACCCGCGACGTCCCGCCTGCCGGAGCCCTCTCGCCCAGCGGAGCCCTCCCGCCCACCGGCAAACTCCGGCCCCACGGCGTCCAGGCAGTCTTCGACCATCGCGCTCAAGACTCCGCTGGGGCCCAGCTCGAGAAAGCTCCTCACACCGCGATCCCCGAGTAGACGAACCCCCGCACAGAACCGCACCGTCTGGCGCACCTGCGCGACCCAGTAGGCGGGCGAGCACACAACCTCCGCCCCCGCCAACTCACCCGTAACGTTCGAGACAAGCGGTATCTGCGGCGCGTCGAAGTCGACGCTCGCGGCCGCCAGAGCGAACTCCTCGAGCATCCCGTCCATGCGCGGCGAGTGAAACGCGTGGGACACTCGCAGGCGCTTCGTTCTCACACCGCGATCGGCGAAGACCGCCGCCACCTCCAGCGCCGCGTCCTCATCGCCCGATACCACCACGGAGGCGGGGCCGTTGACGGCCGCGAGGGCGATCCGACTCCGCCAATCCTCGAGGCCTTCGAGTACACCGAGGACATCGGCCTCGCCCGCGGCCACCGACACCATCGCTCCGCCCGCCGGCAGACCGCCCATCAGGCGACCACGCGCAACGACGAGCCGGCACGCATCCCCCAACGAGAAGACCCCCGCGACATGAGCCGCCGCCAGCTCCCCCACGGAGTGACCGATCAGGAACCCCGGACGCACTCCCCAAGACCACACCAGCCGAAACAGGGCAACCTCGAGCGCAAACAGACCCGTCTGCGTGAAGAGGGTCTCGTCCAGCAACCCAGCCTCCGCCGCTTCCGAGAACCCGGCCTCGGATTCATCGCCACCGAACACCACCTCGCGCAGAGACCGTCCCAGCAAGTCATCGAGGTGCCCGCAGACCTCGTCGAAGGCGGCCGCAAACACCGCGGACTCCTCGTATAAGGCGCGTCCCATCCCCACCCGCTGCGCGCCCTGACCGGTGAACAGGCAAGCCAGCCCGCCGTCCTGCGCCACACCCTGGAGCACGCCCGGCGCCGGCTCCCCGCGGGCAAGCGCACCCAGGCCCGCCAACAGCCCCCGACGATCACCATCGATGAGGACAGCCCGATGCTCCAGTTCCGGGCGACCCGTGAGCGCGAGCCCGACATCGGCGGCGCCCAGCTGCGGCTGAGCCCCGGCGAACTCCAGCAACTCCCGGGCCTGTCCCCGCAGACCACCTGGGCCACGGCCAGAGAGCACCCACGGCATGATCGCCGGCGCTTCCTCAGAGACCTGCGGTGGTGCGGCGGCCAGCGCCTCCTCAGAGACCTGCGGTGGTGCGGCGGCCAGCGCCTCCTCAGAAACCTGCGGTGGTGCGGCCGGCGCCTCCTCGAGAATCAGGTGCGCATTGGTGCCGCTGATGCCAAACGAGGAGACTCCGGCGCGGCGCGGGCGGCCGTTGGCCTCCCACGGCACGTCCTCCGTCAACAGCGAGACGGCCCCCGCGGACCAATCGACGTGCCGCGAGGGGGCATCGACGTGCAGGGTTCTGGGCAGCATCCCGTGGCGCAGGGCCATGACCATCTTGATCACGCCGGCCACCCCGGCGGCTGCCTGCGCGTGACCGATGTTCGACTTCACCGATCCCAGCCACAGCGGGCTCTCCGCGGAGCGCCCCTGCCCGTAGGTGGCGAGCAGCGCCTGCGCCTCGATGGGATCGCCCAGGGCGGTACCGGTCCCATGCGCCTCCACGGCATCCACCTCCTTGGCGGCCATGCCGGCGGTGGCGAGAGCCTGCGCGATCACGCGCTGCTGGGAGAGGCCGTTGGGCGCAGTCATGCCGTTGCTCGCGCCGTCCTGATTGACGGCGCTGCCACGCACCAGGCCCAACACGCGATGCCCCAGGCGCTGCGCATCGGAGAGACGCTCCAACACCAGCACCCCAACGCCCTCGGAGAAGCCGGCGCCGTCGGCACAGTCGGCAAAGGACTTGCAGCGCCCATCGCCGGCGAGACCGCGCTGGCGCGAGAACTCGACGAAGACTTCCGGGGTTGCCATGACCGTCACCCCGCCGGCAAGCGCCAGCGAGCACTCACCCTGGCGCAGCGACTGGCAGGCCCAGTGCAACGCCACGAGCGAGGAGGAGCAGGCGGTGTCCACGGTGATCGCTGGCCCCTCCAGGCCGAAGGAGTAGGCCACTCGTCCCGACACGAGACTGCCGGCCCCGCCAGTCATCGTGTACCCCTCGAGCTCCGCCGGCGCCTCCCCGGGGCCGGGTGCGTAATCGTGGTTCATGACACCCGCGAAGACCCCCGTGCGACTGCCGCGCAGGGAGGCCGGGTCGATGCAAGCATCTTCGAAGGCCTCCCACGAGGCCTCCAGCAACAGCCGCTGCTGGGGATCCATCGCCAGCGCCTCGCGTGGGCCGACGGCGAAGAACTCAGCGTCGAACTGCGCCGCGTCGTAGAGAAACCCGCCTTCGCGCACATAGCCGAGCTCGGGGCCTGGAACACCGGGGTCGCGGGCGTCGCCGTCCCACCCACCGTTCCACCCACGGTCGGTGGGAAAGCTCGAGATCGCGTCGCCACCTGCCGCCAGCAGCTCCCAGAGCTGCTCGGGCGAGCGCACGCCGCCGGGATAGCGACAGCTCATGCCGACGATCGCGACCGGATCCTCGCCGCTCACCGCAGATGCGCCTGCGGAGACAGGACCGCGGACACCGGCAAGCTCGCCCAGCAAATGCCCGGCGAGGGCGAGCGGGGTGGGGTGATCGAACACGACTGTGGCAGGCAGCCTCAGCTCCATATCGAGTGCGGTGAGCCGGTTGCGCAGCTCAACGGCGGCCAGCGAGTCGAACCCCAGCTCCTTGAACGTTCGCCGCGCGTCCACGACCTGGGCCGAGGCGTGGCCCAGCACATGCGCCGCCTGGGAGCGCACGAGCTCGAGCATCTCCCCCTCGCGCTCCTTCGCCGGCATACCGGCAAGGCGAGCCGCCAGCGATCGCTGAGAACCTCCCATCCCCACCCGGCGCGGGGGAGTGCGCACGAGGCCGCGCAGCGGCGGCGCGATGGCCCCCTCCAGCGCCAGCGTGCGCAGTCTCGCCCGATCGAGCCGCACCGGCATCAGCAGCGCCTCCTGTGCAGCGCATGCGATGTCGAGGAGCTCAAGGGCCTCCTCGGGGGCGAAAGCGGCCACGCCCATGCGCCTCATTCGCGCGATATCGATCGCACCGAGATGGGAGGTCATGCCCGCGCCGGCCTGCGCCCAGAGCCCCCACGCGAGCGAAACGCCAGCCAGGCCGCGTGCCCGGCGATGCGCCGCCAGGGCATCCAGGAAGGCGTTGGCGGCGGCGTAGTTGGCCTGACCCGCGTTTCCGAGCGTGGCCGCGATCGAGGAGAAGAGCACGAACGCCGACAGGTCGAGGTGCTCGGTCAGCTCGTGCAGGTGCCAGGCGCCATCCACCTTGGGAGCCAGCACGCGCTGCAGCTGCTCGGGTGCAAGCGATGCGAGCACACGATCGTCGAGCACGCCCGCGGCGTGCACGACGGCGCCGAGAGGATGCTCCTCGTCGATCAGCGCAAGCGCGGCCGCGAGCTGCTCGCGCTCCGATATGTCGCAGGCGACGATCCTCACCCGCGCACCCAACGCGAGCAGCTCCGCTTCGAGCGCTGGCGCGCCCAACGCCTCGCGCCCCCTGCGGCTGGCCAGGAGCACGCTGCGCACACCGTGCACACCGACGAGATGCCGGGCGACGAGGGCACCCAGGTCCCCCGTGCCTCCGGTGATGAGCACCGTGCGCTGTGGCTCGAACCTACCTGTGTCGCCCTCAGCGATCCTTGTCGCATCAGCGGCGGCACGCTCGATCCGGGGGATCAACACCGCCCCATCTCGCACCGCCATCTGGGGCTCACCGGTGGCCAGCGCACTCGACAGGGCGCCCTCGACATCCTCCTCGGCAGGGTCGAGGTCGATCAGCACGAAGCGACCGGGATTCTCAGACTGCGCGGCACGCACCAGTCCCCACACCGGCGCAAGCGCCAGACCCGGCACCTCCTCACCCGGGTGCACAGCCACCGCGCCGCGAGTGACCACCACGAGCGGCGCATCGACACGACCCCCATCCGCAAGCCATGCCTGCAGCAACCCCAGCACCCGCTGCACGCCCTCGTGCGCCATCGCAATCATCCCGCCCGCTGCATCCAGGCCGCGATCGACAAACACCATGTCCGCCTCCGCCGCGGCCTCCACGGCAGCTCCCGAAACGGCCTCCGCCGGAGCTGCCGCAAGCGTATGCCAGCTCGGACGCAGAAGCGATTCGTGAAGACCCCGGCCTGCACGATCGAGCGCATCGGGATCCAGTGGACGCAGCGAGAGGGACTGCGCCGAGGCCACGAGCACCCCATCCTCGTCGGCCAGTGCCACAGCGACCCGATCGGCCCCGGCCGGAATGACGCGCACACGCAGGCGCGACGCCCCCATCTCACTCACGCAAACGCCGCTCCATGAGAAGGGGAGCAGCACACGATCACGATCCAACCCCTCCCCTCCTAGGGCGGCGTGCAACGCTGCATCCAGCAATGCCGGGTGCAGGCCGAAGGAGCCAGCTGGGCCCTCCTGCTCAGGAGACAGCGCAACCTCGGCGAACACATCCTCCCCCCGCCGCCACGCGGCGCGCAGGCATTGGAAGGCCGGCCCATAGTCATAGCCTCGCTCCGCGAGGTGCGCATAGAGTTGATCGACAGACACGGCGGCGGCTCCCGCTGGAGGCCATACGGCGCCAACCGACTCCCAAGGGGCGCCGTCCCCGCCTCCCGGCGTGCCGGCGATGGTGGCGCCGAGAACCCCGGTGGCGTGCAGGGTCCAGCCGTCCCGGTCGCTCCAAACATCTCCAGCGGGCTGCTGTGAGGCCCGTCCGTGGATGCTCAAGAGACGCCGACCGGTCGAATCCTCAGGCCCCGCGAGAGAGAGCTGAACCTGCACCGCGCCGTGCTCGGGGAGCACCAGCGGCGCGGCAAGCGTGAGCTCCTCGATCAGCTCGCAGCCGGCGACGCGACCGGCATGCAGCGCAAGCTCGAGAAAGGCCGTGCCGGGCAGCAGCACTGTGCCCATCACGGCGTGATCGGAAAGCCAGGGGTGACTCTGCAGCGAGAGGCGCCCTGTGAACACCAGGCCCTCGCCGTCGGCTAAGCCGATCATCGCGCCCAGCAGCGGATGCCTCGCCCCATCCAGGCCAGCCGATGCCATATCGGCACCGCCCGCCGACCCGTGCGCAAGCCAGTAGCGGGAGCGCTGGAAGGCGTAGGTGGGCAACTGCACTCGCGTGGTGCTCGTGGCGCCCGCCACGTCCGGCGCGGCGAAGATCGCGCGCCAGTCCACTTCGACGCCGCGCACCCAGGCCTCACCCAGCGATGCGAGGAAACGCTCCAGGCCACCCTCGTCGCGGCGCAGGCAGCCAACCGCCACAACACCCCGTGGATCCTCGAGCGCGTCCTCGGCGGTCTCGTGCACGGCCATCGTCAACACCGGGTGCGGCCCGATCTCGATGAAAGCTCGATGGCCCTGCGCAAACAGCTTCCGCGTGGCCCGCTCGAAGCGCACGGTCTCTCTCAGGTTGCGGTACCAGTACTCGCCATCGAGCTCGGCGGTGTCGAGGACATCGGCGGTGACGCTGGAGAGGAAGGGCACATCGCCGCTCACGGGAGCGATCCCCTCACAGCCGGCCAACAGCTCTTCGCGTATCTGCTCGATCTGCGAGGAATGGGAGGCGTAGCCGACGGGCAGCTCCCGCGTCCGGATGCCCTCCTGCACCAGCTCACCCAGCAATCCATCCAGGGCCTCGCGCTCACCGGAGACGACCACCGAGCCCGGACTGTTCACCGCCGCGACCGATACGACCCCCTCCCAGCGCTCGAGCCAGGGTGCGATCTCCTGCTCGCCGAGCGCCACCGAGACCATTCCTCCCCGTCCCATCAACCGGACCAGCGCACGGCTGCGCGCGACCACCAATCCGGCGGCGTCCTGCAGCGACAGGCCTCCGGCGACGTGGGCCGCGGCGATCTCGCCTTGCGAATGCCCCATCACCATGCCGGGCTCGACGCCGCAGGCGCGCCACAGACGGGCTAGGGCCACCATCACCGCGAAGAGCGCCGGTTGCACGACATCGACACGCCCGAGCCCCGGTGCGCCCCCGGCACCTCGCAACGCGTCCTCGAGCGACCAGCCCGTCAGGGGCTCGAGCGCGTCCGCGCAGGCTCGCAGCTCGCCGGCAAAGGCCGGCGAGGAGTCCAGCAGCTCGGTAGCCATCCCCTGCCACTGAGACCCCTGACCGGGAAAGAGGAAGACGACGCCACACCCAGCGTCTCGATCGGCCACACCCTTCAGCACACCCGGCGCCGACCCCTCCGCAACCAACACATCGATGCCCTTCAACAGCCCCTCACGCGTGCCGCCGAGGACAAGCGCGCGATGTTCAAACCGCGGACGAGCAGCCAGGGAGCACCCCACATCGCCAGCATCCAGCTGCGGCCGCGCATCCACGAACTCCGAGAGCCGCTGCGCCTGCGCGCGCAACGCCACCGGATCCCTCCCCGACAACACCCACGGCACCACGCCCCTCGCTCCGGCATCGGCCGAGCCGGAGGTGAGCGCCCGAACATCGGCCGGCGCAGCCTCTTCGAGGATCAGGTGCGCATTGGTGCCGCTGATCCCGAACGAGGAGACGCCGGCGCGGCGCGGCTCGCCATTCCTGGCCCAGGGCAGTGCATCTCTCAGCAGAGAGACGGCCCCGGCGGACCAGTTCACCCGCGGGGAGGGCTCGTTCGACGTGCAGTGTCCGCGGCAGAACGCCGTGGCGCATCGCCATCGCCATCTTGATGACACCGGCAAGGCCGGCCGCCGCCTGGGTATGACCGATATTGGACTTCACGGACCCGAGCCAGAGCGGGCGCTCACGGCCCTGCCCGTAGGTGGCCAGCAGCGCCTGGGCCTCGATGGGATCCCCAAGCGTGGTGCCCGTCCCATGCGCCTCCACCGCGTCGACCTGCGCCGGCGAGAGGCCGGCGTTGGCAAGCGCCTGCATTATCACGGCCCGCTGAGCAAGGCCATTCGGCGCTGAGAGCCCATTGCTGGCGCCGTCCTGATTGACGGCGCTGCCACGCACAAGCGCCAACACGTCGTGCCCGAGACGACGCGCATCGGACAGCCGCTCCACCACCACCACACCGGCGCCCTCGGAAAAGCCGGTGCCGCTCGCGGCGGCGGCAAACGACCTGCAGCGCCCGTCGCGAGAAAGTCCTCCCAGCCTGCTGAACTCCACGAAGAGCCCGGGCGTGGCCATGATCGTCACACCGGCGGCGAGCGCCATCGAGCATTCGCCGAGCCTCAGCGCCTGACAGGCCAGATGCAGTGCGACGAGCGAGGAAGAGCATGCGGTGTCAACCGTCACCGCCGGACCCGCGAGTCCAAGCGCATACGCGACCCGCCCGGAGACGACGCTGTTGAAGCTCCCGGTGAGGGTGTAGCCCTCGGAGCTCTTTGGCGCTTCGTGCAGACGCGGGCCATAGTCCTGGGAGCTGACTCCGGCGAACACTCCCGTCTGGCTGCCACGCAGCGAGGACGGGTCGATACCGGCGGCTTCGAAGGCCTCCCACGAGGTCTCCAGCAGCAGGCGCTGCTGAGGGTCCATCGCAAGCGCCTCGCGCGGGCCGATGCCAAAGAACCCGGCGTCGAACTCCGTGGCATCGTGGACAAATCCGCCGACATCCACATAGCTGGTGCCAGGGACATCGGGATTGGTGTCATAGAGCTTCTCCAGGTCCCAGTCGCGATCGGTGGGGAATCGCGAGATTGCGTCGGCGCCGGAGTGAACGAGCTGCCATAGCTGCTCGGGAGAGCGAACATCTCCGGGGTACCGGCAGCCCATGCCCACGATCGCGATTGGCTCATCCATGGACACAGCCACGGGCATCGAGATCGCATGGGAGTCGGGCACCCCCAGGATCTCCGCCTGCACACGCTCGGCCAACAGGGTTGGTGTGGGATAGTCAAAGACGACGGACGCCAGCAATTGCACCCCGGCGACCTCGTTGATGCGGCGGCAGAGCTCGACGGCTGTAAGGGAATCCAGCCCGAGGTCGCGGAAGCTCCGCGTGGTGTTGACCATGTCCGCGCCAGCGTGGCCGAGTATCGCGGCCACCTGGGTGCACACCAACTCCAGCGCGAGCACCTCACGCTCGGCCTCGGGCAGAGGCTCAGCGCCGTCGCCCACAAACTCCACTCGATCGCCCACGAGCTCATATTCGGGCAGCGGGATCGGCTCTCGCGGCCCTGCGAACACGGTCTTCCAATTCACCTCTATGCCACGAACATGCGCTTCAGCAAGGGATGTCAGCAGGCGGCCGACGCCACCCTGATCGCGGCGCAACGTACTGAGGATCACGGCCTCAGCAGAGGTATCGTCGATGGTGTCCTGCATGACGACGCTCAACACCGGGTGCGGACTGACCTCGATGAATACGTTGTGCCCGTGTTGGAGCAGTGCGCGCATGGCCTGCTCGAACAGAACCCGCTGCCTCATGCTTCGGCTCCAGTGACGTGCGTCAAGACCGCTGGTGGCCTCCAGCTGTCCGCTCAGTGTGGAATAGAACGGTATATCTCCAGATCGGGGCGAAATGGGCGCGAGATCGGCCAGCACTCGCTCGCCGATCGTGTCGAATTGAGACGAGTGAGCCGCGACACCGACCTTGATCGGACGTGCACGCACACCCTCGGTGGCGAGTTCGTTCAGCAGATCGTTGACAGCATCGGTCGCACCGGAGACGGTCACCCAGTTGGGCCCGTTGACAGCCGCAATGACAACCCGCTCGCCCCAGCGCTCGAGGCGTGGCTCCAACTGCTCCCGCGAGAGCTGCACGGAGGCCATCTCCCCCTTGCCGACCAACTGCGCCTGCGGGAGACTCCAGAGCGCCGCCACGCGGGCGCCGTCGTGCAGCGAGAGGCCACCGGCCACACATGCAGCAGCGATCTCGCCGAGGCTGTGACCGAGCACGGCGGCGGGCTGCACCCCGAAGGAGCGCCACATCGCGGCCAGCGACACCATCACGGCAAAAAGCGCCGGCTGTGCGATGTCCGCCCTGTCCAGGGACGGCGTGCCCGGCCCGCCACGCAGGACATCCATCAGGGACCAATCCACGAATGGCGAAAGCGCGTCGGCACTGGCCCGCATGTGGCCCGCGAACACTTCAGAGCACTCGTACAGCTCCAGCGCCATGCCCCTCCACTGCGAGCCCTGGCCAGGGAAGACAAATACGACCCTGCGGCCCTCGTGGGCCCGGCCCGTGATGAGATTCGCGGCCGGTGCGCCTCGCGCCAGCGCCCGCAGACCACCGAGCAGCCTGTCGCGGTCGCTCCCGAGCACGACCGCGCGATGCTCGAGAGTTCGACCGCGCCGCCGCCAGCGAGTAGCCCACATCGCCTATGTCCAACGTCGTGAGGCTCTGAACGTGGACAAGCAAACGCTGTGCCTGGCCACGCAGAGCATCCTCGCTCTCGGCCGAGAGAGCCCAGGGCAGCACTTCAGCATCCGTGGGATGCACGCCGGCCGGGTGCGCATCCGCGGTGTCCTTGCTGTGGTTGGCGGGCCCGTCCTTCACCGACCGCCGACCTCCCCCGGGCGTGCACGAGAGACCACCCAAGAGGTGCTCACATCGCAGGCGCTATCCCCAGGGGACGGCTGGCAAACCCCATACATTGACCCTCCCCATTCCCATGTGTACCGACCCTATCACGGCGTTTCTATCTGCTGGGGATCGGCACTCTAGGCCACAGCCGTTGCCTTGTCAACCCAGCGGCTCGGGGTTTCCGCTCTGGCCGACTGAGCGGTTGGCCTTCAAGGGTATATCTCCCATCGATCTTGACAAGCGTCGCGGCGACCTATACGATCGCGACAGCGGCAGGTCGCCGTCTTGGGGCTGGCTATCCGGCGCACCCAGTAGAGGGGAGGCGCACAGGCATGGAAACGATGGGGTCGCATGGGGAATAGGAGAGAACCTATGAGTGCTGGCTTTTTCTCGATGAAGTCGCGGAGGCGGATCTTGTCGATCCTTGCCGCGACGGTCTTCGGCACGGTCGCGGCCACGACGGCCTCCACGGGAGTGGCATCGCCTGGCGGAGGCGATGCCACCAAGGCTCACGCATCGAAGATGCAGATCGTGATCGAGAGGTCACAGATGCATCTGGCGAGCGCCCCAGGGGTGACGATCAAGGAGGTGGGCACCACGACAGGCACCTACAGTGGCACCGTTGTCGCCTATATCACCAGCTACTCGGTCAGCAGAGGGTCGCTGACTCTGACAGCCTATGTACCTGGAGGCACACTCACCGTTCGGGGGGAAACTCACAACCATGTCGCGGGTTCGACCGGATACTCCGAAGGAACCGCGCGGGTAATCCATGGCACGGGCAGATTCGCACACGCCTCCAGCAGCTCGCTGGTTTTCCACGCCCTCATCAACCGGCAGAACTTCCATTCCACTGCGGTAGTGCGCGGCCCTATGTCCCTCTAGGCGGGGGCAACTGGGCGCACAGACGATGACGATGCGCTCGGGGGCGAACCGCACCATATTGCGGAGAGCATCCAGTGCCGGCGTGGCTTGCGATTCGGCACGCACAGCTGCCCTTCCGGCACACACAGCGCCCTCTCTGCGACACGCAACCCGACGGCACGGCGCAACGGCCCTTCTGGCCAAAGTGGCGGCCCTGATGTGCTTAGCGTCCCTGGTGTCCATGCCTGCAGCCGCGCGGGCGTCTGAGCTCGTTGACGCGAAAATCGGCTTCATTCCTTACAAGTTGGGTGCGGGCACCACAGTCGCAACGACTGTCAAGATCAGCACGTCCAACGGTGAAGTCCCTCCGCCACTGGTCAAGGTCGAACTGCAGTTCCCGAAGAGCCTAAGTCTCATCTCGAGCAATCTGGGGCTGGCGATCTGCAACCCCGAAAACCTCGAAAATCAGGGAGAGACGGGCTGCTCACCGAATGCACGCATAGGAACAGGAACGGCACACGTGGCTGTGCCGTTCGGCCCGGAAATCGTGCATGAGTCGGCCGACATGATCGCCTACATGGGAGCGCCCGTCAACGAAGGGGTGACGATGATCCTCTACGGAGAAGGTCGCAGCCCGGTTTACGCACAGATGCTCCTGCAGGGGTCGCTGGTCGCTGGGAACGGACCCTTCAACGAACTCTTGCTGACGAGCAACCTGCCGCTGATTCCCACCTTGCCAGGCGCCAAGGACGTCGCGATGATCTCCATGGATCTGAGCCTCGGCCCGCGATCCCTGAAGTACTACAAGCGCGTCCACGGACGGACGGTGAGCTTTCGCCCCAGGGGCCTGGTACTTCCGCCGGTCTGTCCTACGGGCGGCTTTCCGTTCATCTCGACGCTCACTTTTCAGGACGGCTATGTCAGGAATGTGGACGTTGTCGTGCCCTGCCCGAGTCGCAGGCGCAGGCGCAAGCACTGAGGAAGTCCACGCGATCACATACAGGGGCCTACGACGGGGCGAGCGCGATGCCGGTGAGCAGAAGTCCGTCGCGAGCGAGCCAGCGGCCTGCGAAAGCGCTCAATTGCGCTCCTCCCAAGACTGGGCCGGGAACCAGCAGCTGGGCTGAGAACGCGCCGCGGCGGGAGTCGAGGGTGAGCAGGGCGTCGTGGAAGCCCAGCGGCCGTTTGGCGAGCGGAAACCATGCCTTGTACACGGACTCCTTGGCGCTGAAGAGGAGACGGTCCCAGTGCACATCGGGCGCGATGCGAGAGAGCTCGCGCAAGTGCGCCAGCTCCTGCGCGGTGGCGATCGCGCCGAGCACGCCCTCGGGCAGCGGCTCGTGTGGCTCGGCATCGATGCCAACGGTGAGGAGGTCGCTCGCACGAGCGACCGCACAGGCTCGATAACTGTGACAGTGAGTGATGCTGCCCACGACACCAGCAGGCCAGCAGGGCTGGCCGCGATCCCCGCTGAGGATGGGCTGCGGGGGATGACCCAGCCCTGTGAGCGCCCGGTGGGCACAGTCCCGGGCTGTGGTGAACTCGCGGCGGCGCTTTTCGACGGCCCGCCCGAGGGCGGCCTCTTCCTCTGCAAACAGCACCACATCGGAGGGATCCTCGCGGGCCTCGACAGCCACGACACAGGGGGGCAGGAGCTCGGCGATCATGTAGCGACGATACATCGACGGTGGGAGAACCTTGGATGCGATACCCTGCGCGCTCGTCGCGGCTTGCGCATCGCCGGAAACGTGCAGGGCCACCGCACGCAGGAGCCGGTGGACATCAGCGGCGGTCTTGCAAAAGTGCGCCATAACGCTGTCCGCAGTGCGAAATAACGTGTAGCCAAGCGATGCCGCCGATCATCACCCGCGAAGAGGCTCTGAGCCTCGGCCAGATCGAGGATCACACCGAGATCGAGGCGCTCGTGCGAGCGCGCCTGGGAGGCCCGCGTGGAGCGCTTCGCGGACTCCACCGACATGTGCTCGCTGGTCAACGCCAAGTCCGGCGGCTGCGCGGAGGACTGCGGCTTCTGCGCGCAGTCGCGCTTCGCGGAGGCCGAGACGCCGATGCACGCGATGATGGACCCCGAGCAGATCCTCGAGCACGCGCGCGCCGCCGAAGCGGCGGGGGCGCACCGCTTCTGCATGGTCACCCAGGGCCAGGGCCTCTCGAAGCGCGACTTCGAGAAGATCCTCGAAGGCGCGCGCCTGGTCGCCGAGCACACCAACCTCAAGCGCTGCGCCTCGGTCGGGCCACATGTCCACCGCGCGCGCGAAGGCGCTCAAGGAGGCGGGCATCCAGCGCGTGCACCACAACGTCGAGACGGCCGAGAGCTACTACGACGAGGTCTCGACCACCGTGCGCTACGAGGGCCGCCTGCGCACCATCGAGGCGGTGCGCGAGGCCGGGCTGGAGACATGCGTGGGAGGCATCCTGAACCTCGGCGAGAGCCGCGAGCAGCGCGTGGAGATGGCCTTCGAGCTGGCCGCGATCGACCCCACGAGCGTGCCGATCAACCTGCTCAACCCGCGCGCGGGGACGAAGTTCGGCGACCGCGAATAGATGGACCCGTGGGAGGCCGTGAAGTGGATCGCGATCTTCCGCCTGATCCTGCCCGAAGCGCTGTTCCGCCTGTGCGGAGGGCGCGTGGAGAACCTCGGCGAGCTGCAGCCGCTCGCGGTGAAGGCGGGCGTCAACGGAGTGATGATGGGCAACTTCCTCACCACGCTCGGCAACGAACCCGAGCAGGACCGCGCGATGTTCGAGGAGCTCGGCCTCAACGTCGCGCGCCAGCCCGACAACGGCGCCAACCCCCGGCCCGACAACCGCGCGGGCTGGCTGGAGGGCGAGACGCCGGACGTGGTGGAGGACTACCTCGACGCTCCCGCCGCCGCGGCCGATGGCGCTGAGGGATTGAAGATCAGGCTGTGGGACCCCTCCACGCAGCTGCGCTACAAGGCCAAGCGCGGCGCACCTCCACGGCCGGATGGCGCTCCCAACGCGGCGCCCGTTGGCCGGGGAGGGGAAACCTCCGGCGCACCTGCCGATCCGAGAGAGAACGCGCGCCGCGCGGTCCCCGCCGGCTGGGGAGACTGACGGCGAGGGTCGCCGCGCGATGAGCGACATCGAGGCGCGTCTGGCGGAGCTCGAGCAGGAGGGTCTGCGCCGGCGCCTGCGCCTCGTCTCAGGGCCCCAGGGGCCACGGGTGCTGCTCGATGGGCGCCCGGTGCTGCTGCTGTGCTCGAACAACTACCTCGGCCTCGCCGACCACCCGCGCGTGCGCGAGGCCGCCGCCGAGGCCGCGATGCGCTGGGGCGTCGGCGCCGGCGCGTCGCGGCTGGTCTCGGGCACGATGACCGTCCACCGCCGCCTGGAGGAGCGCATCGCCGAGTGGGAGGGCTTCGAGGCGTGCGTGCTGTTCGGCTCCGGCTACCTCGCCAACCTCGGCGTCGTCGGCGCCCTCGCCGGCGACGGCGATACGGTCTTCTCCGACGAGCTCAACCACGCCTCGCTGATCGACGGCTGCAGATTGCTCGAAGGCGCAGGTGGTGGTCTACCGCCACCTCGACACCGAGCACCTGGCGTGGTCGCTGCGCCGCCACGGTGGGCGCGGACGGCGGCTGATCGTCACCGACTGCGGTGTTCTCGATGGACGGCGACATCGCCCCGCTGGCGGAGATCGTGGAGCTCGCGCGCGAGCCACGGCGCGCGCACGGTGGTCGACGAGGCCCACGCCACCGGCCTGCTCGGTCCCGGCGGGCGCGGCGCGGTGGCAGCCGCGGAACTGCAGGGCGAGGTGGACGTGGTGGTGGGGACCCTCAGCAAGAGCCTCGGCTCCTACGGCGCATACGTGTGCGCGACGGCGCAGATGATCGACCTGCTCATCAACACCGCGCGCTCGCTGATCTTCTCGACCGCCCCCGGCCCGCCCGCGGTGGCGGGGGCGCTGGCGGCGCTCGACCTCGTGCAGCAGAGCCCCCACCGTGTCGAGCGCCTGCACGCGGCGGCCCGCGCGCTGCGCGGCGCCCTCGCTGAGGAGGGCTTCCCCGTCGCGCCCGGGGAGATGCCGATCGTGCCCCTGGTCGTGGGCGAGGAGCACGACACCATGCGCTTCTGCCAGGCCGCGCTGGAGCGGGGGTCTTCGCCCAGGGCATCCGCCCGCCCACGGTCCCCGCCGGCACCTCGCGCCTGCGCCTGGCGGCGATGGCCACCCACACCCTCGCGGAGTTGCGCCAGGCCGCGCGCGACGCTTGGCGAGGCCGCCCATGCGGTGGGACTCGATCCGACGGCGATGGGATCCGTGCGCGAGTCCCGCATCGCCCACGCCGCCTGACCCCGCGTGCGGGGCCTGTTCGTAACCGGCACCGACACCGGCGTCGGCAAGACGATCCTCAGCGCCGCGCTGCGTCGCGGCGATCGCCGCCGAGGGCGAGCCGGTCCGCGCTCACAAGCCGGTCGTCACCGGCCTGGACGAGCCGCCGGGCGAGTGGCCGCCGGACCACGAGCTGCTGGCGGAGATGGCGGGCATGGCCCCGGAGGAGGTCGCGCCACTGCGCTACGGCCCCGCCGTCTCGCCCCACCTCGCCGCCGACCATCGCCGGCGAGCGCATCGACCCCGCTCGGATGATCGAGTCTGCTCGCGCCCTCGCCCAGCAGGGCACCCTGATCGTGGAGGGCGTCGGCGGGCTGCTCGTCCCTCTCACCGAGGACTTCGCCGTGCGCGACCTCGCCGTACAGCTTGGCCTGCCCCTGCTGATCGCCGCGCGCCCCGGACTGGGGACGATCAACCACACGCTGCTCACACTGCAGGCGGCGCGGACGGTGGGACTTCATGTGTGCGCGGTCGTGCTCACGCCCTGGCCTCCCCAGCCCTCTGCCATGGAGCAGCTCCAATCGCGAGACGATCGCGCGGATAGGCGAAGTCGAGGTCGTTGGCCTCGACACCGGTGACCGCAGATCGAGACGAGCTGGCCCGGGCCGGCTCACGGTTGCCATGGAGGCAGTGGCTCACATCCCAGCGTTGCGTCTCCCACCAAGCCTAAGATCGCCGACATGGCTGGCTTGCCGAGACGCAGAGACGCCTCCCTCCGGGTTGTTCCGGGGTCGTACTCCCCGGAGAAAGGAGGCGCCATGTTTACATCATACGAGCGTGTTAGCCATCGCCCTGCTCGTCGCGCTGCTGGTCATCGACCGGCTGGCGCGTTAGCACGGCGCCCTGACGGTCGCAGCGGCAGACGACCCCGGCGACCGTCAGGGACAAACTACACACAGACGCATCCACCACAGCCCCCCGTCACCGCCGCCAGATCCTCCTCCCCGATGACATACGGCGGCATGGTGTAGATGAGGTCGCGGAAGGGCCGCAGCCACACCCCGCACGCTACGGCGGCAGCAGTGACGCGCGCCGACATCCACCTCGCGGTCGCATCTGCACGACGCCGATGGCGCCCAGCACGCGCACGTCGGCGACGCCCGGCAACTCGCGCGCCGGCTGCGAGTCCCTCGCGCAGCCCCCGTTCGATGCGCGCGACCCGCTCCCGCCAGCCCTCGCGCTCGAGGAGGTCGAGCGAGGCCAGCGCGACCGCACAGGCAAGCGGGGACGCCATGAAGGTGGGCCCGTGCATCAGCGCGCCGCCCTCGCCCGCGGAGATGGTGTGCGCGACCTCGGAGGTGCAGAGCGTGGCGGCGAGCGTCATGTAGCCGCCGGTGAGGGCCTTGCCCACGCACATCACATCGGGACTCACGCCGGCGTGCTCGGCCGCGAACAGCGCGCCCGTGCGCCCGAAGCCGGTGGCGATCTCGTCCAGCACGAGCAGCGCCCCGTGCGCGTCGCACAGCTCTCGCAGCAGCGCAACGCAGGAAGGGGAGTGAAAGCGCATCCCCCCCGCGCCCTGCACCACCGGCTCGACGATCACTGCCGCGAGCTCGTGGGCATGACGCTCGATCAGCTCCCCCACCTGCGCCGCCCACTCCCCATCCAGTCCGGCGGCGAACCCATCGGGGGGCCGAGGCGCGAAGAGGTGCTCGGGGAGCGTGCCGGTGAACAGCGAGTGCATCCCCCCCACCGGATCGCACACCGCCATCGCGCCGAAGGTGTCGCCGTGGTAGCCCCCGCGCACCGTCAAGCAGGCGCCTGCGCTCGGGGTGCCCGCGCGCGTGGTGGTACTGCAGGGCCATCTTGATCGCCACCTCCACCGCGACCGAGCCGGAGTCCGCGAAGAACACGTGCTCGAGGCCCTCGCGGGGTCAACTCCACGAGCCGCTCGCGCCAGGCGGATCGCGGGCTCGTGCGTGAGGCCCCCGAACATCACATGCGCCATGCGCCCCAGCTGATCCCGCACGGCGGCATCGAGCACGGGGTGGCGGTAGCCGTGGATGGCGCACCACCACGAGGACATGCCATCGATCAGCTCGCGCCCATCGGCGAGGCGCAGGCGCACCCCCTCCGCGCTCACCACGGGCAGGGGCGGCAAAGCGGAGGGCAGCGGCGAGTAGGGGTGCCACACGCGCTCGCGATCGAGCGCCAGCAGCTGCGCCCAGTCGCTCAGCGGCAGATGATCGATAGAAGAGGGGCCCGACCGAAGCCGGGAGACACGCGCCTCCGGCGCGAATCCCCGTTTCGGCCAGCCGGCCGATGGCCTCCTCGCCACCCTCTAGTCCTCGTAGAGCGTGAAGTCGCGCTTGCGCGCGCCGCACACCGGGCAGAACCACGTATCGGGGATGTCCTCGAAGGACGTGCCCTGAGGGATCCCCCCATCGGGATCGCCCTCCTCGGGGTCATAGATGTAGCCGCAGGACTCGCAGATCCAGCGCTGGAGGGTCTGGGTGCTCATGGCGGCAAGAGTACCGAGCCCCTCGCGCGCGCGCCACAACCTGCGCCTCGTGCCTCCGGGCCGATGGGACGTTTACCCTGCCGACCCCCGCTGCGGATAAGGTCAGGCGATGAGCTCACCAGCCCGCGAAGAGCGCCCCACCGGCGGCGAGGAGTACAACCCCGGCCCCGCGACCCCCCCGCGCCAGGCCGCCACCGTGATCCTGCTGCGCGGCGCGGAGAACACCCTGGAGGTGCTCCTCGTCAAGCGCACCCCCCACGCGCGCTTCATGGGCGGCGTGTGGGTCTTCCCGGGCGGCGCCGTCGATCAGAGCGAGGGCGAGGACGACGCGCGCCCACCGCGCCGCCGCCATCCGCGAGCTGCATGAGGAGGCCGGCATCGAGCTTGCCGGCCCAGCAGAGCTGGTGAAGTTCTCGCGCTGGATCACCCCCGCCGAGGTGAAGGTGCGCTTCGACACCCACTTCTTCCTCGCCCCCCTGCCCCTGGGGCAGGAGCCCCGGGTGGACGGCGAGGAGTGCGTGGACCTCGGCTGGTTCACCCCCGCCGGCGCGCTTGCGGCGCACCGTGAGCAGGAGATCGCGCTGGTGTTCCCCACCATCAGGCACCTGGAGGAGCTGAGCGAGTTCGCCAACGTTTCGGAGTTGCTGCGCGACGCCTCCGGGCGAGAGGTCCGCGCAGTCCAGCCTCGTGTTCTTTTGGATGAGAGAGGGCCGCGCGTGGTGATGCCGGGAGAGCCGGGCTACGAATAAGCACCAACGTGGCCGCTGCGGGGCTCTCCGGACTCTACCCCCTGTGCCTGCCCTTCTTCTTGGTGTGCCTGGCCTTCTTCTTCTTCTTCGCCTTGGCGCAGCCGGTGACGGTGATCTTGGTGCTCTGCTTGATGACCGCGCCGTTCTGGCCGGTGATGGTGGTGGGCATCGTGAGGTTCTGGCCGCAGAGGTTCCCCCTTTTCTTGGCGGGCACGACGGCCGCGAGGCCGGAGTGAGGGCCCTCGGGGAGCTTCATCTCAAACGTGTTGATCGGCGCGTCCGGCACACTCGCGAACGTGCTGCTCGTGACGCCGTGCTTGATATCGATGCTCCCGGTGAGCTGGAGCGTGATGCCTTCGCCCTGGAGGATCACGACGACATCGGGGAACGCCGCGCCACCGTGCGACACCAGATACACCGGGCCCGACACCGGGTTCGACAGGACGGGGGTTGTCGCTGTCGCGGTCCCGATGTTCGACCCCGCGGGGCACGACGCGGGGTTCGCGGCGAACACCGCGGCGAGGCACGCCTGCTGAATCGTCGTCAACCTCGCCGGCAACTGCTTCGGCAACGACACCGCGACCTGATGGATGTTCGCCTGGCCCCGACCCGAGGTGACCTTGACGTCGAGGCTCGCACCGCTCTTCTTCGATGTCGCGGCCTGTGTGGCGACCTTGAACGACGGCTTGAACGTTAGTTCCCTACACCCCCTGACCTGGAAACGCGACGAGAGACCGCTGGTCGCGCCTTCGGTGGAGGCCGCTGTCCCGGTGATTTCCATCGGGGTGCAGCTCGTCGGGTTATAGATGAAGTTGGGGCGGTCGATCACCGCGTCGATCGACCGCAGATCCGTTGGTACGCCCTTCACGATCTGCGGCAACGGATCCGTCACGACCTTAACCTGCGCGGTGTGGGAGTCCACTTCGATCCGCGCCCGCGTGACGATCGTCCCGAGGTTGAACGGCCCCGCGATCACGGGCGTCATGATCGACAGGCCAAACGGCGCGCCCCCATACGGGCCCGTCAGATAGACCGCGGCTTCGGGCTCGCCCGGTTGGGGAATCACAAGCGGGGTCGCCCCCGGCCCCGAGGTCGCCACCGCGTGGCCGATCCTCGATGCGCTCCCGCACGTGCCCTGCGCAGCCTGCGGTTCCCCACACAACGGCACCTGCGAAATCAACGCGCCCAAACCCGCCGGCGAGGTGAACCGGAAGCTTTCAACACGCTGCGACCCATCGCCACGCTGCAAAAGCGTCGTGAAGCCCGTGAACGCACCAGCCTCCGTGCTCGTCGATCCCGCTGCGAACGAGGGCGCGAACGGCAGTGGGGTAGGCGGGCAGGTTCCGCCGCCCGGGCCTTCCGTGAGCGTCAAGCCGACGTTTGCGATGAAGTCGGAGACGAATGGGCTACTCCACGGCGTGAAGTCCGCCCCAGCGGTGTATGTGCCGCACTGAGGCGGAGTGACAAGGGCGGCTTTGGCGCCACCGTCGAAAACCAGCTTGAAGTCGCTGAAAGGCAACTGCGGGGTGCCATCGAATTTGGTCGTCAGCTGGCCGGTCTGTTCGTCGAGGTGTACGACGCCGACGAGCTTGATGTTCACCCCGTCCGCGGATGCCGCGAGGAGCAGCTTGATTTCGGGCGGGTTGGACTGGAGGAGATAGACATTGCCTTCGAACTGCTTTTCGCTGGCCGATTCGATCAACGGCGACTTGATCGTTACCGAGCCGATGCGTGAACCGGGCGGACAGGAGGGCGCGTCGTTGTTTTCTTCGCCGCGCGACTGTTCCTCTTCCGTCGTCAACGCCGCTTCTGTGGGCCCGCACGATTGCAGGCTGGCAGCTTGGCCGGGATTGACCGCCACGCCGGGGGGCAAAGTAACAGTAGCGTCTTGAAGATCCGAGGTCCGCCGCCCGGTCGCTTCGTCGAGTCGACCCACTTCTTCTTCGAGGTCTCCCAGAGCTGGCGTGACGTTGACCGTCAGGCCGGTGACGGAGTCACTGCGATTGACACCTAGCTGACTGGAAATTGCCGGTTCGAAGCCGAGGCTACCGCACCCCGTGAGCGAGGTTGGATTGCCCTGCGTATCGTGCATGCGGAAACTTGCTTCGGCCCATATGTCTGGATGTTGCCAGCTGTTGGCCTTGATTGCGGTCGTACCGGGAACCCCACATTGCGTGCCAAGGGTCAGATACGGAATTGTGACCGGCGATAGGAACGTGAGACATCCGTTGGCTTCGCGCCCTGCGCCGATTTGGATTTCTTCGAGGGTGCAGCCGTGATATCCTTCAGATCCCTGCCGGCGCCATGGGTCATGACTGTGTGCTTGGGGTACATCCCACAGCGTGAGGATCACACCGAGGGGGTCCCGCTGCGGGCTATGTGAAACAGTCGCGTCAATACCATAGTCGCCGCCCGTACGAACGCCAGCGTCGATTACGGTTCTGATGCCAGCAAGGTCGAATCCCAGCTCCGCCGGCAAGCCTGGCGGAGGCGCAAGATTGTAGACACCAAGACCGAACGTCTCAAGCTCACCCGTTTCCGTGCTCAGCGTGCCGACCTGACTGGCCGCAGGACAGTGTTGGTCTGCGAAGGCTTCCTGACTGCACCGAGCGGTGGCGTTGGGGTTTACGACCAGCCCGGGCGGCAAACGCGTGATCACCTCGCGTGCTTCACCGCCCGCAGGCGCCAGCAGCTTGTTGCCTCCTTCGGTCGCTACCGCGGTGTTCAGATCGAATGCGAACGTCGCCTCGTACGGGTGCGAGCCGGCCTGCGTGTCAAGGGTACCGTCCGCGTTGGAGAACCAGCCGTCCCAGTCTGCAAAGCCAAAGTCGGGCGCGCGGGGCGTCACGACAATAGAGGTGCGAACGCTCGCCGGGCTCGACGCTCCTCCTCCTTCGACAGTTGCCTGGTTGTTCAGGCCCGCGGCTTCACCGCCGCTGTCGACGACGATCGCGATCGGGGAGTAGGTAGGTGTAAAGAACTCCGGTGCAGGTGTTCCGCCTCCACCCGGCAGTTCGGCAAACACGTTTGTGCATTTCACCACTGACGCTCCGGCAACTGGTTCTCCAGGACCATTACCGGTGCATTCCCATTGTTGGTTATCGACAATTGGCGGCTGTTCTTCGACCGCCGGAAAGCGCACGCCACCGGCTTCCTGCGCCGTTACGCCCGGAGGCAGGACGTCTGTGATGGTGATAGAGCCGTGGCTCGCGCCGGCGCCGATGTTGAGCACCTTGAGGATGAGCGATCCGCGCGTGTGTGGCCGGAAGTAGGTTGGCACGCTGCGCGCAGTGATCTCCCAGCCTGGCGCCACGCCCGCCGCGATGGCCGAGCTTGCCGAGAGACCTGACGCCGCCGCGAGTGCGACGGCCGTAAGCAAGGCGCGCCGGTTCATCGTCTATTCCTCCTCTTGTGCTTAGGGTGGCGTTTGCTCTTTACATAT
Source organism: uncultured Solirubrobacterales bacterium (assembly GCA_963717785.1). Lineage (GTDB taxonomy): Bacteria > Actinomycetota > Thermoleophilia > Solirubrobacterales > Solirubrobacteraceae > Palsa-744. Next base: position 693,663 of record CAVQWW010000001.1, read on the forward strand.
CTTCCGTGGCGTCTGGTGGAGCCATGTTGACGCTTGGCTTTGCTCTTTGGTCTCGACGTTCCCGCGGTGACCATGAGATTGCCCGACGCAGCGACTGTTGTCGTTGGCGGGGCCGCAAAGCCTGGTTCTGCCGACGGGAACGCTTCGCAGCTATTGCAGCCCTGCGACGCCGTCGGGAAACCGCCGCCAACCCGGGCATCGTAGAGGTTTGCTTGTTCGGACCCGACGGTCCCCAACACGCCGCGATGGACGAAGAAGACGTTGTCACCGGTGGCGTCGCTGTCAACGAAATAGCCGCGGCCGTTGGCTTCTCCTCCGGACAGCAGGTACAGGCAACCGCCCCATACGCTCGTCGCATGAGAACATCCACCCGTTCCTTCACGCTCCCACTCGTAAACGTCTTGTCGTTCGTTTACATCCTGGGGGACCAAGGGTTGCGAGCTATCGAAGAAGACGCGCGATCCGTCATCGGAGATCCAGCGGCGACGCATCGTTGGTCGCATGCTCACCGGAAGGTAGGTCCCCCATCCGACCACACCGCCGCTTTCCGGAGCTGGGGCCTGGTTGACCGGGCTACACGACACACATCGCAACCGGCCGCCCGCAACGTTCGCTTCGTAGACGAAGATCTCTATGCCACGCTGTCTCGGTTGGCCAACTTCACTGTGCAGGAGGCTGGAATTGTCGTAGCCGGTAAGCTGTTGCGCTGACTCGAATACGACGGCGCCGCCCAACAGGGTCACCTCGGCAGTGCGCTCCCCGATGTCACGTTCCCACGTTCCAACTCGGGTGCTTTCCCCTGCGTCTCCCGAGCGCGTAAAGTGGTCGTCCTGCGGTCCCAGCACGGCCACAAACCTGGTTGGTTCGCCGCGGTGGAGCACATAGAGGTTACACCCGCGTCCCGAGTTGAGTTGGTCACTTCCACTTTCCGCGCGCTGTTCGGCTTCCAGCGTTTGTCTTTCCGTCACCGAAACGGGTGCGCCTCCTTCTTCGGCTTCCTCTTCTCTTTTGGCGAGTTCGTCGAGTGGCTCGATGCATCGGCGCGCCTGAGCTCCAGATGCGAGCGCGCCACTGGCAACAAAGTAGACGTAGGATCCGTCTTCGGAGATCCCCAGCACACCTTGGACGTCGGCACCGAAAGGGTCAGACGGATTCGGGTCGGCGGTGATATCAACGAGCCGTTCGCCCATCGGCCGGTTGAAGTCGTATTCATAGAGATCGTTTCCTGTCAACAGCTGATGACCACCCGTGTTTTCGTATATGGCGGCGGCTGGCACTTTCACTTCTCGTTCACAGCGTCCATCGTTGACAGCGGTTGCATCGCGCGTGAGGCGATGACAGTCCGTGAAGAACACCTTCGAACCGTCGCTGCTGGCGGCCAGGAACAGGCCACCGCCACTCGGGCCGGGGGCACCCTGTTCAGCTTGGTCGAGGGCAATCGTCTGGGCCGTCGCGGAGAGCGGATTGTCGCGCGCGTAGAGGTCGTGGCTGGCGATGTCTGTCCAAAACACGCGCGAGCCGTCCGCCGCGATCACGCCGTCGAGACTCGGTCCGTCAGTAGCGTCGCCTGGCGGTCCGCCGAAGGCGGCGTTGCTGTCCTGTTCGCCGCTCGGCAAGACCCCTACCGGGCGCGCGTACGTGGACCCGGCAGACTCGTAGAGGTTGTCACCCACGCCTTCGGTCGAAGGAGAGCTACCCGCCGCAAGCGGCGCCGGCGTCTGGAAAAGCAGCTGACTGTACGGCGGATCGGGTGCTGTGCCGGCGTTGCCTCCCGCGAATGTCAGATTACTTTGGAAGTATTCACTTCTTGGGTTGCCGCAATTCCCTTCCGCCTGGGTTTCCGTAAACAGCGGCGCAAACACGTTTTCCTCCGGCATTTCCGTACTTGAGTAGAGAGCGACAAAGCACCGGGGGCCGCCTACGCCCAGCAACGCCAGGCTCGCCGGCGAGGCCTGCAGCACCAGCTTGGACAGCGATGGCGAGACCCCTTCGAACTGAGCGGTCGCGGCCGCCTGAGACGCCGTGGCCGGGGTAACATCACGCGCTTCCCAGCGGCCGCGCGCCGCGTTGCGTGTGCTGACAATCTCATCACCAAAGGCATGCGATGATTCTCCTGTGCCGCCCTGCGCTCGGGGTTCGCCAGCGAACGCGACAGTATTCCCGTCAATCGCCGCGAGCATCGGGTTTTCGACTTCGTTAATAGGTTCTTCGGTGTTTGCTGTCAGTGGTCCTTTCGGCACAAACGTTTCTCCGCGGCCTTCGCCCGAGGCAAGCTCGTATTGACGGTTGTCGGGCAGGCCCGTAGATGCGGATGCTGCCGTGACCGAGATGCTGAGCGCGACGACCGCCGCCAAGCCGGCCGTCGCGGCTCGCCAAAGGGCCATCGCCCGCTTGCCGCCGCGGTTCCCCCCGGCGGCGGGGCGCCGCTTGCCGGCTGCCCTCTCTCTCTCCCCTAAACCGCCTACCTGCACATGGCTGTTGGGGAACGCAACGACGCCCGCCGGGCCCCGCCCACGATCCTCGCCGCCCTCAGCCTCCGTGATGTGGGCCGGCTTGGCGTGGGTGTGCTCGGTGCGGGTGTGGCTGCTCATCGGTCGGTCTCCTCCTCTGTGGTTCAGCGGTCCCATCACGCGGCCTGGGTGTGCTCGTTTGTATGGATACGAATCGTCTGCGCCACCTGCTGCCCCGTCGGCGTCAGGCTCCAAGCGTTGGGCTCACCCTTGAGGTGCCCCTCCCCCGTGTTCTGCAGCAACCCCAGGCGCTCAAGGCGCGCCAGCAGCTTCGATACCTGCCCCTGGTCGGTAATCCCCACGCGCTCGGCGACCCCGCGGTTGCTCGCCCCGGGGTGCGCGGCGATCGCTTCCAGCACACGCACCGTGCGATAGGTCAGGCGCATCGGGATGTCCTGCAACACCGACGCCGCGCTCACCGCGCGCGTCTCCGTCCCGCTGGACGCCCGCGACGCAGCCCGCTTGGCGGGCGCGGGACGCGTGCGCTCACGGCGTGCCGCCGCCGGCCCCAGATAGGGCGCCACGATCATCGCCACCAGCTCGCCCAAGAGATCGGTGAAGGGCTGGCGCTGGCGCTTGAGCAGCCGCGTGTAGAGGATCGACACCGACGCTCCCACCAGGCCCTCAGCGGTCAGCGGCGCGCATTCCTCCACGCGCGCGCTCTCACCCCGACCCTCGTCGATCACACCAGTCAGGGCGCCGAGCAGGGCCTCACGGCGCTCGAGCACCTGCTGGCTGCCCCGCGCGCTCTGCACTACGCAGATCCGCGCGAGCGCCGGCTCGCGATCGAAGAAGCAGAGGATCGTCCACAACCCCATCCGGATCCGCTCGCGCCACGGCAACCCATCCAAGTGCGCCGCCGCGAGCTCGCCCGCGATCTGCGCGAGGATGTCCTCCAGCACGCTCAAGAGACACTCTTCGCAGTTATCGAACAGGTCGTAGAACGTGCGCCGCGAGACCCCCGCGCGCGCCGTGATGTGCGCCACCGTCGTGCTCGGATAACCCAGCTCGTCGATCGCCGCCACCGCAGCGCTCAACAACCGCGCACGCTGGATCTCCCCGATCTGCCCCCGCGACACACCCGCAGAAGACCCCGAGGCACCCGCCGCAACTGACGAAACCGACGAAACCACCCGACCAGACGCCGACCCAACCCTCGCCGCGCCAACCTCCGCAGAGCCCCTCGCAGAACGAGACCGCCGCGAAGCCCCCGACACCACCATCACACCCGCCCGAGGACGCATCAGAGGACCAACCCCTCCACAGAGGGACCCAAAAGACGCCGTAGCGCCGACCGCCGAGACCTAGAAGCTAGAGACCCCGGCCAAGAGAGAGAGAGAGAGAGAGAGATGCTTCAGCGATGCTGGAGCATCTGGTTAGGACCCCCTCAGGGGCCACAACGATCCTCGACACATGTGTCTCTCTCGAAACCACGCCCAACCAGCTCCCTCTCATTCGTGACCCAGCCCTCTCCCGATCCAACCCTGCAAGCGCTTGAAGTCAACAACAAAGCCAACTGACCCCAACCGGACCCTATGTTTATCAGACAACCACGTACGGCTGCCTCAATGACCCCACTATAACCACACCGCGCGCATAATGTCAAGAGGCAATCCCCAACCGCGCCCACAACTCCCACCGCGCGGCCCCCTCGGCCGCCCCTGTGGCGGCCTCTTCCTTACTTGCGTGTGCCGGCCTCACGCCTGCTGCTGGGCTTCCACCACGTGCGTAACCGCGTTGATCAGCGCGAGGTGCGTGAACGCCTGCGGGTAGTTGCCCAGGTGGCGCCCACTCGATGCCTCCAGCTCCTCCGCGTAGAGTCCCAGCGGCGAGGAGTAGGAGAGCAGGCGCTCGCACAGGTGCTGCGCCTCGCGGTGCTCGCCGATCTCCGAGAGCGCGGAGACGAGCCAGAAGGAGCAGATCAGGAACGTCCCCTCCTCCCCGCTCTGCCCATCGTCGGTCTCCTCGGTGCGGTAGCGCAGCACGAGGCCGTGCTGGGTGAGCTCATCGCAGATCGCCCGCACGGTCGCGCGCAAGCGCTCGTCCTCGGGGGGCAGGAAGCGCACGAGTCCGATCAGCAGGTTCGACGCGTCGAGCGCGTCCGTCTCGTAGTGCTGGCGGAACACCCCGCGCCGATCCACTCCGCGCTCGAGGATCTCCGCGCGGATCTCCTCGGCCACCGCCTGCCACTCCTTGGCCAGCTGCTCCTCCCCGCGCCGTTCGGCCAGGCGCGCGCCGCGATCCATCGCGACCCAGCACATCAGCTTGGAGGAGACGTAGTGGCGGGGCTCCCCGCGCGCCTCCCAGATGCCCTGATCGGGCTCCTTCCAGACGCGCGCGGCACAGCGCACCTGATCGAGCAGCACCGGCCACAGGCGCTCGGGGATGTGGTCGCGACGCTTGGAGTGCAGATACACCGAATCCAGCACCGCCCCGTACACGTCGTTCTGGCGCTGGTCGTACGCGCCGTTGCCAACGCGCACCGGGCGCGCGTTCTCGTAGCCCTTGAGGTGCTCGAGCGTGCTCTCCGCGAGGTCCTTCTGACCCTTGATCCCGTACATGATCTGCAGCGAGCCATCCTCGTTTCGCTCCATATCAGCCACATACTGGATGAAGTCCTCCGCCTCCCAATCGAGCCCCAGCGCGTGCAGCCCCCACAGCGTGAACGACGCGTCGCGCATCCAGCAGTAGCGGTAGTCCCAGTTGCGTTCGCCCCCCGGCGTCTCCGGCAGCGAGGTCGTGGGCGCCGCGAGCAGCGCGCCCGTGGGCATGAACGTGAGCCCCTTCAGCGCCAGCGCCGAGCGCTCCAGGTGGATGCGCCAGGGGTGATCTGGGTAGGTTCCTTCCGCCATCCACGTGCGCCAGAAGTGACTCGTGCGCTCAAGGTGCCCCTCGGCCTGCTCCACCGTGCGCGGGCCCGCCAGCGCCTCCGTCCAGGACAGCGCGCAGAAGCGCTTCTCGCCCTCGGCCATCGTGTGGCGCGCGTGCGCGCGGTTGCCCTCGATGCCCATGCGCATGTCGCTGAAGAGGCAGAAGGCGGTGTTGGCGCCGCTCGCCTGAAGCCCCTTGCCGTGCTCGTCCTCCGCCCACTCCCACTGAGCGGCCGTGGCGCCGTAGTCGAGCATCGGCTCGCACACCATCTCAACCTGCACCTGCCCCTGGATGCATTCCACGATACGCACCAGCAGGTGGTCCGCGTCGAAGTCCGTCGGGGGTCGGGTGTGGCTGGTATTGAGCTCGTTCTCGTGCCAATCGCTGATCGTCAGCGCGTCGACCACCCGCAGCCACCCTGCGGCGGTCATCCAGGTCGTCTCGATCACGTTCGTTCCCGGCAGGTAGCGCCTGCCCGCGGGCACATATGTCCCGTAGGGGCCCACCCGAAAGCTTCCCGCGCCGCGATCGAGCAGCGCCGCGAATATCGAGGGAGAGTCGAAGTGGGGCAGGCACATCCACTCGATCGACCCATCGGAGGCGAGCAGCGCGCCGGTGTGGCAATCGGAGAGGAATCCGTAATCGGCGATCGGCGGGAAGGGCGAGTCTTCCGGGGTCATTGCCACTCGGGTCGCTCAACGCCGCGCGGTAAGAGGCCCTCTTCGTCGAGTTTATCCAGGTGCGCCGCGAGCATTACCACCGCCGCAGGGCGCAGCTCGGGAGGGACGTCCGACCACACCTCATCGAGCAGCTCTGCGATCGAGCGTTTCCCGGAGCCCAGCGCGAGCAGCACGCGGTGCTCGCGCTCGTAGCGATGCGCGATGTACTCCTCCACCCTCGTCTCCGGCTCCCAGATCGGGGGCCCGTGCCCGGGGCACAGAACATCCACTTCGAGGGTCGCCAGGCGAGCGAGCCCGTTCATGTAGCCAGCCAGCGCTCCCGGGTAGGCTTCTACGAACACGCTCCCCTCGCCGAGCACGGCGTCGCCGGTGAAGCACGCGCGATCGGTCGCCAGCGCGAAGTGATCGCGCGCGTGGCCCGGCGTGGGCACCGCGCGCAGCGGACCGAAGCGGGTGCCATCGCGCAGCGTCACATCCGCGCCTCCCCGCGCGGCGGCCAGCGGCGCGGGACGGTGCTCGCGCAGGAGTTGCACGCACTCCGCGTGATCGGTGTGATCGTGGGTGAGCGCGATGCCCCCCAGCCCGCCGCGCGCATCGATCGCCTCGAGCATCCCCTGCAGGTGCGCCTCCAGCGCGGGGCCGGGATCCACGACGTAGGCCGGATGGTCCCCCACGATCCAGGTATTGGTGCCCGATAGGGTGAACGGGCCCGGATTATCGGCGCGCAAACGCAGGATGTCATAGCCAGCGAGGCGCTCAGCGTCGTATGTCGGGTCGCCCCGCGGCGAGCTCCCGAGACCCTGAGCGCAGCCCTCTTCGCCCGAGTCGCCCTCGGAGCTGGATGGAAACAGCGGAGCCATGCACGGAAGTTAGCTAGTCCGGAGGACTCCTCGGAGTCCAACAACCGCGCCGCGGCCGCCCGGGGTGCCCGGATATCCGAGCAATTCCGGCCTATCCGGAGTCATTGCCAGATAGATCGGCTCTACAGAGCCAAACATCAAGGCTGCCAGGAGTCTTGCACCGGCCTGCGCGGGATTCCCGCGCATTCTTATATTCGTCTTAGACACTCGTCTTAGTGATACACACGTTGTGCCTTGCCCGCTCCCCTCAAGCCGTGCCCGTGGGCAACCGAAGCAATGAGCAAATGAGCGAGGGATCTTGGCTTTGCCCCACCGAGCTGGATCGCAGTCGCGTGGTCGACGCGAACGAGCGCGTGCGCATGATCCGGCTGGTCGGCTCGAGCGCGGTGGGCGCGGCGCTCGTCATCTCAGCCCCCTGGATCGGCTGGTGGACGCTGATCCTATTCGGACTCTCCGCGCTGAACTTCCTCAACGTCGATCGCCGCCTGCGCACGAGCGCCCACCCCGAGCGCGTGAGCGCCTCGGCGATCGTCATCACCGATCTCCTGCTCGCGGGGGGGGTCGCGATGAGCGGCGGGCCGCGCTCCCCCGCGCTCCCCTGGATGGTGCTCCCCGCGGCGATGGTCGCCGCGCGCTTTCGCCCGCGCGTGGTGCTCGCGGGCCTCGCGCTCACGGTGTCCCTGATCCTCATCTCCACCGTCGGGGTGGACCCGCGCGCGGCCGCGAACGACCCGGTGCCTGTGATCGCCACGCTCGCCCTCCTCGCGGGGGTGGTCTCGGTTGTGTGGGCGCTGCAAGCCGCCGAGCTGCACCACCGCGACGAAGCGATCCTCGACCCGCTCACGGGCCTGCTCAATCGCCACGCGCTGATGCCCCGCTTCATCGAGATCTCCCACCAGGCGCGCCTCGCCGAGCAGCCCGTGTGCATGGTCCTGTGCGACGTGGACGGCTTCAAGGAAGTCAACGACGAGTACGGCCACGACCGTGGCGACGCGGTGCTGCGCGACGTCGCCTATGAGCTGCGCAAGCGGCTGCGCTCCTTCGAGCTCGTCTACCGCCTCGGCGGCGAGGAGTTCCTGATCGTGCTTCCCGGCATCGATGCCGGCGGCGGCGAGGAGATCGCCGAGCGCCTGCGCGCCGCCATCGAGGCCATTCAGCCGCAGGGGATCCCCATCACCATCTCCCTCGGCCTGAGCGCCGGCAGCGGCGAGGAGGTCGACTACGACACCCTCTTCCGGGCCGCCGACGCGGCGCTGTATGACGCCAAGCGCGCCGGACGCAACCGCGTCGTGGCCGCCACCGCCGCGCCCGCGCTCGATGCTCTCGCGCCGGAAGGTCCCGCGCCGGAAGGTCCCGCCGCGGCGGACGAGCAGCTCGCGCCTTCGCTGGCCAGCTAGCTGCTAGCGCCGTCCACCGGCTCGTTTGCCGGCCTCGCTCGAAGAGCTCCGGCAGCGTCTGGGTGAGGTGGAGCATCGGTGCGAACAAGTCGCCCTCGCTCGCCACGCGCTCCAGCAGAGCCGCGGGCTCGAGGCTCAGCTGCGGCTCGCTGCGCCGGCGCGAGCCGCGCTCGACCTCCTCCCAGGTGAGCGGCGTGGAGACCATGGGGCGCTCGCGCGCGCGCAGCGAGTAGACGCACACGGTCGTCTTGTGCGGGTCGTTCTGACTCCAGTCGATCAGCACCCTGCCGGCCCGCACGCTGCGGGTCATGCGCGAGACGATCAGCTCGGGGTGCTCCTTCTCCAGCAGCTCAGCGACGGCGCGCGCGAACGGCTTGGTCTGCTCGTAGGAGATCGGCGTGTTCAGCGGCACGTACACCTGCAGACCCTTCGCGCCCGAGGTCTTCACGAGCGCTTGCAGCGCGAACGCGTCGAACAGCTCCCTGATGCAGAGCGCCACCCGGCAGCACGCGCGCAGCCCCGCGGGCTCGCCGGGATCGAGGTCGAATACGAGCGCGGTGGGAGTCTCCATGTCGCGTGCGCGCGAGAGGCTCGTGTGCAGCTCGATGTCCGCGAGGTTCGCGATCCAGATGAGCGTCGGCAGGTCCTCCACCAGGCAGTACTCGATCGGCGCGTCCTGGCGCTCGCTCCAGATCGCGGCCGTCTGCACCCACTCGGGGCGGTGTGCGGGACAGCGCTTCTCGTAGAAATACTCCCCCTCGACCCCATCCGGGTAGCGCTTGAACGTCAGCGGGCGCCCCGCGAGGTGCCCCAGCACCACGGGCGCGAGCGCGGCGTAGAAGTCGATCAGCTGCCCCTTCGTGAACCCCGTGCGGGGGTAGAGGACCTTCTCGCGGTTGGACAGGCGCAACGTGCGCCCCTGCGCTTCGATCTCGGTGTGGCGCTTGGTTTCGTGCAGCACCCGGTAGCCGCACGGGGGCGCCGTGGGCGCCGTGGGCGACTCCACGAGGACCTCGGCGGCAGGCTTGTCCGAGCGCAGCCCCTTGTACGCGGAGTGGCGCAGGATGCGTTGGCGCGTCCAGTGGGAGAACTCGATCTCGGCGACCAGCTCGGGCTCCACGAAACGGGCCCCCCGCGGAGGCTGCACCCCCTGCTTGGCGAACGGACTGGAGCGGCGCTTGCGCGCAGCCAGCTCCGCACCCAGGCGCACCAGCTCGGGCTCGTCGAAGCCGGTGCCCACGCGACCCGCGTAGCGCAGCGCCTGCCGGCCCCCCTCCTCCCCTTCCCGGTAGCCCATGAGGAGCGCCCCGATCTGTCCACTGCGGCGCCCGCTGCCGGGCAGCCATCCGCCGATCACGAGCTCCTGGCGATTGACGTTCTTGACCTTCAGCCAATCCCCGCCGCGCTCGCCGGGCCGGTAGGGGGAGTCCAGGCGCTTGGCGAGAACTCCCTCCAGCCCGTGCTCGGCGGTCGCCGCGAGGAAGTCGCGTCCGCTGCCCACGTGGTAGGCGGGCGTCTGCCAGGCCGCGCCGTTCAGGTTCAGCTCGGCGAGCAGCGCGCGCCGCTCGCGGTAGGGGAGCGCCATCGTCGAGCGCCCATCGAGATAGAGCAGATCGAAGATCTCATAGATGACGGGGTGCTCGCTCGCGAGGCGGCGGATGACGCTCTCGGAGGTGACGTGCATGCGCTGCTGCAGGCGCTCGAAGCTCGGCTTTCCGTGCTCGTCGAAGGCGACGATCTCTCCATCGAGGACCGCCTCGCGCGCGCCGAGCTGGCGGCCCAGCGCGCGCAGCTCCGGGTAGCGGGAGCTCACGTCGTTGAGGTTGCGGCTCTCGATCCGCAGGCGCCCGGGCCGCCAGTAGGTGAGCGCGCGCACCCCGTCCCACTTGACCTCGAAGGCCCACCCCTCGTCCTGGCGCGGGAGCGCGCCCGCGGTGGCGAGCATCGGATGCAGGCGCTCGGGCATCTGCTCGCGCTCCTGCGCGGGAGGGTCCATGCGGTGGATCATCCAGTCCTGCTCCTCGCCGCCGGCGCGAAACAGCGCGTAGCGACCCTGCAGGCGCTCGCCGTGGAAGACGACCACGAGCTTGCCGTCCTCGAACTTCTCGCACTCGTAGCCGCCGCGATCCCAGATCAGCACGCGGCCCGCGCCGTAGCTGCCGCGCGGGATCTCTCCCTCGAAGTCGATGTAGGAGAGCGGGTGATCCTCGACGTGGATCGCCTTGCGGTTCTCGCTGGGATCCTGCGGGATCCCGTTGGGCACGGCCCACGACATCAGCGCCCCCTCGCGCTCCAGGCGCAGGTCCCAGTGCAGCCTGCGCGCGTGGTGCTCGTGCACGACGAAGCGCGTCTTCGTCTTCCCCGCCCTGGCTGTCCGTGCCCGCGAAGCCTTCGCTTTCGCGGGCGGGGGCTCGGGCGTGCGAGCAAAGTCGCGCTTAGCGCGATACTGGCGCAGCTCGCCGTTGCGCGCCTCGGCAGTCACCTCACCCGCATGGTAGTTGCCCTCACCGCCGCAAACGCAACGAACGAGAGTCCATGAGGACTCTCCCAGGGCCGGCCTGTCAGTGCTCGGCCACCAGCGCCAGCTTCTCAGCGCGCCTCAGGCGCTTGATCCGGGCCTCCTCGCGCATGGCGGCACGGCGATCTGGCATCTCCCGGGCCCAGGCCAGCTCCACCGGCAGCCGACTGGCCGTGTAGCGGCTTCCGGTGCCTGCGCGATGACTCGCAAGGCGCCTCCGGATATCGACTGTCCAGCCCGTGTAGAGCGATCCATCGGCGCAGCGCAGCATGTACACCCAGACCTCGGCCATCGCTCGAGCGAGCTCAGGCGGGAGCGTCGGCGGGCAGGCCGACCAGCTCGGCGCTGCGCTCCCACAAACCCGCGGCGAGCACCTCGTCCTGGGCCTGAGCGGAGGGCGCCAGCACCTTCTCGTCCTGCACGTACTCGCCGGTGAGCGCGGCCGATTCCGCGGAGAGCGAGAGCCACACCAGCGAGCGGGCGCCGCGCGCGGGCGAACGGAAGAACGGCCCGGCTGCGGTGGTGAGGATCTTCCAGATCCCGTTCTCGTTCTTGCCGAAGCCGGTGCGCACGACCCCCGGGTGAAAGCAGTTGGCATGCAGCTCCGGCGCGCGCTTTGCAAGCTCGCGCGTGAAGAGGATGTTGCAGAGCTTCGAGGTGCCGTAAACGCGCATCGCCGAGTAGGAGCGCTCGGACTGCAGATCCTCGAGGTCCAGGCGCCCGGACTTGTGAGCGTCGGATGCGGTGGTGAGGACGCGCCCGCCCCCGAGGCGATCGCGCAGGAGGTTCGTGAGCAGGAACGGGGCGAGGTGGTTCAGCGCGAACGTGCACTCGAGGCCCTCGGTGGTCTCCTTGCGCGAGGCGAACAGCGCGCCCGCGTTGTTGGCGAGGACATCGATGTGATCGTGGCGCTCGCGAACCTCTTCGGCGAGCGCCCGTACGTCGGCCATCAGCATCAGGTTGGCAACATGCTCGTGGACCGGTGCGCCGCCGCCAGCCGCCCTCGCCTCCCGCGCCACAGCCTCCACACGATCGCGCTCGCGCCCCACGAGCGCGACCTCGGCGCCCGCTCGGGCCAGATCGATCGCCGCGGCGCGGCCGATGCCGCGCGTGGCTCCGGTGAGCAGGACGAGCGCCATGGTGCTGACTCTACCTGCATCGGACGCCTGGTTCGACGTTGACACCATCCCTAGCGGAGCCGGCGGTAAGCTCGCGTGCTGCCCCATCAAGCGATCGAAAGGGGAGCGATGGACGACACACTGCTGGCGCTTCTCGACGAGTTGCATCGCCACGGCGCCGAGCACGACGCCGGGAAGGCCGATCGGCTCGAGCGGCTGCGCAACATCGACCCCGACACCGCCCAGGTGCTGGCCGTCCTCGTGAAGGCAGCGGGGGCACGACGCATATTGGAGATCGGCACATCCAACGGGTACTCGACGCTGTGGCTGGCCGACGCCCTCCGCGGCATCGGCGGCCATCTTGTCAGCGTGGATACCGACCCGGGGCGCAGTGCCCTGGCCGCACAGAACCTGAACCGCGCGGGGTTGCGCGAGCTCGTGGAGCTGCGGATCGAAGATGCCGCGGTGAGCCTGCGGGAGTCATCCGACGGAGGCTGGGACATGATCTTCCTGGACGCCGAACGACCCGCCTACGCCGGCTACTGGCCGGACCTGGTGCGCGTGCTGAAACCTGGAGGCCTGCTGGCGGTCGACAACGTGCTCTCCCACGCCGGTGAGGTCGAAGACTTCCGCTCTCTGATCAGCTCTGACGAGCGTTTCAGCGATGCCATCGTGCCGACCGGCGCGGGACTGCTCCTGGTCGTCTGGTCATCGGCCAGTACATTATGCTCGCCCGCGTGATGGCGACATCGGGACTCGAAGTGGACGCCGTGCTTGGCGCCGACGTGCTCGCGGGCATCCAAAGGAGCACACTACAGCCACCCGTCGAGCCTCCAACCAAGGGCTGAGCCGCTATGCGTCTCCTCAGCTGCCAAACCGCAGCCGGGCCAGCCGCGGCGATCCAGGTTGAGGACACGCTCGTCCCGGTGAGCGCCCTGTCCGCGCCCGCCTCCTCCGCGCGTGGACTGCTCGAAGCGCTCAATGGTGGCGGGCTGCGCGAGCTCGCCGCACGCGCCGAGGACGCCGAGGAGCGGGTACCGCTCGCGGAGACCACGCTGTGCGCGCCGATCCCCGATGCGCGGAAGATCATCTGCATAGGCCTCAACTACCGCGACCACGCCGAAGAGACGGGCCAGGAGATACCGGCCGCTCCGATGTGGTTCGCCAAGTTCGCCAACTCACTCACCGGCAGCGGACAGGAGATAACCCTGCCCGCCGCGCACGCCGAGTACGTCGATTACGAGGCGGAGCTTGCGCTCGTGATCGGCCGCACCGCCAGGAACGTCAGCGCAGAGGATGCGCTCTCCTACGTCGCGGGCGCGATGCCCTTCAACGACGTGAGCGCCCGCGACCTCCAGCTCCAAAACCCGCTGTGGACGAGCGGCAAGGCGATCGACACCTTCGCGCCCTGCGGTCCTGCCCTCGTGACGCTCGATGAGATCGGCGACCTGGCCGCGCTCGAGCTGCGCACGCGAATCAACGGCGAGGTATTGCAGCGGGGAACAACGGCGAACCTGATCTTCGGCCCGGCAGAGCTCATCGCGTGGCTCTCGCGCACGATCACCTTGCTCCCCGGCGACATAATCGCCACCGGCACGCCCGCGGGCGTCGGCGCCGCACAGGGACGCTTTCTGCGTGACGGCGACACCGTCGAAGTCGAGATCGACGGACTCGGGACGCTCGTCAATTCCGTCCGCAGCGAATCGCCGTAGCGCTCGGCGAAGCGTCCTCGTGGTACGAGGGAGGGGCCGGCGGCGGGTCGTTCAGTGCCTCGTTCCTTCCGGTTGCGCGTTTGCTTGGGTGTATGTTGGTGCCTACCGAACGCGAGGAGGTTCCCCATGTATGTACGTGTCGTGAGATTCACCGACGTGAACGCCGAGCGGATGGAGGGGTTGCTGGCCCGCATAAAGGAGTCAGACGGGCCACCTCCGGACGTGCCCGCCACCGGCTTGACGATGCTGTTCGACGAGGCGCAGGGCACAGCGGTAGTCCTCCAGCACTTTGCGACGGCGGAGGACATGAGCGCAGGCGCCCAAGCGTTTAGCGCGATGGATGCCTCCGAGACTCCGGGTGTCCGCGCCTCCGTGGACATGTGTGAGCTGAAGTTCGAGTTCGAGGCCTGACACGCACACAGCTGAAGTTCGAGTTCGAGGCCTGACACGCACACCAGCCACGTACGCTGACACTCGACCTCATACGCGCATCTTCGATATGACCGGCCGCCCGATGAAGGTAGCGGGGGCGGGCGCCCTTCTACGCTCGGGTGAGCGTCGTCGTGAGTCCAGGCGTGCCGGCGAGCGTCTGGTAGACGACGCAATAGCGCTCCGTCAACCGCTCCAAGGTCGCGAGCTGCTCCTCGTCGGCGTCCGTCTCGAGCTCGAATGAGAGGCGGATCGCCGAGAAGCCAACAGGCGCCTCCCTCCCGACGCCGAGCGTTCCCCGGAAATCGAGATCACCCTCAGCGCGCACACTCCCCGCTGTCACGACGATCCCGAGCGATGTCGCGACCGCTCGCAGCGTGACGCCCGCGCACGCTACGAGCGCCTCGAGCAGCATGTCGCCCGAGCAGAGCAACGAGCCATCGCCACCAGAGGCGGGGTGCAGTCCGGCCTCGGCGAGCGCGCGCCCCGTCTGCACCGAGCACGACACGCCCTCGCCGATGGCACCAGTTGCCGACAGCGTGACCTGCGCGGCACTCGGCTCGGCGAGGTAGCGCGCCTTCAGGGGCGCCTGCAGCGCGCGTAGCTCATCTCGCTCCATCAAAGGAAGCCTAGACGGCTGCCCAGGTGAGGGTCATCCACCCGGGGGACTCTCGGGATCGTGAGCAGTTTAGTAAGCGGCCTGCTCGGATGTGCTCGGTGTTGGTGGGTCGTCCGGGACAGGAACCGCAACCACGTCGAGCCCGTCGATGCCGTTGAAATCCGTCGGGTTGCAGGTGTAGATCGGCAGGTCGTTGGCGACGGCCGTGGCGGCGATCATCGCGTCGTAGGTCCGCGCGGTGGTCTTGCGACCGGCGCGTCGCAATGAGGCAGCCACGCTGCCGAACGCCCGAGCAGCATCCGCATCGAACGGGAGCGGCTTGAAGTCAGCCTCCGCCTGCTGGAGCTGAGTTTGACGAGCGACACGCTCGCTCTCCCCTTTGGCCGCCAGTGGACCGACCGAAAGCTCAGCAAGGGTCACCGCCGTGATGAGAGGTTCGGCGGGGAGCGTCTTTGCGTCCGCGAGCTTCTCCAGAAGAATGACCGTCGAGGTATCGAGTATCCCGCGCGGATGCGACAACTGCTCGCTCATAGGCTTGAGTCCAGCAGCCGGTCAACATCTTCGCGGAACACCACGGGGTCTACCGAAGGCAGTCGCCGCCAGCGACTCAGCAGAGCCTCCGCTGAGAGCCCACGAGGCGTTATCGCCCGAAGCTCAGCAACAGCCTTGCCCGAGCGCGTGATCGTGATCTGCTCTCCACGCGCGGCACGATCCACGACATCGCCACCGTGGTTACGCAAATCTCGGATGCTGACTTCAGCCATACGACCGATTGTATCACGTGTGATACAGCCTCGGGTTATCGACCTTGCGTCCAAGTCGACCGCCATCCTAATGTTGGGTCCCGAGCCTGCCACCACAACCGATGAGGGCCGCCGCATCAGCGCCGGATGAGGAGCAAGACCATGGAGCATCGACTACTACGCACGCGGTCGATCGCGGGCATGTCGTTCTCCTCTGGTTTCGGGTCCACGAGATTTTGACAGCTACTTCAGCGCAAACTCATCGGTACCGGTCGCACCGGCGAGGAGCAAGCGCCGTTGATGCGACGCTCCGGGACGAAACCAGGAACGGACGTAAGGCCGCTGCTCGCAAGAGCCGAGCGACCGACCGACGATGTGGCTGCCACGTGCGATCGCGGCGGTCGGGCTTTGGGCGTCGACATCGACCCATGCAACCCCCGGGAATCGACGAGTAACTGACGTGTTCAGAGCCGTCCGTTATCGCGCAGCCAGATCAACGCGCGGAGGGTGACGTTGCCGCGCCATTCGGTCGTCTGCGCCGGCGACCAGGCCAGCCAGTCGAACATCCAGCCGCCGTCTTGCTGCTGCTCGGATTCGACGGCGTCGAGGTGAGCCTCGATCTGGCCCTCGGTGAACAAGCCACGTGACCGGCTGCCGGGGCGGGGCGAGAGGTCGAGCGGGCGCAGCGCCTCTCCCTCGACGCCGCCAACGGGCGCGACCCCGGAGGTGTTCGACGCGGGCCGTGAGCGACGCAGTCGCCGCACAGGCGCGCTGCTCGTCGGGAACCGCATCGAGGAATCCGCAGGCGAACTTCAGCCAATACCCGCCCTGCTGCTCGGATGTCTCGATTGACCGCCAGCACCAGTCGGTGGCGCGGTCGAGCCACACGTCCTCCGTCACGCCGCCGGCGTGCAGGACCGCGGCCAGCGCGAGCGTGAGAACGGTATCCGGGCCCGGGCTGGAACCACGGCGCGTGCGGATAGTTCTCGAAGCCGGGCAGCACGGATGGAATCCCGCCGTCCGGCGCGGCGACCCGCGCGATGAAGGCGTGTGCGTCGCGGGCCATCGCGCCGTCCGCAGCGTCCGCCTCATTGAGGATCTCGAGCGCGTACAGCGTCGGCGCCGGCTGGCTTCCCGGGCAGCGCAGATCGGGCTCCAGCGCATGACCGAAGCCGCCGTCCGCGTTGCGATAGCCGCGCAACGCCTCGATAACCGGCTCAGCCGGCGCGTCGGCGAACAGCATGCTGTAGCGATGGCGGTCCACCAGGCGGGCGGCGGACCAGATGAAGCTCTCGGCAGCGGAGCGATCGATCGGCATACCCCACATGCTACGCGGGGGTGGGAATGCCAGAGCCAGCCGCGAGTCCGATCTTGCAGGCCGGTGCGCTACGTCGCGGTCGGTGGTCCGAACCAGGTGGTCAGCGCTTCGGGAGTCCGAGTCGGGTCTGGCTCTCCGACCCAGGCGACGTATCCGTCGGGCCGGATCAGCACGGCAGTGGGAGCGGTGACCGCGCCGAGTACCGGGAGCTCCCACGCGCCGTCGTAGCTCGCGTCGATCAGCTGGACCCGGTCAGCCCATGGAGTGATGTCGAAGCCGCCGGGCTCACCGAGGTTGAGCAGCACCGGCCGGGCGTCGTGCAGCAGCTCGAAGACTCGGAGCGGGCCGTCGGCGGTCACGAGGTCCAGATCGGGCATGCGGCGTCCGAGCAGCGGATGTCCCTCGCCGAGGTCGTAGTGAATGTCCAGCCCGGAGATGATCCCGGCGAGCCGTTTGCGAGGCTCGTCCATGCTCGCCAGCTCCGACACCACATCGACCAGGGCCTTCATGCGCTCGTCCCGGCGCTGGAGCGCGGCCTGAGCCATCGTGTGCTGAAGCGCGCGGGCAGCGACCGGGTGGCGCTCGTCCTGATAGGTGTCCAGGAGGCTCTCCGGGGAGGTCCCGTTGACCACCTGAGCCAGCTTCCATCCCAGATTCACCGCATCCTGCACACCGAGGCTGAGGCCCTGTCCACCCGCCGGGTAGTGCACGTGCGCCGAGTCGCCGGCGAGCAGGACTCGTCCCGCGCGGTAGGCCGCTGCCTGACGTGTCATGTCGGTGAACCTGGAGATCCACGTGGGACTGTGGATCCCGAAGTCGGTGCCGTACACGGTGATGAGCGCCTCGCTCAGATCGCGCAGGGTGGGCTCGCTGCTCGGCCCGAGCTGCTGCTCGGTCACGACGACCCGCACCGTCCTGCCCGTCCTCCATCCGTGTGGAGGCCGTGGACGCCGATGGCGTCGTGGCGGATGCCCCGCGGCGGCTCCTCGGTCATCTCGACCTCGGCGATCAGGTTGCTCCTCGTCGGATCCCACCCGGGGAACTCGATGCCGGCTGCTTTACGGATGACGCTGCGTCCTCCGTCGCACCCGACGAGATACTGCGCCCGCAGCGACTGGCCGTCGGACAGCTCGACGTCGACGCCGGTGTCGTCCTGCGCGAAGCCCGTCACCTCACATCCGTAGTAGATCCGCACCGGCAGCTCGGCGATCCAGGCGGCCATGATCCGCTCGATCTGGTTCTGCCAGATCCCGAGCGAATACGGATGACGCGTCGGGAAGTCGCTCATGTCCAACACGGTCGTGCCGAACATCGCGGCCTGAGCCACCTGACCCTCCGCGAGGAACCGATCAGCGACCCCACGCTGATCCAGCACCTCGATCGTGCGCGAGTGAAAACCGCCGGCCCGTGAGCCGACGAGCACGTGATCGGGACGCCGCTCGACGACCGCGACGTCGACCTTCGCCAACGCCAACTCAGCCGCCAGCATCATCCCCGCCGGACCTCCTCCGGCGATCACCACCGCATGCTCGGTCATACGCATTTCGCTCCTCCCATTTCCGTAGGTTCTGACCTGCGGCGGGCGATTATGCGGCACGACCCGAGGCTTCATGAAGGCCCCGTGTGCGGTATAAATTGGAAGTGGAGAGGGCGCGATCTCAGCCAATCGACCCCTACGGGATGCGGGCTTCCTCATTCGGCGGATAGACGTCCCAAACGACGAGGGGGATGATCAGGCTGAGTGGCCCACATCCCGACAGGCGACCATTCGGCTCCCTGACCGACGGGCTCAGTCGCGTGCCTATCATCGAGCACATGACGATCCGGCGGATGGACCACGTGGGCATAGTCGTTGACGATCGTCGAGCTGGCGGAGCAGATTGGCTGACCGGCCCGCCCGCCGTCCGGCTGGCCCGGATCGGCGGGCAGCGGACGTCCGCGTGGTATTGATGGGGCATGTTTCCGGCCGACGAAGCCCTGCTCGACAATCCGGCGTACGCTGCGCTGTGCGGGGCTCATGCGCGGTTTGCGCACGTGCGTGGGCGCGCGTGCCGATATCCGGTCGACGTCGCGCCTTTCCTCGCTCTGCCCTCGTCGCCAACGGCACAGGACTGGCGGGACGCCGCCGATCTCGTTGCACCGGGTACCTACGCGGCCGTCCGGTATAGCGGCGCCGAGCTACCTGACGCTTGGCAGGCGGTCGAGGCGTTCGATCTGGTGCAGATGATCGGAGAGCGGGTCACCGGGGGCGACTGCTCGGAGGCGATCCGGCTCGGCGCCGCCGATGTGCCCGAGATGCTCGAGCTCGTCGCCCAGACCGAACCGGGGCCGTTTCTGACCAGGACCATCGAGCTTGGCGATTATCTGGGGATCCGCCGCGACGGGGCACTCGTCGCGATGGCCGGCGAGCGGTTTCATCTGGACGGTTGGACCGAGATCAGCGCTGTCTGCACCAAACCCGACCATCGCGGTCGGGGCCTGGCCTCTCGGCTCATCGGAGCCTTGATGGCGGGCATCCAGCTTCGGTCGCAGCGCGCATTCCTGCACGTCCTCAGCACCAACACCGGAGCGATCCGGCTCTACGAGGAGCTTGGCTTTCGCGTACGGCAAACCGCGACGATCACCGTCGTGACGTGCGAGCAATCGAAGAGTTTCCAGCCGATGACTACGAAGCTTTAAATCGGGGCGCCCGCGAGCGTACGCTCGCGCTCGGTCGCGAGGCGGCTCGGCTGGCTACTCGACTCGCTCTCATCGCGTGGCGCTCGAAGGCGTCGTGGCCCGACAGGGTGCAGATCGAGCAGGACCTCTTGCTATCCCGGCTGATGATCGAGATCGCCCGCGACGAGAGCCTCGGACCCGAGCTGACGATGCGCGGCGGAACGTGCATCCACAAGCTGCACCTCCCCGGCGCCCCTGCGCTACTCCGAAGACCTCGACTACGTCCGCTCTATCTATACCGGCATAAGCCATGCACGCAGGCACTCACCAGGATCGCTGACGAGGTCGGACCGACCGTCTCCAGCCGGCAGCGCTCCGGGACGTGTCGGGGAGCACTGTAGATGGGGCGAACGAACCCGCGCCTAGACTGGCATGCGTGACCCAGATCGTTGCGCTAGCGACGCCAGAGCTGGTCGTGGTGGCTACCGACCGGCAGCTCACCTACCCAGATGGAACCGTCGCGGATGACCAAGCGACGAAGCTGATCCTGTTCGGCGGCCGGCTGCTGATCGCCTACACCGGGCTCGCCCGCATCGGCCACGTGGGCACCGGCGAGTGGCTATCGCGCTCGCTCGCGAACCACTCGCTCGCCTCGGAGGCACTACCGGCGTTGACGCAGGCGTTGAACAAGCGCTGGTTGTCGCTGCGCGGGGTCGCCGACGAGCGTCTGGCGATCGTGGGCGTCGGAGCCGCCCACTTCGATGGCGAACCGTGCACCTACGCTTTGGAGCTAGCCAACCACGGGCTCGGCCAGCAGGGCGTCGGCGAGTTCCGCTGCCGGCACGAGCCTGTCGATCCAGATGAGGCGATGGTGCGCGTCGCGGGGCAGCCGATGCCGGACGGGCGCCGCGAGCGGATGATCGACGAGCTGGGGCGTGCTCGTGGATCGGTCGAGAGCACGGTGGCAGTGATCGCCGCCGCGATGAGCGACACGGCCCGTGGCAACGATCGCGTCGGCAAAGACCTGCTCGTGGGGATCAGCTCCCAGAGAACGATGCTGTCGGCGTGCACGATGGTGGTGTCGGGCGGCTCGCCCTTCGACGTCCACATATCGGCGCTCCTGCCCGATGGAAACGCCGGCGGCTCTCGCTGGCACAGCATGTATATGGCCAGCGGCGGCAGCGTGGCGATCGGTGAAGGACGCGGGGCGGGAGACTGGCCCTTCGGCGACTCGCCGACGGCTGCGGGTGCCATCGAGCCGACAAGCTGACACCGCCAGCGGGACACCAACGCGCGTCCGTGCTCGGCGCCTCGGCAGACGAGCTGCGCGCGTTCGCGCTCGACGGAGTCGATAGACCCAGGCGGGTCCCACGGGCAAACGGACGATCGGTTGAGCGCGCGGGTCTCGAGCACGGCACACCGGCCAGGCCGGGGGCAGGCGCTCGCGGGCGAAAAGTCGTAAGGATCAGCGGCATGGACGGTCTGGAGCTTGTGATCTTCGACTGCGACGGGGTCCTGGTCGACAGCGAGGTCATCTCCAACGATGTGCTCGCCCGCGCGCTGACTGCGGAGGGTCTGCCGACCACGCTCGCCGAAGCCCGCCGCGACTACCAGGGCTTGCTGCTGGCCGACATCGTCCTCTGTGCGCAGGCGAAGCTCGGCCGTGCGCTGCCCGAGGATTGGCTCCAGCGATACGAACGTGATCGCGCCGAGGCGTTTCACCGAGAACTCCGGCCAGTGCCCAGCGCGGCCGAGGCGGTGGAGCGCATCAGCGCCGCAGGGGTGGCCGTGTGCGTCGCCTCGCAGGGCAAGTTGGAGAAGACCCGGCTCTCGCTCGGGCTGACCGGCCTGCGTCATCTCTTTCGAGATGAGGCGCTGTTCTCGACCTATTCAGTGCCACGGGGCAAGCCGGCACCCGATCTTTTTCTGCACGCCGCGGCGGCGATGGAAGCCAAGCCACCCCACTGTGCGGTCGTGGAGGACACCCCCTCCGGGATCACTGCGGCGGTATCGGCCGGGATGCGAGCGCTGGGATACCTCGCCGACAGCGAGGAGGATGCCCTGCGACGTGCCGGCGCCGAGGTATTGCGATCCTTGGATGAACTACCACTACTGCTCGGACTCGCCTGACTCCCGCTGAGTATGGTTCGGCGGGTGCTGGGCGGCGCGCGCAATCTTCCTGAGCCGCACCCAGCGGCAGTGCCAACGCATGCACGAGTCTGACGAGAACCCTGTTCTGATTCTAACCGGAGCTCCGGGCTCGGGCAAGACCACGGTGGCTCAGCTCCTCGCCGCCAAACCGCAGCGCGCCGCCCATCTCGAGTCCGATCAGTTCTTCCACTTCATCCAGACCGGCTATATCGAGCCGTGGAAGCCCGAGTCGCACGAGCAGAACACCACCGTGATGGAGATCGTCGCCGGGGCCGCGGCGGGCTACGCCATAGCCGGCTACTTTACGATCATCGACGGGATCGTGAGCCCGCGATGGTTCTTTGAGCCACTGCGCGAGTCCCTACGCGCCGCCGGCCATCCGGTCGCCTACGCGGTACTCCGCGCGCCACTCGCCGTCTGTCTCGATCGGGTTGGGAGTCGTGCATCCAATCGGCTCTCCAATACTGCGGTCGTAGATCGTATGTGGCACGACTTCGCCGATCTCGGCCCGCTCGAACGCCACGCTATCGACAGCGCCGACAAAAGCGCCGAACAGGTCGCGGAGCAGGTCGCACAGCGCCTACGAGAGGGGCTGCTGGACGTATGAGGCTCATGCGGTGTCGCATTAGTCCGACCAGGCAGCACAACCCAGACCGAGAGCGCGGGCCGGCCGTCACGTCCCACAGCGCGCGAAGGAAGTCCTCCTGGACATCCCCGTGTGCCAGCTGGTCGCGGACAGCGCGAGGGGAAGCCGCCTCTGGCCAATTGAGCAAGTCTTCTACAAGTGGTTTCGCTGCGAGATCGTCCATACCAAAACGGTGCCAGACGGTGCTCCCAGGGCGCGTTCCGTGGCCCGCGAAGTGCAGAGTGGTCTCGCACGTGCAGCTGCCAGCTTGGACCCCGAATCCCAGCGCCGGTGCTGTTCGCTCCTGTTCGCGCCCATTCGCCGCAGAACGCCAACATTCTTGCTGTTCCGCAGGGGTTCGCTTCTTTGCCGAGGAAGCTCGTAGCGGCCAGCTCATCGGCGAAAGCGACGATCAGCCGCATGCCAGGGCGACCTCTTGCCAGGGTCACCAGCTTGAAAGCGTCCTCGGAAAATCTTCTTGAGTTGCGCGCCGCGCATCGTGCCTTGGTGCGCGTAGGCCTCGACGAGCACCTTGCCGTCGGCCGACACACCGTCGACCTCGCACTGAACGCCATGAGCGAGCGGGAGACGCTTCTTGGCCAGCGGTACCCCGATGACCTTCGCGACAGCCTCGACCATCAGCGGCTCGGCGACGCGCTGGACGTGCGCACTGGCGTCCAAAGGGCTGAGATGGGGAGCGCCCAGAGCCGTTCGCCGAATGGCAGCGTGTCGGGGCCGGTGTACACGACGACCCCCGCGCCGAAGCGCTTCCCGAGTCGGTCGCGCAGATGGCGCAGGCCATTGAAGTCACTCGCTCGGACGCTCGCGGTGAGCTTGCACTCGACGCCGGCGACCGTGCCATCACGGGCCTCGATCACCAGATCAACCTCGCGTCCTCCAGCGGTACGCAGGTGGTAGAGGCGAACGTCCGCATCGCACCACGTCGCCTGCTTGGTGAGTTCGGAGGCGACGAAGTTCTCGAACAGCGCACCCGCAAAGGATGTCTCGTCGGTCTCCAAGCGGTGCTCGTCGTAGCCGACGAGTTGGCACGCGAGGCCGCTGTCGGGGAGCCAGAGCTTGGGCGCCTTGATCAGGCGCTGGCCGAGGTTCGTGCTCCAGGCCGGCGCCCGTCGCAGCAGGAACAACAGTTCGAGCAGGGTCAGGTAGCGGCTCGCGGTGTCTCGCTGCAACTTCGTATCGCTCGCCAGCCCCGTGATCTCCAGCAGACCGGTGACCCGAGCGGCCGCGGCGGCGAGCAGCAGCGGGAGCTCGTCGAGCTGCTGGGCCTTGGCGGCCAGGTCGCGCACGTCGCGCTCCAGAATCATCTGCACGTAGTTCTCGAGCCAGCGCGCCCTGCGCCGTGCGTCGGGTCGCGCGAGCATCTCGGGATAACCGCCGGCGACGAGAGCTCTCGAGACCGCGGGCCGACCGGTCGGGGCGCCCGTGACATGAGCGACGCGGCCGGCGAGCAGCGCGTCGATGAACGTCTCGCGGTGCCCCAGGATCTCGCCTTGGGAGAGCGGCCACAGCTGCAGTCGCTCGGCGCGACCGGCGAGCGACTCGGAGACCCGCAAGGTCGCCCAGACGTTTGCCGAGCCGGTGAGCAGGAACATGCCCGCCGCGCGCCGGCCCCCCGATCGTGCCCGATCCACGCGGCTCTTGATCGCGGGCAGCAGCTCGGGGGCCTTCTGGAACTCATCGATGACGACCGGCAGTTCGAGCGCCTCAACGAACCCAG
Source organism: uncultured Solirubrobacterales bacterium (assembly GCA_963717785.1). Taxonomy (GTDB): domain Bacteria; phylum Actinomycetota; class Thermoleophilia; order Solirubrobacterales; family Solirubrobacteraceae; genus Palsa-744. The sequence continues at coordinate 717,610 of CAVQWW010000001.1, forward strand.
TCGGATCGGCGTTAGCGGCCGCCCGCGGCCCCGCATCGTCGAGCGTCACCTGGCGGGCGCCGTGCTCCCCTGCGACCAGGGCTGCGAGCGTGCTCTTGCCGCACTGGCGCGGCCCGACGATCACGACCACCGGGGTGTCCTCCATCGCCGCGTCCAACTGCGGCTTCACATGGCGTTCAAAGAGCTTGGGGTCGGGCGGACAGATACGCAGAGTGTACCTGACCAATGCGCAGAATCGCGGTGACTGTCACGCAAGCCCTACTAACGCGATGGCCATCATCGACGCAGCCATCGCCCAGCTGCTCCCGATGCGGCCGCGCAGTGGGGCAGGGAGCACAACCCCGCAAGCGCCGCTGGCCTGCAACTCTCACCTCCTTGCACCGAGCGGCATCGACCTCGACGACGTGCTGCTGACGACCACCACCTCGCTGAGGCTCTTATCCCATCGCGAACGAAACCCTGGAGGCTGCCACGTCCCGCGCTAAGCGAAAACCCGTCGCGAGTCATCAGATACACCCCCCCTTGTCGTCCAAGGGATCCAGTGACGATGCGCAGACGCTCACATCCGCCCAGGAGCGGAAGCGAGGTGATCGGCGATGCGGGCGCCTGAGTTTCGTCCTTTGCGATAGCGCGAGATCAGGCTCGCCGCGCGCTCGCTTCGGTTCAAGAGCAGCGGTCGGGGATATTCTCTGCGATGCCTGAGGAGTCCACGACCCCCGCAGCACAGACAGCGCGCAACAGCCCGCGCAGGATCCCGCGCCGATAGGCCGGCTCAGAGCTCCTCGGCTCCGCGGTCCCGCGTCCCCTCACGTTCCGTGACGAATCTCGATGCGCTCGGCGGACAGTCCGTGTAGCGTGCACGTGGTAGCGATGCCTTCGAACGAGCACCGGATCAGAGAGGGTCCTTACGCCAAGGCCGGTGCTGTGGCCGCGGTCATCGGGATAGGTCTGACGCTCTACTTCTCAGGGGTTTTCTCGGACGGCCACCCCGTCAAAACGAAAGAAGGTCGCGGTGGTGGTGGCGAACCAAGAGCGACGACACGGTACGTCGAATCCCTCCAAACGACGATCAACAACCGCGCGAACGTAGGCGGCGGGGCAAACGTCAACGGTCAAAACTATCCGCACGGGATTACCATCGACTCGCTTGCCGGTACCGAAGAAAACCCAAACGGGGTCGCTTTCGCGCTCCCCGGCCAGTTCTCTGCCTTCCGCGCGGTCGTGGGCGTCGACCCAAACTCGGCACCGGGCTTCAGCGGCTCGATGGAATTCAAAGTAGCGACCGGCGAACGAGACCTGTTCAAAACGACCATAAGCCGGGGCTCACCTCCGTGCATCGTAAATGTGTCGCTACAGGGGGCGGGCAACCTCGAACTCCAAGCGTACTTCGTAAGCGGAGAGCCGCTAAAGGTCGCCGTAGGCGAAGCGAGAGTCGTAGACGATAAAGACTTCGCCAACATGCCATCCGGGCAGCCCTGCTCATAGCGCGCCCACGAAGCGGCAGGTGCTTGGTTGCGTTTCTGTCTTCGGCGCTCACGGCCCTGCCGGCTCTGGGCGTAGCACGCCTCCAGACTTGCGCTTTGGTGCGTGGCTGTCGCGCAAAGGGCGTGGCGTGCTGTCGTGAAGCTTGCCGGGTTGGGTGGTCTTGTTGCCGACGGGGTCGGCTGGTTCTGCCGGGAGGAGGCCGTGGTCGTGGTGTCGGCGGGGGCCCTTCAGGCCGATGCTGCGGCTGTGTGGTGCTTGTGGAGCTTGAGGAGGTTGTGGGTGGCGGTGATCAGTCGCCATTCTGAGCGCGCGGCGGATCTTCCGCGGCGTTGGAAGCGCTCGATGCGGCGGTTGAACTTCGTGTTGGCGAACACCGGCTCGATCATGCCCTGGCGTTTGCGGTAGAGCGTCCCGCCGAGGTCGGTTTCGAGTACGCGTCGCATGAAGGCGTAGGCGCCGCCGTCCCACCCTGGCCGCGTGTCCTTGCGGGTGCTCGCGTCGGGTGGCACGAGCACCTGTATCCCGCGGCTGACGATGTTCTCCATCTGCGCTTGGTGCCAGTAGCCAGCGTCCGCGACTACCACCTTCGAGGTGTCTGTGACACCGGCCCGCTCGAGTTCGTTCTCGGCGGCCTCGACCATCGGACCGAGGTGCCCGAAGTCCGGCGAGTCAATGGTCACCTCGGCGGCAACGACGATCTGCTGCTCGTTGACGGCTGCCTGCGCGTTGTATCCCTGGATAAAGCCACGGCGCGTCTTGACGTTACGCGAGTCGGGGTCGGTGACGTTGATCTTCCCCGCTGGCGTCTCGGGTGGCCGATAAGGCTTCGAGGGAGCCCCGAAGCGTCGGCCGTCGCGCATCACCCCGCGCGCCCGGTATGCCTCATACGCCTCATTCGCAGCACACTCGACCGTCAGCTCCTCCTCCAGCCGGCGCTTGGACTCCTTCAGCCGCGCCGGGCGTGACCGTGGGATCGGCCTGGCCTCATCGGCCCTTTCCCGGTCAAGGCGGTGCTTGGCCTCCCGCAGCCACCCCCGCCGCCCCCGACCTGTCGCAAGCTGCGGCGGCAGCTCATCACCGCGCTCCTCACCATAACGCTCGTCCTCTTCACGGTCGATCGCGTCCGCCTCGGCGAGGATGTCCCTGGCGATCTGCTCGTAGTCACGGTTGCGTTGCTGCGAGGCGTTCGCGTGAACCTTCGTGCCGTCGACCGCGATCACCCCGACCTTCACCATCCCTGCCTGCGCGCACAACCCCAGCACGCTGGTGAACAGCTCCGCCAGCGCGTCCTCGTGACGCGCACGGAACCGCGCGAGCGTCGCGTGATCCGGTGTCTGGTTGGCAGCGATCACGCGATAGGCGATGTCCTCCACGCACTCGCGCTCGATCCCACGGGAGGACCGCTGTCCCTTCGCATAGGCGTAGAGCAGCAACGCGACCATCATCGCCGGGTCGTGCGCCGCACGGCCATGACCATCCGCCCGGTAAGCACCGTAGAACGCCGAGAGGTCCATCTCCACGACAGCATCAAGCACAAACCACGCAAGATGCTCCTCGGGCAGCCAATCCCTCAAGTCCGGCGGCAACAACAGCACCTGCTCACGATCACACACGATGAAGTTCTGGGGCATACCCAGGATCCTCATAAACCCATCGGACGCCACGCCCTTTGTGCGACAGCCACGTGCAAGAGGAGGTGTCATCGTGACGGCGGATCGCGCTTTCGGATCGGACGAGGCGCGGGCGGGAGTGTCAGCGACGCCCATCGTCCTGCTCTCGCTGTCGCAAGCGAGCCGTCGCGCAGCACTCAGCCGGTTCTGTTGACCGCGAAGTGCGCTGCGCATATCGTCGTGTGCGATGCTGCCACCTCGGATTCTTCATGTCGAAACTAACCTCGGGCTGCGACCAGGGGGTGTTGAGCGGCTGGGCGCGGTCCTGCTTGCGCTGGGACTCGCCGAGCGGATAGACGCGCAGGTCGCCCCTGCTGTGCGCGCGCCGGCGTTTGACGAGGAGCGCGCCCCGGAGCTTGGAGCGCGCAACGTGCGGGCCGTGGCCACGCTGGCGATCGAGCAGGCCGACCACATCTGTCGGATCCTCAATGCAGGCGAGTTCCCGGTCGTGCTGGGTGGAGACGACAGCGTCCTGTTGGGATGTCTGCTTGCGCTGCGGCGGCTCGGCTCGACCGGGCTGGTGCTGCTCGACGGTCACACCGACTTCTGGGACTTGCCCGACGGCACGGGTGAGCTGTCCGACAGCGACCTGTGGATCGCGACCGGTCACGGCCCCGACGTGATCTCAGACCTCGAGGGGCGCCGGCCCCTCGTGCCGGCCCAGGCGTGCGTGGTCTACGGGCATCGCGATCGCGCTCTGCAACTACGCGACGGCAGCCGGGACGTCTATCGCGAGCCGATGCTCGTCCGTAACCTGGCCGAGCTTCGCGCTGTCGGCGTCGAGGATGCCGCCAACCATGCGGCGGCCTTCCTGGCCGCCGAGGGCGTCGAGGGGGTGTGGCTTCACCTCGATGCCGACTGCCTCGACGACGAGTTGATGCCAGCGGTCGACTGGCGTCTGGATGGCGGCCTGACCCCGAGCGAGGTGGTTGGCCCTGCCCGTCCGCTGGTGCGCAGCGGGCTGATCGCGGGCATGGACGTCACCATCTACAACCCAGGCTTGGACACCGACGATCACGCCGCTGGTCGCGTGCTGCTCGACGTGGTGGACGCGATCCTTGCCTGACGATCCTCGGCTTTCGCGAAGCGATAGTCGGTCGGGCGTCGGTCGGGGCAGCGATTTCTCTGGCCTTGGTCCCCCGCCACGGGTATCGCCGAAGCGGCCCGACGGTTACTGGAGCGCCACGCGACCTTACGACTCCCGCTCTCCCACCTCGTGCTGTTGGTTTCAACGTGCCGCGTCAACGCTGTTTGGGTTCGATCGTTACAACCGACGACGATGGCACGTGGACGCCGAACCGGACGCCGTAGAAGGTGCGACAGTTGAGTTTCCCCAAGGCGCGGCTACAGAGGCGTTCTTCCACGATATGCGTGGGTGTGGCAATCAGCCACCTTCCGTGGCTCTGTTGAAGAGCGAGATTGACGCTCTCGCGGATGTTCGGCCACGGCCATGTCGAAGTTAGGTGCGCTATGTTGCCGTGCCAGCGAACATGGCTGATCCTCAAGCCATTAGGTCGTTCGCTGGGTGCGTATATTTCCTCTTGACCCGGTTGGGGAGAGAACGCCGGTGCCAGTCCTGATTCGCAGGTGTTCTCTCCTTTGACGAGGTGCGCGGCAACGGCGGGCTTGAAGTCGGAGCAGAACGCGCGAAGGTCACGCTGGATGTAGTCGGCAAGCGTTTGGCGCACAGCGTGCGCAACTACTGAAGCCTCGTGGCGATGTTCGACGGTCTTCTTGTCAGCGGCGGCGCGAGCGCTACTTCCGCAGCCAGCGGCCATGAGGGCCACCGCAGAGGCCGTAAGCCGGATCCATATCGTCCTGCGCATGCGGTCGGATCATGCCACGTCAGGTGCTGAGTTCATCCTTCCGCCGCACCGAGACCAATCTGCCTACACCTACACGCCTGTCTTGCGAGCCGAGCAGGCGTTCGAGCGCCGGCCGCACTCACGGTCGCAAGGGACGAGGAGCAGGTCGCTTGGATCTGTGGCCTGTCAGATCTGCTTCTGCCGTGTGGCAAGCGAGTCAGCGGCCGATGCGGTAGCGAACGTGCGTCGCAAGCGGGGAGTTGATCACCTCGACCGGCTGTAGGCCGGGGTCTTGCACTCCGTCGAACAGGCGCTCGCCGGCGCCGAGCAGAACGGGAACGACGTCGAGCATAATCTCGTCGATCACGCCCGCCGCGAACGCCTGCCGCACGGTGGAGGCGCCACCGGCGATGTCGACGCCGAGGTCGCCGGCCGCCGCCTCTGCGCGCTCAAAGGCGACATCGAAGCCTTCGGTGATGAAGTGGAACGTCGTCCCGCCCTCCATCGCGATCGGGTCGTGCGGGTAGTGGGTGAGAACGAACACTGGAGCGTGATAGGGCGGCTCGTCGCCCCACCACCCGCGCCAGTTCACGTCCCACGGGCCCCGAACCGGGCCAAACATGTTGCGGCCCATCACGTACGCTCCGCAGGGCTTCATGAGCTCGTCGCGCGCGCGGGCGTCGGCTTCATGGATGGGCTCGTCCAGGTGCCAGTGGTGGAGCTCCAGGCCGCCGACGCCGAGCGGGTTGTCGTGGCTCTGATCGGGGCCGGCGATGAAGCCGTCGAGAGAGATGGACATGTGGCATGTGGTTGGTGTCATGTGAACCAAGACCACCGAATCGACGAGAAATCATCGGTGGGGGACGCCCTCGCGAAGGCTAGCGGTTGCCCGGGTCCACGGCCGACCTGGGCGCCTCGCGCCGCGTGGCCGCCAAGTCGGACCTGCCCGGTTCCTCGCGCGAAGAGTACCCGCACGGCCACCAGCCAGCGACCCGCTCCGCGCGGAAAGCAGGCGCGCCCCGCGTAGCCAACAGACGCCCGCCTTGGACGAGACTCAGGCGCCCGCATCGCCGCTCGGCTGATGCCCGCTGTTGGTCGGGAGCGAGCGCCAGACGCCCCCGACATCACGATTGCGCAAAGGCCGACGATAAGCTCCGGGCCTGATGGACGACGGAACCCCGAACATATGCGCCGGCCCGTTCGGGACGCTGTACAACTTCTACATCGAACGGCCGCAGCTGATGCAGGCGATCGGCCGCATGGTGTGGGGGATCGATGCGTCGGTGCTGTACGACAGCATGAGACCGCTCGCCGAAATCGAGGACGGCAAGACGGTGCTGGATGTGCCGTGCGGCGGCGGGGTTGCATTCCGTGCCCTCCCGCAAGAGCGCAACATCCGCTATGTAGCGATCGACATCGACGAGGCCATGCTCGCGCGTGCGCGGGTCCGCGCGCAACGCAGAGGCCTTGATGCGGAGTTCGTGGCCGGGGACATGCTGAAGCTCCCATTCGATGACGGCGAGGCCGACCTGGTGCTCTCCTACAGCGGCCTGCACATGGTCAGCGACCCCGAGCGGGCGGTACAGGAACTCGCACGCTGCCTCAAACCGGGCGGGCACCTGATCGGCACGACGTTCCTCGCCGGCGAGACGCGGCGCTCCCGGGCCCTGTTCGAAATCGGTGCTCGCCAGGGACATCCGCTACCGCCTGCCCGGGAAGATCTGATCCGCTGGCTGAAGGACGCCAGCATCGCCGATGCGACAATCGGCCCCCAGCCTGGGTTCGCCGCCTTCAACGGCCATCGCGCATAGGGCTACAGACGCGTAGATTTCCTGACAGGGACATGTGCTTCCTGACGCGCGCTGGCCATACCAACGCGCTGTATTTGCCGTATTGACGGAAGATGATCCCTCCTCCATACCGTCGTCGTGGACGATGCCGCCCGCGACGCGCTCAAAACCGTCGACGGCGACAACCGTGAGGAGGACGTGATGCCGCACAATCGGGGAACACGACGCAAGCCTCGTCTGCAGCACCTACTCAAAGCTCGCCGAGCACCGGGCGCTCGCCCGCACACGGCGCGCCATCGACGCCTACCAGCAACGCGCATAGAACCCACCACGCCAGCAGCCAGGACCGGCCAGTGGCATAGCCAACGCCGAGAACCCACGACATTTCGGCAGCCAAATGCCGACAGCCACCCATTCTCGGCGCAGAAACGCCAGCGGCTCTGCAAAAGAATCCGGCCCTCGCTGCAATAGCCCTGCAATAGCCAGGACCGTCCGCGTACACACCCGACGCTCGACATCCCCGAAAAAGCCCGCAAAATGCGGGCTTCCCAGCCCCCGGCCGCCAAATTTACACCGGAGATCCTCCCCCGCAAAAATCCATCAAAAAACCCCCGCAAAACGGGGGTTCTTGGCCATGCGAACAGAAGCGAAAAATCGGGGCGCCGAGATTCGAACTCGGGACCTCACCGACCCGAATCGAGGGTTATATGCCCTGTTTTCCCACGGAAATGCCTGGAAATAAGCGGTTTTGTTGGTGATCGGGCTGTCTGGTGGAACCTCGGATTTTAGGGGCGATTCAGGGGGGTTTAGGCACTGGATTCGGGCTACTGCCCAAACGCGGCGAGCCCTACTGAGTGGTTTGAGCGCTGCCGCGAGATGACTTCCTCAGGCGCACCAGAAAAGGGTCACCGCGGGCGATATCGTGGTGGATGCTGGTCAATTCGGCGGCCACCCGCCGGTCGTCATGTCTGCCTCGCCGTGATCGTTCGCGCGTTCGCCGCTAGGACCGGGCGTCGTGCTCGCGGTGTCCGGGGCGACGCATGCGCTGCTCGCGAGCGCGAGGCATCGCTAGGTGCGTCAGGCGGGGAAGTACGGGCGAGCGGTCGCAGCGACACGCGCCTGCACGAACGCGCGAACGTCGGCTGGAGTTGCTGGAAAGGTCGTGCCCGCCCGGCGGACGTAGTAGCGGGTGTCGCGGTCGCTGGTGCCGACCCCGTACGGCGCGTCGCGACCGGATTCGACATTGATCGCGATCACACGGCGCTCGGCGACTTCGACCATCTCGCACTCAAAGTTCGGGAGTGGACGCACCCAGTCGCTGATGAGGTTCGTCAGACGATCGAGGCTCTGGCGGACGTGTTCGTCGCCGAGCCCGACGACCTGCCCGTCGTTCTCAACGCCGAACAGCAGCGTTCCTCCGGCGCCGTTGGCGAACGCGGCGACAGTCTTCATGACGTTGGCGGGGTCGCCGCCGGGGAGTTCTCGCTTGAACTCGACGTTCGCGCGCTCGCCGCCGCTGATCAGCACCTCCACCCGTGTTGAGGCGTCGACCTCGAGGTCGAAGTCCGCACCTCCCCATGATGGATCGAGAATGCGCCGGTCAAGCAACTCGCCCTCACGGTGAAGTGCAAGCCACGCACCGGGACCGAGTCCCCCAGGCGCCGACAGCCGAACTTGTCGGGTGCGCGCCCAGAGTTGCCGGCTGGGGCCATCGGCGCCGCTCAACGTCAGCGACATGCCTCGGAGCTTCTCACCGCTCACGTCCACCACCAGCTCCGTCGGGCGCACCCGTACGCGGTCGATGCGGGCGCGGCAGTCCTGCTGGCGGACAACGAGCTCGCGTCCGGAGAAGTTCCGGTTCGGCTTCGACGGGATGCCGAAGAACGCCGCGGCTGCCTGGTCGAAGTTGATGAAGGCGGGCGTCGCAGCGGCGAACAGCTCGTCATGGAGAGTCTGCCCCGAGGTGTCGCGAGCGTAGACCTTCCACTCGCGGGAGGGCCATTGGAGCCGCTCGTAGATGCCTTGGAAATTGCTGTCGCGACGCTCGACGTCTACAGAGCCGTCGAGCGGCACCTTGATCGACAAGCCCGGCAGCGAGATCCGCTCTCGTGTAAGCCATTTCGCGACCGTCGCCCCGGCCGGCTGGGAGGCGACGAAGATGGCTCGTTCATAGCCCCAGCGTTGGCGACGCCAGCTCGGCGGCGCCTCCCCTACGGTGACCTCGAAGAGCGACAACTGCCAGTCAGCTTCCAGGCGGACGGCAGCGAGGCGCACCCAAACTCGGTTCTGCGCCTCCAGAGACTCCGAAAGCACGCTGATCGGGTGCCTGTCCATGATCACGAAGTCTTACGAGAGGCGCGGCCAGATACCCAGAGAACTCCTCGATCGGTCGAGCCGGGCGAGTATCTGACGACCATATTGATCCCACTCGACCCTCGACCGGATGGCCCTCGCGCAATGTTGCAGCAATCTGCTGCCAAATCGCCCGCCCGGGCCGGCCGCCAGAACACGTTGACGATGCGCAGCGAGTGACTGCGGAGCAGCGGCGTCACCCGTAGGCGATCCTCGATCGTCGCTCAACGCACATCGGCGCATCCTTCATTCGGCCGATAGACACCCAAACGACGAGGGGAATGATCGGGCTGAATGGCCCACATCCCCCAACAGACAACCATGCGGCTATCGACCGTCGTCTGCTGCGCCGATCGGCGCAGCAGCGTCCAACCAGACCAATGCGAAGGGGGAACATCATGAAGACCCGCGGCGATGGGGGCTATCCCGCTGACCTGTCGGACACACGCGAGCCGTGACGCTCGACGCGCTCGCGGACGACGACGAGCTCCTGGATCGGCTCGCTGACCGGCTGGCGGATCGGGTTCTCGAGCGCTTGAGGCCGTGGCTTACTCCAGGACATCAGCGACCGGAGGGGCTCATAAGCGCGAGCGAGGTCGCGCGCATGACCGGCAGATCACGCCGGTGGGTCTATGACCACGCGGGCGATCTCGGCGCCGTGCCGCTGGGCTCTGGATCATCGCCCCGACTTGGCTTCCATCCCGAGCGAGTGCGCCAGTACCTCGACCGGAGCGTCGCCGACCCGCCGCCGCTGCCGATACCGGTGCCGTACTACGCCAAGCCACATCGCAGCAGGCAACCAGAGAAGACCGATGCCGTGAGAAGGCTCCTCGGCGAGCTCCCGGAAGATCCCTGAGCGACAGCAGAGCTCCGCTGGAGCGCGTTTCGTGTCGCCAAGACCGCCTAGACTTGGTTTCGGAGGTCACGTGATGCCAGAGCCAGCCGCGAGCAACGATCAGATCGAGCGGGCAAACGCCCACTTCTGGGCTCCTCCCTCGCTGGAGGAGTTGATGGCTGATGTCGCGCCGCTCGAGGCGGACGAGCACTTCGACATCCCCGACGTGACCGACGAGGAGTGGGATGTGTTCGTGGCAGCGCTAAACGAGTGATCGCAACCGTCCTCGTCGACACGAACGTCTTCACCGCGCGCCTGCGGGAGCGCTCACCGCTCGCCACAAGCTATGCCAAGCACCTGTTCGGGCAGCGCATCGCGGTCGCCCCGCAGACGGTAGCTGAGGCTCGCTATGGCGCGCTCAGCGCCGGCTGGGGCGCGGCCCGGATGGAGCGCCTCTCTCGTCTGATCGCACGCGCACGCGTCCTGCCGGTTGACATCGACACGATCGAGGCCGTCGCCCAGCTACGAAACGAATGCCGGCAGATCGGGCACGGCCTGCACCAGCGAGGCCACAACGCCGACCTGTGGATCGCGGCGACAGCGATCCGCTGGCGCATCCCGCTCGTCGCTCACGACGCAGTGTTCGACGGCTGCCCCGGGCTCGAGCTGCGGACCGAGCTCGACAGGGGCCCCGCCCACTGATCCGTGCGCCCGCGATCAGCGGGCGGGGTGGGCTCGGCCCGGGCGACCACGAGCGCATATCCGTCCGGATCCGTGACGCGCATTTCTTGCCACGGGCCCGGGTTATCGCTCGCGGTCGTCCGGGCGCGCGGCCGAGTGGGTTGCAGTGGCGCGGCCGAGCGCTGCGTGTCCGCCGCCTTTTGCGTTCGCGCGGTGGATTAGAAGGCATCCCGCCGCCGTCTCCCAATATCTCTGCTATGGGCGCTACGTCCGATATTTTTGAGCACCGCAATGGCCGCGCCAGCCGCCGCAAGGGAGCGCAGCCCGGACTGCCTGCGCGGATCTCGTTGGCCGAGGAGCGACTGATCGACGAGCTTGCACCGCGACTGATCGATGAGCTCGCGCCGCGATTGATCGAGCGACTCGCCCCGCTGCTGACCGAGCGGCTTGCTGAGCGGCTCGGCGGCTCGACTCCCGAGCATCATGAGGGGTTGGTCGACGCGAGCGAGATCGCGCGTCGGACAGGCCGCTCGCGCTGGTGGGTCTACGAACACACCGGCGAGCTCGGCGCAGTCAGGCTCGGGGCAGGATCAAGGCCACGACTCGGGTTCTGGCCATCGCGCGTGGACGAGTACCTGCAGGCAGCAGCACAGCTGCGCCGGCCGATCTCGGCGCCCTGTCGAGCCCGGCCGCAGCGCCGCCGGCGGGGCAGGCGCACCTCCACCGGGGTCGAGCTACTCCCGATCGAGGGCCGAGATGCGTAGAACAGGCCGTCTTCTCGTTCGCAGCGCACCACCGCACACACCCGGGGCTGGATACTGGCTCTCATGCCCGTTCGAGCTCCCAGGAAACCGCCGGTCGCTGGTCCTGACGGACAGGCTCTGCTGATGGGTGGGCGCCCGTCAACCGGCCAGGTACTCAAACCCGGTAAGGGTCAGCGCAGCTTCGCGCTGCGGGTCTGGGCCTACGGCAAGCGCGAGTACATCACGCTCGGGCGCCCCGAGGACGGCTGGACCCTACGACAAGCTGAACGCGAGCTACAAGTCGTGCTGCGCGACATCGACCTCGGCGTCTGGCAGCCGTCCCGGCCAGAGCCCGCCAAGGCGGAGAAGGACCCTCTGTTTCACGAGTTCGCCTCCGAATGGTTCGCCACCAAGCGCCTCGAACTCGCGGCGAACACCGCGCGCAGCTACCGCAACGACCTCACCAAACACCTGCTGCCGTTCTTCGCCGAGCACACGCTCTCGCAGATAACGATCAGCGAGGTCGATCGCTACCGCCAGGAGAAGGTCAGCGAGGCAGCGCGGCTGACGGCAGCCGCCCGGGAAGGCAAGACACGGACGGTCATGGTCGTCGACCGGCGCGGCCGCAGCTACCAACGCAATGAGCGGCCGCTGTCGAACCGCTCGATTAACATGCACCTGTTCCTGCTCGCCCAGGTCCTTGAGGTCGCCGTCGAGCACGGCCTGATCCCGGCCAACCCGGCAAAGGGCAAGCGCAGGCGGCTGAAGGTCACAAAGCTCCGGCCCGTGTATCTGGACAGCGCCGAACACATCGCGGTGATGCTCGAGGCTGCCGGCGAGTTCGACCGCGACCCGAAATCAAGAACCACAGGACGCCGCGCCGCGATCGCGCTGTTGATGCTCGGCGGCCCCAGGGCCTCCTCGGCCGGGGCGCTGCTCGGCCGCGACCAGGATCTCGCGAACGGACGAATCGAGATCGGGCGTGACAAGACCGACGCCGGTGTGCGCGAGATCGACATGCTCCCGTTGCTGCGCGAGATCCTGACCGAGCACAAGGCCGCCAACGCCACCGGCCCCAACGACCCGATCCTCACCACCCGCGACGGCAACGCCCGCAACCGTCACAACCTGCGCCAGCGGGTCGTCGCCCCAGTCGCGGCCAGGGCAGAAGACCTGCTCGCCCAGCGTGGCGGCCAGCCGCTCCCTGATGGGATCACGCCGCACAAGCTCAGGCATACGTTCGCCTCCGTGCTGTTCGCGATCGGCAAGGACCCCACCTACGTCATGCACCAGATGGGGCACACCGACCCGGCGTTCACACTACGCGTCTACGCGCACATGATGCGCCGCAGCCCCGAGGAGCGCGAAGCGCTCAAAGCGCTCGTCGAGGGCCACGACTGGACACTCGGCGAAGAGCAGGCCGAAGAGTCAGCCGAGCAGCGGTAGGGGTAGGCGGCCTCCGGAGCTCGCCGAAGCGTGTGCCTTATGGGATCCCGTCCCGGGGTCCTCCCAACGCTGGCGAGGTGATTGGCGGCGGGCAGACCAGTTCAGCCAATCTGTTCCGCCAGCTCGACGATGATCCCCTCGGGGCCGCGGACATAGCAGAGCCTGTAGCTGTCCTGGTAGCGCCCCACCTCGCCGACGAGCTCTGCGCCGCGGGCTCGGAGGCGAGCGAGGATGGTGTCGATGTCGTTGACGGCGAACGCGATGTGGCGGATACCCGAAGCGTTCGCGGGAGCGCACTGGTGACCGCCGTTGGTCGACGGCGTGTGAAACTTCGCCAGCTCGACTCGTCCGTGCCCGTCTGGAGTCTGCAGCATCGCGATCTGCGCCCGGACGCCCTCGATCCCGACGACGCGGTCCACCCAATCGCCCTCGACCGACGCCTCGCCCTGCAGCTCGAGTCCGAGCGTGGCGAAGAACGCCACCGCGTCCGCGAGGTCGTTGACGACGATGCCCACGTGGTCCATCCGCTGGATTGTCATGTGCTCGATGGTAGGCACGCGACTGAGCCGTCGTCGGTGAACTGTCCTGCGGGACGGACCGGGCCGCTTGAGCGCGGCATCCGCCCTGCTCGCTCAACGGGGCCGGATAAAGCAGTGGAACGCAAACCGTCCGCCAGGTCGCACGCTGGTTCAGCGCACACCCGCCGCCTGATCCCCAGGCTCCGTGATACCGGCGAGTGCGAGGCCTTCGGTAGGTTTCGACGGTGGCTGTGGAGCAGGTGGAGGGGCCGGCGTGGACTGGTTTTGGCTTGGAGGAGTCAGCCGGCCGCTATCCGTTGCGGGTGGAGACTGCGGTATCGCGGATCGTCGATCAGCTCCTGCCGGGGGTGATTACGACCACTCGGCACGCGCGGATGTATTGCGTTCACGCGCTTGCTTGGGCGGAGGCTGGGGAGCGGGGTCTTGATGAGCAGGCCGCGAAGGAGTTCGTGCGCCGCTGCGAGGTGGTGATCTGTGCGGTTCACCACTTCCATGAGCACCACCGGATCCAACTCAGCTCCGCTCACGGCGAGGATCGCGTGGTGCGGTTCCTGGATGGCGAACGGTTTGATGTCGCGGGCGCGGCGCAGCTCGGCGGGTTGAGTGAGCGCGGGTTCGCGGGCGTCTACCAGGGGCCGTGTGTGCGGATCGGCGCGCTGTCGTCGCACACGCCGCCGCGACGTGGGCCGCGCGCTGATCTTCCCACGCTGCGGGAGGGGCTGGGCGAGCTGCTCGACCTGGCCAGCCGGGACACACTGGACGGCGAGGAGCTGCGCGCCGCAGGTCATCTGTGCCTGTGCGAGGCCGCCGACGCTCCGGATGGCCGTTGGCTTCGACGGATCCTCGTTAATGATGTCGAGGACAGCAGGCCGGATGATCGCAACCGCCAGCTCACCTGCCTGCTGTTGCTCGACACGCTGCACGAGGGGGCCTCGTCGGACCCGGTACGAGCGTTCCGGGAGCGGTGGGCGTTCGGCGGGCCGCTTGGCGACCCCGCCAGCGATCGGCGGTCGATGGTCGCCTCGATGTGGCGCGCCGCGGCGCTTCGCAACTACTCGGTCGGCGCGTGGCGCGCACTATGGCAGTGGCTAGCGCAACAGCTCAACATGAATCCGATGACCGCAGAGGACCTCGGCGACCATCTCGCCCAGAGCTTGGACGACATCAGTGTTGGCGAGTTGATCGCGGGTCTACCAGCGCGTATGGAGGGCGACATGATCCTCCCGGCCGAGGCGCAGATCGCTGACGAGGACTGGAGCACCCAGAACGCGGTCCGCCTGTTGGCGCTCGGCGCGGGGCGCCTCGACGATCTCGAAGGGCAGACACTCAAGGCGTTCGTCGGCACCGACCGTTCCGACCTCGGGCCGCGCTGGGTAGCGGAGCTGTTGGTGGGCGGGCGCGAGCGCATGGTGCGTGGGCTGGCGCGCGATCTCGCCGTCATCCTCGTACGCCGAGCCAAGCGCGTCGCGCTGTCGAAGATGTACCTCACCCGCAGCGGCCGACCGTTCGTCCCGACACGCCTACGTGACCGCGACGGCATCCTCAGCGTCCGGGGGGAGGAGGGCGCAGGCAACGTCGCGCTGCGCGCCGACACACTCTCGTCTGTGCTCGCCGGTCTCGGCGTACTCACGATCGACGACGCCGGCCGGTATCTGCCAAGTGAGCTGGGTGAGGAGCTGCGTGCCCGTCTCGGCTGAGGCTCGTTCTCCTCGCGCGCTACTGGACGAGCTGGAGAGCGCCCGCGAGGTTCTGATACTCACCTACACCTCGGCGCTTGAGTACTTCGAGCGCTTCGCGCTTGCCGACGCCCGCGCGCTCGGCGCGCTTGTGAGCGTTATCTCCGACGCGACGATGGTGCACGCCGACCCGGTGGTGGTCCGCCGCGCCGGCACCCAGTACCTCGATGCTCGCGCACTGTGTCCTCGCGGCGCCTTTCACCCGAAGCTCTTCGTGATCGTCGGCGATGGTCAGGCGCGAATCGCGATCGGCTCGGGAAACCTCACGATCGCCGGCTGGAACGCCAACGCCGAGGTGTGGACGGTGCTGCGCGCCGACGAGGACGGCGGCCCACGGACGATCCGGCAGGTTGCCGGGTTCCTGCGCGATCTCGCGAGCTCTCCGATTGCTCTCAGCCCTGGCGCTCCCGAGGCGATAGTCCGCGTGGCCGAGCGCCTTGACGAGCTTCCCGCCGGCGACCCCGGGCCGGAGTTGGTGCACTCCTTGAACCAGCCGATCGCCGAGCAGCTACCCGAAGGGCCCGTCGAGGAACTCGTTCTCTACGCCCCGTTTCACGACACCGCGCTCGCCGGCACGCGTGCGTTGCTTGACCGGCTCCAGCCGGATGTATGGACGGCATTCGTGCAACCGGATACCGACGTTGATGGACCTGCGCTTGCCGAGCTTGCCAACGCGCGTGGTGGACGCATCGCGTGGATCGCGCGGCAGGCGACCACCGATAACAAGGTCGTCGCTGACGAGCGCTACTGGCATGGCAAGCTGATTCAGTGGCGCCAAGGCGAGACGATATGGGCGCAGACCGGGAGCCCGAACCTCTCGACACCCGCGCTGCTGCGGGCCGTCGCGCAGGGCGGCAACTGCGAGCTCGCGCTTCTCGGCCCATCAGAGAATGATCTCACCCCTGCCGAGGGAGAACCCCCGCCGGAGGGCATCGCGAAGCTGTCTCGGACGTCAACGCCCGACGAGGCATGGACGCCCGCGGTCGTGCTGCTGTCGGCGACCCTGCGCAATGGCGTGGTCGCCCTGCTGCTGCACAAGCCGCTAGCGATCGACGCGGCACTGGAGCGTTACGACGTCACAGACGACCAGTGGCGACGCAGCGCGACCCTTCCTGCTGGAAGCGATCACTACGAGGTCGATCCGGCCGCTGCGCCTACCGGTGGCGCTGTGCGCGTCCTCCTCGGCGACGAGACGAGCTCCAACAGCGTGTTCGTCGCGGACCTGGACCGTGTACGCCGCCCACACGTCAGGGCGATCGGGAAAGCTCGCGCGACCCCGGCGGAGATCGCTCGCCTCGGCCTCGGCAACCAGCTGCTCGCCGACCTCGACGAGCTTCGCCCACACCTGTTGCGCGTAGGCGCCAGCATTGCCCCAGCGAGTCCGCCCGATGGCGGCGAGGAAGCAGCGGACGACGCAGATACACCCACTGGGCGGCCTGCGCCTGGCATCTCGCTGGAGGACTATCTCGCCGCATGCGATCCGGTGCTCGGCCAGCGCGCCGCCGAGTTCGCGCTCGTACTGCCCGCGCTGCCGGGCGTGGGCGGCGCACTCGACGACACGGTAGGCACGCTCGATAGCGACGAAGACTCCGACACCCACAATCAAGCAGAAGACGAACGCGAGCCGACACTCACCGAGCAGCTGCGCCGATCAACAGAGGCCGAGCGTGATCGCTATCGGCGCTTCCTTGAGCGGTTCGTCGCCCGCGCGCCGGAGTATCCGATGGTCGTGTGCACGCTCGCCGCACGAAGCGTCCTGCACGCCGTGGCCTCTGATCTCTGGACGGACGAGAACTGGCCAGAGATCTTCGCCGAAGCGCTTCGTTCCCTGGGCAGTGCGGGCGATGAGCCCAACGAACATGAGCGAGCAGCGGCAGCGAGCATCGCTGCCGTCGGCCTGGGGCTGCTACGTACCGACGTCGAACGTATCTCGCGGCAGGACGAGCACACCATGCGTTACCTGAGGACAGGTCGTGCTGTCGCCGACCTCCTGGTTGACGCGTCAGCGGAGCAGATCGCATTGCTCGCCGGCGATCTGCCCGAGTACCTCTCAGGCGCTGCGGGCATTCGCGCCGCCGGCGACGCAGTCGAGGAGACCCTGCACCCGCTCACAGGTGCTGCTCGGGCGACACGCCTGCTCGACGACGAGCACGGTCTCCAAGCAACAGTCACCGACGAAGTCATCGTCGAGCTGGAAGACCCGCTCGACGGAGTCGCAGAGGCGCGGCTCATCCTCGCGCTTGCCCTCTCAGGAGATCATGGGCCGGCGTATGCCCGAGGGCGCGACTCCAATGGCCGGCAGGTCGTCGGCGCCTGGTGCGCGCCGTGGTTTGCTGTAGAGCGAGAGGCGCCCGCAGGAGCGATCGGGCGCACATGGAGGCTCGGAACGGGACAGACACCGGCCATGCTCGCCTGGGACGACCTGCCCAAGCCAACGTACTCGTGGTTCGGGGGCAAACCCCGACCCGACGAGGTCACCGAGCTGCTCGGGGTTATCGACCAACGGGGATGATGTCGGCTTCCCGGAGACGGTCTCATTCTGTAGCGTCGCGTAAATGTGGGTCGCAGGGATCGATGTGTGGAAGAGGCGGTGGGTTGCCGTCGTTCTGCGCGACGGCCGCTACGAGCGCGCCATCGTGGCCCCCAGGATCGACGATCTCCTGAGCGAACTCTCCGACATGGCGGCCATCGGGATCGACATGCCCATCGGCTTGACGAGCGGCACGGAGCGCCGAGGGGCGGATACCGAGGCTCGTAAGTTCGTCGGTCCCCGGGGAAGCAGTGTCTTCCCGACCTACCCGCGAGAGGTCTATGCCGCGCTCGACTACAACACGGCACGGGAGAGGTGCCTCGCCCTCACCGGTGGTTCCCGCTCGATCTCACGCCAGGCATATGCGCTGGGTGAGCGGGTGCTCGAGCTGGAGGAGGTGGTCGCAGTCCGAGACGACATACGGGAGGTGCACCCCGAGGTCAGCTTCTGCGCGATGGCAGGGCGGCATCTCGCTTGGACGAAGACTTCCTGGAACGGCCTTCACGAGCGAGTCCGCTTGCTGCGCGACCAACAGCTGGTGATCCCGGCGGAGGTCACCGACATCGGCGATGCCGGTGCCGAGGATCTACTCGACGCGGCAGCCGCGGCGTGGAGCGCCACACGGATCGCGAGCGGCAATGCTCTCAGCCTCCCCGACCCCCCGCAGGTGGCAAACGGCCGGCAAAGCGCGATCTGGTACTGAGGCAAGCCGGATGTGTGCTTTGGTCAAAAGCAAGCTGCACGCGTCGTCGCCCCTGTCGTCGCCTTTGCCGAACAGTTGCTCGCCCAGCGCGGCGGTCAGTTGCTCCGGTAACGCCCGCCCTGCCCTGACCCTCTCGCCGCCAAGCGAGCACGGCGGTGTCGCGGCCGTCTAGACGAGACCAAGCCGCTGACATATCGGCGGCACTCTCCCGGTCGCCAGCCGCACGAGTATCCACCTTCTTGCGCGGCTGAGGGACACGTACAGGAGCTGGCGTGACTCCTCGTCATCCTCGAAGTTGTCATCGGAGACGTAGGGCAGAACGACGAAATCGAACTCCTTGCCCTTACCCTCGTGGCAGGTCAGGAGGTAAATGCCACGCCGCGGTGTGGCTGCCGCTGAGAAACGCGCCTGGCGTATGCGGGCGTGTGCCTTATCCGCTGCCTCGGAGTCTGAGAGGTGCGGCTGAGCCTGCAACACGCGGCGGATCGCGTAGAGGCTGTCCCAGCCGATCACGCGTGCATCTTGGCTCTCGCACACCAGTCGCGTGAGGTCCTGAACTGCACGAAACGCGCCGACCAGCGTGTCGCAGCGACCGGCGAGTTCAGTGATGCCTTCGGCCAACGCGCGCCTCGGTTCGCGAAGGCGTGCCGGATCGATCCCATCCGGCCCGACGCGGGAAGCCAAGTCGAGATGCTTGTGTCTAGGCGCGAACACGGTCGCAAGCTCGAGGAGGCGGTGCGTGTGATGCTCCACGGTGATCGCACTTGCGTACCCGTCGACCCATCCGATGGCGAGATCCAAAGCGTCCTCGGACGCTCGTAGCCGGCCACACCGGAAGAGCTTTGTGAGGTGTCGCTCGAGTACGTCAAGTTGATTTCGGCGCCGGGCTATCACTCCGACCGTTCGCGCCTGGGAGTTCTTGATCGCATTCGAGATCGGCTTGTCGATTTGGAACAGCTCACGGGCCTCGGCGCCCCAGACCTTGTTTTTCTCGGGCAGGTCGGGGGTGAAGTACACGACGCCGATCTCGGGGGGCCGCGTGGCCGTGACGGATTCCGCGTCGTCGAGCAGCACATCACGTGCTTGCTGCATCCACGCCTGAAGGGCCGGCCTGTGCCGGTAACGGTGCAAGGTCCGCAGGGTGTGTTCAGAGGGATGGCGACTCGCACGGAACTCCTCGAGGCGGTGCTTGGACGCGTCGCGCCACTCGTAGATCTGCTGCAGGGGGTCGGCGAACGCGTACAACCGCGAGGTCGGCCCAGTCAGGCGGTCAATGATCGCCGCCTGGAGCGGCGAGCTGTCCTGATACTCGTCGAGCACGATCACGGGATACTTGTGACGCCAAAGGTGGCGAAGGGTCTGCGAGCCGTCCAGTAGCAGCCAGGCGTAGTAGGCGAGGTCGTCATAGTGAACTCTTCCTGTGCTTCGATGCAGATCGCGCAGGCGCACGGCGATATCTTCATTGCTTGGTCGTGACTTGGCGAGCCGGTCAGGGCGCCCATCTGGCAGGCTGTACTCGAGAGCGGTGCTGTAGTCGGAGACCTGACGCTTGTCTTTGCTCACTCGCTGGACGCCCTCGAGTTCCATCGCCGCCAGTACGTCCGTTTGGCGCTCCACCTCGGTGGCGAGCTCAATCTGCAATGGGAGGCCGAGAGGGGTTCGGTACTGGGTCACCTTCTGCCAGAACCACGCGTGGTAGTTCGTGATCTCGGTCCTCGCGCGTTGGCTCGGTGTCAGCAGCTCAGCGGCGTAGGAGTCAAGTTGTGAGCGTGCACTTCGGCTGAACGTCAGCACCAGCGCTCGCTGTGTGGATCCAACCCTGCCGGCGTCTATGTCGCGCCCGACAAGACGGACCGCGGTGTGGGTCTTGCCGGACCCCGGCGGCGCCTCGACCAGAAGGCACTCGCTTTCGTCTGCGAGCACATCCTCTTGAGCCTGGTCAAAGATCATGGACGCCCTTCGCGTCCTCATCGCCGCTGATGAACCAGTGGACGTGGTCGATCATCCCGGTCGCCGTCGGCGGTAGCACGGTGAGCGCCGTGCAGATCGTGCGTGAGTAGATGGTGCTCTTGAAGTCGAGGCCGGAGTTGCCGCGCAACAGGTGTACGAGTGCGCTGCGAGCATGCGGCTCCTCATACCCTGCGATCAGCGTATGCACGTCGGTCGCCTCGGCAAGATGCGAGGCCTCGCCGAGGTGATCAATCAAGCATCCGCGAAGCTGGTCTGCGTGCTCCTCCCACTCTCCGAGGCTGGCGCGACATATCTCGATCGCAGTGGCCAACTCGATGATGTTGGCCTCGGCGGCCAGCACGCCCTCCCAGTCCTTATGCGTCTTCCAACCGAGCAGCACGTCGGGGTTGGCGGCCGCGACCCTGGCCAGCTTCTCCGGCCAGTCGGTGTCGGCGACCGCGATCACCGGGATGCCGAGGGCCTTGAAGAAGCGCACAAAGCTCGGCATCTTGTCGATCGACTCGCAGTCGACGAGCTCGATGCGGTGCTCGTCGAGCCCGTCGCCCGGCCGGTGGGCAGCCCAGAGTGAGGGAAGCGCGCCCCGCTCAGTTGGACCCTCCGCGAGCACGACCACGGACGCGTAGAGGCCATCGATGAGAGCCGAGCGGGAGTGCAACTCGAAGAACTTGTGCTCAGACGGTTCGGCATGCCGCAGCGCCTTCAGTTCCGGTGCGTCTGCGTCGCGCGCCAGGTGGATCTGGGCCAATGGGAACGTCCCTGCGACCTCAGCCGAGTGGGTCGTGAGAAGCACCTGGGCAGCACCTGCCTCCTCGGCAAGCAGCAGCGACCGCGTGACAAGACGTTGACCAACCGGCTCGAGGTTCTGCTCGGGCTCCTCCAGCGCGAGGATCAGGTTGCCTCCGCCAGCACGAGCGCCTTGCAGGAGCGCCGCGATCAGCAGCACCCGAAGGACGCCTCGCCCGTGCGCGGCGAGCGGTAGATGCGTCTGCGAGCGCCCACTTTGAAGGACGAGTTGCAGGCTCTGGAGCACGCGTCGGTCGCTGAGTCCCGCGACCGCCAGGTCCAGCGGATCACCGGCTGGGGCGAGCCCGAGGCGTTGAGCGGAGTCCTGGAGTCGCTCGCGGGTCGCTTTCACATCCGGGTGTTTGAGAAGCGGGGCCTTGGCCTCGTCGATGGCCTTGCGGATCGCGTCAAGTGGCTCGGAGATGTCGCCGCGCTCGAATAGCCGCGCGAGAACGGAGCTCGAGTAGAAGGCCAGCTCGTGTCCCGGGTCAAGTCCCGCCGGGATGTACTGCCATCCGATTCGGATCTTGTCAGCTTGGCGCACGTGTGCCTCTTCGGCCTCAGGGCGGGCATAGAATGCGCGCGCTGGCTCGTCATAGGCGCCGCGGAACTTGAGTCGCAAGACCAGCTTGGCCTGGTCGAACTCCTCCTCGGGGGAATCCCAGCCGCCAAACGTCCCGTCGTCTCTGCGGCCCTCGAGATACGCCTCGAAGTGGTCGCGGTCCTCGTCGGAGAGATCGTCGAGGATCACTGTGATCTCGACCGGCTCGGACGTGTCGCAGTCCGGAAAATCCCAGACCTCCAGCCGGTCGCGGTATCGATCCCGGTAAGGGTTGAGCACGAGGTCAGCCGCAGTCAGGAGAGTTGTCTTTCCTGCGTTGTTCGGCCCCACTATCAGGGCGTGGCTATCGGGCCGCCACGAGACGGGCTCTCGCCACCCGCGGTAGTTCTTGACGGTCATCTCGCAGATTCGCATCGTCGAATCATGACCGCTGAGACGGCGACCATAGACCCGACCTCACCGAACAGGCCCTGACAGCACCACTGGCAAGAAGGTCCTATCGCCCCAGAGGTGCAGGTGGCTCGCCATCGCGCTGCCCGTCGCGAGCAGCACTCCCAGCGCAGCGAGCGTCCCATATCCGAAGCGCCGGGCGATTGCGCGCAGCTGCTCGCGGTCGGGCGAGTGACGCTCCACGGGCACGACTACTGCCGCGAGGAAGAGCTGCCCGCCGACGAAGAATGCCATCGCGAGGATGTGCAACCAGCGCATGAGGAACCAGACGTGATTCATGTCGAGAGCTCCACTGCAGAAGCATCGTGGATGCCACAGCCCAGCGCGCAGCACGCGTTCCCGCCAATGCGCCTTGTGCACGTCGCGCAGGCGCACTGAGCCAGCCCCACCCGAAGGGCCGCCACCATGATCACGATCGTGCCCGCACACATAAGGCAATGCGAAAGCGTCCGCCTCGCCGGCGATCAGACCCCTTTCTCGTCCAACGCGACAGTTTCGGGTCGCACAACCTGCGTGCTCGCTCCCATACGAAACCAGCAGTGCAGCTTGCCGATCGGCTAGCGCATTGCGCGAGAAGGGTTGCCAAGACTCTCGCGCATGTATTGTCCGCCTCGGTCGTACGTGCGCCCAGTGGCGATGATTCCTGCCGCTGACGGAGGTCTAAGAAGCCATGAGTTCAGTCACCTGCCATATCGCAATGTCGCTCGATGGTTTCGTCGCCGGACCCAACCAGAGCCCCGACAATCCGATCGGAGAGGGCGGGCTGCGCCTCCACCAGTGGGCGTTCGCGACCTACAGCTGGCGAAAGCAACAGGGATTGGACGGTGGCGAGCGGAACGCCGACTCGGAGGTCGTTGACGATGTCGTCCAGGGTGTCGGTGCCTACATCATGGGTCGCAAGATGTTCGGTGGCGGTGACGGACCGTGGGACCAGGCGTGGACGGGCTGGTGGGGCAAGGACCCTCCTTATCACGCGCCTGTCTTCGTGCTCACCCACCACCCGCGCGAGCCGCTGCCGATGCAGGGCGGCACCATCTTCAACTTCGTAACCGACGGGATCGAGTCCGCACTCGAGCAAGCACGGGCGGCAGCCGGCGACAGGGTCGTCTCGATCGCCGGAGGCGCGAGCGCCGTGCAGCAATACCTCGTGGCCGGGATGCTGGATGAGCTCTATCTCCACATCGTCCCGATCGTCCTAGGGGTCGGGGAGCGGCTGCTCCAGAAGGTTGGCGATCCTACCCTCGAACCCATCAAGGTGATCGCCTCACCAGCAGTGACCCACGTCAGATATCGCGTCGTCCGCTAGGCAGCCGACACCCGCGCCCCTGGCCGCGAGAGTGACGTCGGCGCACGGAAGCGACGCCGCCGTCGGCGCCTGGCAGACGAGCGCAATGGACGAGCTCCAACAGCCCGCCAGGACTCCCGGCTCGCTCCTGCGGGAAGCAGCAGGGCGCTCGGCACGTAACCTGTTGGCGGCGATGGGCGCAAAATCAGTCAATTCCGGGCAAGCGACGAGTTCCTCGACTTCGGCGCTGCCGGTCGCCGGGTGTCCTAGATGCCGAACACACTCTTGATGGCTTCGAGCGCCAGCGCGACGCTTGTGCCTGTCACGACGGCACCGGACGCCGATGTCACCTTGCCACGCAGGCGGTCGAGAAGCTCTTTCGCCCCACGTCGGGTGTCTTCATCGTAGTCGTCAAACCCATCGATCGCGGCGTGTGCCTGATCGAGGACCGCCGTGAAGAAGCTGTAGTTCGTGATGTCGCCAGCGGCGATCTGGCTGCCGAGGACCGGCGCGTTGAACGTGAGCTGAGGACCGGCCTGGACTGTTGCAACCTGCTCGTGCGCTTGGATAGTGGTCTCCAGGCTTGGAGTCCATTCGAGCAGTTGCTCGTCTGAACCTTGGTCGATAGCGGGAACCTCGCCTCGTAGGTAGCCATCGGCGACGAGGCCGAGGAGCTGCCGCGCCAGCGGTTCACGTCCGGTCGTGGTGATGTGCCCTTCGCTAACCGCGCGATCCAGAAGCCGGATCGGCGGCTGAAAGCACTCTGGGGCCTCTCCGCGTAGTCGCACGAGCCACAGCAAGGTTTGGTCGATTGTCGGTGCCTGGCCATCGACTGCGGTTGGTATCGTGAGCTTTTCGGCGACGGCCTTGGCCTCCGCGCGACCCTTCATCGTGAAGGCAAATGTGCGGTTCTTCTCGTGAGGGGCGTGTGGTTCCACCCTCAAGATCTCCAGCTCCTTGAGGTCGTCGATCGTATGCTCGGACGGCACCGACCATCCCGGGGTCCAGCACGGATGGGAGATGATGGGCCCCCCACCCGTGTACTGCAGATGGAATGAAACGGGCTCGTTGCCGTCGTCGCACCACATCTTGTCCGCCTGGTAAAGCCTGCGCAAAGGGTCGAGGTGCCGGTTGTCCATATGCATAAGTGTCGCAAGCCGGAAGGCCACCGAGGGCAATCCCCAGGCTCGGCACAACAGAGGCCGAGTCACAAGCATCGCGGTGGGGAGCCAGGTTGAGCTGTCTGCGTTTGGCCTAAATGTCTGGGATGTCCATCCTGACCGTAATATCCGCTATGCTTGGTCGTGGTTTCGCATCGGATCTCCTCATGGAACTCACCGCTTCTAGACCCCAGCTCTTGACCGTCGCGCAGGCCGCCGCCCTGCTCAATGTGAGCGATCGCACGATCCGCCGTTGGATCGATGCCGAGAAGATCCTCTTTCTCAAGCTCCCCGGCGGCGGCTACCGCATACCTCAGGCTTCGCTCCTGGCATCGCTGCGCGGCAACTACGATCTCGCAGGTGAGCTCGCCGAGCTCGATGAACGCTTCGCTGGGGTGAGCGATGAACAGGTCCGCGCCGCCCTCGCCGAGAGCAAGTAGCGGCCGCACTGGACCGTCGGGGGTCCTCTCTACGCTGGCGCACTGTGTCCCGCGTCGTCATCGATACCAGCGTGTCGCTTCCCGCGACGCTCAGCCCCACGGGGATGGCACGCAAGCTGTGGGTGCTGCTCGCCTACGGAGCCCTCACCGACCAGGCCGAGCAGCACCGCATCGAGCTTGAGCTCCTACAAACCGAAGCTGAGAGGACCGGCACCCAGCCAACCGGCATCCAGCACATAACCGTGGCTGCCAGGGTCGCGGAGCGTCAACGCGCGATCCTCTACGACCTGCTGCCTCACAACGCGCCAGAGCATTGGGTGGCGCTCGGTTCAGCCGCGCTCTTTGACGAGTACGAGCGGAAAGTTCGCGAGATCGGCAAGCGGCTGAACCCCAACATACGCGAGAGCGACATCAAACCCCTCCTACGCCAGATGCAGGCCATCTGCGCCGCTGGCCCCCCACCCTTTGAGCCCGACCAGGCACCCGTCCTCACACGAGACCGCCAGGATGACCCGATCGTCTACACCGCCCTGCTCGCAGAGGCCGACTATCTCATCAGCGACGACCGCGACATCGTCCCTGACGGCCACGAGCACCACTACGAGCGCGCCCACCAGCGCGTGCTCGCCGTCACCTTCAACCGCTTCCTCACCACCTACTTCCAACCCACCGATCTCGACTGGAGCGCCATCGACGGCCGCTGGCTACGACACGCCTACCAGAGCCCGCACCGACGGGGATGACCGGGCGCAGCGGCGCGCACTGGCCCCCGGAGCAGATCGCGTGCTACCTCGTGATCTCGCTGGTGTAGTCCGTGCCCGATCTGCCTGCATTCGTTTCGCAGCTGAGTGACGGCCCCGATCGCGGCGATCTCGACCGACGGGTACAGCGGGACCCTCAAGCGCTTGGTGTCGTAGAGCCGGTACCGCAGACCTCACCGCAATCATCGGACAGATCACCGACCAGAAACCCTGCAAACAAGCGGCCTCAGGCCCGATCCAGACTCGCCATACCCCTGTTAGTGCCTAATCACTGCCCAAACACGCGAGGTCGCCGCGTAACGTATGCCCAACAAAAAACCCCGCATTTGCGGGGTTTTTATAATCGGGGCGCCGAGATTCGAACTCGGGACCTCACCGACCCGAATCGCTAGACCAGGTAGCCCGGTTTCCTCAAAATGCCTGCAACGGCGGGTGTTCTGGCTACGCATGCTGACTCCAGCTAGTTCGATATTGCCTTCGATATGAACGGATTTTGGCAGTGGGAGGGCCGTCACTGCCAAAACTCCTCGGACTGAAGTCCGGACGGCCGTCGGACCTCGCAACCTCTCCTTATAGCAGCGGGCTCGGCACCCGTTCGGCGATCTCCGGGTGGCGGTCGATGATCGTAGCGCCGGACGGTGCCGCGGCCTGGGCGTCTGAGCCCGCAAGCGACGCGACGCAAGGCACCGGCCGGGCGGATATGGTCCCGGCGTGCTTCGGGTCTACCACCGCGAATACGCAGGACGTCCGATCCGGGCGCTGTGGACACTCGAGGAGATCGGGGCGCCCTACGAGCTGACGCTTATGAGCTGGAAGGAAGGCAGCGGGGAGGAGCACCGCGTGCGTCATCCACTCGGCCGCGTGCCCGTGCTCGAGGACGACGAGGGCTACGTGTTCGAGTCGACGGCCATCTGCCTGCACCTCGCCGACCTGCACCCGCAGGCCGAGCTGTTGCCCCCGCTGGGCACGCACGAGCGAGCACTCGCCTACCAGTGGTCGTGCTTCGCGCCCGCCGAGCTCGAGCCGCCGCTCATTGAGGCGGCGATCTTCTGCGAAAGCGATCCCGATCGCGCCGCGAAGGCGCGGGGGCGCTTCGTCGCGGCCGCAGGCGCCGTGGCGGACGCGCTCGGGGACCGCGAATACCTCGTTGGCGGGCGGTTCGGCGTAGCGGACATCCTCGCCGCCACCGCCCTGTCCATCCCGGAGAGGGCGGGCTTCCCCGAGGATGTCTCGCAGGATCTCAAAGCATATGTCGCGCGGCTCAAGGAGCGTTCGGCATACCAGCGCGCCAGAGAGCGCGAAGCTGGGGCGACGACAGCGCGCTGAGGGTTGCCCCGACTCTGGATGGGGTCGTGGTCCATACTCCGAGGGCCTATGAGGTCCCCTTTTGTCGATGCCGGGCACGACGACGCGCTGTTCGCCCCCGCATCGCGGGCGAATGCAGCAGTAGACGACGATCTGGCCGTGCTCTCGCAAATCGTCCAGAGCGACGCTCTGCGGAGGGTTGATCGAGGCTTCAGCTTTGCTCGTGTGAAGCAGCAGGTATGGTCCTCCAGCGTCTGCGCGTGAGTGCCCGACAGTAGCCGTCCGACGGTAGCAACTCAGGCCGGGGCTGGCAGAAGGACGGATCAGAAACAAAAAGCGCCATCTCAGCAGCCGCCACGAGGTGGCGATCCCGCTTGAACAGGCCATTCTTCCGCCTTCTCCAGGACGAAGTATGTGGACGACTTGACGCAGAGCGCTGGCCGCAGAGACTAGATGAGCGAAGGACTCATATCTAGCCATGCACATGTGAGGAGATAGGACGGAGGTTGAACGATGCACGAACACGGATCGCTACCACGAGCACGTAAAGACGGTCTTCTTGAAGAGACGGTCGGCGAGGAGCTCCTCCTCTACGATCGAGACAGCCATACCGCTCACTGCCTGAGCCCGATCGCAGCCCGCGTCTGGCGGCACTGCGACGGCGAGCACGACCTGACTGGCCTTGCCGAGCTCGCCGGGGTAAGCGAGAGCCTGGTCGCCGACGCGCTCTACGAGCTGCGCGAGAAGGATCTGCTCGCCGCCGAGCCCCAGCTCATGCAGAGCACCATCCCCGGTATCTCTCGCCGGGAAGCGATCGGCCGGATCGCGCGTATCGGTGCTGCCGCCGCAGCCGCGCCTCTCATCGTCTCCGCGACCGCCGCGACACCAGCGGCGATGGCCAGCCCAGGGGGCACCGAATGTTGCCAGTGTAAGGATGAGAATGAAGTACGCTGTGCGTGTAGCCTCGCGAAGGTGAAAAACATGAAAGAATGTGAAGTATGGTGTTCCGAACAGATAGGATGCGGAGGTCTTGCGGGGTCAGGTAAGCTAGTATTTGCTACAACATGCGCGAACAAGATTTGCAGCTCATGATCGCTCGCCGGCTCGTCTGGTGTTTTTGACGTCAAAGCGGGCGCGAGGTGACTTGATTGACGAGCTTGTGCGCTGACGGGAGCACTGCTGTGGAGCTGCGAGAATCAGGCGCAGATGCGAGCCCGAGTGTTGAGCCTCCTGCACGTGGACTGGGGGTGATCGCGAGCTTGGCGATATGGCACTCCGATGAGCACGGAACGTTACGAGTGTTACCGGCAGCGGGCGTGCAATTTCGCCATCGACGCGCGCTTACCGCGGAGGTCGCGAGCGCGTTCGCCAGTGAGGGTATTGGCACTGTTGTGCTCAAGGGCCCGGTGCTCGCCAGGTGGCTCTATCCCGGTGAGGTGCGTCCCTACGTTGACGCTGATCTGATGGTGGCGCCCGATGATCGGGCACGCACGGTGAGCGTGCTCAAGCGGCTGGGCTTCGCAGAGCATTGCCCACAGTAGCCAAGCCCGCTGAGCTCGCTCTACGGAGAGCAGAAGTCGGCTGGGAAGGGCGGGGCTTTGGCCTCGGTGGGCTCGTTGGGCGGAAGCTCTCTGCGCCCGGGAGCGCCCCTACGCGACGCTCAGGCGGCTACGCTGGCTGCCGGAAGAGTGCATGTTGTGGTCATCTCCATGCGGGGGCCGGCCGCGTCTTCGAGCTGGAGCGCGAGGCGGATGAGCGATTCGATCGCGACGGCGCCAGCGACGGGGGCACTCCTCACTGTGCCATCTGACGCGACGAGTACGGCGGAGGGGGTGGCTGTGACTCCGTACGCTTTGCTGACCCCCGACTGTTTGTCAATGAGCACGTCGCTCGCCGCGTGTTCACGCGCAAGCGTCTCAGCTACCGTGGCCTCTGCGTCGGTCACCAGGGTCAGGGCCAGGCGTTCGGTCACCGTGTCATGCCAGCGAGCGAGCTCGGGTAGGAGCGACGCACAGGGTCCGCACCCTGGGTGCACGAACGTGAGTACGCAGGCTCGATCACCGGCCAACAGGTCCTGCAGGCTGATGTCGGGCCCGGCGGCGGAGGGCAGTGAGAACTGCGGCGCCAGCGCTCCGATCTGCATGGGTGCCGCAGTCGACCGATTGTCGGCCGAGCGCAGCTGGCGGTTCTCGCGCCATAGAAGCACGGACGTCGCTGTTGCGAGAGCTGCCAATGCGCTGGTCGCGATCAGTCCGAGGTCGCGTCCGTCGGTGCCTGCGACCCATGAGGTGAGCGAGGGTCCAGGGCCCGCGAGCGCTACGTATGCGGCCGGTAGCGCCAGCACGAGATTGCGGGCTACCGTCGCCCAGCTCGCCGGCTTGGAGTGCACCTGGCCGAAGCAATGGCAATCCGGGGCCTCGCCGCGCCGCAGCACTCGTGTGAGCCCCACGACGAACAACGCGAGGAGCGCGAGGCAGCCTGCGGCTCCCCAGCGCGCCGTTGTCGGAAACAAAAGCGCCGTCGCCGCCACGAACTCGGCAACTGGCAGGAGCAGCACTAGTGGACGGGCAAGGCGGGGCGGCACGTCGAAATCAGCCAGTGCCCGCCACGTGCCTGGCCAATCGGCGAGCTTCGCGACCCCCGCAAGGAAGAACACCGCGGCGAGACCGAGCCGAGCGACCACCAGCGCATCGTTCATCGTCCAAATGTACACCCGCTACTTTCCCAGTGTGGCTGGTGAAAGCGCGGAGTCGGTGGCAATCGAGGCGTTCGGTGTGACCGTAGCGGTCACCGCCGACCCCCAGCACCTCGCGGCCGTTTCCGACTTCCTGCCCCCAGGCGCCCATCCGGTGAGGCGCCTGCCCGAGAGTGGTCGCTTCGCGCTCGTCAAGGACACGGACGGCGCGCTTCTGAACGTCGTGTATGACGAGAACCCAATCGCGGGAGCTGTGGATCTGCGGCTCGCGCTCGGCATCCTCGACGCCCAGCTACGGATGCACATCGCGCTGCATGCTCCCGACCACGTCTTCGTCCACGCCGGAGTCGTCGGGGTCGGGGAGCGCGCGATTGTCCTTCCGGGAGGAGCTTCGCCGGGAAGACCACGCTCGTGGCCGCGCTCGTGCGGGCGGGCGCGGAATACTGGTCCGATGAGTACGCGGTGCTCGACGGCGACGGCCTCGTTCACCCCTATCCCAAGCCTCTGTCGGTGCGCATCGGCGACACTCGCGCGACTGAGGAGCGGCCGGTCGAGACCCTCGGTGGCCGCGCCGGCGATCGACCCCTGCCCGTCTCCCTGATCGCGTTCACGAACTACCGCCCCGGGGTCACCTGGGCACTGCGCTCCTGCACCACCGGACAGGGCGCCGTCAAGCTGCTGGAGCACTCCGTCGCCGCCCGCTCGCGTCCGCAGGAGGTTCTCGCAGCCGTGCGGCGCGCCGCGGCCGACGCTGTGATCCTCGAGGGAGACCGCGGAGACGCCGCTGAAGCCGCTGGCGCCTTGCTATCACCGCAGGCGGCAGGTTGACCAGCGCGTTCTACGCCCCGCCCTTCGCTCGCCGGACGCGCCACACCGTGTGGATCGCGCGGGGCGCCTGGCCGATCACCCAGATCGCGCGCCAAACATATGAAGCAGCCAGCCCGAGCTTGCCGCGCCGGGCCAGCGGCGACCACCACCGCATGTAGTCGGGTCGCGGAAAGACATCGTTGGCAGCGATCACCAGCTTCTGCTTGATTCCCGCGTCGGCGGAGAGCAGTGCGTAGAGCTCCTCGGCGATTACGTTGTCTTCGCGGCGGATCTCGTGCTTGAGCGACTGCACCTCGCCGAGATCGAGTCTGCGCGCCAGATCCCGGCTCTCAGGTAGGAGCTGCAGGCCGGCTGCGAACGCGGGGACGCCCCGATACGAGCGCGCGAGCTCCAGCGCCCTCCACCACTCTGCCTCCCCGACCAGGGCGAGCGCTCGCTGCAGATCCTCCAGTGGCTTGCCGTCCACCTGGTTCGCGTGATGCGCGGCGTGCAGGACCACGTGCAGCAGCACGGTGTCGCGATCGGGCACGCGCAGCTCAACTCCAGCCATGACCTGCCGCTCAGCGCTCGCAGCGAGCCGACCCCAGATCGCAGCCGGGTCGCCGTCGAGCCCTGGCAGCTGACAGTGGAGGTCCACTATCCCGCCGCCGCGGCGATTAAATGCCGTGCCCCCTGGATCCAGGGATAGCGGCGTCGGCATCCACGCGCAATGCTCCGCGAAGCCCAGCCGCTCGAGCACGCTCACCGCGCGCGCCCGATTCTCAGGCGCCACCATCAGATCAGAGTCCACGTAGGGACGCACCTCGCCGGGATACAGCCACCTGGCGAGCACCGGGCCCTTGAGCACGACCGTGCCAATACCCTCACCGGTGAACGCGCTCGCGACCTCGGCCGTGAGCGCATCAACCGCAAAGTTGCGCGCCAGTTGGAAAGACGGGTCGAGACACTCCGCGCTCATCGCAGATCACCGACAAGATCAAAAGGAGCAGAAAGCTCTTTCTACAAACAGCTTTTCGCCGCCGTGAGTTGCACATGCGGTCTGGCAAGCTGCGTTGCTTGTAGGCCCGTTGACACAGGTCTTGTTGTCCTTGCAGAGGCAGCACGTGTGGTCTTTGACCCCATCCGACTTGCAGGTAGGAGGGGCTTCTTCGCCCGAGCTGGCCATCGCTGGTGTCGCGGCGGTCGCGGAGACGATGAGAGGCGCGGCTGCGGCGGCAGCACCGATACGCGCGATCCGGCCGATCGCTTCCCGGCGAGAGATACCGGGGATGGTGCTCTGCATGAGCTGGGGCTCGGCGGCGAGCAGATCCTTCTCGCGCAGCTCGTAGAGCGCGTCGGCGACCAGGCTCTCGCTTACCCCGGCGAGCTCGGCAAGGCCAGTCAGGTCGTGCTCGCCGTCGCAGTGCCGCCAGACGCGGGCTGCGATCGGGCTCAGGCAGTGAGCGGTATGGCTGTCTCGATCGTAGAGGAGGAGCTCCTCGCCGACCGTCTCTTCAAGAAGACCGTCTTTACGTGCTCGTGGTAGCGATCCGTGTTCGTGCATCGTTCAACCTCCGTCCTATCTCCTCACATGTGCATGGCTAGATATGAGTCCTTCGCTCATCTAGTCTCTGCGGCCAGCGCTCTGCGTCAAGTCGTCCACATACTTCGTCCTGGAGAAGGCGGAAGAATGGCCTGTTCAAGCGGGATCGCCACCTCGTGGCGGCTGCTGAGATGGCGCTTTTTGTTTCTGATCCGTCCTTCTGCCAGCCCCGGCCTGAGTTGCTACCGTCGGACGGCTACTGTCGGGCACTCACGCGCAGACGCTGGAGGACCATACCTGCTGCTTCACACGAGCAAAGCTGAAGCCTCGATCAACCCTCCGCAGAGCGTCGCTCTGGACGATGCTCGCATGTTTGGTGGGGAGGCTGTCTGCTTCGCTTCCGCTGCGGCTTGGCGATGCGAGAGCCGGGGTCAGGGTCCTGGTAGTTGGATGCCTTGGAATGTGAGGATCTCGGCGAGCTTGTCGAAGTGTGCGTCGTGGTGGAGCACCGCTACGGCTCCGTGCTCGGCGGCGGCTGCGGCGATGAGTGCGTCCGTGAACGGCACGCGATGGTATCCGTCGCTTCGCTGCGCCAGCTCGCCGATAGCACCCATCGCAGCGTTGGTGACGGCACGGTCATTACGCAAGATCCGCAACGCGTCGAGATCTGTCTCGAACGCGATGTACTCGCTGCTGCTGCGGGCGGAGTAGAGGACCTCCATGCGCACGATCGGTGTAATCCACATCCGCTCAGCGACAACCGCCGCCTGGATGAGCCCGGTAAGCTCGCCGGGGAGTGATGAGAACCGCCACCAAGCCGAGATATCAGCGACAAAGGGCGCCTCGCCACGCAACAGCTCGAGAACGTCCACTGCGATGCTATGAGTCCTCGCCAGTCAGCTGCTCGATGTGCTTGAGCGTGTCGTGATCCAGCCCGTCCGGGCTGAACATACGCTCGGCGAGCCGCCGCAAACGCTCGGCTCGCTCCTCATCGCTCAGCGACGGCCTCTCGGGTCCGGGGATCGTGCTCTGGACTGAGTGCCTCATGATGACCCCAGGGTAGCGCCTGAACGCGGCAGTCGGGTTGCAGATTGGGCTGCGGCTCGGGCCTGGTAGAGCAGCAAGAACTGTTTATTTGCGATTGGGGAGGTTTCCATGACCGCCTCCGCAGTTCTTGATTCCCCCGGTCGGCGTCGCTCGCCAGCGACGATGCCGGACTACCACGCTGGACGGCCGCCGCGCAGCAAGGGGCTGCGCTACCCGGCTGACCCGCCCACGTCCAGGAGATCATCGCGGCTATGCGCTCGAGCTTCTCCTTGGCTTCGCGCAGCGCGGCACGGCGCCCCTCGCGGGTTCGTAGGTGCTCAGGCAGCTCATCGCCACGCGCATCCCCATACTGCTCGTCCTCGGCTTGGTCGACCTCCCCGGCCTCCTTGAGGATCTCCCGCGCGAGCTGCTCATAGTCGAGGTTTGAGTGATGCGACGCGTTCGCGTGGACCTTCGTCCCGTCGATCGCGATCACCCCAACCGTCACCAGGCCAGCCTGCTTGCACAACAACAGCACATCGCTGAACAACGCGGGCCAGCGTCTCCTCGTGCCGCACACGAAACCGCGCGATCGTCGAGTGATCAGGCGTCCGTCATCAGCCCTTGCCTTTACAGTCATACGCCACACCGCGTTGCGACGACCGGTTGAGCTCAAGCCATCATTTTCGGCTCAAACGCCGCGCGACCCCACCCATCCAGGCGATACGACGTAAAACGCCGACAAATCGATCCGCTCAACCGACTCCAGCACGAACCACGCAAGATGATCCTCCGGCAGCCAATCCCGCGGATCCGGCGGCATCAAGAACACCTGCTCACGATCACACACCAAAAAGTTGTAGGCCATACCCCGAAGTGTCCTAACCACCCCAGACAGACCCCAGGTTTACGCGACACCCACGACGAAGAGGAACTGCTGGGCTACAGGCTGGATCACTCTCGCTGCTGTAGGCGATTGCGCAAGTACGACTGCCGTTGCCTCCCACCATGTGATGGCCCACGTGACCTACGTGCGCAGGCCGCGGGGTGGTGCAGGAGGCCGCTCAACCCGCCGGGGAGGCGCAAGCGGCTCCAACCTGATGAGGACGTCTGTGGCGACGGCGCGAAAACGCACAGGCACACGCCTTGTGGTCGCGCCGCCGAGCGATACATGACACCGTCGAATCCCTCGGAATGAAGCCGCTCACGACCTGTTGGAACACAGGCCACTGTTCCCGCCCCGGTATCGCATCAGGCAAGCCCAGCTCTGCAAGAACACCGTTCCTCGTGAGATCAGCGACGTTGCGCAGGCTGACTCGGTAGCGCCACAACTCACGCGGCAGACTGTGCATCGGCTCGATCTCGTGCTCAGCGAGCCAGCGGTACCACTCGGCCCATACGGTCGCCTCCTCGGCCGCGAGATAGACACCCTCGATGACAGTTCCACGCTGCCAGCACCCGTCCGCCGGCGTCGGAGGTCGGTACAGCGGATCGCAGTCCACCGGCGTGTGACGCAGCCACGTACCCGACACGGGCACGCTCGCCACAGTCAGATCCGGCACTGGTCGCGCCTTACGAGAACGTCGGCGCCTCAAGCCCTGCGACGATCCGCGAGAGCTCCTCGTAACCGCCCGAGGCGAGGACGTCGATCGGCTTGCGATGGTCAAGCGCGACCAACGGACGGTTGAGCCATACCGGCACATACTCCTGGTCGAGCACGGTGGCTAGCCGCTCAA
The DNA here is from genome assembly GCA_963717785.1 of uncultured Solirubrobacterales bacterium. Classification (GTDB taxonomy): domain Bacteria; phylum Actinomycetota; class Thermoleophilia; order Solirubrobacterales; family Solirubrobacteraceae; genus Palsa-744. The sequence goes on from CAVQWW010000001.1 coordinate 752,449, forward strand.
TGATCGCTGAGAGCTCGACCAGCCGCTCGGCGCGCCGGCCGCTGGGCGCGCGTGCGCGGTGCAGCCAAGCGCTGACCGTCGATACCCCGGCGCCCGTCGCCCGCGCGATGTCGCGCTCGGTCAGCGGCGCAAGCCGCCTGATTCTGATCGCCTCGTCCGCGTACGCCAAGCTCATGGACATCATTGTAGCGAAAAATGGAAGCGATGCGGAAGCAAAACTGTACTCGGCACCTCACCGCAGCTTTCTGGGAGGTCATCCGCAGAAACCAAGCAACCACGCCGATTTCTCCACACCCAGAGTGAGCGTTCTGGCAGTGAACCGCCCTTACTGCCCATTCACTGCCCAATCGAAGAGCCCGTCACAGGGCCTCCATCCAACAAAAAACCCCGCATTAGCGGGGCTTTTCAATCGGGGCGCCGAGATTCGAACTCGGGACCTCACCGACCCGAACGGTGCGCGCTACCAGGCTGCGCCACGCCCCGACGCGACCTGAGTATCCCACACCGCTATCGTCCCTGCGGGATGCCCGTCCCCCTGGCTGACATCGTGCTGGAGCTCGACCGTCTGTTGCAGCCGGAGCGCTTCCAGGACTACTGCCCCAACGGCCTGCAGGTTCCCGGCGCCGAGCTCGTCAACACCGTCGCCACCGGCGTGAGCGCCCAGCTCGAGCTGTTCGAGCGCGCCCGCGCGGAGGGCGCCGAGCTGGTTCTCGCCCACCACGGCCTCTTCTGGAGCTCCTCCACGCTGGGCCCGATCGACATGGCGCTCAAGCGCCGGCTGAAGCTCCTGTTCGACGCCGACATGAGCCTCGCCGCCTACCACCTCCCGCTGGATGCCCACCCCGAGGTGGGCAACAACGCGCTGCTCGCCCGGGCGCTCGGAGCCGACTCGCTGGAGCCCTTCGCGCTGCACGCCGGCCAGCCGATCGGCGTGCTCGCGTGGTTGGACGACGCCGACGGAGGAGTGCCCGCGCAGGAGCTGTTCGCGCGCGTGCGGCAGCTCACCGCGCGCGAGCCGCTCGTGTTCGACGCCGGCCCCGCTCGCGTGCGTCGCCTGGCGGTCGTCACGGGCGCCGGCGCCGACTACCTCGCCGAGGCCGTCGCCGCGGGCGCCGACGCGTTCCTCACGGGCGAGCCCGCCGAGCGGGTGATGGCCCACGCGCGCGAGGCCCACGTGCACTTCCTGGCCGCCGGCCACTACGCCACAGAGACATTCGGGGTGATGCGCTTGGGGGAGCTCCTGAGCGAGCGCTTCGGGCTGCGCCACGTCTTCATCGACGTGCCCAACCCGATCTAGAGGGTGGCGCAGCCGGCCGTTCGGCCGGCTGGCCGAAACGGGGATTCGCGCCGGAGGCGCGTGTCTCCCGGCTTCGGTCGGGCCCCTCCTTGTCCAGTCAACTCTCCCCGTGTCTCCCTCTCGCCTCCCGCGCGCTCCCGAGGGCATATCCTTAGCGGGTGCCAGTTCAAGCTTCAGCCGGTTGATCGAGGAGGAGACATGGAGGCAACCACCGCGGCGTCCACCGCCACCGCAGCGCGAACGATCGCGGATGTGGTCCCGCGCTCGGTCATCGACTTCCCCGACCACTGCGCCGTGCGCTTCAAGCGCGAGGGCGAGTGGCACGACGTCACCTACGCCGAGCTCGGCGAGATCGTCCAGGAGGTCGCGCTCGGACTGATCGACCTCGGCGTGCAACCGGGCGAGCGCGTATCGATCCTCGCCAACACCCGCCCCGAGTGGTCCTACGCCGATATGGCCGCCACCGAGGCCGGAGCGGTGGTGGTCCCGATCTACCAGACCAACTCCCCCGAGGAGTGCCTGTGGGTGCTCTCAGACTCGGGCGCCTGCGCGATCGTCTGCGAGAACGAGCATCAGCTCGCGAAGATCGCCGCGATCCGCGATCGGCTCCCGCAGCTGCGCACCGTGATCGTGATGGACCCGCCCTCGGGCGACTCCCTGCCGGCCATCACCCTCGCCGAAGTGCGCGAGCGCGGTCGCGAGCGCTCCGCTGAGGAGCTCGCCGCGCGCCGCGCCACCGTCTCCCCCGAGGACCCCTACACCTTCATCTACACCTCCGGCACCACCGGGCCGCCCAAGGGATGCGTGCTCAGCCACGGCAACTACCGCGCGATCCTCGACATGCTGCGCGAGACGCGGCAGATCAGCGGCGATGAGGTGACCTACCTATACCTGCCGCTGGCCCACTCCTACGCGCTGCTTGATCCAGCTGGCGTCCTTCGACATGGGCACCACGATCGCCTACTTCGGCGGCGATACCAAGCAGATCGTGAGCGAGCTGATGGAGGTTCACCCCACCTACCTGCCCTCGGTGCCGCGCGTCTTCGAGAAGGTCTACACGCTCGCCCACGGCGCGATCGACGCGCAGCCGCCCGAGGAACGCGAGCAGACGGAGGCTGCGATCAAGCTGGGGCTCCAGGTGCGCGAGCTGATGGCTCGCGGGGAGCCCATCCCCGAGGAGCTGCGCGTCCCCTTCGAGGAGGCGGATGAGAAGCTCTTCAAGAACGTCCGCGCGATCTTCGGCGGGCAGGTGCGCAACGCCACCAGCGGCGCCGCCCCGATCGCGCGCGAGATCCTCGAGTTCTTCTGGGCCTGTGGAGTGCCGGTGCTGGAGGGCTACGGCATGACCGAGACGGCCACCGCCGCAACCATCTCCACGATCGAGAACCACAAGTTCGGCACCGTCGGACGTCCCTTCACGGGCGTGGAGGTGCGAATCGCCGAGGACGGCGAGATCCTCATCAAGGGCCCCAACATCTTCCAGGGCTATCACAGTGCCGAGCAGGCGGAAACCGCCTTCGGCGCCGTCGCCGACGGCTGGCTGCACACCGGCGACCTCGGCTCGCTCGACGAGGACGGCTACCTCTCGATCACCGGCCGCAAGAAGGACATCATCATCACCGCCGGGGGCAAGAACCTCACGCCCGCCAACATCGAGAACGACCTCAAGCAGTGCCGCTGGATCTCCCAGGCGGTGATGCACGGCGACCAGCGCCCCTACCCGGTCGTGCTGATCACCCTCGACGAGGAGGAGATAGGGGGCTACGCCCGCGAGCACAGCCTCCCCGAGGACGTCGCGGCGCTCTGCCGCGAGCCCTCCGTGGTCGAGATGATCGAGCGCGGAGGTCGAGCGCGTCAACTCCCGCTACGCTCAGGTGGAGCAGGTCAAGAAGTACGCCATCCTCGACCACGACCTCTCCCAGGAGACGGGCGAGCTGACGCCCACGCTGAAGGTCAAGCGCAACGTGATCGCCGAGAAGTACGCCGATCTGCTCGACTCGCTCTATACCCGCTAGCGTGTGTAGCGAGGACTAGGCAGAGCTAGAGCGAAGAGGAGCGCATGCACAGCGACCCAAGCGACACCGGAGGTCTGTTCGTAGGGCGGCGGCCCGGCACCGCTCCGGTGCGCTTCCGCAAGCTGCCTCAGCGCGGCGACATCCGCCGCCAGCGGATCGACGGCTTCCTCGCCGGCCTCATCCTCGCGGGGATGACCTTCCTCTGCCTGATCTGCTGGGGACCGATTCCGATCGCCTGCCTGTGGATCGCCTCGCGCATCAACTACTTCTCCGGCAGCATCTCCCTCGGCATCCTGGGGGCCGTTGCCGGCCTGTTCGTGCTGCTCTTCAGCTCCCTCGCCCTGATGCGTCGCCTCGACGCCGCCTGGATCCTGGTGCGCCGCGCGGCGGGCCACGACCAGCGCACGGGGGTGCTGGGCCGCGTGTTCGCGATCACCGCCGTCATCTGCGGGGGCGCCTTCATGATCTGGTTCGGGTTCATCCATGGAGCCGTCAGCCAGAACATGTTCCGCCTGAGCAACTAGCCGTGACCCGGACCTCTGGGATTGCCTGGGCATCTAGATGGGCCTAACCGACTACTACCGCCAGTTCGAGGGCCTCTCCGAGGAGGAGGTCAACCAGGGGCTGCGCGAAGAAGCGGCCGAGCGGCGGCGCAAGGCGCTCACCCGGGTGCTCACGCTCGACCTCTCGCAGACGACGTGGCCGGAGCTGCCCCATCCCGACGTCGTCAACGCGATCACCTTCACCGCCCGCGCCGGCCTGCACCGCTATCCGCACCTGCGCGGCTCCAAGCTGCGCCTGGAGCTCGCCCGCCGCCACGGCCTCGAGCCCGGCCGCGTGATCGTCGGCAATGGCGCCGCGCAGCTGCTCAGCGCCGCCACGCGCGCCCTGATCGAGCCCGGCCAGGAGCTCATCACGTGCTGGCCCTCCTACCCGCTGTACCCGATCATGGCGCGCCGCGCCCACGGCCAGGCGGTGCCGCGTCAGCGGCGGCATCGACGAGCTGCTCCAGGCCGTCGCCTCCCACAACACCCGCGTGGTGGCGCTGGCGTCCCCCAACGACCCCACCGGCGAGCTCACGGCGACCGCCGAGCTCGAGCGCCTGCTAGCCGGGCTGCCCGAGGGTGTCGCGGTGCTGCTCGACGAGTCGCTCGTCGAGTTCGCCGACGCCCAGCCCACCGACGCCTCGCTCGCGCTGCTGGAGCGCTACCCGCGCCTGCTGATCTTCCGCAGCTTCTCCAAGGCCCACGGCCTCGCCGGCCTGCGCCTCGGCTACGCCCTCGGCGGCCCCGGCTCGGAGGACCTGCTCACCGAGCTCGAGCCCGACCTCGGCGTCAGCGAGGTCTCCCAGGCCGGTGCGCTCGAGGAGCTGCACAGCGGAGGCAAGCTGATGGACCGCCGTGTCCGCACGATCTGCGAGGAGCGCACCCACCTGATCAAGGAGCTGCGCCGGCGCCACTTCGAGGTCTCCAACAGCCAGGCCAACTTCCTGTGGGTCGCCCACCCCCACATCGACGGCGGCGAGCTCTCCGCCCGCCTAGCCCGCACCGGCGTCCTCGTCGCCGCCGGCACCGCCCTCGGCGAGCCGCGCCACGTCCGCATCAGCCTGCTCGACCGCCCCGCCTCCACCCGCCTGCTCGGCGCCGTGGACAACATCGGCCTATGAAGCGTTCAACTCTTTTTCTTTTTTATTTTTTACAAAAATAAATAAAAATCTGGAGTAGGTCGTTTTTCAAAAATAAAAGCGCCCCTCTTTTCTCTTTATTTTTATAAAATAAAAATTAATCTAGAGTTGGGATAAACGGGGATGCTGTTGGGAATGAACAGATAATTCCTACCCCGACCCCGCTCCGGTCTGGCGCAGTAACGCTCCCGTGGTGCTCTCGAGAATCCGCCGCCAGGCGGAGACGTCCTCCTGCTCGGTCTCGAAGTGCTCCACCACGTTGCGCACGCGCGTGGCGGAGATCTCGATGCCGTGGCGCGCGCAGGTCTCCTTGTAGCGCTCGTACTCGCCGTGCAGGTGGTAGGTGACCGACTGGAACCCATGCCGTGCGATCTCGATGCGCGAGGTGAAGTTCATCATCGACGTCTGGAACATCAGCTCGTCGGTCGCCTCGGGCTCGATCAGCAGGATGTCCACGCCGGGGTAGCGCTCCTCCCAGCGCGAGGCCATCTCGTGCAGGCGCTGGTAGGCGAGCATCTTGAACGCCTGATAGCCGATCTGGGGGAACCCCATGTCGGAGACACGTCGCGGGCGGGCGCCGCGGAGGGTGCGCACCTGCTTGTGCGAAGTCGTTCACGAAGGGCACCAGCGGGTTGATCACCACCACCAGCTTCGGCGCCGGCCTCCACCGCGATATCGAGGTTGGTCGTCGAAACCAGCCCCCCATCGACCAGCTCGCGGCCATCCACCATCACCGGCGCGTACACCATCGGCAGCGCCCCCGAGGCGCGCACCGCGGTGGAGATCGGCACCTCGCGGTTGCCCTCCTCGCCGAACACCACGCGCTCGCATGTATCGAGGTCGGTGGCCGTCAGGTACAGCTCGCACGCCAGTTCGTGGAAGTCGTTGGTGCGATCGGGGTCGTTGAGCACGCGGCGCAGGTAGCTCTCGATGCCCCCGCCCGTGTACACGCCCGAGGGCAGCCCCTCCGCCAGCCCCGCGAAGATGTCCATCATCGACACCTGCCCCAGTTGGGCGATCGTCTGGCGCGCGAGCTTCGCCGCGCGCAGCGGCATCAGCGCCCCCTTGCGCACCATCTCGCCCACGTTGGGGCGCAGCAGGTCGCCGAGGTTGACGTCCCTGAAGGGCAGCGGGCCCTGGCGCGTGACGACGCGCATCATCTCCTCCGGCGTCACCCCGTTGGCGCACAGCGCGGCGATGAACGCCCCCGCGGAGGTCCCCACGTACACGTCGAACTGGTTCACGGTGCGGTTCACCCACAGCAGGTCGAGCGCGCGCAGCGCCCCGATCTCGTACACCCCGCCGGTGAAGCCACCGCCCCCCAGCACGAGCGCGGTCTTCTCGCTTTTGCGCCGTCTGCGACCGCTTCGCGACCGCCGAGCCGCGAACGTCTGCGGCAGGCGCTCCAGCTCGCCGCCGCGGCGCCGTCCTCTCCCTGGACGTCGGTTCAAGCTTGACAACCTTGCCCATCCCAGCTTCATTGTATGTCCCCGTGCCCCGGCACCAGCCGCCAATGGTTCCCCCACCTCCCCCAGCCCGCCGCGCGCCGCTGTCCGCCGGCGCGTCGATACGCGCGATCGCGATCGCGCTGGCGATCGCGGGGGCTCTGGTGGCGCTCGGGGGAGCGCTGCCGCCCGCCTCCGCTTGGGCCGCGGCGAGCGCCCCCGCTCCGAACGCCGCCACGGCCGCCCTGCAGGCTCAGCTGGGCCACGAGATGCACATCGCCGGGCACGCCTCGGGGGCCTACGTGTACGACGTCACCGCCCACACCCCCCTGTTCGCCAACAACGCCACCCATGCCTCGCCGCCGGCGTCGGTGGAGAAGCTCTACACATCCACCACCGCGCTACTCTTGCTCGGCCCCGGCGCCCGCCTCGCCACCGCCGTGGAGGGCGTCGGCTCGCTGGACCCCGAAGGGGTTTGGCACGGCAACCTCTACCTGCACGGGGGCGGGGACCCCACCTTCGGCTCCTCCGCCTTCATCCGCGCCTACTACGGTGGGCAGGGGGCCTCGGTGAGCGCGCTCGCGCAGGAGCTCGCCGCGCGCGGGATCATGCGCGTGGAAGGCTCGCTGGTGGGCGACGAGTCCTTCCTGGACTCCCTGCGCGGGGGGCCCACAACCGGCTACGCGCAGGATCCCGAAGTCGAGGGCACCCTCAGCGGGCTGGCCTTCAACCGCGGCGCGGTGGGCTCGCAGCGCGGCGCCCACGCGCCCGCCGCCTACGCGGCGCTGGCGCTGCTGCACGCGCTGCGGGCGCTCCACATCACCGTAAGCGACGGCGTCTCCACCGGTCCGACCCCCGCTGGCGCCAAGGCGCTCGCGCAAGTGGACTCCCCGCCGCTCACAACGCTGCTCGGGTTGATGGACCGCTCCTCGGACAACTTCTTCGCCGAGACCCTCCTCAAGGATCTCGGAGCGCTCGCGGGAGGCGCCGGCACCACGCCCGCGGGAGCCGCCGTCGTGCGCGCCACGATGGCCAAGCGCCTCGGCATCCACCCTGCCGTCGTGGACGGCTCGGGGCTCTCCCGACTCAGATCGCACCTCGCCGCTTGAAGTGGTCTCGCTGCTGGACGCGGTCTCGGGTACGCAGATGGGCGCCGCGCTGCAGTCCGATCTGGCGGTCCCCGGGCGCAGCGGCACGCTCGCACGGCGCATGCGCGGCAGCGCCGCCGAAGGCCGCTGCCAAGCCAAGACCGGCACGCTCAACGGCGTCTCCAACCTCGCCGGCTGGTGCGAGTCGCTCTATGGGCACGTGCTCGCCTTCTGCTTCCTCATCGACGGCCGCGCGGAACACACAGCGCACGCGCTCCAGGACGCGATGACGATCGACCTCGCCCGCTACTCGGGATGAGGCCCCAGGCGGGATGAGGCCCCAGGGCGAGGTGGTCGAACGTCGCCGGCGTCATCGCTTCCCCTCGTCGCGCCGTAGGCGCCGCGGCGCGCCGAATCGCGCCACGCGGCTCGCTGGCCGAATTAATTAGGCCCGCCATGCCCGGCCCAGCCTGGCGGCGGCCCTTCTCCCAACAATCGACGCAGCTTCTCCTCGTCGAGCACTGGGACCATCAGGCGCTTTGCCTTTTCGAGCTTCGATCCCGCGCTCTCGCCGGCGACGAGGTAGTCGGTCTTCTTGGAGACCGCGCTCGTCACGCGCCCACCCGCGGCCTGGATGCGTTCGGTGGCCTCCTCGCGGGATAACGTGGGCAGCGTGCCCGTGAGCACCACCGCCTTGCCCGAGAGGGGCCCATCGGTGGGGGCGGGGCCGGCCTCGCGGAAGCGCAGCCCCACCGCGCGCAGGTCGGCGATCAGCGACCGCATGCGCTCGTCGTCGAGCTGGGTGCGGATCGAGCGCGCCATCTTCTCGCCCACGCCCGGAGTCTCCGCGATCTCCTCCGGGGTCGCGCCGAGCAGCGCGTCGATGTCGCGGAAGCGCTGCGCGAGGTTGCGCCCGGTCACCTCCCCCACCTCCTCGATCCCCAGCGCGAACAGCACCCGCGCGAAGGGCCGCTGCTTGGAGGTCTCGATCGCGGCCAGCAGGTTTTGCGCCGAGACCTCGGCGAAGCCCTCGAGCTCGATCAGCTGCTGCGCGCGTGAGCTGGTAGAAGTCCGCCGCCGTGCTCACCAGCCCGTGCTGCTGCAGCGAGGCCACCTGCTTCTCGCCGAGTCCATCGATGTCCATCGCGCCGCGCGAAACGAAGTGCTTGAGCAGCTGCCACGCGCGCTCGGGGCAATCGCGGTTGGGGCACGTCGTGAACACGCCCTCGCGCGGCTTGATCGTCTTCGTGTTGCAGAACGGGCAGCGCGCCGGCGGGCGCGTGGGGGGCGGGCGCTTCTTGTGCTCCACCACGTGCGGCGCCGGGGAGATCACCTGCGGGATCACATCGCCCGCGCGCAGCACGATCACGTCCTCGCCCGCGCGGATGTCCTTGCGGCGGATGTCCTCCTCGTTGTGCAGCGTCGCGAGCTTGATGCTCACGCCGCCCACCGCCACGGGCTCGAGCATCGCGTAGGGGCGCAGATCGCCGAACTTGCCCACGTTCCACATCACCTTCTTCAGGTGCGTCACCGCGGTGGTGGGCGGGAACTTCCAGGCAACCGCCCAGCGCGGATCGCGCCCCACCGACCCCAGCCGTCGCTGCAGGGCGAGGTCGTTGACCTTGATGACAACCCCATCGATCTCGAAGTCGAGCTCCCCGCGACGGCGCTCCCACTCCAGGCACTGCGCCACCACCTCGTCCTCGCTGTCGAGAACCTGGATGTCGCGGTTCACGCGGAACCCGTGCTCGCGCAGCCACTCCAAGCCCTCCGCGTGCGCGGTGAACGAGAGCCCCTCGGCCACCCCCACCTGGTAGACACCACACTCGACAGCGGCCGCTGCGCGGCGAGCGCGGGGTCGAGCTGGCGCACCGTCCCCGCGGCGGAGTTGCGTGGGTTCATGAACGTCGATTCCCCTGCCCCCGCGCGGCGCTCGTTGAGCGCAGTGAAGTCCTTCAGCGACATATACAGCTCGCCGCGCACCTCCAGCAGCGGCGGGGCTCCCTCGATGTGCAGCGGCACCGCGCCTACCGTGCGCACGTTGTGCGTGATGTCCTCGCCGATCTCCCCATCCCCGCGCGTGGCGCCGCGCTCCAGCACCCCGTCGCGGTAGATCAGGCTGATCGCGAGCCCATCGATCTTGGGCTCCACCACGAACTGAAAGCGGGGCGTGGCGATGCCCTCGCGCGCGAGGTGGTTGCGCATCCGCTCCACCCACGCGCGCATCTCCGCCTCCGAGCGCACATTGTCGAGCGAGAGCATCGGCTCCAGGTGCGCGACCTTCTCCAGGCGCCCCACCGGCTGGGGCGCCACGCGCTGGGTTGGGCTCTCGGGGGTGATGAGCTCGGGGTGCTCGGCCTCCAGCTTGCCGCAGCTCCGCGTACAGCGCGTCGTACTCGTCGTCCCCGATCTCGGGATCGTCCAGGACGTAGTAGCGGTAGGCGTGGCGCTCGACCTCGCCGGCGCAGCTCATCGATGCGCTCGGCACGCGGAGGACTTCGCTGCTCCTGCGCCTCGTCATGGGGCGTCTCGGTCAGCCACCGCCGCCGCTCCCTCGCCCGCTGTGGACACCGTGGCGCCATCCGCCCGGGGCCTCCAGCAGCCCCTCCAGGTCGAAGCCTTCCAGGGCCTCCAGCCCCGGGTGGTCGGTGAGGTCGAAGTGGATCGGCGTCACCGCCACGCGCCCCGCGGCGACCGCGGCGAGGTCGGTGCCCGGCAGGTCGTGGAAGCCCGGGGTCCGCGCCATATACCCAGTAGCGCCTGCGCGAGGGCGGGCCGGCGTCCTCGGTGTGCAGCTTCAGCTCGTCGCGGTAGATGCGCTTGCCGAGCTTGCACACCTCCACCCCGTTGAGCTCGCCGGCGGGCACGTTGACGTTCAGCAGCGTTCCCGGTCGCAGGGGGATCTCGTGCAGGGAGCCCACCAGCCGCGCTACGAAGTCCGCCGCGACCTCGAACTTGAAGCCGCCGTCGAAGCGGAAGTCCATCGCCTTGGCTCCGGACTGCTGGGAGACGGCGATCGAGGGCAGCCCCAGCACCAGGCCCTCCAGCGCCGCCGCGACGGTGCCCGAGTAGGTGATGTCATCGCCCAGATTCGCGCCGTGGTTGATGCCCGAGACGACCACATCGGCCTTGAAGCCCATCGATCGCGCCGAGGCTCGCCAGGCGCACGCAATCCACCGGCGTGCCATCGGTCGCATACCCCACCGTGCCATCCGGGAACGGCGTCTCGGCCACCCACAGCGGCCGGCGCGTGGTGATCGAGCGCGCCATCGCGGAGCGGTTGCCATCGGGGGCGATCGTCTCCAGGCGCACGTCCGGCAGCTCCAGCAGCGCCCGGCGCAGCGCCTGCAGGCCCTCGGCCTCGATCCCGTCGTCGTTGGTGAGCAGCACGTTGAGCGTCATTGCCTCCCCAGCATAGGGACCACCCCCGATGGGGGTGGTGGAGTCGTGTGAAGGCGCGGCGGGGCCTACCGGTAGGCCACTGCTGCAAGGGCGAGCCCGTGAGCGGGCGCCGTCGGTCCCGCCTCACAGCGCGGGCGGCCGCTGAGCAGGCGTGCGAACTCCTCCACGGTGCCCCGCCCCGAGGCGACCTCGAGCATCGTGCCCACGAGCACCCGGTTCATGTGGCGCAGGAACGTGTCGGCCTCGATCCAGAACTCCAGCACATCCCCCTCGGTATGCCACCGCGCGCTCAGAACGTGCCGCCGAAAGTGCGTGTGCTTGGTCTCGGTGGGCGTGAACGCGGTGAAGTCATGGTGGCCGGCGAGTGCGGCCGAGCACTCCAAAAGCGCATCAAAGTCAAGCGGCCGAGGCCACCAGAAGGCGGTGCCGCGCATGAACGCGCTGCGCGTGCGTCGCCGAAGGATCCGATAGCAGTAGGTTCGGCTGAGCGCGTCTCGGCGAGCGTCGAAGTCCTCGGGGGCGGGCTCGCTGGCGAGCACCGCCAAATCTGGCCCCAGCAGCCCGTTCAGCCGGCCAGGATCGATGGCCTCGTGTGCATACGAGGCGACCTGACCCCAGGCGTGCACTCCCCGGTCGGTGCGTCCCGCCACCGACACGTTCAGCGGTTCACCGAGAACAGTCCGCAAAGCACCCTCCAGCTCCTCCTGCACGGTACGCAGTCCGGGCTGGCACGCCCAACCGGCAAAACCGGCGCCGTCGTACTCAAGGGTGAGCTTGGTGACCAGTCGCTGGAGCCGCCCCGCACCACCCCGCGGGGGCGGATCAGACCAGCTCGAGGTAAACCATCTCGGTCGCGTCGGAACGGCGCGGGCCGAGCTTGAGGATGCGCGTGTACCCCCCGGGGCGCTCGGCGTAGCGGGGCGCGACCTCCTCGAACAGCCGGTACACCGCGAACTTGTCCTGCCCGAGCGCCGAGAGCGCCTGGCGGCGGGCGTGCAGATCGCCGCGCCGCGCGAGCGTGATGAGCTTCTCGAGCTCCGGCTTCACCGCCTTGGCCTTCGCCTCGGAGGTCTTGATGCGCTCGTGCTCCAAGACCTCCTTGATGAGGTTCGCGAGGAGCGCCTTGCGGTGCGCGGAGGAGCGGCTGAGCTTGTTGCGGGTCTTCTGGTGTCTCATGGCGATGGGAGTCTAGCTTGCCGGACCAGGCATCCTAGTCCTGTCGAAGGCTCAAGCCACGCGTCTCCAGCGTCTCGATGACCTCGTCGATCGACTTTTTGCCGAAGTTGGGGATCGCGTTGAGCTCGGCCTCGGACTTGGAGATGAGATCCCCGACCGTCTGGATGCCGGCGCGCTTGAGGCAGTTGTAGGAGCGCACCCCCAGCTCGAGCTCCTCGATGAGGATGCCGTACTCCTCGCCCTGCAGCACCGCGGGCGCTGCCACCGCCGACGCCGCCGCCCACGGCGAGGCCGTGGCCGTCGAGCTGGCCGCCGGGCGAGGCGCGCAGCTCCTGGATGCGATCGGCGTCGGTGAAGATCGCGAGCTGCGAGATGAGCAGCTCGGCGGCCTCGCGCAGCGCTGCTTGGGGCTCGATCGAGCCGTCGGTCTCGATGTCGAGGGTGAGCTTGTCGAAGTCGGTCTTCTGACCGACACGCGCCTGCTCGACGGCGTAGGCGACGCGGCGCACGGGCGAGAAGATCGAGTCGATCGGGATCACGCCGATGGGCTGATCGGGCGACTTGTTCTCCTCGGCGGGCCGGTAGCCGCGACCGCGGCCGATCGTCATGTAGAGCTCGAGCTTGGTCTTCTTCTCGAGCGTCGCGATGTGCACGTCGGGGTTGAGGATCTCCACGCCCGCGGGCAGATCGATGTCCTTCGCGGTGATGTCACCGGGACCGGTTACCACCAGCGGGGCCTCGACCTCGGTTGCGTCGGAGTGCATCCGGCAGACGATGCCCTTGAGGTTCAGCACGATGTCGGTGACGTCCTCCTTGACGCCCTGGATGGTGGAGAACTCGTGCGCGACGCCCTCGATGCGCACGCTCGTAACGGCGGCGCCCGCGAGGGAGGAGAGCAAGACGCGCCGCAGCGAGTTGCCGAAGGTGTAGCCGAAGCCGCGATCGAGCGGCTCGATGATGAACGTGCCGCGGTTCTGCTCCACGGACTCGCTTGTGATCCGGGGGATTTGGAAGTCGAGCATCAGGGTCCTAACGTCGTTTGGATGTCTGGCCGGCGCCCCAGGGGGGCCGGCTCTGGGAGCGGCGCCCCCCTGCGGGCCAGCGCGCGCGAAAAGCGAACTGCAACAAACGGCTACTTCGAGTACAGCTCGACTATGAGCTGCTCCTGCACCGGCGCCGCCACCTCGCGGCGCTCCGGCTTGCGCAGCACCTTGGCCGTGAGCGACTCGTGATCGGCCTGGAGCCACGCGGGAATCTGTCCGGTGAGCTCGGTCGCGTCCCGCACCACCTGCGTGGCGGGGGTATCGGCCTTGATGGCGATCACCTCGCCGGGACGCACCTGATAGGAGGGGATGTCAACGCGCCGGCCATTGACGGTCCAGTGGCCGTGGCGGATCAGCTGGCGCGCCTGACGGCGCGAGGCGGCGAAACCGAGGCGCACGAGCACGTTGTCGAGGCGACACTCCAGCAGCGCAAGCAGGTTCTCGCCGGTGATGCCGGGCTGGCGCGAGGCCTTCTCGTAGTAGCCGTGAAACTGCTTCTCGAGCACGCCGTAGTAGCGGCGGGCCTTCTGCTTCTCGCGCAGCTGCAGGCGGTACTCGCTCTGCTTCTGGCGCCCGCGGCCGTGCTCGCCGGGCGGGTAGGAGCGCCGCTCGACGCCGCACTTGTCGGTGAGGCAGCGCTCGCCCTTGAGGAACAGCTTCTGTCCCTCGCGACGGCACTGCTTGCACTGGGGGCTTGTGTCTCTGGCCATTTCTCAACCCCGCCTGAGATGGTCGTGAGTCGAGCCAGACAAGGACGCAGCGAGCGTGGCGTGCTTAGCACGCGAGCGAGCGAGGACGCAGTATGGCGAAGCGCTCACGGCCATCTCAGACCCGTCGGCGCTTGCGGGGACGACAACCGTTGTGCGCCTGGGGGGTAACGTCCTTGACGCCGGTGACCTCGAGGCCCGCGGCCTGCAGCGAGCGGATCGCCGTCTCGCGGCCCGAGCCGGGACCCTTCACATAGACCTCGACCTTCTGCAGACCCTGCTCGATGCCCTTGCGCGCGGCGGCGTCGGCGGTGACCTGCGCGGCGAAGGGGGTCGACTTACGCGAGCCCTTGAAGCCGGCGCCGCCGGCGGACTCCCACGCGATCACGTTGCCGGTGGTGTCGGTGAGGGAGACGATCGTGTTGTTGAAGGACGTCTTGATGTGCGCCTGGCCGATGGGGATGTTCTTCTTGGGCTTGCGGCGTCCACGCGCTCGCTTCGGCGCAGGACTCACTTCTTGCCGACCTTCTTCTTGCCCGCGACCTGCATGCGCTTGGGGCCCTTGCGGGTGCGCGCGTTGGTCTTGGTCTTCTGCCCGCGCACGGGCAGCCCGCGGCGGTGGCGCATGCCGCGGTAGCAGGCGATCTCCTGCAGGCGCTTGATGTCCTGGGAGCGTTCGCGACGCAGGTCGCCCTCGACGGTGAGGGTGCGATCGATGATGTCGCGCAGCTTTGAGACCTCGTCCTCTGTCAGGTCGCGCACGTAGGTGTCGGGGCTGACCTTGACCTCGCTCAGGATCCTGTTGGCCGTGGAGCGGCCGATGCCGAAGATGTATGTGAGCCCGATCTCCGAGCGCTTGTTGAGGGGCAGGTTGACCCCGGCGATGCGTGCCACCTAGCCGATCACCCCTGGCGCTGCTTGTGACGCTTGTTCTGGCAGATGACGAGCACCGCTCCGTGGCGGCGGATGATCTTGCACTTCTCGCACATCGGCTTGACCGACGGTCGTACCTTCATGATCCCTTTCAATGGCCCGGCGACTCGGCTCTGGAGGCCGGGACGGCCGCCGCTACCGGGTCGTGGATGTGCTCTCAGGCGCAGACGACCGCGCTTTCGAGCAGGGCACCAGATGGTAGCAACTCCCGTCAGCCTTCGCCGGCGACGCCCTGCGCAACGGGCTCGTGCTCCCGCTCGCGCTCGGCGAGGTGCCACGGGGTGAGGATCCGCGGACCCTCGGCGGTGACGGCGACCGTGAACTCGAAGTGCGCCGCGGGGGAGTCGTCCTGGGAGAAGATCGCCCAGCCATCGCCCGCCATGCGCACCGCGGGGCGCCCGGCGGTGGTCATCGGCTCGATCGCCAAGACCATGCCCTCCTCCAGCTTGGGCCCCTTGCCGGCGCGCCCGTAGTTGGGCACCTGCGGATCCTCGTGCATGCTGCGCCCCACGCCGTGGCCCACGAGCGAGCGCACCACCGAGAGCCCCGCGCCCTCGGCGACGCGCTGGATCGCGTGCGAGACGTCGCCCACGCGGTTGCCCACGCGGCACTGGGCGGTGCCCGCGTAGAGCGCCTCGCGGGTCGCGTTCAGCAGGTTCTCCGTCGCCGGCTCCACCTCGCCGACGGGGAAGGTGCGGGCGGCGTCGGCGACCCAGCCGTCGAGCGTCACGCCGACGTCGATCGAGATGATGTCCCCGCGCCGCAGCGAGTAGCGCCCGGGGATGCCGTGCACGACCATCGAGTTGGGCGACGCGCAGATCGAGCCGGGGAAGCCGCGGTAGCCCTTGAAGGTGGGGGCGCCCCCACGCGCGCGGATGAAGCGCTCGGCGGCGACATCGAGCTCCTGGGTGCGTACGCCGGGGCGGATCTTGCCCTCCAGCATCTGCAGGGTCGCCACGAGGATGTCGCCGGCGGCGGCCATCTTGTCGAGCTCCTCGGGGGACTTCTTGACGATCATATTTTGAGCTTAGCTCGGGCTCGGCTACAGCTTGTCCTCTAGACGCAGCGTCGCGAGGGTTGCGCGAATGTGGTCGTTGACCTCGTTGGCGGAGCGGCGGCCGTCGAAGCGCCGCAGCAGGCCGGCCCGCTCGTAGTAGCCGATCAAGGGGCGCGGTCTGCGCGTGGTAGACCTCCAGGCGCTTGCGGATCGTCTGCTCCTGATCGTCCTCCCGTTGGATCAGGCGCGAGCCGTCCTGGTCGCAGATGCCCTCGTGCTTGGGCGGGTCGAACTCCAGGTGGTAGACGTGGCCGCTCTTCGCGCACACCCGGCGGCCACCCAGGCGGCGCACCA
Source organism: uncultured Solirubrobacterales bacterium (assembly GCA_963717785.1). Lineage (GTDB taxonomy): Bacteria > Actinomycetota > Thermoleophilia > Solirubrobacterales > Solirubrobacteraceae > Palsa-744. The sequence goes on from CAVQWW010000001.1 coordinate 768,590, forward strand.
CCTCGTCGTCGGAGACCTCGATCAGGAGCACCGCCAGCAGTCGCCGTTCCAGCGTGGCGAGCGCATCCCCCAGCGCGTCGGCCTGCTGCTCGTTGCGGGGGAAGCCGTCCAGCAGGAACCCGTCGCGCGCATCGGGAGCGCCGATGCGCAGCGACGATCATGCCGATGATGACCTCGTCGGGGACCAGCTCACCGGCCTTCATGTAGCGCTGTGCCTGCAGCCCCAGCTCGGTCCCTTCGGCCACCTGGGCGCGCAGCATGTCGCCGGTGGAGATGTGCGCGAGGGCGAAGTCCGCCCGCAGACGCTCGGCCTGGGTGCCCTTGCCGGCCCCGGGCGGGCCGAGCAGGATTAGGTTGAGCTCGGACAAGAGCCCGAGACTACTTCAAAAAGCCCTCATAACTTCGCATCATCAGCTGCGCCTCGAGCTGCTTCATCGTTTCCAACGCGACACCGATGACAATCAATATGGAGGTTCCGCCGAAGAAGAAGTTGGCGTGTGTGCGTGCGATCAGGATCGTGGGCAGCGCCGCCACCGCCGCGAGGAACAGCGCGCCGGGGAAGGTGAGGCGCGCGAGGATGCGATCGAGGAATTCGGCCGTGGGACGGCCCGGGCGCACGCCGGGGATGAAGCCGCCGTACTTCTTGAGGTTGTCGGCCTGATCCACCGGGTTGAAGGTGACGGCGGTGTAGAAGTAGGCGAAGATCATGATGAAGATCGACTCGCCCAGCACGTAGTGCCAGCCGTTGGGGGTGAAGAAGTCCGAGACCTTCTGCGCCCAGGGCGTGTGGATCAGCTGTCCCACGGTGGGCGGGAAGGCCATGATCGAGGCGGCGAAGATCACCGGGATCACGCCCGCCATGTTGACGCGCAGCGGCAGGTAGGTCTGCCCGCCCTCGGTCATGCGCCGTCCGATCACGCGCTTGGCGTACTGCACCGGGATGCGCCGCTGGCCCTCCTGCACGAACACGATGCCGGCGACAACCGCCAGCACGATGAAGGGCATCATCACCTTGAACACCTGATCCTGGCTGGTCCACCACGTCTGGATGCCCGAGGGCAGGCGCGAGACGATCGAGGCGAAGATCAGCAGCGAGATGCCGTTGCCGATGCCCCGCTGGGTGATGAGCTCGCCGATCCACATCAAGCAGCACACAGCCCGCGGTGAGGCAGATGACGATCAGGAAGATGTGGGGAGCGTCGAACTTCGTCACGACCGATTCCCCGGCCTGGGCCTGCAGGGAGTGGAACAGGAAGACGTAGCCGATCGACTGCGCGAACGCGAGACCCACGGTCAGGTAGCGCGTGTACTGGGTGATGCGCGCCTGCCCCACCTCGCCTTCCTTGGAGAGCTTCTCCAGCGAGGGCACCACGACCTGCATCAGCTGCAGGATGATCGAGGCGGTGATGTAGGGCATGATGCCCAGCGCGAACAGCGCGATCCGCGAGAGGCCCCCGCCCGAGAAGAGGTTGAGGAAGCCGAGGATGTTGGAGCCCCCGAACTGCTTCTGGATGTTGTTGACCGCGGAAAGATTGACTCCCGGAACCGGGATGTGCGCGCCGAAGCGGTAGAACAGCAGCATCAGCGCGGTGAAGCCGAGCTTCTTGCGGATGTCCGCGACCTGGAAGGCGCTGAGGATCGTGGAGAGCATCGAGCGAGGATTCTAGCCCTCGCCGGGCGCCTGCGCGAGGGGTGGTCCCTCAGGCGATCGGATCGAGCACGACGCAGCTGCCGCCTGCCGCCTCGATCCGCTCGCGCGCGCTCGCGCTGAAGGCGTGCGCGTGAATCGTGAGCTTCTTGCTCAGCTCGCCCTTGGCGAGCACCTTCACGGGGATCCCCTTGCGGGTGCCGAGGCCCTTGGCCACCATCGCCTCGAGCGTCACCTCGGCGCCTGTCTCGAAGCGATCCTCGAGCGCGCCGATGTTGACCGCCTGGGTGTGCGTGCGGAAGCGCTCGAAGGGCATCGACTTCTTCATGTGCGGGCCGCGCAGCTTGCGCATGCGCATGTGAATCGGCATCTGGCCGCCCTCGAAGCGCGCCCGGCTCTTGGAGCCCGAGCGGGCTCCATAGCCCTTCTGGCCACGGCCGGCGGTCTTGCCGGTGCCCGAGCCTTCGCCACGCCCGACGCGCTTGCGCGGACGGCGCGAGCCGGGCGCCGGAGCGAGCGAGTGCAGGCCGATGCGCTCCTGCTCATCCTCGGTGGGGCTCACTTGGACTCCTCCCGGACTTCGACGAGGTGGCGCACCGCGTGCACCATGCCCCGCGCCTGAGGGCAGTCCTGCACCTGTACCTCGTGACCAATACGGCGCAGGCCGAGCGAGCGCAGGGTGTCGAGCTGGCGCTTGTTCGAGCCGTTTGCCGAGCGACGCTGAACTACGGTCATGGAAGGCATCAGGCTGAAGGCTCCTCGACGGGAGCCGGCGTCTCCTCAGCGACCGGATCTGTCTCCAACTCGACGGCTGCGGGGTGGGTGGGGTCATCAATCATTTTCTCCTCCGTGAGACCAAGAACCTTGTTGATCGAGAGCCCACGCAGCTCGGCGACCTCCTTGGGGGTGCGCAGCCCGCGCAGCCCTGCCACCGTGGCCTTCACCAGGTTGATCGGATTCTGGGTGCCCAGGCTCTTGGAGAGGATGTCGTGGATCCCCGCGAGCTCTAGCACCGCGCGCACGCCTCCGCCGGCGATCACTCCCGTACCGGGAGCTGCCGGCTTGAGGAACACGCGCCCGGCGCCGAACACGCCCGTCGTCTGGTGGGTGATGGTGCTGCCGTGCTTGGGCACCCGGAAGAGGTCTTTCTTGGCGCGCTCGACGCCCTTCTGGATCGCGAGGGGCACCTCGTTGGCCTTGCCGTAGCCGATGCCCACGACTTCGCGCTCGTCTCCGACCACCACGAGGGCGGTGAATGAGAAGCGCCGGCCGCCCTTGACGACCTTGGCGACGCGGTTGATCTCCACGACGCGCTCCTGGAGGTCCAGGCCGGCGGAGCTGACTGAGCGATCTGAGTTCATAAGCGAGAGGGAGGGTAGCGGTCTTACTGTCTTAGAAGGCGAGGCCGGACTCGCGCAGGGCTTCGGCGAAGGCGCGAACGTGGCCGTGGTAGCGGTAGCCGCCGCGATCGAACACGGCGGTGGATACACCGGCGGCCTTGGCGCGCTCGGCCAGGAGCGCCCCTGCGCGCTGGGTGCGCTCCTCCCTGGCGAGCGCGCGCAGCTCGGGCTCGTACCAGTTGACGGCGGCCAGCGTGCGCCCGCCGGCGTCGTCGATCAGCTGCGCCGAGAGGCCCCTGTTGGAGCGGAACACCGAGACGCGCGGGCGCTCGGCCGTGCCCGAGACCTTCGCGCGCACGCGGCGGCGGCGCTTGAGCCTGCGATCGGCCTTTGTCAAGACGGTCATGCGCGCTTGCCCACCTTGCGGGCGACGTACTCGCCCTCGTAGCGAATGCCCTTGCCCTTGTAGGGCTCGGGCGGGCGCTGCTTGCGGATGATCGCGGCCGTCTCGCCCACGAGCTGCTTGGAGATGCCCTTGACCACGATGCGCGTGGGCTGGGGCACTTCGAATTCGATGCCCTCCGGCGCGGGGATCGGAACGGAGTGGGAGTAGCCAACCGCCAGCTCGAGGTTCTTGCCCTTCAGCTGCGCGCGATACCCAACTCCCTGGATCTCCAGGCGCTTCTCGTACCCGGCTGTGACGCCCTGCACCATGTTGGCCACGAGCGAGCGCGTGAGCCCGTGCAGCGCGCGGTGCTCGCCGCGGTCGGTGGGGCGCGAGACGAGCAGCTGCTCGCCCTCCTGCACGACGGCGATGTCACGGGGGATGCGCTCGGAGAGCTCTCCCTTGGGACCCTTCACGCGCACCGACTCGGGCTCGATCGCGACGTTCACGCCGGCGGGCACGGGGATGGGCTGTCTACCGATTCTCGACATGGCTCGCTCGCGTCCTCCGCTACCAGACCTGCGCCAGGACCTCGCCGCCGACGCCCGCCAGGCGAGCGTCGTGGCCGGTCATGACACCTCGGGAGGTGGAGACGATCGCCGTGCCCATCCCGCCCTGCACCTTGGGGATCGTGCGCGCATCCACATACGTGCGCCTACCCGGTCGCGAGACGCGACGCAGGCCCGTGATCGCCGAGCGGCGGTCGTCGGTGTACTTCAGGCGAATCTGGATCACCTCGCCGGCTCCCCCATCGGGGGCGGGAGCGACCGACCACGATTCGATGTAGCCCTGCTCGGTGAGGATCCGCGCCATCTCGGCCTTGAGCTTGGACGCGGGGATCTCGGCCGTCTCGTGGGCAGCGTGGATCGCGTTGCGGATCCGCGTGAGGAAGTCGGCTATGGGGTCGGTCATGGACATGGTTGTGTTCCGAGTGCTTTCAGGGGGCCTACCAGGAGGACTTCGTCATCCCGGGGATCTGGCCGTTGTGGGCGAGTTCGCGCAGACAGATGCGGCACAGCCCGAACTTGCGATACACCGCGCGTGGACGCCCGCAGCGGTTGCAGCGAGTATAGGCGCGCGTCTTGAACTTCGGGGTCCGCGCCTGCTTGACGCGCATCGATGTCTTGGCCATCAGTCGGTCTCCTGGTCGGTGGGCTCGGGGTCGGGAGCCGCGGCGGGCTCGGGGGGCGCCTTGGCAGCGGACCCGGCGCTGTCCTGCGCCTCGGGCTCGAAACCGATGGCCTCGTTGAAGCCGGCGGGGCGGCCGTAGGTCGAGAAGGGCATCCCCATCGCCATCAGCAGCGCGAACGCCTCCGGATCGGTGGCGGCGGTGGTGGTGATCGTGATGTCCAGGCCGCGCACCTGGTCGATCGCGTCGTAGTCGATCTCGGGGAAGATGATCTGCTCGCGCACCCCCATCGAGTAGTTGCCGCGCCCGTCGAAGGACTGGGGGCTGAGGCCGCGGAAGTCGCGGATGCGGGGAATCGCGATCGAGGTGAGACGATCGAGGAACTCGTAGCTGCGCTCGGCCCTGAGCGTCACCGAGACGCCCACGGGCATCCCCTCGCGCAGCTTGAACGCGGCGATCGACTTGCGCGCGCGGCGCACGTTGGGGCGCTGGCCGGCGATCGTGGCGAGCTGGTCCTGCGCGTGCCGTCAGCGCCTTGGAGTCCTGCTTGGCGTCGCCCACCCCCATGTTCAGGATGATCTTCTCGATCCTCGGCGCCTGCATCGGCGAGGAGTAGCCGAAGCGCTCGATCAGCGCCGGGCGGATCTCCTCCAGGTAGCGGGCCTTCAGACGGGCGTGGGGGTGGTGGATGTGCTCATGGGTTCGATTCGCTCAGCGGTGGTTGTCAGTCGATCCTCGTGCCCGAGCCCTTAGCGACGCGGTAGGCGCGGCCGTTCTCGCGCTCGACGCCCACGCGCGTGGGCTTGCGGCCTTTGGGGTCCAGCAGCATCACGTTGGAGACGTGGATCGGCCCCTCGCTCTCGATCACCCCGCCCACCGTCTGGCCGCGCTGGGTGTCGGCGACCTGCTGGGGCTTGATGTGGCGCTTGACCATGTTCAGGCCCTCGACGAAGACGCGCTCGTGCTTGCGATCGACGCGCAGCACCCGTCCGCTCTTGCCGCGGTCCTTGCCCGCCATCACCTGCACCTCGTCGCCGGAGCGCACCTTCAGGAAGGGTCGGGCGCCGCTGGGTGTGCGAGTACGGGTGCGCGAAGCCATGACTAGATGACCTCCGGAGCGAGCGAGACGATCTTCATGAAGTTGCGATCGCGCAGTTCTCGCGCAACAGGTCCGAACACGCGCGTGCCGCGCGGGTTGTTCTGGTCGTCGATGATCACCGCGGCGTTCTCGTCGAAGGCGATGTACGTGCCGTCGTCGCGACCGAACGGCTTCTTGGTGCGCACCACCACGGCCGTCACCACCTCGCCCTTTTTGACGGTCCCCTGGGGGTTGGCCTGCTTGACGGTGGCGGTGATGACGTCGCCCACGAACGCGTAGCGACGCCGGGAGCCGCCCTTGACGCGGATGCAGAGGATTTCGCGCGCGCCGGTGTTGTCGGCGACGCGCAGCCGGGTCTCGTTCTGGATCATCGCGCCCGCTCCAGCACGTCCACGAGCCGCCAGCGCTTGGTGCGCGACAGCGGACGGCTCTCGACCACGCGCACCACGTCGCCGTCGTGCGCCTCGTTGTTCTCGTCGTGCGCGTGCAGCGTGCTCGAAGCAGCGCACGATCTTCTCGTAGCGCCGGTGCCGGCGGGCGATGTCGATGCGCACCGTGATCGTCTTGTCGGCCTTGTCGGAGACGACGATGCCCTGGCGTACCTTGCGGGTGCCCTCGACGCGGCGCATGCACGGGTGCGAGCGGCTCCGGAGCCGGGGCACTCGCGCGGCGCTCTGCCGCCTTCGCACGTTCCTGCAGGCGTCGCGCGCGGCGGCGCACGGCCTTCTCGCGACGTTCGGCCAGGCGCTCGGCCTGGCGCTCCTCGGGCGTGCGCGAGCGGGCGGGCCTCGCCGGAGTGGGTCGAGCGCGCCTGCGGCGGCGCTCCTTGGAGGAGAGCTGCTCGACGGGCTCGGGCGGGCCGGTCGCCGCCTGCACCTCGGGCGGCGCCTCCTCCCGCTCAGCCTCGGCTGCGGGCTCTGGCGTCTGCGCCTCGGCGTCAGGCGCCTCCTCGGCCGCGGCAGGCTCAGTGCTCTCCGTCTGGCCAGCGGGGGCACCCTCAGCCTCGGGCGCCTGCTCAGCGGCGGCCGCAGCCTCGGTCTCGGGGGCCTGCTCCGCGGGAGTCTCCGGTGTCTCGGTCTCGTTCTCGTTGTCTGGTTCGTCAGCCATGTGCTTGCGTGCCTTCTCGTTCGCTCGTCAGTCGCCGGGCTTACGCCCGGTCGCGGGGTCGATGTTGCGCTCGCGCGCGACGGTCATCGCGCGCGCCACGTCGCGGCGCGCGCGAGCCAGGCTCGCGGTGTTCTCGAGCTCGCCGGTGGCGTTGGCGAAGCGCAGGCCGAAGAGCTCCTTGCGGAACGTGCCCAGCTGCTCGGCGAGTTCGTCGTGCGCCATGTCGCGCATCTCCTTGGCCTGCATCCTCAGCCGCCTCCTCAGTCCTCGCGCAGGACGAACTTGGACTTGACGGGCAGCTTGTGCGCCGCCAGCCGGATCGCGTCGCGGGCGAGCGGCTCGGGCACGCCGGCCAGCTCGAACATCACGCGCCCGGGCTTGACCACGGCGACCCAGCCCTCGGGGGAGCCCTTGCCGGAGCCCATGCGCGTCTCGGCGGGCTTCTTGGTGACGGGCTTGTCGGGGAACACGTTGATCCACACCTTGCCGCCACGCTTGATCTTGCGCGTCATCGCGATACGAGCGGCCTCGATCTGGCGGTTGGTGAGCCACCCCTCCTCGAGCGACTTGAGGCCGAACTCGCCGAACTGGACCTTGACCTGGCCGCGCGAGACTCCGCCGCGGCGGCCACGGTGCTGCTTGCGGTGCTTGACGCGCTTGGGGGAGAGCATCAGCGCGTCACCTCGGGACTGCGGCTGCCGCCACGGCCGCCGCCGCCGCCCGGACCGCCCGGCCCACGACCGCCACCCGGTCCACCCGGACCACGCCCGCCACCCGGACCGCCGGCCCGCGCCGCCACCGCCCGGTCCACCCGGACCACGACCGCCACCGCGACCGCCAAAGCCACGCCCACCGCCTGGACCCGCCCGGACCACCCGGCCCACGTCCACCACCCGGACCACCGCCACGCCCTCGTCCGCCACCACCGCCGCCTCGGACCGCCGCCGCCCGGGCCGCCACGGCCGCGCCCACGTCCGTCGCGCGCCGTCACGCGCCGCCGCGGCCATCGCGCTCGGAGCTCGGGGGGGGCGGAGCGCTCATGTCGGTGAGGTCGGCGCCGGTGTAGCCCTCGGGCATGATCTCGCCCTTGTTCACCCAGCACTTCACGCCGATGCGCCCGAAGGTGGTGCGCGGCCTCGTAGAAGCCGTAGTCGATGTCGGCGCGCATCGTGTGCAGCGGCACGCGCCCGTCGGAGTAGCTCTCGGTGCGCGCCATCTCGGCGCCGCCGAGGCGCCCGGCGACCTGCACCTTGACGCCCTTGGCGCCCGGAGCGCATCGCGCTGGTGAGCGCGCGCTTCATCGCGCGGCGGAAGGCGACGCGGTTCTGCAGCTGCTCGGCGATCGACTGCGCCACCAGCTTCGCGTCGAGCTCGGGGCGCTTGATCTCGAGGATGTTGACCTTGATCTGCTTCTGGGTCATGCGGTGCAGGTCGCGGCGCAGCGCGTCCACCTCGCTGCCGGACTTGCCGATCACGATGCCCGGCCGGGCCGTGTGGATGTTGACCTCCAGTTCCTGAGCGTCCTTGCGGATCGTGATGTCCGAGAGGCCGGCGTGCGCGAGGCGCTCGATGATGTGCTCGCGGATGCTGATGTCCTCGGCGAGGTACTCGGCGAAGTGACGCTCGTTGAACCAGTTGGACTTCCAGTCGTGGATGTAACCCACGCGCATCGCCTCTGGATGAACCTTCTGACCCATGTCTTCTCTCTAGATCCTTGTCTTTGTCCGGTGGTGGCGGCCCGCGCCTACAGCTGCTCGTACTGCTCGGGCGTGAGCGTGATCGTCAGGTGGCTGGTGCGCTTGCGGATCGGCGTCGCCCTGCCCATCGCGCGCGGCCGAAAGCGCTTGATCGTCGGCCCCTCGTCGGCGTAGGCCTCGCGGACGACCAGATCGTCTTCGAGCAGCTCGTGGTTGTTCTCCGCGTTGGCCACCGCGGACTCGAGCAGCTTGCTCCAGTCGCGCGCCACGTCACGAGGGGTGAAGGCGAGGATAGCGCGTGCCTCCTGCACGGACTTCCCGCGCAGGTGCCCGCACACCATGCGCGCCTTGCGCGCCGAGGTGCGCACGTAGCGGGCGTGCGCGCGCACCACCGCCCGCCGGGCCGCGGGAGCGCGTACGGAGGGGAGCGGGCTCCGGCTCCTCGACGGGCTCCTCCTCCGCGGCTCCTCGGCGACGGGCTTGCGGCTCTGCTGGGCGGCTTCTTTTTCGCGGCTGGCTTCTTCGCGGCGGGCTTCTCGGCCTCGGCAGCAGGGGCCTTCTCTGCTTTCTCGGCCGCGGGCTTCTTTCGGCGGCGGCGGCCTTCGCCGCAGCGGGCTTCTTCGCGGCGGGCTTCTTCGCCTTCGCGGCGGGCTTCTCCTCGGCCTCGCCCTCGGGCTCCTGCGGTGTCGGCTCGTCGGCCATCGCTACCGGACCTTCCCCGAACCGGCGTGCCCGCGGAAGTGGCGCGTGGGCGCGAACTCCCCGAGCTTGTGGCCGACCATCGACTCGCTCACGAACACCGGCACGTGTCTCTTGCCGTCGTGCACCGCGATCGTGTGGCCGACCATCTCCGGGAAGATCGTGGAGGCGCGCGACCACGTCTTGACCATCTGGTGGCGGTTCTCTGTGTTCATCGCCTCGATGCGCGCCATCAGGCGCTCTTCGACCCACGGGCCCTTCTTGCTCGATCGGCTCATGGCTAGCGCTGCTTGCCCTTCCCGCGGCGCCTGCCGCGCACGATGTACTGGTCGGAAGCCTTGTTCTTCTTGCGCGTGCGGTACCCGAGCGTGGGCACGCCCCACGGGGTGACCGGGTGGCGGCCGGCGGTGGTGGAGCCCTCGCCGCCGCCGTGCGGGTGATCGACCGGGTTCATCGCGGTGCCGCGCGTCTGCGGGCGCACGCCCATGTGGCGTTTGCGCCCGGCCTTGCCGATCTTGACGTTCTGGTGCTCGGCGTTGCCGATCGTGCCGACGGTCGCTCGGCACTCGGCGCGCACGATGCGCATCTCGCCCGAGGGCAGGCGCAGCGTGGCCATCTCGCCGTCCTTGGCCATCAGCTGCACCGAGGCCCCCGCGGAGCGCGCCATCTGACCGCCGCGGCCGGGCTGCAGCTCGACGTTGTGCACCACCGTGCCCACCGGCATCTTCGCCAGCGGCAGGCAGTTGCCCACGGCGATGTCGGCGTCCTCGCCCGAGCTCACCGTCATGCCCACCGTGAGGCGCTGGGGCGCGAGGATGTAGCGCTTCTCGCCGTCCACGTAGTGCAGCAGGGCGATGTAGGAGGAGCGGTTGGGGTCGTACTCGATCGCCGCGACCTTCGCGGGCACCCCGTCCTTGCGGCGCTTGAAGTCGATCTTGCGATACAGCCGCTTGGCGCCGCCGCCGCGGTGGCGCGCGGTCTTGCGCCCGTGGGCGTTGCGCCCGCCGCTCTTCTTGAGGCCCTCGACGAGGGTCTTCTCGGGCTCGGAGCGGGTGATCTCCGCGAAGTCCGGGTAGGAGACGAAGCGCCGTCCGGGGCTCGTGGGCTTGGGCTTGCGAATCGGCATCCTCGGCTCCTAGCCCTGCAGCCCCTCGAGGCCCCTGAAGATCTGGATGCTCTCGCCCTCGCGCACCTGCACGATCGCCTTCTTCCACTGGCGCGTGCGCCCGCTGGTCACGCCGCGGCGCTTGGGCTTGGACTTGACGCTGACGGTGTGCACGTTCACCACGTGCACGTCGAACAGGCTCTGCACCGCCTGGCGGATCTGCGTCTTGTGCGCGTCGGGGTGCACGCGGAAGGTGTACTTGCCCGCGTCGGAGAGCACGTAGCTCTTCTCCGAGACGACCGGGCGGATGATCACCTGGGAGTGGTCCATCAGACGCCCCCCGCGCGCGCGGTGAGCGCGTCGAGCGCGGGCTGGGAGAGCACCAGCGCGGCGGCGCCCAGCAGGTCGGTGACGCCAACGCTCTCGTGCGCCAGCACCGCGACGCGGTCGAGGTTGCGGAAGGAGAGCGCCGCGTTCGACTCCTCCGCGGCGAGCACCACCAGCGTCGCCTGCGGCCTGCGCGTCTGCGGGAGCCAGCCCGCCAACAGCTCCGCCGCCTGACTGGTCTTGGGCGCCTCGAAGGCGGCGGTGTCGAGCACCGCGAGCGACCCCCGCTCGGCGTGCAGGGAGAGCGCGCTGCGCAGCGCCGCGCGCTGCTCCTTGCGGTTGACCTTGAAGGTGTAGGAGCGTGGGTGGGGGCCGAAGGTGACTCCCCCTCCGGTCCAGATCGGCGAGCGGCTGGAGCCGGCGCGCGCGCGCCCGGTGCCCTTCTGGCGCCACGGCTTGGCGCTGCCGCCGCGAACCAGCCCGCGGGTCTTGGTGGCCGCGGTGCCGCGCCGGCGCGCGGCCTGCTCGGCGCGCACGCTCTGGTGCACCAGCGGTCCGTTGAAGCGAGCCGTGAAGGCGCCCTCGTCGAGCTTCACCTTCTTCGCGCCGCCGGAGGCGCCACCCGCAGTAAGCATCGGAGCGTCAGGCATCGGCGCGCACCTCCACCACGCCGCCGCGGGGACCGGGCACCGAGCCGCGCACCAGCAGCAGGTTCTCCTTGGCGTCCACGGCCACGACCTCGAGGCCCTTTTGGGTGACGCGCTTGTTGCCCATCTGCCCGGGGCCGCGGATGCCCTTGAAGACGCGCGCGGGGCTCGCCGAGGCGCCGATCGATCCGGGCGCGCGCACGTTGTGCGAGCCGTGGGACTTGGGGCCGCTCGCGAAGTTGTGGCGCTTGATGGTCCCCTGGAAGCCCTTGCCCTTGGAGGTCCCCGAGATCTTCACGCGCGCCCCCACCTAGAACGCCTCCACGGTGACGCTCGCGCCGATCTTCAGCTCCTCGCCCGCCTGTGCCCCGTCATGGGGTACGGCGACGCCCGGCTGGGCGTCGCGGAACTCCACGAGGTGGCGCATCGGCGGGGCGTCGGCCTTCTTCAGATGGCCGAGCTCCGCGCGCGTGAGGTGCTTCTCCTTGGTGGCGCCGAAGGCGAGCTGCACGGCGTCGTAGCCGTCGCGCTCCTGCGTGCGGATCGCCGTCACCGGACACGGCCCCGCCTGCAGCACGGTGACGCGCGCGACGCTGCCGTCCTCCTGGAAGACCTGGGTCATGCCGAGCTTCTTGGCGAGGATCGCGGACATCTCAGATCAGGTCGCGAGGCGGATCTCGATGTCGACGCCCGCGGGCAGGTGATCCAGGCGCTGCAGCGAGTCCACCGTCTTGGGGGTCGGCTGGTGGATGTCGATGAGGCGCTTGTGCGTGCGGATCTCGAAGTGCTCGCGCGAGTCCTTGTCCTTGAAGGGCGAGCGGATCACGCAGTAGACGTTCTTCTCGGTGGGCAGCGGCACGGGCCCGGAGACGGTGGCGCCGGTGCGCGCGGCGGTCTCCACGATCTCCTTGGCCGCAGACTCGATGGCGGAGGTGTCGTACGCCTTCAAGCGGATGCGGATCTTGTTCTGGGTGGCGGCTGCCATGTTCTCTATCTATCTCTTTGTCTCTTGCGTGCTGAGAGCGCCCCGAACCGCACCTTGCGGCGGAGCCACTCGTCGTATCTGACCTCAAATGGAAAACGCCCCCCAAGGGGGGCGTTTTGTACTACTGGACGATCTCCGTAACCACGCCCGAGCCGACCGTGCGACCGCCCTCTCGAATCGCGAATCGCAGCCCCTGGTCCATGGCGATCGGCTGGATCAGCTCGATCTCCATCTGGACGTTGTCGCCGGGCATCACCATCTCGACACCGTCGGGCAGCTTCGCCACGCCGGTGACGTCGGTGGTACGGAAGTAGAACTGCGGCCTGTACCCGGTGAAGAAGGGGGTGTGGCGTCCGCCCTCCTCCTTCTTGAGCACGTAGACCTCTGACTTGAACTTCGTGTGCGGCGTGATCGAGCCGGGCTTGCAGAGCACCTGGCCGCGCTCGATCTCCTCGCGCTTGGTGCCGCGCAACAGGCACCCGACGTTGTCGCCGGCCTGTCCCTGGTCGAGGATCTTGCGGAACATCTCGACGCCCGTGACCACCGTGGAGGTGGTGTCGTGCACGCCCACGATCTCCACGGTGTCGCCGGTGTTGACGATCCCCTGCTCCACGCGCCCCGTCGCCACGGTGCCGCGGCCGGTGATCGAGAAGACGTCCTCGACCGGCATCAGGAACGGCTTGTCGAGCTCGCGCACGGGCTCGGGGATGTAGCTGTCGAGCGCTTCGGCGAGCTCGACGATCTTGCCCTTGTAGGTCTCGTCGCCTTCCAGCGCCTTGAGCGCCGAGCCGGTGATGAACGGGATGTCATCGCCGGGGAAGTCGTACTCGGAGAGCAGCTCGCGCACCTCGACCTCGACCAGTTCGAGGAGCTCCTCGTCGTCGACCATGTCGGCCTTGTTGAGGAACACCACGATGTAGGGCACGCCCACCTGGCGGGCGAGCAGGATGTGCTCGCGCGTCTGGGGCATCGGACCGTCGGCCGCGCTGACCACCAGGATCGCGCCGTCCATCTGCGCGGCGCCGGTGATCATGTTCTTGACGTAGTCGGCGTGACCGGGGCAGTCGACGTGCGCGTAGTGGCGCTTGTCGGTCTGGTACTCGACGTGCGAGGTGGCGATGGTGATCCCGCGCTCCTTCTCCTCGGGAGCGTTGTCGATCTCCTCGAAGCTGCGGGCTTCGCCGCCCATCTTCTCTGCCAGCACGGTCGTGATGGCAGCGGTCAGCGTCGTCTTGCCGTGGTCGATGTGACCGATGGTCCCGACGTTGACGTGCGGCTTGTCGCGCTCGAACTTCTCCTTCGCCACTTTACTTTCGCTCCTAGTATCGACTTGTATGCTCGCCATCTGCGGGCGAACCGGGGAAATCTATCTAAATGGACATGCTTCTGACTTCTGGTTACTGCGACGTCCTCGCCGTCGAGTCCGTCCCTACGCCGGGACTGGTTCTCCCGTGCGCGCCTCGATGATCTTCTCCGCGATGTTCGGCGGAACCTCCTCGTAGCACTCGAACTGCATCGTGTACGTAGCGCGTCCCTGCGTGTTGGAGCGCAGGTCGGTGGCGTAGCCGAACATCTCGCTCAACGGCACCCTGCCGGTGACGACCAGCGCGTTGCCGCGCCGCTCCTGACCCTCGATCCGTCCGCGGCGGCGGCTCAGGTCGCCGATCACCTCGCCCAGGAAATCCTCGGGGACGACGACCTCGACGGCGAAGATCGGCTCCAGCAGCACCGGCTTGGCGCGGCGGGCGGCCTCCTTGAAGGCGATCGAGCCGGCGACCTTGAAGGCGATCTCCGAGGAGTCCACGTCGTGGTACTTGCCGTCGATCAGCGTCACCTTCATGTCCACCATCGGGTAGCCGGCCTTCACGCCATTCTCCAGCGCCTCTTCGACGCCCTTCTGCACCGCCGGGATGTACTCCGAGGGGATCGCGCCGCCCTTGATCTTGTTGACGAACTCAAAGCCCTCGCCGGGCGCCGGCTCGAGGTCGATGTAGACCACGCCGTACTGCCCCGAGCCGCCGGTCTGGCGCACGAACTTGCCCTCGATCTTGTGCGCGGTGCCGCGCACCGTCTCGCGGTAGGAGACCTGCGGGCGCCCCACGTTGGCCTCGACGCCGAACTCGCGCTTCATGCGGTCCACGAGCACCTCCAGGTGCAGCTCGCCCATGCCCGAGATCTCGGTCTGGCCGGTCTCTTCGTTGGTGCGCACTTGAAAGGTGGGGTCCTCCTCGGCGAGGCGGCCCAGGGCGACGGACATCTTCTCCTGGTCGACCTTCGTCTTGGGCTCCACCGCGACCTTGATGACGGGCTCGGGGAACACGATGTTCTCGAGGTGGATCGGCGCGTCGGGGGCCGCGAGCGTGTCGCCGGTGACCACCTGCTTGATGCCCACCGCCGCGGCGATGTCCCCCGCGTAGACCTCGGAGACCTCCTCGCGCTCGTTGGCGTGCATCATCAGGATGCGCCCGATGCGCTCGGTGCGCCCGCTGCCCACGTTGAGGATGCGCGCGCCGGCCTCCAGGTGCCCGGAGTAGACGCGGAAGAAGGTCAGCTTGCCCACGTAGGGGTCGGCCATGATCTTGAAGGCGAGCGCCGCGAAGGGCTCGGAGTCGTCGGCTTTGCGCGTAACCTCGCGCTCCTCCTCGGAGCCCTTGACCAGTTCGGTGCCGGTCACCGGGGGCACGTCAAGCGGGGAGGGCAGATAGTCGATCACGGCGTCCAGCAGCGGCTGCACGCCCTTGTTCTTGAACGAGGACCCGCACAGCACCGGCGTCATGCTGCTCGCAAGCGATGCCTTGCGGATCGCCTGCTTGAGGCGCTCCTCCGGGATCTCAGCTTCCTCCAGCAGGAGCTCGAGGAGACCGTCGTCGTAGTGGGAGACCTCCTCCAGCAGGTGCTCGCGCGCGGCCGCGGCGTCCTGCGCGAGGTGCTCGGGGATCTCGACGACGTCCTGTTCTTTGCCGAGGTCGTCCCTGTAGACGATCGCCTTCATCGCCACGAGGTCGACGATTCCGAGGAAGTCGCCCTCCGCGCCGATGGGCAGCTGGATCGGCACCGGGTGCGCGCCGAGGCGATCGATCATCGTCTGCACGCCGCGCTCGAAGTCGGCGCCGATGCGATCCATCTTGTTGATGTAGGCGATGCGCGGGACGCGGTACTTGTCCGCCTGGCGCCACACCGTCTCCGACTGGGGCTCGACGCCGGCGACGGAGTCGAACAGCGCGATCGCGCCGTCGAGCACGCGCAGCGAGCGCTCCACCTCGACCGTGAAGTCGACGTGTCCCGGCGTATCGATGATGTTGATGCGGTGGCCCTTCCACTCCGCGGTGGTGGCCGCGGAGGTGATCGTGATGCCGCGCTCCTGCTCCTGTTCCATCCAGTCCATCGTGGCCGCGCCGTCGTGCACCTCGCCGATCTTGTAGGTGCGTCCGGTGTAGTAGAGGATGCGCTCGGTCGTCGTCGTCTTGCCGGCGTCGATGTGCGCCATGATCCCGATGTTGCGGGTGTTCTGGAGGCTGAATTTGCGTGGCATGGCTTGGATCTTTTCGCTTGTGTCGTTGAGGCTTCAGGGCAAAAAAAGGGGGCCCCATGGGCCCACGCGCGCTACCGGTGATGAGCCGATTCGCGTGCTATGTGCTCAGGTTCTCCATCTTTGCGTGTGACTCCGCGGAAGGCAATGCTCGCACGACGGCGCCCACCGCAGGGCGAAAGCCGACTATATCAGAGCCCTGGCGGGGGGCTGCAAGTACAGGTACGAGTACGCATGCCCACCGCGGGCCGGGGCGAAGTCCGCTACGCCCCGATCGCCTCCACGCTCGCCTCGGCGCCCACGCCGGCACGCTCGCTCGCGCGCGGGCGCTCGGCGCGCAGCAGCATCAGGCAGGGGATCAGCGAGAGCAGGGCGATCCCCAGCGCGGCCCAGTAGGCGTCGCGGAACGCGCTCGCGAGCTCCGTGGGGGTGGCGTGCGCGCCGGCGCCGGCGCGCTGCAGCACCACCGCGAGGATCGCGGTGCCGATCGCGCCGCCGATGCGCATCAGCACGTTGATCTGCGGCGTGGCGTCGGAGAGCTGATCGGGGCGCATCGCGGTGAAGGCGGCGGTCATGGCGGGCATGAAGGACATGCCGATGCTCACGCCGCGCACCACCAGCACCAGCGAGATCGCGACGATCGAGGTGCTCGCGCCAATGAACACGAAGGGAATGGTGGAGACGGCCAGCAGCGAGACCCCCACCAGCGCGATCGGACCGCCCCCAAAGCGCTCGGTGAGGCGACCGGCGATCGGCATCGCGACGAGCGCGCCGATGCCCTGCGGCCCGCACAACAGCCCGGTGGCGATGACGCTCTGCCCGCGCACTTCCTGGTAATAGAGCGGCACGAGGATCATCGCGCCGAACAGCGCCGCGCCGACGCCGAAGGTCGTGAACGAGGCGCCGGCGAACACGCGGTTGGAGTACAGGCGCACGTCCAGCAGCGGGCGCTCGGCGCGCAGCGCGTGCCAGCAGAAGACGGCGATCAGCGCCACCCCGACGAGCGTCGGCGCGAGCACCTTCGCCGAGCCCAGGCTGCCGCCCAGGCCAAGCTCGCTGAGCCCATACACCATCGCAGTGGAGGCGCATGAGAGCAGCGCCAGTCCCACGACGTCCAGACGCCCCGCCTCGCCGGAGTCGGTGTGCGGCACGAGGCGCCAGCCGAGCACGAACGCGAGCACGCCGATGGGGACGTTCACGAGGAAGATCCACGACCAGTGCAGGTGCGCCAGGATCAGGCCCCCCACCACCGGGCCGAAGATCGGGGCGAGCATCGCGGGCATCGAGACGACGCCCATCACGCGGCCCATCCGCTTGGGTCCCGCGACCTGGGCCATGATGAGCTGCGCGACGGGCATGATCATCCCGCCGCCCGCGCCCTGCAGCACGCGGCAGAGCACAAGCGTGGTGGTGGAGTTCGACACCGCGCACAGCGCGCGAGCCGAGCGTGAAGAGCACGAGCGAGGTGAGATAGACCTGCCGCGCCCCGAAGCGCCGCGCGGCCCAGCCGGTGACGGGGATCACCGCGGCGAGCGCGAGCAGGTAGCCGGTGATCACCCACTGGATCTGCGAGATGCGGGCTGTGCAGGTCGTGCCCGAGCGTGTGCAGCGCAACGTTGACGATCGTCGTGTCGAGGATCGACATGATCATCCCCAGGATCACGACGCCCGCGACGACCCACACGTGGCGCTCGATGCGGTCGCCCGCGTCGGGAGTGGCGGGGTGGGAGGCCATTGCTCTCAACCTAGCGAAGGGCCCGCGCGCTCCCAAGGTTGGGAACAACATTAATGGCCCCCACAGGGGGGGCCGAGAGGGCCGCGCGAGGAGGGGTCGGGCGCCGCGGCGGAACAATGCGACTTCGCACCGATTCGCACAGCGCGACCCATCGCCGGCCCCCCTTGTGGGGGCCTCTTCTCTGCTTCTTTAGCGTGAGGCGCTACCAGCGGTAGTGCGCGAAGGCCTTGTTGGCCTGCGCCATGCGGTAGATGTCGTCCTTGCGCTTGTAGGCGCCGCCCTGCTGGGAGAGGGCGTCCGTGAGTTCGTTGGCGAGCCGCTGGGCCATCGTCTTCTCGCGGCGCTGGCGCGCGAACTCGACGAGCCAGCGCACCGCCAGCGTGCGCGCGCGCGCCGCGGGGACCTCGACGGGCACCTGGTAGGTGGCGCCGCCCACCCTGCGACTGCGCACCTCAAGCGCCGGGGTGAGCGTTCTGATCGAGGCCTCGAGCGTCTCCACCGGGTCCTTCTCGCTGCGCTCGGCGAGCAGCGCGAGCGCGTCGTAGACGATCCGCTCGGCGGTGGACTTCTTGCCGTCGAGCATCACCTTGTTGATCACCTGCGCCACCAGCTTGGAGCGGTGCACGGGGTCCGCCTCGACGGGGCGGATCTGAGCGGCTGCGCGACGGGGCATCTAAGGCCTATTTCTTTTTCACGCCGTACATCGAGCGGGACTTCTTGCGGTCGCTCACGCCGGCCGCGTCGAGCGTGCCGCGCACGACCTTGTAGCGCACGCCGGGAAGGTCCTTCACGCGACCGCCTCGCACGAGCACCACGGAGTGCTCCTGCAGGTTGTGGCCCTCGCCGGGGATGTACGCGGTGACTTCCATCGAGCCGCGAGATACGCACGCGCGCGACCTTGCGCAGAGCGGAGTTGGGCTTCTTGGGGGTCGTTGTATACACGCGCGTGCACACCCCGCGCCGCTGCGGCGCGGCCGTCTTCTTCTTGCGTCCCTTGCCGGACTTCAGGCCGGGGGTGGCGAGCTTTTTCTTGGGGGCCACGCGGCCCTTGCGCACGAGCTGTGAGGTCGTCGGCATGCGGAGCGTGATCCTAGCAGCGCTAAGCCGCAGCGCGTACGCCGGCGGCGCGCACCGGCGCGGGCATCAGCGCCGCGGCGGCCACCACGAGCACGAACGCGAGCGACTGGAACACCACGCCGATCGCGCTCCCCGGCATCGGATCGCCGAACACGAGGATGCCGCCGGCGATGCCCGCGATGTTCGCGGCCGCGCCGGTCACTGCGATCACCGGGACCGCCTCGGAGTCCTGCAGGGCGCGCGCGGAGGCGTAGAAGGCGACGATCGAGGCCGCGATCGCCACGCCCAGCCAGGGGCTCAGCAGCAGACCGAGCACGCCGTGCGCGCCGGTGATGCCCGTGAGCGCCTTGATGGCGGTGTCGGAGACCCCGAAGAGGATCCCCGAGGCCGCACCGAGCATCACGCCGTGGTGCTCCACGCGGCCGCCCATGCGCGGGCCCATGATGAGCAGGCCTCCCAGCGCGAACAGCCCCGCCTCGAAGGAGACCATCGCCGACCTCCGAGAAGCGCGAGTGCGCGCCGTGCACCGCGGGCAGCGTGAGCGCCAGCATCATGAGCCCCGCCGCGGTGAGGCACAGCCCCAGCCACTGGCGCGGGCCAACATCGAAGCCGAACAGGCGCTCGGCCATCACGGCGATGAACACCACGCCGGCGGCCAGCGCCACCTGCACGACCGACATCGGCGCGATCGCGAGCGCCGCCACGTGCAGCCCCCAGGAGGCGGTCGCGACGAGCATGCCCAGCGCGAACCACTTCGAGGAGAACAGCGCCGCGCGGAGCGCAGCGGGTGGCGCACCTCGACCTTCGCCACCGCGTTGGCGCCGCGGTGCTTGTAGAAGAAGCCGAGGTTCGCCACGAAGGCGCACGCCAGCGAGAGGAGGATGCCGAGCTCGAGGGTCATCGGCGAGGGGGCGTCGGCGGGTGGTGAGGGGGCGGGTGTGGTCATGATCGTGGGCTCCATCGGCACGCCCCGCCGCTTGCTTTACTGGCGAGGAGCCGATCCGGCAGATTAGCCTTCCTACCTCTGTGCCAGCTAAAGAGTCCCGCTCGCCTCCGGGGATCCCGCCCTCCCTCCCCCGCGCACGCTCGCGCGCGCGTCGAGACCCCTGCTGCTGATCGACATCGACGGGGTCATTTCGCTGTTCGGCTTCCCCAGTCCTGCCCTCCCCGCGTGGCGTTCGGAGGACCCGGCGCTTCGCCCACGCGCCCTGAGGGGATCTTCCACTCGATCGACGGCATCCCGCACTTCCTTTCCACCGCCGCCGCGCGGCACCTGCTCGAGCTTGTTTCCGTCTTCGAGCTCGTCTGGTGCTCGGGCTGGGAGGAGAAGGCCGACGAATACCTCCCCCACCTGCTGGGGCTTCCGCGCGGGCTGCCTTTCCTGAGCTTCGAGCGGGAGATGCGCGCGATGAGCGGAGCGGAAGGCAGCGGCGCGGGGGGCACGCGCGCGCACTGGAAGCTCGACGCGATCGATGCCTACGCCGGAGAGCGACCGCCCGCTGGCCTGGATCGACGACGCCTTCAACGACGCCTGCCACGAGTGGGCCGCGGCGCGCGGCGCGCCAACCCTGCTGGTCCAGACCGACCCGCCCACGGGGCTCACGGAGCGGGAGGCTGTTCGCCTGCGGGAGTGGGCGCTGGCGGCGGCGCCAGCGTGAGAGTCCCCGGCAGGCGCAGCGGTTCGGAGACCGCCGCCGGCACGCCGGGGGCGCCGGGACATAGCGCTCGCAGCCACTCTCCCTTGCCGCCCGTGGAGGACGCGAAGAGCGGCAGCGACCACTCGCCGCTCGTCCCCGTTTGGGCCTGTGCCACGGTGCGCTCCTGCACGAGCTCCCCGCGGCGCGCCACCGAGCGCGTCTGGATCTCGATCGGCGCTCCCGCGATCGGCGCGCCTTCCAAAGTCGAGAGGCCCCCACGCAGTTCCGCGATGGCGCCGGCCGTGCCCGCGCCCTGCGCCAGCAAGAGGCTCGCGACTGCGGCGTGTCTCGCGAGCGCAGCGGTGCCCTGGCGCACGGCGCCCAACTCGCCATACAGCGCGTTGCCCGGGCAGTCGGTGGAATCCGCGTCGCGGTGCCCAGCAACGCGCGGCAGCGAGACGTGCGCGCCGGCCGGGAAGCGGCTGTACACGGCACCGGCGGGATTGACCCGCACGGCCACCCGGCCCTGCGCGGGAGTTCCGTGCAGCGAGAGCTTCCACGCGAGCAGGTGGGCAAGCGCTACCTGCGCCGAGGGTGAGATGCGCACCGCCCCGTATTCACCCAACACGGCGATCCCGGTAGAGCAGTAGTTGTAGCCCCCCGCGTGCGCCCCCACCACCGCCTCGTCGATCCCTCCGGCGCGGGCCTCGAAGATGCGCCCGAAGCGATCGATCACGAAGTTGTAGCCGATGTCGTTCCAACCCCGGCCGTAGCGGTGGAACTGGTAGATCGCGCGCAGCATCGCCGGCACCGCGCCCGGCGCGTACCCATTGGGGTTCTCGGTGTGGTGCACGAAGCCAAGCTTCACGGTTCCGTATTCGGGGGCCACGCGTGGCGGGCATTGGCCGAGCGCCCACGCTTCGCGGGTCACGATCGCCGGTTGTCCGGGGCCGGCGGGCAGCGTGGCTGGGATCACAGCTAGCGCCGCCTCCGCACGCGTGCTCCCGGCCGGCAGGGGCCTGTGGCGTAAGAGCTCCCCGTCCGGGGAGCCCGGGCGCGCGAGCGCTCCGGCGGGCAGCGCCAAGCCCCCAGCCGCCGTACCCGCAGCGGCCCTCAGCAGCGAGCGGCGCGTGAACTCGTGCGCGTGCTCGTGCGCGCGTGTCATCTCCCACAGGAGAGCACCCTAGGCGCGGCGCTGCGCCGGTTTTCGATGAGAATCCTCTCAGGGCCCCGACGGGCTCTCTATCCAAGCGCCCACATCGGCGATGAAGGCGGGAGGTGCCGGCGTTGGTGATTGACGGCGGCATGAACGGCGCCTGAGTGGTGTTATGATGTATTTATGAAGCGCACCTCCCTGTCGCTGCCCGACGATCTCGCGCAAGCCCTCTCCAGGGAGGCGCGGCGGCGTTCGACATCGGTGTCCGACGTGGCCCGCGAGGCGCTGGCAAAGCAGATGGGCCTCTCTCTGGGGCAGCCCCGCAAGCTCCCCTTCGCCGCCGTGGGCAACAGCGGCGAGTTGACCACGGCAAGGGATATGGAGGAGCTGCTGCGCCGGGAGTGGGATGGCGAGACTGGCCGTCGTTGACGCCGGGCCGCTGTATGCGACGGCCGACGCCGGCGACCGCGATCACGCCGCCTCACGCGCCGCGCTCGCCCGCGCCGACCTCCAGCTCGTGCTGCCAGCGCTGGTGGTCGCCGAGGCGACCTATTTCGTGGCCGCACGCCTGGGCCCGAGCGCCGAGTCAGCGTTCCTGCGCGGCCTGGCGACACTCGAGATCGAGGCTCCGAGCCCTGGGGACATCGAGCGCATGGCGGACCTCGTCGAGGAGTACGCTGACTTCCCACTCGGCGGCACCGACGCCTCGGTGGTCGCGCTCGCCGAGCGCCTGCAAGCCCCCATCGTCATCACGCTCGACCGCCGCCACTTCCAGGCCATCCGCCCCCGCCACCGCGAGGTATTCGAGTTGCTGCCCTGAAGGACGCCTATACGGCGCCGAAGTTCCGGAACTACCTGCTGCGCAGGGCCACGCAGGGTTGAAAGGGTCATCCTGCAGCTCACGCCGGCAGCAGTTCGAGCGCGTGCACATGGCGTGGGCGCATGACGGAGAAGTGGCGATGGTCGAGCGTGGCCAGTTTCGGCTCGCGCAGGCGCTCAACCACAGCGAAGACGGCGGCATCGACGAAGCCGACGCGCAGGTCGGCGTAGGTTCGCATCAGTTCCCCTGAGCGCACGTAGTCCTGTGCATTTAGAGGCAGAACGTCGAGCTCGCCGCGACGCACGGTCTCAAGCAACGCCGGGAACGCATCGGGTCCAACCTGGCGAGTGAGGAGATGATCGAGCTCGACGAGCACCGGCGCCACCACCGTCCGCCGCTGGCCTGGCAGCCGAAAGAGCTGCACACACGCCTCATGGTGTGTGTCGCCCGCATCCAGGGCGGCGAGGATCGGGCCGGTGTCTAGGACGAGCGCCAAGGCTCAGGCTCGAAGATGTCCTCGCTGGCCAGCCTCGAAAGGTCGCTGCGACCGGAGCGGAAGGCTCCGATCAGCGAGAACGGAGGCTGCTCGGGCTCCTCCCCCAGCTCGTGCTCGATCGCCTCGCGTACCACCTGCGCAACCGACACGCCTCGCTCCGCCGCCCGCCGCTTGGTGCGCTCCACGAGCTCCGGCTCGGCCTGGATCATCAGTCTCTGCATCATGGCGCCATCATGATAGCAGTTTGGATGATCGGGGCAGGGGTGCCGTCAGCCTGACCTCCTTCCTGCCTCGGGGCGTCGCCTACTTCTTGTGCTTCCCCCTCTTCAGGTGCTTGGTCTTGGGCTTCTTCTTCGCCTTGGGGCAGCCGGCGATGGCGATCTTGGTGCTCTGCTTGATGACCGCGCCGTTCTGCCCAGTGATGGTGGTGGGCATCGTGAGGGCGGTGCCACAGAAGTTGCCCTTGACCTTGGCCGGCAGGGCCGCGGCGAGCGCGGAGTGCGGTCCCTCGGGGAGGCTCAGCTCGAAGCTCGAGATGGCGCGTCGGGGACGCTCGCGAACGTGGAGCTGGTGATGCCCTTCTTGATGTTGACGCCCCCCACGAGGTCGAGCGTGACGCCTTCGCCCTGGAGAACGATCACGACGTCGGGGAACGCCGCGCCGCCGTGAGATACCAGGAACGCCGGTCCTGTGAGGGGGCTCAACAGCAAGGGAGTGTGCGCAGTCGCGATCCCGATATTCGACCCCGCGGGGCACGACGCGGGGTTCTGGGCGAACGCCGTTTCGGTGCACGCCTGCTGGATCGTCGTCAGCCGCGCGGGCAACTGCTTGGGCAACATCACCGCGACGCTGCGGATGTTCGCCTGAGCGCCCTGCGGATAACCGACCCTCACATCGAGGCTCGCCCCGCCCTTCTTGCTCGTCTTCGCCTGCGTGGAAACCGTAAACGACGGCTTGAACAGAAGACCCTGACAACCCCCGACCTGGAAGCGATCACTCAACTGGGCCGTCTGGTCCGCCACCGAGATGGCTTCCCCGGTGAGCATCATCGGCTCGCAATTGGTCGGGTTCAACGTGAACCCGGGCCGATTCAAATTCAGGGCGATCGAGCGGACATCCAACGGGATGCCCTGCAAGATTCTGGGGATCGGATCGCTCACCGCCCGCACCTGCGCAGTGTGCGGATCGATGTAAAGCGCCGCGCGCACCACCACCGTCCCAAGGTCATACGGGCCCGCGAGGGCCGGCGTGACCACAGCGAGGCTGAACGGCGCGCCCTTGTAGGGGCCCATCAGGTAGACATGGCCCGTGACGTGGTAGGGGCGCGACCCCGCGCCCGCGGCTACGTCCACCGTCCCCAGTTCGCTCCCAGAGGGACAACTCGGAGACTGCTGCTCTTCCCCACCAGTCCTCTGCGCCGCTGCTTCGACATCGGCCTGAGAGCACTCCGCGATCCCGGCGAGCTTCCCGATCAACCCAGGCGGCAAGAGGGTGCTGATGCTCTGCAGGTACTGCGAACCATCCTCGCGGCTGAGGCGCAACACGAACGGCGAGTAGCTCGCGGCGACCGGGAGGGCTGTGCCCGCTTCAAACGCGGGCGCGTAGGGCTCCTGCGCTTCGCTGTTCGCACACCCCGAGCCGCCAGGGCCGCTTGAGACTTCAAAGGCGCTGAAGAGCAGCTTGTCCTGCTCATCGGGCGTGGTCCACGGCTTCAAGTCCGCGCTGCTCGTGAACGACCCACACACCGGTGGGGTACGCAACGCCGCCGTGGGACCACCGAAGAAATCGAGCTTGAAGTCTTCGAAGGGCAACTGCGGGGTTTCGTCAAACCGCGTCGTCAACTGGCCCGTCACCGGATCCGCTTCCACATGCCCCGCGAGCTTCACGACCGTCCCCGTCGCCGGATCGTCAAGCGCGATATAGATCGCCAAGAGGCTCCCGAACGGGTTGTCATGCGGAGAGGCAACAAACACCCCGCCCTTCACCGGATGATCGACCAGCGGCGTATCCACCTCGACAGTGCCGATCTTCGACGCATCCGGACACCCCGCCGGCAACGGACCATGCAATTCAATCTGCGCCGAGGAACAACCCACCAACCCACTCGCCGAAGACGGATTCACACTCACACCCGCCGGCAACGCCACCACAGCGCCCTTCAAATCCGCCTCCGCCAACGCTGTCTGCACACCAGTCACTACGCTGTTGCCGCTTTCGACCGCCTTGGTGCCCTGGGGCTGAGGTATGTGCACATCGACGTGCAGACCGCTCGGCGTGTCGGCCGCGGAGGATTCTGGGGTCACGCCCACCGCGGGCGTGAACGGCAGCGCCCCACAACCCGTGAAGCCGACCGGCTGGCCTTGCACATCATGCGACAAATAACTCACGGGTTCGGTGAGGTTCGCGTCGAGCCAGCTGTCGGCGGAGATTGAGAACGACTGCGCGCCCGCACACGTGGTGGGCAGCGTCAGGAATGGCTTGATGCTCGCCTGATAGCCGACCGTGGGACACGTACTTTCGATTTCGTGTTCGAGCCTTTCCTGCGTACAGCCTCCCTCATGCCCATTGCGCCAGCGATCGTGGGTAGGATCGCCCGGGACACCCCACAGCGTGAGGATCGTCCCGTCCACAACCCGTTCCGGGACGTCGTTGATGTTCGTCGTGAGACCATAATCCCCACCGCTGCGCAGCACAGGATCGATAAAGGTGTTGATGCCATCCAGGACGAACCCCAGCTCGGCCGGAGCACCGGGCGGCGGCACCAGGTTGAACACCGCGAACCCAATCTCTTGACCCCACGCAAACTGCACCATGAGGGTGCCAACCTCGCTGGCGATCGGGCAATCCCCGGTGTTGTCCAGCTGCTGGCGGGTGCACTGCGCCACCGCGTGAGGGTTACCGATCACACCGGGCGGCAACTTGACAACGAAATCCCGCGCTTCGCCACCGGCAACCGTACCGCCGGGAAGATTCGCGAGGTCGAGGCTGGTCGTCCACTCATACGGATGCGAGCCGGCCTGCGTGTCAAGCGTGCCGTCCGAGTTCGAGAACCAGCCATCCCAACCCACGACACCAAACGGCGGCGGGCTCGCATTCACGGCGATCGTGTCTTCAGTGCTGGCGGGACTCACCGCGCCGCCACCGGAGATCGAGACACGATTGACATACGAACCTGCAGCCGCAGGAGCGTTGACCGCAATCCCGACAATCGGCTGCCGATTCTGACCACTTCCATGGTCGCCGGGCGCAAGGGTCGGCTGGCCACCGCCGCCCGCCAAGCTCGGGAGATGTTCGGGGTCGCTCGTGCACGTGACTTCGCTGGCGCCCGCGATACGCGGAGGGACACCGGGCCCGTTGCCTGTGCAGTCCCACAGTTCATGACCGATTCTCGGTTCCACCCCTCCAGAGAACGTCAGCGAGAGCAACTCGCCGGCGCCGCCGTGGACTTCCCCTTCGACTTCTTCTTCCCGGGCTGTGACACCCGCAGGCAACCTATCCGTCACCGTGATCGGACCCTGGCTGTCCCTCGCGCCGATGTTGAACACATCGATCGCAATCGTGCCCGTCCCGCCCGGCGCAAGATTCGTCGGACGGTTGCGCGCGGCCAACTCCCAACCGGGCGCACCGAATTCCCCAGGTTCAACTTGCACAGCCTGCGCCGCACCGGACAGGCCGACCATGGCAAGCACGAGCGCCACCAGAGTGAACTGGAGCACTCGCAATGCAAGCAACTTGTTCATCACTTCCCCCTCCCACGCTCGCTTGACCTCTTAGCCCCAGCTCTCTTCGCGTGCTTTTTCACGCACTTGCCGTGTCGCAACTGCCTGCCCTTGGAGCACTTCGGCGGCTTGCGCTTCGCAGCCCGCCTCGGTGGCGCCGTCACCACGGGCTGAGCAAGATTCCCCGCGCCGGAGAACGCAGCGCTACCGACCAAGCCCACCGACACCGAGGAAGGCAGCGCACCGCGACACGCGTCCCCAACACACGACACCCTTTCTCCGGGAGCGGGGAAACCTCCATCCACACGCGCGTCATACAGCTTCATGTGATCGTCGAGTGCCTGCGGATCGAGCTGTTCACGGCTGGCGAGGAAGACATCATCGCCGGATACGCTCGCTTCTACGAACGCGGAGTCGCCGCTGCCCGCACCATCGGAGAGCAGACGGATACAACCACCGTTCACTCCCGTGGCGGCGCTCGGCGGGCAGCCTGCGACACCTTCGCGCTGCCACTCATAGACATTTTCATATTCATAGCCGGTGGCGGCTTGGGCATCTGCGCCCAAAGCCACCGGCCGCCCGGTACTGTCGAAGAACACACGACTCCCATCGGGCGATACCCACCGCGGCGCATACGTGCCCGCGAAACTTACAGGCAAAAGAGTGTCAGCTCTCTGAGCTGTGCCGAATTCACGCACTCCGCTGGGGTTGCATGAGGCACACGACACCCGTTCGTCTTCTGAGTCATACACGAACACGCCGCCCGAGCGCGAACCTTGAGCTTCCACCAGAGCCAGGATCGACTCAAAGACGAGGCTATGACCGTCAGGCGTAAGCCGAGCGATACGCGACCCCAAGTCGGGCCGCCAATCACCGACTTGGCGTTCGCTAGCGTAGAAACGGTCGTCCCTAGCGGAGAGCGCCGCCACCAACTTCACCGGCGCACCAGCGCGCAGCAGATACAAGTTGCACCCCGTGCCCACAGGCAAGTAGCCTTCGGCTTCTTCTTGTCGTTCTTCTGATGTTACTGTTCCTGGTTCTTCTATTGCTGCTGCTGACACGCAGGTGCGGGCTACGGCACCGGGTGCGAGCGCACCCTTGGCGACGAAGTACAGGTAGGAGCCGTCTTCGCCGGTTTCGTTGACCCCGATCACGCCCTGCACCCCGGCGCCCGGGCCGGTGAGTGTCTGGCGGGACTGCGTCTGCGCATCGAAGCGCCACAGCCCGCCACCTTCGGTGTAGTAGGCGTAGCGTCCGTCGGGAGTCGCCGTCCAATACTGAGCCGAGCCCCCTTCGGACACCTGAACGGTGCACGCCTTCGCGGGTTCCACGCAAGCACCTCCACCATCCAGCGCGCTCTGCGGCTGCGATGGATTCTCACGCAGATAGACCGTGCCGGTCGCGAGATCCGTCCAGTAAGCCCGCGACCCATCGACGGATATGACACCACTGAAATCCGGTGGTTCAGCATTGTTCGAGAACGCGCCGAAGGTCGCGTCCGTCGCGATCCCCCCACCGGGAAGCACATTCACCAGACTGAGTCGCCCACCAGCCGAGTCATACAAGTCATTCCCTTCGCCGGTGGCTTCGATGGCCTGCGGTATCAATGCCGCCTGAGCCTGAAAGAGAAGCTGCGAATCATCGCCTGAGGCACCTGCGAACAGGAAGTTATCAAAGCCGGTGTAGGTAACACCACAGTATCCCGGGGTTTTGGTTTCACTGAAAAGCGCATGAAGAACCCCATCGGCGCTCGCACGCGCATAAAGACCGTCACAGCCAGACGGTATATCGCCAGTCAGGGGTTTTTCTTCGGAGAAGAGAATCCCCTGAGAGAGATCATCAGTGAACGCCACATAACTGTCCCCGGAGAAGGCACCGGAGGGAGTGATATCGCTCGCCGCCCACCCAGCCGCACCCCGCGTAGCGAGATACTGGTTACCAAGACCATCGCCGATGGCGCCGTTCCCACCGATCGCGGACGGATCGGCAAGGTAGGTGACCCCACTGCCATCAGCCGCCGCCCGAACCAGCCTTTCCGTGGAGCTATCACGAGCCGAGACATCGCCCGGCCGCACGTAGACTTCTCCGGCGGCGTCGGCTGGTGAGACGAGCTCGAACGCGCGACAGTCTGGCAGGCTCGCGGAGGGTCCCGTGCGGAACACCGCGTTGGGGCACGAGTCGGCCGTTGCCAGGGGCGCACCGGACGCAAGCAGCAGGACCGTCATCGCCATCGTGGCTCCAAGCAGATACTTGAGTCGCTTCATTGAGCTGTTCCCTCCTCGTGGTTTGCGATGGCGGTCTCGCCGTGTACTGCCTGCTCGACTTCCCAGCCCCTGCTCGTCAGTTGCCAGGCGTTGGGCTCTCCCTTGAGGTGCCCGACACCCGCGTTGTGAATGAGCCCAAGGTTCTCCAAGCGGGCCAAGAGCTTCGATATCTGCCCCTGGTCGGCGACGCCCGCCTGCTCGGCGACCTCTCGGTTGCTCGCCCCGGGCATCGCGGCGATCGTCGCGAGGACGCGCAGGGTGCGGTAGGTGAGACGCATGTCGAGACCCCCCAACGGGTCGGCGGGGGCCTGCCGGCGCGCACGGCGTCCCGCGGGAAGCGCACGCGTGAGCTCGCGCTCGGCCGCCGCGGCGCCCAGGTAGGGCCGCACGATCATCGCCATCAGCGGATTCAGCAGCTCGGTGAGCGAACCGCCGCCAGACCCCAGCAGGCGGGCATGAGCAACGGCGAGCACCGCGCCGACAACACCCTCCGCCGTCAAGGGGGCGACCTCGCGCCCACCGCGGACCTGCGCGCGACCGCCATCGACCAGCTCGATCAGCTCCGCCATGATATGGGCGCGACGCTCCAGCACCGCGGGGCCGGCCTTCAAGGCGTCTACCACGATCACGCGGCCAGCCATCGGGTCGTCGGCGAAGAACGACAGCAACGTTGCGAGGCCGGCGCGCACCCGCGAGCGCCAGTCGCGCTCACCCGCACCCGCCTCGCACACCAGCGTGCGGGCGCACTCCACCGTCTCGATGAACGCCGCAAGGAAACACGCTTCGCGATCGTCGAAGAGGTCGTAGAACGTGCGCCGCGAGACCCCCGCGCGCGAGGTGACGCGCGCGACCGACATCTTCTCGTAGCCCAGCTCCCCCACGACCTGCACCGTCGCGGCGAGCATCCGCGTGCGCTGCACTTCGGTCACCTGCGCAGAGCCCGCGCGCGGCTGCACCGGGGCGGAGCGAGAGCCACGCTTGCGGGCGATGGTTCGCGCCTGCGCGACGGCCGTCATCGCCCCAGCCCTCCTACGAAGGACCCCGACCGACCCAAACGGGCCGAAGGAAAAGCGCTAGAAGCTAGCCACCCCGGCCAGAGAGAGAGAGAGAGAGAGAGAGATGCTTCAGCGATGCTGGAGCATCTGGTCACGTCCCTCGCTGGGGTCACAAAGACCCCTGGCACGTCCGTCTCTCTAGGACTCACGCGGAAACAACCCCTCATCGTTCTGACCCAGCCCTCTCCCAAACATCCTCAGTTGCGCAATGCCGGCCTGAGAAGACCAGACCCAACCCAGCTCATATCTTCAGCATCCACCACGTGGTGGATACCTTGTCTCGGGCATTGTAACCACAAAACATACATGACGTCAACCCCCAACCCTCAAACTCAAACACCGGGCGCGCGAACAGGCAACCCTCGCGGGCGCCGGCGCAGGCTCCCTAAGCGGGCAAGCCGTCGATCGCCTCCAGCAGCGCGGCGATGTAGGCCACGCATAGCGCCTCGATGCGATCACCCGGCACGCTTGCCCGCAGCGCCCGGGTCGCCATCTCGATGCCCGGGCGTCCGCGCCCGCCGAACAGCTGCTCGAGATACACGAGCGCATCCTGAGAGGGCACGGCCGCCAGCGGGTCATCGCTGAGCTCGACGAACACCGCACCGATCTCAGGCGGGTCGAAAGCCTGCATGAGCCTCAGGACATCGGCTGCGTCCTTGTCGAACGAGGCGGTCAACGCGAGCGCTCGTCACTCGGTCGTGGAGCTTGTGGGCCTTGGCCACCAGCAGAGCGGCGGGGCCGGCCACCTTGGCTCTGACCGATCGTGTGTCCGTGGCGAGATCGAGAGCAGCAATGGTCATCGGGCTGTTGTCGAGCAGCGCCGCCTCCAGGCCGATCGCCCGCCGAGCCGCGCGATCGCCATGGCCCGTGAGGCGTGCAGCGCGTCTGCCGCCGCCGAAGGCGGCGCCCTCGGGGACAATGAGGTCCACGGGGATCGACACCTCCCTATCTTCAACCTGCACCGCTGCAAGCCAGATGCCCGGCTCGACGTAGTTGTCACCCTGTGGCTTGAGACGAAAGCCGGCACCCGTCATCGCAGCTTCAAGCTCGGGTACCCTCCCGAGAAGCTCGGGGTCGAGAACCAGGTCCCCATCGGTGGTGTGGGGGGCGACGGCCACCGCCAGGTCGGCGTTGCCGGTGTGGAGGTAGACCGCTTGCGCACCGGCGACGATCACGGCATCCCGGTGGGAGCCCAGCGCCACCAGGGCATCGAGGAGCACACGCCTTGCCGCCACATACAGCGGGTCCGGCGCCACATGAGCTGGCGGCTCCGCGTGATCCCCGGTGCCCATCATCGGCGCCGCTCGAGCAACTCGCGGATCGACGAGAGCCTCCAGCGCGACTCGTCGGCCATCATCCAGTCCAGTAGAGCCTCCCCCTCGGCCGGCATACGGCCGGTGCCCGTGAGGCAGTCCACAGCAGCCTGGGAATACGCCACGAAGCGCACGCCGAACTCCTCGCGGGTCCTTTCCCAGACGACTGGGTCGAAGGGGCTGAGCAGAGCGACGTTGGCGCCGTCCTGCGCCCGAAGCAGCCCCATACCCTCCGCAGCGGCGCCAATGTCCTCGCAGTAGGCGAGGAGCAGCGTGGAGGCCGCAACGGGGGCCACGCGCGCGGCCGCGAGCGAGCCCGTGACCACGACGGGCGCAGCCCCCTCCGAAAGCCATAGGAGCGTGGACGCAAGCCCAGACATCGCCTGCCGCGCGATGAACATGGAGGCCCGATTCGTCCTGAGGACGTCGTAGGACTCCGCCCATCGCCGAATCAGCCCCGGGATGTCGGCCGCCTCGACCGGCCCCCGCCGCGAGCGCTCAATCAGCGCCTCGCGGTCGAGCGTGTCGAGCAGCCGTGATACATATCCCGGGGTGAGCCCCGTGGCGGCCGCGATCTCACTCAGCCCATATGGGGGTGTGACATCCACCAGCAGACGGATGAGCCGTGCCGCCTTCGGCCCCCGGACACTCGCTCGCCCGCGCGGCACCGGCTGCGGATTGCGGGCTGCTCCGGTCGAACCTGATGTAGAGCGGCGGGTATTCGAGCGTAATGCGAGCGTTGCCGGTGAGATCGAGATAGTTGATGCCTTCCTTGGCGAGCAACTCCTGGGTACGCGTGCTCATCCAGGGAGCGATCGCGAGGATCGGCGGACTGCCTCCGAGTGTGCGGATCACACCCGTGAGCCCTGCGAGCAGCTGTTCGGCGGCCCGAGGGTCAAACGAGTCCCTGGCATCGACGGCGAAGGTCGTCATGCCTCCCTGGGGGGCGCTGAGGTCGATCGCGCGATCCGCGAGCGTCTTCGGCTGGGCTCCCGCGCTGTTCGCGCTCACAGATGCGCGGTTGGACGGCTCGACCGTCCAAGTCGGCGGCAGCATCTCTCGCAGCTTGGCAACGGCCCCTTCAACTAAACCTTTTTCCTCTAGAGTCATGTTTGCCAGCTTAGCAAACTAGTCCTCATAGGAAAGTAATTTCTGTTCCTGTGGTTTTGCTTGCCTAGCAAAGATATGTCTACGCGAAAGCGGGTGGCGCCGGGCACCCTCCATCACGGCCGCCGCATCGCCTCCGCCTTGGTGATGTCGAGGATGATGTCCTCGTACTGCGCCTGCTCGCCGTCCTGCTCGCCGACGTCGGCGTTGACGCGGGCGAACTCGAAGCGATCCACGAACTGACCGGGGAGGCAGTCGTCGCCGTTACTTCTTCTTGCGCCGTTTGTGCTTGGGCTTGTGGGCCTTCTTGGGCTTGGGGCAGCCGGTGACGGCGATCTTGGTGTTCTGCTTGACGACCGCGCCGTTCTGCCCGGTGAGCGTGGTTGGCATCGTGAGGGTCTGGCCGCAGAGGCTGCCCTTCGCCTTCGCGGGGACGACCGCCGCGAGGCCGGAGTGGGGGCCCTCGGGAAGCTTCAGCTCGAAGCTCGAGATCGGCGCATCCGGAACAGCAGTGAACGCGCTGCTCGTCACGCCGTGCTTGATGTTGATGCTCCCCACGAGGTCAAGCGTCATGCCTTCGCCCTGCAGGATCACGACGAGGTCGGGGAACGCCGCACCACCGTGCGAGACGAGGTACGCCGGGCCTGACACCGGACTCGCGAGCACCAGGGTGCTTGCCGTTGCCGTCCCGATGTTCGACCCCGCGGGGCAGTTGGCGGGGTTCGCGTTGAACGTCGCCGCCAAACACGCCTGCTGGATCGTCGTCAACCTTGCCGGCAACTGCTTGGGCAGACTCACCGCGACGCTGCGGATGTTCGCCTGCGCGCCCCTGGGGTAGCCGACCTTCACGTCGAGACTCGCACCCTGCTTCTTGCTTGTGCTCGCCTGCGTGGAGACCTTGAACGACGGGGTGAACGGCAGTTCGCGGCACCCACCGACCTGAAAACGCGTGGAGAGACCGCTGCTTGCGCCTTCAGCGGATGTTGCTGCCCCTGTGATTTCCATCGGGGTGCAACTCGTCGGGTTGTAGATGAACCCGGGGCGATCGATCACCGCCTGGATCGAGCGCAGATCAGTGGGGATGCCCTTCACGATCTGCGGCAACGGATCCGTCACGACCGTGACCTGCGCCGTGTGGGGATCCACTTCGATCCGTGCTCTTGTAACAATCGTCCCCAGGTTGAACGGCCCCGCGATCACAGGCGTCACGATCGACAGGCCAAACGGCGCCCCCCCATACGGCCCCGTCAGGTAGATCGCGGCTTCGGGCTCCCCCGGCTGCGGAACCATCAAGGGGTACGCCCCCGCTCCGGACTGCACAACCGCATGCCCAATACGCGACGAACTGGGACAAGCGCCCTGCGCGGCCTGCGGTTCGGGGCACAGTGGAACGCTCGAGATCATCCCGCCCACGCCCGGGGGCATCGTGCCGCGCAGCCCCTGGATGCGCTGCTGGCCATCACCACGCGCCAGCAGCACCGAGAGCCCGGTGAACCCACCGGCCTGGCCGCCTGTCGTGCCCGCTGTCAACACCGGCGCGAACGGCAACGCCCCGGACGGGCACGCGCCACCACCCGCGCCTTCGCTCAACGAGAACGCCGACGACGTCAGATAGTCCGGGGTGGACGGGGTACTCCACGGCGTGAAATCCACATTCGACGCATAGGTCCCGCACCGCACGGGCGTGTCCACCGCCGCATGGGGGCCACCTTCGAACGACAGCTTGAACAATGTGGCAGGCTGCTGCGGCGTTTCTTCAAACGCCGTGATCAACTGCCCGGGCGCTTCGCACGTCTTCCCGTCCAGGACCTCGCCCGTCGTTTCGCACAATGAGGCCTTCCCCACCAGCTTGAGGTTCACGCCGTCCGCTGCCACAGCAACGAGAAGCTTGACTTCCGGCGGGTTGGACTGCAGCACATAGATACCGCCTTCCAGCTGCTTTTCTTCAGCGCCTTCGATCAACGGCGACTTGACCAGCGCCGTCCCGATCCGCGACGCACCCGGACAGTGAGCGGGAGCATTGTTCTCTTCTCCCCGCGCCTTTTCCGCTTCGGTGGTCAGCGCGTCTTCGGCGGGACCGCACGCCTGCAGGCCAGCAGCCTGACCCGGATTGATCACCAACCCCGCCGGCAACACCGCGACCGTGTTCTTGATATCCGCGCTACCAAGCCCATTGACTTCCTCCAGACCACCCAATGGCGGCCTCACTTCGACCGACAAACCCGCCGCGCTATCCGACCTCGCCGTATCCGGCGACACCGTGATCGACGGTTCAAACCCAAGCGATTCACAACCGGTGAACCCCGCCGGGCTACCGGCCGCATCGTGCGAAAGGAACGCCGCTTCGGACCTCGCACCGAGATCCTGCCAGCTGTTCAGCTCGCGAAACGCGAAGCCCTGCGGTCCACCACACGACACCGGCAACGTCAAGAACGGCGACACCACCGGACGCTCCGGCGCAAGACAATAATCCACCTCGCCTTCAGGGAATGCAGCACGATTCGTCATTTCTTCCTGCGAGCAGCCGCCTTCTCGGTAGCGCCAGCGATTGTGGCTGCTCTCCTGCGGCACCCCCCAAAGCGTAAGGATGGCCTGGAATGTTTCCCGCTGGGAGATGTCGCCGATATGCGCGACGAGGGAATTGTCTCCCCCGCTCTGCACCCCGAAGGTGATGTAGACCGGGACGCCGTATTCGAACCCCAGTTCCGCCGGCATACCCGGCGGCGGGACCATATTGAAAACATCCGACTGGGCCGATACATACAAGAGCGTTATCGGCTTCAGCCTGCCCACCATGCTCGCGGGCGGACACGCCCCATGGAGCAACTGCGAGCGTGTGCATTGAGGCATGTTGCGAAGATCGCCGACGAAACCGGGAGGGACCCTGGTTTCCAGATCTCTGATTTCACCGCCCGGGAAATATGGTTCCTTTTCGGCGCCCTTCAGTGCCGTGGCCACATCGAAGACGAACGTCGCGGTATAGGGGTGCGAGCCCGCCTGACGATCCACGGTTCCATCCGCGTTCGAGAACCACGCATCGGCGCGCGTCAAGCCCGCGGGCGCCGGCTTGGAGCTGATCGTCACAGGATCTTCGGTCGCCGCCGGTTCAAGCGCTCCGCCGCCCGCGATCGAGACATGATTGACCAAACCGGACGCTTCCACCCCCGCTTCCACCGCAATACCGATCGGAGGCTGAGGACTGTTGAAGTTGGTGCTTGGACCAAAGGTGGGCTGTCCGCCGCCGCCCTGGAATCCTTCGGTGTCGGTGCAGGTCACCACAGTCGCACCCGCCACACCCGGCGAAGCGCCCGGACCGTTGCCCGTGCATTGCCACGCACCCGGTTCCATTTCCGGACTGACTCCCCAGTTGGCTTCTCCTCCCGGCCTGATCAATTGTCCCGCTTCTCTGGCCTTCACGCCCTGTGGCAGCGTGTCGGTGACCGTGATCGGACCGTTGCTCGCGCGCGCGCCGATGTTGAAGACGTCGATCCCGATCGTCCCGCTCGCCGACCCCGGCACCAGGTATGTCGGATAGGTATCGGCAAACAGCTGCCAACCGGGGCCTTCCGCCGCGGCCAACGCCACGGAGCTGAAGACGCCGAGCGCTGCGAGCGCGACGAGGATGAATGGGATGACTCGACGAATCCTCATGACTGCGCCCTCCGCTCGTTGCCGATTCTTGTGGCCGTGGTGGCCTTCCTTGCCTGCTTTGCGCCGTACCGCTTACGCGCCTGCCGTTCACACGCCTGACGCCTGCTCTTCCTCTTGTCTCGCTTGCACGCCTTCAGTGCGCTCGCGAGCCTCTGCGAGCGCGTCAGCGACCTGACGACCACACCGCTCGACGTGGACGGTGGGAAGTTCCCCGGGCCGCTGAACGACACGCTCGGGGGGGCCACGTAGGCCGGCGGCACGGGCGGAACGACCGCGCATGCGCTCCCCGCACACGCCTGCGAGGATGCGAGGAAGCCGCCGTCCACGCGCGCGTCGTACAGTAGCATGTGATCGACAGGCGCCTGCACCTGCCCGAGTCGCCCAACGTGGTCGAAGAACACATTTTCCCCGGTCGCGTCGGATTCGACCAGATATGACGCGAACAGGCTGTCGCCGCCCGACAGCAGGAACACACAGCCCGCGTCGGCACGCGCCGGCGTACGCGGCGCGCACGACCCTTCGCCTTCGCGCTCCCACTCATACACATCCGGAATCCCATTCGTGTCCTGGGGTGCCAACGCCTGACTCGACACGTAGAAGACGCGGCCGCCGTTTTCAGAGATCAGGCGCCGCGCATACGTGGAGGCGTTCACCGTGCTATCCGGCAGCTTTGACGCTCCAGGTGCTTCTTCGATTGTCGGGGCCGCCCCGGTGGGGTCGCAGGATGCGCACGCGAGCCGCCCGCCTTCAGCCGAGTAGACAAACACCTCCGGCTCAGGGGACGCCTGGTAGGTATTGTCGTACCCGGTAAGCGACCGGACTGACTGGAACACCAGATGCCGGCCGTCGGGAGTCACCTGGGCGACGTGCTGGCCAACATTGGCCACCCAATCGCCAGACTTTTCCGCCGTCGATCCCCCTCCAGAAGATGCCTTGAGGCTGTTGTCCTGCAGCGCGAGCGTGGCGATGAAGACCGGCGTGCCTTCGTGGAGCAGGTAGAGGTTCGGTTCTCCCAGTGTCGCGCCGTCTCCATGTGCGTTCTTGTTGCCGGCCAGAACAGCGTCGGCGACGAAGTACAGATACGCCCCGTCTGCACCCGTCTCGTTGACTCCGATCACGCCCTGGACACCAGCGCCTTCACCCGCTAGCGCTTTCCGGGTGTTGCTGCTGGTGTCGAACTTCCACAGCTCTCCGTTTTCGGTGTAGAACGCGTAGCGACCGTCCGGCGTCGCCGTCCAATACTCGGCTGCCCCCGCGCCCGAAACCGGAACCGTGCTCGTGCCGTTCTCCAGCACATATACGTGTTCCATGTTCGGCCCCGGCTGGGTGTCCGTCCAGAAGACACGAGACCCGTCGTTGGAGATCGCATGGCTGAACGTCGTGAGCGCATTTTCTTGCGGGGCATAGCCTCCGAACGTCGCATTCGGGACGGTATTGCCTTCAACGAGGTTCACCAAACGGAGCTGACCATTGATCAGGTCATAGAGATTGCAGCCGAACACACAGGGCTGGCCCAGCTCCCCTCCCGTATGGCCCTCTTCGTTGTGGCCGGGAGGAACTTCGGTCGCTTCCTGCGCGTCAGACGTCAGTGCCGCTTCGTCCTGGAAGATGATCTGCGACCCGTCTTCGGAGGAACCCGCGAACAAAGGGCTGCCGCACTGCCCCGCTGAAGAAAACAGGACGCTCAACGTACCGCTCTCGCTCGCCCGCGAATACAGCGCACTGCAACCCATGGGCACTTCGCTCGTCAACGGCGAGTAGCTGAAGCTCTTCACGATTGCGGTCCCCAGATCGCTCGAGAACGACATAAACGCGGCTTCCCTACTGCCGGTCGGGGTGATGTCGCTCGACTTCCAGCCTTCGGGGCTGCGTGTCGAGAGCCACTCGTTACCCTCACCCGAGCCGGTTTCACCAGTACCGACCGATAGCGCCGGTTCTCCGACCCACGCCACCGCATCACCGCTCGCCGCGACCCTGAAGGGCAGGCTAGCCGTGAAGCCGGTGGCTCCGGCGCCGGTGCTGTTTGGTGTTGGCGGGAGGTAGGGTTCGCCTTCGCTGGGTGGGGAGACGAGCTCATACGCGCGCTGGTCGGGCAGCGCGGAGTTGGATTCCCCCCCGAGTTCCGCCAGCGGGACCGCGGCGCCGGCGGCCAGGGCAGAGGTGCCCGTGGCAGCGAGTGCGCCGAGCATCGCGAGGAGGGCAGCCAGCGTGGTAAGAGCCAGCATGGCGAGGGTGTGCTCGGTACGGGTGTGGTTGCTCATCGGTCGGTCTCCTCCTCTGTGGTTCAGCGGACCCATCACGCGGCGTGGGTGTGGTCGTTGGTATGGATACGGATCGTCTGCGCGACCCTCTGTCCCGTCGGGGTGAGAGTCCACGCGTTGGGCTCTCCCTTCAGATGTCCCTCGCCCGTGTTGACAGCCAATCCGAGGCGCTCCAAGCGCGCCAAAAGCTTCGAGATCTGCCCCTGGTCGGAGACCCCCGCGCGCTCCCCGACACCACGGTTGGACACCCCGGGCTCGGCAGCGATCGTCTCCAGCACTCTGACCGTGCGGTAGGTGAGGCGCATCGGGATACCCGCCAACGGATCGCTCTGCGCCCCCTCCTCGACCTTCGCGTCCGCCTCACCTTTCGCGCCCCCGCGCCCCGCGGGTCTGCTAACGCGGGTGGCAGGCACGCTGCGCGTCTGCTCCCTGCGCGCCACCGCCGGACCCATATACGGCAGCACGATCATCCCCATCAGATCCCCCACCAAACCGGTCAGCGGCTCACGGTCGCCCCGCAGCAGACGCGAGTAGACGAGCGCGAAAGCAGCCCCCACCAGGCCCTCCGCGGTCGAGGACGGACACTCACCCCCACGCGAGCTCTCACCACGACCCTCATCAACCACCTCGGCCAGGCCGGCGAGGATCTCTTCGCGTCGCTCCAACACGCTCCGCGAACCCCGCAATGCCTGCACCACACACACCCGCGCCAAGATGGGCTCGCGGTCGAAGAACGACAAGATCGTCCACAACCCACTCCGGATCCGCTCACGCCACGGAAACCCATCGAGCTCGGCCGCGGCGATCTCGCCGCGAATACCGTCGACGACGCTCTCCAACGCAGCGATCAGGCATTCCTCACGATTCGCGAACAGTTCATAGAACGTCCTACGCGAAACCCGCGCACGGTGCGTGATGTGCGCGACCGTCGCGTTCGCATACCCCAGCTCCTCCACCGTGCGCACAGCCGCCGCCAACAACCGCGAGCGCTGAATCTCCGCCACCTGCGGATACGGGACGCCCTCCCCGGCAGCCAGCAGAGTGCGAGCCGCCATCAGACGGCCCTCCCACACAGGGCATGGCCCGAAGGCCGACCGGAACTAGCCTCTAGAGAGCCAAACCCCGGCCAAGAGAGAGAGAGAGAGAGAGAGATGCTTCAGAGACGCTGAAGCATCTAGTTACGGCCCCCTCAGGGGACACAACGATCCTTGACACGGCTGTCGAAGACGACCTCACGCGGAAACAGCTCCCTCATCACTCGGCCCAGCACCTCTCCCAGAACAACCCTCTGCAAGCTTGCAATCGATCCAGAGGACCAACCCAAACCAAACCTATTTATGCCGGCAACCCCGGTCGGGGAAGCCATGACTCGTACATCATACACATAACCCTTACCCGATTGCAACCCCCAACAAGAAACGCGCTGTGCAGAGGGCGACAAACTACGTCGCCCACGAGCACAATCACTCGTTCAGCGGCGACCTCGCGCCCGAAGGCACGGGCGGCCCATCCCGGCGGCCGGATGGCCGCCTCCCTCCCATCCCTTCCGGGCCCCGTCCTCAACGACCTCTCGTGGGGCGTCGCGATGACTTTCTATATGCATCTTGATGCTAGACTTCAGCGATGCGCACCACCGTCACCCTCTCCGACGATGTGGCCGCAGCCGTGGAGCGTCTGCGCCGCGAACGGTCTATCGGCCTCAGCGAGGCTGTCAACGACCTCGTTCGCGCAGGTCTCGCCACGCGCCGCAGCGCGGCGCCGTTTCGCCAGAAGGCACACGACCTCGGCCCCGGGATCGATTACTCCAACGTGGCCGATGCGCTCGAGACGCTCGACGGTCCCACAGCCCACTGACCCGCTCGACGGCCACGGTCCACCGATGCTGCTCGACGCCAACCTGCTCCTCTATGCGGTCCACGAAAGCGCCCCCCAGCA
Source organism: uncultured Solirubrobacterales bacterium (assembly GCA_963717785.1). Lineage (GTDB taxonomy): Bacteria > Actinomycetota > Thermoleophilia > Solirubrobacterales > Solirubrobacteraceae > Palsa-744. Next base: position 808,573 of record CAVQWW010000001.1, read on the forward strand.
CGAGGCCGCGACCGAGTGGCTGACCGAGCAGCTCAACGGCTCCCGGCGAGTCGGCCTGCCGTGGCAGAGCCTCGCGGCGTTCCTGCGCATCGCCACCCATCCCCGCGCCTTCCCCCGGCCGCTCTCCCCCACCACCGCATGGGAGCGCATCAGCGACTGGCTCGCCGCACCCGTCGCCTGGATTCCCCAACCGGGACCCGAATACGCCCGCACCCTCGGCGAGCTCATCACAACCCACGAAGTCGCCGGCAACCTCGTCACCGACGCCCAGCTCGCCGCCCTGGCAATCGAACACGGCGTCACCCTCTGCTCGAACGACACAGACTTCGCACGCTTCTCGCAGCTTCGCTGGAGCAACCCGCTCGCCTGAACGCGAGAAGGGCTCCGCTCCACTCCGCCAATGGGACAGACGCTCCTTTCCGCTCTGCCTACTTCTTTCGCTTTCCCCTCTTCCTGTGTGCCTTGGTCTTCTTCTTGGCTTTGGTGCAGCCGGTGACGGCGATCCTGGTGTTCTGCTTGACGACCGCGCCGTTCTGACCGGTGAGGGTGGTGGGCATCGTGAGGGTCTGGCCGCAGAGGCTGCCCTTCGCCTTCGCGGGGACGACCGCCGCGAGGCCGGAGTGCGGACCCTCGGGGAGCTTCAACTCGAAGCTCGAGATCGGCGCATCGGGGACGCCGTCGAACGCGCTGCTCGTGACCCCATGCTTGATGTCGATGCTCCCCACCAGTTCAAGCGCGACGCCTTCGCCTTGCAGGATCACAACCAGGTCAGGGAACGCCGCGCCACCATGAGACACCAGATACGCAGGGCCAGTCAAAGGGGTGAGGAGGACCGGAGTGCTCGCCGTCGCGATCCCGATATTCGACCCCGCGGGGCACGCCGCGGGGTTCGCGGCAAACACGGCCGCCAGACACGCCTGCTGGATCGTCGTCAACCGCGCCGGCAACTGCCTGGGCAAGCTCACCGCGACCCTCGCGATATTCGCCTGCCCCGCGCTGGAGCCGACCTTCACATCGAGGCTAGCCCCGGTCCTCTTGCTCGTCTTCGCCTGCGTTGCGACCCTGAAGGTCGGCTTGAACGACAGTTCCCTGCACCCACCCGCCTGGAACCTGGAAGACACCTCGGCGCTCGCGCCCTGCGTCGACGTCACCGTGCCGGTGACCGCCATCGGCGTGCAGTTCGTTGGGTTGAACGTGAAACCAGGCCTGTCCAACGTCACATCCACACGCCTGACCCGCAGCGGGATCCCGTCGAGGATCGTCGGGAACGCGTCGGACACCGCCGTGACCTGCGCCGTGTGCGGGTCCACCCGCAGCGACTGCCGGACAACGACCATCCCCAGATTGAACGGGCCCGCGATCGCCGGGATCTCGACCACAAGACCATAGGGGCCGCCGTTGTACGGCCCCGTCAGATACGCCTTGCCACCCACGAACAACGGGTCAGGGCCAACACCAGCACCCGCCTGCACACTCCCGACCAAAGAGGCTTCAGGGCAGGTACCCGCGTTCGCATTCGCATCCGAGCACAGGGGTATCCCCGCGAGCTTCCCCAACAGGCCAGGTGGCAACGTAACCGTGACCCCCGCGAGGTTCTGATCCCCGTCCGTGCGAGAGAGCGACAGCGTGAACGGCGAGTACCCACCCGCCTGCGGATTCTCGGTCCCCGCAGTGAACGATGGCGCGAAGGCGCTCACGCAGCCCGTGTCGATAGGAAAGCTGCTGGACGGCGTGGCGTCCGGTCCCGATTCCGGTGCCGACCACGGCATCAAATCCGAGGTGGTCGTATACGTGCCGCAACCCTCCGGCGTCGCGAGCTCTCCACGCGCCCCGCCGAAGAACCGCAACCTCAGGTCGCTGAACGGGAACTGCGGGTTTTCATCGAACACCCCCGTGATCTGGCCCGTCACCGGGTCGGTCCTCAGTTCACCCGGGATCTTCAAGATCGCGCCCGTCACCGGGTCATCGATCACGATGTACCCCGCCAGCAGACTGTGGAACGGGTTTTCGTCCTGTGAGGCGAGATAGATCGAGCCCGGCAGGACACCCGCCAACGCCGGGGTTTCGATTTCGACCGACCCGATCTTCGACGCTTCCGGGCACGCCGGAGCAGCAGCCGAGAAGTTCGTCAACCCCGGGTTCGAGGCGCTCACCGGGCCAAGCCACCCGATCTGCGCCTCCGAGCACGCCTGCAGACCGCTCGCGGCAGACGGATTGACCGACATACCCACCGGCAACGTCACCGACGCATCCCGCAGCGGCGGCGTCGCGAGCGTTCCCGGCGTCTCGCTCTGCGGGACCTTCAGGTCAAAGCTCAACCCCGTCGCGCTATCCGCGACACTCGTATCGGGCCGCACACTGAACGCTTCCGGTGAGAACCGCAGCACATCGCAACCCGTCACCGGCGGGGACTCGCTCACGGCTTCCTTCCAGTTCGGGTCACTCAGATTCGGGGTGCCATCCGCACCCCAGCTCCCCGGGTGCAACCAGGAGTCCAGGTAGAGCCTCGTGGCGAGCGGTTCCCCCGAGCAATCCGAGGAGTTCGTGAACATCGCAGCCGGCGTAGCACCCGCACCGTTCTTCGCCGCGGGGTTCCCGTAGAGCGTCGCGATGATGTCCGTCAAGACGACCTCGGGGATTTCGCGGGTCATCGCACGCAGCACATAGCCGGCCGGCGTCGGCACGACGCTCGAAACGATCACATGCGTAGCGCCAATGGCGTCCGCGAAGCCGAACTCGGCCGCGACGCCGTGCTCGGGCACCATATTGTAGAGAGGGCTATTCACACTCGAGGTAGCGCCTTCCGGCTCGGTCGTGAGGTGCCCAACCACCGTGTCCAGGGGACAGCCCGTCTGAGAGGCCCCCAGCTGCGCGAACGTGCACCGCGGTGTCGCTACCGCGCTGCCGAGGAACCCCAGCGGCAGATCCACCACCACATCCCTCACCCCATGATCAACGGTCGTGGCCTTGCGATATCCTCCTGCTTCCGAGGTCGGGCCGAGCTTTGTGCTGAGATCGATCCTCGTGACGAACTCATACGGATGATCGCCCGTCTGCCTATCGGACGTCCCATCGGACCCGGAGATACTTGCGAGGAACGCGCCCGGCGCGAACAGCGGCGGTTCAGAGTTGATCACATCGTTTTCGCTCACCGAAGCGACGGGTCTACCGGCTTCAGATACGCTCGCGGTGCTCAGCGCGCTCACAGCACCCGGCTGCACCGTCGTGTAGATCATCATCTCAAGCCGCTGGTCCGGCGCCAACCCCCCAAAGAATTCACAGCTCACAGGCACCGCTTCAGGGTTACACACCCCTTCACCGCTTTCCACCAGATTGCCACTAGGGCCTTCGCCAAGCATCGCCATCTGATTTTTAGCCCAGAAGAACTGGACCCCGTGTACGTTCAGTCCCGCAGGCAACGCATCTGCGAGTATGACCGGCCCGGCGGCCGGCTGACTACCCGAATTGGTCACCGTCACCTGCACCACATCGCATGGATCTGAGGTGGCGGCTATGGAGGACGAAAATTCTCCCTTGAGGCACCCTTCGTTATCAGCCGAAGAGAAGTGAGTCGGCAAAGCCAGCGAATGGATCGTCAAACTGGGAGCCGGGGTTACCGCGACGGCCACCGACGCCCCCGCGAACGACACCAACGATAACACGCAAACGAAGACGAAACGGCGAACAGCATGTGAACGGAGCATACTCATCACTTAGCCCTCCTGTTATTCGTCTTCCCCGCCGAGCCTGAGTGCGCCCTGGCCTGCCTTTCACACCTGACGCGTCTGCGCTTCTGCTTGTCTCTCCTACACCCGCGCAGAGCCCTCGCCAACGCCATGGCCCTGGTCCGTACGGCGGTCTTTGGCTTCGCCGTCATGGTCGGAATCGGCGAGAGGTTCCCCGGTCCGGTGAGGCTCTCGCTGCCCAGCGCCTGACCGGCAGGCGCACCCGGGGGTGCGCCACGACACGCTTCGCCTTCGCACGGCACCGGCGCGGACTTCGGCGCGGGACAGGGTTCCCTTTCACTGCAGACATGCGCGTCGTAGATATCGAGCTGCGTATCGGTGTCTTCCGGGACCAGCCGGTCGTAGGTCTCAAAGAACACATTCGCACCCGAAGCGTCGCTACCGAGCAGTTCCACCGGCGGGCTGACCCCAGTGTCCTTACCATCAGAGATCAAGAACACATGACCTTCGTGATACTCATACACATTGCTGGCGAATGCCACTCCCGCCAAACCGCACTTCCCATTTTCTTCCCCTCCAAAGCGACATCCAAGTACGACGTCGTTCAGCGCCCCCGGTGTCAACGCGACCGGACTCTGGAAGAACACAAACGCCCCATCGTCTGACATCGTCGGGTCCGAGCTCACCGGAACACTCCCAGAGAAAACCGTTCTCGACGCACCTACGATGCTCGCGTCACCACCCGGCACACCCTGGTTGCCGTTGCCGTTGAAACCGTTCTCGCCGATCGAGATGCGCCGCAGCGCTCGCGTCGTCGCGTCATACTCGAACACCTGCGCGGGTCCTTCCGCACGCGTATCGTCCGGCGTCAACGCCCGATGGCTCACAAAGACCAGAAACCGCCCATCCGGCGTCGTATTCGCCGTCAAGTATTCACTTGATTCTCTCCACTCCCCTTCATCGGATGGGGAAAGCACCGCGATGAACGCGAGCCGGCCTTCGGAATACACGTACAGGTTGTCCGCTTCTTCCTGCGCGCTTTCCCCCCGAGCGTTGCCCGCCGCGGTCAACACCCCCTTCGCCACAAAATACACACGCGAACCGTCGGCGGCCATCGCCAGCACCCCCTGCACCCGCGGACCACCGCTCACCGGGGCGCCCCCGGGACCTTCCGACATGTCGATGAGACGCCGTTCGGCGGGCTGCGCACAACGATTCCCATTGGGGCATTCCGACTCATACAAATTACAACCACCCAACTCCGTAATAAGTTGACAGCCGGCGAGTGCGGTGGAGCCGGCGTTGGGATCCTCGCTGGCGCCGTCGGTCAACTGCTGCGTATCCGCGAAGAACACCCTCGAGCCATCGGTCGACGCGCCCTCGAAAACGGCATCGCGGGCGCGTTCGAGCTTGCCCGTGTTTTCCCTGCATCCCGCGCTCGTACAGGCCGCCGACGTCGGCCCCGATATCAGTATGGAGCGAGCATCCGGCAGTTCCCCATCGATACGCGCATAAACCTCACTCACCGGCGGCGCCGCAGCGCTTGACGGACACAATCCTTCACTAGAGTGACCCATCGCGGTGAAATACACCATGCGACCGTCTGCGGAGAGCGGCCCCCACATCCTCGAGGCGCCGCCAGTGCTGCCGAAGTCTGTGTTGCAGGTGCTGATCAGACTGGTGCTGCCCAATCCGCCGCTCACGCCCACCATCAGAGGCGTGGAGTTGCCAGTACCCACATACTCATAGACTGCACGCCCCCCTTTCTGAGTGTGATCAAACAACCAGGCTGGTCCCTGCACCGTCTCGTAAACAACGTGGGAGAGATCGGCTGTCGCGACGAAACCTTCCTGTTTCAGTAAGATTTCTTCGTTTTCTCCCAGCGGTCCGACGGCAGCGAACGACCCGTCGGACAGACGGGCGTAGAAGCCTTCCTGCCCCAGCGGGATCGGAATCCTGAACAACGCCGTGCCGGCGTCCGCGCTTACGACAGTCCACCAGGAGGTTTCGAAGCTCGCCGGTGGCGCTAGCGGATGAGTCACCCAGCCATCGCTCGTACGCATAAATGCGTATTGCTCGCCCGTCGCTTCGCCGCGCACGCCGACACACGATTCGGGCCCCGCGAAACACTGAGTGCTCGGGGCGATCACACGCTGACCGCTCCTTGCGACCTGGGAAGACAGAGTGTACGCCGTGCCGATCGTCGCCTCATTCTTCTGCGAGGGCGTGACCATTTCATAGCGCCGACAATCGGGAAGCGCAGCAAAGCCCGGCGCTTCTTCAGCCGCACGAGGACATTCCCCGGCATTGGGATGATTGGCATCGCCCGTGGCCAGAGCGCTGGAAACGCCCATCAGGAGAGACAAACACACACACGCCACGACACCGAGCACACCCTTGAAAGCCCTCATCGACCTGCTCCCTCCTCGTGATTTGCGATTGCGGCGGACTCGCCGCGAATCGCCTGCTCGACCTCCCGGCCCCTGCCCGTCAACTCCCACGCGTTGGGCTCACCCCTGACGTGACCGACGCCCGTGTTGTGGATCAGCCCGAGACCCTCCAGGCGCGCGAGCAGCTTCGAGATCTGCCCCTGATCGGCTACCCCGGCCTCCTCGGCGACCCGCCGATTGCTCGCCCCCGGCGTCGCGGCGATCGTGGCCAGCACGCGCAGGGTGCGGTAGGTGAGGCGCATGTCAAGCCCCCCCAACGGGTCCGCAGGGACCTTGTGGCGCGTGCGATGTCCAGTGGGCACTGGACGCTCAAGCTCGCGCTCAGCAGCGGCGGCTCCAAGATAGGGGCGCACGATCATCGCCATCAGCGGGTTCAGCAGCTCGGCGAGCGAACCGCCGCCGGAACCCGAGACCCGCGCGTGCACCACAGCAAGCACAGCCCCGACGACACCCTCGCCTGTCAGCGGCGCGACCTCGCGCCCACCACGGACCTGCGCACGGCCGCCCTCGATCACACCGATCAGATCGGCCACGACACCCGCGCGGCGCTCCAGCACCGCGGGTCCTGCCTTCAACGCGTCCACAACGAGGACGCGACCCGCCAACGGCTCCTCCGCGAACAGCTGCAGCAGCGCAGCGAGGCCAGCTCGCACCCGCGAGCGCCAATCACGCTCACCAGTCGCAGCCTCGCACGCGAGCGCACGGGCGCGCTCTACGGTCTCGCTGAACGCAGCGAGGAAGCACGCTTCGCGGTCGACGAACAAGTCGTAGAACGTGCGCCGCGAGACACCCGCGCGCGCCGTTACACGCGCGACCGACATCTTCTCGTACCCCAACTCCCCCACGACCTGCACGCTCGCGGCGAGCATCCGCGTGCGCTGCACTTCTGTCACCTGGGTAGCGCCCACCCGTGGCCGCACGGGGGCGGAGCGAGAGCCACGCTTGCGGGCGGTGGCTCGCGCCTGCGCGACGGCCGTCATCGCCCCAACCCCCCCACAAGGGACCCCGGCCGACCCAAATGGGCCGAAGGAAAAGCGCTAGAAGCTAGCCACCCCGGCCAAGAGAGAGAGAGAGAGAGAGAGATGCTTCAGCGATGCTGGAGCATCTAGTTACAGCCCTCTCCGGGGTCACAAGGACCCCTGGCACGTCTGTCTCTTTAGGACTCACGCGGAACAACCCCTCATCGTTCTGACCCAGCCCTCTCCCAAACATCCTCAGTTGCGCAATACCGGCCTGAGAAGACCAGACCCAACCCAGCTCATATCTTGAGCAGCCACCATGTGGTGGATGCCTTGTCTCGGGCATTGTAACCACAAAACATACATGACGTCAACCCCCAACCCCCAAACTCAAACACCAGACGCGCGAACAGGCAACCCTCGGAATGCCATCACCGCCACAGCGCCCTCGATCGGAACGGCCCAGATGCGATCGCCTAGGGGCGTGGTCCGGCGCGTGGTGCACAGTGGACTCCGACTCGAAGATCCCGCGCCACGCTGCCGCCCGCGTCACGGAGGCTCTCGCCGATACACAGGCTAGTGGACAATCCGGAATACAAACCCGGATAATCCGGAATGCGAGGCCGGACGACCCAGCCTCCTACTCCTCGATCGGAGGCGCCTCGGACATCTCGAGCTCCGCGAGCTCCTCCACGAACCCGGGGTCCGAGTCGCCGGCGCCGATCTTCTCCAGCGAGGCGAGGTCCGCGTCGAACTCGTGGCCGTAGGCGCCGAAGGCGTCGCCCTCGGAGATTCCGAGCTCGGCGGCGATCTCGTCCTGGTCGAGCAGGCCTACGTCGTCGATCGCGCGGGGGAGCGGTTCGGTGGGCTCGATCTCGATGCGCCGGTAGCGCTTGAGGCCGGTCGCCGCCGGGATCAGCTTGCCGATGATGACGTTCTCCTTGAGCCCGTTGAGACGGTCGATCTTGCCCTCTAGGGCGGCGTCGGTGAGCACCTTGGTCGTCTCCTGGAAGGAGGCCGCCGACAGGAAGGAGTCGGTGTTGAGCGATGCCTTGGTGATGCCGAGGATGATGTCCTCGTACTGGGCCTGCTCGCCGTCCTTCTCGCCAACGTCGGCGTTGACGCGGGCGAATTCGAAGCGATCCACGAACTGGCCGGGGAGGTAGTCGGTGTCGCCCTTCTGGTCGACGCGCACCTTCTTGAGCATCTGGCGCACGATCAGCTCGATGTGCTTGTCGTTGATGTCCACGCCCTGGGACTTGTAGACCTCCTGCACCTCCTTGACGAGGTAGCGCTCGGTCTCGGTGCGCCCGCGCAGCTTGAGCAGGTCGTGCGGGTAGAGCGAGCCCTCGTTGAGCTGCCTGCCGGCGGTGACCTTCTCGCCCTCGGCCACGAACAGGCGCGTGCGCCGCGGGAAGGCGTGACGGTGCTCTTCGCCGGCCTCATCGGTGACGACCACGGTGAGCGCCTTCTCGGACTCCTCGATCGAGGCCACGCCGTCCTGCTCGGCGATCTGCGCGAGGCCCTTGGGCTTGCGCGCCTCGAACAGCTCCACCACGCGCGGCAGGCCGTGCGTGATGTCCGCGCCGGCGACGCCGCCGGTGTGGAAGGTGCGCATCGTGAGCTGCGTGCCGGGCTCGCCGATCGACTGCGCCGCGACGATCCCCACGGCGTCCCCTATCTGCGCGGTCTGGCCGGTGGCCATCGCGCGCCCGTAGCACGCCTGGCACACGCCGCTGAGCGCCTTGCACTTCAGCACGGAGCGCACGGAAACGGTGATCTCGTTGCCCTTGTCGTGGTCCTCCTGGAAGGCGCTCACGATTTCGGCGAGCTCCGCGCGCCCGATCTCCACGCCCTGCTCAGCCAGCATGCGTCCGCGCTTGGTGGTGACCGGCTGCGCGGCGACGCGCCCCACGAGGTCGTCGTTGGGGTCCCCGCCGGCCTTGAACGCGGCCATCTCGATGTGATCCTCGGTGCCGCAGTCTGGCTCGCGGATGATCACGTCCTGGGCGACGTCCACCAGACGGCGCGTCAGGTAGCCGGAGTCCGCCGTGCGCAGCGCGGTGTCGGCGAGCCCCTTGCGCGCGCCGTGGGTGGAGATGAAGTACTCCAGCACCGAGAGCCCCTCCATGAAGTTGGACTTGATCGGCCGCTCGATGATTTCGCCCTTGGGGTTGGCCATCAGCCCGCGCATCCCCGCCAGCTGGCGGATCTGCTTGAAGCTGCCGCGCGCCCCGGAGTTGGCCATCATGAAGATCGGGTTGAGCGTGTCGAGGTTCTCGATCATCGCCTCCGCCACCTCGTCGGTCGCGGAGTTCCACTTCTCGACGACCGCCTCGTGGCGCTCCTCCTGGGTGATCAGGCCCATGTCGTACTGGTCTGAGATCTCGGCCACGATGTCCTCGTACTTCTTGATGATCTCGCCCTTGCGCGGGGGGATCACGACGTCGTTCTTGGAGATCGTGATGCCCGCCTGGGTGGCGTACTTGAAGCCGAGATCCTTGAACGCGTCGAGCACCAGCGAGATCGTCGTCGCGCCGTAGGTCTGCACCAGCGCATCGATCAGACGGGTGGTGTCGCGCTTCTTCATCGACTGGTTCACGAACACGTAGGTGGAGGCGTCGAAGGCATCCCCCAGCGCCTCCGCCAGCGCCCGCTCGATGCGGTCGTTGTAGACGATCCGCCCCACGGTCGTGAGCACGTGGCCGCCCTCGCGCCCGAAGGGGCGGAACTCCGCTATGTCGTGCAGCTTGACGACGCCCGCCTCGTAGGAGAGCTCGGCCTCCTGCGCGGTGCGGAACACGTGCGGGCGGGGCTCGCTCTTGGGCCACTTGCCGCTCGTCAAGAGCTCGCGCTTGCCCGCCAGCTCCTCCGCCTCGGGGCCATACGTCAAGTAGTAGGCGCCGAGGATCATGTCCTGAGTAGGCGTTGCGAGCGGGGCCCCGTGCGCAGGCGAGAGGATGTTGTTGGAAGAGAGCATCAGGATCCGCGCCTCGGCCTGCGCCTCCGCCGAAAGGGGAAGGTGCACGGCCATCTGGTCGCCATCGAAGTCGGCGTTGAAGGCGTGGCACACCAGCGGGTGCACCTGGATCGCCTTGCCCTCCACCAGCAGCGGCTCGAACGCCTGGATGCCCAGACGGTGCAGCGTCGGGGCGCGGTTGAGCAGCACGGGGTGCTCGTGGATGACCTCCTCGAGCACATCCCACACCTCGCCGATCATCGAGTCCACCATCTTCTTGGCGGCCTTGATGTTCTGCGCCGACTTGCGCTCGACGAGGCGGGCCATGATGAACGGCTTGAAGAGCTCCAGCGCCATGATCTTCGGCAGCCCGCACTGGTGCAGCTTGAGGTAGGGGCCCGCGACGATCACCGAGCGCCCGGAGTAGTCCACGCGCTTGCCGAGCAGGTTCTGGCGGAAGCGGCCCTGCTTGCCCTTGAGCATGTCGCTCAGCGACTTCAGCGGGCGGTTGCCGGGCCCAGTCACCGGGCGCCCGCGGCGGCCATTGTCGAACAGCGCGTCGACGGCCTCCTGCAGCATCCGCTTCTCGTTGTTGACGATGATCTCCGGCGCGCCCAGATCGAGCAGCCGCTTGAGGCGGTTGTTGCGGTTGATCACGCGTCGGTAGAGGTCGTTGAGGTCCGAGGTGGCGAAGCGCCCGCCGTCGAGCTGCACCATCGGGCGCAGCTCCGGCGGGATCACCGGGACGGCGTCGAGCACCATCATCTCGGGCTTGTTGCCGGACTGGATGAAGGCGCTGACGACCTTCAGACGCTTGACCGCGCGGGCCTGCTTCTGCCCCTTGCCGGTCTTCACCTGATCCTCCAGATCGACGCGTTCGTCCTGCAGGTCCACCTGCTGGAGCAGGTCGCGCACGGCCTCCGCGCCCATACCTCCGCGGAAGTACTCGCCGAAGCCGTACGGCGAGCCGAAGCGCTCCTTGAGCTCGCGGAAGGTGGTCTCGTCGTGCTCGATCTGCTTGGGCTCCATCGTCTTGAACAGCTCCCACACGTGGCGCATGCGCTCGGCGGCGTCCTCGATGTACGCCTCGGTGTCGGCGATGTCGGCCTCGAACACCTTGTTGAGCTCCTTCACGAGCTTCTCGCGCTCCTCGTCGGAGATCTTCGCGAGGTTGAGGTCGAGCGAGTCCGCCCACAGGTGGTCTTCGTCGGAGAAGTGCGTCTGCTTGCCGGTCTGCAGGTACTTCTCACGGCGCTGCAGCGACTCGCGCAGCTCGAGCACCCGCTCCTCGCGCTCGGCGGCGTAGGAGTCGAGCACCTTATTGACCTCCTTCTCGAGCGTATCGAGGTCCTTGGTGCGCGCCTCGTCATCAACCCACGTGACGATCGAGGCGGCGAAGTACAGCACCTTCTCGAGCTCCTTGGGCGCCATGTCGAGCAGGTAGCCGATGCGGCTGGGGACGCCCTTGAAGAACCAGATGTGACTCACGGGAGCGGCCAGATCGACGTGGCCCATGCGCTCGCGGCGGACCTTCGAGCGCGTGACCTCCACGCCGCAGCGCTCGCACACGATGCCCTTGTAGCGCACGCGCTTGTACTTGCCGCAGTAGCACTCCCAGTCCTTGGTGGGGCCGAAGATGCGCTCGCAGAACAGCCCGTCCTTCTCGGGCTTCAGCGTGCGGTAGTTGATCGTCTCGGGCTTGGTGACCTCGCCCGAGCTCCAGCCGCGGATCTGCTTGGAGGAGGCGAGTGAGATCTCGATGGCGTCGAAGTTATTGATGTCGATCATGCTGTCTCCTCGGGATTCTCGTCAGTTGCAAGCGGATCGATGTCGATGTTGACGTCCACTCCTGCGCCCACCAGCAGATCCTCCTCGTCGAGCGGGTCCTCCTCGTCGTCGTCGAGTGCCTCCCCGACCCCGAGCGAATCCTCGTCGTCCTCCACCTCGAGCGCCTCCTCGGCCACGCCGGAGGGGGCATCCGTGCTCTCAGCGGGCTCCTCCGCGACGGCCTCGATCCCGCCGTCGCCGGCGATCGCAGCGAGCAGATCGTCGTGATCGACGGGGTGGGCAGAGACCTCATCCTCGCCGTCGCCGTCGCCGGAGACGGGACTGGCCGGGATCTCGTCGGGCTGGGTGGGGTGGGTGGGGTCCCCATCTATCACCTCCTCGTTGACATCGCCCAGCGGCGCGCGCACTCCCGATAGATCGATCCCGAGCTCCTCGGCGGCGCGCAGCAGGTCGTCGTCCTCGTCGCGCATCTCGGCGTGCTGACCCTCCTCGGAGACCACGTTGACGTCGAGCGCCAGCGACTGCATCTCCTTGAGCAGCACCTTGAAGGACTCCGGGATCGAGGGCTCGGCGATGTTCTCGCCCTTGACGATCGCCTCGTATGCCTTCACACGCCCGACCGTGTCGTCGGACTTGATCGTGAGCATCTCCTGCAGCGTGTAGGCGGCGCCGAACGCCTCCAGCGCCCACACCTCCATCTCGCCGAAGCGCTGGCCGCCGAACTGCGCCTTGCCGCCCAGCGGCTGCTGGGTGACCAGCGAGTAGGGGCCGGTGGAGCGCGCGTGGATCTTGTCGTCCACGAGGTGCAGGAGCTTGAGGATGTACATGTACCCCACCGTCACCTGCTCCGCGAAGGGCTCGCCGGTGCGCCCGTTGAACAGCGTCATCTTGCCCGAGGCGCGCTCGCCCTCACGGCGGGACTTGTCGATGTCCATGCGGATGCGGCCCCTGTGGGCGTCCTGCCAGGCGACCAGCGCCTGGTCGACGTCCTGCACGGTGGCGCCGTCGAACACCGGCGTTGACACGTACACGCGCCCGTTGCCACCGTTGGAGTGCGCTTCCCTGTAGGCATCGGTGCCGTCGTCGTACCAGCCCTGCGCCGCGGCCCAGCCAAGATGCGTCTCGAGGATCTGGCCGACGTTCATGCGCGAAGGCACGCCGAGCGGGTTGAGGATCACGTCCACCGGAGTGCCGTCCTCCAGGAAGGGCATGTCCTGCTCGTCGACGATCTTCGAGATGACGCCCTTGTTGCCGTGGCGCCCCGCGAGCTTGTCGCCCTCGGAGATCTTGCGCTTCTTGGCGACGAACACGCGCACCAGGTCGTTGACGCCCGGCGGCAGATCGTCGCCCGCGTCGCGGCGAGAACGTCTTCACGTCGATCACCACGCCGCCCTCGCCGTGGGGGACCTTCAGCGAGGTGTCCCTCACCTCCCTTGCCTTCTCCTTGAAGATGGCGCGGATCAACTTCTCCTCGGCGGTTAGCTCGGTCTCGCCCTTGGGCGTGACCTTGCCCACGAGCAGGTCACCGGAGGCGACCTCGGCGCCCACGCGCACGATGCCGCGATCGTCGAGGTTGCGCAGCGACTCCTCCGAGCGGTTGGGGATGTCGCGCGTGATCTCCTCCTCGCCGAGCTTGGTCGTGCGGGCGTCGATCTCGTACTCCTCGATATGGATCGAGGTCAGCTCGTCGTCCTTGACGAGGCGCTTCGAGAGGATGATGGCGTCCTCGAAGTTGTAGCCCTCCCAGGACATGAACGCCACCATCAGGTTCTTGCCGAGCGCCATTTCGCCGCGGTCGGTGGAGGAGCCGTCGGCGAGCACCTCGCCCGCCTTCACCTTCTGCCCGGTCCGAACGCGCGGCTTCTGGTGGATCAGGGTGCCCTGGTTGGAGCGCATGAACTTCTGTAGCTCGTACTCGTCCCGCGGGGGGGTTCCATTCGTCTCCACGACGATCTGCGTGGCGTCGATGAACTCGACCGTGCCGGCGTTGCGCGCCAGCAGCACGTCGCCCGTGTCGAGCGCCGCGCGGCGCTCCATGCCGGTGCCCACCAGCGGCGCGTCGGCCTTCAACAGCGGCACCGCCTGGCGCTGCATGTTGGAGCCCATCAGCGCGCGGTTGGCGTCGTCGTGCTCGAGGAACGGGATCATCGCCGTGGCGACCGACCAGATCTGCTCGGGCGAGACGTCCATCAGATCGACGTCCTTGGGGCTGACTGTCAAATACTGCCCAGCCTGCGTGCGGCAGAGGATTTCTGAGCCCTTGAGCTTGCCTGTCTTGGGGTCCACAGGCGTGTTCGCCTGGGCGATCAGCTGCTCCTCCTCCTGCGTGGCGTCGAGGCGCACGATCTCTTCGCCCACCGTGCCATCCTTGACGACGCGGTAGGGCGTCGTGACGAAGCCGTACTCGCTGACCTCGGCGAAGGAGGAGAGCGAGCCGATCAGACCGATGTTGGGACCCTCGGGCGTCTCGATCGGGCACATGCGCCCGTAGTGGGTGGGGTGCACGTCGCGCACCTCGATCGGCGCGCGCTCGCGCGTCAGACCTCCGGCGCCGAGGGCCGAGAGGCGGCGACGGTGCGTGAGGCCCGCGAGCGAGTTGGTCTGATCCATGAACTGCGAGAGCTGGGAGGAGCCGAAGAACTCCTTCAGCGCCGCCACCACGGGGCGGATGTTGATGATCGTCTGCGGCGTGATCGTGTCGGCGTCCTCGGTCGTGAGGCGCTCGCGCACGACGCGCTCCATGCGGTAGAGGCCGATGCGGAAGGCCTCCTGGATCAGCTCGCCGACGGTGCGCAGGCGGCGGTTGCCGAAGTGCTCATACTCATCGAGGTGATCGGCGACGGGCTCGCGCGGCATCGAGGTGGCCTCCGCGGCGTAGTCCTTGATCTCGACCTCGGGGTTCTCCTCCTCGGGGATGCCCAGGCGCTTGGGCAGCGAGACGAGCTCGCGCACGAGCGCGAGGATGTCGTCGTGGGTGAGCGTGCGCGTGTCGATGTCGACGTCGAGGCCCAGACGCGAGTTGAGCTTGTAGCGCCCCACGCGCGTGAGGTCGTAGCGCTTGGGGTCGAAGAACAGCTGGTTGAGCAGCGCCTTGGCGTTGTCCACGCTGGGCGGCTCGCCCGGACGCTGCTTCTTGAACAGCTCGATCAGGGCGCCCTCTTCGGTGCGCGTGACCTCGGTGTCGGCCTCGATCGTGTTGCGGATGTAGAGCGAGTTCTCGAACAGCCGCAGGATCTCCTCGTCGGTGGCGTAGCCCATCGCGCGCAGGAGGACGGTCACCGGGAGCTTGCGCTTGCGGTCGATGCGCACGAAGACCTTGCCCTTCTTGTCGATCTCCAGCTCAAGCCACGAGCCGCGGGCGGGCATCAGGTTGGCGATGAAGACCTGCTTCTCGCGGTCCTTGGGCTCCATCAGGTAGGCGCCCGGGGAGCGCACGAGCTGCGTCACGACGACGCGCTCGGTGCCGTTGATGACGAACGTGCCGCGCTCGGTCATCCACGGGAAGTCGCCCATGAACACCGACTGCTCGCGGATCTCGCCCGTCTCGCGGTTGATGAACGCCACGGTGACGGTCAGCGGGCGGGCGTATGTCAGATCCTTCTCGCGACACTGCTCGAGCGAGGCGACGGGCTCGTCGAAGGTGAACTTGCCGAACTGCACCGCGAGATTGCCGGTGTAGTCCTCGATCGGGGAGATGTCGTCGATCGTCTCGCGCAGCCCCCCCTTCTCGGGGTCGGTGAGCCACTGAAACGAGCGGCGCTGGATATCGATCAGGTTGGGAACATCGACCGTCTTTGAGAGGCGCGCGAAAGTGCGGCGCGTCCGGAGAGCATCAACAGCAGCCAAGAAACGACTCCTTCGGAGGGCGAGAGACGGGCAGAGGAAGGGCGCGAAAGCGCGACCACCAAAGATAGCACACGTAATCGCCGCCCTCAAGGGGGCAGCCAGCGCTCACGGACCCCGCTCCCAGATCGCCGCGTATGTGGCGCGGCATCGGTGTCGTTGGAGCGGCTGCGACTATCGGCTGGCGGGCGGGATTCTACCGGAACGCGCGCGAATTTGTTAGGCGCAGGTAAAGAGCCGCTCTACTTCACCTCGACGCTGCCCCCGGCCTCCTCCAGTTCCTGCTTGAGCTTGTCGGCCTCCTCGCGCTCGATGCCCTCCTTGACGGGCTTGGGGGCCTCGTCGACAAGCGCCTTGGCCTCCTTCAGGCCGAGGCCCGTGGCCGCGCGCACGACCTTGATGACCTGGATCTTCTTGTCGCCGGCGGCTGTGAGGACGACGTCGACCGTCGAGCTTTCTTCTTCAGCGGCGGCGCCATCGCCTCCGCCTCCTCCGGCGGGCGCTGCGGCGGGTGCGGCGACGGCCGCGGCCGAGACGCCGAACTCCTCCTCGAGCGCTTTGATGCGCTCCGCCAATTCGAGCACCGAGATGCCCTTGAGCTCCTCGATCCAATCCTGTGTGCTGGTAGCCATGAGTCAGTCCTCCGGGGTTGTTGAAGTTGAAGTTGCTGGGGTCGCGGCCGCCTTCTGCTCCTGCACCTGACCGAGCGCGACCGCGAGGCCGCTGACGAGCGCGCTGAGGGTACGCACAAGGCCGCCGATGGGGGACGCCACGATCCCCACGAGCTGCCCGTAGAGCACTTCGCGCGAGGGCAGCCGCGAGATCGCGCGGATCTGATCGGCGTCCACCTCGCTGCCGTCCATCATGCCGCCCTTGAAGGGCAGCAGCTGGGTGGCGCGCGCGTAGTCGGCCACCGCCTTCGCCGCCAGCGCCGCGTCGCCGCGCACGAAGGTGAGCGCGGTGGGGCCCTGCAGGAAGGGCTTCAGCTCAGAGGCGCCGACCTCGTCGGCGGCGCGTTCGGTGAGCGAGTTCTTGACGACCCGGAAGGAGGCGTCGGCCTCGCGCAGCTTGGCGCGCAGCTCCGCCACCTGGGCGACCGAGATGCCGCGGTAGTCGACCGCGAAGATCGCCTGGGACTCGTCGATGTTGGTGGCGATCTCGGCGATCGCCGAGGCCTTCTGCTCTCGGTTCACTGGGGCTCCTATCCCGGTCTTATGGCGATGCGAGAAGCCGCCGGGGGTCTTGGGTGGCCGTTTGATGGATGCGCTAGGCAGCAACAGCTGCTGAAGGCGCCTCCTCAACGATATCGCGTGTGCGGCTGGGATCGACTTTCACGCCCGGACCCATCGTGGAGGCGAGCGTGATCGTGCGCAGGTAGCGGCCCTTCGCGGAGGAGGGCTTGGCGCGGATCAGCTCCTCGATCACCGCCGCGTAGTTCTCGAGCAGCTGGCGGGCCTCGAAGGAGGCCTTGCCGATCACGAGGTGGACGATCGCGGTGCGGTCGGTGCGGTACTCGACCTTGCCGGACTTGGACTCTTCCACGGCCTTGGCGACGTCCATCGTGACAGTGCCGACCTTCGGGTTGGGCATCTTGCCCGAGGGCCCGAGGATGCGGCCCAGGCGACCCACCACCGACATCAGATCGGGCGTGGCGATAGCGACGTCGAAGTCGTCGAAGCCCTCCTGGATCTTCTTGGCGAGGTCCTCGCCGCCGACCACATCGGCGCCGGCGGCCTGCGCCTCGGCGGCCTTCTCGCCCTGCGCGAAGACGGCGATCTTGACGTCCTTGCCGAGGCCGTTGGGCAGCGCGATCGTGCCGCGCAGCTGCTCGTCGGCGTGGCGCACGTTGAGGCCGGTGCGCACATGCACCTCGACGGACTCGTCGAACTTGGCGCTCGCGAGGTCCTTGACGAGCGCGATCGCCTGCGCGGGCTCGTACTCGTGCTCGCGGTCCACCCGCTGCAGCGCCTCGCCGAGGCGACGTCCATGGGAGCTCATCAGGCCTCCACCTCCACGCCCATCGAGCGGGCGGTGCCGGCGATGATCTTCGATGCCTGCTCGACGTCGTGGGCGTTCAGATCGGGGAGCTTGCGCTCGGCGATCTCGCGCAGCTGCTTCTGGGAGAGCTTGCCGACCTTCGTGCGGTGCGGCTCGCCCGAGCCCTTCTCCAGGCGCAGCGTTTCGCGGATCAGCACCGCCGCTGGGGGGGTCTTGGTGACGAACGTGAAGGAGCGGTCCTCGTAGACCGTGATCACAACGGGGACGATCGTTCCCGTTTCGGACTGGGTCTGCGCGTTGAAGGCCTTGCAGAACTCCATGATGTTGATGCCGTGCTGGCCCAGCGCGGGGCCCACCGGCGGCGCCGGGCTTGCCTGGCCCGCTCGGGCCTGCAGCTTGATCGTTGTGAGGACTTTCTTCGCCATGATTGATTGGAATATAGAGGGGCCCGACCGAAGCCGGGAGACACGCGCCTCCGGCGCGAATCCCCGTTTCGGCCAGCCGGCCTCCGGCCGACTGCGCCACCCTCTTAGAGTTTCTTTACCTGATCGAAGCCTACCTCTACCGGGGTCTCGCGTCCGAAGATGGATACCAGCACCTTGAGCTTGGCGGCGTCGTCGTTGATCTCGGAGATCTCGCCGCTGAAGTCGGCGAGCGGGCCGGAGACGACCTTGACCGTCTCGCCGATCGTGAACTGGGCGCGGGTGCGCGGGGCGGTGGCGACCTCCTTGTGGAGCAGGCGATCGACCTCCATCTGCGTTAACGGAACGGGCTCCTGGGAGGCTCCGACGAAGCCTGTTACGCCGGGGGTGCCCTTGACGACGCCCCAGGAGTCCTCGTTGAGCTCCATGTTGACGAGAACGTAGCCGGGCATCGTGCGCTTCTCGACGGTGATCTTCTGGTTGTCCTTCATCTCCGAGACGGACTCGGTGGGGACCACCACCTGGCGCACCGCGCGCTGCTGGCCGAGGGAGACGACGCGGTGCTCGAGGTTCTGCTTGACCTTGTTCTCGTGACCGGAGTAGGTGTTGACGACGTACCAGCGAAACATGCGATTCCTGACGTGTTCAGATGGGAGCGAAGAGAAGATCCTGCGAGGCGCCGGCCGGCGGGCGAGAGACGCGGCCGGCGGCAAAGTGCGACGTGCGGTGGAAGAGACTAGAGGATGGCCTTAGAGGATGGCTTCCACGACTTCCTTGGCGACGTAGTCGGCGAGGCCGAAGTAGACGCCGGCGACTGCGACGAAGCCGAGCACGACCGCCGTCGCCTGGGTGACCTGCGAGCGGTTGGGCCACTGCACGCGCTGGAGCTCGGCCCAGGAGGCGCGCAGGAAGGCCAGCGCCCGGCTGGGCAGCCGCTGGCGCTCGGCGGGCGCACGCGTCGTGGAGGGCCGTGCGCGCGCCGGCGCGGTGGAGGCGCCGTTGGCGAGGGCCTCCTCGGCTGGGGGCGGAGAGACCTCGGGGTCCGTCTCGATCTCCTCCGGCAGCGAGTCCGGGGAAGCGGGCACGCCCCCGGCGCCGCGCACGAGAGCGGCGTCGAACTCGTCGACGTCGCCCATGTGGTCGAGGGCGCCCGGGAGATCGGCGCGCGTGAGGTGCGATGGCGCGCCCTCGGCGAAGCCATCGCCGTCGGGGGGGCGCCCGGCGTCCTGCTCGCGCTCCAGCGCCCGCTCGTCGCGCGCGGAGGCGCGACCGGCCGCGCTGCGCGCCGCGCTCCGGCGCTGGCGCTGCTTTGCGCGTTTGCGATCACGGGCCACAGGAGCTCCCGCTAGCGCGTCTCCCGGTGGCCGGTGTGCCGGCGACACCAGCGACAGTACTTGCGCAGGGCCACCCGATCGGGGCTGTTGCGCTTGCTCTTGTTGGTCTGGTAGTTGCGATGCTTGCAGTCCTCGCAGGCGAGGGTGATAGCTATTCGAACGTCTCCGCGGGCCATATCGAGAAACCTCGTGGTGGAGTGGAAAAAGCGGCAGTGGGCGAAGAAAAACCCCGCCCAGCGCGAGGTACGGAGCAGTCTAGCGCGCTTTCCGCCTGTGGGAGCGCTAGCTTGGCGCTGCTTCAAGCGCAGGCGCCCAACGAGGTTCCGAGCGCTGTCTCCGACCGCAATGCAATCAGACCGAAGGAGCAGGCGATGCAGCTGCCCGAGCCGATCCAGAGCACGATCCACGACGAGAGCTTCGCGGGCGTGACCTACCACGTGCGCGGCGAGCTGGTGCCCGAGCTGCAGATCGAGGTGAGCAATCGGGCGGTGATGTTCGAGCACCACGTGCTGCTGTGGAAGCAGACGCAACTCAATATCGAGCTGAAGAAGCTGCCGGGCGCGGTGAAGCGCAAGATCGCGGGGCTGGAGTTCTTCGTGACGCGCACGAAGGGCTCGCGGGCGCATCGCGTTCTCGCGCGACTCGCCGGGCCAGTGCATCCCGCTGCACCTGCGCCAGGGCGAAGGGCTGGATGTGCGCGAGCACCAGTTCATCGCGGCCACCGACAACCTCGATTACAGCTTCGAGCGCATCAAGGGCGTGCAGAACATGCTGCTCGGGGGCACGGGCTTCTTCATGGATAAGTTCCGCGCTACCGAGGGCGATGCGCTGGTGTGGCTGCACGGCCACGGCAACGTCTTCCTCGTGGAGCTGGGCCAGGGCGAGCAGCTCGATGTGGAGGCCGGCGCGTGGCTCTACAAGGATCCGACCGTGAAGCTCGAGGCGGTCACGATGGGCCTCAAGAGCGGGATCTTCGGCGGCGGGGGCAAGCTCACGTGGAACCGCTTCACGGGCCCCGGGCGCCTGGCGATCCAGACGATGTTCATCGCGCCGCTGGAGGGCATGGACGGCAATGTGGGGTCGGCCGCAGCGGGCGGCGTGGCAGGGGCGCTGATCAGCGGTCTCGCGCGCGGCTGAGCTACTCGTACAGCGCGATCGTCGCAAGGATCACGTACAGCGCGACGAGCGCCCAGCCCCTCGAACTCCAGCGCCTCGCCGTCGCCCGTGACCTGCCAAACGACGAGCGCGGTGAGGGCGAGCGCGCCGGTGTAGACCGGCGCCAGCGCGAAGGTCAGCGCCGTGGACAGCAGCAGCGAGATCAGCACGAGCAGCGGGAACAGGAAGGCGGCGATCTGGGCGACGGAGTTCTTGACGACCGAGATCGCGAGGTCGGAGCGGCCCTTGTAGGCGAGCACCAGACCGGCGACGTTCTCCACGGCGTTGCCCGCGATCGCGACGATCACGAGGCCGGCAAAAGCCTGGGAGAGGTTGAGCTGGACAATCGCCGGCGAGAGGGCGTTGATGAACCAATCCGAGACGAACGCCGCGCCGACCCCGGCCACGGCGAGCAGCACGACCGTGAAGCCCAGCGAGAGGCGCGGGCCGGCTTGATCGCGCTCGCCGTTGGCGTCGGGACGCTCGTCGGAGCGCAGGTAGGGAATGACCCAGGCCAGGTAAACCACTAGGAGACACACCGCGCCAACCACCGAGATCGTCTTCACGTGCTGGCTGGCGGGGTCGTGCGAGCCGAGCGAGAGGCCGAGCAGCACGATGATGAACACGGTGACCAGCAGCAGCGTGGCGGTGTCGCTGGGAAGGCGCCGCGAGAAGCGCATCACCCCATCGGGCGCGCGGCGCGCGCCGACCACGATCACGAGCCCCAGCACGAGCAGGGCGTTGGCGAAGATCGAGCCGATGATCGCCGTTTGGGCCACCACCAGCTCGCCCTTCTGCAGGGCGAAGATCACCACGAACAGCTCGGGGAGGTTGCCCAGCGTGGACTGCAACATCCCTGTGACGGCGGGCCCGAAGCGCTCGCCGAGCTGCTCGGTGGCGAAGGACACGACCCACGCGAGCCCTGCCAGGGCAACGGTGGCCAGCGCGAAGCGGGGAACCGCGGCCCACAACTGGTAGTTGGCGACGCCCGCGAGCGCGCTGAACACGGCGACCAGCAGCAGGACGATGCGCTCGAGCGTGGTCGTGCGGGCCATGGGCGCCCGCGACGATACCCGCTGCTCCAGCGGGAGCGTCCGGGGCCGTTCAGCCCTCCCCCAGCCGCCGCCGCGCGATGGCGATAGCCTCGGGGTTGCTGTCGATCAACACGTAGCGACGCTCCAGCTGAGCGGCCACCGCTCCCAGCGTGCCGCTGCCGGCGAAGAAGTCCAGGCACCACTCCCCCGGGCGCGTGGAGGCCTGAACCATGCGCCTGACGATCCCCTCGGGCTTCTGCGTGGGGTAGCCGGTCTTCTCGGCGCCGTTGGTGGCAACGATCGTGTGCCACCACACGTCCGTGGGCAGCTTGCCCTTCGCAGCCTTCTCGGGCGTCACCAGCCCTGGGGCCATGTAGGGCTCGCGGTCCACCGCCTGCGCGTCGTAGTAGTAGCCCTGCGGGTCCTTCACGTAGACGAGGATCGTGTCGTGCTTGGCCGGCCAGCGCCGCTTGGTGCGCCCGCCGTAGTCGTATGCCCAGATGATCTCGTTGAGGAAGCTCTCGCGCCCGAAGATCTCATCCAGCAGCAGCTTGCAGTAGTGCGCCTCGCGGTAGTCGATGTGGAAGTACAGCGTCCCGCTATCCGCCAGCACCCTGCGCGCTTCGCGCAGACGGGGCTCGAGGAAGGCCAGGTAGTCCTCGAACTCGTCGCGATAGGAGGACTCGGCGAGCAGGCGCGTGCTGTAGCGCTTGCCCTGGAAGCCCGTGCGATCGCCCGCCGCGTCGGGCAGCGTCGCGAGCGTTCTGCGCGTCTGCGCGCCCCCCGTGTTGAACGGCGGGTCGATGTAGATCAGCTGGAACGCCCCATCCTGCAGGCGCGGCAGCACATCGAGGTTGTCCCCCAGGATGATCTCGTCCTTGCTCGGCATGTCCGCAAGCTAAGCAATGCGGCGGCGTCTCTGCGCTGGCCGCCGCAAGGCGTCACCCAGCCTCGATCCCCGCACCACGCGGCCCATCCCGGGCCGGCCCTGCCGGCCCTCCTCCCAACAAAGGCCCGCCGGCCCGCCTGCTCAGTGGCTGTTGAGCACGCGATCGATCAGGCCGTACTCCTGCGGCCTGCTGCGGCGGTGAAGAAGCGGTCGCGCTCCATGTCGGTGCGCACCTGCTCGGTGGGCTTGCCCGTGTTCTCGGCGTAGATCTCGTCCAGGCGCTCGCGGACCTTGAGGATCTCGCGGGCGTGGATCTCGATGTCGGTCGACTGGCCTTCGAAGCCAGCCGATGGCTGGTGGATCAGGATGCGGCTGTTGGGCAGCGCCGCGCGCTTGCCCTTCGTGCCCCCGCTCAGCAGCAGCGAGCCCATCGACATCGCCACGCCCACGCACATCGTCGCGATGTCGGGCTTGACGAAGTGCATCGTGTCGTAGATCGCCAGCCCCGAGTACATCGACTGCCGCCGGGGGAGTTGATGTAGATCGAGATGTCCTTCTCGGGGTCCTCGCTCTCCAGGTGCAGGAGCTGCGCCACCACGAGGTTCGCCACCTGATCGTCGATCGGGGTGCCGAGGAAGATGATGCGCTCGTTGAGCAGCCGCGAGTAGATGTCGAACTCGCGCTCGCCGCGCGCCGTGCGCTCTATGACCATCGGGATCAGGGGCATAAGATCGAAGATGGAGGGGCCCAGCTCGCCGGCCTGCGGCCGGCTGCGCCACCCTCCAGGCCCACCCTAGCGGGCTGATAGCCGGCTAGCGGTTGATGGTCGTCATCCCCTGCGGGTCGTAGCGATCCCCCGCAGCCGGCGGGACGGCGTCGGCGATCCGCTCGGACTCCTCCGCGCTCAGCTCGATCTCCGCGGCCTGCGAGGTTCTCCTCCAGGTACTTCACGCGCTTGGTTCCCGGGATCGGCACCACCTGCTCGCCGCGGCTCAGCACCCACGCCAGCGCCAGCTGCCCCGGGGTGACGCCCTTCTCGCCGCGCGAGCTCCTTCACGCGCTCGGCCAGCTGCAGGTTGTGCTCGAGGTTCTCCCCGCTGAAGCGCGGTCCGTAGCGGCGGAAGTCGCCCTCATCGAGCTCCTCGGGCGAGCTGAAGCGGCCCGAGAGGAAGCCACGCCCCAGCGGCGAGTAGGCCACCAGCGCGATCCCCAGCTCGCGCAGGGTCGGGAGCATCTCCTCCTCGACGTCGCGCGTCCACAGCGAGTACTCGCTCTGCACCGCCGCGATCGGGTGCACCGCGTGGGCGCGGCGGATCGTCTCGGCGCTCGCCTCGGAGAGGCCGAGGTGGCGCACCTTGCCCTCCTTCACCAGCTCCGCCATCGCTCCGACGGTGTCCTCGATCGGCGTGTTCGGGTCCACGCGGTGCTGGTAGTAGAGGTCGATGTGCTCCACGCCGAGGCGCTCCAGCGAGCCCTCGCACGCTTCGCGCACGTACGCGGGGCTGCCGTCGATCGCCCGTCGCGGCGCGCCATTCGCGTCGAACTCCAGCTTGATCCCGAACTTGGTCGCTAGGAACACCTCATCGCGGCGATCGGCGATCGCGCGCGCCCACGAGGCGCTCGTTGGTGTGCGGTCCGTACATGTCGGAGGTGTCAAGGAAGTTGCATCCCAGCTCCAGCGCGCGGTGGATCGTCCGCGATCGCCTCGCCTTCGTCGGTGGCTCCATAGAAGGCCGACATGCCCATGCAGCCCAGCCCGATCTCCGAGACCTCCGGACCGCCGGTTCCCAGCGTGCGCTTGTTCATCATCTCTGCTCCTCCGCTCGAACGGACATAATGCTTGGAAATGTTCGCGCCGAACCTACCCAACGTGCTCACGGTGCTGCGCATCATGCTCGTGCCGGTGCTCGTGGTGGCGCTGCTCGGCAACACGCCCCGAGGGCGACGTGCTCGCGGCCGTTGTGTTCGCGCTGGCCTCGCTGACCGACTTCGTCGACGGCTACCTGGCGCGCTGCGCGCGACTCGGTCACGCACCTTCGGCAAGCTGATGGACCCGCTCGCCGACAAGCTCCTGATCGTCGCCGCGCTGCTCGCGCTCGTCTCGCTCAACCGCCTCGCCGCGTGGGTGGCGATGGTGATCATCGCGCGCGAGCTCGCCGTCACGGTGCTGCGCATGGGCGCCACGCAGGCCGGCGTGGTGATGGCCGCCAACATGTTCGGCAAGGTCAAGACGTGCCTGCAGATCGCCGCGATCCTCGCCGTCATCGCCGTGCACGGCCACCCCGCGTGGGTGTCGCTGCTGGTCTATCTCGCCGTGCTCGTCACGGTGCTCTCGGGGCTCGACTTCTTCTTCGGCCTGCGCCGCCACCTCCGCAGCAGGCTCAGCCGCAGCCGCGCCGGCTGACCGGCTCGGTCCCGGCTGACCGCTCGGGCCCTCAGGCGCCGCGCCGTCGAGCCACTCCTGGAGCGTCGTCTGCTTGGCCGGCGGGCCGTCCCGAGTCGAGCTCGTCGCGCAGCTCGCCGAGCAGTCCGTGGCGCTCGGCGACGACGTTGTGCTGGTGGATCGTCTCCAGGTTCTCCTGGCGCGCCGAGACGAAGCTCGCGCCGTCGAGCTGCGGGAACGCCTCCACCACGCCGCCCACCATCTCGCGCACGCAGTCCTCCACGAAGCGCGGGCGGCGGTGCGCCTTCTCGACCACCTCCACCTCGTCGGAGCGCTTCATCAGCTCGTAGATCTCCGAGGACATCGAGCCCTCGACGATCTCGAGCAGCGCCTTGGCGTCGATCTCCGCGTCGCAGCCCTCCACGCAGCCGATGTGCAGCGTCCCCAGCCCGCGCTGGTTGTGCGTCGCCACCGGGACGCGCTCCATGATCCGCTCGATCTGCTCCGCCGAGAAGCTCGTCCGCCGCGAGGCGCTCGCGCGCGCGAGCGGCCACGAGCTCCTGCGCGCAGGGGCACGCGGTCATGCCCGTCGCCGAGACGCCCACCATCTGGCGGGTCCCCCGCTCGGAGGCCACCGCGCGGCCGTAGAGCGTGTAGATCTCCTGCGTGCTCGACCGCCCGACACCGGCGCCGGCTTGTGCTCGGGGTAGCGCGCCGCGATCGTGACCTCCGCGCGCGCCGCCCCCTGACGCTCGCGCACCAGCTCGGCGATGCGCCGCGCGAGCGCCTCGGCCCGAAAGGCGCTGCCGCTCAGCACCACCTCGCCGATCGCCTCGTTGACGACCTCCTCGAAGCGCGACATGTGCGCGCCCTTCTGCTCGCTGGCCCAGGTCCACGAAGCACTCCAGGCGCGCGAAGAACAGCTCCTCGCGGATGCGTACCACCTTCTCCACCCCCGTCACCCCCACGCGCGAGAGCCCCACGCCGATCGCGGGCGAGCGCGCCTGGACATCCGCGAGGCCATCGAGGCCGCGCGATCGGGGTAGGCGCGGGTGTCGCTCTGCCGTGCAAGCCTAGCGACGTCGCCGCGAGCCGGGCGAGCGGAGCGACCCCGCTCTGCGCGTCCGGAACGCCGTTCGCCGAACCGCCTCGCGCGCCCGGATTCTGGTATCACTCCGCACATCACTCGAGTCAACCCTCCCCGGTTCGGAGGGTGGGATCTGGGAACGAGGAGGAGGACGCGGGTGGCGCAGAGCATCGGAACTATGGGGGGCTGCCGGCGTTATATAGAGCGTGAAGACAGGACTGCATACGGAGGTCAGTAGCAAGGTCGGGGAGGTCGGAGAGCAGCTAGGCTCCGACAGGGAGTCGGATGGATCCTGGGGGTCCTAAAGTGAGCAACGAGGTTGAGATCCTGTTGGCCGTGGCTGCACCCGCCACGGGAACGGCGGTGGCAGAGGCGGAGACGGAGACGGACGAGCTGCAGACCATGTTCGCCGGCGACGACTGTTCGGCCCCGGCGTCGAAGAGGGAAACAGCGACGACGAGAGCGAGACCGAGCTCGAATCCGTTCCCGAGCTGCGCGCCAACCTGGACGAACAGGGCGGCAGCGAAGGCGGCGAGCTCGATCTGCGCGTCGAACCGGGCCTCGATTCGCTGCGTCTGTACCTGAGCGCGATCGGACAGGTGCCGCTGCTCACCGGAGCCGAGGAGGTCTGCCTCGCCAAGCGCATCGAGCGCGGCGACGTGCTCGCCAAGCAGCACATGGTCGAGGCCAACCTGCGCCTCGTCGTCTCGATCGCGAAGGGCTACATGGGACGCGGCCTCACCTTCCTGGACCTCATCCAGGAGGGCTCGCTGGGGCTGATCCGCGCTGTGGAGAAGTTCGACTACCGCCGCGGCTACAAGTTCTCGACCTACGCCACCTGGTGGATCCGCCAGGCCGTGACGCGCGCGATCGCCGACAAGGCCCGCACGATCCGCATCCCCGTGCACATGGTCGAAAAGCTCAACAAGGTCATCCACGCCGAGCGCCAGCTGATCCAGCAGCCTCGGGCGCGAGCCCACTCCCGCGGAGATCGCCGCCGAGCTCGAATGCTCCACGAGCGAGGTGCGCGAGGTCCAGCGCATGGCCCAGCAGCCGATCTCGCTGGAGAAGCCCGTCGGCGAGGAGGAGGACTCGGCGCTCGCCGACTTCGTCGAGGACATCTCCGCCGAATCGCCCTTCGAGATCGCCTCCGAGGCCCTGCGCCGCGAGAGCGTCGGGCGCGTCCTGGCCGTCCTGCCCCGCCGCGAGCGCGAGGTGATCGAGATGCGCTACGGCATCACCGGCGGGCGCTCGCGCACGCTGGAGGAGGTCGGCCGCGCCTTCAACATCACCCGCGAGCGCGTCCGCCAGATCGAGAACCGCACGCTCAAGAAGCTGCAGACGCTGCCCGAGGCGCAGCTGCTGCGCGAGGCTTCCTAGCCAGCGGTCCCGCGGGTAAGCCTCCCTCTAAACTGCGTTCAACCCCGGCGGGGTTCCCGAGCGGTCAAAGGGACGAGACTGTAAATCTCGCGGCTCAGCCTTCGCAGGTTCGAATCCTGCCCCCGCCATGCAGCACCCGCCCATGCTCCGCGTGCGCCGGCAGCCCACGCAAGGCGAGGAGTTCCTTCTGGATCATCCTCCGCCGTAGGAGACGATCAGATCGGTCGCCACGCCGACGAGGAAGCCAGCGGCGAGCAGGCAGAGGCCGAGCTGCTTGTAGCCGTAGCGGCGCATGCCCATCCATATCTCGCCCACCACGTAGAGGATGGCGCCGCCGGCGAGTGCGTAGAACAGCAGCTCGAGCGGTTCGGAATCGACCTGGTAGCCGACGATCGTGCCAATGAAGGTGGGGCCACCGCCGATCAGTCCCGCCAATCCGAGCCATGCCCACGAGGGCCGCACGCCCCCCAGAGGCCCAACGATGCCGAAGCCCTCGGTGGCGTTGTGCAGGCCGAAGCCGATGATCAGCACGGTGGCCAGCCCGACCGCGCCGGCCTTGGCCGATACGCCGATCGCCAGACCCTCGGCGAAGTTGTGCAGGCCGATCGCCACGGCGATGGTCATGCTGGTCTGCATGGCTCTCCGCCGAGCCGTATCGGCCTCGGCCGCGTAGCGCGCCAGCTGCTGTGGCCTCCAGCTCCACTCCCGCCTCGCCTCCGGCCAACGGCGCCAGCGCCGGACGCGGGCGAATGCGGCGCTCCAGCGCCGAGATGCCGGCGGTCCCCGCCATGAAGCCCAGCGCCAGCAGCAGGAACAGGCCCAGCACATGGCTGAAGCTCGCCGTCCCGGCCTTGTAGCCATCCAGAGCCCTCACGACGATGCTCTGGGCGTTCGAGGTGACGTCCATGAAGATGAACGCCAGGATCCCCACCGAGAACATCGCCAGGCTCACCCGCAGGCGATCGTCGACCCGGCGCATCCGCCCGATCGGCAGACCCAGGTAGATCGTGAATCCGGCTATCGCGCCCAGCAGGACCGTCTCGGGGAAACTCATCGCGCCTCGTATTTAGGTACACCTAATTAGGTTGCCCTAACTTCTATCACAGAGGCCCGGCGAAGACCACAGGATGGAAATCCCGGGTATAAGCCCTCCTAGAGGTGGCGCAGGCGGCCGCAGGCCGGCTGGCCGAAACGGGGACTCGTGCCGGAGGCGCGTGTCTCCCGGCTTCGGTCGGGCCCCTCTGTTCCCCAGTCAGACCAGACCGTTCAATCAGCCAGGAGGGAAGCCATGGAGTTCTCCGCCCCAACCCGCGTGCTGGTGGTGGCCCACAAGACCGCCGCCACTCAGCCGCTGCTCGACGCCGTGCGCGAGCGCGCCCAGCGCGGACCCTGCGTGTTCACGCTGCTGGTGCCCAACTCAACCCACGGCCTGCACAAGGTCGTCGACCCCGAGGATCAGGGAGCCCGCGAGGCTCAGACCGTCCTCGACCACGCCCTGCCCCTGCTCGGCGAGGCAGCCGGTACGCCGGTGGAGGGGATCGTCGGCGATCCCGATCCGGTGGCCGCCATCCACGATGCGATCAACCTGCGCGGCTTCGACGAGGTGATCGTCTCGACGCTCTCGCCACGCGTGTCGCGCTGGTTGAAGCTCGACCTCCCCAGCAAGGTCGCCGGGATGGGCCTGCCCGTCACCACTGTCACCCCCGGGGACGCCGACAGGGAGCCGGCGGGGACGGCGCCCACATAGGCTTGACTGTAGGATAGAATGACATTTCTATTTCGAGCCGCCCGCGCGCTGGGTTCCGTCGAAGACGTCAAGGGAGACAAGCGTCTGTGGACCTTTCGTCTGCGAGTCGCGAGAGTGACCGATCGTGGAACCCGTCCGCAAGCAATTCGCCGCCAACCTCCGAGGCTTCAGGGAACGAGCCGGCCTCTCACAGGAGGCGCTGGCGGAAGCCTGCGACCTGCACCGCACCGAGATCAGCCTCCTGGAGCGCTGCAAGCGCTCCCCCCGCCTTGAGACGCTCGTGATCCTTGCTCGCGGACTCGAGCTGTCCTCGCTCGCGGAGCTGCTCGAGGGGATTCGCTGAGCCGCCCACGCGCCGGTTCTCAAACTACGTACGCGCCGCCCGTCTCAGTGACATCGCGTCGCGATGAGAGGCAGCGGCGGGCGACAGCTGCTCATGGACGAACCGCATGACCATCGCGCCTTCTCCGACCGCGGTCGCGCAGCGCTTGATCGACCCTGCGCGTACGTCGCCGGCGGCGTAGATGCCCGGCACGCTGGTTTCGAGCAGGCCCTCCGCCCCTGCGTCACGTCCGGTGAGGATGAATCCGTTGCAATCTCTCGCGACCTCATCAAGCCAATCGGTGCAGGGAGAAGCGCCGAGGAAGAGGAAAAGGAACGAGAGCGCCAACGTGGAGCCGTCGGTCAGCGTCACCGACTCGAGCCGTCCCTCCTCGCCGTGCAGGGCACGGACTTCGCTTTGGTCGCGCACCGCGACGCCGTAGCGCTCGAGCTCGTCGATCAGGTAATGCGACATCGTCTCGCTGAGGTCTGCGCGACGATGCAGGAGCGTGACCAGGGCGCCGCCGCGCGCGAGCCAGACCGCGGCCTGCGCCGCCGAGTTGCCGCCGCCCACCACCCCAACCCGTTGCGCGGCGCAGAGCTGGGCCTCCGGCGGGCCCGCCGCGTAGAAGACGCTGATCCCCTCGTACAGGTCGAGGTCGGCCACCGGCAGGCGCCGGTAGTCGGCGCCGGTGCAGAGCAGCACGGCCCGCCCCCTCACCTCATTGCCCTCCTCCAGCCTGACGAGATGGCGGTCGCCGCCCGGCTCGAGCGAGCGGGCATGGTACCCGGTCGCAGTCCGGGCGCCGAACTTCCGCGCCTGGGTGACCGCGCGGGTGGCAAGCTCGGTGCCGCTGATGCCAGCCGGAAAACCAAGGTAGTTCTCGATCCTACGCGAGGCGCCGGCCTGGCCGCCGAGGACCGTGCTCTCGATCACCAACGTGTCGAGGCCCTCTGAGGCGCCGTAAACCGCCGCGCCAAGACCGGCGGGCCCACCGCCGACGACGAGCAGATCGACCTCCTCGCGCTGCCCCAGCTCGAGACCGATCCCCAGTGCCCGCGAGAGCTCGCCGTTGCTCGGCCGTCGCAGCTCGGCGCCGCCGGGAAGGCGAACGAGCGGGATATCGGCTGCGTCGAGTCGCTCGATCAGAGCCGCCGCCTGCAGGTCCTCCTCGGGGACGAGCCAGGCATGGGGAAGCCGCATGCGTCTGGCGAACTCCACCAGCCGGCGCGTTTCGCCCGACTCGCGCGGGCCGACGATCTCGATCCCGATCCCCTCGAGCTGCTGGAGCAGCTCGCGCCGCTCCACGAACGCGGAGAGGAGCAGGTCGGAGAGCGATCCATCCTCGAAGAGCAGCCGCCTGAGCACTTCGCGATCGACAGCGATGTAGCGCATCGGCTGGGTCACAACTGCGGTGAGGAAGACGGTCTGCCCAGAGAGCAGGTTCATCTCCCCGAGGAAGCCCGAAGCGCCATGGCGGACGATCTCTTGACCCGCGGCGTCGGTCACCGTGACCTCGCCCTCGATTATCGCCACGAACGGATAGCTCTCGTCGCCGATGTCGAACAGCGTCTCGCCGACCTCGGCGGTCCGCTCCTGCCCATGCTCGGCAAGCACCCCGAGCTGCGAGCTCGAAAGCACTCGGCTTACCGGAGCGGCCACTCACTCACCCCAACGGCAGCCGGGCGACCCGAACGTGATCGAGGTGGGTGCAGAAGGTCATCTCCCCATCCAGCCTAGATGGTCGGCCCAGAGAGCGGATGCAGCCTCGCGAGCTGCTGGTTCTTGCGGGTGAGCCCGGTCGTGTGCTGACTATGCTCCTGGCGTGAGGAATGAGCTGGTCGTCCGACGCGCGGACCCGGCGCTCAGGCGCCATATTCGCGGTTACTGGGGCTACGCGCACGAGCTGCCGGGTCCGGCGCGTCAGCGCGAGCCGCTTTCGACCGGGGTTGTCATGATTCTCGGGCTGGGACCGCGGCTGGGGCTGGCCGATCGGGCAGACCCGGCGCAGCCGGCGGCCTGGTTTGGGTCGTTTGTGGCTGGTCTGGACGATGCGTGCGCGGTGATCGAGCACAAGGGTGAGATGCGTGGCGTGCAGGTCGATCTGAGCCCGCTCGCCACCCGGATGATCTTCCGCGAGTCGATGTGTTCGCTCGCGCGCGAGGTCGTGGCGCTGGAGGACCTACTCGGCTGCGAGGGGCGCGTGCTGGAAGAGCGGTTGATGGAGGCCGGCACCTGGGAGGAGCGCTTTGATCTGGTGGAGGCGATGCTCGCCGCCAAGCTCCAGGCAGCCGAGCCGCCGCCGCCGGATGTTCAACTGGGCTTGGCGGCGTCTCCTCGCAAGCAGGGGAGGACTCCGCGTCGCCGAGCTCGCAACCGAGCTCGGCTGTAGCCGCAAGCACTTGGCGGCGCGCTTTCGCGAGCACGTTGGTCTACCGCCAAAGCTCGTCGCGCGGATGCTGCGCTTCCGCTATGCAAGCGACCGTTTGCTGGGCGCTTCCAGCTTGAGTCTCGCGGAGATCGCCGCCACCTGCGGCTACTACGACCAGGCGCACCTCCACCGCGACTTCCGCGACTTCGCTCAGACCACTCCCGCGACCTACCTCTCCGAGCGGGTTACATTTGTCCAAGACGCCACCCCGGCCGCATCCTAGAGTCTCCGGCAATCCGACCAAGGAGCACGAGATGGCCGACCAGACACCAAATATCTTCCCTTTTATGCGTTTTGCCGATGCGGATGCTGCCCTGGAGTGGCTCGACCAGACGTTTGGGTTTCAGCAGCGCGCCGTCCACCGCGACGATCAGGGCGCGATCCGGCACGCCGAGATGTCGCTCGGCGCAGGCACGATCATGTTCGGGCAGGGCGATCCTGGCGATCAGGGGGTCTACGTCGCCGTCGAGGACGCGGACGCCCACTACGAGCGCGCTAAGGCAGCGGGTGCCGAGATCACGCGCGACATCGAGGACACGCCGTACGGCTCGCGTGAGTACTCGGCGCGCGATCTCGACGGGCACACATGGAGCTTTGGCACATACCGACCCGAGCCGGCGGCCTGAGACGATCGAGCAGGGCCATCACGGTCGGCCCTCCTTCCGCGTCGCGGGCAAGATCTTCGCTTCCCGCAGGAAAGGAGAAGCATGGCTGCGTGGCGCCTACGCCAGCGCTGGTGCCGCGTTCACCCAGCGTCGATCTGTGGCGTCCTCGATTCGCTGGGCGGCGTCGAGGAGCCGCGACTCTTCGCCCCAGGGTGCGAGCAGCTCCGCGAGATCGACGGCGTCGAGTGCGCGCATCGCCGGCTCAAACGCCTGCGCCACCGCCCGCAGCACCTCCAGGTCTCCTTCCCCAAACGGCACGCCCGCGAGCGCGAGTGCCGCCGGCGCCATCTGGTCGAAATCGCTCATCGCCCCGCAGCCTATCCTGCCAGCGCCTCGGCCCCTGAGAGGCTTCGTGAGGAGCGCCCGTGAGCGTTGTGGCTGTAGGGTCTGAGAGTGGCTCGCGCCGCGCGTCTTCGAAACGCTCGCTGAAGCGTTCGGTGGCGGCGAGGCCCTCCCGACTGGCCGAAGTACCGCTGCATGTCGCGATGCTTGCTGGAGCGGATTGCAGTGAAGCCGACGCGGGGACTCGAACCCCGGACCCCCTCCTTACCATGGAGGTGCTCTACCAACTGAGCTACGTCGGCGCGAGCGACGAATCCTAGCGTTCAGGGGTCCAGGATCGAGTCCCCACTGGGCTCTGTTGAGAGCCCTGTCATCGCCGATCTCTACGACCGCTATTCGGGCTGGCGCGGCGCGTAGCGGTGGTGGAGCATCAGCGCGTTGCCGTCGGGGTCGTTGAAGAACGCCATGTGGCAGACGCTCGTGTCGAGCGTCTCGCCGCGGAACTGCACCCCGCGATCTTCCAGCAGGGTTCTTGCGGCGGCCACATCGTTGACGTGCAGAGCGACCTCGTGGCGCTGCACGTGGTGCTCGAGTCCCATCTTCTCGGCGTCGATCACGCTCAGCGTCAGGTTGCCGGTCTCAAACTCGGCGAAGTTGCGCTCGGGCATGTATACGGAGCGGCGCAAACCCAGGGTGTCGCCGTAGAAGACGGCCGCCCGCTCGACGTCGTGCGTGGGCAGGGCGACGAAGTCGACGCCCGTGATCAGCTGCGGTGTGGTGGTGGACATGGCTCGAGTTGCCTCCTCAGCGGTTTGGTGAGACGCGCCTCGCGCAGGGGCGGTGGCGGACAGGCCCCGCATGCTACGACGATGGCCCGATCGCCCGAAGTGGGTCCACGGCGAGAGCCCGGCGCGCACCACGTCGATAGCGTGTGGCGATGCTTAGAACCTGTTTCAAAAAGACCGGCACGCCCGGATGCGCCCCTGGACGCGGCGCTGGATCGCCACGTGCCGGCTTGCCCGTGCTACCAGCACGGGCTTCACCGACCCGCGTCGCCCAGCTTGGTCCAGGAACGCCCCGACCGCACCGCCTATTTTGAAACAGGTTCTTCGCCGGGCGATCGACTGGATGCTGCCCGAGCAGAACCCCAGCAGGGTGGTGTATGGGCTCATCACCGTGGGCACGTTGCTGGCCGCCGAGAGCGGACTGCACGACACCTACCTGGAGGCGACGGGCTCGGTGGTGCTGGCGCTGCTGCTGTACTGGCTGGCGCATGCCTACTCCGAGCAGCTGGGAGAGCGGCTGGTCACCCACGAGCGCCTCACCCCGCGGGCGCTGGGCCGCGCGTTGCTGCGGGAATGGGCGATCGTGAGGGGCGGCGCCCTGCCCCTGCTGGCGCTGGTGGTGGCCTGGGCCACGGGCGCATCCCAGGAAACGGGGGTGCTCGTGGGGGTGTGGACGGCGGCGGGGAGCCTGGTCGCGTTCGAGCTGCTGGCCGGTCTGCGCACCAGGTCAACGCCGGGGGAGCTCGTGCTGGAAGGGTGCATAGGCGCAACAATGGGGCTTGCGATCATTGCCCTGCGGGCGATCCTGCACTCCTGAGATGGGTCTCCAGAGAGCTGCATGCTCACTCGAGGAGCGAAGCGCGTCGCCAGTTGTCAGCGTCAGGGGCCGAACCTGTCGCCATTTGTCAGCAGAAAGGAGACACCTGAGGAGCCCCAAGAGCACGTCTCGCGGCAAGATTCACGCGAGCCACCTACAGTAAAGTGTAGACAAAAAATCGCTGACATGGAATGATTGTGTTTACCATACTCCTTGACAGTCTGACTAGTGAGAACATCCGGAGATATTGAATGTCTGCAAAGGAGAGCGATTGGCGCGACGCGGGCGTCCGAGCGATCGCGCCCCTCTACAAACGCCTGCCCAAGGGGCCCCACGGCTTCGCGCCGGAGGAGGTGATCCATCACCAGCGCATCCGCATGCACGGGGCGATGATCGAGGCCGTGGCCGAGCATGGCTACGAGCGGATGAGCGTCAAGCACGTGATCGGCCTGGCGGGAGTCTCGCGCAGAGCCTTCTACGAGCAGTTCGCCAACAAGGAAGACTGCTTCATGGAGACCTTCGATCTGATCGTCAACCGGACGATCAGGCGAGTCACCGGGGCGTGCCGCGCGAGCGAGGGCCCGCTGGAGGGCCGCCTGCGAGCTGGACTGAGGGCCTTCGTGGAAGAAATCGAGACCAACGCCAAGGCCATGCACCTGGTGGCGATCGACGCTCTCACGGCGGGGCCGGAGGGACTGCTGCGCCAGCGCAGGGCGCTCGCGACCAGCGAGCAG
Organism: uncultured Solirubrobacterales bacterium; assembly: GCA_963717785.1. Lineage (GTDB taxonomy): Bacteria > Actinomycetota > Thermoleophilia > Solirubrobacterales > Solirubrobacteraceae > Palsa-744. The sequence continues at coordinate 843,723 of CAVQWW010000001.1, forward strand.
CTGGTGGGCACCAGCTTTGCCTCGCCGCCCGCCGGGGCTGAGCTCGACGCGCCGCTGGTGCGGGCGATCGTGGGGGGACTGCATCGGGGGACGCTGGCGCGTCTGCGCGAGCCGGGCAGACGCGGCGAAAGTCAGTCGGCGCTCACCGGGGAGATGCTGCGCTGGACGATGCTGTTCGCCTCGCCCGCGGTCCAGAGCCTGCAGCCGCGCAAGAGCTCGCGGCGATCGTCCGCTCGCGCCGTGCGGCTGGAGGACTCCTCCGCGGACGCCGGAGATCGCGAGCGCCTGCTGGAGAGCATCGTGAACCTCGCGCTGCGCGAGCCCTTCGAGGAGCTGAGCGCACCGCACATCGCCCATGAGGCGGGCCTTCCGATCGACACCTTCCTGGAGCTGTTCGAGAGCCCGCGGGAATGCTTCAAAGCGGCCCTGGACATGCTCGGCGGGGAACTGCTGGAGGCTGTGGCCGATCCCGCCCTCGTCTCTGCGGAGTGGCCCGTGGAGGTGTGTCACGCGATCGACCGCATGACGGCTCACCTAGCGTGCAACCCGGCGTGCGCGGTGATGCTGGCCGCCAAGACGATGGCCGCCGGACTGGAGGTCGTCGAAGAAATGGTGCTGCTGGCCGACGAGGTCGCCACGCTGTTGACCGAGGGGGCGCCGCGACGCGCACGCACGCGACTGGCGTCGAAGTGGATCTCAGGTGCGCTTGCATACACTCTGCACACCGAGGTCATGGCCGGGCGCACCCACCTGCTGGAGTGCCTCTCCGACTACCTCTCCTACGTGGTGCTCGCACCCTACATCGGGCCCGAGCGAGCGGCGCAGACGATCGCCGAGGCTGCGGCGGCCTCCATGCAGAGACCCGCCACCGCGAAGGACGCCGCGCCGGAGCTGCTAGTGACGCCGATCGGAGCGGCGGACGGCGAAGTACGTCAGCAGGATCCCCGCGAGCAGCGAGATCACGATCACGATGATCAGCGGAGCTTCGCCGGAGCCGACGATCCAACTGACCTTGACCTTGTCGAGATTGAACACAGCGAACAGCGTGATGAGCACCGCCAGCGCCACCCACCCCCCGGTGCGCGCCAGCTCACGCTTTGAGCGGGGCTGGTGCTGAGGCGTCTGTGAGGGAGCGGGCACTCGCTCTCGATCCTACCCGAAAGCCGGCGTCTCAACAGGCTGAACGCGAGCACCCAAGGCTCAGGCCAGCTCGGCGTTCACCCAGGGACAGCTGATCGAGAGATCCTCGACGCCCAGCGACGCGGCGACGTTCAGAGCCATGCCGGCGCTGAAGAACGCGTCCAGGCGCTCGGGGGGAGCGCCGGAGAGCTCGCGAGCCAGCTCAACCAGCTGGGCATAGCGGTGACGTACGCGCGCACGCACGCGCTCGTCGTCGCAGGAGGCCGCGTAGGCGTGATGCTGCAGCATCAGGTGATCGCGATCGTTGGCGAGCAGCTCCCGGTAGGCGCTGCCAAGCGCCTCCAGCGTGTCCTGGCAGTCCTCGGGGCCACGGCCCGCCGCGTACTCCGAGGCGGCGTTGCGGAAGGTGTCGGCGACCATCTCGAAGCTCCGCCCCAGCGCCGCCAGGAAGAGCTCGAGCTTGGAGCCGAAGAGCGCGAACACGTAGGGCTGCGCCACGCCCACCCGCTGGGCGATGCGCTGCACCGAGGTGCCATGCAGGCCGCCGTGCGCGAACTCGTGCACCGCTGCGGCGATCAGCTCCTCGCGGCGCTCGGCAGCGGGCACGCGGGTGCGGCGAGGCTCTGACTCGGTCATGTGCGACATCGTTGCTTAGTCTCCACTAAGTACTGATTGGCACGTTATCAGCCAGCCAGGAGCGGCGTTGGTCGCGGCGAATATCCTGTGTGCGATGAATCCTTCGAGCGATTCGAGCGTGGGCCCTGGCCCTGAGCGCATGCGTGGCGCTCGCGGGAGGCTGCGGCGGCTCGTCCACCAAGACCGTCTCGGTGGCGAGCGCCCCGGAACAGTCGAGCACGACCGCCACGAGCAGCGCCACCACAAGCGCTCGCGGCAGCACCACCACAACGGGTACGACCAGCACGGGGGCCGCGGCGACGCGCACCGCGAGCGCCCCCGCGTTCACCCGCCAGGGAGGCAGCGAAGCCAGCGCCCAGGGAGCCGCGGCCGCGGCGGCCGCGACCGTGAGAGCCCACGGGTACACCCCCAACGACACCTCCGAGTACCACCCCGCTCAGACTCTGCGAGTGCTCGTTGGCACGCGCACCGGCTCGGGCGACGGGTACGCCCAGCAGGCGTTCTTCTTCCTCGGCAACCGCTACATCGGCACCGACACGAGCCGGCCCTCCGCCTCGATCCGCGTCGTCAGCCAGAGCGACACCGAGGTGACGCTCGCCTATCCGCTGTACCGCGCGCACGACCCCCTCTGCTGTCCCGGCGGCGGCTCGGCGACGGTGCAGCTTCCAGCTGAACAACGGCCACTCGACGCCGCTTGCAGCCGATCCCCCCGGCAAGCTCCGCAGACCGGCCTCAGCCGCCAGTAGCGAGCCATCGGCCGCGGAAGCCCTATCGTGGTGTGCTCATACGCACGCCAACGAGAAAGGGTTGCCATGAGCTCAACTGTCGAGGGCCGCGGCGAGGAGCTGCTGCAGGCCAAGAACTTCTGCCAGGTGGCGACGCTCCGCCCCGACGGCTCGGTGCAGGTGGCGCCGGTGTGGGTGGACGTGCAGGACGGGCTGCCGATGCTCAACACCGCCGAGGGGCGCGCGTGGCCGCGCAACCTCGAACGCGACCCGCGCGTGACGCTGACGGTGCAGAACATGGAGAACCCCTACGAGTACGTCACGATCCGCGGGCGCGTCGCCGAGCGCACGCACGAGGGCGCCGATGAGCACATCGACGCGATGGCCAAGAAGTACATGGGCCAGGACACCTACCCCTTCCGCCAGCCGGGCGAACAGCGGGTGATCATCCGCGTGCAGCCCGAGTCGTGCACCACTACGGACAGTGAGGGCCCGACGCGCCTCCAGATGAGGCGCCCCGCTAGCCCTCGCGCCGCAACAGCCGCCGCCACCACGGCGGCCGCCGCGGCTGGGTGCGCAGCCAGTCGTCGCGCAGCACGCAGCTCGCCCGCGCCGGCGCGCGGCGAGCACGCACGCCGTGTGCGCGTGGCGCCGGCGGCGCGTGTCGCCTTCGGGAGCGATCAGCATGTGCTCGCTGAGCGCGGGCAGATGACGGCCGCAGATTGGACAGCGGTACGTCGCGGGCTTGCGGTTCGACGCGCGGCGCGCCGTCCACCACGGGGCGGGCGGAAGTCTGGGCACCCTCCCATTCTCGCGCCTCAGCAGGCTGGGCCCCCCACTGCGCGGCCCCCCTCCTCTCCTCCTCCTCCCAACGCCGGTGCCGCACACGCCGGTGGGCCGGCGCCCACCCACAGGACCAAAGCCCTCGCGACCCTCGCGACGTCGGTGGGCCTCGGCGTGGCCGCCGCGCTCGCCAAAGCCGAGCTCGCGCGCCGCTCAACCCGGACCGCCGGCCCGTGGGGCGAGGGGCTCGGCGAAGCGGAGCCGCAAGCAGTCCTCCTCCAGGCTGCAGTCGCTGACGCTGGAGCAGCTCGACCTGGCGATCGCGCTGCTGGAGGGGCGCGAGCGGACGCCGCCCGAGCGGAGCGTGCACGAGACGCGCAAGGCCCTCAAGCGGCCTGCGCGCGCTCGTGCGGCTGCAGCGCGACTCGCTCGGCGCCAAGCGCTACGCGCGCGAGAACGCGGCCCTGCGCGAGGCCGGCCGGCGCCTGGCGGGGGCGCGCGACTCGGAGGTCATGGTGGAGCACGTTGGAGAGGCTCGTGCAGCGCCACCCCAAGCGCCTTGCCGCCAGCCCCGCGGTGCGCGCGCTGCGTGCGCGGCTGATCGCCGAGCGCGAGCGCTCCGGCGCGCACACCGCAGCGAGGGCGCGCACGCACGCGAGACGGTTCTGGCGCAGCTGCGCGCGTGCGCGCCGCGCTGCTGGCCGCTGGGAGCCGCGCGCGGGCGACCGCAAGACGGCGCGCGCGCGGGCTGCGCCGCCTCTACCGCCAGGGCCGGCGGCGGCGGCGGCGCGCGCGCCGCGCGCGGAGCAGCCGCGCGCTGCACGCGTGGCGCAAGCGCGTCAAGGACCTGCGCTACGTCGCGGAGACGCTCGACGGCAGGCGACAAGCGAGCGCGCGCAAGCGCCTGCGTCGCATCGCACGGCGCGCCGACCGCTGGGCGAAACGCTGGGCGAGGAGCACGACCTGGCGCTGCTCGCCGAGCGGGTGCGCGCTGCACCGCGGACTGCTTCACGGGCGAGCAAGGCGACGCGCAAGGCGCTCGAACGGGCGATCGAACGCCGCCGCGAGCGCTGCGCGCGCGGGCGCTGGCGCCTGGGCGAGCGCCTCTACCGGCGCAAGCCCGCGGCGCTTCGTGCGCGCGCGCGCTCGGCGCGCTCGACGCTCCTGCGCGCCGCCAACCGCAAGTCGCCCAGAAACAAGGCGGTTCGGCTTCAGGGCCGGACGGTGGCTGTCGATGGATTGGCAGCCCGCTTCAGCGCTCCCAGCTCCCCCGCATGCGTACACGACCGACCCCCGTCCATCTTCTTCCTGGCCTTCCTGATGGGAGGGCTGGGGGTGCTGGCGCTGCACACCACTCGCCGGCTTCGGCGGCTCGCAGCTGAACGGACTGTTCGAGCGACGGCGTCTACAACGTGCTGATGTTCGGCGCCGCGCTGGCGGTGCTCACGCGCGGCGCGCTCGTGCGCGCGCAGCGCGCCGCGTGGCTGACGATGGGCGCCGGGCGTGCTGTGCTGGAGCCTCGGCGAACTGTACTACACGCTGTTCGTCGAAGGCTCGAGCGCGGCCGATGGGCAGCGTCTCGCCCGCCGACGTGCTGTACCTCGTCTTCTACCCCTGCTGCTACGTGGCGCTGGTGCTGCTGGTGGGCGCGCACCTGCGCGAGCTGCGCATCGGCATGTGGCTCGACGGGCTGATCGGCGGGCTCGCCGCCGCGGCGGTCGCCGCCGCGCTGGTCCTGCCGCCGATCCTCGCCGCCACCCACGGCGACCTCGGCTCGGTGGCGATCGCGACTGGCGTACCCGATCGGCGACCTGCTGCTGCTGGTCTTCACGCGTCGGCGCCCTCGGCATGACCGGCTGGCGCCCCGGGCGCGTGTGGCTGCTGATCGCCGCGAGCCTGCTGGTGAGCGCGGTGGCGGACTCGCTGTACCTCTACCTCGACCGCCACCGGCAGCTACCGCGTCGGGCGACTGGCTCGCAGTGCCTGTGGCCCGCCTCGGCGATCCTGCTGGCGATCGCCGCGTGGACGCCGTGGCCGCAAGCCGGCGCGCCGGCGGGTGGAGGACTGGCGCCTGGTGTCGGTGCCCACGCTCTCGCTGCTGGCGGCGCTGGGGGTGCTGATCTACGGCAACCTCCACCGACCCAGCTCACCCCGGTCGCGCTGATCCTCGCGATCGCCACGGTGCTGGCGGTGTGCGTGCACCTGATGATGACCGTGCGCGAGAACATCGCGATGCTCGTCGGCTCGCGCGCAACTGGCGCTGACCGATCCGCTCACCGGCCTGGGCAACCGCCGCCAGCTGATGGAGGATCTGCACGTCGCCTGCCGCCGCGCCGGCGCGGGCGAGCCGTGGGAGCTCGTGCTGTACGACCTCAACGGCTTCAAGCGCTACAACGACACCTTCGGCCACCCCGCCGGCGACGCGCTGCTGGCGCGCCTCAGCGACAAGCTGAGCGACGATCGTCGCGCCCTACGGCACCGCCTACCGCATGGGCGGCGACGAGTTCTGCGTGCTGCTGCGCAACGGCGCGGCGAGCGATCGACGACGCTCGTGCGGCCAGCCGTCGCGGCGCTCTCCGAGCAGGGCCCGGGCTTCGCGATCGGCGCCGCGCACGGCGTGGTGAGCATCCCCGCCGAGGTCGGCGACCCCGCCGCGATCATGCAGCTCGCCGACCAGCGGCTCTACAAGCGCAAGGACCAGACGCGCGAGGCGAGCGCCGTGCACCAGCTGCGCGACGTGCTGCTGCAGGCCTTCCAGGAGCGCCACCCCGACCTGCAGGAGCACCAGCGCGGGGTCGGCGCGCTGGTGCTCGCGGTGGGCCGGCGCCTGGGCATGGGCGGGCGAGGAGCTCGACGTGCTCGCGCGCGCGGCCGAGCTGCACGACGTCGGCAAGATCGCGATCCCCGACGCGATCCTCACCAAGCCCGGGCCGCTCGACGAGGAGGAGTGGCGCTTCATGCGCCGCCACACGATCCTCGGCGAGCGCATCCTGATGGCCGCCGCCGCGCTGCGCCCGGTCGCGCGGCTCGTGCGCTCCAGCCACGAGCGCTTCGACGGCGGCGGCTACCCCGATGGCCTCGCGCGGCGAGGAGATCCCGCTGGGAGCGCGCATCATCTTCGTGTGCGACGCCTACGACGCGATGATCTCCAACCGCTCCTACTCGCCCGCGATCGCGGCGGCGGAGGCGCTCGAGGAGCTGCGCGCCTGCGCCGGCACGCAGTTCGACCCGCGCGTCGTGGAGGCATTCGCGGCCACCCTCCTCGAAGCCGGCGCCCCCGCCGAGGCGGGCCTTCCTGCGCTCACTCGACGCTGAGGATCTTCAGCACGGCTCTCCCCGCGGGGCAGCGCCACCGAGACCTCGTCGCCCGCGCGGCGTCCCAGCAGCGCGCGCGCCACCGGCGAGTCGGCCGAGAGCCGCCCCTCGGCGGGGGAGGCGTCGTGCGAGCTGACGATCTTCCAGGTGCGCTCGGACGCCGTCCGGAGTCGCGTACCGACCACCGTCGAGCCGAAGCCGACGGCGCCGTCGGCGGCGGGCGCCTCCTCGACGACCACCGCGGTGGAGATCCGTTCGCGCAGGCGCGCGATCTTCGTCTCCAGGTGGGCCTGCTCGTTCTTGGCGTCGTGGTACTCGCTGTTCTCCTTGAGGTCCCCCCATTCGCGCGCCGTCTTGATCCGCTCGGCGATCTCACGGCGCCCCTCGCCCTCCAGGGCCTCCAGTTCCTCGCTCAGGGACTGCAGCCCCTCGGGGGTGATCATGCCGGTGGAGTCGCTCACCAGCCAAGCGTACAGGGCGCCGCTCAGAAGTACGTCGCGGGGGGCGTGCTCAAGCAGCGCGTAGAGCTGCACGATCGCCGCCTGCCCCAGCAGCGTGGAGGTGGAGGGCGAGCCGGAGACGAACAGGTAGTTGCTCAGGCGCAGGTTCGCCCAGGCATAGTTGACGTAGGACTGCACCAGCTTGGGCCCCGGGGGGTCGTGGCTGACCGAGTCGAGGTAGAGCAGGTTGCGCAGGTAGACCGAGGCGAAGAACGGGTTTTCGAGCTCGAGCTTTTCGGTGGTGTAGTAGGCCAGCGCGGCCTTCGCCGTTTGGCGCGCCTGGTAGAGGTAGGCGGCTTCGCCGGTGGCCTGGTAGAGCAGCGCTCCGGCGCCCATCATCGTGCCCTGGTTGTAGCTCCACTGCATCGGTTCGACTTCGCCGTTGTTCATCATGTGATCGGAGTAGAGGCCGTTGGGCGCGAGCAGGCACTGGCGCACCCAGCCGTAGGCCATCCGCGCGAAGGCCAGGTACTGGGGTTCGCCGGTGATGCGGTACAGCTGCACCCCCAGCTCGGCCGCGGGGCCGTCGGTGACGGTGTTGCGCGAGTTGTTGGTGGGGGAGTTGGAGAACGGCACCCCGCCCGGGCACGCCAGCGGCCTGCCGCTGGGGGTGGTCGTTTGCCAGCCCGCCATCACGAACGCCATGATCTGCTCGGCCTGCTGCAGCGCGAAGGCTTCGTGGTTGAGCTCGTAGATGCGCGCCAGCTCGATCCCCACCCACTCGTTGTCGTCGTAGTAGCTCGTGCCGCCCGCTCCCAACGGTGGCGCGACGGTGCCCGCGAAGGAGGGCAGCGGCGCCACCGAGGCGATCGTGGACTGTTCGGTGGACTGTTCGGTGGATTGCTTGGGCGAGGGGTGCGAGGAGGCTTCCCAGTAGCGCTCCAAGCCGAACATGCGCACGCGCAGTTCGTGCGCCAGCGCGCTCGTCTCACCCGGGATGTGGGCGAGGCTGACGGTCGCCGCGAGGGCCTGCGAGAAGGGCCAGAGAAACGAATACGGTTCGCCCTTGTAGAGGCCGGTGCCCTGGAGGTAGAAGTAGTGCTGCATCGTCTTGAACGCCAGCAGCGCGCGCGCTGGGTTGCCGCGCAGGGTGGTCTTTGCCTTGCTCGTGGGCTTGGGGGGGGTCGGGTTGGAGCCCGTCGCCGTGGGAGAGACGCCCCGCCTGCCGAGCTCCGCCCGTGGCCGTCGCCGCTATCGCTGGGCCTTCGGCTCCGGCGGGGTACTGAGAAGCGCCCCTGTGCGCGGGCGAGGCCAGTGCGGCCTGAGCGGCGCAGAGCAAGATGGCGACAGCGAGCGGCACGGCCAGGCGCGCTCGACTCAAGGCTCGATGAGGGGGGTGCGGCGTCATCGGGCGACAGGCATCCAAACAGCCAGAGGGCGTGTTCGATGCGGTTTCGATGGTAACGGCGCCGGGCCGATACGCTGCCAGCCGTGTTGCACAGGACCCGCTCGGGGGTCCCAAGAGCCAAGGAGACGTGGATGGGAACAAAAACAGTCAGAGAGGCCGTCATCGAGATGCTGCGCGAGCGCGGCATGACGACGATGTTCGGCAACCCCGGCTCCACCGAGCTGCCGATGCTGACGCGAGTTCCCCGCGGACTTCCGCTACGTGCTGGGCCTGCAGGAGGCGGTGGCGGTGGGGATGGCCGATGGCTACGCGCAGGCGAGCGGGCGCCCGACGCTCGTGAACCTGCACACCGCGCCCGGGCCTGGGCAACGGCATGGGGGCGATCTTCAACGCGCAGGCGAACAAGTCGCCGGTGGTGGTCACCGCGGGGCAGCAGCACCGCTCGCTGATGACGTTGCAGGCCAACTTGACCAACCGCGACGCCATGCGTATGCCCCATCCGCTGGTGAAGTGGAGCTACGAGCCCCCGCGCGCGGAGGACGTGCCGCACGCGCTGGCGCGCGCCACGCACCTGGCGGGGCTCGCGCCGCGGGGGCCGGTGTTCGTGTCGATCCCGATGGACGACTGGTCCGTGGAGCTGCCCGATGAGGAGGAGGTGCGCCACCAGACCACGCGCACGGTGAGCGGCGCCGCGCTGCCCGGCGCCGGTCGTGCTGGCAGAGCTGGCGCGAGCGCCTCGCGCGGGCGTCCATCGCCCGCGTTCGTCGCCGGCCCGGACATCGACGCGAGCGGCGGCTGGGACGCGGCGATGCGTCTCGCCGAGCGCCAGCGCCTGCCGGTGTACGCGACGCCCGCGACCGGTGGCGGGCGGATCGGCTTCCCCGAGGATCACCCGCTCTTCCAGGGCATCCTGCCGCCCGCGGTGTGGCCGGTGGGAGACGCGCTGGCGGCGCACGATCTGGTGCTGGTGGCGGGGAGCTCGGTGTTCCCCTACTACCCCAACATCCCCGGCGCCCTGCTGGCGGAGGGCACGAAGCTGGTGGCGATCACGAGCGACCCCGATGAGGCGGCGCGCGCGCCGATGGGCGACGCGATCGTGGCCGATGTGGCGCTCACGCTGGCGGCGCTGGCGGAGCTGGTGGAGCGACTCCGAGCGCGCGGCGCCGCCCGCGCGTCCCGCGCCCGAGGCGGTGGAGGTGACGGACCCGATGAACCCCTCGACGGCGGTGCGCACGCTCGCGCAGGTGTTCCCGCCGGATGGCATCGTGGTGCTGGAGTCCCCCTCGGCGACGCCCGCGCTGCGCAACCAGCTGCGCCTCTCGCCGGCCGGGCAGCTACTACTTCTCCGCGGGCGGGGGCCTCGGCTTCGGGATGCCGGCGGCGATCGGCGTGCAGCTGGCGTGCCCCGATCGCCCCGTGGTGTGCGTGCTGGGCGAGGGCTCGGCGCAGTACGCGGTGCAGGCCTTCTGGACGGCCGCCGCCTACAAGCGTGCCGGTGACGTTCCTGGTGCTGCGCAACGACGAGTACGCGATCCTCAAGTGGTTTGGGATGCTCGAGGAGATCTCGGGCGCCCCGGGCCTCGACCTGCCCGCGCTCGACTGCGTGGCGGTGGCAGCGGCTACGGCGTGAACGCGCGCCGCGTGGGCGACGCGGAGGAGCTGGGGGTCGAGCTGCGCTCGCGCGCTGGCCTCCGACGGCCCGGAGCTGATCGAGGTGCGGGTGGCCCCGGGGATGGCGCTCACGTGAGCGCCTCCGAGCGCGACGCGATCGTCGTGGGCGCGGGCCTCGCGGGGCTGGTGTGCACGCTGGAGCTGCTGCGCGCGGGGCACACGGTGCTGCTGCTCGATCGCTGCCAGCCGCACGAGCTGGGCGGGCTCGCGCGAGAGGCGTTCGGGGGGATGTTCATGGTGGACTCGCCCGAGCAGCGCCGCTCGCGCATCCGCGACAGCGAGCGCCTCGCGCTGGAGGACTGGCTGCGGATCGCGGAGCTCGGAGCCCGAGGACGAGTGGCCGCGCCGCTGGGCCGAGCAGTACGTGACGCGCGCGCGCGACGACGTGGGCGGCTGGCTGCGCGAGATCGGGGTGCGCTTCTTCCCGGTCGTCAACTGGGCCGAGCGAGGCAACTTCGGCGATGGCAACTCGGTCCCCCGCTTCCACATGACGTGGGGCACCGGCAAGGCGCTCGTGCAGGCGGTGTGGGGCGCGATCGAGAAGCACCCGCGACGCGCAGGGCTGGAGGTGCGCTTCGGCGCGCGCGTGAGCGAGCTGCTGATCGAGCACGCCCACGCGGTGGGCTGCCGCGTGGTGCGGGAGAGCGCGGGTGGAGAAGAAGGAGAGGGGCCGGCAGGGGCCGGCCCAGCGAGGGCCGCGCAGGTAGGGACCGGCGCGCGGGACAGGTACCGCAACGAACAGGCCAGCGGACCCGAAGGGACCCCCAGGGAGGGCGAGGAGTACGAGGTGCGCGCCACCCGCGCGGTGGTGATGGCCGCGGGCGGCATCGGCGGCAACCTCGAGATCGTGCGCCGCGAGTGGCCCACCGAGCGCCTCGGCAGCCCGCCGCGGAAGATCCTGATGGGCTCCCACCGCTACGCCGACGGGGCGCTGCACGAGGAGGTCGCGCGCCTGGGCGGCAATGTCACTCATCTGTCGCGGATGTGGAACTACGCGGACGCCGTGCGCCACCCGCGACCCCAGCGCGAGCACCACGGGCTGAAGCTGATCCCGCCGCGCTCGGGCGTGATGCTCAACCCCGATGGCCGGCGCTACGGCCCGGTGCCGGTGATGCCCGACCTTCGATGCCTACGCCGCGCTGGAGCGCATGTGCGAGGACGAGCGCAAGTACTCGTGGCTGATCTGCAACTGGAAGATCGCCACGCGCGAGCTGGATGTGTCGGGCTCGCAGCACAACCCCCACCTGCGCGAGCGCCGCCCGGTGCGCTTCCTGCTGGGCGTGCTGCTCGGCAAGCCCGGCCTGGTGCGCCACTTCCTGGATGGCTCGCCCGACTTCGTCTCGGCCTCCACGCTCTCCGAGCTGGCGCTGAAGATGAACGGCGTCACCGGCGAAGCGGCGATCGACGCCGCCGTGCTGGAGCGCGGAGATCGGCCGCTACGACGAGACGATCGCGCGCGGCAAGGGCCTCTTCAACGACGACCAGCTGCGACGCATCGCGCAGCTGCGCAACTGGCGCGGGGACCGCCTGCGCACGTGCGCGTTCCAGCGCATCGTCGATCCCAAGGCGGTCCCGCTGATCGCGATCCGCCTGCAGGTGATGGCGCGCAAGAGCCTCGGCGGCATCCAGACCGACCTCGGCGGCCGCGTGCTGCGCGCGCGAGGACGGCGCGCCGATCCCCGGCCTGTACGCCGTCGGCGAGGCGGCCGGCTTCGGCGGCGGCGGGATGCACGGCAAGCGCTCGCTGGAGGGCACGTTCCTCGGCGGCTGCGTGTTCACCGGCCGCCTCGCCGCCGCCGCGATCGCCGGCTCGGAGCTGCCGCTGCGCAGCACGCCGCTTGCGGTTTGACCCACTTCGACTACGTGACCGTAGGGCACGTGACTGTCGACGTGCTCGACGACGGCTCACGGCGTCCCGGGGGTGGCGCCTTCTACAGCGCGCTGCAGGCAGCCCGACTCGGGCAGCGCACCCTGATCCTCACTCAGGGCAACCCGCAGGAGTTGGACGAGCTGCTCGCGCCCTATCTCGGCGAGCTGGAGATCAGGGTTCTTCCGGCCGAGCACACCACCACGCTCGCCACCTCGGGCATGGGCGCGAAGCGCAACGCAGCGCGTGCTGGCCTGGGCAGGACCGATCACAGAGACGCCGGAGGTGGACACCTCGATCCTCCATCTCGCCGCCGTCGCGCGCGAGACCCCGACGAACTGGACCGGGCGGACAGACTTCGTCGGACTCACGCCGCAGGGTCTGCTCCGCGAATGGGGCGAGGGCGGCGAGATCTCGCTAACCACACCCGACCCCGCACACGCTCCCGCAGCACTTCGACGCGCTCGTGCTCAGCGAGCGCGAGCGCGACAGTTGCGAAGAGCTGTTGCGCAGGCGCCGGGCATTATCGCCGTGACCGCCGGCTCGGAGCCCACCGAGCTGCACCTGCGCAGACGGAACTATCGAGCAAGTCCCGGTCGCAGCAACCGGCGAGCTTCGCGACGATCTCGGCGCGGGCGACGTGTTCGCGGCGGCGTTCTTCGTCGCGCTGCGCGACGGGCGCAGTCCGTCCGACGCGGCGGCTTACGGCAACGCGGCGGCGGCGGTGCGCATCGCCGGCGAGGGAGCACAAGCGTGCTTGGCGACCGGGCCGCCATCGCTAGAGCCGTCCCCTCGATGAGCTTCGCCGAGCCGCGCCGGGATCGAGCGCCGCGCGCTCCGCGCCACAGGCGCGCGCGGCGAGCAGCAGGCTGCCGCCCACCGGCGTCATCTCGACCGTCGCGACGCGCGCCTGCGGCGCCGACCGCGTGGATCGCTCGCGTGAGGGGCTCGACGAAGATCGCGCCGGCCTTGTAGGCGCTGCCGATGAGGCCCACGGGGAACTCGCCCTCCAGGCCCGTCTTGGCGATCACCGCGCGCGATCTGGCGGCCGAGCCAGCGCGCGCCGTCCTCGTAGAGCACGCGCGCGACCGCGTCGCCGCGCTCGGCCCAGCGGGCGGTCTCGATCGCGAAGGCCGCGATCTCGCTCTTGGTGAGGGGCTTGCGTGTAGACCCAGCGCGCCGAGCGCCTCGACGCTCGGCGCGTCGAAGAACTCCACGGCGGCGTCGCTGAGCGCGGTCTGCGGTCCCGAGCCGTCGCGGTCGCGCAGGGCGGCCTTGATCGACTCCAAGCCCAGCCAGTAGCCCGAGCCCTCGTCGCCGACGATGTGACCCCAGCCGCCGGCGCGCCACGCGCGCCCGTCGCGACCGACGCCGAAGACGTTGCAGCCGGTGCCCGAGATCGACGCCCACGCCGGGCTCGCGCGCCGGTCGCGGTGGCCCAGGCGCCGACCACGTCGTTCGACCACGATCCACTCCGGCGGGCGGTGCGCGCGCACCTGCGCCGACGACGGCCTCGGTGTCGGTGCCCGCCACCGCGAGCACCGCCGCGTCGAGACCCTCGACCGACGTGCCCGCACCCGCGATCGCCTCATCGGCGGCCTCGAGCAGCGCCTGCGTGGCCGCCTGCACGCCGACGGCGTCCTGGTTGCTGGGCCCGCCGTGCCCCAGGTGCAGCCGTCCGCCTCGACGTCGAGCACCGCCGCGAGCGTCTTGGTCGCGCCGCCGTCGATCCCCAGCAGGAAGCGCGGTGGTCTCGTCCCAGTCTGCCTTGGCGCAGCAGCGACAGAGGGAGAGCCATTCCCCGACAGACCCGTGGGCAGTTGGGGCCCGGCCGGGCTTGAGGCAGAGTGCGGGGATGCGCTTGGCGGGGCCAGCGCGGGCGGGAGTTGAACCAGGGGTGCGCGATCCACGGCGGCATCCTCTCAGTTTCCGGCGGCGGAGCGTGCTCTAGGATCGCCGCCATGCCCGTCAGCGCCGTCTTCCCCCACGCCTCCGCAGCGCTCGGGGATGTACGAGTCCTTCTACCTGCGCGCCGTCTCGCCGCACGAGCCGGTGGGGGTCTGGATCCGCTACACCGTGCACAAGCGCATCCGGCGCAGCCCGCGCGCGGATCGCTGTGGTGCACCGTCTTCGACGCACGGCCGGGGCGGCCCTTCCAGCACAAGCTCACCACCGAGGAGCTGGGCGTGCCCGAGGGCGGCTGGATCTCGATCGGCGAGGCCCAGCTGACCCCGCGAGCGCGCGGAGGGAGCCTGCGGAGAGGCGCGCTGGTCGCTGCGCTTCGCCTCCTCGGAGCCCGAGCTGCGCCACCTGCCGCGCGCGTGGATGTACCGCGCGCCGCTGCCGCGCACGAAGCTCACGAGCCCCGCGCCCGCGGCGAGCTTCGATGGCACGATCGAGCTGCCCGACCCCATCTCCGGATCGACGCGAACGATCGAGCTGCGCGGCTGGCGCGGGATGGTGGGCCACAACTGGGGCGCGGAGCACGCCGAGCGCTGGATCTGGCTGCACGGCGTCGACTTCGAGGAGGACCCCGCCGCGTGGCTGGACGTGGCGATCGGCCGCGTGCGCGTCGGGCGGTGGACGACACCGTGGGTGGCCAACGGCGCGCTCTGCATCGACGGACAGCCGCCTCGCGCTGGGCGGGCTGGGCGCGCGCGGGCCTGCTGGTCGCGGAGACGCCCCGAGCGCTGCCGGCTCTCGCTGCCGGGGCCGGATGGAATGACCGTCGATGCGCACATCGACACCCCAGCCGAGACGCAGCGCGGGCTGGAGCTACGCCGACCCCGACGGCGGCGAGCACGACGTCAGCAACTGCTCGATCGCCGCACTCTCCCTCGACCGTGCGCCAGCCGGGCTCATCCCGCGCGCACCCTGCACACCGCCACACGGAGCCGCTTATGAGCTGGGGATGCGCGAGCACGACCACGGCGTGCCGATCGCGCCGTTCCCCGACGGCTAGGGGCCTATCCCGGAAGGGCCGCACGTCTGGATGCGGTCGATGGCCTTCGCGAGGCTTTGTCCTCGGGCTCGACTTGGCACCACCAAGCCTTCGCCCTTGCGTCCGCGCCTCGCTCGACCCTCGACCACCCCAGCCGCACATCCCTTCCGGGATAGGCCCTGTCAGGAAGCCCGGGCGATCGCCGCGTCCATCGCGGCCGCCGGCTCGTGCACGATCTTGCCGTGCCCGGGAGGCCAGGCGCGAGGGCTCGAGCGCGCGCAGGGCGCGCGCGCTGGCGAGCGCCGTCGGACGATCCCAGGTCGCGAGCGCCGGCAGCGGGAAGCGCCAGTTGGGGCGGGCGGTGGTCTCCACTCCGCCGAGCGTCGAGAACGCGTCGCCGCAGATCAGCGTGCGGTCGCGGGTGTCGAGCAGCGCGATCTGGCCCGGCGTGTGGCCCGGGGGCCGCAACGACCTCCAGCGAGCCGATGCGCTCGCCGGGCGCCACGGTGCGCGTGGGGACGGTCTTCGCGCCCGGGTAGCCGCCCTTGAGCGGGCTCTGCGGCTCGCCGGGCTCGAGCGAGCGATCCTTGTGCAGCAGGCGGGCCTCGCGCTCTGCCGACGATCACCTCGGCGCCGGGCAGCGCGGCGGCGAGCTCGTCGAGCGAGCCGATGTGGTCTCTGTGGGCGTGCGTCAGCACGATGCGCACGATCGGCCTGCCCGTGCGGGCGGCCGTTTGGAGGATCTTCCTGGCGCTGCGCGGCAGCATCGTGTCGACCAGCGTGAAGCCGTCCTCCTCGGTGACCAGATAGGCGTTGACGAACCCGAAGCGGGTGATGCGGGAGACGCCCATCGACCCTCTTCTATCACGGACCACCGGCTGTAGTAATCGAACGCAACATCGCCAACCTCAAGGAATGCATGGGTGTGGCCGAATAGTTGATCAATGTTGAAGGACAACCAGCCGGTGGATCTGGCCGATGATCTGCGGCGCCTCGGGCAGGAGCTGCACGCGCGCACCGAGGAGGTCGTCGAAGGGCTCACCAACCGCTCGCGCGAATCCGGCCAGGTGCTCGACGCGCTGGTCGAAGACAGCTTCGCCAAGGTCGGCTCGGTCTCGACGATCGCCGTGGCCCGCTGGATGGCGGGCGAGGGCGCCGACGTGGCGCGCGAGGTGGGCCGGGACTCCTGGCGCATCTTCGGCCAGCTCGCGGCGCAGCGGGCGGCGTCGCTGAACGAGGTCACCAAGCGCTGCCTGCGCTGGCGCGACTCGGCCGCCGAGGTGGCGCGTGAGATCGCGGTGCAGCTGGAGCCTCCCCGCGGAGGTGCTCGCGGAGGCGCTGCGCATGCTGCAGCGCAGCCTCGACGTGACGCTGGTGCGCATGTGCGAGTCCTTCGAGGGCGAGCGCCAGCGCGCCAACGAGGAGCTCACGCGCCGCCAGGAGGAGCTGGCGTTCCTGGCGACCCACGACCCGCTCACGGGCCTGCCCAACCGCACCCTGATCCTCGATCGCGTCGAGCAGATGCTGGTGCGCGCGCGGCGCAACCCCGCGCCGGTGGCGGTGCTGTTCGTGGATCTCGACAACTTCAAGCACATCAACGACACGCTCGGCCACGGCGCGGGCGACAGGCTGCTGCAGGCCGTCGCCGGCGCGGCTGCAGAGCGCGATCCGCGACACCGACGCGCTCGGGCGTCTGGGCGGCGACGAGTTCGTGGTGATCGCCGAGGGGATGTCCCTGGCCGCCGGCCCGGAGCTGATCGCCGAGCGCCTGCTGGAGGCGCTCAAGCAGCCCTTCAAGCTCGACGACGTCGCCCGGAGACGACGCGCCTGACGGTGACCGCGAGCGTGGGGATCGCGGCCGGCGACCGCGGCTCCGCCGAAGAGCTGCTGCGCGACGCGGACATCGCGATGTACCGCGCCAAGTGGGACGGCAAGAACCGCTACGTGCTGTTCGAGTCGCGGCGATGCAGGACGCAGTGCAGAGCCGCATGGAGCTCGAGATGGACCTGCGCGACGCGCTCGCAGAGCGAGCAGTTCTACCTCGAGTACCAACCCACGTTCGACCTCCAGGACATGAGCCCCACGGGCGTGGAGGCGCTGATTCGCTGGAAGCACCCCGCGCGCGGGACGATCCAGCCGAACGACTTCATCCCGCTGCTGGAGGAGACCGGGCATGATCGTCGAGATCGGCGAGTGGGTGCTGATGCGAGGCCTGCCGCCAGGCGGCCGGCGTGGCGCGCGGCCGGGCACCCGATCGGCATGTCGGTGAACGCCTCCGCGCAAGCAGCTCGACACCGACGAGTTCGTGAGCAACGTCCGCGAGGCGCTGCACTGCAGCGGCCTCGAGGCAGGCGCGCTGACGATCGAGATCACCGAGACCACGCTGATGCGCAACGCCGAGGAGACCGCGCAGCGCCTGCGCCGCGGTGAAGGAGCTGGGCGTGCGCATCGCGATCGACGACTTCGGCACCGGCTACTCCTCGCTGGCGCACCTCCAGAAGTTCCCCGTGGACGCGCTGAAGATCGACCGCACGTTCATCGCGCGCCTGACGCAGGACCCGGAGGGCGAGACGCTGATCCGCACGCTCGTGCAGCTCGGCAAGGCGCTGTCGATCGAGACGCTCGCGGAGGGCATCGAGCAGTCCCAGGAGCTGGCCCTGCTGCAGGACGAGCAGCTGCGACAGCGGGCAGGGCTTCCTGTTCGCGCGCCCGCTGGACGCGTCGGCGCGATCGAGTGCTTCTTCGCGCAGTGGCTCGAGCGAGAAGGCAGCAGTCGGAGACACTGCCGGCCACTCCGGTGGGCACGCAACCCGTGTGAATTCAGCGGGCCGATGCCAAGTAGCTGGATCGATTCGGCTCAAATCCCGCAAATTGCGGGAAAATACGCGTGTATCGAGACTCGTCTCTGCGGCCGGCGGCAGTACGATCGCCCGCGGCAGACATTTGCTCGCGACGAGCCTCAGGTCGGTCAAGATCATAGGACGTCCAGCCCGGCTCTCGGGGCTCAGTGCAGAGCCGATCTCGGATCGAGGGACGATCGTGGGAGTCAATCAGGCAGCCGGCAGCAGCGAGCCCTCCACGTGGTGGATCGCCCTCGGCGGCGTGCTCGCCGGCGGCCTGCTCGCCGGCTGGCGTCTGAGCGCCGCGGTCGAGCGCCGCGCGCCGCACGAGCGCTCGCGCCGGAACGCCGCCGCGTGGCCGCCGACGTGCACGACCTGGTCATGCAGGATCTATCGCTGGCGCTGGCCAACGCACGCACGCTGGCGCAGCGAGCACGCGAGCGCGGTCGCGGGCGAACGCCGTGGTGAGCGCGGGCGAGCGAGCGCTCGCGGGCGGGCGCGCGATCCTCAGCGACCTCCGTCAGCGCGCCTGCACCGCCGCGCGCACCCGGTCTGCGCGGCGAGCTCGCCGCCGAGCCGTGCGCGGGACTGCGAGCCGATCGTGCGCGCCATCGAGGCAGCGCGCAGGCCGCCGCGCGCAGCGCCCGTCTGCTCTTCGACGCCGCCGGCGTGCCGGGATCGGCGCGGCCGGACCGGCCCACGCGCGAAGCGCTCGTGCACGTCGCCCGCGAGGCCGTCACCAACGCCACCAAGCACGCGCGGCCCGAATGCGATCGAGGTGACGCCTGCACTACGCCGGCGAGTGGCGCCTGACGGTGCGCAACGAGGGCGAGGGATTCGACGCCGCCAGCCAGCCACCAACGGCTTCGGGCTCGACCAGCATGCGCGCCCACGCGCAGGCGCTCGGCGGCGTCCTGCACGTCTCGAGCGCCGCCGAGCGGGGCACGACGGTGGAGGCGATCCTGCCGTGAGCGACGGCCAGCCCACGGTGGTGCATCGCCGACGACCACCCCGCGATCCGCCTGGGCGTGCGCATGGCGCTGATCGCCGGCGGCCTGCGGGTGCTCGCCGAGGCCTCCGACTGCGACGGCGCCGTCAACGCGGTGCTGCGCGAGCGCCCCGACGTCTGCCTGCTCGACGTCTTCATGCCCGGCGGCGGCATCCAGGCGGCCGCTGCGCATCGCCGCCGCTGGCGCCCGCAGACGGCGATCGTGATGCTGACGGTCTCCGACAGCACCGAGGACCTGCTGGCCGCGCTGCGCGCCGGGGCGGTGGGCTACCTGCCCAAGGACACGCCTCCCGACCGCCTGCCCGCGGCGCTGCGCGGCGTGCTCGCCGGCGAGACCGCGCTGCCGCGCGCGCTGGTGGGGCCGGTGCTCGGCAAACTGCGCGAGCTGCCCGATAGCAGAGGCGCCACCCGGCAGATGGCCGGCCTGGCGAGCTGACCGAGCAGGGAGGCCGAGATCCTGCGCCTGCTGCGCTCGGGGCTGCGCACCGCCGAGATCGGCCGCACGCCTCTCGCTCTCGCCGGTCACGGTGCGCCGCCACATCTCCGCCGGGGTGGCCAAGCTCGGCGTCGCCGACCGCAGGGAGGCATCCGCGTGCTCACCCCCTCGGCGTGCGAGGCTCGCCGCTACACCAGGCCGACGCGCACCGCGTGGACGGCCGCCTGCACCGCGGCTGTGCACGCCGAGCTTCTCGAAGATGTTCTTCACGTACTGCTTGACGGTGTGGGGGCTGATCGACAGCTCCCTGCCGATCGCGACGTTGTCGGCGCCGTCGACGATCAGCCGCAGCACCGCCGTGCTCGCGCGGCGTGAGCGAGCGGCGATCGTCCTCGCGCTCCTGCGCCGCCGCTGCGACCGTGCGTCGCTGCAGCACCCCGGCAGACGTCGCTGGAGATCACGATCTGGCCTTCGGCCGCCTGACGCACGCCGTCGCGAGCTGGTCCGCCGAGCGTGTCCTTGAGCAGGTAGCCGCGCGCCCCGGCGGCCAGCGCCTCGAGCACGTCCGCGCGCTCGGTCGGAGACACGGTCAGGACGACGATGCAGATGTCCGGGGTTCTCGCTCGCGAGGCTGCGCAGCGCCTCCAGGCCCGAGGCGCTGCCCATGCTGCAGGTCGATCACGACCACATCGGGCGCCAGCTCGCGCGCGAGCGTCACGGCCTCCGGCCGTCGGCCGCCTCGCCCACCACGACCATGCCATCCGCTTCCAGCAGCCCCCGCAGCCCCTCGCGGAAGAGCTGGTGATCGTCGACCAGCACGACTCTCAGCGCATCGCCGATGTTGCCCACGACCTCAAGATAATCGGACGATAGCGGACTACGGCAAGCTGTTTATTGCGACAGACCTATGGGCACATTCGGATCAGTGAGGAAATGTTTCCGTCTCCTCGGGGTCGTCATCGTCGCTGCTGCTGCGGGCATGCCTCGGCGCCGGCAGCCTGCCCGGGGACGGGGGCGCTCGCACGCCACCATCCGCGGCGCGCAGCATCGCCGGCATCCCAGCCGGCACGCGCGCCGGCATCCGCCGGCCCCACCACGCCAAGCGCCATCACAAGCGCCGGCGCCGCGCCGCCGCGCAGGCCGCCCGCGGCGGCCGTCCCCTCTGCGCCCGCTCCACCCGCCGACGCCCGCTCGCTCCCAACGCCCGCCGCCCCGCGCCTCCTCCGCCGGTCGTGATCACGACCTCCACCGCGACCGCGAGTCCACCTCCACAAGCCACCACGACCCCGACGCACCACGACGACCACGACGACCACGACATCGTCGACGACCTCGACCCCCACCACCTCCACCTCCACGACCTCCAGCACGCCGTCCACATCCACCACCACCTCCGCCCTCGCCGACGTCCACGAGCACGACGCTCCGCCGGCATGCACAGTCGAAGCCGTGAGCAAGGCGAAGCGGAGGCCGCAGGCGGCCTCCGCCGACGCCGGAACCGTCGTCTGCCTGCCCGCCGGCAAATACGGGCCACTGGCGCTCACCGGCGCCCATGAAGCGGATCGTCACGTCGAGCCCACGCCCGGCGCGAGGCCTCGCTCGACGGCCTCACCGTCGCCGCAGGCGCCTCCAACATCACGGTCCACAACTTCTCGATCGGCGGCGGCGTGAGCATCGGCGAAGGCGACTCCCACATCACGGTCGACCACAACGACATCGACGGCGAAGGCCCCGGGGGCATCGGCGAGGGGGTGCAGACGATGGGCGTCAACTGCTCCGCCCCCAACGCCCCCGTCTACGAAGGTTGCACGTCAGCACCCCGCCCGCCACCTACATCACGATCTCCGCCAACCGCATCCACGGCTACGGCAACGACACCGAAGACGCCATCCACCTCAACAACTACCACCACGTGCGGTGATCGGCAAACGACATCTACGACATCGAGGAGCACGGCAACCACAGCGACGCGCTGCAGAGCGTCTGGGGCGGCAGCGATCTGCTCTTCGAACGCAACTACGAGCACGACAACCAGTCCCAGGGCTTCTTCATCCGGACGGCGACGTCGCGCAGGTGAAAGTCGCCGACAACCTCTTCCTGCGCAACAACAACGAGGGCCTGCGGAAGAGATCGATGTGCAGGTCTACGACACCGCCGGCTTCACGATGACCAACAACACCGTGTGGGACGACCAAGGCGACCTCATCCTCGCCGAAGCAACTCCTCCCAGCCGCTCACCGCCACCGTCCAGCGCAACGTCGAGGAAAGCTTCGACGTGCTCCACGAAGGCGGCCCCGCATACGCGCTCACCGAGGACTACGACATCTTCGCAGGACCGACCCCTGGACCTTCACCCCGGCCCCCACACGACCATCCTGAACACCCCGAATTCGCCAACCCCACCTACGACGACTACCGCCTGAAGTCCAACCCCGAAGACATCGGCGTCGACTGGTCGCCCTCGCGAATACGTCTACGGGCCTACGGGGAATAGTCCGCTGGAAGCGACGCTCGGGTTACCCCGCTTCGGTCTGTGCGCGGATTGCGCGCTCGACCTCTTCTCCTTTGGCGGCGAGGACCCAGGCGTTGGCCTCGCCCCTGGCGTGGTCGCCGCCACTGTTGGCCAGCAGCCCAAGGGTCTCCAGGCGCCGCAGGAGCTTTGAGATCTGGCCCTGGTCGCTGATCCCCGCGGCGGTCGCGACCTGGCGGTTGCTCGCACCCGGCTGGGAGGCGACGGCGATCAGGACCCTCACGGTGCGGTAGGTGAGACGCATGTCGAGATCGCGCAAGGGATCGCTGTGGCTGCGCGGGATGGCGCGGGCCCGCGGGATGGGGCGTCGCAGTTCGCGCTCGGCCGCCCTCGCGCCCAGGTAGGGCAGCACGATGATGCTCATCAATGGGTTCAACAGGCCCCGCAGCCGCGGCGGGGACGGGCCCTGCAGGCGCGTGTGGATCATCGAGAGGACCGCGCCGACCGCCCCCTCTGCCACCAGCCGCGTGGGCTTGCTGGCCCCTCTGGCTTCCCTGCGGCCCTCGTGCACCGCATCGACGAGGGCGCCCAGGATCTCACCGCGGCGCTCGCCGGCCACGGGGCCGGCGCTGAGGGAGTCCACCACGCACAGCGCGCCCATCGCGGGCTCCTCGTCCAGGAACCCCAAGAGCTCCTCCAGCCCGGCCCTGATTCGCTCGCGCCAGGGGCCCTGCGCGCGGTACGCCGGCAGCACCCGCTCCCCGGCCCTGTCGATCGCCTGCTCGAGCGCGGCGAGGAAGCAGTCCTCGCGATCCTCGAAGAGCTCGTAGAACGTCCGCCGCGAGACGCCCGAGCGCGCAACGATGTGCGCGACCGTCACGCTCGCCGCGCCGCGCTCCCGCGCGACCTCCGTGACCGCCGTGAGGATCCGCGCGCGCTGGATCTCGCTCACACGGCTGCGGCCCTCGCCCGCCGCCACGCGCCCGGCGCCACGCGCGGCGGCGGACTCGGCGGCGGATACAGTGGGACGGGCGGTCATCGTCGAGGGCATGCGCGGCGAGGCGGGGCTGGCCCGGCGGGCTAGCCTGTCGTCCTCCTTCCCCCCTTCCCCTTGCCTGGGGCGCTTCGCTTCGCCCTGGCCTTCCGGTGCTGCTTGGGCTTGCGCTTCGGCTTTGGGCAGCCGCTGACGGCGATCTTGGTGTTCTGCTTGACGACGGCGCCGTTCTGCCCGGCGATCGTGGTCGGCATGACCAGGCTGGCGCCGCAGAGGTTGCCCTTGGCCTTGGCGGGCAGGACCGCGGCTAGCGCGGAGTGCGGGCCCTCGGGGAGCGACAGCTCGAAGCTCGAAGATGGGGGCGTCAGGGACGCTGTCGAAGGCGCTGGAGGTAACGCCCTTCCTGATGTCGATGCTGCCAACCAGGTCCAGCGTGACGCCTCCGCCCTGGAGGATGATCACCAGGTCGGGGAACGCCGCGCCGCCATGAGACACAAGGTACGCCGGACCTGTCAGCGGGCCCGCGAGCACAGGCGTGTTCGCGGTCGCGATCCCGATGTTCGAGCCCGCGGGGCACGACGCTGGGTTCGCGTCGAACACGGCTTTGGTGCACGCCTGCTGGATCGTCGTCAACCGCGAGGGCAGCTGTTTGGGCAATGACACTGCGACCTTCCCGATGTTCGCCTGCCCGCCGCCCGAGCCGACCTTCACATCCAGGCTCGCACCCTGCTTCTTGCTCGTCCTCGCCTGGGTTGTGACCTTGAAGGAGGGCTTGAACGGCAGTTCCCTGCAGCCCCCGGCCTGGAACCTGGACGAGACGTTGCTGCTGGCGCCTTCGGTGGAGGTCACGATGCCGGTGACGGCCATCGGGGTGCAACTGGTCGGGTTGAACGTGAACCCCGGGCGATCCAGGGTCACGTCCACGCGGCGTACCCGTAGCGGGATGCCCTGCAGGATCGTCGGCAGGGGGTCGGACACCGTGGTGACCTGCGCGGAGCGCGGGTCGATCCTGATCGAGGCGCGCACGACGACGGTCCCGAGGTTGAAGGGGCCCGCGATGGCGGGGATCTCGACCACCAGACCGTAGGGGCCACCGTTGTACGGGCCCGTGAGATACGTATTGCCGCCCACGAAGTAAGGGGCCGGGCCGACACCCGCAGCGGCCTGGACAGACCCGACCCGCGAGGCTTCCGGGCACGTCCCGTTGCTCGCGTTCGCCTCGGGGCACAACGGGATGCCCGCGATCTTCCCCAACAGCCCCGGCGGCAAGCTCACGCTCACCCCTGCAAGGTTCTGTTCGCTATCCGTACGGGAGAGCGAGAGGGTGAACGGGGAGTACCCCGCGGCCTGTGGGTTCACGCTCCCCGCCGTGAAACCAGGCGCGAACCCAGTCACGCAACCCGTGCTGACCGGGAAGCTGCTGGATGACATCGCGTCGGGCCCTGAGTCCGGGGCCGACCACGGCATAAGATCGCTGGCGGTGGTGTAGGTCCCACATGCCTCGGGTGTCGCCAGCGGAGCCCTCGGGCCACCGAAGAAGCGCAACTTGAGGTCGCTGATGGGGAACTGTGGACTGTCCTTGAACACCGCCGTGATCCGCCCCGTGCCCGGGTCGGGCGTCAGGTCCCCCGGGACCTTCACGACGACACCCGTGGTGGGGTCGTCGATCACGATGTACCCCGCGAGCAGGCTGTGGAACGGGTTTTCGTTCTGCGCCGCGAGATAGATCGAGCCCTGAAGGACACCGGGGAGCGCGGGGGTTTCCGCTTCGACGGAGCCGATCTTCGAGGATTCAGGGCATGTCGGGGGCGCGGCGGTGAAATCCGTGAGGCTCGCGCCCCCCCAGCCGATCTGCGCCTCGCCGCAAGCCCCCAAGCCGCCGGCTGCGGCTGGGTTCACGGTCAGCCCCGCGGGGAGCGTCACCGTCGCATCGCGCAACGGGGGTGTCGCCAGCGTTTCCGGTTCCTCGCGCTGCGGGACCTTCAGCTCCGCTTCCACACCCGTCGGGCTGTCCGCCACGCCGGTTTCCGGCTGCACACTCAACGACGGGGTGAAGCGCAGCAGGTTGCAGCCCGTCACGGGCGGGGATTCCGAGGCGCCACCCGCCCAGTTGGGGTCACTGAGATCGGGGGCGCCATCCGCGTTGTGGCCGCCTGGGCTGAACCACGAGTCGAGATGAACCACGCTCACAAGCGGCTCGCCGGTGCACGCGGAGGGGTTCGTGAAGAACGCCACCGGTGCGATACCGCTCGCCGTCTTGCCTTCCCGCCGTGAGAGTTCTTCCTGCTTCACAGCCGGGTTGCCATACAGCACCACTTCGATGTCCCTGAGGTGCACCTGCGGGAGTTCGGGGCTCGTGGTGCGAAGCACATAGCCCGCGGGGGTCGGCGCGACGCTCACATACAACGCGTGCGTACCGTTCGCGGTATCGACATACGCGAGCTCGGCCGCGACGCCATGCTCGGGCACCATGTTGTACAGCGGGCCATCCACAGAGGTTCCACTCGTGTTCGGTTCGGAGAGGATGTGCCCCACGACCGTGTCGGCCGGACAGCCCCCGACACCGCCTTCCACGTGCGAGGAGAGCTGCGCGAACGTGCACCGCGGCGTCGCCAGCGCGCTGCCCACGAACCCCACGGGGAGATCAAACACCACATCCCTCACATCCCGCACACCGATCGCTTCACGTTGGTCCGCTTCGGGGCTGGGCCTGAACACGGTGTTCAGGTCGATCCGCGTCAAGAGCTCATCGGGGTGCCCACCAGCCTGGGTGTCCACCACACCATCCAACCCCGGCAGCCCGACGGCAAGACTCGCGCCGAACGGCGTCGCCACCCCAACCGGGTTCACGGTGTCCGTTAACACTTCGGGAGCGCCACCCCCGGACACCGACGCCGTGTTCGCGAGAGGGCCCGTGACACCCGGTTCGACCGTCACGTACACCCTCATCGTCAGCGTGTCGTCCGGGGCGACCGGCGGCAAACCGAATTCGGCCGTCGGCAGCTGGCACGACACCACCGGGGGAGTCGTGCCGCACAGGCCGAACCCCGCGAGGTCGGTGAACTGCCCACCCGCTTCGGCGGGAAGCCCCGACCAGAAGAACTGGACCTGCTGCACCACCACGCCCGCCGGCAGCACATCCCGCAGCACGACGGGGCTGCCGTCGCTCGCGCCGCTGCCGGCGTCCCGCACAGTCACCAGATAGCCGGCGCATCCGAATTCGACGGCGGCCAGATGTTCGCATGCGTTTTCACCGGCGGTGAAGCTGCTCGGCGCCGCCAGCGAATGGATGCTCCACTCAGGCGCAGGCGCAACAGCCAGCGCGGCCGAGGCGAGCACCAGCAGACCACAGACGGCGGCCAGGGCGACACCGAGCGGCGCGAGCCCACGCCGAGTCGAGGCACGGGGACGCCGACCATCATCGCCGACCCGAGGAGAGATACCTGTATCGAGAACCCTCACTTCCCACCCCCCGTCTTGACATGAGCACCGTGCTGCCTCGCCGGCCCGGCCCGCCGCCCGGCCGGTCGGACGCGCCGCCGCACCTTCCTCCCGCGCTTCCTTCGCTTGGGCTTCGCCCGGTGCTTGGCCTTGGGCCTCGCGACCGACACGGCCGGCGGCGCGAGGTTCCCCGGGCCCGCGAAGGACACCGTGCCCGCACCCAACGCCCCAGGCGCCCCGACCACACCACCACGGCACGCTTCACCACTGCACCCCGTGGGCGGCGCAGAGTAGGACACACACGGGTCGCCTGTCGTGCAGACCCGCGCGTCGTAGATATCCACCTCCGTATCAGTGTCCTGCCCCACAAGCGCGTCCGCGGTCGTGAAGAACACATTCGCACCACTCGCATCGGACCCCAACAGGCACACCGAGGAAAGCTTGAAACGCACACCACTCGCGCAAAGCAGATTCTGGCCGCTGTTGGCGGTCGCATCGCGGCCGTCGGAGATTAGATGCACGTGCCCTTCGTGCCACTCATACACGTTCTGTGCGTATTCCGGGCGTTCGTTGCGGGTCGCGACGCGCACGTCATCCAACGCGCCCGGCGTCAGCGCGACCGGGCTCTGAAAGAACACAAACGACCCGTCGTGGGACATCGTCGAGTCCGCCCTGCCGCTGCTGATCCCAGCGAAACCCTGCACTATGCTCGCATCCTCAGAGCATTCCCCGAAGGACGAGCAGGGCGTCGCGGCAGAGCGGTTGCCGTTGTCGTTGAACCCGCCCTCCCCGACGGAGAGGCGGATCAGCGCGCCCGTCCTGGCGTCGTAGCGAAACACCTGCCGCGTGCCGCTCACACTCGTATCGTCGCTCGTCAGATCGCCGTGGCTCGTGAACACCAGGAACCGTCCATCAGGCGTCACATCCGAATAATCCCCGACGCCATTCACCCCCACAATTTCTTCGTCGGAGCTCGGCAGCGACGCGACGAACGCGAGCCGCCCCGCCGGAGAGCCCGCGTCGCGCTCGAACACATACAGGTTCAACGCACCCTCCCGCGCGACCTGACCCTGCGCGTTCGCGCCACCGGTCAACACGCCGTGCGCGGTGAAGTACACGTGCGACGCATCCGTGGAGACCGCCTGCACCTGCGCCACCCGCGGGCCGCTGCCGCTCGTGTCGCCCACAGAGACGTCGATCAGGTTGTGCCCCGCGGGGTTGTCGAAGTCGTACTCATACAGGTTCTCGCTGCCCTGGCTCGCCGTATCGGTCAGCTGCTGCACGCTCGTGAAGAACACCCTCGACCCATCCGGCGAGGCGCCCACGAACACCGCGTCGCTCGGCGCAGAGGTCTGGCAGACGCCCGTGCAGTCACCCGGCGAGCGCCCCGAGATAAGGACCGTCCGCGACCCGTCGATCCGCGCATAGAGCTCATTCGCGGGAACAGGCACACCCGCATTCACACCCGAACCCGACGAACACGCCTTGGCTTCGAAGAACACCACGCTGCCATCGGCAGACAAACCCCACATACCGTTCTGTTTACGCATGGCCAGCTGGGTTTCGCAGACGCTGATCAGGTCGCTGCTGCCCACCCCGCCACTCACCCCGACCAGCTCCGGCTGCGCATTACCCACACCCACATACTCATAGACTGATGGAAATCCGGAGTGCGTCGCGTCAAACGACCAGCGCGCTACCGTTTCCCAGACGACGTGCGAAAGATCGGCGGTCGCCTGCTCTTCACTGGACCTCACACTTTCGGGGCCCTGTGCGCCTTGGCCGAGCGGCGTGACGGGCCCGATGTCCACGAGCGCCCCATCCGCCTGGCGCGCATAGAAATCATCCTCCCCTTCGGGCGGCGTCGGCATGCTGAACAACGCCGTATCCGCGTTCGGACTGTAGTCCCAAGGAGTGGCGACCGGGAAGGCGCTCACAGGCGGGCTCAACGATGTCGTCACCCAACCACCGCCCGTACGCGAAAACTCATACGAGGAGCCAATCGCGATACTCCGGTGGGACGTGCACGACACCGAGTCGGCGAAGCACTGGATGCTCGAGGCCATAACACGCGAACCGTCTTCAGCGACCTTATCGACCAGGCCGTACACGACATCCCCGATCACCGCCCCGTTCTTCTGCGGCGGCGTGACCATCTCATACGCTCTGCCATCCGACAGACCGCCGCCCCTCGTGTCATACACGAACGTGTGATCGGGGCTGTAGGCCGTGCCGAGCGCGTTGTGCGCCGCGACACGCACGTGGTAGGTGGTGTTCGCCGCCAGGCCGCTCAGCTGCTGTGTGACAGCGACGTCGCCTTCGCCCGCGCCGATGTCCACGTCGGGGATCGGGACGCTCGCCCCGTACGAAGCGCTGGCGCCATATTCGAAGTGGTAGGTGGTGTCGCTGCCCAGCGGGTCGATCTGCGCGTGCGCCGTCGCGCCGCCGGCGGTGATGCCCGTGATCGTGACGCCTTCGATCCGCGCAGGTGGGATGGTCGTGAACGTCTGGTCCCCACCACGGGTGGTGCCGGCCGCGTTGACGGCCACCACCCGGTAGTGGTAGGTCACCCCCGCCTGCAACCCCGCGAGTTCCGCGCTGAGCGGCACATCGCCTTCGCCCGCGCCGATGTCCCCGTCCGGGACGGGCACGCTCGTGCCATAAGAGCTCGTGGCGCCATATTCGAAGCGGTAGGCGGTGTCGAGCCCATCGGGGTTGACCTGTGCCTGCAGCGTCGCGGTGGTCTTCGTTTCAGCGCTCGAGGACTCGCCGCGGATGCTCGGCAGGCCGAACACGCGATCGCGGCCTTCGCTCGAGCCGTTTTCGTTCGTGGCGATCAGCCTGTAGTGGTAGACGCCCGGCGCCAGGCTCGTGAGCGCGGCGCTGACCGCGACCGGGCTGCCTCCCGACCCGATTTCCGCAGGTGTCTGCGCACATGGCGCGCTCTGCCCGTATGCGCTGCTCGTCCCGTACACGAACCGGCAATCCGTGAGCGCCACTCCGTCTGGGTTGACCGTCCCGTTCAGCGTCGCGCCCGCAGGCGAGACTTCCGACGCCGGTTCGCTCACCACGTCCGGGATCGTCAGATCTGGACCGAACACGTCCACCGCGCCACCTTCCGCCTGATGGAAGTCAGCTACATACACCCGGTGCGTGCTCGGGTCCACAGCCAAACCTCCGAGTCCGCCGAACCCTCCCGCCGGGGTGCTCGTCAACTGGCCCAGATACACACCTGCAGGGCTGAACTGGTCAACAACGCCGTTATTTCCTGCTTCCGAGACGTAGATCTCACCGTTGCCGCCATCGACCGCCAAGCCCGCCAGCGTGCCGAACGCGGCCGTCGGCGTGCCCGCGATCTTGAACAGAAACCTGTACACGCCCGGCATCCCCGACACCGGTTCGAACACATCCACGACATCTCCTCCTGCTCTCCTGTCAACCACGACGACATTCCCGTTCGACTGGTTCACGGCGACGCTCGTCGGTCTCAGCAAGGGTGCGCCCGCTTCGGGATCTTCCACACGCGCGAGGTATTCCTCCCCGCCACCGGCCAGGGGCTTGAAAACATCCACGGCCCCGTGTTGGGAGTCGGCGACATACACGTCGCCCGCCGCCCAGTCGCCGAGGCTGGCGGAGCCGTCGACCGCGATGATGTCCCCATCTCGCCCGCATTCAAAGCAGCCAAACGCCCCGCTCGGGGTGTCGGCGCCCTTGAAGGCTCCGAGCAGGCTCCCCGACCCGGCGAACACGCCCACGGTGCCTTCCAAGCTTCCCGTCGCGTCCCCCCCGACATACACCTGCGTTTCGCCGGCCGCGTGCCCCACCGCGACACCATCGTGCAGATACGACAGCGCCGGGACCTGCGCAAACTGCGAGAGAAAGGCGTTCGAGGACGCATCGAACGTGTCCAGTCGGTAGCTCGACTGGACACGTTCGTCGTCATCCGCCACATACAGCGCACCCGCGTCCACCGTCAGCGCATACACGTTGCTCAGCCGGCCCGGCAGCGCAATGGGTTCTTCACCCGGCGCAGGGCCATGCGCCGGCACTTCGGTGATCTGCGAGAGATATTCGTGCGTCACCCCCGCCGACGCCCCCTCGCCCCCGAACACCAATCCACCCGCCAGCACACACAACCAGACGGTACCCACCACCGCGAGCCCACGCACTGCACACATCACACCAACCCCTCCCCGATTGAAGACAGAGGGGTCCGACTCGCCGGCCTGCGGCCGGCCTCGCCACCCCCTGGCACCGAGGGGCACGCCCCTCGCCAAGACAACAACGAAAGGCGCACGCCACGCGCACGCGAGAAACCAACCCGGCCCGCACGACCGGGGAAAGCCGCCGCCCCACGGCGGCGAGAGGCCCTAGAAGCTAGCCGACCGGGCCAAGAGAGAGAGAGAGAGAGAGAGAGATGCCTCAGCGATGCTGAAGCATCTGAAAGGACCCCCATTGGGGGTTAAAGCGACTCCTGCCACGTCTGTCGAAAACGACCTCACGCGTAAACCATCTCCCTCAGCGCTCGCGATCACGTCCCTCTCCCCGAGAAACCCTGTCAACGCTTGCAGCCGGCCCGCAGGGGCCAGACCCAAACCCGATCCTATGTCTAAAACAACCTCGCACCTAAACATCAAATGCTCGGTAGGACCACTATACGCATACTGTATGGAGCTTGTCAACCCCAAAGCGTGAGAGAAGCCGAAACGCCCTCAGCGCAGCCGCAGGATCGTGAAGCCCCTGGAGGGGTTCGTGCCGCCCGCCGGCTGCGCGAGCGTGCCGACGGTCCGCGTACTCCCCACCGCGCCGCGCAGATACGCCCCCAGTCGCGCGGCGTAATCCACGCCGAACGTCGGCGTTCCCCACGCCGCGAAGTCCCTCGCGCTCGACAACCGCCTGCGCCACGTGCTCGCGGCGCAGGCGCGCGACCGCGGCGTCTTCTTCGGCGCGGCGTCGCCAGCAGGCCGGGGAGCAGCGTCAGCTCGCGCAGCGCTGGCGGGCGGTCGGCCATGAAGTACAGGCCGCCGTCCACCGGCGCCGCGAGGATCGGCTCGCCCGCGGGTGTCGAGGCGTCGATCGCGTGCACCGCACCCTCCAGTGCCGACGCCGCGGCCGCGCGTCGTCACGAACGTCCCCCGCGGTGTGTGCACCGCCGTGTCCTCGTGCACGTACAGCCCCCCCAGCGCGTACGCAGCGAAGCCCGCCGCCAGCACGCCCAGCGCGCCGGTCAGCACCGCGCGCGCGGCAGGCCGAGCCGCCGCCGGGCGGCGCTCGGCCACGCGCGTCTGCACGATCGCCAGCAGCCAGCACCAATGGCGGCGCGTAGTAGGGGGCGTAGGAGCCCTCCGTCGTGAACGCGTTGTAGGCGCGCAGGCCCAGGGCCACCGCCACCACGATCAGCGCCGCGTCGGCCGGCCAGCTGCCGCCCAGCGGCGAGGGGCCCCGGCGCACCAGGCGCACCGCCGCGAGCGCCGCCAGCCGCGAAGCCCAGCGCCGGCAGCCAGCTCATGCCCAGCATCAGGTGGCGCGCCTCCAGCTCGATCGCCGCGCGCTGCGCGCTCAGCACTCCGCTTGCGCGCAGAACACCGTCCGCCAGCGCCGAGCGCGCACGGCCAGCGCGAGCAGAGGCCAGATGGCAGCGATAGGGACGCTACGCGACCCCGCGGGGCCGAATCTGACTGGGGTCCCGCCAGGCCCCGGGATCCAGCCGGCGGCCCTCCTCCTCCTCTTCATGCCCTCCGGCGTCGCTCCCGCGGCGGGCTGCGCGCCACGCCTCGGCGCTCTTCACCAGCGCCGCCAGCGATGCCCACGTAGACGCCCGCGCGCAGCGCCAGGCCCGCGAGCGCTCGACGCCGTGAACGGCATCCAGTCGCGCTCCGTCTTCGCGCCCACGCGCGACGAACTTCGCCGGCCACAGGTTTTCGCTCACCAGCGTGCCCGCGCCCACGCGCCACGCGAACCAGCCCAGCACCGCCAGCCGGGATCGCCACCGCTGGCAGCGCCAGGCGCCACGCCGCGCGCAGCGCCGCGCCGCGGCCCTCCGATGCGCCACGTCGCGAGCGTGAACGCCGCCAGCGCCGCCAGCGCCGCCGCCTCGAACTCCGGGCGCGTCAGGCCGACGAGACCCGCCATCGCGCCCGCCGCGCAGCAGGCGGCCATGCGCCAGCGCGAGCAGCGTCAGCAGGACGAGCAGCAGCCCGAACGTGGCAGAGTCGGTGTGCGGCAGCACGAAGTCGAACGCCGTCCCCGAGAAGCCGATCGCCAGCACCATCGCGCTCGCCAGGCCCGCCGTCAGCGGGGGCAGCCAGTGGCGCGCGAGCGCGTAGAACGCAGCCGTTATCGCAGCCGCCTGCGCCAGCCCAAAGGCGTACGCCGTCGTGAAGCTCGTCCCGAACGCCCTGAACGCGAGCGCCAGCGAGTACAGCCCCAGCGGGCCGTAGTAGTAGCGCACATCGCGATAGGCCACCGCCCCATGCTTGACCAGGTCCGCCGTCGTCAGCTCCGCGCCCGCGTCGATCTCGGGGACTCCCCACTTGCGCCACGTGAGCGCCGTCAGCGCCGCGAAGATCGCGCACAGCGCGAGGATCGCCGGGGCGTCGCGCAGCTCGCCGCGGGGCGGGCTCGCCGATGGCACAGACGCAGGGATCGAGCGCGACGTTGCCCGCCTGCGCGCCGAGGGCCGCGTGGGCGCAGAAGCCGCCGTGGCTGCCCGGGGCCGCGGAGCCGGCGCCGAGGGATCTAGCCAGCGTGCGGCTCACGCCGGCGCGGGCCGGGCCGCGACGGCGCTCAGCAGCACCTGCAGCTGCCTGCGCGCGACCACTCGCAGACCGGCCAGGTAGGCCGCGCAGCCCACCGCGCCCGCCACGATCGCCTGCGCGAGTTCCGCTCCGAGCGCGTCGCCCACCGCCCAGCCCGCGCCGAACGCCAGCGCCGCCAGCGCCAGGAAGCGCGCGCCGTCGCCGCTCGAGCTGGCGCACCACCGGGCGCGCGTCCTCGCGGCCGGCTCCGCTCACGAGCAGCACCGCCGCCAGGGCGGTGGGAGCCATCCACATCGCTCCCACCGCGCCGTCGACGCCCCAGATAGCGCCGTGCCCGCGGCGGTGGCGAGCACGTGCAGCGCTAGCAGCGCCGGCGCCAGCGCGCCCAGCAGGCGCGCGCGCCCGAACGCCAGCAGCACAGGCAGCAGGAAGTTGACCAGCAGCGCCGCCACCGTCCACGGCACGAGCAGCGCCGCGAAGACGCGCAGCGTGTGCACCTCCGCGAGCGACAGGCTCTGGGGCAGCAGCGCGTGGATCAGCGGCGCCCCCGCCGCGATCAGGCCGGCCAGCGCGGGGGCCACCAGCAGCATCGCGTAGCGAAAGCCGCGCGGTACCGTGGCGGCCACCAGCGCCCGACGCTGCGCGCGCGCCTGGCGGGTGAGGTCGGGGATGCTCGACATGCCCAGCGCCATCCCCGTGCCGGCGACAAGGTAGCTCGCGAACAGGTACGCGTAGGAGAGCACCGTCGTGCTGCCCGCCGAGGAGCGGCTTGCGAACGCCAGCGTGATCACGAACAGCAGGTTGAACGCCAGGTAGATCGCCGTGCGCCCCAGCACCATCGCGCAGTCGCGCAGCAGCGAGGCCGGGCGCCGGGTCCAGGGCTCGGGCGGGCGCAGCGAGGGATGGACATCCCACGGCTCCACCGGCCGCCTCGCCAGCTCGGACGGCCACCTGCCCAGCCCACCGCTGCGACGCAACGCCCGCGAGCATCCACGTGCACGTCACCACCGACATCGCCGCCATCGACCAGCCGAGCGTCTGCACGCCGGCGACGCCCATGAGGGCCAGGAACGTCGCGAGCCCCACTCCCGCGCCCGACATGTAGGCGCCCGGCGATCGCGCCGAAGCGCCCGCGGATCGCCAGCACCGTCGCGCCGCCCGCCGCCCACAGCTGCAGCACCATCGCCACCCCCAGCACAGGCAGCGCGGTGGCCGTCACCTGCCGCGCGCCACCCTTCAGCCCGGGCGCGATCAGCTGCGCGAGCGAGCCCGCCAGCGGGATCGTCAGGATCAGCACCGGGCAGCGCGATCGCGCCCAGCACCGCCGCGAAGCGGCGCACGTCCAGGCGTGCGCCCGGCTCCACCAGCAGACCCACCGACGTCAGGCGCAGGCTCTGGCTGAACACGCCGAACGTCGAGTACAGCGCGAACGCCACGAAGAACCCATCGGTGCGGGCGTTCGTGCCGAAGCGTCCCAGGTACAGCACCGCCTGGATCGCCGAGGCCGCCGCCATCGCGAACGTGGCCAGCGACATCGCGAGCCCCGCCCGGGCTCCGTCCGTCGAGCGATCCGCGCGGGGCCGCGCGGCGGAGGCGACCGCGCTCATGGCGCCTCATCCGCGTCGTGGGCGGCTGCGCTCACGACGCCCCATCCGTGCGGCGCAGAAAGCCTCGCGGCGCTCCGTCGGTGCGGCGCGAGGAGTCTCACGGCGCCCCATCCGCGTAGTGCGCGGCGATCGTCGCGGCGGGCAGCGACTGGCTGTAGAGCGCCAGCTCATCGAGCGTCCCCGCGCCGAACAGCGCGCTGCCAGCGCGGGACATCAGGTACAACGTCGAGCTCGCGAACGGCCCCGCGCCGGTGCCGGTGCCGCCCTGCGTGAAGCTCACCGGCTGGCCATCCACGTAGGGCACGATCTCGGCGCCCGCCGCCGCGGTGGAGTCGAGCACGAACGCGTAGTGGTGCCATACCCCCGCGCTGGGGCGCGCGAAGTAGACGCTGTCGCGCGAGGCCCCCACGCCGATGCCCACGCCGAAGGTCCCTCCCAGTTCAGAGGAGTCGGGGTCGATCAGCAGGCCGCCCGCGTTTTCGTTGAAGTTGGGCGTCAGCTCCATCGCCAGCGCGTCATCGCCTGCGTAGCGGTTCCACTTCAGCCAGAACTCCACCGTCACCTGGCTCGTCCCTGACAGATCCATCGGCACCGCGCCGAAGTCGCTCGTCCCGTTGAAGGCAAGGGCGGTGTCGGCGTCGCCCATGATCGCGCCTTCGACTCCGAACGCGCCGCCGCCGATCGTGCCGTTGGCGGTGCCCTTCGCGTCGTGCACGGTGGGACCGGCGGGCTCGTCCAGGCGGTAGTAGTGCAGCAGGCCGGCGGTGCCCAGCACCGCCGCGGCGTACGTTTCGGCGCGCACGATGATCGTGAGGCTGGTGGAGGCGCTCGCGTTGTTCGCGTCGATCGCGCGCAGCCCCACTTTGAAGACCCCCGCTTTGGCGAAGCTCGTGGTGAGCGTGGGAGTGGAGCCCGTATCGGTCTCATACGTGCCGTCGCCGTTGAGGTCCCACTGGTAGTCCACGATCGGCGCGCTCGTGCCGGTGGAGGCGGAGGCGTCGAAGGTCACGTTCTGGCCCGGCGTCGGCGTGCTGGAGGAGGCTTTGAAGGCCGCGATGGGCGGACGGTTGGCGCCGTGCGAGCTGTAGTGCTGGAGCACCGTCCCCGCTGCCAGCGCGCGGTTGTAGATCGCCAGCTCGTCCAGCGTGCCCGCGCCGAACAGGCTGGTGCCCGCGCGGGACATCAGATACAGCGTCGAGTTCGCGAACGCGCCACCGCCGGTGCCGGCGCTCTCCTGCTGGAAGGCCACCGGCTGACCATCCACGTAGGGGACGATCTCGCTGCCGGCGGGCGCCGTGGTGTCGAGCGCGAACGCGTAGTGGTGCCACACGCCCGCGCTGGGGCGCGCGAGGAAGATGCTGTTGCGCGTGCCGTTCATCCCGATCCCCACGCCGAAGGTCCCCCCGAACTCGGGCGCGTTGGGATCGACCAGGAAGCCGCCCGCGTTTTCGTTGAAGTTGGGGGTGAACTCCAGCGCGAGCGCGTCGTTGCTGGCGTACTGGTTCCACTTCAGCCAGAACTCCACCGTCACCTGGCTGGTCGTCGAGAGGTTGAGGGGAACCTGCCCGAAGTTGCTCGTCCCGTTGAAGGCCAGCGCCGTGTCGGGATCGCCCGAGGATCGCGCCTTCGAGCGCCGAACGTCCCGCCGGCGACGGTCCCGCTGGCGGTGCCCTTGGCGTCGTGGATGGTCGGGCCGGCGGACTCGCCCAGGCGGTAGTAGTCGAGCAGCCCCGGGGTGCCGAGCACCGCGTCGGAGTAATCGCTCACGCCCTGTTCGAGCACCTG
This sequence comes from uncultured Solirubrobacterales bacterium, assembly GCA_963717785.1. GTDB lineage: Bacteria > Actinomycetota > Thermoleophilia > Solirubrobacterales > Solirubrobacteraceae > Palsa-744. Next base: position 879,989 of record CAVQWW010000001.1, read on the forward strand.
CACGCCCGTGCTCGCGGTCGCGCTCAGCCCGCTGTTGTCGCTCACCTGCACGCCCACGTTGTGTGTCCCCACGGTGGCGAACGAGGTGCTCACTTTGGGGTTCGTCCCCGTGTCGGTCTCGTACGTGCCGTTGCCATCGAGGTCCCACCTGTAGTCGGTGATCGTGCCCTGATCGGTCGAGCCCGAGGCGTCGAGCGTCACCGTCTGGCCCGTGAGCGCGGGGTTCGGTTTTGCGGTGAGGCGCGCTTCGGGCGGGAAGTTGCCCACGCGCAACGGCTGGGTTATGTAGTCCCAGCCGCCGTTGGAGTCCACCACGCGCAGCCCCACGTTGACCGTCTGCGCGGTGGCGTAGGACGCCGTGACGGTGGGCGTCGTGGTGGTGCGCTCGTAGGTGCCGTTGCCGTCGAGGTCCCATTCATAGCGCGCGATCGTGCCACCCGCGTAACTGGATTTGGAGGCGTCGAAGGTGACCGTCTGACCGGCGCGCGCGGGGTTCGGGGTCATCTGCAGCGAGGCCGCGGGGCGCGGATCGGAGCCGTTGTCGTCGTAGTGTTCCTGCACGCGCGCCGCGCTCAGATCGCCGCTGTAGACGCGCCAGCTCGTCGAGCGAGCCCGCGCCGAACAGGCTGGTGCCCCCGCGGGAGAACAGATACAGCGTGGAGGCCGCGAACGCGCCCGCGCCGGTGCCGCTGCTCTCGTGCTGGTAGGCCACCGTGTGGCCATCCACGTAGGGCGTGATCTGGCCTTCCGCGGGCTGGGTGGGGTCGAGCACCAGCGCGTAGTGGTGCCACACGCCCGCGCTCGGGCGTTCGAAGAAGACGTCGTTGCGCGAGGCCCCGGTGCCGACGCCCACGCCGAAGGTCCCGTTGAACTCGGGCGCGTTGGGATCCACCACGAAGCCGCCCGCGTGTTCGTTGTAGTTGGGCGTGAACTCCATCGCGAGCGCGTCGTTGTTGGCGTACTGGTTCCACTTCAACCAGAATTCGACGGTGATCGCGCTCTGCGCGGAGAGGTCGAGCGGGATCGCGCCGGAGCTGCTCACGCCGTTGAAGCTCGCCGCCGTGTCGCTGTCGCCGTTGACCGCTCCGGGGATGCCCAGGCTCGCGCCTGTGAGCGTGCCGTTGGCCTGACCCTTGGCGTCGTGCATCGTGGGGCCGGCGGACTCGTCCAGGCGGTAGTAGTGCAGCAGGCTCGGGGTCGCGAGCACCCCATCGGCGTAGCGGCTCACGCCGATGTTCACCACGTTCTCCCCCACGCTCGCTTTGGCGCTGTTGCCGGCGGCGTCGCTCACCTGCACGCTGATCGTGTGCGTCCCGGTGGTCGTGAATTTGGTGGACGCCGTCGCTTTGGAGCCCGTATCGGTCTCGAAGGTGCCGTTGCCATCGAGGTCCCACTTGTAGTCGGTGATCGTGGCGCTCTGATCTCTGGAGCCCGAGGCGTCGAGGGTCACGCTCTGCCCGATCGCGGCGGGGTTGGGGGTGCTCGCCAGGCTGGCGCTCACGGGGTTGACGACGCTGATCGTGCGCGTCGTCACGTCCGTCTGAGCGAGGCTGTCGGTGACCTTGAGGATCACGTTGTACACGCCCGGCACGGCGAAGGTGCGGGTCAGCGTCGGCGTGGTGCCCGTTTTGGTCGCGAACGTGCCGCTGCCGTCGAGATCCCACGCGTAGTTGGTGATTTTCGCTTCGCTGTCTTTGGAGGCCGAGGCGTCGAATTTCACCTGCTGCCCCGCAAGCAGCGAGCTGGGCGTGGCGGTGAACGCAGCCCACGGCGGTTTGGGGTTTTTCGCCGGATCGAGCACGATGTCGGCGGCGGGCGTCAGCGGCTGCACGCCCATTTCGGAGATCGTGTTGTAGGTGGCCTGATCGATCGCTTTGTCGGTGTTCAGGCCGTAGGCCCACTGCATCGTCCCCGCGGCGAACACGTACGTGCCCGCCGCCGTGCGGTACTCGACCGCGCTGACGTTGCTGGGCTGCCCCGGCGGTGGTGTGGTGGCGCGGGCGCGACCGGAGTCCTGCAGCCACGAGGATTCGACGTTGCTCGTACTGGTGAGGCTGAGGCGCTTCACTCCCGCCGGCTCGACCGCCGCGGGGCCGGCGTAGACGGGGCTCGCGGGGTTGGGGATCTGATCCCACTCCCACCCCACGAGGTCTTTGTCGATCGTCGTGGAGGCGTTGCTGGGGAGCCCCGCGTTGCGCCACACCCGATTGCTCGCGTATTCGGCGCCCGCGTTGCCCGCGGGGACAGTGAGCCCCCACGTTTCGTTCTCGTTGTCGCCCACGTAGAGGACGCCGAACAGTTTGTTCTCCGGTTCGTTGGGGCCAATGCGCCCTTCCGGCGGGGCGTTGGGGTCGCCCGCGGGGGCGCCCGGGTCGCGCCGCGTGGTGGTCGCGAACTGGGGAAGGTCGTCCGCGGTGTGCGCGATGCCGTCGGGCCCCAGCGAGGCGGGGTCGTTGGGCGTCGCCCCGCCGTTGCCGCTGGAGGAGCCCTGGATCGTCTTGTAACAGATGAGCGTGCGGTAGCCATCGGCGTAGCGCGTCTGCCAGTAGGCGGTGTTCGCGCTCAGCGAGAGGATGTTCACGCCGTGTTCGCGCGCCGCGAGCATGTTGTTGAAGGAGGCCGCCGACCAGTACTCGCTGTGACCGGAGATCACGATCACCTTGTGGTTCAAGAGCGACGCCGGGTTCTGATCGGTCTGGACGTCGTCGGTGTAGGTGACGTCGTAGCCCTGCTGCTCCAGCCACTCCACCGTGGAGTCGTCGGGGCCGAAGAAGCGGTTGCGCTGCGCTTCGCCTTCGTCCAGCGGGCGATCGAAGGACACCGCCACCGCGCGCCCATCGCCGGAGACGGTGTTTTCCCCGCCACACTTGTCGTAGTACAGGGACTTGCACCCCCACGTGTTGTAGGCCTCGTAGGTCGCGCTGGGCAGCACGTAGAGCACCTGCGAGGCGCGCGCGTCGTTGCGCACCGTGAACACCACGTAGTTCTGGATGCCGCCGTCGGCCAGATCGGTGAACACCGCCTCGTAGATGCCCGAGATCGGCAGCGCTTTGCCGGGGATCGTGTAGGTGGTGCTCCAGTTGGCGCAGCTCAGCTCGCCGGTGGTGGCGTTCATCGCGCCGCACGTGTAGCTGTTGGCGACTTTGACTTTGCTCGCGCCCGCGGCGGAGATCAGGCGCGCGCCTTCGCCGCCGTAGTAGCCGATCCGGTACACCGCGATGTTGACGCTCGTGCTCGGAAACGAGGGCGCGTTGGTGCCGATCTTCAGCGGCACGCTTTCGCCCAGCGCGTAGCTCGTCTTCGTCGTGAAGCCGCCGATCGCTTCGCTGTAGTTGGCCACTTCGTTGGCGCCCGTGCCCGCCCCCATGCAGTTGTTCTCGTTGACCACCGGATTGGAGTTGGGGCACGTCACTTCGGCGTCCGCGGGCGCCGGCGCGCCCAGCGCGAGCGCGCCGCACGCGAGCGCGAGCGGGATGGACAGCTGGAGTCTGGGCATCTGAATCCGCCCACGCAACGGCTCAGCGCCGCGGCAACTTTCGCCGCCCCGCGCCGTTGCTTGGCCCATGAGCGCACGTCCGGGGGCGGGAAGCGAGCGGCTGCGAGTGGGGGTGATCCCGCTACGCGAGCACGCTCGCCGCCCGCGCCTGTGGACCGCCCTGGAAGCCGCCTACCCCGTGCGCTTCGAGGGGCACGAGAGCCACGCTGTGCGCGAGCTCGACGCCGTCGTGGCGATCGGGGGCGCGGCGCCTGACTCGCGCGGATCTCCCACTGCCTGCACGCAACCGCACCAGAGGAGGAGCCCGACGCCAAGAATCTGGCGGCTGGCAGCCCACTGGTCGCCTGCATCCCCGCCGAGCTGGAGGAGGGGGAGGCGCTGCGCGAGCGCCTGCGTCCCGGGCGCAACCTGGCGCTGCTCGCGCTCGCCCGTTTCCTCGCGGACCTGACAGCGCATCTGCGCCCCGCCCCGCCGCCGCTGCGCGCGGCGTTTGTGATCGACGACCCCAACCTTCGTCGCCCGCGCTACGGCCACATCGACTACGCGAAGCTGCTCGCGCACACCCGCACCCACGGCTACCACGTGGCGATCGCGATGGTTCCGCTCGACGCCCGCGTCGCGCACGCGCGCGCGGTGAAGATCTTCCGGGAGGGCGCGCGCAACCTCTCGCTGTGCATCCACGGCAACAACCACGATGGCCCCGAGCTGGGCCGTCCCACTTCCGATGCGGAGGCGCTCGCCCTGGTGGGGCAGGCGCTGCGCAGAACCGCGGCCTTCGAGCGGCGCACGGGGCTCACGGTGGACCGCGTGATGATCCCGCCCCACGAGCGCCTCAGCGAGCCGGTGGCCCGCGCGCTGCGCAAGTGCGGCTTCGAGGGCGTGTGCACCACGCGCCCCTACCCGTGGATGGCGGACACGCTCGAGCGCCACTGGCTAACGCGCCCGCCCGAGGCGGGCCCGCTGGCGGCCTGGGGTCCGATGGACCTCGTGGCGGGCGGGCTGCCGGTGCTGCTGCGAGCGGAGTTCAGCCACCCGCGCGAGGACCTCGCGCTGCGCGCTTTCCTCGGCCAGCCGCTGATCCTCTACGGCCACCACGACCTGCTCGCCGAAGGACCGGACGCGCTCGCGCAGTCAGCCGCGGAGATAAACCGCCTGGGGGAGGTGCGCTGGTGCTCGCTCGGGGCCATCGCCCGCGCGCTTGCGCCAGCGCGGCCCGTCGCGGACATGCGCGCACTCGATGTGGTGCCGCCGCGGCAGCGGCTGGCGCCTGTTCTGCGCCGTTTGGCAAGTGAGGGGCGCGACCGGCTGCGAGCCACGGTCCCAGGAAGACGTGCAATTTCCTCCACTTAATGGAGAAAATTCCTCCACTTTTTGGAGGTATTTCTTCCACTTGTCGAGTACGGACTATGGGTGTAGACGCTCTCTCTCAGGCCAGAGCCAGATCCAGCAACCGCTCGTGGCGCGCCTCCCACGAGTTCGTCTGCACGAACGTGAGGCGCTCGTTCTCCGGGGCTGGCCCCAGCGCCAGCGCGGCGTCGACGGCGGCGGGGTAGCCGCGGCCTTGACCGACGAGCAGCACGCGCGGGTCGACCCCACGCAGAGGAGGGAGATCGACGGCGACAACGGGCAGCCCGCCCGCGAGGTACTCATACAGCTTCAGCGGGCTCATCGCCTCGGTGAGCGACGAGCGGATGTGCGGGATCAGGCCCACGTCGGCGACGCGGATCAGCCCGGTAACAGCGGAGCGCGAGAGCTGGGCGTGCACCTCGATGTTGGGCTCGGCGCACAGCGGCGCCAGATGCTCGCGGTCGAGCAGCGTGCCGGCGAGCACGATCGTGGCCTCGGGGCGCGCGCGGGCGATCGCCCGCAGCGCGGGCACGTCGAGGCGCGCGTCGAGCGTGCCCACGTACACCAGCAGCGGGCGCAGCAGGTCGCGCTGCCAGCCCGGCGGGGTGGGATCGCCGATCCACTCGCTGGGGAGCAGGCCATTGGGGATCACCACGCCGGGCCCCTCCGGCGCGAGGCGCTCGAGCAGCGTGCCCGATACGGCCGCGACGCGGCGGCGGCGGATGCGCAGGGCGGCGAAGCTCTCCCGGTAGGCGGGCCACCAGCGGCGGTGGAGCGGGTGGGCCGCCCAGTCGTCGATCGCGTAGTAGGTGACCGCGCGCGCCCACGCGCACTCGGCGAAGCCCGCGAGCAGCGGGTGCATGGTGATCACGGCCGGTTCGCGTAGGCCCCCACGCGCCACCGCGCGGGCGAGCACGCGGTCGTACGCCGCGGCCATCCGCCTGACGCCCCCAAGCGAGGTGGGATCGTGGCGGCGCAGGCGCAGCGGCTGCACGAGGCGCGCGCGCTCGCCCGCGGGAAACTCGGCGCGCTGGTCGGCAGGGGTGAGCAGATCGCGCACGAGCTTCACGGGGAGGCTGCGCATCAGATCGCAGACGAGCACACGGCGCACCCGGCGATGGGATACGAGCGCCTTGGCGAGGCGGTCTTCGGGCATGAACCAGCCGCGCCGCGCGGCCGCCTGCCAGCTCACGAAGGAGAACGTGAAGACGACATCGCGCCGCGCGTCCCCGCGAGTCCCGGAGAGGTCGGCCAGGACTGTCGTGTCGAGCATGCCCGAGCAACGGCGACCGTGCGGGCGAACTTCCGGGAGAGGCTCCGCTGCGCTCCGCCGGCGGGCCGCGTCGCGGGAGCCCCTGCTGCGGTGCGGGGTTCTCGCAAGCCCGGCGGCCGGCCGCCCGTTTGATCGTGTGTCCCAGCGGTCGCTGAAAGAGGCCACGCTCAGCGGCGTGCGCTGGCTGATGCTGACGCGCATCGCGAGCGAGGCGGTGGGGCTGGTGGCGATGGTGGTGCTCGCGCGGCTGATCTCGCCGGCCGAATTCGGGCGGGCGGCGGTGGCGCTGATCTTCTTGCCGCTGGCAACGATCCTGACCTTCGAGGGCTTCGCTTCGGCGCTCGTGCAGCGCGAGTCGATCGAGCGCGAGCACCTGCACGCCGCGATGGGCATGAGTCTGCTCGGGGGAGCCCTGCTCACAGGGCTGGCGGCGGGACTCGCGCCGCTGCTGTGGGAGCCGCTGTTCGGCGCGCGCACGGCGGAGCTGATGGGGCTCGCCGCGCCGGTGTTCCTGCTCGCGGCGATCGGGGGGGTCTCGCGCGCGCTGCTGTGGCGCGCGCTGGACTTCCGCCGGATGGGCCTGATAGACGTGGTTGCGCTAACAGTCGGAAACATCTTGGCGCTCGATTTTGGCGCTCCGGGGGATGGCGGCGCCGGCGATCGTGCTGGGAGCGCTGGCGCAGGTCGCGACCGGATCGCTGCTCCTGCTGCTCGCGGCGCCGCCGCCGCGGCCGCGCATGCACCGGGGCGCGCGGCGCGAGATCGGCGCCTTCGGCCTCCCGGCGGCGCTGGCGGGTCTCGTGGATGTGCTGTTTCGCAATGCCGACTACGCGATCCTCGCCGCGCGCCTCTCGGCGACGCAGACGGGGGTCTACTGGCGGGCTTTCAACCTCGGCGTGGTCTACCAGGACAAGCTCAGCGGGGTGATGATGCAGCTGGCGTTCCCCGTCTACTCGCGCACGGAGAGCCGCGCGCAGCTGCGCCACCTGCACGAGCGCGCGACGCGCGTGCACGCGGCGGTGATCTTCCCGCTGCTGAGCGCGCTGATCGTGCTGGCGCCGGTGGCGATCCCCTTCCTGTTGGGTCCCCAGTGGGGGGCCTCGGTGACGCCCACGCGCATCCTCGCGCTCGCGGGGATGGTCGCGGCGATCCTCACCGGGTATCCCCAGGTGATGCTGGCGCTGGGGCTCCCGCACGCGCTGCTGCGCTTCAACGTGGGGATGCTGCTCGCCTACGCGGCCGTCGTCGCGCTCGCCGCCGGGCACGGCCTGACCGTCGTGGCGATCGCGGTGGCGGTCTTCTATCTGGCGGTCCTGGTGGGGGTCTACCGGCTGCTGCTGCAGCGCCATCTCGGCATCTCGCTGCGCGCGATCGTCTCCGAACTGGGGCCCGCGATCGCCGGCTGCGTTGCGCTGGCGTGCGTTGGGGAGCCGCTGCGGATGCTGCTCGCTCCCGAGCTCGGGCCGGCGCTCACGATCGCCCTCGTGGGCGCCGCCGGGGGGCTTGCCTACGGGGCCACCTTGCGCGCCGTTTCGCCGGCGGCGTGGAGGGATCTCGGGTTGCTGCTCGCGCGAGTGCTGCCGCTGCCGGCATAAAAGCCCGCTTGTCAGAACTGTTCGCACGGAAAAACACTCTGCCAATGTTTGGTTTACTGTTTGTGAAACCAAGTCGAGCAATGGGGACCCATGAACGCAGGCGACACAGGCTGGATGCGCGGCAGCTCACCCTTGAAGGGGGCGCTCCTGGGCCTGCTGGTGCAACACCCGGGTCACGGCTACGACCTCTCCCTGCGCCTGCACAGGCGCCTGGGCCCAGCCTGGCAGATCGAGGCCAAGGGGCTCTACCCGATGCTGCAACAGCTCGAGCGCGCGGGCCTCGTGTCCTCGGAGAAGGTCGCCTGCGACGGGCCGACACGGGGGCGGGTCATCTACTCCCCCACCGAGCGCGCCGGGCAGGCGCTGACCGAATGGATGCGGACCGGCCCCTCGACCGAGCCGCTGCGCGTCGAACTGCACGCGAAGCTCGCCGTCGCGCGCCGCGAGGACGCGCCCCTGCTGCTGCGCGCGCTCGATAGCTACGAACAGGACTGCCTGAAACTGCTCAGCGCCAGCGCCGAGCGCTTTCCGCAGGCCGGCTCGCTGACCGCGCTGGCGATGAACCTGACGCGCGCCGCCGCGCTCATGCGCCTGCGGAGCGAGCTGGAGTGGATCGCGCTGGCTCGCCGGGAAATCGCCGCGTTCGCGCTGAGGATGAATGGCGTGGCGGCCCGGGGGGCCACGGTGCAGGCGGCGCACCACGGCGCCGTCGAGAGCGGTGCGCCGCGTGCGTGGGAGCTGGCGGCACAGGTTCACGCAGCGTAGTGATCATCGCCGCGAGGAAGAACAGCAGGTACGGGACGTGCGGGAAGGAGAGCACGTCGAACAGCCCGCTCGCCAGCGCCACCACGCCGACCGAGGCGAACGCGGCCAGCGCCAGCGAGGAGCGCTCGCGGTCGGAGGGATGATGAGATCGGATTGTCCGATGTGCGCTCACCATCACTGTGGCAAGGATCGCGATGTAGGCGCCCAGCCCGAGCAGGCCGACGGTGATCAGCAGCCCGAGGTATTCGTTGTCGAGGATGCGGTACTTGTGCGGGTCGTAGCTCTGGAAGCCGCGCCCCAGCAGCGGGTGGCGCAGCACGTCCGGGCGCACCGCGTCATAGCGGGCGGTGCGGTCGGTGGTGGTCAATACGCCACCCACGTGCCCGGGCTCGAGCTGGCTGGCGACCGACCCCAGCGCGCCGGGCGAGGTGAAGTGCACCATCACCCCCAGCACGAGCGCGAGCGTCAGCAGCGAGCGGCCCACCGCGCGCGGGCGGTAGGCCATCAGCAGCAGGATCGCCGCGGCGGGGGCGATGAGACTCGTCTTGCGCGAGGTCGCAACGCCCCCCGCCAGCAGCAGGCCGATCGCCAGCGAGTACAGCAGCCGCCGCCGACGCGTGGCGGCCTCGATCGAGCCGATCGCCGCGAACGGCAGCACCATCGCCAAGAGCGCCGCCAGCTCCAGCGGCTGGCCCGCCGGCCCATACACCGTGAGGCGACCGAGCGAGTCGCGCGTGTCCAGTTCACTGGGCAGCTCGATCGGCAGCACCTTCCCCCACAGCGAGTAGAAGACGTTGTAGTGCAGGCGGTACTCCACCACCGTCGCCACGGCGACGATCGTGCCGAGCACGACGATCAGCACGGCGAAGCGCGGTGCCTCGCGCGGGCGCAGCGCGGAGGCGACGACGAAGAAGAACACGATGTAGGAGGCCAGCAGCGCAAGCTTCTTCACCACCGGGGTGACCTCATCCATGTTCGCGAGCGCCGCCCCGTCGAGCGCGACCCCCACACAGCACACGGCGAAGAAAGCCAGCGCAGCCACGTGCACGCGCGTGAGCCGCACGCGCGGGCGCGCCGCGCCGCTCAGCAGCGCCATGCTCGCCAGCCACAGCGCCACCAGGCCGAGCAGCAGCGGCCGGTCCAACGTGTTGGCGAGAGGGAGGCTCACCGGCAGCGCGACGGCGTCGAAGGGGACCAGGAACAGCATCGCCACGAAGCCCGCCAGCGCCCACGGCAGCAGCCGCGTCGTGCGGGGCCATTCCCCGCCGACGGGCTCCGCTGGGAGCCCTCCCGCGTGGCGCTTCCCATCGACTCCCAGTTCCCACCCGCGCTCGGTGCGCGCGCCGCGCCGGCTCGGGGCTGGCCCTGAGCGAGAACGGCGGCTGCGCGCATACAGCAGGCCGCCGCCGAGCACGAGCACCAGCAGGAAAACGGCGACGATCAGCTGCCAGCGGGCGCCCGGATCGACGAGCCCGCCGACGGTTGGGCCAAGCGGGCGCAGCACCACCGCCTGTTCGGGGCCCAGGGGGTAGCTGGACTCCTGCTTGAGAACATGGCGCTGAAGCAGTGCGCGGGCGGCATCGACCAGAGCCATCGCCGCGCGCGCGGTGGGAGCCTGCGCATACAGCGTGAGCACCGGGTTGGCGCCATCGACGTCGAGCACGAGGCGGTAGGCGCCGTTCACCGGCACCGGATCGGGGAGCACGGAGCTCTTGGGCGCGAAGTTCACGCGACCGAGCAGCAGCGTGAACGGGCCCGAGGCCGACACTCGCGAGTCCCTCAGCCCCAGGGTTCGGCCGAGTTCGATCGTGACCTGATCGCTCTGCAGGTAGAGGGTGTAGGTGAGCGCCAGCTGCCCCGCGAGCTCGGCTCGCGTGGCGCCCGCGGGGGCGGGACCCGTGAGCTCGGATTCGCGCGAATCCACGAGCACCTTGGCGCTGGCGGCCCCGACCGACAGCGAGGACCAGTGGCCCACCAGGGCAGCGGCAAGCGCTGCGAGCGCCAGGAGGGCGGCGGCGCGCTTCCTCACGCGACGCGATCGAGGTCCGCCGCCAGGTCGAGCCGCGGGGGAGCCTCCTCCAGCGGCCGGCGGCGCAGGCTCTCGGCGCAGATCAGGAACAGCAGCCCCAGCAGCAGCACGCCGAACGCGGCGACGACCATCAGCGTCAGACGCGAGCTGGAGTTGACGGTGCCCGACTGCGGCGGGCCGAGCGCGCGGATCGTCACGCGGCGCGCGGGCGCCGTGCGCGCCTGGCGCTGCAGGACCGCGACATATGCCTGCACCCCGGGGACGATCGCGCCGGCCACGCGCGCGGCGGCGGGCGCCGTGGGACCCTGCACCGAGGCCGTGACGATCGGCTCCTCAGCCTGCGCGAGGAAGCTCAGCCGGTAGGAGGCGCGCTCGCCGAGCAGCTGGACGGCGCGCGCCTCGGAGGGGGTCACGACGGCCTGGGCCTGCCCCGAACCGCTGTAGGGACCCTGCGCCGTGAGCTGGCCTACCGGCACGCCGGAGGCGGCGGAGATGTCTTCGAGCACCGCCTCGCTGGCCATCACCTGCGCGAACAGCGAGGCGCGCGTGGTGAGGGGAACGGTGTTCTGGAGCAGATCGGCGAGCGCCGACTGCGGCGAGTCGATCAGGATCTGAACCGTGGCCGCGCCGCGCGGCGTGGAGCGCGCGAGCATGCTCGCGCCCGCCGCGGCGCCCGCCGCGAGCAGGACGATCAGCGTGGCGGTCAGCTTGCGCGACCAGATGACTCTGAGGACTTCGGCGAGCTCCATCTCACTCAGGAGGGTCGGATCGGGCTTGCGCCAGAGGAACGGATGGCGCGGGCGCGGATTTGTGCGCGGGCGTGCGACATCCCGGCGGAGGCGCCCCCGCGGCGATACCCAGCGGTGGCGCAACCGCGTCGATACCCGGCGGCGGCGCAACCGCCGTCGGCGGGGGCGCGATGAAGGGCGGATGGGAGCGCGGCCCCAGCGAACGCAGCGCCCGCACCGCAGCCGCGCGCTGCACGGGGCCTCCGCGCGTGAGCCCGGGGGCAGAGCGGCGCGCAGGGCGTGGCGGGCGCCGAGCGCGCCCACGTACAGCGCGCGGTGCAGGGGCGCGAAGTGCTTGCGCGCGTACTGGCGCCGCGCGAAGGTTTCCTGCGCGAGCATCCGCGGGCGCACTCCCCCCTTGCCCGCGTGGTGGCGGATCGTGAGCTGCGGCATGTGGCGCACGCGCCAGCCCGCGCGCGCCACGCGCAGGCACAGATCGGGCTCCTCGCAGTACAGGAAGAAGCGCTCGTCGAGCAGCCCAGCGGCGAGCAGCGCCTCGCGGCGGGCGAGCAGGAACGAGCCGACGACCCAGTCGCAGTCGCCCTCGCGCTCGTAGGCGGCGGGGTCGAGCACCCGCTCTCCCGACCACGCCGGGCGCAGCGGCCAGCGCTCGGAGCCGAGCGCCTCGCCAAGCGCGCGGGCCGCGTGGGGAAAGCGGCGGATCGTGGGGAGCAGCGCGCCGTTCGGATCGACCTGGCGGACCCCCGCGACGCCGACGCGAGGCTGGGCGTCGAGCGCGTCGATGAGCTCGGCGAGCGTGCCGCGCAGGATGATGGTGTCGGGGTTCAGGAGCAGCGCGTAACGCGCGCCGGTGCGCTCCAGCGCGCGGTTGTTGCCGTGGGCGAAGCCGAAGTTGGGCGAGTCGATCGTGCGCACCCGCGGAAAGCGGGTGTGGACCAGCTCGCGCGTGCCGTCGGTGCACGCGTTGTCCACCACGAACACCTCCAGCTCCAGCGGGCCGGCGTGCGCGAAGACGCTCGACAGGCACCCCTCCAGCCAGCGGGCGTCGTTGGCCGAGACGACGATGACCGCGAGATCCATCGTGAAGGAACGGAGGGCCCGGGACGTTGCTTGCGCATGGACACGCCGCGCCCAGAGCCGCCGATCCGCCCACACCGGCCGCGGGTGCTGATCGTCTCGCCCGTACGCAACGAGGGCGCGCACATCGCGCGCGTCGCGCGGGGGGTCGCCGCGCAGCAGCCGGCGCCCGCGCGCTGGGTGGCGATCGACGACGGCTCCAGCGACGACACCCACGAGCAGCTGTGCGCCCTGTGCGAGGAGCTCGGCTTCCTCACGGTCCTGCGCGGCCCCGCACAGGCCCCGGGCGCGCGCGACCGCCTGGCGCGCGCGGTCGAGGCGCGCAACTTCAACCTCGCGCTCGCCACCGCGGGGTGGGAGGAGGACGCCCACGCGGGTGGGAACGCGCGCGCCCAGACAGGACGGGCGGGCGGCTCCTACACGCACGTGATGAAGCTCGACGGCGACATCGAGCTGCCCCCGGGCTACCTCGCGGCGCTGCTGGAGCGCTTCGCCGCGAACCCCCGCCTGGGCATCGCCGGCGGCGCGCTCGTGGAGCCGACCGCCGGCGGCGGGATGCGCGCGATCAGGATCGCCCGCCACCACGTGCACGGCGCATTGAAGTGCTACACGCGCGAGTGCTTCACCGCGATCGGCGGCGTGCACGAGCGCCTGGGGTGGGACACGATCGACGAGACCTACGCGCGCATGCGCGGATTCCAGACGCAGACCTTCGGCGACCTGCGCTGCGTCCACCACCGCCCGCTGGCGAGCGCCGACGGGGCCCTGCGCGGCCACGCGCGCCACGGCGAGTGCGCCTACATCACCCACTACGGCGCGCTGTGGGTGGCGCTGCGCTCGCTGCGGGTCGCGCGCCGCCCCCCCGCCGGGCTCTCCGGGGCCGCGTTCCTGTACGGGTACGCGCGCGCGGCGGCACAGCGCACCGAGCGCGTCGCCGACCGCGAGTACCGCAGCTTCACGCGGCGCGAGCTGCGCGGGCGGATGCTGGGGGCGCAGCGATGAGCCCGCACGGGCGGATGCGGGGGACGGCGCGATGAGCCTGCGCGTGGGCATGGTGCACTTATCCGACTTCCGTCTGGACTCGCGCGTGCAGCGCCAGGCGCGGGCGCTGGCGGAGCGCGGCGACGAGGTCCATCTGGTGTGCTTGGGCGAGCGCGAGGAGTTGCGCGTCGGGGCGGGATCGATCCACGTGCACCCGGTCGCCGCGAACAAGACGCGCGGCGGTGCGAGCGCGTACGTGCGCGGCTACGCGAGCTTCCTCGCGCGCGCGGCGGGGCGCCTGACCGCACTCGATCTGCGGCGGCGCTTCGATCTGGTGGAGACACACAACATGCCCGATCTGATCGTCGCGACCGCGCTGGTCCCGCGCCTGCGCGGAACGCCGGTGGTGCTCGACGTCCACGACACCTTCCCGGAGCTGTTCGCCACGAAGTTCGGCCGTCCCGACGGCGGCCTGCTGATGCGTCTCATGCGAGCGGAGGAGCGGGCCTGCGCCGCAGTGGCCTCCCACGTGGTGGCCGTGACCGAGCAGGCACGCCGGCGCCTGGAAGGCCGGGGCGTGGGCGTGGGGCGCACGACGGTCGTCATGAACTCGCCCGACGAGCGCGTCTTCGGCGCGCCCCGGGCGCCGGTCGCCTGGCCGGAGACGGGGCCGCTGCGGATCCTCTACCACGGCGGCCTGGCTCCGCGCTTCGGCGTGGAGGCGGTCATCCGCGCGGTGGGCCTGCTGGGCGGGGGACCCGACGTGCGGCTGCGCGTGTGCGGCTCGGGCGAGGATCGCGACCATCTCGCCGCACTGGCGGCGCAGGTGGCGCCCGGGCGAATCGATGTGGCGCCCGAGCCCGTGCCGTTCGAGCGGATCCCGGCGGAGCTGGAGCAGGCGCACATCGGCGTGGTGCCGACCCTGCACGACTCTTTCACCGAGCTGCTGCTGCCGGTGAAGCTGTTGGAGTACGTGCACATGGGGCTGCCCGTGGTGGCCTCACGGCTGCCGTGCATCTCCGACTACTTCCCGAGCGGGGCGCTGAAGCTGTTCACGGCGGGCGACCCGGCGGATCTGGCGCACGCGCTGGCGGAGCTGTGCGCCGACCCGGCGGGCGCGCGCGAACACGCGACGCGGGCTACGCGATGGCTGGAGGAGATAACGTGGGAGCGCCAGCGGGCAGGCTATCTGGCACTGATCGACGAACTCGTGCGAGCGCCTCGGTTTGGCGACACGCTCGGCCAATTCCACTATCGACTCGCCATTGAGCAGCCGCGGGTAGACCTGGCTGGCCGAGGCGAGCCCCAGGCCCTCGACGCCGGGCCACAGCGGCGCCGTGCGCGGACTGTGCCCGAGCGCATGCACCGGCTCCACCAGGGGCGCGCGCTGGACGGTCCAGGCGACGACGTCCTCATGGCTGAAGGAAGGCGCCAGGCGCGCGAGCATCGCGGTGAAGCGCCGGTAGATGGAGTCGTCGTCCTCGGAGAACTCGGGCGCGGAGGGGTCGCAGTACTTCGGCAGGTACGCGAGGCGCAGCCCGTCGGTGTGGGCGGTGCCGACGACGTGCGAGGTCTCGACCACGGTCGTGATGGGCGTGGGGTCGCAGATGTTGACCGAGTAGTAGGGCAGCAGCGAGCGGCGCAGCTTGAGAACGAGGCAGACGACCCCCAGATAGCGGCAGGGGTAGGCGTCGAGCAGCGAATGCAGCGCGCCAGGCAGCAGCCGGCGCAGCGCGGGCGGCTGGAGGGTGGGGATCGTGAGATCGAAGCGTTCCTCGGCGCCGTCCACGCGTACGCCGGTCACGCGCACGCCGCCGTTCACCTCGCGAGAGCGATCGGCCGCCGTTGGGGCGGCGCTTCGGTCCCCGTTCTCCCCGCCCGCGTCGAGCACGAGTCCTTCGACGCCCGCGCCGAGGCGCACCTCGACACCCGTTTCGCGGGCACGCCGGACCGCGGCGAGCACGAGCCGTTCGTGGCCCCCGCCGGCGATCGCGCCCATCCGCTCGCCCCCGCCGCCGCTCCCCGAGCGCGCTGAGCGCATCCTGTTGGTGCGCGCCCACAGGTACGTCGCGGGCAGCTCGCCGTGCCGGCCGTCGAAGCGCGAGTCGAGCAGCGGGCGCCAGATGCGCTGCACGACCGTGCGGCCGCAGTGGTGCGTGAGCCACTCCTCCAGCGGAATGTCCTCCAGCGGGGCGTACTCCCTGCGCAGCTGGCACTGCGCGACGAACCACGCGAGCCGCGCGCGCCCCAGGGGCGAGAGCGGCTGAAAGCGCAGGAAGTCGCGTACCCCGTTGAAGGGGTGCATCGCCCCATCCACGAAGAACCCGACGCCCACGGGCGTGAAGCTCAGCTCGCTCGCGAGCCCCAGCTCGCCGGCGAGCGCGATCATGCGCTCGTCGGAGGGGACGATGACGTGGTAGAAGCGGTCCACGCGGTGCCCGTCGAAGTCCATCGATCCGGCGAGGCCGCCGGGCGTGGAGGCGCGCTCGAGCAGCGTGACGCGCGCTCCCCCCTGGGCGAGGCGCAAGGCCAGCACGGTGCCGAGGATGCCGGCGCCGACGACGGCGACGCGCGGCGGGACGGCGGAAGCGGCGACGCGTGGCGCGGGCGTCACTCTTCCCCGCCGAGCGGCGAGATGGGCGGGGGCTGGATGCGCCCGACCAGATGGGCGGCCATGAGGCGTCCGTAGGCGAGCACGGTGGGACGCAGGCTCATCTTCGAGGAGCCCAGGCGTCGCGACCAGTCGTTGACGGTGGGCACCTCGGCGACGGAGGCGCCGGCGTTGTAGAGCTTCAGCAGCAGCTCGACGTTGGCGGCGAAGCCGGGCTCGCGGACCAGCAGGTAGCCGTAGGTCTCCGCGGCCTTGCGCAGGGTGCCGGCGCGGTAGACCCGATAGAGCGAGGAGAGCGTGTGGATCTCACGCAGGCCGCCCGCCATGCGAAAGGCGCCCGAGACCGAACGGGAGGCCGCCAACCGCCAGGGCGCGACCCCGACGATCCGTCCCCCGGGCGCGTACACCGAGGCGAGCACGATGTCGTGGCCCTGCGCGAACAGCTCGAGCATCCGCGGCAGGTCGCCCAGGTCGGATGTGTTGTCGGCCTCGAGCGTCACCACCGCGTCCTCGTCGGAGGACTCCCCAAGGGCGGCGCGCAGGCCCGAGTTGATCGCGGTGCCCAATCCGCGGTTGACGCGATGGCGCACGATCGCCAGGTGCAGGCCGTCGGCGTGTGCGGCGATCTCCTCGGCGGTGCCGTCGGAAGAGCCGTCGTCGACGAAGATCACGCGCGCGCCCAGCTCGTGGGCGACCGGGCCGAGGTCGGCGAGCAGGCGCGGGATGTTCTCGCGCTCGTTGTAGGCGGGGATGACGAAGCGGATCATCGGTGCGGTCGAACGATCAGGCGGCGACCGGGACGGGCGCCGGAGCAGACGGCGAAGCGGGGGGCGGCACAGGCGCCTGCGCGCGCGCCACGGAGGCGTCGAGCAGCGTCACCGGGCGCGAGTGGGCGGCGGAGTCGCGCACGGCGAGCGCGGCGGCGAGCGCGCGGCAGCCCTCCTGCGCGGAGACGGGCTCGGGGGTGTCCTCCAGCACGCAGCGCGCGAACGCTTCGAGCTCGGCCTGCAGCGGCTCGATGCGCCCCAGCGCGAAGCGCACGGCCGCGCCCTCGGCGTCGCCGCGGATGCGCGCGAGCTCGCTCCACCCGGTGGAGGTCTCGGAGGACTCGGTGAACCACACGTCCTGAGTCAAGTAGGAGGCGCTCAGCATCCCCCCCTCGCCGATCACGGTGAGCTCGCGGCGCTTCTCGGGCGTGAGCCAGTTGACGTCGAGCAGCCCCCACGGCCCGGCCTCGCCGAAGCGCAGGAGGCAGGCGATCATGTCCTCCTGCGTGGGGTGCACGCAGCGCGAGCCCTGCGCGTAGATCGAGGTGATGTCGAGACCGAGGACGAACTGCATGATGTCGAGGTCGTGCGTGGCGAGGTCGATCGCCACGCCCGTGTCGCGGATGCGCTGGGGGAGCGGCCCGACGCGCGTGGCGTGCGCGCGGAAGACGCGCCCGATGCGACCCTCGGCGATCAGCTCGGCGAGCTTGCCCACAGCTGGGTTGAAGCGCTCGACGTGGCCCACCATCAGCTTCACGCGCGCGGCGCGCGCGGCGGAGGCCATCCGCAGCCCGTCCTCGAGCGCGGTGGCGATCGGCTTCTCCACGAGCACGTGCTTGCCGGCAGCGATCGCGTCGAGCGCGATGTGCGCGTGGTGCTCGGAGGGCGCGCAGATGCAGACGGCGTCGACGTCCGCGCGCTCGAGCAGCAGGCGGTGGTCGCGGAACGATTCGATCGGCCGGCGCCCGATGTGCCGTCGCGCGGCGGCCTCGTCGGGGTCGGCGACCG
The DNA here is from genome assembly GCA_963717785.1 of uncultured Solirubrobacterales bacterium. Taxonomy (GTDB): domain Bacteria; phylum Actinomycetota; class Thermoleophilia; order Solirubrobacterales; family Solirubrobacteraceae; genus Palsa-744. The sequence goes on from CAVQWW010000001.1 coordinate 897,687, forward strand.
CGACAAGCCGCGCGGCGGGGATCCGCTCCCAGCTCTCCATGTGAAACGAGCCCATCTTGCCCGCCCCGATCAGGCCGATGCGCAGTGGAGTCACGCGGCAGCCTCCAACTCACGACCAATGAAGCCTGCGACCGCTGCTGCTATCCGCTGCGCTGCGCGCCCATCGCCGAAGATCGGCGGGCGCTCGGTTGGGCGCGGGCGCACGAACGCCTCCTCGAAGGCGTCGGGGTCGCACCCGACGAGCGTGTTCCAGCCCGTCTCGATGGTGTCGGTCCACTCGGTCTCCTCGCGCAGCGTCACGCACGGCACCCCCCACAGGTACGCCTCGCGCTGCACGCCGCCGGAGTCGGTCGCGATCGCCTGCGCGCCGCGCTCCAGGGCGAGCATGCGCGGGTAGTCGCAGGGTCCCAGCACCCGGATCCAGGGCGAGACCTCCAGGTTCCACTCCGCGATGCGCGCGCGCGTGCGTGGGTGCAGCGGCAGGAGCACCGGCCAGGGCGAGCGCGCAAGGCACGCGAGCACCGCCTGCAGGCGCTCGGGGGAGTCGGTGTTGTAGTTGCGATGCACGGTCGCGAGCACGTAGTCCCCGCCGGCGGGCTTGATGCGCTCGCGCCAGCTCTCGAGCGTGTCGCAGAGGGGGTCTCCCGTTACGTGCACCTCGCCCTGCGAGCCTCCTCCGCCAGGAGGTTGCGCCGCGCGCCCGGCGTGGGCGCGAGCAGGAGCTGCGCGAGGCGGTCGGTCTGCACGCGGTTGTGCTCCTCGGGCATGTCCTCGCGCCGCGAGCGCAGGCCGGCCTCGATGTGCACGAGCGGCACGCCCGCCGCCGCCGCCGCGCGCGCGCCGGAGAGGGTCGCGTTGGTGTCGCCGCGCACGAGCACCGCGTCGGGGCGCTCGCGCTCGATCAGCCTGGCGAGGCGCAGCTGCGCGATCCCCAGCTGCTGGGCGCGCGAGCGCGAGCCGACCCCCAGGTTGTGGTGGGGCTGGGGCAGCCCGGTCGCGGCGATCTGCCCCTCGGACATGGCCTCGTCGTAGTGCTGGCCGGTGTGCACGAGGATCTCCTGCGCGAGCACCGCCAGCGCGGCGCACACGGGCGCGGCCTGGATGATCTCCGGGCGCGCGCCGACGATGGACATAACGCGCGGGCGGTTGCGCTCGATCGAGGGCGCGGGCATCGACGTCTCGGTCCTCATGCCGCGGCCGCCTGCTCGGGCGCGGGCGCCAGCCGCAGGGGGGTGCCGCCCGCTTCCAGCGAGGCCTCGGCGACCTCGACGACGGCGACGATCTCGAGGCCCAGGGCGAGGCTCGAACGGGGCTCCTCCCCCGTGCGGATCGCGCGGGCGAAGTCCTCGAGCTCCAGCCGCAGCGGCTCCTGGGGCTCGATCCGCGGGATCACGACGTCGCCGGTGCGGTAGATCAGCTGGTGCTCGCCGAAGTTGGCGGGCTCGGGCGGCAGCATGTCCATGCCGCGGTCGTAGATCCGCACCGGTTCGTCGGAGGCGGTGTCGTCGTAGACGACCATCCGCTGGCTGCCGACGACGATCATCTGGCGCACCTTGCGCGGCGCCAGCCAGGAGATCTGCACGTTGGCGGTGGGACCCTCGGCGAAGGCGAGCGTGAGGAACGCGGTCTCGGGCACGCCCACGCGCAGCACGGAGGAGCCCGAGGCGGCGACCTCCACGACGGGCTGGCCGAGCCAGTGGAGGAGAATCGAGAGGTCGTGCGGAGCGAGGTCGCAGAGCACCCCGTTGACGTGGTACTTGCCGAGGTTCATGCGCGCGGAGGTGATGAAGTGCACGTCGCCGACGACCCCGCCGCGGATCAGCTCGCGAACCGCGTTGACGGCTGGGGAGTAGACGAAGGTGTGGCCCGGCATCAGCACGCGCCCGGTGTCCCCCGCGATCCGCGCCAGCTCCTGCGCATCGGCTAGGCGCGTGGCGAGCGGCTTCTCGACCAGCACGTGCCTGTCCGCTTCGAGCGCCCGGCGCGCAAGCGCGTGGTGGGTCTGTGGCGGGGTTGCCACGATCACCGCCTGCACCGTGGGGTCCTCCAGCGCCTCGTCCAGCTCGCGCACCGCCCGCGCCTCGGGGTGGCGGCGGCCGAACACGTGCAGGCGCGCGGGATCGCTGTCGCACAGCGCGCGCAGCTCGAGCTCGGGGCACTCGGCGACGTTGCGCACCAGGTTCGGACCCCAATAGCCGTAGCCGACGACCGCGACACCGATCGGCGCATCCATCAGGCCACCCCCTGGCGCCCGAGGACGACGGGCAGCGTGCGCGCGAGGATGCGCAGATCGAGCAGCAGCGAGGCGCGCTGCGCGTACTCAATATCGAATCGCACCATCTCCTCGTAGGTGCGCTCGTTGCGACCCGACACCTGCCACAGCCCCGTGAGCCCCGGCTTGACGGCGAAGCGGCGCAGGTAGCGCTCGGGGTAGCGCTCGACCTCGTAGGGGATCACCGGCCGCGGGCCGACGAGCGCCATCTCCCCGCGCAGCACGTTCACGAGCTGCGGCAGCTCGTCGAGGCTCCATGCGCGCAGGAAGCGCCCGACGCGGGTGACGCGATTGTCGACCGAGAGCTTATACAGGCGCCCGCGCTCGACCCCATCCGGCCGGTCGATCAGCGAGTGCACGTACTCGCGGTGCGGCGCGGTGTCCGCGCCGTTGCGCATCGTGCGGAACTTCAGGACCGTGAACGGCCGGCGGTCGAGCCCCAGCCGGCGCTGGCGGAAGACGACCGGGCCCGGAGACTCGAGGCGAATCGCGAGCACGATCGCCGCCAGGAGCGGGGAGAGCGCCACCAGCCCCGCGCCTGCGACGGTCACGTCGAGCAGGCGGCGGGCCGTGCTCTGCGCTGTCTCATCGGCCATGCGGCGCGAGCGGCGGGCTGTCCTCTGCGCGGTCACTGTTCCATCAACGGGCACTGCGGGGCAGCGCTTCCGCAAAGGAGAGCGTCGCCCGCGCAACCCGCTCCAGCTCCCCCTCGGTCATCCCGGGGAACAGCGGCAGCGAGCAGATCCGAGCCGCGAGCGCCTCGCATACGGGGAAGCTCCCGGGGCCGTGGCCGAGGTGCGCGTACGCCTCGGTGAGGTGGATCGGCACCGGATAGTGCACGGCCGAGGCAACTCCGCGCGCGGCGAGGTGCTCGCGCAGCAGCTCGCGCCCGGGAGTGCGCACCACGAACAGGTGGTACACGTGGTCGGCCTCGGGGAAGGGCAGCTCAACCAGCTCGATTGGATGCAGCAGCTCGCGCAGCATGGCGCCGAGTCGCCGACGCTCTCGTTCCAGCCCTCCAGGCGGGTGAGCTTGCGCCGCAGGATCGCCGCCTGCAGCGCGTCGAGGCGCGCCGTGCCGCCCGACCACGCGATGGCGGTAGCGGGGGCGCTCGCCGTGCGAGCGCAGCAGCTCCAGGCGTTCGGCGAGCTCGGGCGATGCGGTGACGACGGCCCCGCCGTCGCCCCACCCGCCGAGGTTCTTGGTGGGGTAGAAGCTGAAGCAGCCGAGCGCGCCGAGGGTTCCCACGCGCCGCCCGCGGTAGCGTGCGCCGTGCGCCTGGCAGGCGTCCTCGACCACGTGGACGCCTGCCGCGCGAGCAAGCTCGAGGATCGGGTCGAGGTCGACCGTGGCGCCATACAGGTGCACGGGGATCACGCAGCGCACGCGCGGGCGTCAGAGCGGCCTCGAGGATCTCCGCGGTCAGCAGGTGCGAGTCGCGGACAGACGTCGACCAGGCGCGGCGTCGCACCGACCGCGCTGACGGCCTCGGCGGTGGCGATGAACGAGTTGGCCGGCACGATCACCTCGTCGCCCGGCCCGATCTCGCAGCGCGCGCAGCGAGAGCGCGAGCGCCTCGGTGCCGGAGGCCACGCCGATCGCGAAGCGGGTCTCGCAGTAGGTGGCGAAGTCGCGCTCGAAGGCCGTCGACGTGCTCGCCGAGCGTGAAGGCCCCGCTCTCGGCCACGCCCCGCACGTCCTCCAGCAGCTGAGCAAGCAGCTCGGGGTCGGCGCGTCGAGCCGCGTGAACGGCACCAATGCGGGCGCCGCGGAGGGAACCGGCGGGACGCCGGCGGGAAAGGGGCGGGCGAGGACGCCGGCAGCGAGGACAGGCGGCCACGCACCCGCGAGGTTCCCGCGGCGACCTCCATGCCCGCCCGCTAGACGGGGGCCGCGACGGTGGACGGCGCGGAGTCGAGCCGGCGCAGCTCCTGCTGCAGCGCGCGCCGGCCGCGGTGATGCAGGCCGTGGATCGAGCTCTCGGTGCGCCCCATCCGCGCTGCGATCTCCGCCGGGGTGAGCCCCACCAGATGGCGCATCACGCACTACCGTGCGCTGCTCGTCGGGCAGCGCGACGAGTGCGGCGCGCAGGCTGCCCGCGCGGTGCAGCGCCCCTTCGTCGGATGGGCGATCGGCGCCGAAGACCTCTTCCGCGGGAATCGGGCGGCGGCGGCGCAGGTGGTCGAGCGCGACGTTGCGCGCCAGGCGCAGCAGCCAGCCGGAGAAGGGGATGCCGCGATCGTCGTACTTGCCGATCGCCGTGATCAGCTTCAGGAAGACGTGCTGGGTGAGGTCTTCGGCCTCCTTGTCGTCCTTGACGATGCTGCGGATGTAGCCGTAGACGTTGCCCGAGTAGCGCACGTACAGCAGGCGCAGCGCGTCGCGGTCGCCCCGCTTGCAGCGGGCGACCGCACGTCGTACCTCACGCGCTGCCTGGGGGGACTCGTCGAGGGTGGCGCGCGGAGTCGGTCCCATGTGCCTACCGATGGTGGGGGAGCGCCGCCACCCCCACAATCGCCCGAGCTTCGCTGATTGCGTTCAGATTCGTGAACGCCCCCATCGCCCGTCCGGGCGGGGAAAGCGTTCAATGGGCGTTCAACGGGATACTCATCGAGGCGTTCGAACGAACGCCAGGGCTCCGGCGCGAGGGCGCGCGCTGCGCAGGACGGCAGAGAAGCGTCCAACCACGGCGCGAGGGGATGCGCTCGACCAGCAGCGCGAACGTGGGGCACGCCTGCGCGGCGCGCTTGGCGTTGCGCCACGAGCTCCGGGGTCGAGCGGCCGCTCGTCGAGGATCGGATAGCCCCAGTCGTCGAGCGCGATCCGCTCGGGCAGCAGCTCCGCGCACATCCCGTGCGCCTCGCAGGTGATGGGGTTCACGCGCAGGCGGTGGCTCATCTCATCCTCCACTGGCTCATCTCATCCTCGTCGGTGCCGCTGGCTCGGTTCGACGGCCATCTCGTCCTCATCGACTCAGCGCCATCGCGCGCGGACTCGGGAGGGGTGAACGGGGACGGGGAGCGGCAGCTCGCCGGGACGCCGGCAGGCGTCGCAGACCCCGTGGCGGGCGTGATCGGCGAAGTCCTCGGCGAACACCTCGAGCGCGCTGACGAGGAAGCGCACGGCCCCATCGGGGTGTCCGCAGGCGCCGCGCCCGCGCGCGAGCGTCGCGAGGCGGGCGATGCGCTGGCGGGCCTTGCCGCGCGCCGAGCCGGCGGCGACCTCTTCGACGCTGGTGGCGACCGCGTCGCAGGCCGTGCACGCACGGGCCGCACTGGCCGGCGCTCTGCTGCGCCATCCAGCGCATCACGCGCGCAGTCTCGGCCACCGCCGCAGGCATCCTCGGAGAGCAGCGCGATCACTCCCGCCCCCAGCGTCGCGCCGTGCGGCGCGAGGTGTTCGGCGGAGAGCGCCAGCCCGCGCAGCAGATCCGCGCCAACCCACGTGCCGGCGTAGCCGCCCAGCAGCACCGCGCGCAGCGGAGAGGTGGCGCCCCCGGCCGCCTCGAGCAGCGAGGTGAGCGAGGCGCCCTGCTCGATCTCATACACCCCCGGATAGGCGATCGGGCCGGAGAGCGTGACGAGCGTGGAGCCCGGCTCCGAGGCGGTCCCCAGCTGGCGAAACCAGCCCGATCCGTGGCGCGCGATCAGCGCGAGGTGGGCGAGCGTCTCGGCGTTGCTGACGAGCGTCGGGCGCCGCCCGACACCCCGTTCGAAGGGCATCGGGGGAGTGAACGTGGGCAGCGCGGGACCGCCGTTGAGGTGGTTCACGAGCGCCGACTCCTGGCCCGCGACGTAGCGCTCGGGCACGGTCGCGAGGCGGATCTTGGGCGAGCCGCCGTCGTGCTTCTGGCGTTCGGCGAGCGCGCGCTGGGGCGCGTCGAGGTCGATCGTCTCGAGAACGCACAGGATCGCCTCCTCGGCGCCCACGGCCTGCGCGGCGAGCACCGCGCCGTCGAGCACGAGCTGCGGAAGCGCGCCGCACCAGCGTGCGGTCCTTGAGGCTCGTGGGCTCGCCCTCGGCCGCGTTCGCCGACCACGACGGGGCGCCCGCGCGCGGCGAGCACGGCGCGCATCTTCACGCGCGGTGGGGAAGGCGGCGCCGCCGCGGCCACGCAGACCGGCGCGCTCCACGCGCTCGATCAGCGCGTGGGCGTCCCGGCGCTCGCGCCGGCTGTGCGCCGAGCGGCGCCTCGCCGTGGACGTCGAGGTGCTCGTCGAGGCTCATCGCGCCGTGCGCGGGGATCGCGTTCAGCAGCCTTGGCAGGCCAACGGGTGGCTCGAGGCGGCTCATCGGCGTCTCCCGCGGTCGGCTGAGCGGCCGGCGCTGGACCGGCAGCTCGGCGGAATGCGCTCATCAGCGGCTCCCCACTGATCGGCTGCGTGGCTGCTCGTCGAGGTGCCGCCGGAGTGCCCCAGAAGGGAGGCGGGGGTGCCCGAGCGCCGCGCCCATTCGTGCCCGAGCGGACCACCGGGCAGCCACAGCAAGCAGGCCCAGCGAGAAGACCCCGGCGCCGCCCAGCGCAAGGCCCCGCCGCGCGGCGCTCTGCCGGCCAGCCGGGCAGCACGCGCGCGAGGACCGCCGCCAGCACGAGGGCGAGGCAGCCGATGCTGAGCGCGAGCATCCAGGTGCTCTTCACGTCGCTGCCCGTGCCGAAGCCGTGCAGCAGCGCGATCGGCCAGCTCGCATACGCGAGCCAGTGGACGGCTCGCCAGGCGCGCGTAGCCGACGCGCCTGCGCAGCAGGCTGGTGAGGATCACCGCGAGCATCAGATCGAACGAGACGGCGCCGAGGCCCAGCCAGAACGGGCGGTAGGAGCCGAGGAAGGGGATGAACGCGTCCGTCAGCGAGATCGGCGCGAAGCTGTCGAGCACCGAGGTGAGGATGTGGATCGCGAGGAACACGCAGCGCCAGCAGCGAGGCGTTGCGGTGCAGCCCGTCGATCACGAAGCGCGGCCAGCGGGGCGTGCTCAGGCGGCGCACGTCCACGACGCCCAGCACGAGCGAGACGGTGAGCAGCACCAGCGCGACCGCGCCGGTGGAGCGGGTCAGGTACCAGTAGAGGCTCGGACCCGCGGCGGCGAGAGGTTCACGCGCGTCACGCAGGCGCCTCCGAGTGCGGCGGCTGCTTCGGCGCAGGCCACGCGCCGAGCGTCCGCACGCGGCCGTCCGCGATCGACCAGGCGCGCGGGCAGCCCGAACTCTGCAGCCAGGCGGCGCGCCGCCTGCGCCGCGGACCAGCGCCGCCGTGCTCGCGATGTTCGCGTCGGTGCAGTCGCGCCGCGGCGACGCTCGACGGTCCGCCACGTGTCCGCGCACCGGCGCCCGGTGCGCGGGGTCGATGATGTGGTGCATCGTCGCGGCCCTCGTGGCTCCAGCGCCGCACCGCGGTGCTCGAGGTCGCAAGGCCGCCGCAGGAGATCGAGATCGTCTGCCCGGGGGCGCTGAGCGTCGCTGCGGTGGTCGTCGGTCACGTGGATCCGCCAGCCCGCTGTCGGGGCCGCGCCCGGCGGTCGCGATGTCGCCGCCCGAGGCCGACGAGCACACCGCAGTCGGTGACCTGCGTCAACCGCCGCGGCGGCGCGATCGGCGGCCCACGCTTTGGCGGTCGCGCCGAGGTCGAGCGCGATCCCGCCGGGACGCGGACAGTGCGCGCGGTCGGCGTCGAGCGCGATCCGTGTGCGAGCGTCGCTACGCACGAGTTCGGCGCGTGCAGCACCGGAGCGCGAGTCGGAGGCGCGCCAGCGCCGCGCCGGCGCGCCGCCGGCGGTCGGGTGTCCTCTCGGAGGAGCAGCCGCCCAGTCGCGGTCGTAGCCGGCGAGCCCAAGCGCCTGGCCAAGGGTCGGATCGACGTCGCCATCGGTCAGCTCGGCCGCGCGCAGGGCCACCTGAAGCGCCTCGACCAGCAGCGGGGCGACTCGCACGACGTCCGGCCCTGGCGGCGTTCACGCGCGAGAGGTCGGAGTCCTCGCGAAAGCGGCTGCACGCGCGATCGATCGCATCGAGCTCGCCTCGACGACGCGCCGCGCGCGCTCGAGGCGCGCCGGGGTCGGTGACGCTTCAGCACGACGCCGTGCCGAGCGCCTCCCACCTCGCCGTCGCGAGCCACTCGCCGGGGACCGTGCGTGTCTGGCAGCGCTCAGGATCCCCCGAGACGACCGGGCTCGGGTTCCGCCTGGGCCGGGTCGGGTTCTTGCGGGGCGGTCGCTTCGGAATTCCTGCTTCGGGCGTCGCTTCGGCTGGCGTCGATTGCGTGAGCGACGAGGGTTCCTCTCGGGCGTCGCTTCTGCGCGGCTGCGGGTGTCCTGCGACGTGCGGATTCCTGCGTCGGTTCGGATTCAGCCTTCGGCGACGCTTGCGCCGGCGTTCGGGCGTCGCCTGCTGTTCGGGGGTCGTGGCCGGGCTTCGTGGCCGCGGGGCCTGCGCGGGGGCCGTCAGCGAGCTCGCTAGAGGTGCCGCGAGCCATGTTGTCTGCGCGGCCGCCGGTCGCTGAGCGTGCGCCCCGGCGGCCACCTGAGCGGTCTTACCGGGGAAGGCCTGCGCGGCGACCTCTGAGAGGCGCCCGTGAGCGCCAGCGCATGCCGGCGATCATCCAGCGGTTGACGCGACCGAGGCGGCGCAGCGCTGCCCGAGTGCGGGTCGTGGGGAGCTTGGTGTGGGGGCTTGCTTGACATTTCAGATCGCTATACCGGAAGCTCGTAAGTGTGTTCAGCCAGCTAAGGAGCTCGATAAAGGAGGTGTGAGAAGTTCCATAGAAGTCGTGCACCTCCTCTGTTTGTCCCGCCCCGCCGCCGAGGCGACTCTCGCGCGACAGCCGCGGTCGGCGGTGTCGGCGATCCGTCAGGTGAGAAGGGCCTTTGGAGTCGGCCTGCGGGTCGATGCCGGGAACGACGTGGCCCATGCTGGGCGATGCAGCGCCGCGGAGCCGGTCCGTGAGCAGCCGATGCCGCCGACGATCCTCGTGATCGAGGACGAGCCGGGGATCGTCGACTTCGTCCAGCGGGGCCTCCAGGCCGAGGGCTTTGCGGTCGAGGCCGACCGCGACGGCGCTCGAGGGAGAACGCCGCGCGCTGCGCGGAGAGCTTCGATCTGATCGTCCTCGACATGATGCTCCCCGGCCGCGACGGGCTGGAGATCCTCACGAAGGTGCGCCAGTCCAAGCCGGGACTCCCCGTGATCGTGCTCACAGCCCGCGGCGAGATCGAGGATCGCGTCGCCGGCCTGGAGGCGGGGGCAGTGGACTACCTGGTCAAGCCGTTCTCGATGGCCGAGCTCGTGGCCCGCGTCCGCGCCCAGCTGCGCGTGGCGGCGCAGGCATCCGCGCAGGCCTCTACGACGACGCTGCGCGGAGCCGACATCGAGGTCGATCTGCTCACACGCAGGGTCCGCCGCGATGGCGAGGCCGTGCTGCTCTCCACGACCGAGTTCGAGCTGCTCACCTATCTGATGCGCCACTGCGGGCAGGCGCTCTCGCGCGAGCAGATCCTCAGCGCGGTGTGGGGCTATGACCACGACCCCGCCACCAACGTCGTGGACGTCTACATCGGCTACCTGAGACGCAAGCTGCGCCGCCCCGAGAGCCCGGCCCCGATCTTCACCGTGCGGGCCATCGGCTACCGCCTCGGCCACGCCCCGGGGTAGGCCCTGAGCGATGCGCCTCGGGCACCTGCTCCCCACCAGCCTGCGCTGGCGCCTGGCCGCGTGGGTGACGGCGGTCGTGCTGATCTGCACCGCGGTGAGCTTCGCCGTCGTGTACAACGGCGCGGGGACGCAGTTGCGCCACCAGATCGACCGCGAGATCGGAGGCGACCTCGAAGATCTCTCATTGACGGTTCGCTCCGCCGAGAGCATCCCCGATCGACCCCCCGAGCGCTCGGCCGAGGACGCCAGTGACGCCGGATCCTCGCGCCGGGTGGCCGCGGTGACACGCCGCTACGTGCAGAACCAGCCCTTCAGCGCCGGCTCCACCCTGCAGTTCGCGATCGTCGATGGACCACGCCGGGGCGAAACGACGACAGCCACCAACCGCCCCGAGCTGTTTGGCGCGAGACACCCCGACAATGGCGAGAGCGTCGCCGACCAGCAGCGCGAGAACCGCTTTTCACAGCGGCTGCTGACGGTGCCGGACGGCTATTCGACGCTCACTCTCCCGGACGTCGGAGATCTGCGCCTGCTCAAAAGCCGCCTGACCCTTCCAGGGGGAACACATGTGACGATCGGCGTGGGGGAGCGTCTGGCGAGCGTGGGCGTCGCTCAGCGGGGAGTCGCCGAAGCGTTCATCCTCGCCGGCCTGCTCACGCTCGCGGGGGCGCTGGGGGCCTCCTACCTGATCGGCACCCGCTTCTCGCTTCCGCTGCGGCGCATGGCCGCCGTGGCCGCGAAGGTCGATGCGGGCGACCTGCACCCCCGCATCCACGACGCCGGCGGCCGGGGCGATGAGGTGCTCGTGCTGGCCGAGGCCTTCAACCACATGCTCGACCGTATCACCGACGCCTTCGCCAGCCAGCGGGCGTTCGTGGCCGACGCCTCGCACGAGCTGCGCACCCCGCTCACCGTGATCCGTGGCCAGCTGGAGGTGCTCGCCGCCCAGCCCAACCCCGCGGCCGCGGAGGTACGGCGCGTGGAGCGCCTCGTGCAGGCGGAGATCGCCCGCATCGGCCGTCTGGTGGATGACCTGCTGGTGCTCGCCAAGGCCGAGCAGCGCGAGTTCCTGCGGGTCGAGCCGACCGAGCTGGCCACGTTCGTGGAAGAGCTGTGGGACGGGATCAGCCTGCTGGCGCCTCGCCGCCACGAGCTGGGCCCGGTGCCGGAGGGAACCCTCACGGCCGACCCCGATCGCCTCGCTCAGGCGCTGCGCAACCTCGTGAGCAACGCGATCGAGCACACCGCGCCCGAGCACGGGCTCGTGCGCTTGGACGTCGAGCGCCGGGGCGCCGAGCGCGTGCTGTTCGTGGTGAGCGACGACGGACCGGGCATTCCGCCCGACCAGCGCGAGCGGGTGTTCGATCGCTTCCATCGCACCGACGCCGCCCGCGACCGGGCCTCGGGGGGCACGGGGCTGGGGCTGGCGATCGTGCACGCCATCGTCGAGGCGCACGGAGGGCGGGTGAGAGCGGGCGAGAGCGCACAGGGAGGCGCGCGGATCGAATTGGAGCTGCCGCGGTTTGCGGCGCGCACGCCGCTGGAGGCGGCGCAGGCCCCCGCCCCGGGTCCACCGCTGGCGGAGCCCCGGCCGGCGTAGCGGAGTTGGCGGAGACCGACCGGCGCAGCGGAACCGAGGCCGCTCGAGGATCAGTGGTTTGCCACATTCGATAGGGGCGTTTGTCCGCTAGCCACGGGGGATGATCGAAAATAGGCTGAAGCAATGGCCGCCCATCTCAGGCTGGCGCCGAGTCCCTCGATGGACGCCGCGGAGAGCGACGGCAAGCCATTGGCCCCGCCGGCGATCCGCATCATCCTGGCCGACGACCACGCCCTCATGCGCCGCAGCCTGCGACTGCTGCTGGAGGGCGAGGCCGATCTGGAGGTGATCGCCGAGGCGGACGAGCTGCCGCTGGTGGTGCGCCACGTCCACGGCCACAGGCCACACGTGCTGGTGCTGGACCTGAGCATGCCCGGCGACTCCGGCGTCGGTGTCGAGGCGATCGCTGGGCTGCGCGAGGAAGTTCCGGAGACCCAGGTCGTGGTGCTGACGATGGAGGAGAACCCGGTGTACGCCCAGCGAGCCCTCAACGCCGGCGCGCTTGGCTACGTGCTGAAGACCCACGCCGACGAGGAACTGCCCGCGGCGGTGCGCGCGGCGGCGCGCGGCGAGGAGCACGTCAGCCCGCCCGTCGCGGCGCGGCTGCACGGATTGCAGAGCTCGCAGGTGCAGGACAGGCTGAGCGCCCGCGAGATCGAGGTGCTGCGGCTGATCGCGCTCGGCCACACGAGCGTGGAGATCGCCCACAAGCTCCACCTCTCCCCGCGCACGATCGAGACCCACCGCACCCGCATCCACCGCAAGCTCGGGTTGAGCTCGCGCGCCGAGCTGGTGCGCTATGCGCTGGCGCGCGGGCTGCTGAAGACCTGAGAACGCGTTAGCCGTCGGCCGCGATGGCCAGATCGGAGCTACGGCGCTGCGCGGGGATGCTCGCCCGCACCACCGTCCCCGCGCCGGGCGTGGAGTCGATCCGCAGCGACCCTTCGAGCAGCTGAACGCGCTCGCGCATGCCCAGCAGCCCGAACCCGCCCGCCTCGAGCGCGGGATCGAACCCGGCGCCATCGTCGCGGACGCTGAGTTGCACGATGCCGGCGTCCTCGTGAATCTCAACCACCGCCCGTGCGGCGCGCCCGTGCTTGGTGGCGTTGCTCAGCGCCTCCTGAACGATCCGGTAGAGCGCGATCTCGAGCTCCGGGGTGTGCCGGCTGCGATCGCGGCGCGCCTCGTGGGCGAGGTCGATGCTCAAATCCACCTCGATCCCGTGGCGCTTGGACCGCTCGGCAAGCGCCTCCAGAGCGGCTTCCACGCCAAGTTCGTCCAGCGCCGCCGGTCGCAGGTCTGTGATCAGGGCGCGCAGGTCGGAGATCCCCTCGCGCAGGTACCCGATCGCCTCGTCGACGGCCTCCTCCAACGCCTCGTGCCGGCCCACGCGGCGGGCGTTCGCGAGCCTGATCTGCAGAGCGCTGAGGCTCTGCAGCGTCTCGTCGTGCAGATCCCGGGCCCAGCGTCCGCGCTCGCCCTCGGCAGCGGCCAGGCGCTGGCGCTGCTGCTCGGAGGCGACCGACTGCGCGGTTGCCACCGCGGTGGCGGCGCTGGTGGCGAACGCCTCCAGCAGGCGCTGATCGTCGACGCTGAAGCGCGGACCGTCGCGCAGGCTGTCGAGCGCCAGCAGCACGCCGTAGATGTGACCCTGGAAGACCAGCGGCACGATCAGCCCGCCGGCGGCGTGGACGCCGAAGGCGCCGAGTCCGTGCTCGTCGAAGCGGGCGCGGTTCAGCTCGTCCAGGTGCTGGGTGCGACGCGTCCGCAACACCTGGCCCGCCACGGTGTCTCCGAGGGGGACCCGACGGCCGATCAACTCCGGAGGCACCTCGCCGGCGCCAGCCGCGACGAGCAGCTCCCGGCCCCGGTAGAGCTCGATCAGAAGCGCGCGCGCGGAGACGAGCGCGCGGCCGCGCTTGGCGACCAGCTCGAGGATCACATCGAGGTTCGTCTCACCGCCGATCGCCCGCGCGAACTGGGTCGTGGCATCGAGCGCCGCGACGGTGCGCTCGAGCTCGTCGCGCCGCTGTCTCGCGCCGGCGTAGCGGCGCGCGTGGTCGATCGCGACACCGGCGAGCTCGGCGAGCAGCGTCACCGCCTCCTCGTCGGCCGCGGTGAACTCCTCTTCGCCCGCCTTCTCGGTCAAATAGAGGTTGCCGAAGACCCCATCGCCGATCGGGATCGGTACGCCGAGAAAGGTGCGCATCGGCGGATGCCCCACGGGAAACCCGAAGGAGCGCGGGTGCGCTCCCACGTCCGCCAGGCGCAACGCCGTGGGGCGCTCGATCAGCTCGCCCAGCACCCCCCTGCCGCGCGGCAGCTCCCCGATCTCGGCGCGCGCGGACTCCTCGATGCCGGCGGTGACGAAACGCGCGAGTTCGGTGCGAGACTCGTTCAGCACCCCCAGCGCCGCGTAGCGGGCGCCGGTCAGCTTGCGCGCCGATTCGAGCACCCGATCGAGTACCACATCGAGGTCAAGCTCGGCGATGACCCCCCGCGCGACATCCAGCAGACCCTGGGCGGTCCGACCCTTCACCACCTCCTCGATGGGCACCGCACCCATAGCGAAAGCCTAGCGCCAAACAGGTGACTGTGCCATTTGGATATTCCCGTTGAAGGAACTCGGCCAATTTGGACAATCACCAGTGGCCCTTGGCACGACCGAGGCGGCGCTCTCGGATGACCATTGAAGGGACCTGCATCCGGTATGAGCCGCGAGCGCTTCGCGGATGTGTGCGACCCGCGGACGGTGCACGTAAGTGCTGAGGGGACCTGCGGGTTTATACGGATACCCGAGAGGCGGGTGGTGTTTAGCGTCTGCCCCGCCTCAGCTTCAAGGCACCGCATGGCATGGTCACTGCACTCTCAACTCCACGCTCGCTGCTGCTCGGCCTGATTCCGGGGCTGGCCGCGGAGATCGCCGTCAAGCACGCCGGGCGCGGTGCTAGGGTCACGATCCATCTGCGGGAGCATCCTGATGAGAGCCTGTACTTCGAGGTATCCGACACCGGGCGGGGCTTCGATGCCTGCGCGTGGCGCGCCGCGGGCGGCCTGGTGAACATGCGCGATCGCATCGGCGCGGCCGGCGGGGAGCTGGAGATCCGCTCCGCGGCCGGGCGCGGAACCTCGATCGCCGGATCGATTCCCGCGATGTGCCGGACGAGCGCATGACACCCCCAGCCGACGCCGACCCGCCCGACCAACCGCCCGATCGGCAGGGCGGCGAGCAGCCCCCCTCGGGCCTGCCCAGCGAGCAGCCTCCACTCGAGCGGCCCCTCCCCTCCTCCCCTCCTCCCCCGCCCTCCGAGCCTCCCGTCGCGACAGGCGCCGCCGCGGCCGGCGAGGGCCCTGGCGGCACCCCCCATCGCTGGCTGGTGCGCACGCTGATCGGGGTTGCCACCGTGATCGGAGTCGTCGCGATCTTCGCGGTGTGGGCCAACCGCCAGCTGCTCGATACCGGCTACTGGACTAACACCAGCAGCTCCCTGCTGGAAAGCCCGCCGATCCGCGCTGAGCTCGCGGGGTACCTCACCGATCAGCTCTACGCCAACGTCAACGTCGCCGGGGAACTCAAGGGCGAGTTGCCCGAAGAACTCAAGCCGCTGGCCTCCCCGGTCGCGGGCGCGCTGCGCGATCTGGTCGAAAAGGGCATCAACTTCGCCCTCGAACGCCCGCGCGTGCAGGCGGCGTGGCGCACCGCCAACGAAATCGCCCACCGCCAGTTCGTCAAGCTGATCGAGAACCGCGGCTCGCTCGTGCGCACGCCCGGTGGCGGCAACGTGGTGATCGACCTGCGGCCCCTGCTCGGCGAAGTCGCGGGGCGCGTCGGCGCGCCGACGTCCGTCGTGGAAAAGATCCCCCCCAACGTCGCCGAATTGAGGGTGATCCGCTCCAACAACCTCAAGACGCTGCAGAACGCCGTCAACGCGCTGCGCGGGCTCGCGCTCGTGCTGCCGCTGCTCGTCTACTTCATGTACGCGCTCGCCGTCTACCTCGCGCGCGGGCGCCGCCGTCAGACGCTGATGGAGGTGGGCGCGGCCTTCATCGCGGCCGCCCTCATCGTGTTCGTGGCCCGCTCGCTCGCCGGCCACGCCGTGGTCAACTCGCTCGCTGCCACCGCCTCGGTCAAGCCGGCCGCGGAGGCGGCGTGGACGATCGGAACCTCTGTGCTGGTCGACATCGCCTGGGCGACCATCTACATCGGCATCGCCCTGATCCTCGCCGGCCTGCTCGCAGGCCCCACGCGAGTCGCCACCACCATCCGCCGCGCGCTGGCGCCCTACCTGAACGAGCGTGCCGACATCACCTTCGGCGCGGTCTTCTTCCTGCTGCTCCTGCTCTTCGTGTGGGGCCCGATCGCTGCCACTCGCACGCTCACCGGGATCCTGATCATCACGGCCCTCGCGCTCGTGGGCACGCAGGCGCTGCGCCGCCAGACCATCACGGAGTTCCCGGGAGCGACCCCTCTCTGGCCGAGAGATAGATCAGGGTCGCCATCACCCGGCGGCTGACCTCCTGCGCCAGGCCGGCGTGCCCCCTTCAGAGGCAGGCCGGCATAATGGCATCAGCCGGCGACGGTGCGAACCTTGACTTTGAGCCTCCATGTGAGAGCCTCTTTAAATGGCGCCCGCAAAGAGCCCACCCGCTGCGCGCGTGCGGAATGCCAATAACAAGGCCACTGCGAGCCCCGCCCCCGCGCCTACTCCAGCCGAGCGTGCCGCCGCGGGAAAGGCCGCGCGCTCTGAGGCCCCGCGCTCCAGCCACGCCGATTGGGCCCCGGCGAAGCGGCGCAAGGACCCCGTCGCCCAGCTGGAGAGCCAGGCCGAGAGCCGCGTCCCCGAGCTGGTGCCGATCCGCTACGGGCGCATGGCGCGCTCAGCGTTCGCCTTCTTCCGTGGGGCCGCCGCGATCATGGCAGCCGACCTCGCCCCCACCCCCACCTCCGGCCTGCGCGTGCAGCTGTGCGGCGACGCGCACCTATCGAACTTCGGCGGCTTCGCCTCGCCCGAGCGGGAGATGCTGTTCGACATCAACGACTTCGACGAGACCCTCCCCGGCCCGTGGGAGTGGGACGTCAAGCGGCTTGCCGCGAGCCTCTGCATCGCTGGGCGCGATCTGCGCCTCGAGCACGTGCACTCCCGTGAGGTGGTGGTGTGGGCGATGCGCGCCTACCGCGAAGCCATACGCGGCTTCGCCGAGAAGACCAACCTGCAGGTGTGGTACGCACGCCTGGAGGCCGAGGAGGTGCTTGCGATGGCCGGCGAGATGGGCGCCACCGCAAAGCGCTTGAAGAACCTCGAACGCAACATCGCCAAGGCCCGCGCCAAGGACTCCGAGCGCGCCGTCTCCAAGCTCACCGAAGTCGTGGACGGCGAGCTGCGCTTCATCAGCGCCCCGCCGCTGGTGGTGCCCCTCCACGAGCTCCTCGCCGACGTCCCCCGCCAGGAATTCGAAAGCCGCATGGCCGATCTGCTGGACGACTACCGCGCGAGCCTCGCCGAGGACCGGCGCCGCCTGCTCGACACCTACCGCTTCCAGGGCATCGCCCGCAAGGTGGTGGGCGTGGGCAGCGTCGGCACCCGCGCCTGGGTCGTGCTGATGGTCGGGCGCGACGAGCAGGACCCGCTCGTGCTGCAGTGCAAGGAAGCTCAGGCCTCCGTGCTCGAGCCCTATGCCGGGGCCTCCGACTACGCCAACTCCGGGCAGCGGGTGGTCGAGGGGCAGCGCCTGATGCAGGCCGCCTCGGACATCTTCCTCGGCTGGCTCCCCGCCGTGGGGCTCGACGACCAGCCGCGCGACTTCTACGTGCGCCAGCTGTGGGACGGCAAGCTCTCGGTGGACATCGAAACAATGGAATTCAAGCAGCTGCGCAACTACGGGCGCCTCTGCGGCTGGACGTTGGCGCGGGCGCACGCGCGCACGGGCGATCGCATCGCGATCGCCGGCTACCTCGGCAAGAGCGGGGTGTTCGAGGAGGCCCTCGCGGACTTCTCCATTGCCTACGCCGATCAGAACGAGCTCGACTACAAGGAGCTCGTGGGCGCCATCGCCTCGGGACACATCGAGGCGCAGGACGCCTGAGCTGGCCGCCCCTTCCGGCGGTCGGACGTCGAGAGCTCGAGGATGTGAACGTACTCAGGAATTGGGCAGCTAGCTCCCTGGACATATGCACTGGCAGCTAGCAGGCTCACGGTGTGACCGCTCCAGCCCAGCCCGACCCATACCTCGCGGCGGCCGTACGCCGCCTACGCCATGAGTGCGAACAGACCCAGGAAGACCTAGCGCACCACGCCGATCTAACGACCTCAGCGCTCGCGCGCATCGAGCGCGGCAAGGCCAACCCCACGTGGACCACCACGCGGCGCATCGCGCTCGCGCTCGGAGTGAGCCTGGAGGAACTGGGGCGAGCCGTTGAAGAAGAGGGCGGGTAGAGACGGCCCTAACTCGCGCCTTGCAGGGCGACCGTCGGCCTCAAACCTAGAGGAGACTTCCGAGGCCGTGGATCGCAGCGCTGCCCAGCACCACCTCGAGCACGACGCCCGCAATGCCGACGACGAGCGCCACGCCAACGAGGAGGAAGTCCTCGAGCATCACGCCGAGCGACAGCAACACCACGCCGAGCGAGGGCAGCGTGTCGAGTCCCGTAAACGGCGGGGCGACGAAGGCGCCGACTGAACCGGCGACCACGAGCAGCCCAAAGACGATGTTGCTCAAACGATGATCGAACATGAAGCGCAGGCGAGGCCGGGAGAAGCGCTCGAGCCGGCGGATCATCTTCATCAGCGCAGTAATGAAGCGCTGCTGCGTCTCACCCGCCAACTCGAGCTTGCGCCAGCGCTGTGGCAGCCAGATCTCCTCGCGGCCGGCTATCAGCTCGAATGCGAGCAGCGCGGCGATGATCTCAAACACGTGTGTCGCGCCGCCGGTGGGCAACGGAAGCGCGGGCACGCCGAGCAACAGCACGAAGAGGATCGCGAAGCTCTTCTCCTCGACGAGCTCGATCAGGCTGCCCAAGGTCCTGTCGCCGGCACTCCTCAGCCAGCGGTCGAGCTCGTCGCTGACCTTCTCCGGCTCTTGATTCAGCTCATCCGCGGCAGGAGGCAAGCCAGGCGGCGTGGGCTGCGAGGACTGCGGCATGTCCATGTGGACGATAGTCGCCGCTACGAGGCATCCGTTTTTCTAACACGCGCCCGTGGAGACGCTATCCAAACTCTCATGGATCGAGGTTTCCGGGCAGGCGGATGTCGCTTGATGCGTGGCGTAGGGCGCTCGGCAGCGCGGCGCGTGGGGTGGGAGCGCCGATCCTGGTTTCAACCAGAGCAGTCCACGGCAACGTCGAGTGGGCTCACGATGTTGCAGCCGCCTCCCGGAACGACGCGAGATCGCCCCAAGCGTCTGACTCCTCGATCGGATGCTCGTCGTAGGCAGCGTAGGCGGCGTCAATATCGGCGGCACGATGTCGGGCGAGGAGCGCCGCGAGAGCCTCATCGAGGAGCGCAGCGTCCGTCGAACTGAAGCGCAGCTGACGGGCGCTCGTCAAGAGCTCTTGGTCCACGGTGGTGCTCACTCTCGTCCTGCTCATACCATGATTATGCCACGTTGGTGCCACGGATGCGACAACGCGCTGACAAAAACGCGCCTTCCTTTGTCTACCACAAGGTCTGCGGCCACGGCACCAAGACGGGATTCGAGCAAGCCGTCGCAGTCGCCCGCGCCGCGCTCGGCGCCTGACGCACAGACGGGATCGAGCGAGCCACGACGACCACTCTCGGCGCGTGACGCACAGGCGTCATCGCCAGAGGATCATCTAAGCGTGCAGACGAAAGGCCGAGACGGAAACAAAAAATGGGCATCCTGGGGCGCGATCCGCGTGGAGCACAGGTTTCCGTCTAGGCCATTGCCAGTCGATGTTCCGCCAGCGGACAAACGAAAGCTACGGGGGAAACGCCCACCGGAACAGCAGAAACCTCCTTGGCCTCTCGCCTATGCGTTTGGCCCACCGGCGTCCGCCAGAACCCCCTCCTTGACTTGAATAATTCTGTTTGCTAGCCCTAGTAGATCAGCCGAATCCACCTACGGGGAAGACGCGCCAGCGATAGCGCGAACTCGGCAGTCGTTGCGTCTAAGACAATCAGAAAGGTTCATACAATAATGCCCGGTATAAAAGTAGCAAATTTACAGTTCTTGTTGTTTAGTTTGATACTGTGCTCCGCAGTGATAAGCCCAGGTGATGCGATAGCTGCTGCAAATGTATGGGCACCCGACAAGGTCGAGGTTGTCGGTGCGGGGCCAAGAAGTGAATTTACAGACGGACTCCTCCAGTTTAAATGTAATCTTATGCTAACCGGAGCAACTGGAACAGGTGAATCAAAATGGACTGTCAACCACGGAATCTCTAAGTGTAATAATGGATGGGGTGTATCCAAGAATACGGGTTTTTGGGAAGCGAAAGACATAAGCGATATGATAGCGGAACTAGAAATACTAGCAACGAGTACGGTCACGTTTTCTAAGGGTGCATGTTCACTGACCTTTACGACTCAGAAAAAACCGGGGGCATACGGAAACGGCACCGGCGCCCGGCAGAATGCTTCGGAGTGGACGTTTGAAGCACTATTTGCTGTAACAGAAACTGGTTGTACCGGTGGCGTCGGTCAGATCACACTGAAAACGCTACTCATTATGATAAACGGCGGTCCCGATATCACCAAGATAAATATGCCGATCACGGTCAGCTAAGGTAGGATAAAATGTTTAATCGGTTTAATCTTACACGGTGTGCAGTCCTGGCTAGCATCATCTTTACGATTATGCTAGACCCAGCACAAGCCCTACAGTGGGTTCCAGCGCAGGCGAAAACAGTAGGTGTGAGCACAGACTTTTCATTCAAAATAGGTAAAGAAGTCATAACTTGCAAGGCTACAGTCTATGAAGGTACCCTTGGGAAAGAAAGCTCCACATGGACCTCTACGCCGGGGTTCGTTGGATGCGGAACATCTCATATCAAAGCTGGCTCCGCCTGGACCATAACAGCTGTCAACGGCTCAGAGGCGACACTTACGATCCCAAAAGGAGAAGCTGCGGGAGTCAATATAGAACTATCTGCGAAATGTAAAGTGAGGATAGAAGGAGGAGCAACGCTAGGTGCAGCTGGCGATTTTGAAGTTGGCGAAAATGGGCTCTTGGAACCATCAGCGCTTGCGATCACCGAACAGAAAGTGTCGATTGTTGGCGCATCCAAAGAATGCGGGGAAAGCGCTACGACCGCAGGCATCGATGCTTACTTTGTCTTGTTGGATTTTACAAATGAAAGTGAAGCCGTTCAGATCTCTAGCTTCTCTTCAGAAGGCGGTAAATCCCAAGGAAAAATCAAAGCCGGCGCAACGACCTTTACCGACGAAGGCGCTACTGTTACCTGTGAAAGTGCTATGGGTCAGTGGAAACTAGCAGGTGCTCTTAATATCTTCGTGGGCGCGTCTACCGCTAAACCAGCCGGATGGGAAAAATGTAAAACCTCCATCGGCACAACAGCAGAAGTCAGTGCATGTGAATTCCAGCTGGATGCTGGCGCACCGGGGACAGCTACCTTATTATTTAGAACCAGCTGCATATCAACATCACCGGGTAACTGCAGGATCAAAGTACCAGTTACAGGCGAAAAGCTCGGGAAAACAACTCTAAAAAATGAAGGAACAAACCTCTTATCTAAACTCGAAGTGGAAGGCATTGCGTCCGAAGCGGAAAGCCTCGGCGGTTTCGGTTGCCTAGGAATAAGCAATCTAAAAAATAAAACAGGCAAAGAGAAAGGCGTAGTAACACTTGAAGGCATAAAAGAAGTATAGACGCAGCAGTCTAGTGGGAGCTATTAGCAAGTGTGGGTCGGTCCGTCGCAGACCGACCCACACTGTATACTTCTCTGCTTCGAGGCGTCCACGAGCTGGCGTAGACCCCTGCCGCTGGGGCGTCCATCACGCCTCGTCGCCTTCCGCAGCACATGCCAGTGCTTCCTGGGTGATCTCGCGCTCCAGGCGCAGACGATGCACCACTGCGCCGTGGCGTTCTCGCCCGGCGGTCGGGCTCATGCCCGACCGCCTTCGGCGTCGCCCTCGGCGTGGTGGGTCTGCTCGTGCTCGACGGCTGCGCCCAGAGCTCCTCTAGGCTCATGCCGAGCGCCGTTGCTACGGCGTGGATCTTGGTCCAAGGTGGATCAGTCTCCCCCGCGTTCGATACGTGACAAGGTGCCGATCTTAGATCTCGCGCTCGAACCTGGCGCGTTTTCGTTCGTATAATGCTCTAGCTTGCTGGGATTTCTGCAACGCGGCCAGAGAGATTCGAACTCCCGACCTTCGGTTCCGTAGACGGGCCTGGGGAGGTCGATTTGGCTTGCTAGAGCCAAGTAAGGTCCGGTTGGATCGGATCCGGCGACCACATATCTGCCGAGTTGGGGACACGTTTCGGGACACGGTTTTGGGGGCGCTGCCTTCGGGCGGAGCCTTCCGGAAGAGGCGGTTTGCCTCCCCCGCGAGGCGTGCGAGAATGTGAGCATGACGAAGACGGAGTTGCACGAGCTGGTGGAGGATCTGCCGGAGGGCACGGTCGACGGGGCCGGAGTGCTATTGCGCAGCCTCTCGGACGGCCGGATCGACCCGGAGCAGGCATGGTTCTGGACGCCCGACTGGCTGTCGGGCGAGTTGGAAGCCGACCGCGAGGCCGCGAGCGATCCTGGCGAGGTCTACGAGGACGCCGACGCCTTCAAGGCCGCCCTACGGGCCGCACGCCAGGATTAGTGCCTACCTACCAGGCGCGGCGCCGATTCCTGCGCGACCATAAGAACCTGACCTCCGAGCAGGTCGCAGCGTGGGAGAAGGCACTCGACCTGTTCATCGCCGGCCTGCGGCGCGGCAGGTTCGAGCCGAGCCTGCGCGTCAAGCGGGTGCAAGGCTATCCCGGCGTCTGGGAGATGACCTGGGCTCCAGACGGGCGGGCGACTTTCGAATACGGCGACGAGCTGCGTCCCGGCGAGCAGCACATCATCTGGCGACGCATCGGCACGCACGGCATCTTTCGCCAGCCATAGAAGGAGGTCTGTGGTCCTTCATCGCGCGCGTTCGTGTTCGTGTCCGGGGCGGTCGCGGAGTGGAGGCTGAAGCCAGTCGGGCCGTGTGGGGGTCGGGTAGCTCGTGGTAGGTGAGGTTGGGATGACGGCCCTGCCCCAAAGAAAACCCAGTATTTGCGGGGGCTTCTGCACGCGCCCAGAGAGATTCGAACTCCCGACCTTCGGTTCCGTAGACCGACGCTCTATCCAGCTGAGCTATGGGCGCAAGGGACCTCAGTCTACTTCCCTGGGCCACACAGACGCACAACGCCAATCTGGCCCCACCAGCTCACCACGCGTCCAGGTTGGGGCGCTTCTTGCCAGGCCGCTCCCGCCATGACACAGCGGCTTCCTCGAACAGCATTCCGATCCAGCGCCGCGAGTCGGCTGGATCGATGACGTCGTCGATCTCGCCGTAGGCCGCCATGTTCAGTCCGCGCCCATGCTCGTAGGCGGCTGCCACCGTGGCCTGGAACACGCGCTCGCGCTCCTGTGGGTCGTCGATCGCCTCCAGCTCGCGGCGCATCCCCAGGCGCACCGCGCCCTCCAGACCCATGCCGCCGAACTCGGAGGTTGGCCACCCGACCACGAACAGCGGCGCCTTGAAGCCGCCGCCCGCCATCGCCTGGGCGCCCAGCCCGTAGCCCTTGCGCAGCACGATCGTGCCCATCGGCACCGTGAGGTTCGCGCCCGTTACGAACATCCGCGCGCAGTGGCGAACGCCGGCGGTGCGCTCCGCCGCAGGTCCCACCATGAACCCCGGCGTGTCGCACAGGGACAGCAGCGGCAACTCGAAGGCGTCGCACAACTGCATGAACCGCGCCGCCTTATCGGCCCCATCGGAGTCGATCGCTCCCCCCAGATGGCTCGGGTCGTTCGCCACCACGCCCAGCGGCCGGCCATCGATCCGCGCCAGCGCCGTGAGCATTCCCGGGGCGAAGCCGCGACGCAACTCGAGCACCGAGCCCTCGTCGCAGAGCGCCTCCAGCACCCGACGCACCTCATACACGCGCTTGCGCTCAGCGGGGATCAGATGCGCCAGCGCGCTCTGATCGGGCACCGCGAGCTCCGCTGCGGGGCCATTGAAGTAGGAGAGGTAGCGCCTTGCCGCTGCCACCGCCTCGCGCTCGTCGGCAACCCGTATGTCCACGACGCCGTTGGCGTCCTGAACCGCGATCGGCCCCACCTCGCCCGGCTCGTGCACACCCAGCCCCCCGCCCTCGATCATCGCCGGGCCGCCCATCCCGATGCTCGAGTCCTCGGTGGCGATCACCACATCGCAGCACCCCAACAGCGCGGCGTTGCCCGCAAAGCAGTAGCCCGCCACCACCCCCACGAGCGGCACGGTCCCGCTCAGGCGCCCGAAGAGATGAAACGCGCGGCAATCCAACCCCGCCACCATCGGCCAATCCACATCCCCCGGACGCCCCCCGCCTCCCTCGGCCAGCAGCACCACCGGCAGCCGGCGGCGCTCGGCGATCTCGAACAAGCGATCCTTCTTCTGGTGCCCCCTCACCCCCTGCGTGCCCGCCAGCACCATATAGTCGTAGGACATCGCCACGCACGGCCTTCCCTCCACCTCGCCGACGCCTCCCACCAGCCCATCCGCGGGCGTGCGCACAATCAACTCCTCGCGCGGGCGGCGGCGCTCCTGAGCGGCGAACAGGAGCGGGCCGTACTCCACGAACGTGCCCTCATCCACCAGTTCGGCGAGGTTCTCGCGAGCCGTGCGCCTGCCTGCATCGTGGCGGCGAGCCACCGCCTCCGCGCGCGCGGCGTCCAGGCCGAGGGCGTGGCGCTCGCGCACCGCAAGCAGATCCTCCCGCTCGCCGCCGGTAGTGGCCGCCGCCGACCCACTCGCGCGGCCGACCGCAGATCCGTAGCCCTCGGCCAGCACGATCAATGTCTGCCCCTCCTCCACCGTCTCGCCCACGGCGACCTCGACGCTGCGCACTTCCCCGTCGGCCACGGCGACGACCTCGTGCTCCATCTTCATCGCCTCCAGCACCGCGAGCAAGGCGCCGGTCCGCACCGATTCGCCCGGCTTGCATGCCGCGGCGATCACGACCCCCGTGAAGGGAGCCCTCACAACAGTCTCCGCGGTACGAACGGTCTACCCCGGCGCGCTCGCGGTGACGATCCAGGTGGAGGCGGGCGCCCGCAGCTCTCCATCGACCGCGAACTCCGCGAGGCCCTCGCGCAATGCGGCCTCGACCTGGCCATGGAGATGGGCGGCGCGATCCCCCGCCAGGCGCAGGATCTCTCCGGCGGGGCCCAGCGCCATGACCAGTTCGAGCGCCTCCTGGAGGTCGCCCCCGATCAGGATCGGAATGTCGCAGCGGCGCAGCGCGACATCGGTGAAGCCGGCGTGGATGAGAACGTCGCTCGTCGTGTCGGCGTTGGCCATCGAGAAGGGGCCGGGGCCGCAGGTGGGCTCGTCGTACTCCTCCGGCCGCGCCACGATCCCCTCGACGATCGTCTGCGCGCGGTAGAGCCAGTCGTTGTCGGTGCGCTGGCGCCACACCACCATCACCAGCTTCCCATCCGGCACGAGCGCGCGACGGACATTGCGCAGGGCGGCGACGGGATTGGCGAAGAACATCGTGCCAAAGCGCGAGAACGCGACATCGAAGTGTCCCTCTCCGGGGAGGGACTCCTGCACATCGGCAACGAGGAAGCGCGCGTTGGCGACACCTGCTTCGCCGGCCTCGCGGATTGCGTCCTCGATGAAGCGGGACGCCGCATCGACGCCAACAGCCTCCCCCTCGGAGCCAACGAGCCCGGCGATCCGCTGGGTGGTGTCGCCAAAACCGCAACCCACATCCAGCACGCGCTGTCCCGGCTGGGGCGGGTGCAGGCGCAGCGCCTCCTCGCCGTGCGCCCCGAGCCCACTGGTGACGATCTCGCGGAAGCGAACGAAGCGGTCGTAGAGCGGCCCGTCCCAGGCACGGATCGCCTCGTCATTGGCGCTCGCAGGGCGCTCGGATGCGGTCGTGCTCACAGCTCTCTCCTACTCCTCGAAGGCGATCGGTCCTCAAACGATACGCCGTCCGGATGCTTGCGTAACCCCGACTTCCAATCGTCCCGCCAACCAGCCACGCGATTGGTCTCGATCGGCCCCGGGTACTGCCCTAGTATGCCGCCGCGAACCATCGCGGTACTCGCCGCGAGCGCGGCCTCGGTGGTCGCCCTCGCCGCCTGCGGCTCGACACCGGCTGCACGGACGTCGGCTCAGCTACCGACATCGTCCCTGAACCTCCAGTCGGTTCACACCTCGACCCAATCGCTCACCTCCTCCTCCTCCTCGGTTGCCACGGTGGGCGCTGCGCTGCCGGCGCGGCGTCGTCGGAGTCGCATCGACAGGATTCTCGAAGTCGCGAAGGCGAGCTACCGCTCTGAGACCAGGGGCACGAAGCTCTTGCGGCAGCTCAAGCGCATCGCCCGCGACGCTACCCTGCTGAACGCCCTGAACAGAGGCGACGTGGCCGGCGCTCAAGCCGAGGCTGACGCCCAGCTGAGGAGTCCCACCAACCACTTCGTTCATGTGACGCGCATCAGTGTGGTTCGCGGATCGCGGGTGCTCGTCAACGCCACAGTCAACAGCGACGGGGTGTTCGTGGTCGCGCCCGGGAGTCGTGTCCTGCGGTTGCATCGTCACCTTCTGGGCACGCTCCTGGTCTCGATCCAGGACATCACCGGTTACGTGAAGGTCGTGCACGACCTCACGGGTGCCAACGTAGTGGCCCGCGGTGCGAGTGGGCACGTGCGCACATCGCAGGGCGCTCCCACCGGTGTCCGACTGCCGGCGTCGGGACACGTAACAATCGCCGGACAGAGGTATTCCGTGCGCTCGTTTAGCGAGGCTGGCTGGGGCAACGAACCGCTCACGGTCTGGATACTCCTGAGAGCCTGATGCGCGGCCTCCGCCCGTGTCGCCGATGTGATCGCGATCGGCCGGCGCGACCACCAGGTGCGATGATCTGAAGGTGCGAGCCGTGCAGATAGAGCGCCCCGGCGTGCTGCGCCTCGTGGAGCGCGCCGAGCCCCACCCGGGACCCAATCAGCTTCTTGTGCGGGTGCACGCATGCGGCGTCTGCCGCACGGACCTGCACCTGCTGGACGGGGAGGTCGATATTCCCCAGCCTCCCATCGTTCCCGGCCATCAGATCGTGGGGACCGTGATCGGCCGCGGCAAGCGAACAGAAGCCACTGAACCACTTGAGCCCGGCACACGTGTCGGAGTTCCGTGGCTGGGCTGGACGTGCGGTCGCTGCCGCTACTGTCTCAGCGGCCGGGAGAATCTCTGCGAGTTCGCGCGCTTCACCGGACGCGACATCGACGGCGGCTTCGCGGAGTTGACGGTCGCCGACGAGCGCTACTGCTTTGCGCTGCCCGGGGGTTATTCCGACCTCCAGGTCGCTCCGCTGTTGTGCGCTGGACTGATCGGTTATCGCGCGCTGGGAATGACCGGCGACACCGAGCGGCTTGGCCTCTACGGGTTTGGCTCTTCAGCGCACATCGTCGCTCAGGTCGCCCGATTCCAGGGTAGGCGTGTGTTCGCCTTCACTCGGCCCGCAGACGAGGCCGGACAGACCTCGGCTCGTGAGCTCGGCGTCGAGTGGGCGGGCGACTCGCTCACATCACCCCCAGAAGAGCTGGACGCGGCGATCGTCTTCGCGTCCGCCGGCGAGCTTGTTCCCGTGGCGCTGCGTGCGCTCGCCAAGGGTGGCACGGTCGTGTGCGCCGGGATTCACATGTCCGATATCCCGAGCTTTCCCTACGCCATCCTGTGGGGCGAGCGCACCGTTCGCTCAGTCGCCAACCTCACCCGCTTGGATGCTCACGAGTTCCTCGCTCTCGCTCCCCGCGTTCCGGTACGCACCGATGTCCACCCCTACGCGCTCGAGCGGGCAGGCGATGCTCTGGAGGACCTACGCAGTGGGCGTTTACAGGGCGCCGCCGTGATCGAGCACGGCGACCGTTGATCTGCCCGGCGGGGAGGAGATGAGAGAAGAGCGCCATGACTCAGGAGATGTGGATAAGGGTCGATCGTTACATAGCTGATCTGCTGTTGCCAGAGGATCCGGTGCTGGACTCGGCGCTTGAGGCCAGTGCTGCGGCTGGGTTGTCGCCGCAAAACGTCTCGCCGGCCCAGGGGAAGATGCTTGAATTACTGGCCCGTGTAGGGGGTGCGCGGAGGATCCTCGAGATCGGCACGGCGGCTGGCTACAGCACAATCTGGCTCGCTCGGGCGCTTCCCGCGGATGGTCGTCTGGTGAGCTTGGAGGTGGACCCGGAGTATGCGACGCTCGCCACCGCGAACGTCGCTCACGCAGGGCTCGCCGGGGTGGTCGAGGTGCGTGTCGGTCGCGCTCTTGAGACCCTTGCGACGCTGGTGGCTGAGGGGGCTGGCCCGTTCGACGTCGTCTTCATCGACGCCGACAAGCAGAACAACCAGGGCTACCTGGAGTGGGCGCTGCGTCTCTCCCAACCTGGGACCTTGATCGTCGCCGATAACGTCGTGCGCGCCGGGGAGATACTTGATCCTGCCGGCAGCGACCCCCGCCTGGGCGCCGGGGGCATACAAGGGTTGCGCTCCTTCTATGAGCTGCTCGCGGCCAAGCCCCGCGTGAGCGCAACGGCAATCCAGACCGTCGGCAGCAAAGGCCACGACGGATTCGCGCTAGCGCTCGTCACCGCCGAGGAATAGCGCTCCAGAATACGGAGGGGGAGAGATTCGAACTCTCGGTACGCCAATAAGACGCACAACGGTTTTCGAGACCGCCGCATTCAACCGCTCTGCCACCCCTCCAGGGCGACAGCCCAAGGCTAGACGATGGCGCCTACCGCCGCGAAGCGAAGAACTCGCCCAACAGCGCGCCGCACTCCGCCCCCAGCAGCCCCCCCGCGACCTCTGGGCGGTGGTTCAGGCGCGGCTCGCCCGTCACGTCCAGCACGCTTCCCGCGGCTCCCGCCTTGGGATCCGGCGCGCCGTACACTACCCGGCCCACCCGCGCTAGCACCAGCGCGCCGGCGCACATCGCGCACGGCTCTAGCGTCACGTACACCACGGCGTCCAGCACGCGCCATCCGCCCACAGCGCGGGCGGCCTCGCGCAGCGCCAGCACCTCGGCGTGCGCGGTGGGGTCCTGGCGCGCTTCGCGCTCGTTGTGAGCCGCGGCGATCACCTCCCCCTCGTGCACCACCACCGCGCCGATCGGCACGTCATCGTGTTTCAGTGCATGCTCGGCCTCGCGCAGCGCGAGGCGCATGAAGTATTCGTCGCGTGGAAAGAAGCGCTCGCTCATCGGCTCGCTCCCGGCATCCAGGCCCGGCAGGCATGCCGCGCTCGCCGACCAGGGAGCATCATCATTACCCACCTTATGCTCTCCACCGCCCTCGCTCGCCCCGCACGACCCAAGGCGGTTCTGCTTGGGGCGCTGCTCGCGCTGGCCTGCGCGGCGCTGCTGGCACCCCCGCTCGGGGCGCTCGCCTCGCAGCCGCTTGCGCGCATTGTCGGCTCGCTCCGCACCCGGTCCCCTCAGGGCACCAACAGTTGGATGGCAACTGCGATCCCCTCCCCCTCCTCCCCCTCAACCCCCGCCCGCCCCGCCTCCGCCGGCGGCTCTCGCGCCTACGCGCCGAACGTGGTGGTGGTCAAGTACGCCCCCGCCGCGCGCCCCCTCGCGCGTGGCGTCATCGCGGCGCGGATGGCCGGCATCGGGGATCCGCACGCGATCGCCGCGCGCACGCGGGTGCTGCGGCTGAAGCCGGGGCTCCCCATCACTCTCGCCCTAGCGCGCCTGCGCCGCCAGCGCGACGTGCAGTGGGCGGTTCCGGACTACCTCGCCCACTCAGCTGAAGCGGCGGCCCCCCCACCGCTCGTCCCCAACGACCCCGGCCTCGGTGGCGCCCCCGGGGATTGGCAGCTGCTGCAGTGGAACTTCGCGGGCCCCTTTGGCATCGAAGCCCCCCGCGCGTGGGCCAACCTCGCGGCCGACGGCGCCCCCGGCGGCGCGGGCCGCGGGATCGTCGTGGGGGTGCTCGACACCGGCATCGCCTACTCCAACCGCCACCCCTTCCGCCGCTCCCCCGACTTCACCGCCGCACAGTTCGTCTCGGGCTATGACTTCGTCGACCACGACCCCTACGCCAACGACCGCAACGGCCACGGCACGCAGGTCGCCGGCACGATCGCCGAGGCCACCGGCAACCATCACGGCCTCACCGGCCTCGCCTACGGCGTGCGCCTGATGCCCGTGCGCGTGCTCAACGCAGAAGGCGAAGGCGACGCCGCCGTGATCGCCCAGGGCGTGCGCTTCGCGGTCAACCACGGCGCCCGCGTGATCAACCTCTCGCTGGAGTTCTCCTCCGACGTCACCGCCTCGAACATCCCCGAGCTGCTCGAAGCCCTGCGCTACGCCTACCGCCGCGGGGTCGTGGTGGTGGCGGCCTCCGGCAACGAGGGCTCGCGCGCGATCGCCTACCCCGCGCGCGCGCGGAGGGTCATCTCGGTGGGCGCCACAACCGAACACGGCTGCCTCGCCTCCTACTCCAACGACGGCTCCGGACTCACCCTCGTGGCGCCCGGCGGTGGCCCCGACGCGGACCTCCCCGGCGACCCCAACTGCCACCCCGAACTGCCTGCCGGGCGCGACATCTACCAGGAGACCTTCACCGGCTCCTCGCCGCGACGCTTCGGCTTCCCCTCCGGCTACGAGGGCACCTCGATGGCCACCCCCCACGTCTCCGCCACCGTGGCCCTGGTGATCGCCAGCCGCGTCCTCGGCCGCACGCCCCTCGCCGGCCCAGCTGCTGGCCCGTCTGCGCGCCACCGCGCGCCGCCTCGGCGGTCCGGGGGACAGCTCGCTGTACGGCGCCGGGCTGATCGACGCCGGCGCGGCGACCGCCCCGGGCGGGCCGGGAGCCCTAAGGTGAGCGAGCGCGCCCGGAGCGCTCCCGAAGCCGTGGGCCGATGATCGACCTGCACACCCACATCCTGCCCGGCCTCGACGACGGCCCGGACACCCTCGAGGGCTCGCTCGCGCTCGCACGCGCCGCGGCAGCGGCGGGCACCACGACGCTCGTTGCAACCCCCCACATCAACCGCCGCTACGACGACATCGACCCCGCGCGCATTCGCCGCGCGGTGCAGGAGCTGCGCGCGCATCTGAGTGAGGCGGAGATCGCCCTGGAGCTCCTCTCGGGCGGGGAGATCTCCACCGGACGTCTCCCCAGTCTGGAGCGCGAGGAGCTCGACGCGCTGCGGCTGGGCGAGGGGCCCTACCTGCTCCTGGAGGCCCCCCTCGGCCCCGGCCTGGGGACACTCCCCTCCGCCACCCTGCGCCTGCGCGGGGAAGGCTACGGCGTGCTGCTCGCCCACCCCGAGCGCAGCCCAGGCTTCCAGCGCGACCCCGCCGCGCTGCGCCGCCTGCTCGGGAGCGGCGCCCTCAGCTCGATCACCGCCGGCTCGCTGCACGGGCGCTTCGGCGAGACCGCGCGCCGCTTCTCGCTCGTTCTGTTGCGCGAGGGGCTCGTGCACGACATCGCCTCCGACGCCCACGACGCCACGCGCCGCCCGCCGGACATGCGCCGCGGTCTCGCCGCCGCCGCCGCCGAGTTGAGCGGCCTGGAGGAGCTCTGGCAGTGGCTCACGCACGCCGCCCCCGCCGCAATCCTCGCCGGTGCTCCGTTGCCCCCGCGCCCGCCGCTTACCCGCTCCCGGCGGCGGCGCACGCCGCTCTCCTGGCGAGGGTGAGAACACGTTCTAAGCTACCATCCGCCGCCATGGCCACCGTGGTCACAGGCGGCAGCGGCTACATCGGCGCGCTGCTCGTAGAGGAGCTCCGCGAGGTCGGCTGCGAGGTGCGCATCCTCGACTCGCTCCTGCACGGCCAGGAGGACATCGCCGCCGAGCAGGAGCGCGCCGGCGTGCAGGTGATCCGCGGCGACGTCCGCGACCCCGATGCCCGCGGGCGTGCGCTGGAGGGCGCCGAGGCGGTCGTGCACCTCGCCGCGATCGTCGGCGACCCCGCCTGCGCCCGCGACCCCGCCGTCTCCGACGAGGTCAACGTGCAGGCCACCCGCGCGCTTGTCGCCGACGCCCAGGCCGCCGGCGTGCAGCGCCTGGTGTTCGCCTCCACGTGCTCCAACTACGGGCGCATGGCCGATCCGAACGTGCCCATAACCGAGGATGGCGAGCTGCGACCGGTGTCGCTGTATGCCGAGCAGAAGGTCGGCATGGAGCAGCTCATCCTCGCCTCCGGAGAGGGTTCCTCGAACGGAACCCAGCCAACGTGCCTGCGCTTCGCCACCGTCTACGGCGTCGGCCGGCGGATGCGCTTCGACCTCACCGTCAACGAGTTCACGCGTGAACTGTGGGCCGACCGCGACCTCGAAGTCTTCGGCGAGCAGTTCTGGCGCCCCTACATCCACGTGCGTGACGCCGCCCGCGCCGTGCGCACCGTGCTCGAGGCTCCCACCGAGAAGGTCGCCGGCAGGGTCTTCAACGCGGGGCGCTCGGGGGAGAACTACCGCAAACTGGACCTCGTGGAGGAGATCGGCAAGCAGATCCCCACCGGCCGCGTCTCCTACGTGCACCGCGACGAGGACCCGCGCGACTACAAGGTCTCCTTCGACCGCATCCGCGCCGAGCTCGGCTTCGAGACGCTGATGACCGTCCCCGACGGCATCGCCGAGATCATCGCCGCGCTCGACGGCAAGCAGTTCGGCGACCCCTTCGACGGTCGCTACCGCAACATTTCCTGAAGCCTCTAAGGAGTCTTATAAGGGCCGCCCGCCGCCCCCTTTGCGGACCCGCATTTGTGCAAGCGATCCTGCACAGGCGCTGAGCTCGAACGCCCGCACCCGAACATTCGTCCACAGCGTCCAGGGCCCCTCCCAGGCCCTCAGCTGTGAGCCGACAGCTCCCCGATGATCGACGCCCGCACCCGTCCCGCAAGGATGCGGAACAGGCCGCGCACGCTGCTGCCCCTGTGTCTATGCGTGTGCCTAACGCTCTCGGGGGGTGCCGCCACGGCGCCCAGCGCAACGGCAACCGGCATCACGGGGGCGGCCCCGCGCACCGCGCGAAGACGGGACGATCGACAAGAGCCCAGCGGGCCTGCCGCCGCGCCAAGCACCCGCGGCGCTGCAGAGCCAAGCGCCGCACGGCGCGCCGAGCCCATCGACGGGTCGCGCGCCGGGTCCACCGACGGCTCGCCCGGCAGGGTCTGTTCGGGTTCATCAACGGAGGCTGGGGAACACACCTCTTCAGGGCGAGCGCCGCCGCGACCGCGGGGAGCGCCGAGTCGGACGCCCAGCCGCTCCCCGGCAGCCAGCCAGGCGCCTCGACGGTCCCGGCGGGCGCCCTGAACGGGCCCTTCGTCAAGGGCGTGAACACGAACCTCACCGGCTGGGGGGTCGCCAGCTTCCCCCAGATCGCTGCGGAGATGGGCTCGCTCGGGGTGACGTGGGCGCGAGAGGATCTCTCGTGGGCGCGCACGGAGCCCCAGCGGGGCGTCTTCAACTGGTCGAGCTTCGACGCGGTCCTCGCGGGGGCTCGCGCCAACGGGATCTCGGTGCTTCCGGTCGTCGGCTACGCCCCCTCGTGGAGCGCCCCCGGCGACGCCGCCGACTACGCCGCCTTCCTCGCGGCGGCCGTCGCGCGCTACGGACCCGGCACGACCGCCAACCTGCAGTGGTGGGAGCTGTGGAACGAGCCCTACTTCGCCTTCTCCTGGTCCGGCCATACGCCCGAACCGGAGGCCTACGCGCGCGACATCCTCGCGGCGGCGCAAGCAGCCAAGGCGGTTGCACCCAGCGTGAGGCTGCTCGTGGCCGCGGAGTATGGCGACAGCCCCCAGACGGGTGGCTCCACCCCCTGGGGGATGAGCTGGGTCGATGACATGTTCACCGCCGCCCCCACGCTGGGCCGCTGGATCGACGGCGTCGCCGTGCACCCCTACGGCGACGATCCCGCGCTGGCGCTCGTCACCCCCGATGGCTACCGCGACGCCGCCGGGGAGTGGGCCTTTCAGCGGATCGACAACGTCCACGCCCGCTTCCTCGCGCACGGTGTGAACGTGCCCTTCTGGATCACCGAGGAGGGCTGGTCCACGTGGGACGTCAGCGAAGCGACCCAAGCCCACAACTACGCCGACCTGATCGGGCAGGTGCGCGCGCGCCCCTGGATCAGGGCGCTGCTCCCCTTCTGCCTGCGCGAGTTCAGCGCACACCCCACCAACGACCAGCCTCAATACGGGCTGCTGCGGTACGGCACATGGCAGCCCAAGCCCGCGTTCGCGATCCTCCAAGAAGGCTTCAAGACGCTAGCCTGATGGCCGTCTCCGTAACCTCCCCCCTCCTCCCCCTCTTCGACCTGCGCCTGCGCCAGCAGGACCTCGACGCGGTCGCCGAGACGCTGCGCTCGGGCTGGCTCACGATGGGTCCGCGCACGGCGGCCTTCGAGCAGGCGTTCGCCGCGCAGCTCGGCGCGCGCCACGCGATCGCCGTCTCCAGCTGCACGGCCGCGCTGCACCTCGCCTACCTCGCCGCCGGCGTGGGTCCCGGGGACGAGGTGGTGGTGCCCTCCTTCACCTTCGCGGCGACCGCCGCCGCGGTCGTCTACTGCGGCGCGCGCCCCGTGTTCGCGGACATCGTCTCGCGCGAGCAGCCCTCGCTCGATCCCGAGGACGTCGAGCGACGCATCACACCGCGTACGAAGGCCATCTGCGTGGTGCACTTCGCCGGCTACCCCGCCGCCGCCACCGTGCGCCTGCGCGAGCTCTGCGACGCGCACGGCGTCGCGCTGATCGAGGATGTCGCGCACGCCCCCTCCGCTACGCTCGAAGGCCGCAAGCTCGGCACCTTCGGGCTCGCGGGCGCGTTCAGCTTCTTCTCCAACAAGGTCCTCTCGGTGGGCGAGGGCGGTCTGCTGTGCACCAACAGCGACGAGGTCGCCGCGCTCGCGCGCTCGCTCCGCTCGCAAGCGATGACGAGCGGCACGTGGGAGCGCCACCGCGGGCGCACCGACAGCTACGACGTGACCGGCCTGGGCTACAACTACCGCCTCGATGAGCCCCGCGCGGCGCTGCTGCTCTCGCGCCTGGAGGGCCTGGAGGCCGATATCGCCCGCCGCCGCGAGCTCACCGTGCGCTACCGCGAGCTGCTCGCCGAGGTGCCCGGCGTGTTCGTGCCCTTCGCCGACCATCAGGTGCCAGACTCCTCCTGCTACGTGATGCCGATCATGCTCGAGCGTGACGGCATCCAGGCCGAGGTCGGCCTCGAGCTGCGCGAGCGGGGCGTGCAGACAAGCATCTTCTACCCCTCCATCCACCGCTTCACGGCCTACCGCGAGCGCTTCCCCGAGGTCTCGCTGCCGGTCACCGAGCTGGCCTCGCGCACCGAGCTCACGCTGCCGCTGTTCCCGCACATGACCTTCGCCGACCAGGACCGCGTGGTGCAGGCGCTCGCCGACACGATCGCCGAGGCCACGCGGTGAGCGCCGCAGAGGGAGCCGCCGTGGTCGGCGCTCGACACGGACGCTCTCGCCGCGAACGACTGGCGCGTGCCGCTCACCAACATCTCGATGCCCGAGAGCGACGTCGAGGCGGTGCTCGACTGCCTGCGCTCGGGCTGGCTCACGATGGGCCCCCGCATCCAGGCCTTCGAGACGGCGCTCGCCGCCTACACCGGCGCGCCCTCACACGGTGACGGTGTCCAGCGGCACCGCCGCCCTGCACCTCGCGCTGCTGGCCGCCGGCGTGGGCCCCGGCGACGAGGTGATCGTGCCAGCCCTCACCTTCGTCGCCTCCGCCGCCGCCGCCCGCTATGTGGGCGCCGAGCCCGTGCTGTGCGACATCGTGGGCCCGCTCGAGCTCAACCTCGACGTGCGCGACGTCGAGCGGCGCATCACCCCACGCACGCGCGCGGTGGTGGCGGTGCACTTCTGCGGCTACCCCGCCGAGGTGCTCGCGCTGCGCGAGCTGTGCGACGCCCACGGGCTCCTGCTGATCGAGGACTGCGCGCAGGCGATCGGCGCACACGTGGACGACGCCGGGCGCCAGGTGGGAACCATCGGCGATCTGGGCGCCTTCAGCTTCTTCTCCAAGAAGCAGCTCTGCGTGGGCGAGGGCGGCATGGTCGTCACCGCCGATGAGAACATGTCTGCGCGCGTGCGCCTGCTGCGCTCGCACGCCCTCACGAGCGGCACGTGGGATCGCCACCGCGGGCACGACCCCGCCTACGACGTGATCGACGTTGGCTTCAACTATCGCCTCGACGAGCCGCGCGCGGCGCTGGGGTTGAGCCGGCTGGGGCGCCTTGACGAGGACATCGCCAAGCGTCGCGTGCTCGTGCGTGCCTACCGCGAGCGCCTCAGCGGGCTCGCCGGGCTGGAGATCCCCTGGGACGCTCCTGCGGTCGAGCGCTCCACCCACTTCGCCTTTCCGATCCTGCTCGCCAACCGCGATGCCCGCGACCGCTTCCGCGAGGAGCTCAGGTCGAGCGGCGTGCAGACGACGTGGTATCCCGCGCTCTGCTCCTTCAGCGAGTACCGCGACACCGCCCCGCCCGCGCAGCTCGCACGGGCCGTGGAGGCCGCCGACCGCCACTGCGTGCTGCCGCTCAGCTGCTCGATGGACGACGCCGCGCTGGATACGGTCGTGCAGGCGGTCGAGGACGCGCTCAACTGCTTGTAGTCGTCGTGGCGCCGAGATGCTCGGCGGCGCGCTCGCGCTTGGCCTGCGCGGCCCCGTCGATGGCCGCCGCCATCTGCGAGCGGAAGCGCTCGCGTCCAAAGCCGGCGGCGTTGGCGCGCAGCTGGGAGTCCTCCAGGGTGAGCCCCTCGAAGCGCTCGATCGCCTCAGCGAGGGCAGCGGCGCTCTGCTCGCCGAACAGCACCCCCGTGCACCCATCGCGGACCGACTCCCGGGCGCCGCCCACGCCGTAGGCCACCACGGGCACACCTGCGGCCTGGGCCTCGACGGGGACGATCCCGAAGTCCTCCTCGCCTGGGAACAGCAGCGCGCGAGCGCCCCGCAGTAGCGCGTCGCGCCGATCTTCGTTCACGCGCCCCAGTAGCTCGATGGCACCGTCTTGACCTTGCGCGAGGGCGCGCACGAACTCCATTGCGCGCCCGTCCCCCGCCACCTTCAGGCGGCGCCCCAGGCGCGTGCACGCCTGCACGGCTAGGTCGACTCGCTTGTAGGGCACCACTCGCCCGAACACAAGGTAGAAATCCTCCGGGGAGCGCTCCAGCGGGAGGAAGCGCTCGACGTTGACGGGCGGGTGCACGACCTCGGCGGTGCGCCCGTAGTAGCGCTCGATCCTGGCGGCCACGTGTTCGGAATTGGCGACGAACATGTCCGGTCCGCCGGCGCCCGCGAGATCCTGGCGGCGCAGGTGCGCCAGGACCGGCCGAGCCGCGAGCCTCGCAACGCGCCCCACCTGCTCGCCATCCAGGAAGCCCTCCTCCCAGGCATAGCGCATCGGGGTGTGGCAGTAGCAGACGTGCAGCGTACGCGGCGGTACGCGCACGTTCTTCGCGCAGGCATGGCTGGAGGACAGCACCAGATCGAAGTTCGTGAGGTCGAACGCGCGAAAAGCGCGCGTCATCAGCGGCAGCAGCTTCGGATAATGGCGTGTGGCGCCAGGGACGCGTTGCAGGAAGGAGGAGTGGACGTGTCGGCTGGTGATGGCCGGCGGCCACGCCGAGGGCTCGTAGATGGATGTGAAGACCTCCGCCGCGGGGAACATCTCCAGCAGCTCCATCACGACCTGCTCGGAGCCACCGGGGATGGTCAGCCAGTCGTGCACCACAGCCACGCGGGGGTAGCGCGCGCGCAGCTCTTCCAGCAGCGAGGCGGTCACTCGCAACGAGCTTACACGTCTCGAGCGGGTGGGCAGGCCGTGCGGGGGAGTCCGATCACAAGCCCATCTCCAGGTCGGGCGGGGCGAGCACTCGACTCGGCTCGGGAAGCACGACGGCGCCGGCGGGCACATCGTCGACCACGATCGCCCCAGCACCGATGATCGCCTTCTCGCCGATCGTCAGCGTGCGATTCTCAGGACACATGACGATCGCGTGAGCGCCGATCACAGCCCCCCGCCCGACCCGCACGCCGGTGTGCATGTCGGTCTCCTTGTCGTTGTTGGAGGCGATCGTCACGTACTGCCAGATCTGAACCCAATCTCCGAGCACCGTCGTGCCGTGGATCACGACGCCGAGGCCGCGGTGCGCGAAGTTGACATGCCCTTCGAGGCGCACCTCGGGCTCGAGGATCGCGCCAAAGCCGAGGAAGATGAGCGTCTTCAACAGACGGGCCCCCGAACGCAAGCCGCGGCGATGGCACCACATGCTCATCTTCCAGAGGCGCAGGGCGAGCATGGAGGGCAGGCTCAGGTGGGGTCGGGCGGGATCAGCCGGTCGCGCACGCCCTCGAACTCCTCCAACGCCTGCTCGTAGTCGTCGTGGCGTCCGATGTCCAGCCAGTAGTCGTCGCTCGGCCAGGCCCGCACCACCTCGCCGGCGGCGATCAGGCGCAGCACCAGCTCGGGGAAGTCCAGGTGCTCGCCCGGCTCGATGTGGGCGAGGGCGCGGGGGGCGAAGCAGTAGACGCCCATGCTCGCGGTGTAGTCGATCGCGGGCTTCTCGTCATAGCCGGTGAGGCGCGTGGGGTCGCCGTCCTCGCCGAAGCGCAGCACGCCGAGGGAGATCTGGATGTGGCGCACCTTCGTCGCGATCGTCGCCGCCGCCCCATCGGCGCGGTGGCGATCGAGCAGGGCGCCGTAGTCGATGTCGGTGAGCACATCGCCGTTCATCACCAGCACGTCATCCTGCCTCAGTCCCTCGATTAGCGCGAGCGCCCCGACGGTGCCCAGCGGCTCCTGCTCGCGGTAGTAGTCGATCGGGATCCCATACGCGGCGCCATCGCGGAAGAAGGCCTCGATCAGCTCCGCGAGATAGCCGGTCGCCATCGTGACCCGCTCGAAGCCGTGCGCGCGCAGCTGGCGCATCACGATGTCGAGCACGGGGCGGTCGCCGATCGGCATCAGCGGTTTGGGCAGCACCGTCGTGTAGGGGCGCAGGCGTGTGCCTTCTCCGCCCGCGAGGATCACCGCCCGTCTCATCTGGTCGGTAAGGATACGGGGAGGGTGACCGACGCGAGGCCCAGCCCCGCTCCCGGGTAGACATCGTGGTTGGGATGCTCGGGCAGATAGTGGTACTCGCCCCCAGCCTCGAGCACGAGCTCGCGCATAGCGGTCGTGCGATCGCCCGAGCCGGCGATCAGCACGATCCGCGGCGCCGCATGGCGCAGAGCGACGCCCACCTCGAAGGACTCGATCTCGTCGCTGGGCGGGGTGTCGCAGATGAACAGATCGACCTCCACACCGGTCAGCGTGGGCTCCATCGCATCGAACGTCGAGGCGAACACCGGCTGCCAGCTCCCGCGCAGGCTCTCGGGGACAACCCACCCGCTGTAGGGATCGGTGTCGAAGGAGATCAACCGTCCGGGGCTGCCCTCCTGTGCGTTGCGGCGCAGCGCCACGAGCAGGATCAGCGAGCCCAGTCCGTGCTTGATGCCCGTCTCGACCACCACCCGCGGTTTCAACGCACGGGCGAGGGCGTACCAGGCCACGCGCGGCCCGAAGCCGGGCCGGCGCTTCATGTTCGGACGCCGGCGCGTGCGCTCGCTCAGCTCGCTCGTGAGCGCCGGGTCGGTTCGCGTCTCCTGCACATAGCCCGCGAGCACCGCCGGGTCCAGTTCGAACGCTCGGGCGAGCAGCGCCACGAACTCCCCCTCGTCCTCGAGGTCGTAGGAGAAGTCGCCCACCTCGGGGTCCCACAGCACATACCGCGCGACGCGCAACGGATGCTCGCGCAGGGACGCCCCGTAAGCGTGTGCGAGCCGCCCCTTCTGCAACCAGCGCAGGCGATTCAGGCGGCGCAGACGATCCTGCCATTCGGGCGGGAGGCGCCTGAGCAGTCTCCTGAGGAAGCCGGGGTCCACCGCGGCATTATCTACCCGCAGGCGGTCATCGTCATTCGGTGCGCCCCGTGGCCCTTCTCGTCAATGCGCTTCGCGGTGCGACCCCGTGGGCCTTCCCGTCAAGGCGCCGCGCGGCGCCCGGGGGCTTCTGCTCAGTGCGCCCCATGGCGCTTGCGCGTGGGGGTGGGCGGGACGCACCACAGCACCAACCCCCTGGCGCCCTGCAGCGGCTCGAGCGTGGCCTTGACCACAACGCGTGCCGATGCGCGCACGAGCGAGCTGGCGTGAGCGCTCGTTACGCGCGAGCCACCCCCCGCCCTGTGGCGCACGAGGCGCATCGAGTAGTTCCAGCCTGGCTGGCCCGCGCCCTTGGGGGGCAGCGAGACGATCACCCTCCCGGTGTAGCGCACCGAGTGCACGCGCAGGGTGACCGTGCAGGAGTAGCGGACGTTGGTGATGCGCCTGCACCCCACGCCCAACTCGCGCAGCGGACCGCCGAGCACCCGCTGCAGCGCCTGCGCGGCGAAGTAGCGCGCGCTGCGCGGCACGAGCAGCGGGGGATCGACCAGCACAAGCGGCACCGGAGCCGTCTGCTGGGCGGCCGGCGCCGGCGCGCTGGCGCTCGCGGGAACGGAGGATGAGGCAAGCGTGCGGACGGCGCCCGTGGCGCCCTGCGGCGGACAGTGTTCGGAGCCGGCGCACGTCTGCAGCACCTGCACGCCCGGGCTCGCGCCGTAGCCGTTGGGCCACAGCTTGACCAGCACCGAGGCGTTGTTGTCGTTGTAGTTGCTTTCTTCCACCGAGTGATCCTCGTTGACGCGGTGCACGATCACGTATTCGCCCGCGGCTACCCCCGTGACGTCGATGTACTGGCCCTCGACCTGCGGCCCATACAGGTCGCCGTAGCCGGGCGTGATGCCCTCGGTCACCGAGAGCGCCTGGGGGTTGCCCGATTCACAATTCTCTGAGGAGAACGGCCCGGGCGGTTCGGGGGGGCTGAAGACGATGCCGTTCTTCACGCTGAAGCGGTCGCCCAGGCAGAAACCCATCTTCTGATCGGGCGCAACCAGGCTGTAGTCGCTGGCCTTGCGCAGCTCGTAGTGATCGAAGCCCAGGTAGTGCCAGTGGTTGTGCGGCACGTAGAAGATCATCGAGCCGATCCCAGCGCGCGTAGTGGTCGAGCCGTCGGACATGTTGAGCACCTGATCGGCCACCATCCCCGAGCTCGTGTTGGCGCGATGGCCGTGGATCAGCAGCGGACCGGCGCCGACGTTTTCCATGCTCGACTGGAAGCCCAGGCGGTAGGTGCCTTCCACCTGCACCACGCCGATCTGGCTCGGCGGGCGCTGTACGATGTCCGGGAGCAGCGGCGTGGGCGCGCTCCCGGAGTAACTCACCACGAGGTCGTCCACGCGCAGGTTGCGATCGCACACACCCGGGACGTAGAGGTCGTTGTCGTAGGCGATCGTGAACGTGTGCTTGCCGGCGGCGATGTTCGCCGCAGCGCTGTACTGGGTCCACGTGGTCGCCGGAACCTGCACGGTGAACACCTTGATGCCGTCGATCGTGACGATCGCCTCGGGTGCCCCCTGGCACTGATCGCCGCGCGCGGTGAGGATCAGCTTGTTGATCGCGCCGGTGGTGAGTGTGGTCGTCGCGGTGTCGTTGCTGGTGAAGTTCAGCGCCTTGCCGCCGCTCGCGTTGGGATCGCTGAACACGTGCACATCGGAGTCGGGCAGCGTCATCGACTCGGCCTCGATCTTGGTGGTGCTTTCTCCGCTCGGCGCCGTTGGCTTGGCCGATACCTGATTGGAGGCCCCACTCAGCTGGCTGGCGGTGTTGAGGGCCTTCACCACGTAGTAGTAGGTGGTGCCGTTCACCACGCCGGTGTCTGTGTACGCCGGGCTGGTAACGGGGGTGGCGGTCAGGTTCGTGTAGGGCCCGCCCGAGGTGGTGGAACGGTATACGTCATACCCGGCAAGCCCCGATTCGGTGTTGGCGTTCCAGGCGAGCGCCACCTGGGCGTTGCCCGGCGTGGCCACCAGGCCGGTGGGGGCCGCAGGGGGCTGGCTGGTGGAACTGCCCGAAAGCGTGAGCTTGTCGGCGCGCAGGTTGCGGTCGCACACCCCGGGCAGGTAGAGGTCGTTGTCGTAGGCGATCACGATCGTGTGCGTGCCTGCGGCGATGTTCACCGCCGTGCTGTACTGGGTCCACGCCGTCGCCGGAACCAGCACGGTCAAGACGGTGACGCCGTCGATCGTGACGACGGCCTCGGGGGCCCCCTGGCACTGGTCGCCGCGCGCGGTTAGGATCAGCGTGTTGATCGCGCCGGTGGTGGTGTGGTCGTCGCGGTGTCGTTGCTGGTGAAGTTCAGCGCCTTGCCGCCGCTCGCGTTGGAGTCGCTGAACACGTGCACGTCTGAGTCCGGCAGCGCCATCGACTCGGTCTCGATGGTCGTTTCGGAGGCCAGCGCCGCCGCGGGCAGGCACAGCGCCAAAACGGCCGCGAGCGCGGCCAGCAGCGCAAACCGCCGTCCCCTGCCCGTTCCGTGGGTGTCTCCAGTGCGACCGCTTAGCAGATCCATTGCCTGGTGGACAAGTCTACTAGCAATGAGCCCCTTGCGCAACGCGGATTGCAGACCGCTATGCCCGATGGGAGGCCAGCAGCGAGCGCACTTCGGTGGTGTAAGAACCCTTGTCCTGGCCGGTGCTCGTGAGCGCTCCGAAGTAATACTCGCGGTTGGTCTGCCCGAGAGGCTGCTGGTCACGCACCTGGTAGATCATCAGCGCGCGGATGCGGCTCCCGTAGCGCGTAAGGAACGCTTCGACGTCGTCGTGCAAGCGGGAGGCGGCTTCGGTGTAGGGCATGCACACGTTCCAGCCGAAGTTGTCGTTGAGGCACGTGCCGTTGGCGCTCGAGAATCCGAACTCGGTGATGTAGACCGGGAGCGTGGAGGGCGCGCCGTGCGCCTGCGTCCAGGCGATCAGATGGTCGAGCCTCGGCTGCCATGTGGACTGCGGCCCGTAGTCGTGCGAGGTCCAACCGACGATCCGGCTGCCGAGGTCGGGAACGGCGTTGAACATGCCGTTCACCCAGTTCTCAGAGCCGCTGCCGCCATCGTCGCCGATCGCCAGCAGCCCCACTTCAGAGTCCCCGCCCGAGGCGTCGATGGCGACCTGGGCCGCCTTCAGCGCCCGCGCATAGGCTTCGGCGCGGGGGATGTATTCGGGGCAGTTCCACGAGCATCCGTTGAACTGGTAGGAGTCGTTGGTCTCGTTGCCGAACTCGATCTGGCGTACGGCGAGGTTCCCATCGCTGCGCCCCGCCCAGAAGGTTCCGCCCGGTCCGAAGGCGTGCGCCCAGCTCGCCAGGTTCTGGGCTTCTGTGTTCGAGGGAATCCGGCCGTAGAACCCAGCCATCAGCAGGACATGTATGCCACTGTTGGCGTAGCGTTCGATCGTGGGCTGGATCTTCGAAACGGGCGCGTTGACTTCGAATTCCACACGTATGTAGCTCGTTCCCAGCTTCGCCGCGTACCCCGCGTCGGTCACCAGCCCCGCGCCCGAGACCAGACCGACGATCGTGCCCGAAGAGGGAGTCGGTTCAGGTTCGGGAGTCGGTTCAGGTTCGGGAGTCGGTGTCGGTTCAGGCTTCGGTTCCGGAGTCGGTTCGGGTGTTGGCGTCGGTTCGGGTTCCGGTGTTGGTTCGGGCTTGGGTTCGGGCGTCGGAGTGGGAGTCGGCTCGGGTGTCGGCGTCGGAGTGGACGTCGTGGATTCTTCTGAAGGTGAAGGGGGAGGAGGAGAGGGGGCCGGTGGTGGCGTGGACGAGGGGCCCGTGTTCGACGTTGTGCCGGTTTCCGATACGGGCGTGGTGGGCGTGGGCGTCGGCTGGCTCGCGGCGGCCGCCGCGCCGAGCGTCACCACATCCACCCGCAGGTTGCGATCGCAGTGGCGACCCTCGTAGAGGTCGTTGGGGTAGGTCACGGTGACGCTGTGGGTGCCCGCCGCGATGGCGCTCTGCGCGACGTACGTGTGCCACGTCGTGCTCGACACTTCGGTGTTCAACAGCCGCTTGCCCGCGACCGTCACCACCATCCGCGGAGCGCCCTTGCACTGGTCGCCGCGCGCGCGGATCGCCACCTGGGAGATCGCGCTCGCCATCGCGACGCTCTCGCTCACGGTGTCGTTGCCGGTCATCAGCAGCGCGTGCCCTTCGAAGGCGCCCGGATCGTGTGAGAGGCGCACGTTGCTCGGATCGAGGGGCGTCATCGAAATGGCCGCGAAGGTGAACGGCTCACCCGAGGGATCCACGATGGCGTTGATGGCGGCGCTGCTGCGCGCCTGCCCGTGTCCGGCTCCGCGAGCGTCAGCCACGCCAGCGAACGCCGCAAGGCTCGACACCAGCGCTGATAAAACGGCAGCGACAATCTTATGTGAAGTCCCGTAGGACACGAGCGCACGCTCCTTTGGCGACCGGGCGGTCTACGTGAGATCCCTGGCTTTGCGACCCCGCCTCGCGACGGGTGTGCCTTTATCGGGAGCGCCGATCTCCCGGCGACTCCACGTTGTCGTTCGTCTCCTGCGCCTTGACTATCGACAGAGATCCTGCAACGCCGCACCGCGCGGCCAGCTCGTGGACGCATGTCCAGCCGCGCCGGCAAAACCTGAAGCTCTGCAAGCTTTATTGCTTGGCCGCGCGCCGTCCACCGCCCGCCGCCCTCCTCCCGGTAAGGCGCTCGCTCAGCGGCGCAGCAGGCGCTTGAGCCGCTCCTGGCGCTCCGGCGACAGCCGCCGTGCGAGCGCGCGGGCACTCTGGCGGGACTCCCCGGGCAGCAGCTGCATGCGCGTGAGCGGGTAGCGGCGGTTGCGGGGAAACAGCGAGATCCAGGCGATCGGCTCGTCGCGATCAGCGAAGCGGCGCTTGTAGCGCTGGTCGCCCCCGCCGAGGTCGATCCGCCGCTCTCCCCGCTCGAAGGAGTCGCGCACCGCGGCCAGGATCGCCTGCTGAGCGGGCTGGAGGTCCTCCCAGGCGGGGTCGAAGCCGCCGCCCCAGTAGG
This sequence comes from uncultured Solirubrobacterales bacterium, assembly GCA_963717785.1. Taxonomy (GTDB): domain Bacteria; phylum Actinomycetota; class Thermoleophilia; order Solirubrobacterales; family Solirubrobacteraceae; genus Palsa-744. The sequence goes on from CAVQWW010000001.1 coordinate 942,345, forward strand.
CCAGCTCGCCGCCGGCGGCCACGAACAGCTGCACGCAGATCGGCTCGCCCGCGACCTCGATGCTCCACAGCCGCAGACGCTGGCCATCGAGCAGCGCGGGGGCGGCCTCGCGCAGAGCGGCCTCCACGCGTGGGGTCAGAACGCCCGAACCGCCCTTCCCGGCCCAGCGCAGGTGGTGCAGGCGCACCATCGCCTCCAGGTCGCCGGCCTGCTCGGCGGCGCTCGCGGCGAGCCTGATGTTCCCTCCGCGGGCGACCAGCTGGCGGCCCTTGCGGCGCATCTGCTGGCGGAAGTTGGAGCTGCGCGAGGCAAACCACTCCTCGTAGTCCATGCCTTCCAGCGCCAGGGTCGGCGCGCTCATCACGTGGCCGATGGCTCGACGCGGGCGCAGCGGCCCCGGCCACGCCGCGCGCACGAGCTCCGGCCACGGCGAGGCGCGATCGGCGCCCTCCAGCAGGAAGCTCGATGGCCGCGGCGTGGCCGCGGCGAGCGCCTCCGCGACCGCCCGTGCGACCTCCGGCTCGCGGCCGGGGCTCGCCAGCGGGCCGATGCGGTGAGCGCCGCCGGCCCCCATGATGCGGTACTCCGCCAGGCCGGCGCGCCCGATCTGAGCGAAGTAGGGGGCGATTCCCACGAGCTCCTCCCCTTCGTGCACCACGACGGTGCGCAGCGCCGCGGTGCCGCCCACCGCGTTGCGCCACCACGCGAGCATCCAGCCCGGCGCGCAGTAGGGCTGCCCGCAGGCGACCGCGAGCCGATCCCAGCCGGCGCGCCAGCGCTCCAGTGCGGCCTCCTGCTCGATCAGCTCAACGCTGCTCATCGATCACCCAGCTGGCGCGAACGGCCGCGAGGAAGTCCTCCCAGCGTGCCGCGTGGGGGGCGATCAGCTCGACCAGGGCTTCCAGCTGCGAGAACCCGCCGTCGGCCTCCCACCCCCAGTGCAGTGCGATCGGGATCCACAGCCCGGCGCCGCGCTCGATCAGCCGCCGCGCCGCGGGCCGGACCTCCTCCGCGGAGCCGTAGAGGGGGAAGTAGGAGGGGAGGTAGACCGCCTCGCCGAGCCACAGCGGCGAGCGGTGGAAGCCGAGCAGCCCGATCGACTCCGGTCCGCCGCAGACGATGGCGAAGCGCTGCGCAAGCGCCTCGTACTGACCGGCATCGAAGCGGTTGAAGGGAGGCACGAAGACCTCGGTGGAGACTCCCAGCTCGGCGAGCTCGGCGAGCGCCCCGTCGAGCAGCTCAGCGGTCGCGGCCTCGTCCAGCCCGCACAGCTCGCTGCGCCGCCGGGGAGATCGAAAGCGCGTGCGGTGATCGCGTCCGTGCAAGGCAAAGGCGACCCCTTCATCGGAGATGAGCTCGGCCAGGAGCGCCCGCTCGGAATCGTCGAACGGGCGCCACTCCCGCCCGGCTGGGTCAAGCGGCGCGCGGCTCACGCGGGGCGGCACCGCCGCGAGGTAGGGCACGCCGGCGTCCGCCATGATCTCGTGGAAGCGGCGGTATGCCTCGCTGCCGTAGCGCCTGGGCTCGTCCCAGGCGAGATAGTGAGGGAACTCATCGACGCGCACCAGGAACCGGGGGGCGCCGCGGGCGCGCTCGCCGAGCAGCGCGGCGCGAGCCTCCACGAGCGGATCGACCACGGCGCGCTCGTAGTCCAGATGGCCGCGTCTGCGCTCCACCTGCTGAGCGAGCCGCCAGAGGCGTGGGGGGATCCGCCGGGAGCGCACCGCCGAGCGCACCGCGGGCGCCCGCAGGGCATCGACCTTCAGCTCACCGGCGGCTAGCTCCGAGCCGAACAGCAGCCGTGCGCTGCGCAGCTCCGAGCGGAGGCGGGCACGCTCAGCCATCGGCGGGCACCGCACGGAAATCCTCAGCCATCGAGCAGAGCCTCGCGAAACCTCGGCCATCGAGGAGCGCTTCAGGGAAATCCTCAGCCATCGGCGAGCACCTCGCGGTAGAGCTCGCTCGTGCGCCGCGCGATCGCCGGCCACGCGAAGCGCTCGGTGGCGAGTCGCGCGCCCGCCTCGCCGCGCCGGGCGCACTCCGCCCAGCCGGCGGCGGCGCTCATTGTGAGCGCCTGAGCGAGCGCGTCAACATCGGCGCGCGCGCAGATCCAGCCGGTCTCGCCGTCCACCACGGCCTCCACCAGTCCGCCAACGGGGTAGGCGATCACGGGGCGGTGAAAGCCGTAGGCGAGCAGCAGCACGCCGCTCTGGCTGGCAACGCGGTAGGGGAGCACCACCGTGTCGGCCGCCGCGAACAGCTGCGCCGCCTCGCTCATCTCCAGGAAGCCCTCGCGCACGATCACCCGCTCGGCCAGCTGCGGGCTCTCAAGGCGCGCGCGCTGCGCCGCGAGGGCTCCGTCCTCCTTGCCCCCCACGAGCACCCGCAGCCGCGGCACCTGCTCAAGCGCCCCCAGCAGGTCCCCCAGCCCCTTGTCCGGGCGCAGGTGACCGAACAGGAGCGCAACCGGCTCGCCGGGCTCGATTCCGAGCGTCGCCCGTGCCTGCTCGCGATCGACCACGCCTCCGCTGCGCGCAAGGAATCCGTACTCGCCGTGGGGGATCACCGCGACGCGCCCGGCCGCCTGGGGTGGAACGCGCTCCAGGTCGGCCTGCGTGTGTACGATCGTGCGAGCAGTCAGTCGCGCCAGCGCGCGGTGGGTGCGATCGCGCGCGCGATCGCGTTCGAAGGTGTTGTGCGAGGTCTGCACCACGCGCGCGCCCGTCAACCGCAGGCAGGCGATCGCCACCACGCCGAGCGGAGCGAACTCCCAGCCCTGGGCGTGCACGATGTCCGCCCGCCGGGACAGCGCCATCAGACGCGGGATCGCCATCAGGAAGCGCAGGCCGTTTGCGAGCGACCCGAGTCCCCGCCTGCGCACGGCGCGCGCCATACGCGTGCGCCCGCGCACGTAGTGGAAGACCGGCAACACGTTCACACCGGGGGCCGGTTGGAAGCGGTGGTCATCAGCGGTGGCGAGGGTCACCAGCCAGCCCTCGGCGGCGAGCGCGCGCGTCAGCTCGGCTGTGTAGTCGGCAACGCCGCCGCGCCCTCCCTGCTCAATCATGAGGAGCCCGCCCCCCGCCGCCTGCGCGCCAGAGCGCCTGCTCGCTTGCTCGGGACTCACCGACGGCGAGGCTAACACCCGGGAGGGTCCGGCGCGCATCGGCTCCCGGGAGAGCCGCCGCTAGGCTTGCGCAAATGCTCCTGCCCCCGGACGACGCACCCTCAGCCGAGACCGGCGGCAGTACCTCCGCGCCCAGGCTCCACGGCCGCGACATCGTGTGTGTCGGCTTTGCCGAGTGGGAGGCCGAGCTGTGGACCAACCAGCAGCACCTCATGTCCCGCTTGGCACGTGAGAACCGTGTGCTGTTCGTCGAGTCGCTCGGTCTGCGCCGTCCGCGGCTCGCGGGGCGCGACCTGCGACGCATGGCCAAGCGCCTGGTGCGCGGCCTGGCCCCCCCGCGCGAGCGTGACGGAGTGCAGGTGCTCGCGCCGCTGGTGATCCCGCTGCACGGCAATCGCGCCGTGCGCTGGTGCAACCGCAGACTGCTGCGAGCACTGGTGCGTCGCGCGGTGCGCAGGCTCGGCATGCGCGAGGTGATCCTGTGGGCCTACGTGCCGCAGGCCGAGGCGCTGCTCGATGCGCTGGAGCCGGCGCTGGTGGTCTACCACTGCGTCGATGACATCGCGGCGCAGAAAGGTGTGCACGCGGAGAGCTTCCGCGCAGCCGAGACGCGCTTCGCGGGGCGCGCCGATCTGGTGCTGGCGAGCGCCCCCGAGCTGGCGCGGCGGATGCGGCTGCTGGCTCCCCAGGCGACGGTGCTCGAGGCCCCCAACGTCGCCGACACCGAGCTGTTCGCCACCGCGCTGGGAGACGGTCCGATCGACGCAGCGCTGGCCGCGCTGAAGCCCCCGCGGATCGTGTTCACGGGCGCCGTGGTGGCGACCAAGCTGGACATCGAGCTGCTGCTGGCGCTCGCCCGCGCACGGCCGGCCTGGTCGATCGCGCTGGTGGGGCCGGTGGGGCTCGGCGACCCCACCACCGACGTCTCGCGGCTTGCGGCCGAGCCGAACGTCGCGCTGCTCGGCGCGCGCCCCTACCGTGCTCTGCCCGATGTGCTGCGGGGGGCGGACGCGACGATCATCCCCTACGCGCGCAACGAGCTGACAGGGAGCGTCTTCCCGATGAAGGTCTACGAGTACCTGGCGGCTGGTCTTCCCGTCGTGGCCACGCCCCTGCCGGCGCTCGCGGACGTCGCGGACGTGCACACGGCGAGCGATGGCGAGGCGATGGCGAGCGTGCTCGATGAGCTGCTCGCCGAGGACAGCCCCGAGCGCCGGCGCGCGCGCTCGCAGCGTGCCGCGGGTCACTCCTGGGATACGCGCCTGGCGGAAATCGCCGGCGCGCTGCCGGCCGGCGGTCCCCGACGCGATTTGCTCGTCGCCACGCACACGCCCGTGCTGGGCACCGGGCAGGCGCTGCGCACGTACACGCTCGCGCGTGCGCTGGCCGGCGCGGGAAACGGCCTGGACCTGCTCTACGCGCGCTTCGGCGCCCCCCAGCCCGATCGCGCGTTCCGCGCGATTCCCGGCATCGCCCTGCACGAGGTCAGCGCCAGTCGCGGCGCGCGGCGGCTGCTCGCCTACGCCGGAGCGCGGCTGGCGGGCGTCCCGCCGAACTTCGCGCGCGGTATCTCGCCCGAGCTCGCCGGCGCGGCCGCGCGACTGGCGGGCGAGCCCGGGCGGGGACGCGTGATCGCCGACGGTCCGATCGCGGCCGCCACCCTGCGGGGCCTCGCGAGACGGCGGCCGGTGGTCTACAACGCCCACAACCTCGAGTCGGCCTTCCGCCACGAGCTGGACGAGCGCGGGATGGGCTCCAAGCGCTCGCTGCGCGCTTTCGAGCGCGGCCTGCTGAGGCGCGCGGCGGAGTGCTGGATGGTCAGCGACCTCGACGCCGCGGGCGCCCGCGAGCTATGTCCAGACGCTCGAATCCGCTACGTTCCGAACGTGGTCGATGTCGAAGGCGTGAAAGCGGCCGATGGTGGCCAAGGGGAGCCGTGCATCCTGATGGTCGCCGACTTCTCCTACGAGCCCAACCGCAACGCGCTGGAGTTCCTGCTCGGGGAGGCGATGCCGCTCGTCTGGCGGGAGTTGCCCGAGACCCGTCTGATGCTCGTGGGGCGGGGTCTGGAGGACCCCCGGCCCGAGGATCCCCGCGTGCGGGCATTGGGCTTCGTCGAGGATCTCGACGAGGCGTACGCGGCGGCCAGCTGCGTGGCTGTGCCGCTGCTGCAGGGGAGCGGCACGCCGTTCAAGTTCATCGAGGCGCTCGCCCACGGGGTGCCGGTCGTGGCGACCCCCCGTGCAGCCGCGGGGCTCGCGGTGCGCTCCGGCGAGCACTACCGCGCCGCCGCCGACGCTCCGGCGTTCGCGCAGGCGCTCCTGGAACTGCTGCGCGACGGCGATGAGGGCCTGGGTCTGCGCGGCCGTGAGCTCGCCCGCGAGCGCTACTCGATCGAGGCGCTCACGGAGCTGGTGGCGCCGTGAGGGTCCGCGCGAGTGGTGCACGGACGATCGGGCTGGTGGCGCCGTGAAGGTGGTGAGCGTGATGACGACCTCCTCGCGCGGCGGCGCGGAGTTCGCCGCGGTGGAGATGCTCGACGCGTTGATCGACCGTGGCCACGAGACGGTCGTGCTGAGCGACCAGGAGCAGATCGGCCGCGACACGCGGGTGCAGGTGCGCCACCTGCGGATAGGGGCGAAGCTCTCGCGCACCTCCTACCCGCGCCTGGCTCTGCTGTGGTTCCCCTACATCCGGCGCCTGCGCCAGGCGCTCGAGCGCGAGTGGCCCTACGACGTGCTGCTCGTCCACTACAAGAAGGAGCAGCTGATGGCTCGCTGGCTGCCCAAGCGCCTGCGCGCGACGCTCGTGTGGGCCGAGTGGGGCCCCGTGCCCTTCCCGTTGCGCCGCGGGTTGCCACGGCGCATTTACCTGCGGGCGGCGCGCGACGCGGCGGCGATCATGGCTGTCTCGCAGGGCACCAAGGATTCTGTGTGCGCCGTCGGCGTGCCCCCCGAGAAGGTGCTGATCGTGCCCAACGTGCTGCGCACCGAGGAGATCGCCTTCACGCTCGAGGGGCGCGAGCGGGTGCGCAGAGAGCTGGGGGTACCCGAGGATGCATTCGTGGTGGGCTGCATCTCGCGCTTTCACCCCAAGAAGCGCAACGACGTGGTCGTAGATGCCGTCAAGCTGCTCGACCAGCGCGCGCACCTGGTGCTCGCCGGCGACGGCGAGACCGAGGGGGAGCTGCGCGAGCTGGCGCGGAGCCTCGATGGGCGAGCGCACTTCCTGCCGACCCCCGGCGCCGATGTCGCCGACGTGCTGTCGGCCTTCGACGTGTCGGTCTTCTGCCCCAGCCCCACCGAGGGCGCGCCGCGTGCGGTAATCCTGGGAATGCTCGCCGAACGCCCCTGCCTTGCGACGGGAGCGGAGGGCGTCGCCGACATCATCACCGAGGGGATCGGCACGATCGCTCGGCCCGAGAACGATCCGCAGGCGCTCGCCGCGGCGCTGCGCCCCTATCTGGACGATCCTCAGCGCGCGCGCCGCGAGGGCACCGAGGCCCGCCGCCGCGCCGTCGCGACATACGACGCGCCCGTCGTGGCCGAGCTCATCGAGCGCATCTGGCGCGAGGCGGGAGCAGGCGGCGGCGAGACGCAACGATGAGCTCACACGCCGCCACCGTCTCTTCGAGACGGGCGGCGATCGATGTGATCGTCCAGCTCGTAGGGCAGGTTCTGAATCTCGCGCTGGGCATCGTCGTCACTTCCGTGATCGCCCATTCGCTTGGCACGACGCGTTACGGCGAGTGGGCGACGATCTTCACGATGTCACAGATCTTCGGTTACTTCACGACCTGGGGACTCGGCGGGGTGGCGGTGCGTCACGCAACCGCCGAACCGGAGCGCGAAGCCGAGTGGATCGGCGCCTACGCGACGCTCACGGGCGCGATCACGGTGCCGATCGCGATCCTCTACGCGGCGACGATGCTGATCGTCTCCACCAGCTATGAAATGCGCGTCGCCTCGCTGGTGCTCTCGCTGCTGTTCTTCGCGGGACTCGGCTCGACGCTGTCGACGATCTTCCGGCTGCGCGTGCGCAACGACATCAGCGTGAGGTTCGTCACGATCAACAGCGTGCTGTGGGCGGGCGCGGTGCTCGTGATCACCGCCGGCGGCGGGGGCATGATCCCGCTCGCGATCGCCTTCCTGGCGATCGCCGCGCTGGTGCAGTGGTCTCAGGCGCTGATGGCGATCCGCACCGCCCCGCCGCGCCTGCGCGGCTCCTGGACCATGTGGCCGGCGCTCGCCCGCGTCGGCGTAGCCGTTGGGATCGGCACGATGTTGACGGTCTCCTACGCGCGCATCGACCAGATCCTGGTGTTCGAGCTCGCGCCGAGCAAGAGCGAAGCGGGCATCTACGGCGCGATCTACCGCGTGCTCGACCAGGCGGGCTTCGTGCCGGCCGCGGTGATGATGACGCTGTTCCCGATCATCTCCGCGGCCTACCCCTCCGACCCCGAGCGCGTGCGGCGCCTGGTGCAGATCGCACTCGACTACCTCGCGATGATCTCGCTGCCCGCGCTCGCGTTTTCGATCGTCGCCGCCGAACCGATCATCGACCTGCTGTTCGGCAGCCAGTTCGCACAGGGCGCAAACGGGCTGCCGGTGCTGCTCGGCGCCTACGTCGTGATCTGCTTCGGCTACGTCTCGGGGAACATGATCATCGCGACCGGCCTGCAGCGCCGCTACATCAATTACGCGCTCGCCGGGCTGCTCGTGAACGTCGGCCTGAATCTGCTGCTGATCCCCCGCTACGGCTACATCGCGGCAGCCTGGACCACGCTGTTGACGAACATCGTCGTGATCTTCCCGACGCTGCTCGCGGTCTTCCGCAAGATCGAGATGGGCCCCTCGATCGCGAGGATCGTGCGCATCGCCCTCGCCTCGACCGCAAGCGGCCTGCTCGTCGCGGCCCTGCACAGCGCCGACGTTCCCCTCGCGGGACTTGTGGGCGCGATGATCGCGGCCTATCTGCTCCTGCTGCTGGCGCTGCGAGCGCTCGACATCGGCGAGGTGCGCGAGGTGCTGGCGAGCCGCCCCACCAAGGACACATCCGCGTAGCGGGCCTGCAGATAGGCGCTCGCGAGCAGGCCCAGGATGACCGGATAGGCGATCGAGAACCGGTAGTCCTCTCCCGTGAAGGAGGCGGTCAGCTCCGCGAGGTACAGCGCGAGCGCCGCGCCGAGCATTCCCAGGGCGCTCGCGCGCACGAGCGCCACGGGGTGGGTCCGCCAAACGCGCACCGCCGTCCAGATCGTCGCGAGCATCAGGCTCAGGTAGGCCAGCAGCCCGAGCAGGCCGAGCTTCATCCAGTACCAGAGCGCGGTGAAGTGGACATATTCGCGCCCCCCGGGGTGTTCGAGCGAGAGCGGCTTGGTGGCGCTCCAGGGGACCGCGATCCCCAGGCCCGTCACAGGATGGATGGCGAGGTTGGCGAGCACGTTGTGGCGCTCGTCGATGCGGTAGCGATCCTCGGCGTTGGCCGAGAGGCTCGTCGGATTCAGCGTGGCCGCCCGCGAGAGCACCGGGCTGCTGGCGATTTCCGAGCGTCCGAGATGCGAGAGCAGGATCGTGGCTCCGATCCCCAGCAGGACGATCGTGGGGATCACGATTCGCCGTCCGCGCCGCCCGCTGCCGAGCAGCACCACGACGGCGATGCCGAGCACGGCGCCGATCCAGAAGCTGCGCCGGTAGGAGAGCACGAAGTCCGCGAGCGCGAGCGGCACCGATCCCCACACCCACAGCGGCAGGCGCACGCGCTGGAGCGCGCACGCGAGCACGCCCAGCAGGAACAGGATCACCAGCCAGTTGGCGGTGGGTTCCAGATATGTCGCAGCGGAGTTGCCAACCAGCGCTTCGCGGCTGGTGGCCGAGGCGTAGAGCCCAACCACGGACTTGAACACCGCGAGCGCCGCGATCAGCACGATCGCGCGCTGCAGCTGCCCGCGCCCGCGTACGAGGTTCACGACGACAAACGGCAGCAGCACCACGTGGCTGAGGATCACCACGGGCTCGTACACCGCCTTGACCGAGGCCCCGCGGTAGTACCCGGTGAGCGCCCCCGCGATCGTCGCGGCGCCGAGCAGCGCCAGCGGCCAGGAGAGGGGACCGGCGCCGAGCAGCCGCGCTTCGCGACGGTGCACATCGAGGCCGGTCGCCACGAGCAGCAGCAGGATCAGGAAGTCGATCGGGTTCAGCCCCTTGAAGACCGAGGTATACGGAGGGCCGGCGAGCTGCCTGAAGACCGGATCGTTGACCTCCAGCACGATCACCGTCACGAACACGAATACCAGCAGGGGCAGCGGGCGCAGCAGCACCAGGGCGGCCAGCCCGAGCGCGGCGGGAGCGAGCACGATGGCGGGGCTGGCGCTCGCCGCGGCGTGTGCCAGCAGGAGCGCGAGCAGCGCGCCGCCGAGGGCCACCACGACCCCCGCGATCCCAGCGCGGAGGGCTTCGAATCTCAGTGCAGAACCTCGCTCGTGCCGCGCTCGGTGGCCGCCGGGAGCACGTCTCCATACCCGTAGGAGGCCGTTGGCGAGCCGGTGCGGTTGTAGACGAAGCCGACGATCGGCGCCCCGGCCGCGCGCAGCGTCTGCGCCGCGCGGCGGGCGTCGCGGCGGCGGGTGTGCCGCGCATCGACGACGAGCACAACCCCATCGCAGTAGCGCGCCAGCACGACCGCATCGACCACCGGCAGCACGGGCGAGGAGTCGAAGACCACATAGCCGTAGTCGCTCCGCAGCCGATCGATCAAGGTGCTCATCGTCTCCGAGGAGAGCTGCTCGGTCGCGTCGGAGATCGGCGTTCCCGCCGCGATCGCGTCGAGCTCGCCGCCCTGGCGGCCGTGGCGGATGGCGACCAGCTGGGCGAGCCTGTCGATGTGCTGGATACGCCCCGCGAGCAGATCGGTCAGGCCCGGAGCGGGACGCACCGCGAGCTGCTCGTGCAGGGTCGGCTTGCGCAGATCGCCGTCAACGGCCACGACGTGCGAGCCGCCGGCGGCCAGCGCGCGCGCGAGGCCCGCGCTGGTGTAGCTCTTGCCCGCGCCGCGCTCCGCGGCGGTGATGAGCATCGTCCTGCCCTCTCCGGCGTGGGCTCTCTCGCCGTTGTGGGTGGCCCCTTCGCTCGGACGGAGATTGGCGAGCTCGAACTCGATCGCCGTGCGCAGGCGCCGGAAGGACTCGATCGCGGCCTGCTCCTGCTGGCCGGCGCGGGGCATCTCGCCGAGCAGCGCCAGCGAGAGGTCGCCGGCCGCCTCGTCCGCGTCGCGGTAGCGGTCCGACAGCGCCGCGTAGAGCAGGATCGCGGCGATGCCCAGCACCAGCGAGCCGATCAGCGCGAGTATGGCGTCGAGCTTCGGCCTCGGCGAGGAGGGACTGCTCGGCGAGGCCGCTGTCCCGATCACCTGAGCCGTATCCGCCGGAGCAGCGACCGTTTCGCTCAGCTTGGACTCCAGCGCGCGGACCTGGTCGTTGATCTGGGTCGCCTGCAGCGAGTTGGTCTGGCTGGCCTGTGCGGCGGTCGATTCGATCTGCTGTTGGATGCGCGCCACGGTCGCCTGGCGTTGGCGGTTCTGCAGCTGCGCAACGTACTGCGAGAAGGCGTTCGCGTACGCGTTGGCGTAGCTCGCCGCCTGCGCCGCGTTGCCCGCGGAGCCGGTGACGTCGAAGACGGCCGATCCGCTCTCGGGGCTCGCGCTGACGTGTTCGGAGAAGGCCGTGGCCCCGGTCTTGGGCGTCATGCTCGAAGCGCCAAGCTGGTACACGGGAACGGTCTGAGCAATGCGCAGGTAGGTGTTCACGACGCTCTGCAGCGCATCCGCGGGCAGCACCTGACCCCCGGCTTCGGAGGCCGAGACCACCTGCACCAGCGCGGTGGCCTTGTAGGTGGGAGCCTGGCGCTTGGTCAGGAAGTACGTCGCGACTGTCACAACGACGACGAACAGCACCAGCCAGCGGCGATAAGCCCAGATCGTGTGAAGCTGCTGGCGGGAGTCTGTTGGCATATCCAGTGGCGGCGCCGCCTATGCAGTGTAAAGCCCCCTGGGACGTACCCGAGGCGGTCGCACGTCAAGCATCGGCCCGGCCCGCGCTCAGGTTGAGCGGTCGGGCTGGCGGGGCGCCGGGGCGCTCCGCAAGACATGCCCGCAGCGCGTCCTCGACGAAGGCGTCGTAGTCGGCGCGGTAGCGCGCCAGCGAATAGGTGCGGGCGCGGCGCAGCGCACGGGCGACGCGCTCGGTGGTCTGCTCGACCTCGCCGAGGGTGCGGGCGAGCGCCGCCGCGCATGCCTCGGCATCGTCGATCTCGAAGAACAGCGCCTCCTGCTCGGGAGCGAGCATCTCGGGCATTCCACCGCTGCGACTCGCCACGATAGGCACGCGCGCAAGCGCCCCCTCCAGGCACACGAGGCCAAACGGCTCCTGCCAGCGCGAGGGCACGACGAGCGCGTGCGCGCCGGCAAGCACCTCTGCGACGCCCTCCGGCGGCAGCGGTCCGCGAACCTCCACGCGATCCTCGACTGCGAGCTCCCGCGCGAGCGCGGCCAGCTCGCGGCGCATGGCGCCATCGATCGACCCAACGGCGATCAGGCGCGCCTCAATGCCGTGGCGCTCGCGCAGCAGCGCGAGCGCGCGGTAGGCGACGTCGGGCGCCTTCTCCCAGCTCAAGCGCCCCACGAATGCGATCGTAGGGCTCGCGGTGGGTCTGCGCGCGAGGCCCGCGAACAGCTCCTCGTGCGCGCTGGCGGGATGGATCACCCGTTCGAGCACCGGCGTGACACAGGCAGGGATCGTGACGAGCTCGCGCAACGCGGCGCTGTTCCAGGCGATCGCGGCGGGCTGGGCGCTGGCGATCTCCACGCGCAGGCTCGGCAGCCGATTGACGAGCCGTATGAACGTCGCCCACACTCGGCGCAGACCGCGATCGCCGGGATGCAGATGACGCATGAACTGATCGCCGCTGGTGTAACCCGCAAACCAGGGGTCGGCGACGCTGAAGGCGAGGGGACAGCCCGTGCTCTGCACTATGCGCACGGCCACACGCGGGATCTCCGAGGCGTTCCACACGAACACGAGGTCGGGCCTGAAGGAGCTCAGCGTGCGGCGCACGATGCGCGCGGCGCGCAGCGAGGCCAGCGGGGCGCGCAGCGATCCACGCGCGTCCTGCGTGAGGAAGGGCAGCTCGCGCAGCACGCCCGGCTCGCGCTCCAGGCCCCGCCGCCCGCGGCGCGAGGTCAGTACGAGCGTCTCGTGCTCGCGCGCGAGCCAGTTGACCGTGTGCGCACAGCGCGCCTCATAGCCTCCAGCGAGCACGGGGGGGTAGAGGTTGCTGATCACGAGAATGCGCATACGGTCAGCTCGGCGAGCTCCGCATGCAGGCACTGCGAATCCGAGCGGCTCGCGCCGAGCCCCACGTGGTGCGATCGTCCGCCACGACGCAGAAGCCTAGGGCCCTGGGCTACCCTGCGTCGCGATGGAAGTCGCCAGCATCCGCGCGAGCGTCCCCCGGCTCGTGCCGACGCGGGACTACCTGCTCAACCACGTGGTCAACCGCATCCCGCTGCTCGCGCCGCGGATGCGCTGCTACCGCGCGCTCGGGGTCTCCTTCGAGGATCTCGCGAGCACGACGATCATGCTCAGAACGGAAGTGATGCGCCCGCACAAGCTCTCGATCGGACGCAACACCGTGATCGGACGCAGGTGCCTGCTCGACTGCCGAGGCGACGGCCTGCGGCTGGGGCGCAACGTCAACGTCGGCTCCCAGGTCGCCTTCGTGGGCGCCAAGCACGACATCCAGTCGCCGACGTTCGAGGCGGTGTGGAAGCCGATCGTCGTCGAGGACTACGCGTGGGTCTCCCTGCGCGCAACGGTGCTCGGGGGGGTCACCGTCGGCGAGGGCGCGGTGGTCGCGGCGGGAGCGGTCGTAACCTCGAACGTCGAGCCCTACACGGTCGTCGCGGGTATTCCGGCGAAGCAGATCGGAGAGCGCACGCGGGAGCTGGACTACCAGCTGCTGCACCGTCCCGATTGGCGTTAGGGACCCGCACCGACAGGAACGCGACACGCCGGAGGCCAGGACCGCTCACGCCTCCGCGCGGCCTGCGAGCAGGATGCCCTCAGGTCTCGCGCAGACCGAAAGCGCGCTCCACGGCGCGCAGGGTGCGCTCGGTGTCGTGGCTCTCGAGCGTCGCGCGGCGAGCCGTCTCGCCCTCGCAGCGGCGCCGCTCGGGATCCTCGCAGTAGGAGGAGACCACCTCGGCAAGCGCGCGAGCGTCGTTGGACGGCGAAACGATCGCGCCCCCGCCGGGAGGTATCAGCCCGCGCGCGCCCTCGGGATCGGTGGCGACGACGGGCACACCCACGAGCTGGGCCATCACGATCACACGCGGCTCGCCCTCGGTGGGACTGGGGGCGAACACGAGCAGATCGCAGGCTGAGAGGAACGACTCCACCTTGCCGCGCACGTTGGGCACGAAGCGCACGCGCTTGCCGTAGGGCCTGGCGCGCTCCCGCAGCGCGGCCTCCTGCTCGCCCTCGCCCGCGAGCACGAGCAGCACGTCCTCGCCGTTGAGGTGAGCCATCGCGTCGATCACCACGTCGTTGCGCTTGCGCGGATGAAAACGCGAGATGCAGCCGAGCACGAGCGTCTGCTCCCCCACCCCCCAGGCGCGGCGCAACTCCGCGCGACCGAGATGGCCGAAGCCGACCGACTCGACGTTGACCAGGTTGGGCACGACTTCGACCTTCTCCTGCGGTACGCCGGCGGCGACGATCGTGCGTTTGGTCCCCTCGGAGATCGCGACGATCCTGCGCGCCCGCCGCGCCGCCCGGGCGTACAGAAGGCGCGGGAGGCCGTGGCGCAGCTGCGTGGGTACGGGCCCCCACTCGGCCCACACGATCTCCCCCGTGAGACGGCTGGGCAGCAGCGAGCACAGCAACTGCTCCTTCTTGAAGTGCAGCAGCAGCACTCCGATCGGGCGCTCGGCGCGCAGCGCGCGAATCACGCGCAGCAGGATCAGGGGCGTCGCGAGCACCACCCGCAGGAGGCTGCGGCGGCTGAGCTTGGGGCCGAGCTGGATCGGGCGCACCCGCACGTCGGTGTCGGCGGCCAGGTCCGGGAGGTTGGTGAGCAGCACGACATCGTGGCCCCTGGCCGCCAGCGCCGCCAGCAGGTCGACGTTGGCGTACTCGGCGCCCCCGCGCTCGGTCGTCGTTTGGAGCGAAACGATGCGATTGCCCAGCACGGAACCGTCATGCTAGCCGACCGCAAACCCTGCGCCCGTCGTACATCTGGCCTCCACAGAGGCGAGCGGCGACGCTGGGGCGGGCAGCGCGGCGCGGAACTGATTGTCCTGCGCGCGCTGCAACAGCCGCCCCCCTGGAGGGCCCTCCCTCGGCTCAGGTAGTCCGAATGATCAGCACCGAACACGGCGCATGATGCGAGACCTTGTTCGGCACCGACCCCAGCAGGAAGCGCTTGGCGCCCGTCATCCCCTTGTTGCCCACGATGATCAGATCGGCCTCGCGCTCCTCCGCGACATCGAGGATCGCGTCGGCGGGGTCGCCCTGGCGGGAGTACGTGTTGACCTCCACCTCTGCCCCCCGCGCGAGCTCGGCGGCCACTTCCAGCGTGGCGTCCACGTCCTCGCGCGGATTGATCGCCCATTCGAGTTCCTCGGGCGCATCGCGGCGCTCCTCGCGCAGGCGCTGCGTGGGCACGGGCTCATAGGCGCTGACGATCTCGAGCCTCGCCCCCACCGCGCCAGCCAGATCGACGGCCTGGCGCACCGCCTGGGTCGCGGTGTCGGAGCCATCGGTACCCACCACGATCGATCTGAACATGTCTCTCCTCCGCGGCTGTGATCGAAGGCTGAGCCCAGCGCTCAGCCAAGACGATCATATCCTTATGGTTCGGGGAACGGTGATCGATCTGCACTCCCACGTGCTCCCCGGCATCGACGACGGCCCCGAGACGATCGAGGGTTCGCTGGCGCTCGCACGGGCCGCCGCGGCCGCCGGCACGCGCACGCTCGTTGCGACTCCCCACGTCAGCTGGAGCTACCCCAACGACGCCGGAACGATCCTCGGCCTGGTGGACGAGCTGAACGCCCGCCTCGCGGCGGAGGACACGCCGCTGGAGATCCGCCCGGGCGCCGAGATCGCGGTGACCCGCGCGGGCGAGATCGAGCCCGAGCAGCTCGCCCGCCTCAGCCTCGGCGGGGGCCCGTGGCTGCTCGTCGAGTGTCCTTTCACCCCCGTCGCCACGGGCATGGACGCCCTCATCCTGGATCTCCAGCGCCAGGGCCACCGCGTGCTGCTCGCACACCCCGAGCGCTGCCCCGCCTTCCACCGCGACCGCCACGCGCTCGGAGCGCTGGTGCGCGGCGGCGCGCTCACCTCGATCACAGCCAGCTCGCTCGTGGGGCGCTTCGGTGGGGAAGTCAGGCGCTTCGCGCTGGAGCTCATCCGGGAGGAGCTCGTGCACAACGTCGCCTCCGACGCCCACGACGCCGTGCGCCGTCCCCCCGGAATGGCCGCGGAGCTGAGCGAGGCCGGGCTGGACTCCCTGAGCGAGTGGCTCACGCAGCAGGTGCCCGCAGCGATCCTCAACGGCGACGAGCTGCCGCTCCGTCCGCCCGTGAGCGTGGCGCTCAGACGAGCTTCACGATGGCGATCACCATTCCGATGAGCACGAACACGACGATCGCGGCCTGCATCCAGATCCAGGTGGGTGACATGACTGGGGGATAGCGTACCTCGCGCAACCATTCGCCCACCGGCGGCCGGCGGCCCCGTCACGTCTATCGTAGGCCCTGCAGGATGCCTGCCCCGATCATGCACGGACGCCTCCCCAAGCTCACCCTCCTCCTCGCCGTGGCGATCGCGCTGTGCGCCTCGGCGTGGCTGGCGAACGCCGGCGCCACCGGGGGTGGCGGCGCCCGCAGCGCCGCGACGGCGCCGCTCGGGGGCGTCAACATCGCCGGCCTGAGCTACGGCTCCCAGCCCGCGCAGGCCGACCACGCGCTGGCGATGGCCCTCGCGGTGCACGCCAGGGTGGTGCGCGCCGAGGTGCCCTGGGCGGTGCTCGAACCGCGCGCGCCCGGCAGCATCGAACCGAAGGCGCTGGCCTTCGTCGACCGCCTCGTGAACGATGCCGCCGCGAACGGCATCGGAGCGATCCTCACCGTCGACGGCACCCCCTGCTGGGCCTCCTCCGCGCCGCGTTCGCTGCTGCGCAAGTGCACGCCCGGGCGCCAGAGCCAGGCCAACGACTGGCCGCCGAACGATCCGACACCCTACGCCACGCTCGTGGCCTACCTCGCTCGGCGCTACGGCTCCAAGCTCACGGCGATCGAGATCTGGAACGAGCCCGACCAGGCCAATCAGCTGTATTTCGCCGGGCCGGAAAAGCCGCGCCGCTACGCCGCGATCCTGCGCGCCGCCTACCCGGCAATCAAGCAGGCCGACCCCGGCATCCCGGTGCTCGCGGGCTCGCTGGTGGGCTCCAACGGGGTCTTCCTGCGCGCAGCTCTACGCGGCCGGCATCAAGGGCTACTACGACGGCCTCTCGGTGCACTTCTACAACCTCGTGCTCGGCTCGCTGCGCGCGATCCACGAAACCCAGCTCGCCAACGGCGACACAAAGCCCCTGTGGCTGAACGAGTTCGGCTGGAGCTCCTGCTGGCCGCGCCAGCGAATCCAGCAGGAACAGGCCTGCGTCACCAGCCAGGCCCAAGGCGCGGAACCTTGCCGACACCTTCCGCTCGCTCGCCCGCACCCCCTACATCGCCGCGGAGATCGTCTACGAGCTGCGCGGCTCGCCGGCGGAAGACTTCGGCGTGTTCAACGCCGCCGGCGCGCGCAAGCCGGCCTTCGGCCCGCTCGCCCAGGTGCTCAGCGCGCCGCTCGCGGGCCGGGTGGCTCCGGTGACCCTCAGCCTGCGCAGCCGCGGCGGGCGCGTGCACGCAAGCGGCGGCGGCCCCGTCGGCGACTACATGGGCCTCGAAGCCTTCCAGGGCAGCGTGCTGCGCTATCGAGCCATATTCGTGCTCGACCGCTTCAACCGCTACTCGCTCACGCTGCCGCGGGTGCTCGGCACGCACGGCCTGCGCGTGCGCGTCTTTCAGTACTGGGCCGGTGCCAGCGCGGGCGCCCAGCGCAGCATCTGATCGGTCAGCGCTTGTCTGCCAGGGCAGGGATGTACGCACTGCGCGGCCCCTGCGGAGCCCCGGCAGGGGCGGAGCCCTCCCCCTCCCGCCTACTCCGCGTTGCGGAACAGCGCGACGACCGTCAGCGCCAGGATCTTCATGTCCAACCCCAGCGACCAGTGGGCGATGTAGTAGTTGTCCCACTCCACCCGCTCCGCTAGTGAGGTCTGCCCGCGCAGGCCGTGCACCTGCGCCCAGCCGGTGATGCCCGACTTGACGCGGTGGCGATCGCCGTAGCGGGCGATGTCGCGCCCGAACAGTTCCACGAACTCGGGGCGCTCGGGGCGGGGGCCGATGATGCTCATATCGCCGCGCAGCACGTTGAACAGCTGCGGCAGCTCATCCAGCGACGTGCGCCGCAGGAAACGCCCCACGCGCGTGCGGCGATCGTCTCCCTCGACGCCCCCGGGAGCGGTGTCGGCGCCCGGCACGAAGCCGGAGGCTCCCGCGGCAGCCAGCGCCGGGGCCGGCGCGATGCGCATCGAGCGGAACTTATAGAGGTCGAACACGCTCCCATCGCGGCCCACGCGGCGCTGGCGGAACATCACCGGACCCGGCGAGCTGAGGCGCACCACGAGCCCCGTCATCGCGATCAGGGGGGCGAGCACCAGCAGCAGAACCACCGCGAAGACGCGATCGAAGGCGTGCTTGAGCGCGAACTGCAGGCCTTTGGGGTTGACGCTCGAGAACGACATCAGCGGCAGCCCGCCAACGGTGTCGTAGCCCACCCGGTTGTTGATCGTGTCGAACATGCGCGGCACCACCGAGACCTCGATGCCGAGCTCCTGGCAGCGCTGGATCAGGCGGCTCACGCGCGCGTCGGCAACCGAGGAGAAGGCCACGATCAGGTTGCCCACGCCGGTGTGGTAGACGATCTCATCGAGATCCTCCACCGTGCCCAGCACCGGCACATCGCGACCGCCCACCTCCGCGATCGAGCGGGGGTCGTCGTCGAGAAAGCCCACCGGCCGCAGTCCGTACTCGGGGTGGCTCTCCAGCCGGCGCGCCACCTGCGAGCCCACCAGGCCCGCGCCCATGATCAGCACCGGCTTGCCCACCCGCCGGCTGCTGCGCGCCCAGCGCTGAGCGATCGCCAGCGAGACGCGGCCGAGACCAACGGCGATCAGCGCAAATGCCCACGCGCGCACCCAATCGGACTGCACGGGCACATCGCCGTTGAGGAAGATGCCGATCATCGCGACCGCCATCGCCGCCACCGAGACGGCGCTCATCACCGGCACCACCCCATCGAGCACCAGCGCGCGCAGGCGCGTGCGATACAGCCCCCGCAGGTACAGCAGGAGCATCACGATCGCCGGCATCGCCAGCAGCGGAGCCTGCAGCGCGGAGACGTGCAAGGTCCCCTGCCATCCGCCGATCGCGATCGCCACCGCGACGCACAGCAGGACGAAATCCACCGCCGGACGCAGCAGATCCCACCCGGCGCCCTCCAGCAGCCATTGCAGCGGCCCGCGGAAGACCTCCCACTGGGCCGGCTCGTGCCTGGGCGCGTCTCGCGCGGGGGCCAGCGCACCGCCGAGCGGGAGGCTGGTCGAGGTCTGTTGGGTGATTCTCACTGGGGTATCTATCGGTGGGGGTGCGGGCATCCTTGTCCCTTATCGCTCGTATTGTTGTGTTGTTCTATCTCGCCTGTTGTCCTCTAGTGGGGCATCCTTGCCAAGCGTCTGGTGAGACCTGCGGTGAACGCCAACACACCTAGCACGAGAACGAGCAGCAGCAGGTCAATTCCTGTGAAGCCCAGCGCGCTCGAGTCCCCTGCGGTAGCGATGCGCGCCGATCCAGGGTATGTATACGCAGGGGAACCTCCCGCGGATGCCCCCAGCGCTCCGGCCGGTCGGCTCGCCGTGCCGCCGCTGGTGCCCGCGTGCGTGTGGATGGCTCGCGTTCCAGCGCTCCCGCCGGGGGTGGCCGCGCCCTGTCCGCCCCCCTGCGCGCCGCTCGCGCTCGAGCCCGCGGGGGCGCCGGCGCCCGTCGCGGCGCCGCCCGAGCCCGAAGCTCCGCCGGAGGAGCCCCCGCCGCCGCCCGCGCCATTGACGAGCGCCGATCCGACGATCGCCTGAGCGCCACCGCCCGGAGCGCCGTAGCCGCTCAGCAGCGACCCCGCCAGCGCGCTCGCCGGCAGGGCCGCGAGGCCCGCCAGCGTGAGCAGCGTCAGAAGGAGAGTGCGATGGCGTGTCATTGATCCCTACCTTGGGTTTCGTTTGGCTCGAGCAGCGCTACCGGACCACTCTTCCATGCCGTGTGCCCGTCATCGCCGCGCCTATGCCGGGGCCCCGACACCGGGGACCAGCGAATCTGCCAGGCCTTCCTTTTCCTTTCACAAGCTAGCGAAGGTTGAGCCAACTGTATAGGTATTAAGCCGCGAACATCGCCGGATTTTGGCGGCCGACCGGCCCACTTTAGGAGAGTTGCTGAGCTTCGCGCAGGATTGAGCTGTTCAGTTCGCCGACATCGACCCGCCCTCCGCTGCGCGCGAGGAGCAGCGCCCTGCGCGCGAGGGGGTCGCGCGGGTTCAATTGAGCGGCACGCTCCAGCAGAGCCAGCGCGGTCCGCCCGTGTCCTGTGGTCGAGGCGATCGCCCCGCGCTCCAACATCGCGTATGCATCGTCCGGTACCCGCCCCAGCGCCAGCCCAAACTCGCGGTCGGCGCCGATGAGGTCGCCGAAGCGCAGCGCGATGCTGCCCGCCACGAGGTAGGGCTCGTCGCTGAGCGGGTTCAGGCGCGCCGCGTCGTTCAGGCGCGCGTACGCGCTCGCCGGAGCTGTGGGCCACTCGTGCGCGGCGCTCTGCACCTGCCGCTCGCTCAGCCACGGCGCGGCGAGCGACGCGGCGGCGGCGGCGAACGCCATCGCGACGAGCGCCGCTGCCGCCAGTGCCAGACGCCTCGCGCCCTCGCCCGCACGAGCCTCCAGGCCGGCCGAGGCCACCGCCCGTCGCGGCGCGAGCGCGCAGCTCAAGCCAAGCAGGGCGAAGGCGGGGGCGCCCAGGCCGGCGAACTCCCAGAACCAGTCCACCGAGCCGTGCACCGCCCAGTAGGCGAAGCCCGCCAGAGCGGCCGCCGCCACGGCGCGGCCCAGGGGGTCCGAGGAGCTCATCGCGCGTGCCCCCGCGATGAGCGCCGCCCCCAGACCGGCCAGTGCCAGCAGCGCCCCCGCGAGGCCCGTCTCGGTGAGCGTGCGCAACTCCACGCTGTGGGGGTAGTGGGGAGTCTCCAGGCTGCGTCCGTGGCGCAGGTACTGCTGGGCGTAGTTATCCGCGCCGATCCCCACCAGCGGGTGCGCCGCGAACTCGTCGAGCGCCACCCGGTAGAAGTCGTAGCGGTTGCTACCCAGCCCGCTCGTCAACCGGCTGCCGCTGTGGTTGGTCGTGGCGTAGCCGCCCTTGAAGCTCTGCCACCCGTGTTCGAGGCGCCGCAGCGGGTTGCCCGCCGCCACCCATCCGCCCGCGAGGATCGCCACGAGCGTGAGGACCGCCACAGCGCCAACCCCCCTGCGCAAGCGCGCGGCCGAA
Organism: uncultured Solirubrobacterales bacterium; assembly: GCA_963717785.1. Lineage (GTDB taxonomy): Bacteria > Actinomycetota > Thermoleophilia > Solirubrobacterales > Solirubrobacteraceae > Palsa-744. Next base: position 963,211 of record CAVQWW010000001.1, read on the forward strand.
GCGGGCGAGAGCGGGCGGGCGCTCTCCAGCGCCGCCGCCCCCGCCACCACGATGCCCACCAGCAGCGCGGCCGCGAAGACCTCCACGGTGGCGCTGTGCAGCGCCGCGCGCGCCCCGTGTCCGCTGTTGACGCGGTCGCCCACCCGCAGCACCGCCGGCGCCACCGCGCCGATCGCGCCGGCCACCGGCGCCAGCAGCGCGAAGGTGCGCAGGCGCCCCGGCAGGAGCGCGAACACGAGCGCCAGCATCACCGGGGTCGCATACAGCGAACCGCGGCTCTGGCTGAGCAGCGCCACACACGCCAGCAGCACCGCGCCGCCCGCAAGCACCCCGCGCAAGCCCCACCACAGACGCTCGCTGCGGGCCATCAGCAGAGCGGGCCAGAACGCCATCAGCCATTGCGCCGCATTGGCGTTGGGGTAGCCCGTGGGGTACAGCAGGCGCCCATCGGGCAGCAGCGCGGCGATATCGCCGCCCGCGACGTGCAGCGCCGTGAACGCCGCCAGGCCGATCATCGCCAGCGTCCAAGCCACGAGCACGAGCGCCGCGCTCGCGCCGCGCTGCGGCCACGCGGCGAACAGCACGAACACCAGCAGATAGAGCAGCGTGCGGTCGGCGCCTTCCCAGGCATCCCCGGGCACCCCCGCCCACAGGATCGAAAGGAAGCTGAGAGCGGTGTACGCGGCCAGGCACAGCGCGGCGATTCGCACCGGCAGGGGGACCTCGGCGAGGCGCAGCGGCACGATCAGTGCCGCGATCGCCAGCAGCGCCAGCACGATCAGCCCGCCCGGCGCCCAGTGCGTCAGCGGATACCCCGCCTGATCGGTCGCCCACACCACGAACAGCGCCATCGCCGCGAGCGCCGGGACCGTGGTGGGAGCCTCGCGCAGGCTCTCCACCAAGCGGGCCCTCCCGCTGCTCGCCGGTCTATCCGCGGTGGCGGTGGGCATGTGCCGCCGAGGCTATCGATCCGGTCAGAGCACACCGCTGCGGGTGGGTGTCAGCTCCGCTTGCGAGGGTTGAGGTCCGGCCGAGCGACGCCAGTCTGAGGCGTCACTTCCCAAGCTTTGTGGCCCTTTTCGGCGTTGCCTTCTTCGGCCTCTTCCCGCCGCGCTTCAGCTTGGACTTCCTGCCGTGCTTGCGCTGCTTCTTCCCGTGCTTGCGCCTGGCCTTCGCGACCTTCTTTGTCGGCGGCTTGGTCGTCACCACCGACTTGACGCCTTCGCTCGTCCCGCTCGCCGGCGGCGGCGCGGCCTGGCCCGAAGCAGCCGGCGGCGCTGTGGATCCCACGGTTGGCGGCGTGGTGGGCGGCAAGCTCGGACATTCGGTGACATCGAACGCCGAGCTCGCAGTGGCGGGGATTGTGACCGGCTCGCTCCACGCCGAGAACTGGCTCGTCGTCGTCGCAGTGGCGCACGCTTCGGGATTGACCAGAACGGCCCTCGGTCCGCCCTTCAGATGCAGCTTCAACTCGCCGAAGGGCAACTGTGGAAGTTCGTTGAAGACCAAGGTCAGCTGGTCCGTCGCTTCGTCGACGATCACCGTCCCCGCGAGCTTGGCGATGACACCCGATCCCGACACTTCCAGATACACGCCGATCTGCTTCCCGCCCAAGGGATCGGCTCCGTTGCACGGCGCCTGGCCTTCACTGCCGCATCCCAGGAACACATGGCCAGCTAGCGGGTCTGAGAGGAGCGGCGTGGTGATTTCAACCGTTCCGATCGTCGAGGCCGAGGGGCAGTGTCCAGGCGCGGTGTGGTAGAGCCCATCCGGACCGAGTTCGCTCCCTTCGGAGCCAGCCGATTCCGAGCCGCCGATGTCGATCCCCTGCGGGCCCGTCGCGGGACAGCCCACGAGACCGCCGGTCGCCGCCGGTGAGAGGGACACGCCCGCAGGGAGCGTGAGGGTCGCGCTCTTCAGCTCCGGCGTGCTCAGCTGTGACGGATCCTCGTTCTGCGGAACATGGACATCGATCGTGTACCCCGACGGCTCGCCAGCCAGCGTCGTCTCGGGCATGACAGAGAGCGACGGCTGGAACTGCAGCGCTTTGCAGCCCGTCACCTCCGGATAGGTCACAGCTTCGGCCGCGCTGTAGACATCCGGGTGCTGCCAGGTATCGACTTCCAGCCTCGCCGGCGAGGAGCCCCCAGCGCAATCGACCGGGTTCGTGAGGAGCGGCATCAGAGCATCCCCCCCGCCGTCCCGTTGCGCCGGATAGCCGAACAGCGTCAGTGAGGCGCCGACCAAACCGAAGTCCGGGATCCCGGGCACGGCGAGGCGCAGCCCGTAGTCCGACCCCATGTGCACCACGCTCCCGTACATGAGGATCGGCACGCCGAGGTAGGAGGCGCCGAACTCCATCGGATAGCCGGCCTCGGGGACCATGTTGTAGACGGCCGTGGGTTCGCTCTCCTGGATCTGCGTGCCGCCTTCCCCGATCCGCCTGAGCACCAGCGTGCCGATCCTGCTCGAGGCCGGGCACGAGCTCGCTCCCGCCGTGAGCTGCAGCGCATGCAGCGGGCACCGGGGAGCGGCCTGCGGATCGAGCGTGAGTCCCTGGGGCAGATCGACCACGATGTCCCTCACGTCGCCCGTCAGCTGGTAGCTCGGACCACTGTCGCCCTGCTGGCTGGAGGTATCGAAGTCGAAGCTCGTCGTGAGGCTGTCGGGGTGCCCACCGGCCTGGGTTTCTGGCGCGCTGCCCGCATCGAGCGCCTGCATGGCGAAGTCCGCGACGCCAAACGGCGGCGGCGCCGAGGGCGGAGCGTCGCCGGTGTGCACGACCGGGCGCGCCTCTCCCGCGATGCCCGCCGTGCCGCCGGCCGCCGACGGCGCCGTCGGCGTGCTCAGCGGACCCTGGCACGCTTCCCCGACACAGCTCGGCGCGGGCTTAGGGGCCGGGAAGCCGCCTCCCGCGCGCGCGTCGTAGATGTCCTGCTGGGTGTCGGTGTCCTGCGCGACGAGCGGGTCAACGGTCGTGAGGAAGGCGTTGTTGCCGGAGGGGTCGGCACCGAGCAGGCGCACGCCGGGGCTGCCATCGACTGTCGAGGTGTCGAGACCCTCGGAGATCAGGGACACGTTGCCGGCGCGGTACTCGTAGACGTTGGGCACCGGTTCGCCGAGCCCGTCGATCTGATCGTTGAGCGCCTGAGGGGTGAGGGCGGTGGGACTTTCGAAGAACACGGCGCCGTCCGCTGGAGCCGAGGTGCCGACGGCGCTCGTGGGCGAGTCGAACACGTCGGCCTGCTGCGTGGCGAGAGTCGCGCCATAGGCGGGCGTGCGGCCATCGTCGCCGAAGCCGGGTTCGCCAATCGATGCGCGCACGAGGGATTCGGTGAGGGCGTCGTACTGGAAGACCTGCGCCACCCCGGGGACCACGCCTTCATGGGTCAGATCGGCCCGGCTCGTGAACACCAGGAAACGGCCTTCCTCCGACGCCAGCACCGGCCGCTCGTCGGGGCGCGCCCAGTCCGCTTCGTCTTCTGAGGAGAGGGTGGCGATGAACGAGGTGTGCCCCGAGGAGGCGCCGGAGTCGCGCTCGAAGATATACAGGTTCTCCCCGCCTGCGAGGGGTAGATCGCCGAGAACGTTCGGCCTGCCGCTCAGCACACCCCTTGCTACGAAGTACACGTGCGAGCCGTCCTCGGAGATCCGCGCCACGCCCTGCACTTCCGCGGGAGCGGCGCCGGCGGAGGCCAACGCCAGGTTTTCGCCCGCGGGGGCCTGGAAGTCGTACTCGTAGAGATTCGCCGTTCCTTCGCTCGCTTCGGGGAGCAGCTTCTGGGTGCTGGTGAAGAAGACCTTCGAGCCGTCCTGGGAGGCTCCCTCGAAGTGCGCATCGGCGCAGGGAAGCACGGGAGATTCCTCGCAATAGGCGAGCGTGGGCTCCGATATCGGGACGGTTCGCTCCTCACCGGGGGTGACTTCTTCTCTGGCCAGCAGCTCATCGACCGGCGGCTGGGACCCACCGCATTCCAGGTCGTCCCTGCCGACGGCGGTGAAGAACACGCGAGCGCCATCGGCGGACACCGCGTTGTACATCGAGCCCCTAGCCCCGCCGGGGACGCTGGAGCCCAGCAGCGTGCCGCACTGGCTCACCAATTCGGTGCTGCCCGCGCCGCCGCTCACGCCGATCAGGGAGGGCGCGACGTTGCCCGTGCCAACGTACTCGTACAGCGTGCTCGCCGTCCCGAGAGTGCCGTCGAACGGCCAGCGGAAGCCGGGCACGGTGGAGAAGAGTACGTGCGAGAGGTCGGCCGAGGCGCCGAGGTAGGTGTAGCGGTTAGCGTTCACCGCGTCGGGTTCCGGCGTTGGCGGCCCCACTTCGGTGAACGTCCCCCGCGGCCGCTCGACATACAGGTCGCTCACGCCTTCGGGCTGGGTGAGCCTGCCCAGGCCCCACAACGTGGCGGATAGGTCGGCGCTGGCGTCGTACATCCCGGCGCTTCGGTACGTGGACTCGGGCGGTCCGAGCGCCGCGGTCGTCCAGCCGGCGGACGTGCGTGAGAGCTCATAGGCCGTCCCCCGCAGCCGCGAGCCGCCGCCGAGGGTGCCGTCTTCGGAGCCGGCGAAGACGCCCAGACTCGTGCCGATCAGGTGTTCGCCATCGGGTGAGAGGCCCAGCATTCCGCTAGGCTGCCCAACGAACGCGCCCTCCTTGTAGGGGGGCGTGACGAGCTCGTAGGCGCGGCAGTCCGGCAGTCGGCCCGAATGCGTTTCCGAGCGGAGCGTTTCGTTGGGACAGGCGTCGGCGGACGCCCCCGCGACCGGGATGGCGAGCAGGCATGCGGCCAGCGCTAGCGACACCACCGAGAGGCGCACAGGCTATGCTTTATAGCCGGTGGGCGCAGCAAACGGGGCGCATGTCTCCGACACCGAGCAGTTGGTGGGCTTCTACGAGGAGACCTACTCCAGGGACCCCGCAGCGGCCGAGCGGGGGGCCCGCTGGCGTGCGCTCGGCGCGCGGGGAAAGGCCGGGCACGTGGTTGCGCTCTGTGCGCAGATGGGCCTCCAGCCCGCGAGCACGCTGGAGGTGGGCTGCGGCGATGGGGCGGTGCTGTCCGCCCTGCACACCCGCGGCTTCGGAGGGCGCCTTGCGGGGGTGGAGATCGCGCAGGGAGCGGTGGAGATCGCGCGCGAGCGGGCGGAGATCGACGCGGTGGAGCTCTACGACGGCGAGCGTCTGGCGATGCCCGACGGCGCGTTCGACCTGGGGATCCTCAGCCACGTGCTGGAGCACGTCCCCGCGCCGGCGCGGCTGCTCGTTGAGGTCGCGCGCGTGTGCGGGGCGGTGGTGGTGGAGGTGCCGCTGGAGGACAACCTCTCCGCGCGGCGCCCCTCCAGCCGCGCGCATTCCGCCGAGGTGGGGCACCTGCGGCGCCTCTCGCGAAGAGCGGTGCACGCGCTCGTGGCAGAGGCGGGGCTGCGCGTGGCGGGCGAGCTGGAGGACCCGCTGCCGCTGGAGGTGCACCGCTTCTTCGCGCGCGGGCCCCTCGCGCGGGCGCGGGCGAGCGTCAGGTGGGGGGTGCGCGCGGGCCTGCACCGCCTCGCGCCGGCCGTGGCGCGGAGGGCGTTCACCGTGCACTACGCGTGCCTGTGCCTCCCCGCTGAGCCCCATTCGTAGAACACCAGCGGAGCACCGATGGACGACCGCCCACCGGTGCGATACTCTTCACCTGGCTACGCAGCCAAACTCGCTCTAGATGGCGGGGGGACAACGAAACCAAACCAAGCGCCCGAACAGGAGCTGGATATGGCAGCGACAGATACGAGCACCACACCCGCCGGCGCCACCGCCTCCGGCTCCAACGGCTCGGAGGGCCTCGCGAGCCTGCCGGCCGATGCGCTCTCCTACGAGGACCTCTACGCGCGCTGGGAGCGGGGCAACTGGTGCGCGACTGAGCTCGACTTCACCGAGGACGCGCGCCAGTGGCGCGAGGAGTTCAGCGACTTCGAGCGCAAGGCCGCGCTGTGGAACTACGCGCTGTTCTTCTGGGGCGAGGACGCGGTGGCGGACAATCTGAGTCCCTACATCGATGCGGCGCCGCGCGAGGAGCAGAAGTACTTCCTCGCCACCCAGCAGGTCGATGAGGCGCGCCACGCGGTGTTCTTCAAGCGCTTCATGCAGGAGGTCTGCGGCATCGGCGACGGCTCGATGGCGAGCGGGCTGAATGCGATCGAGCACGAACTCACGCCCGGCTTTCGCAAGGTCTTCGATCGCCTCGACTCGATGGCCATCGAGTTGCGCGCCGACCGCTCGCGCCCGAAGCTCGCCGCGGCCGTGGCGCTCTACCACATCGTTATCGAGGCCGGGCTCGCGCAGACGGGGCAGCACATGATCTGCAGCTACCTGGAGGAGCGCAACCTGCTGCCCGCGTTCCGCAAGGGCATGGAGAATGTGGCGGCCGACGAGCAGCGCCACATCGGCTTCGGGGTGAAGCTGCTGTGCGATCTGAACCGCGAAGACACGCGCGTGCCCGCGGCGGTGGCGAAGCTGCTGCGCGAAATACTGCCCTACACCGGCCAGGTGCTGCAGCCGCCCGGATGGGACGAACGGTATCTGACGTGCTTCGGCTACACCTTCGAGCGGATCGGCGGCGAGGGCGTCGTCTCGCTGCAGACCAAGCTACGCTCGGCGGGGCTCGCCCACGAGAGCCTCCCCGGCCCCCCGGTGATCCCGCCGGGGCTCACCCCCGAGGAGGTCTCCCGCCAGGGACGCGAACTGTCGATGGCGGGCATCATCGGCGTGCGCGAGGGCCCCTCCAGCCGCGACCCCGAGACGCAGGCGCTGCTGTTCGACATGATCGCGCGCAACGTGAACCCCGAGCACGGGCTGCGCCGCCCAACGGTCTTTCAGTGGGAGTTCACCGACCCCGATGTGCCCACGTGGCACCTCACGGTGAACAACGGCTCCTCCGCGGTCACGCAGGGCGCGGCGGCCAAGCCCGATCTGCGTCTGCGCGTGAGCTACCAGGACTTCGTCGACATCGTCGGCGCGCGCCTGAACCCGCTGCGCGCGATGGCGACGGGACGCATGCGCCCGCGCGGCAACCCGCTGGCGCTGCAGCGCCTCACGAAGGTCTTCCCGCGCGGCTGAGGGCAGGGTCCGGGGGAGACTGCCTTTCCTACGACCAGCTCGGCTCGCGACCCGTTCAGGGCCAGCATTGCGTCGCTAAGATTCCATTTATGACCGCCAAAGAGCTGTTGCTGCAGGAAGTACCCCGCTGGACTGAGCACGACGCCGAGGTGGCGCTGCGCGCCGTCGAGCACGAGCGCGAGGACCCGGTAGTCGCGGCGTTCCGCGACGCCGTCGAGGACGACGAGCCGTGGACCGATGAGGACGAGGCGGCGATGGCAGAGGTGCGGGCCGACCAAGCTGCGGGGGCGCCGTCGATCCCGTTCGAGGAGATCAAGGCCAAGTACGGGCTCGCGTGAGCGGCGGGTCCTGGTCTATCGCCTTTGCGAGGGGCGCCGATAAGGACATGGAGCGGCTTGACCCGACTATTCGTAGACGTATCGGCAGGGCACTTGACAGACTTGCCTCCAACCCCGAAAGCGGAGCGCTGCGCAAGCTGACCGGCCGCCCCGAGTCGCGACTGCGAGTAGGTGACTGGCGCGTGCTCGTAGAGCTCGACACCGAGATACGCGTAATCCACGTCCAGCGCATCCTGCCGCGCGGACGCGCCTACGACCGCTGAGGCCGACGGAGCAGCAGAAGGGGGGATACTGCCCGGGTCCGCGCCCCAGCGGGATGACTATTCGATCCCGAACTCGTGCGCCGCGGCGCCGCCCCCAGAGCCGGAGCCCGTGCGCGGTGGGCTGGTTGAGGAGGGGGAAAGAGAGGAGGGCCGCGCGGTGGGGGCAATGCGTGGCACCGCAACCACGGGCGCCGCGGCACGCTCGAAGCCGAGCTCGCGCTGGGCCCGCAACGCAGCCGTCGTGGCAGCCGCCGGAGAGGCGCCGGGAGAGCGTCGCGGGCGGGAGGACGCGGAGCGCGCCGTGGCCGGGTTCGCCGCACGCACGTCGGAGAGGCTCCCCGCCAGGCCGATCGCGCCCCGCTGAACATCCTTGCCGGTGACGCCACGGTCACGGTGGCGATCCGTGTGCGTGTGACCAGCGCGAACGACGATCGCCACGCAGCCGCCTCCCACACCCGCCACAAGCAGACAGCCCGTTGCGAGCTTGGCTCCGAGTGAGCCCCCCGCGAACAGCGAGCCGCCGCTCGAGCTGACCCCAGCGCCAGCGCCGGCACCAGCCCCCGCTCCCACCCCGGCGCCCGCGGCACCGCCGCCGAAACCGACCGCGCCAGGCCCCCAGGGCAGGGCGAGCGGCGGCAGCACCGCCGCCAGCCCGCGCAGGGAGACGATGTAGGCGCGGCACGCGGGGCACTCGCGCCGGTGCAGCTGCGCCAGCCGGTAGCGCTCGCCCTCGGGGTTGAGGATGCCGAAGGCCAGCGCGCGCATCAGCGAGCCCTGCTGCTCGCACCATCCACCGCCGCCGATCGTGCGCAGGAGCTCGTCCATCTTGGCGGCGACCCCCGGGCGCTCTGGCCCGCGACCCTCCATCAGCTTGCGCATGCGCGCCTCGCTCACACCCATCCTGGCGGCCGCCTCAGCGCGGCTGAGACCCTGCAGATAGCAGAGGCTGGCGGCGTCGCGCTCCCGTGCGCTCAGGCGCTCGCGCAGACCCTCGAAGGTGTGGCGCAGCCGCAGGCGATCGTCGAGCGCCCCTGCCATATCCGGCTCGACTGAGATGTGGAGCCCGTGGGAACCGTCCACGGTGTCCGGGTGCTCCTGCCGTCGAGCGCGCGCCCGCGCCTCGTCGATCGCGCGGCGAAAGCACACCTGCACGAGCCAGCCGGTGGGGCTCTCGATCTCCTCGCCCTCCAGCAGCGCCGTGTACAGACCCTGCCAGGCCGTCGCGTAACAAGCCTCCAGGTCGGCATCGTCGAGCGAGACCCCACGCGAGCGCAGGCGCCCGCGCACAGCGCCCAGCACTCGGTCGCGCTGACCCGCGAACTCCCTGCGCAGCAGGCGCTCGGCGCGGTAGCGACGCAGCGGCAAGGGGCTCATGGCCGTTAAGACTACGAGTCAGAGGAATCCTGTGAGCTGATCGAAAGCGCCGCAGTGTCTCGTTCCCAGCGCAGCGATATCTTCACGCCATCGCCTCGCCTCCGGACTCCACACCCGCCCCACCCCCGCGCGCGGAGATCCTTGGCGTCCCGCTGGCGGTCTCGGACTACGAGCAGGTGATGGACTGGATGGACGCGATGGTGGCGGCCGGCGCGCGCGGTTACCTGACGGCGGCGGCGGTGAACCTGGTGATGAGCGCGCGCGAGGAGCCCGAGACGATGGCGGCGGTGCTGGGCGCCACGCTGGCGGTGCCAGATGGGATGCCGCTGGTGTGGGCCTTGCGGGCGCTCGGCCACGGGCGGGCAACGCGCGTGTACGGGCCGGATCTGATGCTCGGCTTCTGCGCGCGGGCCGCCGCGGCCGGCACCCCCATGTATCTGTACGGCGGCCGCGACGAGGGCGCGCTGGAGCTGCTCACGGCGCGCCTGCGCGAGCGCTTCCCCGGCCTGCGCATCGCCGGCGGCCACTCGCCCCCGTTCCGGGAGCTGACGCCCTCAGAGGAGCAGCGGGTGGTGGCCGACATCGACGGCTCCGGCGCGCAGGTGGTGTGGGTAGGCACGGGCCAGCCCAAGCAGGAGCGCTGGATGCACCGCATGCGCCCCCTGCTGCGGGCGCCGCTGCTCGTGGGCGTCGGCGCGGCGTTCGACTTCCACGCGGGGCTGGTGCCCCAGGCGCCGCGCTGGATGCAGCGCGCGGGACTCGAGTGGAGCTACCGCCTGGCGCGCGAGCCGCGGCGGCTGTGGCGGCGCTACACGCGCTACAACCCGCGCTTCGTGGCTGGCTTCGCCCGGCAGTACCTGCGCGAGCGCCGCTGAGCAGGCTCACCTGGACGGGCGCGCCGCGTGTGGACCGGGCTAGCGCCGCTGAGCATGCGTGACCGCCGCTAACCTCTGGATCGCGATGGCAGGCCCCCACCACACCGCCGACGTAGCCGTCGTTGGCCTCGGCCGCGTGGGATTGCCACTCGCGCTGTCCTTCGCCGGCCGTGGGCTGCGGACGATCGGGGTGGACAACGACCCCACGCGACTGGGGGCGGTGCGCGAAGGGGCGATGCCCTTCCAGGAGACGGGGGCGCAGGAGCTGCTGGAGCGGGTGCAGGCATCCGGGCGCCTGGAGCTCACAGAGCGCGTGGCCGGCGCCGGCCAGGCGCGCCACATCGTGATCACGCTCGGGACGCCCTCGTTCTCGCACATCGAGATCGACATGCGCGACATCCGCTCGGCGCTCGATGACCTGCTGCCCGTACTGGCGCCGGGGCACGCGCTGACGCTGCGCTCGACGGTGGCGCCGGGGACGACCGACTTCGTCGCCGGCTATCTGGCGAAGCACCGCGGCTTTCAGATCGGCGAGGAGGTGTTCGTGGCGCACGCGCCCGAGCGCATCGCGGCGGGACGCTTCCTGGAGGAGATCGACACGCTGCCGTGCATCGTCGGCGGCGTGGGCGCCCGCTCGGGGGAGGTCGTGGGGGAGCTGTTCGGGTGCTTCGAGGCGCCGATCGTGCAGACCACGCCCGTGCAGGCGGAGCTGGCGAAGATCTGGGCGAACATCCTGCGCTACACCAACTTCGCGCTGCCCAACCTGCTGATGATGGACTGCGAGCGCCACGGCGCGAACGTGTTCGAGACGATCGACCTGATCAACCGCGACTACCCGCGCGGGGGGATCGCCCAGCCCGGGCTCACCGCGGGGACGTGCCTGCGCAAGGACTTCGCGTTCTCCGAGGAGCGCTCCAACGCGCCCGGGATGCTGCTGGCGGTTTCGCGCGTGAACGAGTCGGTGCCGCTGTTCCTGGTGGAGGGTGTGAAACGCCGCGTGGGAGCGCTCTCGGACCGCCGGGTCGCCGTGCTGGGGCTGGCGTTCAAGGCCGGCACCGACGACGAGCGCGACTCGCTCGCGCACAAGCTGATCCGCCTGCTCGAGCGCGAGCTGGCCGACGTCGTGGCGCACGATCCGCACGTGGCCACGCCCACCGCCTCCTTCGAGCAGGCGCTGGAGGGGGCCGACGTGGTGGTGGTCGCGACCGACCACCCCGAGTTCCGCGACCCGCGCGCGCTCGCGGCGATCGCGCGGCTCGCCAAGGCGGACTGTCTGGTGGTCGATCCGTGGAACTGCTGGGGCGCGGGTCAGGTGTTCGCGTACGCCTCGGAGCTGGCGGCCCTGGGAGCAGAGGCGCCTGAGAGCTTTGGCGTCGCGCCCAGGCACGCGGACACATGAGCCGGGTACTCGTAACTGGCGGCGCCGGGACGATCGGCGCGGCGGTCGTGCGGCGCCTGCTCGCCGATCCGGCGTGGGAGGTGCGCGTCTCAGACCAGCGCGCGGCGCCGCAGTGGATGCGCGAGGGCTGCGAGGTGCACACGGGCGACCTGCGCGACCTGCGCGAGGCCGCAGCGGCGAGCAAGGGCTGCACGCACGTGATCCACCTGGCGGCGATCGTGGGCGGGATCGCCAACTTCCACCGCCTGCCGCACACGCTGACGGAGGCCAACAACGCGCTCTACAACGCGGTCATCCGCGCGGCGCTGGAGCACGAGGTGGAGCGCTTCACCTATGTCTCCTCATCGATGGTGTTCGAGCGCGCCACGGAGTTCCCCACGACCGAGGCGCATCTGCCGGATTGCCCCACACCGCAGTCGGCGTACGGCTTCTCCAAGCTCACGGGCGAGGTGTACTGCCGCGCGGCGCACGACGAGCACGAGCTGCCGTTCACGATCTGCAGACCCTTCAATGCGTACGGCCCCGGCGAGCTGCCCGACGCCGAGCCGGGGATCGCGCACGCGGTGCCCGACCTGATCAGGAAGACGCTCTCCGGCCAGCGCCCGCTTCAGATCTTCGGCTCGGGCGAGCAGACGCGCACGCTGACCCACGTGGATGACATCGCCGATGGGATCGTCACGGCGATGGGCTCCCCGGCGGGGCTCAACGAGGACTTCAACATCTCCGCCGCGCAGGAGCTGACGGTGGCGGAGATCGCGCGCATCGTGTGGGAGACGTGCGGCGAGGATCCGGACGCCTTCGCGCTGGAGCACCTGCCGAGCTTCACCGTGGACGTCCCCCGTCGCTGGCCCTCCGTGGAGAAGGCAAGGAAGATGCTGGGCTGGGAGGCGAGGATCGGCGTGCGGGAGGGCATCGCGGCAACCGTGGGATGGTTGCGCGAACGCGAAGGGTCGGCGCTGCACACGCCCGTCACTGCGACGCCGGAAGGCCCGGCGGAGGCATGAAACGCACAGGCGGCACGGCACGATAGGGTCCCGCCCATGACCGCAAAGCGCTCAGCGCTCATCACCGGAATCACCGGCCAGGACGGCTCCTACCTCGCGGAGCTGCTGCTCGAGAAGGGGTACGAGGTGCACGGCATGGTGCGCCGCGCCTCGACCGAGAAGTTCGAGCGCATCGAGCACCTGCGCGAGCGCATCGTTCTGCACCAGGGCGACCTGCTCGATCAGCGCTCGCTGGTGGACGCGCTGCGCGCCTCGAAGCCCGATGAGATCTACAACCTCGCCGCGATGTCCTTCGTGGCGGTCTCCTGGATCCAGCCGACGCTCACGGCGGAGTTCACCGGCGTGGGCGTCACGCGGATGCTGGAGGCGATGCGCGAAGTGTGCCCGCAGGCGCGCTTCTACCAGGCGTCCTCGAGCGAGATGTTCGGCAAGGTGCTGGAGGTGCCGCAGACCGAGACGACGCCGTTCTACCCGCGCTCGCCCTACGGGGTGGCGAAGGCCTATGGGCACTTCATCACGGTCAACTACCGCGAGTCATACGACCTGCATGCGACGCAGCGGAATTCTTTTCAACCACGAGAGCCCACGTCGGGGGCTCGAGTTCGTGACGCGCAAGATCACCTGGCACGCCGCCGCGATCAGCCACGGCCTCATCGAGGAGCTGCGCCTGGGCAACCTCGACGCGGAGCGCGACTGGGGCTATGCGAAGGACTACGTGGAGGCGATGTGGCTGATGCTCCAGCGCGACACGCCCGAGGACTACGTGATCGCGACCGGCGAGGCGCACTCGGTGCGCGAGTGCTGCGAGGTGGCCTTCGACGAGGCCGGCCTGGGCGACTTCGAGCGCTACGTGACGATCGATCCCGCGTTCGTGCGGCCGGCCGAGGTGGACCACCTGATCGGCAGCCCCGCCAAGGCGGAGCGCGACCTCGGCTGGAAGCCGCGCACGAGCTTCGAGGAGCTGATCCGGCTGATGACGCGCGCCGACCTCGAGCTGCTCGAGCCGCGTTGAGCGTCCCCTCCTCGACACGGCCGCCGCACGAGACCGCGCATGAGCGTCCCCCTGTTCGACACCGCCACCGCGCTGGCGCCCCTGCGCGAGGAGCTGCGCGCCGCTGTGGCACGGGTGCTGGACTCCGAGCGCTACATCCTTGGCCCCGAGGTGGACGCGTTCGAGCGCGAGTTCGCCGCCCACTGCGGCGCGGGGCACGCGGTGGGCGTGGCCAATGGCACGGAGGCGATCACGATCGCCCTGCGCGCGATGGGCGTGGGGCCGGGCGATGAGGTGGTGGTGCCGTCGTTCACCTTCTACGCCTCCGCGGAGGCGATCCCGCCCACGGGCGCGAGACCGGTGTTCTGCGACATCGACCCGGACACGTACTGCGTGACGGCGGAGACGGTGAAAGCCGCGATCACCACACGCACGAAGGCGGTGATCGCGGTGCACCTGTTCGGCAACGTGGCCCCGGTCGCGGAGATCGAGGCGCTGGGGGTGCCCGTGCTGGAGGACGCCGCCCAGGCCGCGGGCTCGCGGAGCCCCGCGGGGCGCCCGGGGGCGCTCGGCACGGCGGCGACGTTCTCGTTCTTCCCCTCCAAGAACCTCGGCTGCTTCGGCGACGGCGGCATGGTCACGACGTCCGACCCCGAGCTCGCCGAGCGTGTGCGCGTGCTGCGCTTCCACGGCTCCCACGACAAGATCACCTACGAGCAGGTGGGCTACAACTCCCGCCTGGATGAGCTGCAGGCGGCGGTTCTGCGCGTGCAGCTGCCCCACCTCGAGGACTGGGCGCGCGGCAGGCGCGAGGCGGCCGAGCACTATGTGCGCGCAGGATTGGGAGAGGAGGAGGAGGGTCGCGCTGCCCATCTCCGTCTCTGGCGCCGAGCCCGCATGGCACCTGTACGTCATCGGCCATTGCGATGCGCTTCGCCTGGAAGGGGCCCTGAACGCGGTGGGGATCGGCGCTCGCGGCTACTACCGCACGCCCGTGCACCGTCAGGCGGCGATGCGCGCGTGGGGGTCTGGAGTGGCGCTGGCGGCGACCGAGCAGGCGGCCGCCAGGCACCTGGCGATCCCGATGAGCCCCGTGTTGACCGCGACGCAGGCGCAGGAGGTCGCCGCGGCGATCGCTGCCGCGATCTGACTGGGCGCCAAACGGACGCGTTTTGGCAGGGCCACGACCGCGAGCACCGCCGCGTCCACTCCTCGCCGCATCCGCTCCTCCTGCATATCCTCCTACATAGAGGGGGCTCCGCCCCAGTGCGGGACGGAGCCCCTCGATTTTCGATCTGCTGCAGCTGCTCAGCGGTTAGAAGCCGGCTTCGGCCACCGCTTTCGCCGTCGCGTTCTCCACAGTTCCTTCGATGGTCGCGGAGTTGTGACCTTCCGGCGATGGAAGACCGACCTTGAGTTCGACAGCCGGGTCGATCAGGATTGACAGGAGCCCGCCGCACCCATTCACGCCGGGCACCCCGTACGCGTTATCGACCAACTTGTTGTGCCTGATGATGACCAGGGTGAATTCGTCCTTGAATTCGGCTTCGCCAACTTCTCCGGTGATAGGTTTATTCGGTTTCTTCCGGGCTCGTCGTGCCTGTGGTGAGATTCAGTTCCACGGGGTTCGGTTTCGTACCGATGTAGCATTCGTTGCCCAGCAGCACGTTGCTGAGCTTGATCCGCACAGGCAGCGTGACGGCGGCGCCTTCGGCCTCTATCAGCCTGGCCCTGCTGATGCCAGGCGTTCCCACCAGTTCAGCCGTAGCGGTAACGCCGTCGAGTCCTTCGCTGACGAGTTTGTTGATGATTACCTGCAGGAATTTCGGCAGGGATTCAGGCGCAATGATGCCGAGCAGCCCACCCGGAACTG
Source organism: uncultured Solirubrobacterales bacterium (assembly GCA_963717785.1). Taxonomy (GTDB): domain Bacteria; phylum Actinomycetota; class Thermoleophilia; order Solirubrobacterales; family Solirubrobacteraceae; genus Palsa-744. The sequence goes on from CAVQWW010000001.1 coordinate 978,424, forward strand.
TTAGCGGCGTTTTCGACAGCGTTTCGCCGTTGGAAGCTCCGACGAACGTTTCTTCGCCTGTTTCTTCATTCAGGATCGAGCCACCCTGAAGGGTGATCGGTTTGTTGATTGGGACTTTGTTGTTGCCGATCTGGAATTCCCCACCCGTGCTCTGCGTGTAGAAGCAGAAGGTGAGTTCTGGATTTTTCGTGGGGCACTGGGCGAACACGGCAAAGTCTTTGGATTCCGCCATCGCCGGTGCTGCCATGGTCAGCGCCAACATCGATATGGCTGCCAGGACAAGCGCTCCCTTACGTAGTCCAGTCAGATGCTGCAAATGATCTGTGATCATGTTGCTCCTCGATTCGCATGGATGCGTGGACATTACGCTGCGAGACTACCCTGCGATCGGGACATTACAACAACTGTTTCCTAATAGTCAGAGTATTCGGAGCCAGCCATGAGCAGTCCCCATTCTTCCTGCTATTGGGGGCCCTGCCTCCCGATGGAGACAGGGCCCTGATCTTTCTGTACTCGTACTGTTCAGCGACTAGAAGCCGGCTTCAACCACCGCCGCTGCCGTCGCGTTTTCCAACGATCCTTCGAGGATCGCGGTGTTGCGCCCAGCGGCGGACGGTACACCGAGGATTTTTTCGACCAGTTCGTTGATAAAGAAGGAGAAGATTCCTCCGCATCCTTCGGTGCCGGGCGCCGAGAAGGCGTTGTCGACAACCTTGTTGCCACTTACGGTCACCTTCGTGAACGCTTCGTTGAATTTGAGTTCACCGACAGTGCCTTTGATCGGCACATTCGGTTTCGGCGGGTTGGTCGTGCCCGTCGTGAGTTCAAACGTCACCGGGTGAGCTTTCGAGCCCAGGTAGCATGCGCTGCCGAGGATCGCGTTGTTCAGGTGCAGCCTCACGGGCAGCGAGAGGGCGACGCCTTCGGCGTTCAGCAGGTTGGCCCTGCTGATGCCGGGGTTGGCGACCAGTTCAGCTGTCGCCGTGACGCCCGTCAGGCCTTCGTTGATCTGTTTGTTGAACCATTCCTGGAGGGATTTCGGCCACCAGGTGGGTGCTTTGATTCCGAGCAGGCCACCGGGAACCGTGAGCGGCGTTTTCGATAGCGATTCGCCATTGGCGGCCGCGACGAACGTTTCCGCACCGGTTTCTTCATTCACGATCGACCCACCCTGCAGGGTGATCGTTTTGTTGACCGGCACCGTCTTGTTGCCGATGATGAATTCCTTGCCGGTGCTCTGCACGAAGAAGCACAGGGCCACAGCGGGGTTTTTGGTCGGACACTGTTTAAACACTTCAAATTCTTTTGCACTGTCCGCCAACGCCGGCGCGGCCACGGCCACGGCCACCATCGATGCGGTCGCCACCATAAGTGCGCTGGTGCGCAGACTCGGCAGGCGTCGCAGATAATCTCTGATCATGTTGCTCCTTGAGTTGTGGATGCGTAGAACTACATTTGCGAGACTAAGCATCCGACCAACGGTTTACAACAGCTGTTTCCTATATTCGAAATATCTGCGATAGTTGGTGTTGGGAGCCCGTTTCTTGCGCGCTCGCAAAAAATGTTTCCGACCCATCCGATCGCCCACCCAGCGCGAGCGGATCTTCCTCGCCGACCTCGCGCGGACCGCTACCGCCAGCGCGCCAGCAGATCCTGCTCGGGCACCTCGCGCACGATACGGGCCGGCACGCCCATCACCACCGCGCGCGCGGGAACGTCGCGCGTGACCACAGCGCCGGCTGCCACGAACGCCTCCTCGCCCACCTCCACGCCCGGGGTCAGCACGGCGCCGCCCCCGATGCGGCAGGCGCGGCGCAGGATCGCCCCCTGCAGGGGCATCTCGGCGCCGTGACGAGCCATCGTGTCGTCGTTGGTGGTGGTGGCGCCCGGACCGACGAACACGTCGTCTTCGACTAGCGTGAAGGCCGTGAGGTAGACATTGGTCTGCACCCGCACCCGCGCGCCCACGCGCACATCGTTGTCGACCGCGCTCCCCCGCCCGATGACCGAGCCGGGCCCGATGCGCGAGCGCTCGCGCACGTAGCACTGGTCGCCGAGGATCGAACCCTCGCCGATGAGCGCGCCAGCGAACACCACCGCGCCAGCGCAGACCGTGACGCGCGCCGCGAGCTCGAGCTCGCCGACGTCCCCTCGCGCGGCCGAGCCGGCGGCAAGCCGCGGGCGCTTGCCGAGCACGGCGTGGTCCTCGATCACGCAGCCCGCGCCGATCGAGGTCCCGGCGTGGACGACCACATGGGCGCCGAAGGACACGCCATCAGCGATCGCGACCCCAGCGTGCACGACCGCGTGAGGCCCAAAGGACACCCCCTCACCGACCGACACACGCCCGCCGAGCAGCAGGCCGGGCGCGCGGGGGTCGGGTCTCACGGCTGCGAAGTCTACGCCTCCAGCGCCCGCGACAGACGCTCTAAATCTGCGCGCACCATCCGCTCGACCAGCTGCTCGAACGAGACCGATGGCTCCCATCTCAGCTCCGTCCGCGCGCGGCTCGGGTCCCCCACGCTCGGCGTGTTCTCCGGCGCCCGCACCAGCGCGGGATCGACGCGCAGATGGCGCTCGGCCTCGAGCCCCACGCACGCGAACGCCGCGCGCGCGAAGTCCTCGACAGTGCGCGCGGCGCCGCTGGCCAGCACGTAGTCCGCGGGGGCATCCTGCTGGAGCATCGTCCACGCGCCGCGCACGATGTCGCCAGCGAAGGACCAGTCGCGCACCGCTCGCAGGTCGCCCACCGTCAGCTCGGTGCGGCGGCCCTGGGCGATTTCGGCCGCTCCGCGTGTGATTCGGCGCGTTACGAAGCGCTCGGGGCGACGCTCGGACTCGTGGTTGAAGAAGATCCCCGAGCACGCCCAGAGGCCGTCGTGGGCGCGCAGCGTGCCCACCAGCTGGTGCGCCGCGAGCTTGGCCACCGCGTAGGGGGTCGATGGGCGGCAGGGGGTGTCCTCGCGCTGGGGGCTCACACCAGCGTCTCCAAACATCGCGCCTGTGGCGGCTACGAGCACGCGTATCGTGAGGTCCTGCTCGCGCACCGCCTCGAGCAGGGTGGCGGTGGAGCCGGCGATCGCGCGCATCGTGCGCTCGGGGTGGGTCCATGAGTCGGGGACGAAGGAGGGGGAGGCCAGGTGGTAGACCTCGCGCGGGGCGCTCCGCTCCAGCGCGGCGCGCAAGCTTGGCGGGTCGAGCAGGTCGCCCTCCTGGAGGGCGACCTGCTCGCGCAGGTGCTCTGAGCAGCCCAGGCCGCCCTCCGCGTCGCGCACCAAGCCGCTCACGGCGTAGCCCTTCTCCAGCAGCAGCTCCGCGAGGAACGAGCCATCCTGGCCGGTGAGGCCGGTTATGAGGGCCGTGCCGCTCATGCCCACGCGGCTCCGCGCAGCAGGACCACGACTCCGCGCAGCGGGCCCGTGGGTCTGCGCAGCCGACCGTGCCGCTCACGCAGCTCTCTCCCGCACGCGGCCCCGCTCATCGCGCCGAGCGGCTCGCGGCGAGCGCGTCGCGACGGGTGCGCAGGAAGGCGAGCGCCGCCCCGCGCTGGTCCTCGGCCGCCTGCAGCTCGGCGTAGCTCAGCTCCGCGCCGCGGAACCCCTTCGCGTTCCACAGCTCGCTGTCGGGCACGCCCTCCCACGGCGTCACGTACACGTAGGGCTGCTCGTGGGCCTCGTCGCCCGGGGAGAGCCCGTAGGCGGCCCGCTGGCCCTCCTGCTGGGGACCCAGCTCGACGGCCATATCGAAGTGCTCGGGCCATAGCTGCACGCGGCTGTCCTCTCCGCCATCCGGGGACTCCGCGCGCAGCTGCTCCAGCACCGAGGTAGCGAAGCCGAACCACTCGCCGAGGAACGAGGATGCCTCCAGGTCCACCTCGAGCCGGCGATCGGCGCCCGCGAGGTCGTGACGCGTCAGATCGAAGCCGATGAACTCCGCCGCGTCCGCGAGCGTCGTGAGGTGTCCGTGGTGCACGCGTCCCGCCACCTGCACGATCAGCATTTCGCCCGCGACCCTGATCTGCACGTCGTTGCCGAAGAACGGCGTCCCAAAGCCCCCGAGCGTGTAGCGCAAGCCGATCTTGCCGTTCGCGCGCCGGCGCGTCGGCGAGATCACGTGCTCGGCCACGCCGTGCAGCGCGCGGCGCGTCTGCGCCAGGCGCTCGGGCAGCTCGCCCAGGCGCCGGTAGGCGCCCAGCCAGCGCCACGAGCACCAATGCGCCAGCTGCTCGTCCTCGCGCGCCAGCTCATCCCAGAGCATGTCCCCGCCGCTCACCGGCGATACCAGCGGACGGTGGTAGCGGCGCTCGCCGATCGCAACCGGATCGTCGGCGAACCAGGGCGCCTGCGCGACCGCCGGCGGCGAGGGCTCGAGCACGCGCGCCTCGTAGCGGCCCTGCAGCCGCTCCTCGGCTTCCCTGCGCGCATGTCGGGGGAGGGGGTCGGTGGGATTGGGTTGCGAGGACGTTCTCACCCGTGGAGCTTATGGCCTCGCGACCGATCCGGGACAGATCCTCACGAGCTCCGAGCTCCCTGCGAGGGCTCCGCACCTGCACCCGTGCGGTCCTCCGCGGCGCGGTACACGCGCGCCAGCCCCGCCGCGACGACCTCCGGGGCGCATAGCGCCCGCACGCGCTCCAAGCCGCGCTCTCCCGCGCGCTCGTCTCCCCAGCACCGCGCGATGGCCGCGGCCAACCCAGCCACGTCGCCGGGCGGCGCGGCCCCTCCCCTCCTCCTCCCAACAACTCGCCCAGGGCGCCCACCGCGCTCCCGGCCACCGGCACGCCCGCTGCCATCGCCTCCGCCGCCGCCATCCCGAAGGTCTCCGCCGAGCGCGAGGGCACCAGCGCGAGCGCCGCCCCACGGCGCAGCTCCGCCAGGCGCTCGCCCTCCACGCGCCCCAGGAAGCGCACCTCGCCCTCGCCCGCCTGAGCGCGCAGCGTCTCCAGCTGCGGGCCATCGCCCGCGACGACGAGCGGCACGCCCGCGCGGCGGCACGCCTCGATCGCCACGTCGACCCCCTTCTCGGGCGCCAGGCGCGAAACCACCAGCGCGTACTCCCCGCGCGCCGCGCGCGAGGACGCCGGGCGAACGTGCGCAGCGGCGGCGCCAGCACGTGCACGCGCTCCCACGGCAGCGGCGCGCCCAGCGCGCGCAGGCGCTCGCGCGCGAACTCGCTCGGCACCACCACCGCATCCACCTGCTCCAGCGTGCGCCGCTGCCACAGCGCCAGCCCCGCGCCGTACGCCAGCGCCTCCGCGCGGCTGCCGCGGCAGTTGCGCCAGCACGCCCGGCAGCGTGTTGCGCCCGTGGCAGCGCGTGCACTCCTCTCCCTCGCGTGAAGCACACCCCGATGGCGCACACCAGGCGGTACTGGTGCAGGTGCAACACGACGCGCGCCCCCTGCGCGCGTGCGGCGGCCAGCGCGCGCCAGCCGAGCGTCGGGTAGCAGGTTGTGAGCGTGCACCACGCGCGCTCCCGACTCGCGCACGGCCTCCGCGACCTCGGCGGGGGCGAGCCCCCCGCGCAGCAGTCCCGCCGCTGCGCGCCCCCGGCCCAGCGCGCCCGCGCGCCCTTCCGGCGGGCGGCGCGCCAGCAGCCGCGCCGGCTCGTGCAGATGCTCGCGCACCAGCCACGCCAGATCCTCCACCACGCGCTCCTCGCCGCCTGTCGTGCGGTAGCGGCTGTGCAGGAACAGAACCATGGTGACTGGAGTATGGAGGGCCGCTCCCGACCTCGCCAAACCTGGAATGCTCGGGCTGTGCATGCGTCAACCCGGCACTCCCGCCTCGATCGTGATCCCCACGCGCGCGCGCCCCGACTATCTGCGGGTGGCGCTGGCCTCGATCGCTCCCCAGGCTGTCGCGGCCGGAGCGGAGGTGCTGGTGGTGGACGACGCCGGCCCCTCGCCCGCCGTGCGCGGCCTTGCTGAGCGCTTCGGCGCGCGCTACGAGCCGCACCCCGCGCCGCTCGGGCTGAACGTGGCCCGCAACACCGGCGTGGAGCGCTCCACGCGGGGAGCTGGTGGTGTTCGTCGACGACGACGTCGAGGTCGCCCCCGGCTGGCTGCAGGCGCTGCTGGAGGCCGCGCGCGAGCACCCGGACGTACAGGTCTTCGCCGGCCCCATCCGCGCCCGCCTGGAGGGCCGTGCCTCCGCGCAGCTGCGGACGTGAGGCGCCGCCCATCACCACACTCGATCTCGGCCCGCGCGACACCCACGCGGTGCGCTTCGCGTGGGGCGCCAACATGGCCGTGCGCCGCGCCGCCTTCGAGCGCGTCGGGCCTCTTCGACGTCGACGCTGGAGCACGGCGGCGACGAGCAGGAGTGGCAGGAACGCTGCTGATCGCGCGGCAGACGAGACGAGCAGACCGCATCCTCTACGTGGCCGCGCCGCGCTCGATCACCGCCGCGCCGGAGCGGACGCACGGCTGCGCTCGCTGGCGCGCACCGCCTACGCGCACGCGGGCGCGCCGGCCCGCCGCTTCGACGCCCAGCGCGGGCAGGCGCCCGGTCTTCCACGCGAGCTGGCGCACACTCGCCGGCTGCCTCGGCCACGTGGTCCGCCGCCGCTGCCCGGCCGGACTGACGATGGCGGCGCACAGCCTCGGGCGTGTGCGAGAGGGCGCCGCCGAACGGGGGCGCGGTACCCCCTCGGTCGGAGGGAAGCATCCCCTCCACCGGCGACGACTTCCTCTCCGGCGCCAGCGGCACCGTCGGCGGCAGGGACGCCGTGCGCAGGGAGCTGCTCGGACCGGCTCGCCGACGCCCGCGAGACCGCCACCGGCAGGAGCGCCCGCCTCGCGCGCGCTGCGCGCCGCGAACCACCCACGCGCAGCGTGCTCATCTTCGGCGTCGAGCGCCCCGAGCACCGCGCCTGGCGGCGGCGGCGCACGCCGAGCTTGCGCCGCTCGCGCCACGAGGTGCAACTGCACACGTGCCCACCGGGGGAGCGGGGCCGCTTCGAGAACCTCAACGCGCTGCTCGCCTCGCATCCCACGGCTGAGCACGACTGGCTGCTCGCGATCGACGACGACGTCGGCTGCCGCGCGGCTTCCTGGACCGGCTGCTGTTCCTCGCCGAGCGCTTCGCCCTCGATCTGGCCCAGCCGGCGCACCGCCTGCGCTCCCACGCCGCGTGGGAGGTGACGCGCCGCCGAGCCGGTGCGGTGGCGCGCGAGACGCGCTTCGTGGAGATCGGGCCGGTGACGCTCTTCGCTCGCACGACCTTCTCCGCGCTGCTGCCGTTCCCCGCGCTGCGCATGGGCTGGGGCCTGGACCTGCTACTGGGCCGCCCTCGCGCGCGAGCGCGGCTGGCGGCTGGGGGTGATCGACGCGGTGGCGATCGGCCACGGGGAGGCGCCCGCGGCGAGCGCGTACCCGCGCGCAGCAGGCGATCGCCGAGGCGCGAGCGTTCCTCGCTGCTCCCGAGCACCCTCACCTGAGCGCGGCCGAGGCGCAGACCACGCTCGCCACCCACAGGCGCTGGTAGCGCTGACGCCGAGTACCCTCAGGTCCGTGCTTGCGGTGGCGGCGATGGCCTCGGGTACCCAAACGAAGGGGCAGCGATGAGCACGAGCGCCCTCAGGGTGGCGGTAGTGAGCGAGTTCTACCCCTCCCGCGCGGATCCCGTGCTCGGGGTGTGGGCGCACCGCCAGGCGCTCGCCGCGCAGGCGGCCGGGGCCGAGGTGCAGGTGCTCGTGCTGCACCGCCTGATGCCACCGCGCGCGGCGTTCGCCGGGGGGCCTGCGGCGGCGGCGCGCGCGCTCGGCGCCCAGCTGCGCCAGCCCGCACCGCGAATCGCGCGACGGGCTGGCGGTCACCTACGTCCCCTACGTCTCGCCCCCACGGGCCCGCGCCTACGCCGCGTGGGGCGCGTGGGCGGCGCCGGCGCTGGCGCTGGCGCTGCGCCGCCTGCACAGGGGCTTTCCCTTCGAGCTGATCCACGCCCACAACGCGGTGCCGGCCGGCGACGCCGTGCGCCGCGCGCGCATGGACGTGCCGCTGGTCGTCTCGGTGCACGGCGGCGACGTCCTCTACACCGCCACGCGCATCCCCGGCGGGCGCGCGGCGGTCGCGCGGGGACTGGGCGCGGCGCGCCTGGTGCTCGCCAACAGCCAGGGCATCGCCGAGCTGGCCCGCGCGCACGGCGCCCGGGAGACGCGGTGGTGCACCTCGGCGCCGACCTGCCCGAGCGCCAGGGCTCGCGCGAGACGCCCGAGCCCGCGCTCGTCACCGTCGGGCACCTCGTCGCGCGCAAGCGCCACGCCGACGTGATGCGCGCGCTCGCGGTGCTCTCCGACGCGACACCCCACGCTGCGCTACGCGATCGTGGGCGACGGCCCCGAGCGGGCAGCGCTGGAAGCGCTCGCGGCCCGCCTTGGGGGTCGCGGAGCGCGTGGAGCTGTGCGGCCAGCTGGCCCCCGCCGCGGCGATCGCGCGAGCGCGGCGGGCGACGCTGTTCGCGATGCCCTCCACCGAGGAGGCCTTCGGCGTGGCCTACATCGAGGCGATGGCCGGGGGGGTGCCCGCGATCGGCTGCCGCGGCGAGCCCGGCCCGGAGGAGATCGCGGTGGCCGGCGACGGCTTCGTGCTGGTGCCGCCCGGCGACATCGAGCGCCTCAGCCAGCGCATCGACGAGCTGCTCTGCGATCCCGACCGGCTGCGCGAGATCGGCCGGCGCGCGCGGGCCACCGTCGCCGCGCACTTCACGTGGGAGCGCTGCGGCGAGCAGACGCTCGCGGCCTACCGCCACGCGCTGGACCGGGCCCCGGCAGAGGGCCCCGCCGCGCGATGAAGCCCGTTCTGTTCGTAACCGGTCACGCCCCGCCCGACCGGCTCGGCGCCTTCCAGGCGCTGCACGAGCGCGAGGGCATCGAGCTGGCGCTGTTCGGCGGGCGCTCGCTGCACGGGACGGGCGCTCCGGCGGCGACAGCTCCGGTGCTCGCGGTCCCCCACCGGCGCGTGCGCCAGCGCGAGCTGTACGAGCTGGCCGCCAGCGGCGCCCACCGCGCGGTGGTGGCCTCCACGGGCGGGCGCATCGCGCTGCCCGCCGCGTGGGCGGGAGCGCGCCGGGCGCGCGTGCCGTTGCTTCTGTGGGCGTCGCTGTGGGCACACCCGCGCAGCGCCGCGCACGCCCTCAGCTACCCGCTGCTGGCGCGTCTGTACCGCTCGGCGGACGCGGTCGTGACCTATGGCCCGCACGTGAGCGCGTACGTCGCCGCGCGGGGCGCGCGCAACGTGCACGTGGCGCCGCAGTCGGTCGCGAACGACTTCTGGAGGGATCCGGGCGTCGTCGCGCCCCCCGAGCGGCGGTGGCCCTCAGGTGTGGGGGTTGTGATGATGTTTGGGGGCCGCGCAGCGCGGGAAAAGGGCTTAGGGGTGCTGTTGGAGGCCTGGCGTGCATCGGGCCTCGGGGCGCCTGCCGCCGCGCTCGTCCTCGCCGGCGTGGGATCCAGCCCCCCTTGGGTCCCCGCCGGCGGCGCGGTGGGCGGCATCGACGATGTGATCTGCCTGGATCCGGTGGATGCGGTGCGGATGCGCAACTTCTATGCGGCGAGCGATGTTCTGGTGTTGCCCTCGATTCCCACCCGTACCTTCCGCGAGCCCTGGGGGCTCGTGGTGAATGAGGCCATGAACCGAACCCTGCCAGTGATCGTGAGCGACGCAGTGGGCGCCGCGGCCGGCGGCCTGGTGCGCGATGGGCGCAACGGCCTAATCGTGCCAGCGGGCGACCCCACCGCGCTGGCGGCCGCGATGCGACGGCTCGCGGGCGACGCCCCGCTGCGCGCCCGCCTGGGCGCGGCGGGAGCGAACGACGTGCTCGCCTACAGCCACGACGCATGGGCCGAGGGGTTCTCGAGGGCGCTCGCGAGCGTGGGCGCCTCCGCGTCGTTCTCTTCGTCTTCCGAAGGCGCTGGTAGCGTGCGGCGGTCATGAGAGTCGCGCGGGGATCGAGAGCCCGGATGCAGCGGGTAGCGAGGCCAAGGGCTGCAACCGCTGTGGGAGCCCTGGTCGCACTTGCGCTGCTCGCTCCCGCCTCCCCCGCGGGCGCCGACGCCGGGGCGAACATCATCCAGCGCTGCACCCACGGACAGTCGCTCGGCGGCTTCAGCCAGCAGGCCTACCGCCAGGCGCTGGCCGAGATGCCCGCGGAAGTCAACGAGTACTCCGAATGCGCCGCTCAGATCCGCAGGGCCGAGCTCGCCGCCGCGGGCCGCGGCGCCGGCGCGTCCGCCGCGGGTGCTGCGGGGGGTCCGGGCGCCGGCGTCCCACCCCCCAGTCCGGCCGAGCAGCAGGCGTTGCAGGCCGCGCACACCACCGCCGGCGCGGCGCCCGTGAACGTCGGCGGGCAGCCGGTGGCGCCGGGCGTGGTGCACGCCGACATCGCCTCCGCGGTGAGCTCGCTGCCCACCCCCCTGCTGGCCGTGCTGGTATTGCTCCTAACCGGCGCCGTGGCGATCCTCGCGCGCGCGACCCGAGGCCGTGTCCGCGTACGTCGCGAGGGATAGCGACCCCGCGAGGGATAGCGACCCCGCCCACCCCGAACGCGTGCTCCACGGGCCTCCCGCCCACCTTGGGTACGCATCGGGACGCGAGCGGGCGCTCGGGCTGAGCGGTCTCGGCAGGACCGCCGTCCCCCTGCTCACGACGCTCGGGGTGGCGGCGGGGTTGTGCGCGATCGTGTTCTCCGCAAAGGGCGGCTGGAACCCGCTCCACCCCGGGCCGGTGACCGTGTTGGAGATGACGCTCACGCTCGCCGGCGGCGTGGCGGTGGCGAGCGCCGTTGCGCTCGCGCCGGCCGGCCGCCCGGCGTACGGACAGTGGTCGGTGGGCCTACTGCTGACGCTCGCCGCGCTCACGGCGCTGTCGGTGGTGTGGTCGGTGCAGCCCGACGAAAGCTGGCAGGAAGCCGGCAGGATGCTCGCCTACGGCGCGCTGTTCGCCGCAGCCGTGGCGCTCGTGCGCGTCGTCCCCAGACGGTGGTCCTCGATCCTAGGCGGGGTGCTGCTGGCGTCGGTCGCGGTGTGCGCTTATGCGCTGGCGACCAAGGTGTTCCCCGACCAACTGGACCCCGGCGATCCCTACGCCCGGCTGCGAGCGCCTTATGACTATTGGAACGCCATCGGGCTCACCGCCGCGATGGGAGTGGTGAGCTGCCTGTGGCTGGGCGCGCGCCGCACCGGGCACGCGCTGCTCGGGGCGTTGGCGTACCCCGCGATGGGTCTGCTGCTGGTCACGCTGATGCTCTCCTACTCGCGCGGCGCGCTCCTGGCCGTAGCGGTCGGCGTTGCGCTGTGGTTCTGCGTCGTGCCGTTGCGCGTGCGCGGCGCCGCGGTGCTGCTCGTGGGCGGATTGGGGGCAGCGGTGGTTGTGGGCTGGGACTTCTCCCAGCGCGCCCTCTCCAGCGAAGGCGTGGCGCTCGGCGAACGCGTGAACGCCGGCAGCCAGCTGGGGGTGCTGCTGGCGGCGGCGATGGTGGGGTTGACGCTGGCGGGTATAGCGATCGGCTTCGCCGCCGGCCGCCACGCGCCGCGGCCCGCCGCCCGCCGGCGCATCGGCGCGCTCCTGCTGAGCCTGCCCGCGATCGCGGTGGTGGCGCTCCTGGGCCTGCTGGCTCACAGCCAGCGCGGGCTCACGGGCAGCGTCTCCCACGACGTGAGCGCGCTCACCGATCCCAACGCTCCGCTGCCGGCCAACACACCTGGGCGCCTCACCTCCGTTGGAAGCGTGCGCGCGCGCTACTGGAACGAGGCGCTGGAGGTGTTCGCCGAACACCCCGCGCTGGGCGCCGGCGCGGGGGGGTACGCGACCGCGCGCCTGCGCCACCGCACCGAGACCCTCGATGTGACGCACGCCCACGGCTACCTCGTACAGACGCTGGCCGACCTGGGGCTGGTGGGCCTCGCGCTGACGCTCGCGCTGCTCGCCGCCTGGCTGGCCGCGGCCGGGCGCGCCACCCATCCGTGGAACCGTCGCTGGCACGGCGGCGTGTGGCAACGCGTCACGCTGCCCTACTCCGCTGAGCGCATCGGCCTGTTGACGATGCTGTGCGTGGTGGTCGCGTTCGGCGCCCACTCGCTGGTGGACTGGACCTGGTACGTGCCCGGCGACGCGTGCGTGGCGCTGCTGTGCGCCGGCTGGCTCGCCGGCCGCGGACCGCTGGCGGGCATCGGCGAGGCCCCGGGCCGGCGCCGGCCCTCGCTAGGAGCAATAGGGCCCACGCGGGGCATCCTCGCCGTCGCCGCGATCGCCGTGGCACTGGTGGCGGCGTGGGCGCAGTGGCAGCCGCTGCGCTCGGTGGACGCCTCCAACCAGGCGCTGGCGCTGCTCCCCAGTAACCCCGCGGCCGCGCACGCGGCGGCGCAGGCGGCGGTGAGTCGCGACCCGCTCTCCGTGCAGGCGCTGTTCACACTCTCCACCATCCAACAGCGGGCCGGGGAGGACGCGCAGGCCCGGGCGACGCTGCAACGCGCGGTACGCCTGCAGCCCTCCAACCCGCAGACGTGGGTGGCGCTGGGCGACTACGACCTGCAGGCCAACTACACGCAGGAAGCCCTCAAGGAGCTGCGCGCCGCCGTCTACCTGAATCCTGAGACGGTCGCCCCCGAATCAGTTATCAGGGAAGACCCGGAGCTGCTGGAAGTCCGCAACGCCTACCTGCAGGCGCTGCGGGAGACCACACCGAAATAGCGACGGGGCCCCGCCTCTGATGCGAGACGGAGCCCCGTGCTTGGCCCTGGGAGGCGGTACTAGTGTTCGCTTGCCACCACGGCTTCCGCCGTGGCGTTCTGCAGCGTGCCGTTCAGGCGCGTGGTGTTGTGACCGGCCGCGGAGGGCAAGCCCAACTTGGCATTGATCGCGGGATCGATCAGGAAGGAGAAGATCCCACCGCAACCTTCCGCCGCCGGAGCGGCGTAGGCGTTGTCGACCAGCGAGTTGCCGCTGATCGTGACCTTGGTGAACGCTTCATTGAAATGAAGTTCACCAACCGTTCCGCTGATCGAGGTGTTCGGCGGCGGCGGGCTGGTCGAGCCGGTCGTCAGGTGCTGAACGATCGGATGCGCGGCTGAGCCGATGTAGCAGCTGTTGCCCAGGAACACGTTGCTGAGCTTCACCCGCACGGGCAGTTCCAGCGCGGTGCCTTCGGCGTTGAGCAGGTTGGCCCTGCTGATGCCGGGGTTGGCGACCAGTTCGGTCGTCGCCGTGACGCCGGTGATGCCGTTGTTGATGAATTCGTTGAAGATGTTCTGCAACCACACCGGCCAGCCGGACGGCGCCATGATGCCGAGCAGTCCGCCGGGAACGGTCAGCGCGGTCTTCGACAGCGATTCGCCGTTGGCCGCCGCTACGAACGTTTCCGCGCCCGTTTCTTCATTGACGATGCTTCCGCCCTGGAGCGTGATCGTCTTGTTGATCGGCACCGTCGTCGTACCGACGTGGAATTCGCCGCCGCTGCTCTGCGCAAAGAAGCACAGGGCCACCGCCGGGTTGGTCACCGGGCACTGCTTGAACACGGCAAATTCGCCCGTTGGTTCCTTTGCCAGCGCGGGCGCCGCGCAGACGATCGCCACCGCCAGCGCCGCCGCGCCGATCAGGATCGACCGTCGCAGACCCGTGAGTCGCTGCATACCATCTCTGATCATGCTGCTTCCTCGATTCGCTTGAGTACAGGATCTAACTTCGGTGGCGAGGCTACGGCTTTGCTTTCGAGCCCACAAGGAATGTTTCTGATATCGGGAGAACGATGGCTCAGTGGAATGAGATCTCCCTGCTATTTGCGATTTTTCCCCCACATCTCGGGGCGAAACCGGGTATCGAATGGGCGTCGCAGGGCGCCGGCAGACGAGACGCCCGCGCGCAAGCCGGCCTCAAAAGCGCGTCCGGCGAGCCGTGGCGAGCAGCGTCCGCCGCGCCCCCGGCGTCCCGCCAAGGCCCCGCAGCTCGATCTCCCGGAAGCCGAAGTCCTCGAGCAGCTCGGTGAGGGTCGCGCGCGAGTAGAAGCGCAGGTGATCCGAGCGAGGGTCGAAGCGCGCGGCGAACGCGCGCCGCGAGAGCGCCAGGCCGAGCACCGTCAGCGGCCCATGCGCGGGCGTGCTCAGCAGCAGCTCCCCGCCGGAGCGCAGCACGCGGCGCACCTCCGAGAGCCACGCCGCGGTGTCCTGGACGTGCTCGATCGTCTCCCCCGCCCAGACCACGTCGAAGCTCGCGTCCTCAAGCGGCCAGGGGCCCTCCGGCGCGACCAGGCGCAGGGTGAGGTCGAGGTCGGGGTGCTGGGCGCGAGCGCGGCGCAGCGGCTCCTCAGCCACGTCGATCCCCACCACCTGCGCGCCCGCGCCGGCCAGCGCGGCGGCGAACCGGCCCTCGCCGCAGCCGACGTCGAGCACGCGCTGGCCGGCGTGCACGTGCGCGAGCAGGAACGCCAACCGCCTTCGGAAGTTCTGGGGCTCCAGACCGGCGGGGATGCTCTCCCACAGGCTTTCGTCTCGATGGCGCGCGGGCATATCGCTGCACCATCATGCCTTGCAGCACGGGCGGGCGCCCCGAGGACGCCCGCCCGCAGCTCCTATTTTTCGAAGGCAGCGATTTCTTGCACGGCGGCTTTCGATACCGCGGAGCCCGTGATCGTGGCAGGGTTGCCGCCGACCGTGAGTCCCACCGATGCGCCGATGAATGCTTTGCCGTTCCAGAAGTGCAGCTGTTTCCACCCCGGGAACGCGATCGTCAATGTGGTGCTCCATTCTTCCAGGTTCGCCGGTTTTGGCAGCGCCGAGGCGCTGCCGCTGGCTTTGAAGGTGCCCACCAGAACTCCGCACCCGGCTCCTTTGAAGGAGACCGACGTGAACGAGCCTTCGGGCAATTTCGTGGTCCCTGCTTCGATCGGCCCAGGCGCCGCGATGGCAGAGGGCTTTTGCAGCGCTTGGGGTTGTTCTTCCAGCTGTTTTGCTTCGCCGTTCCATTTCCAGGCCAGGTGACCTTCGGCTTTGAGTTCGTTGTTTTCCCCGACTTTCACTTCACAGCCTTTGAGTTCGGGTTTGACAAGTTTTGGTTCATGCCCTTTCAGAAGCAGTTTGAATTGCCCCTGCAGCGCGTTGTTGTAGAGGATACCTTTGGCTTGCACGGATTTCGATGTTATTTCGACTCTTGTTCCGGACAGTTCGCCGACGAAGACCTGTTCGCCGCCTTCGCCGCTGAAGTTTTCAGGGGATCTTTCTTCGATTTTCATCCCGTTGCCTTTTACGCCAATTTCCCGGTGATGCCAGAACGGTCCGGCTTCCGCGTACGCCGCTCCCGGCGCCACCGCAGCCGCCGACAGCAGCACCAGCAGCAGACATTTCGTACCACGAGTCATCGCGACCCTTCCTCTCTCCCGCCCCTCACGGCGCGGGCATGGATTCGATAGAGCCGCCGAGTCTGAACCTTCCAGAGCATCGAGCAAAGCGATGGTCGCCGGACCACGCCAGTCGCCGCCCCGGCGCGGGAAAACGTTTCTCAACAGGCCCGCGCGGCGGGGCCGCTACTTCCTGTGTCTGCTCCTGCTCCCGGCCTTCCTGGCGGCCTTGGGGCAGCCGCTGACGGCGATCCTGGTGCTCTGCTTGATCTGCGCACCATTCTGGCCGTCGATGGTGGTGGGCATCGTGAGCGGCTTGGCGCAGAGGCTGCCGTTGGCGGCGAGCGCGGAGTGGGAGCCCTCGGGGAAGGTCAGCTCGAACGAGCGGATAGGGACGTCAGGGATAGAGGCGAAGGTGCTGCTCGTGATGCCCTTCTTGATCGAGGTGCCCCCGGTGAGATCGACGCGCACCCCCTCGCCCTGCAGGATCACGACGAGGTCGGGGAACGCGGCGCCGCCGTGCGAGACGAGATACGCCGGGCCAGTGATCGTAACGGGCAGGACGGGTGAGCTTGCTTTGGCGATGCCGACCAGCGAGGCTGCCGGGCACATGGCCGGATTCGCGGCGAACGTCGCAGCGGTGCACGCCTTCTGAAGGGTCGTCAGCCGCGCGGGGAGCTGCTTGGGCAGCGACACCACGACCTTGGCGATGTTGGCCTGCCCGCTGGAGGACGCGACCTTCACATCGAGGCTCGCCCCGCTCTTCTTCGAGGTCTTCGCGGAGGTCGAGACCGTGAACTTCGGCTTGAACGGCAGTGTCGCGCAGCCACCCGCGGCGAACGGGGTGGATACGGCCGCCGAAGCGCCCTGCGCACCGGCGACCGTCGCGGTGATCGCCTTCTCGGTGCAGTCTGTCGGGTTGAAGAAGAATTCCGGCCGATCCACTGTCACGTTGATGGTCTGCACGCGCAGGGGGATGCCGTCGATGATCTGCGGCAACGGATCGCTCGTCACGGTCACGGCAGCGGTATGTGGATCGACGTCGATCTGCGCGCGCACCACGACGTTGCCCAGGTTGAACGGCCCCGCCTGCGCCGGCACGACCACGCTCAGCCCAAACGGCGCACCGTTGTACGGACCCGTGAGGTACACGTGCCCGGTCACCCAGAAGGGATGCGAGCCCGCGCCCACGGCGACCGTCGTCGTGCCGATCTGGCTAGCCGCGGAGCACGCCCCCTGCGCCGCCAACGGTTCGCCGCATAGCGACACATTCGCGAGCATCCCCAGCAGCCCAGACGGCATCCGCACCTGCACCCGCGAGAGATACTGTTCACGATCCCCACGCGAAAGCGTCAACGTGAACGGGCTGAAAGCGCCCGCCGACGGCGTCGAGGTCTGCGCGAGGAACCCCGGCGCGAACGGCAGGCTCGCGGGACACGCACCGCCGGCGTCGTTCCAGTCGATGACGATCGGCGCCAGCGGCGTGACGCCGGGCGTGATGGGAGAGCTCCACGGCGTCATGTCGCCGCTCGCCAGCGCCCGGCCGCACGTCTGCGGGTTTGCCAGCAGCGCCCGCGGGCCGCCCTTCAGCCTGATCTTCAGATCGCTGACGGGCTGCTGCGGGTTTTCCGTGAAGGTCGTCGTCAGCTGTCCCGTCGCAGAATCGACCGACACCTTCCCGGTGAGCTTGACAACTACGCCCGAACCCTGCGCTTCGAGGTGTACCGCAAAGAGGTTTCCGTTCGTCGCGTCTGCCTGCGTACATCCAGGCTGCCCCGGCCCCCCACATCGAGGCTCGGCCAGGAACAAACGTCCCTCCAGCGGGCTTGTGAGCAACGGCGTCGTGATTTCCACCGTTCCGATCTGGGATGCTCGGGGGCAGTGTCCCGGCGCGAGATGAGGCAGACCATCAGGGCCGGTAACAGTAGCTTCAGGATCGGTTTCGCTGACGCCTTCAGCATTGAACTTACCTCCTTCGTTGAATCCATTCGGACCTTCGGGAGGACATGCTACCAGCCCGTCGGCCGCGGCGGGTGAAGCCGATACGCCCGGAGGGAGGGTCAGCGTCACGTCCTTCAGCGGAGGGGTGCCGGGTGTCAGGGCGCTTTCGTTCTGCCGCGATTCGATGTTCACTTCATAGCCCGAGGGCTCATCCGCCTGGGTTGTGTCGGGGGTGAGATGGAGGCTCGGCTGGAACTGGAGCATATTGCAGTCGGTGATCTTGGGGTAGACCGTCGATTCCGCTGTGACCCAGCGGCCGGGATGCTCCCAGGAGTCGGCCCTGACCCTGGCGTTGAGTGGGCCCGCGGAGCAGTTGGTCGGGTTCGTGAAAAACGGTCGTGATTCGTTCGCTTCGCCGTCATGCTGGGCGGGGTTGCCGAAGAACAGAATCGACGTGCTGTCGATCCCAAGCTCAACCGTCCCTGGGGCCGTGACGCGCACGACGTAGCCCGCATCCGTATGGACGAGGTTGCCGTACAGGATCACGGGCGTGCGGGAGAACGTAAACCCGAACTCCGCCGGGAAGCCGGCTTCGGGCTCCAAGTTATACAGTGCTGTCAGGCCATCGTGGTTGTTTTCAGTCGAAACGAAATTGCCGCCCTGAGCCTGAAACACGACAGACCCCACAATGCTCGCCGCGGGACAACGTGGTGTCGCTGGCTGCGGGGTTACTGTCACCAGCTCATTCACCGGGCACTTCGGCGCCGCCTCTGGATCGCCAACAAGTCCGAGTGGGAGATCGACAACGACGTCACGAACATTCTCGACGGGTACGTATGCGCCACCGCCGTAGCCACCATTCGCCGCTTCGTCCCACGTGGGAAATGCGAGACTCGTCAGGAGACCATTTGGCCGTGCGGCCGCCCCGCCCGCCTGAAGACCATCAGCAGCGAAGATCCCGGTGTGGAAATCGGCTATGCCAAAGGGCGCCTGCTCCGAGCTGATGGTGGTCAGCCTGCTTGCCGTAGCCGGTGGCGCACCACCACCCGACACAGTCGCGGTGTCAACTTCGCTGCCTGCCAGTTCTTCGGCGACCAACACGTTGACCGCCATCACCAGAGTATCTCCTGGAGGCACAGGTTGTTCAACTGAAGTCACGCACTGAAGCGGGGCCGTGGTGCACTTCAGCCCTTCATTCGTGTGGAGATCCACTCCGCTTATCCCTCCGCTGCTCACCAAGCCTGCGGGCAGCACATCCGTGATCGTCACCGGCCCTTCCGACGCCCTGCCGCCCACGTTTGTGACCAGCACGGCATAGCTGTCGCATAGACGACCCTGGTAGTTCAGCTGGCAGCTTGGATCGGTGCTTGACGAGAAATCGGTGGGCTGAGCAATTATTCGAATCGCCCATCCTGTGCCAGCCGCGCCTGCCCCCGCCGCGCCGGCGACGGTCACAAACCAGCTGCCCAGCAGTGCGACGGACGCAGCCAGAGCGACCCTAGGCAAGCCTTGTATGCGTAGCCTCATCATCACATTCACTTCCCACGCCCGCGATAGCGATTTGCGGTCTTCCGAGCCCTGTTTCCGCGTCTCCGCTTCTTCTTCTTGGCTTCCCGCTTTCGCTTTGTCTTCACCGCCGGCCTGACCGCCTGTAGCGTCAAGTTTCCTCCGCCAGCCTGAACCGTGCTACCGCCGGGGGTTGGCAGCATCGGCGTCTGACTCAACTGTCCCTGGCATTCATCGCCCGGGCAGCTCTGCGGCGAGGACGGAGCGGGAAGCCCGCCATCAATGCGTGCATCATAGATGCTCGACTGGGTATTTGTATCCTGGGCAACCAGCGAGTCAGATGTCTGGAAGAATACATCACCGCCCGACATACTGGCTCCCCATATTCCGACTCCGGGATGGGACTGTATGGTGGAAACATCCCTTCCATCGGAGACCAGATACACTTCTCCATTGTGGTACTCGTACACATTTGGAATCGGCAGCCCGAAGGTTGTCTGGTTGTTCAAGGCCCGCGGTGTCAATGCAGTGGAACTTTCAAAGAATACAGCGCCGTCTTCAGGAGCCAGGACATTACCGAACAGCGTAGATGAGTCGCTATAATTGTAATAGGATATTATAATAGCTGCACTATACAGCGGTGTCCTGCCATTGTTATTGTAGCCATGCTGGCCAATCGAGGCGCGGACGAGGGTATCCGTCTGTGCGTCATACTGAAATACCTGCCGCACACCCGGCATCACGCCTTCGCCGAGAAGATCGGCTTCGCTGGTGAACACCAGCAGCTGACCGTCGAACGACACCTGCGCAGGTCGGGCATCGGCTCTGGCCCAGTCTCTTTCATCGCCCGAAGACAGCGTCACGACGAACGTCGTGCGACCTTCCGGGGCAGATGCGTCACGTTCAAACACGTACAGGTTATCCGCGTTTTCAGCTGGTTCCTTCCCACGGCTGTTCTTCGTATGGGTCAGATCGCCCTGGGCCACAAAATATACGTGCGAGCCGTCCTCCGAGATGCGGACCACACCCTGTACGGCCGGCGCGGCGCTGCCCCGCGAGACCAGCACAAGCTTCTGCGATTGTCCTACACCGGGACTGTTGAAATCGTACTCATAGAGATTGCTGCTGCCTTCGCTTGCGCCTTCGACCAGCTTCTGCGTGCTGGTGAAGAACACCTTCGATCCATCCAGTGAGGCGCCCTCGAAATGCGCGTCCGCGCAGGCGGAGCACGGCTGGGATGAACAGTAGGAGACAGTTGGCTCTGAGATTGTGGTCGTTTCCATATTGCCGGAGGAGCCTTCTTCCCTCGCGAATATCTCATCCACAGATGGCTGCGGCCGTTCGCTCACACAGGGTGTGTCGTCCGCCCCGACCGCTGTGAAGTAGATCCGGGCGCCGCTCGCCGATATCGCGTTGAACATCGATCCTGCCCCGTTACCAGGTTCGCCACTGGGAGCGCTCGATCCCAGGCGAGTGCCGCACTGGCTGACAAGTTCATTGCTTTCACGCGCACCCGTAACCCCCACCAGCTCAGGCGCAGTATTCCCCACCCCGACCAGCTCGTAGAGAGAGCCTGCTCGACCGACCGTCTTGTCGAACGGCCAACGAAACGACGGATAGCCGATGGTGAAGAGCACATGTGATAGGTCCCCCGACGCCCCCGCATAGAAGTACCTGTACACATTTTCTTCAGTCGCGCTTGGCGTAGCAGGCCCCATTTTGGTGAATTCGCCCAAGGGGCTCTCGAGATAGAGGTCCGTGGTGATGTGTTCTGACTGAGGCGGCTGGGCCAGCTCCCACACCGTGCTGTTCATATCCCGGCTCACGTCGAAGACACCGTTGCCCGCATACAGCGATCCCGGTGGCGTGAGCGAGCGGGCGTTCCACCCCGTCGCGGTTCGCGCGAATTCATATGCCGCTCCCGCGTGGTCGGATGGGGAGTTCAGCCGGTCTTCTCTAGCCCCACCAAGAACACCCCAGCTCGACGCAACCATTCGCGAACCGTCTTCGGACACCGAAAGCACGCTGTTGATGTACCCACCCTCCATGTAGGGAGGCGTGACCAGCTCATATGCCCTGCAGTCTGGAAGCAGGCTTGAATCGAGCGCGGACCGAACTTCTTCATTTGGGCATGCGCCGCTGCTGGAGCCAGCCGCCACCGGCGCTCCCATGATCCACGCCAAAACCAGAAGACCCACCGTCCCTGACAGTACACGCACAAACATGAGCCTTCTATTCTCCCTCTGCATCCTACTGGACAAAGAACAACCTCCTCGCCTAACGATGTATAACGTCTTGGCCTTGCTGAGGGAAGCTATGTCTCTTACTGTCGATCACATCGCCTGTGGGATCGTGCAGTTCGACACGACCCCACAGCGAGTTATTTCTTAGTTTTCAACTATGGAGACTTCTATCGGTTCGCCATTTGCGGCTGCAAACGTATTTGCTTCATCTACGCTTTCAAAGCCTGTTTCCGCCAACCCGAAGTCCCTGAGTCTTGTTTCTACTCCCACCTGCTTGGTTCCATTCCAGAAATGTTGCTTCTTTCTTACGGGAGTAAAGACAAAGACCGCAGAGTTTGCCCACGTTCCTACTTGTGTCGGGTATATCTGGGCCGATTCGAAGCCCAAGATTTCCATATTCAAGAACGTACAAGTACCGGCAAACTTGAGCGTTACAAAGCTTTCTGTTTCGCCAATCGATTCTGCCCCTTCCTGTATTTCCCTGGGAGTAAAGAGAAGGTCTACCTTTTGCCCCAATGCTTCTTGATTTCCTTGTTCCAGCTGTTTTGCTTCGCCGTTCCATTTCCACGCCAGATGGAAAAACGTACTGAACTTGATCGGTTCTACGACCGAACAGCCTACTCCATTCCCTGTGACTGTGCATTTGTGGAACACGACTTGAAGTTTTCCTTGCCCTTGGAGCCTATTGTTCCAGATAGTTCCTTTATTTTGGGATTCGAGGCATGTTATTGTTATACCCAAGCTGGGCGTCTGGAGTATTGCTATGCCACCTTTGCTCAAGAATTTCTCTTGAGCCGCCTGCGTAATTTTGACTCCGCTGGTTTTGACGCCGACTGCCCGTTGACGCCAGAACGGCCCTGGAGACGCCGGCACCGGAGCAGCCGTGACCAAACTCAGCGTCAACAGGATCACCAGCCCTGCCAACACGAGCCTTCTTCGGGTTTGCATTATCTTCCTCCGTCACGATCCTGTGGGGCCGTGCGATATCGCACGGCCCCACAGCGGTTATACTCTAGTTTTCAGATACAGATACTTCTACTGGTTCGCCATTTGCGGCTTGGAATGTATTTGCTTCATCTACGCTTTCAAATCCTGATTCCACCAGCCCGAATGCCCTGAGTCTTGTTTCTACTCCCACCTGCTTAGTTCCATTCCAGAAATGTTGCTTCTTTCTTACGGGAGTAAAGACAAAGACCGCATTGCGTGCCCACGTTCCTACTTGTGTCGGGTATATCTGGGCCGATTCGAAGCCCACGACTTCCGTACTTGCGAACGTACAAACACCGTTAAAATTGATCGTTACAAAGTTTTCTGTGTCGCTAATCGATTCTGCTCCTTCCTGTATTTCCTTGGGAGTAAAGAGGATGTCAACCTTTTGCCCCAATGCTTCTTGATTTCCTTGTTCCAGCTGTTTTGCTTCGCCGTTCCATTTCCACGCCAGATGGAAAAACGTACTGAACTTGATCGGTTCTGCGACCGAACAGCCTACTCCATTCCCTGTGGCAGTACATTTGTGGAACTGACTTGGAGTTTTCCTTGGCCTTGTAGCTTATTGTTCCAGATGGTTCCTTTATTTTGTACTTCGAGGCAGGTTATCGTTATACCCACTGCGCCTGCCGTAGTCAATACTGACGTGCCGCCTTTGCTCAAGAATTTCTCTTGAGCTGACTGAGTGATTTTGACCCCGTTGCCGGAGGTGCCAGCCGGCCGTTGACGCCAGAACGGCCCCGGAGACGCCGACACCGGCGCCGCCATGACCGAACTCAGCGCCAACAGGGCGACCAGCCCCGCCAACACGAGTCTTGTGCGATTTAGCATTATCTGCCTTTCTTGCTTGTGGTTATTGTTTTCATGGTTGCCTGAATCCGGCCTGCGGACCGGATCCTCGACCCTTGCTTGATGTGCCTCCACAGAGAACCTAGCGATAGGTCCAATTACTGGACGCAAGACCCATCATGCAGATCGTCCGGAGTTCTGTCAAGCAGAACTAGCCGTGATCGGGCTATAGCTAAGCCCAAATGTTTCCGACTCTCCGAAAAACGGCCTAACCAGGCCACTCCAGTGGACGAATCAGTACTCCGAGAGTCGGAAACAGAGTTGGCGAGCTCGGCGCGCGGCCGGGCGAGCCGGCTCCCGAGCAGGCCCGGCTCGTAAGCCCCACGCCGCGAGATCACGGCGGGGATCGTCTTGAAGAGGATCGTGAGGTCCAGGGCGAGCGACCAGTGCTCCAGATAGAGGAAGTCGAGGTGCACGAGGTCGTCGAAGTCGAGTTCCGAGCGGCCCGAGACCTGCCACAGGCCGGTGATCCCGGGGAGCACCAGATAGCGCTTGCGGTGCCACTCCTCGAGCATCTCGAAGTCGCGCTCGGGCAGCGGACGGGGGCCCACGAGCGACATCTCGCCGCGCAGCACGTTCACCAGCTGGGGGAGCTCGTCCAGCGAGAAGCGCCGCAGCAGACGTCCCACGGAGGTCATGCGGGGGTCCTCGCGGATCTTGAAGAGGGGGCCCGATGCCTCGTTGAGCTCTTCCAGGTGCACCTGGTGGTGCTCGGCGCCCCAGTGCATCGTGCGGAACTTCAGGCACTCGAACGGCGCAGCCCGATCCCCGGGCGCCGCGAGCGGTACACCGCGGGGCCGCGCGAGCTGAGGCGCACCGCGAGCCAGATCGCGAGCAGCGCCGGACTAAGCGCCAGCAGCAGCACGCTCGCGCCCACCACATCGAAGGTGCGCTTCAGCACGAAGTCGATGCCTTCGAAGACTGGCGGTTTGAGCTCGAACAGCGGCACCGACTCGCCCGGCACGAACTCCGCGCGGTGGATCAGGATCTCCATCGTCGAGGGCGCGATGCGCACGCGCACCCCGCGGCTGTGACAGCGATCGACGAGCTCCACCGCCTCCACCTGGGGGAAGTCCGGATCGGCGATGATCACCTCGTCGATCCGCTCGGACTCGAGCACCCCATCGATATCCGCGAGCGCTCCCAGCGAGCGCAGCCCATTGTCGGGGAGCGCCCTCAACGAGACGAAGCCCACCACCACGATCGGCGAGTGGGGCGCGTCTCCCAGCGCGTGCGCCACATCGCGGATGTGCGTCCCCGTGCCCACCAGCACCGCCCTTCGTCGGCGGCCCGCGGTGCGCATCATCCTCCCCGTCGCGCGATCGTAGAGCGCGCGCAGCGAGGAGACGTACACCAGCGCGAACGCCAGCGATCCCCAGAAGATGTAGTAGCTCTGGAAGTGTTCGCCGCTCACCACCGCGAAGATCAGCGCCACGAAGCTCACCTGGAACAGCGACGCCACGATCCCCGTCGAGCCGGGGCGCTGAGCGCGTTCGGCGTACAGCC
This sequence comes from uncultured Solirubrobacterales bacterium, assembly GCA_963717785.1. Lineage (GTDB taxonomy): Bacteria > Actinomycetota > Thermoleophilia > Solirubrobacterales > Solirubrobacteraceae > Palsa-744. The sequence goes on from CAVQWW010000001.1 coordinate 1,002,781, forward strand.
CCGAGCGCGCGAACAGCAGCGCCGTCAACAGGTACGCAAACGCCAGCGTTCTGCTTGGTGTCGGCGAAGGCGGTGGCCGGATCCAGCGTGGCCGTGCACAGCTTCCTTGCTGCCAGCGCCGTGAAGATCGCCAGCGCCACGCCCACCAGATCCAGCGCCAGCAGCGACACCACCCGCATCGTGCGCCTCGCCGTCTCCATGCGCAGCAGGAACGACATCGCCGGCGGGCGCTTGCTGCGCATATCGCGCTCGGAGGGCTCCAAGCGCGCCGTCGCCTCCGAGAGCACCGGGATCTCCGCCGGCAGGGGATCCGCGGATACGTTGGGGGGGCTCGGCGCGGCGGGGGTTGCCGATGAGCGGGCCATCTCGCCGTTCACAACGCCTCAGGGTCGCAGATGTAGCGGTCGCGCCACCCGCTGGCCACTCGATCCATCGGCCTCTCTATACCCGTACGCCGCCCGTTCGAGACCCGATCGCGGCGATCCGGCAACCGGAATTGCGGCCACCCGGGCTCAGCCGATCAGGACCTTCGCGCCCGAGGCGTCGATCGTGCGCTGCAGCCCCTCGCGCAGCGAGACCTCGGGCTCCAGCCGAGCAGCTCCGTCGCGCGGGAGATGTCGGGCTTGCGCTGCCTGGGGTCATCCACGGGCAGCGCCTCGTACACGATCTCCGAGCTCGAGCCCGTCAGCTCCCTGATCGTCTCCGCCAGCTCCAGCAGCGTGTACTCGTCGGGGTTGCCGATGTTCACCGGATCGTGGCACTCCGACTCCGCCAGCGCCACGAGCCCCCGGATCAGATCGCTCACGTAACAGAAGCTGCGCGTCTGCGAGCCATCGCCGAAGATCGTCAGCGGCCGATCGCCCAGCGCCTGGCGCAGGAACGTGGGGATCGCGCGCCCATCGTGCGGGCGCATGCGCGCGCCGTAGGTGTTGAAGATCCTCACGATCGCCGTATCCACGCCCTGCTGGCGGTGATAGGCCATCGTCAGCGCCTCCGCGTAGCGCTTCGCCTCGTCGTACACCCCGCGCGGGCCGATCGGGTTGACGTGCCCCCAGTAGCTCTCCGCCTGCGGGTGCTCCTGCGGATCGCCATACACCTCGCTCGTGGACGCCAGCAGGAAGCGCGCGCGCTTGGCCTTCGCCAGGCCCAGCGTGTGGTGCGTGCCGTAGCTGCCCACCTTCAGCGTGTGCAGCGGCAGACGCAGGTAGTCGATCGGCGAGGCCGGCGAGGCGAGGTGGTAGACGAAGTCGATCGGCTCCTCCACGAAGTAGGGATCGATGATGTCCACCCCCAGGTGCACGAAGCGCTCCGGATCGCGGATGTGCTCGATGTTCGCCAGCGATCCCGTCTCGAAGTTATCCACGCAGATCACGCTGCTGCCCGCGCGCGAGCAGCTCGTCGCATAGGTGCGATCCGAGGAAGCCGGCGCCGCCGGTGACCAGACACGTTGCCACGCGCGGAGGATACCCTCCCAACCCATGTCCGAGCCCGAAGACCACCTCACCGTCGCGCCCATCGTCGGGCCCGAGGATCCGCGCCGCTTCACCGACTCGGGCATCGAGGTGGCTCCGCTCTACACCGCCGCCGACCTCCCCGAGCAGCTGCAGCTGGGGGAGCCCGGCGACTTCCCCTACACGCGCGGCGTGCACCGCGAGATGTATCGCCAGCAGACCTGGACGATGCGCCAGTACGCAGGCTACGCCTCCGCGAGGGAGTCCAACGAGCGCTACCGCTACCTCCTCTCCAAGGGCTCCACGGGGCTCTCGATGGCCTTCGATCTGCCCACGCAGCTCGGGCTCGACTCCGACAACCCGCGCTGCCTCGGCGAGGTCGGGCGCACGGGCGTCGCGATCGACACGATCGACGATATGCGCACCGCCTTCGAGGGCATCCCGCTCGATCGCGTCTCCACCTCGATGACGATCAACGCGCCCGCCGCCTGCCTGCTGCTGCTGTATGAGCTCGTCGGCGAGGAGCAGGGGGTTCCCAGCGAGAAGCTGCGCGGCACCACCCAGAACGACGTCCTCAAGGAGTACATCGCGCGCGGCAACTACATCTATCCCCCGCTGCCCACGATGCGCCTCACCACCGACCTCTTCCAGTACTGCCACGAACGCGTCCCGCGCTGGAACACGATCTCGATCTCCGGCTACCACTTCCGCGAGAAGGGCTCCTCGGCCGTGCAGGAGGTCGCCTTCACGCTCTCCTCGGGCATCGCCTACGTGCAGGCCGCGCTCGAGAAGGGGCTCGACGTGAACGACTTCGCGCCGCGCCTCGCCTTCTTCTTCAACGGCCACAACCACGTCTTCCAGGAGGTCGCCAAGTTCCGCGCCGCGCGGCGCATGTGGGCTCACATCATGCGCGAGCGCTTCGGCGCCACCAACCCCAAGGCCACGATGCTGCGCTTCCACACCCAGACCGGCGGCGTCACGCTCACCGCCCAGCAGCCCGAGAACAACATCGTGCGCGTCGCCCTGCAGGGCTTCGCCGCCGTTTGTGGCGGCACCCAGTCGCTGCACACCAACGGCTTCGACGAGGCCCTCGCGCTGCCCACCGAGCGCTCCGCCAAGATCGCGCTGCGCACCCAGCAGATCCTCGCGCACGAGTCCGGCGCCGCTGACACCGTCGATCCCTTCGCCGGCTCTTACTTCGTGGAGGCCCTCACCGATGAGATCGAAACACGCGCGCTCGAGCTGATCGGCAGGGTCGACGCGCTCGGCGGCTCCGTCAACGCGATCGAGTTCATCACCGGCGAGATCGACGAGTCCGCCTGGGGCTACCAGGAGCGCTACCGCATCGATCAGGACATCGTCGTCGGCGTCAACGCCTACGAGGAGGACGACATCGAGGTTCCCGACCTGCTGCGCGTCGATCCCGAGTCCGAGCGCGAACAGGTCGCGCGGCTCACCGCCTTCAAGGCCAACCGCGATCACGCGCTCGTGGAGCAGCGCCTGGAGGAGCTGCGCGCGGTGGCGCGCAGCTCGGAGAACCTCCTCCCCGCGATCCGCCAGGCGCTCGCAGACCGCTGCTCGCTGGGCGAGGTCTGCGGGGCGATGCAGGACGTCTTCGGGCGCTACGCGCCGACGTTCTGAGCCCGGAGCACCGGCGTTCTGAGTCCTGAGGGAGCGCTCCGCCCGAGGCAGCGGTTAAGGTCCACGCCGTGCTCCCGGCCCTCGCGCTCTATGAAGTCGTCCTCGCCCTCCACATCATCGCCGTCGTGGTGGCCTTCGGCGCGACCTTCGCCTATCCGGTGATCTTCGCGACGGTTACGAAGGCCGACCCGCGCGCGCTGCCAGCGCTCTACCGCGCCGCGCACGCGGTCTCGCGGTGGGTCATCTCGCCGGGCCTCGCGGTGGTGATCGTCTGCGGCATCTACCTCGCCTCCAAGCTCGAAGCGTGGAGCTCCTTCTATGTCCAGTGGGGGCTCGCCATCGCGATCGTGATCGGCGGGATCGAGGGCGCGCTCCTGGCTCCCACCGAGCGGCGCCTGATCGAGCAGACCGACCGCGATGTGGCGGCCGCCGGGGAGGGCACCATCACGCTCAGCGCTGAGCACGACGCCCTGTTTCGCCGCGTGGGACTCATCGGCGCGCTGATGGACGCGCTCGTGGTGCTCACGATCTTCTTCATGGTCGCCCGCACCGGTGGTTAGACACAATTTATTCATCCTGAGCATTCCACTCCTTGGACCCGGTACGGCCGCGATACCCTGAGAAACGATGAATGGGTACCAAGTGATGAACAGCGCGAACAGCGGATATCGAGTCGCGGTGGTCGGCGCCACCGGGCAGGTCGGCACCCTGATGCTGCGCCTCCTCGGGGAGCGCTCGTTTCCCGCGCGCGAGATCGTGCCCTTCGCCTCCGCGCGCTCCGCCGGGCGCGAGCTCGAGGGCCTCGGCGCCGTGCAGGCGCTCTCCGAGGAGGCGATCCAGGGCTTCGACCTGGCGATCTTCTCCGCCGGCGCCGCCATCTCGGGCGAGTGGGCGCCGCGCTTCGTCGCCGCCGGAGCCACGGTGATCGACAATTCCTCGCGCTGGCGCATGCACGAGGACGTGCCGCTCGTCGTCAGCGAGGTCAACCCCGAGGCGCTCGATCGCCACCGCGGCATCGTCGCCAACCCGAACTGCTCCACGATGCAGATGGTCGTCGCGCTCAAGCCCCTCTACGACGCCGCGGGGATCGAGCGGCTCGTGATCAGCACCTACCAGGCCGTCTCGGGAACCGGCCGGCGCGCGGTGGAGGAGCTGCTCGACCAGACCCACGCGCTGCTCCACGGCGAGAACATCCCCACCCCCGCCTCCTACGCCCACCAGATCGCCTTCAACGCGCTGCCTCACGCCGGGGCGTTCGCCGCGGGCGACGACCACACCGACGAGGAGCGCAAGCTGATCGACGAGACCCGCAAGATCCTCGGCGACTCCTCGATCCGCATCTCGGCCACCTGCGTGCGCGTGCCGGTGCTCACCGGCCACTCCGAGGCGGTCAACGTGCAGACCCGCTACCCCCTCTCGCCCGCGCGCGCGCGTCAGCTGCTCGCCGAGGCCCCCGGCGTGATCGTGATCGACGACCCCCCCGCCGCGCGCTACCCGCTGGCGATCGAGGCCACCGAACGCGACGACGTGCTCGTCGGACGCATCCGCCGCGACCCCGGCCACGAGCGCGCGCTCGACATGTGGATCGTCGCCGACAACCTGCGCAAGGGCGCCGCCACAAACGCCGTGCAGCTCGCGGAGCTGCTCGACGCGCGCGGCCTCGTATCTCCGCGGAGCGCCCAGAACGGCGTCAGAGTGACATAGGAGGGGAGGGGAGGGAGGAGTCCCGGCCCATCGCTCGAACAGATTCGGGATGGACATCGAGGCACAGCGCACCCTGGTCAAATCCCCGCCCGAGCTGTGGGCGCTCGTGAGCGACTCCGAGTCGCTCAGCCGGCACCTCATCGAGTTCGGCGAGATCCGCATCGTGAGCGCCGAGCCGGAGAGCGCCGTCGCCTGGGAGGGCCAGAACGTCACCGGCACGGTTCAGCTGGAAGCCTCGGGCTGGGGCACCAGGGTTACGATCACCGCCACCCGGCAGCCTCCTGAGCCGCCCGCGCCGGCGGAGCCCGAGCCGGTCATCGAGCCCGAGCCGGCGGTCGAGCCCGAGCCCGAGCCAAAACTTGGGTTCTTCGCCCGCATCTTCCGCCGCAAAAAGCCCGAGCCGGTGGTGGAGCCGGAGCCTGAGCCCGAGGCGCCCGAGCCGGAGCAGCCAGACCTCGCGGCGGAGCTCCAGGCGCTCGAGGAGTCGATGGCCGCGGAGACCACCGCGCTGCTCACCGCCGTGCTGGATCGCCTGGGCGCGGCGCACCACCGGCCGTTCTCGCGCGCCTAGAAACACCCGCGCAGATAACATCCGCCGCTCGATGCGCGAGAAGGCCCCGGAGACCTACGAGGAGAAGCTGGCGCAGCTGCAGGAGCTGCGCGAAGCCGCGCTGCACTCCGCCCCCGAGGCGGAGGAGAAGCAGCACGCGCGCGGCAAGTACACCGCGCGCGAGCGCGTCGAAAAACTGCTCGATCCGGGCTCCTTCCAGGAGCTCGATACATTCGTGCGCCACCGCACCTACGAGTTCGAGATGCAGAAGAACCGGCCCTGGGGCGACGCGGTGGTCACCGGCCACGGCACGATCGATGGGCGCACAGTGTGCGTCTTCAGCCAGGACTTCACCGTCTTCGGAGGCTCGCTCGGCGAGGTGATGGGCGAGAAGATGTGCAAGATCATGGACCTCGCCGCGAAGATCGGCTGTCCGGTGATCGGCATCAACGACTCCGGCGGCGCGCGCATCCAGGAGGGCGTCGTCTCGCTCGGCAGCTACGGCGACGTGTTCCTGCGCAACGTGCGCAGCTCGGGCGTGATCCCCCAGATCAGCCTCGTGATGGGGCCCTGCGCGGGCGGCGCGGTGTACTCCCCCGCGATCACCGACTTCATCTTCATGGTGAAGGAGACCTCGCACATGTTCATCACGGGGCCCGACGTCATCAAGACCGTCACCGGCGAGGAGGTCGGCTTCGAGGAGCTCGGCGGGGCGATGTCGCACAACACCAAGTCCGGCGTCGCGCAGTTCGCCTCCGAGGACGAGGATGCGTGCCTGGAGGACTGCCGCTACCTGCTCTCGTTCCTGCCCTCCAACAACCTCCAAGGCACGCCCCGCGTGCAGAGCACCGACGACCCCCTGCGGATGGACCCGGAGCTCGATCACGTGGTCCCCGACAACCCCAACAAGCCCTACGACATGCGCGACGTGGTGCGCCTGATCGTCGACGATCAAGATTTCTTCGAGGTGCACGAGCACCACGCGAGGAACATCATCTGCGGCTTCGCGCGCCTCGATGGGTGGAGCAGTCGGCATCGTCGGCAACCAGCCCGCTCAGCTCGCGGGCGTGCTCGACATCGACGCCTCCGCGAAGGCCGCGCGCTTCGTGCGCACCTGCGACGCCTTCAACATCCCGCTGCTGACGTTCTGCGACGTGCCCGGCTTCCTGCCCGGCACCGCTCAGGAGTGGGGCGGCATCATCCGCCACGGCGCCAAGCTGCTCTACGCGTTCGCCGAGGCCACCGTGCCGAAGGTCACCATCATCACGCGCAAGGCCTACGGCGGAGCGTACGACGTGATGTCATCGAAGCACCTCGGCGCGGACTTCAACTTCGCGTGGCCCACCAGCGAGGTCGCCGTGATGGGACCCGAGGGCGCCGTGAACATCATCTACCGCCGCGACATCGCCGCGAGCCCCACGCCCGATGAGCGCCGCCAGACGCTGATGGCCGACTACAAGGCGCGCTTCGCCAACCCCTACACCGCCGCCGAGCGCGGCTACATCGACGACGTGATCGTGCCGCATGAGACGCGCCCGCGGCTGATCACGGCGCTGCAGACACTGCACACCAAGCGCGAGCCGGGACCGAAGCGCAAGCACGGCAACATCCCGTTGTAAAGAAAGATGGGAGGGGCCGCCCCGGAGGGCGGCCTGCGGGGGTCGCGTTGTGCGTTATCTACGGCTGCGCCGTTCGCCGAGGCGCAGCCACCACGGGTAGGTGAGGAACAGCAGCGCGGAGATCACATGCGTGCGGCGCCCAGCGCGGCGGGCATCGATGGGCAGCACGCCCGATCGCAGCATCCAGTCGCGGCCGTCCTGCGCGCGGCAGGCCTCCCAGATGCGCTTCGTCCAGGGGAGGTTCAGGTACAGCGAGACGCTCGTGGCGAGAAACGCGCCCGCGGTCGCGGTGTGGATCGCGCGCGCCACCGGCGCCTGCTCGTCGGGCAGCAGGCGGCCGTAGGCGCGGCCGGTGGCATACAGCCAGGGGGGATCGATCAGGAAGGACATGGGCGCTCCAGCAGATGGTACGCCAGGCGGGTGGCCAGCGCCATGATCGTGATCTGCGGGTTCACGCCGAGGGAGGAGGGCACGACGCTGCCGTCCGCCACGTGCAGGCCCTCGATGCCGTGCACCTGGAGGTTCGAGTCCACCACTCCGCGCGCCGGATCGGCATCGGCGCGAGCCGTCCCAAGGGGGTGGAAGGCCATCAGGCGCAGCTCCCTGGCGCGCACCCGCTCGGGCTCGGTGCCTTCGGGCACCGGCAGGTACACCTCGCGCGCGCCCGCGCTCTCGAACAGCTCGCGCATGCGCCCGATGCCGGTGCGAAAGCGCGCGAGATCGTGCTCGTCGAGGTCGTAGGTGATCAATGGACGTCCCACCCGCCCCCTCCCACCCACTCTGCGCACACGCCCGCGCGAGGAGTCGCTCACCATCAGCCCCAGCTGCGCCAGGTGGCGGTAGGAGCGCATCGCCTCGGCGTGGCGCTCGCCCTGCAGGGGCAGCGATGCGGCGGCGTAGGAGGGCGGCCCGGCGATCCCCTCGAAGATGATCCCCTCGCTCGCCCACTCGTCCACGTAGAAGCTCTGGGGCACGCCCCTTGCCATGTCCACCACCTCGTCCATCAGCGCGAAGGCGGCCGTGGCGGGGTGCATCGACAAATTGCCTCCCAGCTGCCCCGACTCACCGCCGATGCCGCTCGCCTGAAGCAGCAGCGGAGTGTGGATCGTGCCCGCGGCGACCACCACGCACGGGGCCTTCACGTCGATGGAGCCCGCGCCGGACATGCGTGCGTGCACGCCGTGAACACAACCGCCGCGCACCTCGATCTCGCGCACCGTGGCTCCGGTGAGAATCCGCGCTCCCGCCTCCTCCGCGCGCGGCACGTAGGTGATGCCGGTGTGCTGCTTGGCCGAGGTGGGACACCCGAAGGCGCACACCCCCGAGCCGACGCAGCCGCGCGCGTTGCGGCGCAGATAGCCGTGGGACCACCCGAGCCGCTGCGCGCCACGCAGCGATACCGCGGCGTTGCGCCCCGCCAACTCGGGCGTGACCTCGCTCACCGACAGCGCCTCCTCCACGCGCCCGAAGCAGCGCTCGAGTGTTTCCGAGTCGAGCTCCAGGCCGAAGTCCTCGCGCCAGCGCTCCAGGACGTGCGGCGGCGTGCGAAAGCAGGTGCCGGAGTTGACCAGCGTCGTGCCCCCCAGCCCCCCGCCCAGCGGGAGCACGATCGGCGGAGTGCCCACCGTCAGCGTCTGCCCTGCCTCGCGGTAGAGCTTTGCGAGCATCTGCGGCGGGCTGGCGGTGAAACCGTCGGGGTCGTGCCAGGGACCCTGCTCCAGCAGCGCCACGCTGGCGCCCCCCTCGGCGAGCTCGGCCGCCACCACAGCCCCACCGGCGCCGGCGCCGATCACGCAGACGTCCGCGTCGATCCTCACGCTCACGGTCGCCCCTCCCTGCGGCGCAGCGCACGTCCGCGCGCGACCACCGCCTCGGCGTCCCAGCCGAGCGAGCGCGCCACCGCCGGGTCCTCGTAGCGGTCCATCGCGAGCAGCGTGCGCCCCACCTGGGCCAGCGGGGGGATGCGGTTCAGCAGCGCCACCCCGCGGGGGCGAGCGGCAAGCGCGAGCACCACGCGCAGGCCCGTGCGCTGGGGCTGCGGGGCAGCCGCGACGAATTCATCCAGCGGCCTGTCCACGCAGCCAGTTTATGGACTCGAACCCAACTTGCGTCAAACTGTGCCGATGATCGCCCCGAACGCTTCGCCGGAGGAGACCGCCGCGATCGTGGCGGCGCTGGAGCGCTTCATGCGCGACACGGCGCCCCCGCGAGTGCCACAGGTCTCACCACCGGACCCCTGGCGGCGTGCGGCGCTGCGCGAAGGGGTCGAGCGCGAGCCAGAACCTGTCGATACGGAAAATACCTGAAAGGCACTAGGCTTTATGTATATTGAGGGGCATATGAGCGCGACGGCGGAGCACCAGCGGCGGCAGGGGGACCCTCGCGGACCCCGAGGTCTACGAGAACGTCCCCGGCCACATCATCCCGATCCTGCAGCGGGAGTACGAGGACTTCAAGACCGAGGCGGGCAAGTTCCTGGCTGGAGACACGCCCGAAGACGAGTTCATCAAGTTCCGCCTCAAGCAGGGCGTCTACGGCCAGCGCCAGCCCGACGTGCAGATGATCCGCGTGAAGCTGCCCTTCGGCGGGGTCACGCCCGAGCAGCTGGAGAGCTTCGCGGGGGTGATCGAGAAGTACGTCCCGCTTCGCAAGGGCCACATCACGACCCGCCAGAACATCCAGATGCACCACATCCCGCTGCCCGACGCCGAGAAGGCGATCCGCGAGCTGGGCGAGGCCAAGCTCTCCAGCCGCGAGGGCTGCGGCAACACCGTGCGCAACGTCACCGGCGACCCCTGGGCGGGCGTGGCGAAGGACGAGCTGTTCGACCTCACCCCCTACGCGGGCGCGTACGTGCGCTACTTCGTGCGCCATCAGACGACGCAGGCGATGCCGCGCAAGATCAAGACCGCCTTCGATGGCAGCGCCAGCGGGCGGGCGATCAGCGGAGATCCACGACATCGCCTTCCGCGCGCGCGTCAAGCAGTCGAGGACCCACCCACCCCGGCGAGGTGCGCGGCGTGCAGATGCTGGTCGGCGGCGGCACCTCGATCATGCCGCGCGTGGCGCCGGTGCTGTACGAGTTCGTGGAGCTCGACAACGGCGACTACCTGCGCATCGCCGAGGCCGTCTTTCGCATCTTCGACCGCCAGGAGTGGCTGCGCGTGAACCGCGCGCGGGCGCGCATCAAGGTGTTCGTCGATAAGTACGGCATCGACGAGCTGCGCGCTCAGGTCGAGGAGGAGCTGAAGGGCGAGTGGGTCGCAGAACGCGACTTCGGCGTCGAGCACCGCCTGTTCGTGGACGACGAGGAGTCGAGCGCGCCCCGGCGCCGCCGCCGCCTACGGGAGCCCCAACGGCGATCTCAGCGAGTTCGAGCGCTTCCGCGCCGCCAACGTGCGCCGAGCAGAAGCAGGCGGGCTTCGTCACAGTCGAGGCGAAGATCACGCGCGGCGACCTCACGCCCGAGCAGTTCCGCGGGCTGGCGGAGATCATGCGCAAGCACTCCGGCGGCTACGCGCGCACCACCGTGCAGCAGAACCTCGTGCTGCGCTGGGTGCGCGAGGAGAGCGTCTACGACGTCTGGCAGGCGCTGCGCGAGCTGGGCCTCGGCGACGCGGGCGCGCGGGAAATCGACGACGTCGTCTCCTGCCCCGGCACCGACTCCTGCAAGCTCGGGATCACGAGCTCGATGGGCGTCAACGAGGCGGTGCAGGAGCGCATCGAGGCGATGTACCTAACGGACCCCCTCACGCGCGCAGATCCACATCAAGATCAGCGGCTGCCCCAACGGCTGCGGCCAGCACCACGTCGGCTCGATCGGCTTCACGGGCGCGTCGATCAAGGTCGGCGAGCACACGATCCCCGCCTACATCCCCCACGTGGGCGGCGTCTTCGAAGGCGGACCCGATGCAGTTCGGCCAGCGCCTGAAGCTGCGCCTGCCCTCCAAGCGCGTGCCCGAGGCGGTCGAGCGCTGGATCCGCCACTACGAGGCCAACCGCAGCGAGGGCGAGACGTGGAACGAGTTCGTCGCGCGCGTGGGCGACCCCGAGCTCGAAGGGCTCGTCAAGGAGCTCTCGCTGCCGGTGGAGTTCAGCATCGAGACGATGAACGACTTCATCGACTGGAACCGCAACGTGCCCTTCCAGGTGATCCGCGGAGAGGGCGAGTGCGCGGTCTAGGAGACACCCAGTCGATCGTCGGCGCGGCGAGCGTACCGGCGCCGCCCGTCGGCTCGTCTGTGCAGCCGACGCAGAGCCTGACGGCGACCCTGCGCGAGGCGGTCGAGCGCCACGGCGAGCGCGTGGTGCTGCTGTGCTCCTTCCAGAAGGAGGAGTCGGTGCTGATCGACGAGCTGCTGCGCATCGACGACGGCGCCACGCAGGCGAGGATCGTGACGATCGACACCGGAGTGCTGTTCGAGGAGACGCTGCAGACCTGGCGAGCGTTCGAGGAGCGCTTCGGCGTCGCCGTCGAGGTGTACGACGCCAGCCGGCTCGGCGAGGAGGGCGGCGCGCTGGACAGGACCCGAGCACTGCTGCTCGCTGGCGAAGGTCGCCGCGCTGGAGCGCGCGCTGCGACGGCGCGGAGGGCTGGATCACGGGCATCCGCCGCGAGCAGGGGCCCACGCGCGCGGAGACCGAGCTGATCGAGCACGACGAGCCAGCGCGGCATCTGGAAGTACAACCCGCTGGCGCACTGGACCGAGAAGGACCTGTGGCGGCGCATCCACGAGCGCGAGCTGCCCTACAACCCGCTGCACGATCAGGGCTACGCGTCGATCGGCTGCGCGCCCTGCACGCAGCCGGGCAGCGGCCGCGAGGGCGTTGGGCGGGCACGGGACAAGACGGAGTGCGGTCTGCACGTGGAGCAGTCGAGACCGAGGGCGGATGTAGCCAGTGAACGGCGCGACTTGAGCGTCGCGGCGCGACCCCAGCTCAGTCATCTGCGCGCGCTGGAGAGCGAGGGCGATCCACGTGATGCGCGAGGTGGCCGCCGAATTCGGAGCGTCCGGTGCTGCTGTTCAGCGGCGGCAAGGACTCGATCGTGCTGCTGCGCCTGGCCGAGAAGGCGTTCCGCCCGGCGCCGTTCCCGTTCCCGCTGATGCACGTGGACACGGGCCACAACTTCCCCGAGGTGATCGAGTTCCGCGACCGGCGCGTGGCGGAACTGGGCGAGCGGCTGATCGTGGCGAGCGTGCAGGAGTCGATCGACAGCGGGCGCGCCGTCGAGGAGACAGGACCGCGGGCCTCGCGCAACCGCCTGCAGACGGTGACGCTGCTGGACGCGATCGCCGAGCACGGCTTCGACGCCGCCTTCGGCGGCGCGCGGCGCGACGAGGAGCGCGCGCGCGCGAAGGAGCGCATCTTCTCCTTCCGCGACGACTTCGGCCAGTGGGACCCCAAGAACCAGCGCCCGGAGCTGTGGAACCTCTACAACGGGCGCATCCAGCAAGGGCGAGAACGTGCGCGTCTTCCCGCTCTCCAACTGGACCGAGCTGGACGTGTGGGAGTACATCGACCAGGAGCAGCTGGAGGTGCCCTCGATCTACTTCGCGCACGAGCGCGAGGTGTTCAGCCGCGACGGGATGCTCTACGCGTGGCGCGAGGGCGTGGAGCTGATCGACGGCGAGGAGGTCGTTCTCCGAGATGGTGCGCTACCGCACGGTGGGCGACATGAGCTGCACCGGCGGCGTGCGCTCGCAGGCGGCCACGCTCGAGGAGGTGGTGCTCGAGATCGCCGCCACGCGCATCACCGAGCGCGGCGAGACGCGCGCGGACGACCGCGTCTCGGAGGCCGCGATGGAGGACCGCAAGAAGGCCGGGTACTTCTAGTGGTAGTTTTCGGCTCCGCGAGGAGCGGGCGATGGGGCCGCGCGCGGGGCCCCGATGACGCTCGACCTGCTGCGCTTCACCACCGCGGGCTCGGTGGACGACGGCAAGAGCACGCTGATCGGGCGGCTGCTGTACGACTCCAAGCAGGTCTTCGAGGACCAGCTCGAGCACGTCGCCCAGGCGAGCGTGCGCCGCGGCGGGACGGGAGCGCTCGACCTGGCGCTGCTGACCGACGGGCTGCGCGCCGAGCGCGAGCAGGGGATCACGATCGACGTGGCCTACCGCTACTTCGCGACGGCGAAGCGGCGGTTCATCATCGCCGACTGCCCCGGGCACCAGCAGTACACGCGCAACATGGTGACCGGCGCCTCGACGGCCGACCTGGCGGTGATCCTGCTGGACGCGCGCAAGGGGCGTGCTGGAGCAGTCCAAGCGCCACGCCTTCATCAGCGCGCTGCTGGGCATCCCGCACGTGGTCGTGGCGGTCAACAAGATGGACCTCGTGGGGTACTCCCAGCGAGCGCTTCGACGAGCTGGTGGTGGAGTTCGCCGGCTTTGCCGCGAAGCTGGGCGGCAGAGCGAAACTCGTCTACATCCCGATCTCGGCGCTGGAGGGCGACAACGTCGTGGAGCGCTCGGCGCGGATGGAGTGGTACGACGGACCCGCCGCTGCTGGAGCTGCTGGAGCAGGTCGAGGTGGCCTACGACCACCCCCACGACACGCCGGCGCGCTTCCCGGTGCAGTGGGTGATCCGCCCGTCGAATCGGACCTCGCCCAGCCTCTCCCGCTGCCCCGGGCGAGCGACTACCGCGGCTACGCCGGCCAGCTGGCCAGCGGCGCGCTGCGGGTCGGGCGAGGAGGTGGTGGTGCTGCCGAGCGGGCAGCGCACGCGGATCGCCGCGATCGACACCTTCGACGGGCGCGCTGGAGGAGGCGGTGGCGCCGATGTCGCTGACGCTGCGCCTGGAGGACGAGCTGGATGTCTCGCGCGGGGAGCTGATCTGCCACCCCGAAGAGGCGCCCGCCGTTGCGCGCGAGCTGCAGGCGGACGTGTGCTGGCTGAACGAGCGGCCGCTGCGCCCGGGAGGGCGGTACGTGATGAAGCACACCACGCGCCACGCGACCGCGATCGTGGAGGAGCTGTACGACAGCGTCGACGTGCACACGCTGGAGCGTGCCGGCACCCCGCGGGAGCTGGGCGCTCAACGACATCGGCAGGGCGCGCCTGCGCACGAGCGCCCCACTGGCGTTCGACCCCTACCGCGGCAACCGCCGCACGGGCAGCTTCATCCTGATCGACGAGACGACCAACGAGACGGTGGGCGCAGGGCTCATCGTCCCCGATTCTTAACCGAGATCTTTCCCGATAGTCCGCTGGCGGAACAACGATGGTAGAGCCAAAATCGGGCCCTTTTTGTGCAGATGCACAAAATCTCACGAAAATTCGTGCGATTGAACATTGACGTGGCGGCTCAGACCAGGTACTAGTTAGCTGTATTCTAAATGACCGAACCAATCGGTCGTTAACGCCTGCGAGCCAAGCTGGTGTGACGACCCCCCAGTGTCGTCCACCCAGGTAGGCAGGGACGCCGAACGCGAAAGCGTGCCAGGGCGGCGTCTCTAAAGCTCGCGTCCGGGGTTTGTGGAGCGCTTTCCCCGGACGCGAGCAGCCTGCCATCTGTGGTGGCCGATGGCCTTCGCGACGACGCACGGGGCGGGTGCGAACGACTAATCTGCCGCCCTCGATGTTCACGAAGGTCCTGGTAGCCAATCGCGGCGAGATCGCTGTGCGCATCATGCGTGCTCTGGAGGAGATGGGGATCGCCTCGGTCGCCGTGTACTCCGAGCTCGATCGCGACGCGCTGCATGTGGCGCGCGCCGGCGAGGCATACAACCTCGGCGAGGGCCCCGCGGCGGAGAACTACCTGAGCATCGAGAAGATCCTCGACGTCGCCCAGCGGGCCGGCGCCGAGGCGATCCACCCCGGCTACGGCTTCCTGGCCGAGAACGCGCCGTTCGCGCAGGCCTGCGCGCAGGCGGGCGTGGTCTTCATCGGCCCGCCCGCGAGCGCGATCGAAGCGATGGGCTCCAAGACGCGCGCTCGCGAGCTGATGCAGGCGGCGGGGGTGCCGATCGTGCCGGGCACCACCGAGCCCGTGGCCACGGTCGCCGACGCGCTGGAGATCGCAAAGGGCGAGATCGGGTTCCCGGTCGCGGTGAAGGCCGCGGGGGGCGGCGGCGGCAAGGGCTTTCGCGTGGCGCTCGTCGAGGACGAGCTGGAGGGCGCCTTCGAGGGGGCCAGCCGCGAGGGCGAGAAGTTCTTCTCCGACGCGACCGTCTACCTGGAGCGCTACCTGCCGGACCCCCGCCACGTCGAGGTGCAGGTGCTGGCCGACCGCCACGGCAACGTGATCCACCTGGGCGAGCGCGACTGCTCGATCCAGCGCCGCCACCAGAAGGTGATCGAGGAGTCCCCCGCCCCCGCATGGGTCGTCGATGAGCAGCTGCGCGAGCGCATCGGCGCGATCGGCGTGGAGGCGGCGCGCGCGGTGGACTACGTGGGCGCGGGCACGATCGAGGGCCTGATTGATTGGGAGCCCGCCCACCCAGCATGGAAGCCCGCCCACCCGCGAGGCTGAGTACTTCTTCCTGGAGATGAACACGCGCGTGCAGGTGGAGCACTGCGTCACCGAGATGACCACGGGGGTGGACATCGTCAAGGAGGGGATCCGCGCCGCCGCGGGCGAGCCGCTGGCATACCGCCAGGAGGACATCCAGCTGCGCGGGCACGCGATCGAGTGCCGCATCAACGCCGAGGATGCCTCCAAGAGCTTCGCGCCGGCGCCCGGCAGGATCGGGGCCTACCGCGAGCCGACCGGGCCGGGGGTGCGCGTAGACTCGGGCGTCGGAGCGGGCGGGGAGGTCTCGCCGATGTACGACCCGATGGTCGCCAAGCTGATCGTGTGGGACGCAGACCGCGAGCAGGCCACCCGCCGCATGCTGCGCGCGCTGAGCGAATACGAGATCGAGGGCCTGAAGACGCTGATCCCCTTCCACACGGCGCTGCTGGGCACCGAGCAGTGGGCTCGCGGGGAGACGTGCAGGGACCTGCTGGAGGACAGGAAGTGGCTGAAGACGCTCGCCTTCGGAGCGCCCGCCAAGCCGGCCGATGGCGAGGCGGAGGGCGAGGGCGAGAAGGTCGAGCAGACGTACACCGTGGAGGTGTCGGGCAGGCGCTTCGATGTGCGCGTCGTGGGCGACCCCCCCGCCGGCGCAGGCCACGCGGGTGCAAACGGGGGAGCTCGCAGGGCGCCCAAGCGCGGCACCGATCATAGATCGGCCAGCAAGTCCTCCTCGGCAGGAGGGGTGGGCGGGATGACCGATATTCTGCCCTCGCCGCTGCAGGGAAACATGTGGAAGGTGCTGGTCAAGCAGGGCGACACCGTTCAGGAGGGCCAGCTGCTGTGCATCATCGAGGCGATGAAGATGGAGAACGAGATCACCGCCCATAAGGCCGGCACGATCGCCGAGCTGCCGATCGAGGAGGGCGCCCCGATCGCCGCGGGCGCGCCGATCGCCACCATCGAGAGCGAGAGCTCGAGCAGTAGCAAGTAGGGGCCGGAAAGGCCCCAGACAGCCCCGCGCGAGCGCCCGGATCTGTTTCCCACTCATCGCCGATCCGACAACTGTCGGCGGCAGTCAGACACGTTTGTTTCCGTTTCCTTGACGGCTCGCGGGTCATCGGCCACAGTGTCAGGCGGTTCTGCTATTTGGACGAATCGCCCTCGACCAAGGGCTCCAAAACCCCTGCACAGAAGCGTCTGGAACGAATGAGCACAAGCACACAGAGCACGGTGGCCCCCGCGGACCGGGGCGACCCCACGTACCTGATCTCGGTGGTGATCCCGTGCCTGAACGAGGCCGAGAACATCGAGCAGTGCGTCGCGACAGCCCTGCGGGCGATGGAGCTGGCGGGGATCGCCGGGGAGGTGGTCGTCGCCGACAACGACTCGGAGGACGCGAGCGCCGCGCTGGCGGAGCGGGCGGGGGCGCGCGTCGTACACGAGCCCCTGCGCGGCTACGGCAGCGCCTACCTGGCCGGGTTCGCGGCCGCGCGGGGGGAGTACATCGTGATGGCCGATGCCGATTTGACGTACGACTTCAACGAGATCCCTCGCTTTCTCGCGGCGCTGGAAGACGGCGGAGACATGGTGATCGGCAACCGCATGAGCAACATCCATCCGGGCGCGATGCCGTGGCACCACCGCTACATCGGCAACCCGCTGCTCTCCAGCTTCCTCAACCTGCTGTTCCACACCGGCGTCAGCGACGCCCACTGCGGTATGCGGGCCTTCCGCCGCGAGCACCTGGAGCGCCTGGATCTGCGCACGACCGGGATGGAGTTCGCCTCGGAGATGGTGGTGCGCGCGGCCAAGGCCAAGCTCGACATCCGCCAGTTGCCGATCGAATACCACCCGCGCGGCGGTGAGTCCAAGCTGTCGAGCTTCCGCGATGGCTGGCGGCACCTGCGGTTCCTGATCCTGCACTCCCCCAAACACCTGTTCATCATCCCCGGCGCCGCGATCTTCGCGCTGGGGGCGCTGATCTGCGTGATGGTGGCGGCTCACGTAGACGTGCTCGGTCGCCAGTGGGCCGTTCACACGTTGATCGCGGGCTCGCTGCTCACGATCGTCGGCGCGCAGATCGTGAGCCTTGGGCTCTGCGCGCTGGCCTACGCGACGTACTTCATGGGCGAGCAGGATCCCTGGTTCGAGCGCATGCGGGTGCGCTTCCGGCTCGAGCACGGGCTGATGCTCGGCGGGGCCGTCTCGCTGCTGGGATTGGCGATGGTGGCGGTGGTTGTGCTGGAGTGGATCCACGCCGGCCTCGGCAGCCTCGCCCAGGAGCGGGTCGCGATCGCGGCCGCCACGCTGGTGGTGCTGGGCATCCAAATCGCCTTCTCCTCCTTCCTGCTCAGCATCCTCGGACTGAGGCGAACGCAGTGAGGATCCGGATCGCACTCACCGTCTGCTTCGCGCTCATGGCGATCGCCATCGGGGTGGGCCTCGAGCGCACCCCGCCCGTGCGCGCGGGCACGGACAGGACCCCACTTCCCACCGAAGTGGGCGCGACGTTCGCGCCCGACACCGTCTGCCAGAGCGAAGAGGTGCTGCCGCAGGGCACCACGATCATCCGCATGACGCTGCTTTCGCTGCTCGGCCCCAGGGTCAAAGTGCAGGCGATGGCCGGAGGACAGGTCTTGACCACCGGTGAAAAGGGCTCCGGCTGGACTGGAACCGTCGTGGCGGTCCCCGTCAAACCGGTGGCACGGACCTACAACCACGTGACGATCTGCTTCACGCTCTCCAAGCGCCAGCAATTGGTGAACTACAGAGGCGTGAACACCACTCACGCGCCGGCCGTCAGCAACGGCACTCAGGTCCTGCCCGGGCGGATCAGGATCGAATACCTGCGGCCGGGGAAAGAATCGTGGCTGTCCCTCGCGCTGCCGACCGCCCGGCGCATCGGCCTCACTATCGGTGGGGGCGGGGGGATCGTGCTGGTGCCCTTCGTGCTCCTGCTCACAGCCGCCGGCCTCTCCTCGTGGCTCCTTGTGCGGGAGCTGGAATGAGAGCGAACCCCGACACCGCTCACATGCTGGAGGTTGCCCCATGAGCAAGCGCGCCTCGACGAAGACGCCCAGAGACGCGCCCGCTCCGGGCGGCCGCAAGGCCAACGGCAAGGCCGGCGGCAAGACCGCCGGCGCCCAGCCCAAGCCAGCCGGCAAGACTCAGCCCAAGCCAGCGCGCAAGCCGCAGCTGAAGCCAGCGCGCCGGCGAGCCGCTCAGACACGGCCGGCGCAGACGCCCCATCCGATCCAGGCGCTTCGTCGCGTCCCGACAGCCGCCTGGGTGTGCGCGGTCGTCGCGATTCTCAATGCCGTGTGCTGGTCGATCCTGATTCCCCCTCTGCAGGGACCCGACGAGCAGGCGCACTTCGCCTACGTGCAGCAGCTTGCGGAGAATGGGTCGACGGGCGGATCGGGCGAAGAAAACTTCTCGCCCGAGGAGCTGGCGGCGATGCGCGACCTGGAATTCGGGGAAACGATCCTCAATCCGGCCACCCCCTCCGTTCCCACCCGAGCCGAGCGCCAGCGGCTCGTGCACGACCTGTCGCAGCCGCAGTCCCGCAAAGGGGACGGTAGCGTGGGGGTGGCGGCCTCCGAGCCGCCCCTTTACTACGCACTGCAGACGATCCCCTACGAGCTCGGCTCGGGGAGCACGCTGCTGACCCGTCTGGAGCTGATGCGACTGCTTTCGGCGCTGCTGGCAGGCGTGACCGTGCTGTTCGTCTTCATGTTCCTGCGCGAGGCGCTGCCAGCGGCTCCATGGGCTTGGACGGTTGGCGGGCTGTGCGCCGCGCTGTCGCCGCTGTTCGGCTTCGTCGGTGGCTCGGTGGACCCCGATGCCCTGCTGTTCGTCCTGTGCGCGGCGATGTTCTACTGCTTTGCGCGAGCCTTCCGGCGCGGATTGACGCCGTGGCTGGCGAGCGCGCTTGGCGCCATCGTCGCCACCGGCTTCGTCACGAAGGTCAACTTCGTGGGACTGGTGCCCAGCGTCGTCGTCGGCCTGACCCTCCTCACGATCCGCGAAATGCGCGTATCCCCGCGCCACGCCTACCGCTGCCTGGCGTTCGCGGCAGGGATCGGTGGCGGCCCGGTCGTCCTGTACGCGCTGCGCAACCTCGGCTCGCACAAGCCCCTGCTGGGCTTCGTCTCGAGCGCGACCGAAAGCCTGCAGGGCCACTCCCTGTCCTCCGAGCTCAGCTACGCGTGGCAGCTCTACCTCCCCAGACTGCCCGGGATGATCAACGACTTCCCGGGGATCTTCACTCCCGTGCAGGTCTGGTTCAAAGGCGTGGTGGGGCGCTACAACTGGCTCGAGACAGTGTTCCCCGGCTGGGTGTACACCGTCGCGCTGATCCCGGCCGCGCTGATCGCCGGGCTGTGCGCCCGCGAGCTCTACGCCAAGCGAGACGCGCTGAGAAGCCGCGCGGCCGAGTTCGCGGTGTATCTCGCCGCGTGCCTCGGGATGGCGGCGCTGCTCGCGGGCGCCTCCTTCCACTCCTTCCCGACGCTCAACGCCGGGGACACCGAGCCGCGCTACTTCCTGCCCGTGCTGGCTCTGGGCTGCGCCCTCCTGGCACTGGCGGCGCGAGGGGCGGGGCGACGCTGGGGACCGGTCGCGGGCGTCGCGATCGTCGTGTTGATCCTCACCCACGACATCCTCAGTCAGATGCTTGAGATCTCGCGCTACTACCACCCCTAGCCACGTTCTGCGAATGCAGCTGCCGCTGCGCCTTGGTGCGCCGGCCGGGGGGCAGCGGCGCCTGCGCGCCGCGCTCGCTCACGGCGCTCAGGTAGGCGAGATCCTCCTCCAGCACCCGCATGGCGGTGGAAGAGTCGAGCACGTGGCCGTGGCCGGGCACGACGTACTCGGCGCCGGCCACCAGCGGACGCAGCCGCTCCAGAGTGGCGCTGCAGGCATCGAGCGTGCCGCCGCCTTCGGCGAAGCAGGGGATCTCCACGTCGGAGAGGTAGTCGCCGGCCACCAGCACGCGTGCCCATGGGATCCATATGGCCATGCCATCCGCGGTGTGGCCCTCGGCGGGGTGCAGCTCGAGCTCGAGCTCGCCGATCCCGCAACGGCCGGGGACTGGGAGCGCTTGCAGCGGGCTGGGGAGCGCTTGCAGCGGGCTGGGGAGCGCTTGCAGCGGGCTGGGGAGCGCCTGCAGCGGGCTGGGGAGCGCCTGCGACAGGCTGGGAAGCGCAAGCGGGCGGGGGCGCTCGATGTAGAACTGCTCGTCGAAGGCGCGCAGCTCGCGCTGGGGCTCTCCGGGCGCGGCGTGCAGGCGCTCGGCGGTGCTCTCGGCGCAGCCCAGCGAGGCCTTCGGGAAGGCAAGGCGACCGAGCACGTGGTCCCAGTCCCCATGCGTGGCCAGCAGGCCGCTGAGGCGCCAGCCAGACTGCTCCAGCAGCGAAGGCAGCGCCTGGAGCTCCTCGGGCAGGAGCGGGGAGTCGATCACGAAGCACTCCTCCCCGGCGTGGACGATCGTGCAGTTCGTCTGCCAGATCCTGCTCGTGAGGACGATCACGTCGGGGTGCAGGGAGACGACACGCACCGCGAGTGCCTCGTGCGCCCGCCGCGCCTCAGGCGATGCCGAGCAGCTTGGCGGCCTCGCGCAGCGAGGCGACCTCAGCCGTGGGCTTCTTCTGGCTCGTCTCCAGGACCTCCTTGTGGCGGTTGACCCAGATCACGGGGACGCGCGCCTTGAGGCAGGGAGCCACGTCGTGGTGGTAGCTCGAGGCGACGTGCACCCAGCCCTTCTTGGTTCCCATGCGCCGGGCACACTCGGTGAAGTGAGCGGGATCCGGCTTGTAGGATCGCACCTGCTGGGCGGTGACGACGAGGTCGAAGTCGATCGGGATGTGCCGGCGGGTCTGGCCGAGCAGCTTGTCGTCGATGTTGGAGAGCAGCCCAAGCTGGTACTTCTTGGCCAGCTTGGGCAGCTGGGTGGTGCTCTCCTTGAACGGCTTCCAGCGCTGCACCGAGTCGGGCAGGAACCCTGAGCGGGAGGGTTCCAGCGGCCACTCGATGCGCTTGGCGATCTCCACGGCGGTGCGCCGCAGCACCTCCGCATAGAGCTCGTAGGAGCCGCTCTCGACTTCCCGCGAGATCTCGTGGAAGAGCGGCATCACGAGGCTGCTGTCGAGCTCGAAGCCCTCTCGCTCGGCCTCCCTGGCAAAGGCGTCGAGGATGCCCGTCTCCCAGTCGATCAGCGTGCCGTAGACGTCGAAGGTGACAAGGGTTACGTTCTTCGGGATGGGCATGAGGGGGGCATTATGCCCTCCAGGGTCTTTGCGCGCGCCCCGGGGTCTCTTGCGCTAGAGTCCCGCGCCGCTTATGGAGGGACTGAGAAAGGAACTGCCCCTCGCCGGGCAGAAACGAGGCCGCTGATGGACTTGCTCGAATACCAGGGCAAGCAGCTGTTTGCCCGTCACGGGCTGGAGGTCTCGCCAGGCAGGGCGGTGGACACGGTGCAGGATGCCGTGCAGGCCGCGAATGAGGTGGGCTACCCGGTCGTGATCAAGGCGCAGGTGCTGATCGGCGGTCGCGGCAAGGCGGGCGGCGTGAAGCTGGCCAGCGACGAGGCGCAGACGCGCGAGCACGCGAGCGACATCCTCGGGATGGACATCCACGGGCACACCGTGCGCACGCTGTGGATCGAGCACGCGAGCGACATCGCCACCGAGTACTACGCCTCGGTGCTGCTCGACCGCTCGGCGAAGGCCCCGCTGGTGATGTTCAGCGTCGAGGGCGGCGTGGACATCGAAGAGGTCGCCGAGAGGACGCCGGAGAAGCTGATCCGCCACCACGTAGACGCGCTGCGGGGATTGTCACGAGACGAGGCCGTCGAGATCGCCACGACGGGCGGCGCCGATGCGGACGTGATCGAGGGGGTGGCCGACGCGCTCGTGGCCCTGTACGAGGTGTGGCTTCAGGAGGATGCCACGCTGGCCGAGATCAACCCGCTGATCGTCACGCCTGCGCGCGAGGTCAAGGCGCTCGACGCCAAGGTCTCCCTCGATGGCAACGCGCTGTACCGCCACCCCGAGAACCAGGGGCTCTCGGACGTCGAGAACGAGGATCCGATCGAGCGCCGCGCGCGCGAGCAGGGCGTGCAGTACGTCAAGCTGGATGGCGATATCGGCATCCTTGGCAACGGTGCCGGACTGGTGATGTCCACGCTCGACGTGGTGGCGCAGGCGGGCGGGCGACCGGCCAACTTCCTCGACGCGGGCGGGGGCTCGGACGCGGCGAAGGTCAAGCAGGCGGTGGAGCTGATCCTCGAGAACGACTCGGTGAAGGCCGTGCTGTTCAACATCTTCGGCGGCATCACGCGCTGCGACGAGGTCGCCAGGGGTCTGATCGCAGCCTTTGAGGAGATCCAGCCTGATGTGCCGTTCGTGGTGCGCCTGGACGGCACCAACGACGTGGCCGGGCGGGAGCTGCTGGCGGCGGCTTCGCTGCCCAACGTGCACCCGGCGAAGACCATGAACGAAGCGGCCGAGCTGGTCGTCGCGCTGGCGGCCGGCGAGAGCGTCGGAGCGCGCGCCTGATGGCGATCCTCGTCGACAGCGACACGCGCCTGGCCGTCGCCGGCGTCACCGGCCGCGAGGGCTCCTTCCACACACTCAACAACCGCGCCTACGGCACCAACGTGGTCGGTGGCGTGACGCCCGGCAAGGGCGGTCAGGACGTCGAGGGGATCCCCGTGTTCGACGACTGGGCGCAGGCGATGGAGCAGGCGCAGCCCAACACCGCGATGATCTTCGTACCGCCGCGCTTCGCCGCCGACGCGATCCTGGAGGCCGCCTCCGCGGGGGTCGAGCTGGTGATCGCGATCACCGAGGGGATCCCCGCGCACGACGAGCTGCGGGTGTACAACACGCTGCAGCGAGATCGGGCGGATGGGCGCTCGACCCGCCTGATCGGCCCCAATTGCCCGGGCATCCTCTCGCCGGGCAAGGCCAACGTGGGGATCATCCCGGCGTCCTTCTTCAGGGAGGGAAACGTGGGCGTGGTGTCGCGCTCGGGCACGCTGACCTACCAGATCGGCAACGAGATCGCCCAGGCCGGCTTCGGCTGCAGCTCGATCGTGGGCATCGGAGGCGACCCGGTGCCGGGCTCCTCGTTCGTGGACGTGCTGGAGCTCTTCCAGAACGACGCGCAGACCGAGCTGATCGTGCTCTCCGGCGAGATCGGCGGCAGCGCCGAGGAGGAGGCCGCGCAGTACATCGCCGAGCACGTCAGCAAGCCCGTGGTGGCCTACATCGCGGGCTTCACCGCGCCCGCGGGCAAGCAGATGGGCCATGCCGGCGCGATCGTCTCCGGCTCGGCCGGCACCGCCGCCGCGAAGGCACAGGCGTTGGAGGAGCGGGGCGTGCGGGTGGGGCGCACCCCTACCGAGGTGGCCGGGCTCGCCGTGCAGACCCTGCGCGGCTGAGGACATCAGAAACGAAAAGTTCTGACTTTTTGCAGTGACGCGCCTTTCGGGCTACGGTGGCCCGATGGCAGTCAATGTCCGCCCCCGCCGCTCCCGCGCGCGTGCTCGACCGGCGAGCACGCCCGTGCTCGAGCGCTGGCGCGAGTGGCCCGCCGAGGCGTGGGGAGCGATCGCCGTGACGGCGCTGTTCCTGGCCCTCTCGTGCTGGTGGACGATCGTGGACCACAGCGTTCCGATCTCCGACGCCGGCTTCCATCTGCAGGTCACGATCGAAGTCTTCAAGGATCTGCAGGCCGGGAACTGGTCGGCGGCTGTCGCCCCCCACCTCCAGTACCCGCCGCTCGTGTACCTGGTGGGCGCGCTGGGCGACTACATCGGCGGCCTCGACGTGCCCTCGATGGTGATCGCCGAGAACCTCTTCTTCATTCCGCTGATGGCGCTCGGCTGCTACCAGATCGGGCGGCTGGCGTTCGAGCCGCTGGCTGGACTGCTGGCGGTGGTCGCCGCCTTGGGCTCGCCGCTGGTGGCAAGGCTGTTCCACCTGACCATGCTCGACGCCCCACAGGCCGCGATGGCGGCCCTGTCGGTATGGCTGATCCTCGACACGAAGTACTTCACGCGCCTGCGCTACTGCGCCGCCGCCGGTGTCGCCGTGGGTCTCGGGATGCTGGTCAAGGAGCCGCTGGCGCTGTTCGTCGCCGGGCCGCTCGCGGTCATATTCGTGCGCGGCGGGTGGCGCTCCTGGCGGGGGATGGCGGTGTTCGCGGTGGCGGTGCTCGTGGTGGCCGGGCCCTGGTACATCAGCGACTTCACGCAGGTGCGGGCGATCAGCAAGGCGGTGAGCGAGTCGCCGACGTCCGCCGCCAGCGGGATCGCCCCGCCACGTCTGTCCAGCCAGAACCTCGAGTGGTACACGTGGAGCTTCCTCATCGGCCAGGTCTACCTGCCGTTGTTCCTGTTCTCGACGGTGGGATGGGTGTGGATGATCGTCGGGTTCGTGCGCCGGCGCTGGGTCAGCCCGTTTGCCCCCGAGCTGTTCGTAGGCGCGTTCGTGGCCTGGCTGGCCCTGACCGAGACGTACTTCCACGACACCCGCTACGGCATGTCGATGCTGGTCTACTTCGCGGTGTTCGGGAGCTTCTGGATCGTGCGGCTTCCGCGACCGGGGCGCATCGCGGCGACGGCGGCGCTGGTGCTGGTGGCAGTCGCCAACACCCTCGCGAGCAACTTCGGCGCGGGCGGGAACGTGACGATCACACTGCCCCACGCGCTCAAGTTCTCGAACGAGCCGAACTTCGCGATGGTCTACTCCAACGAAGGCTATCTGGTGGCGGCCGCGCCTCACCGCGAAGACGACATGCTGGCGACGCTGAAGGCGCTGAAGGCAAGCGGCGTGGAAGCGATCGTGTCGCTCCCCACGGAAACGGGCAATCAGGCCGCCTTCCTCGAAGGTCTCCTTCCGCTCACCGTGATCGCGAATCTCAGCTTCGGCGAAGCCAACTCGCTCGCCAGCCTGAACAACACCGTCGCGGTGTTCGACCGCGAAGAGCTCGCCAAGAACCACACGCCGCCGTGCATCAAGCTCTCCGATGGCACGGGCGTGTGGATACGCCTGGGCAACCCCTACGCCCCCGGCGCCCAGGACTACTGCCCTTCGCGCAAACCGCAGTTCTACAAATAGCGGCCATAGGCGGCTCCAAGCGCAATAGTCCAACCACTACTCGTGCCGGCGTGGGAAGCGCCCGAGTAGGATGAGTGCCCAACCTCGTGGGCCGACCCATGACCGATACGTTCTCCAGCGGAAGCTCGCCCTCTCAAGGCGCCCAGCCAGACCAGCCGGCCAACGACGTCACGAGCGCGCTGGCGGAGCTCGAGCGCAAGCTGCGCGAGCTCGAGCAGGAGCTGACCTCGATCGGCCGCCGGCGCCTGCGTCCGGAGGAAGCGGCCGCGGAGACCCCCGCCGCCGAGGCTCACACAGCTGAGGCTCCGATGGGGGCGGCGGGACGCCTGATAGACGAGCGGGCGGAGCCCGAGCCTCCGGTCGAACATTCCTCCGTGGAATGGGCGACCCCCGCGGAACGAGCCACTCCCGTGGAGGAGCGGGTCGCTCCCATCGACGAGTTCACACCGGCACTGGGGGCAGCAAGCCCAAGCGACGCGCAGCTGGCCAGTCTGGCGGAGCTGCGGCGCTTTCGCGACCGCGTCGAGCGCTTTGCCAGGGAGCTGACCGACGACTACGACGCGCTGCTCGGCCGCGTGATGGCAGGGCTGTCCGGGCGGGGTTCGAGCGAGCCCTCGCGTGCAGCGGACGACCCGCCTCCCGGGGTTAATCGGGACCCGCCCACCCCGCCCACCCCGCCCACCCCTCAACCGCCGGCCGGTCCGGAGGAGGCCCTCTTCGAGGGCCGCGTGGAGCTGGGGGTGGGCCCGTTCTATGACATCGCCTCACTGGGCGCCTTCGAACAGAGCTTGGCCAGGATGCCGGGCGTGAGCGAGGTGGCGGTGCGCCGCTTCGAGGCAAGCCATGCCGTGGTGGACCTCCGCCTGGCGGCCTCGGTGGCGCTGGTGCGCGAGCTGCGCCATGCGCTGCAGACGGGCTTCAGCGTGCGCCAGGTCGCGGAGGGTCGCCTGCTGCTGACGTTCGACGACGCCTGAGCGGCTCCACGACGCGCACGAGGGCCCACTACGACGCTCACGCGCGGCCACCCTTAAGCTTCACCGCCATGCCACCGACCATCTTCATTCGCGCGGGGCGCGCCCTCGCTGGACATCATCGACGTGGAGGGA
This sequence comes from uncultured Solirubrobacterales bacterium, assembly GCA_963717785.1. GTDB lineage: Bacteria > Actinomycetota > Thermoleophilia > Solirubrobacterales > Solirubrobacteraceae > Palsa-744. The sequence goes on from CAVQWW010000001.1 coordinate 1,029,436, forward strand.
CTGCGCGACGCCGCCGCGCGCGCGTTCGCGAGCGACCCCGCCGGCAGCACCGCCTACGGCACGTCGGTGGGGTATCCCCGTCTGCGTGCGTGGATCGCCGAGCGCCATGGCGTGGAGCCCGAGCGGGTGCTGGTGACCAACGGCTCGATGCAGGCCGACGCCTTCCTGTTCGAGCACCTGGTGCGAGGATGGCGACGACGTGGTGGTGGAGCGACCCTACCTACGACCGCACGCTGCTCTCGCTGCGCGCGCGGGGCGCGCGCGTGCACCCGGTGGAGCTGCAGCCCGACGGCATCGACACCGACGCGCTCGCCGCCCTGCTCGCCGGCGACGGTGCCAACGCGGTGCGGCCGAAGCTGGCCCACATCATCCCCAACTTCCAGAACCCCGCCGGCTACACGCTGTCCCTGCCGAAGCGCCGCGCGCTGCTGGAGCTGGCGAGCGAGCACGACTTCGTGGTGTTCGAGGACGACCCCTACGTGGAGCTGCGCTTCAGCGGCGAGACGCTGCCGACGATGGTGTCGATGGACCCAGAGCGCGTGGTGTACGCCTCGTCGTTCTCCAAGACCGTGTGCCCGGGCATCCGCGTGGGCTACCTGGTGGGTCCCGCCGAGCTGATCGCGAGAGATCGCGCAGCTGGCCACCAACACCTACATATCCCCCAACATGGTCTCCCAGGCGATCGTGTACGAGTTCTGCGCCTCGGGCGCCATCGAGCGCTCGATCGAGACCGTCAAGACGGCTCTCACCAAGCGTCTGCGCACGCTGGAGGTGGCGCTGCGCCGAGAGCTGCCCGAGGCCGAGTTCGTGGCTCCCGCAGGGGGGCTACTTCATGTGGGTGACGCTGCCCGAGGGCACCGACGTGGGCGCCCTGCACAAGGCCGCCGCCGAGGGCGGGGTGGCGTTCGTGAAGGGCACCGACTTCCTGCTCGAGGGCGGCGAGAACACGCTGCGCCTGGCCTACTCGGGCGTCACGCCCGAGGAGATCGACGAGGGCGTCGCGCCTGGCGCGGCCTCGCCGCAGCGGCGGCGTAGCCGTCACCTGCCATAGCGCTGGCCCAAGACCAACTGCTCCGGCAACGCAGTGCGCGGCGGCGGCGAGGGGTCGGCGATCACCGAGACCGTTTCGGCCACGCTGGGGGTGATGACGCAGCGACGCCCATCCGCTCCTTGCACGACGACCTGCTCGTCGTCGTGGACGGCCAGCGTGCCCTCCAGCCCCGGCTCGAGGCCCGAGGCCTTGAGGTAGTGCAGCAGATCCTCGGCCTCGTTCTCGAAGCGCAGCACGCGCACCGAGGCGCCGACCGCCACGTCGGCGAGCGGCACCCCGCCCAGACGGGCCCCGGCGACGATCGGGTGGCCGTGCGGGCAGGTCTTGGCGTCGCCGATCGCCGCCAGCATGCGCTGCTCGAGCACGGGCGACATCGCGTGCTCCAGGCGCTCGGCCTCCTCGTGCACCTCGTCCCAGGGCACGCCCAGCACGTCGGTCAGGAAACGCTCGATCAGACGGTGGCGGCGCACGATGCCCTCGGCCTGCACAGCGCCGTCGGAGGTGAAGACGATCGCTTTGTCCTCGCCGCGCGTGATGTAGCCGTCGCGCTCCAGGCGGCCGACCATCTCGTGCACCGTTGGCGCGGAGAGCTGCATCGCGCGCGCCACGTTGGCGCCGGTCATCGGCAGACCGGCCTCCTGCAGCCAGAAGAGGATCTGCAGGTACTCCTCCTCGGCGACGGTTGCGCTCTCGCTGGGCATCTCGCTCTGATGCTAGAGGACAGGCAGGGGCCTGGCCCCGCGGCCCTCAACAGGCTCTAGCCGAAAGCTGGTCGAAGGTGCACTCGCGCGCGGACTTGTCCTCGCGCCAGCGCCTCAGCTTGGCGCCGTGGCGGATGCGCCACGCGCTGACGTGGTCGAAGTCGATCTCGACCACCAGCTCGGGCCGCAGCCCGACCCACTCCAGGTCCCGGCCCGCGGTCCAGCGGCTGGGGTCGCCGGAGCCGTGCTCGCCTGTCTCGGAAGGGCTCGAGGAAGCCGACCAGACGGCGCTTCTCTGCGGCGGTGAGGCCCGAGCAGTGTCCGACGACGCGCAGCTCGGAACCGTCGTAGAGGCCAAGTATCAGAGCGCCTACGGTATCGGGCTTCTTGCCGGGACGCCAACCCACCACCACCGCGTCGATCGTGCGCACACGCTTGACCTTCGACCATCCCTCGGCGCTTGCCGGGCTCATAGACGGCCGAGCGCTCCTTGGCCATCGCCCCCTCGGCTCGCGCCAGCCAGAGCTTGGCCTGCTCGACCGAGTCCGTCGTCTGCATCAGCTCGACCGGCGCCTGCGCCCACCCCGGGCCGCCGAGCAGCTCCTCCAGAGCGGTGCGGCGCTCGGCGAAGGGGCGCTCCAGCCACGACTCGTCCTCCAGCGCGAGCAGGTCGAACGCCACATACACCGCCGGCGTCTCGCCCGCCAGGCGCTGCACGCGCGAGGCGGCCGGGTGCAGGCGCTGCTGCAGCGCGTCGAAGTCCTCGCGCCCATCCTCCCCGCGGACGACGATCTCGCCGTCGAGCACGTAGCGGCCCGCGGGAAGCAGAGCTCCGGGAAGTAGCGTCCCAGCGGCCGGCTGCCGCGGGACTGCAGGAACACCTCATCCCCGTCGACGAACGTCAGGCAGCGGAAGCCGTCGAGCTTGACCTCGTACATGTACTGCTCGCCTTCGGGCAGCGCCTTGCGCGAGAGCGCCAGCTGGGGAGCGATGGGGGATATGAGGGGGAGCGTCATCACTTTCGTGCGCGGCTTGGCTGCACGCGCCGCGGCTCCCCCTGCTGCTTGCGAAAGTGCGGCGGCCAGGGGGCATCGCCGAGACCCTCGCGCTCGTCGCGGGCCGCCAGCTCCAGCAGCGAATCGAGCGATCCGGCGTGCTCGTCGATGTCCGCGGAGGGATCGCCGCGCTCGCGCAGGCGCTTGGGCACGGTGTCCAGGCGCAGCTCCGCCGGCTCCACGTCGGCCACCTCCTCCCACGCAAGCGGGCAGGACACGCGCGCGTCGGGCACCGCGCGTACCGAGTAGGCGGAGGCCACCGTGCGGTCGCGCGCGTTCTGGTTGTAGTCGATGAACACGCCCTCGCGCTGCTCCTTCCACCAGCGGGTCGTCGCCTTTCCGGGCATCCGCCGCTCCACCTCGCGCGCCAGCGCCAGGGCGGCGCGACGGACCTCGTTGAACGGCTGCTCGGGGGGGATGCGCACGAACACGTGCATCCCGCGCGAGCCGGAGGTCTTGGGGAAGCCCCGCAGGCCGTGCTCCTCGAGCACCTCCTTCACGCCGAGGGTCACCTGGCGCACCTGCGCGAAGGGGATGTCCGGCTGGGGGTCGAGATCGACGCGCAGCTCGTCGGGGTGATCGAGATCCGCGCGGCGCACCGGCCACGGGTTCCAGTCGATCACGCCGAGGTTCGCCCCCCACACCAGGTGCGCCGCGTCGTTGGGCACCAGCTCGCGCGCGTGACGTCCGCTGGGGAATGTCACGGTGGCGGTCTGCAACCACTCCGGCGCCCCGTCGGGCACGCGCTTCTGGAAGAAGGGCTTGCCCTGCACGCCGTCCACCCAGCGCTTCATCACGGTGGGGCGCTCGCGCAGGTGGCGCACCACCTCCTCGCTCGCACTCGATGTAGTAGCGCACCAGGTCGAGCTTGGTGAACCCGGGCTCGGGGAAGTACAGCTTGGAGGGGTTGGACACCCGCAGCTCCTGGCCGCACAGCTCGATCGTCTCGTACTCGGCTTTGGGGGGCATCCTGTAAGGATGCCCGACCGTGACCCCGAACACGGTGCTCGTCGCCTCACAGAGCTTCGGCGGGGGACTCGACGCCACGCGTGCAGTCCTGGCGATTGGGCGCGGCCTGCGGGCCGCCAACAGCGAGTTGGAGAGCGATCCGTGTCCGCTCGATGGGCTGCCCACCCCGAGCCGGGATCTCCAGGGAGAGCTCCGCCGGAGTCTCGACGCCCTGGACTTCGATGCGCGCATGCGCCGCTCACGCGCGGTGGTCATCGCCGGCGAGCGCCTGGACCACGAGACGCTGCTGGATGGCGATGCGATGTTCGAGATCGCCACGCGCGCCCGCCAGGCGGGCGTGCCGTGCTATGCGATCGCTGGCCGCGACGGGTTGGACCGCTTCGAGGCGCGCATCCTCGATCTGCAGGTGGTGCTGGAGGCCAGCGGCGAGCGGGGGCTTGTGGCCGCGGGCCGGAAGCTGGCGGGGATCGTGTAGCTCGCCGCAAGCAGCCCTTCGTCACCGCCTCGCGCGTGGGAGCAACCCTTCCTCACTGCATCGTGCGCTGGGGCTTCACAGGAAGCACTTGCCCTCGCCCCGGTAGGTGGGGACCTCCTCCACGATCTGCTCGCCCTCGATCAGATGCAGCCGGTCGAAGCGCTCGCACAGCTCGCCGGCCTTGGCGTGGCGGAAGTACACGCGGTCGCCCACGCGCAATCCGTCGGCGGCGTCTCCCAACACGGGGGTCTGCACCTCCCCCGCCCCCTCCTGAGGATCCAGGCGCAGGCCGGCGGGCAGGTACGGGCTGGGCAGGCGCGAGCGCTCGGCTGGACCAGAGGCGAGGTAGCCACCGCCCAGCGTGGTCGCCACGCCCGGCCCAGGACGGCGCACGACGGGCAGCGCGAACAGCGCCGCGGGGCGGGGCCGGAAGGCGCGGTAGGCATCGAACAGCGTCGGCCCATACAGCCCCGAGCCGGCCGCCAGCTCGGTGACCGCGGCCTCGGCGGAGGTCGCCGCGAGGCTGCCGGTGCCGCCGCCGTTGACGAACTCCAGCGGCGCCACAGCGCGCACCGCCGCCACGCGCGCGGCGCGACGCTTGGCGAGCTCTCGCGCCGAGGCTGCCTGCAGCAGGCGGATCGCGGCCGCGCGCAGCGGCCTGCCGGGGGGCGCGTCGCCGAGACCGGCGATCTGGGACTCATACGCCATCATCCCCACCAGCCGCACACCCTCGCGCGCGAGCGATCGCCCGCGCGAGCGCCTCGGCCTGCGCGGGGGTGTGGATCGGGGAGCGCTTGGCGCCCACCCGCAGCGAGCGGCCCGGAACCGGCAGCGGAAAGCCGGCGTCGAGCTCCAGGCAAACACGCACCGGGGGCGCCGAGCGCCACCAGTGCAGCGGCTCCGCGCCGCGTCGAGCAGATCGAGCTGCTCTAGGCAGTCCACCATCAGGGTGATCCGCGCCTCCGGCCGCTCCTGCGGCGAGGGTGGCGAGCCTCCCGCAGCGCGTCGCGATCGGCGGTGGGGTAGGCCACGAGGATGTCCTGTATCCCGTGATCGGCCAGCCACAGCGCCTCGGGCAGGGTGAAGGCGAGCGTGCCCTGAAAGCCCGCGCGCGCGAGCACGCGTTCCTGCAGCGCCCGGCAGCGCACCGACTTGCTCGCCAGGCGGATCGGCTTGGGTGCCGCGCGCCGTTCCATCTCCGCCGCGTTGACCCAGAAGGCGTCGAGGTCCACCAGCGCGAAGGGGGGCTCCAGCTCGGCGGTGGCCCGCTCCAGGCGCTGCAACTGCTGTCGCTGCGCTTCAGCGCTCACTTGCCCTCGGCGAGGGTGCCTGGTGGGCAAGGCTGGGCGGCGCCGGACTCGGCGAGGTCGGACCCGTGCCGGGAGGTGGGGTGGGCGGGGAGGGTGGGTCCCAATACTCTCTCGGTCCACGCGTTGGCAAAGCGCCCCTGCGGGTCCAACCGCCGGCGCACCGCCTGAAAGCGATCCCACTCGGGGTAGCGCTCGCGCAGGGTGGCGGCGGTCTGGAAGTGGCGCTTGCCCCAGTGGGGGCGCCCTCCCAGCTCGTCCATCACGGCCTCGACCGCGCGGAAGTAGGGCTCCCACGCCATGCCCTCGAACATGTGCACGGCGACGAACCCGCTGTCGCGGCCCGTGGCGGTGGAGAGCATCGCGTCGTCGGCCGCGACCGTGCGCACCTCGATCGGGAAGGGCACCGCGAAGCGTTCCGACTCCACCAGCTCCATCACCCGGCGCACCGCCTCTGTGGTGCGCTCGCGCGGCAGCGAGTACTCCATCTCGGTGAACTTCACCAGCCGCGGCGAGGCGAAGATCAGATCGGAGCGGTCCACGCGCTGGCTGGAGCCCGCGAGACGCGTGACCAGGCGGTTGATGCGGGGGATCTGCGCGGGCATGCGCCGCCCCAGGCGGCAGAAGAGCCCGAAGGCGTGGTTGGTCAGCAGCACGTCGTTGGCGTACGCGCTCACGCGGCCGCGCGGCCGCGCGGCCTGCTCGGTGCGGTTGTTGGTGCGCGTCAGCGCCGTGTCGGTGTGGGGGAAGACGAAGAACTCGAAGTGGTCGTTCTCCAGCGCCAGCTCCTCGAAGCGCTCGAGCGTCTGCTCCAGCGGCGACGGGCGGTCGATCCCGTGCAGGCGGAAGGCGGGCACGCAGCGCAGCGTCACCTCTGCTACCACCCCCAGCGTGCCGAGCCCTACGCGCGCGGCTGCGAACACCTCGGGGTCGCGCTCGGCGGAGCACTCGAGCGTGGAGCCATCGGCAAGCACCAGCGTCAGCGCCCGCACCTGCGAGGGGATGTTGCGCAGTCGCGCCCCCGTCCCATGCGTGGCGGTCGAGATCGCCCCGGCGATGCTCTGCACGTCGATGTCGCCGAGATTCTCCAGCGCCAGCCCGTGCTCGGCCAGGCGGCGGTTGAGCGCGTGGATCGTGATCCCCGCCTGCACCCGCACCAACCCGGAGGAGCGATCGACGTCGAGCACCTCGGTCATGCGATCGAGCTTGACCATCGCGCCGTCGGAGCACGCGATGTCGCTGAAGGAGTGCCCCGCGCCCGACACGCGCACCCGCTGCTCACGCGCGCCCGCGCGAACGATCGCCTCCGCCAACTCCTCGACCGAGCCGGGGCGCTCGTATGCGGCGGGCCGGCAACGCTGATCGCCAGCCCAGTTGCGCCACTCCGCGGAGCTGGCCGTGCTCATGCCATGGGTGTGTCGCTAGGCTCGCTCACCGGATGATCCAGCCCGAGCCTACAACGAGCCTCCCCTCCGCGCCAGCGCCAGACGCGGAGACTGTCCCCGCAACGAATTCCGAGCCAGCGCCCGCGGCCGCCCCAACCCCGCGCGCGGCGCGCACCCGCTCGCTGCCCACGCCCGGAGCCAAGCGCGCCACCGTGATCGGCGCGGGCTCCTTTGGCACCGCGCTGGCGGTGCTGCTCGCCCGGGGCGGCCTGCGCACCACGCTGCAGGCGCGCACCGCCGAGCAGGCGCGGCTGCTGGAGTCCGAGCGCGAGAACCGCACCTACCTGCCGGGGGTCGAGCTGCCAGGTCAGCTGCGCATCGAGGCCCTCACGGCGGGGGTGGCGCGCGCCGACTACGTGTTCCTGGCAGTGCCCTCGCGGGGGCTGGACGAGGTGATCGCCGGGCTGCGCGCAGCTGGGCTGGGCCCGCGCGCGGCGGTAGTGTCGGTGGCCAAGGGTCTCGTCCCGCCGCACGGCGACGCCGCCCACCGTGATCCTCAGCGCGGCGTTCGGCGCGGGACGGGTTGCGTGCCTGGGGGGCCCAGCCCACGCCCAGGAGATGGTGCACTCCGGCGCGGCGCTGGTGGCGGCCTCCAGCGACGAGGCCCTCGCGGGAGCGCTCGCCCAGGTGTTCACGCGCGCGGGTGTCGTGTGCGAGCGCTCCAACGACCCGGTGGGTGTGGAGCTGGCCGGCGCCGCCAAGAACGCCGCGGCGCTCGCTGCCGGGGCCACCGAGGCGCAGGGACTGAACGCCGCGGGGGCCGCGGCGGGACACATCTTCGCCGAGGTGTGGCGCTACGCCGAGACGCTGGGCGCGCGGCCGGAGTCGATGATCGGGCTGGCGGGCGCCGGCGACCTGGTGGCCACGGCTCTCGCGCGCGAGAGCCGCAACCGCCGCGCGGGCGAGCTGCTGGCGGCGGGCGTTGCCGGCGGCCGAGATCCCCGCGCGCATCGGCCAGGCGGTCGAGGCGCTGCAGACGGTTGGCCTGCTGGCGCGTGCGCTGGAGGGCGCGGGCGTGCAGGCCCCCGTTACGAGCGCCCTGGGGCGGTTGATCTCCGGTGAGCTTCCCCTGCAGGAGTGGGTCGCGCTCGTGCGCGCCACGGTCCCGCCGCCGGCCCGCTGGCGCCGTCCGCGGAGCGGAGGGGATCCGGGTGGTTGGGGTCTATTGCGGCGAGCGTGGCGGCGTTTGCGGAGCTGGAGGCATCGTCGCAACGCCGCAGAGAAGCGCCAGGGAGGCCGTTTGACTTCATCCCAACGATAAGTAGATTCCTACTGAGTGCACGCTTCGGATTGGATCGCGGCATTCCTCGCCTCGCAGCGCGTGGACACCGTCTATGAGGTGACCGGCGGGGCGATCACCCACCTGCTCGACTCGCTGCACCGCGCTGGGCGGGTGCGGATCGTGAGCTGCCACCACGAGCAGGCAGCCGGCTTCGCCGCCGAGGGTCACGCGCGCATCACGGCGGTTCCGGGCGTGGCCATGGGCACCAGCGGCCCCGGTGCGCTCAACCTCCTCACGGCGCTCGGCAGCTGCCACTTCGACTCCACCCCGGCGGTCTTCATCACGGGTCAGGCGCGGCGCTCCGAGCACAAGCGCGACCGCCCCATCCGCCAGCTCGGCTTCCAGGAAACAGATGTGGTGGCGATGCTGCCCACGATCACCAAGGCGGCCTGGAGGATAGAAACGATCGAGGAGCTCGCGCCCCGGCTCGCCGGCGCGTTCGAGCTCGCGCGAGCCGGCCGTCCCGGGCCCGTGCTGGTCGATATCCCCCTGGACCTCCAGGAAGGCGAGATCGATGTTCCGCCGCCGCCGCGCACGCCGGAGCCGGCCGCCGAGCCGGCGCTCGCGCAGGAGCTCGTCGCTCCCATCCTCAGCGACCTCGAGCGAGCCGAGCGCCCGCTGATCCTCGCCGGCGGCGGCCTGCGCACAGCGCGGGCGGTCCCCGGCTTTCGAGCGCTGGCCGCCCGGCTGGGCGTGCCGGTGGTGCACTCGCTGATGGGCGTGGACGCGCTCCCGTTCGCGGATCCGCTGCGCGTCGGGCTGATCGGAAGCTACGGCAATCGCTGGGCGAACATCGCGCTCTCGCGCTGCGACACGTTGCTGGTGCTCGGCAGCCGGCTCGACAGCCGCCAGACCGGCGCCGACACCGACGCCTTCATGGCCGGCCGCACGATCCACCACGTCGATTGCGACCCCGGCGAGGTCAACAACCGCCTCAGCGGCTGCCACGCCCTGATCGCGCAGCTGGCGAGCGCGATCGCCGCGCTCGCTGGGTCCGCACGCGAGCCCGCCGGGCCACGCTATGAGACCTGGCGCGCCGAGATCGAGGAGCTCGCGCGGGAATGGCCGGACACCGGAGAGCTTCCCGGTATCGAGGGGATCAATCCCAACCTGCTCATGCACCAGCTCTCCGGCAAGCCCCGCGCGGCGGCCTATGTGGCCGACGTCGGCCAGCACCAGATGTGGGCTGCGCAGTCGCTGCGGCTGTGCGACCACCAGCGCTTCCTCACCTCGGGGGGCATGGGCGCCATGGGCTCCGGCCTGCCGATCGCGATCGGAGCCGCCTTCGCCAGCGACGGTCCGATCGTGCTGATCGCCGGAGACGGCGGCTTCCAGCTCAACATCCAGGAGCTCCAGACCGTGGCTCGCAACCGCCTCCCGATCAAGATGGTCATCCTCAACAACAACTGCCACGGGATGGTGCGCCAGCTTCAGGAGGCCTACTTCGGCGGCCGCTACCAGTCCACCCTGTGGGGCTACTCTGCCCCCCCGTTCGCCGCTGTGGCCGCCGCCTACGGGATCCCCGGGCAGCGCGTCGAGGACCCCGCCGCGGCCGCGAACGCCGTGGGCGAGATGTGGGCTGCCGAGGGCCCGTATCTGCTGGAGGTCGGCATCGACGTCAACGCCAACGCCTATCCCAAGATCGCCTTCGGGCATCCGATCGACGAAATGGAACCCTTCGTCACCGCGGAGGCGATGGAGGCGACCTGAGCGGCGCCCCGCCGGCGCAATGGAGTCCCCTCGCGACCCGCGTAGACGAGCGAGGCGACCCGCGGATCGCGCACCCGCCGCATGGAGATGACCCGAGCGGGCTACGCACCGCCGACGAGCGTCTGCACGACGGCCTCATAGACCCCGCTCCCGTGGCCCGCCTCTGTCACCCGCACGTTGGGAACGCCCGCCATCGCCTCGCGCATCCCCACATCGCGCGCCAGGGCGTTGGCCACCAGCCAGAACGCGCCGACGTGCTCGGCGCACGCGAGATCCTCGCGCGAGTCGCCCACCGCGAAGGTCTCCTCGCGCGCGTAGCCGCGCACCTGGCGGTGGAAGGCCACCGCGTTCGCCTTCGACGCCGCCGCGGGCACGAGGTGGTAGCCGCGCACGTGCGGCAGCTCCGCGAGCGCCGGCGAGCGGCGGTTGACGACGCCGTTGTCGACCAGGCGCAGGTCGCCGTGGCCGTGCTCGCGCCAGCAGGCGATCGACCTCCAGCGACGTCCACCAGCCCGCGAAAGAGGTGCGAGACCTCGCGCTCGGCGTGCCACGGCTCGTGGTACTCCAGGCGCCCCGCGTAGTGCTCCAGCAGCAGCGCTGGAGCGCCCGAGCGCTCGATCTGCTCGGCGATCGTCAGCTCGCCGGGTAGCATCTCCCCGGTCAGCCAGTGCTCCTCCCCCTCGAGGACCACGCACGCGCCGGCCTCGTAGATGTAGGAGCTCTGACCCAGCAGCCGCGCGTCCTCGGCGAGCGTGCGCGCGGCGGCGGCCGGACATCAGCACCACCTCGACGTCGGCGCGCAGGCAGGCCTGCACGGCGCGCACCCCATCGATCGAGACCTCGCCCTCGCCGTCGTGCAGCAGCGAGGCGCCGCGTCCGAGCAGCGTGCCGTCGAGGTCGAGGTACAGGCAGCGGAGCTTCACCGGACGCCGCACGCTCCGCCAGCGGCGGCCGTTCGCACGAGCAGCGACTCGTCGCAGCGCCCATGCCGAGCCCGCCGCCCGTTCGTGCGAGCCGCCTAGCGCCCTTCGCGCTCCAGGCGCAGGGCGATCGTCGCGAGCACGGTGCGCGCCATCGGCGCCAGCGCGTCCAGAGGCTGGTGGCGGTTGCGGTGCACCTCCAGATCGACCTGCGCGACCCCCTCCCCCCCGACCTCCTCCAGACGTCCAGCAGCATCGCTATCTCGACCCCGTAGCCGGTCGTGAAGGGCAGCTTCTCCAGTAGCTCCCGTCGCGCCGCGACCTCCCCCGCGAGCGGCTGGCGCACGCCGGCCAGCTCGGGATAGAAGAGCGCGAGCGCGGGACGCGCCAGAGGTGGTTGACGCGGCCCCCGCCCTCGGGCAGCGACACGCCCATCCTGCTCGAAGGGTCGCCGGTAGAAGGCCTTGACGAACGCGCACCCCGGGCTCGCTCACGAGCGGCCCCAAGCAGGCCGGTCGCGAAGTGGGCGGGGGAGAAGCCCTCGGTGTCGGCGTCCAGGAAGCACACGTAGCTCGCCCTGCGAGACGCTCAGCGCACGCCACATCGCGTCGCCCTTGCCCAGCACGGCACCGAACGCCGGGCAGCAGCTCGTCCTCCTGGTAGCACCGTCGCGCCCGCCTGCCGCGCGACCTCGGCGGTGCCGTCGCGAGAGCCGGCGTCGACGACGACGATCTCGTCGATCGCCCCGGCGTCGCGCAGCGGCAACAGCGCGCTGACGATCTCTCCGACCGTCTCCGCACACCACGCGCCGGCAGGCACACCGATATCGGCCCGTCCGCTCCGCCGCGATCCGCTGCGGCCGTATAGGCGGAATGGTGGAAGGTGCGGGTTTGCGCCCAGCGCTCGGCGGTGGAGCACATCGCCTCTACTATCGCAATCCGTGGCCCTCGACGTTCCCGAGGCCCGTGGCGAAAGGTCTGCGTAGAGAGGAGCGCGCGCGCGCAGCGCCCTGGAGCGGAGCCCTGCTGGACGAGGGCCGCGCGGACGGTCGCCTGGTGCGCCAAGCGCGCGAGGGCCCTGGCGAAGCGACGTCGCTGGAGCCTACCGGCAGAGCTGCACGGGGACGTGCTCGCGGCGCTGCGCCGCATGGGCGTCGAGCGGCTCTACTCCCACCAGGCGCAGGCGCTGCACGCGGCTTGGGCGGGACCGACGATCGTGACGACCGGCACGGCATCCGGCAAGTCGCTGTGCTTCAACCTGCCGACGCTCGAGGTGCTCTGCCGCGACCCGCGCGCTCGCGCGCTCTACCTCTACCCCACGAAGGCGCTCGCCCAGGACCAGGCGCGCGCGCTCGCGGCCTTCGGCTTGGGCGACCGCGTGCGCCCCGCGATCTACGACGGCGACACGCCCCGCGAGGCGCGCGCTCAGATCCGCCGGCGCGCGAACGTGGTGCTCACGAACCCGGACATGCTGCACGTCGGCATCCTGCCCAACCATCGACGGCGTGGAGCACGCTGTTCGCCAATCTCGCGGTCGTCGTGATCGACGAGGCGCACGTCTATCGCGGCGTGTTCGGCTCGCACGTGGCCAACGTGCGTGCGCCGCCTGCGGCGCATCGCGGCCGCGTATGGCACGACGCCACGCTTCCTGCTGGCCTCCGCGACGATCGCGAACCCGTTGGAGCTCGCGCATCGCCTCACGGGCCTCGACGACGTGCAGACTGATCGATCGCGACGGTTCGCCGGCGCCGCGACGACAGATCGCGATGTGGAACCCGCCGCTGACCGACGAGGCGCTCGGCGCTCGGCGCTCGGCGCTGGCGGAGAGCGCCGAATTGGTCGCACGGCTCTGCCGGGACGGAGTCCGCACGATCTGCTTCATCAAATCGCGTAAGGGCGTCGAGCTGCTCACCCGGCTCGTCCAGCGAGGAGCTCGAGCAAGCTGGGCGGGCCGACCTCGCCGAGCTCGTGGTGCCCTACCGTGGCGGCTATACCCCGCAACAGCGGCGCGAGCTCGAGGGTCGCCTGGTGCGCGGCGAGCTGCGCGCGGTGATCACGACGGACGCGTTGGAGCTCGGCATCGACATCGGCACGCTCGACGCCGCGGTCGTCGTCACGTTCCCCGGCACCGTCGCCTCGCTGCGCCAGATGTGGGGACGCGCCGGCCGATCCTCGATCGCTCGCCGCGGGAGCGGCCTCGCCGTCTACGTCGCGGGCGAGGACGCGCTGGATCAGTTCTTCTGTCGCCACCCCGACGAGTTCCTGGAGCGACCCGTGGAGGCCGCGATCCTCGACTCACGAGAGCCCGCAGATCTACCTCTCGCATCTGCTTTGCGCCGCCTTCGAGGGACCGCTCTCCGAGGAGGACGCCGAGCTCCTCGGGCCCCGCTGGGAGGGCGCCGAGACGCCGGAGCGGGGGCTCGCCGGCCGCGGGCGGGCTGCGGGCGTGACCGCAGGACGGGGCGCTCAACGGCGCGGGAGAAGCGGCAGCGCCAGCGGCGCGCAAGTACGTCCCGCGCCATCCCGGCGAGTACCCGGCGGCCGACGGTCTCGCTACGCTCGGCCTCGCCGGAGAGCTTCGGGATCATCGACGTCGCCTCCGGCGAGCTGCTGGGGACGACCGAGGCCGCGCGCGCCCATTCGACGGTGCACCAGGGCGCGGTGTACATGCACCACGGCCGCTCCTACGAGGTGCGCGAGCTCGACCTGGAGCGCCGCCGCGCGCTCGTGGCGCCGTTCGACGGGCGATTGGTACACACAGCCCAAGCGCGAGACCGACACGACGATCGAACGCCTGCTCGACCGTCGCGAGCTGCTCGGCGTGACGCTCTCCTTCGGCGAGGTCAGCGTCACGGATACCGTGCTCGCCTACCAGCGCCGGCGCTCGCCGACCACGCGCAGCTCGATCTGGTCGCGCTGGACCTGCCGCGAGACGAGCTTCTCCACGCAGGCGCTGTGGTACGAGCTCGACTCGGCGCGCGCTCGCCGAGAGCTGCCCATGGAGGAGCTGCTAGGCGCGCTGCACGCGACCGAGCACGCGCAGATCGCCGTGCTGCCGCTGCTCGCGATGTGCGATCGCTGGGACATCGGCGGCCTGTCCACGAACCTGCACCCCCAGACCGCGGGTCCGACGATCTTCGTCTACGACGGCCATCCGGGCGGCGTGGGGATCACGCGCACCGCCTTCCTGCGCTTCGAGGAGCTCTGCCGCGACGCGCAGCGCGCTGATCGCGGAGTGCCCCTGCCGCGAGGGCGGGTGCCCTTCGTGCGTGCAGTCGCCGAAGTGCGGCAACCTCAACGAGCCACTCTCGAAGGTCGGCGCGCGACTCTTGCTGGAGGGAATGCTCGAACCGGCCGGGCGCTCGAAACCTCGCCTCCGCGAGGTTCTCCGAGACGTGCCCGGTCGTCCAGTATCGCTCCGAGATCTCACCGATCCTCTAGGATCGTGATCATCCGATAGTCAATATTCACGATGCAGCCCAACACCGAGCCCAAGCCAATCGAGATCGCCAACCTCAGCCGCGAGCTGGCCGAGCTGAAGGATCGGCGCAACGTCCTGCTGAGCGCCCTCACCGGCGCCGCCGCCGAGCTCAAACGCAGCGGAGCCCCACTCTCCGGCCAGCTGATCGACGATCTGGGCGCGTACCAGCGAGATGTCGCCCGCCTCGCCTCTCTCGTGGACACCGCGGCGAACCTCGCGGAGATAGAGCGATGCCTGGCCGAGCGAGATCCACGGCGCAGAGCGCTGCGTGCGCTGTCCAACCTGAGCGTCGAGGGCGGCGGCGAGCTGCCCGGGGTCGAGGAGGTCCGCACGCGGGCAGCGGCAGCGCTTGCCGATCTGGATAAGGCCGATCGGTCGGACCTGAAAGCGCTGCTCTCGTTACACGGCTGGATCGCATCGCATCGACACGGGCTCCCACAGCCGGACCCCGACGCCGTCATGGCTCACCTGCTCGAGGCAGGCATACCCACGAGGCTCGCGATCTCACCCGAGCTCGACCGGCTGAGCCTGGGCCTCGACAATGGACTCGAGCCGACCCCCGGGCGTCCTGCCGAGCACAACGGCGCAACCGGCCAGAGAGAGCTCGATGAGCCGCCGCCGGCGGGGCCCGAGGCGCCTGCGGCTGGTCCCAGGGCGCCCACGACGGGTCCCATGGTGCCCACGGCAAGTCCAGAAGAAGCCTCCGCGGCTGGTCCCGAGGCGCCTGCGGCGGCCACGCCGACCGCGAATGGAAGAGCTGTCGAGCAGCCAGCGCGGGCAAGAGCCGAGGAGGCGGAAGCCCAGGAGGCAGGCGTTGAGGAGCCAGACGTCGAGGAGACAGGCGTTGAGAAGACAAGCGTTGAGAAGCAGGATCGGCCCAGCGAGGAGCAGGCCGTGGCGGTCGGGGCGCACGAGGGCCTCATGCGCGAGCTGATCGCGAGCGAACTGGCCGGTATCGCCGCCTGCTACGAGCCGGGCGGGACCCCCCTCAGGCAGGCTCTCGAGCTACTCGCGCTGGCGTGTGCGGCGCGGTCATCCGGCGACGCATGCGCTCAGGAGCTGGCGCGCCGCGCGCCACAGACGACCCGGCAGCTCGAGGGCGAGGAGGCGAAGGCGGTGGGCTATGCGGCGGCGCTCCGCTGCGCCATCACCGCACCCACGACGGCGGTGGTGGAAACGATCGAACACCTGAAGACGACATCGGTCGACCGCCCCTCGCTGAGCGCGATCGGCGATCGGGCGCTGCGCAGCGCGCAGCAGGGATTCGAGCTTGGTCGCGACTGCCGCGGGATCGACCCTTCGAACCTGAAGGAGCGCGCCGCCGCACTCTCCGAGGAGGCCAAGCGCTGGCTCGAGAAACCCGGGAAAACCAACTTCCAGCGGGGGTCGCGGCTGTGGCGGCAGTGGGCGGATGCGCGCACGGGCCGGCTCGGTCGCATGCTCGCGATCGTCGCAGCCGGAGATCGCGAGCAGCTGGAGGCGCTGCAGGAGCAGATCGGCGAGCTGAACACGAACCTGGACCGCCACCTGACCGCAGACGACAAGGCGCTCCGCGGAGGCGGCGGTCAGGTGCTGCAGGGGAGAGCCAGACGCGACCTCCATCGCCGCGCCGAGAGCATCCTGCAGGTCGCCGTCGAAGCGGTCGAGACCTGGACAGCGCTCGGCGAAGCCGACATGGACGCCAGGAGGACCAATCCGCGCGCGGCCGCTCTGCTGAGCGATCTCGCGGCGGCGCTCTCACAGCATCTGGACGAGGCGCAGCGCGAGATCGCAGCCTCTCCGGAGCTGGGCCTGGGGGCGGCCGCCCTGTGCTGCACGCTGGACGCCCTCGAGCGGCTCGTCTCCAGACGCGAGCCCCCGCCCTCGGGGCCCGAGCCAGCCCCCGACGAAGCGCTCCGCGGGAGGCTGCTCGCAATGGACGTGCGGCTGGACAAGAAGCTCGAGCCGGTGAAGCCGCTCACGGAGGCAACGGGGCGCCTGGTACTCGACAGCCAGGGCGAGGAGCCCAACTGGAGA
Organism: uncultured Solirubrobacterales bacterium; assembly: GCA_963717785.1. Classification (GTDB taxonomy): domain Bacteria; phylum Actinomycetota; class Thermoleophilia; order Solirubrobacterales; family Solirubrobacteraceae; genus Palsa-744. The sequence goes on from CAVQWW010000001.1 coordinate 1,045,847, forward strand.
GGCGCCTTCGATAGGCGGCTCAGGGCCGACGAAATCCACAACACCAGGCTGATCAGGCGACGCCTGGCCGGCGGGTCCAGCGGCGACCAAGAGACGCTCGACGCCCAGCTGCGCCGCCGCGCCAAGCAGCTGACCGAAGCGCTCGAACGGCAGGTCGAGCGCGTACGCATCGAAATCGACCAGAACTGGCGCCTCGGCTGCCTGCCGCACGAGACGTGCATACGGCTGTACCAGGAGCTGGAGCAGATCGAACAGCAGCTCGCCGATCCCGATGCCAGCCTGAGCCGGCAGATGGAGGGGCTGAGCGGGGAGATCAAGCACGCCGCCAGGATCCACGTGCGCGAGAAGGTCGGATATCTGCGCCGGCAGCTGGCTGAGATCGCCCCCCCGGACGACGGAGTCCGGTCCGGGATCGAACGCCTGATCGACAACCGTGACATCGCCAGCGCCGAGGACGCGATCGAGACGTTGCGCCGCGGTGAAACACCGATGCTCGCCGAGCGCGGGAAGCACCTCAGCAATCTGAGCGCGTTCGTGAAGCTGATCCCCGAGCTCGAGTCGGGCGGCTTCTCCATCGAGGCCGCATGCGCTGCCGTGAGAGGCGGCGAGCCGCTTGCGAACCTGGACTTCGCGGCGGTGCGCGAGTACGGCAGCGAGGACGCGGTGATCAGGGCGCTCGAGCGGTGGGCGGCGTTGGGCAACGACGGATCGCTGCTGAAGGACCACCGCCAGAGCGATCTCCGTGAGCACGCGCGCGCGGTCCTCGAGATGGCCGGCTTTCGCATCCAGGGCCTGAGGCAGCTGTCCAAGCTCCGCAACGCTGGGAGCAACGTGGGAATCGTCGAACTCGAGATGCAGCTCTCCCCGCGCTGGGAGGGCCTGGCGCCGCAGTTCGGCAGCGATGCGCGAGTGCTGCGCGTCGCGCTGCTGCGCGAGCAGGGCGCCAGCCCAGATGAGCTCTATCAGGCGGCGCGCGCGACCAGCGAGCATGCGTGCGTGGCGCTGGTGCCGCGCGTGCTCTCGCTGGCGCAGCGCCGGCGCATCGCAGAGCTCCACTGCAAGGACCAGGGCGGCGCTCCCGTGCTGTTCCTGGATACCGCCGCACTCTTGTACAGCTGCTCGCACGGGGGCACGCGGATGGAGCCCACGATGCACGTCACGCTGCCCTTCACCGCCGTCAACCCCTACATGCCGTTTCGCGGCCGCCAGGTGCCAGCGGAGATGTTCTTCGGGCGCACCCGCGAGGCCTCGCAGCTCATGAGCAGGGATGGCTACTCGTTCGTCTACGGCGGGCGCCGGTTGGGCAAGTCGGCCCTGCTGGAGGAGGTCAAGCGTCGCTCAGAACGCGCGGAGGAGCCGATCAAGGCAATCATCATCGACCTGCAGGACGCGGGCATCGCCAAGGGCAGTCCGCCGTCGATGCTGCTGCCGTTGCTGGCCAAGGAGCTCGGGAAGGAGCTCGGCATAGAGCCGCCGAGCAGGAAACTGGAAGACAGGGAGCGGCTGCACTCGGTGGTCAGGACCTGGCTCGAGCAGGACCCGCGGCGTCAGCTGCTGGTGCTGCTGGACGAGACGGACGAGTTCCTGCAGGCGGACGCGGATGACGACTTCAAGACGACCAGCCAGCTGCACGCTCTACAGGTCGAGTTCAAGCGCCGCTTCAAGCCGGTCTTCACAGGGCTCCATCAGGTGAAGCGCTTCAGCGACGTGCCCAACCAGCGGCTCACGCAGCACTTCGGAGAATCGATGGCGGTCGGCCCCCTGGACACGACCGAAGCGCTGGGACTGGTCGAAGAGCCGTTGGGCGCACTAGGCTTCGAGCTCGAACAGAGCGCCGCCCACCGGATCCTTGCGGCGACGCGCAACCAGCCGTCCCTGATCCAGCTGGTCTGTCACCACCTCGTACGTCACAAGCTGAGCGAGGTCCTGCCCGAGCGCCAGCCACCACCGTACCCGATAACGCATGCGGACATCGAGGCGGTGCTCGCGCGCGCAAACGTGGCCTCAGAGGTGCGCGAGCGGCTCGAACTGACGCTGAATCTCGACTCTCGCTACCGCATCATCCTGCTCGTGGTGGCGCTCAGCCAGCTGGAAAGCGAGACCCACCGGCCGGAGCGCTCTGGAGGCTTCGACGATCCCCCCGAACGACCGATGCGCGCGGGGGATATCGAAAGCGAGTGCCGGGATTGGTCTCGCGCGGGATTCGCCGATACGACCGAGTACGAGTTCGATGCGCTGCTGGACGAGATGTGCGAGCTCGGCGTCCTCTACCGCAACGAGGACGGCACCTTCAGACCGCAGAGTCCAACCATCAGACGCCTGCTGGGCACCGAGGACAGCATCATCGACTCCCTCGATCGCGCCTCCTCGATGCGCCCCCCGGAGCGCTTCAACTCGAGCACCCACCACGAAGCCCTCGACTCTTCCTCGGGAGGAGCGCGAGATCCCTATCGCCGCAGCCCCCTGACGATCGAGCAGGTCCAGGAGCTGTGTCGCAGGAAGAGCCGCCTGGTCGTGATCCTCGGCACGCGGGCGACCAACGTGAACGGCATGGGCGAGACGCTGTCGCACAGCCGTCTCGAGCAGACCGAGGGTGAGGTCCGCCAGACGTTCGTCGCGGTCAACGGCAACCGGCCCGCGGTCGCCACGCAGGACGCGTTCGTGTCCCAGCTGCGGCGCGCGGGCAAGCGCATGCACAAGATCGCGTTGATCGATGGCAGTGGCGAGATGAAGATCACGGAGACCTTCCTCCGAAAGGCGCAGAACGCGCTCGGCGCGGGGGGCAAGCGGCCAGATGGCACGGTTTGCGGGGTGATCGTGGCGCCAGCGGAGGGCTCCTTGATGAATACGCTTATGGGATACGCCGCGGAGGAGCACGGCGATGAGCTGGGGCGCCGGTTCCTGCTGCTGGGGCTGCGGCGCTGGGAGGCCAGCGGACTGCGTGCGTGGTCCCACGACGAGGTCGACGAGCTGCCGCTTGGAGTGGAGCGCTGGAGGGAAGAGCTCCTCAGGGTCACCGGCGGCTGGCCGATGCTGGTGGACCGCATCGTGGCGCAGACGCGCGGGCGCGGAACCGACACGTTTGTGGAGGCGCTGCGAGAGCTCGACAAGCGCCTGGAGACACCCGAGGGAGCGCGCGAGCTCGTGCAGGCGGTCGGGCTGAGCGACCCGGAGAGCATCGAGTCTCGGGTGTGGAAAGCCCTGCTGGTGTACAACGAGCCGATCCCGCTGACCAGCGAGATCGCAACCGAAATAGGGCCGCTTGCGGGAATCGGGGAGGACGAGGAGGAACGGGCGCGCGTGGCCTACGAGACCCTGCGCATGATGGACGCCCTGGCGATCGACGGGGAGCAGCGCAGGGTGGCGCCGGAGCCGGTCCTGGCGGCAGCCTGGAACCTCCTGTACGGCTGACGCCTTCGAAGTCTTCTCTACCCAGCCTGGTTGCCCATCGCGATTCGCCGCAGATCGATCGTCTCGTCGTACAGCCTCGCGTCGACGCCCTCCTCCAGCGCCACCTCGCGCAAGGGACGCCCGGACTCAGTGGCCTTCTTGACGATCACGGCCCCCCTGTCGTAGCCGATCGCGCCGTTGAGCGCGGTGGCCACGGCGAGCGTGGCCCCCGCGGAGGCGTTGGTGCCGGCGCGGTTGGCGCGGATGCCATCGACGCACTTCTCGGCGAACACGCGCGAGGCGCTGGAGAGCAGGTGCAGGGACTGCAGCAGGTTGCGCGCGATCAGCGGGATGCGCACGTTGAGCTCGAACTGGCCCTGCATCCCTCCCACGGCGATGGCGGTGTCGTTGCCGATCACCTGCGCGCAGACCTGCAGCACGACCTCGGGGACGACCGGGTTGACCTTGCCGGGCATGATCGAGGAGCCCTTCTGCAGCTCGGGCAGGTACAGCTCGCCGATGCCGGCGCGCGGCCCGGAGCCCATCAGCGCGAGGTCGCCGGCGATCTTCGTGAGCGACACCGCGAGCACCTTCAGCGCGCCCGAGAGCTCCACGAGCGCGTCGCGGCTGGCCTGCGCCTCGAAGCGATCGAGCGGCGCGGCGATCTGCTTGAGGCCCGACTCCCGCTTCAGCCGCGCGCGGACCTTCTCGGCGAACTTCGGATGGGTGTTCAAGCCGGTGCCGGTGGCGGTGCCGCCGAGCGGGATCTGCCCGACGTGCACGAGCGCCGCACGCACACGCTCCTGACCCAGGGCAATCTGTGCCGCGTAACCCCCGAACTCCTGCCCGAGCGTCACCGGCACCGCGTCCATGAGGTGCGTGCGCCCGGCCTTGACGACGTCCTGGAAGCTCTTGGACTTCCTGGCAAAGGCGCGCTCCAGCAGCTTCAAAGCCGGAAGCAGCTCGTTCTGGGCGACGTCGAGCGCGGCAAGGTGCACGGCCGAGGGGAAGACGTCGTTCGAGGACTGCCCCATGTTGACGTGGTCGTTGGGGTGCGCCTCGCCGGCGAGCGCGGCGATGACCTCGTTGGCGTTGGTGTTCGTCGAGGTCCCCGAGCCGGTCTGGAAGACGTCGATCGGAAACTGCGCGTCGTGGCGGCCGGCGGCGACCGCCGCGGCGGCCTTCTCGATGCGCGCGGCGCGGCGCTTCTCGAGCAGCCCCAGCTCGCCGTTGACCGCGGCGGCGGCCCCCTTCAGGCGAGCGAGCCAGCGCACCACGGACACGGGCACGGTCTCGCCGGAGATCGGGAAGTTCTCCACGGCCTTGGCGGTCTCCCCGCCCCACAGCTGCCCGCCATCCGTCATCGCTGAGGCATCCTACCCGCAGAACGCGGCGAGCTCCCTGGCGAGCCCGACGGGGTCGTCGTAGGCCATCAGGAAGCCCGTTCCCGAAAGCACTCGCAGCTGTCCGTTGGGCAGCAGGCGCAGGGCCTCTTCGGCGCCGGCGAGCGGGTGCAGCGGATCGCGGTCGGCCCACAGCAGCAGGACGGGCATGGACATCTCGGGATACGCGGCGAGCAGCTGCGTCTGAGCGCCCGGCGGCCAGTGGCGGGCGCACTTGGCCCACGAGCGGGCGAGGTTGGAGTTGCCGGGCACATCCGCGAAGGCGTGCCTGAGCAGGTCGCGCGCCGCGGGCTCGCCGCGCGCGGTGAGGCGCGGACCGAGCTCGGGGGTGAACACCATCCGGGTGGCGTGGGTGAGCAGGCGGTCCGCGCCGGGAAGCGCGCCGGCGCGAGCCGCGATGCGCCACGCGGAGCGCAACCGCGGGCGCGAGGGAGCAAGATGCAGGCGGTTGGGCATCAGCACCAGGCGCCGCGGCGCCAACCGCCGAGTGGCCACGGCGTGCAGCAGGATCTCCGCGCCGGCGTCGTGGCCACCTATCAGCGGTCGCGGGCCGAGCACGTCGGAGGCGAATCCGCAGAGCACATCGGCGAACCAGTCGATCGTGTAGGGGTGACGCGGGCGGTCTTCGGAGTCCCCATGCAGGGGGAGGTCGGGGAGCACTACGCGAAAGCGATCGGCGAGGTGGTCGACGAGCGGCTCCCACTCCTTGTGGGAGAGCATCGCCGAGTGCAGCAGCGCCAGCGGCGGCCCCGTGCCGCATTCCCGGTAGGCCACACGGGCGCCGTCCGTGTGGTGGTAGAGGCGCAGCTTCATAGGGGAATCGTAGGAGCGTGCGTCGCGGGCGCCCCCAGCGCTCCTGCCGCTGCACGGCCGCTGCCAGCTTGCACCGCGGCTTGCGCGGGTTGCGCGGCGCGCCCCAAACCTGAACATTGCTGCCTATGAGCGTGATCCGCACGAACGCCGCAGCCGCGATGCTGGGCGTCAGCCCCAACACGCTGCGCAGCTGGGAGCGGCGCTTCGACTACCCCTCGCCGCGGCGCAGCGAGGGCGGGCACCGCCAGTTCGAGCTGGCCGAGATCGAGGCGCTCAGACAGGCCTTCGCGGAGACCCACAACATCTCCTCGGCGATCTCGATCGCGCGCGGCCGCGGGGCAGGCGTTGGCTCCCCGGGCAGCCTGCGCGCTGCGCTGGAGGCGTTCGACAACGAGCGCGCCGATCGGCTGCTGGAGGAGAGCCTCGCGGTGCGCTCGGTGGAGCGCACCGTGCAGTCCACGCTGCTCGCCGCGGTCGCGGAGCTGCAGAGCGACGAACGCGGCGTCTCACCGGAGTACGGCTTCGCCTGGCGCTACGCCACGGGCTGGCTCGCCGCGGCGCAGCGAGTGGCGCCGCCGGCCACGCGCGAGCAGGGCGTGGTGATCTTCGACGCCAGCCGCTCCCCGCACATCGACGCGCTGCACATCCAGGCGCTCGAGCTGTTCCTGCGCCGCGCCGGCCTGCGCGTGCTGACGCTGCCCGTGGAATCGCAGGCCGCACGACTGACCAACGCGCTTCGCGCGCTGCATCCCCAGGCCGTGGTGCTGGGTGGCGCAGGCGCCTCGCTGGACACCCTGGGGCGGCTGGTGTACGCGGTCAGGCAGGCCGGCGAACAGGTGGAGGTGCTTGATTACCGGGGGGCATTGCCCGACACCGGCGCCGGCACGGTGGTGCGCCTGGGCGATGAGCCGGGAGCGGCGGCGGATGCGCTGCGCGAGCGTCTGCGGAGCGGCATACCGGTCACCCGTCCTCTGGCGGAGGCCCCGGCAGGGGACACGGCCGCAGGAGAGGACTTCATATCCCGGAGACCGTCCCGCACCCAGCGGACGCCCGACCTTCGCGCGGTGGCGTCCGCAAGCGGTAGACGCTGAGCGCGCTGTTCTCGAATACGAGACGACTCACGCTCGCGGGCTCCGGAGCGCCGCCGCCGTGGATCTTGTCGATCAGGACATAGCTGACTCCATCCCGCGCCAGGGCGCGCAGAGCCGGCGCGGACCCGTGCACCACGGCCATGTCATTGAGGGCGAGCCGCGCTGGATAGGGCAGCCCGCCATTCAATCCCCGCGGGGTGAAGGACCAGCTCTCCAGGAGAATCCGTCTTTCGGTGAACGCCGAGTAGTCGAAGTAGGTGGAACGGACACGGTCCGCGGAGGCATAGTGATTGTTGACGGCCAGCACGTCGCACGGCGTCGTATGGTCGCGCACCCAGACCAAGCCGCCGTACAGCGCGTCCGTGATGCCCTCGTGACTTCCCGCATCTGCCTGGGATATCCGTTCGTGGAAGATCGTCCCCCAGACCCTGGGCGCCATCTGGGTCAAGGGCTGCACAAGACCCAGGGTGAGGAGCAGAGGCAGGCAGCACGCAAACATGCGTTCCGCGCGCGACGGCGCCGCCGGCGCAAGCATCCGCCAGAGCCCAAGCGCGGCGATCCCAACCACGCAGGCGAGCGCTCCATAGGCGAGCGCGTACCACACGTGCCACGCGGCCTGCGTGGATCCTCGCAGGGCCCGGGAGGACTCGGCCACCGCCAGACCCACGACCAGCACAGCGGCGCAAGCCACCGCCAAGCTCCGGCGCTGCTGCGAGGGGACCGCCTCCAACAGTTCGATCAGACCCTTGGCGGCGAGCGGCACCATCGCGATATAACCAAAGATAAGGAAGTAGCCCGGGCCGTCGCCGGGCGATGACGACGTCAGGTAGATGGCGAAAGACACCACGAAGATAGCGACGCAGAAGAGCGTGAATGGCGATGTGACGCGAGGCCTTCGCAGCAGCCAGCCCGCGCCCAGGATCGGCACGAACCCGCAGAAGACCGTTGCGGCAACGGCGCAGAGCAGCAATGCAAGCCAGATGAAGGAGTGCCCGGCCAGAGAGGGCCAGACCGTGGCGTTGCCGATGAACGCCGGCGCGAAGACGGTGACCTGCATGAAGGTGAGCGGCTGAACGCGCAGATTCCCCGCGGCGCCTCCCCTCAGGATGAGCAGGTAGATGGCGAGGAAGCACCCCGCCGAGATAACGAGTCCATACGTCAACACACGGCTGCTCCTCCCACGGAAAAGGCACCAGAGCCAGAGGAGGCCCAGGCCACCGAGGAAGTCGGCGATGGCGCTCGTCTTGGTCACACCGCCGCCGAGAACCAGGACGACCAGCAGGATCAGCGGTCCGACCGAGCCGCGCGGCTTCGACCGGATCGCATCCGTGCTGCCCAACCACGGCTGAACCAGCATCAGCAGACCGAAAAAATAGACTGAGCCCAAGGCGTAGCTTAGGCTCAACGGAATCACGTTGAATACTTCCATGGCGAACGCCCATGGTCGTGAGGGATCCAGATTCAGGTCCTCTACCACCAGCAGCAGCGCGACGGCTGCCGGGCCGATCCAGCGGGAGCTACCCAGAGAGCGTCCCAGGGCCCATAGCTGAAGTCCGATCACGATGATCGCCATGCTCGGGAACAGCCTCAGGACCACCGTGGTTATGGGCACCCCCATGACCTGGTTGACCGCGGCGATGTGCATGAAGACGGCGGTGTAGTAGTGCCCCCGCAGACCCGCCACAGAAGGCTCGGTGATCGGCCAGTGGTGGCGCGCGTCCGCCGCCCACGATATGTTCCACAAGTTGTCCGGGTAGTAGTAGACGCTGTGTGCGTGAGCGGGAAGCGGATAGCTTGCAAAGTAGGCAAGCGCCAGGAGCACGAGCCCGGCGCCGATGGCGATCGCGACGGCCATCGCCTCGACTCGCATGGATGAGCTGGGGCGATCCCGCAGGCCGCGGCGCAATGCGTCCCAGCGCCCCCGTCCACGAGCGCCGACCAGAGACAGCGCACCAGCAACCGCCGCCACGAATGGGAGCAGAGTGAACAAGCCGCGCGCGTGCAGAGCGGCGCTCGCCGCGAATGCACCCACCTCGATCGCATAGCCGCAGGGCCAGCCGATCGCCAGCACACGCAACCGTCCCCCGGGGCGCGGACTGAGCAGCACGTAGAGCAGACAGCCGGGAAGCAGGACGTAGAACAGCTCGAAAGCCAGGAATCGCGCGGCTTCGCCGATGGCAACGCCGGAGAGCAACCACGTCGCAAGCGCCGTGACGGCGACGAGCAGGATCGGCGCGGCCAGCCCGCGGTCGATCGCCGCTCCGCGGCGTTCTGTGCTGGCCAGCTCGAGCCTGGTTCGACTCATCTCTCCCCTGCCACGTGGAGCGGAGCGGCGTGCCGCAGGAACGCGTCCGTCTCCGCCAGCCCCGCGGGAGTTCCGATCTCATAGAAGCGCTCGGTCGCCTCCACGCCATAGAGCAACTCCGCGGGCGCCAGCCGGTGCAGGAGATCCGCGAGGTCTCGAGCTCCCTCGGAGACCAGGGAGAGGGCGCTCTGGTGCAGCCCGATCAGGCCGTAGTCGATCCAGCGCATGTCCGCTCGCGGGGTGCGCTTGTCGTAGGCGAGCACGCGACCGTCGGCGTAGATCGCGTTGGAGACGTCCCAGCGGCCCTCGTTGCGCAGCACCGTCATCATCGCCGGCAACCCGCTGCACTGCCAGGCAGTGGCGGCAGTCATGTAGTCCAGGCGCAGATAGGTGTCTCCGTAGAGCACCAGGAAGCGCTCGCCCAGCAGTCCCCGAGCGCGACGGATGGCGCCGAGCGTGCCATCCAACTGGGGGCCATCGTGGCTGTAGACGATTCGCAGCCCGTAGCGCTCGGTGCCCACGCTGGCTTCGATCAGCTCGCCCAGATGACCCACGCAGAGCACCACCTCACGTGCCCCGTTAGCGGCCAGCAGGCGCAGCTGATGCCATAGAAACGGCTCTCCCGCCACCTCGATCAGCGGCTTGGGCGTGTCACGGGTCAGCTCCCCCAGACGGGTGCCCCTCCCCCCCGCGAGGATGCAGATGGGCGGGAGCGCGCTCACCGGCCGAGTTCCTCCCACCCGTGGCGCGACTCGACGATGTACTTGGGTCGCTGCCTGGTCTCGTCATAGATCCGCCCCACGTACTCGCCGATCACGCCCAGCGAGAGGAGCTGGATGCCGCTGAAGAAGGTCACGACGATCACCACGGTGGGATTGCCGACGGGGAAGTTCTGACCGCCCACCTTCAATCCGAAATACACCGTGGCCAGCAACATCGCGAACCCGGACAGAGCCACGCCGAGGATCGAGATCAGCTGTAGCGGATAGCGGGAGAAGCCGACCAGTCCGTTCAGGCCGATCAGCAGCGAGCCGAAGAAGCGGTTGTACTTGCTCGCCCCGGCGGCGCGCACCTCGCGGTCGTACAGCACGCTCGTCTGCCTGAAGCCCACGAGCGCGACCAGCCCGCGCAGGAAGCCGTGATGCTCGCTCAGGGCAACAACGTTCTCGACCACGCGCCGGCTGAGCAGACGAAAGTCCCCCGTATTGGGAGGGATGTCGACCTCCGCGACACGCGCGATCACACGGTAGCCCACCGCCGAGACGATGCGCTTGGGTAGCGTCTCGCCCGCGCGGGTGCGCCGCTGGGCGTAGACCACGTCGTGGCCCGCGCGCCAGCTCGCGAGGAGCTCGGGGATCAGCTCCGGAGGGTCCTGGAGGTCGCAGTCGATCACGACCACCGCATCGCCGGCAGACGCCTCCAGGCCGGCGATCGTGGCCATCGGCTGACCGAAGCGCCGCGAGAAGCGCAGCATCTTCACCCGCCGATCGATCTCGCGCAGCCCCAGGATCAGCTCTTCGGTGCGATCTGTGCAGGGATCGACGCTGAAGATGATCTCCCACTCCAGGTCGACGCTTTCGAGGACTCCACGCAGGCGCTCATACACCCGCCCGACGTTGGCCTCCTCGTTGTAGGCGGGGATCACGACGCTCAGCGTCCTGCGATCGCCGCTTCCCGCGGCCTGCGCTGTCGGGGCACCGCTCACCCGCGACCCTCGGGGCGACGCAGCACCACGAGACCGCGGATCCCAAAGGGCAGGCGCACACCTGTATCCAGCAGCCGCCGCTCCAGCAGGCAGAGCGAGCGCCCCATCCGCGAATCCTTGGTTCGCGCGATGTCCTCAGCCACGCGCTGGCGCAGCGCGGCTCCCCTGAGATGGTCGTAGCGGCGGCGGTTGCGCTGCTTGACCAGCCAGAACGGCGGGTACAGCAGCGAGCCGAGGTGGGCATCCAGGAGCACCTCCAACCCGGCGCTGCGGGCCTTGCCGGCCAGCTCACCGCGGGCGTAGCGCCGCTCGTGACCGAGGAAGCGGTCGTAGTAGTCGTAGGTGCCCGGCCCGCTCGGGACGACGACCACGGCGCGCCCGCCTGCTCGCAGCACACGGCGGAGCTCCGCCAGCGCACGCACGTCGTCGGGCACGTGCTCGAGCAGATTCGCGCTGAGCGCCGCATCGACACTGCCGGTGTGCAGCGGCAGGCGGCAGGCATCGGCCTGCAACAGGCGCGCCCCGGGCACCAGCGCGTGGGCCTTGCGCAGCCCCGAGGCCACGAGATCGACGCCGATCAGCCCGGCCTCGGGATGGGCCGCGTGGATGTCCTCCAGCAGGTGGCCGCTGGAGCAGCCCAGATCGACGATCGTCGCGTCCGCGGGCACGGCGCCGATGCGATCGAGCATCGCCCTGCGTGTCCACACGTCGAGGAAGTGCTCGCGGCTGCTCTCGGCGTGCAGCTCCTCCAGCTCACCGGACCAGTTGACCGGGTGATCGTCGTGCACGTAGGGCAGATACGGATGGCGACTGCCGTCCGGATACAGCCAGCCGCGGTCGAAGGGCGGCACGGTCTCGCGGCCGGCTGGAGGGCACAGCATCGGCTCAGACTCCGCGAGCTTCATCGGTCGAGCCGGCGAGCCGTTCTCCGGCGAGGTCCGCATCCGCCCAATCCAGGCCGCGATCGCCGGGCACGATGCGGCGCAGCGTGTAGATGTCGGAGTCGAGCTCCACGATGTGCTCGGGCAGCCTCCGCCAGGGGTCCCAAACGGCGCTCAGCAGCTTGCCCGTGATCCCATCGCTGGCGGCCGACCCGAGGAAGACGGCGAGCTCGGCGCCGCGGCGCAGCGGAACTCCCCCGGAGCGCTCCTGCTCGAGCGCGCGGCGGTGGAAGTCCTCCCCGACCAGCTGCGGGCCGGCGGCGAGCACCTCCTCGAGCAGGCGGGTGTTGAGCGCGCCGGGGGCGATCGCGTTGACGTCGATGTGGTGCTCGCGCAGCTCGCCGGCGAGCGTCTCGGCGAAACGCACGACCGCCGCCTTGGAGGCCGCGTAGGCGCTGAGCCCCGGCAGTGGCCCGGTGGCGCCGCCTCCGGAGAGCTGGACGATCTTGCCGTAGCCACGCTGAAGGAAGTGCGGCGTCAGCGCGCGCGCGGGCAGCACCGACCCGAACAGGTTGATCTCGATCGCGCGCGTCCACTCTGTCCAGTCGACGGCGTCGATGTTCCCCTTCGGGCCATACACGCCGGCGTTGGACACGAGGATCGTCAGCTCGCCGAGGGCGTCCAGGGCGCTCCGCACCAGCCGCTCGACGTCCGCGGGCGCGGATACGTCGGTGGGCACGCCCAGCACTCGCCGATCGGGGCCAGCCAGCTCTCTCAGCTCGGCGAGCGCGCTCTCCAGGGCGGCGGGGTCGCGCCCGCAGATGCACAGGCCCGCCGCCCCGGCGCGCAGGTAGGCGCGCGCGATCTCCAGGCCCAGCCCCCGCGTGCCGCCGGTGATCAGCGCCGTACGGCCGGCCAGCTCGCCGCTCATGAGGAGCCCTCCGCAACCAGTGCGCGACGGGGCTGGCGCGTATCGCTCACCGGAACGCCGACCCGCGCGTAGCACACGCCCTCGCGGGTCGCCAAGGCACCGGCCAGCCAGCCGGCCGGATCGACGATCGACGGCCGCGCCAGAGTCGCGATCAGCTCGTCCATCGAGACCTGCTGGAACTCCGGACAGGCGGTGCAGACGACGAGCGCCTGCGCGCCGGCGGCCGCCTCCAGCGGGCTGCGACATAGTTCGAGCACCCCCGAGAGGCTTGCGGGGAGCGCGTGCACGGCCGGGTCGTGGGCGCACACGCGTGCGCCGGCCCGGGCCAGCCAGCGGCACAGCTCGACGGCGCCCGAACGCCGCAGCGTGTCGGTTCCGGGCTTGTACGTCAGTCCCCAAACCGCCACGGTTCGGCCGGCAAGGGGGCGCGTGGCGCGCTCGTGCTCCAAGCCCAGCAGCTCGAGCAGCTTGCGCCGCGTCCACCCCCGGTGGGCGGCGTTGCCCCTGGCCACCCCCGCAGACACGTGGGGCGTCAGTCCGTGGTGTTCGGCCACGGACTGCAGGAAGCCGACGTCGCGCGCCAGCGTGCCTCCGGCGAAGGCGTCGCCGGGGTTCAGATAGGCGCGCGGGCCGATGCGCGGATCGCTCCTCAGCCCCCGTGAGACCTCCTCCGCGTCGGCGTCCACCGACTCGCAGATCGAGGCGATCTCGTTGACGAAGGCGATCGAGGTGGCCAGGAAGCCGTTGAGCGAGTGCTTGAGCATCTCCGCCGACTCGACCCGCATCCACAGCACGTTGGCGCTGAACGGCGCCAGCAGTTCGGCCAGCTCGCGGCGATCCTGCTCGCTGCGCACACCCGCGACGATCCGCTCCGGCGTGCGGAAGGACTCGAGCGCACCGCCCAGGCGCAGGTTCTCGGGAACGCAGGCGAAACGCAGCCCACCCTCACCACGCGGCTCGCCCTCACCACGCGGCCCGCCCTCGCCACGTACGGCAGAGCATCGCGCCTGCAGCCTGGCGATGCTGCCGACGGGCAGCTGAGAGGAGACGATCACCAGCGCACCCGCGGGCAGGTGCGCGAGCAGCTCGGCCGAGCGGGTCAGGACCCACTCGACGTCCGCTCGATCGTCCTCGTCCACCGGAGTATCGAACGTGACCCAGGCGCGGGTGACCCGAGCGAGTGCGCGCGGGTCGGCCGAGAAGCGCAGGCGCTCAGCGCCGCGCGCGATCAGCTCAGCGAGCCCCGGCTCGTATACCGGGGGGCGCCCGGCGGCGAGCCCCGCGACCACGGCCGGGTCGGGGTCGATGCCGATCACCTCGTTGCCGGCCTCGGCGAGGCAGGCGGCGGTGACGCTCCCCAGGTGCCACAGGCCGAGCACGCCGAGGCCGGGTCGGCGTCCCTCCTGGGCGATCGGCGATGGATGACTCATTCGCCAGCCACCTGGTAGCTCAGGGCCGAGTCGTCCGCAGCCACCCGCGGAGCGAATGGGTAACGGGCCATGGCGTAGGCCGCCTCCACCTGCGTCCAGGCGTAACGTGCGTCGTGCAGGTCGCCCAGCAGCGGGCGGCCGTCGGCGACCTGCACCGCCGCGGTGAAGTGCTCCCACTCCGCGCTCCAGGAGCCATCCTCTTCCGGATAGGCGACCTCCTCGACATCCGGCGGTCCCAGCTCCGGGCGCATCGTGTAGATGCGCAGCCGCTGAGCGCCGTAGGAGCCGGTCAGCCCGTCCACCTGGATCTTCGCCCGGCGGCAGTAGACCTCCAGCGAGAAGAGGTTCTTCCACTCCGTCCAGCTCACGTGCAGCATCGCCCATGGGTCCTCGCGCGAGCCACGCTCGCCTAGCGAACCGGGCTCGCCCAGGATCAGCGCGGCGTTGTCCTCGACCGCGCCGTCCCAGAAGTGGGTGCGCAGCAGCGCCGAGTGCAGCGGCAGGGGACCGGCCAGCCAGTGGCTCAGGTCGAGCAGGTGCATACCCTGGTCGATCAGCTCGCCGCCGCCCGAGCGTGCCGGATCGGCGCGCCACTCGCGCTCGTAGCCGGGACGCCCGCCGTGCCCGTAGCGCGCGCGCAGGTACATGAGCTCGCCGTGGCGACCGCTGTGAACCTCCTCGGCGGCACGGGCCAGAGCCGGGTGGAAGCGATGGTTGAACCCCACCTTGACCAGCCGCCCAGCGCTGCGAGCGCAGGCGATCAGGCGGTCGATCTCAGCGCTGGAGATCCCCGCGGGCTTCTCCACCAGCACGTGCGCGCCGGCGCCGAGCGCCTGCTCGGCCAGCCCCGCCAGCTCCGATCGTGCACGGTGGCCACGATCACCACCTGCGGGCGCAGATCGAGCAGCTCCTCCAGCGTCGCGCACGCTCGGCAGCGATGGTCTCTCGCCAGGGCTCGCGCGGCGGGCTCGCTGACGTCGTAGCAGGCCAGCAGCTCGTCGTTCGGCCGCAGCGCGCCGGCGCGCTTGGCGCCGATCAGGCCGCAGCCGACGATCGCCACTCCCAGACGGCTCACGGGCGGGGCGCCATTCACGGCTGGCTTGGCGGTGGAGGTCATGCGTACTCGCTCGCGTGCGCGCCGCCGAACTCGAAGTCGAAGGCCAGCTCGAAGGCCTCCGCCGCCGCCATCGCCTGCCTGGTGTCCTCGGGCCGGCGCGTGTACACGAGCAGGAAGCCGCCGCCGCCGGCGCCCACCAGCTTGCCGCCGATCGCGCCGCTGCGCGGGCGAGCGCATAGAGGCGGTCGATGTGCTCGCTGGCCATGCCCGGGGAGCGGCGGCGCTTGTGCAGCCAGTGCTCGTGCATGAGCTCCGCATATGCCTCGAGGTCCCCGTCTGCGAGCAGCCGGTGGATCTGGCGTCCCAGCTCCTTGGTGCGGTGCAGGTTCTCGAGCATCTCCGCGTCGCCCTCCCTGGAGCGCTCGTCCTGGTCGGCCAGCATCGCCGAGGCCGAGCGGGCCTCGCCGGTGTAGAACAGCAGCAGCTGATCGCGCAGCCGCCGGAGCGCCTGCGGGTCGAGCTCGAGCGGCTCGACGTCCACCCGTCCTTTGCGGTGGATCGTGTAGGCGCAGATCCCACCGTGCGCGGCGACGTAGGGGTCCTGCTTGCCGACCGGCTCGCCGAGCACGTCCATCTCGATCTCGCACGCCGCCTCGGCGAGCTCCCCGGGGCCGATCGAGGTGTGCCGCGCGCGCACCAGGCCCTTCAGCAGGCAGACGGTGTAGGCGCCGGAGGAGCCCATGCCGGTGCCCGCGGGCACGTCGGCCACCGAGGCGATCTCCAGGGGGTTGCCGCGCCAGTGGCGCAGGAGGCCCTCGCGCAGGATCGGGTGGCGGATCTGGCCGATCTCGTCGACCTCCTCCAGCTCGGAGTACTTCATGCGGTAGCGGCGCTGGAAGACCGTGTGGGTGAGCATGTAGACGTACTTGTCGATCGCCCCGGAGACGAAGAAGCCGCCGTGCTCGCGGTAGTAGGAGGGAAGGTCGGTGCCCCCGCCGCCGAGCGAGATGCGCAGCGGCGCGCGGCTGAAGATGACGCTCATCGGTCGGCTCCACTCGGGCGACTCCGCTGGACCTGCTCGCGCCAGGCGTAGTCGTTGGCGTCCAGCCACTCCAGGGTGCGCACGCACGGCCTCCTCGATCGTCAGCCGCGGCCTCCAGCCGAGCGCGCGGATGCGCGTGGTGTCGAGATGGATCAGCGGACTGTCGCCCGTCCACCCGCGGCGCCCGCCGGTGTACTCGATCCGCGGGGCGAGCGACAGGTGCTCGGCGATGATGCGGATCGAGTCGTCGACCACGACGGTTTCGTCGGTGCCGAGGTTGTAGATGTGAGCGCCCGGCTCCTCGTGGTGACGCTCGGCGGCGGTGAGGATCGCGCCGAGGCAGTCCTGCACGTACAGGTATGACTTCTCCTGGCGCCCGTCGCCGAGCACCCGCAGGCGCGTGGGGTCGCGCTTGAGCGCGCGGTAGAAGTCGAATACGTGCCCGTGCGTGTAGCGCTCGCCGAGGATCGAGACGAAGCGGCAGATCAGGCCGGTGAATCCGTAGCCGCAGGCGTACGCCGCGATCAGGCCCTCGCAGGCGAGCTTGGAGGCGCCGTAGAGGGAGGTCTGGATCGGGAAGGGGGCGTCCTCGGGCGTGGGGAAGACCTCGGGCTCGCCGTACACCGAGCCGGTGGAGGCGAACGCGATCCGCCTCACGCCGCGCAGCCGCATCGCCTCCAGCACGTTGGAGGTGGCGATCGTGTTCTGCTCCAGGTCGCGCCGCGGATGCTCCAGGCCGTGACGCACGTCGGCGTTGGCCTGCAGGTGGAAGACCCAGTCGCAGCCCTCGACCGCCTCTTCGAGCACGGCCATGTCGAGCACGTCGCCCTCGCACGAGCCTCACCCCCGCGCGCTCCAGCGACGTCGGCCACGAACTCGCGCCGCCCGGCGCGGAAGTCGTCGACGATCGTCGACCTCGACGCCCTGCGGCGCTCAGCCGGTCGGCGAGGTTGCTGCCGATGAACCCCGCGCCGCCCGTGATGCAGGCGCGCCTCACCGCAGCCGCTCCGATCGGCCGGCGGACGGATGGCTGAGGGCGCACGTCCTAACGCTCACTGGCGGCATGAGTCAGAGCGTGAAGCCCGCCGCCGACGGCGTCGCCGTGGAACATGCGAACCGTCTCCAGCGAGTACTGCTCCAGTTTCTTGCCCAGGCAGTCGAGCTTCTTCAGCAGGTCGTGGGTGATGGTGATGATGTGGCAGCCCACCTGGCTGGCCTGCACCAGGTTGAGGATCTCCCGCGGCGAGGCCCAGATCAGCTCTGCGCGCGGAGCCGCCGCCATGATGTTCACCGCGCGGGCCATGATCGGCAGCGGATCGACGCCGGCGTCGGCGATGCGCCCGGCGAACACGGAGATGTAGGAGGGCGCCCCATCCCTGACGGCCTCGGTGATCCGCTCGACCTGCGCGGTGGTGAACAGCGCGGTGACGTTGATCCTTGATGCCCTCCTGCGAGAGCTCGCGGACGAGCGGCGCCAGCGGCTCGCCCGCGGTGGTGGTGACCGGGATCTTGACGTACACGTTCTCCCCCCAGGAGGCGATGAGGCGCGCCTGGCGGCGCATCTCCGGTGGATCGTCGGCGAAGACCTCGAAGGAGATCGGGTGTTTGGTGACCTGCTCGAGCAGGCGCTGCGCGAAGCTCGGCGTAGTCGGTCAGGCCGGCCTTGCGCATCAGCGTGGGGTTCGTCGTGAATCCCTCGATCCGCGGATCGGCCGCGAGCGCAAGGATGCCATCGAGATCCGCGCCGTCGGCGAATATCCGTGTGGAGATCTGATCGAGCATTGGTGGATCACCCGGTCAGCACCATAACGATATTCTTTTCATCCGAATGTTTCTAACTGCGTCCGGAGCAGCTCCAAGACTCCGCCAGCCAGACTCGCGGCGGTCAGATCGGGCTCGGGTCCGCTCCCACGCTTGTGGGCGCTGCCCGGATGCTCGATCAGCAGGGTCCGGCACCCCGCGGCCCGCCCCGCTCGGACATCGGCGTCGGTGTCTCCCACCATCCACGAAGACCGCCAGGTCGAGCCCCAGCGCGGCGGCCGCGTCCAGCAGCATGCCCGGCGCCGGCTTGCGGCACTCGCAGGCCCGGGCGAGCCCCGGCACGACGCCCTCGCGGATGGTGCAGGCACAGGCGCGAAGCCGCCAGAGCGAACCCCCTCCGCCGCCAGCAGATCGACGCACGCGCGCGTGTATCGCGAGCAGTTGCTCGACCGAGACCGTGCCCTTCGCCGCCGCCGGCTGGTTGGAGACGCACACGAGCACGAAGCCCGCCTGCGCGAGCTGACGCGCGGCGGCCGCCGCGCCCGCCACCAGGCGCACGTCGCTGAGCTGCAGCGGCGACTCCAGAGCCCCCGAAGCGGGATCGCGAACCAGGTCGTTGAGCACGCCGTCGCGATCGAGGAACACGGCCCGGCGCCCGCTCGCGGCAACTCCGGCTTCTGCGGTCGGACGTCTGCCGGGGAGGGGATCGGCGCTCACGGCAAGACCGGCGCTCACGGCGTGGAATGAGCCGAAAGCGACTCCCAGTGGCCCTGCCTGACAGCCAGGTCAGGGTGGGAGACCAGCGCGTGCCAGAGCACCGCCTGGAAGGACTCAACCAGCGGCGTGCGCAGGTGCGCGGGGGGCTCGATCAGGATCGCCACGTCGGCCAGCTCGGCGAGGGTGCCCCCGGGAGCCCCCACGACGCCGTAGATGGAGGCGCCAACCCGGTGGGCCAGCTCCATCGCGGCGACGAGGTTCGTGGAGACGCCGCGCTCGCGCGAGCCGCCGCCCACCGAGAACACGAGCAGGGCGTCGCGCTCGGACAGGCGCGAGACCTCGAGCCACGCGCTGAACGACGTCTCCCAGCCATCGTCGTTGGTGCGTGCGGTGAGCTCGGACACGTTGTCGGTGGGCGCGTAGCTCTCCAATCCGCACAGCTTGCGGAAGTCGTTGACGGCGTGGGAGGCGTGACCGGCGCCGCCGCCCACCCCCAGGATGAACAGCCGCCCGCCGCGCTCGCGCACCCCGGCCAGGCCGCTGGCCATCGCATCGAGCCGCGCCGGGTCGATCGTGCGGACCAGGTCCCCGGCCGCCGCCACGTAACCGCTGCTGTGATCGTCGTTGCCCATCTCGATCGCTCATTCTGCCGACCCCGATCGCGTGCGCTCGGCGGCGATCCGCATGCGCATCCTCTGAGGGTCCCCGGGGTCGCGCGGAATGCCCCCGCGCCGGGTCTCATCGGACTCGGTGAGCGCGAAGCAGAGGCGCAGGAACCACCGCTCGACACCCGGGATCCAGGTGATGAGACCCAGCGGCAGAGCGGATGTGTGGTCGACTTCGACGCGGATCGCGCGCTCGGCGTCGCCCAGCAGCACGACGCCCTCGGTCACTCCGAGCCCCTGGCGGCAGGTGACCAGCGCCGAGACCGCGGCGCCGTGGTCGAATCCCTTATCACCGATCCGATGTGTCTCCAACTCCGCCCCTCCGTTGTGCGTGGCATACCACAGCGTCTGCGCCGCGAACGCCTCGGGCAGCAGCGTCACGTGGCCCAGGCGCAACGAGCCGAGCGGCAGCTCGCCCCAGTGCAGCGCCCACTCGAGCTCCACCGCTCCGCCATCCGGATCCAGGCGGATCGCCTTCTCGATCGGCCCACGCTCGGTCGCGATCCGCGCCTGCGCGCACAGGCGTCCCTGCCGATCGAGCCCCACCTCCGGCTGTACGCGCTCCAGGTCGGTGAGCTTCTGGGTGAGCGGCGACTCCTGCACCAGGTGAGCGGAGTAGAAGTCGGCGCCGAGCTCGATCGCCGGGAAGTAGCCGTGTTCGAGGGTGCCGAACAGGGGGCTCTCGCAGATACGGGCGTCGCTGAACGCCTCGATCGCCATGCCGCGGCGGGTGTTCAGCAGCAGCGTGAGCGAACCCGCGCGCAGCTCCAGGGAGTCCTCGCCGCTCACCGCCCCGGCGCCTGGCGCACGAGCCTGCGGCGACGCCGAGGAATCCGGGGCGCCGCCCACGATGCCGGCGAGCGGCTCGACGCACTCCTGAAGCGGCTCCGGGTCGGCGGACCGCCTGGGCAGCCAGTGTCGCTCCACGTCCTCCAGGCGCGCGAGGAAGGCGCTCCAGCGTGCATCGGTGATGTGCGTGCGAAAGTCGCTCGCCCACAACTCGCACAGCTCGCGCCAGCGCTCGCGGTCCGCACAGCCTTCGCTGCGCAGTCGCTCGTACAGTCGCCAGCAGCGGGTGTTGATGCCGATGTCGTCGCGGCCGCTTACGGCCCAGCGGCTGACGTTGTACTTGTCCTGCTTCTTCACCGGGATCGGCTGGGCGGGCGCCTCCAGCTGGAGCTCGTGGCCGGCGCCCGGCGCGTCGAGCAGGTTCAGCACCTCGGAAGGCAGCGCCGGGATGCCGATGCCCTGCTCGCGCATTGTCCGCAGGCCATCGGCGATGCGCATCCACTCCCCCTCCTGCAACTGCGGCTCGGCGGCGAAGCGCCCTGGCCGGTGGTCGAAGATCTCGACGTCGTTGGCATACAGCATCAATGCCCGGCCCGCGGTCGCGACGGCGCCGCTGTCTGCGTCCGCGCCCACCCCGCGCACATAGTCGAGGTAGCGCTCCAGCGAAAGCTCGCCGTGGGCGAAGCGCTGGAACTTCTGGAAGGCGATCGACTTGCTCCACACGATCGGGATCGAGCGGCCGCCGCCAAGCGCCCGCTGCGGGTGCAGACGGTGCTCGGCGGGCCACTGCGGGTGCGAGCGCCGCGCATTGTCCCAATCCACGATCAGCGCCTCGTAGCCCGCCTGCAGATAGAGCGGCACGAGGCCCGGCGAGTAGACCTGCTCGCACACCAGCGCGATGCGCGGCGCCACGCCTAGCAGCTCCTGGTAGACCTCGCGCCCCAGGCGCAGGTTCCAGGCGTTCAGGAGCGCCGGCAGCAGCGGGGCGGCGCACTGCGCGTGGGCGCTGCCGACGAGCTCCCGCGCTTCCCTCGTTCAGCAGCTCTCGCAGCAGCTCGATCCAGCCCGGGTCGAGCTGAGCGATGCGGCGCAGCGTCCAGCCCGTGGCCTCCAGCGCGATCGGAAAGCCCGTATCGCGCGCGAGCTCCAGTGCGGGGCGGTAGCAGCGGCGGATGACCTCGGCGTGGGACTCCTCCTCCAGCGAGGAGAAGGCCAGGTTGAGGTGGAAGAGGCACAGCAGCCGCAGCTGCCCCACGGCCTGCGACTGTGGCGAGGAGACGTGTGGCGTGGTTGGCGTCCTCAGCGCCGATCGCGCGGCGTGCGACTCAGCCGCCAACGGTGGCCTCCGCTGGCCAGCGGCTGGGGTCCAGCAGCCAGCCGGGCAGCTCGGGCACCGCCGGACTCCGGCGTGCGGCCATCTCGCCAAAGCGCTCGGCCTGGTCGAGCAGCGCGGCGAGCTCGGCCTCCTCCCGCGGCCCCAGCAACGCGCAGTCGATCCCGGGACGGCTGGCCACGAAGGCCACGGCGGCGCCCGGCAGCTCCTCCCAGCTCACGTCGAGCGCCCGACGCAGTGCGTCGGTCGCGGCGCCCAGCGGGGCGAACGGCCCCCGCAGATCGCGGCCGGCCGCGCTGAGCACCCCGTGCAGGAGCAGCGAGCGAGCCACCACTGCCTTCTTCGCCGCAGCGGCAGCCGGAAGCACACGGCGCTCGGGCCGCCGGTCGAGCGCGCTGTAGGCGATCTGCACGACATCCAGCTCCGGGACAGCGATGGCGGCCAGCGCAGCTGCCTCGCCGTAGACGGTGGCGCCGAGGCTGGCCACAAGTCCCTCCTGGCGCAGCTCGACCAAGCGCCGCCACCACGGCGCCACGCTGGATCAGCGCCTCATCGGCGTTGTGGATCTGCAGCACGTCCAGGCGCTGGCGGCGCAACGTGCGCAGGCTGGCGTGCGGCGCAAGCGCGCACGTGATCGCGGGTGGCCTGTGGCGAGAGCGCCTCCCAACCGCCGAGCGGGATGGCGAGCTTGGTGGCCACCGTGCAGTCCTCGCGCTCACCCAGCAGTGGCGCCCACCAGCGCCTCCGCCTCGCCGTAGGCAGGGGAGGTGTCGAAGAAGCGCACCCCTCGCTCCAGCGCCGCCAGCAGCGTGCGCCTGGCGGCCGACCGCTCGGGGGGCGGCAGCTCGGCTCCGGGGGGGCCGTAGGACACCGCCAGCGCAGCCGTTCCGAGACCCAGAGCCGCTTTGCGCAAAGGCGCCTCGTCCGGTATATTGCGTCGGACATATGGGACTATTGGGTTAATCTGAGCATCCACGATGATTGGCGTACTTTGACATGAGTCTGCGCTGGGCTCCAGTAGACAGCGGGCCGCGCGGGTTCACCGCACCCGCGCTGACCACCCACCGGCCATGCCCTGTGTGCGGATCGCTGTCGGCGCGACCGTTTCTCGAGCTGCCCGAGTACCAGTTCTACACGGACGACCCCCACCTGCCAAAGCGAACGACGGTCCGCGATGTTCAGTGCGAGAGTTGCTTCGCGGCGTTTCTCAATCCGGTCTACACAGACACCGGCTTTCAGATTCTGTTCGCCGAGGCCGAGAGGTCCTATGGCGCCACCGAGGGACACGCGCGGGAGGAGGTTTTCTGGATGGCCGAGCGCGGCCTGCTCGGCGCGGGCACCGCGGTCCTCGACATCGGCTGCTACGACGGCGACCTGCTGGCCGCGATGCCCGACGGCGTGCGGCGCATGGGTGTGGACATTGACGCCACCGCGGTGGCGCGCGGACGCCGGCGGCTCGGCGAGACGGCCGAGCTGGTGGTGGGCGACTTCGAGAGCTTCGCCGTCTCCACGCCACCGGATCTCATGACCATGTTCCACGTGCTCGAGCACCTGCCACGACCGGTCCCGATACTCACCGCGTTGCGCAACGCCTCCCACTCGAACAGCCGGCTCGTGGTCGAGGTTCCGGTGCTCGAGGGACGCCCGACCAACGATCTCCTCGGCCTCTTCACCATCCAGCACACAACCCACTTCAGCCGCCGCTCGCTGGCGAACTGCATGGCCCGAGGTGGGTGGCGAATCGCCGAGTGGCTGCATCAGCCCGACTACAACGGCGATCGCGTCCTGTGCGAACCGACGGAGCCGGAGACAGTGGTGGCGGGCGACCCGCAGGACACCTCGCGTGTGCGCGAGGTGCTCATCCGCTGGCACGAGGCGGCGGTGGCCGTGGCACGCGCGAGCGCTCCGCTCGCCGAGGCCGACCGCTGCCTCATCTGGGGAGGCGGCGCACACGTCGAGCACCTCTACGCAGCGACCCCTTTCTTCCAGAGCCGACGAGGACGGGAGTACGTGATCGTGGACAGCGACGAGACCAAGCAGGGGCGCACCTGGCGTGGGATCGACATCCACTCATCCGAGGCGCTTGCGGACCCCAGCGCCGCCAGAGTGCCGCTGCTGGTATCCAGCTACGGCAGCCAGCCCGAGATCGTGAGGGCCGCCACGGAACGGGGCGTGGAGCCCGAGCGGATCGTCACGCTGTATGAAAGCGTGAGCACGTACTGATCAATCGTGCGAGCGGAACACCACGTCGGGCGGGCGTCCCTCGCAGACGAGCCTCGACCTCGCCGCCGCGGTACGCGTCGTCCATGCGCCCCAGCGCGCATCTCGACCACCTCGAGCGTCTGTGCGATGTCGCCCTCGCTGTGGCTGTAGGTCGTGAAGATAGGCCCGCCAAAGAGCACCCCGCCTTGTGGCACTCCTGCAGGAACAGACCACGCAGGAGCGGCGAAGGCAGTCCCTCGCGATCGCTGAAGCCGATCGCCGAGCGCGGTGGATTGCCGGCCAGATCGACGCCGAAGCTGACTCCGCCGGCCAGCCGCTGGATGCCCTCGCGCAGTTCGGCGCCGCGCGCCCAGATGTGCTCGAGCACCGGCTCGCGGCGCAGCACCTCAAGCGTGGCCATCGCCGCGGCCAGCGAGACGGTCTCGCCGGAGTAGGTCATCGAGAAGAAGATCTCCTCGAACGCTCCCATCGGCTGCTCGCGCCCCGACGACGGCGGCGAGCGGGTAGCCGTTGGCCATGCCCTTGCCGAGGCAGGCCAGGTCGGGGGTGAAGTCCGAACAGCTCCTGCGCGCCGCCCAGCGCGTAGCGAAAGCCGGTCACGATCTCGTCGAGGACGAGGAGCGCCCCGTGGCGGTGCGCCAGCGCGAGCGCGGAGTCCAGATAGCCCTCGCTGGGTGGGTGCGCGGGGATCTCCATGATGACCGCGGCTGTCTCCCACTCCCCCAGCGCGCGCTCCAGCGCCGCGAGGTCGTCGAAGTGCGCCGTGTGGATGAGCTGGCGGTTGGCCGCCGGGACTCCCGCGTCGCGTTCGGTGGAGGCGATGTACCAGTCGTGGTAGCCGTGGTAGCCGGTGGCGATCACGTGCTCGCGGCCGGTCAGCGCCCGCGCCGCGCGGATCGCTCCGCCGGTGGCGTCGGCGCCGTTCTTGGCGAAGCGCACGCGCTCGGCGCACGGTACGAGCTCGATCAGCAGCTCGGCCAGTTCGACCTCGAGCGGGTGCATGAGCGTGAAGGTGGTGCCCTCGTGGATCTGCGCCACCACGGCCTCGGTGACGGCGGGGTGGTCGTAGCCGAGCAGGATCGGGCCAAGCGCCATCGGATAGTCGATGTACTCGTTGCCGTCCACGTCCCACACGTGCGCGCCGCTGCCACGGCGCAGGAACTTGGGCGAGACGCCATCGACGAACTGGGAGGGCGCCTTGCTGAGCGTCTGCGTGCCGCCGGGGATCGCGCGCCGGGCGCGCTCCCACAGCGCCTGCGAGGCAGCGATCGAACGGACGGGCGTGGGTGGGCTGGAGTGCACGCCGGTCACCGTAGCGAGTGCATCCCGATCGACAAAATGGGTCCACGAGCGACGGCAGCCCGCTCGTGCTCACTGCTGTCCACCCAGGCGTGGGCCGGATCGGGCGCCCAGCGCAGCTCCCGACCCTCTCCGGCCAGGCACCACAGGTAGTAGAGGTCATACCCCGGCGCCGCCACGACCGGGTGATAGCCGGCGGGGATGGCGACGGCGTCGAGGTCGCCCACCGCGAAGGTCCGCGACGGCCCGCCGGCATGGTAGGAGTGCTGCAGCCCGAAGCCCTGCGCGGGGTGGACCCTGAACAGGTAGACCTCCTCCAGGCGAGTCTCCCGTGGCGGGGCATGGCGGTCGTGCTTGTGGGGAGGGCTGCTCGACCAGTTGCCCGGCGGGTTGAGGGTCTCACCGGCCAGCAGGCGGCTCGCGGGGCGCTCGGCGGGCAGGATGTCGCGCACCTGACGGGTGAAGTTGCCGCGTCCGCGCCGCACCGTAGCGACCTCGTGCGGCAGGATCGCGTAGGGCTCTCCGCCGGAGTCGGGCGCGCTTGCCTGGAAGACGCCGGCCAGCAGCGGCCCGTGCAGCTCCAGACCGGCGCCGGCTGGCGCATAGACGGCCGCGGGGCCATCGCTGAAGACAGAGCGCCGGGGCGGCAGGCGCAGCTCGCGCCGCGCGGCGGCCACCCTGACGTCGGTGGGAGCCTCGAGGACGACCACCAGCGCCTCCCGATCCTCGGTGTCCAGCTGGATGGCCTGGCCCGCCTGCACGCGGGCCAGAGCCGAAGCGCAGGAACTCGAGCTCTCCCGCGGGCAGCTCGTGGAAGCCAGGTGTGGCCGGGAGAACGTGATGGCTTGCCAGGCGAGGTGGGTCGCTCGCCGGACGGAGTCGGTTGGGGGCAGTCGGGAGCGTGGCCTCACCCTGAGGGTCGTCCATGGAATTCACGGGCGCAACACCACCTTGACCGCCCGTCCCGAGCGGATCGCCTCCAACCCCTGCTCCCAATCCTCGAGCCCCACCACGTCGGTGATCAGCGCATCGGCGGGCAGCGCGCTCGGCGCGGGCGCGTCGAGCACCGCCTCCCAGCTGGAGGATCGCGAGGAGAACGAGAAGGCCAGCGTGAGGTCGTACTGCACGGCTCGATCCAGCGGCAGGGGCACGGTCGGCAGGCCGCTGAGCCCGAGCGCCACTACCCGGCCGCCGCGCCGGCAGCAGCGCACGCAGAGCGACAGCGACTGCTCGCCGCCGGCCGTCTCCACGGCGAGGTCGACGCCGAGACCGCCGGTCAGCTCGGCAACCTCGCCTTCGACGTCCTGGGTGTCGGCGTCGAGCACGTCCCAGCCGAGCGCGCGAGCGCACTCCAGGCGCGCGGTGCCCCGACGGCTGCGACCCACCACGATCACCTGCCTCGCTCCCTCCTCCGCGGCGAGGTGGGCGCTGAGCAGCCCGATCGGGCCGTGCCCAATGATCAGTACCCGGTCTCCGGGGTCCAGCCGCGAGCGCTCGAACAGCCCGTGCCAAGCGCACGCAGCCGGCTCGATCAGCGTGGCCGCGGGATCGGATAGCCCCTCGGGGGCGCGATGCAGCAGCCACGCGGGGACCGCAAGGAGCTCGGCGAAGGCCCCATCGGTCCAGGTCCCCAGCGCGCGCTTGTGAGGACAGATGTGGGGGCCCCGACGAGCGGCAGATCGCGCACGCCCTGCACGCCCCCACGTGCAGTTCGCCGACCACGCGCTCGCCGAGCCTCCAGGAGGAGACGCCGGCGCCCAGGCCGACGATCTCGCCCGCGAACTCGTGGCCGGGGATCAGCGGCGAGGCGTGCTCGTAGACATCCTCGAGGATGTGCAGATCGGTGCCGCAGACACCTACCGCGCGGACGGCCACCAGCGCCTCGCCCGCGGCGGGCACCGGATCGGGGCGCTCCTCGATGATGGGCGCCATCCCCGGCGCTCGCTTCAGCAAGCGCCCGCCATCACGCGACCGGCACCGACGGCTGGTTCTCAGTAGCGATGACGATGCGCCGGCTGGCCTCGTCGGCGGCCGCCAGCGCGTCGGCGAGCCGCTCGGCGCAGGCGATCACGAAGCCGGCGCGATCGGCGCAGTTGCGGTAGGGCCGCACCTCCTCGCCCACGCCCATGCGAAAGATCACGTGCTCGACGCCGGGCAGCGCCAGCGCATCCTCCACGCCGTCAACCGACACGATCGTGCCCGGCTTGGGGAACAACGCGCGGCAGACCGCGTGGCGATGCCAGCGGGGGCGCAGATCCGCTGGATCGAGGGGTCGGCCAAGGGCAAGGTCGAGCGTGGCCTTGATGTCGTTGGAGCCGTGCGCCAGCGGCGAGGTGTACTGGGCGTGGAAGCCGCCGGACAGACGCGCGGTCATCTCCAGCACCACCGGCCCGCGCTCGGTCCACATCGTGTCGGCCTTGGCCGCGCCCAGGTCGATCCCCACCGCCCGCGTGGTCGCTTCGACGAGCTCGTACAGACGCGCCTGCGCGTGCCCGTCCAGCGCAGAGGGGTTGTCGTGGCCGAGCTCGATCGGGAAGGGATCGAAGGCGAAGGGCCGATCGACGACGTTGCAGCGGTGCTGCACGCCGTCCTGATCGACGATCGTCTCGACGCTCTGCTCGGGCCCCTGCAGGCACTCCTCGACCAGCACGCTGTCGCCGGCGGTGAAGCGCAGGGCCTCCGCGAAGGCGCTCGGCAGATCCGCCTCGTCTGAGATCTTGGTGGCGCCACGCGAGGCGGAGTTGTCGAGCGCCTTGACGATCGCCGGCGGCCCGATGTCGCGCAGCGCGCGACGCGCGCCGGCCAGGCTGTCGACCTCGTGAAAGCGCGGAGCGGGCAGGCCGGCGGATGCGCACACACGGCGAAACTCGGCCTTGTCGGCACACACGCGGGCCGCCCGTGGATCGACCCCGGGCAGGCCCACGGCGCGGGCGGCCTCGGCCACGGTGACCTCCACGTCGGCGCCCTCGGTGTAGACGCCCGCCAGATCCCCGCGCTCGGCGAGCCGCTTGGCAAGCGCGACGTGGCCGGCGACGTCTTTGGTGTCCAGCGCCACCGCCTCCTCCACCAGCGCGAAGGCCGCCGCGTGGGGGTCGCGATCGGTCGCCACCACGCGCAGCCCCAGCTCGTGGGCGACGTCGATCGCCGGGATCTGCAGCAGCCCGGCGCCCACCAGCAGGAGCGTGGAGCTCATGGGCCAGCCGTCTCCCGCAAGCCACGCGCCGTGCTCATAGGGCAACTGTCTCCCGCGGTCCCCGCGTCGCGAGGAAGCGCTGCACGTCGGCGAGCGTTGCCCACCCTCCCTGGGCTCCGTGGCCGGTCGCACTGAGCGCGCCGAGGCAGCAGGCGAACCGCACCGCCTCAGACAGCTCCGCACCCTGCGCCAGGCGCAGGGTGAGCCCGGCCATGAAGGCATCGCCCGCGCCGGTCGGGTCCACCGCGTCGACCACGGGGGCAGCCGTGAACCCATGGCGTGAGCCCTGAACCCACACGGCGCCCTCGGCGCCGAGCTTGAGCACGGCTGCAGTGGCACCGAGGGCGCACAACTCCTCGCAGCAGCGCAGCGCGTCCCCGCGCACCGAGAACTCGATCGCCCGCCCGGTGAGCTGTTCGGCCTCGACCCGGTTGGCCGAGAGCACGTCCACGGCCAGCAGCTCCGCGGGCAGCGGAAGATCGCGCAGCGGGGTGGCGTCCAGCACGATCCTCGCCCCGGCGGCTCGCGCTCGGGCCGCCAGCTCGAGCAGCACACCACGGGGCAGACCCAGGGTCATCAGCAGGGCGCCACAGCCCTCCAGATCGGGAAGCTCGCGAGCGCTCATCGACAGGTTGGCGCCCAGGTGGGTGACGATCGCGTTCTCCCCGTGCGGCACCACGAACACGCTCGCCACACCGGTGAGCGCATCGGCGTGGCGCACGACCCCCTCGCTCGCCACCCCCTCGCGCTCGCAGCGCAGCGAGCACCAGCGAGCCAAGTGGGTCCTCGCCCACGCTGCCGATCAACAGCGGCTGCGCCCCCAGACGGGCGAGCGCGACGGCGGCGTTGGCAGCCTTGCCGCCGGGGCCGAGTTCGAGCTCCTCGGCCAGCAGGGTCTCCCCGGGCAGCGGCGGGCGGGGCAGCCGGCAGGTGATGTCGGCATTGATGTTGCCGGCGACCGCGATCCTCGATGCTGCACCGTCCGCGCCCGCGATCCTCGATGCCGCGTCGCCGGCGCCCGCGATCCTCGGCTCCGTCATGGAGTCTCCTCGATGGCCTCAGCGAAGGCTTCGGCCAGCACTCCGATGCCCTCGCGCGCCTGCTCGGCGGTGAGCACCAGCGGCGGGGAGACGCGCACGACGTTCTTGCGCAGGCCGATCGGCGCGAGCAGCAGCAGACCGCGATGGATCGCGGCGTGCACGATCGCGCCGGCGCGCGCGGGGTCCGGCTCGCCGTGCTCGTCGAAGATCTCGACCCCGATCATCAGCCCGAGACCGCGCACATCGGCGTTCAGGCCCGCCTCGGCCGCCGCCTCGCGCAGGCCGGCGAGCAGCAGCGCTCCCACGGTGCGCGCGTTCTCGAACAGATCGTCGCGCGTGAGGATGTCGAGCACCACACACCCGACGCGAGCACTAAGGGGGTTGCCTCCGTGGGTGCTGGAGAGCGTGCGCGGCGGAGCGCCATCCAGCAGGCTGGAGGTTCCCAGCATCACGGTGAGCGGCAGGGAACTCGAGATGCCCTTGCCCGCCACCACGAGGTCGGGGCGCAGGCCGTACTGCTCGAAGGCGAACAGCGAGCCCGCGCGGCCGAAGGCCGACTGCACCTCGTCGATCACGAAGACCGCGGCGTGGCGGCGCGCGAAGGCCTCGATCGCCTGCAGGAAGGCCGGGGATGTCATGCGCTGTCCGGCGTTGCCCTGCACGGTCTCGATCACGACCGCGCCGATGCCGGCCGCGGTGCCGTCGCGCTCCAACCCCTCCAGGAAGGCCAGCGCGGAGCGCTCCCGCGCGAGGGAGTGGTGGCGCCCGGCGGGCGGGAAGGGGACGCGCACGACCCCCGGCAGGAGCTCGCCGAGGCCCTCCAGCCCACGCCCGCCGAGCGCGCTGGCAGCCAGCGTCTTGCCGTGGTAGCCGCCGTCGAGCACCAGCGTCCCGTAGCGCCCGCGGGAGGCGTAGCGAGCCAGCTTGAGAGCCAGCTCCAGCATCTCCGCGCCGGTGGTGCCGATGAACACGCGGTCCAGGCCGAGCGGCTGGGCGAGCTCGAGCAGCCGGCGCCCGAGCTCCACGCGCCAGCGGTTCACGAAGTTGTAGCTGTGCAGCAGCTCTCCCGCCTGCTCGCGGATCGCGGCGACCACGAGCGGGTGGGTGTGGCCCACGTTGGCCACCAGCACGCTCGATGAGAAGTCGAGGAACAGGTTGCCATCGGCGTCTTCGACGTGCACCCCCTGCGCCCGCCTCCAGGCGATGCTCGGCTGGCGCGCCACCGCAGGCCCCTCCTGCGCCGCCGCCTGCTGGAGCAGCCGCAGGCTCTCGGGCCCGGGCACCGCGTCTGTGCGTACACGGCGAAGCCAACCAGGCTCCCGAACACTGGCCCCGGGCAGCGGGTGCGGGCTCACGCCAGCTCCATCAGGGCCCTTGCGACGCGCCGCGCTCCGAGGCCATCGACGAGCTGGCGTCCGCGCGCGGACATCTCCGCGCGCAGACGCGGCTCCGCCAGCAGCTCGGCCGCCGCCTGGGCGACCTCCCCGAGGCGCGAGCGCGCTGTCAGGTCGAACATCCGCGCCGTGCCCTGCGCACAGAAGGCCCGTGCGTGAGGCAGCTGCTCCGGCCTGTAGACCACCGCGATCGCCGGGACGCCGAGATGAGCGGCCTCGAGCAGGCTGTGTCCGTAGCCGGCGAGCAGCAGCTCGGCTCCCGCCAGCGCGCCGGCGAACGCGTCGGGTGAGGCCAGCACGGAGCCCTCAGTCGGAAACATTCCCCTGTAGCCGGGGCCGAGCGCGACCGCGACATCGATCCCGGCTGCGCTCAGCGCCTCGGCGAGCCCCGGGGTCAGGCCGGCCGGATCGCTGCCGCCCATCGCCAGCAGGACACCGCCACCCGCCGCGGACCCGAACCGGGGCGCGAGCGGGAGCACGGGCTCCGCAGCGCGCACCTCGCGACGCAGGAGCACGTGCTCGAAGCCCGCCAGACGCAGGCCCGAAGCCGCGGGCCAGAGGGCGGCCGTGGGCGGGTCGATCACCACGTCGGCCTCCATTCGCGCCGGCCCGAGATCATCGATCAGCGCCACGCGCCGGCCTGCGGCGTGCAGCGCGCGGACCTCCGCCGGGGCGACCGGCACGGCGCGGTCGAGCACCACGAACGGGGCGTGACTGCGACCGGCCACGACGGGCGCCCCACGCACCTGCAGAAAGTCGCTGACGGCGGCGTCCTCAACCCGGAAGACGGCGCGCCCCTCGAGCTCCTCCCACAGCGCCAGGCAGCGCCCGGCGTGGCCGAAGCCCAGGCGCGGACCCCCTTCGAGAACGATCTCGACAAGCGGTTCGCCGGCCGTCGCGTGAACCGGCTGTGACTGGGCTGATCGGGTTGATGTAGACATCCAGAATGGCTCAGGTTAGCTGTCAGTCCGTATCGTTCTGACTGTCACCCATGAAGCCCGTCGTCGTAACCGGAGCCGCCGGATTCATCGCCTCGCACCTGTGCGAGGCGCTGCTGGCCGCCGGCTGCACGGTGTACGGAATCGACGCCTTCTCCGCACACTATGCACGCGAGCTGAAGGAACTCAACCTGCTCGGAGCACTCGCGCACGAACGTTTCGCATTCCACGAGCTGGACATCCTCGATCCGGCCCTGGACGAGCTCGTGGGGGAGGCCAAATGGGTCTTCCACCTGGCCGCGCGCCCGGGCGTGCGCGACTCGTGGAGCGACTTCGAGGACTACAACCGCGCGAACATCCTCGGCACCCGTGCGGTGCTCGACTCCAGCGCCCGCCACCACGTGCGGCTGATCTACGCCTCCTCCTCCAGCGTTTACGGGGATGCGCCGGAGCTGCCGGTGTCCGAGACTGCCCCGCTGCGCCCGGTCTCCCCCTACGGGGCCTCGAAGGTGATGACCGAGATGCTGAGCGGCGCCTACACGCGGTCCTACGACGTGGAGACGATCGGTCTGCGTTACTTCACGGTGTACGGACCACGGCAGCGACCCGACATGGCCCTGGCGCGCTTCATCGAGGCCACACTCGCGGGACGCGAAGTCCGCGTCTTCGGCGACGGCCGTCAGCTGCGGGATTTCACCTACGTGGGCGACGTCGTGGCGGCGACGGTGGCGGCAGCCGAGCGGGGGCGGGCGGGCGCCGTGTACAACGTCGCCTCGAGCCGTGCCCTGCCCCTGCTCGACGTGCTCGACGTGCTGGGCAAAGCGCTGAATCGAGAGCTGCGGCTGGCCTTCGAGCAGGCCAAGACCGGCGATGTCAGAGACACGTGGGCCAGCACCGACCTCGCCTCGCGGGAGCTCGGCTTCCGGGCCAAGATGTCTCTCACTGAGGGACTGCGCGCGCAGGTGCACGAGGCGCAGCGACGGCGGGAAGCGCTCGGCAGCCGGCACGCCGAGATCGCGTCCTCGGCGCTGTGAGAACGCGTGCTGCCGCCTATCTCGAAACAGAAACACGTTCTGAGCGACTCGTGACACGCTTTATCGCCGAGCTGGGCTCCAATCACAATCGCGACCTCGATCGCGCGCTGGCGCTGCTGGAGCAGGCGGCGCGCGCCGGGGCGCGCGCCGCCAAGCTGCAGGTGTTTCGCGTCGAGGATCTGTTCGCGCCGGAGGTGCTCGCCGCGCGTGAGGACCTGCGCGCGCGACGCGCCTGGGAGCTGCCGATCGAGCTGGTGGAGCCGATCGCCGAGCGCTGTCGCGCCTTGGGCATGGAACTGGGAGCGACCGCCTTCGGGCTGTGGGCGATCGACGCGCTGCTTCCACACGTGGACTTCTTCAAGATCGCCTCCTACGAGCTGCTGTGGCACGAGCTGATCCGGCGCACCGCGGCCACTGGCAGGCCGCTGGTGATGTCCACCGGGATGGCCAGCATCGCCGAGATCGACGCGGCGGTGGCGACCGCGCGCGCGGCTGGCTGTGAGGATCTGCGTCTGCTGCACTGCGTCTCGGGCTACCCCACCCCGCCCGAGCAGTGCAACCTGGCGGCGATCGGCGCTCTGCGCGAGCGCTGCGGCTGCCCGGTGGGATGGTCCGACCACAGCGCCCGAGCAGAGGTGATCGGGCGCGCCGTGCGCCGTTGGAGAGCGTCCGACGTCGAGTTGCACGTAGACCTCGATGGCGAGGGGCTGGAGGGAGGCGCGCACAACTGGACGCCGGCGGCGCTGGCCGAGCTAATCGCCGGGTTGGCCGAACCGGATCGAAACGGCCCGCTGGGCGCCGATGAAGACGACCTGCTGGACACCGATGAAGACGACCTGCTGGACACCGATGAGGACGGCCCGCCGAACGCCGATGGCGATGGAATCAAGCGCCCCATGCCGATCGAGCAGCCCGACGTGGCCTGGCGCGCCGATCCCTCCGATGGCCTGCGGCCCCTGCTGGCCACGCGCGCCCTCCTGCGACAGACGAGCGGGACGCTCCAGGGGCCGGAATGAGAACACTCGGCTTCGTTCAGGCGCGGATGGGATCGACGCGGCTGCCGGGCAAGGTGCTCGCGCCGCTCGCCGGGCGACCTCTGCTCGAGCGCGTCCTCGAACGCGTGGCGCGCACCCCCGGCTTGGACGGCGTGGCGCTGCTGAGCACCGACGCCCCGGAGGATGAGCCGCTGCGACGATTGGGAGCCCAGCTCGGCGTCCCGGTCGTGGCGGGCAGCCGCGAGGACGTCCTGGACCGCTTTCACCTCGGCACGCGGCAGCTGGAGGCCGATGCGATCCTGCGCGTGACGGCGGACTGCCCGCTCGTTGACCCCGAGGTGCTGGGGGAGTTGCTGGGCATGTTCCGCGCCTCGCCGGCCATCGACCACGCCGCGGTGGCCACCGGCGCGATGGCTGCCCGCAGCGGGCTCTGGCGCTACCCGGATGGCCTCGACGGCGAGGTCTTCAGCGCCACCACCCTGGCGCTGGCCTGGGGGCAGAGTCGCGACCCCTATGAGCGCGAGCACGTCACGCCGTTTCTGTGGCGCCACCCGGAGCGCTTTCGCCTGGCCCTGCTTCACGCCCCGGAGGATCTGGGCGCTGAGCGCTGGACCGTGGACCACCCCGCCGATCTCGCCTTCGTGCAGGCCGTCTACGAGCGACTCGCCGAGCGAGCGGCCTTTGGCTACCGCGACGTGCTCGACTTGCTGGCACGCGTGCCAGCGCTGCGCGATCTCAACACCCGGGAGCGAGATCGGGCGGTGCCCGTACGTTGAACGTGGACCCGCTGGGCACAGCTCCCAAGCACGTTCGTCCGAACCAGCCATCCGGGGACCCCCTGGAGGGCCCTTACTCGCTCAGCAGCCGCAGCCCGGCGGCGAAGGCGCCCGAGTCGAACGGCTGCGCATAGCGCGCAAGACGGTGAGCGAGCTCGTGGCCAACGCGGATCGCCTCCAGCGGGCGTTCCAGGAGGCGATCGATCAGCGATCCGAAGTCCGCGGCTCCCTCGAACGTGCCGGGGGCGTTCTCAGTCCACGGGACCACCAGATGCTGTTCGCGCACCCACAGCGGGGCGCCGCCGAGCCAGAGCAGCACCGGCAGCCCGAGCGCGGCCGCCTCGAAGGCTACGGATGAGGCAGCTGAGATCAGCACATCCGCCCTCGCCGCCGCCGTCCGGAAGGGGCCGCCAGCCATGACTCTCACGTCGAGCTCGTGGCCCCGCAGCAACCGCTGGTAGTGCGCGGGATCCTCGTTGGGATGCGGGCGCAGCTCGAGCTGGACGCCGGCTGTCCCCAGGCGGCGCAGACCCGGCGCGATCGTCTCGATGAACGTCTCGCAGAGCGCGACAGGAGCAATGGGAATGTCCACCGTGCTGCTGGTGGCTATCAGCACACGCCGCAGCGACGTGACCGGAGGGCGGGGCGGGGCGGGCGGTGTGCCGGGGACGCCCACCGACAGCACGCTCGGTCGCGGGCCGGGCCAACCCAGGGTCTGCTCGACGGTGCCCTCACCCCACCCGAACACGAGGTCGGCTCGCCTGTCGCCACCGTCGAAGTCGCGGTAGGCATAGATGCCGTGCTGCATCGCGCCCACCCGCGCCCCGCGCTCGTGCGCCCACTCGATCAGCACCCGCGAGGCGCCATAGGCGGCGCTGGGGAGCAGGATGGCACGCAGCGAGCGCGCACGAGTCAGGCCGTCGAGGGCCCTCACAGATCGGGCCAGCTCGGGGCCCAGGCCGCTCAGCAGCCGGCTGACGAGCAGGGTGAGGGCCCGGTCGAGCGCCTCCTCGCCTT
The DNA here is from genome assembly GCA_963717785.1 of uncultured Solirubrobacterales bacterium. Lineage (GTDB taxonomy): Bacteria > Actinomycetota > Thermoleophilia > Solirubrobacterales > Solirubrobacteraceae > Palsa-744. The sequence goes on from CAVQWW010000001.1 coordinate 1,081,069, forward strand.
CGAGCCCCAGCCTGCCGGGCAGGCGCACCGCCGGGCCGCGGCCCCCTCGACTGGGGCCGTACCCGGGCAGGAGGGGGAGCCGGCGGCGCAGCGCGAGCAGCGCGCTGTTGCCGTGATCCAGACCCGGAAAGGGCATCGCCCCCACACCCGCCGCGCGCAGCTCCGCGGAGGAAAGCGAAGCGAGCGCGAGCGACAGCTTGCCCGCGACAACCGCCGCCACACGAACGCGCCCCGGTCGCGAACCCGCCGCAAGGGCGCGCATCGGCGGACGGGCCACGGAGCGCTTCAGGCGCGAGCCCGGAAGCGCCGGCGGGATCGTGTATGGCACGCCCGTCGGGTCCATGCCAAGACCGGCGCGCAGCCCCATCAGCAGCGCCGGCGCAGCCGCGGGATCGCAGATCAGCGCCGTGGCCCCCGCTCCCGCGCGAGCGAGCGTCCACCCGCGCAACAGCAGCGCGATCTCGGGCCGCAGGCGCAGCTCGGCGAAGTCGATCAGGCGGTGGCCCGCGAGCTCGATCGCCGCCAGCTCCGGGTGCTCGCCCAGCGCGACCATCAGCTCGGCGATGCGGTGTTCGGCCGCGTTGCGCTCCTCCCAGTTCTGCAGAGCGTCGAAGAGAAGCGCATCCCGGCTGGCGAGATCGGCGTGTGCCATCCAGTCGAGCGCGATCGTGAGGTCGCCCGGCCGGTGCGGCGGCAGCCAGTCATAGCGACGGGTGGCATCCGCGCGGCACACCACGATCAGCCGTTTCGCTCGCACCCCGACTCGATTGCTCATCGTCCGCCCCGCACCCCGACTCGATTGCTCATCGCTGCCCCCGACCGCGCCCTCACCGGCCCGCCGCCCCCGCGAGCGCCGTGACTCGACGCGCCATCAGGCCGGCGTCGCGGCCGCGAGACGCTTATCGAACACCGTGCGCCGCCAGCGCTCGCGCAGCATCGGCAGCAGCGCCACCCACAGGACGAGCGGAGTGAGGAGGCAGAACGCTCCCAAAGCCAGCAGGCCTTCGGGCTGGAGCACGTACGCCAGTGCGAGCACCGGCAGGGTCCACACGGCGATCGGAGCGTAGCCGGGGATCAGCACCTCGCGCGCGTAGCGGGTCTTGGAGATGCCGACGCGGCGCAGCGCGAAGTACATCCATATGGGCAGTCCGATCCAGCTGGGAATGACGGTGCCCCAGATCACCCCAACGGTGCCCCAGGCCATCGCCAGGACGATCGAGAGCCCCAGTGTGAGCACAGCGCCGATGACGGTGAGCCAGACGAACATGCGGATGCGCCCCATACCCATGATCGCGCTGCTCAGCACGCCCGCGTTCGCGTTGAGCAGCCAGTAGGAGACGAAGATCTGAACGTAGATCGAATAGCGCCCGTAGCCGTGGCCAACCCAGGCTTCGACGATGGGCTTGGCCAGAATGATCGTGAGAATCACGCAGGGCACCGTGAGAACCACCGCGTACAGGGATCCCACCACCACCAGATCGCGCAGCCGCTCGGCGCGATCCTGCGCCGCCAGCCGCGAGGATGTGGAGATCAGCGCCGATCCCACCAGTCCGCCGATCAGGCGCATGCCGTTGTGAGGGCGCAGCGCCACCTCGTAGACGACGATCGCCGCGGCGCCCACGAACGTGGCAATGACGATGCGGTCGCTCTCGTAGACGAACGTGTCCGAGAGCCCGATCAGGAAGAGCCCGCCGCCGAAGCTCAACGCCGGGCGCAGGTGGGCGCCACGCCAGCGACCGACGCCGCGTCGCAGACCGAGCGCCGGCCACGCGAGCACGCCCGCGGCGGCGCCTTCGAACACGAGCATGACGCCGAACAGCGCGGTCAGCACCGCCACCGAGTGCGTCGTTTCGCTGACCACGTAGACGAGGCCGAACAGCACCACCGCGGAGATCATCTGGATGATCGCGACGAGGTCGTATCGCTCCAGGCCCTGGAGCGCGGAGGCGCCGATCCGCGAGGGCCAGTAGATCAGCGCGATGACTGCCGCCACGAGCAGGGTGGGCACGGCCTGCGAGCTGGTCGAGGGGCCTTCGAAGAGCGCCTGCCCGGCGAACACGCCCAGCAGCGCGATCCCGAGGGCAACGAGCGCACCGAGCCCCACCAGGAGCATCAGCGACGCGCGCAGTACGGAGCCGAGCTGCTCCGCGTCCCCGGTGGCACGATGCTCGGCGACGTACTTCGTAACGCTCATGCCCAGTCCATATTCGATCGCGGTGAAGTACCCCGTCAGCGTCGTGGCGAAGATGAACAGCCCAGTCGGGGCGGCGCCGAGTCGATCGATCAGCAGCGGCAGCATCGCGAAGGCCACGATCGCGCGCACGATCGTTCGCACGGCGCTCACGATCGTGTTGACGGGAACGCTTCCTCCTCGCCATGCACCATCTGCCCGCCGGCCCCCACGCACCCGCTGCACCGCCCCACCGGCCCGGCGCTTGATCCCGTCGCCCCAGCGCACGACACCGCGACCTTGGCGCACCGCACCATCGGCGTTACTCACCGTGAACAGCCGCCGCTGCGCCCGCGCTGAGTCGCCGTCTCTCACGAGACCGCGACGATGGGCTCGGCCATGCCGCGGATGTCCTCCGCCTCGAGCCATGTGTCGTTGGTGTCGCTCGAATAGCGAAAGCCCGGCGGCAACTCCTCGCCCAGGCGCTCGTGAGCGATCACCCACGAGGGCAGCTGGGGGTAGATGACGAAGCGATCCTCCAGCGCCCGTGCGCGGCGGGACTCGTCCTCGGTGAGCAGCACCTCGTGCACCTTCTCGCCCGGGCGGATGCCGACGATCCGGCGTGAGGCCTCCGGCGCGATCGCCTCGGCGATCTCCAGCACTTTCATGCTGGGGATGCGCGGGACGAAGACCTCGCCGCCGCGCATCAGCTCGAGGCAGCTGACGACGAACTCCACCGCCTGCTCGAGCGTGATCCAGAAGCGGGTCATCGCTTCGTCGGTGATCGTCAGCTCCCCTGCGCGGGCCTGTGCCTTGAAGAGCGGGATCACGCTGCCGCGGCTGCCCACGACGTTGCCGTAGCGCATCGTGGCGAAGCGAGCCGGAGACCCGCCGGCGTAGGCGTTGCCCTGGGTGACGATCTTCTCGGCCGCCAGCTTGGTGGCGCCGTAGAGGTTGACCGGGTTGACGGCCTTGTCGGTGGACAGCGCCAGCGTGCGCGGCACGTCGTTGGCGATGGCCGCGGTCACGATGTTCTCCGCGCCGTGGATGTTGGTCTTGACCGCCTCGAAGGGGTTGTACTCGCACGCGGGCACCTGCTTGAGCGCGGCGGCGTGGATCACGACGTCCACTCCGCGCATCGCCATCTCCAGGCGCTTTGCGTCACGGACGTCGCCGATCAGGAAGCGCACGCGTTCGTCCCCGCCCACGGCGCGCTGGAGGTCGTACTGCTTGAGCTCGTCGCGGCTGTAGACGCGCACCGCTCCCGGGTCGTGCTCAGCCAGCAGCGTCTTCAGGAAGGCGGTCCCGAACGATCCGGTGCCACCGGTGATCAGGACGACCTTGTCCTTGAGGTATGGGTTGGGGCGCGCGCTCATCATGGGAGATATCGAGGGCGCTGGAGTATTCCATCCGCCTGGCCCGATGACTAGGTTTGTCTCTAATATCAGAAGACGCCAGCAGGACAGGGGATCAGCCGGCCAAAAGCGCCGCTTAAACGTTTCTCTCTGGCGCATGCAGACGTGTCGAGCTGCGCTGCGTGGGCCCTCAGATACGCTCGCACGATGCCGATCCCCTACGGTCGCCAGACGATCGAGGACGACGACGTGGCCGCCGTCGTGGAGGCCCTGCGCAGCGACTGGCTCACGCAGGGCCCTAGCGTGCGCGCCTTCGAGCAGGCGTTCGCGGCGGCCTGCGACGCGCCTCACGCGGTCGCCTTCTCCTCGGGCACGGCGGCGCTGCACGCGGCCGTCCACGTTGCCGGCGTGGGCGCGGGAGACGAGCTGATGACGAGCGCGATCACGTTCGCCGCCAGCGCCAACTGCGGCGCCTACGTGGGAGCCAGGCCGACCTTCGCCGACATCGATCCGTCCACCTGGAACGTCTCGGCGGCCTCGGTGGCGGCCGCTCTGACGCCCGCCACGCGCTGCGTCGTGCCCGTGCATTTCGCCGGCCTGCCCGCCCCGGTCGCCGAGATCCGGGGGGTGGTGGGAAACGATGTAAAGATCGTCGAGGACGCCGCGCACGCGATCGGAGCGCTCACGCCCGACGGGCCGGTGGGCTGCTGCAAGCACTCCGAGATGGCCGTCTTCTCCTTTCATCCGGTCAAGACCATCACCTCGGGCGAGGGCGGGATGGTGAGCACCCGCGATGGCGCAACCGCCGAGCGTCTGCGCGAGTTTCGCAGCCACGGCATGGTCAAAGACCCCGCGCGCCTTCAGCGTCCGGAGGGAGGCTGGTACCACGAGCAGCAGGACCTCGGCTTCAACTACCGCCTCACCGACCTGCAGTCCGCGCTGGGGCGCTCGCAGCTCGCGAAGCTCGAGCGTTTCGTGGCGGCCCGCAACGAGCTGGCCGGGCGCTACCGGGAGCTGCTCGGCGACGTCGAGCAGCTGGAGCTCGCACCCGCCGCGCCCCCGGGCTACCGCCATGCGCACCACCTGTTTGTCGTGCGCCACCGCGACGGCGCCGCAGCCCGCCGACGCCTGTATGAGGGACTGCACGAGCGCGGGATCCTGGCTCAGGTGCACTACCTGCCGGTCTACCTCCACCCCTGGTACAGACGAACCTACGGCTACAGCGAGGGCCTGTGCCCGGCCGCCGAGAACTACTACGCCGGCTGCCTGTCGCTGCCCTGCTTCCCGGCCCTCACCGCAGCTCAGCAGGAGCGGGTGGCCGCAGCTGTGCGCGAGCTGGCGTGAGACCGGCGCGGAGTGGCAGCGGGTGCCGTGGGCCGGCGTGAGGGTCGGCGCGTGGAGGAGCGCCCCACGGCCATACGGTCAGTCCGACCGATCGGGAAGGGAGCCGTAGGCGGGCACGGGCTGCAGCACGCGCAACCCGGCTCGCTCGGCCTGCTCCCAGACCTCCGGACCGAAGCGCGAGCCGGCCCAGGCCGCCTGCATGTAGTCGCGGCTCCTGAGGTACTCGATGTAGTGCTCGAGATGGTCTCCTCCGAGGGCGAAGGTCATGAACAGCACGATCCGCTCGCCATCGTCGGAGAGACGCATGCTCTGCGGCAGCCGCGTCTGCAGACGGGGGTGCAGCGCCAGATCGGGCAGCCAGCGCGGACGCACCGCCTCGCCGGAGTGCACGGTGCGCAGTTTCCACGCCACCAGGTCTCCGGCGTGCGCAGCGACCAGCTTGGGCAGCGCCGGCCGCACGAGCCCCAGCCGGTTGGAGCCGGGGCGCAGCGCTAAGCCGCCGCTGTGGCGCGACTGGTCCTGAAGGTACAGGCCGCAGCGCAGCAGCGGGTAGGGATCCCGCCAATCCGGCCCCCCGCGCCAGCGCCTGCGGTTGACGTTGTCGCGGTGCCAGGCGCGAACGCCGTTGCGGCCAACGCGGAAGTTGCTGTCGCCGAAGTACAGCGGCTCGCCTCCGAGCAGCTCGCCCACCACTCCCAGCAGGCGTGGATCCAGGAGCACGTGGCGCAACGATGGGGTGCTGAGGATATCGCCGCCGCCCCGGATCGTCCCCTCGCTCCCCTGCTCGCTGGCGCTGCGCCCCTCCCGTTCGGCCTCGGCGATGGCCTCCCGCACGGTTGTGCGCAGCTGCTGGACCTCCTCGGCGCCGAGCAGGCCCCGCACCACCGCGTAGCCGCGCTCGTCGAAGGCGACGGGATCGGCGCCCGGGAATCGCTCGATCGTGGCGGCCCCGGCCATCATGTCCACATCCGCCAGGGGGGCCGGCCGGAGCCCCACAGCTGCTCGAGCTGGTTGCGGTCGCGCAGCGTGTCCATCGCCTGCCAGAAGCCCTCGTGGCGGTAGGAGGCGAGCTGCGCCTCGCCCACAAGTGTGCGCAGCGGCTCATTCTCCCACGTCGTCTCGTCGCCGGCGATGTAGCGGCCCACCTCGGGGGAGAGCACGAAGAAGCCGCCGTTGCGCCAGGCGCCGTCGCCGCGGGGCTTCTCCTCGAAGCTGCGCACGCGCGTGCCATTGAGCTCGACCGCGCCGAAGCGCCCGGGTGGCTGCACGGCGGTGACGGTCGCGATCGTCCCCTGCGCGCGGTGGTGGGCGATCAGCGCTGTGATGTCGATGTCGGCCAGCCCATCGCCGTAGGTGAAGCAGAAGTCCTCCTCGCTGACATACGGCAGCACCCGCTTCAGACGCCCCCCCGTCATCGTGCCCTCCCCGGTATCCACCAACGTCACCCTCCAGGGCTCGGTCGAGGAGCGGTGGACCTCGACATCGCCGCGGGAAAGGTCGAAGGAGACATCGCAGGTGTGCAGGTGGTAGTTGGCGAAGTACTCCTTGATGAGGTAGCCCTTGTAGCCGAGGCAGACAACGAAGTCCTCCACGCCGTGGGCGGCGTAGATCTTCATGATGTGCCACAGGATCGGCTTGCCGCCGATCTCCACCATCGGCTTGGGGCGGGTCGTCGTCTCCTCGCTGAGCCGCGAGCCCAAACCACCGGCGAGGATCACCGCCTTCACGATCGGATGCGCGTTGGGACCATGCAGGTCAAGCTAACAAGACCCGGCGAATAGTCGAGTATCTGGGGGTCGATGTTTCTATCGCCCGCGCTCACCCCGGGACGGGGTGCGCGGGATGGGCCCATACAATGGGCCGCCCGTGAGCGCTCCCTCGAGCCACCCGCAGCTGCTGCCCGCCCGCGCGGTGGACCCGCGCCAGGAGCTGCCCGCGATGGAGGAGACCGTCCTTGCGCGCTGGCGCGAGCGGGAGGTCTTCGCGGAGTCGGTGCGCCTGCGCGAGGGAGCGCCACCGTGGGTCTTCTACGAGGGTCCCCCCACCGCCAACGGGCCGCCGGGCACCCACCATGTGCTCTCGCGCGTGTTCAAGGACATCTACCCGCGCTACCGCACGATGCGCGGCTATCACGTGCAGCGCAAGGGCGGCTGGGACTGCCACGGGCTGCCCGTGGAGATCGCCGTGGAGCGCGAGCTGGGCTTCAAGACGAAGGCCGACATCGAGGCGTACGGAATCGGGAAGTTCAACGAGCGCTGCCGCGCCTCGGTGTTCACCCACCTCGAGGAGTGGAACCGCCTCACCGAGCGGATCGGCTTCTGGGTGGACCTCGAGCACGCCTACCGCACGCTTGACCCCAACTACATCGAGTCGATCTGGTGGGCGCTGCGCCAGATCCACGAGCAGGGGCTGCTGTACGAGGGGCACAAGGTCGTGCCCTACTGCCCGCGGTGCGGCACGGCGCTCTCCTCGCACGAGGTGGCGCTCGGATACAAGGACGTGGTGGACCCCTCGGTGTACGTGCGCCTGCCGGCGCACACTCCCGGGGGGCCCCTGCGGGAGGGCGATGCGCTCCTGATCTGGACCACCACCCCGTGGACGCTGCCGGGCAACGTCGCCGTCGCGGTGGCGCCCGAGGCGACGTACGTGCGCGCGCGTGTGGAGCCGAGCGCCGCCACCGAGTCGAGCGCCGCCCACCCAGCGGCGACGCCCACCCGCCCGGAGGTGCTGGTGCTGGCGGAGGACCGGGTACGGGCCGTGCTGGGCGAGGAGGCGGAGGTGCTCGAGCGCTTCCCGGGCAGCGCGCTGGTGGGACAGAGCTATGCAGGGCCGATCTTCAACACCGGCGCGCCGGATGGGTATCCGGTCATCGCCGGGGATTTCGTCACCACCGATGAGGGCACGGGGGTGGTGCACATCGCCCCCGCCTTCGGCGAGGACGACTTCACCGCCGCGGCCGCCGCCGGTCTCTTCGATCCGGCGAGTCCGGGCACGCTGTTCAACCCAGTCAACCCCGATGGCACTTATGACGGACGCGTGCGCAATCACGACGGACGCTCCTACGAGGGCCAGTTCGTAAAGGACCCCGAGCTGGGTGCGGCGCTCACAGACGACCTCGCGCGGCGCGGCCAACTATTTAAAAAAAATGACTACGAGCACTCCTACCCCCACTGCTGGCGCTGCGGAACACCCCTTATCTACTACGCCAAGGCGAGCTGGTACATCAGGACGACCGCTGTGCGGGAGCGGATGGAGAGGGAGAACGCGAGCGTCAACTGGTATCCCCCGCACGTCAGGGAGGGGCGCTTCGGGGATTGGCTTGCGAACAACGTCGATTGGGCGCTCTCGCGCGAGCGCTACTGGGGCACGCCGCTGCCGGTGTGGCGCTGCGCGGGGGGGCACGTGCACGTGGTGGGATCCTTCGCCGAGCTGCGCTCGCTCGCGGGAGTGGAGCTGGAGGACCCCCACCGGCCCTACGTGGACGAGGTCTCCTGGCCCTGCGCGGAGTGCGCGCAGCCGATGCGCCGCGTGCCGGAGGTGATCGACGTGTGGTTCGACTCGGGGGGGATGCCCTTCGCTCAGCACCACCACCCCTTCGCCGATGCGGGCGCCGAGCTGGCGGCCGACCCCGAGCGCTTCCCAGCAGACTTCATCTGCGAGGCGCAGGATCAGACGCGCGGGTGGTTCTACTCGCTGCTTGCCATCTCCACGCTGCTGTTCGACACCGCGCCCTACCGCAACGTCGTGTGCCTTGGGCTGATCCTCGACGCCGAGGGCCAGAAGATGTCGAAGTCCAAGGGCAACACGGTGGAGCCGTGGGCGGTGCTCGACGCCTACGGCGCCGATGCGCTGCGCTGGTACTTCTTCACCGCCAAGCAGCCCTGGGATGGGTACCGCTTCTCGACGGAGAGCGTCGGCGAGGGCGTGCGGCTGTTCCTCAAGCAGCTGTGGAGCACCTACTTCTTCTACACGCTCTACGCGGGGGCCAATGCGCAGGCGTTGACGGGCGTTGTGGAGGGGGGAGGAGAGGGGCCGGCAGGGCCGGCCGGGGATGGGCCGGTTGAGCTCGATTTCCCGGCCGCGCCAAAAGCCGCCGCGGGAGGCGAGGCGATCGCGCCACGCTCCAGCGAGGATCTCGACGCGTGGGCGCTCTCGCGCACGGCGGCGGTGGCGGAGCTGGTGGACGAGCGCCTGGACGTCTACGACGCGACCACCGCGGGGCGCGCGATCGCGGAGCTCGTGGACGAGCTCTCGAACTGGTACGTGCGCCGCTCGCGCCGGCGCTTCTGGGATGGCGAGGCGGCGGCGTTCGCAACGCTGCGCACGTGCCTGCTGACGGTGGCCAAGCTGCTCGCCCCCTTCTGCCCGTTCATCGCCGATGAGATCTACGACAACCTCGATGGGACGCTCGCGAGCGTGCACCTGTGCGACTTCCCCAGCGCCGCCGACCTGCCTCCCCGCGAGGAGGAGCTGGAGCGGGCGATGGCCGTCGCGCGCGAGACGGTGCGCCTCGGACTGGCCGCCAGGGGGCAGGCCAAGATCAAGGTGCGCCAGCCCCTCGCCGAGGCGGTGGTGGTGGCCACGGGCCCCGAGCGCTCCGCGATCGAGCGCCTCGCGGAGATCGTGCGCGAGGAGCTCAACGTGCGGCGCGTGCGCTTCGTGGCCGGCGCCGAGGAGCTCGGCGAATACGAGATCAAGGCCAACTACCGCACACTGGGACCCCGCTTCGGCAAGAACATGCCGCGCGTGGCGGAGGCGATCGCCGCGCTGGACCCCGCTCACGTGGTGAGCGCGGTGCGCGGCGGCGGCGAGGTGGGCGTGGCGATCGACGGCCGCGATCACACCCTCGCTCCCGAGGATCTGCTCATCTCGATGCACGCCCCCGAGGGCTACTCGGTCGAGCGCGAGGGCGCCCACGCGGTCGCCCTCGATCTCGCGATCGACGAGGATCTGCGCCGCGAGGGGCGTGCGCGGGAGATCGTCCACGCCGTGCAGAACGCCCGCAAGAGCGCCGGCCTGCAGGTCGAGGACCGGATCGAGCTGCGCCTCTCCGGCGACGGCGCCCTGCTGAACGCCGTCGAGGCCCACCGCGATTACCTCCTCGGCGAGACCCTCGCCGTCGAGCTGCCAGCGGGCGAGGACGCAGCGGATGGAGTCCACCGCGAGCGAGCCACGATCGACGGGCTACGCCTGGAGATCGCCCTGCGCCGCGTCAAGCGCGCGTGATCCTGGCGGTGGAGCGAGAGGCTCGGCGCGCAGCAGCCCCTCGAGCTCGGCCGCGGGCAGCGGTCGCGAGAGTGCGTAGCCCTGCACCAGCTCGCAGCGGTTGGCCACGAGCGAGCGCCACGTCGCCTGGTCCTCGATGCCCTCCGCGACCACGCGGATGCCGATCGAGTGCGCGAGGCGGATCGTCGCCTCGACGATCGCGGCATCGACCGGGTCGGCGGTCATGCGCCCCACGAACGAGCGATCGATCTTGACCTCCCCCACGGGCAGCGCCTTGAGGTGCGTGAGCGAGGAGTACCCGGTGCCGAAGTCATCTAGCGAGAGACCCAAGCCGAGCTCGCCCAGCTGTGCGAGCACATCGCCCACGCGCACGGGGTCGGCGAGCACCATGTTCTCGGTGACCTCGAGCACGAGCACCTCCGGGGGCAGCCCGTGGGCGGCCAGCATCGCGGCGACCTCCTCGGGGAACTTGGTGTCCTGCAGATCGGCGACGGTCGTGTTGACCGCCACGTGCAGATCGAGCCCCTCCGCGCGCCATGCCTTGACCTGGCTCAGCGCGAGCGCGAGCATCCTGCGCGTCAACGCCCGACCCAGCCCGGCTTGCTCGGCGATCGTGACGAACTCGCCCGGCCCGATCAGCCCGCGCGTGGGGTGGCGCCAGCGCACGAGCGCCTCGACGCCGACGATCCTGCGGGTGGCCGCCTCGGCCTTGGGCTGGAAGTGCGCCTCGATCTCCCCGCTCTCCAGCGCGCGCGAGAGCTCGCCCGCCAGCGTGAGCCGCTCGAGCGAGTGGTTGTCGCGCTCGCGCGCATAGCAAGCGCGCCCGGATTGCGCCGTCTTGGCCTCGTACATGGCCACGTCGGCGTGCTGCATCAGCTGCTCGCCATCGTGCGCGTGCTCGGGGTAGAGCGCGATCCCGATGCTCGCCGTCACGCGCAGACTCAGCCCCTTGAGCGGGAAGGGCTCGGCGATCGCCCTGAGGATCTTGTCCGCCACCACTTCCGCGCGCTCCGTGTCGCACGCGTCGCAGAGGAGCACGCCGAACTCATCGCCCCCCAGCCGCGCGGCGGTGTCGGTGCTGCGCAGCGCCCCGCGTAGACGCTCGCCCACCTGGCACAACAGCTCATCGCCGGCGTCGTGGCCGAGCGTATCGTTGAGCTCCTTGAAGTGATCGAGGTCCACGAGCAGCAGCGCCACACTGGTGTCGCTCGCCTGGCTGGCGGCGATCCCCTCGCGCAGGCGTTGCAGGAAATCGCGGCGGTTGGGCATCGAGGTGAGGTCGTCGGTGAGCGCCTGGCGGCGCGTTTCGGCGAGCGCGCGCACGTCGCGGAAGGCGAGCGCGGTGCGCGCGAAGGCCGCGAACATCGTGAGCATCGCCAGCCCCAGCGCCAGCGGGTCGAGGCGGCTGAAGTGGTCGTAGATCAGTAGCCCGAGCGCGCTCGCGGTGAACGCAGCCGGGATCCCGAGCACCGCGATGCCCGGCACGGCGTCGCGCTCGAGCGCCTCGCCGGGCTGCCACGCCGCGAGCGCCAGCAGCAGCACGCCGATGTCGTAGGCGAGGTTGGTGGCGGTGGTCGGAGCCGAAGCCCCGCCCGCCACCTGCAGCGCATACATGCAGTCGGCTGTCGCCAGCGCCAGGAACCCCACGCCCAGCATCCCCCACATCCGGTCCAGCCGCCAGCCGCGCAGCGCGAGCACGCCCACCACGAGCGCGGCGAGCAGCAGGTCGCAGATCGGGTAGGCCATCTCGGTGACCACCGCGGCGGTGTTGCCCGACACCGAGGCGAGCACCGGGCGCAGCACGATCGCCGCGCCCACGGCCGCCACGCCGAGGCCCGCGATGATGCCATCCAGCCAGATCCTGGGCGGCACGCGCCGCTCGCGCACACGCGCGAGGCCCACGATGCCGAGGTAGCACGCGGGGTAGAGGGTGAGCCACATGCCATCGCAGATCGATGGGATCGGCGGGTTGGGGAGGTGTTCGACCCAAGCCGCCCACAGCACATTGCCGAGGCCGTAGATCGAGATGCCGAAGGCGAAGATCATCCACGAGCGCCGCGCCTCGGTGGTGCGCAGCGCGCGCCAGCTGACGATCACCCCCACGAGGATGTAGACCGCCGAGGTGACCCAATCGCGGATCGGCAGTTCGACGGCGTGGCCGCCGATCCCGAACGCGGCGTGCGCTCCGGTCGCCGCGACGAGCGCGATCAGCAGGGTTGTGGCGAGACCCAGCAGGCGTCGCTCGCCTCGGGGCAACCCGCGGGCAAGCGGTAGGAGCGCCTTGTGCATGGTGGACGCATCGGATCGCGCCGTCGCATCCTTAAATCGAGGCGACCTAAATGCTCGAAGGTTTGGGAAGGGCCGGGCGGCTCAGACCGCGAGCGCCGGCTCCAGCTCCGCCTGCAGGCGCTGCTTGGGGTAGGCCCCGATCACCGTCTTCACCGGCTGACCGCCCTTGAAGAGGATCATCGTGGGAATCGAGAGCACCTGGAAGCGCGCCGCCGTCTGCTGGTTGTCGTCGATGTTGAGCTTCACGATCCGCAGATCCTCGCGTTCGCCCGCGATCTCCTCGAGTACGGGGGCCACCACGCGGCAGGGGCCGCACCACGGTGCCCAGAAGTCCACGAGCACAGGTGTCTCGGACTCGAGCACCTCGGCGTCGAAGTTGTTGTCGGTCACTTCACTCAAGCTGCCTGCCATCGGGGTCTCCTGTCATGTCGTCTCGCTTGCTTGGCCTACTTCACTATACAAAGTAAAGCAAGGGCTACCAGGGTCGCGTGATCGGCCCGCGGATGCCCGTGAGCGCCACGAACAGATGGGGCGAGATGTAGACCTCCACGAAGGCCGCCGCCACCAGCACCGGCACGGCCACGGCGACCGTTACGAGCGTGGCCGCCAGCAACTGATCCCACTCGCCGCGGCGGCTCGCGATGATCCAGGCCGCCAGCGGCAGGAACAGGGCCACCAGCTCCGCCAGCGCGTGGGGCAGCACCCCCAGCAGCAGCAGCGCCGGGGAGACCTGCAGGAAGTTCGCTACGCCGGCGAGCGTGTGCCCCAGCACGTACGCCTGAGCGGAGAGCGAGAAGGTGGTGGCGCACACCACAAACGCGATCGCCAGCCGGCCCCCGTGTTCGTGCACCCAGCGCGAGACCCCGCTGTGCGACTGGGCCTGCAGCGGCAGCGAGCTGCCCGCGATGAACCCCGCCACGCACGCCATCGCGTGCAGCGCCAGCACGAGCAGGTTGTGGCTGAGCACGCTCCTCACGTCCGCCGCGTCCCCCACCGCGAAGGGCGGGCGCAGGGTGATCACCTGCACGTAGCTCCCCGAGAGCTCGGAGATCGCGAGCACCGCCGCCAGCAGACCGAGCGCCGCCGCGAGGGAGCCCAGCGCCCAGCTACCCACCACCTGGCCGGGGCGCTGGCTCCAGTCGCGCAGCGTCACGCGGGTGCGGCGCACCCCGTGTGCGAGGGCGTAGGCGGAGGCGTCCATCCCCGTCTGATCGGCCCCCCGGCGCCGTTACTGGAGCGTCGGAATCCGCTGCTCGGCGCCCGGCGCCGCACCGGACACCGGCCCTTAGCGCCCGAAGCGCAGCCGCGGCACCAGCCACATCGCCTCGGCGGCGATCCGCCACGACATCTTGCTCTGGCCGCGCTGGCGGTCGCGGAAGACGATCGGCACCTCCACCACGCGGAAGCCCGCGCGCACCGCGCGGTAGGTGAGCTCGACCTGGAAGGCGTACCCTTGCGAGCGCACGCTGTCGAAGTGGATCGCCTCCAGCGTCTCGCGGCGAAAGCACTTGAAGCCCCCGGTAAGGTCGCGCACCCGCAGACCCAGCACCCACCGCGCATAGGTCGAGCCCCCCTCGCTGACAATGCGCCGTAGGAGACCCCAGTCGCTCACCCCCCCGCCGGGCACGTAGCGCGAGCCGAGCGCTAGGTCGGCGCCCCCCTGTACAGCCTCTAGCAGTCTCGCCAGGTCGGCGGGGTCGTGGGAGAAGTCGGAGTCCATCTCCAGCGCATACCCAGCGCCGTTCGCGAGCGCATGGCGAAAGCCCGCCAGGTAGGCGGGGCCGATGCCGTTCTTCTCCCGGCGGTGCAGCACCTGCACCCACTCGCACTCCCGCGCGAGGCGATCGGCGATCGCGCCGGTGCCGTCGGGCGAGCTGTCGTCGACGACCAGCACGCGGTACCCCTCGGGAGCGGCATCGGCGAGCACCGCGCCGGCGGCCCGCACGATTGCCTCGATGTTCTCGGCCTCGTCGTAGGTGGGGAGGATCAGCCAGGCCTCGCCGGACATGCTCGAACCCTAGATGCTGGAGCGGTCCGCTCGCGCCAGGCGCCCTCACGCCATGCGCCCAGGCGCTAAGCTCGCGCTCGGTGAGAGGCTTGGTGCACGCGCGGTGAGCACATGGACGGGCACGCGCGTGCTCTTCACCGGCGCCCAGGGCTTCATCGGCTCGTGGGTGGCCGAGCGGCTGCTGCAGGAGGGCGCGGAAGTGCTGATCCTCGACCGCCCGCCCGCCGAGCTCTCGCGCTTTCGCCTGCGCGGGCTGCACGAGCGCTGCACCCCCGTGCGGGCCGAGTTGATGGACACGGAATCGCTGCGGAGCGCGATCGAGCGCCACGGCGTGCAGGCGGTGTTCCACCTCGCGGCTACCGCGATCGTGGAGTCGGCGACGAGCTCGCCCCTGAGCGCCTACGAAGTCAATGTGCGCGGCACCTGGAACCTGCTGGAGGCGTGCCGCCTCGCCAGCGAGCCGCCCCAGCGGGTGGTGGTGGCCTCCACCGACAAAGCCTACGGCGTGCATGAGGATCTGCCCTACCGGGAGGATCACGCGCTGCAACCGCGCTATCCCTACGACGCGTCCAAGGCGTGCGCCGACATCGTCGCCCGCTCCTACGCCCACACGTTCGGGCTGCCCGTGGCCGTCACGCGCTTCGGCAATGTGTTCGGCGGCGGGGACGTCAACTTCTCGCGCCTGATCCCGGGGGCCGTGAGGGCGCTGCTGGCGGGCGAGCGGCCGGTGATTCGATCGAACGGGCTGCTGGAGCGCGATTTCCTGTACGCCGAGGACGCCGTCACCGCCTATCTCGCGGTCGCCGGCTCGCTCGATCGCCCCGAGCTGCACGGGCGCGCCTGGAACGCGAGCATAGGGCGTCCGGTGAGGGTCCTGGAGGTCGTCAGCCAGCTCATCGAGATCGCGGGCCTTGCGGTTGAGCCGGATGTCCGCGGGCACGGAACCCCGCACGGTGAGCTCGGGCGTCAGTGGCTTGATTGCGGCGCCATCTCCGAGCACCTCGGCTGGACGCCCGAATGGGATCTCGAGGAGGGCCTGGAGGCGACCTATCGGTGGTATGCGCGGGAGCTGCCGCGCATCCCGGCGCTCGCCGGCTGAGCCCTCGTGTAGGGACCCGGGGGCGCTGACCGTCGCGAGATCGGCTCGGGGCAGTGGGAAACGATGCGGGGGCCGTGAACGCCGCCGCGCACGCCGTCGGCGGGCGCCCACAGGACGGCCGGGCCTGCCCGTGATGTCATGCGGACATGTCTCAGCGTATCTTGGGCCACACGATCCGCCGGCTCGTGCTGGAGCACTCCTGGCGGGCCGCCGCCGGGCACATCGGCTCCGCACTCTCCGTTGCGGACCTGCTGGCGGTGCTGTTCGGCGGGGCCATGAAAGTGCCCAGCCCAGGCGACCCCGAACGTGATCGCTTCGTGCTCTCCAAGGGCCACGCCGCGCTTGCGCTCTACGCCGCGCTGTACGCCACCGAGCGGTTGAGCGGCGAGGAGCTCGAGAGCTTCTGCGTCGATGGCAGCCCCCTCGCGACGCACCCCGAGCACGTGGTGCCCGGGGTAGACTTCTCCACCGGGTCGCTTGGACAGGGCCTCTCCTACGCCGTGGGCGCGGGGCTCGCCGCGCGCCTGCAGAGCTCGCCCCGCAGGGCATTCGCGCTCCTGAGCGACGCCGAGTGCGACGAGGGCTCGATCTGGGAGGCGGTGATGTTCGCCGCCCACCACCGGCTGGGAAACGTGATCGCGCTGGTCGACATCAACGGTCAGCAGGCGCTCGGCTACACGCGCGAGGTGCTCGACCTCGCGCCCCTGTCCGCGCGCTGGCGCGCCTTCGGGTGGGACGTTCACGATGTCGATGGCCACGACGTCGAGCAGCTGAGCCGCACTCTCGATGGCCTGGAGAGCGGCGGGGCGCCCCACGTGCTGCTCGCCCGCACGACCTTCGGCAAGGGAGTGCCCTTCATGGAGAGCGCCATTCCGTGGCACTACTGGTCGATGTCCGACGAGCAGTACGAGCAGGCGCTGCGCGAACTGGAGGGCAGTGCGCCGGAGCCCCAGCCCGCCGGGAGCGGGGTGGCATGACATGAGAAACGCCTTCGCCCGCGCGCTGGTGGAGGTGGCCGAGGAGGACCCGCGGGTGATGCTCCTCACCGGCGACATCGGCTTCAGCGTGCTCGAGCCCTTCGCCGAACGCTTCCCCGAGCGCTTCGTCAACGTGGGGGTCGCCGAGCAGGGGATGGTGGGCCTCGCCACCGGGCTCGCCGAGGCCGGGCTCGTGCCCTTCGTCTACTCGATCGGGACGTTCGCCTCGCTGCGCCCGTACGAGTTCATCCGCAACGGCCCGCTGCTGCACTCACTGCCGGTGAGGATCGTCGGCGTCGGCGCCGGCCTGGACTACGGATTCAACGGCATCACCCACTACACGCTGGAGGACGTCGCGGTGATGCGCGCGCAGCCCGACATGACGATCGTCGTCCCCGCCGACCCCGCCCAGGCGATCGCGGCGGTGCACGCCTGCACGGCCGTGAAGGGGCCCGTGTACCTGCGGATCGGCAAGTCCGCCGCCACCGTCCCCGGCCTCGAGGGTCGCTTCGAGCTGGGGCGCCTGGCGCTGCTCGGCGAGGGCCGGGACGTCGCCATCCTTGCACTCGGCAGCCTCGCTGGCGAGGCGGTGAGGGCGCGCGAGCTGCTGGCGGAGCAGGGCATCGGCGCCACGGTTGCGGTGATCTCCAGCGTGCAGCCCGCGCCCCTCGACGAGCTCCGGGAGCTGCTGTCAGAGCGCCCGCTGGCGGTGACGGTCGAGTCGCACTACCGAACCGGCGGGCTGGGGTCGCTCACCGCCGAGGTGATCGCAGAGCACGGACTCGGCTGCCGGCTCGTGCGAGCGGCCGTGGATGCGATGCCGCGCGGGGTCACCGGAACGGCGACGTATCTCAACGATCTCCACGGCCTGTCCGCGGCCTCCCTGGCGATGTCGATCGCGCGCGCGCTCGGGGTCGCGGCGCTGGACGGGGCCAGGGAGGCCTCGATCGCGAAAGAGCTCAGCCATGCCTAGAGGGTGGCCCAGCCGGCCGGAGGCCGGCTGGCCGGGCCCCTCTAGTTTTCCTGTCAGGACACCCGAGCTCAGCGTCGGCGTCGCGATCGTGGCCTATCGGGGCTGGGAGTTCACCCGCACCACGCTGGAGCACCTGCGCCGCCAGACGATCGAGCACAGCGTGGTGCTGTGCGACAACGGCTGCGACCAGGGCACTGCGGAGCGCGCGCGGGCCGAGTTCCCCGAGGTGAAGGTGATCAGGCTGGAGCGCAACATGACCTGCGCGGAGTCCTGCAACGCCTCCGTCGCCGCGGGGGAGAGCGAGATCGTGGTGATGATGAACAACGATGTCGAACCCCGACCCGACTTCCTCGAGCGTCTCACCGCCCCCTTCGCGGGACGCCCTCGATTGGCTTCGGTGGCTCCGCTGCTGCTGCGGCCTGGCGAACGGCAGGTGGACAGCGTGGGGCTCGTCGCCGACCCCACGCTGGCGGCCTTCCCCCGCTTCAAGGGCGCGCCGCCCGAGCGCACGCGCACCGAGAAGGGGCTCGTCTTGACCGGACCGGACGGCACCATCGCAGCCTTCCGGCGGGCCGCGTGGGAGCAGATGGGCGGCGAGGACGAATCGATCCTCGCCTACCAGGAGGACTTCGACCTCGGACTGCGCCTGCGCGTGGCCGGCTGGGAAACGACGGCGGCCCTGGATGCGGTCGCCGTGCACGTGGGCTCCGCGACGTGGGGCCACCGCTCACACGATCAGCGACGCAACAGTGGCCATGCGCGCGGGTACTACCTGCGGCGCTACGGGGTGCTGCGCACGCGGATGGCTCCCAGGGCGCTGCTCGCAGAGGCGATCGTGGTGGTGGGCGACCTCGTCCTCTCCCGCGACACGGCCGCCCTGAGAGGGCGGCTCGCCGGCTGGCGGCAGGCCGCTGGGCTCCCGCTGCTGCCATGGCCGCCCCCCGAGGCGATCGACCGGCGGATCGGCTTCCTCGACTCGATGCGCATGCGCCGCGCGGTCTACATGCGCCCACCCACAGCCGGCACGGTGGACGACCCCGACTTCGGGCGCGCGACTCAGGCGGCCTGAGAGCCCAGGCCCTGAGCGCCCGGACGCAGAGGCCCTGAGCCGGCGCGGCTCTCCGCGAGCGCCGCGGCAACGGCGTCGAGGGTCTGCTCGTCCAGGCGCAACTCGGCCGCGCCGATCCACTCGTCCAGCTGCGCGGGGCTGCGCGCGCCGACGATCGCCCCGCTCACGCCCGGCCAGGCGAGCGTCCAGGCGATGGCCAGTTCGGAGAGCGAGACCCCCAGCCCCTGCGCCAGCGGACGCAGGCGCTCGACCAGATCGAGGGTGCGCTGCAACCGCGGAGCCTGAAACGGAGGCCGGCGCCGACGCCAGTCCTCCGCCGGCAGCGCCCGCAGGCGCTCCTCGGAGAAACGCCCGGAGAGCAGGCCCGACGCGAGCGGGCTGTAGACGATCGCGTGGGCGCCTTCGCGCTTGGCCCAGGGGATCACGTCTGCGGCGGCGTCGCGGTCCACCAGCGACAGCGGCGGCTGCACCGCTTCGATCCGGCGCAGCTCCGAGCAGCGGCGCAGCAGCTCCGTGTCGAAGTTGCTCACCCCCGCCCAGCGGATCTTGCCCTCGCGCTGCAGCTCCCCCAGCGTCTCCCAGGCGCGTTCCATGACCGCGTGGTCGGCGATTGGCCAGTGCAGCTGGTAGAGATCGAGCCGCGCCATCCCGAGGCGCTCGAGCGATGCCTCGCACTCGGCGCGCAGCGAAGCCGGACTGAGATCCCGGTAGGTGTCTCCGGCCGCGTCGATGCGGATGCCGCACTTGGTGAATACCAGCGGACGCTCCTGCGGGGAGAGCTGCGCGAGCGCGCGGCCAACGATGCGCTCGGCGTGCCCCCCGCCGTAGACGGCCCCCGTGTCGATCCAGCTCACCCCGCGCTCGACCGCGCGCAGGATGGCGGCGATCGAATCGCGATCCTCCTGCACACCCCACGCCACACGGCCAAACACCCACGAGCCCAGTCCGATGCGGCTGAGCGTGGGCAGCAAGGCGTCCGGCATCAGGAAGAGCTCAGCCCGCGGCGATGGGGGCGCGATCCTTCCAGCGCAGCTCCCCATCCAGCCGTCCCTCTGCCATGAGCTCCTTGAGGCGAGCGATCCGCATGAACCGGGACCCTTTGAAGTCCGCGATGCTCAGGCCGTTCTCGCGGTAGGCAGTGAGCATGTCTTCGGCGCTCGAGCGCACCGTCCAGCGGGGGCTCAGCTCGGGAAACGCACGCTGCAGCTTGGCGAAGCTCACGCGGTAGCTGCGCTTGTCCGGGCCGGCGCCCTGCGCGAACGCGATACGCGACCCGGGAACGACCTCCTCGACGATCCGCGCGATGTCGCGGATCTGGTAGTTCTCCTCGTCGCCGCCGATGTTGAAGGCCTCGCCGTGCACCTTCTCCCGCGGCGCCTGGAGCAGACCGAGGAAGGCGCGCGAGATGTCCTCGATGTGCACCAGCGGCCGCCACGGGGTGCCGTCGCTCTGCATCAGCACCTCGCCGGTGGCGAAGGCGAAGGCAGTGAGGTTGTTTACGACCAGGTCGCCGCGGTGGCGGGGCGAGAGCCCGTGGGCAGTTGCGTTGCGCAGGAACGTGGGGCTGAACGAGTCGTCGGCGAGCTCCCCGATCTCCCGCTCAGCCAGGACCTTCGACTCCCCGTAGGGGGTCACCGGATTGAAGGCCGCCGTCTCCTCGATCCAGTCCTCGCCGGCGGCGCCGTAGAGGCTGCACGAAGAGGAGAACAGGTAGCGCTGCACCCCCGCCTGCTTGGCGGCTCTGGCCAGCGAAACGGACGCGCGGTGGTTGATGGCGTAGGTGCAATCGGGATTGAGGTCGCCCACCGGGTCGTTGGAGAGGGCCGCGAGGTGCATGACCGCGTCGAAGCCCTCGAGATCGGAGGCCGCCACGTCGCGAACGTCCCCGCGGATGACCGGCACGGCTGGCGCGCGATCCTCACCGAAGTCACACCCCTCGTATAGGTAGGTGTCAAGGCCGACCACCTCGTGGCCGGCGTCCGCGAGCAGCGGGACCAGGATGGACCCGATGTAGCCGTGGTGACCTGTGACCAGGACGCGCATCGGGGCGAAGCGTACAAGCCGGACCGTGAGCCTCCACGAGCGGGCGCGGCCACGGCCCGTGCGGCACTCTTATCCACATGGCAGATGTTTCCAACGCCGCCATCGCCGACGCCCTGGAGGAGCTGGGCGACCTCTACGAGCTGGATGGCGCGATCGTGCACCGCGTGCTGGCCTACCGCAACGCCGCGCGCGCCGTACGCGAATCGCCGATGTCGGTGGCCGCGCTGGCGCGCGCGGGGAAGGCTACCGAGCTCGCGGGGATCGGGGAGACGCTGCAGCAGAAGATCCTCACGCTCCTGCAGACGGGCACCACGCCATCCTCAGAGCGGCTGCGCGCGAAGTTTCCCCCCGGCCTGATCGCGATCGCGCGCCTGCAGGGATTGGGCCCCAAGCGTGCGCGCCTGCTGCACGACGAGGTCGGCATCCAGACGCTCGAGCAGCTGCGCGAGGCAGCGCTGGCTCAGCGCCTGCGCGACGTGCGCGGGCTCGGCCCCAAGTTCGAGGCCAACGTGCTGGGCGCCCTGGATGCCGCCTCCACAGAGAGGGTCCCGCGGCTGCTGCTGCCCGCGGCGATCGAGCTGGGGGAGGCGCTGATCGCCGGCCTGCGCGCGGACGCGCCGGCGGACGCAAAGATCGAGCTGGCGGGCAGCGCGCGGCGGATGGTGGACGCCGTCAAGGACATCGACCTGATCGCCACCACCACCAACCCACTGGCCCTGACGGGGCTCCTGGATGGGCTGGAGCAGATCGAGGGCGTCTCCTCCTCCGGCGCCGCCGGCGCAAGAGCGCGGACGCACTCGGGGATGAGCGTGGACCTGCGCATCGCGCTGCCCGAGCAGCACGGCAACCTGCTGCAGCACTTCACCGGCTCGGGGCGTCACAACGCCGCGCTGCGCGAAGCCGCCGTGCGGCGGGGTCTGCACGTCTCGGAGTACGGGGTCCTCGACGATGCTGACGGCGCTACCCATACCTGCGCCGGCGAGGAGGGGGTGTATGAGTTGCTCGGGCTCGACAACATCGAGCCCGAGCTGCGCGAGAACCGCGGCGAGCTGGAGGCGGCCGCGCCCGATGCCGGCCTTCCGCGCCTGGTAGCCGAACGCGACATCCGCGGCGACCTGCACTGTCACACCGTCGCCTCGGACGGGCGCGCGACGATCGCGGAGATGGCCCGCGCGGCGCGCGAGCGAGGCTACGAGTACCTGGCCATCACCGACCACTCGGCCTCGCACGGCTTCGGTAACGACGTCTCGCCCGCTGAGCTGTTGCGCCAGATCGAGCGGATCGCGGAGACGAACGGGCGCATGGAGGGCATCGAGCTGCTGGCGGGCAGCGAGGTCAACATCCTCCCCGACGGCTCGCTGGACTACGAAGACGAGCTGCTAGGCAAGCTGGATTGGGTCGTGGCGAGCGTTCACACAGCCTTCGGGATGAGCGAGCAGGCGATGACGGAGCGCATGATCGCCGCCATCGAACACCCCCTGGTGGACGCCATCGGCCACCCCACCGGGCGCAAGATCGAGCGTCGCGAACCCTACCCGCTGGACCTGGAGGCGGTTTTCGCGGCGGCGGCTCGAACGGGCACGATGCTCGAGATCAACGCCAACCCCGACCGCCGCGACCTCTCCGACGTACACGCCCGCGCCGCCGTCCGCGCGGGCGTACGCATCGTGATCGACTCCGACGCCCACCGCACGCACACGCTCGCCAACATGCGCTGGGGGGTCGCCACCGCGCGCCGCGCCTGGCTAAGGAGCGAGGACGTGGCCAACACGCGGCCGTGGGCGGAGCTCAGGAAGCTGTGCAAGTCGGCGAACAAACGCTAGTCGACGCGCTCGCGGACCAAGCGATTAAGGAGGAGAGCGCGCTCTACGAGCGGCTATCCCGCTGACTTTCAGCCTTCTATGGCCAGATCAGCCGCGGCAGCAGCTCCTCGGCCACAGCCCGATCCAGGGCTACCCGGCGGAAGGGAGCCAACGCGCGGTCGGCGCGCGCAGCGTAGTCGGCAGCCGGATCGTCCAGCGCCGCTCGTAACGCCCTACCCAGATCCTCGCCTACAAGCCGCGGATCCAGTTCGCGCGCGATGGGCAAAGCCGCATACGGACCAGGCGCGGAGCTGGTGACCAGCTGGCACCCGTCGGCGAGCGCCTCGAGCTGCGCCAGCCCGTAGTCCTCGCGACGCGGCGCGCATACGAACACGCGCGCGCGGCGCAGCAGCGCGCGGTAGTCGTCGGAGGGGAGCATCCCAGTCACCCGCACGCCCTGTTCCGGCAGGGCGACCCTCGCGCGCGCGAGGTCCCGCGGGCCGGCGCCGGCGACCACCAGCTCCTCCCCGTCTCGGCGCACGCGACACCACGCCTCCAGCACCCGGTCGAGGCCCTTCTTCGCCGGGTTGGCCGCATAGGTGATCGCCGCGATGTCACGCTCTCCGCTGCTCCGCGGTGGCGCCGAGGGCTCGACCGGCACGGGCAGCACAAGCGCGCGGCCGAGCCCTGTGGACCCCGACCCGGGAAGCTCGGCGAGAGCGCCCTCGCTCCACGGCAGCAGCAGCGGTGCTTGGCGCAGGCGCAGGCGCTCCAGCGGGCGTTGCCACAGGCCGTGGCGCCCTGGGCGGTTGCCGGCCGCGGGCGCGTCGAAGCGAATCGCTCCCAGCCGCGGCCACAGCAGGGCGGCGGTGGTGCTGGAGTAGATGACCGCACGCGCCGGTGTGCGCCGCAGCGCCGCTGAGGCGGCTCGCCGTGCGGCGAGCGCCCAGCGCAGATCCGTGAGCATCAGGGTGCGCACCTCGGCGGGGGGCGCGGCGCTGACGAGCTCGACGTCCGCACCGGCCCGCCTCAGCGAGTCGCGCAGCTCCTCGTCGGCAGCGCGCAGCCCGCTGGTGGAGCCCAGCGAGACGATCAGGACGTCGAGCGCCATCAGGTGGCCGCGCCACCCTGCGACCGCGAGCCCTCCACCCCGCTCCCTCGCAGCGCCTTGAAGCCGGGGGCTCGCTCCAGCGCCATCGCTCGCACCGGTGAGGTGCGGCGCACGTAGAAGAGCGCCCCGTCGCGCTCCTCGATCGCCGCGACGGCCGCGTCCTGGCGACGCCACGCAAGCGCCCAGATGATTCCGAAGCCGGCGCCGATGCCGGGGATCTGGGGAGCGAGGAAGGCCAGGCCGCCGGCGAGGATCGTCACCAGCAGAAGCGGCCACAGACGGTTGATCAGGATGCTCGCCGGATTGAGCTCGGGCAGAGTCGTGGTGGCCCGGGCGCCCGCAAGCAGGCGGGCGATCGGAGGATTCGTCTCGGCGCGCCGGCCCAGGCGCAGCCCGATCAGGGCCGCCAGCACCCACCAGCCCGCCGCGAGCGGCACCAGCAGCGAATCGGAGCTCTCGGCGGCAGCCAGCACGGTGACCGCGGCCAGCGCCGTGGCCGCGCCGGCGCTGAGCAGGACGGTCGTCTTGAGGAAGTCGACGAAACGCACTTGGCGTTACTGCAGCAGCGCCTCGAGCAGCCCGCGCACACCGCTCGTGCCGTCGATCGTCAGGTCGGCCTCGCGCACCAGCTCCAGCGGCGCTTCCTCGGAGCTCACCGCAGCGCAGACCGCGGCTCTCAACACGCCAGAGCGCTCCATTTCGCGCAGGGCCCGAAAGGCGTCGAGGTCGGTCGTGTCGTCGCCCACGTACAGCGCGGCGGCAAACAGGTGCCCATCGACAGCGCCCGCCCCCGCGGGCGCGCTCAGCAGGGCCGTCACCCCCAGACCCTTGTCCAGCGGGACGGGAGGACGCACCTCCAGCACCTTGCGCCCCCATTGCACTACAAAGCCATCCTCCTGCGCGCGCGCCGCGATCTCCCTCACCGCGGCAGCCGCCTCCTCCTCGTCGGGCGCGCCGCGCCAGTGGAATGCAGCGATCACCCGCTTGTCCTCGGTGCGTACCCGCAGGCGTTGGTGCTCGCCGGTATAGGCACGGGCCGCGAACTCGCGCACGCGCTCACCCCACGCGGCCACCTCCGGGTCGATCTCCACACGGGTGGCGCCGGGACGCAGCAGCTCGCTGCCGTGGTTGCCGATGTAGGCGATGCTGCCAATCGAGACAATCTGACGCGCGGCGTGCGCGCGGCGCCCGCTGACGCAGCCCACCACGCCAAAGCGCTTGGATATCTCGATCAGCAGCGTGCGCGTGGCCTCGGGCACATGCGCGTCATCGGCGTGCCGCACGATCGGCGCAAGGGTGCCATCGATGTCCAGCAGTACAGCGGCGTGGGAGGGATCGGAGCGCAGCGGCTCCAGCGCCTCCACGAGGGTGGCGGCGGGGGACACGAGCATTAGTATGGCGCGCATGATGGCTGACCGCCCTGTGGCCGGCACGGTCGCTGGGCGCCCGCTCAAGCTGGCGGCGATCGGCACCGCCGCCGGTCTCTTCAGCGGCGTCTTCGGCGTGGGCGGCGGATCGGTGATCGTGCCCCTGCTGGTGCTGTGGTTGGGATACGGCGAGCACGCGGCCAGCGGCACCTCCCTCGCGGCGATCGTCTTCATCGCGGCGTTCGCCGCCGCGGTGCAGGGAACGTACGGAAACGTGAACGTGGCCGACGCGGCGCTGATCGGGATTCCGGCGGTGGGCGGGGTCCTGTTGGGGACCTGGCTGCAGCAGCGCCTTGCAAGCCGGGCGATCGCGCTGCTGTTCGCCGGTCTGTTGGTGGCAACCGCGATCGAGCTCCTGGTGCAATGATCGGCGCAGTTGAGATCGGGCCGGCCGCCGGCGCGGTCGCAGGGTTCGCGGCGCGATGATCGGCGCAGTTGAGATCGGGTTGGTCGCCGGCGTGGTGGCAGGGCTCGCGGCGCAATGATCGGCGCGATCGTCATCGGTCTGGTCGCGGGCGTGGTGGCTGGGCTGCTGGGCGTCGGCGGAGGCGTGCTGTTCGTGCCCGGCCTCGTGCTCTTCCTGGGGCTGAGCCAGCACCAGGCGGAGGCCACCTCGCTGCTTGCGATCGTGCCCGTCGCTCTGGTGGGCGCCTACAAGCAGGATCGCTACGGCAACGTGCGCCGCGCCGACGCCTTGCTGGTGGGCGTGCTCTCGCTGGCCGGCGTCGGGGGCGGCGTGGTGCTCGCCAACGCGCTCTCCGGGGAGGCTCTGCGCGTCGCCTTCGCGTTGCTGATGCTGTTCATCGCCGCGCAGCTGGTGCGCAGCACGCTCAGCGAGCGACCGCAGGCGCAAGGGGGAGCCCACCCCCCGCGTGGTCTAGACTGAAGGTGAATGGGACTCGATAACCCACTGCACATCGTCATCCTGGTGGTGGTTCTGCTGCTGGTGTTCGGTGCCCGACGGCTGCCTGAGATCGGCCGCTCGCTGGGCAGCGGAATGCGCGAGTTCAAGGATTCCATCAGCGGTGAGAGCAAGCCGCCAACGCTGCCCCCGGCCGAACAGCCACAGCCACCGGCGGCGACACCAGTCGCGGCTGCGCCCCCCCAAGCGGCAGCACCCCCGCCCGCAGCGCCGGCCGAGCAGCGGCCCAACCCGTTTGGCTCCTAGCCGAGCCGCTGGCTCATACACGGCTCGCCGTCTTGGCATCGACAGCCGTGCGTAGATCCTCGCTGGCGTAGTAGCGGGTGGTGCGGCCCCGTCCGCGCTGCACGAGGAGTCCCGCGTCCAGCAGGCGACGGAAATCGGCGCTCGCGGTGGCCGTGGATATCTCGGCCTCACTCCCATAGAGCGTGCGGTTGGAGCCGCCCACAAGGCTCTGCTCGAGGGCGATGACCATGCGATCGGGCCAGCCGCGCCGCTGCGCGAGATCCTCCAGGAAGGACCACCTTGCACGCGCGCTCTCGATCTGAGCGAGTCGCCGGCGGGCCTGCGCGAGGTGCGCCTCGATGCAGAACGCCACCCAGCCGGAGACGTCTCGATCCGGCTGATAGCGCTCGCCGTGCGCCTCCTGGAGAGCGGCGTAGTAGGCGGGAGTGTTTTCGCCGAGGTACTCCTCGATCGAGCCGAACTCGGCGGAGATGAGCCCCTCGCGGGCGAGGACGAGCGACTGCAGGATGCGCGAGATGCGTCCGTTGCCATCGCGAAATGGGTGGATCGAGACAACGTGCAGATGCGCCATCGCAGCACGCACGACGACGTGCGCGTCGAGATCGCCCTCCTGCAGCCAAGCGACCGTTTCGGCCATCAGAGCGGGGACGTCCTGCGCGTCGGGCCCCACGTATAGGAGGCGGCCATCGTTGCCGGTTATCCCGATCGGACCTCCCCGCCATAGGCCAGGGCTCGCTCGGGGCTGGAAGTAGCAGGCTTCGAAGTGCAGATCGAGGATCACGCGATCGAGCCATCGGAAGGCCGGATCGCGGGACATCACCGCGACGTGGTCCATCGCGCGTCCGTAGCAGGCCACCGCCATCCGATCCACATCGGTGGGATCGGCCTGCTCCTCGCCGCCCACCAGCGCAAGCGCCTCCTCCGCGGACACGTGGAAGCCCTCGATCGCCGTTGAGCTCTCAACCGAGGTGGCTTGGACAAGGCGACGCAGCGTTCCCATCCAGCGTGAGGGCCGGTGACTCTCCTCTCCGAGTGTCCTGCGCAGCTGGTCGAGCTCGTCGAGGCGAGCCCTGAGATCGGGCGTGAGGGCAGGCGTGGAGAGCAGCATGCCTCTCAGTATAGACGATTATCCGCATATACGTCTAATCGTCTAGCCGAATAATCGTCTAAACGCTTGTTGAGGCAGCGGGGCCGTCCTCCACCACTCCCGGCAGCACCGCGGGGCGTGCCTCGCGCAGCAGGGTCGCGCCGCAGTGCCAGCAGAAGGCCGCGCCGCGGGAGTGGACCGAGCCGCAGGCGCGGCAGGTGCCGTGAATGCCCTCCTCGGCGGCGGCCAGTACGCGTTCGACCTCGCCGAGCTGGGCGTCGGCCTCCTGCAGTTCCGCCGCCCGGCGTGCGAGCACATCGAGGCGGTAGTGGTCGCGGATGGCCATCTCGTAGGTGAGCCCGCCGAGGTCCCACGTAAGCCCGGCCACCTTTTCGGCCAGCTCCAGGCGCTGGCGGCGCAGTTCGGCAAGAGAGCTGCCAAGGGCCGCGATGTGGGTGTCGGTGGGACGGCGCAGCTCGGTCAACGTCCTCATCGTCGCCTCCTGCACCCCACGTTGTCAAGCGTTCTGATGGTCATTCGATACTCGTGACTTCCGAGCCGCCGCCGATCGGCTTGCTCGCTTCGGACTTGCTCGTTGGCTTGGGTGGCGGCGCCCCGCCCGTGGACAGCGAGCCCCCGTGGCTGAGCGCCTTTTCGACCGCCTTCACGTGTTCCTTGCCGGTGGACTGGGCGAGCGTGTTCACGGTGGGGTTGGAGGCGTGCGCGGTGGGGGTCGTCGAAGCCTTTGCGCTGGAGGCGGGCGTGGTGGATGTGGTGGCGGGGGCCACGGATGCCGGCGCACCGGCAGCCGGCGCCGCT
This sequence comes from uncultured Solirubrobacterales bacterium, assembly GCA_963717785.1. Classification (GTDB taxonomy): domain Bacteria; phylum Actinomycetota; class Thermoleophilia; order Solirubrobacterales; family Solirubrobacteraceae; genus Palsa-744. Next base: position 1,109,036 of record CAVQWW010000001.1, read on the forward strand.
GTGGCGGCGGGGAGTCCCTTGACTTCCACCACCTGCTTGGTGGGCATCACAGCGAGCGTCTTGGACCCTCCGCCCGCCCAATGGCCGAGCAGCAGCCCGATCAGCAGCGCCAGCAGCAGCACCCCCAGCAGCGCGAACAGCGGCGTGTACTCGCGCAGGCGGGCGGCCACGCCGCCGTCCCGACCCCGCGCGCCCCAGCCACCCGGGTCGGCGGGTCCAAATCCTCCCGGCGTCGCGCTCGCGATCCGCAGCAGCGAGGCGGGCTGAGAGCCGACCTCGACCACCCCGGCCGCCGCCGCCTCGGAGTGGAGCACATCGAGGAACGGCAGCCGCGTGCCCGAGCGGGGGACACCGCAGGAGAGGCAGTAGCGCTGATCGACTCCCAGCGGGGCTCCACAGCCGGCGCAGGGCTCGCGCGCCAGCACCGTCGAGACATCCTGATGGGAAGGAGCCCTGCCGCCCGGTGCGCCGCCCGGCGCGACCGCTGAAGGTGTCCTCGTGTAGGGGGGTTCTGTGCTCATCCTCTCCTCTGCGCTCCTCTCTTCACTGCGCAACGGTGGGGGCTGGGGTGAGTTCGATGTGGGCGCCCGCGGGGGAGCCCACGAAGTAGATGCGAAAGCTCGTTGGGCGCGCGGCCGGGGAGGCGGGCAGCGAGGGCACGAGCGCACGGCCGGCTGCCACCACGCGGCCGCCGCGCAGCGCGACCGCGAAGATCGGCATGTTGTGGAGGGCCACGCCGGAGCGGTTTGTCACCGCGCCCGTCATGTATGGACCCGCGAGCGCTTCGCTGCCGAGTCCCACGACGCTCGCCTTCACGGCGGGGACAGCGGTCAACGCCCGCCGCGCGCGGGACCCTCGGGGCGCTCCGACGCGCACCTGCACCGAGCTGGGGGCGCTCGCGAGCACCTGATCGTCCACCCACCATCCCTGCCGGTGGGGCCCCAGCAGCGGCATCGCCTGCAGCGAGGGCTCGAGACCCCGGGTGTCGTTGCGATACAGCGAGGCTCCCTTGGCGCCGCGCACGTCGATCAGCACGGGGACGTTCACCTGCGGGGCCGCGCCGGTGTTCGTCAGCTGAACAGCCGCGGCGACGCGGCCTGAGCTCTGCACCAGCACAGCCTGCCCGATGTGCACCTGGCTGTTGGAGGCGCCCAATCCGACGGTGGCGGAGCCAGCGATCAGCTTGGCGCCTTCGCGGCCGAGCTTGGCGCTTTCGCTCTCGGTGCTCTCGCAGGCGCCCATGCCCAACGCGAGCGCGCCGAAGACGGCGGTGGCGAGTACGCGCCTCATCCGAACGCTCCCCTCACGTAGTCGCGCGTGCGCGGCGCGCGGGGCTCGCGGAAGACCTGCTCGACCTCGCCGTGCTCCACGAGATCGCCGAGGTACATGAACGCCACGCGATCGGCCACGCGGTGGGCCTGCTGGAGGTTGTGGGTGACGATCACGATCGCAAGCTCGGAGCGCAGCTCGCCGATCAGCTGCTCGATCGCCTCCGTGGAGCGGGGGTCGAGCGCAGAGCAGGGCTCGTCCATCAGGAGCACCTCCGGCGCGAGCGCGATCGCGCGGGCGATGCACAGACGCTGCTGCTGGCCGCCGGAGAGGCGCAGCGCGGGGCGGCTCAGATCGTCCTTGACCTCCTCATACAGCCCTGCGCGGCGCAGCGCATCGACCACCTGCGGCTCGATCTCGCGGCGACGCGGGCGCTTGCGCGACTGCTCGCGCAGCGCGAAGGCGACGTTGTCGAAGATCGACATCGGGAAGGGGTTGGGCTGCTGGAAGACCATCGAGACGCGCGCGCGCAGCTCGGTGTCGGGGAGCTCGTGTACGTCGCGCCCATCGAGCAGCACGCTACCCCCGCGCGCTGCCCCGGGGGTCAGCTCGGTGAGGCGGTTGAGCGTGCGCAGGAGCGTCGTCTTGCCGCAGCCGGAGGGGCCGATCAGCGCGAGCACCTCTCCCTGGTGCACCGATAGCGAGACGTCTCTCACGGCGGCCTTCTCTCCATAGCGGACGCTCACGGCCTGCAGGCGCAGGCGCTCGGGGCCGCCCAGCGCGGGGCGCCGGCGCGGCGCGCCATCGTCCCGCGCCGCGGGCGGCGGCACGGCCGTGGGCGGACGGTCGAGCACGATCCGCTTGACGGGCGGCAGCTCCTGCACGTGCACGTGCACGCTCTCCCGTCCGCGTGGACGCAGCGGCTCGGGGCGGATCGACTCCAGCGAGCTCATCCGCCCAACCTCACTCTGTCGCCGAAGCTCAGGCTGCCGCCCACGGGGCCGCGCCGGGAGACGAAGCCGGCGGCGGCGTTCAGCGCGAGCACCATCAGCAGCAGCACGAACGCGGCGGCGTAGGCCTTCTGGGGGGCGTTGCCCTCGCCCGCGGGGGAGTTGGTGTAGATGTAGCTCGTCAGCGTCGAGCCGGTTCCGCGCAGCACGCCGAGCCCCGGCGCCCCGCCCTGCGGTTCGATGCGCAGCGTCGCCGCGAGCAGCAGGAACACGATCGCCGTGTCGCCGATCACACGGCCCATCCCCAGCGTGACCCCCGTGGCGATGTTGGGGCGCACGCCCGGCAGCAGCACGCGGCGGATCGTCGCGATGCGCGTCTTGCCCAGCGCGAAGGCGCCCTCGCGCTGATGGCTCGGCAGCGCCTCCAGGCCATCGCGTGTGGCGAGGAACACGGGGGGGATCGCCAGCAGCGAGATGGCCGCGCCCGCGGTGAGGAACGAGCGCCCGTAGACCCCTCCTCCGGCGGCGGTGAAGGACAGCGGCGCGAACACCCCGAGCTGAAACAGCGCGAGCCCGAAGATCGCGATCACGATGTCGGGGGTGCCCGCGACGATCTCCACGCTCGACTCCACCGCTCGCGCGAGGACTCGGCCAACCCGCCCCTGCCCGTACTCCACGATCCACACCGCGCTCGCAGACCCCCACAGGGGTGGCGATCGCGATCGCGATGACCACCAGCAGCGAGCGTTCCCAGCAGCGGATCGAGGATGCCCCCGATCTGGCTCTGGTCGACTTCCGCGCGGGGGCGCGTGAGGAGCAGGCTGGGGCTTACGTACTCGAGGCCGCGCACCGCGAGGTACAGCACGAGCGCCCCCGCAACGAGGCACAGCGCCAGACCGCTCGCCCACGCCAGCACGTAGACGATCCGATCGCCCCAACGCCACGAGCGCAGCGAGGAGCGCCGGCCGCGGCCCGCGGGGAGGGCGTGGTCGAAGGTGCTCACGACCCGCTCCTCCCTGGCGCCACCGGAACGATGTGGGCAATCCGTCTCATCGCAGCCCCACGTGGTGGTGGCGCAGCGGCAGCTTCACCAGATAGGCCCCCAACGAGAGGACGAAGGCCCCGAGCAGCAAGAGCAGCGCGAACGCGTACACGCTGGAGCGCACCGCGGGGGCGCTGAGCGCGTCGGCGTTGTTGAGGATCGAGGCCGCCAGCGTGAGCAGCGGCTCGAACAGGAACGTCGCTCCATCCCACGGCTTGGGGGTGAAGGCGTTGGAGCCCGAGACCATCGCGAGCATCACCGCCTCGCCCACTGCGCGCGCGCAGGCGAACGCCGCGGCGGCGACGATCGCCGGGCGGATCGCGCGCAGCGAGACCGCGAGGGTGGCGCGCAGCGGGTTCACGCCGAGCGCCACCGCGCCTTCGCGCCAGCTCGCGGGGACCGAGCGCAGCGCGTCGGTTATCAGCGCGACCATGATCGGCGTGATCATCAGCGCGAGGATCGTCACCGCCACCGCTAGCCCGGTGCCGTCGAGCTGCACGACGTACTCCACCGAGCGCTTCTCGGCGGGGGAGATCACGTGGTTGCCCACAAAGGGAGCCAGCACGAGCACGCCCACCAGCCCGTAGATCACCGAGGGGACGCTTGCGAGCAGGCGCACCACCGGGGTGAGCACGCGCTGCACCGCGGCGGGAGCGAACTCGACGAGGAAGATCGCCGCGAGCAGCGCGAACACGAGGCCGAAGCAGAGCGCCAGCGCGGTGGTGAGGAGCGTGCCGTAGATCAGCGGCCACGCGCGCAGGTGGTAGGCCGAGGGCGGCGGGTGCGGGCCGGTGTAGAGCATGTTTCCGATCTGGTGTTCGGGGTTGCCCCCAGCGCCGAGCCAGGAGAGCCCGTTGTGCGCGAACGTCGGCCACGCGCGCACCGCCACGAAGACGACCATCAGCACAACGACCACGCCAACCGAGCAGGCCACCGCGCCGAGCACAACCTCGGCGCGGCGGTCCGACCACGGATGACGCAGGCGCTCCAGCATCCTCAGTGCAGCGGCAGCCAGGCCGAGGCGATGATCCTGCGCGCGAGCGGGCTCGCCTGGATCCAGCCGATGAACGCCTTCGCAGCGCCGCTCGCCGGCCCGCGGGTGACCTCATAGAAATGGGCCACGCCGGGGTACTGGCCGGAGGCGGCGTTGGCCACCGAGCAGCCCACACCCCCGAAGCCCACCGGATTGACGCCCTTCAGAGCAAAGTAGTCGGAGAGAAAGCCGATCGCATTGGGGTCGCTCTGCACCTTCTGCTGAAGAAGGCCCTCGGAGGGCTCCTGCGCGGCGACCTGAGAGACGGTCTTGTTGCCCAGCAGCAGTTGCTGGAAGGTCGTGAGAACCCCCGCCGCCGAGGTGCGACTGATGAGGTCGATCGTGCCGTGAGCGCCCGCGCCGGGCACCTGGCTCCATTCGCGCACCTTGCCCGTGAAGATCGCCTGCGCCTGCGCCTGGGTGAGGTTGGCGAGGGGATTCGACTTGTTGGTGACGACGCACACGAAGTACTTGGCGATCGGATAAAATTCCAGGCCGCTGGGGTCGCTGGGGAGAGGGTCGCGCGATACGTCGGCGATGCTCACGCGGCCCGCGGCGACGTCGGCGATCCCGACGTTGGCGCCGCCCTGGGCGATCTTGAACTTGACCTTGTGGGGGTGGGTCTTCACGTACTTCTGGGCGAGCAGCGTCACCAGCGGCGCAGATGCGGTGGCGCCGCTGATCGTGATCACGCTCGCCGCCAGGGCGGCCACAGGGGCCACGATCCCTATGACCCCGGACAGCGTGAGGGCGGCCGAGAGACGGCGAATTCGCTTCATGGACATCGCTCCGTTCTGAGTATTGACAGCGTCGAGGCGTAGACCGTAACATATTCTTCATAAAGATGATCAAGATTAGTATTCTTGTGAAGAACTGCGCTACGCTCCCGCCCGACAGATGGTCATGCCATGAGCGAACCCCTCCCCTCCTCCCCCCCTCCATCCCAGAAGGCCGGCCCCCGGCTGCCCTCGATCAGGGTGAGCGGCGCCCTGGCGGCGGTGCTCTTCGCCGCCGGCATCGCAGTGGGCGCAGCAATCGGTCCCGCGCCCCAGAGCTCGCTGGCGGGGCCGCTTCCCAGCAGGACGCTGCTGTCCTCGGTGCTGCCCGCGGTGCTTGCGGCGCGCAGCGCCGCGCGCGTGCCCACCGCGCCGTCCATCTCCACGCCGACTTCCACACCCCCCTCGACGCCCACGTCCATCTCGACTCCGTCGCAGCCCACAGTGACCGCGACCGGCCCTCACAGGGCCGAACCCAAACCAACAAAGACCAAGGAGACACCGTTGCGCAAGCCCCACTCCCCCCTACGTCGATCGGCCCGGAAGCTGGCGCGCGTGACGCCCGTGGTCACGATGCTGATGCTGCCGGCCGCCGCGCCCAGCCAGGCCGCGGAAACCAACCCCAACAACTACCAGTGCACCGGCCATATCGCGGCGGGCAAGCCCGAAGAAGGCTCCAGCGAACAGCAGGTGCAGTACACGATCGCCTGCAACGGTCCGATCAGCGGCTACGCGATCCAGACCGGGGCGGTGCAGACCACCGGCTTCGAAAGCGCGCCGCTGGTGAGCAACGAAAAGGGGGAAGCGATCACCACCGCCTCCTTCTCCTGCAACGGCGAAATCCCCGGCTTCGGCTTCGACTGCGTCGGAAACACGACGGCCGGATTCCAGATCGTCACCGGCCAGTTCGCGATCGGCTCGCCCCTGTGCGCCGAGCCGCGCGTGGACCCGAAGCTAACCGTCGCCTACGCGTATCTGAACGAAAAGAAGGTCATCACGCAGGCCCTCTCGGGTCCGTTCGATCTCGGCCGCCCGCACAACTGCCCCGCCCCGGCGAAGGCCAGCGCGAAGAAGGGCAAGCACGCGGGCCAGGGCAACGGCAAGGCCGGCAAGAAGGGCAATAAGAAGAAGTAAGGAGGAGGGCCGCGTTGCGGGCTTGTCCCGGTGAGTGGTGAGGGCACCATGCCGGGATAGGCTTCGCCGCGCGGGGCTGCGGAGCTCGCAACCGGCTCGGCTGCCGATCCACCGGCTCCGGCCCGCTTGGCTTCGGGCCCGTCGACTACACCAGACTGGTCGTCATCCGCTCGACCTCGGCGATCGAGGTCTGGCCGGCGCGGACCTTTTCCATGCCGTCGTCGTGCAGCCTGCGCATCCCTTCGGCTACGGCGGTGGCGGTGATCTCGTCCACCGAGGCGTGCGCGAGGATCTGCGCGCGGATCCGTTCGCTCACCGACATCACCTCATAGAGCCCCACGCGACCGCGGTAGCCGGAGCTGCCGCAGCGCGAGCACCCCACCGCCTCATAGGGCTGGATGCCCGAGAGCCCGTACTCCTCGAGCACCGCCTCGGGGAGGTTGGCGGGGCGCTTGCAGTGCGGGCAGAGCATCCGCACGAGCCGCTGCGCCACCACGCAGTCCACCGAGGAGGAGACGAGGAACGGCTCGATGCCCATGTCGATCAGGCGGCTCAGCGCGCTGGGGGCGTCGCGGGTGTGCAGCGTGGAGAGCACCAGGTGTCCGGTGAGGGCTGCCTCGACCGCGATGTGGGCGGTCTCGCGGTCGCGGATCTCCCCCACCATGATCACGTCGGGGTCGGCGCGCAGCATCGAGCGCAGCCCCGTCTCGAAGGTCACCCCGGCCTTCACCGCCACCTGCATCTGCTTGACCCCCGCGATGCGCGACTCCACGGGGTCCTCGATCGTGAGGATCGAGCGGGCGCCGTCGTTGAGCACGTTGACGGCCGCGTACAGCGTGGTGGACTTGCCCGACCCGGTCGGACCCGTGACGAGCACCGCGCCGTGCGGGCGGCCGATCGCGTGGGCGAAGCGTTCCTGTTCGACGGGCTGCATCCCGAGCGACTCGAGGTTCTGGACCACCACGCCCTTGTCGAGGATGCGCATCACCGCGCCCTCGCCGTGCACCAGCGGGAGGGTCACGACGCGGATGTCGATGCGCCGCCCTTCCACTGTCAGCGCCAGGCGTCCATCCTGAGGCACGCGCCGCTCGGAGATGTCCAGGTCGGCCATGATCTTGATGCGCGAGACCATCCCCAGAGCCATCTTTCGGCGGATGGTGGCCGCCGGGAACAGCACGCCGTCGATCCGGAAGAGCACGCGCATGTCGCCCTCTTCGGGGTTGACGTGGATGTCCGAGGCCCCCTGCTGCACGGCCTGAGCGATGATCGAGTGCACCAGCTTGATGACCGGCGCGTCCTGATCGGCTTCTTCGGCCATCGTCTCGGCGGCCGTGTCCTGCTCGTCCTCGACGATGTCCTCGATCGAGACCTGCATCTGTCCGAGGCGGGTGGCGAGCAGCTTGACGTCCTCCGCGGAGGCCGCCGCCGGGCGCACGCGCCGGTTGGTGATCATCGCGATGTCGTCGATCGTGAGGATGTTGGTGGGGTCGGCCATCGCCAAGAGCAGCGCGCCGTCCTCCATGAAGCCCACAGGGACCGCCTGGTAGCGCTTGATCGCCTCCGCGTTGAGCAGGTTCACAGCGCCCATATCGAGCTCGTGCACCGAGAGGTCCACGTAGTCGAGGCCGAAGCGCTCGGCCACGACGCGAGCGAGCTGGTCCTGGCGCAGGATGCCCTGCTCCACCAGCACCTGTCCGGTGGGCTTGCGCTGGGAGCGGGCCACGCCCACTGCCTCCTCGACGACCTCGCGCTCGGCGAAGCCGAGGTCCACCACCACCTCGCCGATCAGCCGTCCCGGCCGCACCGGGCGCATGGGGGCACCCAGTCCGGCGCCCGCGCCCACGCCGCCGGGGCCATCGAGTCCTGTGCCCACACCGCCGGGGACGTCAAGTCCGTTGCCAACGCCGGCGTGGACATCGAGTCCGCCGACGAGCGTCGCTCCCTGGTCATCCAGCGGGCCGGGCAAGGTCGCCGCGCCGGGAGCGTCCATCTCCACGCCGGTCGCTCCCACGGCCTCCTCGCCGCCGGAGGGACGCTCCAGCGTGGCGGTGGCGGTGGCGGTGGCGGACTCCAGGCGGACCAGCTCAGAGCCAGTGGCCGCAGCGGGAGTCTTCGGCTCAGGGGACGGGATCGGCTCAGGGGAGACCGCCTGCTCGGGCGCCGACTCGGATGCTTGCTCAGGCGCCGGCTCGGAAGCCGGCTCAGGAGATGGCGCCGCGGGCTCGGTCGAATCCGGCGCAGGGGCCTGCTCTGCGACCGCCGTTCGGGCTTGTCGGCGTCGAAACCAACTCATCAGTCTCTAATCGGCATCGCCGCTCACGCACTTGAAGGCAGACCGTGCTCGAATGCGCTCTTCAGGTGCGCGTCGAGCGCGTTGAGGCGGTGCAGCGCGATCGCCTCGCCCGTAGCGGGACGCTGCCCGCCGCCCTCCGATCCATGGTGTGTGATGACGCAGTGCTCCAGCACCAAGCGCCGCTCCGCGCCGAGCGCGGCGGGGATGTGCTGGGCGAGCAGGCGCAATCCCAGCTCGATATGACCCAGCAGCCTGCCCTCCTCGCTGCGGGCGATCTCCGCGCCGTAGGTGAACTCGCGCGTCTTGCCCAGATCGTGAACGATCGCGGCCGTTAGCAGCAGGTCGCGATCCAGGCGCTGGTGCACGGTGCACAGCTCCAGCGCCATCGTTGCGACGGCGACCGTGTGCTCGAGGAGGCCTCCCAGGTAGGCGTGGTGCGCACCGGTACCAGCGCGCGCGCTCGATCCAACGCCCCCACCCCCGCCGCTCCCCCCGCGCGGGATCGAGCACGGCGCGCGGCGCAGCTCGGCACGCAACTGGCGATCGCCCAGCAGACGCTCCAGCAAGCTGCGCATTCCCGGGTCATACACCTCGCGCGCAAGGTGTTCGAAGAAGCCCTCCAGCTCCTCCAGGTCGCGGTGAGCCACGGGCAGGAACGTAGAGGGATCGACCTGTTCCCCCTCCGCGCGCGCGATCGCGTGCAGCTCGATCTGGGGCTGCTCGCGGAAGCTCTCCACGCGTCCTCGCACCCGCACCAACTCGCCGCGCTCGAAGCGCCCTGCGAGCAGGTCGGCGTCGCGGAAGGCGCGCGCCACGATCGCCCCCGTGCGGTCGCGCAGCTCCACCGTGAGGAAGGGAGTGCCCGCCTTGGATAGGAGGCGCTCCTTGCGCGAGCAGGCGAACACTCCATCCACCTCTTCGCCCACGCGCAGCGTGGCCACCGTCATGTCCTGCACCGGGGCGCTCATCCGCTCATGATGTACGGTGGTTCGGATGCAGCCCTTGATCTGGGACCACCGTCCATCCGGGCTGAGGGCCCCGGCGATGGTGTGTGCCTTCCAGGGCTGGAACGACGCCGGCGACGCCGCCTCCACCGCCGTGTCCTTCATGAGCACCGCGCTGGGCGCCCGGCGCTTCGCGCAGGTGGACACCGAGGAGTTCTACGACTTCCAAGCCAACCGGCCGCGCATCCGGATCGGCGAGGAGGGCGAGCGCGAGATCGAGTGGCCCTGCGTGGAGATGTTCGAGGCCGCCGTCCCGCGCGCCCAGCGCGATCTGGTGTTCGTTCAGGGCGTCGAGCCCTCGCTGCGCTGGCGCGCCTTCAGCTCGCTGATCGTCGAGCTCGCCGAGGCGCTGGGCGTGCAGATGGTGATCACCCTGGGAGCGCTGCTTGCCGACGTGCCCCACACCCGCCCGGTGGCGATGACCGGGTTCGCCTCGGACCCGGCGCTGCTGGAGAGCATGGGCGCCGCGGGCCCGGGCAGCTATGAGGGACCCACCGGCATCGTGGGCGTGCTGCACAGCATCGCAAGCGATGCCGGCCTGCCCTCGATGAGCCTGTGGGCGAGCATCCCCCACTACGTCGCCGCCGCCCCCAGCCCCAAGGCCGCGCTGGCGCTCGTGCGCCGGCTGGAAAGCCTCGTGGGAGTCTCGGTGGACGCCTCGGAGTTGGAGCGAGCGTCGCTCACCTACGAGCGTCAGGTGGGCTTGGCGGTGTCCAGCGACCCCGACGTGCAGGCGTTCGTGGAACGGCTCGAGCGCGACGCCGAGAGCGAGGATGAGCCCCTCACGCCCGAGGATCTGCCCTCCGGAGACCTGCTCGCAAGCGAGTTTCAGCGCTTCCTGCGCCAGCGCGGAGGGCAGGAGGGGCCGAAGGGACCGTAGACGGCTGTCCCGCTCACAGCTGTGAGATCGACGAGATCCTCGTGCTGGAGATGGACGAACTCGCCGCGCACATGGGCTGTGAGCGACTAGGCAGCTTCTACGAGGCGGAGTGAGTCTTCGGGAAAGGAGATGTTCTCCTCGTGCAGGATCTCTCCAGCGGGACCGTGGGTGGGAACCCGCACGACGACGTACTTGCGTGCCGGCGGACCGTAGACCTCTTCGACCTCTCCGACGATCTCATCCAGCCCCCAGGGGACGGCCACCTTGTCGCGGCGCTTGATCCGCTTTCCGTTTGCTGTGGCGTGCCTAGCTGTGGTTGCCATGTCGTTCACCAAGGGTGCTGCCGGCCGAACAAGCGGGCGAGTTGGCCCGATGTCTCGGTGTCCAGATTAGCCGCTAGGGCGTCGAGATCCCGACACCATCTGCGGAACGTGTCCAGGACAAGCGAATGACCCTTCTCCCGCAGGGCAGCAATCTTGGCGTCGTCCGAGTGTGCAAGGCCGTTGCGCGCGTCGTTGAGGAGCGCAAGAGATTCGTTGTGCTCAGCGGTCCGTTCGTCCCGGCGATGCAACTCGCGCCAAACCTCGAATCCGAATCTGCCGAAGTCTCGGCCGACGGATCCAGGGTGGGCATTGCCTCGTTCCAGCTCCCGGCCTTCGACAAGCCGGTTGCGAACCACCCGCTGAACGCTCGGGTCGGACGGAGCAATCCACAACGCGAAGACATCGCTGGCCTGATCGTGCAGGTCGCGCGCGAAACCTTGAAACTCGGCTGCCAGACGCAGGATCAGTGCCTCGTTGAGGCAGCGGTTCGCCAGCGACGTCCGCGAGCCGGTCCTCCCACGAGCTTGTGGGCATCCAGCAGATCGTCGAGATGCCTTCTGCGCTCTCCTTGCCAGCTCGTGAGGGCTGTGGATGCCATCTGCCCGACCGTACTGTATGGCCTAGTCGTCACACCCAGCCCACGAGCGTGCCCTTACCGGAGTTGCCTCAGCGCTCGGCCACCGGGCACAGGATGCGGTAGTCGCACATCGCGCACGCGCTCTCCGACGGGGTGGGCTCGAACCGCTGCCCCATGATCCCCTCGCCGGCCTGAAGGACGGTGTCCTTGATCCACTCGGCGTCGCCCTCGCCGCGCGGTGGCACCGGCACCTTCTCATCGTCGAGCACATAGTGGTAGGCCTGCCGCGGCGCCTGCAATCGCCAGTCCTCGCTGGCGCCCAGCGCGTACAGCGACAGCTGGATGTCCTGGGCAAGCTGATCTGTGGTCTTGGGGCGGCCGGTCTTGTAGTCGATCAGCTCATACTCCCCGCTCGGCAGGCGGTCGATGCGATCGACGCGGCCGCGCACCCGGTGGGGGCCCAGCGTGAAGGAGAACGAGCGCTCGAACCACACCGGCTCGGCGTCCTGCTCGCGCAGGCGCTCGTGATAGCGCGTGAGCGCCACGCGGGCCTTCTGGTGCAGCTCCCGCTCCCGCTCCCCCTCGCCAAAGCCGCCGCGGCGCCAGGCTGTCTGGAGCAACGCCATCATCTCGGGCAGGGTGCTCGCCCGCGAGGCGTGGTAGCGCTCGAGCACCTGGTGCACCGTGATCCCGAAGCGCTGGTTCAGCGTCTGCTCGGAGGGGATGCGCAGTACGCGCGCGTACTTGTACCTCAGCGGGCAGCTCCGGTAGGTCTCGATGTCCGAGGCCGACAGCACCAGCCCCTGTCCCATACGGGGCAGGAACGGCTGGAGCGAGGGCTCCTCGCTCGCGGCGAACGCACGCACCCACCCGCGCGCGCCCTGCTTGCCCTGCTCGCCGCCATTGCCCTGCTCGTCCTGCTCGTGCCGTTCGTCCCGCTCTGCCGCCAGCAGCGCCGCGTCGAGTGGCGAGCTCAGCAGGATCTCCTTCTGCATCGACGTCGCCGCCGCCAGCAGGCGCGCGTTGATGTCCGGCAGCGCCTCGGCCATGCTCTGCCCTGCGGGGCGCTCCAGCAGGGCCGTCAGCTTGACCAGCTCCAGGTAGCGAGCGACCCCGTGAGAAACATCCAGATCGGTGTCCAGCCGCATCTCCGAGAGACGCCCAGCGATGCGCGTAACGTCCCCGAGCACTTCCTCGCGCATCACGCGCAGCGTCGCCTGCAGTCGCTCGGTGGGGCCGGAGGGCTCCTGCTCGCGATCCTGGCGCTCGGCTCCCAGCACGACGCGCGCGAACAGGTCCGGGCGTCCCGCCTCGAGCGCCAGCGCCGCGCCCTTGTGCAGCTGCAGGAACCGCTGGATCCGCTCGCGCGCCTGCGGCGGCATCTGCGGCGACTCGATCGCCGCTCCCAGCGCCGAGACCATGTCCAGTCCTCGCCGGCGGGCGATTTGGATCACCCGCACCAGATCGACTTGGCGCAGCTCGATCGGAGGGCGCACCAGCGCACGCGACACCGCCGCGGCGTCCTGCGGATCGCTCAGCAGGCGCACCCAGGCCAGTACGTCGCGCACCTCCGCTCGCTCGGAGAACGCCACGCTCTCCTTCGCCCCGGGGCGAATGCTCAGATCCGAGGGGCGGTCGAGTGAGACAGACACCCGGCAAAGGATATGCGCACACCGATCCGGGGCTCCTCTGCTTCGGAGAGCTCGGTCCGGGCGGGCTACGCTCTGAGGATGGACGCGATCGATTGGGCCACGGCGCAGCGGGTGGGGGAGTTCCTCGCCGGCTCTCCGCCTCGCGGCGGCGTGCGGGCGGAGTCCGTGCAGCCGCTCGCCCACGATTTCGCTCGTCGCGTGAGCGACTACACGGGACTCGAGGTCCCCGCCGTGCTGCCGGCGCTTGAGACGGTGGATCGCCCGGTGTGGATCGCGGCCAACCTCAGCACCATGCGCCCGCTGCTGGAGCGCATGACCAAGCGCCTGGAAGAGAGCTCCTCCGACTCCTCCAAGCGCCGCCAGGGGTGGGCGCTGGGGCTGCCCGAAGCAGCGCGCGTCGCCTCCGGACTGCTGCTCGGCGCACAGGTGGGGGCGCTCACCGGCATGCTCTCCCAGCGCGTGCTCGGCCAGTACGACCTCGCGCTGCTCGACGCCTCGGTGACCCCGCGCCTGCTGCTGGTGGCCCCCAATCTGGCGCAGGCCGCCGGCAGCCTGGGCGTCGACGAGCGGGAGCTGGTCTCGTGGGTGACGATCCACGAGGTCACCCACGCCGTCCAGTTCTCGGGCGCCCCCTGGCTGCGAGTGCACCTTGCAGGACTTCTGGAAGGGCTGCTCGACGGACTGCAGGCGACCGTCTCGCTCGGCCAGCTGCTGCGGCTTGCAGACCCGGGCAACGTGCGCGAGGTGGTCGAGCGTCTGCGCCACGGCGAGCTACTGCGCCTCACCCTCGGCGAGGAGCGCTGGCAGCTGGTGGAGAGCATGCAGGCCACGATGTCGCTCGTCGAGGGGCACGCCGAGCACGTGATGGACGCCGTCGGCGTCGATCTGCTGCCCTCGCTGCCGCGCCTGCGCGCTGCGATGACCCGTCGCCGCGCGGCACGGGGGCTGCCCTGGCGGGTGCTCGAGCGCCTGCTGGGGCTCGAGCTCAAGCTCCGTCAGTACGAGGACGGCCGCCGCTTCTGCGACGCCGTCGTCGCCGCGGGCGGGCCGCCCGCGCTGGCGCGCGCCTGGAACGGTCCCGAGGCGCTGCCCACCACAGCCGAGCTCGCCTCGCCGGAGCTGTGGCTCAGCCGGATGAGTGGCTGAGGCCGCATCCCGGAAGGGCTGCACGGCTGGAGAGGGTTCTCGGGGGTCGAGCGAGGCAAGGTCGAGAACCTATGCCCGAACGCATGTTCCGTCTGTTACAAGCTCTGCCTCGATAGAGGCAGATTTCACAGGGAATTTACTTCCTGTTAGGCTTCGGGTGTAACGATCTATCGCACGCCGGGTACAAACAGGTGTTCGATGACTACGTACCCACTCCTCACGCTGAGGAAAAGGAGATCCACACCACATGGCCACTGCCAATACAACTTCCCCCGGCACCGGCAAGGCAGCTGCCAAGCCGGCCGCCAAGCGGACCGTCTCCCGCGCCAAGAGCACGGCCTCGAGCGCACGCACAACGCAGACCCGAGCGGCGCGTTCCACGCCCGGCTACGCCGAGCGTGCCGTGCTGATCCCGGTCGGCGCCGCGCTGATCGCCCGCGAAAAGGTGGTTGAGAGCGTCAACGACACGCTCTCCACCTACTCCAGCCCCGCCAAGGCGCAGTCCAAGCTGAACACCCAGCTGAACAAGTTCGAGCGTCGCGGCATCACCGCCCGCAATCGCCTGGAGCGCGAGGTGCGCAAGACCCGCACGCGCGTCGAGCGCGAACTGCGTCAGCGTCGCCGCGACGGCGCGGAGCTCGTCGAGAACCTCCAGGAGCGTGTGTCGAACCTGGTCTGAGTCGCACGCGCACGATCTTCCCCCGCCCAGATCTGGAGAGGCTGGAGCGGGAGAGTCTGCCGGCCTCATATCCCGCCGGCGGAAGAAGGACCCTCTCCTCCCTCAGCCGGCGAGGCGGCCCCCAGCCGCCTCGCCGGTGCTTTTGCCGGTGTGCTCGCCGGTGCTATGACAGACGTGGGGAGGGACAATTCCCCGGTTTGCGAGAATGCAAGCGATGACCAGCAAAGAAGAGATCACTCAGGCCCTCGAGGTCGTCATCGACCCAGAGCTGCGGCGCTCGATCGTCGAGCTCGACATGGTGCGCTCGATCGAGATCGGCTCCAACGGGGTGGTGGACGTGACCGTCTCGCTCACAACCGCCGGGTGCCCGGTTCGCAGCCACTTCCAGACCTCCGTAGCGCAGGCCGTCTCGACCCTGGATGGCGTGGCGCACGTGAACGTCTACTTCGACGTCCTCACAGACACCCAGAAGGCCGCCCTGCAGCAGAAGCTCGGGGGCGGAAGCCTGCCCGACGGCTCGCTCGCGCAGGTGAGCAACGTCCTCTGCATCGGCTCCGGCAAGGGTGGCGTGGGCAAGTCCACCCTCACAGCCAACCTCGCGGCCGCGCTCCACGCCGACGGCAAGCGCGTGGGGGTGCTCGACGCCGACGTCTGGGGGTACTCGATCCCGCGCATGTTCGGGCTCGGCGCCACCCGTCCCCCCGTATCCGCCGAGCGCAAGATCCTGCCGCTGCAGGCCCACGGCGTGAAGGTGATGTCGATCGGCTTCTTCCTGGAGGAGGACGCCGCGGTGGTGTGGCGTGGGCCGATGCTGCACAAGGCCCTCTCCCAGTTCCTCAAGGACGTCGATTGGGGCGCGCTCGACTACCTGCTGATCGACCTGCCCCCGGGCACGGGCGACGTGTCGATGACGCTCGCCCAGCTGCTCCCGCAGGCGCAGTTCGTGATCGTCACCACCCCCCAGCCCACAGCTCAGAAGGTCGCGCGGCGGGCCGCCGAGATGGCGCACAAGGTCTCTTTGGAGATCGGCGGCGTGGTCGAGAACATGTCCGGCTTCACGACCCCCACCGGCGAGCGCTACACGATCTTCGGCGAGGGCGGCGGCCAGGAGCTGGCCGACGAACTCGACGTGCCCCTGCTAGGCAAGGTGCCCCTCACGATGCCGCTGCGCGAATACGCCGACAGCGGCACTCCGCTGATCCTCGAGGACCCCGACGACCCCGCGGCGCAGGCGATCCGCCAGGCGGCGCGCGGGATCATCGCGATGACCCCCCTTGCACTGCCGCTGCTGCCGACCCTGGACAGCCCGCCGGCACCAGTCGCGCCGGCGCCGCCGGAGAGTCCCAGGCCGGCCGGCATGTCCCTGCCGATGGCCTGAGCCTCGCAACGGGATCGGCGTGCGCGCGCATGCGCACCGACCGGCCCTCGTCGGGCCCCTTTATGGGGCCCTCCTCCAAATCGACCCGCGACCTACTTGCTGTTCGCGAAGTACTCCGCGTTGATCGGGGCGAACTTGCGCCACTCCTCGGGCAGCTGATCCTCCGCGAAGCAGGCGTCCACCGGACAGGCCTCCACGCAGGCATCGCAGTCGATGCACTCCTCCGGGTCGATGTAGAGCATCTCAGCCGCGTCGTACCCCGGCTCCTCGGGGGTGGGGTGGATGCAGTCGACGGGGCACACCTCGACGCACGAGTTGTCCTTTGTGCCAATGCACGGCTCAGCGATCACGTAGGCCATTCGTTTCCTTCTGCGGTCGGTTTGGTCGTTTCCCAGGGGGAGCAGCGAATATTAGCGGCGTGCCCGCCCCCTCCGGACTGCGTTAGTTTTGGCGGATGCTCCTGCTAACTGGCGCCACCGGCCTGGTGGGCTCCGCGCTGCTGCGCCGCCTGCTCGCCGACGGCGCCTCCGTGCGCTGCCTGGTGCGCGATCCGCGGCGCCTGGGCACGCAGCGCGTGCGCGTGCAGATCGCCCTGGGCGACCTCACCGACCCGCCGTCCTTTCGCAACGCCCTGCGCGGCGTTCACACCGTCGTGCACCTCGCGGCCTCGATTCGCGACCAGCCGCGCGGATCGATCGAGGAGCTCAACGGGATCGCGACCTGGCGGATGGTCGAGGCCGCGCAGCGGGCCGGCGTGCAGCGCTTCGTGTTCTTCTCCGTGCTCGGCGCCTCCACGCACCACCGCGCGCGCTTCTTCCGCGCCAAGGCGCTTGCTGAGCAGGCGGTTCGCGAGAGCGAGATGCGCACCACCGTCTTCGCGCCCTCGATCGTCTACGCGCCCGGAGATCCGTGGCTGACCCTGCTCGAACGCCTCGCGCTGCTGCCGGTGGTGCCCGTCTCTGGGCGCGGCCGGGCCCTCTACCAGCCGATCTGGGCCGAGGACGTCGCCGAGTGCGTGATGGCCGCCCTGCGCGAGTCCGGCGACGCCGAGCGCCTGGAGCTGGCGGGTCCCGAGACACTCAGCTACAACGACGTCGTCCGCTTGGTGCTGCGCTCGCTGAACCGGCGCCGCCCGCTTCTGCACGTGCCCACCCCGATGGTCTCGCGTTCCCTGCGCATGTTGGAGGCGATCACACGCACGCGCGCGTTCGCCACCTGGGACGAGGCCGAGCTGATGGAGGTCTCGATGATCTCCTCACGCGGCGCCGCCGACGCCGAGCGACTGGGCGTTGCGCCCGAGCCGATGCGAGCGATCCTGGCTCCCGCACAGACGCTTTAGGAGACCGGCGGGCGCCGATCGGCCCACGGGCGCGCCGCTTCGAGCTGCGTAGCGAGCGCCAGCAGCCCCGCCTCGCCCGCAGGGCGCCCCACAAGCTGCACCCCCAGCGGCAGGCCGTCCTCGCCGTGGAAGAGCGGCAGCGAGATGCCCGGCTGGCCGCTGGCGTTGAAGGTGGGGGTAAAGGGCGTGAAGAGACCCGAGCGTGTAAACGTGGACATCGGGTCGGGCGCCGCTGTATCAAGCGTCCCCAGGGGCAACGGGCGCTCGGCCAGCGCGGGGGTCAAGAGCATGTCATAGGGCTCCAGGAAGGCCACGAGCTGGCGCGTGAAGCTCTCGAGCTGAGTGGTCATCGCCATCCCCTGCACGGCGTTGATGTGATTGGTCATCGAGAAGATCGCCCAGCTCATGGGCTCCATGTCCGCGGCGCTCGGATCCCTGCCGCCCACGAGGCCGGAGTAGGCGATCGAGAGGGCGATATGGATGGAGAACACCCCGCCGAACAGCTCCTGGATGCCATCCACGCGCCAGGGCGGATCGACCTCCTCGACGGTGTGACCCAGCGAGCGCAGCAACTCGGCCGCGTCGGTGACCGCCTTCGCGCACACTGGATCGACCGTCGCATCGGCGATCGGAGGCAGCGTGGTGGCGGCGATCCGCAGAGCTCCGGGCTGACGCCCGGCGGCCACGGCGAAGGGCTCTGCGGGCGCCGGCGCCCAGGTGGCGTCTCCGGGCTCATAGCCCTGCAGCACGTCGAGGATCGCGGCGGTGTCGGCCACGCTGCGCGTGAGCATGCCGTCGATCCCCAGCAGCGAGTCGCCAAGTTCGGGGGCGGCCGAGATACGCCCGCGCTGCGGCTTGAGCCCCACCAGCCCGCAGCAGGCCGCGGGGATCCGGATCGAGCCGCCGCCGTCGTTGCCGTGGGCCACGGGGACCATCCCGCTGGCCACCGCCGCGGCGGAGCCGCCCGAAGAGCCGCCGGGGGTGCGCTGCAGATCCCAGGGATTGCGCGTGGGACCGAACAGCCGCGCCTCGCTGGTGGGCAGGATGCCGTACTCGGGCAGCGTCGTCGTGCCCACCACGATGAACCCCGCGTCCTTCAGGCGACGCGTGATGTTGTGGTCGTAGTTGGCCACGTACTCGGACATCAGCGAGCACCCGTAGGTGAGCCGCAGGCCGCTGACGGGCCGGTTGTTCTTGATCGCCACGGGCACCCCCGCGAAGGGCCGCTCATCGCCCGAGCGCACCTGCTCAGCCGCCGCCAGCGCGCGCTCGCCATCGACCTCCACGAACGCGTTGAGCTGGGGGTTGAGCTCTTCGATCCGCTCCAGCGACAGCGCCACGAGCTCAATCGCTGAGACCTCCCCCGCGCGCACCATGCCCGCAAGCTCGCTCGCTGAACGGAACATGAGATCGCTATCTGACACGGCTCCTCCTCGTTAGGGCTCACGCCAGAATAGATGGTGGGTTGAGGTGGTCGGGCCGTGGATGGCAGACGTCGCACGCGAGCGCAGACGTGCTGGTAGCACGTCGAGCATCACGGGTGGCGTCTGATGCCGCGGAACGGCCGCATCAATCCCGCCAGATATTCTGGCGTGGGCTCTTTAGTCGAGAAGCGCCATCATATGTGCTGCCCACCCTCAGAAAGCGAGTGCCATGAGCGAGGTTCAGACAGCACCCGAAGCACCGGAGGTCCAGTCGGGACTGGAAGGCGTGGTCGCCTTCGCCACCACGATCGCCGAGCCCGATCGGGCCGGAGGCGCGCTGCGCTACCGCGGCGTGGACATCGAGGATCTGGTGGGCTCCGTTCCCTACGAGCAGGTGTGGGGCCTCTTGGTGGACGGTCACTTCAAACCAGGCCTCCCGCCCGCCGAACCGCACGTGCTGACGGTGCGCTCGGGCGACCACCGCGTAGACGTGCAGTCGGCGCTGGCGATGCTCGCCCCCGAGTGGGGCTTCGAGCAGCTGATCGACGTTTCCGACGAGCAGGCCCGCGAGCACCTCGCGCGCGCCTCGGTGATGGCGCTCTCTTTCGTCGCCCAGTCCGCGCGCGGAAGCGGACACCCCCCGGTCTCCCAGGAGCAGGTAGACACGGGCCACTCGATCGCCGAACGCTTCCTGATCCGCTGGCGCGGCGAGGCCAACCCCGACCACGTCAAGGCGATCGACGCCTACTGGATCTCAGCCGCCGAGCACGGCATGAACGCCTCGACGTTCACCGCCCGCGTGGTCGCCTCCACGGGCGCCGACATCGCCGCGGCGCTATCCGCCGCGGTGGGCGCCCTCTCCGGTCCGCTGCACGGCGGCGCGCCCTCGCGGGTGTTGAAGATGCTCGAGGAAGTGGAACAGACCGGCGACGCTGAGCGCTGGGTCAAGGACGCGATGGACCGCGGCGAGCGCCTGATGGGCTTCGGCCACCGCGTCTACCGCGCCGAAGACCCGCGCGCAAGGGTGCTGCGGCGCACGTGCCGCGAACTGCGCTCACCGCGGCTGGAGGCCGCCGAGGCGCTGGAGAAGGCCGCGCTGGCGGAGCTGCACGCGCGCAAGCCCGATCGCGTGCTGGCCACCAACGTGGAGTTCTGGTCGGCCGTGGTTCTCGACCAGGCCGAGGTGCCGCCCGACCTGTTCACGCCGATGTTCACCTGCGCGCGCGTCGCCGGCTGGTCGGCGCACATCCTCGAGCAGAAGCGCGAGGGACGCCTGATCCGCCCCACCGCCAAGTACATCGGCGCGGGGCCACGGCCGGTGAGCGCGGTCGAATAGCGCGCCAGGCAGGACGCAGCCGCTCCCGGACGCCACGAAACAGTTCGCCGATTTGCTTGTCTGCGGCGCCGCCGATCTGCAAGGGTCGTTCCTCATATCAAAACAAGTCCGTGCCCCTTTGGTGCCCGTGGCCGCGACTCGGAGGAGGGACTCAGGCGCACACGGACCGCGAACGAAGACGATCTCGATCGGCGCGCTGCTGGCGATGCTCGCGTTGGCCGGCTGTGGCGGCTCGGGTCTGGATCGACGTCGTCCACGACCCCCACGGCAAGCGCAACACAGACGTCCACAACCGAAAGCACCACGACCAGCGCCAGCACCACGAGCAGCGCGGAAAAAGTGCCCACCATCGATCTACCGCTGACGAGCTCGACCAACCTGAACCCAATCTCCGCGACCTACACCTGCGACGGAGCGGATATCTCGCCGCCGATCGGCTGGAGCTCAGATCCCGCCGCACACCGTCGAACTGCCAGCTGTTCATCTTCAACTTCCTGCCGGTCGGGGGCAAGCTGTTCGCCGACTGGGCAGTCGCCGGCCTAAGCCCCTCGCTGCACGGCCTCGCCGCCGGCCAGCTCCCTGCGGGGGCGATCGTGGGACGCAACGGCCGTGGGCAGACGCGCTACTCGCTGTGCCCAGCCAAAGGCGCCAACACGCGCTTCGCGTTCCTGCTGTACGCGCTGCCCCAGCGGGTCGCCGCCAAGCCCGGGTTCGACGCGAACGCGCTGCGCGAACAGGCCCTGCACACAGCTGAACACGCGGGGCTGCTCGCCTTCTCCTACAGGCGCCACTGAGGGAGCGACGCCCTCGACCGACGAGGAGCCCGGCGGGGCCGGGCCCTCGACAGCGGGGCGGCAATTGCCGGGCCCTCGGGCCATCGCGGCCCGCACTTCAAAGGGGAAGCTCCCCTACATCATCCCGCTCATATCCGGCATGCCTCCGCCGGCGCCGCCGCCCGCTTCCTTCTCGGGCACCTCGGCGACGATCGCCTCGGTGGTGAGGATGTTCTTGGCGATCGACGCCGCGTTCTGCAGCGCCGAACGCGTGACCATCGCCGGGTCGATCACGCCCGCCGCGACGAGATCGACGATCTCGTTGGTGGCGGCGTTCAGGCCCTGACCCTTCTTGGCCTTGCGCACGTCGTTGACGACCACCGAGCCCTCCAGGCCGCGCGTTCTCGGCGAGCTGGCGCAGCGGCTCCTCCAGCGCGCGGAGCACGATGCGCGCCCCGGTGCGCTCGTCGTCGGAGCCATCGGCGTCGTGTCCATCGTCGGTCTTGACCGCCGAGGAGGCCTGCAGCAGCGCGACGCCGCCGCCCGGCACGATGCCCTCCTCGAGCGCCGCCCGCGTGGCCTGCAGGGCGTCCTCGACGCGGTGCTTCTTCTCCTTCATCTCCGTCTCGGTGGCCGCGCCGACCTTAACCACGGCGACCCCCCCGGAGAGCTTCGCGAGGCGCTCCTGGAGCTTCTCGCGATCGAAGTCGGAGTCGGTGTTCTCGACTTCGGCCTTGATCTGGTTGATGCGGCCCTTGATCGCCCCGCCGTCACCGGCGCCATCGACGATCGTGGTGTTGTCCTTGGCGACCACAACGCGCCTGGCGCGCCCGAGCTGGGAGAGCTGGGTGTTCTCCAGCTTCAGGCCCATCTCCTCGGTGATCACCTCGGCGTTGGTGAGGATCGCGATGTCCTCCAGCATGCGCTTGCGGCGATCGCCAAAACCGGGGGCCTTGACGGCTACGCCGGTGAACGTCCCACGCAGCTTGTTCACGACGAGCGTCGCGAGCGACTCGCCCTCGACGTCCTCGGCGATGATCAGCAGCGGCTTGCCGCTCTGGATCACGGCCTCGAGCACCGGCAGCACGTCGCGCACCGAGCCGATCTTCTGGTTGGCGATCAGGATGTAGGGGTCCTCCAGGGTCGCCTCCATGCGGTCCTGATCGGTGACCATGTAGGGCGAGATGTAGCCCTTGTCGAACTGCATGCCCTCGGTGAACTCGAGGTCCATGCCGAACGTCTGGCCCTCCTCGACGTTCACCACGCCATCCTTGCCGACCTTCTCGATCGCATCGGCGATCACGTCGCCGATCTCCTCGTCGCCGGCGGAGATCGTCGCCACGCGGGCGATCTGGTCCTTGCCGGAGACCTCCTTGGACTGCGAGGCGATGTTGGAGACGACCTGATCGACCGCCTTCTCGATGCCGCGCTTGAGCGCCAGCGGGTTGGCGCCGGCTGCGACGTTCTTGAGACCCTGGCGAACGATCGCCTGGGCGAGCACCGTGGCCGTCGTGGTGCCATCGCCGGCGACGTCGTTGGTGGCGGTGGCCACCTCGCGCACCAGCTGAGCGCCCTGGTTCTCGAAGACGTCCTCGACCTCGATCTCCCGGGCGATCGTGACGCCGTCGTTGGTGATGGTGGGGGCGCCGAACTTCTTATCCAGCACCACGTAGCGGCCCTTGGGGCCGAGCGTGACCTTGACCGCGTTGGCGACCGCATCGACGCCGGCCTCCAGAGCCGAACGCGCCTCGGAGCCGTACTTCAGTTCCTTGTGAGCCATATCTCTCAGTTCTCCTTACAGGACCTTGGCGAGGACGTCCGACTCGCGCAGCACGAGCAGATCCTCTCCGTCAACCTTGATCTCGGTGCCGCCGTACTTGCTGTAGAGGACCTCGTCGCCCTCCTTCACATCAAGCGGCGTCCGCTTGCCGGTGTCCTCGTTGACCTTCCCGTCTCCAACGGCGAGAACCTTGCCCTTCTGTGGCTTCTCCTTGGCGGTATCGGGGAGGACGAGACCGCTGGCGGTCTTCTCCTCCTCCTCGATCGCCCGCACGATCAGCCGATCGCCCAGGGGCTTGAGCTTCATGTTGAAAGAACCTCCGCTTGCATGGAAAGAGAGCTTCGGCGGCCGCTGGGCCGCCGCCCTTGGCACTCAATGGGATCGAGTGCCAACGCCCGTCAATATAGAGGAAAAGACGCCCGCGTCAAGGGGGATTGGCACTTTCTTCACCAGAGTGCCAAATGCCTGCCGGGCCAAATCCTGCCGGGGATTGAAAGGCGAGGGGCAGTTCCTGCTTAATTCTGTGCGCCGCCGAAGCCCTTCATCGCCTCGGTCATGCCCGCGGGCTTATCCATGATCTGCGAGAAGCGCACCACCGTCACGATGTCATCCAGCGACACGGTGCGCCCGTAGATCTGCTCGAGGAAGTGGATCAGCTCCTCGTGGCGGCGGAACTCGGGGTTGTCGTGCTTGATGTCCCGCGGGGAGAGCTCGGCGAGGCGCATCGTCTCGACCTGATCGATCACCGCCTCGAAGATGCGCTCGCGCGGGGAGTGCTGATAGCCGATCGTCACCAGCACGAGCTGATTCTTGCGGTACTTCGCCGACTTGTCGCCGAGCCGGATCGTGGCGGTCTTGCGGCCCCGCTTCAGCTCGTCGGCGAAGATCGTCGAGTAGAAATTCAGCACCTGCACAGAGGGCAGGCTACTCCAGCGCCGCGAGCGCGCGCCGCGCGACCTCGCGCTCACCCTCGTAGCTGAGTGCGTCCAGGGCCTCTCGCAGGTCCATCCAGCGAGCCTCCTCCACCTCGTCGTCGTGATCGGCGGTATCGCCAGAGAGGTAGCGAAACAGGAAGAACGCAACCGACTTGGGCACCGCGCGCCCGTCTCTGCGGTACCAGTAGCGCACCTCCCCCAGATCTCCCACGAGCTCGGCCGTGACGCCGGTCTCCTCGCGCACCTCGCGCACTGCCGCCTGTTGCGGGGTCTCGCCGGGGTCGAGATGCCCCTTGGGCAGGCACAGCACCTTCGAGCCATCGGCGGCGCGCCGCGTGGGGACGATCACGACCACCTCGCCCTCGCGCACGACGAGACCCCCCCAGCCGACTGCTCGCGCGCACGCGCGGGCGATCGAGACGCGCGAGATGGGCGCGAAGATGAGCGGGGGGGCTTCTTCGAGGATGAGCCGGGGGGGCTTCTAGAGACATACGCCTGTAGCGCATCGGGATCGTGCACCACCAGGCGGCCGCGGCCCTGGGAGATCACCCCGGCGCGCTCGAGCACCGCCAGGAAGCGGCTGGCGGACTCGCGCGAGGAGCCCGCGCAGCTGCGCCAGGTCGGCCTGCGTGGCGACGACCGGGACCCCAGCGGGCTGGGCGCCCTCGGCGACGGCCTGCGCGACCAGCTCGCCGAGCACCGCCGCGACGCGCGACTGAACGGTCTGAAAGGACTGGCGCGAGAGACGCTCGTTGCTCTCGCGCAGGCGCCTGCCGAGCGCGATCACCAGGCGCGTGGAGATCTGGGGGTGCTCGACCATCAACCTGCGCATATCCGGGCCCAGCACCGCCACCACCTCCAGCTCCTGCAGCGCCTCGACGGTGGCCGAGCGGCGCTCGTCCTCGAACAGCGCGAGCTCGCCGAAGATGTCGCCCGGTCCGAACGTGGCAAGCGTGATCGTGCGCCCATCGCCATGCTCGCGCACCGCGCGGGCGTGGCCGCCGCGCACGATGTAGCAGGTGTCGCTGGAATCGCCCTCGCGGAACACAGCCTGGCCCGGCGCGAAGCTGCGCGGTACGGCCAGCTGGGCGATGCGCAGCAGATCCTCGGGCATGAGCGTGGAGAACACGGGCACGCGCCCAAGCAGCTCCACCACCTCCCCTGTGCTCGCTCCCACCACGACTGAGGAGATATCACACCCGCGTCCGCGCCTTCAGGCACCCGCGTCCGCGCCTCGAGGGTCCATCCGGGATGGGGCCTGAGCGACGCCCCTCCCGGCACGCCGGCGCTATGGTCATCTCATGGTCTATCTGAAGGTTCTCGCGTCCCTGGCGGCGGTCGGTGCGCTGAGCGCGCCGCACCCGCTCGCGCAGTCCCGCCAGCTGTGGGCCACCGTGGATGTGTGCAACCCCCACGATCAGCTCAACACGATCGGCATCCGCGGCTCGATGCCCGGCGATGGGCACCACGGGGACACGCTCTTCATGCGCTTCCGCGTCCAGTATGAGGACGCCGCGACCAAGCAGTGGCTCTACATCGCCAAGGGCGCCGATTCGGGCTTTCAGCAGGTCCATTCCGCCGGCGCGGCGAGCCAGTCGGGGCGCAACTTCCGGCTCGTCCCCACGCCCGGACCGTTCACGCTGCGCGGGGTCGTGAGCTTTCAGTGGCGCCACGGCGCGCAGGTGCTGCACGCGCTGACGCGAACGACCACCGCCGGGCGCCAGAGCCTCGCCGGCGCCGACCCCTCGGGGTACAGCGCGGCGACCTGCACGATCGGCTGAGTCAGACACACAAAGCGGCCACGCCGGCGCGTTAGGTGGGCAGGTGCAAGCCGCCTCTTGAAGGCTTCGAGCAGCCCGATTAGCGTCCTGGCACGATGAAATACACAGACACCCATGCCCCCGAGGGCCCAGCTGTGGATAACCCAACCGCGGGACCATGCCCTCTGTTCTGGCCCGAAGAGGAACAGCACGGGGTGCGCTACGTGCCCCTGCAGGCGGAGCTGAGCGCGGAGCTCGCGCCGCTCGCGCCGAAGCTGCGTGAGCTCGCTGCCGTCGGCGACGCGCTGCGCAGCCTGCAGACGCGCGAGGGGGCGCCGCTCAACGCCGAGGCCGTCGATGCCCTCGCCGAGCGCACGGGCAAGCTGCTCGGGGAGATCGCCGCCACGATGGAGGGCGAGGAGGCCGAGATCGTGCGGATGCGCGCCGCGGCGTTCC
Source organism: uncultured Solirubrobacterales bacterium (assembly GCA_963717785.1). Taxonomy (GTDB): domain Bacteria; phylum Actinomycetota; class Thermoleophilia; order Solirubrobacterales; family Solirubrobacteraceae; genus Palsa-744. The sequence goes on from CAVQWW010000001.1 coordinate 1,134,975, forward strand.
TGGAGGAGGCTCCCACCGCGAGGCGGCGATCCGCGAGGGCAGCCTGTATGAGCTGCCGGCGCTGAAGCTGCGCTGTGCGGCCCGCAGTGCACCTGGCGCCTGAAGACGCCCGCGCCACTGCACACCGTCGTCGCCGCGAGCGCCAACCGCCCCTACGACGAGCTGGTGCGCTCGCTGGACGAGCACCTGCCCCAGGCCGCCGCCGAGCTGCGCACGGAATTGATGAAAACTGCCCCTCGAGATTGATGGGAACTGCCCCTCGCCTTGCGGAGTCGCGCCTCTCAGAGCTGCGCCTGGACGAGTCCTATCCGATGCGCGTCACCGACATGGTGGCCTGCGGCGGCGAGGCCAACGCCTACCCCAAGCACTTCGCCTACTTCCTCCCCGAGGATGAGGGCGTCAAGGGCGAGCCGGGACAGCGCAAGAAGACGATCGTCTTCCGCAACGCCTACCGCGACCGCTTCACTGTCATCAGCCAGCCACTGGGCGAGGCGGTCTTCAGGGGTCCCGCGCGCGACCCCGAGGCGCCGGTGGAGCGAGCTCTGCTGGCGTGGTTTCGCGGCCACGACATCGGTCACACCGCCACGCTGCCGAGCACCGACTACGGCTGGCGGCTGGACCTGGGGCACGAGCCGTTCATGATGATGCAGGAGGCCGTCTCGGACGTATACGGACTGCTGCTGACCCTCACGCCCACCTGGACGGCGCTCACGGGCCTCTCGCCGGTGGACATCGCCGACGTGTTCCTGGCGGAGCTCCTGCACTACCTGCGGCGCGGGCCGTGGCTGTATGGAGACGCGGGCGCCGCGTACGTGGAGCTGAGCTACCTGCTGGCCAACGGCTTCATGGTGCTGCGGCCGGATGGCCACGTGGAGTGGGAGATGGAGCGGTTGCACGAGGGCATGCGCAGCCTCGCGCGGGAGATGGCCAGCGCGGTCCTCGAGCCCACCAAAGCCGAGCCGTGCGGGAGGCTGGTGGCCACGTACGGGTGGCCCGCGCAGACGCCCGCGGTGCAGGTACTGAGTCAGCTGCACGGTCCGCTGCGTGCGGTGCCCTCGGCGCTCGCCTACCGCGAGGCGTCTCCCGCGGCCGCGGAAGCAGCGCCACCGCTCGCCGCGTGAGGGGGCTCAGTCGAACAGGCGCGGGTCGTTGGTGATGATGCCATCGACCCCGATCGCCGTGAGACGAGCCATCTGGGCGGCGTCGTCCACGGTCCACACGTACAGCTCCCCCCCGCCGGCCGCCACCGCGCGCACGAGCGCCGGGGTGACCAGTCGCCAGTGGGCCATGATCGCGTCGAAGCGTCCCGCACGCAGCTCCGCGAGGGCGCAGCGCGGCAGCCACGCGCGGTAGCCGGTGAGCATCGCCAGCGCCGGCACCATCGTGAGGCGGTTCTCGGTGTAGTCGCGCCGCGCGCGCGGAACCGACCAGCCCACCCGCAGCCCCGGCTCCACGGCGCGCATCGCGTCGAGCTCGCGCGGGTAGGTGGCGCTCACCAGCGAGCGCTCCACGAGGCCGGCCTCGCGCAGGGCCGCCACCACGCGCACGCCATAGCCGGGGAGCTTGACGTCCACGTCGAGTTCGATGCCCTCATACGCCTGCCCCGCGAGGTGCTCCAGGCCCTCCTGCAACGTCAACGCCTCGCTCGCGCGCAGAGCCTTGTAGTCGTGCGCCAGCAGCAGGCGCCCGCTGCCGTCGGGGCGCTCGGGAAGGATGTCGAACTCGATCATGTCCACGCCCGTGCGCACCGCCGCCTCGAAGGACGCGAGGGTGTTGCCGGGCGCGATGTGTGCCGCGCCCTTGTGGCCCACCCGCCGCGGGCGCGCCACGCTCACCCCTGGTGGCTCGGACATGACCCTACGATAGGCGCTGGAGAGGCGCTGCGGGCGGCGTCACGGATGGGCGCAACGAAGGGGAGCGGGAGGAGCCTCGGCAAGCGCGCGGATTAGGGCGCCAACCGGCGGCGCGGAAGCCGCTTGGCGCTCTCGATCGCCTCGATCGCGGGCTTCGGCCCGAGGTAGGGCGCGAGCACGAGGAAGGCGAGGTGATCGACCAGACACGGCAGGTAGCGCAGGCGGTTGCGCACCGCGTAGCCGCTCAGCACCGTCCACAGACCGCCCACCACGGCCTCGGCCGCCAGCGTGGGCGCACGCCGGGGCTCGGGAGCGCTCTCCTGCAGCAGCGCAACGAAGCGATCGAGCGTCGCGTTGAGCCGATCCACCATGCGCGGACCGACGTCGAAGAGGTCGATGAACGCCATCCGCACGAGGCCGGGGTGCGCGACGAAGTAATCGATCGCCGCGCCCACACTCAGGTACACCGCCTCCGGCCACGTGCCTGCGCGCGCCGCGGCGGCGCTCACGGTCGCGATCGTTTCCTCGGCGAACTCATCGAGCACGGACAGGAAGCACTGCTCCTTGCTGGGGAACTGCTTGTGGAACGCTTCGGTGGACATGCCCGCGAACTGTGCGATCTGCGGATCGGAGAGCTCGGCGAAGCCCTCATCGAGGGTGAGGTGCACGACGGCACCCAGCACCCGCGAGCGGCGATCGTCGCCCGAGAGGAAGAGCGCGGGAGAGGCGGGCACGTGGGGCGGGTTGGGCAGTGCGATCGTCGTCAGGCGCCCAGCCACGGAGGAGCGGTAGGCGCTGACCCAGTCGAGCAGTTCGTCGGTGAGCCCCGGCAACTCGGCCTCGCGTCCCTGGCGCAAGCGCGCCGCGGTCACGTAGCGCCCGCCGCCGACGATCGCCTTGGGGGCCAGCGGCGGCAGCTTGATCCCATCGGGGGCCACGCTGAAACCGGTCGCGACCACGCGTTCGTACGCGCTGGCGGCAAGCAGCAGCCGCTCGCGGGCGCGCGGCCCGATCCCAAGTCCCTCGATCAGCACCAGGCGCGTGCTCTTCGCGTTGCGCGCCGCGTCCTCCACGAACGCCTGGCAGGACTTGTGCATGCGGTTGGCCCAGCCGCGATCGGTGAGCCACGCGTCGAGGACGCGCTTCTTGGAGCGCGCAACGGAGATGTCGTAGGTCGCCAGGAAGCACTCTTCCTTGTTGGCGAACTGTTCGTAGAAGGCCCGGCGCGAGACTCCCGCGAGCCCGATCACCTGTGCGACGGTGGTGTTCGGGTAGCCCCACTTGTGCACGGCCTCGGTCATCGCGCCGTACAGACGCGTGCGCTGATGCCGTGCCACCACTTCCCGGTCCATCCCATGCGGACCGTGCGGTAATCTTCGGTACAGCGGCCTCACGTTTCTCCCGGTTCCACTCATCCCCACGATTCGAAGACAAGCAGAAATTCTCGTGGTTCGCAAGTATTTATTGCTGGGATGGGCCCGAATGTTTCTAGCCCCCCTCGCGGGAGGTCATGGAAGATCCGGATATGCAGGGACTTAACGGCGCAGCTGCCCCAAACTTGCGCGCCGGCCCAGAAGCCCTGAGAAGACCTCCTAGCGGGACCTGCCGGCCAGGGTGAGCCGGCGGGGACCGGCGTGGAACCCGACGGCGGCCAGCTCGGCCTCCCAGCGGGTGCCCATCACGGGGGCGCCATTGACCCGCTCGAGCCCGATGCGACCCAAGCCGCCCGCGCGCGCGCGATCGGCGAGCGCCCTCAGCGCCACCTCCACGCGGGCGTCCTCCGCGGGGAGGAGCACCTGCAGCGCGCGCGCGCCGCGCTCGAGGTAGAGCACCGGCTCTGACCCCACCATCACCACGTGGGCTCCCGCGACGCGCGCGAGCCGTCGCGTGGAGGGCGCCGCCGCGTCGGAGGAGGAGGAGGAGGAGGAGGGGCCGGTCCGCGCGGAGGCCATCTGGCGCGCCGGCCACGCAAGCGCCGCTCCATACGGCTGCGCGGGGTCGGTGGCGGCCAGCACCAGCGCGCCCATCTCCTCGGGGGCGCGCTGGGCGCGCAGGCGCTCAACCGCGCCGGGCAGCGCGAACTGGGCGCCGCCGAGGCCCTCCACGAAGTAGCCGCGGCGCGCGACCCCAAGCGTCTCCAGCTGGCAGAGCTCGGGGTAGAGCGCTGCGAAGCCCCCCGGCACGCCCTCGGCGAGGACGAGCTCGCGGGTGAGGATGCCGTAGCGCTCCAGCAGCAGCTCAGCGAGCGCGCGACGGCGCGCGGCTGGGTCCTCGCCGATACCGTCCGCGACGAACAGAGGGGCCGTGAGCGACCAGCGCCCGGGCGGGTGTGAGCGCGTGGAGGGGCGCGCCGCGCGGCGCGCTGAGAAGCGCGGCACGTGGCCGTGGCGCCGAACGCCCGCCGCGACTCCCGCGCTCGCCGGCGGCGGCGCGCGCGGAGTGCGAGCGAGAGCCATACGCGGGGCGCGCAGCGGCGCGAAGGCGTCGTTGGTGACCTCGCCGGCCCACACCAGATCCCACAGCGCCTCCGCGACCGCCTCCGCCGGAAGCTCGAGCGCGGCGAGCAGATCCGCGAAGAAGCACGCCCCGTCCTGGAGGCGCGTGCGGAGGAGCTCGTGAGGGGGCTCAGCGGGAGACTCGCTCCTACGCGGCGGCGGGGGGGGCGGGCCTAATAGAACGGCGTCCTCGCGGAAGTACAGCGCCACGCGCCCATCGGCGCGCCCCAGCGCCCCAGCGCCCACCCACAGGAGCTCGCCGCTCGAGCACAGCGCATCGATCCACGTGGGCGAGTACTCGCCCACGCGCCGCGGCAGCACGTCGTGCTCCCACGTGCGCGGCGTCAGCGCGAGGCCCTGCAGCGGAACGAGCTGCTCGCGCAGGCGCTCGATCCCCGCTGCGTGCGAAAGCTGAGCGGGAGCGCGAGCCCCACTCGCTTCCGGCTGTCGTGGATCCCCGGCCGCCGCGCGCGAGCGCCCGCCGGGCTGTCCCAACCGTCCCGCGGGCGCCTCGGGGTCGCCGAGTCGGTGAACCCCCTCGCCTGGAGAGCCCCAACGATCGACGCCCTGCCACGCCGGCAGGAACGCCGCGAAGGCGCGCTGATCGGCGGGCTCGATCTCCTTGCGCAGAACCGCAAGCGACGCGCGGCGCAGGCGGCGCAGGACCTCCGCATCGCACCACTCCCGCTCGCTGCCCCCCGGGCGCAGCTCCCCCCGCACAAGCTCCCCGGAGCGCTCCAGCTCGGCGAGCGCCAGCCCGGGGTCGAGGCCATAGCGCTCGCGCGGATCGGCAGTGGGAAACGGGCCGTGCGTCTGCGCGTAGCGGCGCAGGAGCCTCACCAGCGCCGAGGGGACCTCGGCGAGGAACGCCTCGGGCAGCCCGCCGGGCGCCACCACGCCGAGCGCATCGCGATAGCACCCCGCGTCGGCGGCGTCGATGAAGCGCTCCTCCCCAGCCACCCGCACGAGCGCGGCGCGGCGCTCGCGCACGAGCTCAGCGAGCAGCGCCGCCGCATCGACGCCCGCGTGCACCCGCTCGGCGGCCTCCGCGGCAGTGAGATCGCCCACGCGGCGCAGCACATCGTGCAGTTCGTCGCGCGTCGCTGCGCGCATGCGCGAGGAGCGGTGCTGGAGATCGTCCTCCAGCGCATCCAGCGCGCCGGCGTCGATCAGCTCGCGCAGCTCCTCCTGCCCGAGCAGCTCGCGCAGGAGGTCGCGATCGAGCGACAGCGCCGCCGCGCGGCGCTCGGCGTTGGGGGTGTCGCCCTCGTACATGTACGTCGCTACGTAGTCGAACAGCAGCGAGGAGGCAAACGGCGAGGCGGTGGGCGTCTCGACCTCGACCACGCTGAGCTCGCGGCGCTGGAGACGGCTCAGCAGCTCGCTCAGGCCGGGCAGGTCGAGCACGTCGCGCAGGCACTCGCGATATGCCTCCAGCACGATCGGAAAATCGCCGTAGCGCCGCGCGACCTCCAGCAGCGTCTGCGCCTTCAGGCGCTGCTGCCACAGCGGCCGGCGCTTGCCGGGGTAGGCGCGCGGGATCAGCAGCGCGCGCGCCGCGGCCTCGCGAAAGCGCGCCCCGAACAGCGCCGAGGAGGACAGCTCGGCGACCACCCGATCTTCGACCTCCTCGGGCTCGATCAGCACGAGCTCGAGCGGATCCCAGCCCAGGCCACCCAGCTGCCCATCGGCGGAGCGGCCCTCCACGGCGTCGGCGTCGGGCAGGTGCACGACGATGCCATCGTCGGAGGCGATCGCATCGGCCTCCAGTCCCTTCTCCTCGCGGATGCGCGCCGAGAGCGCCAGCGCCCAGGCGGCGTGGATGCGCCGCCCATAGGGCGAGAGCACGCACACGCGCCAATCGCCGATCTCATCGCGAAAGCGCTCGATCACGATCGTCGTGTCGGAGGGCACCACGCGCGTAGCGGCCTGCTGCTCGCGCAGGTACTCCACGAGGTTGCGCGCCGCGCGCGGATCCAGGTCGTAGTCCTGCTCGAGCGCCTCCGGCGGCTGATCTACCGCCCAGCGCGCGAACTCCCCGATCGCCTGCCCCAGCTCCTTGGGCCGGCCGATCCCGTCGCCCTTCCAGAAGGGCACGGCCCCAGGGACACCCGGGGCGGGGGTGACGATCACGCGGTCGCGCCCGATCTCCTCGATGCGCCAGCTGGAGGCCCCCAGCAGGAACACCTGACCCGGGCGCGCCTCGTAGACCATCTCCTCGTCGAGCTCCCCCACGCGGCGGCCATCGGGGAGGGTCACCAGGTAGAGGCCGCGATCGGGGATCGTGCCGGCGTTGGTCACCGCCAGCTGGCGCGCGCCCCTGCGCGCGCGCAGGGTCCCCGCGAGGCGATCCCACACGATGCGCGGGCGCAGCTCGGCGAACTCGCTCGATGGATAACGCCCATCGAGCATGTCCAGCACGTTCTCGAGCTGCCCGCGCGAGAGCTCCGCGTAGGTATGGGTGCGGGTGATGAGCGCATGCAGCTCATCCACGTCCACCGAGCTCTCCTCCTCGGCGGCCGCGATCGCGACGATCTGCTGCGCGAGCACATCGAGCGGGTTGCGCGGCGCCACCGTCGGCTCGATCGCCCCCTCGCGCATGCGGCGAGCGACGACGGCGCACTCGAGCAGGTCGCCGCGGAACTTCGGGAAGATGCGGCCCTTGCTGGTATCGCCCACGTTGTGCCCCGCGCGTCCGATGCGCTGCAGGCCGGCGGCGACCGACTTGGGCGACTCGACCTGCACCACGAGATCCACCGCGCCCATATCGATCCCCAGCTCGAGGCTCGAGGTGGCGACGATGCAGGGGATCTCGCCGGCCTTCAGGAGCTCCTCCACCACCATCCGCTCCTCACGCGCCAGGGACCCGTGGTGGGCGCGCGCGATGTTCTCCTCGGCCAGCTCGTTGAGGCGCAGCGCCAGGCGCTCCGCGGAGCGGCGGTTGTTGACGAACACGATCGTCGAGCGGTGCTCGCGGATCAGCTTCAGCAGCTCGGGGTAGATCGCCGGCCAGATCGAGCGGGTCGTAGGCGCGGGTGGGTGGGAACCCAATAAAAATGGATCGAGTTGGGTGGGAGGGATTGGGAACCCACCCACCCCGGTCATCGACTCCACCGGCACGTGGATCTGCACATCCAGCGGCTTGCGCGAGGCGTTCGCGTTGACGTCGAGGACGCGGCACTGCCGCCGTGGGCCCACCATGAAGCGCGCGACCTCCTCCAGCGGGCGCTGCGTCGCGGACAGGCCGATCCGCTGGATCTCGTGGGTGGGCGAGCCGGCCAGCGCGTCCAGGCGCTCCAGCGTGAGCGCCAGGTGCGCGCCGCGCTTGGTGGCAGCCACCGCGTGGATCTCATCGACGATGACCCACTCCACCCCCCGCAGGGTCTCGCGTGCACGGGAGGTGAGCATCAGGTAGAGCGACTCCGGCGTCGTGATGAGCACGTCGGGCGGGCTGCGCCGCATCTGCTCGCGCTCGCGCTGGGGGGTATCGCCGGTGCGGATCGCCACGCGCACGCGCGGGCCGCCCTCGGAGCCCCCTTCGATGCCCCGCAGCGGCGCGCGCAGGTTGCGCTCGATGTCGTGCGAGAGCGCCTTCAGCGGCGAGACATACACCAGGCGGGTGCGCCGCTCGCCCTTGGGCGGGAGATCGGCCACGAGCCGATCGAGCGCCCACAGGAACGCCGCCAGCGTCTTGCCCGAGCCGGTGGGCGCCGAGAGCAGCACGTGCTCGCCGCTTGCGATCGCCGGCCACGCCAGCTCCTGCGCGGGCGTCGGCGCCGGGAAGGCCCCCGCGAACCACTCGCGCACCCGCGAGCCGAAGACCGCCGAGCCGGGGTGCGCGGGGTGGGCGGGACCTTCATCTTTCTCAATCAGAGACACCGCAACGCGAGGCTAGCGCGCACGTAAGGGGGTCGCCTCGGCGACCGTTGATTGACCGCCCTCGATCGCCAAGACTCAGGGCACACATGGACTCGACGCTGAACGCCCCCTCCCCCGCTCCGGCCCGTGCCCTAGAGGGTGCACACGCCACCGAGCGAGCGCCCGATGTCGTCACGCTCGAGCCCTCCGAGCGCGAGCGGCTGCTGGCGCTGGCCGACGAGCTGACCGTTTCGCCCTCGGAGTCCCCCGAGCTCTTCTGCCGCCAGGCCCACCGCGCGGCGCGGCGCGCGCCCGATCGGCTCGTGGAGCTGCTCGCGGACTTCGCCGCAAAGGGCACCGCCTCGGGCACGATGCTCCTCGACCGCCTGCCCGTGGATACCCTCTGGGGCACCCCCCATTCCGGAGGGCAGGCGGGTGAGCCGCCGCCGACGCCGCCCGACAACCGCCGCCACCTCGGCGAGAGCACCCGCTTGGCGCGCGTGCAGGCAATCGTCAACCACACCTGCGGAGACATGCTGGCCTACGCAGCCGAGGGCTACGGGCGCATCTACCAGGACATGGTGCCCAACCGCGCCCTCGCCCAGAGCCAGACGAGCCTTGGCTCGCGCGTGGAGCTCGAGCTCCACACCGAGCAGGCATTCTCGCGGCTGCGCCCCGACGTCTTGAGCCTCGCCTGCCTGCGCGGGCACCCCGACGCACACACCTACGTGCTGCCCGCCCACGCGCTGCTGGCGCGGATGAATGTCTTCGAGCGCAAACTGCTGCGCCAGCCGCTGTGGATGACCGGCGTAGATGGCTCCTTCCGCCAGAACGGCCACGAGTTCATCGAAGGCGACGAGCGCGGCCCGCTGGCGATCGTCGAGGGCGACGAAGAGGATCCGACGATCGTCTTCGACCAGGACCTCATGCGCGGCCTCACCGGCGAGGCGCACGCGTTGATCGCGCGCATCGTCGATGTCTATCGCGCCGAGCGCCGCTCGATCGTGCTCGCGCCCGGCCAGATCCTGCTGGTGGACAACGTCCGCGCGGTTCACGGCCGCTCGCCCTTCACCCCCAGCTTCGACGGTCGCGACAGGTTCATCATCCGCAGCTTCGCCGTGCGCGACCTCGTGCGCACCCGCTACGCCCGGCCGCGCAACGGGCGCACGATCGCCGCCCAGTACAGCTGATCCGCAGATCATTTTCAGGGGTGTACTAAACGGATATTCCAAACACGGGATAGTTTCAGTATGCTGGCGACTATGCTCGGTGGGGGAGAAGACGACGAGCTCGATCCATACGGAGAGCACATACGGAGCTCCCGCTGGCCGGGGCAATTCGAACGGCCCGAGGATGTCTTCCCGTACGCGCCCGGCGGGTCGTTCTCGGGAGACCCCCAGGCCTCACGGGGACACCGCCCGTGGACGCCTCTCGCACGAGCGCTCGCGGCGACGGGGGACCAGTGGACGCTGCTGATCGTGCTCGCCCTCGCGAACGGCCCCAAGCGCCTGAGCGATCTGCGCGGGCAGCTGCCGGGAATCAGCACCGGGGTGCTCAACCGCCATCTCCAGCAGATGCTCGGACTGGAGCTGATCCTGCGACAACGCTTTCGCGAGCTTCCACCCCGCGTGGAATACAAGCTGACCCCCGGAGGCGCCGCGCTGCTGCCGATCGTCACCGGCCTCACCCGCTGGGGGATGCTCCACATGTGGTCGCTCCCCGAGCCCCGCGAGCGCATCGATGTCGGGGCGCTGCTGGAACTGCTCCCCACCCTGCTCGCCGACGAGCACCCGCCCGATGGTGTCGTCGAGATGATCGTCGAGCTGCCCGGGAGGATGAACCGCCACCTCTTCAACATCGCCCAGGGCCGCGTCGTGCCTGTGGAGCTCGGCTCGATGATGCCATGGGCCCGCCTCGCGGGCGCCCCCAGCGATTGGATCGACGCGCTCGGCCCCCGCTGCGAAGCCAGCGCGCTGCAGATCACCGGCGATCGCCAGCTGGCGCTGCAGCTGCTGCAGGCGCTGCCACGGGTGCCTGAGTAGGGCGCCTCAGGCGCTCTGGACGGGGCCTCAGGCGCCCTGGAGACGAACCGTCTCCTGTTCCAGCAGACACGCCGCGAGCAGCTCCACCGTCACATGCAGAAACCGCGCGCGGATCGGGTCCAGCGCGATGCGATCGGCGAACACGCTCCGCAGGAGCTCCCCCACCGTCGTGGGTGCGGCGAGGCACTCGAACACCTCCTCCAAGCGCGCCACCGGCTCGTCGATGAAAGCCTGCGAGCCCAGTTCCCAGAAGCTGTCGGGAAGGTCGTGGGCGCGGCCGTAGTACGCCGGCACGGCGCTCGCGGCCGCCTCCGCGCGATTCACCCCTGGCGCGAGCCGCAGCGTGCGGCCGGCGAAGCTCGGGCCGGAGAGGTTGGTGTAGGTCACAGACCCCTCTCCCGGGCGCGCAACGAGCGTCGAGGCGTAGTACTCCTCGTAGCCGAGCTCCGCGAGGTGCGCATCGGCGCGAGCGAGCATCTGCAGCGGCTTGATCTGGGGATTCACGGGCAGCGCGTGGTGGGCCGTGAGAGCGGCGCGAACCGAAGCCGGGATGCGGCTCTCGGTCATCACCGAGACGTCCCACCCCACGCGCGGAGCGAGCTCGCGCAGCTCGGCGAGCAGCAGCGGGCCACGCGCGTCGCCGAGGCTCTGAAAGCGCATGCACACAACCCCGCGCGGACTTGCCAGCGAGGTGTGGCAGCGATCCAGGAAGAGACGCATCAGCGCCAGCCCATCCGGTCCCCCAGCCCCATCCGGCGGGTAGTCGAGGCCCGGCGGCACGGGCACGCCGGGGAGGTTGCCCACGACGCAATCGAAGGCAGCGGGGGGCTCGTACGCGTCGAGCTGAGCCAGGCTCGCGTGCACCTTCTCGCCCATGCCGTTGAGGCCCATCGAGAGGGTGGTGGCCTCCACGCACACCTCCACCACGTCGATCGCGTGCACCTGCTCGCAGGTGCGCCCCAGAGCGCAGCTCGAGATCCCCGAGCCGCAGCCCACGTCGAGCGCGCGTCCGCGCGGGGCCACACCCAGGATCACCTCCGCGAAGCGCAGCGAGTCCTCGCCGATATGCACGCCCCCGCGCGCTCCCGCGCGCGGGCGATCGCGCGCGGCGATCAGGCTGCGGTGGGCGGTCAGCTCGAAGCGCCCTGAGCGGGCGCAGTCGTCATTCTCCTCGGCGAGGCCCACCGCGCACAGGTCTTCCCACACGGGCTCCTCGAAGCGCTCGCGCTCGACTTCGCCCAGATGCGCCAACCGCCACAGATCCTCGCCGAGATCGCCGGAGCGCCTGCCGTGCCCGCCCGCAGGTGGCCAGGGCTCATACGTTGCGAAGCCGGCGCGCCGGGCCGCTTCCACACGCTCGGCGAAGCAGGTGCGAACGAGCAGCTCACCGAGCCTCCCAGCGCCGGTGCTGTCGAGCTGTGCGGCGATGCTCACCGCGGATCGCGCAAAGCGGGAAAGGGAATGACCTCGCGCAGCGTCTCGCGCCCGGTGAAGATCGCCAGCAGGCGATCCACGCCGATCCCGGCGCCGCCGAGCGGCGGCATGCCGTGCTCCATCGCGCGCACGAACTCCTCATCGGCCGGATAGGGCTCCTCGCCCTCGTCCAGCGGCCGGCGGTTGCGCTGCTCGACGAAGCGCAGGCGCTGTTCGTCGGGGTCGTTGAGCTCGGTCGAGCCGCTCGCCACCTCGATCCCCCGCATCACGACCTCGAAGTGCTCGATCAGCTCGGGCTGCGAGCGGTGGCGCTTGACCACGGGGTGGAACTCGACGGGGAAGTCGTAGAAGATCGTCGGCTGCACCACGTGGGGCTCGATCAGCTTGGAGTAGAGGGCCTCCACCAGCTGGCCCCAGGTCGCGTGCGCAGGGACGCGATCGCCCAGGCGCTCGATCAGCTCCTCGCGCTGAGCGACGGCGACGTCGAGGTTGAGGTTCTCCGCGATCGCATCGCGTACCGAGATGCGCCGCCAGGGCGGGGTCAGATCGAGCGTCACGCCGTCGTGCTGCTCGATCGTGGTCGTGCCCAGCACGCGCTGCGCGACGCCGGCGATCAGCTGCTCCATGTAGGTGTACACGTCGCGGTAGTCGGCGTAGCTCATCTCCCACTCCAGCAGCGTGAACTCGGGGGAGTGCTTGTGCGAGATGCCCTCGTTGCGGAAGCACTTATCGAGCATGTAGACGCGCTCCAGGCCGCCCACCACGCAGCGCTTGAGGTGGAATTCGCCAGAGATCGTGAGCGACAGATCGCGATCGAGCGCGTTGTGGTGAGTCACGAACGGACGCGCGTTGGCTCCTCCGGCGAGCGTCTGCAGGACGGGCGTTTCGATTTCGATGAACCCGTGTTCGTTCATCCACTCGCGCAGCGCCGCGATCGTGCGCGCGCGCGTGACGAACAGCTCGCGCGTGGCCTCGTTGGCGATCAGATCGAGCTCGCGGTGGCGGTAGCGGGTCTCCAGATCCTCCAGGCCGTGGTGCTTGGCCGCCGGCGAGCGCAGCGCCTTGGCCAGCAGCGTGCACTCGTGCACGGCGAGCGAGAGCTGGCCGTTGTGGGTGACGTAGACGGCCCCATCGATGCCCACGAGGTCCCCCACGTCGAGCTCGAGCACGCGCTGCATGAGCTCCTCGCCGGCGCTCTGAAGCCGCGCAACGACCTGTATCCAGCCGCTCGCATCGCGCACATCGAGGAACATCGTCCTGCCGTGCCCGCGGTGGGCCACCACCCGCCCGGCGATCCGGTAGCGCAAGCGCGGGTGCTCCCCGGCCTCCAGGGCCGATGAGTCGTGCGCGGCGTGCACCGCGGCGATCATCGTGCGATCGGGGTAGTCGTGCGGATAGGGGTTCTGGCCGCGGCGGCGCAGGCGTTCGACCTTGGCGCGGCGCTCGCCCATCGCGAGCGCTTCGCGGTTGGTGGGCGGGGCCGTCGGCACGCTCGCAACCGAGCCGGTTCTGCGCGGATGGGTGGTCTGGGGGGTCACGCTCGTGACGATATGCAGGAGGAGGGCGCGAAGTCAAACAGTCGGAGACACCAACGCAGTTAGACGCAGATCGCCCCCCTCCCGCGGGTACAGTGGCTTACGAACACGATGCCCCCCACAGATCGCGAAAGGCCATGACGGAGTTGCTCATCACCTACCCAGCCGGCAGCACAGCCGAGAGCTCGACTGTGGTGGCCGTGGGCGGAATGGGCCCCCACGTGCTGTTCGCGGTGGAGCGCACGCCCTGCCACCCCGAGTCTCCACGCTGGCCCGACCAGCCCGCCGATCGCTGCACGCTGACGGGCCCCTCCGAGCAGGCGCCGGTGGAGTGCCTGGAGGGGTATCTGCGCGGGGCGGAGCTCGGTCTGGGCGAGCTCCCGCAGGCGATCCGCTGCGTCGTGCACCGCGCACCGGGAAACCTGGCGATCGAGCCGGGGGAGGAGGTCACGCTGAGCGTCGACGAGCGCTACCGCGAGTCGGTGTCGCGCAGCCATTCCCGCTGCCACCTCGCGAGCCTCGCGCTCAACGCGGCCCTGGCGGACGCGTGGCGCAAGGCGCCACCCGCGCGCGACTCGCTGGGCAACCCCGACTTCGACAAGCTCGCGATCCTCACCAGCAGGATCGACGAGCACGGCTCGGTGGACGTCTACCGCGTGGGCAAGCACGTGCGCAAGGCGGGGTTTTCCGCAGACGCGCTGAGCGAGCCCGAAGCGCTTGCTCGGGAGGTCGCGCGGATCGCCGGGCGCTGGCTGCAGTCAACCCCCGCGATCGCGGTGACTCCGGGAATATGCCGCCTGGAAGAGCGCAGAACCTGGTCGTGCGAGCTGCCGGAGGGCACCGCGAGCTTTCCCTGCGGAGGTACGCACGTCAAGCGCATGGCGCCCAACGAGGGCCTGGCCGTGGCGATCTCCTGGGATCCCCAGGAGCGCCGTCTGCAGATGACGGCGAGAAGTGACATCTTGGAGGGGCAGAGTGTTTATGATTGAGAACATCCGAACTTCGGCCTATGATGGAGGTTCGGATCGAAGTGAGACACAGTTTCTTTCGGGTGAGATGAGTCAACTGGGACACTAGGACAGGGGCTTCCAACAATGCCAAGAACAAGTTCAAAGATCGATAGAGACGCCAACGGGGAGCGAGGACGCTCGGTTCCCAGCCTGCGCGAACCACGGTATTCGCAGTCGCTGGAGCGCGGCCTGGCGATCCTCGCCTGCTTCACGCCCGAGCGCCCCGTGCTCGGGATCGCGGACATCGCCGACGAGCTCGGGATGAGTCGCAGCACCACGCACCGCTACGTGATCACGCTCGTGGCGCTCGGCTACCTGGAGCAGGGCGCCTCGCGCAAGTACCGGCTGGGCCTGCGCGTCACCGACCTGGGGATGTCCGCGCTCAACTCCACAGGTCTGCGCGAGCACTCTCAGCCCTACCTGGAGGAGCTGCGTCAGCGCACCAGCTACACCGTCAACATGGCTGTATTGGACGGTCCAGAGATCCTCTACGTGGATCGCGCCCGCAGCTACCGGCGGGGCCAGAGCCAGATCGATCTCGGGCTGCGCCTCGGTTCGCGGCTGCCCGCATACTGCACCTCGATGGGCAAGCTGCTGCTCGCCTACCTGCCCGAAGACGAGCAGAAGGAGCTGATCGGCGACATGAAGCTGACGCGCCGAGCGCCCAACAGCATCACCAGCAAGAAGGCGCTGCGCAGCGAGCTCGAGCACGTGCGCGAGGAGGGCTTCGCGGTCAACGACGAGGAGCTCGCTCAGGGCCTGCACTCGATCAGCGCGCCGGTGCGCTCGGAGAACAACGAGGTGGTGGCCGCGGTGAACATGGCGGCGCACAGCTCGATGATCTCCCTGGAGGAGCTGGTGGACCACCTCGGGCCCCACCTGGTGTCCACGGCCGATCGCATCTCAGCGCGGCTCGGCTACCGCCGCGAGGACGAGCGCGAATAGGCGCGGCAAGAGCCCCCCTTCGGGGGGCTACGCCTTCGTCAGTCCCCGCGCGCGCAAGAGCACCGCGTCGATCATCGGCGCGGTGAGTCTGCCCGTGAACGTGTTCTGCTGGCTCGGGTGAAAGCAGCCCAGCAGGTGCATCCGCTCGCCCGGGGACTCCGCGGCGTGCGCGAAGCGAGGGCGCGGACGTGGGAAAGGCCGACCCTCTGCCTCGGCCCGCAGACGCAGGGCAGCGTCCCACGCAAAGCCGCCCAGGCACACCGCCACGCGCACCTGCGCAAGCAGCGCAAGCTCGCGCTCACTCCAGGGCAGGCAGCTGTCCCGCTCCTGGGTCGTGGGACGATTGGCGGGCGGCGCACAGCGCACCGCCGCCATTACCCACGCATCGCGCAGGCGCAAGCCGTCGTTCAGGCTCGTTGAGGTGGGCTGGTTGGCAAAGCCGGTGCGAAAGAGCGAGGCGAACAGAAAGTCTCCGGAGCGATCGCCCGTGAAGATCCGTCCCGTGCGGTTGCCCCCGTGTGCCGCAGGGGCAAGGCCCAGCAGGAGCACACGTGCCTGCGGGTCGCCGAATCCGGGGAGCGGGTGGGCAGCGTACTCCTCATCGGCGAACGCCGCGCGCTTCTCGCGGGCCACCTGCTCGCGCCAGGCAACCAGGCGCGGACAGCGCCTGCAGACCATCACTTCGTCTGCGAGCGCAGCAAGGTTCTCCTGCGTAGAAGCGCCACTTACGCCGGTTGCGTAGCCTCTACAGCCCAATGACCTCAACTGTCCTCAAGCCGACGATGGCTCTTGCCGCAGTGGCCCTCGCGTCGCTGGGAGCGAGCGCATGTGGGACCGCAACGGTGTCAACGGGCAGCTTCAAGGGCGAACAGAAGGCGGTGGCGCAGCGCATCGCGGACTTCCAGAGCGACGCGACGGCGCTCGATGAGAAGAAGGTATGCCACAACGACCTCGCGAGCGTCGTGCTGGCGCGGCTGAAGGCCGCGGGCGGGAAGTGCGAAGCGGCGCTGAAGACCCAGCTCGGCGAGGTGGACGTGTTCGAACTTAAGGTCGAGTCGATCGCGCTGACGGGAGCCACCGCAAGCGCGCGCGTGAAGAGCACGTGGTCGGGCAAGAGCCGCTTCAGCACCATGCGGCTGGTCAAAGAGGGTGGGGCCTGGAGGATCTCGGGGCTCGCTTGAGGACGCCTGGGATGCCTCAGGAAAGCCCCAGCCCGTACTGGCGCTGGTAATACTCGCGGTAGTCCCCCGAGCGAATCGGCTCCCACCACCAGGCGTTCTCGCGATACCACGCGACGGTCTCCTGCAGGCCCTCGGCGAAGCGCACGCGCGGTAGCCAGCCGAGCGCGCGCACCTTCTCGGAGGAGAGCGAGTAGCGACGGTCGTGGCCGGGGCGATCGGTGACGTACTCGATCAGCGAATCCCCGGCTCCGGTGAGCTCGACGATTCGCTTGACGACCTCGATGTTGGGGCACTCATCGGGGCCCCCCGCGTTGTAGACCTCGCCGGGGAGCCCATGCAGGAGCACGTGGCCGATCGCGCGGGCGAAGTCGGTGACGTGGATCCAGTTGCGCACCTGCATGCCGTCCCCGTAGACCGGCAGGACGTCCCCGTGCAGCGCGTTGAGGATCATCAGCGGAATCAGCTTCTCGGGGTACTGGTGGGGACCGAAGTTGTTCGAGCCCCGGCAGATCGTCGCGGGCAGGCCGTAGGTGTGGAAGTAGCTCTGCACGAGCAGATCAGCGCCGGTCTTGGTGGCCGAGTAGGGCGAGGAGGGGCGCAGGGGGGAGTCCTCGGTGAACGTGCCCGCCTCGATCGACCCATAGACCTCGTCGGTGGAGACCTGCAGGTAGCGCAGACCGTGCTCGCGGGCGGCCTCGAGCAGCACGTAGGTGCCCAGCGCGTGGGTGCTGACAAACGCGTCGGGGGCGGCGATCGAGCGATCGACGTGGGTCTCGGCGGCGAAGTTGACGATCGCCTCGGGCTCGGCGGCGGCGATCGCGCCGGCGACCGCCTCGGGGTCCTCGATGGCGCCACGCAGGAAGCGAAAGCCGGGGGCGGAGGCGAAGTCGTGGAAGTTCTCCTCGCGCCCGGCGTAGGTGAGCTTGTCGAGCACCGTCACCTCGTCGTCGTGCTCGAGCAGGCGCAGGCGCGCGAAGGTCGAGCCGATGAACCCGGCGCCGCCGCAGACGAGGAGTCTCATGCGCGCATCATCTCAGGCGGAGCCGGTTCTCGTCCCATACAAGCCGCCCGGGCCGGCTCACGTGCGCGTGAACCCCGCGCGCGCGGCGAGGTACCCGGCGAGCCCTTCGCGCCAGTCGGGCATCGGCAGCGCCTCGGGGCGCTCGGAGGCGAGCACCGAATAGGCCGGGCGCGGGGCGGGGCGAGCCATCTGCGCGGTGGTGGCGGGCTCAACGCGGCAGGAGACCTCGGCCTGGCGGAAGATCTCGCGCGCGAACCCGTTCCAGGAGATGGCGCCCGAGCCGGCCAGGTGCACGAGACCGCGGACCTCGCGCTCCAAAAGCCCCAATAGTGCGGGCGCCAGATGCCCCGTCCAGGTGGGGCAGCCCACCTGGTCCTCCACCACCTGCACGGCCTCGCGCTCGGCGGCGAGTCGCAGCATCGTCTCGACGAAGTTGTGTCCGTTGACGCCGAACAGCCACGCGCTGCGCACGACCGTGTGCCGCGGGGAGGCCGCGAGCACCTCCTGCTCACCGGCGAGCTTGCTCTGCCCATACACCGACGCAGGCCCGGTGGGGTCGGACTCGAGGTAGGGGCGAGCGCGCCCCTCTGCGTCCAGGGGGGCGTGGCCATCGAAGACGTAGTCGGTTGAGAGATGGAGGAGGGCCGCGTCGCTGGAGGCCGCCGCGCGCGCCAGGTTGCCGGCGCCGGTGGCGTTCACGGCGTGGGCCTGCACGGGATGGGACTCGGCGCCGTCCACGTCCGTCCAGGCCGCGCAGTTGACGACGGCGTGGGGGCGGTGGCGCTCGAAGTACTCTCCCACGGCTGCCGGATCGGTGATGTCGAGCTCGGGCAGATCGATCGCCAGCAGCTCGTGGCCGGCCTGCGCGGCGACGCGCAGCACGTCGTGAGCAAGCATCCCAAGAGCCCCTGTGACGAGCAGCTTCACGGGGTGCCCGTCGTTGGGCAACGCGAGGGGCAGTTCCTTCTCGATCTTTTAATCACAGGATCGAGATGTCCGAGTTGTCTCCGACCATGAAGCGGTAGGCGCGCGGCTGGCGGTCGCCGCGGCGCACGGTGACGTTGCGCCCGAGCAGCGAGGACTCCATGCGCCCGTCCAGGTCGCACACCGAGGAGCCGGCGAGCAGGATCGAGTGCTCGACCTCGGCGCCGGAGACGGTGCAGCGCTCGCCGATCGCGGTGTAGGGTCCGATGTAGCAGTCGCGCAGCTGAGCGCCCGCGCCGATCACGGCGGGGCCGCGCACGGTGGTGCGCTCCAGGCGCGCGCCGGGGGCGATCGCCACGCGCCCATCGACCTGCGAGTCGATCAGCTCGCCCTCCACCGATCCAACGAGGTTGTCGAGGATCAGCCGGTTGGCCTCGAGCATGTCCTCCAGGCGCCCGGTGTCCTTCCACCAGCCGCGCACGATGTGCGGCTCAACGCGCAGCCCGGAGTCCACGAGGTGTTGGATGGCGTCGGTGATCTCAAGCTCCCCACGCGCGGAGGGGACGATCGCGCGGGCGGCGGCGTGGATGTGGGGGGTGAACATGTAGACCCCCACCAGCGCGAGGTTCGTGGCTGGGGAGGGGGGCTTCTCGATCAGCCGCACAACGCGCCCAACCTCCCCCGGCTCGGCGGGTGGCCCCAGCTCGGCGACCCCGTAGTTCTCGGGGTCGGGCACGGGCGTGAGCAGGATGAGCGCATCGGGGGAGTGCTCACGGAAGGCGGTTACGAGGTCTGAGATGCCCCCCTGCAGGAGGTTGTCGCCCAGGTACATCACGAACGGACTCTCGCCCAGGAAGGGCTCTGCGGTGAGCACCGCATGGGCGAGCCCCAGCGGCTCGTCCTGCACGATGTAGATGAGGCGCACCCCGAAGCGCGAGCCGTCCCCCGCCGCCGCCTCGATCTCGGGGCCGGTCTCGGGGGCGATGACGATGCCGATCTCCTCGATCCCCGCGGCGGCCATCGCCTCGATCCCGTAGAACAGCACGGGCTTGTTGGCCACCGGCACGAGCTGCTTGGCGCTGGTGTGCGTGATGGGGCGCAGGCGCGTGCCCTTGCCCCCCGAGAGGATCAATCCCTTGAGCGGATGCATCGCCGCGAGAGCCTAGCGGACGGAGTTAGAAACGCTTCAGCAGGCCGAAGGACCGCGGGACTATGGTTGGAGATCGGGCAACGAGATTTGGCTCGATCTGTTCGTATATCGATAAGCGGCATGCGCGGGGGAGCGATCCACCCGCTGTCGATGAGGGCGAGGGTGGGAAAGGTGGTCGCCGGAAATGGATGAGGATAGGAGAGGTGTTGCAATGAGTCTTGGTGTGTTCCCAGTGCGAGTAAAAGTTGTCCTGCTGGCGGCCATGGCGTTAACGGTGTTCCTGCTCGGCTGTCAGGCTTTGGAGGATGGCGTCGCCACGGCGATGGCCGGAGTGGGATACAAGGATGCCTGCACCTCGCTCGGGACTCCAGCGTTTTGTGCGGGAGGCGTGTTCAGCGAACCGGTCGGCGTGGCGGTCGATAACTCATCTGAAGCTACGGCCGGCGACGTGTATGCGATCGAATATAACACCCCCCAGGTGCTGCAGTTCAATGCGAATGGCGAAAAGCTGTCCACAATCGAACTGCCGGCAGGATCCCTGCCTCTGTGGGACGCCGTCGATCCGGCTACCGGCGACCTGTATGTGAGCCTCTTCCTTGGGGGGATCGTCGATAAGTTTGAACCATCGGGTAATCTGGTCGCGAGCTTTGGCAACGGAGGCCATCTCGAAGGCCTGGCCAACCCTTCAGGTCTGGCGGTCGAACCGTCAACCGGCAAGCTCTACGTCTTCACGCGCGGGACGAACGAAGTCGAAGAATACAGCTCTTCGGGCGTTCGCCTGGGGTCATTCTCCGCCAGTGGCAGTGAACCTGGCGACAGCCTCGCGGTGGACGCCGCCGGCGATATCTATGTCAACCATCAGGACGAAAATGTTGTCAAGTACCCGGCCGGCGAACGCGGAAACCCCACGGTGATCGACACCAACAGTCCCACGGCAGTCGCGATCGACCCGTCCACGGAAGATGTCTACGTCTACGACAGCACGAGTTCCGAAATCGCAGTCTACGGACCGGGCGGCAATCTCCTCTCGTCCTTCGGCAACGGTGACTTCGGCGCACCCAATCCCTTGGGCGTCTTGGGCATAGGCGTGAATGGATCTACGCACGCAGTGTACGCGTTGGCCTATGCCAACAGCTTTGGAGTCATCTTCGAAGAAGGTGAAACGCCACCACCTCCGGTAACCGAACCGGTTACGGAAATCGGAGAAACCGAAGCCACGTTCCACGGCAAGGTCAGCCCGGGGGGAGCCAGCGGTGTCAGCTATTACTTCCTCTACAAGGAAGGCTCAAGCTGCGCAGGTGGCACCAAGACAACAGAACACCCCGTCATAGCAGAAGAAGAAGTCACGGAAACGGCGACAGGACTGCTGGCCAGCACTGAATATACGGTCTGTGTGGTCGTGACGAATGCCTTCGGCACGGTCCCAGCCCCAGGCGTGACGTTCACCACGAATGCTGCTCTGGTGATCGCCGAAACCGGCCTACCGACCAACCCACTGGCCGAAAGCGCGACGCTCAATGGGACAGTCAAGGTGGGTGCGGGCTCAACGGCTCATTACTATTTCGAATATGGTGTGAAGGCCGAACCAGTCGCCTACACGTCTAAGACCCCAGCGCTTCCCGGTGTCGAAGTGAGCGAAGGGGAACATCTCGCCTCCGCTCCCGCGACGGGGCTCGAACCGAACACCGCCTACGACTACCAGCTGGTAGCTACGTCTGGAGCCAGTACCGTCACGGGTGGAAACCAGGAAGTCACGACGGCCCAGGCTCCGCCTGTGGCAGTCGGCAAGTCCGCGACGGGCATTACCCGCACGGAAGCGTCGTTGCCGGGCGAAGTCAACCCGAAGAAGAGCAAGACCACATACTTCTTCGAATATGGCCCGACCGCGGCATACGGGAGCACGACTGCCACGGAAGAAACGAGCGCGACCCTTGGCCTGGCTCCGATTGGACCGGCGAGGCTCAGCGAATTGCATGCCGGCACCACCTACCACTACAGGCTGGTGGCCAGCAGCGGCGGAGGCGAAGACAAGAGCGAAGACATGACGTTCTCCACAGCGGCAGCTCAGCTCCCGATAGTGGAAGCGGAGTCGAGCGAACAGGTGACCCAGACAACGGCGACCGTCACGGCCAAGGTCAACCCCAACGGCCTGCAGACCACCTACATCCTGGAAGTGGGTACGGAAGTCGAAGGCAAGGTCGCCTATACGCCGACCTTCGGCGAAGTGGGCAGCGGCTCTGAAGGGGTGTCGCTGACGTTCGCGCTCACGAACCTGCTGCCGGGCACCACCTACCACTACCGGATCGTGGCGGTCAACGAAGACGGCACGGTCGAAGGCGCCGACATCACGTTCGCGACCCCGGCCTTCCCCAGCCCGATCGTCGAACCGCCGCACCCGCTGCTCATTCCGGTGCCGCCGGTGCAGGAAGAAAAGAAGGTGAAGACGGAAACGAAGCTCCAAAAGGCGCTGAAGGCGTGCACCACCAAGCCGAAGAAGAAGCGAGCTGCGTGTATCAAGCAGGCCGAGAGGAAGTACGGCCCCAAGGTCCACAAGAAGACCAAGGCCAAGCACAAGAAGAAGTAGGTCTCTCAGCCAAAGACTTGAGCGTTGCTCCCACCTCTCCGGCGACGCTCAGCGAGACTCAGCACCCACCCCTGGTGCTGGGTCTCCGTGGGCGCCATACGCGTGGCGTCCACGGAGACCCATGGCTGGTCGGCGAGGTTCGGCTCGACCTCGCGTGAACCGTAAAACGGCCTATGCCGCGTTACGTGCTAGGCTCTGCAAATGTCCAGCCGTGACTCCCCCCTGGCGCCGACCCAGGATCCTGGAGATATGCCTCAGCGTCGGCGGGCTCCCCGCCGACGTGGCCACCGCGCGCAGCTAACTGTGCCCGAGAATATGTGGAACCAGGTCGCCGGGATCGCCCGCGCGGCCGGCACCACCCCGAACGACGTGCTGGTGCACCTGGTCGCCGAGCGTCTAGAGGACCGTCAGCGCGCTCTCGCTCTGCGACAGCAAGCCGAGGAGCGCTGGCGCGCCTTCACCGAGGGCCCCACGTCCGAGCAGGCTCCGGCGGAGCCCCTGAGCGAAGAGGAGTTGATCGAGCTCAGCGGAGCGTTTCGCGCAGACATCGAGGGGTAGACCACGGTGCCCGAAGCGTGGGACACAACCACCGCGGCGCGCCTGCGGCCGGACAGCTCCGTGCTCGACTACGCCACCAGCCGCTGGCAGGCCGGCGATCCGGTGGCGTTCACGGCGAGCACGTTCACCGAGATCTCCTACGGGCTGCACAAAGCAGCCGCCACCGGACGGGCCGCCGCCGACGTGCAGCTCAGATGGCTGCGCGAGCAGATAGGCGCCGGCCTGATCGACATCCTCGCCTTCGACGAGCGCTCAGCCGACATCGCCGGCGCCCTGCGCGCGCACATGCCCACGCCACCGCCCGCATCCAGGCAACGCCAACGCCGCTCGAAGGCCGCCAACCGCATCGCCTGGATCATGGACATCCAGACAGCCGCCATCGTCTTCTCCCACGGCTACGACCTCCTCAGCGCCGACGCCCACCACCAGACCATCGCGGCACAGCTCAGCCTTCTCGCTCCCGGGGCGCCACCCCTGATGATTCGCGCACCCAGCCACCCCTAAAGCACACGCAGGTCACCGCGGAACGATTACGCAGCTATCTAAGACCCCATTACGCACCTGTACTACGATCTCATTCGCAGCTCCCTACCGAACAGAAATGCAGCTGCCTACGACCCCATTCCGCAGCTCGACCCGGCCTCCCCTACACCCCCGCCGGCACCGCCCTCAGCTTCGCCACCGCGGCCATGAGCGCCTCGCGCGCGTCCTCGGGCTCCAGGATCGCGGCGTCGCCGGCCTCCTTGAGCACCTCGCGCACCAGCCACCCCACGCCGGCGAAGCCCAGCTCGACCTCGATCGAGCCGTCCTCGCGCTCAGCCACCACGCGGCGCTGCTCGCGCCCCCAGCGCGCCCGCTCGCGGGAGATCCACACGCGCGCCGTGCGCGACGCCTGCACCTCGCCCGTGCGCAACCACCCATCCACTTCCGCGCCCGGATCCACCTCCGCGCGGGGCGTGAAGGTCTCCCTGCAAACCTCCGCGCGCTTCACGCGATCCAGGCGGAAGTGGCGCATCGCTGCGCGCTCGGGGTCGTATGAGGCGACGTACCACCCCTCGCGTCCGTTCGTCAACGCGTAGGGCTCAACGCGGCGCAGCGAGAACTCGTCCTCGTTCTCCTTGTAGTACTCCAGCTCGATCAAGCGGTGCTCGACGATCGCCTGGGAGACCAAGCGCGCCACCTCGGAGTCGTTCGCGGTCGCGTGCGCCACCTGCAGCCCCTGCTCCATCGGATCCTCCCCCAGCGCCGCCACGATCTTCTCGCGCGCGCTCGCCAGCGACCCCTCCGGGATGTGCTCGCCGATCAAATCGATCGCCGCCACCAGCGCCTTCGCCTCCACCGGCAAGAGGCGCGCGGGGCGATCGAAGTTGTCGCTGTAGGGCTCTGGATCCACCTCGATCTCGCCCTCCTCCTCGAGGATTTCGGCATACAGCACATAGGACCCCCCGCCGAAGTTCACGACGTTGAGCACATCGATGTCCTCGCGCAACTCCTCCTCGCTGAGCTGCAAGCGCCCGCGGAGGTCCTCGATGCCCAGGCGCTTGCCCGCGCGGCCCGCCTGGATCAGGATGCTCGCCAGCGTCACCAGCCGCGCGAAGCGCTCGGGGCGGATTGCCGCCTCCCCCGCCCCGGCGCCGCTCGACTCCTCGCCCTCCCCGGGCTCCGCGCGGCGCCGGCGCGAGCGCGGCGCGTCGCGGCGCGTCGTCATGGCGGCGGGTGGTGCGCCTGCGCCGTTAACGGGCCGCCCGTCGCCCTCCTCGGGCTCCGGAGGGCCCTCGGCGTGGCGCTCCTCCAGCAGCTCCAAGCGGCGAGCGAGCTCCTCGATCAGCTCCCCCGGGCCCTGCAAGCGCGCGTGCTCGCCGAGACCCAGCACCCACGAGACCATCCCGCGAGCGGAGGCGTAGGGCGTCAGGAGCAGCCGATCCCCCTCCTCGCCTCCCGGAGCGGGGTGGATCTCGCCGTAGCGACCGAAATGGCGCTCGATCTGCCACGCGATCCGCTCGGAGAGCAGCACTTCGGCCACACCCCGCTCATCGCCGAATTGCCACTCCGCGCGGTTGGCATAGGCGCGCGGATCGAACTCCTCCGAGCGCTTGAAGTCGTGCTCGGCCTTCGTCGCATAGGAGACCTTGCCGCGGATCCGCGAGAGGCGGAACACGCGGATCGCCTTGCGCTCGTGCGCGTACCCCAGCAGGTAGAACTGGCCGCCCTGAAACAGCAGGTGGTAGGGGTCCACGCGGCGCGCCCCCTCCTCATCGCGTTCCATCGTGTAGTAGTCGAACGTGATCGTCTTCTGGCGGAAGATCGCCGTCTCGATCTTGGCCAGGCGCGTCGACAGGTCATGCCCCCCCGCCGAGGCGGTGATGCCGAGCGCCACCGAGCTCTGCTCGGGGGCGCGCAGCGGGCTGGGGCGCCCCCACGTGATCTGCTGCAGCGCGAGGCGCAGGGGCTCCGCGTAGGCGAACTCCCCATCGAGCAGGTGCAGGGCGGTCTGCAGCGCCGCCAGCTCCGTATCGGAGAACTCGATCGCCGGCAGGTGGAAGTTCTCCGAGCGCAGCGAGTAGTTCTCTTGCTCCGCCGCCGCATCCGCGGGGCGATCCACCGTGAGCTGGATGCGCAGCGACTCGAGCTCCGCGCGATCCGCGTAGAAGCGCCGCGCGAACGCGTCTTCGTTCATCGCGCTGTACCCCTCCACGTCGCGCCGGATCTCCAGAGCCGTAACCGGCCGGCGCTCGGCCATCAGGTAGGAGATCAGCGACAGCTGGCGGATCAGCTTCTCGGTGTCCTTCGCCATCCGTCTCCAAAGATAGAACCACCCGGGGAGACGATGCCTGACGACTCGCGTTCGGCGACCGCAATTTGCGGCTTTTGGGCCTACCGTTTCAGGCCGCTTCGCGCACCGGCTCCAGGGACTCCGCCCTAGCCGCGAAGTGCGCCACCGAGCCGATCGCCCGATCGAAGCCCGACCACTGCTCGCCCGCCGCCAACTCCTTTTCCAGGCGGTCGAAGCTGCCGAGGCGCCCGCCCAGGTTGTCGATCATGTGCACCAGCGTCGCCTCGCGCGTGCACGGCACCACCGGGCTGCCGTGCTCGAGCGAACCGTGGTGGGAGAGGATGATGTGCCCCACCGCCCTCCCCAGCTCCGCGGGGAAGCCCTCGATGTCCTCGATCGTGCGGCGGATGCGGTAGTAGCCGAGCGCGATCTCCCCGTGCAGGCGCCCCACGTCGGTGAAGTCGATGTTGCGCGGATCCTCCGTGTACGCCTCCACCTTGCCCACATCGTGCAGCAGCGCCCCCGTCACCGCCACATCGCGATCGATCCCGGGGAACGTCGCGCTGATCGCACTCACCGCCTGAGCCACCCCCAGGCAGTGCTCCAGCAGCCCGTGGCGGTAGGCCTGGTGGTAGTGCTTAGCCGCGGGGGCCCTGCGGTAGCCCTCCCACAGCTCGCTCCCCTCGGCGAACACGCGCTCCAGCAGCAGCGCCAGGTGGGGGTCCTGGATCGTGCTCAGGAGCTCGCGCAGATCCGCCTCCAGCTGCTCGGCGCTGCGTGCCGGCCCATCGAGCAGATCCTCCAGCGCGTAGCTCCCCGGCGCGGGCGTCGAGAGCCCGCGCAGGTTGATCTGCGGCCCGAAGCGCGGGTGGCGGTTGTAGCGGCCGCGCACATGCACCGGCTCCCCCGGGCGCGCCAGCTCCAGCACCTCGGGCAGCTCCTCCCACACCATCGTGCTCACCGCCCCGGTGCGATCCCCCAGCTGCAGGCGCAGGTAGTCCCCGCCGTCGCGGCGCCGGCGACGCTCGACCTCGCGCACCAGCAGCACCTGATCGATCTCCATGCCATCGCTCAGCTCACTCACCTTCATGCCCCTGGACGGTAGAGGCGGCTGCGGACAGCACGCTCGATCGGCGCCCAGCACGAGCCTCGCGGCGGTTGCGGCGCAGCCGCCGAGCTCGCGCGGACCGGCCCTCCCTCCTCCCTTCCCTCCGCTCCTCGGACCCACTTCGCTCGCGCCCATGAGCGGGCCTTATTGTCAAGGTGTCTCCATGTCAAGCACCCGCCGCTTGGCTGCGCCACTATTGTCAGGTGTCATACGAATACAGACACACGCCCAAACGTCTAAACACATCCCATCAGATTGGCCCTGGTAGACCTAGTCGTCTTCCGTTCTCATCCATACCTTTCCCTGCGAGGGCTTCATCAGGGGGCGTAGAGAGGATTGTCTATCC
>CAVQWW010000002.1:0-674831 GCA_963717785.1 uncultured Solirubrobacterales bacterium
CACCGCGATCATCGCCAGCCTGGCGGGACGGCGGGCGGGCCGGGACAGTGCCCGCGCGCTGCTCGGGACGGACCGCGCCGATCGGATCGACGCCCAGATCCAGCGCCGCGGACTATGGGCGGTTGTCGGTCAGCGGTTCGTGCCGGGCCTCTCTGATGCGCTCGCGTCCTATGCGTTCGGCGCGTTCGGGGTTCCGTTGTGGCAGATGGCCGTCGGGGCGCTCATCGGATCGGTGCCGCGGGCCTTCGTCTACACCGCGCTGGGCGCGTCGATCGGTGATCTGTCCGCGCCGTTGGCGTACACGGCGATCGCGGTGTGGTGCCTCACGGCCGTCATCGGAGCCTTCGCCGCGCATCGCGGGTACCGGGCCTGGCGATCCGGTCGTCAGGGACGCGAGGACCTCACCGGCCCGGATTGACCACCTGCACGACGGCCGGCAACGACGGCGGAGGCCGCTGTCGGTCGCATGGTGGCCCGGTTACCCGTTGGCGTCCAGTGGTTTAACCCCACCGTTGACCATAGGCATTTCGGCCTGGGACGATGGTTCATGTTGTTCGCGTCCTGCCGCTCGACGACCTCGCGCAGCGCAGCGTCATGTACTGGCTGCCGCCCGGCGGTCAGGACAACGGCGTGTGGGCCACCATGTGGGTCGCTATCGCCGAACTCGAAGCCCGCGAAGTGGGCCCGGTGCTCGCCCGGATGGCCGACGCTGACATCGGCGCCTACGCCGCCAAGCCCGGGGGTGGTGGCGGCCGCAGGCTGTACATCGATGTGATGCAGTACAACCAGGCGGCCGATGTGCTGATGGTGTTCCTGCGCAAGCCATCTGCCGGGCAGCCCCGTGTGGCTTCCGTTCGCCGGGCGTCAGCACCTGATGACGGCCGCGGAAAGCACTGTGCCGTCCCGAAGCGCGCCCCGCAGCTGACCAGGGGACGCACCGCCGTCCGCGTCGCCGTCAAGGTGGCCGGTTGGGTGTTGTTCGCCGCGCTGATCGTCGGCGCGCTGGCGGTGGCGTATTTCATCGTCCCCATGCGCTTGTCGGCGGGGCACCCACAACCGCACCCGCCCGCCGGCGTGCCGTTGACGCCGTAATCGCCACCGGTTCACCGCGCTGGTTCCCGGCCGGGCAGGTGCGGGTACCCTTCGCCGTCATTGCCGTCTCTATGGGACAACAGGAGCTCTGGTGGACAACACGAAGCCGTTCTCGCCCTCGCTCGACTGGGGGGACGCTCTGGTCGACTCGCTGCTGTGGGTGGGCAGGGCCTGGTCGATCGCGGCGGCCTGCACGCTGACCGTGCTGTTTCTCGTCGCCCGGTTCACCGTCTGGGGCAGGCAGTTCTGGGCGGTCACCGGTGCGTACTTCAGCGGGCCACACAGCGTGAATCCCTGGCTTTCGCTGGCGGCACTGCTGTTGTCGGTGATCATCGGGGTGCGGCTGTCGGTGTTGTTCAGTTATCAGAGCAACGACCTGTACTCCGCCGCACAGACCGCCGTCCAGGGGATGGCCACGGGCAATCAGGCGGTGAAAGAGTCTGGTGAACAAGGCTTTTGGCAATCTTTGGTGATCTTCTCGATACTGGCCGCGTTGCTGGTCACCCGCGTCATGGTCGACCTGTTCATCACGCAGCGCTTCATGCTGGCCTGGCGAACGTGGCTGACGGATCGGCTCACCGGCGACTGGCTCGACGGGCGCGCCTACTACCGCACCCGGTTCATCGACGAGACTATCGACAACCCCGATCAGCGCATCCAGTCCGACATCGACGTGTTCACCGCACTGTCCGGCCCGCAGCCCAACACACCGCACCAGACCAGCAACGGCACCCTGCCGTTCGGCGCGATCTCCGCGATCGTGTCGGTGGTCTCGTTCTCCGGGATTCTCTGGAACCTCTCGGGCGAGATGTCGCTGTTCGGTTTCGAACTGCCGCGCGCGATGTTCTGGATCGTGTTCGTCTACGTGGCGTTCGCCTCGGTCATCGCGTTCTGGCTGGGCCGCCCGCTGATCCGGCTGTCGTTCAACAACGAGAAGCTGAACGCCGCGTTCCGGTACGGGTTGGTGCGATTGCGCGACGCCGCCGAATCGGTTGCCCTGTACCGCGGCGAGAAGGCCGAGCGCCTCCAACTGCGGATGCGGTTCGTACCGGTGGTGTCCAACTACCGGCGCTTCGTCAACAAGACGATCGTGTTCACCGGCTGGAATCTCTCGGTGAGCCACATCATCATCCCGCTGCCGTGGGTCCTGCAGGCGCGGCGGCTC
Source organism: uncultured Solirubrobacterales bacterium (assembly GCA_963717785.1). GTDB lineage: Bacteria > Actinomycetota > Thermoleophilia > Solirubrobacterales > Solirubrobacteraceae > Palsa-744. The sequence continues at coordinate 2,258 of CAVQWW010000002.1, forward strand.
TTCAACGGCCAGATCCAGCTCGGCGCGGTGACCCAATCGGTGGCGGCGTTCGGCGCCATCCAGGATGCGCTGTCGTTCTTCCGCAACTCCTACGACGTGTTCGCCGGCTATCGGGCGTCCATCATCCGGTTGTACGGGCTGGTGACCGCCGACGAGCAGAGCCGCCGGCTGCCGCAGCTGACGGTCGCCGAAAACGCCGACGGCACAATCGAACTCGACGATGTCGAGGTCCGCAGTCCGGCGGGCGAACAGCTGATCAGCGATCTGAGCCTACGGCTGGATCCGGGTGAGGCGATGATCATCACCGGCAAGTCGGGCGCCGGGAAGTCGACGCTGCTACGCAGTCTGGCGCAGCTCTGGCCCTACACCTCCGGCACCATGCAGTGCCCCGGCGGTGACCACGAGACGATGTTCCTGTCGCAGCTGCCGTATGTTCCGCTCGGCGATCTGCGGACGGTGGTGTCGTATCCGCATGAGCCGGGTGAACTTTCGGACGAGGTGCTACGGGAGGCGCTGCTGGCGGTGGCACTGCCACGCTATGTCGACCGGCTCGACGACGCGGCCGACTGGGCCAAGGTGCTCTCCCCCGGCGAGCAGCAGCGCATCGCGTTCGCCCGGGTGCTGCTGACCAAACCCAAGGCGGTCTTCCTCGACGAGGCCACCTCGGCCCTCGACGAACCGCTGGAGTTCATGATCTACAGCCTGGTGCGGCGCGAACTCCCCGAGACCGTGTTCGTCAGCGTCACGCATCGGTCGACGGTGAACCGGCATCACGATGTGCATCTGGAGTTGCTCGGGAACGGCCAGTGGGAGTTCGGGCCGGTGGAGGATTCGATGGCCGGCGCCGGGGTATAGCCCTTTGCTGCCGCGGTCCACATCAGTTGTACGACGCTCTTCGCTGTGGCCTGGCGTAGATTCCCCCTGTGACACGCGGACCGTCTGATGGGGCCGACGCGGGCACTTCCTCACCGCCTGAGCGGGAGGATGCGACCTTCGCTGGCGCCGCGACGCGCGCGCTCGAAGCGGCCGCCGAGGTGGGTCTGGCGGTCCCCGACGACGACGGCGTGGGCGTCTTGGTCCAGTCGTCGTCGGGAGTCATCGAAGCCGCAACACCGCAGGCGGCGGCATTGCTGGGGTTGACGCTGCCACAGATGCTGGGCCGCGATTCTGCCGACCGCCGGTGGGCGGCGGTGGACGAGGACGGAAAGGCGCTTCGGGGCCAGGACCACCCCAGCATGCGGGCAGTGAGTTCGGGCATGGTGGTCCGAGACGCGGTGATCGGCGTGCACCGGCCGGGTCACGACCCCGCCGGCCACCATGTGTGGCTGGCCGTGGACGCGGTTCCGTATGGCCCCGCCGGCTCGCTCGACAGAGTCGTTGTCCGGTTCTCTGTCATCACCGGGCCGAGGGCCACCGAGTTGCGGCTGGCCGCGTCGGAACGGCTCTACCGCTTCCTGGTCGAGTACGACCCCGACATCGTCGCGTGGCAACTGCCGGACACCACCTTCCTGTGGGTGTCATCGGCAGCGCGGACATTGCTGGGCCACGAACCGGCGGCGATGATCGGGCGCGCGGCCTACGAGTTCATGCATCCCGACGACGTCCCCATCGCGCGGCAGACAGCTGATTCCCTCGCCGAGCACGGTGCCGAACCGCGATCGGCCGTTCTGCGGATGCAACACCGCGCCGGCCACTATCTGTGGATGGAGGTCACCGGCCAGATCGTCCGCGACGCCGATGGCGCGCCTTCACAGATGCGGACAGCCTGGCGCGATGTGACCGCCCGGATCGCTGCGGAACAAGAGCGCGACGCCGCCCTGCAGATGGTGCGGTCGACGATCGACAGCTCTCCGATCGGCATCGCGGTGTGCCTGGCGGACGCCGCCGCCCACCACGCCTTCGAGGTTCGCGCGGGCGTCGGCTTGGTCTTCGAGCCGTTCATCGGCAGACGCGGTGCGGTCGCGATGTGGGCCGCAGGGCTGCCCGCATGGGCGCTCGCGGGATGGATCGCCGAGGGCAAGCAGATCGAGAAGTGGATTGTCCTGAACAACGCCGCCGGGCTCGCGGGCGGCATCGTTCACTTCGTCGCGTGGCCGTGGGAGCGCCGTCACGGCGTTCCATATCTGACCGAAGCGGAGGGCATGACGGCTGAGCAGCTTCCCCGCTACAACAGGGTGCTTCACCTGTGGACCCTCGCGGGCCTGCTGGCCGTCGCGCTCGAGACCCCGCGCCACGCCCGCAGGTGGGCGCTCCTGGGGCTGGCGCTCGGTGAGCCGCTGCGGCGCTCCGCCGTTCATCACTTCCGCTGGGCGCGGGAGCAGGCGGAGCGCGATCCTGAGCGCTGGAGCCCGGTGCTGCGCTCTTAGGCCCGCTGGTTCGGCTGAGCGATAGACCTCCCGATCGGGAGATTGGTTGCAGCCCATGTGGGTAGAGGTATTACAGAGTGTCGGCTTCACGACTGGAGGATTGAACATGGTTGCTCTTGTGGTTCTTCTGCTTATCTTGGCCATCTTCGGTGGCTTGGGCTTCGCCGTGCACGTTCTCTGGTACGTGCTCCTCGCAGCTATCCTGATTTGGCTGATCGGCTTCTTCGTGGGAGGCGTGGCCGAGGGAGGCGGTGGACGTCGGTGGTACGGGCGCTGGTAGCACTCTTCGAGCTGATCGTCCCCGAAGAAGATCGCCTCGCCGATCTGGAGCGAGGGCACGCCGCGGACTCCGGCGCTCCACGCCGCCTCGGTCGCCTCGCGCAGCTCCTGCTTGACGGCCGCATCCCGCAGCGCCTCAGGGAGCTTCTCCGCGTCGAGTCCAGCCTCGCGCGCGCACTCGGCGAGCACGGCGACATCCGCGATATCGGCGCCCGCGGCGAACTGAGCTGCGAACGTCGCGCGCGCGAAGGCCGCGCCCCGGCCCTCACGCTTGGCCCACGTCGCGGCGCGCATCGCCTTCAGGCCATCCACCGGCCATACCGCGGGCCAGCGCAGGGGCACGCCGTAGCGTGCCGCGCGAGCCTCGAGCTCGGCGATGCGCCCCTCGCGCGCTGGCGTCGCCGCCCACGAGCCGAAGCCCCGCCGCGCGAAGATCGCGCCTAGCAGCACCGGCTGCGGCTCCGGCTCCTCGCCCAGCACCGCGGGCGCGCGTGCGAGCGCGAGATGCGCGTAGGGCGATCCCAGATCGAAGTACAGGAGGGGGCGCTTTGACAAGGAGGGCCTCCGCTGGAGCATACGCGGGGCGGGCGCCAACCGAAAAGCGGCCCTGCGAAACTCAGTGCGCGGCCCATCGCCCCCCCCTTGTGGGGGGCTCCTTCATCGTTGTTCAGGTGCCGATCACAAGCGCCAGCACGAGCAGCGCGAGCAGGTGGAACGTCTGGTCGACCGCGATCGACACCGCCAGGTTTTCCTTCGGATCGAGCCGCTTGACGCGCTGCATGTACGCGTGCAGCAGGCGCCCGTCGTCCTGGATCAGGTGCGGGATGAAGATCGCGGGGATCACCCAAAGCACTTCCCAGCCGAGGCCGAGATCGCTCAGGGCCAGCACGGGGACGAAGGCGAGCGTGTAGGTGCTCACGTGCGTGAACAGCGCGCGGCGCGCCGCGGAGGGGGCTCCCCGTGCGAGGCCACCGCGCTTGTTGCGCGCCTGCCAGTCGGTCTGCAGCAGATAGTCCCCAACGAGGTGGCACACCAGGAACGCAATGAAGACTTCGACCCAGGTCATCGGCAGGCCAGAGCCTATCCGGCAGCCGCCGCGCCATCGGGCCCCCCGCCCGCGCGTTGCGCGCTCGGCCCAGTAGCCTTCGCGCGGTGAGTGCGATGCCCGATGGGAACCTGGGGAGCCCGTTTCCGCCGATCGCCGACTACGGCTTCCTGTCGGACTGCGAGACCTGCGCGCTGATCGCGCCCAGCGGCAACGTCGAGTGGATGTGCCTGCCGCGCCTGGACTCGCCGAGCGTGTTCGGCGCGATGCTCGACCGCGACGCCGGCGGCTTCCGCCTCGGCGCCCGCCGGCGTGACGGTGCCCGGCGCGGTGCGCTACCTGCCGGGGACGCTGGTGCTCGAGACGAGCTGGGAGACCCGCACGGGCTGGGTCGTCGTCCGCGACGTGCTCTGCATCGGGCCCTGGCACCACAACGACGAGCGCTCGCGCACCCACCGCCGCTCGCCCACCGACTACGACGCCGACCACGTGCTGCTGCGCACCGTGCGCTGCGTGCAGGGCTGGGCCGAGATCCACCTCGACTGCGAACCGGTCTTCGACTACGGCGGCCTCGCCGCCGAGTGGTACTACACCGGCCCCGGCTACAACGAGGCCACGGCCGGCTCGGAGGGCATGGACCTGAAGCTGCGGCTCGTCACCGACATGAACCTCGGCTTCGAGGGCCCGCGCGCCCGCGCGCGCACGATCCTGCGCGAGGGCGACGCCGCGTTCGCGGCGCTCGGCTGGTCCGAGCACCCGCTGCCCACGACCTACGCGGAGGCCAACGAGCGGCTCGTGCGCACCGCCCACCACTGGCAGGAGTGGCTCAAGCAGGGCACCTTCCCCGACCACCCCTGGCGCACCTACCTGCAGCGCAGCGCGCTGACGCTGAAGGGCCTCAGCTACGCCCCCACCGGGGCGATGGTCGCGGCGGCCACCACCTCGCTGCCCGAGACGCTCGGCGGCGAGCGCAACTGGGACTACCGCTACACCTGGATCCGCGACTCGACCTTCATGCTGTGGGCGCTCTACACGCTCGGCTTCGACTGGGAGGCCAACGACTTCTTCTACTTCGTCGCCGACCTCGCCGAGGCCGAGGAGGGCGAGCTGCAGATCATGTACGGGATCGGCGGCGAGAGCCGCCTCGACGAGCACGAGCTCGACCACCTCTCCGGCTACGACGGCGCGCGGCCGGTGCGCATCGGCAACGGCGCCTACCGCCAGCGCCAGCACGACGTGTGGGGCGCGGTGCTCGACTCGATCTACCTGCACACCCGCTCGCGCGACCAGCTCCCCGATCGGCTGTGGCCGATCCTCAAGCGCCAGGTCGCCGGCGCGCTCGAGCACTGGCGCGAGCCCGACCACGGCATCTGGGAGGTGCGCGGCGAGCCCCAGCACTTCACCTCCTCCAAGCTCATGTGCTGGGTCGCCGCCGACCGCGGCGCCCGCCTCGCGCAGCTGCGCGAGGACCGCGAGTGCGCCGAGCGCTGGCAGGCCGCCGCCGCAGGAGATCCACGCCGACATCTGCGCGCAACGGCGTCGACGAGCGCGGCGTCTTCACCCAGCACTACGACACCAACGCGCTCGACGCCTCGCTGCTGCTGATGCCGCTCGTGCGCTTCCTGCCCGCCGAGGACCCGCGCATCGCGCGCCACCGTGCTGGCGATCGCCGACGAGCTCACCGAGGACGGGCTCGTGCTGCGCTACCGCGTCGAGGAGACCGACGACGGCCTCTCCGGCGAGGAGGGCACGTTCACGATCTGCTCCTTCTGGCTGGTCTCCGCGCTGTGCGAGATCGGCGAGCTCGAGCGCGCGCGGGCGCTGTGCGAGAAGCTGCTCTCCTACGCCCGCCCGCTGGGGCTCTACGCCGAGGAGATCGACCCGCGCACCGGCCGGCATCTCGGCAACTTCCCCCAGGCCTTCACGCACCTGGCGCTGATCAACGCGGTGATGCACGTGATCCGCGCCGAGCACGGCGAGCCCGATCCGACCTCCGCGATGGCTACGGTGCTGCGATGAGCGACGCTTCCACATACATGCGCCTGGAAGTGATCAGCGGCAACGCCCCAGGCTCGACGCTCGTCGTCGAGGACGAGCTCACGATCGGGCGCCACGCCACCGGCCCCGGGCAGCTCTCCGAGGACGAGGAGATCTCCCGCCAGCACGCGCGCATCTCGCGCGAGGAGGCCACCGGCAACTACGCGATCGAGGATCTCGACTCCTCCAACGGCACCTTCGTCAACGGCCTGCGCATCCGCAGCCCCCGCGTGCTCGCGGAGGGAGACTCGATCGAGACGGGCGCCACCACGCTGGTCGTGAAGGAGATAGTTAAGAGGGGGCCGCCGGAGGCGGCCGGGGAGGGGCCGGTTGGTTCGGCGTCAGAGGGGCGTGCCGCACCCACCGTGTTCGCGGGGAGCGCCATCGTGGAGGAGTCCGTGGTTCCCTCCCAGGAGCCCGAGCCCGAGCCCGAGCCCGAGCCCGCTCCCGCGCCCTCCGCTGAGGCGCCACCCGCGAGCGTCCCATCCTCTGCGCCCGCGGCGCCTGCGCAGGAGATTCCTCCGCCCGCAGCGCCCGCGCAGGAGCTGCCCCCGCCAAGACTCAATTTGGAGATCGACTTCGAGGCCCGCGAAGCGCGGATCGCGCTCGGCGACGGCGGGGAGACGGTGCGCCTGGTGTTCGCGGACGGCGCCTGGCGGGTCGGCTAGACCGACTGGCCGATCCCCGCGATCGACCAGCCGAAGCGGGTCATATCCGTCGCGGGGGCCAGCGCGCCCGGCCGGTCGCCGCGGCGCACGAACACGATCGGCGCGGGGGCCGAGCGGGCGATCGCGCGGCGTGTCTCGCCCAGCCCCTCCTTGCGCCAGCGCTCGGAGAGGCCGATCAGCAGGAGCCCCGCTCCGGCCGTCGCGGCGAGGATGCCCTCGCGACCGGGCTCGGCGAGGATCGGCTCGGCCGCGATGCCGGCGAACTGCTGCACGATCAGCGCCGCGTTGGCGAGCAGGCCGCTGGCGTCGCGGCCGTCCTCGCGCTGCCCGGAGGAGCCCAGCAGCCGCAGCGGCGCCCCGCTCGCGGCGGCGATCCAGCTCGCGAGCTCGAGCGCCGCCCAGTCGTGATCGGCGCCCCCGAAGGGCACCATCACCGAGCGCTTTGGTCTGAGGTGCCCACCCACCCCACCTCCGCGCCCTCGCGCGCCACGAGCACCGCGACGTCGCAGCGCGCCTCGCTCAGCACCGTGCCCACCGCCTCGCGCGGCACGCCATCGCCGAGCAGCGGCCGGCGCCCGTCGAGCAGCAGCAGGTCGATCTCCTCGCTGCGGCACAGCCGTACGAGATCGCGCCCGGGATCGGCCGAGGTGAGCGCCACGGCGCGCGCATCGAGGCCCTCCTGCCAGCAGCTCCTCGCGCCTGAGCTGGAGCTGCTCGGATGCCTCGCTCACGCGCCGCGCCTCGGTCTGCAGGCCGCCGCGCACCGTCGCGCCGCGCGGCGGGCGCACCAGGCGCGCGAGGATCAGCTCGCGACGCGGCTCCGAGCGCGCGAGCGGCTGCGCCAGCGCCAGCAGCTGCTCGAGCGCCGCGGCGCTCTGGGGCGCCACCAGGATCGAGTGCTCGCCCGCCGCTCCGCGCTGCTCGGGGGTCAGCATCGCGCGTGCTCGCCGGCGAGCTCCTCCTCGGGCTTTTCCCCGAAGGCGTTGCTGCGGATCGAGCAGCCGCATCAGCGGCCCCGCCATGAACGTCGTCACCAGCGCCATGATCACCAGCGCCGTGAACAGCGCGGAGGAGATCGCGCCCGTGCTGAGCGCCAGGTTGAGCACGATCAGCTCGGTGAGGCCGCGCGTGTTCATCAGCGCTCCCAGCACCGCCGACTCGCGCCACGGCAGGCGCACCACGCGAGCCGCGATCAGCGTGCCGCCGTACTTGCCGAGGATCGCGATCGCGCACAGCGCGGCCGTGATCGCGATCAGCTGGCCCTGTCCGAGCAGCGCGACGTTCGTGCGCAGGCCGGTGTAGGCGAAGAACAGCGGCAGCAGCAGCGTCAGCACGAAGTCCTCCACGCGCCGCGTCACGTCTTCGCTGAGCCCCGCGTGGCGGGGCATCACGATCCCCATCACGAAGGCGCCGAAGATCACCGCGATGCCGATCTTCTCGGTGGCGATCGCCGACAGCAGCACGCCGGCGAAGATCGCCGTGATCCACGGCCGGGCACGCGCCCGGCCTCGTCGTAGGCGATCGCCGCGCGCGCCAGGATCGGGCGCACGAGGAAGGCCATGCCCAGGCAGAACACGGCGGCCCAGCCGATCGTTTCGAGCACCGCCACGCCGCTGCCCGCGCTCGCCACCGCCGTGGCCAGCGCGATCAGGAACCACGCCGTGACGTCGTCGACGGCCGCCGCCGACAGCGCCAGCGCGCCCAGCGGCCGCTTGAGCATGCGCCGCTCGGAGATGATCCGCGCGAGCACGGGGAACGCGGTGATCGACATCGACACCCCCACGAACAGCGCAAAGGCGGCGAAGCGGATGTCGGGAGCCAGCAGCGGGTACAGCGGCAGCGCCACCAGCATGCCCAGCATCAGCGGCACCAGCAGCGCGGTGTTGGAGACCGCGAGGGTCACTCGCGCGCGGCCGCGCAGCTGCCCCAGATCGACCTCCAGGCCGATCAGGAACATGTAGAAGATCAGCCCCAGGTTCGCCACCACGCCGATGTAGGGGACGATGTCCGACGCGAAGATCGTCGACTGCAGCCCGGGCGCGATCGCGCCGAACAGCGTCGGGCCGAGCAGGATCCCCGCGAGCACCTCGCCCATCACCCGCGGCTGGCCGATCTTCGGCATCAGGCTCCCGCACAGGCGCGCGAACAGCATCACGACGACGACCGCGATGAAGAACGCCACCACGGTGTTTTCGGCGGTCCGCTGCTTGGCCGCCGAGAGGTGTTCGGGCGGCGCGATCGCGGTGGTGGCGAGCGCGGTGCCTGCGTGTGCACCGGCTGCCGCGCCGCCCGGAGCGGCTGGGGTCCTGGCCGCGGCGGCGCTCGCAGCGCCGGCGCCGGGCGCGGGCGGCGGCGTGAGCATGAGGTCGAGCGCGCGGCCCGCCGCGGCGCCTGCCACCGTGCGACTGCCGCCGTGCTCGCAGGAGACCGCGCCGGCCAGCGTGCCCGCCTTGTAGATCAGGGTGCCCCGCGGCTTCTTGGAGGTGACCACCTTGACCTTCGAGCCACTCTGCGAGAGCTTCATCTTGCCGCCCAGGCAGGCCGAGCTGGGGGCCAACTGGTATTCGCCGCCCACCGAGCGCGGCGCACGCGGCTTGGGCGCCCCCGGTTCGGGCGGATCGCGCTTGAGTTCGGCCGCAACCGGCAGCCCGCCGAGCGAGCCCGCCAGCACACCGTTTGCGACGCGCGCATCGATCTGGGCGCAGCGACCGCGCAGGCAGTGAACCGTGCCGCTCAGGCGTCCGTTCTTCCACTTCAGCGCGCCGCTGAGCGTGGATTGGGCGTTGGAGATCGTGACGAACTGGCCCGACTGCGCCAGTTCCATCTTCGCTCCGAGGCAGGCGGTCGCGGCCGAGACGTCGTAGCCCCCGGCGATCTGCTTCTGGGCGTGCTTGCTCGCGCCCGAGCTGAACACGAAGACCACCACGGCCGCGGTCACCAGGCGCCAGCAGCGCGTAGTGCACGGCCAGGCGACGGGCTCCGAAGGAACCCTGCGTCTCGGCGTCGGTTGGCTCGCTCCCCCTGTTGCTCATGCCGCGCGGCCGGAGTCTAACGGTGCGATCCTCGGCACGGGTGCCGCGCGTATCCCAACGCGTGGGCCGGCGCGGGTCGCTGGCGTCTGGCATATGATTCGCCCTTCCCGGCAAGTGAGGCGAGGTGGTCCGATGCGCGCAATACACAGACGCTCCCGAAGGTCGATCGCGGTCGTGGCGCTGGCGGCGCTGCTGGCGCTGGGAGCGACGACGAGCATGACGGCGACCGCCGCGGCTCCGGCGCCGCCGATCAACGACAACTACCTGCAGTCGCTGAACATCAACAAGCCGGGGACCGCGCTGAACCGCACGGAAACGATCAGCGACGTGCGCGACACGACGGCCGCGACGATCCAGCCCGACATCTTCAGCCCGACCTCGCACGGCGGCCCGCCTGAGCTGACGGGCTGCAACGGCGCCGGCGAGAGCGGGACGGTCTGGTACGACTTCTACCCCGACGCCAACGGGGTCGTGCGGATCCGCACCTCGGCGACGCTTCGGCACGATCATGGCGGTCGTGCCGTTCGACCCCAAGTCGCTGCTGCCCGACGAGAGTCAGCGCCACTGCGCGGTCAACCAGCCCACGTCGGCCAGCGAACTGTTCGACAACGTCCAGGCCGGCAAGTCCTACACCGTCCAGATCGGCGGGGTCGCGGGAGCGGCGGGCAACATCCAGTTCCTCTTCGACTACCTCGTCCAGCTCAAGCGCCGTGCAGGCCGAAGCGACGCTCACGGCGGCGCCGCTCGTCCAACGGGGTGCGCGTCGTGAGCCTCGCCGTCGCCGCCCCCCACAAGGCGCGCGTCGAAGTGCGCTGCTCGCGCGGCTGCCGCCCGCAGGCCACGACGGCCCGCGCCGCAGCGTCGGCTTCCCCCGTCTGCGCGGCGCGGTGCTCCCCAAAGGCGCCAGCCTGAAGATCTATGTGACCGCCAAGAACGAGATCGGCGCCTACATCGAATACCGCATCGGCAGCGGCAAGCTTCACCAAGACCCAGCGCTGCCTGGCGCCCGGCTCGAAGAAGCCCAAGCCCTGCGAATGACCGCCACCGCGCGCGGACGGGTGGCGATCGCGGCGTTGATCGTCGTGCTGGCGTTCGGGGCGGCCTTCGCGGTGCGCAAGGCGACGGCGGGCTCCTCCAAGGCTGCGTCGCTGCCCGCGCCCCTCGTGCTGCCCAGCTGCGACCGTGCACGTCTCCGGCGTCGCGCTGCCGACGGGAGCGGTGCCGGCGCTGCGCCATCCGCCGCGTCCGGCGGCTCCCGCTCCGAGCGCGCCCGCGCCAAGCTCCACGCCTGCGCCTGTGACGCCTGCGCCCTCCGCCCCGGCGCCGTCGGCGCCATCTGCTCCGCCCAGCGGCGGCGGTGGAGGCGGAGGTGGTGGCCCGGTGGTCGTAGGCTGACGTCGCGTCAGGCTGACCTGATGGACTCGCCGCAAAGCCCCACCGTCGTGGCGGGCTACCGCATCGATGGCACGCTCGGCGAGGGCGGCATGGGCACCGTCTACCGCGCTACCCAGCTGTCGCTGGAGCGGGTGGTGGCGCTGAAGGTGCTGACCGCGGAGCTCAGCTCCGATCCCGGCTTTCGCGAGCGCTTCCGCCGCGAGGGCCTGCTGCAGGCCGCGCTCGATCACCCCCACATCGTCACCGTGTACGAGGCGGGCGAGGCGGAGGAGCGGCTGTTCCTCGCGATGCGGATGGTCGAGGGTCCGACGCTCAAGGATCTGATCATGCGCCGCCAGCTCGACGACCGGCGCGCGCTGCGCCTGCTGACGCAGGTGGCCGAGGCGCTCGACGCCGCGCACGCGAAGGGGCTGATCCACCGCGACGTGAAGCCGCAGAACGTGCTCGTGGGCGCCGGCGACCACGCCTACCTCGCTGATTTCGGGCTGACCAAGGGCAGCGACGACGCGGCGATGACCGAGACCGGGCAGTTCGTGGGCACGATCGACTACATCTCGCCCGAGCAGGCGCGCGGCGAACGCGCCACGGCCCCCAGCGACGTGTACGCGCTCACGGCCGTTCTCTGCGAGTGCCTCACGGGCAAGGTTCCGTACGTGAAGGCGACCGAGGAGCGCGTGCTGCTCGCGCACCTCTCCGAGCCCCCGCCGAGCCTCTCGCAGGCTGCGCTCGGACCTCCCAGGCGCGATCGACGAGGTGGTGGCGAAGGGGATGGCGAAGGACCCCGCGGACCGCCCGGCCTCGGCCGGCGAGCTGATGCTGCTCGCGCGGCGCGCGCTCGGCGCCGTGCCCGAGGGGGGCTCCGCGCCGGGAGCCTCCGCGGAGGAGACGCGCCTGCGCCCCGCCGCCGGGTCGCCCACGCGCACGCCGCGCACGGCCGCTGGGAGCGATCCCGGCGCCACGCGCCAGGCCGGCGGCGGCGATCCAGGTGCCACCCGCCTGGCGGGGGCTGCGGTGGCGACACCGGGAGCGGCGGGAGCGCGCACCGCGGAGTCCCCGGTCCAGGCGCCCGCAGACGCTGCCGCCGGCGGGGGAAGGTTCGTGCTGGCGGTGCTCGGCGCGGCGATCCTCGCTGTCGCCGCCGGCCTGCTGCTCGGCGGGGGCTCGGGCGGCTCCGGGGCGACGCTTCGGCAACTCGGCCTCGGCGGGCGACGTCGAACTGTCCTTCCCATCCGGCTGGCAGCACCTCGCGAGCGCCCCCGCGATTCCGGGGCTCGCGTTCTCGCAGCCGCTCGCGCTCGCGCTGGGCGCAACCGGAGGCGGGGGAGCCGCGGGCGCCTCCGCGCAGCGCCTGGTAGCCGGCGAGGTGAGCGCCTCGGGACCGACGCTGCTGCCCGCCGCGTTCACGCTGCGCTGAACGGCGCCCTCCCCCGGCCCGAACCGGTGCGGCTGGGCCCCCTTCAGGCATACCGCTACAGCGGACTGTCGGTGCGCGACCTCACTGCGCCGCTGACGCTCTACGCGGTGCCGACCGCAAACGGGGTGGCCACCGTGGCGTGCCTGGGCTCGACCGCCACCGGTTCGGCGACGCAGTGCGCGCAGATCGCGGCCACGCTCAAGCTGAGCGGCACGACCGCGTTCGGCCTGGCACCCAGCGCGTCGTATGCCGCTGCGCTGGGGCGCACCTTCGGCACGCTGCGCAGCGCCGCCACCGCAGGCGAAGCGCGCCTGCACTCCGCATCGAGCGCCGCGGCGCAGGCCGCCGCCGCGACGCAGCTGGCGGCGGCCTACGACTCTGCGTCGCGAGCGCTCGCGAGGCTCGCCGTGAGTCCGGCGGTGCAGGGGGCCAACGCAACCCTCGCCGGCTCGCTGGCAGCTGTCGGGCGGGGCTACACAGAGCTGGCGGCGGCGGCGCGTGCCGGAGACGAAGCCGCCTATGCGCGGGCGCAGCGCGCGATCGGCAGCGCTCGCGCCAGCACGGCGAAGGCGCTCGCGAGCGCTGAGCCAGGCCGGCTACGCCGTCTCGGGCTGATCGGCCGCCGCGGTCTCCGGCTCGTCGCTCGGGGAGATTCCCGCCCGATCGGAGGGCTCCACCCGATCGGCCGGTGAGGGCTCCTCTGGGCTGGCCGCCGAGGAGCCCGGCTGGGCATCCCCGAGCTTGGCGTCGTCATCGGCGAGCGAGTAGATCGTGATGTTCGCCTTGCGCCCGCGCAGCTCGACCTCGTCGACGTAGACGAGGTCCTCGGCCGGCTTCGTCAGCGCCTCCCTGGTGGTCCCCGAGAGCAGCAGCTGGTGGGGGGTCCCCTTCGTGTACTGCTCGATGCGCGCGGCGACGTTCGTGGCGTCGCCCACGGCGGTGTACTCGACGCGGCGCTCGGAGCCGACGTTGCCCGACATCACGTGGCCCGAGTTGAGGCCGATGCCCATGCGAAAGCCCGCTCCGAGACCCTGCTCGCGCAGCCAGGCGTTGAAGCGGGGCAGGCGCACGGCGAGCATCTCGCGCGCCGTCGAGAGCGCGCGGTCGGCGTGGTCGGCCTGCGCGATCGGCGCTCCGAAGACGGCCATGATCCCGTCGCCCATGTAGGCGACGAGCGTGCCCCCGTGGTCGAGGATCGCGTCGCTCATCTCGCTGAGGTAGCGGTTGAGCACTTCGATCACGCGATCGGGGGTGAGCGTTTCGGCGAACGTGGTGAAGCCGCGCAGGTCGGTGAACATCACGGTTCCCTCGCGCTGCACGCCGCCGAGGCGCAGCCCTTCCCCGGTGCTGGCGAGCACCTCGTCGACGACGTTCTCGGGCACGAAGCGCGAGAACAGGTCGCGTACGCGCTCGCGCTCGAAGGCGACGGTGACCAGCTGCACCGAGAGCGCTCCAGCAGCGCTGAGGATCAGCGCTCCGAGCGGGTACACGAACGAGACCACGCGCCCGTGCTGGAAGGCGATCTGCACCGCCACCGTGAACGCCGCCGCGAGCACGACGGCGAGCACGATCGTGGCGATCGGGCCGAGTCGCAGGCTGGCGAGCGGCGCGGCGAGACCCAGCAGCACGATCAGCGCGAGGTCCACCCACGCCGCGACCGAGCGCAGCGGCAGCCCTCGCAGCACCGTCTCGATCGCGCTCGCCTGGACTTCGGCTCCCGGCATCTCGCTGTCGGTGGACGTCGGGTGGACGTCCTGCAGAGAGGGCGAGGAGGGGCCGACGACCACGATCTTGTCGTGGAAGAAGCCCGGGGGCAGCTTGTTGCGATAGACCTTCGAGAACGACACCCTGTGAAATGTTTCGGCGGGCCCGTAGTAGTCGATCCAGGCAGCGCCCCCGTTGAACTCGTCAGCGCTGAGGCGATGCCCCTCGGCGACTTCGGCGCTCGCCACCGCAAGCGTCCTCAGCCCTCCGACCGAGAAGGCGACGCGGCGCAGCACGCCGCCCGGATCGTTGGGCAGCAGCGCGTTGCCGGCTCGCGATCCGACTTCGCGTCAGCAGCGCTGTCCCTTCGCCGCTGCCCAGAAACCTGGTGTTCCCGTGCGCGTCGGTCTCGGTGGTGGCCATCACGGTGCGCCCGTGGGCGCTTTCGAGCGCCGCGATCAGCGCGGTCTCATCGGCGCGCGCCTGGGGGCATTCGCCCGCCGCCGGCTGCGAGCCGTTCGCGGAGAGGGGGCAGGCGCTCGCCTCGGTGAACTGCACGTCGTAGGCGATCGCCCGGGGACGATCGCGCGCGATGTCTTCGATCACGCGCGCGTGCACCTTGCGCGAGAAGGGCCACTGCAGGCCCAGTTCGTCGAAGGTCGCCGCGTCGATCTCGACCAGCACGACGTTCGCCGGCGGCGCCTTGCGCCCGCGGATCGAGAAGCGCGCGTTGACCGTGCTCAGCTCGAGCGTTCGCAGCAGGTCGGTCTCGTAGGCCACGATCCCCAGAGCCGTGGCGCCCAGCGCCACGATCGCCAGCAGCATCAGCCGCAGCCGCTGCGCGCGTGCCGGTCCGCCTCGCCTGCGCTTCACCCGTTCACTCAGATCGCCTGGCCGAAAGCTATCCGAGTTGCTCGCGGCTGCGTTACCCTGGGCGCACGACGATGGACGATCCCTCACGCTTCGTATTGCCCGAGGCGCTCACGCTGGCCGACCGCTACACCGTGCAGGCGCCGATCTCCAGCGGCGCGATGGGCGCGGTCTACCGCGCGCTCGACACCCAGAGCGGCGCGCCCGTCGCGGTCAAGCACGTGAACAACACGCGCCACGCGGAGCGCTTCGAGGTCGAGGCGCAGCTGCTCTCGCTGCTGCGCCACCCGCGCGTGGTGGAGGTGCTCGACCACTTCGCCGACGAGCGCGGCCAGTACCTGGTGATGCAGCTGGTCGAGGGCATCGACCTGCACGGCGTGCTGGCGCGCGACGGCGATCCCGGCCTGCCGCTGGATCAGGCGGTGGAGTACGCGCGCCAGAGCTGCGAGGCGCTGGAGTACGTGCACGAGCAGCAGATGGTGCACCGCGACGTCAAGCCACAGAACCTGATCCTCGGCGATCACGGCGTGATGCTGGTCGACTTCGGGATCGCGCGCCTGCTCCAGGACGAGGAAGAGGACGAAGGCACGATGGGCGTCGGCACGCCGCGCTTCATGGCGCCCGAGGTGTTCGCGGGCGGCACCGTGTCCCCGCGCAGCGACGTGTTCGGCCTGGCCGCCACGCTGTGGACGCTGATCGTGGGCAAGCCGCCGGTGTACGCCAGCCCCACCGAGCTGCGCGAGCTCGTGCCCGACGTCCCCCCCGAGATCGCCGACGCGGTGAAGGCCGGCCTGGAGATGGTCCCCGAGCGCCGCGTCGCCTCGATCGCCGCCTTCGCGCGCGCGCTCGGCGGCCACTCCCAGTCCTCGGTCGGCGGCTCGCTCACGCTCTCGGTCGAGGAGCCCGCGGCGCGGCGCAGCCTGATGGAGGGAATCGTGCGCACGGCGGCCGGCGTGTTCGGGGCGGCAGCCTCCTCGATCGCGCTGACCGACGCGAACACCGGCGAGCTCGTCTACCAGTCCGCGTGGGGCGCCGGGGGCCGCGAGATAGTGGGCGTGCGGCTGCCCCCAGGGCAGGGGCTCTCCGGCAGCGTGGTCGAGAGCGGTCAGCCGCTCGCGGTCAGCGACTGCCGCACCGACCCCCGCTTCGCGGCGCGCATCGCCGCGGGCACCGGCCACGTCCCCTACACGATGCTGGTCGTCCCGCTGCTGCGCCAGGGCCGCCCGATCGGCGTGCTCTCGCTGCTCGATCGCCGCGACGGCGGCCACTACGGCTCCGACGACGCCGAGCGCGCGGCGCTGTTCGCCGAGCTCGCCGTCAGCGCGATCGAAGCCGACGGCAAAGCGCTGCCCAGCCTGGGCGCGCGCCGCGCGCAGGTCAGCCCTGTCGTTTGACGCCTACCGGATGCTGTAGATACTCACGCGCCTTCGTGGCGCAAGCGGGCACTGTAGCTCAGTGCCGGCCGCTCAGCGGCCAGGTAGATCGAGAACCTTCTCGATCATATCTCGCATCGGGAGGTTGTCGCCCTGGAGGCTACGTTGCGAAGCGCGGACGAGCGCCTGCGAGTCCAAGTGCTGCCAGGCGAGGGAGTGGCCGGCGTCAAGAGCGAACTGCCGCAGGAAGGCGCGCTGTGCACGTCCGTTGCCCTCACGGAAGGGATGGACCGCGTTGATCTCCGCGTAGTAGTGGGTGAGCCTCTCGGCGAACTCCTCGCGCGGCAGCCCGCGCAGATGACCCTCGCTGGCGAGCTGGCGAAGCACGTCGGTTGTGTAGCTCTCGATGTGCTCGGGCGGCGCGAACATGCTGCCCGGCTTGGCAAGAGGAACGCTGCGCAGCTCGCCTGCCCACGAGTAGATGTCCTGGAAGATGAAGCGGTGGAACTCCCGAAGGTGG
This sequence comes from uncultured Solirubrobacterales bacterium, assembly GCA_963717785.1. Lineage (GTDB taxonomy): Bacteria > Actinomycetota > Thermoleophilia > Solirubrobacterales > Solirubrobacteraceae > Palsa-744. Next base: position 18,961 of record CAVQWW010000002.1, read on the forward strand.
GGAAGGTCGTAGGCGCCCTCCAGCCTGAGTGTGGCGAGCTGTGCAAGTCGCAGCGTGCTCGCCTGCGCCTCGTGGTCGGCGAGCGTGCCGCTGTCTCGCAGCCCGGCCAGGTTGCGCAGCACGCTGGTACCGGGATAGACGTAGGGGTCAGCCACTGCGCCGGGGGAAGACTGCGGTCAGCGGCGTGTCGACACGGGCTCTGGCTGGCCGAGCATGAGCGCAATCGACTTGCCGGCCGCGAGACGCTGCGCGGCCTCTCCGAGCTGCTTTGTCTCGACCTGGCTGTCAACCCAGCGGTCGAGGATCTCGATCACGGTTGCGCTTGGCTCCAAGCCCTCGGCCCGCACCGACCCGATGGCATCCGCAGCTATATGTGCCCTGGTATCCATACGACCTATAACCAGGATACCGCCAGGGCCGGCGCAGTCCGGTCAACCTGCCCTATCTAACGCGCGCGCGCCAGGTACGTCTGGCCGGTGAACAGCGTGATCGTCTTGCGCAGGCGGAAGTCGCGGACGGTGAGTTCGCCGCGTACCACCCGCGTGAGCGTGCCGTCGCAGCGGTTCTGGACGCCCCAGACGGTCCCGCGTACGGTTGCGGCGCTGTACTGGCCGTGTCCGGTGAAGTGGCCGTGGGAGTTGGCGGTGAGCCGGCCGAGCACCTTTTGACTGGGATGCCCACCCGCCCCATGCCCACCCGCCCGGGCGGCGATCGATGCCTTCTTGCCCTTGCCGGTGGTCGCGCAGAGCTGGCGTGCGGAGTGGTTGTCGACGATGTTCAGTTCGGTCAGCCCCTTCTGCCGGCGATGCTGCAGCAGCTTGAAGATCCCGGCGCCGAAGTCCCCGAACTGCACCTTTCCCTTCGAGGAGGCGGTGGTGGCGGTCGTGATCTTGGCGACGCCCCTGCTCGTGTCGAGGGTCGAGCCGAAGGGGATCTGACGCGCCTCGGTCAGCGGTATGAACGCCCGGCCCTTGGTGAGCGCGGCGAACGCCTCGCTCGGCAGCGCGGATGGGGAGAAGGAGGCGAGCGTCGCGCCGGGCGGCAGCTCGATGTAGACGATCCCCGACACCGGCGAGACGTTTGCGGTCTTGCCCAGCACCGGCGGTGGCGGCGGGGGGTCGGCGGGTGTCTGCAGGAGCTGGTCGGGGCCCAGGGCGTTGCCGGCGCTGTTCGTCGCGACCGCGCGCACGTGGTAGGTGACGTTCGGCAGCAGGCCGGTGACGGTCGCCGTCACCGTGTGGTTGGCGAAGTCCGCGGGCACCGACTGGTTGGGCGTCGAGGAGCCGTAGGTGATCGCGGCGACGATGGCGCCGCCGAAGGTTCCTCCGTATTCGAAGTGCACCGTGGTTGGCAGCCCATTGGGGTTCACCGTCGCTGTGAACACCGCGCTCGTGGTTGTCAGGACGCTAGGCGGCGCGGTCCCAAGTAGCGTCGGCGCCGCAGGCGAGGGAGGCGGGGGAGGCGGGGGAGCGGGGACCACGTTGGCGCTGCTCGGGGCTGTTGCCGTGGCGTCGCCCACGTCGGTGATCGTGACGCTGGTCGGATAGGTGCCGACATTGGCGTAGGTGTGCGACCCGCCGACGGCGAAGCCTCCGCTGGGCGCGGCGCCGATCGTGCCGGCTGAGGTGCTGCCGTCGCCCCAGTCGATCGTCGCCGTGTAGTCCGAGGGTGTGCCCGCGGGATCGGCGTCGGTGAACGTCGCCACGTTGCCGCTGAACTGCACGCCGGCGGTCGCGCTCACGGATACTCCGGTGGCGCGTCAGCGGGGCGTCCTGGACCTTGACATCGAAGGGGCGGGTTTCAAGGCCGCCGTCACTGTTCTTATAAGCGAAGCTCGCGTGGTAGATGCCCTCCTCGGCGTAGGTATGGGTGCCGGTGAGCTGCCCGGTGGTGGCGTCGACCGTGGCCGGCGAGGGATTCGTACCGTCTCCCCAGTCGATCGTAGGCGTGGTTCCTTCCTGCACTCCGGCAGCGCCAACCACCTCGGAGAACTGCTTCCCCTCGACCGGCTGGAACAGCTCGTACGCGCCGATGTCGCAGCTGGCGCCCTGCGGTCTCGCGATGCCCCGCTGATCAGTGGCGTTGCATCCCGCTGCGTTGGCAGGGATCGCGTCGACCGCGGGACTGGTCGCCTGCAGGGCGAGCGTGTCCGTGTTGCCGCCGTTGTCCTGCAGTCCGCTCGACAGGAACTGCGGATCGGTGTTCTGGAGGTCGCCGGTGGCCGTGAAGCCACAGTCGGTTGCGCTCTCGAGGTTGTGGCCAAGCGAGGAGATGCCGCTGGCTCCACAGTTCGAGGGGACGAGCGTTCCCGAGAGCGGTTCCTCGACGGTGTTGCCCGCGACGATCGAGTTCTCGACCGTGATCGTGCCCTGACTGGCCAGCAGGCCACCGCCTTCAGTGCTGCGGGCGCCACCGTCGTTGTTCGCGATCGTCGAGTTGACGATCGTGGTGGTGTTGCTCGTGTTCGTGCCGTCGGTGGAGCACCCGCCTTCGTTACACCAGCTGAAGATCCCGCCGCCCAAGGCGGCGGTGTTGTTGGCGATCGTCGAGTCTTCGACAACCAGCTTGCCGGCCGTGCCCGTGACGGGGTTGGGGCCGAAGTTCTGGATCGCACCCGAGTCGCCGCCCTCCATTGGGATTGGTGCTTTCGTTGATGGTCACGAGCGAGTGCGTCAAGGTCAATGTGCCCCCGTCGTTGGAAATGCCGCCGCCGGAGCCGGATTCGGCAGTGCCGTGTGTGATTTCGTCTTCGCTCAGCGTGAGCGTTGCCTTGTTGAGGACATCGCCACCGAAGGATCCGTTGTTGGCGTTGGCGTGGCCGAATACCGATCGTCACGCCCGAGATCGTCACGGTCGGGACGACACCGGTGCGGGGATTAGGTTCGACAACGAAGACGCGAGTCGCAGGCGTGGAGTTCTGGAAGATGCTCACCGCACGCGCGCCGGCGCCGACGATCGAGACGCTTCGAAAGATCGTGAGTGGCCCATTGGCGAGGAAGTAGGAGTTGGCGGGTACGACGATCTTGTCGGGCGGATTCGGTGTCGCGGCCAGGTTGTTCTCGTGGGTGATTAACTGTCGCAGCGAGCAGATTTCAGTTTCTGGGTTTTCGCAGTTTCCGGCAGTATCTTCGGTCGTCCCCACCGTGTAGGTTGCTGCCTGCGCCGAGGCGGCGAGACTGCCCGCACCTGCCAGGGCGAGGAGCGCCGTCAGGGCGACCGCCGCAAGGCGCGCGCGCGAATTCAGCCATGACAGACGCAAATGCGACGGGTCGATGGCAAATCGCATCGTGGTCTACCGGCGCGGTGCGCGGGCGAGGTAGGTCTGGCCGGTGAACAGCGTGATGGTCTTGCGCAGGCGGAAGTCGCGAACGGAGAGGACGCCGCGCACGACGCGTGTGAGCGTGCCGTCGCAGCGGTTCTGCACGCCCCAGACGGTTCCGCGGACGGTCGCGGCGCTGTACTGGCCGCGTCCGGTGAAGTGCCCGTGGGAGTTGGCGGTGAGGCGGCCGAGCACCTTGCTGCTCGGATGCTTGGCGGCGATCTGAGCCTTCTTGCCCTTGCCGGTGGTCGCGCACAGCTGGCGGGAGGGGTGGCTGTCGACGATGTTCAGTTCGGTGAGCCCCTTCTGCTTGCGCTGCTGCAGCAGCTTGAAGAGCCCGGCGCCGAAGTCCCCGAACTGCACCTTGCCCTTTGAAGAGGCGGTGGTGGCGGTCGTGACGTGTACGACACCGGCGCTGGTGTCGAGGGTCGAGCCGAAGGGGATCTGGCGCGCCTCCGTCAGCGGTATGAACGCCCGCCCCTTCGTGAGCGCGGCGAACGCCTCGCTCGGCAGCGCAGAGGGCGAGAACGACGCGAGCGTAGCGCCGGGTGGCAACTCGATGTAGACAACCCCGGAGACGGGCGAGACGTTCGCGGTCTTGCCGAGCACGGGCGGCGGGGGCGGCGGATCGGCGGGCGTCTGCAGCAGCTGGTCGGCGCCAAAGGCGTTGCCGGCGCCGTTCGTCGCGACGACCCGCACGTGGTAGGCGATGTTGGGCAGCAGCCCGGTGACGGTCGCGGTGACTGTGTGGTTGGCGAAGTCCGGGGTCACCGTCTGGTTGGGCGTCGAGGAGCCGTAGGTGATCGCGCTCGTGTTGGCCCCGCCGAAGACCGCCCCATATTCGAAGTGCACGGTCGTGGGCAGCCCATGCGGGTTCACCGTGGCTGTGAACACCGCGCTGGTCGTCGTCACCACGCTCGGCGGTGAGGTCGCAACGACGGTCGGCGCGGCGGGCGGCGGCACCGGCACAGGTGGCGGGGGTGGCGTGACCAGGTTGCCGAACTCCACCGCGCCGATGTCGCAGCCGGCGCCTTGCGGGCGGGTGAGGCCGCGCTGGTCGGTGTGCCCCTGGCAGAACGGATTTTCGGCGGGGATCCTGTCGATCGCGGGGCTGTTCGGTTCCAGATAGAGCGTGTCGGTGGGGCCGCCGTTGTTCTGCGGCGCCAGCGAGCTGAAGCGTGGGTCGGTGTTCTGAAGATCTCCGACGGCCGTGAAGCCGCAATCGGCCCCGGTCTCGAGGTTGTAGCCAAATGTTTCGGGGGAGCCGATCTTCCCCGTGCCCAGGATCCGGCAGTTGCTGGGGGCGGCTTCCTCGGTGTTGAAGGCGAGGATCGAGTTGATCACGTTGGCTTCGCCTTCGGACATCACCAGCCCCGCGCCCGGCTGCGCTGCGCATTCAGCGCACGGCTCTTCGCGCGTGGTGTTGTGCGCGATCGTCGAATCGAGGACCGTGACCTTGTTGGCGCCTTCCACTTCCGGGCTGAAGCTGTAGATGCCGGCGCCCAGGCTCGCGTCGTTGCCGGCGACCGTCGAGTTTTCGACGACAAGCGTTGCCACCCCGCCCGGCACCCCGTGGTTCTGGAGGCCGCCCCCGGTCGCTTCGCCGCTGTTGGCGTGGTTGCCGGATACCAGCGAGTCGAGCAGGAGCAGCGTGCCGGCAGATTCGAACGACCCGCCGAACGCCGCGTCGTTGGAGACCCCGCCCCCCGACAGCGCGCTGCCCGCCGTGATCCAGTCCTGGATCAGCACCAGCTGCGCGGTGTTGTAGACGTCCCCACCGAAGTAGAAGCTGGTCCCGCTGGAGATCGTGAGCCCGGAGATTGCCGCCGTGGGGGCAGTCGTAACGCCCCTGGGCGACGAGACTTCAAACACCCGCTGTGCTTCGGGGGCGCTCGCCGCCACATCCACCTTGGTCGTGCGCGCCCCCGCACCGACGATCACAAGCGTCTGCGTGATCGAGAGCGCGCCAAGGTGCAGTTCGTACGTCCCGCTGGGAACGACGATCCCATCGGGCGTTTCAGATTCCCCCCGCGGCGGGAGCGAATCCTCGTATTCGATCAGCTGCCGCAGCGAGCAGGTGCCGGATTCCGGAGTGCATTCCCCAGCACGATCTTCGGTCGTCCCCACCGTGTAGTTCGCGGCCTGCGCGGACGCGGCGAGCGCCGCTGTCGCGATGAGCCCAAGAAGCAGGGCGAGCGCGAACATCCTGCGCAAACGCCGATCCACCCCCCTGGGCTGAGATGCACGCACATGGCAATTGAATCAGAGTCGGGCCTGGGCGGCGCCAGCCCTCGACATCCGTTACCTGGCATCCTGTACGCATGAGCGACGCAGCGCAGGAGGGCGAGGCCGATCCGCTGATCGGCAAGAGCGTTGGGGGCTACCGGATCGAGACGATCCTGGGCGTCGGCGGCATGGGGCGCGTGTACCGGGCGCTCGGCGCCGATGGCGAGCCCGTGGCGCTGAAGCTGGTGCGCAGCGATATCGCCGAAGACAGCGTGTTCCGCCTGCGCTTCGAGCGCGAGGCGCGGATCGCTCAGCAGGTGAAGAACCGGCACGTGGTGCCGGTGCTCGATACCGGCGAATACGAGGGCGTGCCCTATCTGTCTCAGCGCTTCGTGGAGGGCGGCTCGCTGGAGCAGAAGCTCAAGCGCGAGGGTCGCCTGGATGTGCCGACGACGCTGCAGATCTGCGCGCAGGTGGCGGACGGGCTCGATGCGCTGTTCGCGGTGGGGATGGTGCACCGCGACGTGAAGCCGGCGAACGTGCTGCTGGACACCGATGGCACCGCGCTGATCACGGACTTCGGATTGGCGAAGGACAACGAGGGCACCAATTTGACGCGCCCCGGTCAGGCACTGGGCTCGATGGATTACATGTCGCCCGAGCAGATTCGCGGCGAGGAGGTGAGCGCGGCGACCGACGTGTACGCGCTGGGGTGCGTGCTGTGCGAGTGCCTCACCGGCTCCCCTCCGTTCGCCGACCGCCAGGGCATGCGCGTGCTCTGGGCGCAGCTCCAGGACGACCCGCCGGACCCCACCACGGGGATCGAGGGGGTGGCGCCAGCGCTCGGGCCGGCGATCCTGCGCGGGATGGAGAAGGAACGCGCGAAGCGCCCGCAGAGCGCCAGCGAGTACGCGCGCTCGCTCTACGAGGCGGCCGGCCTGGCGCCGCCGTCGGGCTCAGCGGGCGGCTGAGACCCGCTCACTCCACGTCCTGCGCCTGAATCGCGGTGATCGCCACGGTGTTGACGATGTCCGTGACCGAGCAGCCGCGGCTGAGGTCGTTGACGGGCCGGCGCAGCCCCTGCAGCACCGGGCCGATCGCGACCGCGCCCGAGGAGCGCTGGACGGCCTTGTAGGCGACGTTGCCGGTGTCGAGGTCGGGGAAGATGAAGACGGAGGCGCTGCCGGCGACCTCGCTGTCGGGCAGCTTCAGCTTGGCGACGCTCGCATCGACGGCGGCGTCGTACTGGATCGGCCCGTCGACCTTGAGGTCGCCGCGCAACCGCCGCACGGTTTCGGTGGCCTCGCGCACGATGTCCACCTGCTCGCCCTTGGCGGAGTCGCCGGTGGCGTAGGAGAGCATCGCGATGCGCGGGTCGATGCCGAACGCCGCGCGCGGTGTCGGCGGAGCTGATCGCGATGTCCGCGAGCTGCGCGCTGTCGGGCTTGGGGTTGACGGCGCAGTCGCCGTAGACGAGCACGCGGTCCGATGAGGCACATGAAGAAGACGCTCGAGACGACCGAGACGCCGGGCCGTGACTTGACGAATTCGAACGCCGGGCGGATCGTGTCGCCCGGTGGTGTGCGCGGCGCCGGAGACCATCCCATCGGCGTCGCCCAGGTGCACCATCATCGTGCCGAAGTAGGTGGGGTCGCCGAGCGTGTCGTGGGCGAGCGCCTCGGTCATCCCCTTGTGCTTGCGCAACTCGTGGTAGACCGCGCCATAGCGCTCGCGCTGCGGCTGAGCCGAGGGGATCGACCACCGCCGCGCCGTCCAGATCCAGCCCGAGCGCGGCGGCGCGCCCGCGCACCGCCTCGACATCGCCGAGCACCGTGAGGGCGGCCACTCCCCGGCGCAGCAGGATGTCGGCGGCGCGCAGCACGCGCTCGTCCTCGCCCTCGGGCAGCACGATGTGCCGGCGCGCGGCCTTCGCCCTCTCGATCAGCTCGTACTCGAACATCGTGGGCGTCATCCGCGCGGGGCGCTGCACCATGAAGCGCATCTGCAGCTCGACCTTGTCGACGCTGTGCTCGAAGACACCGAGCGCGGTCGCGATACGGCGCTCGTTACGGGCTTTAAGAACCGGCCTGACGGCCGGTATGCGGGCCGCGGCGAGATGGGTTCGCTCGTCGATCTCGATCACTGGAAAGGGAGCCGCCTCGAGCAGCCCGTGCACGGTGGGGGAGAGCTTGTAGCCGCCCGTCAGCAGCAGCCCGGAGACCGCTGGGAAGGAGGGGGAGAGCGCCGAGGCGAGGCACGCGATGAGGATGTCCGAGCGGTCGGCTGGCACCACCACCAGCGTTCCGTCGACGAGGTCCTCGATGAAGTGCTCGGCGCTCATCGCCGCGACCCGCACATCCTTCACCTCGCGCTCGAGCATGCCATCGACGGCGAGCACCGGCCGGGCGCCGAGGGCCGCCTGGATCTCGCCCACGCTCGGGTAGGCGAGCTCGGCGTGCTCGGGCATCACGTAGACCCACTCCTGGCCGGTGTTCGGCGCGAGCCGGAGCTCGACATCGTCCACCGCGTCGGGCGCGACGCGGTTGACGATCACGCCGAACAGCTCGCAGTCCTTGCGCTGGAGCTCCTCGCGCGCGAGCTGCACCTCCTCGACGACGTTGGAGCTCGCCGCCGCGTTGACCACCACCAGCACCGGAGCGCCGAGCTGGTTGGCGAGGTTCGCGTTGAGGTCGAAGTCGAGCGCGGGAGCGGAGCCGACGAAGTCGGTGCCTTCGCAGACGACGAAGTCGCAGCGTCGCTCGAGCTCCTTGTAGGCCGTCAAGACCTGCTTCTCGATCTCCTCGTGGGAGCCGTGCGCGATCAGCGCCGTGACGGCGTCGGCGCTGGGGCCGTGCATCTCGGCGTAGTCGAACTCGAGCTGGTAGCGCTCGCGCATCAGCTCGATCTGCGGATCGGGCTCCTCGCCGGCGCGCACGATCGGGCGGAAGAAGCCGATGCGCTGCAGGCGCGCGGAGAGCATCTCCATGAAGCCGAGCGCGACGATCGACTTGCCGCTGTGAGGGCCCATCGCGGTGATGTAGATGTTCTTTGCCATTGGCTCCTGTCTCGTCTCGTGCCGTCGGTCCGTGGCTGCGTCGCGCCGTGGGTCGCCTAATGGACGACCGCGAACACGTGATGTTCGCCGAGAACGCCCTTGAAGCGGTGCTCGCCGCGCTCCTCGAAGCGGAAGCTGGGGTCGCTCTCGGTGTATTCCTTGAGCACCGAGGAGACAGCGATCTCGCCGCCGCGGGCGCAGCCGGCGATGCGGGCGCCGAGCACGACGTTGCGCCCGAACATCTCCTCGTCGTTGACGATCACCGATCCGGTGTGCAGGCCGATGCGCAGCCGCAGCGGACGATCGCCTCCGGGGACGGTGCGGTCGGCGAGCGAGCTCTGCAGGTCGATCGCGCAGCGCAGCCCCGCGTGGGCGCTGTCGAAGGCGACCATGAAGCCGTCGTCGTGGGACCTCGCCACGGTGCCCCCGTGGTGCAGGACGACCTGCTCGACGATCGTGCGGTGGTCGCGCAGCAGCTCCGCCGTGCGCTCGGCGCCCACTTCCTCGCGGATCTCGCTCGCGTCCTCGATGTCGCAGAAGAGCAGCGTGAGCGCTCCGTCGGGAGAGCTCATCTCGCCGAGCTGCGGCTGCGCGTCGCCCAACGCCGAGGCGATCACGTCGATCGATGTCATCGCTCCAATTTCCAACCGATCCTCCCGATCTCCGGCCTGCGGCGCAGCGCAAGCATAGCCCGGACCGACGTCACAAGCTGGCGTGGGGTAGATTTCCGGGGCCCGGTCCACGAGAGAAGAGACGAGGAGAGCATGGCGTCAGAGCAGCCCCGATCCGAGCCCACCGGCGAGCCGCAGATCCGCCTGGTCGACGACATGCCAGCCGATACGCGGCGCGGCGGCGATGTACGCACGCTGCTGAGCCCCAAGACGGCGGGCTCGACCTCCGGCTTCATGGGCGTGGCGACGATCGCGCCCGGCGAACGGATCAGCGAGCACTATCACCCCTACTCGGAGGAGTTCATCTACGTCGTCAGCGGCGGGCTCGACGCTCAGCTGGACGGCAGTCTCCAACAGGCTGAGCGCGCGCCAGGCGCTGCTGATCCCGATCAACGTGCGCCACCGTCTCGTCAACGACGGCGAGGAGGAGGCGTTCATCGTCTTCCACCTCGGTCCGCTGGCGCCCCGCCCCGATGCGGGGCACGTGGACACGGAGTAGGCATTCCCGGATGAGCGGCGGGCAGGCAATGCGGAGGACGGCGGTGACCGGCGTGGGCGTGGTCGCGCCCGGCGGCACCACGCGCGACACCTTCTGGGAGGCGATCACCGCCGGGCGCACGGCGACCCGGCGGATCACGTTCTTCGACGCCTCCGGCTTCCGCTCGCAGATCGCCGCCGAGTGCGACTTCGACCCGCTCGCGGCCGGCCTCAGCGAGCACGAGGCGCGCCGCATGGACCGCTACATCCAGTTCGCCGTCGGCCGCGGCGATCGAGGCGATGGCCGACAGCGGGCTGGGCGACGAGCATCGACCTCGATCGCACCGGCGTCAGCCTCGGCTCGGCGGTCGGCGGCACGATGGCGCTCGAGGACGGCTACGTGGCGGTGTCCAACCACGGCCAGGAGTGGCTGGTCGACCCCGACTACGCCCCGCCCGTTCCTCTACCAGGCGCTGGTCCCGAGCAGCCTCGCCAGCGAGGTCGCGCTGAAGTTCGGAGCGCACGGCCCCTCGGTGGTGGTCTCGACCGGCTGCACCTCGGGGATCGACGCGATCGGCTACGGGCACCAGATGATCCAGGACGACGAGGCCGACATCGTGATCGCGGGCGCCGCGGAGTCGGGCATCTCGCCGATCTCGATGGCGTGCTTCGACCCGATCAAGGCGACCTCCAGCCGCAACGACGACCCCGCGCACGCCTCGCGCCCGTTCGACCGCGACCGTGACGGATTCGTGATGGGCGAGGGCGGGGCCGTGCTGATCCTCGAGGAGCTGCGAGAGCGCGCTGGCGCGCGGCGCGCACATCTACTGCGAGGTCATCGGCTTCGCCAGCCGCGGCAACGCCTTCCACATGACCGGCCTGAAGCCCGACGCCAGCGAGATGAGCGAGGCGATCCTCGACGCGATGGCGCAGGGCGGACACCGAGCCCGAGGACATCGACTACATCAACGCGCACGGCTCGGGCACCAAGCAGAACGACCGGCACGAGACGGCCGCGTACAAGAACACGCTCGGCGAGCACGCCTACAAGGTGCCGATCAGCTCGATCAAGTCGATGGTCGGCCACTCGCTGGGCGGGATCGGCGCGATCGAGATGGCCACCTGCGCGCTGGCGATCGACCGCGGGCGTGGTGCCGCCCACCGCCAACTGGGAGAACCCCGACCCCGAGTGCGACCTCGACTACACGCCCAAGGTCGCGGTGCGAAGCAGATCGACGTGGCGCTCTCGACCGGCAGCGGCTTCGGCGGCTTTCAGTCGGCGATGATCTTCTCCGTTCCCAGCGAGGGTCGTTCGGCGCCCGCTGAGCGTGGCGGCGCGGGTCAGTGAGCGCGATGAGCCCCTCGAATCCGCCCAGCGACCGTCCTGCCGCGAGCGCGCTATGAGCCCCACGAGCATGCCCAGCGATGACCGTCGTGTCGTGATCACCGGCATCGGCGTGGTCGCCCCCACCGGCCTCGATCGCGAGACCTGGTGGTCGGCGACGCGCGCCGGCGAGAGCGGCGATCGGGCGCATCGAGCGCTTCGACCCCTCGCGCTACCCGGCGCAGCTCGCGGGCGAAGTGCGGCGACTTCGAGCCCGACGACTACATCGACCAGCGGCTCGTCAAGCAGACCGACCGCTGGACGTGGATGGCGCTCGCCGCCACGCAGATGGCATTCGATGACGCCCAGCTTCGACCCCGCCGAGCACGACCCCTACTCGATGAGCGTGATCACCGCGAGCTCCTCGGGCGGCAACGAGTTCGGGCAGCGCGAGATCGAGGCCCTGTGGGGAAGGGGCCGGTGTTCGTCGGCGCCTACCAGTCGATCGCCTGGTTCTACGCCGCCACCACCGGCCAGATCTCGATCAAGCACGGGATGAAGGGTCCCTCCGGCGTCGTCCTCGCCGAGGGCGCCGGCGGCCTCGAGGCGCTTGCGCACTCGCGCCGCACGATCCGCCGCGGCGTCGAGATCGTGGTCGAGCGGCGGCGTCGAGGCGCCGATCGGCCCGTACGCCCTCACCTGCCAGCTGGGCACCGGCTTCCTGAGCACCGAGTCCGACCCGGCCGCCGCCTACCGCCCCTTCGACGCGCGCGCCAACGGCTACGTGCCCGGCGAGGGCGGCGCGATCCTGCTCGTCGAGAGCCTGCAGAGCGCCCAGCAGCGCTACGGCTCCGCGGATCTACGGCGAGATCGCTCGGTTACGGCGCCACCAACGACGCCCATCACTGGGGCAAGCCGGCGCCTGACGGCGCGCAGTCCGCGCGCGCGATGTCGGTGGCGCTCGAGAACGCCGGCATCTCTCCCGGCGAGGTCGACGCGGTGTTCGCCGACGCCTTCGGAGTGCCCGAGATCGACGCGCTGGAGGCGCAGGCCATCAGGAGCGTCTTCGGCGAGCACGCCGGCGAGCGTGCCCGTGATCGCCCCGAAGAGCGGTGTCGGGCGTCTGTACGCCGGCGGCGCCGCGCTGGACGTCGCCGCCGGCGCTGCTGTGCGATGCGCGACGGGGCGCTGCCCCCGATCGTCAACCTCGAGGAGCCCGCCGAGGGCTGCGGGCTCGACTTCGTGACCGGGTCCGAGCGATCCGCGCAGCCGGAGACGATCCTCGTCAACGCGCGCGGCTTCGGCGGCTTCAACAGCGCCCTCGTGCTCCGGCGCATGAGCTGAGCGCCGGCGACCACGGGCGAACCTTGTTCATGTCCCAGCCACCACAGATCGGCGCTCTGCTGGAGGCGGCTGTAGCGGGGAGCCCGCAGCGCCCCGCCCTCGCGGGCGCGGGCGTCGAGCTCAGCTACCGCCGGCTGCGGGCGGCCGTCGACCGGCTCGCGGCCCGCCTGGGCGACCGCGCCGGCGAGCGTATCGCGGTGATCGCATCCAACGTGCCCGCCCTCGTGGTCGCGCTGTTCGCCGCTTGGCGCGCGGGCGCCGCCGCCGTCCCGCTGAGCGCCCGCCTGCGCAGCTTCGAGCTGCGGCGGGTGTTCGCCGACGCAAGGCCCACGGCGGCCATCTCGCTCGCCGCCCACGGGGGGTTCTCGCTGGCGCAGGAGCTGGGCGCCCTCGGCGAGCAGGTCCCCACGCTCGGCGCAGCGGCCTCATCGTCGACGAGCTCGGGGAGGCCCGCGAGGAGACGACTTGGCCGGGAGGCGAGGAGGACCGCACGCCGCTCGACCCGTCCGTCGCGGCGATCATGTACACGTCCGGCACCACCGGCGAGCCCAAGGGCGCGCTGATGTCCCACGCGCTCGGCGTGGCCGAGGGGCACTGCGTCGCCGAGCTCCTGGGCGAGCGCGCACAGGCGGCGTCGGTGATCGTCGTCCCCGGCTCGCACGCGTTCGGGCTGGCCTGCCTGCTGTGCTCCATGGCAGCCGGCGGCCAGGCGGTGCTGGTCGACTCGACAACCTCGCTGGAGCCGCTGGTGGGGGCGCTGCGCCGACATGAGGCTCCTGTGCTGCACGGCTCCCCGGCGCTCTTCGCGCGGCTGCTGAAGGCGACGAAGGCGACCGACGAGTTGCCCGTGCGCACCGGGTTCACGGCCGGGATCCTCGTGCCCGCCGGGGGTGCTCGAGGAGCTCGACCGGCGTCAGGCGCGCGTGCTCAACGTGTACGGCATGACCGAGATCGGCGCGGCGAGCAGCTGCCGTGCCGAGGACCCCCCCGCGGTTCGCTACCACACGGTCGGTCGTCCGCTCCCGGGCTACGAGTTCCGGGTGGTCCGCTCCGGCGAGGGAAGTGGGGGGTCCGGCGAGGAAGATGGAGTGGCAGAGGGTGGGGCGCCGGGCAAAGGGGATAGGTTGCGCGAGGGGGAGGATGTGCTAGGCGAGGGGGACCGGTCGCGCGAGGGAGACAGGGCGCTGGGGGAGATCGAGGTCCGCAGCGCCCACGTGACCGAGGGCTACCACGGCCGTCCACGCGAGCAGGAGGAGGCGTTCGACGGCGAGTGGTTTCGCACCGGAGACCTCGGCGGGATCGACGCCGACGGGAACCTGTCGATCGCGGGGCGGGCCAAGGAAGTGGTGCACGTCGGCGGCTTCAACGTGTTCCCCGCCGAGGTCGAGAGCTTCCTGCTCACCCATCCCGGCATCGGCCAGGCGAGCGTGATCGGCGTGCCGCACGCGGCGATGGGCGAAACCCTGCACGCGTTCGTCGTGCCCAGCCCCCGGGCCGCGCTCGCAGGAGCGCGACGTCGTGCGCTTCGCGCGCGCGGGGATCGCCGGCTACAAGGTGCCCTACGGCGTGAGCGTCATGGCAGAGCTGCCGCTGCTGGCCTCGGGCAAGCCCGACCGGCGCGAGCTGGCGCGCGGCCTGCAGATCCCACGAGGCCGGCGGCGTGGAGGCCACGAGCGAGTGTCCGGCTCATCCCCCGGCAGCACCTCGCCCGCGAGCCCGCTGTTCGCCGGCCTGGGCGACTCGCGAGCTCGCAGGCGATCGTCGAGCAGATGCGCCCGCGCGAGTTCGCCGCCGGCGAGCAGATCTGCGCCGCGGGCGAGACGCAGCGACCGGCTGTGGCTGATCACCGGCGGCCTCGTGCACATCCTCGCCGGGAGCTCCGACGCCGCGGCGGGCGAGGTGGTGGCCCGCCAGCGCAAGGGCGATGCGATCGGCGCCCAGGGCGTGATCACCGGCGAGCCGCGAACGGCCACCGCGGTGGCCAGCGATCCCCACCACCGCGCTCGAGCTCGACGGCGAGCGCTTCGTCGAGCTGGCGCGGCGGTTTCCGCCGATCCTCGTCAACCTGATCCGCATCCAGAGCGAGAGCCTCATCAAGCGCCAACGCGCGCGCGCGTCGAGCGCGAGCGCGGCGAGACCGTCGCGCTGGTGGGCGGCCCCGCGCTGGCGGCGCACGATCGCGCGCGTGGCGGCCGCCGCGCGCAGCGCGAGCCCGCGTCCGGTGACGTGGATCGACCGGCGCCTGTCGTTCGCGGGGGCGCTGACCGCGGCCGACGATCTCGCCGCCGAGCACGCGACGGTGCTGCTGCCCGGCGAGCTCGAGCCCGAGGCGCTCGCGGTGCTGCTCGGGGAGGTCGACCGCGTGGTGGCGCTGGTCGGCTCGGCGCCGAGGACGCGCAGCGGCTCGGCGCGCTGGCGCGGGGGCCGGACGCGCGCGGCGCACAGGTGGAGGCGGTGCTGATCGGCGAGGAGGCGCTCGCGGCCAGCCGCGAATGGCCGCGCGGGCGCGCCGCTCCGCGTGGTGCGCGCGTGCCCGCAGGCGGACCTCGGGGCGCAGTCGACCGCGACGCTCGACTAGCGCGACGAGGGGGGCGGCTCGCACCCCGCCGATCTGGCGTGGCTGGCGCGCCACCTCACGCGCACCAAGCTGGGACTCGCGCTCGGAGCCGGCGGCGCCAAGGGCTACGCGCACGTGGGCGTGCTGCAGGTGCTCGAGGAGGCGGGCTACGTGGTCGACTGCGTGTCCGGCAGCAGCATCGGCGCGATCGTCGGCACCTACCTCGCGCTGGGCATCGGACGCCGCGGAGATCGACGCGACGCTGCGCGGCGCCTTCGACGCCGACAACGTGGCGCGAGCTATTCAAGACCTCGCTGGGCGGGCGCGGTCCTCGGCCTCGAGCCGATGAGCCGGCTGCTGCGCGAGAGCACCGCGGAGCGCGACGTTCGCCGACACGTCGATCCCGCTGACGGTGATGACCGTCGATCTCACCGACCGCGCGCCCGCACCGCTGCGCGAGGGACCGCTGTGGGAGGCGCTGCTGGCCGCCACGGCGCTCGCGGCGTGTTCCCGCCCGCACGAGCGCGACGGGCACCGCCTGGTCGACGGACTGGCGCTCGTGCCCGTGCCGACCGGCGCGGTGTTCGAGGACGGCGCCGACCTCGACGGTCTCGGTCAACCTGATCGGCGCCGAGATGCTGCCCGCCTGGCCGGAGCAGCCCGAGCCGGAGCCTGCCCGCGAGCGCCGATCGCGCGGCGGGACGCTCGACACGCTGCTCGAGGTGATGGACCTCAGCCAGCTGGAGACCAGCGCCCGCCACGCCGAGCTCGCCGACGTGGTCGATCACGCCGCGCTTCGGCCCGGCGCACTGGCGCGACTTCCACCTCGCCGACCTGTTCCTCGCCGCCGGTCGCCGGGCGGCGCGTCGAGCAGCTGCCGGCGCTGCAGGCGCTGAGCACGCCGGTCGATCCGAAGCCGAGCACCGTCTCAACCAACGAAGGAGACGGCAATTGCCCGAGCAGACGAAGTTCGAGTTTGAGGATCTCAAGCGGATCCTCGTCGATCGCGTCGGCCTCCCCGAGGCCGACGTCATCGACGACCGCGAGGCGACGTTCGAGGACATGGGCCTCGACTCGCTCGCCTTCGTGGAGATCCAGCTCGCCATGCAGCAGGACTACGGCTTCACGATCCCCGACGAGGACGCCGAGGAGATCCACAGCGTCGGCGAGGCGATCGATTATGTGAACCGGCGCCTCGCCGAGGAGGAGTAGCCATGGCTGCGCACACCGACAACTCCGTGTCGATCGAGGCCCCCCTGCAGTTCGTGTGGGAGCGGATGATGGACATCGAGAGCTGGCCGCAGCCTGTTCAGCGAGTACGCCGCCGCGGAGGTGCTCGAGCAGCGACGGCGACACGGTTCGCTTCAGGCTGACCACCCACCCCGACCCCGACTACGACGGGCAGGTGTGGAGCTGGACCTCCGAGCGCACCGCCGACCCGCCGGCCCACAGCTCGAAGTCGCACCGGATCGAGACCGGGCCCGTTTCAGTACATGAACATCGAGTGGTACTTCGAGGAGGCCGACGAGCGGCACGCACGATGCGCTGGGTGCAGGACTTCTCGATGAAGCCCGAGGCGCCAGCCGACGACGAGCACGCCGAGGAGTACATGAACAAGAACACCAAGGCGCAGATGGAGGTCATCAAGGAGCGCCTGGAGGCAGAGGCCGCGGGGGATGGATCGTGAGCGTCAAGCGCGGGAGTGATCGTCGCGCGCATCAAGCCCGGATCGGAGGAGCAGGTGGCGCGGCATCTTCGCCGAGTCCGACGCCACCGAGCTGCCGCGCATCACCGGCGTGAGGCACCGCAGCCTGTTCGTGCTCGACGACATCTACATCCACCTGGTGGAGACCGACGACGAGTTCGAGACGGCCGTCGATCAGGTTCGCGACCACGACCTGTTCAAGGACATCTCCGCGAAGCTCGAACCCTACATCCAGCCATACAACCCCGAGACCTGGCGCTCGCCCAAGGACGCGACGGCGCGCGAGTTCTACACCTGGGAGCCGGATCGATGAGCGGCGAGGCGAAGGGCCGCGTGGTGTTCCTGATCCGGCTGAAGCCCGGCAGCGAAGAGCAGTTCCTGAAGGCGTACGACGGCATCCGCGACCTCGTGGCGCAGGGAGTCGAGGGCCACCTGGTGGACCAGGTCTGCCAGGCCCCCGACGACCCCGACAGCTGGCTGATCACGAGCGAGTGGCGCACCCTCGAGCACTTCCTGGCCTGGGAGCGCACCGAGGAGCACCGCGATCTGGTCAAGCCGATGCGTGACTGCTTCGCCGAGGCTAGGTCACTAAAGTTCGAGGTCAGGCAGGAGACAGGGCACTGAGGAGGGAGTCGTGATGGTCGCCGACAGGTGCACCGGCGTGTGCACAGAGCCGCGGAGAGGAGTGTCGTCTTGTCACAGCATTGGGCGCTGATCTGGAATGTGAAGCCGGGAGCCGAGGAGCAGGTGCGCGAGCTCTTCAGCAACTACGAGAGCCCCGACCCGATCATCCGCGACGAGCAGGGCAACGAGAAGGGCCGGCTGCTCTCGACCCAGGTGTTCATGCGCGAGAACACGATCGTGCGCGTGATGGAGATCGAGGGCGACTTCCGCGACGCCGCGGCGCACCTCGGCAAGCAGCCGAGCATCCAGGAACTCGAGTCAAAGCTCGACCCCCTGCTCGAGACGCCGCGCGACATGTCCACGCCCGAGGGCGCGCGCGAATTCTTCATGAGCACGATGATGCAGTGCCTGGTGGCACGGACGATGGAGGAGTGAGTGTCGATCCCAGGCCGCGGTTCACCGCGGCGATGACAGAACGAGGACGAGGAGGCGATTGCGCGTGGCGAGCATAACGGTGAAGAGCGGCCCTTCCGCCGGCGAGACGATCGGCCTCGACGGCGATGTGGTCGTTGGCCGCGAAGGCGCGGACCTCACAATTTCCGACCCCGAGCTCTCCCGCCGCCACGTGGCGTTTCGCCCGCGTGATGGCGCCGTCGTCGTTGAGGATCTTGGCTCGACCAACGGAACGATGGTGAACGGCGAGCGCATCGCCGAGCCAACCAAGCTCGTGCGCGACGCGACCGTGACGATCGGCCAGTCCGAGTTGGCGATCGCGGTCGATTCGGGGGCGACGGTGATGCGCTCCTCGCCGACCACGCTACGCGCCACGCCTCCGGCGGCGCGCGCGACGCCGCCGGCTGAGGCTGCCCAGCCGCCCGTGGATGCGCCGGTCGGACCGCCCCCGGGCGCTCCTTCCGGCGGACCGCCCCCCGGCGCCGGTGGCGCCCCCGGCGGCCCACCCTCCGGTCCTCCCGGCGGCCGCCCGCCCGGCGCTCCCGGCGGACCACCCCCCGGCGCGGCTGCCAAGAGCGGGGCCGCGGCCAAGGGAGGGCTGCCCGAGTTCGTCCCCTGGCTGATCGCCGCCGTGGCGGTGGCGGTGGCCGTGATCGTCGCTGTCACATCCGGGTCGAGCACGAAGAAGACGCCGACCAAGCCTCCACCGGCGGTGAAGATCTCGGTGCTGGCGAAGGGCACGCTGCAGCCGTTGACCGCCAGCCGCACGATGGCCAACGGAGTGAACCTGAAGCTCGACACAACCGGTGCCATGGGTGTGCAGGTGCAGCAGTTGACACTGCAGCCGGGTGCCGCGGAGCCGTGGCACACACATCCCGGCTCGGGCCTGGCGATCGTCCAGTCGGGGGCCATCGAAGACTACGAGCAGAACGGCACGGGTTGCCAGCTGTTCGTGCTCAACGCGGGCGATTCGAGATTCGATGTGGGCAACAGCGCTCATACGCTGATCAACAACGGCAAGACGCCGGCCGTGGTCGTTGTGACCGGATTCGCTCCGCCCGGAAACGGGCCGACGCTGATTCCGGCCCACAAGCCCGCGAACTGCCAGCACTAGCGGCATTTTGGGGGCTCCCTCGATGATCGTCGACGCCCACTGCCACCTGGCGCCGCCGGAGTCGCCCGGGGTGCCCGCCCTGAAGGACGTCGACGCCTTCCTCGAGCGCAAGGCCGAGGATGGCATCGACCTTGCCGTGGTGGTGCACAGCATCGTGAACATCCCCGGCCTGGGAGGCGTGCTCGACCGCGTAAAGCGCTGGAACGAGTTCACGCTCGGCGTGCGGGCGCAATACCCCGAACGCGTGGCGGTGATGGTCGGCGTCGATCCCTTCGACGGCGAGGAGATGCTCCAGGAGGCGCGGCGCGCGGTGCAGATGGGCAGTCGCGGGTTCACGGTCAGCTCCAGCGTGAACGGCCGGCGCCTGGACGATCCCGAGGTCGAGGATCTCTGGAGCCTCGCGGAGGAGCTCGACGTTCCCGTGTTCATCCACCCGCCCGTTGGGCCCGGAGAGCCCGGCGACCCACGGCTGGCGGAGTTCGGAAACCGCGCGGTCGACGTCGCGCTCAGCCTCGCGGCGGCGATCTTCGCGGGCGTTCTCGATCGCCATCCCTCGCTGCGCCTGATCGCCAGCGCCGGGGGCGGCGGCGTGGCCGCGCTCGCCGGCCGGCTGGATGCCGCCTACCGGATATCCGAGCTCGCCGGAGCGGCGCTGGGGCCGCCTCCGCCGGCGGGCGGGGGGGCCGGTGGCGCTCCCGGGTCCGATGACGGTCCCGGGTCCGATGGCGACCCCGTGCCACGGGAAGCGCCGAGCCAGTACCTGCGCCGGATTCACGTGGACACGCTGATGTTCAGCGAGCCAGCGCTGCGCTGCGCGCTCGAGGTGTTCGGTCCCGACCGCCTTCTGTTCGGAACCGACTGGCCTCCGGTCGCGATCCCGGCCTCGGTATCGCTTGAGCTGATCGGCAGCCTCGACATCCCCGAGGATGCGCGCGCGGGCATCCTCGGCGGAAATGCCGCCGCGCTGCTGGGTCTGACGCCAAGCGGCTGAGAGCCGGCTGAGGGCCGGGTCGCGGGGAGGCCATCGGGGCAGCCGCCGGGCCACTGGGTCTGATGCTGATCGGCTAAGAACCGGCTGAGGATGCGGACGGAGGCCCGGCTGAGGCGCCGGGCGGGGGTCCCATCGGGGCGGATGGGTCCTGCCAGATGCGCTCGAACCCGGTGGCCAGCTGCATGGCCTCTGGCAGTGTCAGCCCCGGCTGCTCGTAGAGGCCGTCGGCCTCCCAGCTCTCGGGTGCCAGCCCCACGGCGTATGGGTTGATCGCGCGATCGGCGGGCGGCGGCTCGGGCAGGTCGGCGGCGGCGCGGTGGAACATGGCGACCGCCAGCCCCTCGGTCACCTGTCGCTCGTGGCGCAGATGCTCACGCAGCTGCTCGTCGGTGAACTCTTGCACCAGCGCCGGTAGCGACTCGGGGCGGTAGGCGTGAACGAACTTCGGCCTGCTCGCTCCGGCCGGCCGCTCCCGGTCGAGCTGGTGCCATTCGCGGAAGAGCTTCTGCATGTTGATGTTGAGGCGGTACATGCGGTCGAGATCCTCCTCGACGCTCCGCATGTACTCGAGATCGGTGAGCTTGTTGCGGAGCATCAGCGAGACGATGTTGGCGTGGTTGACATACACGTCCCAGCCGAGCATTCCCGAGGCGACCCAGGGGTTCCCGAACACCTCGTACATGTCGCGGTACTTTGCGATCACGTACTCGAAGGTGCGCTGGTAGAGCTCGTTGTAGTAGGTGAGCCGCTCGTCGATGTTCTCGCCGTCGAGGTCGCGCTCGATGAGGTCGGCGGTGAAGACGTTGCCGTAGCCGATGAAGTCCGAGCCGGGGGAGAAGAAGGGGTCGGCGAACGCGGCCGCCTCCCCCACCAGCGACCAGCGCTCGGGCGAGTAGGTCTGCTTCACGCCGTAGGCATAGTCCTCGACGCGCAGGAAGTCCTCGATGTCATCCAGGCGACCCGCGACCGCCTCCGCGAGCTGCGGCTCGTGCGCGTGCAGCCACTCGAGCATCCGGCTGAAGTCGTTGATCTCCTCAAACGGGTGAAAGCGCGGGTCGGCGCACACGCCGATGCTGATCGGGCCGGTTGCCAGCGGGATCAGCCAGATCCAGTAGCCCTCGCCCATCAGGTGGTTGGTGCTGTACTGGCGAACGCCCGGCCGCTTCATGCGCGCCATCCAGCGCTCGTCCTGGGAGCCCCACTGCTCGAGATCGAGCCCGTTCGCGAGCCGGAACCAGGCGGAGTTGATCGTGTGCCCGCAGTCGGCTTCCAGCCCGAGCTTGCGCTTGAGCAGGCTCGCGCGGCCGGTCGCGTCGACCACCCAACGCGCGCGCGTGGATGCCGGCTCGTCGAACTGCGTGAAGCTCACCTCGTGCAGCTCGCTGCCGAGCGCCACATCCTGCACCCGGCACCCCTGCAGGAGATCGACGCCGAGCACGCGCGCGCGCGCGGCGAGCTTGTTCTCGAACAGGCCGCGATCGAGCTGGTAGTTGTCGTGCTCGGGGAAGTCGCGCGGCCCGACCTCGACGCGCTGGGCGATGTCGGCGTTGTCCTCGCTCGGCAGGAAGTAGCGCAGGCCACACTTGAGCTGCTGCTGCTCCTCCATGTGCGCCTTCATGCCCACGACCTCCGCGAAGTAGTGCGCGCCGGAGGGAACTGTGGACTCTCCCACCTTGAACGCGGCGAGCGGGGCGGGTCCTTCGCGCTTCTCGAGCACGGCGACGTGGGTCGCTGGTCGCTCCTGCTTGAGCTGGATCGCGAGCGTCAACCCGGCGAGTCCGCCACCCAGGATCGCCACGTCGTAGCGGTCCGCCGCCGCGCGGATCGGCGCGATCTCGACCATCGACCTGCTGCGATCGGTGCTCATACGCCCGCGACCCTACTGGCTCTAGCGCTCGCCGGCCGAGGAGGCGGACGGAGGTCCGGCTGGGAAGCTGGCCGAGGAGGCAGACGGAGGCCCGGCTGAGGAGCCGGGGGGTCTGGCTGAGGCGCCGGGCGGGGGCCCCATCGGGGTGGATGGGTCCTGCCAGATGCGCTCGAACCCGGTGGCCATTGGCATGGCCTCTGCCAGCGTCAGCCCCGGCTGCTCGTAGAGGCCGTCGGCCTCCCAGGTCTCGGGCCGCAGACTCGCGGCGTATGGGTTGATCGCGCGATCGGCGGGCGGCGGCTCCGGCAGGTCGGCGGCGGCACGGTGGAACATGGCCACCGCGAGCGCCTCGAGCGTCTGGCGCTCCCGGCGCAGATACTCGCGGAGCTCATCGTCCCCCTTGGTCCCCTCGATCAGTTCGCCGAGCGGCGGCGGGCTGTAGACGTGGCGGAACTTCGGCCGCACGGACGGGGTGGGCCGTTCCTGCTCGAGCTGGTGCCATTCGCGGAACAGCTTCTGCATGTTGATGTTGAGGCGGTACATGTGGTCGAGGTCGTCGTCGATGCTCTTCATGAACTCGAAGTCGGCGAGCTTGCCGCGGAGCATCAGCGAGACGGAGCCGGTGTGGTTGAAATGGTTGTTCCAGCCGAGCCATCCGGAGGAGATCCAGGGGTCTCCCCACAGGGAATAGGTGTCGCGGTACTTCGCGATCACGTTCTCGAAGGTGCGCTGGTAGAGCTCGTTGTAGTAGGTGAGCCGCTCGTCGATGTTCTCGCCGTCGAGGTCGCGCTCGATGAGGTCGGCGGTGAAGATGTTTCCGTAGCCGATGAAGTCCGAGCCGGGGGAGAAGAAGGGGTCGGCGAACGCGGCCGCCTCCCCCACCAGCGACCAGCGCTCCGGTGAGTAGGTTTGCTTCACGCCGTAGGCGTAGTCCTCGACGCGCAGGAAGTCCTCGATGTCGTCCACGCGCTCGGCGACGGCGGCTGCGAGCTGCGGCTCGTGCGCGTGCAGCCACTCGAGCATCCGGCTGAAGTCGTTGATCTCCTCAAATGGGTGAAAGCGCGGGTCGGCGCACACGCCGATGCTGATCGGGCCCGTCTCGAGCGGGATCAGCCAGATCCAGTAGCCCTCGCCCATCAGGTGGTTGGTGCTGAACTGGCGAATACCCGGCCGCTTCATGCGCGCCATCCACCGCTCGTCCTGCAAACCCCACTGCTCCAGATCCAACCCCCCCGCGAGCCGGAACCACGCCGAGTTGATCGTGTGCCCGCACGGCTCGCCCAGATCGAGCTTGCGCTTGAGCAGGCTCGCGCGGCCGGTCGCGTCGACCACCCAACGTGCGCGCGTGGACGCCGGCTCATCGAACTGCGTGAAGCTCACCTCGTGCAACTCGCCGCCGAGCGCCACATCCTGCACCCGACACCCCTGCAACAGATCCACGCCAAGCATGCGGGCCCGCGCCGCGAGCTTGTTCTCGAACAGGCCGCGATCGATCTGGTAGTTGTCGAGCTCGGGGAAGTCGCGCGGCCCGATCTCCACGCGCTGTGTGATGTCGGCGTTGTCCGCCGTGGGGAGGAAGTGGCGCAGACCGCACTTGATCTGCTGTTCCTGCTCGAGGTGCTTCTTCATCCCGACGATCTCCGCGAAGTAGTGCGCACCGGGGATGACTGTCGACTCCCCCACCTTAAACGCGGCGAGCGGGGCTGGTCCTTCGCGCTTCTCGAGCACGGCGACGTGGGTCGCGGGCCGTTCCCGCTTGAGCTGGATCGCAAGCGTCAACCCTGCGAGTCCGCCACCCAGGATCGCCACGTCGTAGCGATCCGCCGCCGGGCGGATCGGCGCGATCTCCAGTTCTGAGGTGCCGCGATCTGCGTTCATTCGTTCCTCCTCCTTCTCGTGTCGCTCAATTGCTCGCTCCCGGTCCCTGCGCAACGGCGCCCGCGGCGACCGGCGCGATCGGGCGAGCGCCGGCCGGGGGTCCTGCCCCCGGAGGCGGGCCCCCAAGACTGATGAGATCGCGGCGGCGCACCAGCGCCAGCGCGCCCACCGCGCCGAGCAGCGCGACGACGGAGCCGAAGACGAGGATTTCGCTGAAGCCCGCGCCGAAGCTCACGTGTGCCGCGTGGTTGAGCGTCGCGTGGAACTTGTCGGCGCTGCGGTTGACGAAGGCGACGGTCCCCCCCGACGAGACGGCGTTGGCAAAGGAGGGGCCCAGGTAGGCCGCCTGGGTTCCGGCGAGGGCCGCGGTCACGTGGACGCGAACCTGGTGCTGGAATATCGCTCCGAGCGCGGCGATGCCGGTGACGAGCCCCAGCTGGCGGAAGGTGGTGTTGACACCGGATGCCATGCCGCTCTGCTGGGGGGGCACGATCCCGACGGATACCTGCGCCAAGGTGGGACCGATGATGCCGAGTCCGATGCCGCACAGGATCAGCCCCGGCAGCAGGATCGTCCACTGCGAATCGGTGCTGACGCTCGACATCTGAAACAGGCCTACGGCGGCCAGGGCGAGTCCGCCGCCGAGGAAGGCGCTCGGTGCGACGCGGTCGCTGAAGCGGCTCGCGAGCGGCTTCAGGAACAGCCCCAGCATCGTGATCGGGAGCAGCCTCAGACCGGTCTGCAGCGGCGAGTAGTCGCGGATGCTCTCGAGCCACAGCGTGAGGTAGATGATCAACGCGAGCACCGACGCCGAGAGCGCGAACGCGGCGATCGCCGCGCCGGAGCACGTGGGCTTGCTGAACAGGGAGAAGTCGAGCATCGGCGCCGCGACCCGCCTGGAGCCCAGCACGAAGACGACCAGCTCGACGACCCCGCCGGCGAGCAGTGCGATTATCAACGTGCTGCCCCAGCCTTCGTCGTTGCCACGGATCAGGGCGAACACCAGCATGAAGATGGCCGTCGAGAACGTGATGAGTCCGAACCAGTCGATCGAGCTCGGCGGCCCCGGGAGGTTCACGAGCCTGGTCATCGTCACGGCGATCACCGCGATCCCGATCGGCACGTTGACGAAGAAGATCGCCTGCCAGCCGAACGCGTCGGTGAGCACGCCGCCGATGAGGGGACCGGCGGCGATCGCGCTCGCCGTCACGGCGCCCCAGATCGCGAACGCGTTCGCGCGCTCGCGGGGCGGGAACTCCTGCGCGAGCAGCGCCAGCGACGGGGCGAGCATCAGCCCGCCGCCGAGGCCCTGTATGCCACGCGTCACGTCGAGGACGGTGGCCGTGCCGGCGAGGCCGCAGACCGCCGAGGCGGCCGTGAAGATGATCACCCCGACCAGGAAGACGATGCGCCTGCCGATGATGTCCGAGAGGGTGCCTGCCGTGAGCAGGCACACCGCGAGGATCAGCGAGTAGGCGTCGACGACCCACTGCAGCTCGGAGAAGGTCGTGTTCAGGGAGTTCGAGATCGCTGGCAGCGCAACCGAGACGATCGTGGTGTCGAGCAGCAGCATGAAGTTCGCGGTGCACACGACGACCAGCGTCCACCACTTCCGCGAGCTCGATCCGGACGCTAGGAACTTGCTCGGCTGGGCGAGCACCTGCCCCACACCACTGACCTGCACCGGCTGGGGCCGCTGGATCGGGGCTGTCCCGGCGGCGCCGAGTTCGAGCACGGTGCCGCCGAGCTCGATGCGATCGCCGAGCTCGATCGTGCGCGGCTCCATGATGCGCTCGCTGTTGACGAACGTGCCGTTGAGGGAGCCAAGGTCCTCGACCTCGGCCTGTCCGTTCGTGGACGTGATGCGGACGTGCCTGCGCGAGACCTCATCGTCGGCGAGGAGCAGGTCGCAGGCGCGATCGCGACCGACGACCACGTGCTGCCCAAGCGCCACGGTCTGACCCGTCGCGGGGCCCTCGACGACACGCAGCTCCGGGCCCGCGGCCGGTTCAGGCGGTTCTGCGCCGGCCATGCCCCTCGGTGCCCTGTTCCATGGATCGACTCAAGCTTCGGGGGAGAGGTAGAACTTGGCACGCTGCAGCCAGGTGCGCTCAGGCGTGAAGCGGAACACCAGGTCGCGCACGAGGCACTGCACGGGGTTGGAGGCGTGCAGCCGCGCGCCCATGCCGACCGCGCGCTGGACGCCGGCGGAGGTGCGCGCGATCGCCTCCCGCTCGTACTCGCGCAGCGCCGAGGACACCGCGCCGGGATCGTCGAGCCGGTCGGCGACGGCCGCCAGCGCGTTTGCGACCCCGGCGCCGTCGAGGATTGCGTGGCTTCCTCCCTCGCCGGTGGCGGGGCTTGTCGCGTGCGCGCTATCGCCAAGGATGGTGACCCGGCCGGAGCCCCAGCTGTCGGCCGGCGGCCAGTAGAAGACATCGCTGCGCAGGATCGCGCTCTCGGGGGTCGCCTCGATCGCCTGGCGGATGAACTCGGGGCCGCCCGCGAACGCCTTCAGGACATCCGCCTTGCGTCCGGCTTGCGAGTCGCTGCCGTGGGGCTCCATCAGCGCGGTCACGAACCAGTAGAGCCTGTTGCGCGATAGCCCGAACGCGCCGCACGTGCGACCGCGCCCCAGCAGCTGGTTGGCGACTCCCGGCTCGATCGGCAGCGGGTCCTGCTCGACGACGCCGCGCCACGCCATGTAGCCGGTGTAGGTCGGCTCATCTCCGCGCAGCTTCTTGCGCACCACGGAGTGGATGCCGTCGGCGCCCAGCAGCGCCATGCCGCGCTCCTCGCGGCCGTCGGCCAAGCTCACGGTGACGCCGCCATCGTCCTCGCTGTACCCGCTGACCTCGGATCCCACCTGCACGACCCCGGGCTCGAGCGCCTCGTACAGACCGAGCTGGATGTCGGCGCGCATCGTGATGAACGTACGCGTCCCCGTCGCCTCGGACGCCTCCGCGATCGGCATTCGCGTCAGTTTCTTGCCCTTCCAGGAGTAGTACTCGATGCCCTGGACGGGAATGCAGGTGCGCTCCACCAGATCGCCGCGACCGGCCCGCTCGAGCTCGGCCGCAGCGCGGTGGGTCACGCCGATGATGGCTCCCACGGGACCCATCTCCGGCACGCGCTCGAAGACGGTGCACGGAACCCCGGCATGGCGCAGCGCGGTCGCGGCCGCGAGCCCGGCGAGGCCGGCGCCGGCCACGATCACCCGGTTATCGCTCACTGCCCGGATCCGCCTGGCGCGCCGGTCTTGAGTCCGCCCGGCGCGCCGGCTCCGGGTCCGCCCGGCGCGCTGGCCCCGGGTGCCGGCGGCGTCGGCAGGTCCGCCAGCGCGCCGAGCTGCCTGAGGATCGTCGCCAGGTCCAGGTAGACCTTCTCGCACAGCAGCTTGTCTCCATCGAACTCGAAGATGCACGCCGAGCGCGCCTTGATCTTCTTGCCAGTTGGAGCGAGACCCGCGAAGAACCCATCGTGGGTGCCGGTGGTGATGCACTCCACGACGATCGCGTCCTCCAGATGCCGGAGCTTCCCGGGCTCCGCGTGAATGTCCGGAAGTCCCCTGTAGAGGCCCGCGACCAGAGTTCTCACTTCCTCCTCGCCGTCGTGCACGCGGCCGAGGTGCATCATTTCGTAGCGCGGCGTGTGGAAGGTTGCGATCAGCCCATCGAGATCGTGTTCGTTCTCCGCGCGGAAATGCTCGAGCACGATCGCCTCCCGCTTCTCCTGCAGAGCTGAGCTCACTGCTGCCCGCCCGGAGGTCCACCGCCGGGGGGTCCTCCACCTGGAGGTCCCCCGCCCTGCGGCTTGAGCCCGTGCTTCCCGATCAGCCGCGGGATCGAGGATGGGTCGGTGGTGAGTCCGTAGCGCTCCCAGATGGGAGGCATCGCGGGCACGTTTCCGGTGACGACGTGCGGCGTGACCTCCTTCAGATAGCGGTCGTAGCCGCCCGGGCAGAACATCACGAGCAGTCGCGCGGGCTTGTCCGTGGGGTTCCAGATCGCCATCGGAACCCCACGCGGCTGCACGATCATGTCGCCCGCCTTGGCGTGGATCGTCTCGCCCCCGAGCTCAAAGCCGACTTCGCCCTCGAGGATCACCTGATACTCGTCCTCGAGTGTGTGCGTGTGGATCGGCGCCACAACCGAGCTCGGTGGACAGGGAATCTCGAGCAGCGTCATGTGACCGCCGGTGTCCTCGCCCGTGCGCAGGTAGCGAATGCCGAGCGCATCCACGAACAC
The DNA here is from genome assembly GCA_963717785.1 of uncultured Solirubrobacterales bacterium. Classification (GTDB taxonomy): domain Bacteria; phylum Actinomycetota; class Thermoleophilia; order Solirubrobacterales; family Solirubrobacteraceae; genus Palsa-744. The sequence goes on from CAVQWW010000002.1 coordinate 46,813, forward strand.
CGAGTCCGTATCTCCTTGGGGGATGTGCATCAGGCGCCCGGCCAATCGTAGTCGGTGATGCCGGCCATGCGCTCCATGAAGGGCAGCATCGCGGCCACGTCGAGGTCCCCGAGGCCCTGCTGCTTGGCGGCGGTGAGCATCGAATAGGCGCTCTCTGTCACCGGCAGCGGCACGCCCAGCTCCTGGCTCTCGGCCATCACGAGCATCATGTCCTTGCGCATCAGCGCGAGCCGGAACGCGGCCTTCTCGAATGCGCGCTGGCCCATCAGGGCGCAGCGGAAGGTCATCACCGGCGAGCTGTAGCCGCTGCCGGCGATCATCTGCAGGATCCGCTCGCGCGGCAGGCCGGCGCGCTCGCCGTAGACGATGGCCTCTGCCAGCGCGGGCATCTGCACGCCCATCAGCATGTTGAGCACGAGCTTCATCGTCGCGCCCGTGCCCTTGGCGCCGAGGTAGGCGATTTCCTTGCCCAGCCCGTCGAGGATCTCCTCGACGGCGTGGAAGTCCTGCTCCTCGCCGCCCACCATGATGCGCAGCTCGCCGCTGCGGGCATGCATGGGCGCGCCGTACACGCAGGCGTCGAGCGCGCGGTATCCAGCCGCGGCCGCCCGCGGACCGAGCTCGCGCGCGAACGCGGGTGGGACGGTGCTCATGTCGACGATGAGGCCCCCCGCCGGCAGGCTCCCGAACACGCCGTGCTCGCCTTCGAGGACGCCGTTGACGGCGTCCTGGTCGGCGAGGCTGATCATCACCACCTCGGCGCCGCTCGCGGCCTGCGCGGGCGACTCCGCGACCTGCGCTCCCAGGGCGGCGGCGTCCTCGGTCTTGGAGCTGGTTCGGTTGTAGACCGTCAGCGGATATTCGGCCTCCGCCAGCCGGCAGGCCATCCCCGACCCCATGTTGCCCAGTCCGATGAAGCCGATTCGTGGCTTGCTCATGAGAGCGCATCCTATCCCTTGGGTCGCCGTCGGGGATCGCCGAGAGGGGCTCAAGCCCTAACATGCCCCCGACGCCAGAACTCAAAGCCCACCGGAGGAGACGAGATGAGCCCTGAGCAGCCGACCGCCGACTTGCCGAGCCACGTGGTCGAGTACCTGGGACGGATGGCGACGCTGACGCTGGCCACCGCCTCCCCGAGCGGCGTGCCCCACGCGAGCACGTTCCTGTATGTCTACGACGGCGAGGCGCTCTATTTCTGGACGCGACCCGGCACGACGACGGCGCAGCACGTCGACCAGAACCCGCTCGTCTCCTTCACGATCGACGAGTACAGCGACGACCTGCGTCAGACTCGCGGAGTCCAGGGCCTGGGCGAATGCAGAACGGTCCTCGACGGGGAACGGATCGCGATGGCGGCGGACCTGTTCGGGCAGAAGTTCCCCAAGCTCTCCCCGGGCAACACGCTCAGCATCTCGTTCTTCGTGATCGCGCCGAGCGAGCTGAAGTTCATCGACAACACGCGTGAGGGCGCCCAGGCGGCCGATGGGACCTTCGGCGCGGAGTTCCACCGCGAGCGTGCCTACAGCGTCTTCAACGACCTGCCCGCGCAGAGCGTCGATGTGATGTCCGGATCGCTGCAGACGGTCAACGTGGACGCCGGCGACGTGATCTTCCGCGAGGGCGGCCCGGCCGACAAGTTCCTGATCGTCGTCGAGGGCGAGGTGGAGGTCGCGCGCGAGAACAGCGCGAGCGAGCCCCTCAAGCTGACGGCAGGCAACTTCTTCGGCGAGGTCGCGATCCTGCGCGACACGCCCCGCACGGCGACGGCGCGCGCCACGAAGCCGACGCGGCTGCTGGCGATGGATCACGACACCTTCCGCGATCTCGTTGCGCAGTCGCTGGGCACCACATCCGAGTTCGATCAGGTGATCCGGGCGCGCCTGCGTCCCGGCGCCGCCGCCTGAGCCCGGTCGGAGGCGAGCGGATGGCTGCGCAGACGACGCCCGGGATCAGCGGCCAGGAGTTCCGTGCCGCGCTGGGCGCATTCGCCACCGGCGTCACGGTTATCACGACGCGCGGAGAGGATCACGCCTACGGGATGACCGCGAACGCGTTCTCCTCGGTCTCGCTCGATCCCCCGCTGGTGCTCGTCTGCACCCGCACGCTCTCAGATGGCTGCGAGCTGATCCTCCGCAACGGCATATTCGCGGTGAACATCCTCGCGGCCCACCAGGAGCCGGTGTCGCGCTACTTCTCCAACAAGGACCGCCCGCGCGGGCAGGACTCGTTTCGCGACGTGGCGCACCGCACCGCCGCGAGCGGCTCGCCGATCATCGACGGAGTCGCGGCGTTCCTCGACTGCCGGCTGCATGCGGCTCACGAGGTGGGCGACCACCATGTGCTCGTTGGCGAGGTCGTGGAGCTGGGCGTCGCCCCCGATGCGCAGCCGCTGCTGTTCCACGGGGGGAGCTATCGCCTGCTGCACGGGGAGTAAGGGCCTATCGAAGAGGGCCTGAGCCGAGAGGCCCGGGCCTCCAGGGCTCAGCGCTCGTCGTCATCGTCATCGTCGTCGTCGTCGATGTGGACCTCGCGCAACCGGCGGGTGTCCACGTCGTAGACGAAGCCGCGAACCAGGTCGCGGTGCTCCAGGAATCGAGATCGGCGCACGCGCAGGATCGACTGGCGCACATCGACATCGAGGTCGCTGAACGACTCGATCGCAAAAGCCGGCGCCACGCCGGCCGCCTGCAGCAACTCGGCGCGAAAGCCGTCGTCGGTGATGGTCTGCATGCCACACTTGGTGTGGTGGATGAGCATCACCTCGCGCGTTCCCAGCCGCCGCTGGGATATCGCCAACGAGCGGATCACGTCGTCGGTGATGACCCCGCCCGCGTTGCGCAGGACGTGTGCCTCGCCGTCGCCCAGGCCCAGCGCCGCGAAGACGTCCAGACGCGAGTCCATGCAGGTGACGACCGCCAGCTTCCGGCTGGGGCGAACGTCGAGATGCCGGTCTGGCGGCGAGGCCGCGAAGGCAAGGTTGTTGGCGAGCAGCTCGTCGATCGTGTCCATTCCGGCATCCTAGAGAGCGCCGCGGTTGTGCTCGCCCGCGCGCCGTGTGGTAGCTTGGCGCAGTCTCATGGGCAAGACCGCCTTCCTGTTCCCCGGCCAGGGCTCTCAGCGTGTGGGCATGGGGTCCGACCTGCTGGCGGCGCGCCCCGACCTGTTCGATCGCTTCTACGAGCAGGCCGACGCCGCCTCCGGGCTGCCGATCAGGGAGCTCGCGCTGGAGGGGCCAATCGAGGAGCTGACCCGCACTGACGTGGCCCAGCCGGCGCTGTTCGCGCTCTCGCTGGCCCTCAACCAGCTGGCGCGCGAGTCGGACCTGAAGCCCGACTTCATGGCCGGACACAGCCTCGGCGAGGACACGGCCGCGGTCGCTTCGGGAGCGCTGGACATAGAGGAGGGCATGGAGCTGGTCGCGCTGCGCGGGAAGCTGATGGCCAACTGCCAGACCGAGCGCCCGGGGGGCATGGCCGCGATCGTGGGCCTGCCCGCCGAGGAGGTGCGGGCGCTGTGCGAGGCGGCGTCGGAGGCGGGCACGGTCGCCCCAGCCAACCTCAACAGCCCCCGGCAGATCGTGGTCTCCGGGGAGGAGGCGGGCGTGCAGAGGCTGCTGGAACTGGCCGAGGAGGCGGGAGCGAGCAAGGCCGTGCGCCTGAAGGTGTCGGCCGCCTTCCACAGCGTCCTGATGGAGCCGGTTCAGCGTGAGATGGCCGAGATGATGGACAAGCTCGCCTGGAAGGACCCCGAGATCCCGGTGATTGCCAACGCCACCGGCGCGGTGCTCCGAACCGGCGGGGAGGTCTGCGAGGCGCTGGTCGCGCAGATCGCCAGCCCGGTGCTGTGGGTGGACTGCGTGCAGACGCTCATCGGCGAGGGCTGCACAAGGTTCCTGGAGCTCGGGCCCGGGCGGGTGCTGGGAGGGCTCGTGCGTCAGATCGACTCCGACATGGAGCTGTTCGCCGCGGATTCGCCCGAGAAGCTCGAGCAGTTCACCCAGAGCGCGGCTACCTGAGGCGGCCCGCTCGCCCCGCGACGCTCACCGTCGCACACGGACGGGCGCTCCTGCTGCACTCAGGGCTTCGCGGCGCCCGCCGGCTCGCGGGCGAGGAAGTGCTCGACGAAGTCGGTCGTCACGTCGCCGGAGCGGAACTGCTCGTCGGCGAGCACGCGCCGGTGGAAGGGGATCGTCGTCTTCACCCCGCGGCCCTCGATCTGGAACTCCGAGAGCGCGCGGTCCATCCGCTCGATCGCCTCCAGGCGTGTCGGGCGCCCACACGATCAGCTTCGCGATCAGCGAGTCGTAGAACGGGCGCGATGTTCCAGCCCGGGTAGCAGTGGGAGTCCACGCGCGTCCACGGCCCGCCGGGCGGCACGTAGACGTCCAGGCGCCCGGCGGCGGGGGCGAAGTCGCGGTCGGGGTCCTCGGCGTTGACGCGGCACTCGATCGCGTGGCCGCGCAGCACGACGTCCTCCTGGGAGACCGACAGCGGCTCGCCGGCGGCGACGCGGATCTGCTCCTGGATCAGGTCGACGCTCGTGACCATCTCGCTCACGGGGTGCTCGACCTGGATGCGGGCGTTCATCTCCATGAAGCTGAGGTTGCCCTCGTGGTCGAGCAGGAACTCCATCGTGCCGGCGCCGGTGTAGCCGACCGACAGGGCGCCGGCGACGGCGCGCTCGCCGATGTCCTGGCGCTGCGCGTCGGAGAGATGGATCGAGGGCGCCTCCTCGATCAGCTTCTGGTGGCGGCGCTGCACCGAGCAGTCGCGTTCGAAGAAGTACACGCCGTTGCCGTGGCTGTCGCACACCAGCTGCACCTCGGTGTGGCGGGGAGCTTCGAGGTAGCGCTCGATGTAGACGGCGCTGTCCTTGAACACGGCCTGGGCGGTCGCGCGCGTGGTCGTGTACAGGCGCGCGAGGTCCTCGGCACGGCGCACGACGTTCATGCCCCGCCCGCCGCCGCCGGCGACCGCCTTGATGATCACCGGATAGCCGATCCCGTCGGCGATCTCCTGCGCCTCCTCGGCCGTCTGCACGGGCTCGATCGTGCCGGGCAGCAGCGGCAGCCCGGCCTTCTGCATCAGGTCGCGCGCGATCGCCTTGTCGCCCACCTTCTCCATCACCTCGGGGCGCGGCCCGATGAACGTGATCCCGTTGTCGGAGCAGATCTCGGCGAAGAAGGGGTCCTCGGAGAGGAAGCCGTAGCCGGGGTGGATCGCGTCGGCGCCGGTCTTCTGCGCGGCGCCGATCACGTTGGGGATGTGCAGGTAGCTCTTGCCGGGGTGGTGGGGCCCGACGTGCACGGCCTCGTCGGCGAAGCGCACGACGGCGGACTCGGCGTCGGCGGTGGAGTAGATCGCGACCGACTTGATGCCGAGCTCGCGGCAGGCGCGCGCGACGCGCAGCGCGATCTCGCCGCGGTTGGCGATCAGGACCTTCTCGAACACGCGATCAGCTCCTGGGCGCCGCCGGACGCTCGGCGGAGCGCCATCGCTCGCGCGGGTGCCGCAGCCATCGGCTTCTCAGTCATCCGCGGGCTCCAGGTACATCAGCACCTGCTCGAACTCGACCCAGTCGCCGTTCTCGACGACGATCTCGGCGACCTTGCCGCCCTCGCCGGCGGCGACCTCGTTCATCATCTTCATCGCCTCGACGATGCACACCGTCTGGCCGGGCTCGACGGTGGTGCCGACCTCGACGAACGGCTTCGCGCCGGGCTGCGCGGCGCCGTAGAAGGTGCCCACCAGCGGCGCCAGCACGGGCACCCGGTTGTCGGCCTCGAGATCGCCGATCGTGAAGACGCCCGAGGCCATGCGCGCGCCGGGAGCGATGCTCATGCCGGGCCCGCGCCCGGTGGCGACCGGTCCGCCGGGCGCCGGCGGGAGCGGACTGAGATGCCCGCCCCCGGCTGGGCGTCGCCGCCGCGGGCGAACCGCGCTCGATCTCGATCTTGTAGTCGCCGGCCGCGACGGCGAAGCGCTGCACGGTGCTGCCCTCGAGCCGCTTGATCAGATCGCGGGCCTCGGCCCAGACCGACTCGATCAGCTCCCGGTCGGGGCTGGCTCTGGGTGTTCTCGTTGTCGCTCATGTCTCCCCTGTGATTGGCGGAAGTGTGGGCTGGCGCCCGGGGGTACCGAACTTGCGAAAGCGCTCGTAGCGCTGGGCGATCAGCTCGTCGGTGCTCAGCGGCAGCAGTTCGCCGAGGCTGGCGACGATCGCGGCCTTGACGTTCGCGCCCGGCCGCCGGTCGGGTCGGTCTGCGCGCCGCCCTCGGGCTCGGGCACGACCGCGTCCATCACGCCCAGGCGCAGCAGCTCGGGGCTCGTGATGCGCAGCGCCTTGGCCGCGCGCGGCGCGGCGGAGGCGTCCTTGAAGAGGATCGTCGAGCAGCCCTCGGGGCTGATCACCGAGTAGTAGGCGTTCTCCATCATCAGCACCCGGTCGCCCGCGGCGATCGCGAGCGCGCCGCCGCTGCCGCCCTCGCCGGTGACGACGGTGACGACCGGCACCGGCAGGCGCGACATCAGCATGATCGATTCGGCGATCGCGTTCGACTGCCCGCGCTCCTCGGCGCCCAGCCCCGGGTAGGCGCCGGGCGTGTCGACGATCGTCACGAGCGGCAGGCCGAAGCGCGCGGCGTAGCGCATCAGGCGCATGCTCTTGCGGTAGCCCTCGGGCTCGGGCATGCCGAAGTTGTGCTCCACCAGCTCGCTGGTGGTGTGGCCCTTCTGCTGGCCGATCACCATCACCGTCAGCTCGCCCAGGCGCGCGAGGCCGGCGATGATCGCGTGGTCCTCCTCGAACAGCCGGTCGCCGTGCAGCTCCTGGAAGCCGTCGAACACGAAGCCGACGAGATCGAGCATCCGCGGCCGGTCGATGTGGCGCGCGAGCTGGACGATCTCCCACGGATCGCGCGCCGGCAGCTGCTCGGGATCGACGATCGGCGCGGTCCCCTCGGTGCGCCGGCAGGCGCTGCTGGCGCGCTCGCCGCGTCCTCGCCGCGCGCCGCCTCGGCCCGGGCGTGGAGCTCGAGCAGGTTGCGGATCGTGCGCCGCAGGCTCTCGCGCGGCTCGACGAGGTCGAGCATCCCGTGCTCGAGCAGGAAGCCGGCGGTCTGGAACTCGTCGGGCAGCTTCTGGCGGATCGTCTGCTCGATCACCGTGGGCCCGGCGAAGCCGATGTGCGCGTCGGGCTCGGCGATCAGGATGTCGCCGAGCGTCGCGTAGGAGGCGCTGACGCCGCCGTAGGTGGGGTCGGTGAGCAGCGAGATGAACAGCACGCCCTCCTCGGCCAGGCGCGCCATCGCCTGGCTGGTCTTGACCATCTGCATCAGCGACACGCAGCCCTCCTGCATGCGGGCGCCGCCGGAGGCGGAGATCACCAGCAGCGGCGTGCGGGTCTCGAGCGCGAGCTCGGCGGCGCGCGTGATCGACTCGCCGACCGCGCCGCCCATGCTGCCGCCGATGAACGAGAAGTCGATGCCCGCGACGACGATCGGCAGGCCGTCGATCGTGCCGGTGCCGTGCAGCGCGCCGGTCTTGGTCTCGCTCTTCTTCTGCGCCTGCGCGATCCGCTCGACGTAGGGCTTGGAGTCCGCGAAGGAGAGCGCGTCGAGGATCTCGAGGTCGCCGCTGAGCTCCTCGAAGCTGCCCTCGTCGAGCAGCTGGCCGAGGCGCTCGCGGATGCGCAGCCGGAAGTGGTGGTTGCAGTCGGGGCACACGCCGAGGTTGCGGCGCAGGCGCTTGTGGTACACGAACGCCGCGCACGAGGGGCAGCGAAACCACTCCGCCGACGACCGCGCGGCCGGCTGTGGCGAGCTCAGCCAAGGAGATCTTCCGAGGCCAGACGGCGATCGTCGGCGTGCATGCGCCGGTACTCGGCCAGCGACGCCGCTCAGAGCGGCGTCGACCTCCTCGCGCGTGGGCGCCTGCTCGGCCGGTTCGCCGCCTGCGCCTGGAGGAAGGCGATCAGATTGAGCGTTCGACCCTCGCGTCGCTGACCGGCGCCTCGCGCGAGCTCACGCGCCCTGCCAGTCCTCGCGCGGATTCGGCCTTGATCATCCCGTGCAGCGGGTACGCCTCGTGCCCGGCGACGTCGTCGAGCTCGCGCAGGCGCTCGAACGCGGCCACCGCCTCCTCGAGCTGCCCGACCTCGAGGCTGAGCTCGGCCACGTCGAGCGCGGCCATCACGTCCTCGGGCTCGGCCTCGGCGATGCGCTGCGCCTGGGCCAGCGCCTCCTCGTAGTGGCCGAGCGTGCGGTACATGTCGACGAGGCTGATCGCCGCGGTGGAGGCTCCGCGCATGCTCTGCGCCGCCTGGCTGAGGTAGCCGACGGCCTCCTCCTCGCGACCGGTCGCGGCGGAGGTGTGGCCGAGGTGGCTGAGCGCCACCTGGTCGTCGGGGTTGAGCTCGACGGCGCGGCGGAAGGCGTCGTCGGCCTCGTCCATGCTGACCCTCGGTGGCGAGCGCCTCGCCGAGGTAGTGCCAGGCGTCGGCGTTCTCGGGAGCCAGCTCGGTCGCACGTCGCAGCTGCTCGGTGGCGTCCTCGGCGTCGAGCTCCACGCCGGCGCGCCCGGCGAGCACCAGCAGCTCGACGTCCTCCGGCGCAGTCGGCCAGCGCCGCGAAGCGCCGGCCTCACGGCTCTCGCGGTACCTCGACCCGCCTGGAGCGTGGGCGTCACGCGCTGCGCCGCGTCGTGCTCATCGATCCCGCCTCATCCGATCCTCTCACCTCTTCACGCCTCGACCCGGCCACACCCAGTTGGTCAGCTCCGGCGGGTCGTCGCCGACCTCGCGCACGTAGCTGCGGTGCTCGGCGAGCTGCTCGCGGTACTTCGCGATCGCCTCCTGCGCGCCGCCGATGTTGCGCACCGCGAACGCGCCCGACATGCCGCCGATGCTCTCGCTGATCGCCCAGGTCGACGCGGCTCAGCGCCTCGATCGCCAGCTGGTAGCGGTCGACGCCGTTCATCGCCAGCAGGTCGAAGGGCGTGGTGGTCGTGCCCTCCTCGGCGTAGCCGCGCACGTGGAAGCGCTCCTGCTGGGGGCGGCGGTGGATCAGCTGGTGCACCGCCGAGGGGTAGCCGTGGAAGTTGAAGATCACCGGCCGGTCCTCGGTGAACAGCTCGCGCGAACGCGCGCCGCCGTGCATCGCGTCGGGGTGCTTGCCGGGCGCCGCCAGCGCGAACAGGTTGGTGACGTTGACGAAGCGCACCTTCAGGTCGGGCACGTCCTCTCTGCAGCAGGCTCGCGGCCGCGAGCAGCTCGATCGTGGGGATCGTGCCGCAGCTGGCCAGCACCACGTCGGGCTCGCCGTCGTCGTCGTTGCTCGCCCACTCCCACGCCGAGGCGCCCGGCGCGGACGTGCTCGCGCGCCTCGTCCATCGACAGCCACTGCGGCAGCGGCAGCTTGGAGCCGATGATCAGGTTGATGCAGCCGGTCGCCTGCAGGCAGTGGTCCATCGTCGCCAGCAGCGTGTTGGCGTCCGGCGGCAGGTACACGCGGGCGTGCTCCTCGCGGCGGTTGAGCATCGAGTTGATGAAGCCCGGCATCTGGTGGGAGTAGCCGTTGTGGTCCTGGCGCCAGCCCTCGGAGGTCAGCAGGTAGTTGAGCGACGCGACCGGCTCGCGCCAGGGCGCCTCCTCGCGCGACATCTTCAGGAACTTGCCGTACTGGTTGACCATCCCGTCGACGATCGGGATGAACGCCTCGTAGCAGGGGAAGATGCCGTGGCGGCCGGTGAGCACGTAGCCCTGCAGCCAGCCCTGGCAGTTGTGCTCGGAGAGAACCTCCATGATGCGCCCGTCGGGCTTGTAGTCGGGGTTGATGTCGGGGTCGACCGGCCACTCGTAGGCGTGGTTCTCGACCTCGAACAGCGCGCCGAGCCGGTTGGAGGCGACCTCGTCGGGGCACACGATGCGGAAGTTGCTGCTGCGCGGTTGAGCTCGAAGACCTGGCCGAGGTAGCCGCCGAGCGCGCCAAGCGAGCTCTCGGTGGTGCCGCCGGGCTCGCTCGAGCCCGACGGCGTGGGCGTCCAGCTCGGGCAGCTTCAGCGCGACGCGCATCCGCCCGCCGTTGACGTGGGGGTTGGCGCCCATGCGCCGCTCGCCGGTCGGGCACATCGCGGCGATCTCCGGTGCCGGCCCGCCGTTCTCGTCGAACAGCTCCTCGGGGCCGTAGGAGCGCAGCCACTCCTCCAGCGCCTGCAGGTGCTCGGGGTTGGTGCGCGCCTGCATCGCGGGCACCTGATGGGCCTTGGAGGTGCCCTCGACTGGATGCCGTCGAGCTCGTGGATGCCGGTCCAGCCCTTCGGCGAGCGCACGATCAGCATCGGCCAGATCGGCCGCTCGGGCCGGCGCCCTGCGCGCGCCGCGTCCTGCAGCTCGCGGATCTCGCCGTGGGCGGTGTCCAGCGCGCGCGGCCAGCTCGCCGTCGAGGTCGTCGCCCTGGACGATCAGCGGGTGCCAGCCGTAGCCCTCGAACAGCTTCGTCAGCTCGGTGTCGCTCATCGAGCTGAAGATCGTCGGGTTGGCGATCTTGTAGCCGTTGAGGTGCAGCATCGGCAGCACCGCGCCGCAGGTGGCGGGGTCGAGGAACTTGTTCGAGTGCCACGCGCCCGCCGTCGGGCCCGGTCTCGGCCTCGCCGTCGCCGACGATGCAGGCGACGATCAGGTCGGGGTTGTCGAGCGCGGCGCCGAAGGCGGTCGCCAGCGCGTAGCCGAGCTCGCCGCCCTCGTGGATCGTGCCCGGCACGATCGGGGCGATGTGGCTCGGGAAGCCGCCCGGCCAGGAGAACAGCCGCACGAGCTTGGCGAGGCCCTCGCGATCGCGGCTCATCTCGGGCTTGACGTCTTCCAGGCAGCCGTCGATCCACAGGTTGGCGAGGTTCGCCGGCGCGCCGTGACCGGGGCCGGTCACCAGCAGCACGCTGGCGTCGTTGTCGAGGATCAGGCGGTTCAGGCCCGCGTACATCAGGTTGATCCCCGGCACGGTCCCCCAGTGGCCGAGCAGGCGGTGCTTGACGTGCTCGGGCTTCAGCGGCTCCTCCAGCAGGTGGTTGTCCTGGAGGTAGATCATCGCCACCGCGATGTAGTTGGTCGCGCGCCGGTAGAACGCGAGCTTCTCCGAGATGGGCGACAGCGCTTGGGTAGACAACTTCCCCCCTGTTTTGGGCTGAGCTTGGCGAGCCGCAGGGACTATAGGCGATGATGCTCGCGACCGTCAGTGACGCGCTTGGAGCCTTCCCTGACGGTGCTTTTCAGTGTCGGCGCCCACGAGCACGGCCGTGGTGAGCGCGGCGATGTCGGCGATGGTGTGCGCGTCGGCGCTTGTGCTTCTTGTGCGGACAGCGGGAGACCGCGATCCTCGTGCGCTGCTTGATCTGGGCGCCGTTCTGGGCGGTGATGACGGTGGGCATCAGCAGCGGGTGCTTGCACAGGTTTCCGTTCGCGGCCAGCGCGGAGTTCGGGCCCATCGGCAGATCGAGGCTGAAGACCGAGACGGGAGCGTCGGGGATCGCGGCGAAGGTCGAGGTGGTGACGTTCTTGAGGATGTTCGTGTTGCCCACGAGGATCACGCGGACGCCGCCGTCGGTCGAGCACGAGGTCGAGGTCGGGGAACGCGGCGCCGCCGTGTGAGACCAGATAGGCGATCCCGGTGAGCGCTGCCCGGCAGCACGGGCGTCACGACGCTGGCGCTGCCGACTTTCGAGCCGGCTGGGCAGCCCAGCGGATTGGCCGCGAATGTCGCTTCGGGGCATGCTTTCTGCAGCGTCTTCAGACGGGCGGAGAGCTGCTTGGGGAGCTGGACGAAGACGGAGTGGATGTTGGCCTGGTGCGGTCCCTGCGCGAGGTCAACGTGCAGGCTGGCGCCGCCGGTGCGGGTGGCGTGGGCTCCGGTTGAGACCTTGAAGGAGGGCTTGAACGCCAGCGCGCCGCAGTTGTTCGCCTGAAAGGGGCTCGACAGGGTTCTGGGTCGCGCCGAATGTCGAGGTGAGCGTCGAGTCGGTGGCGAGCGCCCCGCAGTTTGTCGGGTTGAAGAGGAAGTTGGGGCGGTTGACCGCCACGCTCACGCTCCTCAGTCGCAGCGGCACGCCCTTGACGATGCTGGGAAGCGTGCTGGTGGCGGTCACGCGGGCGGTGTAGGGGTCGATGTTGAGCGCGGCGCGGGTGAGCACGCAATGGCAGGGCCCGCTGCCGAGGTCGAACGGCCCGGCGCTTGCCGGCACCGCGATCGACAGGCCGTAGGGCGCCCCGTTGTAGGAGCCCGTCAGGTAGACGGGACCGGAGAAGGCATAGGGTTCGGGACCGGCCCCGGCGCTGACGGTGGCGGTCCCGATCTGACTGGTCGTCGAGCAGGTGCCCTGCGCCGGCCTGCGGTTCGCCGCAGAGGGCCACCGAGGGGATCGTGCCGAGCAGGCCCGCGGGCAGAACGGTCTTGATCTGTGAGAGGTACTGCTGTCCGTGTTCCCTGGCCAGGTTTAGCGTGTAGGAGGTGTACGCACCGGCCCCCGCTGTGGAGTTGGCCGTGCTCTGCGCGAGCGAGAATGGCAGCGGCGCGGGGCATCCGGTGGTGGAGAACGGCGTCGAGCTGAGCGCGGGCGGCCCACCGGTGTAGGGAGTGAAGAGGGCCTGCGTCGGCGTGCTCCCGCATGTGAGCGGGTTGGCGAGCGGCGCCTGCGCACCACCCCTGAGCTTCAGCACCAGGGAGCTGAACGGGAGCTGGGGGTTTTCCGTGAAGGTCGCTTCCAGACGGCCGGTGGTGGGGTCGGGGACGATCGAGCCCTTCAGCCGTACCGACACCCCGTAGACGCTCTCCGCGTCCAGGTAGATCGTGTAGGGGGGATCGGTGATGGGCGCGCCGGAGGGGCTGCCCAGGTAGACGGGCCCCGCGAGCGAGCCCGGGGGCAGGTCGGTCTCGATCGCGACAGTGCCGATCGCCGAGGCCGGCGGACATGTGACGGAGCTTGTGCTGCCGATTGCGATCTGACTGGCCGTGCACGCCTGCAGCCCGCGCGCCGCCGAGGGGTTGAGCGTCAGCCCTTCGGGCAACGTCACATGCGCGTCCCTGATGTCGGCCGTGTCGATTTCGTCGGGGCCGGCGTGCTGGGGAACCTTCACTTCGGTGCTGGCGCCATCCGGTTCGTCGGACTGAGCGGTTTCGGGCTTCACTTCGGCGGTCGGCTGGAAGGGAGGAGCGCCGCAGCCTTCGACGCCTACGGGAGTGTGCGTCTGGGTCCTGGAGACCTGCCCTTCCCAGGACTGCACTTCCAGGTATGTGGTGGTGGTGCTCGAGCACGCGCTGGGCAGCGTCAGGAAGTCGCCCTGACCGGCACGGCCGTTGAAGATCAGCTTTGACTTCAGCACGGCCAGGGGGACTTTCGCACCGAGCACTTCACCTTCGTGGGGGATGTTGTCGATCTGGAAATACTCGTGGTAGTCGCTGCTCCAGCTGACGTGACCTTCGAGGTAGATGTGCACGCTCACCAGCGGTTCGACGGCCACGTGGATGCCGAAGTCAAGGGCCAGGCCGGGCGGCTGTTCGAGGTTGTAGACGGTGCCTGAAACGGTCATGTTGTTGATGCCGTCAAAGACGGTCAGTTCGTTCGTGCCGACCTGCGTTTCTGGCTTGCATTCGTCCTTCTGAAAGGCTGCGACGGGACACTTGGGCAGCGCCTCGGGATTGCCCGCGAGGCCGGGCGGGAGGTCTACCCGGATGTTCTTGACGGCGCCTTCGGGTTCCTTGCCGAGGAGGCTGTCGTGGTGGTTGAATTCAAAGGCGGTGAGCCCCACCGGAGGGTGCCCTGCGGCCTGGGTGAAGGCTTCGCCGGGGTTTGCCTGCACACTCGCGTAGGTGCATGAGGAGGTCTTGCAGGTGCCTGCTTCGAAGGCGTGTTCTTCGACGCCAAATGCAGCCTGTGCGGCGGGCGGGGAGATGATGACCAACGCGCTTGCCAAAGCCGTGATTAGGCCTGCCAGGAGCGCTGCGCACGAGATGCGAATATGAAGCCGCATGGTCCCCTCCCACCCTCTGTAGCCAGGTCCTGGGCCTCCTATACCCGCTCGTAAGTCATGATATTCGCGCGGCGAACGTCTTCAACTCCCCGATCGGGCAGAATCAGCGCATGGCGCGCATCGGAGTGCTCACCGGCGGCGGCGACTGCCCCGGCCTGAACGCCGTCATCCGCGCGGTCGTCAGACGGGGGCTCGCGGCGGGCGGGTACGAGTTCTTCGGGTTTCGCCACGGCTGGGCGGGCGTGCTCGCCGACGAGGGCTTCGAGCTGACGCTGCAGAGCACCCGCGGGATCCTGCCGCGCGGCGGCACGATCCTCGGCACCTCGCGCACCAACCCCTTCGCGGAGGGACGCGATGGCGTGGCGGACGTCGGCGCGACGCTGCGCTCGCGCGGCGTCGACGCGCTGATCGCGATCGGCGGTGAGGACACGCTCGGCGTCGCGCTGCGCCTGCACGAGGCGGGGATCCCCGTCGTGGGAGTGCCCAAGACGATCGACAACGACCTCGATGGCACCGACGTCACCTTCGGCTTCCAGACAGCGGTGCAGATCGTCACCGAGGCGATCGACCGCCTGCACACCACCGCGGAGTCCCACAACCGCGTGATGGTCGTCGAGGTGATGGGCCGCCACGCCGGCTGGATCGCCACGCACGCGGGCATCGCCGGGGGCGCCGACGCGATCCTCGTGCCCGAGCGCCCGTTCGACATCGACGAGGTCTGCGCGCACCTGCGCCGCCGCCACGAGCGCGGATCGAGCTTCTCGATCGTCGTCGCCGCCGAGGGCGCCACCCCGCGCGCGGGGACGCTCGAGACGGTCGCCCACGCTCCCACCGACGCCTTCGGGCACCCGCGCCTGGGGGGGATCGGCGTGACGCTCGAGCGCGGAGATCGAGGCGCGCACCGGCTTCGAGACACGCGTCACGATCCTCGGCCACATCCAGCGCGGAGGCACGCCTGTCGCCTACGACCGCGTGCTCGCGACGCGCTTCGGCGTCGCCGCGATGAATGCGGTGATCGGCGGGCGCTTCGGCGCGATGGTCGCGCTGCGCGGCGCCGCGATCGTGGAGGTCCTCGCTCGCGAGAGGCGCTGTGCGAGCCGAAGCTGCTCGACCCCGAGCTGTACGAGACCGCGGCGCTGTTCTTCGGCTGAGAACGAGCACCAGCGGCGCGGCCCTCCCCTCCTCCTTCCCTCCTCCAGCGCCTCCAACCGCACGAGCCGCCGGTCGCAGGACTCGACCCGGAAAACGCGAAGTCAAGGGAGTGGCTGAGGAGCAACCCCCTCACTCCGAGCCCCCCGAGGCGCGCGCGGCTCAGCACCGGAGCATCGCCGCGTGGTCGTTGATGCATGAACTGGCGGGCGTCAAGACGCCGTGGGAACTGCGCTTCGACGACCCCTCGCGGGAATGGCGGCGGCTGTTTTCCGAGTTCTTCGGGACCTTTCTGCTGGTGCTCGCGGGCGCCGGCGCGGGCGTCATCGACGCCGCCAGCCACGGCGCGATCGGGCGCGGCGCGGCCGTCAGCGCTCCCGGGTCTCACCGTGATGGCGGTGATCCTCTTCATGGGCGCCGTATCCGGTGCGCACCTAAACCCCGTCGTGAGCATCGCGTTCGCCGCGCGCGGGGACTTCCCGTGGACGCGCGTGCCCGGGTACATCGTGTCCAGCTCGTGGGCGCCACCGCGGCGGTGCTCTTCCTCGATGCGATGTTCGGGCGCGTGGGGATGCTGGGCGCGACCGTTCCGGGCGCCGGGCTTCGACGCTACGCAGGCCGCGCTGATGGAGGGGATCCTGACGATCGGTCTCGTGAGCACGATCCTGGGGACCGCCTCGCGCGCGCAGAACGTCGGTCCGCTGTCGGGCGTCGCGGTGGGCGGCTACATCGTGCTTGCGGGCCTGTGGTCGAGTCCTGTGTCGGGAGCCTCGATGAACCCCGCGCGCTCCTTCGGTCCCGATCTGGTGCTCGGCGACTTCAGCAACTACTGGGTCTACGTGGTGGGCCCGGTCGTGGGTCGCCTGCTGGCGGTCGCCTTCGCCGCGATCCTGCGCGGACGCGGTGGCGATGCGCACGCGCTTGCCGCCGCGCAGGGAACGCTGAGCCCGCCCGAGCGCTGAGCCGCGGTCGGTCTTCCCGCGGTCTTCCGGGCGCTCCTCGTCAGTCTTCGCGCGGGGGCGGCTGGAAGACGATTCGCTTCAGCTCGCCCACCGCCGCGCCGCTGAGGCGCAGCGCGGTCTGAAAGCCCTCCTGGCCGAGCTCGCCCGCGTCCAGCGCGCGGCGCAGCTCGTTGAGCGTGGCGCGCTCATCCTCGGGAACCTGATGGCGCGCGGTCTCCAGCAGCACCACGTGTCGCGGGCGCCGCAGCGCGTGAGCCATGCGCACGTAGCGCTCGCGCGCCTCCGCGGCGAGGCTCTCCATCGGGATCACCACCGTGTGGTTCGCGTTCAGGCGCTTCGCCACCGCCGCGTCGAGTAGCTCCACGGCCCTGGTCTCCACCTCGTCCTCGGGGACGCGCCCAGCCAGCAGCGCCCGCACCTTCGCCAGCGACAGCACGGCGTTGTGCTCCTCCACCACCCGCGCCGCCATACGCGCCGCCTCGGGCGGAGCCGCACACACGATCAGCAGCAGGCTCCCCGGCGAGTAGCGCAGGCGATCGGCGGGCGCCAGCACGCGGCAGCGCACCGACACGTCCACCGGCCGCGGCTGCTCCCCCTCCTTGCGCGGACGCTCCGAGGACCACCCTCCGCGCTCGTCCGCGGAGATCTTCACGCTGCGCGCTGAGGGCTGCTCGGCCATGCCCCCATCATCCACTACTGGAGCGGGGGATGCGACGCGAGGTCTGCCGTACCGCTTTCGCACCCAAGTGCGTCGGACCTCGGCTTGATCAGCAGGCGGCTCTCGTCAGCTCGCGCGAGCGGCCAGCGCGCGCCGGTACCCGGCCAGGCTCGCCGCGCCAGTTCGCTCCCAGGTGAACTGCGCCGCGCGCTCGCGCCCGCGCACGATGAGGCGCTCGGCCAGGGCCCTGTCCTCAAGCAACTGCCGGATCGCGGCAGTGACCTCCTCCTGGTTCTCGGGATCGAACAGCAGCGCCGCGTCGCCGGCGACCTCCGGCAGCGAGGAGGTGTTCGAGCAGGCGACTGGGACGCCGCGCAGCATCGCCTCGAGCACCGGCAGGCCGAAGCCCTCGACGAGCGAGGGGAGCACGAACGCGCTGCTCAGCGCATACAGCCCAGCGAGCGAGCCATCCGAGAGCCAGTCCGGCAGGCGCACGCGATCGGCGATCCCCAGCTCCTGCGCCAGCGCGCGCAGCTCGCTCTCGTGCGGCGTGGAGAAGCCGGGGAGCACGAGCATCACGTC
Organism: uncultured Solirubrobacterales bacterium; assembly: GCA_963717785.1. Classification (GTDB taxonomy): domain Bacteria; phylum Actinomycetota; class Thermoleophilia; order Solirubrobacterales; family Solirubrobacteraceae; genus Palsa-744. The sequence continues at coordinate 64,180 of CAVQWW010000002.1, forward strand.
GTCATCCAGCGCGGGCAGGGCTCGCAGGAGCCGGTGGTGGTTCTTGTAGGGGTGCATCTGCGCGACGCACAGCACCACGCGGGAGTCCCCGAGGTCGAGCTCTGCTCGCACCGCCCGCTCGCTCCCGGGGACTGCGGTGGGCGCTCGCACCCCGAGTGGAGTGACGTGGATGCGCGCTCTGGGCACGCTCAGCGAGCGTGCGATTTCATCGGCGCCCGCCCGGGAGATCGCGAACACCTGATCCGCGTGGCGTGCGCCGTGCTTGACCAGGCGTCGCAGCGAGCTCTGCCACTCGAGGCTCCCGCCCCAGGCCTCGGGCGGGAGCATCCAGATTACGTCGAGCAGCGAGACGACGCTGGCGACCCGCGGTGTGAGGACCGGGCCGACATTCGCGGGGCTGTGCAGCACATCGAGTCTGCGCGCCGCGGCCAGCAGCGGAAGGATCGCGAATTGGAAGATCAGATGCGCACGCTGCTTGAACGCATGCGTGTCGATCGGGCAGCGCACCCAGCGCACCGTCTGCGCCCATGGCTCCGCGCACAGATCCTCGGGCGCGTCGCGTGAGACGAACATGTGGATCTCAGTCTCCGGCTCGGCGGCGAGCAGCGCACCCGGAAGCTCTCTGGCATACCGCCCGGCCCCGCCGGAGGCCTCTTGCAGGAAGATGAGGTTGAGGCCCACCCTGAGTGGGCGGACCCGATCGTCAGGCACGCGGTGGCGAAGGCTAGCGCAGTCGCGCATCGGGTCCGCGAGCGCGTATAGGCTCGCCGCCGATGACCAGCATCCCGCACCGTGTACGCACTCATTCGGCCTCGGCCGTGCTGCGCGGCCGTCTGGTGAACGAGTCGGCTCGGTTCACCGCGCGTGAGCTGCGCCGCTCTCGCGCTGCGCATGTGTATCGCGTCCGCGAGAACGGGCTGCGCGTGCTGCTGGCACACGGGACGCCGGATGTGCTCACGCTCGATCAGGCCTTCCACCAGCACGTCTACGAGCCGCCGCCGGCCGCTCTCGCGACTCTCCAGGCGCTCGACCGGCCGTTGCGCGCGCTCGACCTCGGCGCGAACATCGGGTTGTGGGGGCTCTGGCTGCACGGGCGCCTTGCGGTTGAGCACGTGACCGGCCTCGAGCCGGACCCGGAGAACGCCGCCAAGCACGCACGTCAAATAGCGCTCAATCGCCTGGAGGGCTCGTGGGATCTCGTGCAGGCCGCCGCGACCTGCACGGAGGGCCCCGTCACGTTCACCACCGGCCGCGCCACCACCGGGCACATCTCCGATGACGGCGAGCCGGGCGCGTCGGTGGAGGGACGCGACGTCTTCGCGCTGCTCGACGGCATCGACCTCTTCAAGATCGACATCGAGGGAGCGGAGTGGCCGATGCTCGCCGATCCGCGCTGGCCGGGGTTGCGGGTGCCGGTGGCGATGCTCGAGTACCACCCCCATGGCGCACCCTCCGCCGATCCCGAGAGCGACGCGCAGCGGGCGCTCCGGGAGGCCGGCTACTCCACGCTGCCGATGCACGGCGCTCCCAACGGCACCGGCGTGGTGTGGGGCTGGCGAAGCTGATCGGGATTTGGGGCAGGGCACCGATGTGGTTAGGGGCCGGCGAGGCCGATCGCAGCTTGAAGCCGGCCGCTCAGGAGACGTGGCGTCGCAGCCGCGCTGGCAGTAACTCGTAGACCTCTTCGGGAAGCGCTCGCAGGAGCAGGATCAACGCCGCGAACACCGCCAGCGCAACGATCGGCTGGAGGACCGCGGGCAGGCTTGGCAGGAGCCCCACCGCCGCGGCCGGGATTGCGGCGGCAGCGACTCTCACCGGCACACCCAGCTCGGGGCGCAGGTCCGGGTTGCCGCGGATCAACCCCGCGAGGTAGAGGATCGCGAGGGTGCTCTCCCCGCACACCGAGGCCAGCGCCGCGCCCTGCGCTCCGTTCGTCTGCGCGAGGATCACCGTGAGCACGCCGCTCACCACGAGCGCTCCGAGGTTGGCGAGCAGCATCTCCCGGTGGCGGTGCAGGGAGAGCAGGCCGAACCCCCAGCCGGCCAGCATGAAGGAGGCGAGCAGCGCGATCGCCTCGATGCGCAGGGCGGCGGCGGCGCCCGCGAACTTCGGTCCGGCGACGACGGCGATGATGAAGCGGGCGCCGGTGATCGCCCCGAGAGCGCTCGCGACGCCGGCGATCAGCGAGACCTCGAACGTCCGTTGCAGGGCGTAGCGCAGGCGCGTGCGATCGTCGCGCGCGGCCCGCACGAGCACCGGCAGCGCCACGGCGACGAGCATTCCGGGCATGGCGGCGACGACGATGAAGACACGGAAGGATGCCGCGAACAGCCCGCTCTCATGAGCGGTGGCGACCAGGCTGGTGAGGATCTGCGCGGCGTAGAGGTAGATCGTGTTGGCAGCCGAGGCCAGCGAGAAGGCGACGGTCATGCCCAGCAGCGTGGCCCACCGGCGCGGGTGCAGCGTCAATCGCGTGGAGATCTTGCCGCGCACCAGCGCCGCGGTCGGCGCGATCAGCAGCAGGTTGACCGCGAGCGTGATTGCCAGCAGCCCCGGCACCCCCGCGCCCAGCGCCACCAGGACGACGATCAGGATCACCGTCATCGCCTGCCGGGCGAGGTCGAGTCCTGAAAGCGCGCCCACGCGCAGCGCCGTCGTGAGGGGAATCGAGAGCGTGTGCTGGAACACGAGCGCCACCACCGAGAGCGACGCGAGGACGGTGCCCGCCAGCAGCGGGACGTCGTACCCCACCGCGAGCGCGAACAGGGCGGCGAACATCACCCCAACCAGCGTGAGCGCGACCCGCAGCCCGAGCAGATCGCGCATCAGCATGTCGCGCTCGGCGCCCGCCAGGACGGTGTACTCGCGGGTGCCCAGGTTGGACATGCCCGCGTCGGTTATCGAGGAGATTACGCCAACCAGTGAGATCACGGTCGTGTACTCGCCGAAGCGAACCACCCCCAGATGGCGGGTGAGGATCGCGGCGGAGATCACCGACAGCCCAACCACGCCGATGTAGCTGCCGAAGCGCAGCGCGCCCCCGCGCAGGACCATCCCCCCCGCCGCGGTGGTATCCAGGACGTCGATCGGGGCGTAGGGGTCGCCCGCGGAGACCCGCTCCACATCCTCGTTCGGAGCGCCCGCAGGGCCGGGTGGGTGCGGCGTTGCCGTTGGCGAGCTCGCGACCTCCCCCTCGGGACTCATCGCGCGGCGGCCCACGCCCGCGCGTAGCTCTCCAGCGTCCCTTCCGCGGTGGCCTGCCAGGTGAAGCCGGCCTCGCGCGCGCGGCCCAGCGCCGCCAGGCGCGCGGCCAGCGCGCGGTCTGAGAGCAGCTCGATCAGCGCGCGGGCGATGTCCGGGACGGAGCGCGGGTCGAAGTAGCGCGCTGCCTCGCCTGCCACCTCGGGCAGCGCCGAGACCTGCGAGCACGCCACCGGCACGCCGCGGCGCATCGCCTCCAGCAGGGGGATGCCGAAGCCCTCATTGAGCGAGGCGAACACGAAGCACTCCGCGAGCGCGTACAGCCCCTCCAGATCGGGGGCATCGACGAAGGCGGGGAAGGCGACGTTGGCGGCGAGCCCCAGGCGCTCGGCGAGCGCCCTCAGCGCCCGCTCGTGCGCGGTGGGGTTGCCGGGCAGTACGAGCACCGCGTTGGGGCGGTGCGCGACCACTTCGGACATCGCTTCGATCACGCGCGCCAGGTTCTTGTGCGGCTTCTTGGCGGACACGCTCAGGATCACCGGACCGGCTCCGAGCCCGAGGCGGGCGCGCAGCTCCTCCGCCGGCGTGGGGGTGACCAGCTCGCTGGTGCCCGCCGCCAGGGGCACCACGTCGATGCGCTCGCGCGGCACCCGCAGGTACTCCACAACGTCCTCTGCCCCGGCCTGCGAGAGGGCGAGCAGGCGATCGGCGCGACGCGCCACCGGAGGAATGACAGCTCGCCACAGGCGCATCGTGCCGGCCTGATCGGTGTCGGGCGCGAGGATCCACGTCACATCGGCAAGTGTGACGACGTTTACCGCGCGAGTGCGCAGGGGAGCCGTCATCGCGACGCTATGCAGCAGCTCCACCCGCCGCCCGGCGATCGCCCCCAGCACGGTCAGCTCTCCGATTGCCTTCGATCCGCGCCGCCCCAGCAGCGGGTGGGTCACCAGCTCCACCCGCTCGCCCCAGCCCTCGCCCCGCAGGTGCCGATAGCCGCCGGGGCTGCAGAACACGCTGAAGCGCACCTGCGGCGCGAGGCGCGCCAGCTCGGGCACCAGTGCGCGCACGTACGTATCCAGGCCACCCATGCGCGGCTCCAGGAACAGCGCGTTGATCCCAACGCGTTGGGGAAGGGGGGCGCTCATAGGGGCCCCCACAGTGTGCAGATCGGCAGCGCGAAGATCCGCTCGGCGAGTTGGAACGGCCGTGGGCCGGTGTGGAGCACGGCGCCGGCGAGGAAGCGCTCGCCGAGTTGCTCGCGCAGCCACTCCAGGTGTCTGGCGTCGCGGCGCTGGGGCGCCGCGGAGGACTTGATCTCGATCGCGACGATGTCTCCGCCGGAGAGCTCGGCGATCAGGTCGATCTCATGCCGTGCGTCCCTGGAGCGGAGGTGGCTCGACGTAGCCGACCAGATCGGGCGGATCGGCCGGCATCGCAAACGCGTCGATATCTGCCTGCGCAAGCCTGCTGAGAAACGGCTCGCCGGTAAGCCGGCCGGCGATCTCGCGCATCGTGAGGCCATACATGTGCACGTCAACGACTCTGCCGGTGCCGGGCCACGTGGCTCCGGTGAACTTGGCGCGCACGCTGAGAATAGCGCTATTTACAGCATATTCCCACTTTCGCGCATCTATCACTCCCACTTTCGCCCACATAACATTCCCACTTTCGCGCACCCCTCGCTCCCACTTTGCGCTGTTGCCCCCGAACCGGCGCTCCCATCCCAGGCCCCTCAACGCTCGCGAACCCCCACGATGTTCGAGGCGCCGGCCAGGTAGGGGTAGTCGGCCTCCTGGTTGGAGACCGCTCGGAAGGAGTAGGACGCCGGGCCGGGGAAGCGGAAGCGGTAGCCGGCGTGGAAGCCGCCGCGGCTGTCGCTGCGGATGACGTTGAATTCGATCCAGCGCCCGCCGGGGGAGCGGGCCTCGAGCACCAACTGCTTGCCGCCGGGCGGCAGCGGTCCGCCGCGCAGGCGCCCGGTGAAGCGGATCGTGTGCCCGACCGCGCTCACCGTGGGCGCTATACGCAGGCGCAGGCCCGCGCGCACGCTCAGCGTCAGCGTGCGCGTGGCGACCGGGAGCGTGTCCCCGAGGTGGCTGCGGTAGCCCAGGCGCAGCGCGCCCCCGGGGACGGTGCGCGGCAGCGCGAGGGCGAAGCGCCCGTCGAGGCCCGTGCGCGCCGCGGGCAGCGCGAGCGGGCGCGCACCGGCGGCGGCGGGCAGCAGGCTGACATCGATCTGCGCGCCGGCGATCGCGCGGGCGCCCTCTCCGGTGAGGCGGCCCTGGACCGCGTGGGCGGCGCCGAAAGGGCTCGTCACGTGCGTGCCCCGCGCGCCCTTCCAAGTCGCGGTGAGGAGGGCCTGTTCGGAGGCTTCGCTGCCGTTGGCCGCCCCTCGCGAGGGGGGTGAGGCGCTCCCTGCGCTCGTAGGGGGCGTGTGGCCGTTGGCGACGGTGATCTGCCTATCCACCACGGGCGTGGCGTTGCCCGCGGCGTCCATCACGGACACGACCAAATGGTGGGGACCGTTGCTGAGCAAGGTGGTGTCGAGCGGCACGTCCTCGCTCAGCGAGGGCCGGCACGGCTGGGTGTAGAGGAACGCGGGCAGCCCGTCGGTTGTCTGGCCCGCGTCGTGGCAGCGGCCGCCGTCGGCGTCGAGCACCGTGGAGGATACCGTCGTGCCATCCACCTGGAAGACCGCCTGGTAGACCCCCGAGCCGGGGTCGGTGGCGGTGAAGGCGACGTCGGCGGTGCCGCTCACGGTGGGCGCTTCGGCGAGCGAGCCGGCTACTTCCTGGACGGTGGGGGAGGATTCCTGGTCGAGAACGAGGTCGGCGGCGAAGAGCTCGACGGAGGTTGCATAACCATTGACGTCGCCCGGACTTGATGCGCATTCCGAGCCGGCTACGACCGACCCGCAGGATGCATTCAAGGAGAGATATGGACTGTGGAGTGCCTTCGCTGGTACTTCCACACGATTATTCGCTGCAAGCGGGTCCTGAAGATTGCCTTCTTCATGGCATCCCTTAAAGGCATCACACATGGCAAAGAGCGCTGTGTTTTCTCCGCTGTTGGCAACGCCAGTCAACCAGAAGAGGTATGAATCGTTTGAGTTCCCGCCGCCCGCGGTATCTCCAGCTCGCCAAAGCGTGGCCGCCTGGAGAGTCTCCCCTGACGGGGCATTGAAACTCCACGTAGCTAGATCTGTGTTGGCTGGATGGGCGTGACCTGATCGTAACGCCGCCACAAGTCCTCCGCTAGTGGCACAACTGTCTTCGACATGGTCGATGATCTCGGAGAGAGAAACCGACCCACTCCACCCATCCACCGGCGCGACAAGCCCATCGGGCATGCGGCACCCAAACACGTGGTAGGCCCCTGCCCACGCGATCGAGCAGGCGGTGGCTCCCAGCAGCGCGATCCACACAATCCCGGCCACCACTGCGGCTCGCATCAGTCCAAATGAAGTGCCCACGTCGATCCTTTCGTGCTCGATCCAGACGACCACCGGCGGCCGTCTCACTCTCATGTCGCTCCCGGGTGGACGCTGGCCCCCCTCCCAGTTTCGACAGGGGCCCCGCCGGACCTTCAGCACGATTTGACTTCTTGCCGTATACCTGTTTATGCGGAAAAACGCACGGGCAGCTCGGAGAGCCCGTAGATGCCGGTGATGCTCTCGTACACCGGCTCCCCATCGAGCTCCAGATCGGGCATGCGTGGCGCCAGGAAGGCGAGCGCCTCCTGGAGCTCGACGCGCGCGAGGTTGGCGCCCAGGCAGTAGTGCACGCCGGCGCCGAACGTCAGTGCTCGCGCGCGGCCGCGGGGGGCGGTGATGTCGAAGTCCTCGCTCGCCGCCTCGCTGTCTTGCAGGTCGCGGTTGCCGGTGAACGCGCAGACCATCACGATCGTGTCCTTCGGGAAGATGACGTCGCGGAAGACGAGCTCCTCGGTGACGATGCGCGCGGTGAAGGGCGTGATGGGCTCGACGCGCAGCACCTCCTCGACCGCCTGCGGGGCCAGCGCGGGGTTCTCGGCCAGCAGGCGCCACTGGTCGGGGTGTTCGGCGAACAGGCGGATCGCGTGCGCGAGCTGGCTCTGGGTGGTGTCGACGCCGCCGATGAGCACGTTGAGCACGAGGTTGATGCACTCCACGTCGGAGAGGCGCTCCAGCTGCTGGCCGCTCTCATCCTCGGTGGCGGCGATCAATTTGGAGATCAGATCGTCGCCCGGGGTGGAGCGCCGCGTGCGCACCAGCGCGCCGGCGTACTCGTAGAACTCCACCACGGCCTGCTCGATCAGCTCGCGCTCTTCCATCATCGAGGCGGCGTCGAACTGGCGCTGGATCCAGTTGGACCAGTGGTGCAGCCGCGGGGCGTCCGCCAGCGGGGCGCCCATCACGGCGGCGATCGTCTGCGAGGGGTAGGGCTTGGCGAAGGTCTCCACGAACTCGCAGCGCACACCACTTTTCGCGGCCCTCTCCGGCCCCTCCTGATTGGGGTCCCGCCAGGCCCGGGACCCAGCCGGCCTCCTAAGCATTTCCCCGTAGAGCTCCTCCAGCAGCTCCCGCGCGAGCGGGCGGTAGCGCTCCACCGCGCGGGGCGCGAGCGCGGGGTTGACGAGCGCGCGCAGGCGCGTGTGATCGGGGCCGTTGATGTGGAGGATGTTGCGGCGCATCTCCTCGTACAGCGGCCCGTCCTGCACGCCGAAGATCTCGGCGATCTTCATGCCGGGGAAGATGGCGGAGCGGGTGCGCAGGAATAGCTCGCAGGCCTCGCGGTCGAGCACGAGGTAGCCGAGGGGGGTGCTCGCGAGCCAGCCCTGCGCGCGCAGGGCGCGCATCGAGGCGTGAAAGCGCGCACCCCGCATCTGCGGGTCGGTGTAGTCGAAGCTCGGAAGCTCCAGCTCGCTGACGAGCGTCATCCCGGGAACGACGCTATCAGCGTCGTGGGCGACGCCTCGGCGTCGCCCACCGTCTCCCCCGCGCGGCCCCCGCCTGCGGTGTCTCCCACTACTTCCTGGCGCCTTTGACGTTTTGCCTGAGCGTCGCGCCGGCGCTGAACTTGGGGGCCTTCGAGGCCTTGATCTTGACCTTTTCGCCGGTGCGCGGGTTGACGCCGACGCGCGCCGAGCGCTTGATCACGGAGAACTTGCCAAAGCCGGTGAGGGCGACCTCGTCGCCCTTCTTGAGGGTCTTATTGACGACCGCGACGAAGGATTCGATGGCGCTCGAGGCCTCCGCCCTGGAGAGGCCGCTGTCGGCTGCGACGGCGTCGATCAGCTCGCTCTTGTTCATGTGTGTTTCCCTTCGGTTGGATGGTGCAGCGAGCGGGCAGGGTAGCGCGAACGCCGCGGAGAGGGCCTGCTTGAGTGAGATGGCCCTCGAAGGCGCTCTCAGATCGTGACGGCCTGCGCGGGGTCCACGCCGGAGAGGATCGCGCGCAGCTGGCTGCGCATCAGCCGGTGGCCCGCGCGCGCGTCAACGGCGGAGTGGCCCACGACGAACGCGGACTTCTCATCGCTGAGCGCGGTGTTTGAGGGAGCCTTCAGGTGGGGGTCCTCGCCGCAGGCTTGCAGGAAGGCGGCCATCGAGCCGTTTCGCACGAGCGCGGGGTCGCAGTCGAAGGCGCGCGCGAGCAGGCGCAGGTGGTCGCGGCGGTGCAGCGCATCGGGGCCCGCGGTGTTGTAGACGCCCTCACAGTCCTGCGCGATCAGCTCGCAGAGGCGCTGCGCGTAGTCCCAGGCGTAGGTGGGCGAGCGCCAGCCGTCGGCGGGGGCGGGAATCGAGTGGCCCTCGCGCAGGCGCTCCACGAGGCGCAGGGGCAGGCTCGAGTGCGCCCACACGTGCCGCGCGAGTTCGCCCGCGGCCTGCGGGCGCGCGAGGTTCACCCCGTAGAGCTCCGCGGGGCGGGTTACGAGCCAGCTGCCGTTGTAGTTCGCGGTCGCGAGCTCGCACGCGTAGCGCGCGCGACCCCAGGCGTTGATCGGTTCGGGGGGGTCCTCCTCGGACCAGCGCATGTGCGGCGGGAGCAGGCCCGAGTAGACCCAATCGCAGGAGACGAGCACGTAGTGCGCGCGCACGTTGCGCGCGGCCGCGAGCGTGTGCACGGCGCCCACCTGAGCGAGTTGAGCGGCGTAGGGATCGTGCTCCATCTCGCTGGCGTGGGTCCCCAGGGCGGCGTGCACGAACACGTCGGGCTCGAAGGCGACGGCGGCTTCCACGCAGGCGTGGCGATCGGCCATGTCGAGGCCGATCGTGCTCGCGCCCGTGATCTCCACGGGGGTGTCGCGCCAGGTGCCGAGCACCTCCCAGCTCTGCTGCACGGCGGCGGCCGCCAGATTCGACCCCACCAGCCCGCTGACGCCAGTGATGAGAAGTCGCATGTGAATCTAGCTGTCAAGTGTACCAGGGAGGGCGTATCCGTAAACACGGGAGTACCTAATTCGGTAGAAACCCGCTGGTGCCGTAGCGCGCGGGGGCGATCGGTTTCGCGATCAGTCCCGTGCGCACCATCCAGGCCGATAGTTCGGCGAGGCGCGCGGGCACGAGCCTCCCAAACGGCACCCTGCCCCCATCGGTGAACAGCGGCAGGTACGCGGCGAGCGAGGCGCTCGTGAACCTCTTGTCAAGCCCGGGGTTGGCCGCCTGCAGATCCCCCAGCGAGCGCGCGGGCGCGCGCAGCGTGTCCTCGTAGCCGCGCACGGTGGCGGCCACGAAGCCGCGCACGAGCGCCGGATCGGAGGCGAGCAGGCGCTGCGTGGCGAAGGCGACCAGCCCGGGGTACCCCGGCCCGCCGTAGTCGTCGAGGCGAAACGGAACGATCGGGTGGCCCTGGACCTGCAGCTGCACGCCATCGGCTGGCACGAAGCCGGTGAACGCGGCGAGGCGCCCGGCGAGCAGCGCGGCGGCCCCGTCGAAGCCCACGTTCACCACATGCACGCGCGCGGGGTCGCCGCCCGCGTGGCGCACCACGGTGTCGAGCACGGCACGATCGGAGGGGACGCCCGTGATCCCCACCGTGCGTCCCTGCAGCTGCGCGGGCGAAACGAGATGGGAGGAGGCGAGCGCGATCAGCCCCCCCAGCGGGCGCTGCGCGATCGCGAGCACCGCCTGCGCGCCGCCGCCGTGCGCGATCGCGGTGGCGAGGTCCGAGCCGTCGGAGAGCCCGAACTGCGCGCGCCCGGCTTCGACGAGCGCGAGCGGGTCCTGCGTGGCGCCGGGCGCGACCACGCGCAGATCGAGACCGGCCTGGCGGTAGTAGCCGGCGGCGAGCGCGCGATAGATGCCCGCGTGCACCGCGCCCGGCACGAAATCCAGCACCAGCGTGGCGGAGGCGAGCTTGGGAGGGGAGGAGGAGGGGGGGCCGGTTTGTGCGGAGCTGCCTCCGCACGCCGAAACCACGAGTGTGCAGAGGACGGCCGCGAGGGCCAGCAGGGAGCGAAGGGCGCAGGGCACGCCCGCTTCCTATCAGGTGTCAGCTGAGCGCGCGTGCCGCATAGGGCTCAGGGCGCGGATCGTGTGCAACCGGCCCACCCTTGCCGTAGCGCAGCCGCAGCCAATCCCACGCGCGTTGGGACTCGCCCTCGTAGTGGCGCGCGCGCAGGACCGCCTCGGAGTCGGTGAGCGCGCGCGCGCGCGTGGAGTGCTCGGCTACGCGCGCGCGCTCCTCCAGGTAGTAGGCGCGCACGACCGCTTCGGGCAGGCTCGCGGCGGTGCAGGCGGCGCCGTTGGCGTGCAGCAGCAGGCAGTCATAGGCGCCGAGGTCCCCCGCGGCCGCGCGGCCGGCCTCGATCGAGGCGACGAGCTGGGGCTCGTGGTGGAAGGTGACGACGCCGCTGAGCCCGCCCAGCCCGTGCACGAGCGGGGGGACCTCGCCACGGCTCGCCCACACGACCGCGGCGGGGGAGTGCGTGCGGCAGATCGCGCCCACGTCGTGGCAGGCGCTGTAGATCGCGGCGTGCAGCGGGGCCTCCAGCGGGCAGAGGGCCTTTTCCCCCCCGTCACGCGCCCGGCGGCGTCGAGCTGGATGATGTCCTGCGCCCGGGCGTCCAGCAGCGGCGTGGCGGGGGTCAGCAGGAAGCCGCCCTCGGGGCGCCGGGCGGAGACATGGCCGAAGGCCTCCACCAGTCCGGCGTGCGCCACCAGCCGCGCCGCGTAGGCAACCTGCTCGGCAAGCTCGCTCATGAAACCTCCAGTAGTCGCGAGACCCGTCCGTGGGTTGAGCGAAGTATACGCGCTTCTGCACGGAAGACAAGAGTCAAGGTGAGGGAGCCGCGCGAGCCTGGCCCAGAAGAAGGCGAAGGCCGGCGAGTAGAATCCCCGTATGGCCGCCACGACCCCTCCGGCGCACGCGCGCACCGGCGCGCCCAGCGAGGAGCCCGGCCCGCCGCCCGGCGCCGACGAGCGCGCCTTCCGCACGCTCTCGGGCGAGCCAGTGCGCGAGCTCTACACCACCGCGGACCTCCCACTGGGCGTGGGCGGCCCGGAGGATCCGATCGGGCGCCCGGGCGAGTACCCCTTCACGCGCGGGGTATACCCCTCGATGTATCGCGGGCGGCTGTGGACAATGCGCCAGTTCGCGGGATTCGGCACGAGCGAGGAGACCAACGAGCGCTTCCGTTACCTGCTCGCGCACGGCCAGACGGGGCTCTCGACCGCGTTCGATATGCCCTCGCTGATGGGCCACGACTCCGACCACACGCGTTCGCTCGGGGAGGTGGGCCGCGAGGGCGTGGCGGTGGACACGATGGAGGACATGCGCACGCTGTTCGGTGGCATCGACCTGGGGGAGGTGTCGGTGTCGATGACGATCAACGCCCCCGCGGCGATCATGCTCGCCTTCTACGTCGCCGCAGCCGAATCAGGACCCTCCGGGAGGTCGCGCGGCGTCTCCGCAGAGAACCTCGCGGGGACGATCCAGGCGGACATCCTCAAGGAGTACATCGCGCAGAAGGAGTGGTGCTTCCCGATCGACCCCGCGATGCGCCTCTGCGGGGACATGATCGAGTGGTGCACGCGGCGGATGCCACGCTGGCACCCGATCTCGATCTCCGGCTATCACATCCGCGAGGCGGGGGCCACCGCGCAGCAGGAGCTCGCGTTCACGCTCAAGGATGGGCTCACCTACGTCGAGCAGGCGCTGCAGCGCGGGCTCGACGTGGACGAGTTCGCGCCGCGCCTCTCCTTCTTCTTCAACGCGCAGGTGGACTTCTTCGAGGAGATCGCCAAGTACCGCGCCGCGCGGCGCATCTGGGCGCGCGAGCTGAAGGAGACGTTCGGCGCGAAGGACCCCCGCTCGTGGCTGATGCGCTTCCACTGCCAGACCGCGGGGGTCTCGCTGACGGCGCAGCAGCCGCTCAACAACATCGTGCGTACCGCGATCGAGGCGCTCGCGGGCGTGCTCGGGGGAGCGCAGTCGCTGCACACCAACTCCTACGACGAGGCGCTGGCCCTGCCCACGGAGGAGGCGGTGCGCGTGGCGCTGCGCACCCAGCAGGTGATCGCGCACGAGACGGGCGTCGTGAACACCGTGGATCCGCTCGGGGGCTCCTACTTCGTGGAGGCCCTCACCGACGAGATGGAGGCCCGCTGCTACGAGTACTTCGCCAAGATCAACGCCCTCGGGGGGATGGTGGAGGCGGTCAGGGCCAACTACCCCCAGCGCGAGATCGCGGACGCCGCGTTCGAGCTCCAGCGGGAGATCGACGCGGGTGAACGCGTGGTGGTGGGGGTCAACCGCTTCCTCGCCGAGGACGAGACCCCGATCCCCACGCTGCGCGTGGACCCCGCGCTGGAACGCAAGCAGCTCGATCGCCTGCAGGGCGTGCGCGCCGCGCGCGAGGGCGCCGAGGTGGAGCGCACGCTCGCGGCGCTGCGCGCGGCGGCCGCGCAGGATGGGAACCTGATGGAGCCGCTGCTCGCGTGCGCGCACGCGCAGGCGTCTGAGGGGGAGATCGTGGAGTCCCTGCAGCAGGTCTTCGGCGACTACACCGAGACGCCGGTGTTCTGAGCGAGCTCATTTCGGCGCGAAGCCCCGCCTCCAGCGACGCGGCCCCGCGAGGCCGGCTCGCCGCGCCCGTGTTTCGGGTAGGAGCCCTGTCTCGCACGACGCGGCCCCCCTCCTCCTCCCTCAACCAACCCACGTCTCCCACCAACCTCGGTACCCTCGCAACTTCCAGTGTCGATGAATGTTCTCCAGACCGTGCGCGGGTACACGAAGAGGGGGAGCGCCACGCTGCTGCTGCTCGCCGCCGCGGTTGGCGTGGGGGGCAACGGGACCATCGCCTCCGATGCCTCCAGCGGTTCCCCCAGCCCAACGTGTGTCCCCAGCGCGATGAACCGCTCCGCGGTGCTGTCGGGGACGCATCTGGCCGTCTCGCCGCTGCCGGACTCGCTCGACGCCTCGCTGTACGCGCAGATCAGTATGCTGGGCGTGCCCGCCGCGCAGCTGACCCACGTGCAGGTGAGTGGCTCGCGCTCGGGCGCTCACAGCGGCAGCCTGAGGCCCTACTCCCAGGGCGATGGCGCGAGCTTCGTGCTCGCCAAGCCCCTGCAGGGAGGGGAGACGGTGACGGTGCGCGGGCGCGAGGGATCCCCCGCGCGGAGCTTCGCCTACCACTTCACGGTCGCCGAGCAGAGCCCCCTGCCGCGCTCCCCGGTGGCGATCGCGACGGCCGTGGTGAAGCCCGGCGAAGCTCAGCACTACCACTCCCGCCCGGACCTGCAGCCGCCCTCGATCGCGGTCACCACGCGCGCCTCCCCGGCTGTGGCGCCCGGGTATGTGATGTCCACGCCCTACTCCGGGCCCGGCCAGGATGGGCCGATGATCTTCGACGACACAGGCCAGGTCGTGTGGTTCGATCCGCTCCCGCGCGGCACCGAGGCCACCAATCTGCAGGCGCAGAGCTACCTCGGCCGCCCCGTGCTCACCTGGTGGCAGGGGTACATCCCCGCGCAGGGCTTCGGCGAGGGCGTGGAGGTGATCGCCGACGCCGCCTACCACCAGTCGGTGGTGCGCGCGGGCAACGGGTACCTGGCCGATCTGCACGACTTCCACCTCACGCCCCAGGGCACCGCGCTGCTTACGGTGTTCAACCCGGTGCGCTGCAACCTCACCGCCGTGCGGGGTCCGCGCGAAGGGGTTGTCACCGATGGGGTCTTCCAGGAACTGGATATGCGCACGGGGCTCGTGCGGCGCGAGTGGCACTCGCTCGATCACGTCGCGATCGGCGACTCCTACTCCGCTCCCTCCCTCGCGAACGCGGAATGGCCGTATGACTACTTCCACATCAACTCGATCGACCTGCACTCGGATGGCACGGTGCTGCTCTCCGCGCGCAACACCTCAGCGCTGTACGAGCTCACGGCCGGCACCGGCGTGGTTGTGGCGCGCATCGGCGGGCGGCACTCCACCGTGAAGCTCGGGCCGGGCGCGGCGACCGCCTACCAGCACGACGCCACGCTGCTGCCCAACGGGCAGATCAGCGTGTTCGACAACGGCGGCGTCCCCAAGGTGCACTCCCAGTCGCGCGGGCTCGTGCTGAGCGTGAACCCGCAGACGGGGAGCGATACGGTGGTGGCGCAGTTCCTGCACCCCAAGCCGCTCTCGGCGGGCAGCCAGGGCAACATGCAGGGGCTGCCCGGGGGGAACTTCTTCGTGGGTTGGGGGCCCGTGCCCTACTTCTCGGAGTTCTCGCCCTCCGGTCAGCTCCTGTTCGACGCGCACATGCCGACGATCGAGCAGTCCTATCGCGGGTATCGCTTCGCGTGGGAGGGATTCCCCTCCGAAGCGCCCGCGATCGCCGTCGCGCCAGCCTCCAGCAAGTCCGGCGCCGCGGGGACGCTGGATGTGTACGCGAGCTGGAACGGCGCCACCCAGGTCGTCTCCTGGAGGGTGCTGGGAGGCTCCTCGGCGAAGACGCTCGCCCCTGTCGCCGCGGCGCCGCGGGGGGGCTTCGAGACGACGCTGCTTACGCCCGGAGCCGAGGCGTATGTGGCGGTGCAGGCGCTGGATGGCAGCGGCGCGGTGCTGGGGACCTCGAAGGTTATAAAGGGGTAGGCCCGCCCACCCCGCCGCCCCGCCTTCGCTCAGCGCCGGTGTTTCCCACTCGGCGGGCAGGGCGCGGCGCTGCGGGCGACGATGTGGGCGCCGTCCTGGAAGGCGAGGTCGGCGGCGAACGGGTACCCCCCGCGGGGGCACTTCAGCGGGACGGTGACGCCACGCGGGTGGAAGGCGATCTCGTGGCCGCCCACCATGCGGTGGTAGGTGAGGCCCTGGGGGCCGAAGGTCGAGCGCAGATACACGACCGAGACGTCGGGGCCGCCGGGGAGCGAGGGCACTATCGGCACTTCGGTGTCGATCTCGCCGCTGAAGAGCCCCTTGTCTTCGATGAGGTGTCCGGGGAACACGAGGTCGGCGAACACCGGTTCCCAGCCCTCGGCGAAGAACAGCACGGTGACGTGTCCGTTTTCGGGCACCCCGCGGTAGGCGTAGACCTTGGCGTTCTCGGAGACCGTCTCGGGACCGTAGGGGACCGCGGCGGTTGCCGATCCGAACCCCAGGCGCGAGTTCTCGGGGCACCCGTCGGGGCCGTGGACGTAGAGGTAGATCGGTTCGCAGATCGCCTGGCCGAGGGTGTTGCGGGCGATCCCGATGCCAGCCGGCAGGTGCAGGTTCAGCTCACGCAGCTGCGAGGGCACCTTCCCGCCGGAGCCGCGAACGGTGAAGCCGAACGTGATCGTGGTGCTGGCTCCGGGGCGATCGGGGGTGAAGCTCGTGTTCAGCCGCACCGTCTCCGAGGCGCCCGCGGCGGCGGGCAGCGCGAGGCACGCGCACAGCGCGAGCGCGCTCCTATAGGTGCAGGTTGCCCACAACCTGCACCGTGGCATTGTCGGTGTTGCGGTTGATCGTCCCGAACAGCCCCCCGCGGCCGGAGGCGTGCGCGTAGTGGCCGCTCCCGTGGCTGACGCTGAGCGAGCCGCCGAAGCTGGCGAATTCGCCGCGCCCCGGGTTCAGCTTCGCGGTGCTGTGGCCGGAGATCGTGCCGCCGTGCAGGTAGATCGTGAACCCGGCGGTCACCACTTCGGCGCCCACCGTGAGCCGCGCGCGCACCGTCCCCGGCAGGGTCCCGATCGCCCGGCCTTCCTCGAGCAGCGTCGCGCCCGAGCCGCCGGGGTTGGTCAGCGTGAGGTGCGCGGTGTCGTTCACGGGGAGCACCCGCGCCGCATGGCCGGTGGGCGCGGCGGCGGAGCTCGCCGCGAGCGGGGTAAGCGCGAGGCAGAGGATCGCCGCCCCGACACTCAGCGCAAGGCCCCCGCGGCGGGCGCGTAGGCGGGCATGTTTCAAGATGCTCATACGGTCCACATCATGGCAGAGAGACAACTGTCTGTCGCCGGATGTTTCCAGTCCGGCGCCGGTCGCTTTGCAGCCTATAGTCTGCGGAGGACAACACGGGACGGAAGATCGACGAGGCAGCCGAAGGCCCCAGCGCTCCTCGTGTTCCTGAACCGACCACAGAGCCGTGCAGGAACCCTCCAGGGAGACGAGCGCCATCTCTCTTCGTTGCTTGGGCTCATGCGGTGACGCTTGTGGATAGAACATGCGTCCGGGTCGCCTCTATTCGATAGCGGTCCTGGGATAGTCCTATCCGGACCATGTCCTCGTCACTGGAATTGTTGTCATTACGCGGTAGCGTCGGTTTCGGCCGGTGGAGGAGGCGGGCTGAAGTGGCCGCCGAGCGCGATGGACTTGCGCCTTTACGCTTGCGGCGATATCTGCCGTTGGTAGCGCTCACAACCGTGTCGGTGGTTGTTCTACCGGCGGCGCTCGTGGCGGCAGTCGTGCCGCGAGGCAGCTCGTTGTTGATGGCGGCCTCGGCGGCGTCAGCCGTGGCTGTCTCGGTTGCAATCGCGAGCGCCGAGGCGGCCCTCTGGAAGCGGCAGCCCCGATCGCGTGACCTCGTCTTCGCTGACTTGATGCTGTGGGGGTGGTTGCGTCGGTGTTGGACAGAGCGACGCTTGGCCCAAGCACGAGATCTCTACGACTCGGCCAGGAAGGCCGGGCCCACCGTGAGCATCGAGTTACTGGAACGCCTCAGCAAACTGCTCGAAGCGCGCGATGCCTACACCCATGGGCACAGTCAGCGGGTTGCGCGCCACGCCGAGCGCATCGCCCGCGCAATGCACATCTCTCCGGTTGAGATCGCCAAGATCCGTACCGCGGCCACGATCCATGACGTGGGCAAGCTCCACACCCCGAGAGAGATCCTCAACAACCCAGCGCCACTCACCGATGCGGAATTCGCAGTCATAAAGCGCCATCCTGGCGACGGTGCGGACATGCTGGCAGCGGTTGGCGACCCCGAGATCGCAGCCATGGTTCGCCATCATCACGAGCGCATGGATGGCCACGGCTATCCCGATGGCCTCCTCGGCTCGGATATCCCGCTCGGCGCCCGCATCATCGCCGTGGCAGACACTTTCGATGCCATCACCTCCAACCGCTCCTATCGATCGGCAGGCACGCACAAGAAGGCGCTGGACATCCTTTCCAACGGGGCCGGCTCTCAGCTCGACGGCGCGGCGGTCGCCGCCTTCCTCAGCCGCTACTCCGCTCGTCGCTCGGTCGCCTGGTTCGCATTCGCGACAGCAGCCCCCCAACGCATCTTTGCGGGGCTGCAGACCGCCTCACCGAGCCTCGGCGCCAGCGCAGGAGGGATCGCCTCGATCCTGCCAGCTCTAGGCGCAGCGGGCCTGCTCGCTCTCTCGCCTGGCTTGCGCCATAACACGCTCGTCGATCGGGGCGCATACCGCCAACCAGCCGCGGTCACACAGCCCGACCAACTGATCATCCCGGCGCCCCCAACCACAGACGCGCAGCGACACGACACCAGGCAGACAGCGAGCGCTCAGCCGATCTCATTCAGCTACCACCCGGGCCACCGGACCGTGCGCACCTCCCCCCGCACACCGGTGTTCAAGAACACGACAGCAAGCACACCGAACGCCCCCGCCGGCGGCACAGGCGCCGGCGACACAGGCACCCGCGCGCGCGAACCCGAACCTATCGCCACGCGCGACCCTGTCGCCGTCGCTCCCACCGCGCCTACGGCACCACCCACAACAAGCTCACCAACGCCCACGCTGCCCCCGACGACAAGCTCACCAGTGCCCACGCCACGCCCAGTGCCCACGCCACCCCCGATAACAAGCTCACCAGCGCCCACGCCGCCCCCGACAGCGCCCCCGGTCCACGAAGTCCCGAAGCTCCCCGTGCCGCCGATCAACCTCCCGGTGCCCCTCCCCAGCATCAACGTCAACCTGCCACCTGTACACGTACAGATTCCCTAAGACTTCAGCTCGAGTCTTGCCACGCGCAGGCTAGGGGGGAGACCGATCGCCGGCGTCGTATGATCGGTGTGGAGGACTTGACATGACTGCGCTCGGCTTCGCGCTGCTGCTGATGGGCGCCACGCTGGTGGTCGCTGAGGCACACGCGCCCAGCGGGGTGCTCGGTGTGGCGGGAGGGATGGCGCTGATCGTTGGCGGGATCATCGTCATCGCCACGCTGGGTGGCGGCGCGGCGCTCGCCGTGCCGGTCGGCGTCGGGCTCGGCGCGGCGGCGGGTGGATGGGCGCTCGTGGTGACACGCAAGGCGGCACGCGCCCGACGCGAGCGTATCCAGGCCGGCGCGGAGGCGCTGTGCGGCCGTGTCGGGCGTGGTGCGCCGCTGGAGTGAGCCCGCCGGCCAGGTGTTCGTCGACGGGGCGCTGTGGCGCGCCCGCCACGAATGGGCGGAGCCGACGGCGAGGCGGCGCTCCACGAGGGCGATTCCGTCGTGGTTGAGCGCGTCAGCGGCCTGACGCTGTCGGTGCGCCGCGCCGAGGAGTGGGAGCTGATCGCGTGATCCTCGCGCTGGCCATCGTCCTGCTCTGCCTCGTGGCAACAGCGCTCGTGCTCGTGGGCGCTTCGGTGCGCGTGCTGCGCGAGTACGAGCGTGGCGTCGTCTTCCGTCTCGGCCGCGTCACCAGCCAGCGCGGGCCGGGACTGATCTTCCTGCTGCCCGCGATCGATCGCATGGTCCGCGTTAGCCTGCGCACGGTCACGCTTGCAGATACCGGCGCAGGAGATCATCACGCGCGACAACGTGCCTGCGCGCGTCACCGCGGTCGCCTACTACCGGATCATCGACTCCACGAGGTCGGTGCTCGAGATCGAGGACGTGCTGGCCGCCACTTCGCAGATCGCCCAGACGACCCTGCGCTCCGTGCTGGGCAAGGCCGAGCTCGACGCGCTGCTGGCCGAGCGCGAGCGCTTGAACGAGCACCTCCAGCAGATCATCGACGATCAGACCGAGCCCTGGGGGGTCAAGGTCACCACGGTCGAGATCAAGGACGTCGAGATCCCCGAGCGGATGCAGCATGCGATGGCGCGTCAGGCCGAGGCCGAGCGCGAGCGCCGCGCCAAGATCATCAACGCCGAGGGCGAATTCCAGGCCGCCGCACGGCTCAACGACGCGGCCGACGTGATCAGCCGCAACCCCGTGACGATCCAGCTGCGTTACCTCCAGACGCTGCTGGAGGTGAGCAGCAACCAGAGCTCAACGATCGTGCTTCCCGCTGCCGATCGACGTCCTGCAGCCGCTCGTAGCCGCCGCGCAGAGTCGTCGTGCCGCTGCCGACGGTCCCGAGCGCGCGCGCCTCGACGAGGCGCTCGCCGCGGCACGGGCAGCCCTCGACACCGCGACGAGCGACCGCGAGCGCCTGGGATCCGGCGCGCACCCGGTCCCTGCCTCACTTGCACCCGAGCCGCCGACGTAACCGGGCCGCAGAGACGGAGGATGCTCTACTGAACAAGTCGCTCAAGCGATCAAGAACGCCGACCGCTCAACTGTATAGCCGCAGCGAGGTGCACTTCGCGAGCCGATCGAAATCGGTGTCGGCGTGCAAGAGCGGCGCGCCCGTTCGTACACAGGGCGCCGCGATCAGGCAGTCGAGGGTCTTACGGATCGTCACACCGGCGCGACGCGCCGTGCGATACAGATCCGCAGCCAAGACGAAGTCATCGAGACCGTCTAGGCGCAGGATCGGGAAGGCCCTCAGATGACGCTCGACGAGACGTGCCTCTCGGTCGGAGCGAAACCCCTGGAGGATCTCGGTGACGACAATGTCGGTGAGGGCGATCGGCTCTCCTCCCTCGATCAACTCGATGCAGCGTTCGGCTTGTGGTGTGCTCCGCTCGTTGAGCACGTCTATCCAGACGCTGGTGTCTACGACGATCACAAGCGGCCGCGACGGCTCTCCTCGAGGTCGCCCTCCCAGCGGACCTTCCCGCGCAGATCCAGAACGCCTATACGCCGATGCCGAGCGACCAACTCTCGCAGCGCCACATCAACGGCCTCGCGCTTCGTGCGAGCCCCGATCAGCTCCTGCGCCTCGTGCAATACGCCGTCGTCGATCTCGATGTTGGTACGCACGCACGACAGCATACACCTCCGTAGGTGTATCCCAAATATTCTCGGCCAACGCGACGCATTGGATGGGACGGGGAGATCGGGACGGTTTGCAAATCATCAAGCCCAGGTTGAGGGTTTGGCTGGGCTTCTGATGGAGCCGGCTGGGCGGCAGACACGCCGGCGAGCAGCGGAGGCAATCAGGCGACTCTAAGATATTCGCGCAGCGCCTTGCGGATCACCGAGGAAGTCGTCTCGTGATCGCGCTCGGCCCGGCTGGCCAGTGCCTGGCGCAACTCGGGCTCCAGCCGCACGGACTCGACACTGGCAGCCGCTGAGCCGATCGTTGGGCGTCCTCCGCGTCGGCGAAGCAAGTGCTGACCCATCTGGCGGGACAGGGCTGACGGTACAGCGTTCGAACCATGATCCTACGTGGCGGCGCATCCACGAGTTATATATCCAGCGCTTTGTGACCCTATTATGAGTTCGCTATACTATGCGTATCGTGAGAAGGCGATCCCACCAGGCCAAGCTCGTCATGCAGGCGCTCCTCGATGCTCGCGATGCCGAGGTCTACGGGTTAGAGATCGTGCGCGCAAGCGGCCTTTCCGCGGGAACGGCCTACGGGATCCTGCGACGTCTTGAGGATGAAGGCCTGCTCGGCAGCCGCTGGGAGCAGATGGATGCCGCCAGCGAGGGGCGACCCCCGCGCCGCTACTACCGTCTAAGCGGAGAGGGCCGAAAGGTCGCACAGCGCGAAACCATAGGCAGCCGACACGCCCTACGCCTCCTCTCCCCAGGATGGGGCCGCGCATGACCACGGAAGAACTCGCTGTAATGGGTCCGGGGGTCATTCTTATCATCCTTATCGTTATCAGTTGGTGCATCCAGATAGATCAAGAAAACAGACGCGATGCTGGGACAACGAGTCGTAGGAATAGGCGGCATCTCTCGAATACCGGAAGAGAGCAAACGTCGCTGCCAGATTGGCCTCTGCGACTGCTTGGTTCAGAGGAAGAGCGCTACCGCAAGGAGTGGGGAGCACACCTGTTGCAACTCGTCGACGAAGGCGAAGTTGAGCTGGCGCGGATACATCGCCAGCAATTCATACGCCAGGCCATAGTGCTGACGCTCGTCATCCGCGCCCGTCGTGTGCTGAGCAGAGTGCGATGACACCCCGGGATCTGCTGCTCAGATCCGCCTGTCTACACCTCGAAGCCAAACAACCGAGGTTCTGAGGATGCTTCGTACATGAACGATGTAGATGAGCTGATCGGGCTTGCCCGCGATCTGGCCGATGAGATCGTGGGTGTAGCGGCCGGATTGCTGTCAACCGGGGTCGACATCGAGCATGTTCATGGCCGGTACGTGATCGTCGCGGTCGAGCTTCTCGCCGACGCTGAGGCACAGGGTGTGCTCGCCGTCGGTGGCGAGCAGTCTGCGCTCGAAGAGCTTGCGCGGGTCGTCAGGGTACTGGCCGATCTTCGGGACGAGGCACGGGCCGAAGCCGATCCGTTACGAGGATGACGGCCGCGAATGAGCATCTGCACGCTCATCGAAGCGACGAGCCATCTCCTCGGCGACGCTGCGCTGGTGATCGCTTGCGAGGCGAGGCTTGACGTCCCGCAGTAGAGCAGCCGCACGGATGCTGGACTCAGGCTTCATCAAGGCCAGCCTACGTGCGCTCTCTCTGGCACACTGCCGCAGATCCTCGCTCACAGCCACAGGCAAAGGGTACTCCATGAGGGGTTATTTGATGTCCATCTGGCGAAAACGGAGAGGGGGGTGTGTGGTTTCAGCACATGGGCGACAGCTGTGTCAGGACATAGGAGACACCTACGTGAAGGAGTCTTCCTGTGGAGATGGCGCGGTATCTGGTCGAGGCGCATGTGTTGGGGGGTCGCTCGGTTAGCGAGCTGGCAGCGGCTCATGGGGTGCATCGCAGCTGGGTCTACAAGCTGCTGGCTCGCTACAGGCAGGGCGGCTACGAGGCGCTCGAGCCGCGGTCCAGGAGGCCGTGGTCCTGCAAGCACCAGACGCCCGCGGAGGTCGTCGATGCGGTCGTCAAGCTGCGGGAGCGCCTCCACCAAGACGGCCATGATTGCGGGGCGGCGACGATCGCCTACCACCTCGCTCAAGAAATGAACGACGGGGTGCTGGTGCCTTCTGTCTCGACGATCTGGCGAATCCTGCGGCGGGAAGGCCTGGTCGTTTCCCAACCCCAGAAGCGGCCGCGCAGCAGCCTGATCCGCTTCCAGGCCGAGCTGCCGAACGAGATGTGGCAGACCGACATCACCCACTGGCAGCTCGCCGGCGCCCAGCACGTCGAGATCCTGAACGTGATCGACGACCACTCCCGCCTGTTCCTGGCCTCCCAAGCCTTCTCTACGGTCAAGGCCCAGGACGTCGTGGACGTCTTCCATAAGACAGCGGACCTGCACGGGCTGCCCGCAGCGCTTCTCAGCGACAACGGCGCCGTGTTCACCGCCACACCCCGCAAGGGCAAGGTGCTGCTCCAAACAGAACTCCAACGGCTCGGGATCGCCTCCAAGAACTCCCGGCCTTACCACCCACAGACCTGCGGCAAGATCGAGCGCCTACACCAGACGCTCAAGCGCTACCTCGCAAAGCAACCCCCCGCCAAGACGATCACAGAGCTCCAGAGCCAGCTCGAGGCCTTCGTCCACTACTACAACGACATCCGCCCCCACAGAGCGCTCGACGGCCGCACACCACTGCAGGCCTACAGCGCCCGGATCAAGGCCCGACCCGCCAGCACCGCCAGCCCAACCACCCACTTCCGCGTCCGCCACGACAAGGTCGACACCAACGGCAAAGTGACCCTCCGCTACAACAGCCGACTCCACCACATCGGCATCGGCCGAGCCCACAAAGGACGAGCAATCAAGCTCCTCATCGCCGACCGCAACATCCGCATCATCGACCCCGAGAACGGCCAGCTCATCCGCGAACTCACCCTCGACCCCACCCGCAACTACCAGCCCCTCAAACAAGCCTGAACTGTCTACGATGTCCCGAGACACCAGTCTCCGATGTCCCGAGACACAACAAAACGGAGAGGGGGGGATTCGAACCCCCGAACGAGGTTTCCCCCGTTACGCGATTTCCAGTCGCGCCCGTTCAACCGCTCCGGCACCTCTCCGGACACTGCGATGCTGAGCCCTGTCCGGTGCGCACCACCTCCGGACGGGCCGAGCGGCTCCCACAGGCTACGACACGCGGCGGGCGGCGGCGTTGCTAGGGTGACGGCCGTGCTCGCCGCCAGCGCTGCCTTCTCCAAGGACGTGGGCCTGATCGCCACCTTCATCGGGATCGGCGTGATCGTGAACGTGATCGTTGTGTACATCGCGATCCAGATACGTGGCGAGCGGCTGAAGAACCAGGAGCACCTCTCGCGGCGGCCTCCGACCAGCGTTTGAGTATGAGCCGTCAGGGCCCTCAGGCGATGTAGACGGGCGTGCCCACGGGGGTGCGGGAGTAGAGGGCGATGACGTCGGGGATCGTCATGCGCACGCAGCCGTGGGAGGCGTCGTGGCCGATCGAGGAGTACTCGGAGGGGTCGATCCCGTGGATGCCGGCGCCGCCGTTGAAGGACATGAAGCGCGCCTTCAGGGGGTCCTGGGGGCCGGGGGGGATCGTCTTGCCCGCGAGGCTGCCGGCCCAGGCGGATTTGGGGACGTACCACGGCGGGTCGACCTGCTTCCACTGGATCGAGTAGAGGCCGGCGGTCGTTTCCAGGCCCTGCATGCCGACGGCGATCGGGTAGGAGGAGGCGAGGCGCAGGTGCTGGTAGAAGCGCAGCGTGAAGGCGCCGCGGTCGACGACTATGTAGGCGGGGTAGCTTGGCGGCCAGCTCGGAGGTGGTGAGGGTGGGAGTGAGGACGTGGATGGGCACGCGCACCGAGCCGCCCCCCAGCGTGCCGGTGAGCGCGCGCGCTACGCGCGCGCGGAGCAGCGCGGTGTCGACGGCAACCCCGCTGTGGCCCCGCACCTCGCTGAGCCCCGTCGCGGAGGGTGCCACGGAGGCGTTGACGGCGGGGTGGTCCACGCGCGAGCTCACGTACTCGGCGAGGTTGGAGACGGCGGTGTGCGAGTAGTGGGCCTGCAGGGGGATGTCGCTGTTGACGGCGCCGCCGCTGAGCCCGCTGAGGGTGCGCGAGAAGATCGAGCCCCGACGACTGGCTTGCACGGCCTGCGCGACGAGCCCCGCGGCGTCGACGGTGAGGCTGGCCTGGCTCCCGTCGATTCGCCAGGTGCGCGTGCCGTAGCGGAGCGTGACGGCCGCGTTCATGCGCGCGGCGAGGTCGCGGCGCAGCTTGGCTTCGGCGGCGGAGGCGGAGAGGCCGCCCACGGAGACCCCGCCGATGCGCACGCCGTGCGCGATGACGTCGCGGCGGGAGCGGTCGTAGAGGAACATCGCGAGCAGCGCCACCGCCACCACGCCCAGCAGCGCGGCGAGCAGGAGCGTGGGGGTGCGGCGGGCGGTCATGACTACTGGTACGTGCTCATAGCTGCTGGTAGATCAAGAAGGCGTTGAGGGCGGTGATCAGACCGACGAGGCCCCATGCGGCGATGGTGGTGGAGAGCCGGTTGACGTGCGCTCCCATGACCTCATTATGGCTCGTTAGCAGCACCAGCGGAATGAGTGCAAGGGGGATGCCAAAGGAGAGCACGACCTGGCTGAAGACGAGCACTTCGGTTGGTCCGAGTCCCAGCGCGAGCACGAGGATCGCGGGGGTCATGGTTATCAGACGGCGCGCGAAGATCGGGATGTTGAAGCCGACGAACCCCCGCATCACGAGCTGCCCGGCGTAGGTGCCGACGCTCGAGGCGGAGGTGCCGGAGGCGAGCAGCGCGACCGAGAAGGCCAGCGCGGCGCCGCCGCCGACGAGCTGCGCGAAGCCGGCGTGGGCCTGGGTGATGGTGGAGACGCCGGTGTGTCCGCTGGAGTGGAAACAGCTTGGCGGCGACAGCGAGCATCGCGAGGTTCACGAGTCCGGCGAGCCCCAGCGCGATGATCACGTCGAGGCGCTCGAAGCGCAGCACGCGCGCGCGCTCGGCGTCGTCGCGCACGGGGGTGCGCCCGTTGGTGAGGGCAGAGTGCAGGTAGATCACGTGGGGCATCACGGTGGCGCCGATGATGCCCACGGCCAGGTAGAGGCTGCCGGAGCCCGCGAGGTGGGGGACCAGCCCCCCCAGCGACTCCCGCGCGGAGGGGCCGATCCTCAGGGTCTCGTAGAGGAAGCCGAGGAAGATGACGCCGAGCAGCGCCGTGATGACGAGCTCGAAGCGGCGGTAGCCGCGCGCCTGCAGCCCGAGGATCGCGAAGGCGATGAAGCCGGTGATGATCCCGGCGGGGAGCAGGGGGACGCCGAACAGCAGGTTGAGCCCGAGCGCGGCGCCGACGAACTCGGCGACGTCGGTGGCCATCGCCATGATCTCCGCCTGCACCCACATGCCCCACGAGAGCTTCTGCGAGTAGCGCTGGCGGAACAGCTCGGGGAGGCTGCGGTCGGTGACGATGCCGAGCTTGGCGGAGAGGTACTGGATGAGCATCGCCATGAGGTTGGCCGCGAGCACGACCCACAGCAGCAGGTAGCCGAACTGCGCGCCGCCCTGGATGTTGGTGGCGAAGTTGCCGGGGTCCACGTAGGCGATCGCGGCGACGAAGGCCGGTCCGAGCATCGCAAGAGTGGCGCGCACGCGCCCGCGCGCGAGG
Source organism: uncultured Solirubrobacterales bacterium (assembly GCA_963717785.1). GTDB lineage: Bacteria > Actinomycetota > Thermoleophilia > Solirubrobacterales > Solirubrobacteraceae > Palsa-744. The sequence continues at coordinate 90,568 of CAVQWW010000002.1, forward strand.
AGGGCTTCCAGCGCGGAGGGAACGACGGGAAGCGTGCTCGGGATGACGGGGAGCGCGGGAGCGGGGGGCGGCCGCGCTGCGGAGATGCCCGCACCGGCTCCTTCCAGCGCCGGCGCGGGGGGACGTGCGGGGGGCGTCACGCGAGCGGCTCCCGCGACTCCCGCACGACTGGGTTTCCAGCTCCGGCGAGGACGCCCTCCCGCAGTTCCACGCGCATCGCGCGCGCGAGTTGGCCCCCGAGCGAGTGGCGGCGCTCGCCGAAGCTCACGAGCAGCGGGCCCCCGAAGGGCTGGCGCTCGAGCACGCGCAGGGGGTCTCCGGGGGAGATGCCCCGCTGGGCGAGGTAGCGGAGCATGGCGGGATCGGCGTCGGAGACGCGCACGAACGCGCCCGAGTCCCCCTCCTGGAGGGAGTCCAGCGGACGCGTGTCGGGCTCGCTGAGCTCGAGCGCGGCGGAGGGAATGGGGTCGCCATGGGGATCAGCGGTGGGGTGGCCGAGCTTGGCGGCGATGAGCGCCTCGAGGTCCTCGGAGAGGACGTGCTCGAGCACCTCGGCCTCGGCGTGGACGCGGTCCCAGGGCATCTCGAGCGTCTCCGCGAGGAACAGCTCCAGCAGGCGATGGTGGCGAATGACCTCGAGCGCCACGCGGCGGCCTTTGCCGGTGAGGGTGACGCCGCGGTAGGGCACGTGCACCGTCGAGCTCGAGCTCGTCGAGGCGGCGCAGCATCGAGGAGACCGACCCGGGAGTGATGTCCAGGCGCTCGGCAAGCGCGTTGGTCGAGACGGGCGCCTCGTGGCGCCGTTCAAGCGTGAAGATCGCCTTGCAGTAGTCCTCGACGGCCTGCGAACGGGTGAGGTCTTGTGCTGCCATGAACCTATTTTAGGCATGCCAAGATTTTTGTCAAGGGGAAAGGGAAGAAGAAGAAGGAGAAGGGCTACGCCCCCGAAGGGGCTCCGCGTGGGGCCGCGCATGGCGCCGGCGACCTGCCGCGAGATGCCGCTGGAACGCGGGCGCACCGGCGCGCGAGCTGCCCGCGAGGAGCGAACGCGCAGGGCCCGCACCAAGTGCAGGGACGGCGCAGGGGAGCATGCCTGCAAGGGGGTCGCACCGCGCGCGAGCGGGCAGTTGTGAAAGATGCAGGGCCGTGGACGTCGACTACGAGCTCCAGACGCACCGCGTCGAGGACCGCCACTGGTGGTACCGGGGGCGGCGCAACGTGCTGGAGGTGGTGCTCTCCAAGCTCGCGCTCCCCGCCCCCGCGCGGATCCTCGATGCGGGGTGCGGCAGCGGGCGCAACATGGTCGAGCTGGCGCGCTACGGCGCGGTGACGGGCGTCGAGCTGTCCCCCACCAGCGTCGCCGTCGCGCGCGAGCGCGACGCGGGCGAGGTGGTGGAAGGCTCGGTTCTGGAGATGCCCTTCGCCCCGGACTCCTTCGAGCTGGCGGTGAGCCTCGATGTGATCGAGCACCTGGCCGACGATCGTGCGGCCCTGAGCGAGCTGCGCCGCGTGGTGGCCCCAGGAGGCGCGCTGCTCGTGACGGTTCCGGCCTACCAGGGGCTGTGGAGTCGCCACGACGAGATTAATCACCACCACCGCCGCTACAGCCGCCGCGCGCTGCTGGACGCCGCGCAGAGCGCTGGCTGGCGCTGCGAGCGAACGACGCACTTCAACTTCCTGCTCCTCCCGGTGGCGATCGCGCTGCGCGCGGTGCAGCCGCTGAACCGTTCGAGCACCGAGTCGAGCCTCGACCTCTGGATCCCGCCCGCGCCGCTGAACTGGCTGCTGGAGCAGCCGCTGAATCTGGAGGCGGCGTTGATCGGGCGCGGGGTGCGCATCCCCGCAGGGCTCTCGCTGCTCGCGGTGTTCCGCTGAGGCGGCGCGGGGAGTTGGATGCGGCCTTACTTATTCGCATAAGTCTGACTATCCGACAGAGTCAGGGGACTTCGTTCCTGACTTCTCTGTGTGTCGCAGGCTCGGGTAAACCGCTCGTACACAGGGGTTTTGCGAGGTCCCGGAGCATGGTGCGCTCACAATCCTAAACGGAGTCTAACAGTTCGCCTGCCAAGAGAAGTTTTCTTGACTGAGTTTGGGCTATCAGTATTCTGAGAAGTGCCTCCGTTTGCTTTCCAGGCGGCGGCGTCCAAACAGACCAAAGGCCGATCCAGCTGGATCGGCTCTATAGATCGCCAGGGGGTGCCCAGGCGTCTTCTGGCGGGAGCGAAGGGAGTTGGAAGATCATGAATCGAATTAGAATGTTATTCTTGAGCTTACTCGCGGTGTTTGCAGTCAGCTCGGTGATATCCGCTACCGCGTCTGCCGAACTGCAAGGCCCGTGGTGGAAGCAAGTCAAAAAAGGAGTCCAAATCAAACTGGAACTCAATAAGGAGCAAGCCGTTAAAGGTGTCAATGAAGGCTCGTTTACACTTAAGAGTAAACTTCTAGGCCTAAAAGCAGTAATAAAATGCGAAACGGTCCTAAGTGAAGGTAACATTTGGAACGGCTTGCATCAAGGTGAGGACAACGCCGAAGTTAAATTCACCAAATGCGTAATAATAGAACCTTGTAAAGAAGAAGCCATTGTCGAACCCAGCAAAACGTTCACCGAACTGATGTGGAAATATAGAGGTGAAACTAAAGAACTAAACGAAGTCGGGGCACAAAAGATCTATGATGTCTTTGCACCGACAGCAGAACCAAAAGAAGGTAAGGCTCTATTTACCATAATAAAAATTCCGGCTGGTTCATGTAAAGGGGAATTCCCAGTAAATGCTGTCGGAACGCCAGCGACATTCATCGATCAAAACCGCGTGGAACATAAAATCGTCTGGGGTACGGCGGCTTTGGTTGAACCTCAGAATGAAGATGCGGTAGCGGGTCACCTGAATTGGATCGATCCCAACGTGACAAAACTGCATCATCAAGAAAAAGAAATCGTAGCGAAGCTGACCCTTGGTCCAGAACCGGCAGAACTGCAAGGTAAGGTCAAGGTGGAAGAGAACTCTGCCGAACCATTCGGGGCGTTTAGCGAATAGGTTAAATAGTCAAGTTATCGATTTGACCCAGGTGGGCCGCAGTTTTTGCGGCCCACCTGCAAAGCAGGGCAGCGAGATGTCCAGTGTAAGGTTGTTTGGTACTGAGGTTTGCTGGGCCCGCCAGCTGTGACTTTGACGCCACAGCTGGAGACACACGTTGTGATCCGACGGCGCTCCAACCAAGATGTAGTGTATGGTCTCCCTCGAATGGCGGTGTTGTTGGATCTCGCTTTGTATCTCGCTTGCCGCGACCGCCATATTCGCCGTGAGACCTGCGTCCTCGCTCGCTCTCCCATTGCCCGATGGACGTGTCTATGAGCTGGTGTCGCCAGAGCAGAAGGCTGGGGGAGTTGGCGGCGTCCTGGCACTCGGTTCGTTGACCCGTTCGGTGGGGCAGGCCGGTCGCCTGCTACAGAGTTCGTCGGATGGTGGGGCGATCACTTATCTGGGTGAAGATTTCTATCAACCGCAGCTTGGTGGCTTGGATCAGTATCTCTCGCTGAGGGGCGGCGAAGGCTGGTTAACCCAGAACCTCACGCCGCCGATCTCCGGTTTAGGCGAACCAGCGGTGGAAGCGGATCTGTATGTCGGAGCCTCTCCTGACCTATCGAAGGGAGTGATCAAGAGTCAGGTTGCGCTTGCCGCCGGCGCCTCAGCAGGCTTCGCAAATCTGTATCTCACTCAGAACGGGAACATCCAGTCGCTGCTCACGGGCGAGCCGCCAAATCGCAGCCCTGCTCGCACGTTCGGGCACGCGAGATTTGAAGAAAACGGCGTGGAACCGACTCTACAGTTCGCGGGAGGAAATACGGGCAGCGAAGATGTGCCCCCATACAGTCACATCGTGTTCGCGGCGAACGACGCTCTGACGCAAGCCGATGCGACTGCCCCGGCGGCCGTTGACGGAGGGAAGCTTGAGAACAATCTGTACGAGTGGATTGCAGGTAAACTGCGGCTCGTAAACGTACTACCCAATGGAGAAACACATCCTAATGCGTCGTTTGGCGTGGACTATGGCGATGGATATCCCGGGGAAAACCATCCAAACCTTGACCACGTGATATCGGCCGATGGCTCGCGAATCTTCTGGACTGACGAGAATACCGGGTCCCTGTATGTACGCAAGGACGGTGAAAGGACTGTGCAGGTCGATGCGGCCGTTGGCGGCGGGAGTCGGTTTCAAACGGCGAGCGTGAATGGGGCCAAGGTGTTCTTCACCAAGACGGGAAGTCTGTACCAGTTCGACACGACCAACGGAACTACCAGCGAACTCGCTGGTGGAGGCGTACAGGGCTTGGTGGGCACGAGTGATGATGGAAGCTATCTATATTTCGTTGATTCAAGTGTACTGGGTGAAGGTGCGCTTGCCGGACAGCCTAACTTATATCTTTGGCATGAAGGCAAGACGGCGTTCATCGCCACGTTGTCACCAACGGATGATGAAACTCCTAACCTTTATGGGACTGTGACAGTCTATGGAGATTGGTTTCGCACGTTTGCGGGGCGTACCGCAGAGGTCTCGCCAAACGGACGCTATATAGCGTTCATGTCGGATAGCAGTCTTACTGGCTATGATAATGGAACGAGGTACGAGGTCTTCTTGTACGATGCGTCTACGAGGGAACTCCGTTGCGCATCTTGCAATACAGACAAGAGTTCCGCGACAAGCGATACGTTATTACCCGCTCCCATCGAGGGCATCTATCAGCAGCGCTATCTGACCGATGGCGGACGTCTGTTCTTCAGCACTGAAGACGCCGTGCTCCCCCAGGACACGAACGGCAAGTCCGATCTCTATGAGTACGAGGGCGGTCATGTCTATCTAATTTCTCCCGGCACCGCTGACGCTGAAGCCATATTTGCGGACGCAAGTGAAAGCGGAAATGATGTGTTCTTCACGACTCAGCAGTCGCTCGTATCGAGTGATCAGGGCGAAATCCCCGATCTCTACGACGCACGTGTGGGTGGGCGCCGGGAAGAGCCAGAAGTGGCCTCGCGGTGCTCGGGCGAAGCGTGCCACATGCCTACGGCTTCCGTTCTCTCCTTTGGGACACCTCCCAGCGTAGTCTTCACAGGTGCCGGCAACCTGAGCTCGTCGGCATCGCCTACCGGCGGTGCGACGACCAAATCGACAGCGCTGACACGGTTGCAAGCGTTGGCAAGGGCGATTAAGGCGTGCAACCACAGACCTAAGAAGCGGCGAGCCGGATGTCTCAGGCAGGCTCATACAAAGTACGGTCCGATCAGGAAGAGGCGAAAGTGACGACCGATGATGAGCAGTGAGAAAGTGATCGATCGCTGCAAGACGATGTGCATCCTGGTGGCCATGATTTGGTCGGCGGCTTCTGTGCTTGCCGTGGAGACTAGTCCTGCTGTGGCCTTGTCGCCTATGGCCTTTGGGTTGGAAAGCTTCGAACAGCGGGCACTCAACCACGATGGATCGCTCGACACGAGTGCTGGCTCGCATCCATATGAACTGATTACGAGCTTCTCTCTGAACCACGTCGAAGAAGAACCTGCGGGCGGAGAAGTGAAGGACATAGAAATAGGTCTACCCGCAGGGTTTGAGGGCAATCCAAACGCGACTCCGAAGTGCCCCAGAAAGCTCTTTGACCTCGGTAGATTGGAACTGGAACCTCACTGTCCGACAAGCACTCGCGTGGGCACTGAGTTTCTGACACTCGGCGGTCTTGTGGGAACTCCTGAATTGCCTGTCTACAACCTCATCCCTCCGCCTGGCGTGCCTGCGCAGTTTGGGTTTGCTCTACAGTATCGAGTCGGCTTCATCGACTTCGGGGTTCGCTCGGGGGAAGGGTATGCAGTGAAGGCTGTGGTGAGGAACATCAACCAGCTGGAGGTGCTGAGCAGTTCGCTTGTACTATGGAACGTGCCGGCTGAACACGGCACAGGCGCCGAAGCCGGCCCTCCTTTGCTGACCAACCCCACCTCATGTGGGTCTCCGCTAGCCGACCTCGTCAGCATGGATTCGTGGGAGCAGCCGGCCTCCGAACTTTCACCGCCCTTCTCCTACCCCTTCACCGCGTCATATCCCGTGACCGACAACAAGGGCAACCAGCTTGCGATGCATGGCTGCGGGAAGCTTCGAGTTCGATCCCGGGCTCGAAGTTACGCCGGAAACCTCGGCGACCAACACGCCCACTGGCCTCGACGTCAAGCTGAGCGTTCCCCAGAATCCGAACGGCAGGAAGGGCTCGCCGACTGCGCATCTGAAGGATGCGGTCGTGACGCTTCCAGCGGGGGTGACCGTCTCGCCGTCGGCGGCCAATGGGCTGGCCGCCTGTACGCCCACGGAGATCGGGCTTACCAACGGCAACGAACCGACGTGCCCGGACGCGTCGAAGATCGGCACGTGGACGGGGCAGCACCCCGCTGCTCGAACAGCCGCTCATGGGCTCGGTGTATGTCGCGCAGCCGGGCGAAAACCCGTTCGGGTCGCTGCTCGCGATCTACGTGACGGCGGAGGCCGATGGGGCGCTTGTCAAGCTCGCGGGCCACGTGCAGGCGAACCCGGCGACCGGGCAGTTGACGGCGACGTTCGACGAAAACCCGCAGCTGCCGTTCAGCGACCTGACGGTGAGCTTCTTCGGTGGGCCTCGCGCTGCCCTCGTGACGCCCGAGCGCCTGCGGGAACTATGCGACGAACGCGCAGCTCACGGGCTACAACGGCGCTGATGGTGACGCCCGCGATCCAGCCGTTCCGGATCGCCTCAGGGTGCGAAGCGCCGGGGTTCTCGCCGTCGTTCGTCGCGGGCACCGCCAACAACGTCGCGGGGAGGTTCGCGCCGTTCTCGACCACGATCACGAGGCCTGACGGGGATCAGCCGTTGGGTGCTGTCTCGGTGAGGACTCCTCCGGGGTTGCTGGGGATGCTCTCGCAGGTGACGCTCTGCAGCTGAAGCGCAGGCCGCGCAGGTCGCCTGCCCGGCCGCGAGTCTGATCGGGCATGTGACGGCGGTTGCGGGTCCGGGTCCTTATCCGGTCACGGTCGGTGGGGGGCAGGTCTTCCTCACCGGCCCTTATAAGGGTGCGCCGTTCGGTCTGCTGATCGTCGTGCCGGCGGTGGCCGGGCCGTTCAATCTCGGCAACGTCGCGGTGCGGGCGACGATCAATGCGGATCCGCATACGGCGCAGATCACGATCACGAGCGATCCGCTGCCGACGATCTTGCAGGGCATCCCGCTCGATGTGAGGGCCGTCAACGTCGTCATCGACCGATCCAAGTTCATGTTCAACCCCACGAGCTGCGCGCCGCTCTCGTCGAGCGCCATGGTCGCGAGCAGCCAGGGCGCGAGCTCTTCGCTGTCCAGTCGCTTCCAGGCGGCGGATTGCGCGTCGCTCGCGTTCAAGCCGAGGTTCACGGTCTCCACGCAGGCGCAGACCTCGCACTGCCAAGGGCGCCAGCCTCGATGTGAAGGTGGCGCTCGCGAGCGGCCAGGCGAATATCGCGAAGGTCGCGGTGAAGCTGCCCGTGCAGCTCCCCTCGCGCCTGACGACGCTGCGCCAGGCGTGCCTGGCCGCGACGTTCGAAGCGAACCCGGCCAACTGCCCGGCGGGGTCGGTCGTGGGCACCGCGAAGGCGCTCACGCCGGTGCTGCCCGTCCCGGTGTCCGGGCCCGCCTTTCTGGTGTCTCATGGCGGTGAGGCGTTCCCCGATCTCGTGGTGGTCCTGCAGGGCGATGGGGTGCGCCTCGATCTCGTCGGCAACACCTCGATCGCGCATGGCATCACGAGCAGCACTTTCGCGTCGGTGCCCGACGCGCCCGTCAGCTCCTTCGAGCTGAAGCTGCCCGAGGGTCCGCACTCGGTGCTCGGCCCCAACCTGCCCGCCAAGGCCAACGGCAGCCTGTGCTCCTCGAAGCTCACGATGCCCACGACGATCACCGCGCAGAACGGCGCCCGGGTCGTGCAGAGCACGAAGATCGCGGTCACTGGCTGCCCGCAAGGCTCACGCGCGCGAAGAAGGCCAGGAAGGCCAAGCGCTGAGTCGCTCGCCGCGCGGTTGCGGCAGACGCTTTGCTTCGCGCCTACCGGCCCTCCTCCTTAATTAAAAGGTCGTTAACGCGAGCGCTCGCTGGGCGCGTGCGGAACGTCCATGCGCGGTTGGCCATGAAGGTCACGACCACCACGATCGCGATCGCGATTGCCTGGCCGACGAGCTCGTCCAGGCCGATGACCTCGACGCACATCGCCACCAGGGCGAGGTTGAGCAGCAGGCCGCTGCCTTGCACGATCGTCCAGCGCACGGGCGTCAGCGCGTCGCCCACGTGGCCGGCGAAGGTCCAGCGGCGGTTGAGCAGGAAGCCGTTCACGGCGCCCACCGTGAAGCCGATGCCCGAGGCCGCCAGGTACCACACGCCGAAGCCCTTCAGGAGCAGCGTGTAGACGGCGAAGAAGAGCAGCGTGTTGCTGACACCGACGATGCCGAACTTGACGAACTGCACGACCACCGGCATGCTCGGGTGGCGCGCCAGCGCCGACGGGTTCTCTAGTCTTCTCACGTACACACCTTAAACCAGCTTCGAGAAGGCACCATGTCCACTTCCCCCCAGCGCTCTCCCACGTTGCTCAGCGTGGTGGCGCCCGTCTACAACGAGGAGGCGCTCGTGGAGCTGTTCGTTACGCGCGCCTCGCCGCCGTCGCCGACTACACCTTCGAGCTGGTGCTCGTCGACGACGGCTCCTCCGACGCCACCGGGCCGCTGCTCGACCGCCTCGCCGACGCCGACCCGCGCGTGCGCGTCGTCCATCTCTCTCGCAACTTCGGCCACCAGGCCGCGCTCACCGCCGGCCTGGAGCACGCCGTGGGGGACGTCGTGGCGATGATCGACGCCGACCTCCAGGACCCCCCCGAGCTGATCCCCAAGATGGTCGAGCAATGGCAGCATGGCTCGGACGTGGTCTACGCCGTGCGCCAACAGCGCGAGGGCGAGACCGCCTTCAAGCTCGCCACCGCCTCGTGGTTCTACAAGCTCTTCGACAAGCTCGCGCAGGTCAACCTCGAGCCCAACTCCGGCGACTTCCGCCTGCTCGACCGCCGCGCGCTGGACGCGCTGCTGGCGATGACCGAGCGCTCGCGCTTCCTGCGCGGCATGACCGTGTGGGTGGGCTTCACGCAGACCGCCGTCTCCTATGAGCGCGACGCGCGCCACGCCGGGGAGACGAAGTACACGCTGCGGCGGATGCTGCGCTTCTCGCTCGACGCCATCACCTCGTTCTCGCACCTGCCGCTGCAGCTCGCCACCTACGTCGGGATGCTCTCCGCGGGCGTCGCCTTCATCGCGATCCCCGTCGTCATCGGGCTGCGCCTCGTGGACTCCTACCTGCCCGGCTTCGGCTCGCTGACGATCGCCATCCTGCTGCTCGGCGGCATCCAGCTGATCGCCCTGGGCGTCATCGGGGAGTACGTCGGGCGCATCTACGACGAGGTCAAGCACCGCCCCCTCTACATCGTGCGCGAGGAGCGCAACGCCCCCGCCGACTCGCTCGGCGCCGCCCCCGGTCCCGCCGTGCGCGCTGGGCTACCCGCGCGCGTGCCGCAGAACGTGGGTTGAGGCTTGGCACCGCTCCGCCGAGGCCCATCGGGTGTTCTTCTGAGAGCCACCTACGAAAGGGACGTCTAAAATGCACCGCTCCTCGCGCCCGCCGCCGCGCACCCCCGCACTGCTCACACTGCTCGCCACTCCCGCCGTCGTGGGCGCGATGACCGTCGCCGTCCCCGCCCTCGCCGGCACGAGCCTGCTGGGGGCCTCCGCCCACGAGGCGCGATCCCACTGCGTGATCGTCCTTTCCGGCCGCCACCACGTGCGCGAGTGCCTGCTGCGCGGTCCGCGCGGTCCGCAGGGCCCGCGCGGTTTCACCGGCGTCCCCGGCCCGCGTGGGTTGAAGGGAGCCACGGGCCCAAGGGCGCGAAGGGCAGCAACCGGCGCCAAGGGAGCCACCGGGGCCACGGGCGCCAGGGCGTCCACGGCCCGCGGGGACCCTGGCACGCGCGAGCCTATGCGGTGGTGCAGCCCACGTCTCCGAGCCAGGCCAACCTGATCTCGGGGCAGACCTCCAACGTCACCGCCGTCAGTGAGATCAGCGCGAAGGGCTCCAACGGCGGGCGTCTACTGCGTCTCGCCAGCGCGCCGGTATCAACGCCGCCACCGGACGGCGCGGTCTCGCCAGAGGTCTCCTACAGCTCTGGCGAAGCGCCCGGCATGGTGGCCTCAACGCGCAGCACCAGAACTGCGCCGGCGAGCGCCTTCGAGGTCGATACCTTCGCCCCGGGCACCACCACCCTGACCAGCGGGTACGCCTTCACGATCGTCGTTCCGTAGTGGCTGTGCGCGGAGCTCACGCGGTCAGGCGATAATGACCGCGTGAGCTCCACCGAAGCCACCGGTGCCTCCCCCGAGGGGCGCGGGGAGGTCGGGGGAGGGCGCAGGGACGAGCACCTGGACTTCCGCCAGGAGCGCATCCGCGTCGAGACCCTCCGGCACCGCATCGAAGGCCTGATGACGCTCGCCCGCGACGGCTACCGCAGCCGTGTCTCGGACGTGCTCAACGCCTCTGAGCGGGACTTCGTCACGCTCACCGAAGCGTCTCGGTGCGAGCCGCTGAACGGAGGGCCCGTCGAGAGCCACTCCTTCCTCGCCGTGGCCCGCGCTCACATCGTGTTCGCGGTCAGCGCCGCGGAGCCCCTCGCTGGACCTCTCCAGGAGTAGTCCACCGCTCGCATCCCCGGCAGCGCCAGCCCGCCGAGCGTCGCCACCGCGCCCAGCAGGCCCGCCGCGATCAGCGTCGTGCGCACGCCCAGCGCGGCGCTCAGCGGCCCCGTGAGCGCGAGCGAGACGGGCAGCAGCCCGATCGAGATCAGCCAATCGAGGCTCGAGACCCGTCCCAGCAGGTGCCCCGGCACGTGGCGCTGCTTCATCGTCGCCCACACGATCGTGCCCGCCGTCTCCAGCAGGTTGAAGGCGAGGCTCGCCAGCATCAGCTGCCACATCGCCGTCGCGAGCCCGTACCCGGCGACGGCCACCGTGGCCATCGTCCACACCACGTAGATGAAGCTCATGCTGCGCTGGGGCAGCCCGCTGCGGCTCATCGCCACCGCGCACGCCACCGAGCCCAGACCCCCCGGCGCCGAGCACGAGGCCGAGCTGCACCCCGTTGCCGCCCAGCTCGTTCTTCACCATGAACGGCAGCAGCACCTCCGAGGGACCCATGAACAGCAGGTACGCGATGCCCGGCGCTCGCGAACGTCCCCCACAGCCACACGTGCCGGCGCACGTAGCTCCAGCCCTCGCGCAGCTCGCGCGGCCCTCGCGATGCCGAGGAGGGCTCCGCGACGCCGGCGCACCGCCTCGCCCCGCGCGCGATCGGGGAACCGCGCGGCGAGCGCACGCTCGAGCGGGCCTCGGCACGAGCTGCTCGGCGTTCCGCACGGCGAGACGCGCGCGGACATCGACCACAGCGCCGCCGCCGAGGCCACGAAGGTCGCGCCGTCGGCGAGGAACGCCGCCCCCGCGCCGAATCCGCCGACCAGCACTCCGCCCAGCGCGGGTCCGGCCAGGCGCAGCGCGAGCGGGCGCACGAACTGCTCCAGCGCGTTGGCCTCACCGAGCTGCTCGCTCGGCAGCAGCTCGGGCACGATCGCGTCGCTCGCCGGGTCGAAGAACGCCTGCGCGGCGCCGTAGATCGCGACGATCACCATCATCTGCCACAGGCGCAGCGTTCCCGCTCAGCGCGAGCGCTCCCAGCACGCACCAGCAGCGCCGCGCGCACCAGGTCGGCGAGCAGCATCACCCGGCGGCGGTCGTGGCGGTCGCTCACCACCCCGCCGAGCAGCAGCAGCGTGATCAGCGGCACCGTCATCGCGATCCCCAGCAGCGACAGCGCGGTGGGGGCGTTCGAGAGCGTGTAGGCCTGCCACGCCAGCGCCACCAGGAAGGCTCCGTCGCCGAGCAGCGACACGCACCGCCGGTGAACAGCAGCCGGAAGTCGCGGTGCGCGAGCAGCTCCCGCGGGCCTGGGCGCGCGGCGCGCGGCGGTGGGGACGCGGCGGCGGCAGCGCGCGCGGATGGCTCGCGGGGCGCGCGAGCGGGTGCCGGGGCGCTACGCGGCATCGGGCGCGGTGGGCGCCGGCTCGCCGGTCCGCTCTCCGCCGTTCAGCGACGCTCCCGCGAGGTAGTTGAGCATCTGCTCGGACTCCATCGGGTGCGCGAAGTGGAAGCCCTGACCGAGCTCGCAGCCGAGATCGCGCAGGCGCTTCAGCTGCTCGTCGAGCTCGATGCCCTCGGCGACGACCTCCAGCGCGAGCGAGCTGCCGAGCGCGACGACGGCGCTGGAGAGGTCGACCGCCTCCGGCGTGGCGCTCCGGGCGCAGGAACGAGCGGTCCATCTTGATGACGTCGACCGGGAAGCGGCTGAGGTAGCTGAGCGAGGAGTAGCCGGTGCCGAAGTCGTCCATCGCGATGCGCACGCCGAGCGCGCGCAGCTCGCTGAGCTTGACCACGGCGATGTCGGGGTCGTCGATCAGCATCGACTCGGTGATCTCGAGCGTGAGCAGTCTCGGATCGCAGCCCCGAGTCGGCGAGCGCGTCGCTGACGTCGGAGATCACGTCGCTGTGCTGCAGCTGCTTGACCGACAGGTTCACGCACATGTACAGCGGCGGGTCGTCGTCGTCCACAGCGGCTGGATCGCCACCGCCTGGCGGCACGCCTCGCGCAGCACCCAGCGGCCGATCGGGACGATCAGCCCGGTCTCCTCGGCGAACGGGATGAAGTCCCCGGGGACCACCAGCCCGCGCTCGGGGTGGTGCCAGCGCAGCAGCGCCTCGATCCCCGCGACCTGGCCGTCGGCGAGCCGCACGATCGGCTGGTAGTGCAGCTCGAACTGGCCGTCCTCGAGCGCCCGCTGCAGGTCGCGCGCGCAGCTCCAGGCGCGCCAGCACGCCCGCGTGCATCTCGGGCTCGAACAGCCGGTAGCCGCCCTTGCCGTCGCGCTTGGCGATGTACATCGCGGCGTCGGCGTCGCGGATCAGCTCGTCCGCGCTCGCGCTCGAGCCGCCCTCGAGGATCGAGATGCCGATGCTGCCGCGCACCGCCAGCTCCTTGCCGGCGACCATCAGCGGCTGGCGCAGATCCTCGAGGATCCGCTCGGCGACCTCGACCGCCGTCTGCGGTGCTCTCGAGGTCCTCGAGCAGCACGACGAACTCGTCGCCGCCGAAGCGCGCCGCGGTGTCGCTGGAGCGGATGCTCTGCGACAGGCGCTTGGCGACGTCGATCAGCGCCGCGTCGCCGGCGCCGTGGCCGAGGCTGTCGTTGATCGTCTTGAAGTCGTCGATGTCGAGGAAGATCACCCCGAGCTCGCGCGTTCTCGCGCCGCGCGCGGCCGATCGCGTGACGCACGCGCTCGACGAACAGCGCGCGGTTGGGCAGGTTGGTGACGGGGTCGTGGAACGCCTGGTGGGCGAGCTGCTCCTCGAAGGCCTTGCGCTCGGAGATGTCGCGCGCGTTCAGGACGATGCCGCGCACGTGCTCGTCGTCGAGCAGGTTGGTGTGCAGGATCTCGAACTGGCGCAGGCTGCCGTCGCGGTGGCGCAGCGTGCACTCGATCACCTCGCCGTCGCGGCGCGCGTAGGCCGAGCCGTCGGCGAGCAGCCGCAGCAGGCGGCCGGCGTCGTCGCGGGCCACGAGGCGATCGAAGCGCGTGCCCAGCAGCTCCTGCGGGCGGATAGCCGAGGACGTGCTCGGAGGAGGGGCTCTGGTAGGTGATCGTCGCGTCGGCGCCCACCACCGTGATCAGGTCGCTGGAGTGCTGCGACCAGCGAGGCGAAGCGCGCCTCGCTGCGCTGCACGGTGGATCTCCTCGGTCAGCCGCGCGCCCTCCAGCGCGAGCGCGAGCTGGGTGGCCAGCGCCTCGAGCGCGCCCCGCGACTGCGCGCGGGGTGGCGACGGGTCGGGCGACCAGCAGCAGGCCGAGCACGCCATCGCGCACCGGCAGCGGCAGCACGAGCCCGCAGGTCCACTCCCGCGGCAGCTCCAGCGCGGCCAGCAGCGCCGGCGTCCAGCGCGCATCTCCCGGTAGCTGCCTTCGCCGGCGAGCTCGCAGCAGCCGTGCGCCCGTGTGCTCGGGCAGCTCTCGCGCCGGCCAGCGGGCGTCGTCGCTGCGCGCCACCGCGGCGCGCCTCGCGGCGAGGCGGATCGCGAGGGTGGCTCGGCGCAGGCACAGCACGCCGGCCCCGCGGCCCTCCGAGCAGCGGCGCCACCGACCTCCAGCGCGGCCTGCTGCATCTCCTCGCGCGTCGCGCAGGCGACGAGCGCGGCGCCGCAGGAGCTGAGCAGCCGCTCGCGCGCGACCGAGCGCTCCTGCTGGCGCACGAGGTCGACCATGCGCATCACGACGAAGCCGAACAGCACGATCGAGGCGCAGATGATCACGATCAGGTCGAGGTCGCCGCGGCGCAGCTCCTTCAGCAGGATGCAGATCGGCGCGATCAGCGAGGCGCCGGTGAGCAGGCTCAGGCGCAGCGGCGTGAGCTTGGCCTCGCGGTCGGTGCCGCCGGCTCCTGCAGCGCGACCATCGAGGGGTGCAGCGCGGCCGCGCCCCACAGCACCTGGTAGGAGAACCAGCCGAGGTCGAGCAGCAGCTGGTGGTGGAAGGCGTTGTCGAGCGTCATCACCGCCGTAGACGAAGTCGGTCACCAGCAGCGAGACGATGCTCGCGCTCAGCAGGTAGAAGGACGGGTCGGCGCCGGCCGCGTCGAGCACCAGGCGGATCGCGGCGGCCAGCAGGATGATGTCCCCGAGCGGATAGGCGACCGAGACGAGCTTGGGCAGCAGGCCCAGCGTGCGGGTCGTGCAGGTAGGGCGCGATCAGCAGCACCCACGAGAGCAGCGAGAGCCCGAGCGTCAGGATCGCCGCGTCGATCAGGCTGTTGCGGTTGCGCTGCGGGTTGCGCCGGCGCACGAGCAGCAGCAGCCCCAGCATCAGCGCGAGGTAGACCGTGAGGTAGATCGCGTCGCCGATCGAGGGGAACGGGACTTCGTCGTGCAGGATGTACTTCGGGTAGCTGTAGGTGTAGACGTCGCCCAGCCAGTACAGGAAGAGCCCGACCGCGAACAGCCACCACGGCAGCGAGTAGCCGGGGCGGTTGCGGCGGATGCCGACGATCACCGCGATCCAGCTGGTCAGGCCGAGCGCGTTGAAGAGCGCCGCGTTGCCCTTCAGCGGCGGGACCAGCAGGTACAGGAACGCCCCGACCGCGCGCGAAGGCCAGGTAGCCCTGCCAGGCGCAGCCGCGGGCGGACGCCGCTCGTCGGCGGTCCGCGCTCGATGCAGGCGCGGTCCGTACCATCACGCGGCCTCCAGCTGCGCGCGTGCGCGGCTGCTGGAGCTCGCCCGCTCGGCCAGCTCGCCGCAGGGCGGCGATCAGGGTGTCGACCTCGGCGTCGGTGTTGGCCGCGGTGAGCTGCACGCGAAAGCCGACCTCGGCCTTGGGCACGAGCGGGTAGGCGGCCAGCGTCACGTACACGCCCGCGTTCGAACAGCAGCTCGCCCACCTCGTCGATGCGCGTCGTGGTCGCGCAGCGGGATCTCGATGATCGGCAGCCGCGAGTGGTTGGGCGTGTGCACGTCGAGCTCGCTCAGCGCCTCCAGCACGCGCACGGTGTGGCGGTGCACGATCGCGCGCAGCTCATCGCCGCGCTTGCTCGTTGACATCGAGGCCGCCAGCACGGTCGCGAGCGACGCGACGGGGGAGGGGCCGGAGTACAGGTAGGGCGGCGCGGCGACCTTCAGCAGGTTCTTGATCTCCGTCGGACACGCGATGAAGGCCAGCAGCGAGGAGTAGGCCTTGGAGAAGCCGCCGACCAGGACCAGATCCTCGTAGCTCTCGCCGAAGTGGCGCACGATGCTGTTGCCGCGGCTCCCGTACGGGCAGGGAGGCTCGGCGGCCCCGGCGCGCTCGCCGATCACGCCCGAAGCCGTGGGCGTCGTCGACGTACAGCAGCGCGCCGTGGCGGCGCGTCGACCTCCGCGAACGCGCGCAGGTCGGGCGGGTTGCCGGTCATGCTGTTGACGCCGTCCATGCACACCAGGCGCGCGCGGTCGCGCTCGGCGCGCGAGCAGCTCGTCGAGGTGCTCGGGGTCCTCGAAGCGAAAGCGCCGCACCGCGGCGCCGCGCGAGCGCGCGACCTGGCAGCCGTCGTAGATCGTCTTGTGGGCGCGCGCGTCGAGGAAGATCGTCCCCGAGGCCGCGAGCACCGGGATCACCGAGGCGTGGATGTGCGTGATCGTCGGCAGCACCAGCGAGTCCTCGCAGCCCGAGCAGCTCGGTCAGGCGCGTCCTCGATCTGCTCGTACAGCACGGGGCTGCCGAGCAGCCGCGACCAGCTCGGGTGCGTGCCCCAGGCCTCCAGGTAGGCCGGGACCGACGTCGATGATCTCGCGGTCGAGATCGAAGCCCAGGTAGTTGCACGAGGCGAAGTCCGCCAGCCACTGCTCGCCGACGCGGATCATGCGCCCGTCGATCTCCTCGATGACGGCGTCCATCATCGGATGCGCCGCACGCAGGGTCTCGAGGTCGTGGAGCTCCGTCGAGCCAGTGATCGATCCAGCGTCCGCCGGAGCGCGGGGTCGTTGAGAGCAGGGCGGATGACATCTTCCGAATCATCGGATCGGGGAGGCCAAGGCTTGATAGCCAGCCGCCCAACTCGGCGTTTCGCGCAGCTTTGCGCTCAGAAGTTCGCGTCTGGCGCGCCCAGCTGGCTCCGCCGTTAACGCAGACGCGCTCAGCCGTCTTCCGTCCGCTTCGACTACCGTCTCGCGGGTGCCCGATCCCGCCTTCCTCCCAGCCGCGGGACGCCTTGGCCTGACGGCGCTCTATGACCCCGTCGTCGCTCTAACGATGCGCGAGCGGACCTTTCGCTCGCGCCTGGTGGCGCAGGTCGCGGCCGGCGAGCCCACCGCGGTGCTGGAGATCGGCTGTGGCACCGGCAGCCTCACGGTACGCCTCGCGCAGGCTCTCCCCACCGCCTCCATCATGGGCCTCGACCCCGACCCCGACGCGCTCGCCCGTGCGCGCGCGAAGGACCCGGCGAGCCGGATCGACTGGCGCGAGGGCGGCGCCGCGGAATTGCCGATGGCAGAGCGCTCCTGCGACCGAGTGGTGGCCTCGCTGCTCCTGCACCATCTGGAGACAGCCGAGAAGCACGCGGCGCTGGCCGGGGCGCACCGCGTGCTGCGCCCCGGAGGGCGCCTGCACATCGCCGACTGGGGCGCACCGCAGGATGCCGTCATGAGGGCCGCGTTCCTCGCGCTCAGAGCGCTCGACGGCTTCGAGCGCACGCGTCCCCACGCGCGCGGGGAGCTCCCGGCCCTGATCGAGCAGGCGGGCTTCCGCGAGGTCCGCCGCCGGGACAGGCTGCGAACCGCCTGGGGAACGCTGGAGCTGCTCTCCGCCGAGCGCCCCGGCGCGGGCGCGGGCTGATCTGGCTCCAAGAGAGCGGAAGGGGGGGGATTCGAACCCCCGAGACGGGGATTGCCCGCCTGCCGGTTTTCAAGACCGGTGCATTCAACCGCTCTGCCACCCTTCCAGAGGCCACCCTGACGGCGCCCTGCAAGATGCTACGCGGTGGCCGATCGGAACGGCAGATGGCTGCACGATCCGGAAGCCTCTACACTGGCGTTCAGCTCTCTCGGGGAGAGGTGGCCGAGTGGCTGAAGGCACTCGCCTGCTAAGCGAGTATGGGGGTCAAACTCCATCGCGGGTTCGAATCCCGCCCTCTCCGTTTTGTTGTGTCTCGGGACATCGGAGACTGGTGTCTCGGGACATCGTAGACAGTTCAGGCTTGTTTGAGGGGCTGGTAGTTGCGGGTGGGGTCGAGGGTGAGTTCGCGGATGAGCTGGCCGTTCTCGGGGTCGATGATGCGGATGTTGCGGTCGGCGATGAGGAGCTTGATTGCTCGTCCTTTGTGGGCTCGGCCGATGCCGATGTGGTGGAGTCGGCTGTTGTAGCGGAGGGTCACTTTGCCGTTGGTGTCAACCTTGTCGTGGCGGACGCGGAAGTGGGTGGTTGGGCTGGCGGTGCTGGCGGGTCGGGCCTTGATCCGGGCGCTGTAGGCCTGCAGTGGTGTGCGGCCGTCGAGCGCTCTGTGGGGGCGGATGTCGTTGTAGTAGTGGACGAAGGCCTCGAGCTGGCTCTGGAGCTCTGTGATCGTCTTGGCGGGGGGTTGCTTTGCGAGGTAGCGCTTGAGCGTCTGGTGTAGGCGCTCGATCTTGCCGCAGGTCTGTGGGTGGTAAGGCCGGGAGTTCTTGGAGGCGATCCCGAGCCGTTGGAGTTCTGTTTGGAGCAGCACCTTGCCCTTGCGGGGTGTGGCGGTGAACACGGCGCCGTTGTCGCTGAGAAGCGCTGCGGGCAGCCCGTGCAGGTCCGCTGTCTTATGGAAGACGTCCACGACGTCCTGGGCCTTGACCGTAGAGAAGGCTTGGGAGGCCAGGAACAGGCGGGAGTGGTCGTCGATCACGTTCAGGATCTCGACGTGCTGGGCGCCGGCGAGCTGCCAGTGGGTGATGTCGGTCTGCCACATCTCGTTCGGCAGCTCGGCCTGGAAGCGGATCAGGCTGCTGCGCGGCCGCTTCTGGGGTTGGGAAACGACCAGGCCTTCCCGCCGCAGGATTCGCCAGATCGTCGAGACAGAAGGCACCAGCACCCCGTCGTTCATTTCTTGAGCGAGGTGGTAGGCGATCGTCGCCGCCCCGCAATCATGGCCGTCTTGGTGGAGGCGCTCCCGCAGCTTGACGACCGCATCGACGACCTCCGCGGGCGTCTGGTGCTTGCAGGACCACGGCCTCCTGGACCGCGGCTCGAGCGCCTCGTAGCCGCCCTGCCTGTAGCGAGCCAGCAGCTTGTAGACCCAGCTGCGATGCACCCCATGAGCCGCTGCCAGCTCGCTAACCGAGCGACCCCCCAACACATGCGCCTCGACCAGATACCGCGCCATCTCCACAGGAAGACTCCTTCACGTAGGTGTCTCCTATGTCCTGACACAGCTGTCGCCCATGTGCTGAAACCACACACCGCCCTCTCCGTCCCCAGCGATTTTTAGGCGTTCTTGGCTCTGTGAAGGCGAAAACGGGCGGTCGATGGGACGGGGGCACTGGCCGTTGTCCGAACCCTCAAGAAGCGGATGCGGGTGTCGTGTGCGATCAGCCGGAAAGCAGGCCCGTTGCCCACTCGACGGCGTCTGCCGCTATCGAGAAGGCCGCATCGCGGTCGAGGGGTTCAAGCATCTCGTAGCGTAGCTGTGCCGCCCACGGAGTCAGCCAGCGCGCCTCTTGGATCGCCTCGGGCACCGCGACGTCGTGCTCGTCAGCGATGTCCGCCAGCTCGCGGAGATCGTGAGTACGCGGGAAGTCAACGTCTGCCAACACGAGCGCGACCTTGAGCGCCTTCTCAACGGCCTGTTGCGCGTGGAAGCCCACCACATCGTCGCGCATGTCCTCCCCGGCCATAAGCACCCGACAGGCGCCGAGATCGCTCGTCGCGTGCTCGAGCAGCAGCTCCGCGTACTCGCGCTGCTCAGGAGTCGGAGCGGGCAACGATCCGGCCCTCGCGTAGGGCGTGATGAACCATCGTCCCGCGAACCTTCGCCCGCCGATCCGCCAACTCCTCGTCCATCACGATCACATCTACCGGCCACCCGATGCGGCCAACGGCGTCGCGCAGGCGAACGGCCTCGGCGACGCGGTTCTCGACCTCGCGCTCGATGACCAGGAAGTCCAGATCGCTATCGCGCGTCAGCTCACCGCGCGCGGCTGATCCGAACAGAATCACGCGGGCTGGAGATCTGGCGGCCTCCACCAGCCTCCGTCCGGCCAAGTCGATCAGCTCATGCGTAGTCATGACAAGGACAGCCTACCCACCGCTGAGGGGAGTGCCGGCCCGGCTCAATCGGGACGAGAGGCTGGTGGCTGCGTGCGCGGACCCTGGGGCCTCATCGCATTGGCACGCTACCCACGACCCCCGTCGCTTTTTAGCGGCCTGTCATCGGTATCCTCAGCCTATGATGCGCGACGAGGCCATGGCCGAGGCGGGGCGAAGGCAGCAGTTGCACCCTGATGTGAAGTGGGTAGCTACGCGGCGGGGGAGCGAGTGGACGGTCGCGTGCATCGGCCTGGCGCCGACCAGGACCAGGCAGACTGGCACGGGGACAAAGCCGCCGCCTGTTACGCCCCGCGACGATCCCTATTCTCAGCTTGAGATCGTGACAAGGATGTTCGCCACCTGACCTCGAGCACGGGCTTTGTCAGGACCGCGGTCTGCTTAGCGGATCGTCTCGGCTGCGCGTCGCCGAGCATCTCGCCCAACCGGCTCCATCAGCGCCGCCAGCAGCCCCTCCAGGGCCGCGCCATCCCCGTCCCGCCATACCAGCCACCTTTCGTCGGTGTCCAGTATCTCCCGAGACATCAGTCCACCATGAGCCGCAACCACACACCACTCTCTCCGGCGGGAGGGATGACAGACCCAGGAAGAGCCGGACCAATCGTTAACTGGTGGGCTCGTCGGAGTCGCTGGACCGGAATCCCGCCGCTATGCGAAGCAGCTTGAGGATCTCCACTTTGAGTTCGCCAATGTGGCGAATACGCACCGAGAGCGCGACCGTTGTGACTCCAGCAGTGCCCGCGATGAGCGCAGTGGAAGGAAGTCCAGCCGGGGACGATCAGGACATACTACGAGCCCAAAGCGCTGGACAGGCTGGCCGCCGTGCTCGTCAACATGGAGGCGGCATTCCGCGGCGAGACATCGCCCGTGGCGGATCTGCTGGCAGCGCCATGAACCGCTACCATCACGGCCTTGCCCGAGAAAAGAGCCGTCTCCGAGGGGGAAATCGCCCCTGAACGTCGAAACCCAGGAGGCGTGGGCGGCGCGTACAGCTACGTCGATGGCGATGCGCTGATCGACCTGATAGTCGAGGTTCGCTCGCGGTTTGAGCGCGATCTCCGTGACGACTCGGACGAAGGCCCCCGTCTTGAGTCTTTGCACCTCGTGGCCATTGATGTGCTCGAAGGTAAGACCACCGATGAGCAGCTCGCAGTCCTTCGGGATCTCATCGACCTCAACCCCGGTCTGAGGGTGGCCCGCGACAGCAAGGGCATCTTTGCGAACTCCGACACACCCGCGGCCTACATCACAGACTTGGTGTGCGAGGTCGTATGCCAGGTGCTGTGGAGGAACCCGGCGCTTCGCGCCGAGGATAAGCGGCGCCGGCGCTGGATCGCATCTGGGCTCGCCGCGGAGACAGACGAGCCGTAGCTCGAAGCGGGGCCTCCGAGCCTCCCAGCTTCAACTGCGCAAGGGGCTGCGCGAATATCTCAAAGACGCCTGATCGCCTCCGCCGCCCGTCGGCGTGCCTGCCGCCCAGCGGCCTCCATCAGAAGCTCCACCAAATCCTCAACCTGGACTTGAGGATTTGCAAACCGTCCCGATCTCCCCGTTCCGCCTTTGCTGGCGCTCCGGCGTCACGTCAGGTCTAGCACCAGCAGCAGAGCTTCGTCAACCGCGCGCAGTTCCTCATGTGCGAGGTGCCCGATGCGCTGACCCAGCGCGCGGGCGTCAACCACGCCGACCATCTCGCAAAGAACCTGCGTGGGCTGGTCGGCGATCGTGACCTCGGGGTGGAAGGAGGCCGGAAACGCCGAACGCGACGTGGGGCAGATGACGACTGTGGAGAGGGCGAGCAGATCGTCGGCTTGGACGATCACTGCATAGCGGCGCCCTTGCTGTACGTGGCCGCGCTTGCCGGGAAGCTTGATGCGATGGACATCACCGCGGATCACGTAGGTGCTCCATCAAACCGGCGACCTCTTGCGCTTCTCGCACGTAGTCCTCGTTCTCCATGAGGCGCCGCGCCTCGGCTGCCAGCCCACCGCGTCGACGCTCGCGTTCAGCCGTCTCGGCGATCGCCTGGCGTGCGGCCTCAGCACGACTCAAACCGCGCCGCCTGGCGATTTCGTCCAGCGCATTCAGTCCGTCACGACCAAGACGCAGCGACACTGGTTGAGGAGCCGACGCCATCTCATCCAGCGTAGCGCAAAGCGCACTACGCCGTGCACGCCCAACTCAGCACAGCCGAGCGACCACCTGCATGGCATTCGCGAGCGCGAGCCCGACCGCTGGCAGGTATGCAGGGGCAGGGCAGCCGAATGCCTCAGGCGTAACCAGTGCCGCCTCGAACTGGCGGACCCCGACTGCGAGAACACTCCATTCATTGATCGAGATGGCTGGGGCGAGGATGCTGCGATGCTGATCCCAGCATTTGAATAGGCTGTCGTGGTCATTAGCGGACACTTGCTCCAATGCTTTTGGTTGTTCAATCCAAGTGTGGACGACCGAATGAACCCATATGAGCTCGTCAAGCAGCAGCCTTGCTGCAACCCGCTGAGTATTACTGGTGCGTCCACGCTCCAGTATGAATTGCACGGTTCCGGACGCCGCGGCGCCTAGAACCACCCCGATGAGCGCAGCTATTGCGGCGAACATGGCTCGTCTAGGCTAACTGAAGGGGCGGCTCTAAAACGCGGCTGCGCGGAGGCGATCAACTGGACTCAGCTGCGATTGCGGGCTGCGGGTAGGATTGGCCAGTGCCTGAGCGTCTTTACTTCACGGACTCCGGCACAGCCAACGTGCTCAATGCCACAGACCCGATGGCTCTGCTGATCGGCCTCGCGCTGGATCAGCAAACCACCACCAACCGAACGGCGAGGAAGGGTAGAAGCAGATGACCGCCGCGCTCTATGGGGCTCTCTATCTGGATAAAAGCGAGGGGATCGAGGACGCGATCCGACAGATTGACGCACTGGCTCCGCGCGCCGGCGAGGGCGACCTTTTCGCGTTTGACATCATCTACGGCGCGGAGCACGGTCGGCTCGCCGCGCAGTGTTGACGGGAGATACTAAGCCAAATGCAGGACAAGCTGCCGGGGATCGAGGCGCAGTGCAGTGTCCTGTTCGCGCCACACCCAGGGGCGGACCCGCGGCACTCGAAGAAGCGCCTGCTACCCACGACACAAGAGGGTCGAGAGGCCTTCCTCCACGCCAACGAGTGCTCGAACCTCGTCACAGCGGTCGCCAAGACAGCCGCCGAGGGACCCGAGGCCGGTCTCGTCATGATGGCGGACGTGTTCGCCGACGATCCGGTCCTCGAGCGCGTGGCCAAGGAGTACATGCGCGAGGCGGGCATCCACGTCAAGTTCGTCGAGCAGCCCTGATGCCCGACCGCCTGTACTTCACCGAGTCCGACGCCGCCAACGCGCTGATCGCCTCCGATCCGATGGCTCTGCTGGTTGGGTTCGTCTTGGATCAACAGGTCACAGTGCAACAGGCGTTCGTCGGACCGCTCACGTTGAGGCAGCGCCTCGGCGCGTTCGACGCGACGACGCTCGCGAAGGCGGACCTGGAGCCGGTGTTTCGAGAGAAGCCGGCGATCCACCGCTACCCCGGCTCGATGGCCAAGCGCGTGCACGACCTGGCCGTCCACGTCGAGGATCGCTATGACGGCGACGCGGCCCGCGTCTGGACCGACGCGGCTGATTCCGGCGAACTGCGCGCCAACCTGGAGGCGCTTCCCGGCTTCGGGGAGATGAAGGTCAAGTCGATGGGCGCCGTGCTCGCGAAGCGCTATGGGGTCAAGGCGGCCAAGGCACTCGTGCCGCCGCACCCCACGCTCGGAGACGTCGACTCGCCGCAGGCGCTGCTCGACTACCAGGCCGCCAAGCGCGAGCACAAGGCCGAGTGGAAGAAGATCAAGGGCGGTGGGTAGCCAGCCAGCGACTCGAAGCCCGGCCGTCCGACGTCGAGAAGGTGCTTAAGCCGAGATCGCCGCGCCGTGCGGATCGGGCGCGTCGGGCTCGGCGCCCTGCAGCGCGCGGGTGAGCAGCTGCCACAGGATCGCGCGTTCGCTCGGGTCGAGCGCCGCCAGCACATCGTCCTCGATCGTTTCCTGCGCGCGCTCGGCGCTGGTCAGCGCACGGAGTCCATCCTCGGTCAGCTCAACCAGGTGGCGCCTGCGATCGTGGGGGTCGCGGCGACGGGCGATATACCCCAGATCCTCGAGCTCGTTGAGCAGCAGCACGACATTGTTGGCGTCCATGCACAGCGCCTCCGCCAGCTCCTGCTGGGGAGCACTGTCATGGTCGCGCACGTAGCTGAGCGCCATCAACAGGCGCATGTGCATTCCCAAGAGCTCCTCGCCGCTGCGCCGGTAGACCTGCTTGGCGAGGCGGGTTAGCAGGACCATCGAGTTGGGAGCGCAGGAACGAGCCTGGTCGGTCATAACGGCAGCATTATACCACGTTGCAGCAATCGTCACGTTTAGACGATGATACTTGCTTCAGTGATGATCCATGCTATGGTGTTCTCTTCGCGCACCCTGGAAGGAGCATTCGATGAGCACCACTGCCACCACATCCGAGCAACTCGACACGCTGGACACGCTGGAGCAGAGCGCCGGCGCTCGTGATGACGCCGCGCGCAAGCGCGAGCGCCGCCGCTGGATAGCACTTGGCGTCCTCTGCCTCGGCCAGCTGATGATGGTCCTCGATGCGACCATCGTCAATGTCGCGCTGCCCGCCATCCAGCGCGAACTCCACTTCACGCAGGCAAACCTCACGTGGGTGATAGACGGCTACCTGATCACGTTCGGCGGCTTCCTGCTGCTGGCCGGCAGGTTCGGCGATCTGGTGGGCCGCAAGAAGGTCTTTCTCAGCGGGCTCGTACTGTTCGTGGCGGCGTCCATGCTGTGCGGGTTGGCGAGCAGCCAGGCGATGCTGATCGGCGCGCGCCTGATCCAGGGGATCGGCGGCGCGATCGCCTCGAGCGTGATCCTTGCGATCATCGTCACCGAGTTCCCAC
Organism: uncultured Solirubrobacterales bacterium; assembly: GCA_963717785.1. Classification (GTDB taxonomy): domain Bacteria; phylum Actinomycetota; class Thermoleophilia; order Solirubrobacterales; family Solirubrobacteraceae; genus Palsa-744. The sequence continues at coordinate 115,519 of CAVQWW010000002.1, forward strand.
AGAGGGCCGAGCAGGCCAAGGCGATGGGCGTGTACGCGTTCGTGTCCGCCGGCGGCGGCTCCATCGGCCTGCTCGCCGGAGGGGCGCTCACGCAGTCGCTGAGCTGGCACTGGATCTTCTTCGTCAATGTGCCCATCGGTGCGCTCGCGCTGGTGCTCGGCGCGATGCTGATCGAGGAGAACGAGGGCATCGGCCTCGCGGGCGGCGTGGACGTCCTTGGGTCGGCGCTGATCACACTCGCGACTATGTTCGGCGCGTTCGCGATCGTCAAGTCGAGCGAATACGGCCTGCTCTCGGCGCGCACGCTCGGCGCGGGTGGCGCCTCGCTGGCTCTGCTGGGCGCCTTCCTGGCGCTGGAGGCGCGCGTGGCCAACCCGATCATGCCGCTGCGGATCCTGCGCTTGCGCATGCTGATGGGCTCGAGCCTCGTTCGCGGCCTGCTCGTCACGGGTATGTTCTCCGCGTTCTTCCTCGGCGCGCTGTACCTCGAGCGCGTGCTCGGCTACGACGCGATCGACACGGGACTGGCGTTCATGCCCCTGACGATCGCCATCGCGGCTATGTCGTTGGGCATATCGGCACGCGCGGTGGGACGCTTCGGCTCCGTTCAGACGCTGGCGGCCGGGCTCCTTGGCATCGTCATCGGCCTGCTGCTGCTGGCTGTTCAGGGTGTTCACGCGAGCTACTTCCCCGGCCTGTTCTTCGCCTTCCTGGCGCTCGGCCTCGGCGCGGGCGCCTCCTTCCTGCCGCTGCTGATGATCGGAATGTCCGATGCCCCCTCGCGCGATGCGGGCCTGGCCTCGGGGATCATCAACGTCTCCGTTCAGCTGTTCGGCGCGATCGGCCTGGCCACGCTGGGGACGATCGCCGCGGACCACACGAAGGCGTTGAGCGCCGACGGCCACCCGCTGACCAGCGCACTGACCGGCGGATACCACCTGGCGTACGTGGTCGCTGCCGTGTTCGTCGGGCTCGGGATCCTTGCGGCCTTCCTGGTGCTGCGTCCACCTGCGGCCTCCCGGCCGCAGGAGGTCGATCTGGCCCCGGATCGAGCGAGCGGCGAGCGCCTGGCAGCACAGGCCGCGTAAGCCAGAAACCACCAAAGCACTCCCGAGGAACACTCTCAGGAAGGCGGCGGAACGACACTCGGTAAGCCGCGGAACAACTCTCGGGAAGCAGAGGAGCCCTCTCAGGAAGCCGAGCGGCTCTCAGGAAAGCGCCGCGCGGCTTTCCTGCCAGGCCTGCAGCCCGCCCAGGGCGCTGTCGATGACCCTCGCGACGAACTCCTCGCTGTCGTTCACGTGCGGCACCGGCTCGCTCGGGATCGGCACGTCGAGCGCCTGGCACAGCGGCTCCCACCCATCCTTGGGCTCCCACACCAGCAGGCGCTCCGCGGGCACCGTGCGCTTGACCTCCTCGTTGAACGCCACCATGCCCGCGGCCAGCTGCTCCAGGGTTTCGTGGCCCTTGGCGAAGGTGCCCTCGTTCTTCCACAGCAGCCCATCCACCATCTCCAGGAAGCCCTGCCACTTCGGGTCCACCTCGCCCCAGGCGCTGGAGAGCAGGCGCATCAGCGACTCGCCGTGGCGCACGCTCCACACCGTGTCGCGCGCGCTCTTCGCCCACGTCTGCGGGTCGCGCACGCTCAGCAGCACCCACGCGTCGGGGTAGACCTCCATCAGCTCGCGATAGAAGTAGCCCCCGGGCCAGTCGACCGTCGACTGGAAGCCCGCGAAGGTCTCATCCCACTGCGCTTCCCCGTTCAGCGCCGCCATCCACAGCTGCACCTGGTCGAGGTCCGCCAGCACGTTCACCATGTGGTAGCAGGGACCCACGCCCAGCATCTCCAGCGCGGTCTTCTGGGTCAGCGTCGCGGTTCGCGGCAGGCCGGCGCCTATCAATCTCATGCCGTGGCAGCCTATCTGCTCTGGCGTGCGCGGGTCCAGTGGCCGCGTGCGAGGGTCCGGCGGCGTACGCGGGGAGGCCGGCGGTGGCGTGCGGGGATCCGGCGGCCGGTGTGGCAGCATCTGCCTGGCATGGACCGACCGGCGATATACCTGCAGGGCGTCGTGAAGCGCTTCGGCGCGATCACCGCCGTCGATGGACTGGAGCTCCAGGTGCCCACCGGCGTCTGCTTCGGGCTGCTCGGGCCAAACGGCGCGGGCAAGTCCACCACGATGCGCCTGCTCACCGCGCAGGCGCTCGCCGACGAGGGGGCGATCGAGGTGCTGGGGTACGCGCTGCCGCGCGAATCCAAGCAGGCGCGCATGGCGATGGGGGTCGTGCCCCAGCTCGACAACCTCGACGTTGAGCTCACCTGCCGGCAGATCCTCACGGTCTTCGCGCGCCTCTACCGCGTGCCGGCCCCCGAACGGGCCGCCGCCGTGGACAGGGCGCTGGAGATCGCCAACCTGTCCCCGCGCGCGGACACGATCGTGCGCGAGCTCTCCGGGGGCATGCGCCGGCGATTGCTCGTCGCGCGGGGCCTCATCCACCAGCCGCGGCTCGTGCTGCTCGACGAGCCCACCGTGGGGCTCGACCCGCAGGTGCGCCAGGAGCTGTGGTCGCTGATCGACTCGCTGCGCGCCTCGGGAGTCACCGTGCTGATGTCCACGCACTACATCGAGGAGGCCGAGCGCCTCGCCGACATCGTCGCCGTGATGTCCCACGGGCGCGTGATCGCCCAGGGCTCGCCCGCGGAGCTCGTGCTCGCGCACGCTGGGCGGGATGTGCTCGAGGTCTACGGACCGGCCCCCGAGCTCGCCGCGGTCGCTGGGCTCGCCGACCGGCAGGGCTGGTCGCACCGGCGCAGCGGCGCCGCCATCGCGATCATGCGCGCGGAGTCCCTCGACGGCGAGGCCCCCGCGGGCGTGCGGCGGCCGGCGAACCTCGAGGATGCGTTCGTGACCCTCACCGGGGAGCAGATCGAATGAGCGCGCGGGAGACCGCCGCTCGCCCCGTGCGCCGCCTCGAACCGGCGGCGCTCGTGGCCGTGATGAGCCGCGACGTTGTCATCTTCGGGCGCTACTGGCCCTCGACGACCTTCTCGTCCATCGTGCAGCCCACGATCTACCTGCTCGCCTTCGGCCTCGGTTTCGGCTCGCTCCTCAATCGCTTCGGCCACTACGGCTACGTGCCGTACGTCGCCACCGGCGTCGTCGCCACGGCCGTGCTCTTCTCCTCCGCCTTCCCCGGCATGTTCAACACGTTCGTGCGCTGGCAGTTCCAGCGCACCTACGACGCGATGCTCGCCACGCCGCTCGACGTCGAGGAGCTGATTACCGCCGAGGTCCTCTGGATCTCGATCCGCGCCGGCGTCTACGGCATGGCCCCGCTGCTCGTCGGCATCCCCTTTGGGCTCTCGCCCAGTTGGGGCATGCTGCTCGTGCCCTTCATCGGGCTGCTCACGGGCTTCGGCTTCGCCTGCTTCGGCGTGCTCATCGCCGCCGTCGCGAAGACGATCGACAACTTCAACTATGTCACCTCCGCCGTGCTCACGCCGATGTTCCTCGTCGCTGGCACTTTCTTCCCGATCACCACCCTGCCTCCGGTGCTGCGCACGATCGCGGAGTTCAACCCGCTCTACCACTGCGTGCAGCTCGTGCGCGACGCGGTCTTCGAAGTGCTCGGCCTGGCGGATCTGGGGCACGTCGCGGTGCTCCTCGCCTTCGCGCTGCTGATGTGGCGCCTGGCGATCCGCCGGCTCGAACGGCGATTAATCGACTAGTTCACTAGCACACTGTCAATTTGCCTCAGATCGAGCTAATCTGAGAGCGTGACCGATGGCCTTACCGACCTCGTCCTCGATCGCGACGCCGAGGTTCCGATCGGGGTGCAGCTGGCGTGGGCGCTGCGCACGCGCATCCGCGATGGCCGCTTCGCTCCCGGCCAGCGCCTTCCGGCCCTGCGCGACCTTGCGGTGGCGCTCGGGATCAACGCCAACACCGTTCGCGCCGTCTACCAGCGCTTGGAGCACGAGGGGATCATCGACAGCCAGCAGGGGTCGGGGACGTTCGTCGCCGACCTGCCGCCCACGCCCTCGGCGGTAGGCTCGATCGCGGCGCTCGCCGCGCAGGAAGCGCACGACACCGGGGTCGACCCCCGCGACGTCGCCGCGGCGCTGTATGTGGAACCGAAGTCCTCGCCCGGACGCCCCACCGAGGAGGCGAGCCGCCGGCGGCGGCTGCACACCCAGATCGCGGCGCTGGAGCTGACGCTCGGCGAGCTGGCGTCCAGGCACCCCGCCCTCGCCCGCAAGCCCGCCCGGCCGGCCTCGAAGGCGGGTCCGCGCCTGCTCGACGTCGCCGAGCTCGAGCAGATCAAGGCTCAGCTCGTGGCCCAGATCGCCGCTCTGCACGCCGCCATCGAGGAGTTGGGGCTCCAGTCCATAGCGGAGAGCGGCCCGCCCAAGGCGGCCGCGCCCGCTGGAGCGCCCAAGCGCGCACCGCGCGCGCGCGCCAAGACACGCCCCGCGCCGGCGGGGGCCTGAGGGAGCTGTGTTGTTCTACCTCATCGTCTTCGGCATGCCCATCCTGCTGATCGCGCTGGCGATCTTCGGAGCCCACTTCTACCAGGGCGGCGACGAGGAGCTGCTCGACTGGACGCCCACCCGCTCCTCGGAGACCGAAGCGAGGCTCGAGCGCAGCGACATCGCGCAGATGCTGGCCGCCCAGAACCGCTACCGGCGCGCACGCGGGGCGCCGGAGCTGACGCTGGAGGAGACCCTCGCGCGCGTGCCCGGGGGGCTCACGGATCTCTGAGCGCGCCTCCGGCGCCGGTGCCGCGGCGCAGGCGTTGCACCTGGCGCAGCTCCTGGATGTCCTCGTCGAGAGCCGGCGCGAGCGCGTCCTCGCCGGCGCCCAGCAGCTCGGGCGCCAGGCGGTGGCGCACGAGCTCGCCGGCGATCGCATCCACCCGCTCGGCGCCGGCTCCGGGGCGTGAGCTGACGACGCGCTCCAGGCGCTCGCCGTTGAACAGCAGCCCAACGCCGTCGTCCACGGCCCAGCCGCCTGGGAGGTTCCCCTCGCGGACCGTCGCCAGCCACACCGGCAGCCGCTCGGGCTCGCCGTCGGCGTGCACGGTGAGCGACCCGCGCAGCAGCCCGAGCCCGGCCATCGGTTCCGGTGGGCCGCTGGAGCGCGTCACGCCGCCCTGAAACCAGCACATCGCTCCGGCAGAGAGTCCCGCGAGGATCGTGCCCGCGCGCCAGGCCTCGATCAGCAGGCGATCGAGCCCGTGTGCCCCCCAGATCGCGAGCAGGTTGCGCATCGAGCCGCCCCCGACGTAGATGACGTCCTGGCTCAGGATGCTCTCCTCGGGCGTCCGCTCGGCGTCCTGCAGGCGAAACAACGACAGGTGCTCGGGCACGCACGCGCGGCCCGCGAAGCGCGCCTGGAAGGCGTTGATCTGCGCGTTGGTGTCGCCGGAGGCGGTGGGCAGGAACAGGATGCGCGGCTCCCGCGCGCGCGCCCGCGCCAGGTCGAGCACGAAATCGTCGAGCAGCGGATTGGAGGGCTCCATCGTGAAGCCCCCACCGCCCATCGCGAAGATCAGGCGGCCCTCCGGCGCCTCTTGGCCCTCCGGCGCCTCGCGGTGCTCCCCCGCGCGGCGCTCCCCCGCGCGGCGCTCTGGCCCATCCGGCGGTGGCGAGCTCACGCGGCGCCCGGCGCGGAGATGGAGGCGGAGGCGGCGTGCGCGAGGGACTCGGGCACGCTCGCGCAGGCGCCCAGATACACGCTCTCCAGTGGAGCCTCCAGAACGCCGTCGCGCATCGGCTCCACGCGGTAGGCACGCGCGGCCGGGCGCGAGGCGACGACCCGCTCCAGCTGGCGCCCGCGGAAGTGCAGAGCGGCGCCGTCGTCGGCGGCGAAGCCCGCGCGCATCCCATCGCCGACGAAGCGGTGGTACTCGGCGCGCCGCTCGGGCTCGGCGTCGTAGTGCACGCAGTTGGAGTAGGGCAGGAGCCCCAGCCCGCGCACCCGCCGTGGCGCCCCGTGGAACGCGCTGAGGGCCTCGCTGAACCAGCACAGCGAGCCGGCGGAGGGGCCGCACAGGAGAATGCCCTCGCGCCACGCCTGCTGCAGGACCTCGTCGAGCCCGTGCGCGCGCCACACGCCGAGCATGCTCACGACGTTGCCGCCGCCGACGTAGATCACGTCCTGCGCCAGCAGATGCGCGGCGATGTCCTCCTCGACGCCGCCTGTGCCCTGGTCGCGGCGAAACAGCGACACGTGGCTGGCCTCGCACTCGGAGGAGAAGCGGCGGTAGAAGCGCACGACGTAATGATCCGCGTCGCCCGAGGCCGTGGGAAGGAAGCAGACGCGCGGTCGTTTGGCTGGGGCCAGGGACAGTACGTAGTCATCGAGCAGCGAGCCGTCCCGCTCCATCGAGAAGCCGCCGCCGCCCAGGGCAAGGATCTGACGGGATGGGGGTCGCATGGCTTCTCACCTCACTCGGGCCGCTGTGCTGGATGAATGCAGGAACAGACAGTCGCTGCAGTTTCGGCGAGCGCGCCCACGGCGGATATGGACGGCGGTTGGAGATTCGCCCCGCGTTCGCTGGACATTCGAACCAGACCCGGTTTGGCGATCTGCCCGGCTGGTCGGTGCCGGGAGGGATCCAGATCCCGGCTGGGCCGCTGAACACGTTCTCAATGTTCGACATGGATTTCGCACAGCTGCGGGAGGGGAGTGGTGTACAGCGCGTTGCCGGTATACGTCGCTTCGACCATCCACGTGCCCATCAGGGCCCCCTTTTCGCCACCGCCCTGGGCTTCCGGAGTCACGCTCGCATCGCTGAATTCGCCGCTGGGCGCGAGCGCAAGCTGCTTGGAAATCGGAGGTGGTGGAGTGCCCGTGCCCGAGGGAGGGGGCTCGTAGAGGAGCTGAACGCTCGCGCCCGCGGGCGCGGGGCTGAGCATTCCGGAGATCCTCAGAGCTTCGCTCAGATGGGCGCTCTTGGGGCATTGCAGCGAGAGGTGGGTCGTCTGGGGCACCGTCGAAGGGGGCGGTTCGCTGGGGGGCGGAGCGGGCGCGAGAGCCTGTTGATTGGGGGCCGCCTGGACCTCAGAGGTATACCCGCGCGCCCGAGTTCAGGCTTGCGGTGAAGCGGCGGATGCCGCTGCCGAGGAGCCTGAGGAGAGCCGCTCTGCCGGAGCGGCTGGTGTGAACGCCCTTCAGAAGCGTCCCCACCGCCCGCTCGAAGTCCCTCGTGAACGCGCTGCCGGCGGTGGCAACGACTTCCTGGAAGGCTTTCGGAGGGAGCGAGGCGGCCCGAAGCGCGTGCACTCCGGCGCCCAGCTTCCTCCAGAACGCGGTCTCGGCGGCGACCGTGGCCTTGACGAAGGCGCCCGCGCCGGGTGCCCGCTTGGAGAGGCCGCCCTCGACGTTCAGCTTTCGCCAGGCCTGCCCGGCGCGAGCCATTCTCCTGGCGAATGTCGCGCTGCCGCCCCGCTCCAGGAAGCTCACCCCGGCGCTCTGCACCGCCGGCAAGAAGCTCTGCGCGCCCTTGCGGAAGCTCGGCGATCCAGGCAGGTTCCTGCCGAATGCCTCGGAGAACCCGGCATCGAGCTCCTTGAAGAGGGCCTGCTGTCCAGCCTGCACACCGGTCAGCAGCGACCGCTCGGCCGGGGGGACGCTGCCTGCGGCCGGCGCACTGCCCCCGGTGACCGCCACGATCGACAGCGCCAAACCGGCGAGTTGTCCTGCGGTTCTCACGCGCACCACGATAGGAGGTCTATGGAGATCCCTGTAGCCGGTGAGGATCTGGCGGTGCGGGAGAGCCCCCGTTGGGTATTGACGCTGGGCGACTATGAGGTGCGGATCGCGGCCCCTGGAGTGCTCCAGGGTGGGCGAGTACGTAAACGTGTGGGCCGGCCCGTTGCCGGGCCGGCCCACCGTTTCCGCACCAGTCTCTATGTAGAGAGGCTGCGGACTTCTAGACCGCTTTTAGTCCTTCTGCCGTTAATACGCCTTTCTCTTTGCCAACTTTATTTTTCAGGTTTTTGATTCCTAGACAACCAAAGCCCCCGAGGCTTTCGGCTTCGGACGGAATGCCTTCCACTTCGAGTTTGGCTTCGAGGTTTGTGCCTACATTTGTCAAGGTTGTTTTCCCGAGTTTTTCGCTCGTGGCGGGTACTTTGATCCTGCAGTTGCCAGGCGAAGTGACGACACAGCCTTTTATGATCGTGCCATTGACTGTGAATTCACCGGCTTTTTGTTCTGCTTGGAATTCACAGTCGCTAACTTCGGCTGTGGATCCGATGGAGGTTTTACAATTTTCCCAGCCCGCTGGTTTAGCGGTCGAGGCGTTTACGTGGATGTTGAGATGTCCACCTTTTGTTACTTTTCCTTGTAGTTTATCCTGTTTTCTAATGCTCCATGTGCCGACAGCGCTTTCACAAGTGACCGTAGCTCCTTCATCGGTGAAAGTTGTGGCACCAGCTTTGCCTTTTCCTTCCGCTGTTTTAGATTCGAATTCCGCGAATGCGGGTGCTGCTGAGATGGCGAGCAGGCTGACCATCATGGTCAGCCCGAACAACGCCTTTAGCTTGCTCATATCTCTTCGATTCTCCTTGTTGTTTGTGTTGTGTCGTTGTTTTCCTTGTGATTAGTGCTCGAGACCCGAGAGCGCCGTCATCGCGCTTGGCGGTGGCAACACGCCCGGTGTCCCCAGGCGAGCCCGGTTGGCGGGCTCCTCCGTATGATCCACCCGGCTGGCGTCGAGGTCAAGTCGGCCTATGGGAGACGACACGGAGTCTGGCTATCGATCCGGTGGCCGACTGAGATCAGGTTTGCCCGCAAAACAAGGCAATCTTCCAGGTAGACGCCCGTCTTTGTTGCGTCCTTCAGCCGTCAGGGCTTGCTTCTTGGCCTCGGGTTATTTGTTTCTGACCTCCCTCCACGCCTTGCCCACTTTTGTTTCCGACCCCCAGTCAGAACCTGTCAAGATTGTTTCCGACCCCCAGTCAGAACCTGTCAAGATTTGTTTCTCACTGCCGGTACATGGCTTGATGGGCAGGGAGCAAGCCATTCTGGTCTGTCGTAGAGCCCGCGACAGCGGCCCTCGTATGCGGCCGCATGTTAGGTTGCTACATGCAGGCATGAGCACGATTGAGCACGATGGTCCAAGAGGACGAGTGAGGAAAGTCGGTCGAGCGGCTTGGAGAGGTGAGGGATGTGGTGATGGATGGAACTCCATGGGTGGTCGCGGTCGCTGATAGCCGTCGGGTGGTCTTGACGGGCCGGCTGTGGTTGATTGGGGCGGTCCTGGCGGGTGTGTTGGCGTGGGTGGCCTCGCTTGGTGCCAGCCAAGCGTGGGGGGCTTCCGGCGCGAGCTTCACAGCCCAGACGGGCGGAGGCCCGCTGGTGTTGCCCGATGGGCGTGCGTGGGAGATGGTCTCCCCGCCTGAGAAGGGCAATTCGCTGATCACCGGCATCGATGGGTTCCCGGGGAGCACCAATGGCGGACTTCTGCAGGCGGCGGCGAGCGGGGAAGCGATCGTCTACGCGTCGAACGGCGGGTTCGCGGACTCCGCGGGTCTGCCGCTCGAGGCCCAGTATCTAGCCACGCGGGGCGTGAGCGGGTGGTCAACGGTGAGCATCACTCCGCGGATAAGCTCTGAATCCTACAGTCCCGTGGGCCAGGGAGGTCCCTACAAGGCCTTCTCGTCCAACCTATCGAGCGGTCTGCTCCTGAACGGCGACTTAAGGCCTGTCAGGAACCCGCCCCTCGGTGGCGCACCAGAAGGGTATCAGGATCTCTATGTGCAGGACATTGGCACGGGCGACTTTCATGCCGTGCTGACGAGCGCCAACCCGCCAAGTGAACCACCTGAAGCATTCGGGCTGGAATTTGTGGGTGCGACTCCCGACCTGAGTCACATCGTCTTCTCCACGGCGGCGGCGTTGACCCCAAACGCAATCGACAGCGGCTCCAGCAATCTATATGAGTGGTCCAATGGCCAGCTTCAACTTGTCAACGTACTGCCGGGCGCCGTCCTTGGTGAAAACCTTGCCAACAGCCCCGGCGGTCTTCATCCGATATCAAACGACGGCTCGGTGGTCTTCTTCAGCTATGAAGGCGATCTATATGCCCATGAGAATGGCAAGAGCGGCATCCAGGTTGACGCGTCGAGTGAAGGTCCGGAAAGCGGTGGAGGTCAGTTTCAGACCGCGAGCGGCGATGGGTCGAGGGTGTTCTTCACCGACCGCAGCAGGCTGACCGGCAACTCCACCGCCAACCGCGGGGAAGGTTTCAGCGATCTGTATGAACTCGACCTCGGAAGCGGTCAGCTGAGTGATCTCACGGTCGGTGATCCTGCGGGCGCCGATGTGCAGCGGGTGCTGGGTGCCAGCGAAGATGGCTCCTATGTCTATTTTGTCGCCAATGGTGTCCTCGCGCAGGGCGCCTCCCGAGGGCATTGCAGAGTCAATATACAGGGTGGCGGACTTGAAACATGCAGTCTCTACGTTTGGCACCGGGATGGGGGAACCGGCACGACGAAGTTTATAGCGACCCTCTCCGAGGATGACAACAAGGAAGTGTCATTGGACAACGCGGAAAACAGTGGAGTGGCCGATGATTGGGCGCCCAGTGTCGCCAATCGTACTTCAAGGGTCACTTCGGATGGGTTGGGCTTGGTGTTCATGTCAGACGGGCGCCTGACCGGCTATGACAACAGGAATCCCGAAACGGGCGGGCGTGAGCAGGAGGTCTACGTATATAACGCGGGGGCGAACGCGGGTGCGGGTGCGCTCAGCTGCGCTTCGTGCGATCCCAGTGGCGCGCAGCCTAGTGGGGGGTCGGACATCCCGGGAGGAACGCAGTTCAAGGATGTGGAGGCTATCTATCAGTCGCGGGTGCTGTCCGGTGTGGGAGGGCGTATGCGTGTGTTCTTCAATAGTGCAGATGCGCTCGTGCCACGGGACACCAATGGCAAGCAGGATGTGTATGAGTGGGAGGAAGAAGGGAGAGGCGGCTGTCGGGGTCCTGGCGGCTGTGTCGGGCTGATCTCCAGTGGCGGCAGCAGCGGCAAGTCCTTGTTCGCGGATGCCAGCGCCGATGGGAGTGATGTCTTCTTCCTGACCTACAGCGAGCTTGTGCCGCAGGATACCGATCAGCTTTTGGATGTTTATGATGCGCGTGAAGGTGGTGGTTTCTCTGGCTCCTCGGGTGTCGTGCCGTCCGGGTGTGAAGGAGAGAGCTGCAAGCTCCCGCCATCGCCGCCGGCGGCGCTTGGGGCACTTGGCAGCGCATCCTACGTTGGCCCGGGCAACGTCTCGGTGTCTGGGTCAAAGCCGGCTGTCAAGCCCCGACCTAGGAAGGTCAAGCCCAAGAAGCGGGGCGGGAAGGGCAGACGCAGGGCGAAGCGCAGCGCTAGGAGAGCGGGAAGGGCGAAGTGGTCAACGAGGGGAAGGGTGTAGACGATGCCCAGGAGGCTGCTGTTGCCAATCCTGCTGCTGCTGGTCGTCGGTGGGTTGTCGATCTCGTCTGGCGTGGCGATGGCTGAATTCGGTTTCCAGAGCCAGGGCTTTGACGCTGAGGCCACCAACGCGGATGGCAGTATCGACGTGCAGGCCGGGTCGCACCCGTTTCAGTTCACGACAAGTTTCAGGTTGGCGCCGGCCGTGAATGCGTTTGGGGAAGTGGTGCCAAGTGGGAACGTCAAGGATGTGAGGGTCGATCTGCCCCCGGGTTTGATCGGCAGCGCCATCGCTGTGCCGCAGTGCAGTCAGGAACTGTTTCGGACGGTGGTGCGGGAAACGGTCGATGCGGAAGGGCACGGGAATGACAACAGCGTGCCGAGCTGTTCCAACTCAAGTGTCGTGGGGATCATCGAGGTGTTCTTTCATCCTGAATTCGCAGAGTTTGTGCCCGTTTACAGCCTGGTTCCTCCGGCCGGCCTGCCGGCTGAGTTCGGCTTCAACGTTCAGGGTGCGCCGGTCGTGCTGGCTCCCTCGCTGCGCACGAGCGGCGACTATGGTCTGCGGGTGGAAAGCAGCGAAACCAGCCAGGCGTTGCGGGTCTTCGCCAGCACCGTGACGTTCTGGGGCGTGCCGGCTGATCCGAGACACGACGAAGTACGCGGGTCGTGCCTGTTTCAGGGTAACGGCCACTCGATCGGCGAAAGATGTCCGGCCGACGCGCCCCGGCCGCTGCTGAGGCTCCCAACCTCATGCACGGGACCGCTGACGACAACGATCAGCGCCGACTCCTGGCAGGAACCGCTGGCGAACCCGGAACTGTGGACGTCTGCGACATCCATCAGCCACAACAGCCTGGGTGACCCGGTCGGCATAGGTGGCTGCGACCGACTGGACTTCGGTCCCTCGCTCCTCGCCCAGCTCGAAACCGCCGCTGCGAACTCGCCGACGGGTATGGAGCTCGACCTGAGCATCCCGCAGAACGAAAACCCCGAAGGTCTGGCCGAGGCGGATCTCCGCAAGGCCGTGGTGACGCTCCCGGCGGGGGTGTCGATCTCTCCCTCGGCGGCGAATGGCCTCGAAGCTTGCTCGGAAGCCCAGGTTGGGCTGCACTCAACCGAACCGGCGCGGTGCCCGAACGCGTCGAAGGTGGGGTCGGTCGAACTCGAAACGCCGCTGCTGGAACACGCCCTGCAGGGCGGCCTCTATGTCGCTCAGCAGAACAGCAACCCCTACGGGAGCCTGCTCGCGTTGTACCTGGTCGTGGAAGGCTCGGGGGTCGCGGTGAAGCTCGCGGGCGGGGTGCAGGTCGATCCCGCTACGGGTCAGCTGAGCACGAGCTTCGAAGAACGACCGCAGCAGCAGCTCTCCTTCCCGCAGTTGCCCTTCAGCAAGCTGAGGCTGAGGCTCTACGGGGGTCCGCGGGCGACGCTCGTGACCCCGCGCAGCTGTGGGAGCTACCAGACCACGGGTCTGCTCACGCCGTGGAGCTCGGCGGCGCAGGTGCCCACGAGCGTCGCGAGTCCGCCTTTCCAGATCGACTCCGGTTGCGTGAGCCAGTTCAACCCCTCGTTCGCGGCGGGCACCGTCAGCAATCAGGCGGGCGGGTTCAGCCCGCTGGTGACCACCATCGCGCGCACCGATCAGGATCAGGATCTGGGCCAGGTCAGCTTGCACACTCCCCCGGGCCTGCTGGGGATGCTCTCGAAGGTGACCCTCTGCGACGCGGCGCAGGCCGAACTGGGGACCTGCTCGGCGGCGAGTCGGATCGGTCACCTCGACACGAGCGCGGGAGTGGGACCGGAGCCCGTGTCGCTGCCGCAGGCTGGCAGGCAGGAAGACCCCGTCTACCTGACGGGTCCATATAGGGGCGCGCCGTTTGGGTTGGCGATCGTGGCGCACGCCGAAGTGGGGCCGTTCAACCTGGGGACGATCGTTGTGCGCGCCGCCATCTACATCGACCCGCACACCGCGCAGATCACCATCGTGACCGACCCGCTGCCGAAGATCCTGAAGGGCATTCCGCTGGATGTGCGCTCGGCGACCGTGACGATCGACAGGCCGGAATTCACGTTCAACCCGACCAATTGCGAACCGCTGGCGGTGACCGGCGCGATCGCCTCGACCGTGGGCGCGAACGCGAACGTCTCGACCCGCTTCCAGGCGGCCAACTGCGCGGCGCTGCCGTTCCATCCCAGGTTCACGGTGTCCACGCAGAGCCGCACGAGCAGGAAGAAAGGCGCCTCGCTGCAGGTGAAGGTCACCTCCGGGAAGGGGCAGGCCAACATCGGCCGCGTCGTCGTGTCGCTGCCCAAGCAGCTGCCGGCGCGGCTCACGACGCTGCAGAAGGCCTGCACCGAAGCCGCCTTCGCCGCCAATCCCGCGACGTGCCCCGCCGCGTCGGTTGTGGGGAGCGCAAGGGCCGTGACCCCGCTGCTGGGCGAACCGCTGACCGGCCCCGCCTACCTGGTGTCCCACGGCCGCGCCGCCTTCCCGGACCTGGTTGTGATCCTCGAGGGCGAGGGAATCCGCCTCGACCTGGTGGGCGGTACGAGCATCAGGAAGGGGATCACGACGAGCACCTTTACGACGGTGCCCGACGCGCCGGTCTCGAGCTTCGAATTGAAGCTGCCCGAGGGCTCGCACTCGGTGCTCGCGACCAACCTGCCAGCAAAGGCCAACGGCGACCTGTGTGGCTCCAGGCTCGTGATGCCCACCACGATCACCGGCCAGAATGGCGCGCGGATAGTGCGGAGCACCAGGATCTCGATCAGCGGCTGTCCTTAGGCCTGCTCGCGGGACGAGGAACCGACGCTCGACGAGGTGGGCGGCCGCTGCGCGACAATCACCAGCGTGAAGGTTCTAGTAGTCGATGACGATCGCGCGGTGCGCGAGGCCCTGCGCCGCGCGCTGACGCTGGGCGGCTATGAGGTGCAGATCGCCGAGGATGGAGCCCAGTGCCTGGATATGGTCGCGCAGGGGGTCCCCGACGCGGTGGTGCTGGACGTGGGGATGCCCGGCGTCGATGGGCTGGAGGTGTGCAGGCGGCTGCGGCAGCTGGAGAACCGTGTGCCGATCCTGATCCTGACGGCGCGCGATGCGGTGGCCGATCGCATCGATGGGCTCGATATGGGAGCGGACGACTACATGGTGAAGCCCTTCGATGTGGGCGAGCTGAAGGCGCGCCTGCGCGCCCTGCTGCGCCGCTCGCTCCCCGACGGCGGCAAGGACGGGGAGGGATCCGCCGCCTCCGAGGAGAGGCTCTCCTTCGGCGGCGTGAGCCTCGATCCGGCTCGTCATGGGGCGCTGGTGGGAGAGACGTTCGTCGAGTTGACGCGCACCGAATACCAGTTGCTTGAGCTGCTGCTGGCGAACCCCCGCAGGGTGCTTTCGCACAGCGCGATCTACGAGCGCGTGTGGGGGTATGACTTCGGGCCGACCTCCAACGCGCTGCGCGTGTATATCGGCTACCTGCGGCGCAAGCTCGAAGAGGCGGGCGCGGAGGAGGTCATCCACACCGTGCGCGGCGTGGGGTATGTCCTGCGCGAGCCATGACCCTGCGCGTGCGCATCGCGGCGCTCGCGAGCGTATCGGTGGCGCTCGCGGTGCTCGGGGTCGCGCTGGGGCTGTACTTCGCGGTGCGCTCGGATCTGCGCGGGGAAATCGATAAGTCGCTGCGCCAGCGGGCGCAGACGTTCGCTGCGCCGCGCGGAGCGGGAGGGCCGTTTGCGGGGGCGCCTCCCGGTGGCGGCCCACCACCGCCGGATGGCGATGGCGGCGGGGTGGGTGGGTCGTCCATAGTCATCCAGCCGGCTCCGTTTGGGGGCGCGGAGGGGTACGTGCAGTTCATCTCGCCGAGCGGCGCCGTGCAGGTGCCCGGAGGCCAGAATGCAGCCTCGCGAATCGCGCCCACCACGCTCGATGAGCAGATCGCGCAGCGGGGCAGCGGCAGCGCACTGACGGATAGGACGGTCCGCGGAATGCGCCTGCGCGTGCTCACGCTCGGCACGAGCGAACGCGGGGCGGTGCTGATCGCGCGACCCCTGAGCGAGGTGGAACACGAGCTGAGCAATCTCCTCCTCCTGCTGGCGGCGATCGGCGTGGCGGGCATCGCGCTGGCGGCGCTGCTCGGAACGCTCGTGGCGCGCACGGCGCTGGCGCCGATCGCGCGCTTCACGCGGCGCACCGAGACGCTGACGGGCAGCCTCGACTTATCCGAGCGCCTGGAGGTCACCGGCCACGACGAGATCGCGCGGCTCGCGGAGAGCTTCAACACGACGCTCGATGCGCTCGAGCGCTCGGTGGAGGCCCAGCGCCACCTGATCGCCGACGCGGGCCACGAGCTGCGCACGCCGATCGCGAGCCTGCGCGTGAACATCCAGGTGCTCGGGGAAGCCTCGCGGCTGCCGGCGAGCGAGCAGGAGAGCCTGCGCAGGGACATTGTCTCCGAGCTCGATGAGCTGACGGCGCTGGTGGGCGACGTGGTGGAGCTGGCGCGCGGGGGCGCCCCGCCGCGCGAGCCCCCCGACGAAGTGCGCCTGGATCGGGTCGTGGCGGAGGCGCTGGAGCGCGCGCGCCGGCGCAGCGATGTGCGCTGGCAGGCGCAGCTGGAGCCAACGCTGCTCAGCGGACGGGCGGGCGCGATCGGCCGCGCGGTGTCGAACCTGCTCGATAACGCCCGCAAGTGGAGCCCCGCGCAGGGGCTCGTGGAGGTGGGGCTGCACGGCGGCGAGCTCACCGTGCGCGACCACGGGCCGGGCTTTCGCGAGGAGGAGAGGGCGTTCGTGTTCGATCGCTTCTACCGCGCGCAGGGCGCGCGCTCGCTGCCCGGCTCGGGGCTGGGCCTCGCGATCGTGCGCCAGGCCGCGGAGGCCGGCGGCGGCTACGCGCGCGCGGAGAACGCTCCCGGCGGTGGAGCGCTGCTGCGCGTGAGCTTCGGCGCGAACGCCGAAGCGCCTCCCCCGGCGGTGACGTACCAGTAGCACGAGCACGCAGTGCCATCCTCGCTCATGGCCCGGGCGATCCGCGAGCGCGGTCCAGCGCGGCGGGAGCGCCCGGGTGGTGGGGTGGGGGCGAGAGCGGACCTATAAGATCGCCTCGCATGTCCTCGCCCTTGCCGGTATTCGACCTGCAGTCGCACTCGCTGCACTCCGACGGCGAACTGCCGGTCGCCGGGGTGATCGAGCACGCCGCGCGTGCGGGCGTCGAGCTGCTGGCGCTCACCGACCACGACACCGTGGATGGCATCGAGGAGGCGCTCGCCGCCGCTCGTGCCCACGGCATCGAGCTGATCCCGGCGGCGGAGATCTCCTCCGTCGATGGCTCCTACGAAGACCTGCACGTGCTCGGCTACGGCATCGATCACCGCGACGCGGAGCTGCGCGAGCGCCTCGCGGGCGCGCGCGGCGATCGCGAGCGGCGGGCAGAGCGCATGGCGGGGAAGCTGCGCGAGCTGGGCTTCGAGATCGACCAGGCCCCGCTCGACGCTCGCCTGCGCGAGGGCAAGCCGCTAGGGCGCCCCCACTTATCGGCCGCGGTGCTGTCCCATCCGGCGAATGCCACCCGCCTGGTCGAGGAAGGCCACGACGACGTCGCCTCGTTCCTGCCCGCCTACCTGATCCCCGGCGCGCCGGCGTACTCCGGGCGCACCGAGCCCACCGTGGAGCAGGCGATCCAGTGGGTTCACGACGCGGGCGGGGTGGCGGTGTGGGCGCACCCCTTCTGGGACATCGACTCTCCCGAGGAGGTGCTGAGCTGCATCGATCGCTTCCGCGGGGCGGGGATGGATGGGGTGGAGTGCTTCTACGTCACCCACGACGCCCCCCAGACCCGGCTGCTCGCCGATCGCTGCGCCGAGCTGGGGCTGCTCAGCACCGGCTCGGCCGATTTCCACGGCCCCGAGCACCGCCTCTTCAGTCGCTTCCTGGCGTTCGAGCTGCACGGGCGCCAACCCAACCTCGGCCCGCTGCACGGCGCCTCCGTGGCGGTGTAGCTTCACCGCGTGCGTGTTCTCAGACGCCTGAAGCTGGGCCTCATAATCGTCCCCCTCGCGATCCTCGCGTGGGTCGTGGTGGCGGTGGTGCTCGGCTCGGGCACCTTCTCCGGCGCGCGCTCGGCGGTCGGTCCCAGCGGGCCCTCCCCCGTTTGCCTGCCGGCTACGCTCGACCACTCCGCCGCGCTCGCGGGCACCACGGTGGACGTCTCGCCCGCGCCGGAGACCGATACCGCCAACCCCCACACGCAGATCAGCTTCCTGGGCACGCCCGTCACCGACATCCAGGACGTCTCGGTGGTGGGCTCGCAGAGCGGCTACCACTACGGCCATCTGTACGGCTACTTCCAGGGCGATGGCGGCTCCTTCGTGCCCAACGAACCCTTCAAGGAAGGCGAGCGCGTGGCGGTGAACGCGGTCCTGGAGGGCGCGGGCGCCGGCCGGAAGGTGAGCTTCAGCTTCCACATCGCCACCCCCTACCCCACCGAATCGATCCCCGAGTTCCCCAACCCGCCGGCGCCGCCCTCCTCCTATCAGAGCTTCGTCTCGGCCCCGAACACCCACCCCCCGATCATGGCCGTCACGGTGCCCGATCGCGACCCCATCTCGGGCGACATCCTCACGACCGTCGGGCCGGGCCCGGGGCAGTTCGGGCCGCTGATCTACACCCCGCAGGGACGCGTGGTGTGGTTTCAGCCGCTCGCGGATGGCAACGCCGCGGAGAACCTGAGTCAGCAGAGCTACGAAGGCGAACGCGATTTGACCTGGTGGCAGGGCCGCGTGCTCTCGCTCGGCTTCGGCGAAGGCGAAGACATCGTGATGAACGACGACTACCAGACCGTCGCGCGCGTGCGCGCGGGCAACGGCTTCAAGGCCGACCTGCACGACTTCCAGCTGGCGCCCAACCAGGTCGCTTTCATCACCGTGTACAACCCGATGCGCTGCGACCTCACGCCCGTGGATGGCCCGCGCAACGGCACGATCGTGGACACCGCCGTGCAGGAGGTCGACGTCAAGACGGGGCTCGTGCGCTGGGAATGGCACAGCCTCGATCACGTGGGCGTGAGCGAGTCCCACGCCACGGTGCCCTCCAAGGACAAGCCCGTGCCGTGGGACTGGTTCCACCTCAACTCGATCGATGCCGAGCCGAGCGGCAACCTGCTCATCTCCGGGCGCTCCACGTGGGCGGCCTACCAGTTGCAGCAGGGCAGCGGGCTGATCCAGTGGCGCCTGGGGGGGACCCAGAGCAGCTTCGCGATGGGCCCGGGCGCCGAAACAGCGTGGCAGCACGACGCGCGCATGCTCCCCGACGGCAGCGTGACGTTCTTCGACGACGGCTCGAGCCCCCGCGTCCATTACCAGTCGCGCGGGGTGCGCGTGGCGCTCGACCTCAGCCACCGCCGCGCGAGCCTCGTGAAGGTCGATACGCACCCCTCCGCGCTGCTCGCCGACTCCCAGGGCAACAACCAGACGCTCTCCGACGAAGACTCCGTGATCGGCTGGGGCGCGGTGCCCGAGATCAGCGAGTTCGCCAGGGATGGCTCGCTGCTGTTCGACGCGCACCTGCCGCCCGGCATGTCCTCCTACCGCGCCTTCCGCTTCCCCTGGAGCGGGCACCCGCTGACGCCCCCTGCGGTGAGTGCGAGGGTGCTCACAACGGGGGACTCCACGGCGCTGTTCGCCAGCTGGAACGGCGCCACCGACGTCGCCTCGTGGCGAGTGCTCGCCACCACTGAAGACCCCGACTCGCTGAAGCCCATCGAGACTATGCCCGACAGCGGCTTCGAGAGCTCCGTGACGCTGCCCGAGAAGTACTCCTACGTATCGGTGCAGGCGCTCGACGCGACCGGGCAGCTGCTCGGCACCTCGAACACCGTCGCCGTCACCCCACCGCCCGCCGCGCCGCCCGCAGGCTGACTGTGGTGCCCTTGCCCGTGAGCACCTTCGATGCGATCGTGCCACCTCTCACTCCGCCCGCGGGCTGACTCGGACTACCCTCACCACTGTGAGCTCCGCGACCCTCCGATCCCCCTCCTCCGCGGCGGCGGCGCCGGAGGCGCAGCCGGCCGCGCACTCGCGCCACGCACTGCTGCTTGCGGTGTGCTGCACGGCGCAGTTCATGGTGATCCTCGACGTCTCGATCGTCAACGTCGCGCTGCCCTCGATCCGCGCGGCCCTCGGCTTCTCGGCGATCGACCTGCAGTGGATCGTCAACGCCTACGCGGTCACCTTCGCCGGCTTTCTGATGCTCGGCGGCCGCGCCGCCGACCTGTTCGGCCAGCGCCGCGTGTTCATAACCGGCTTCTTGCTGTTCGCCTTCGCCTCGCTGGCGGGCGGGGTGGCCCAGAGCCAGGAGATGCTGATCGGCGCGCGCGCGCTGCAGGGCCTCGGCGGCGCGATCATGGCGCCCGCCTCGCTGGCGATCATCAACTCCTCCTACGCCCCTGGCCCGGAACGGCTGCGCGCGATCGGGCTGTGGGGCGCGATGAGCGGCGCGGGCGGCGCCGCGGGAGTGCTCGCGGGCGGGGTCATCACACAGACGCTGGGCTGGCGCTGGATCCTCCTGATCAACATCCCGATCGGGATCATCGCCGCAATAGTGGCGAGCGCCGCCGTCGCCGAACGCCGCCGCGAGGACGCCGGCTCGTTCGACCTCGCCGGCGCGCTCTCGATCACCTGCGGCCTGCTCGCGCTGGTGTACGGGATCGTCAGCGCCGGCGCCGACGACTGGGGCTCGGCGGAAGCACTCGGCCCGATCGCGCTCGGACTCGTGCTGCTGGTGGCGTTCGTCGTGATCGAGGCGCGCTTCGCTGCCGACCCGCTCGTGCCGCTGCGCGCGTTCTCGATCCGCCTGCTGCGCATCTCCAATCTGATCGTGCTGGCGTTCAGCGCCGCGCTGTTCCCGATGTGGTACTTCCTCTCGCTCTACCTGCAGCTCGTGCTGCACATGACACCGATCGGCGCCGGGCTCGCGTTCCTGCCGATGGCGCTGACGATCATGGTCTGCGCCACGCGCGCGGGGCGCCTGGTGGGGCGCTTCGGCGCCGGCCCCGTGCTCGGCGTGGGCCTCGCGCTGATGGCCGCCGGCCTGGCGCTGTTCGCCCGCATCTCGGTCGACGGCGGCTACGGCAAGGATCTGCTGCTGCCCGGCCTGCTCGCGTCGATCGGCGTGGGCCTCGCGTTCGTACCCGCCACGATCGCCGCCACCGCGGGCGTGCCGCCGAGCGAGGCCGGTCTGGCCTCGGGGCTGGTGAACACCTCGCGCCAGATGGGCGGCGCGCTCGGCCTGGCGATCCTCACCTCGCTCGGCGCGCAGTACACGGCGCACCTGATTTCGAGCGACTACCAGCCGCCGCTGGTGGCGCTCACCAACGGCTTCCGCCTGGCCTTCCTGATCTCCGCCGGCTTCGCCGCGATCGGCGCCGCGACGGCGTTTCGCTTCATCCCGCGTGTTCGACCAGGCATCCCGCCGGCCCCCGCGCCTGCGCCCGCACCCGGTGGGGGCGCCACCGTGCACCCGCTTCCGCTCGTCCCCCAGCGCGAGGCGTCCCCCGCCGCCTCGGCGCCCACTCCCGCGCCCGCTTCGGGTTCGGCGCCGGCGGCGGCCCCTCACAACGCGGCCCCCCCTCCTTAAATGATCTCGATCGCGTCTCTCACCGCCCCGTGGTCCCTCCGCGCAAGCCCGCGGTGGTGAGCTTCCGGCTCTCCGGCGAGCGCTGTTGGCCGGTGAGCGGTTGTTTTACGATCCCCGTCGTCACCGAGGCGGGAGAGCGGGGTTGATCGGGAGAGGGAGGCTGGCGGCCTTACTGGTGCTCGTGGCGGTGGGCATCGTGCTGTCCGCGTGCGGGGGCTCGGGGGCGGTCGCGCCGCTCGCGCTCGACGACAAAGCCTCGATCGCCGCGGCGGCAGCCAACCCCGTGACGGTCTCGCCGCTGCCGGGCACGCCTGACGCCTCGCCCACCACGCAGGTCTCCTTCCTCGGCGATTCGGGTCTGCGCGTGCTCTCGGTGAGCGCGCGCGGCTCGCGCTCGGGCGCCCACTCGGGGCGTCTCGCCGCGTACTCCACGGGGACGGGCGCGAGCTTCCTGCCCACCCACCCCTTCCTCGCGGGGGAGCGCGTCACGGTCCGCGCGCGCGTACAGCAGGCGGGGGCGGGGGGGCAGGCGCTTGCGGCCGCGACCACGTTCACGATCGCCCACCAGGCGTCGGTGAGCAGCAGCGAATTCCCCAACAACCACGGCGATCCGAGCGCGGTGCTGCACTTCCGCTCGGCCCCCGCGCTGGCGCCCTCGGGGCTGCGCGTCACCGTTCCGGCTCAGCCCGGCGCGGCGCCCGGCGACCTGTTCCTCGCCCCGTATCAGGGCGCGGGCGCGCCGGGGCCGGCGATCTTCGACCAGTCCGGCAACCTGGTGTGGTTTCACCCGCTCCCCGCGCACGAGGTCGCGACCAACTTCCAGGTCGCCTCCTACCTCGGGCGAACCGTGCTCGTGTGGTGGCAGGGCCGCGTGCTGCAGGTGGGCTTCGGGCAGGGCGAAGACGTGATCTACGACTCCTCCTACCACCCCCTCGCGAGCATCCGCGCGGGCAACGGCTACCACGCCGATCTGCACGAGATCCGCCTCTCTCCGCAGGGCACCGCGTGGATCGACGCGTTCGACCCGATCCACATGAACCTCGCCACTGCGCACGGCTCCGCGGCGGGCATCCTCACCGACTCGGTCGTGCAGCAGATTGACGTCAAGACCGGCCTCGTGATGTGGGAGTGGCACGCGCTCGGCCACATCTCCCTCACGGACTCCTACAACCCGCCCCAGCGCTCCGCCTATCCGTGGGACTACATCCACGTCAACTCGATCGATCCGGGTTCCTCCGGCGACGTGCTGCTCTCCGCGCGCAACTCGTGGGGGTTGTACGACGTGGACCTGCACTCCGGCGGCTTTCGCTGGCAGCTCGGCGGCGCCCACAGCTCCTTCCGGCTGGGGAGCGGCGTGCGCTTCTACTGGCAGCACGACGCCGAGCTCCAGCCCGGGGGGCTCATCTCGGTGTTCGACAACGGCTCCGATCCGCCCAAGGAGAAGCAGTCGCGCGGGCTGCTCCTGCGCCCCAACCCGGCGGCGCACACCGTCACGCTCGTGAAGGCGTTCGTCAACCCCTCCCATACGCTGCTCGCCGAAAGCCAGGGCAACACCCTCAGCCTCCCCGGCGGGGACTGGCTGATGGGCTACGGCGGACTGCCCAATTTGACGGAGTACGACTCCTCTGGGCACGTCCTGCTCGACGCGACGCTCGGGCACAACGTGCAGGACTTCCGCTCCTATCTGGCCTCCTGGAGCGGGCAGCCGACCGACGCGCCCTCCGTGGCCGCGCAGCCCGGCTCGGGCACCGTGACGGTGGAGGCGAGCTGGAACGGCGCGACGGCGGTCGCCTCGTGGCGGGTGCTCGCCGGCTCCTCCGCGACCACCCTCGTCCCGGTCGCGAGCGCTCCCAAGAGCGGCTTCGAGACCACGATCTCCGCCGCCACCACAGCCCCCTACGTCGCGGTGCAGGCGCTCGACGGCTCCGGCGCGGTACTCGGCACCTCGCCCGCGATTCCAGGCTGAACCGCCCCGAGCTCCGCTGACTCTCCTTGCTCGCGCGATCCCCCGCCGCGACCGTTCCTCAGGAGGCCGCCATTGCCAGCTGCTCCTCGCGCCAGGCCGCCACCGTGGCGATCGCCCCGTCGGCCACGCGCCCGAGGAACGTCTCCCGATCGTTGACGTGTGGCAGCGGCTCTGCTGGCACCGGCACCTCCAGGAACTCGCACAGCGGCTCCCACCCTTCGCGCACCTGCCACACCAGCAGCCGCTCCGCCGGGACGGTCGCTCTCACCTCCGCGTTGTGGCGCTCGAACTCGGCGATCAGCTGCTCGGGCTGTGAGTGCCCGGCGGCGAAGGTGCCCTGCGGTCCCCAGAACATCCGCTCCACCAGCGCGAGGTAGTCGCGCCACTGCGGGTCCACGTGCGCCCGGGCGCTGGAGAGCAATCGCAGCACGGACTCGCCGTGGCCCATGTTCCAGATCGTCTCCCTGAAGCTGCGCTCCCACGCGTGTGGATCGCGCACGCTGAGCAGCACCTTCGCCTCCGGATAGCGCTCCATCAGCTCCTTGTAGAAACAGCCCCCGGGCCAGTCCACCGTGGAGTGGAAGCCGGCGAGGTCGAAGATCTCCTCCCACGGCCCATCGCCATCCATCGCGCGCTGCCACTGCGCCACCCGGTTGAGGTCGGCGAGCACGTCGACCCAGTGGTAGCACGGCCCCAGCCCCAGCATCTCCAGCGCGACCTTCTGCGTCAGCGTGCCGGTGCGCGGCAAACCAGCCCCTATCACTCTCATCCATCGCTCCCTTCGTCGGGTCTGCGGGTCACTCCGGTATCGTCTCGCCCTTGGCGCAACGCCTTGCCCATCCTACGACCACGGTTACACGGGCGCGCGAGGCGCGGCCCGCGGGTCCGCGCATCAGCGGCCTGGAGCTGGCCGACGCGGAGATGTCCTTCTCCCAAGACGAGGTCCTCACGATGCTGGAGATGAAGGGCGACGAGTTCGCCGAGCGCATCTTCGGCCGCTGCGGAGTTCAGCGCCGCCACCTCAATCTCAGCGGCGACTCGCTCGCCACGACGCTGCAGGGCCGCACGGCGCAGATCGAGGAGGAGCTGTTCGGCTACGCCGTGCAGGCCGTCGATCGGCTGGAGGTCGATCCGCTGGAGATCGGCACGGTGGTGACCGCCACGCTCTACTCGCTGGGCGGCCCCACGCTGGCGCACCGCCTGGTGGATCACTACGAGATGGACCCTGCCACCGACAAGTACCACGTGCTCGGCGTGGGCTGCGCGAGCGCCGTCCCCC
Organism: uncultured Solirubrobacterales bacterium; assembly: GCA_963717785.1. Taxonomy (GTDB): domain Bacteria; phylum Actinomycetota; class Thermoleophilia; order Solirubrobacterales; family Solirubrobacteraceae; genus Palsa-744. Next base: position 139,813 of record CAVQWW010000002.1, read on the forward strand.
TGATGCGCCTCGTGGCCCAGTCGATGCGCGACCACCCCGGGCGCAGGGGCCTGGTGGTCGCCGCCGAGAGCATGGCGGGCATCCTGATGCGCGCCTCCGAGGACGACACCCGCGCCAAGGTCGTGGGTTCCTCGATCTTCGGCGACGGCTGCGCCGCGGCGCTGCTCGACGGCTCCCCCGAGGCGGAGGGCCCCGAGATCGTGGCCTCCAAGGTCCACCAGATCGGCCGCACGCTCGGCGCCGTCAAGCTCCAGCTGGCCGCCGAGGACAGCTACCTGCACCTCGACCGCGACCTCCCCGAACAGGCCGGCGCCGGGTTGCAGGAGCTGGTGGAGGACTTCCTCGAGACTCACGGCCTTACGCGCACGGCGATCGACCACTGGCTGGTTCACCCCGGCGGGCGGCGCATCATCGAGAGCGTGCAGGGCGCGCTGGGACTGTGCGACGAGCAGGTTGGGATCTCCTACGACGTGCTCGCCAACCACGGCAACGTCGGCACGCCCTCGATCCTGTACGTGCTCAAGCGCACGATCGACGAGCGCTCCCCAGAGCCGGGCGAACTGGGGCTGATGGTCACGATCGGCCCCGGGATCACCGTTGGGCTGATGCTGTTGCAGTGGTGACAGATCGCTTGCATCGATTAGAGCTCTCGAAAAGCGGGTATAGACCTTCTGTCCAATAGGGAGGTTTGGAATGAGGTCCCGCGCTCGCGTATCGCTCATCGCGCTGCTGGTCGGTGCGACGATGGCCGTCTCCGTGTCCGCCGCCCAGGCCGCCCCCGAATTCGGCGTGGAAAGCTTCTTCGCGGCGAACTGCAAGGTCAACACCTGCGAAAAGGCCGCGAACCCAGCGGAAGAAAAGGCGAAGGCCGAAGCGGAAGGCTATAGCCAGGCGGCGGGGCACCCTCCCTTCGGCGTCAGCGACTTCAAGCTCAACCGGATGCAGATCCAGTCCGTGCCCTTCCCGGCGTTCGGCCCTGTCAAGAACCTCAAGAGCCTCCGCATCGACGTCGCGCCCGGGGTGAGCACGAACCCCGAGGCCGTCGCGAAGTGCTCGGTGGCCAATTTCACCTCGACCGAAGTGGAACCGGTCAAGCACATCTTCCTGGAACCCAACTGTGGGGAAAGCGGCGCGGGGAGCACGGTGATCGGCGAAAACATCGTTCATACCGTGACAGTGATCCCACCCGGAAAGCCGTTCGAAGGCGCATTCGCGGATGTGGAACTGAAGGGGAAGGTCTACAACCTCGAACAGCCCACCGGCATGTCCTCGTACTTCGGCGTCGCGCTGGTGGTGGGCGTCTCCGAACCGCCGCTGCCGCCAGGCCACCTGCTCGTCGTCCACACCTTCATCGAGGGGCACGTCGAATGGGCCAGCGACTACCACGACCTCTTCGAAATCCACAACATCCCCGAAGGGCTGCTCGAATCCCGGCTGATCTTCAACGGCGACAACGGCCCCCTCCAGAACGGCGCGTTCCTGAGTAACCCCAGCAACTGCGCGGGCCCCGGCCCCGCGACCACGACGGGCTGGAGCGGCGAATCCTACGAAGGCGCGAAGGCGGCGACTTCGTACACCACGCCGATCGGCACCGAAGGCTGCGACGGCCTCCCCCCCTTCGCGCTGGTCCCCTTTGCGCCGACGTTCTCGCTCACGCCTGAAACGACGCAGTCCGATCAGCCCGACGGTGTCACCACGGAATTGGTGCTGCCCCACGACCCCAACCCCGCGAACCTCGACTCCGCGCAGCTGAAGACCGCCAGCGTGCTGCTGCCCGAAGGCATGACGCTCAACCCCTCCGCGGCGCACGGGCTCGAAGCGTGCACACCTAAGCAGATCGGTATCCACACGAAGGAACCCGTCACCTGCCCCGCCGGCGCGAAGGTCGCCGAAGCGACCCTGAACGTGCCCGGCCTGCCTCCCGGGGCGCTCACCGGAGCTATGTACCTGGGCGGCCCCGAAGGCGGCGGCGCGATCACAGGTCCCCCGTTCACCGTGTACCTCGACGTGGAGTCCACTCGCTACGGGATCTCCGTGCGCCTGCAGGGCCAGATCGTGCCCAACGAAGCGACGGGGCGCCTTACGGCGCTGTTCGCCGAAAACCCCGAACAGCCTTTCAGCGATCTGATCCTGAACTTCACCCACGGGCCGCTCGCGCCGCTTGCCAATCCGCTCACGTGCGGCATCGCGACGACCAACACCAGCCTGACCCCCTACACCGGGCAGCCGGCCGTGTCGCCGCTGAGCGCCTTCACGGTCGATAGCGATGGCAAGGGCGGCGCGTGCCCCGCGCCGCTGCCGTTCTCGCTCAGCCAGAGCACCCAGAGCGCGCCGCCCACCGCGGGCGCGCAGACGTCCTTCACGCTCAACCTCGAACGGGGCGATGGGCAGCAGTACCTCTCGCAGATCGCCACCACGCTGCCCGCGGGGCTCGTGGGCCTGATCCCCTCGGTGCCGCTGTGTCCCGAACCGCAGGCCGCGAGCGGGGAATGCCCGTTCGCAAGTCAGATCGGCACCGCCACAACGCTGGTCGGCTCCGGTCCCACGCCGACGCAGTTCTCAGGCCCGGTCTTCCTCACCGGCCCGGTGGGCAGCGCGCCCTACGGGATGACGGTCGAGGTCTCGGCTGCCACCGGTCCCTTCAACCTGGGCCTGGTGGTGGTGCGCGCCGGTCTCACGATCGACCCCTACACCGCGCGGGTGACGGTGTCGAGCCAGATCCCCACGATCGTCAAGGGCGTCCCGCTGCGCATGCGCAAGCTCTCGGTGGCGATCAACCGCCAGGGCTTCCTGATCAACCCCACCAACTGCGGAGTCCTGGCGACAGAAAGCGCGCTGGGCTCGACGTTCGGAGCCTCGCAGAGCCTCTCGAGCCCGTTCCAGGCGGTCAACTGCGGCGCGCTGGCGTTCAAGCCGAAGCTCACCGCGTCCTCCAACGCCAAGACCTCGAAGAACAGCGGCGCGAGCCTGGGCGTGAAGATCGGCTACCCCGCGGGCGTGCAGTCCAACATCCGCGCGACGACGGTGCAGCTGCCCAAGCAGCTGCCCTCGCGCCTGACCACGCTGCAGCACGCGTGTCCCGCGGCCACCTTCAACGCCAACCCGTTCGCCTGCCCGTCCAACTCGCGCGTGGGCGGGGCGACGGTCACGACGCCGGTGCTGCCGGTCAAGCTGACGGGCCCCGCGTTCTTCGTCTCCCACGGCGGCGCGGCGTTCCCGGATCTCGATCTGGTGCTCAACGGCAGCGACGGCGTGGAGACGATCCTGGTCGGCAACACCAACATCACCAACGGAATCACGACCTCCACCTTCGCCGCGGTGCCCGACGTGCCGGTGTCCGCCTTTGAAGTCAACTTGCCCACGGGTCCCAACTCGGCGCTGGCGGCAAACGGCAACCTCTGCGCGCAGGCGCTCACGATGCCCACCACGATCACCGCCCAGAGCGGCGCGGTGATCAAGCAGAAGACGCCGATCGTCGTCGCGGGGTGCTCGGTCAAGGTGACCGCGCACAAGACCTCCAACCACATGGCGATTCTCACCGTGCAGGCGCCCTCGGCGGGGCGCGTGAGCGGCAGCGGCAACCACCTGAAGACGACCTACCGCCACACCGCCAAGGCCCAGAAGATCACGCTCAAGGTCCCGCTCACGAACGGCGGTGTGCAGGCGCTGGCGCGCAGCAACCACAACCTCAAGGTCAAGGTGCGCGTCGGGTTCATCCCCTCCAACAAGAGCCCCTCGTCGGTCACGCACGTGACGGTCACCTTCCGGGGGTGAGCCCGAAGGCGAGCGGATCCTCCCGCAGGGATGACTCACGTAGAAGCCGGAGGTAGCGGCGTCACACGTGAAGATATTGCCTCCGGGCAGTGGACTCGCGCTGCCTCATCGCATAGATTGTGGGTATGGCTAGCGCGGGTATGGATACCTACGAGCGAGCGGCCTTGGGCACGCGAGCGGCGGACACGGACACGGACTCGCTGCTGGCGGGCGTACGGCGCCTGACGCGGCTGGCCGACAGCGCCGGCGAGCCCCAGGAGATCTTCCGCGGGCTGGCCGCGGAGCTGTTCGCCGAGCTGGCCTGCGATGAGGTCCAGGTGCACCGCCTCTGCGAGGGCGAGGACCGGGTCGAGGTCTACATGTTCGGCGGCGAAGGGCGCTTGAGCTATCTCGCCCCGCACGGGGAGCGTCCGCCCGGCGTGAGCTGGGTGGCGAGCACCGGCCAGAGCGTCGTCGTGAGAGGCCCGCGCGAGCTGGCCGCCAGCGTCCCCCGCCTGGCGGTCTCCGGCGGCGTGGGGGGCGCGCTGCTGCTGCCGCTCGCCGTGCGCGGCGAGGTCGAGGCGGTGAGCATCCTCACGCGGCGCAGCCCGGAGCCCTTCGAGGCCCATTCGATTCAGCGCGCGGCCACGCTCGTGGATCAGGCGGCCACGGCGCTGGCGCTGCTGCGCGCGCGCGCGGAGGCCGGCACCGATCCGGTGACCGACTGCATGAACCACCGCGCGATGCGCAGGCGCCTGGACGAAGAGATCGCTCGCGCCACGCGCGCGGGCGGCCGGCTGTCGTGCCTGCTGATCGACCTCGATAACTTCAAGCAGGTCAACGACCGCCACGGCCACTCGGCCGGCGATGCGCTGCTGCGCGGGGTCGCCCACGCGCTGATGGGCGAGTTCCGCGCCTTCGATCGCGTTGCGCGCTACGGCGGCGACGAGTTCGTGGTGATCCTCGCGGACGCCGACATGGAGCGGGCGGCGATCGCCGGCGAGCGCGCGCGCGAGCGGATGCTGGGGGTGCCCTCCTTCGATGTCGTACCCGGCGTCAGCGCGTCGATCGGCGTGGCGCAGTGGCGCGCGCCGATGAGCACCGACGAGCTGCTCGACGCCTGCGACGCGGCGCTGCTGCACGGCAAGCGCAACGGCAAGGGCCGCGTGACCCGCGCGGCGTAAACTGCGACTCGATGTCGCGCAACAGCTTTGGCGCAAAGAGCACGCTCCGCGTGGGCGCTCGCGAGTATGAGATCTTCCGCCTCAACGCCCTGCGGGAGCGCTTCGATGTGGCGCGGCTGCCGTTCTCGCTGAAGGTGCTGCTGGAGAACCTGCTGCGCACCGAGGGCAACGGGGCGGTTGGCGCCAGGGACGTGGAGGCGCTCGCCGGCTGGGACGCGCAGGCGGAGCCCAGCGAGGAGATCGCCTTCTCCCCCGCGCGCGTGCTGATGCAGGACTTCACCGGCGTGCCCGCCGTGGTGGACCTGGCGGCGATGCGCGACGCGATCGCAGCGATGGGCGGGGACCCCGAGCGGATCAACCCGCTGGTGCCCGCCGAGCTCGTGATCGACCACTCGGTGCAGGTCGACGCGTTCGGCACGCGCGACGCGTTCCGCGTGAACGCCGAGCGCGAGTTCGAGCGCAACCAGGAGCGCTACGCGTTCCTGCGCTGGGGGCAGGAGGCGTTCGACAACTTCAAGGTGGTGCCGCCCGATACGGGGATCGTGCACCAGGTCAACCTCGAGTACCTGGCGCGGGTGGTGTTCGTTGACGACTCCCCGAGTGCGGGGGCCGACGCGTCCGGCGGGGCGGCCGACGGTGCTGGCGGCGGAGTTGGCCTGCCGCAGGCGTACCCCGACACGCTGGTGGGAACCGACTCGCACACCACGATGGTCAACGGGCTGGGCGTGCTCGGCTGGGGCGTGGGGGGGATCGAGGCCGAGGCGGCGATGCTGGGCCAGCCGATGTCGATGCTGATCCCACAGGTTCTTGGCTTCAAGCTGCACGGCGAGCTGCCCGAGGGCGCCACCGCGACCGACCTCGTGCTGACGGTCACCCAGATGCTGCGCGAGCGCGGCGTGGTGGGCAAGTTCGTAGAGTTCTACGGCGCGGGCCTCGCGGGGCTGCCGCTGGCCGATCGGGCGACGATCGGCAACATGTCCCCCGAGTTCGGCTCGACCTGCGCGATCTTCCCCATCGACGCGTGAGACGCTGCGCTACCTCGAGTTCTCCGGGCGCGCGCGCGAGCGGATCGAGCTGGTCGAGGCGTACGCGCGCGAGCAGGGGCTATGGCACGACGAGCACTCGCCCGAGCCGGCCTTCTCCGATCTGATCGAGCTCGACCTCGGCGCGGTGGTGCCGAGCATCGCGGGTCCCAAGCGCCCGCAGGATCGCGTCGCTCTGAGCGACGCGCGGGAGGCGTTCCGCAGCGCACTGGCCGGCTATGTGCCAGCGCAGAACGGCGAGGACGAAGCGGTCGCCGAGACGTTCCCGGCGAGCGATCCCACGGCCGCACAGCAGCCACATAACGGCGAAGGTCCCCGTCCGCAGCACGCGCAGGCGTCGCATACTCAAGGCGGCGGGCAGGCTGTGAGCGAGCGTGTGCGCACCAAGGTCCCCGTGACGCTCGCCGACGGCACGCGGACGACGCTCGACCACGGCCACGTGGTGATCGCGGCGATCACCAGCTGCACGAACACCTCGAACCCCTCGGTGATGGTGGGGGCGGGCATCCTCGCGCGCAACGCGTTCGCGCGCGGGCTGAAGCGCAAGCCGTGGGTGAAGACCTCGCTGGCGCCGGGCTCGAAGGTCGTGACCGAATACCTCGACCGCGCGGGGCTCACCGAGTCGCTGGAGGCGCTCGGGTTCAACCTCGTCGGCTACGGCTGCACGACGTGCATCGGCAACTCCGGGCCGCTGCCCGAGGAGGTCTCCAAGGTCGTGGGCGAGGAGGACCTGGCGGTGGTGAGCGTGCTGTCGGGCAATCGCAACTTCGAGGGGCGCATCAACCCCGATGTGAAGATGAACTACCTCGCCTCGCCGCCCCTGTGCGTGGCGTACGCGCTGGCGGGCACGATGGACCTCGACATCGTCGGCGACCCGCTGGGCCAGGACGAGCAGGGCAACGACGTGTACCTGCGCGACATCTGGCCCAACGAGCGCGAGGTCGCGGAGACGATCGAGGGGGCGGTCCGGTCGGACATGTTCCGCAAGAGCTACGGCGAGGTGTTCGCCGGCGACGAGCGCTGGCGGAGCCTGCCGGTGCCCACGGGCGAGCGCTTTCGCGTGGGATGAGGACTCGACCTACGTGCGCCTGCCGCCCTACTTCGAGGAGATGCCCGCCGATCCGCCCGCGGTGGAGGACGTGGAGGGAGCGCGCGTGCTGGCGCTCTTGGGCGACAGCGTCACGACCGATCACATCTCCCCGGCCGGCTCGATCAAGCGCGATGGGCCCGCCGGGCTCTATCTGCAGGAGCAGGGCGTCGCGCCGCGGGACTTCAACTCCTACGGCTCGCGGCGCGGCAACCACGAGGTGATGATGCGCGGCACGTTCGCCAACATCCGCATCAGGAACCTGCTCGGCGGCGGCGCTGCCGGGTCCGGGTCGCTGCCCGAGGGCGGCCTCACGCGCCACCTGCCCGACGGCGAGCAGTTGCCGATCTACGACGCCGCGATGCGCTACGAGCAGGAGGGCGTGCCGCTCGTGGTGCTGGCCGGAAAGGAGTACGGCTCGGGCTCCTCGCGCGATTGGGCCGCGAAGGGCACGCGGCTGCTCGGGGTGAGGGCGGTGATCGCGCAGAGCTTCGAGCGCATCCACCGCTCCAACCTGGTTGGGATGGGCGTGCTGCCGTTGCAGTTCTCCGAGGGCGAGAGCGCACAGTCGCTCGGCCTCGACCGGCCAGGAGGTCTTCTCGATCGCCGGCATCGCCGAGGCGATGAACGGCGGCGGCGCGCCCCCACGCGAGGTGCAGGTGCGGGCCGAGCGCGAGGGGACGGAGCCGATCGAGTTCCAGGCGCGCGTGCGCATCGACACCCCGCGCGAGGCCGAGTACTTCCGCCACGGCGGGATCCTGCAGTACGTGCTGCGGGGATTGCTGGCGTCATGAGCAAGAGCTTTCCTGCCGTCCTGCGCGATCTGCTGAAAGCGCGCGGCCCCTCGGGCTACGAGACTGCCCCGGCGACTGTGTGGCTGCAAGGCGGCGGAGAAGTTCGCGGCGGTGAGCACCGACGTCGTGGGGACGCCGGTCGCGCGAGTGGCCTCGCGCCACGGCGAGCAGTCCTCGGCGCGGCGGCTGGTCGTGATGGGCCACATCGACGAGATCGGGCTGATCGTGACGCACATCGACGACGAGGGCTACCTGTGGTTCCGCGCCGGTGGGAGGGTGGGACGCGCAGATCCTGGTGGGCCAGCGCGTGGTGCTCGACGACGCGCGGTGGCGAAATAGCGGGCGTGATCGGCAAGAAGCCGATCCACCTGCTGCGCGAGGAGGAGCGCAAGAAGGTGGCGGAGGTGCGCGATCTGCACATCGACGTCGGCGCCAAGGACGGCAAGCAGGCGCGCAAGATGGTGCGCGTCGGCGACGTGGCGGTGATCGCGGGCGATCCGCTGGAGTTGCCCAACGGGAGGATGGCCTCACGCGCGCTCGACAACCGCCTGGGCTCGTTCGTGGCGCTGGAGGCGGCGCGCCTGGTGGCGCAAGGCCGGAGGCGCGCAGTGGGAGCTGGTGGCGGTGGCGGCGGCCCAGGAGGAGACGACCTTCGGCGGCTCGCGCACAAGCGCCTTCTCGCTGGAGCCCGACGCGGCGGTGGTGGTGGACGTGACCCATGCGACCGACGCGCCCGGGATCGAGGTGAAGGAGGCGGGCAAGCACGAGCTCGGCTCGGGCCCGGTGCTGAGCAGGGGCTCGACGCTCAACCCGGCGCTGTTCGAGTTGCTGCACGACACCGCGGAGCGCGAGGACATCCCCTTCACAGTGGAGGCGTCGGGGCGCAACACGGGCACCGACGCCGACGCGGTGCACCTCAGCCGCGGGGGAGTGCCCACCGCGCTGGTGTCGATCCCGCTGCGCTACATGCACTCCCCGGTGGAGCTGGTGGCGCTCAGCGACGTCCACGCCTGCGCGCGCCTGATCGCCGCAATGGCGCTGGCGCTCGACGGCGAGACGTCGCTGGCTCGCTGAACCGCGCTAGCGCCGTGGCGAGCTCGGTGAACTCCTCGATCTCGTACGCCGCTCCGGGGACGCCGCCCAGCGCGATCAGGCGCAGGCCCTCGGGGCCGGGGACGATCTTGCGCTTGGTGGCGGCGCCGACGCGCAGGAGCACGTCCGGGGTCAGCTCGACGCGCTCGCCTTCGATCTCCATGTGGCCGGAGCCGCGCAGCACGCCGAAGACCTCCTCCTGGCCCTCCTCTGCGTGGTCGTGCTCGGGGTAGTCGGCGTAGTTGGGGGGCATGTCGACGACCTGCAGGCCGAAGGAGCTGACGCCCAGTTCGGCGCGGGCCTTCTTGAGGCCGCCGCCGAAGGCGCCCTCCATGTCGTCGATGCGCTTTACGGTGTAGTCGGGCATGTCTGTGATCCTCTCTGTGAATCGCCGAAGGGAACTTCGCAGAGACAGATTAGCGACTGCTAAGAATCTGTGGGAACAGCCTCGTGGGAGCCGCTCCGCTCGCCGAGCACGAGCACCGGATTGTCGGTGGGCATGATGATGCCGAGCTGGCGCGACTGCAGCAGGACGGACCCGTTGGGCGCCCAGATGACGCCGTCCTCCTCGAAGAAGCCCTCGCGCAGCAGGCGCGTGTTGAAGATCGAGAGGCAGATGCCATCCAGCGCGCCCTCCGCGCGCGGCGGGGGCTGGCGGAAGTGGATCGTGAGATCGACGGTGGGGCTGATCGCGGGCTCGGAGAGCGCGATGAAGGAGGGCGGGAACCAGGCGTCGGCGAACAGCGCGAGCGAGAGCGGGTCCAGCGCTCGTGGCTCGGGCAGCGCGATCCAGCCGCCGATTTCCATCGGGTGGTCGGCTCCCACGAAGGGCATCGCGCCGACGCGGGCCTGCATGACGAGCTGCTTGGTGAACTCGGGAGCGCCCTTGAACAGGCGCGGCGTGTCGCGGCGCTCCAGGTCGGGCCCCGACACCTCGGGCATCGGCAGCGCATCGGCTTCGGGCGCCTCCCAGGGAAGCGAGAAGGCCGCGAGCGCGAGCGCCATCACGGCGCCCTCCTGGGTGAGGCGCGCGGAGAGCGTGCTCAGCGAGCGCCCGCGGCGCTCGATCGCGACCTCGATCCGCACCGGCCCCGGTTCGGGCGAGCTGGCGTAGTGGATGGTGAGCGAGCGCGGCGCGCGCGTGGGATCGTCGACGGCGGCGGTGAGCGCGCGCAGAATCATCGCCGCGAGGTAGCCCCCGTGCGGCCCGCGCCCCGCCCGCCAGCCGGAGGCGATGTCGGCGTGGAAGGCGACGGCGGGCTGTCTCCCATTGCCGCTGCCCGGAGGGTCGATCCGGCGCACGGCGGTGTCGCGATCGAAGACGGTGTCCATGTAGGACGCGAGGATACTGGCTGAGCGGCCAGGCCGGCCGTGGGAATCGGTTCCCGCGGGCGCTCAGCCCCGCACGAGCCGCTTGTAGGTGATGCGGTGCGGACGGTCGGCGGCGGCGCCGAGGCGCGCGCGGCGGTGCTCCTCGTAGGCCTCGAAGTTGCCCTCGAACCACACGACCTGGGAGTCGCCCTCGAAGGCGAGGACGTGGGTGGCGACGCGGTCGAGGAACCAGCGGTCGTGGGAGATGACGAGCGCGCAGCCGGGGAAGCCGAGCAGCGCGTCCTCGAGCGCGCGCAGCGTGTCGACGTCGAGGTCGTTGGTGGGCTCGTCGAGCAGCAGCAGGTTGCCGCCGGCGCGCAGCAGCTTGGCGAGGTGCACGCGGTTGCGCTCGCCGCCGGAGAGCGTGCCGATGCGGGCCTGCTGGTCGGAGCCCTTGAAGTTGAAGCCGGCGACGTACTGGCGCGAGTTGACGACGCGCTCGCCGACCTTGAGGTGGTCGAGGCCGTCGGAGATCTCCTCCCAGACGGTCTTCGCGGGGTCGAGCGCGTCGCGCGACTGGTCGACGTAGGCGAGCTGCACGGTGTCGCCGAGCACGAGCGTGCCGGCGTCGGGGGACTCCTCGCCGGTGATCATGCGAAACAGCGTGGTCTTGCCGGCGCCGTTGGCGCCGATCACGCCGACGATCCCGGCGCGGGGCAGGTCGAAGCTGAGAGATCCTCGATCAGGAGGCGCTCGCCGAAGCCCTTGCGCAGGCCGCTGGCGGTGAGCACCTGCTCGCCGAGGCGCGGGCCCGGGGGGGATGTGGATCTGGACCTCGTCGAGCTTGACGTTGCGCTCCTCGGCGACGAGCTCCTCGTAGCGGGCGAGGCGGGCCTTGGACTTGGTGCGCCGGCCCTTGGGGTTGGTGCGGACCCATTCGAGCTCGGCGGCGATCGTGCGCTGGCGGCCCTTCTCGGAGCGCTCTTCCTGGGCGAGGCGGGCCTGCTTCTGCTCGAGCCAGGAGGAGTAGTTGCCCTCGTAGGGGATGCCGCGGCCGCGGTCGAGCTCGAGGATCCAGCCGGCGACGTTGTCGAGGAAGTAGCGGTCGTGGGTGACGGCGACGATCGTGCCCTTGTACTCGGCGAGGTGCTGCTCCAGCCACGCGACCGACTCGGCGTCGAGGTGGTTGGTGGGCTCGTCGAGCAGCAGCAGGTCGGGCGCGCGCAGCAGCAGGCGACAGAGCGCCACGCGCCGGCGCTCGCCGCCGGAGAGCGTGCGCGACCTCGGCGTCGGGCGGGGGCAGGCGCAGGGCGTCCATCGCGTATTCGAGCTGGGTGTCGAGGTTCCAGGCGTCGGCGGCGTCGATCTTGGCCTGGACGTCGCCGAACTCGCTCGGCGGTCTCCTCGGAGTAGTTGGCGGCGAGCTCGTTGAAGCGGTCGAGCAGGGCCTTGGTCTCGGCGACGCCCTCCTCGACGTTGCCGTGGACGTCCTTGCTCTCGTCGAGGTGGGGCTCCTGCTCGAGCATCCCGACGGTGGCGCCCGGGCGCGAGCGCGGCCTCGCCGCGGTACTCCTCGTCGACGCCCGGCCATGATCCGCAGCAGCGTGGACTTGCCGGCGCCGTTGTAGCCGAGCACGCCGATCTTGGCGCCCGGGTAGAAGGCGAGCGTGATCTCGCTGAGCACCGTCTTGTCGGGCGGGTGCAGCTTGGAGAGGCGGTGCATCGTGAAGATGTACTGCGAGGACATGCGCGGCCAGGATAGGCGCTCGGCTCACGAGACTCGGGCCGCGCGGCGCGCGCACGTCCGTTTCAGGAGTGACGGCACAAGGCCGTACCGGCGAGGCGTGCGCGCGCCGGACCGGCGGCGAAGTGGCCGCAGGCCTGCGCACCCGAGCGCCGCGAACGGGTCGCTACCGTTTGCGGGTCGAATGCCCACGGCGTCTTGGACATCGAGCAGCAGATGCTCGCTGCTGGAGCTGGAGCCGCCCGTTCGACAAGCGCGCGGTGCAGCTGGCGCGCCGGCGGATGGCCAAGCGCTGGCACCCGGACCTCGCGCCGCACGGGACGACCAGTTCGAGCACGAGCGCCACCTGAAGGCGATCAACGAGGCGGCCGACCAGCTCGAGCGCCTGGCCGAGGGCTCGCGCGGCGGGCGGGTCTCGCGCAACGCCGTGCGGGTGAGCGCGGCCGCGGCGCGCCAGGCGCGCGAGGAGGCGGGGCGCCGGGCCTACGAAGCCGAGCAGCGCGCGCGCGCCGAGGCCGACGGAGCGCGCCGAGCACGACCCGTTCGGCAGCCGGGTGCCCGACCACTCGGTGGTGCACCGCTACGCGCGCTGCATCTCCTACCCGGAGTGGGGCGTGGGGACCGTCGCGGGCATCTACTTCACGGGCGACAGCGCTCGACGGCGAGGACGTCCAGCAGTGGGCGCGGGTGAAGTTCAGCCACGGCATCCGCACGGTGCCGGCGGGGAGCATGCGCTTCGTGGACTTCTCCAAGCCCGACCCCGCGGAGGAGCGCGTGGAGCGCTTCATGATCGCCGCGCAGCGCGCGATGGCCGAAGGCGACTACGCGCTCGCGGCGCAGCGGCTGGTGTACGCGCGCGACGCCGAGCCGCGCAACGTTGCGGTGCTGCGGCTGATGACGCTGGCCTTCTGGCAGGCGGGCAACCTCGAGGCGGCGGCGCGCTCGGTGCGCGACTGGGCGCGCGTGGATGGCGAGCGCCCGGCGCCGCACCGCTTCGCGGCGCGCATCTACGAAGACATCGGCGCGATGGACCTCGCCGAGGAAGCCGCGCGGCGCGCGGCCGAGCGCGACCCGGCGACGCCGGCGCGTGGGAGCGCCTCGGGCGCCTGCGCCTGCGCTTGATGGATCGCGAGGGCGCGCTGCGGCCTGGAGCGCGCTCGGCGGACGCCCTGGCGAGGTCTATGGACCTCGCTGGCGCAGGCGCTGGCGATCGGGGAGCGCTCGGCGTGCGCCACGCGTCGACCCGGACCGGCGTGGTCGCTACGCGCATTCCCTGCGCGCAGCGACCGCGTCAGCGATGCATCGCGGCGTGCGAGCAGGCCTCAGCTCGAAGAGGTCGAGGTCCGCAGCTGCTGAGCACGCCTCGCGCAGGCCCGGTGCTGCCGGCCGCGTAGGGTGGACCGCGAGGGCCTGCTCGGGTCGCTAGTCGAGCCTGCTCGGGAGGCGTAGGGGCGCTCGGGATGGCGCTATCCTGCTCGGACGGACTAGCCGAGGATGTTCACCGCGCGCGAGACGATCAGGCCGATCGTGACGAGCGAGACGAGCGACTGGACGCCCATGATGCTCTTGGCGGTGGCGGTGAGCGGCATCGTGTCGGTGGGCGAGAAGGCGGTGGCGTTGGTGAGCGAGACGTACAGGTAGTCGATGAACTTCGGCCGCCAGTTCGAGCGGCTCGATGCGGTCGTCGGTCATCTGCGGGAAGAGGAAGTCGGGCGCGCGCGTCGTGGCCCGGCGGCGCGGCGCCCGGGGCCGCCGCGGTCGGTCTCCCAGTACCACAGCGCGAAGATCAGGAAGTTGGTGAGCCAGATCAGCACCCCGGACGATGATCAGCTCGCGGCCCGTTGCTGACGTTGTGGTGCAGCAGGAAGTGGGTGAGCGCGCCCAGCGAGTAGATGTTGGCGGCGCTCACGAACGCGGTCAGCCCGAGCGCCACGCGCCGGCGGCGCGGGTGCTCGTGCTCGAGCTGGTGCGGGGTGGCCATGAACATCCCGAGCAGCAGCGCGGCCTCCAGCCCGGGCACCAGCCACGAGTGGCCCCGCGGTGAGCCGCGCGGGAAGCGCCAGCTGCAGCGCGATCGCCGCGAGGATCGTCACCTGCGCCGGCCAGAAGGGCTCGGCGCGGGCCGGCGGCGGGTAGGCGCCGGCCGGGCGGCGCGGGCTGCGCGGAGGGTTCCAAGGCCACGCGATGACTCTAGGGAGCGCCCCGGAGGGATCGGCGCTCGCGCGCGCTAGCCTGAAACAACGCATGGGCATCGAGAACCCCGTCCACCTGATCTTCATCGCGGCGGTCGCGCTGGTCGTGCTCGGCCCCAAGCGCCTGCCCGAAATGGCGCGCGCGCTCGGCAAGGGCATGCGCGAGTTCCGCGAGGCGATGAGCGGGGAGGGGGCGGAGTGACGACGCAGCCGCGCCGGCGACGGAGTAATCCGGCCGTCGGCGCGCAGAGCGATCCGGCGCAGCGGATACGTTCCCCACGTGCGCCTGATCGTCGCCCGCTGCGAGGTGTCCTACATCGGCCGTCTGACGACGGTGCTGCCCGAGGCGGTGCGGCTGTTGATGCTCAAGGCCGACGGGACCTTCATGGTGTGGGCCGACGGCGGCGGCCCGAACGTGAAGCCGCTGAACTGGATGACGCCGCCGACGGTGCTCGAAGAGGAGACCGACGTCGCAGGGCGCGCTGACGCGCCTGGTGGTGCGCAAGCAGCGCCAGGAGGATCGCCTGGAGATCGTGCGTGCACGAGGTGCTCTCGGACATCGAGCACGAGCTCGACACGCTGGTGTCGCTGGAGAAGGAGGGCCTGGAGCGCGAGCTGCAGGAGCTGCTCGCCGACGCGCCGCAGTGGTGCGGCGAGGGCTTTCGGCTCGTCCGCCGCGAGTGGCCCACCGACATCGGCCCGGTCGATCTGATGTGCCGCGACAGCGAGGACGAGTGGATCGCGGTGGAGATCAAGCGGATCGCCACGATCGACGCGGTCGAGCAGCTCACGCGCTACCTGGAGCGCATCCGCCTGGACCCCGCGCTCGGCTCCTGCCGCGGGGTGCTGGCGGCGCAGCGGATCAAGCCGCAGGCGCGCGTGCTCGCGCAGGCGCGGGGGATCGACTGCGTCGAGGTCGATCTGGAGGTGCTGCGCGGCGAGCGCGAGCCGGAGCTGACGCTGTTCGCGGCATAGGACGCGTTCGACGGGAGCCCTAGGTGTGTCCGTATGACCGATGACGCCGCCGCTACCACCGTCGCCACCCGACGCCGCGACCGCCGAGCCGCCCGGTGCTCACCGAGCGCCGCGAGAACGTGCTGCTGATCACGCTCAACCGTCCGGAGGTGCGCAACGCAGTCAACGCCGCGGTGGCCGCTGGCGTCGCGGGGGCGCTGGAGGAGCTCGACGGCGACGAGGCGCTGTCGGTCGGGCGTGCTCACCGGCGCGGGGGGCTTCTTCTGCGCCGGGATGGACCTGGGCGCGTTCGTCAGGGCGAGTCCCCCTGGTTCGGCGATCGCGGCTTCGCTGGGATCGCCCAGCGCTCCGCCGCGCAAGCCGCTGATCGCGGCGATCGAGGGCTTCGCGGTGGCGGGCGGCATGGAGATCGCGCTCGCCTGCGATCTGATCGTCGCCGCCAAGGGGGCCAAGATGGGGATCCCCGAGGCCAAGCGCTCGCTCGTGGCGGCCGGCGGCGCGCTGCTGCGCCTGCCGCGGCGGATGCCCTACCACGTGGTGATGGAGCTGGCGCTGACCGGCGACACGCAGCCCGCGGAGCGCTTCCACGAGTGCGGCGTCGTCAACCACCTTGCCGAGCCCGGCGAGGCGGTGCAGGGAGCGCTCGAGCTGGCGGCGCGCGCTGGCCAAGAACGGGCCGCTCGCGCTGATCGCCTCCAAGCGCATCCTGCAGGAGCAGTTCGACTGGTCCAGCGGCGGAGATGTGGGAGAAGCAGGGCGCGATCTCCGGGCCGGTGTTCGCCTCCGAGGACGCCAAGGAGGGCGCGAACGCGTTCAAGGAGAAGCGCGAGCCGGTGTGGCGGGGGCGTTAGCCGCCGACCGTGGCGTCAGAGGTTCGGGCAGGTGCTCGATCTCGGGCGAGCGCAGGGCGATGCCAAGGCCGCGCAGCGAGACGCGCCCGGACTGCGGGTAGAAGCACATGTCGCTCGGCTCGCGGGTGCCGTAGGCGAGGTAGGTGAGTCCCTCCGCTCGCCGGGGCGGAGCGCGTGCGCGACGCCGGTCCCGGCGGGGCGCGAGATGACATCGCCGGGCGCGCAGCGGATGCTCCTCGGGGCTCTCCGCGCCACGCCCCCACAGCTCCAGGACGCCGCCGCCGTCGAGCACCACGAACAGCTCCTCCTCCTGCGAGTGGCAGTGCGCCGGGGCGCCCTGTCCGCCGGGCGGCAAGCACGACGTGGTTGAGGCCCGTCGCCGACGGCACCGGCGGCCTGGCCCAGGCGCCGGGCGCGCCCGTCGAGGATCGCGGGCACGTCGGCAAGGGCGACGACGTTGCGCGGGCGCTCGGCCTCGGCGGCGGGACACTCGGGCGCACCGGCGGCGGCCTCGCGGGCGAACGGCGAGTCGCCCGTCGCCGAGCTCCACCCAGCGGGGGAACGACCAGGCCACGCCCGGCGCGCGGGAGCGCGGTCAGCGCCGCGTCGCGGCGCTGGCCGAAGACGAGCACGTCGAGCCCCTCCGGTGCCGCCGCGCAGCGTGTGCGGCGCCGCGCTTGGGCCGGTGCACGATGCAGTCGCCGGCTCCGACTGCGTAGGTCTTGCCGTCCTGCCACAGCAGCGCCCTCGCCGCCGAGCACGAAGAAGATCTCCTCGTCGGCGCCGTGGTCGTGCGCGGGCGTGGAGAAGCGTCCCGCGCGCGACCTCGATGCGGCGCAGGCCGACGGTGCGCGTGCCGGCTTCGCGACCGAGATCGCGCCACCCTGCCTTTAGATGTGGCCGATCGCGATCTCGCGCGCCGGACTCGTCATGCAGGTTGGCCGATCTTCACGCGCGTCGACGCTATCGGAGCGACGCTGGCTTCGAAGGGCGCGGCTGGTGCATAGCGCAGCTCGGCGCGCTGTCAGCCTCGCCGCGCGCGGCGCTTGCGCCGCCACTGGCGGAGGACGCTCATGAAGCGTCGCCAGAGCATCGCTCAGCGCTCCCCCGGAGTCTTGCGCGGGTACTGCGAGGTGGCACGCGCGAGGTCCAGCGCGGTGCTGCACGATGCGGCTCTGTTCGGCGACGTGCGCGGCCGGGTAGCCCTCGCCCGGGCTGGCGCGCTCGGGACGCCCGATGTAGCCGAAGTGGATCTCCTCGGGCATGATCTGCATCAGGCGCGGGAACATGTGCGCGCGGGCGCCCATGTTGCGCGGCTCCTCCTGCACCCACACGACCTCGCGCAGGTTGGGGTAGCGCTGCGATCAGCTCGAGGATCTGGCCTTCGGGGAAGGGGTAGAGCAGCTCGACGCGTCCCACCGCGACGGCCTCGTTGCCCTGCGCGGTCGGGAGTGGCCGACGAGGTCGTAGTAGATCTTGCCGGTGCAGAGCACCAGGCGCGTGACCTTCTCGTCCGTGCACGCCCGGCTCGGCGAGCACCGGCTGGAAGCGGCTGTCCTCGGCCAGGTCGGCGAGGTGGCTGCTCGCCTGCGGCAGGCGCAGCAGCGACTTCGGGGTCATGATCACCAGCGGGCGCTGCTTGGCGATGCGCGCCTGGCGGCGCAGCAGGTGGAAGTACTGCGCGGGCGTCGTGAGGTTGGCGACGCGGATGTTGCCCTCGGCGGCGAGCGCCAGGAAGCGCTCCAGGCGCGCGGAGGAGTGCTCGGGGCCCGAGCCCTCGTAGCCGTGGGGCAGCAGCAGCGTCAGGCGCGAGGTCTGCCCCCACTTGGCCAGGCCCGGAGACGATGAACTGGTCGACGATCACCTGCGCGGAGTTGACGAAGTCGCCGAACTGCGCCTCCCACAGCACGAGCGTCTCGGGGGCCTCCTGGCTGTAGCCGTACTCGAAGCCCATGCACGCGAGCTCCGAGAGCGGGCTGTTGTGCAGCTCGAACGGCGCCAGCGCTTCGGGCAGGCTCTGGATCGGGCAGACCGTCTGGCCGGTCTTGGCGTCGTGCAGGACCATGTGGCGCTGGCTGAAGGTGCCGCGCTCGGTGTCCTGGCCGGTGAGGCGGATGGGGGTGCCCTCGGTCAGCAGCGAGGCGAACGCGAGCGCCTCGGCGTGCGCCCAGTCGATGCCCGGGGTCGACGGCGTTGGGCCGTCCGACTCCGCGGGATCCCCGCGGGGCGGGGGCCTCCTCGCAGCTGCGTGCCTCGCGCCGGCGCTCGAGCTGTTTGACGAGCTTGGGGTGCACGGTGAAGCCCTCGGGCGCGCGCAGCAGCTCTTCGCCGAGCTCGCGCAGGCGCTCGGCGGGCACCGCGGTGCTCGACTTCGGGGCTCGGGGAGCGGTCGAGCTGGTATTCGCCGGTGCCGCTCGCCCTCGCTCCTGCTCGGCGGCGGCCGCGATCTTCGCCTTCAGGCGCTGGTGCAGCAGCGTGAGGTTGTCCCACACGCCCTGCGCGAGCTGGTCGACCTGCTCCTTGGTGACCACCCCGTCGGCGATCAGGCGCTCGGCCCACAGCTCCGAGACGCGCTTCTTGGCTCTTGATCTTCGCGTACATCTCGGGCTGCGTGTAGGCGGGCTCGTCGGACTCGTTGTGCCCGAAGCGGCGGTAGCCGATCAGGTCGATCAGCACGTCGTGGCCGAATTCCTTGCGGAAGGCGAAGGCGAGGCGCACCGCGCTCATGCAGGCCGGGACGTCGTCGGCGTTGACGTGGATGATCGGCACGTCGAAGCCCTTCGCCAGGTCGGAGGCCCAGCGCGTGGAGCGCGCGTCGTCGGGGTCGGTGGTGAAGCCGATCTGGTTGTTGGTGATGAGGTGCACCGTGCCGCCGACCTTGTAGCCGTCGAGCGCCTGCAGGTTGAGCGTCTCGGCGACCACGCCCTGGGCGGGGAAGGAGGCGTCGCCGTGGATCACGATCGGCACGGCGGCGTCGGTGTCCTGGTGGGCGTGGGGGCCCTGGCGGGTGGTCTGCGCGGCGCGCGTGGCGCCCTCGACGACCGCGCGAGACGTACTCCAGGTGGCAGGGGTTGGACTCGAGGTTGACCTGGATCGTCTCGCCGTCGGGCAGCTCGTAGGAGCCCTGGGTGCCGTGGTGGTACTTGACGTCGCCGGTTCCCCCCTGGGGGATCGTGGTGACGGCCTCGAGCGTCGAGGCGCCCTCGAACTCGGCGAAGATCGTGTCGTAGGGGCGGCCGAGGTTGTGGGCGAGCACGTTCAGCCGCCCGCGGTGGGCCATCCCGATCACGACCTCGCGTGCCGCCGTGGGCGGCGGAGAGCTGGATCAGCTCGTCGAGCATCGGCACCGTCATGTCGAGGCCCTCGATCGAGAACTGGTGCTGGCCGAGGTAGGCCTTGTGCATGAAGCGCTCCAGCGCGTCGACCTCGATCAGGCGCTTGAGCAGCGTCTGCTGCTCGTCGGTGGTCAGCGGCTGGCGGAAGGCGCCGGACTCGATCTTCTCGCGCAGCCACACGCGCTGGCGGTGGGAGGCGATGTGCTCGATCTCGTAGGCGATCGTGCCGCAGTAGGTCTCGCGCAGGTGCGGCAGCGCGTCGGCGAGCGTCGCCCCCGGCACGTACATGCGCAGGATCTTGGCCGGGATCTGCGCCATCAGCTCGGGCGTCAGCCCGAGCGGCTCGGGGTCGAGCGCCGGGTCGCCCTCGGGCTCGACGCCGAGCGGGTCCAGGCGCGCGGCGAGGTGGCCGTGGGTGCGGAACGCCTTCAGCAGCGCCGTGGCGGCCTGCACCGCCTGCAGCAGCTCCTCGTCGGGCGCGCGCGGCTGCAGCGCGGCGCGCTCGCGCGCCGCGGCCGCGGCCGCGGCGCGGCAGCGGCGGCGGCGGGCGGCGGGCGGGGCCGAGCTCGACGCCGAGCGAGGCGAACACGCCGTCGTAGAAGCCGCGCTCGCCCTGCAGGTACTCCTCGATCCGCGCCAGGAAGCGCCCGGACTCCGCGCCCTGGATGATGCGGTGGTCGTAGGTCGAGGTCATCGTCATGACCTTCTCGGCGCCGATCATCGCGCCGATGCTGCCGAGGCCCACGGGGTAGGCGATCGAGCCGGTCGCGACGATCGTGCCCTGGCCGCTCATCAGCCGCGGCACCGAGGCGACCGTGCCGAGGCCGCCGGGGTTGGTGAGCGTGACGTTGGCGCCCGCGAGGTCGTCGGCGCGTGAGCGTGTTCGTGCGCGCCTTCTCGACCAGCGCGTCGTAGGCGGCGAGGAAGCGCTCGAAGGGCAGGCGCGCGGCGTCGCGGATCACCGGCACCATCAGCGTGCGGCTGCCGTCCTTCTTCTCCACGTCCACCGCGAGGCCGAGGTTGACCTGGCCGTCCTCGCACGCGGTGCGGCTTGCCGTCGATCTCGGCGAAGTGATCGGCCATCACCGGCATGTCCTGCGCCGCGCGCGCGATCGCGTAGGCGATCAGGTGGGTGAAGGAGACCTTGCGCCCGGCCGCCTTCAGCTCGCGCCGGCGCGCGTCGAGGGCGGTGACGGTGAGCGTGCGGAAGCTCGTGGCGGTGGGGATCGAGCGCGACTCGTCCATGTAGCGCGCGAGCACCGCCGCGCCGCCCTTCAGCAGCTCGGCGCCCGTGCGCGCCGCGTCGGCGCGTCGCTCGCCGCCGCGGTGACGTCCGTCTCCGGCGCCTGCCGGGCGGCGCGAGGACGTCGGCCTTGACGATGCGCCCGCCGGGACCGCTGCCCGAGACGCTCGCGAGATCGACGCCCTCGGCCGCGGCCGCGCGTGCCGCCACCGGGAGAGCGGACTCGTTGGCGCTGCCGGTCTCCGGTGCCGGTGAGACCTCGGCCGGTGACCGTCAGCCGTGCCGGTGTCGCCGCTCTCGGACGCCTGAGCCGGCGCGGCCTCCGTGTCGCCGACGGCGATCCGCGCGATCACCTGCCCGACGGTGACCGTGTCGCCCTCCTCGGCGAGCATCTCCGCTGACGGTGCCGCTGGCCGGCGAGGGCAGCTCGACGTCGACCTTGTCGGTGGAGATCTCGACGATCGTGTCGTCGGCCTTGATCGAAGTCGCCGACCTTGACGCGCCATTCGAGGATCGTTCCCTCGGTGACCGACTCGCCCGCGGCCGGGGTCACGACGTCGATCGTCTGCCTCGCGGTCGTCGGTCACGCGGCGTGGCCATCTCTGACGGTTCATCTACTCTAGCGTCTCCGCGGCCGCTCGCTGCTCGCGCACGAACTCGAAGCTGCCGAAGAACGGTCCGATCCCGCCGAGCACGGCGACCGCGACGGCCAGGCGCAGCGAGACGATGCGCAGGCGCGCCGCCGCGATGCACGCGAGCGACATGCCGATCCACAGCAGCCCGTGGGTCAGCCCCAGCACGAACGTCTCCGGCTGGGGCTTGCCGATCGCGAAGGCGCACACCAGCAGCGCGAGGTAGATGCAGGAATGTGTGAACGAGGTCCACTTCAGCCGGTGAAGATCGCCTGCGAGTGGGTCGCGCTCCACTGCGCCAGTCTGCTCGGGGGGTTCGTCGGGAGCTCGATCCACGCGGGACCCCCGCCCTCCGATCGAGGCCCATCCCCTCACCCCGACAGCCAGCGCGCCATCCGGCGCAGGGGCTCGCTCGGCCTCGGCGGGCCACTCGTCGATCTCGCTGGGCCACCACGCGAGGGCGTCGTGCTCGGGGTCGGGCACCACCTCGGCTCCCGCGGGCAGCCAGGCCTGTCCGACGAACATCACCAGCCCGCTGGGGCAGGCGGATCAGCGCCTCGCCGCGCGCCTGCGCGGGCGCCACCGACCACTCCTCCCGCA
The DNA here is from genome assembly GCA_963717785.1 of uncultured Solirubrobacterales bacterium. Taxonomy (GTDB): domain Bacteria; phylum Actinomycetota; class Thermoleophilia; order Solirubrobacterales; family Solirubrobacteraceae; genus Palsa-744. The sequence goes on from CAVQWW010000002.1 coordinate 161,649, forward strand.
GCTCGCGGGACGAGCGTGTCGGCGGGGTTCTCGTCGAGGTCCACGGCGCCCCCCGCGCCGAGCGCCCAGCGCCCGGCCCAGGAGGACAGCCACGGCGCGCGCCGGCCCGCCAGCCAGCGCCCGTCGGCCGCGCGCGTGACGCACAGCGCGGCGACGCTCTGCGAGGCGTCGCCCTCCACCAGGCGCAGCGCCCAGCGCAGCGGCTGCAGCTCCAGCTCGATGCCCTCGGGGCCTTCGCGGTAGTCCACCAGGCGCGCGGAGACTCCGTCGTGGCTGGGCGAGCCCGCGCTCGCGCAGCGCCGCGATCGCCGCGTCCGCCGCCTCGGTGTGGGTGGCGGGGGGCTCGTAGTGCTCCTCGCGCCAGTTCGCGCTCACCTGCTCCAGCGGCCACGGCCCGCGCGCGAGGATCTCAGGCTGCTCGGAGGGCTGATTGGTGGCGGAGGTTCGGGTTGGCGGACATGGATGCTGGGCGGCGTTGGCGGTGGAGCGATGGACAGGGCTAAGGCTAGACGTTGCGCGGCGCGCCGTTCTGGCGGCTCCGGTGGGCATAGACTCGCGCGTATGTCCGTACGCCGTTACAAGCACTGGGGCTGGGGCTTCGAGGATCAGCAGCCCACGCCCGGCGGAGTTGCGCGAGGCCGCCGCGGGCTGGCCGCGCACCTGGGGCTGGGAGCGGCGGACGTCGAGGATCCCGTGCCGCTCGACGCGGTGGCGCTCACGCCGCCGCGTGTGGCGGCGCCCGGCGCGCTGAGCGACTTCTGCTCCGCGGATGCGCACGAGCGCGCGTCGCACGCGCTGGGCAAGTCCTACGCGGATGTGCGTGACGGGCTTTCGCGGGCACTTCGAGCACCCTCCCGACTTCGTCGCGCACCCGCGCGATGAGTTCGAGCTGGAGCGCGTGCTGGAGTGGTGCACGGCCGAGCGCGTCGCGGCGATCCCCTACGGCGGCGGCACGAGCGTGGTGGGGGGAGTGCGCCCGCAGGTCCCCTCCTGGTGCAACGGCGCCCTCAGCCTCGATCTGCGCGCGCTGGAGCGCGTGCTCGAGGTCGACTCCGTGTCGCGCTCGGCGCGCATCCAGGCCGGCGCCAGCGGGCCGGGGCTGGAGGCTCAGCTGGGCGAGCACGGCCTCACGCTGCGCCACTTCCCGCAGTCCTTCGAGTACTCGACGCTCGGGGGCTGGATCGCCACGCGCGCGGCGGGGCACTTCGCGATGGGATGCACGCACATCGAGGATGTCGTGGAGTCGATCCGCGCGCTCACCCCGGTGGGTGCGTGGGAGTCGCGCAGGCTCCCGGGCTCGGGCGCGGGCGCCCAGCCCCGATCGGCTGCTGGCGGGCTCGGAGGGAGCCCTGGGCGTGATCTGCGAGGCGTGGGTGCGCGTGCTGCCGCGCCCCACCCACCGCCGCTCGGCGGGCGTTGGCTTTCACGCTTTCGCGCAGGGCGCCGAGTGCGTGCGGGCGCTCAGCCAGTCGGGGCTCGATCCCTGCCAACTGCCGCCTCATCGACCCCCGCGAGGCGCGCTTGACGATGGCGGGCGACGGCTCACGCGCGCTGCTGGTGCTGGGCTTCGAGTCCGCCGATCACCCGGTGGACGGAGCGATGCGGCGGGCGCTGCGAGCTGTGCGCCGAGCACGGCGGGGAAGAGCAGGAGCGCGGCGGCGGGCGCGACGCGGTGGGCTCGTGGCGCGGGGCGTTCGTGGGGGCGCCCTACCTGCGCGACGTGTTCGTGGCGATGGGCGTGCTCAGCGAGACCTTCGAGACGGCGATCACGTGGGAGCGCTTCCCGGCCTTTCACGAGCGGGTCACTGACGCCGCCGAGCAGGCGCTGCGCGAGGCGTGCGGGGATGGGCAGGTGACGTGCCGCTTCACCCACGTCTACCCCGATGGGCCCGCTCCCTACTACACCGTGATGGGCACCGCGCGCCGGGGGGAGGAGGTCGAGCAGTGGGGGGCGATCAAGCGCGCCGTCTCCGATGCGATCCTACGCGAGGGCGGCACCATCACCCACCACCACGCCGTTGGGCGCGATCACCGGCCCTGGTACGACAGGCAGCGTCCCGGAGCCCTTCGCGGCGGCGCTGCGCGCGGCGAAGGCGGCGGTGGATCCGCAGGGCATCATGAACCCGGGCGTGCTGGTCGATCCGCTGCGCATGAGGATCGCCGTGCTGGGACCGGGAGGCGTGGGCGGCCTGGTGGCGGGTGCGCTCGCGCGCGCGGGCACCCGCAGGAGCGTGGATACGCCCGGAGCGCGGGTGCCCCTGTGAGCGCGGGACCATCGCGGGCCCATGAGCGCGGGCATCTCCGTGAGCGCGGATCGTGGCCGGCGACCTCCGTGAGTGTGGTCGCGCGCGAGTCCACCGCACAGGTGCTCAACGAGCAGGGCCTGCGCGTGAGCAGGGTGAGCCTCGGCGAGTTCACGGCGCACCCCCGCGCAGTGGCGCGCCTGGAGGAGCCGGTGGACGTTCTCGTGGTCGCCACCAAGGCCGCGGGACTCGCGAGCGCGCTGGAGCGAGTCGCGGCGGCGCCCGAGCTGGTGCTGCCCCTGCTCAACGGCCTCGATCATGTGGCGGCGCTGCGCGAGCGCTTCGCCCCCGCCACGGTCGTGGCGGGCACGATCCGCGTCGAAGCCGATCGCCCGCAGCCGGGTGTGGTGGTGCACTCGAGCCCGTTCCTGCGCATCGACATGGCCAGCCGCTTCCCCTCCGCCGCCGCGCCGATGCAGGCGCTCGCGCAGACGCTGACCGAGCGCCGGCATCCCCGCCAGGTCGCACGAGCCGATCTCCGCTCGCGCGGAGGCGCAGGTGATGTGGTCCAAGCTGGTGCGCCTCAACGCGCTCGCGTGCACCACCAGCGCCTTCGATGAGCTGCTCGGCGAGATCCGCACCACGCCCGCGCTGCGCGCCGAGCTGCTGGGCGCGATCGAGGAGGGCTGCGCGGTGGCGCGCGCCGAGGGCGCCGCGATCGAGCCCGGCGACGCGCTGCGCGAGCTGACCGACGCGCACGCCACGCTGGGCAGCTCGATGCAGCGCGACATCGCCGCCGGCCGCTCCCCGGAGCTGGATGCGATCCCCGGGGCCGTGCTGCGCGCGGGGGCCCGCCACGGCATCCGCTGCCCGACGATCGAGGGGCTTGTTGCGGCGATCTCCGCGCGTGTGGCGGCGCCTGCTTGAGACCTTCTCAGCGCTCGAACGGCTGAAACGGAGCACGCTCCGGCGCGACGACGGGGAGCGACTCGGTGGCGATCGCCTCGACAGCCTGCTCCTCGGCGGCGGTCGAGCTCCTCGTCGTGCTCGCCGTCGCAGAGCACGCGGAAGTTGCCGGTGACGCCGGTGTCGGCCTGGATGACGATGCCGGGCAGGATCTGCTCGCCCTCCTCGAAGCCCAGGCGTTCCATGTCGAAGTGGGCGAGGCCGATGCCGTAGGCGGTGTGGGTGGGGTTCTCGCGGTCGTGCGCGGCCACCGCCTGCGCGAAGCGCTCGAGGTTCTTGGCGATCTTGCCCGTGTCCGCCATGGCTACGGGGAGGGTAGCGCGCGAGTGCGACCGCTGTCGGCGCGTACGATGCGCGCACCACGAGCCAACAAAGGGGGAACCCACGATGGAGATCTTCGACCTTCTCGACGCGGCGCGCAGGCGCATGAACGTGCTCGAGCACCCGTTCTACGAGCGCTGGAGCGCCGGCGAGCTGAGGCCCGAGGAGCTGAGCTTCTACGCGGGCGAGTACCGCCACGCGGTGGTGGCGCTCGCCGACGCCTCCCGCCTGGCGGCCGCGAAGGCCGGTCCGGCGCACGAGCCGGCGCTGGCGCGCCACGCGCAGGAGGAGGCCAGCCACGTCGAGCTGTGGGATGACTTCGCCCGCGCCGTCGGCGCCGAGGGGCCGCGCGGAGCCACTGGAGCAGACGCGCGAGTGCGCCACCACGTGGACGGCGGGCGGGGATCTGCTGGAGCACCTCGCGGTGCTCTACACCGTGGAGGCCTCCCAGCCGGCGATCTCGACGACCAAGCTCGCGGGACTCACGACCCACTACGGGCTCGCCGAGGACTCGCCGGGGCTCGGCTACTTCAAGCTGCACGCCACGCTCGACGTGGAGCACGCGCGCCAGGCACGCGAGCTGATCTCCGAGCTGGCCGACGACAGCGACACCGAGCGGATGCTGTCGCGCGCGAAGGCTGCGCTCGAGGGCAACTGGACGCTGCTCGACGGGGTGGAGGAGCGGCGCATGGCGATGGTTGCGGCGTAAGCGCCTACGACCCCTGCGACGCCCGCGCTCTCGGCTGCCGAACCGCTGCCCCGGCGCCTCAGCGCCTCGCGCACGGCCGGCGCGACCTCGGTGGCGAACAGCTCGGTGGCGCGCATGACCTGCTCGTGGGGCAGCGTGCCGACGCTGATCTGCGCGAGGAAGCGGTCGTGGCCGAAGAGCTCGTGCTCGGCGAGGATCTTCTCGGTCACCTGCTGGGGGCTGCCCACCAGCAGGTGCCCCTCGGGGCCGCACGCGCGGTCGAACTGCTCGCGCGTGAGTGGCGCCCACCCGCGCTCGCGCCCAATCCGGTTCATCATCGGGGCGTACGCCGGGAAGAACTCGTTGGCCGCCTGCTGCGAGGTGGCGGCTACGTAGGTGTGCGAGTTGATCCCGACCGCCATGTTGTCGTTGCTCTCGGCCTTCCGGCGGTCTCGCGGTAGAGGTCGATCAGCGGCGCGAAGCGCGCGGGGGAGCCGCCGATGATCGCCAGCATCAGCGGCAGCCCGAGCTTCCCCGCGCGCACGATCGATCCGGGCGAGCCACCCACGGCGATCCATACCGGCAGCGGCTGCTGCAGCGGGCGTGGGTAGACGCCGATGTCGTCCAACGCGGCGCGGTGGCGGCCCGACCAGGTGATGCGCTCGGAGGCGCGCAGCGCCAAGAGCAGCGAGAGCTTCTCGGCGAACAGCTCGTCGTAGTCCTCGAGGTCGTAGGCCGAAGAGCGGGAAGGACTCGATGAAGGACCCGCGCCCGGCCATCACCTCCGCGCGCCCGCCGGAGAGCAGATCGAGCGTGGCGAAGTCCTGGAAGACCTTGACCGGATCGGCGGAGCTGAGCACCGTGACGGCGCTGCTCAGGCGAATGCGCTGCGTGCGCGCCGCGGCGGCGGCGAGCACCACCGGCGGCGAGGAGACCGCGTAGTCGGGCCGGTGATGCTCGCCCACCCCGAAGACTTCCAGCCCGTGCTCGTCGGCGAGAGCGATCTCCTTCAGGAGATCGCTCAGACGCTGCGCCACCTGAGCCGGATCGGCGCCGGGCGCTACGTCGGCGAAGCTGGCGAGGCCGAGTTCCACGAGGCGACCACTATAGGGTCGGCCGTGGCTGCCTGGGAGTGGAGGCATTTCCGCGAGCGTTTGGCTCAAGTGCCTAGGTTGACATCTGGCGACGACGGTTCAAACCGCGCAATCTCGTGGCCACGCTTGGTGATGGCCAGCGTCTCGCCTTCCTTGACTCGTTTCAGGTAGCGGCTAAGGTTTTCGCGCAGCTCGTGAACTCCGACGCTCTCGACCGGCGGTGTGGGGCGTGTTGTTTGGCATGGCAGGTCTTGGTGTAGCACAAACGCAAGACGAAGCCCAATGACCTACGCCTGCTCGATGATCTCCACTCGATACCCATCGAGCTACCGTACGGTTTGCAACTCATCGCCGACGCGCCTGATGGCGTTTAGGCGTACACAAGTTCGGCTCTTGCGGTCGTCGCGACCGGCTCGGGTGTACGGGCGCCAGCGTCACGGTTGGTGGCGCCTCCCCTGGGCCGGCGAGGGCAAGTGCGACTCCTTCCTGGAGGCTCTCCCGCAGCTCGTCCAAGTTGTCGCCCGTGGCGAACACGCCAGGGTGCTCATCCACAGTGGCCCATAGCGACCCATCCTCGAGTCGTACGTTGACGTGCAGTTGCTGAGGCTCAGGCATCGTGCTCTCCTTTAAAGGAGTACGGCTCAACCGCGCTTGTCCTCAAGACCTGCCGGTCACGTCGCAGCTGTGCCTCGAAGCCCTTCGAGTATGCGCGCCGCATGTTCTGGGAAGCGTATCGGCGCTGCATCCGGGCTTCGTCATCTTGGCCCGGTCCTTGCCGCCACGGTCGAGAGTCCAGCCCTCCCGCTGGAGGCGCTCGGTGCCATTCCTTCTGAGTCGCCGGCATGACGGCACGATCGTGGCAGTCGGTCCGGCGTTTTCCCTACATCCCCAATATCTCGACGCGATACCCATCGGGTTAGTTGACGGTTTGCAACTCACGCGCGCGCAGGCCGGGCCCCATTTGTAGGCGGCCGATGTATGCAGAGCGCGCCGGATCGAGAATCCCGTCCCAGGTGTGGATTACCGTGCATCCCATGAACGAGCGGAAGCTCCTGATGCGCCTCGCACGCGGGGCGGACCAAGTGGCCTTTGCCGACCTGTGCAGTCTCGCCGAAGCACTGGGCTTCGAGTTGCGCCGGGTCAGCGGGAGCCACCACGTCTTCGCGCAATCCCGAGATCCCTCAGCTCATCAATCTTCAGTCGTCGAATGGACAGGCCAAGCCCTACCAGGTTCGCCAGCTGCTTGAGGCTTGTCGAGCGCTACGATCTACATCTGAAGGACAGACCATGAGCGACTACCACATCAACGTCTTCTACAGCGAGGAGGATGCGGCCTACGTGGCCGACATCCCCGATCTGGAGGCGTGTTCGGCGTTAGGCTCCACCGCTGAGGAGGCTCTAGCCGAGGTTGAGCAGGCCAAGCGAACATGGCTTGCTGTCGCACAGGAGGCCGGCCGGCCGATTCCCGAGCCGCGCTACCGTCCGGCGATCTATACAAGCTAGCGAACGAAGCACGCAGCACCGGCCATTTGCAGCGCCTTCACGCCGTCTCAATCAGCTCGACGCGGTAGCCATCGGGATACAGAACACAAGTAAACCGAGTGACTTGATCTTTGAGCTTATGGCATCTCAAAAATCTCGACCCTGTACCCATCGGGATCTCTGACGAAGCACGAGCCGCGAGCCGCCCTCGCGCACGCTGTAGGGCGGCTTCTCGGGCTCGATGCCCTGCTCGGCCAGCCGCGCGAGCGTCTCGTCGAGGTCGCGCGGCGGTGATCGCGATGTGGCCGTAGGCGGTGCCGATCTCGTAGGAGTCCACGCCGAAGTTGTAGGTCAGCTCCAGGCGCGGCATGTCGCCGTCGCCGGGCTGGTTCATGAAGACGTTGACGGCCTCGTCGCGGATCGGGATGCGCCCGACCTCCTCGAAGCCGAGCGCGTCGTAGAAGGCGATCGAGCGGTCGATGTCGGTGATGCGGTAGCAGGTGTGGATGAGGGCCATCGATCCTCCAGCGTTCGGGCCGGCGCGAACCGGCGGGTTCGGGTGGGTAGCGGCTGGGTCCCGCGCGGCGCGAGCCGGCGGGTCGCCGCAGACGCCGGCTGGCGCCCGGAAAGGGCGGGCTACGTGCAAGTATGGCGCGCATGATCGTGGAGCGGGCGATGCATCCGCAGTTCCTGTCGAACACCTATCTCGTCGCCGACGGCGAAGGTGGGCCGGCGTTCTTCGTCGACGCGGGCGGTCCGGTGGAGCGGCTGATCGAGGCGGCCGAGCGCCTCGAGCTGACGCCCGACGCATGTGCTGCTGACCCACCACCACTTCGACCACGTCGAGCGAGGCGGGGGCGCTGCGCAAGCGCTGGCCGGGACTGCAGGTGCTGATCCACCCGCTCGAGCGCGAGCAGCTGGAGGGCGTGGCCGAGGGGGTGGCGAGCGGGACCGTGGAGGCCGGCGAGACGCTCGGCTTCGGCGCGCTGGAGGTGCGCCCGCTGCACACCCCCGGGCATACGGCGGGGATGCTGTCGTTCCTCGTGGGACGCCCCTCGGGCGGCGGTCGACACTCCCCGAGCACCGTGCCGGGAGGGTTCGTGGGGGGCGATGCGGTGGTGTTCACCGGCGACACGCTCTTCCGCGACTCGGTAGGGGGGGTGCGCGCGCCGGGGCACACCACCTACACCGACCTGCGGGATTCGATCATGGGGACGCTGATGGAGCTGCCGCACGACACCGTGATCCACCCCGGCCACGCCGAGCCCACGACGGTGGCGCGGGAGTGGGATCACAACCCCTTCATCCGCGTGTGGCGCGGCATCGACCCCGAGGGCTCCGAGGCGTGCCTGGCGCTGGGCGAGCCGGCCACGCTGATCCTGCTGAGCGAGGACTACGACGGCGGCGACAAGGCGTGGGTGCGCTGGCCCGACGGCTCGGATGACATCGTGCCGGGCTCGCAGGTCCACCGCGCGGCCTAACATCAGCGAGGTGGCGCGCGAAAACAAGGACGAGAAGGAGAGCGGGGATAAGTCGCGGCGCGAGCGGCAGAGCGAGCGCATCCCGACCTCGCGAGTGCGCCGCACGGCGACCGTGGGGAGGCTGGCGGCGAGCGAGGCGGTGAAGCAGTTCGGGACGCGCGCGGCGAACGTGACGCGCGGCGAGCAGGGAGCCGAAGAGGCGCTGGCGCGTCGCCAGCTGGAGACCGCCAAGCAGATCGTGGCGGCGCTCGGCACGATGAAGGGCGCGGCGATGAAGCTGGGGCAGGTGATGTGCTTCCTGGACGTGGGGCTCGTGCCCGAGGAGCACCGCGAGGAGTTCCAGCGCGAGCTGGCGAAGCTGCGCGACGCGGCGCCCACGGTGTCCTTCAAGCAGATGCGCAGGGTGATCGAAGACGACCTCGAAGAGCCGATCGCGAAGGTGTTCGCGGAGTTCGACGAGGAGCCGATCGCGGCGGCTTCGATCGGGCAGGTGTACCGGGCGAGGCTGGCGCGAGGACGGCCGCGAGGTGGCGGTGAAGGTGCAGTACCCGGGCGTGGCGGCGGCGGTGCGCGCGGACATGCAGAACCTCGACATGATCATGCGCCTGCTCAAGCGGATGACGCCGGGGCTGGACGTGAAGGCGCTGGCGCGGGAGATCCAGGAGCGCATCGCGGAGGAGCTCGACTACGAGCTGGAGGCTCAGAACCAGCGCTCGCTGGCGCGCATCTACCGCGGGCACCCCTTCATCGTGGTGCCCGAGGTGGTCTCGAGCTCTCGCGCGAGCGGGTGCTGGTGAGCGAGTTCGTGAGCGGCGTGGGCTTCGAGGAGTTCAAGGAGTACCCGCAGGAGCAGCGCGATCGCATCGGCGAGATCGTGTTTCGCTTCTTCCTCGGCTGCCTCTATCGCCACCGGCAGTTCTCCGGCGACCCGCACCCGGGCAACTTCATGCTGCTGGCGGACGGGCGCGTGGCGTTCCTGGACTTCGGCCTGTTCAAGCGCCTGGAATCCGGAGCCGGTGGAGCTGGAGCTGGCCTGCCAGCGCGCGGTGTCCGAGGGCGACGCGGCCGACGCTGCACAAGCTGCTGGCGGAGTCGGGCTTCCTGCCCGAACCCGAGCGGGTCGACCCCGAGCACCTGCTGGCGTTCGTCAAGGACGCGATCTGGTGGTACACGACGGCCGACGAGGTGGTGGCGCTGACCCCGGAGATCGCCACGCAGGTGATGATCGAAAGCTCGGACCCCCGCTCGAGCCACTTCCGCGAGATGCGCCACCAGGACATGCGCCCCGAGCACCTCTTCGGCCGGCGCATGGAGATGCTCACGCTGGCGGTCCTCTCCCAGCTGCGCGCCGCCGGCAACTGGCACCGGATCGCGCGCGAGTGGATGTACGGCGATGAGCCGGTGACCGAGCTGGGTCGCGAGGAGGCCGAGTTCTACGCCCAGGGCGGGGCGGTCACCACGTCGTAGAAGCAGGGAGGAGGGCCGCCAGGAGGCGGCCGGATGGGCCGCGTGGTGGGGGTTTCGCTGGGGCGCCGAACACGTCTGCCCCTACCGGGTCAGACCACCTGGATCTGCACCAGGCTCGTGGTCCCCGGCCGCCCGCGAGGGCAGCCCGGCGGTGATGCCGACGCGCTGCCCGGGCTGACACCAGCCGAGCTCGACCACGCGCCGGGCGGCGTCGGCGATCAGCGCCTCGGTCGTCTCGTGGCGGCGCATCGAGGCGGCGCGCACGCCCCACATCAGACCGCAGCGGCGCACGGTCTCGCGGCCGGGGGAGAGCGCGTAGATCGGGACGGTCGGGCGGTGCGCGGAGACGAGGCGCGCGGAGCGCCCGGAGAGCGTCGGGACGACCAGCGCGTCGAGGCGCAGCTCGCGCGCGGCGACGCAGAGGCTGTGCGCGAGCGTGTAGGCGGGGTCGGTGTCCGTGCGGCGCACGCGCGAGGCGTTCCACTCTTCGTACGGCGCGATCGCCTCGGCCTGCTCGGCGACGGCGGCCATCATCGCGATCGCCTCCACCGGGTAGGCGCCGACCGCGGTCTCCTGGGAGAGCATCACCGCGTCGGTGCCGTCGAGGATCGCGTTGGCCACGTCGGCCACCTCCGCGCGGGTGGGGCGCGAGGAGGTGACCATCGAGTCGAGCATCTGCGTGGCGGTGATCGACGGGCGCGCCAGGCAGCCGGCGAGGCGCAGCAGCTGCTTCTGCACGATCGGCACCTGCTCGATCGGCAGCTCGATGCCGAGGTCCCCGCGCGCCACCATCACGCAGTCGGCGGCCTTGAGGATCTCCTCCGCGCGCTCGACCGCCTGGGGCTTCTCCATCTTGGCGATCAGCGGCAGGCGCGTGTGCTCGCGCACCTCCTCGACGTCCTCGGGGCGGCGCACGAACGACAGCGCCACCATGTCCACGCCGATCGACTCGCCGTGGCGCAGCAGCTCCAGGTCCTCCTCGGGCACCGACGGCAGCCCATCGGCGGGGCCGGGGATGTTGACGCCCTGGCGCGAGGCCACCGCGCCGCCCGCCTCGACCTCCGCCTCGACCTCGCGCGCGCCGGTGCGCACCTCCGCGACGCGCAGGCGCACCGAGCCGTCGGCGAGGTAGAGGACGGCGCCCGCCTCCAGCGCGTCCGCGAGCCCGGCCCAGGAGATGGTCATGTGGTGGGCGTCTCCCTCGCTGTCCTCGCCGCCGCAGGTGAACATGACCCGGTCGCCGGGCTTGAGCTCGACGACGTCCTCGCGCAGCGGGCCGATGCGCAGCTTGGGGCCGGGCAGGTCCTGCAGGATCGCCACCGGCCGCCCCGCCCGCCCCGCCGCGTCGCGCACGCGCTGCACCGTCTCGGCGTGCTCTTCGAGCGTGCCGTGGGAGTAGTTCAGCCGCGCCACGTCCATCCCGGCTTGCACCATGCGCAGCAGAGTGTCCGGCTCGCGCGAGGCGGGTCCGATGGTGGCGACGATCTTCGTGCGGCGCATTGGGTGATCGTATGCGACGGACATGGCCGTGCCGTGCTTGCCCTATCGTCCGGCGCCCTCCATCATCTCCCTTTCGATGCTCGGGCCCTCGCGACCTCTTCCCAAACTCGGTGCCCGTGCGCGTGTGGCGCACTTCGGCGGTGGCTTCGAGGCCGCGACGGTCATCGCCGTGCGCGATGAGGGGCGGCGCCTGGAGGTGCGCTGCGAGGGAGGGGAGACGCTCGAGTTTGCGCTCAGCCCCGCTACCGCGAGGTTCGTGGCGGCAGGCAGCTCGCACGGGGCGCGCCTGGAGCTGCTGGACAGCTGACCATCAGGGCGCCTGAACGTCGGGGAAGTGCTCTGCGCAGTGCTCGCGCAGCACCTCCCGCACCCACGCGCGCTCCTCCGCGGCTGGCCGCGCGAAAGCGTGCCAGCAGCTCGCGCTGGCGCTCGATCGGCGGGCACCCGCGATCTCCCAGCGCACCGCGAGGCGCTCGAACAGGAGCTCGACCGCCCGGTGCCAGGCGTCCTCGCGCGGTCACCGCCGGCCCAGTGCCGCCGGCCAGCGTCTCGGCGTACTCGCGCCGCGTCGCCGGCGTCAGCGCGCCGCGCAGCGTCAGCACGTTGCCCTCGGCGTCGGTGTAGTCGCTGGTCGGAGCCTTCAGCCGCTCTGCGCGCTTGCTTGCGCCTAGCCACTTCAGCTGTGCGCGCGCCGCGCTCCAGCTGCCCGCGCACGTCGCCCGTCACCGGCTTGGCGTGCCCGGGCCACGCCGCCGCGGGCTCCAGCGCCGCCAGCTTGCGCATGCTCGCGCGGGCCTGCTCGGTGTCGTAGTTGTAGACCGGCTCGGGCAGGTGCGGCGGGCAGTCGCGCCCCCACATGTCGAGGGTGTAGAAGCAGTCGCTCACCAGCGCCAGACGATCGGATTCGCGCCACAGCCCGATCTGCCCGGGGGCGTGGCCGGGGAGGTGCACCACGCGGAAGCCCGCCACCTCATCGCCCTCCGCGACGGTGCCCGCGATCTTCACCGGGCCGCCGTCCCACGCGAAGCGGTGCAGCAGCGCGGTGGATCTGGCGCTGGGGGGTCGGCAGCCCGGCGAGGCCCTCGGGCCAGTAGCGCCAGCCGCCGCTGCCCTCGGCGTCCTGGACCTCGTCGGGGTGGCACAACACGGGCACGCCCAGCGCGGGAGCGCTGCCGCGGTGGTCGGTGTGCCCGTGGCCGAGCACCACGCGACGGATGCCCCCGAGCTTCGCGCCGGCGCTGGCGACCGCGCGCACCATCGTGCGCGCGCCGGCGTCGAACAGCGTCACCCCCCCCTCGTCCTCGATCAGGTACACGTTGCAGCGGCCGGGCTGGCCCTGCACGACCCACACGCCCTCGGCCACGAGCTTGGCCTCGGCAGGGTCCGGTCAGGCGGGTCTTGAGGTTGAACGCCGCCATCATTCGCTGCTCGGCGCCTGAGCCCAGCGGCGGCATCATGCCGATCTGGCGCGGGAAGGTCATCGTGTCGGTGAACGCTTCGTTGCCCTGGATCAGCCCGTCGCGCACGGTCAGCAGGTCGAGGCCCTCCAGCGCGATCGGGTGGCCGGTGGGGGCGACCCCGTTGAACGTCCCCGGGCCCGCGAACGTGCCCGTCAGGCGCCACTGCACGCCGCAGCGCTCATCCTCGGTGGTGGTGCTGACGATCTCAAAGCGCATGTCGGGCAGCGCTCCCAGCAGGTCGCCGATGAACGCGCGCACGCCCTCGGGAGCGATCACGTCCACCTGGCCGCGCACGTTCTCGCGCGCCCCGTCGGCCCACATCGCCACGGCCGCGTCGAGGTCGTGCGCGTTGATCGCCTCGAAGTAGCCCCGCGCCACGGTCTCGGCCTCGCTCGCAGGCGTGCGCGTGATGCGCGTGCGTGCGCTCTGGTGGATGTTGGCGGCGGCCTCCTGCACCTTTGAGGCGGTGCTGCTGGAACTTGTTTCCTCGGCCATCGGTCTGCCTCCTTTTCGAGGCTTCCAAGGCTAGCGCGCCAGGCGACCGAATAGGCTGCTCGCCGTGGCCGAGACGATCCACAAGCACGAGTTGGGGCGCGGCGAAAGGGTGCTTCCGGGCGTCTTTCGCCTGCGCCTGCCGCTGCCCTGGCCGGGCGTTCCCCACTGCAACGCCTGGGCCGTCTCGGCCGGGGACGGGGTGGTGCTGTTCGACACCGGCATGCACCAGCCCGGCTCGCTGGCGCACCTGGAACGCGCGCTGCAGATGTGCGACCTGTGCCTGGAGGACGTGCGCCTGGTGGTCTGCACACACGCCCACTCCGACCACTACGGCCAAGCCGCCACGATCGTGGAGCGTGCGGGGTGCGAGCTGTGGATGCACCCTCGCTACGAGCACATGTCCCAGTGGGCGCAGGACACCGACGCCGCGGTTGCTCGCCGCCTGGAGGTCGCCCGCCAGAGTGGGGTGCCCGAGGAGCCGCTGCGCCGCTACGCCGAGCAGCGCAAGGACCACGACTCCGGCATAGCCGCTGTGATCGAGCCCCACCGTCATCTGCTGCCCGGCGTCACGATCGCCACCGATCTGGGGGCGTGGACCGTGCACGAGACGCCCGGCCACGCGCCCTCGCACGTGTGCCTGTTCCAGCCCGAGCGGCGCCTGCTGATCTCAGGAGATCACCTGCTTGGGCGCATCTCGCTGTTCTTCGACTACGGCTACTCGCCCGATCCGGTGGGGGAATTCGTGAACTCCCTCGATGTCGTAGAGCGACTCGGCGCCCGTCTCTGCCTGCCCGGGCACGGGCGCACGTTCACCGACGTCCACGCCCACATCAGGGGCAACCGCGAACTGGTCGCCGAACGCACCGAGCGCATCCTTGCCGCGATGGCGCCAGAGCCCGCGACGGCCTTTGAGATCGTGCCGCAGATCTACGACGACGTCCCCTTCGTGCCCGCCACCGCCCCGTGGCTCTTGATGGAGACGCTGTCCTTTCTGCTGCACCTCCAGGTCACCGGTCGCGCCATCAAGATCCCGGGTGAGCCGGAGCGCTGGTCGCCGACGTAATCGCCATTGGGCGGTAGGGCCCCTGGCGCCGGGCGTGCGGCGCACCATGCCCCGGATTCGGCGGCGCCCCTCGGCGTACGCAGCGCGGCCCCCTGGCCGGCCCTCCAGGCCGGCTCTTCAAACAAATACGATCCGTGTATGCGCATCGATGAGATGTTGACCGCCCCCGGCCCCGTGTTCTCCTTTGAGTTCTTCCCGCCCAAGACCGAACAGGGCGAGCAGAACCTGTATGAGGCGCTCGCGGAGCTGCGTGAGCTGGAGCCCTCGTTCGTCTCGGTCACCTACGGCGCCGGCGGCTCCACGCGCGCCAAGACGATCGAGATCGTCACCCGCATCAAACGCGACTTCGACCTGGAGGCGATGGCGCACTTTACCTGTGTCTCCGCCACAGTGCCCGAGCTGCGCTCGACGCTCGATGAGATGCGCGCCTGCGGCATCGACAACGTGCTCGCGCTGCGCGGCGATCCCCCCAAGGGGCAGGAGCAGTGGACCAAGACCGAGGGGGGCCTGGAGTACTCGAGCCAGCTGGTGAGCCTCATCAAGGCCGACTACCCCTTCGCGATCGGCGCGGCTTGCTTTCCGGAGACTCACATCCATGCCACCTCCCCCGAGGCAGACCTCGAGCACCTGGCAGAGAAGGTGCGCGCGGGCGTGGACTTCCTCATCACCCAGCTGTTCTTCGACAACGCCCTCTACTTCGATTTCGTGCGCCGCGCGCGCGGCGCGGGGATCGGCGTGCCGATCATCCCCGGCATCCTGCCGATCACCCAGATCGGCCAGCTGGAGCGCATGACCAAGATGTGCGGCGCCTCGATCCCCGCGGGCCTGCACCGCGAGCTGCACGCTCGCCGCGAGCAGCCCGAGCAGGCGGTGCGCGACTTCGGCGTCGCCTACGCGACGCTGCAGTGCGCCGAGCTGCTCGCCGCTGGGGCCCCAGGCATCCACTTCTACACGCTCAACCGCTCCCCCGCCACGCGCGCGATCCTCTCAGCGCTGAAGCTCGCCCGGCCTTGGGAGAGGGCTGAAGGCCCGGTCGAGGGCGCCCAGAAGGCGCCCGACGGTGTTATGGGGACGGCTGGAAGCCGTCCCGAGGACCCCCTCTACGCCGGCTCGATCTCGAGCCCCTCGGCCACGCGCGGCGAGCCGTCGGCGGCCGCGTAGCGCACGTCCACCGAGTCGTTCTGGCGGTAGGTCCCCACGCCCCAGGCGCCCAGCAGCCAGCGCCAGCCACTGATCTTGTCCTTGCGCAGCTCGCGCTCGAACATCAGCGCGCCTTCCCTCACGCTGTAGTCCCTGCCCAGCTGCTGGGGCACGCCGTTGATATAGATCTCATACGGCTCGCGCACCTCGCGCGGCAGCCTCACCTTGGACTTGGGCATGCTCGCTTGGATTATGCACCCGCGCGTGGACCTGGGAGCCTCGACCCAGCGTTATCTCCCAACCACGGCGTGGTCGCCTCCGTATCCGCCACGCTGGCCCCGCCGCCCCTTCCGCTAGGCTCGCCCCGTGCCTTGCGTCCCGCGCTGCGCGCTGTGAACGCCGCCGAGCTGCTCGACAGCTTGGCCGCGCTGCCAGGAGCGCGAGATGCGGGCGGCGCCGGGGGTCCGCCCGAGACGCGAAATGGCAGGGGCGGCGGAGAGGTCCTGGCGAGCGTTCTCGTTAACGGGGTCGAGTACGCGCACTCTCCTCGCGTCGAGGAGGCGCGCCTGCGCGCCTCCTGGAAGCGCCGCCAGGGCGGCGGCGCGGTCCCGCTGATCCTCGTCGGCGACGACCCCGAGCAGGCGGGTTACGTGCGCGTGCTCGGCCCGCAGCGCGAGGGGCCGATGCGGCGCGTGCGCAGCGAGTCGCTGCTCGGGCTCGTCCAGCGCACGCTCTCGCTGAGGGGGCTGCACGCGCGCCGGCTGCTCGCTGAGGAGCTCGACCAGCTCGACACCGAGCGCATCGCTGGGTTGAAGGTGCGCGGGCTTGGAACCGAGCATCTGTACGGAACGAGGCTGCCAGACTCGCCCACGCGTTGGCGGGAGCTCGAACAGCTCGTCGAGGGCGTCAGCCGGGCCGGTTGGCGCGAGCTGCTGACGGATTTCGGATACGCCATCGAACCGCTCAAGCCGGGTGGCTACCTGGCGAAGTCCGAAGGGCATCCGACCATCGTCATCCACCCCCGTGCCCACGCCTGGCTGTTCGCACGCCTGGATGAGGAGGGCCGCCTGCCGGAGGGCGCGCTTATCGCGCAGTGCCGCAAGGAGGGCGCGCGCTACGGGATCCTTGCGGCCGGCACGCGCTTGCGGCTGCTGTCCGCAGCGCCTGAGGAAGCTGGTGCCTCGACGCGCTACCTCGAGCTCGACGCGGCCGCGCTCGAGCCCGATCGCCGTGCGCTGCTCGGTCTGCTGGCGCCGCCCTTCCTGGCGGAGGGGAGTTCCAGCGGGTGCTCATCGAGGCGCGCGACTACGGGCAGGACCTGCGGCTGCGCCTGGACCGGGTGCTGCGCCAGGATGTGTTGCCGGTCTTGGGCCGTGAGCTTGGCCGCTGGGCGCAAGCCGGCGGCGAGGACCTCGGCGACGACGCGATTCGCGAGGAGCTGGAGGGCGCCGCGCTGCTGTTCGTCTTCCGTGCCCTGTTCCTGCTCTACGCCGAGAGCGCCGGCCACCTGCCGATGGCCAATCCGACGTATCGTGCGAAGAGCCTCACCCGCGTCTGCGAGCGCGCATTCGAGGAGCTCGACGCCGCCGATCCAGTCGCTGCCGCGCTGTGGGACGACGTCGCTGCGCTTGTCAGGCGCATGCGCACAGGTCACACGGCTTGGGATCTGCCCGCCTACAACGGCGACCTGTTCGCCGCGGATGCGGTCGCGGGCGCGCCCGCGCTCGAGCGGGCGACGATCCCCGACGCGGCGCTGGCCCCCGCTCTCGTCGCGCTCGCGCGCGACGCTGAGGATCCCACCGTCGGGATCGACTTCTCGAGCCTGGAGATCGGGCATCTGGGCTACATCTACGAGGGGCTTCTCTCGCTGCGCCTCTCCCAGGCCGATCGCGACTACGCCTATGATCCGCGCAGCGACCGCTACGTCGCGCCCGGCGAGGACATCGAGCCCGAAATCAGGACGGGAGAGCTGCTGTGGCTTACCAATGAGGGTGGGCGCAAGGGTGGCGGCGTCTACTACACGCGCACCGAGCTCGTGCGCCATCTCGTGCGCGGCGCCGTCGGCCCGGCGTTCGACCGTCATCTTCAGGAGGTGCGCGAGCTGGCCACGCGCGATCCGGCGGCGGCTGCGGATAAGGCATTTGATTTCTTCGTGCTCGACCCCGCGTGCGGCAGCGCCCATTTCCTCGTGGAGGTCGTCGACGAGATCGCCGACAAGCTCGCTGCGTTGCTCGGGGAGGTCGCATTGCCCGCCGTGCGCGAGCGGCTCGAGGGGCTGCGCGCCAAGGCCGCCTCCTACAGCGCGGGTATCGAGGACACCGCGCTGCTCAAGCGACTTGTGCTCAAGCGCTGCGTCTACGGGGTGGATCTCTCCGCGATGGGGGTTGAGATCGCCAAGGTGTCGTTGTGGCTGAGCACGTTCGTGCCCGGGCTCTCGCTCGCGTACCTCGATCACAATGTGCAGCGGGGCAACTCATTGATCGGCGCGGCGCGGGCCGAGTCGATCGCGCCGCCGGGTAGTGAGCACGGCCAGACGGCGTTGTTCGGCGACGAGTTGGCGCAAGCCATCCAGGAGGCGGCGAAGGCGGCGGCCAAGCTGCGCGGGATCGACGACACTACCCCAGATCAGGTGGCTGCCAGCCGGGCTGCCAATGAGCAGCTTCGCGAGCGCGAGATGGGTGCGCTGCGACTCTTCAACCTGTGGACCGCCGATCCGCTTGGAGTCGAAGGCGCTCGCGATGAGGCGCTACGCCAGGGCGGCGACGTGCTTGCTGGCGCTACGTCGCCATCATCCATATTGGCTGACCGCCTCGCCGAGCGTGAGTCTTTTCTGCACTGGCCCATGGCCTTCCCCGAGGTTTTCGCTCGCGAGCGCCCTGGGTTCGACGCGGTGGTGGGGAACCCACCATGGGAGGAGCTAACGCTCGAGGAACTTGGCTTCTACGGACGCTACCTCCCGGGTCTTCGCTCGCTCCCCGAGGGTGCGCGGGAGTCCGCTTTGAGCGAATTGCTCTCCAGGCGTCCAGAGCTGCCTGTCTGGCTCGATGCCGGTCGTGGTCGCGCAGCCGCGCTGCGCTGCTACTTCGCGACCGCTGGTGACTTTGAGACCTCGCCTGGCGATCCCGACGTGTACAAGCTCTTCTGCCAACGTTACCGGCAGCTCGTTCGAGAGGGGGGCGCAATGGGTGTGGTGCTTCCTCGCAGCGTCTTCGCGACTAAGGGATCCGCTGTTTTTCGGGCGTGGTTGCTTGATCATGCGCCGCCGGAGAGGATCGACTTCTTAGTGAACAAGAAGGCGTGGGCGTTCGATATGGAACCTCGGTACTCAGTGTCGCTTCTAATCGCTCATCATGGTCGCGTCTGTGAAGATTTCGAAGTGGCGGGCGTTGCTTCATCGGCCTCTGAGTTCGCCGCGCAGCTCGCGCGACCGGGATTGCGTTTGCGTCGTGCAGCGCTCGGGCGCTTTCTTGAGATTCCACTCTTACCCCACCAGGCAGATGCTGATCTTCTTGCCAAGTTGCGCGCGCCCGGCCCGATTCCCCTCGGCGGGGGTCGCTGGAGATGCTTCCCGGTGGCCGAGTTCCATGAGACACACGACGCTGCTCTTTGGCGTAAGTCGGCCTCCGGCCGTCCGCTGTGGAAAGGTGAGAGCTTCGATCAGTACGACCCGCACGGGGCTGGAGAGCGCTTCTGCCCAGAGAGCAAAGCGGCACTGAAAAAGGCTCTAAAGCAACGTCCGGGTGCTGACTCGATCGTCGCGAAGACTGTGCCGGTCAAGGATCGACAGGCGGCGGTTGCGCGTACGGTAGACAGTGCGCGTGTTGCCTTTCGAGATGTCAGCCGAGCGACCGACTCCAGGACCGTGCGTGCCTGCCTCGTGCCGCCCCGGCACTTCCTGACAAACAAGGCGCCCTACCTTGCTTTCGTCGATGGCGATCCACCCGCCGAAGCAGCGTGTCTGGCAATCCTCAACAGCCTCCCCTTCGACTGGCAGGCACGCCGCTTCGTCGAGATCAACATGAACTTCTTCATCCTCGAGGGCCTGCGGGTCCCCAAGATCGACAACACAACCTTCAACGCCCTTGCCACCGACGCCGCTCGCCTCTCCTGCGTGGACGAGCGCTTTGCCCACTTCGCAAACGCAATCGGGGTTGATTACGGCTCTCTTACCGATGACGAACGCGATGCTCAGCGAGCTGACATCGACGCCCGCGTGGCCCACGCCTGGCGCCTGACCGCCGAGGAGCTGGAGGTCGTCTTCTCCGACTTCACTCTCGACGCGGCGCCGCCCGACTACCGCGACCGCGTGCGCGCCCGCTTCGCGGGAGCTCGAGTAGGTCTGGGATGAACAGCCGCCCCCACGTACTCGACAACATGGAAGCCGACCGCGATCACGCGGAGGCCCTCACCTTCCTGATCGGCGACGTCCCCGCGCAGCACCCTCTCGCTGTCGCCACAGGCTTCGTCGACCTTGGTGGCCTGCACCACCTGGCGAGCATCGCCGACGGGCGCCCCACGCGGCTCCTGATCGGCGCGCAGCCCGCCCCCGCGCTCGGCGCCGAATTGCCGATCGGCGTCTTCGAGCTGCATCGCGAGCTGTTGCGGGGCGAGCGTGATCTCTCGCGCTTCCCGCCTTCTCGCCAGGCACAGCGCCTGCTCGCGGTACAGCGCTGGCTGGATCGCCCGGAGGTCGAGATCAGGCGCTTCGTCGAGCAGTTCCTGCACGGCAAGGCCTACCTGTTCGGTGTCGCCCCCGACGCACGCGTAGCGCTCGTCACCTCGGCTAACCTCACGGCCGCGGGCCTGCGGCGCAACCTCGAGCTAGGGGTCGCCAACTACGACCCCGCCGTCGCCAACCAGGCCGTCGAGTGGTTCGAGGAGCTGTGGGCGCGCGCGATCGACTACGAGGAGGATCTGCGCGAGCTGCTCTTTCCCGACCCGGGCCTGCTGGACCCGCAGACGATCTACCTGCGCGCGCTGCTTGAGCTGCGCGAGCCGCCAACCGACGAGCCCGACCGCGTCTCGCGGCCGGTGGGGCTGCAACTCGCGTCCTTCCAGCGCGACGGCTACGAGCGCGCGCGCGCGATCTGCCGTCGCCACGGTGGCGTCGTGTATGCCGACGGCGTCGGCACCGGCAAGACCGAGATCGGACTGGCGTTCATCGAGGAGCGCACCGCCGAGGACGGCGTGTACGCGCTCGTCGTCGCGCCCGCGCAGCTCGCCAAACGCTGGCGGGAGCGCATCGATCAGGCGCGGCTGCCCGCGCAGGTGATCTCCTTCAACGAGCTCGCGGCCGACGAGCAGCTGGTGCCCGAGGCCCGCAACCGGCGGCGGGTGCTGCACAACACGACAAGGACTCCTATCGCCTGATCGTCGTCGACGAGGCACACGCGCTGCGCAACGAGGACACCACTTGGTATCGCGCGATGGACCGGCTGCTCGGAGGGTCGCCCAAGGAGGTCGTCATGCTGACGGCCACGCCGATCAACAACGGGTTGTGGGATCTCTACAGCCTCGTGATGCTGTTCGCGCGCCACGATCGCGCGTTTGCGTCTCACGGCATCGACTCGGTGAGCGAGCTCTTCCTGCGAGCCGGCGCGAGCGAGCGCGATCCCGAGAACCTCAACCCCGACGTGCTGTTCCCGCTCGCCGATGCGGTGAGCGTCAGGCGCGATCGCGCCTTCATCGAGATCCGAGTACGCGGGGCAGCAGTTCCCCGACGGCACGCCCGTGCGCTTTCCGCTCCCAAGGCTGACGACCCGCCGCTACGATCTCGACGCCTTCCACCCGGGGCTGCTCGACAGGATCGCGAACGCGATCGACGAGCTCACGATGGCGCGCTACCGTCCGAGCGCCTACGAACTGGAGGACGGCGAGCTCGCAGCGGAGGCGCAGCTCGCCGGTCTGCTGCGCTCCGGTGTGCTCAAGCGCTTCGAGTCGTGCTGGTCGGCGTGTCTGGAGACGGTGCAGCACATGCTCTCCGCCCACGATGCCTTCCTTGTCGCCTGGGAGCGCGGCGAGGTTCCCTCGCGCGAGACGCTGCGCGAAGCCGCCCGTATGGACACCGGCGACAGCGGCCTGGCAGCCTGGCTCGATGAGACGCTCCAGCTTGATGGCGACACCCGCGCGGCCTCCGAGTTCGACCCGGAGTACGGGGACGCCGTCCGCGCAGATCGCGAGCGACTGGAGTCGATCCGCGCTGAGCTGGCCACACTCGATCAGGCCGAGGATCCGAAGCTGGCAGCGCTGGGCGAGGCGCTCGAGTCTTCGCCCGCGGAGAAGATCGCGGTGTTCGCTACCTACGGCGCGACCGTGCGCTATCTCGACGAGCACCTGCCGAGCCACGTCGGCGGGCGCGAGCGCGTTGTCGTGATCGGCGGCGAGACGACGCCCGACCAGCGCATCGAGGCGCTTGCGCGCTTTGCCCCCGACACGGTCGTCCGGCCCGACTACGAGCCGCCGGAGGGTGAGCGTCGATCTGCTGCTCTCAACCGACGTGCTGTCCGAGGGCCAGAACCTCCAGCAGGCGCAGGCCGTGATCTCTTACGACATGCCCTGGAACCCCCAGCGCGTGGTGCAGCGCAACGGCCGCGTGATCCGCCTGCGCTCGCCGCACGAGGAGGTGCTGCTCACGACGATGCTGCCCGAGCCCGGCGAGCTGGAGCGGCTGCTTGGCCTGGAGGCCCGCATCCAGGCGAAGATCGTGGCCGCGGGCGTCTACGGCATGGAGTCCGGCGTGATCGAGGGCGCGATCGCCGGGGAGCTGCGCGCGTATGCGCAACGGCTCGCCGATGGCGACGAGGAGTTGCTGGACGAAGGCGAGGCCGAGTCGGGCGCGTTCGTCGGCGAGCACCTGCGGCGCCTCATCGATCGGGCGCTGGCCGAGGGGGAGCTCGAGCGTGTCGAGCGTCTGCCCTGGGGGGTAGGGGCGTGCTTCCGTCAAGCCCCCGGCGGACGATCGTCTGGTCCACCGGGTGTGTTCTTCGCGATGCGCACCCCGCCGATGCCGGGCGAGGAGGAAGGGCGGCGCTACTGGCGTTACGTTGAGGGCAACGGGGAGAGGATCGAGGCGGGCGATCTGGAGATCCTGCGCAGGATCGATCCCACGGGCGGTCAGGCCAGCGGCGATGGCATGGCCGAGGTGGACCTCGAGCGAGCGTGGGGCGTGGCGTCGGAGGATGTCGTCACACACCACAACGCCCGGGCCGATCTACGCCAAGAGCAGGAGCAGATCGGCCCGCGTCAGCGGTGGGCGCTTGAGATCCTGCGCGATCCGGGCGTTGCTCCGCCGCCTGGCGCCGAGGAGGCCGAGGAGGCGCTTTCGGTCGGGCGCAGCTTGAGTGTGCGCAAGGCGCTTGGAGCCATCGAGTCGCGGCTGCGGGCAGGCGAGCTCAACCTCGACGACTGCGCTCGCGAGATCGTCGCCGTCGTCGTCGAACGCTTCGGCCTGCGTGCGGTCAGGGAGTTGCCGCTGCCGCGCAAGATCACCGTGGACGATCTCGGGGTGGTCTGCTGGATGGCCGTCCTGCCAGGTGGGCGATAGGCGTGCCTGGCGAGCGCTTGGCGGGGACCGATATCCCTTACACCATCCGCCGCTCCACCCGCGCGCGGCGGGTGCGCGTCAACGTGCACGCCCACGCGGGCGTCGAGGTGGTGCTCCCCGCCCGCGCTCCCGAGCGCGCCGCCGCGGCGGCCGTGGTCGAGCTGCGCCCCTGGATCGAACGCCGGCTCTCCGAGGCCCAGGGCGTGCTGACCCAGATCGCCGAGCGTGGCGCCACCGTCCCCTATCTGGGTTTGACCCTGGAGCTGCACCCTCAGCATGGGCGCCGGCGCGTGCACCGCGCCGGACCCCGCCTGCTGGTGCCCGCCGGCGATGCGCGCTCCGCCCTGGAGCGCTGGTACCGGCGCATGGCTCGCCTGGAGATCGCCCCGCGCCTCGACCGCGCCACCGCGCTTGCGGGCACGCCCTACCGCGACCTCACGATCCGCGCGCAGCGCACCCGCTGGGCCTCGTGCTCGGCCAGCGGGCGCATGAGCTTCAACTGGCGGCTGCTGCTCGCGCCCGAGAGCGTGCTCGACTATGTGATCTGGCACGAGGTCTGCCATCTGCAGATCCTCGATCACTCACCCCGCTTCTGGACGCTCCTGGAGCGCCACTGGCCGCGCTACGCGGAGGACCGCGAGTGGCTGCGCCGGCACGGAGCCACGCTGGTGCTCTGACTCAGGTCTCCTCCTCTCTGACTCAGGTCCCCTCCTCCAGCGCGCGGCGCAGCCCCTGATAGGGAGTCTCCCCGGCCCGCAGCTCCACCAGCCGCCGCCGCAAACGCCCGGTGTAGGCCTCGATGGAGCCATCCCCGCGCATGTCCACACCGCCGCGCACACCGCCGAGCCAGCCGTCGGGGCCGGCGACTTCGGCGCGCACCGCGACCTGGCGCGCGGCGTCGAAGCGCTTACCCGCGAGCTGACCGATCGGAGATCGGCCAGCGCGTCGTTTGGCCGTGGGGATCAGCTCGTCGAGCTCGCGCTCCATCGCCTCCACAGCCTCGCTGAGGCTCTCAAAGCGCTTGTGCCCCACGCGCGGGCCGTTGCGCACCGTGAGGGTCCACTTGCCGTTCATCCCCCGATGATCGCAGCGGCCGGCGGAGACTGGAGGCTGGAGGCCGCCGGCTCTCCGCGGGCTCTGGCTACCCGCGCTGCGCCAGCGGCACGTAGGCACGCTCGCGCTCGCCTGTGTAGATCTGGCGCGGGCGGGCGATCTTCTGCTCGGAGTCTTTGACCATCTCCAGCCACTGCGCGATCCAGCCGGAGGTGCGCCCGATCGCGAACATCACCGGGAACATCGCCACGGGCAGGCCAAGCGCCTCGTAGATCAGGCCCGAGTAGAAGTCGACGTTGGGGTAGAGCTTGCGCGAGGTGAAGTACTCGTCGTCGAGCGCCCGCTTCTCGAGCTCGGTGGCGATGTCCAGCAGGGGGCTCTTGCCGCGCACCTCGAAGACGGCGTCGAGGTGCTTGCGGATGATGCGCGCGCGGGGGTCGTAGTTCCTGTAGACGCGGTGTCCGAAGCCCATCAGACGCTCTTTGCCGGCCTTCACGCCCTCCAGGAAGGCGGGGATGTTCTCCACCGACTCGATCCTCCGCAGCATGCGCAGGGCCTGCTCGTTGGCGCCCCCGTGCAGCGGCCCATACAGCGCCGCCACGCCGGCGGCCACCGCGGAGTAGGGGTCCACCTGCGTGGAGCCCACCGAGCGCACCGCGCTCGTGGAGGCGTTCTGCTCGTGATCGGCGTGCAGGATGAAGAGCACATCGAGCGCGCGCGCCAGCCGCGGATCGGGCTCGTACTTGAGCTCGGTCATCTTGTACATCATCCCCAGGAAGTTGCCCGCGTACTGCGAGGTCGTTGTCGGGGTACACGTAGGGCTGGCCCATGTTGTGGCGAAACGCGAACGCCGCCAGCGTGGGCATCTTCGCGAGCAGGCGGATGATCTGGATCGCGCGCACATCCTCGTCGTGGATCTGGTTGGCGTCGGGGTAGAACGTCGAGAGCGCGCCCACCGAGGCCACCAGCATCCCCATCGGGTTGGCGTCGTAGCGGAAGCCCTGCATGAAGTCCTTCACGTTCTCGTGCACGAACGTGTGGATCGTGATCTCGTGCACCCACTCATCCAGCTGCGCCTGGGTGGGCAGCTCGCCGTGGATCAGCAGGTAGGCGACCTCCAGGTAGGTGGAGTGCTCGCACAGCTGCTCGATCGAGTAGCCGCGGTGTTCGAGGATGCCAGCGTCGCCGTCGATGTAGGTGATCGCGCTGCGACACGACGCGGTGTTGGTGTACGCCGGGTCGTACGCCATCAGCCCGAAGTCCGCCTCGTCGGTCTTGATCTGGCGCAGGTCCATCGCGCGCACGGTGCCATCGGAGATGGGCAGCTCATACGTCCTGCCCGTGCGGTTGTCGGTTACGCTCAGCGTCTCGCTCGCGCCGGCGCCGTTGGATGCGTGTCGCACAGCCTCCCCATGTGCGCCCGTCTGCGTCTCGGTGCTCATCTTTCCTCCTATCAACGGGTCTTGGCTACACCGTAGCGACTCTCGGCGTCCGGCCAGGTGTGCCGGGTGCGCGTCAAGCGTGCGTACGCTGCGCCAGGCGCGCGTGCGCCACCACCGCGCGCACGCGCGGCGGCGAGGCGGGCAGGGGGAGCCCCCGGTGCGGGCCGCGGCGCGGGCTGCGCGGCAGACGCGGGCGCGGGTGGCTGGGGTGGCGCGGGCCGCGCGGATCGACGGAGATGCCGCCGTCCTCGTCGCTCGCGGGCCCCTCGATCGGCTCCTGACGGATCGCCCATCGCACCAGCAGGAACAGCGCCACGACGGGGATCTTCAGGATCGCCATCAGCCAGATGAAGGTCCAAGCATCCACTCTCCTCCAGGGTATACCGGAAGCCCCCGCAGAGGCAAGCCGGAAGTCCCCCAGCGGCCAGGCGGCGGTTTTCCCGCGGTCGGGGTCGGCCCCCAGCGGGTTGCGAGGTGCCGGCCTCTCAGTCGCGCAGCGGCAGCGCGGCCGCGGAGAACTGCGTGAACTCGCGCAACTGGCGCACCCGCGCGACGATCTCCCCGCCGGAGAGCTTCTCGATGCGCTCGGTGCCGAACTTCTCGACGTTGAAGGAGGCGAGCGCGGTGCCGTGCGCCATCGCCTGGCGCAGCAGATCCTGGGAGAGCTCCTGATCGGAGTGCGCCGCCAGGTAGCCCACGAAGCCACCCGCGAAGGTGTCGCCGGCGCCGGTGGGGTCCATCACCGTCTCCAGGGGGAAGGCGGGCAGCGAGAAGAAGCCCTCGCTGGTGACCAGCGCGGCGCCGTACTCCCCCTGCTTGGCCACGATCACGCTGGGGTGGGGTGGGTCCCACTCGAGGATCTCCCGCGCCGCCGCATACAGGCTGGCCTTGCCCGTGAGCTGGCGCAGCTCGGAGTCGTTGAGGATCAGGCAGTCGCACTCCCTGATCGCCCTCACCAGCGAGTCGCGCGCGGCTTCGATCCAGAGGTTCATCGAGTCCAGCGCCACGAACCGCGCGTGGGGCAGCTGCGCGCGCACTTCGCGCTGCAGATCGGGCTGGATGTTGGCCAGGAACAGCACGTCGCTTTCGCAGCGAAGCCTGCGAGAGCTTGGGCTGGAAGCCCTCGAACACGCCCAGCTGCGTGTCGAGCGTCTCGCGCGAGTTCAGATCCCAGCCGTACTTGCCGCGCCAGAAGAACGTCTTGCCGCCGGGGATGCGCTCGACATCCGATACGTCCACGCCGCGGTTGCGCATCACGTCGAGCTCGTGCTCGCCGAAGTCCTCTCCCACCGGGCCCGACCACGCGCACCTCTTCGAAGAAGGAGGCCGCCAGCGCGAAGTGCACCGCCGCGCCGCCGAGCATCCGGTTGCGCTCGCCGAAGGGCGTCGTCACGGTGTCATATGCGATCGATCCCACCACGGTGATGGACATGGCCCCGGACCCTATAGCCTCACCGCGATGCGAGCGATCCAGATGAAGGAGTTCGGAGGTCCGGAGGTGCTCCAGCTCGTGGAGCTGCCCGTGCCCGAGCCCGCACCCGATGAGGTGCTGATCCGCGTTACGCGCGCGGGGATGAACTTCGCGGATGTGCACACGCGCACGAACTCCTACGTGCAGAAGGCCACGCTGCCGCTCGTCCCCGGCAGGGAGGTGGCGGGGGTACGTGAGGACACCGGCGAGCGCGTCGTCGCGCTCACGCCAAGCGGCGGCTACGCGGAGTACGCCAAGGCTCCGGCCGATCTGGTCGTTGCGCTCCCCGACGGCCTCGACGATGGCACGGCGCTGGCGTTGATGGTGCAGGGGCTCACCGCCTGGCACCTGTACCGCACCGCGGGCCGGGTGGCGCAGGGGGAGAGCGTCGTCGTGCACGCCGCGGCGGGCGGTGTGGGCTCGCTCGCGGTACAGCTCGGGCGTCCGCTCGGCGCGGGGCGAACGATCGCGGTGGCCTCCAGCGAGGACAAGCGCCGGCTGGCCCTGGAGCTTGGAGCGGACGTGGCGATCGACTCAGAGCCAGCCGAGGGCCTGACCGAGCACCTGATCGAGGCCAACGGCGGCAAGGAGGTCGATGTCGTCTTCGAGATGGCCGGCGGCGCTGTGTTCGACGCCTCCTACCGCGCGCTCGCCCACTTCGGCCGGCTCGTCGTCTGCGGGATCGCCTCGCAGGAGCCCAACCGGGTGTCGAGCGGCTCGCTATTGCGCCACTCCCGCTCGGTGGTCGGCTTCTACCTCTTTCATTGTCTCGAACAGCCGGGGATGTGGGGCGAGCCGCTGGCCGAGCTCTTCGCGCTGGCCGCGAGCGGGGAGTTGCGCGCAGTGGTCGGACACACATACCCTCTTGCCGAGGCCGCTCAGGCGCAGATCGACATGCGCGAGCGGCGCACCACCGGCAAGCTTCTGCTCGATCCAACCATATGACTGACGAACAGATGGGCCCGACCAGCCGGCCTGCGGCCGGCTGGCCACCCTCTGGGACTCGGTCCAACGGCTTGATAGCCCGTACCACGTAAGCTGCTGCCCGTGAGCAAGACATTCGCCGAGCTCGGCCTCTCCGAGCAGACCCTCCATGCGCTGCGCGACGTGGGCTATGAGTCGCCCTCGCCGATCCAGGAGCAGGCGATCCCGCCGCTCTTGGAAGGCCGCGACGTGATCGGCCAGGCGCAGACCGGTACGGGCAAGACAGCGGCGTTTGGGCTGCCGATCGTGCAGTACATCGACCCGGAGGTGCGCGAGGTGCAGGCGCTCGTGCTCACGCCAACGCGCGAGCTGTGCATCCAGGTCACCCAGGCGCTGCGCACCTACGGCGCGCACAGCGGCGTGGACGTGGTGGCGGTCTTCGGCGGCGCTCCGATTCGCACCCAGCAGGCGCAGCTGCGCGCGGGCGGGCACATCGTGGTGGGGACCGTGGGGCGCGTGCTCGACCTCATCTCGCGCCACTCCCTCGTGCTGCACGACTGCCGCTTCATGGTGCTCGATGAGGCCGATGAGATGCTCGATCTGGGCTTCCTGGAGGATGTCGAGCGGATCCTCTCGATGACCCCCTCGGGCCGTCAGACGGCGCTCTTCTCGGCGACGATGCCACCGCCGATCCGCAAGCTGGCCGATGGGTATCTGTATGAACCGGTGACGATCAAGGTCGAGGCGGCGACGCTGACGATCGACACCGTCGCGCAGTTCCAGCTGCCGGTGGACGCGCGCGAGAAGCCGGACAAGCTGGTGGAGGTGCTGCGCGCGGAGGTGGGCGCTGGGGCACGGGACGGGGACGTCAACCAGACGATCGTGTTCGTGCGCACCAAGATCCGCTGCGATCAGCTGTTTCGCACGTTGCGCGATCGCGGCATGAACGTGAGGGCGCTGCACGGCGACATGAGCCAGGGCTCGCGCGACGGCGTGATGCTCGCGTTCAAAGGCGGTCGCGTGCCGATCCTGGTCGCCACCGATGTGGCTGCGCGCGGCCTTGACATCACAACCGTCACGCACGTGATCAACTACGACGTGCCCACCTCTCCCGACACCTACGTGCACCGCATCGGGCGCACCGGGCGCGTGGGGCGCTCCGGCCGCGCGATCACGTTCGTGGAGGCCCGCCAGAAACGCGAGCTGGAGGCGATCGAGCGTCACATCGGCACCTCGATCGAACCGTGGCAGCAGGGCGTTGTGGGGGCGCCCACACCGGTGCGCGAGCGCCCGCGCCGCCACTCCAAGCCGCGCATCTCGCGCAACGGCGAGGAGCCCTACGTGAAGCTGATGGTGGGCGGCGGCCGCGCCGCGGGGATCCGCGTGGCGGACATCGTGGGCGCGCTCACCTCCGCCGCGGGCCTGGATGGCGAGGCGGTGCGCGACGTGCTGGTGCTCGATCGCTTCTCGTTCGTATCGGTGCCCACATCGGAGGTCGATCGGGTGATCGCGGCGCTGGATGGACACAGCGTGCGAGGGCGCTCGCTGAAGCTCGAGAAGGTAGGGTAGTCCTCATGCCATCCACCGCCACCATGAAAACCACCGAGGGCGATATCACGTTCGAGCTGTTCGACGAGGACGCGCCCAAGACGGTTGAGAACTTCCGCAAGCTCACCTCCGAGGGGTTCTACGACGGGCTGCTCTTCCACCGCGTGATCAAGGACTTCATGATCCAGGGCGGCTGTCCGCAGGGCACCGGCACGGGTGGTCCCGGGTACACCTTCGAGGACGAGTTCAACTCCCACAAGATCGTGCGCGGCGCGCTGGCGATGGCCAACGCGGGGCCCAACACGAACGGTTCGCAGTTCTTCATCGTCACCGCCGAGAGCTGCCCGTGGCTCGATGGCAAGCACACGGTGTTCGGCCAGGTCACCGAGGGCATGGATGTGGTGGATAGCCTCGAGGGCGTGAAGACCGGCGGCGGCGATCGCCCCGAGGAGCCGATCGGGATCGCCTCGATAGAGCTCTCCTAGAGGAGTAGCCTGTTTCGTTACAAGAGAACGAGACCGGGGAGGTCCGGAGATGGCGACAGTCGAGCAGCACCCAACGCACACCCTGAACGGCACGGGACACGCCGGCCCGGAGGTCCCCGTCGAGAACCCGGCTACGGGGGAGATCGTCGCGACGGTCCCCGATCTCGACGCCGCGGCCGTGGCCGATATGGCGCGCCGCGCGCGCGCCGCGCAGCCCGCGTGGGCGGCGTACGGCTTCGATGGCCGCGCTCGCGTGCTGATGAGGATGCAGAAGTGGGTGATCGA
Source organism: uncultured Solirubrobacterales bacterium (assembly GCA_963717785.1). Lineage (GTDB taxonomy): Bacteria > Actinomycetota > Thermoleophilia > Solirubrobacterales > Solirubrobacteraceae > Palsa-744. The sequence continues at coordinate 191,800 of CAVQWW010000002.1, forward strand.
CAACGCCGAGCGCATCGCCTCGACGATCGTCTCGGAGACGGGCAAGACCTTCGAGGATGCGCAGCTCGCGGAGATCTCCTACGGCGCCGCGGCGTTCGGCTTCTGGGCGAAGAACGCCGAGAAGTACCTCGCGGACGAGCGCGTGCGCTCGAGCAACCTGCTCGTGAAGGGCAAGAAGCTGATCGTGCGCTACGAGCCGCGCGGGCTGATCGGCGTGATCGGGCCCTGGAACTACCCGCTGACGAACTCCTTCGGCGACTGCATCCCCGCGCTGGCGGCGGGCAACGCGGTGATCCTCAAGCCCTCGGAGGTGACGCCGCTGACCTCGATGCTGCTCGCGGAGGGGCTGAGCGAGTGCGGCGTTCCCGCGGACGTCTTCGGAGTCGCGACCGGCCGCGGTGGAACCGGCGCGGCGCTGATCGAGGAGGTGGACATGATCATGTTCACGGGCTCCACGCGCACGGGGCGCAAGGTCGCCGAGGCGGCCGCGCGGCGGCTGATCCCGAGCTCGCTGGAGCTGGGCGGCAAGGACCCGATGATCGTGCTCGCCGACGCCGATCTGGAGCGCGCGGCGAACGTGGCGACGTACTACTCGATGCAGAACTCCGGGCAGACGTGCATCTCGGTGGAGCGCGTCTACGTCGAGGCGCCGGTGTACGACGAGTTCGTGGCGAAGGTCACCAAGAAGGTGCGCGCCCTGCGCCAGGGTCGCCCCGATGGCGGCCCGGGCACGGTGGAGGTCGGCGCGATGACCTTCCCCCCGCAGGTGGATCTGGTGGAGGATCACGTCAACGACGCGCTCGCGAAGGGCGCGCGGGCGCTCACCGGAGGGCACCGCGGGCAGGGAGGCGGGCACTTCTTCGAGCCCACGGTGCTCGTGGATGTGGATCACACGATGAAGGCCATGACGGAGGAGACGTTCGGGCCGACGCTGCCGATCATGAAGGTCGCGGACGCCGATGAGGCGGTGCGCCTGGCCAACGACTCCCCCTACGGGCTGGGAGCGTCGGTATTCAGCCGCGACACCGCGCGCGGCGAGGAGCTCGCACGGCGCGTGGACGCGGGCGCGGTGTGCGTGAACGACGCGATCATCAACTACACGGCGCTGGAGCTGCCGATGGGCGGTCACAAGGAATCGGGTCTCGGCACACGCCACGGCGCGGGCGGCATCCGCAAGTTCGCCAGCCAGCAGTCGATCCTCGTGACGCCGCGCTTGGCGCTCAAGCGCGAGCTGCACTACTTCCCCTACACGCGCCGGGGCACGCAGCGCCTGGGCAGGATGCTGAAGCTGCTCTACGGCCGCGGTAAGCGCGACTAGGCGTCGCCCAGCGTGATCCCGAGCAGCCGCTCGAGCTCCGGCACGGTGGTCTGGGCGGCGGTGTGGTGCACGACGGTCATCCCCAGCTTCTCCGCGGGTGCCAGATTGAAGGGGATGTCGTCCACGTAGACGCACTCCGAGGCGGGGACCTCCGCGCGCTCGGCCCCCAGCTCGTACATGCGCCGCGAGGGCTTGCGGATGCCCTCGTGCCCGGAGATCACGACTCCGTCGAAGAGTTCCTCGAAGAGCTCGTGCGGATAGCGGTGCACGCCCCAGGAGTTACTGATCAGGCCCGTGCGCACACCTGCCGCGCGTGCCCTGCGCACCGCCTCGATCATGGCCTCGTCGGGTCCCACGCCCGCGAACAGGCCATCGACCAGGCCCGTGGGCGCGACGCCGAGGATCGCCGCGAAGCTCGCCTCGAAGCCCGCCTCGTCCAGCGTGCCCTTCTCCAGCGCGATCAACAGCTCCCGGCATTCGGGGTTCTCGCGGAAACTCTTTACCATTGCCTGCGGGTCGATTTCGCTGCGCGTGCAGTACTCGCCGAAGGAGACCCAGAGGTTCGTTGTGAGGACCCCGCCCCAGTCGATCAGCAGGCCCGTGAGCGGCCCGGTTGGGGCCGTCGCTGCCGCGTCGGCCGCGGGCGCCGCCGCGACGGCGGGGACCGGCTCCGCTGCGGGGGCCGGCTCGATGGGCTGGGAGGGCTCAACTGCCATAAGCCACCCCCTCGGCCTGGCGCGCGAGTTCCACGACGCCCTCGCCGAACTGCTTCAGGTAGGGGTCGTCGGTGGTGCCCGCGATGGCGCGCTTGTAGTTGCCCTCCATGAACACCGCGCTCTTCCAGATCGCGAGCGTGGTGTACCAGCGCAGATCGCGCATCGAGCGCCCCGAGCGCTCCTCGTAGAGGGCGATCAATTCCCCGCGCGTGGGGAAGCCGTCGGCGCGCGTCACCGCGCCGAGGTACTCGCGCATGCCGCCCTTGGGGTCCCCGCCCTCGGTCCACATCATGCACAGGTACCCGAGGTCCGCGAGCGGGTCGCCGATCGTGGCCATCTCCCAGTCGAGCACCGCCACCAGCTGAGCGGGGGCGGCGGAGGCGTACATGGTGTTGCCCAGCCGGTAATCGCCGTGCACGATCGTCGCGGGGCCGGAGGTTGGGAGGTTCGCGGTGAGCCACTCGCGCACGCGCTCCACCTCGGGCATCTCGCGCGTGCGGTTGTGCTCCCACAGCCCCCCGAAGCGCCGCAGCTGGCGCTCGAGGTAGCCGGTGGGCTTGCCGAAGCCCTCCAACCCAGCCGCTTGCCAATCCACCGCGTGGATCTCCACGAGCGCGTCGATCAGCTCGTGTGCTATCCGCCGTCGCTCCGCGGGCGAGTCGAGCCCAGAGGGAACGGTCGAGACGATCACCTCACCCGCGACCCTCTCCATCAAATAAAAGGGGCACCCAATCACGTCCTCCTCGGGGCACACCGCAAGCACCGCCGGCACGCGGGCGGGGGTCACCGCGAGGGCTCCGAGCAGGCGCGCCTCGCGCAGCACATCGTGCGCGCTGGGGGGCAGCGGGGGGCGGGGCGGGCGGCGCAGCACCAGCTCGCTGCCATCCGCGCGGCGCAGGAGGTAGGTGACGTTGGAGTGCCCCTCGCCGATCGGGCTCGCCTCGATCGCGCCGACACCGAGGGCGTGGGCGTCGAGGAAGGCGCGCAGCGGCTCCATCACGAGCAGCGGCGGCCGGCCGTTGGCCCGCCCCTCCGCGTGGGTCGCGACGATGTCGTCCGGTGCGCTTGCTGGAGTCACCGCCCGCACGCTACACACACCGCAACCCCCGGCGCGCTGTGGTGTCCTAACGATCATGCCCAAAGCCAAAGCACTGCTCTCCCTCCCTCTTGCCTGTCTCCTGCTCGCGCTCGCGGGCGCCGGCCTCGCGCAGGCATCCCACCGCGAGGCGGTCTACTTCGAGGACTCCTCGCAGCTCCTGAACCCGAACAGCCGCCCCGCGGCGCTCGCGACGATGCAGCACCTCGGCGCGAGGGCGCTGCGCGTGGAGCTCTACTGGCGCGAAGTCGCCCCCAACGCCACCAGCGCCACGAAGCCGGCGTTCGATGCGACCAACCCCGCGAGCTACCACTGGGAACAGTACCTCCCGCTGATGGCCGAAGCGCAGCGGCTGGGGCTGAAGGTGCTGCTGACGGTCACCTCGCCGGTGCCCCGCTGGGCGACCTCGACGCACCGCGACTACCTCACGCACCCCGACGCAACGGACTTCGAACAGTTTATGACCGCCGTGGGGCGCCAGTTCGGCTCGCAGGTCTCGCTGTGGGCGATCTGGAACGAGCCCAACCACCCCGCGTTCCTGCAGCCCCAGTTCGCCTCCAACGGCCAGCCCGCCTCGCCGCGCATCTACCGCGCGCTGTTCCAGGCGGGCTACAACGGCCTGCGCGCGGCCGGCATCGCCCAGCCGAAGGTGCTGATGGGCGAAACAGCGCCCACGGGCTCCGAGACGGTCACGCGCCGCGAAGGCCCCCTGCACGACGTCGCCCCGCTGGCGTTCCTGCGCGGGATGCTGTGCCTCAACGCCCACTACCGCAAGTCGGGCAGCTGCGGCGCGCTGCCCGCGTATGGGTACGCCCACCACGCCTACACGCTCCCAGCGGGCCCCTACGCCAAGCCGGGCGGAGCGGACAACGTGACGATCGGCGCGCTCTCGCGGCTCACGCGCGCCCTCGACCTCTCGGCGCGCGCGCACGCGATCAAGAGCGGCATGCCCGTGTACCTCACCGAGTTCGGGGTGCAGAGCAAGCCCAACCGCTTCCTCGGCGTGCCCGTCGCCAAGCAGGCCGAATTCGACGCCGAGGCCGAGCACATCGCGTGGTCGAACCCGCGCGTGGCGGCGTTTTCGCAGTACCTCCTGCGCGACGACCCCCTCGGCGGACCGCCCGGGTCGAGCGTGCACGGGGGGGTCGTGCGCTTTCAGACGGGGCTGGAGTATGCAAACGGGAAGCCCAAGCCGCTCTACTACGGGTGGCCCGTGCCGCTCACAGTGTCACGCCACGGCAGCGGGGTAGCGCTGTGGGGGCTCGTGCGGCCTACGCTCGGGCCGACGACGGTAACCGTGCTTGTGCAACCACGCGGGTCGCGCAAGTGGAAGGTGCTGCGGAATGTGCGCACGGGGGCGTTTGGGGAATGGGGCCTGAGCACAGGCTCGGCGGGCGCCTGGCGCGTGCGGTGGACGAGCCCGGGGGGGGCGAGGTATGAAGGGCCGGGGGCGCGGGAGCCGTAGCGCGTATGTCGAGTCAACCGATCAGGGAGTTCGAAGCTGAGGGTTGCGTCCGCGCGGAAAGATGAGCAGCCTATCCCCCGGGCTGATACTGAACGAAGAGAAACGACCCTCGATGGTAACATTTCTCTCCGGAATGTCAATCCTTGTGTTATCAGGAAATCTGTATGCGACCAGCGGACTGGCGAGAGTAAAGGCGAGGGGACGCTCTCCAAAGATGTTAATTCTCTCATTGCCATCTATAATGACTGAGTGACCAGGAAGAAAAATAACAGTTCCCGCAGGAAGATTGTAAACGACCTCTGGCTGCGCGCCGATGAACGTCTGCCCTGGAGGCCCGATGATCATCGCCGGGGGTATGTCATAGAGATGATTCTGCTCCAGTGGGAGATTCCGTGGTCCTGGCTGCCCCTGCTGCGGAGGCGGCTGCGTGCCGTTTGGATCAGCTGAGTTGAGCGGATTGTCATTGGCGTACGCGTAGGGTTCGCCGGTGGTCTGGAGCGCTGGGTCGACGCTGAGATACTGAGCCGCCTGGGGATCGTAGGTGCGTGCGCGCAGGTAGATGAGTCCTGTATCGGTATTCGTGTACTGGGCGTCGTATAGAAGTGGTGTCGTGGCGGCTCCTTTGGTAGAAGGGGTACCAAAGGGGCTATAGCCGTAGGCAGTTTCGGTGTTGCCGCTTGTATTTGTGAGCAGGCGCGTAGATCCCTGCTGGTCGTGGTGGAGGTAGAGAGTGGCGGTTTTGTTGGTCTGCTCGATGGGGAGGCCGTGTGGTCCGTAGATGTAGTTGTTTGTTTCGTCTTCAAGCACGAGCGGAAGTGTTTCGGCAGTGTCCCATGTGAGATGCGTGGTGGCGCCTTTGATGGTCTGACTCTGGCGTAGGTTGTTGCCATCGTAGGTGAAGCTGTCTTCGATTTCTGCGCCGCGCTTGACTTCGGTGAGGTTGCCGGCCTGGTCGTAGGCGTATGTGGTGGCGGTGCCTTTGGCGGGTTCGGTCTTGGTGCGCTGTCCGTTATTGTTGTAGGTGTATTTCAATTCGGGGCCTGTTTCGAGCTCGTCCGCTTCGTTGTAGGCGTAGGTGCCTTTCCCTTCGATCTTGGTGGGGTTGTTCGCGTTGTCATAGGTGTAGGCGAGGCCGTTTGCTTCGGTGAGGCGGTTGCTCGGGTCGTAGACTTCTTTGCTTTTGGCTTCCCCGGTGAGCCCGGTGGTCGTGGTTGTTTTAACCTGCCCGTCGCCGTCGCGGGTATAGGTGAGGGTCCCGAGGCTGGTGGCGCCCTTGGCCATTTTGACCTGGGTTATCTGATCCGCTTCGTTGTAGCCGTAGGTGTCTTCGTCGCCACTGGCCGACGGGAAGATCGTGGCGGTGAGGCTGGAGTCCGCGTCGTAGGAGAACTTCGTTTCGTTGCCGGCGCCATCGGTGACCTTTTCGAGACGGTTGTCGTTGTCGTAGACGCGTTTCACTTCTTCGTTGTTGGGGTAGGTGATCTTCGTTGGCTCGTTGACGAGGTTGTATTCGTACTTCACGGTCTTCCCAGCCCCGTTTTTGGATTCTGTGAGGCGATCGAGTTTGTCGTAGGTGTTGACCGTTTCGCCGGTCCCGTCGGTCATTTTGATGACGTGGCTGTCGCTGTCGTATCCGTACTTGACCGTCGCCGGGTTACCGCTTGAGTATTTGATTTCATTGAGCCTGTTGCTGGCGTCGTATGAATTGGTCGTAGTGCGCCCTTCAGGATCGATGATCTCTTCGAGGTTCCCCGCCTTGTCGTATTTCTTTTGCGTGGCGTGGCTCAGCGGGTTTGCTTCTTCGGTGACCTCCTCCAACTTGTTGCGCACATATTTCCATTTGTGGCTGTTCCCGTCGGTGTGGCCTGTCATCTTCCCTTCGCTGTCGTATTCCGTTTCGGGATGATCGCCGTTCGGTTCCGTGACCTTGGTGAGAAGGTTTTCTTCGTTGTATTCGTATTTCGTCGTGTGCCCGTTCCCGTCGGTCTCGGTTTCGATGTTCCCGTTCCCGTCGTAGGTGTATTCGGTGGTGTGCCCGAGCGGATCGGTGACCTTGGTGGGACGGCCCTGTTCGTCGCGTTCGGTTTTCGTCGTGAATTTACGCGGGCTCGTTTCCGTGGTCTCCTGCGAGTCCGTGTTGTATTCCCACGTGCGCTTGTTGCCCACGGGATCCGTTTCGCTTTTACGATTCCCCGCTTCGTCGTATTCGAATTTCTTCGTGTGTTCCCGCGGGTCCGTTTCTTCGGTTACGTCCCCCTGTGTGTCGTACGCGTACGTCGTCTTCTGCGTTTCGCTGCCGATCGTCCGTTCCACCGTTTTGGGATCGCCGTTGGCGGTCCGCGTGATCGTCGTCGTCTCGCCCTTCGGCGTCGTCTCCGTTTCGATGTCGTGCGTGCTGTTGTATTTCCATTTGCGTTCGTCGCCGTTGGGGTCGGTTTCGCTGATCTTGTTGTTGGCTGAGTCGTACCCGTATTTGGTCGCGTGGCCGAGTGGGTCGGTCGTCTTCGTCAGGTTGCAGGAGTTGTCGTATTCGTCTTCCGTGCTAGCCGCGATGCTCGTGCCCGACGCGCGCGTGAGTTTGATCGACAGCTCCCCGGCGTTGAAGTGTCCGACGGTGGTCGAGCTGTTTGGTTCGGTGATCGTCGTTTCGCTGCCTTCGGGCGTTCCGTATTTGTAGGTGCTTGAGTGCCCGGCGAACGTTCGTTTGGTCACCCGATGCGAGCCGTCATATTCATAAGTCGTCGCGTGTTCGCGCCCATCTTTCATCGTCATCAGCGCGTGTGCTTTGTATTCAAATGCCCACCGCGTTTTTCCTTCGATCGTCACCGCGGCAAGATTTCCTTCTAGATATTTATATTCCACGACGTGACTCATCGGATCGGTGACTTTGGTTAGCAGTCCTTCGCCGTTGTATGTGAACGTCAATGACCTTTTGTCGTTGTCGGTCACCTTTTCAAGCTGGCTGCCGGCTTTGTACGTCATGGTGAGCGTGTTGCCGTTGCGGTCGGCCTCTTCGCTGAGGCGCCCTTCGCTGTTGAACTTTAAGTTTCGATTGATCGGGCAGCGTGTAGATGTAGTTGGCGCCGACTTTGCTGAGCTTCACCTGTGCCCACGTCGGCGGCGTGTATTCGCTGCCTTTGGTCGTGAACGGCACTTCGCTGCCGTTGTCGTGGACCACGGTCGCCGTTTCCGCGCCCACGACGAGATGCGCGCTGTAGGAGCCTGTCCATCCGAACCCGAGCGCGCCCGCTTCTTTCGTTGTTTTCTGTTGGGCAGCCAGCTTCGAGTTGAACGAGCGCGTCAGCCGCAGCCCGGGACCGCGACCGCCGACCGCGAGGTCAGTCTGTTCAAGCGCCAGGTTGCCCGTGGCGCAGTTGACCTGATCTTCCGGGCACGGACGTCTCATGCTCGGCGCCGCAGGATTTTCGCTCCCGTAGGTCTCCGGGAGCGTCAGAGATGGACACGCGGCCTCAGCGACCATCACACCATAGACCGCCAGCACGACCAGCAGCGTCGTGAGCGCCGCCACCGACGTCGGCGCCAGGCGCGCCGGCACGCCGCGCCCCCAGCTTCGCCTGCGCCAAAGACCTTGGTCGCTCGGGTCTGTTTGTTTGCCATGACTCGGCATGGGCGCCGAAGCTACTCCCACGCGGGCGCTCCGCAACCGCCCAGGCCGCAATCTTCTCCCCGACGGCCTTCTTAGGCCAAAAAATGTTTCCGACTCACTGAGACCCTGAATGGCCGCAGCAAGAGACCGCGGCTCAGCAGCGCACGACGTGGATCGCGCGGCGCGATGCGGACACCAGCCTGCGGATGTCGCGCGGGTCGCTGGTGAGGATGCGGTCGCCGGTGGCCGCGATCGCGACGACGGTCGCGTCAACGGCGTTGGTGCCCCCGGACTCACCCAGCAGCGCTCCCGCGGTCTGGCCCAGGTGGCGATCCACGGCCCTGACGTCGACCGCCTTCAGCAGGCGCGCGAGGTTGGCCTGACGTCCGTGGGCGTCGCGCCAGGCCTCGGCGATCACCACGCCGGTGGTGCGCAGCTCGAGGCCGCTGCGCTGGGCGACCCGCAGCTTCGCGGCGAGCGTCCGATCGCCGCGGTCTGCGGCGACGAGCGCACCCGAGTCCAGCACCAGCGCGCTCATGCCGCTCTGGAGGCCACCGCCTGCTGCATGTCCAGCTCGGCGGCAGCCGCGGCGAGCTCCTCGGTGCTCAGCGCGCCATGCGCGGCTTCCCAGCGTTCGAGATAGTCAACCAGGGCCTCGGCGCGCAGCTTCGCGGCGGCCGCGTCGGCCAGCCACGCTGAGATGCTCGAGCCTTGGTGACGCGCCGAGTCGCGAACGGCGTCGCCGAGGGCGGGGTCGAAGGAGATGCTCAGCTTGTTCAACCTTCACGGGAGTAGAATACCACGGTGGGAACTACTCTGGTCGGATCATGGGGTGCAATCGCGATTCTACGATGGTGTGGCGATGCCCGAGCTGCCTGAGGTCGAGATCACCGCGCGGCGGCTCGACGAGGCGCTGCGCGGGGCGCGGATCGAGTCGGCGCTCGCGCCCGGCATCAACGCGCTGAAGAGCTACGATCCGCCGCTGTCGGAGCTGGCGGGGAGGGAGATCGTGGGGGTGGGGCGAAGGGGCAAGCACCTGCTTGTGCATGTGAGCGGCGAGCTCGTGCTGCTGATCCACCTGATGTCGGCTGGGCGTTTGCAGTTGTACGACAAGCGCGCGGCGCCGCGCGATCGCATCTCGCGGCTGCTCGTGCGCCTTGACCATGGCCGCGAGCTGCGCTTGCGCGAGTTCGGCACCCGGCAGGCCGCCTGGGTGAAGCTGCTGCGCGCGGATGAGCTGGAGGCGGAGGAGGTGCTGGCGACGTTGGGTCCCGAAGCGTGGCCTGACCCGCCGCCGCTGCAGGAACTGCTGGCGGGTGCGCGTCCGCTTCACAAGCTGCTGCGCGATCAGCGTACCATCGCGGGGATCGGACGCTCGTGGGTGGACGAGATCCTGTGGCGCGCGCGGCTCTCGCCCTACAAGCGCGGCGGGGATCTGGACGAGGAGGAGCTGGAACGGCTGCGCGAGGCGATCCTCAGCACGCTGGGGTTGGCGCTCGAGCACTACGAGCAGGTCATCAAGCTGCCGATCCCCGACAAGCTGCCGATGCCGCTGGAGGTACACCGCCACGAGGGCGAGCCTTGCCCGCGCTGTGCAGGTACGCTCGCCGCTGTGCACTTCGAGGATTACGTGATCGCCTACTGTCCCGCCTGCCAGACCGACGGCCGAGTGCTGAAGGACCGGCGGCTTTCGCGGCTGTTGAAGTAGTCCTTGACCACAACGAGAGGAGGAGACCCATGATCGAGCAGGGAGAGCAGGCCCCCGACTTCGAGCTGCCTGACCAGGACGGGCGGGCCGTGAAACTCTCCGACTACCGGGGGCAGTCTGTGGTCGTCTACTTCTATCCCAAGGCCGACACCACCGGCTGCACCACCCAGGCGTGCGGCGTGCGCGACCATCGCGCCGACTACGCACGCGTGGGCGCGACGGTGCTCGGCCTATCTCCCGATTCGGTAGCGAAGGTGAAGAAGTTCCATGAGAAGTACTCGCTCGATTTCCCGCTGCTCGCGGACGAGGGCCATGCTGTCGCCGAGGCATATGGGGTGTGGGTGCAGAAGTCGATGTACGGCCGAACCTACATGGGCAACGAGCGCACCACGTTCATCGTGGACGCGGATGGGAAGGTGGCCAAGGTGCTGCGCAAGGTCAAGCCGGCCGAGCACGACGAGCTTGCGCTGAAGGCGCTGGCGGAGGCCGGTACGCCGGGGGTAGGCGGCGCCTGTGCTTGCCGCCCGGAGCATGAGCGCGCGGTGCGTGGTTTGCGCTCTCGCAATCGCTCTTAAGCAGTCTGGGAGCCGCCGCTGCCCACAGAACATACGAACAGAGCCTCCGTCGAAAACGGCGATCAGGTCGGCTCAGTCACGCTTCGGTGAGCCCGTTTCGGATCGCGTAGCGGGTCAGCTCGACGCGGTCGTGCAGGCCGAGCTTCTCGAGGATGTTCGCGCGGTGGCGCTCGACCGTGTTCTCGCTGATCACCAGCGCCTCCGCGATCTGACGGTTGGTGCAGCTCTCCGCGACCAGCTTGATGACTTCGGTCTCCCGTGGCGTCAGCGGGTCGCGCGCCTCTTCGCCGTTGCGGGCACGTCGCAGATGGTCGTTGATGAGCTCGATGACTGCGTCGGGGTAGAGAAACGGCTCGCCTCGGATCGCGGCGCGGCAGGCATCCACGAGGTCGTGGTCCGCGGCCCTCTTGACGACATAGCCTGACGCTCCCACTTTGAGGGCCTCGTACAGGTACTGCTCGCTCTCGTGCATCGAGAGGATGAGAATCCGCAGGTCGGGGCGGCGCTGCTGAAGCTCTCTTGCGGCCTGCAGTCCGGTCATTCGCGGCATCGAGATATCGAGTATCGCCAGGTCGACGTCGGCGTTCAACGCGAGCTCCACGGCCTCGGCGCCGTCGCTGGCTTCGGCGAGCACTTCGAGGTCGGGCTGGGCGTCGAGGATGAGGCGCAGCCCTCGTCGGACCAGGGCATGGTCGTCGGCGAGCAGGATTCTCGTCTTCAGGCGTTGCATGGATTGCCGTTCAGCGGCAGCTCGAGGCGCAGCTCGGTGCCGGGCCCTTCGATTGGCGTGTCGATCCTCAGGCCAGCGCCGATCAGGTTGGCCCGTTCCCGCATACCGCGAATCCCGTTTCCGGATCTTGCGTGCCCCTGCGGGAGGCCGCGGCCGTGGTCTCGTATGATGAGCGTGAGCCGATCGGCGTCGCTTTCGACAGTCAGCTTGGCCGTGTCGGAGCCGGAGTGGCGCGCGACGTTCGTCAATGCCTCCTGAGCGACTCGATACAAGACGAGCTCCGCTTCGCTGTCGAGTCGCGGCATCGGCGTCTTGATCTGCCGTTCGACGCGCAGCCCGGTACGTCGACCGAATCCCTCACCGAGCGCCGCCAGCGCACTGGCGAGTCCGAGGTCGTTCAGCGCCTCGGGTCGTAGGTCGGTCGCGATGCGTCTGACGTCCTCGAGGCTCGTGCGCGCCGCCTCCTGTGCTTCGCTCAGCTCTCCCCTCATGCCCTCCGGCAGGTGAGCCTCCAGTCGGCTCAGCTGAAGCAGCACGGCGGTCAACGTCTGGCCGACCTCGTCGTGCAGTTCCTGGGCGATGCGCAGCCGCTCGGACTCGTGCGCGGCGAGAACCCGGCGGGCTGCCTCACGCCGCTCCAGCTCCAGCCGATCGAGCATCTCGTTGAAGGTGACCGCGAGCTCGCCCGTCTCGGACATCGGCCGCGCATCGCGGATCCTCTGCCCGGGCTTGTCCAGGTCGATCACCCGAGCGAGCGCGGTCAACGCCTGCAGCGGCGCAAGGAAACGATGCACCACGACCACGTTGATCAGCGTCACCAAGCCGAGCGCCACCAGAACGATGATCGCCTCGTCTACCGCGAACGACGAGAACTTCCGGGGCGCCAGAACCAGCACCGTCAGCAAGCATGCCGCGATGAGCAGCGCGGCGTTCGTCACGACGAGCCGCTGACGCAGCGACCGGTAGCGCGCCGGGCGAGATCGGCCGCCGAGGTGATCTTTGCCCGCTGAGACCATAGCGGCATTCTTGCGCGGAATGACTTGGGCGAGGGACTGCATGATCAAGCCATGCACGGCTGTGCGCAGCCAGATTCTCCTATCTTGTGTGGTGATACAGGGAGCCCGGGGGAAGCCGTCTGTCCAGGTCGATCGGAGCGCCGCCGGGGCCAACCATCTCTCCTGGAAGCGCTCCGAGCTTGTTCAACATTGCGGCTTCACAAGACTCCAGCTCGACCGGGGAGATGCCCAGCGTCCGCTCGATCTCGAGGCGCGACATGCCTGCGAGCAACATCCCGAAGATCTGCTGCTCTCTATCCTCCAGCCGGCGGCGCAGCATGTCGGCCATCGGCTGGGGCACGCGCGGCAGCACCCGTGCGCCGCGTGCTACGAAGCGGATCACGTCACACAGCTCCGAACCGAGACTTCCCTTGCTCAATATGGCATCCGCGCCTGCGACGATGCAGTTGGCCGCCAGATGATCGTTGGCGAACGCCGAGAAGATGATCACACGGGGCGGTCGAGGCAGCCGCTTGAGCTTGCGACTGACCCAAAGACCGTTACGACCGCCGAGGTGGTAGTCCACGATGGCTACATCGACTTCGGTGGCCTCGGCCTGAGAGACGGCGCTCTCGCCTGTCGTGCACGTGGCAACAACCTCGAAGCCGGGCTCGTCCTCGAGCACCCGCTGAAGCCCCACACGAACGGCTGGATGATCGTCAACCAGCAACAGGCGGAGATCCCACCGCGTAGAAATCTTCAGAGCACCACCGCCGGTGCTGCGTCTCGCTTCCGGAGAGGCGGTAAGCATGATTCCTCCTTGGTTGCGTTTCATGTCAACGAGACTCGCAGGCGCATGACGGGACCACAATGGTGCGGGGACCCCATCATCGCCTGGTAGTGACATCGAGCCGGCTATCATCGATTTCTTGCACGTGACGGCGGCGGGTTGGGCGGCCACGCTTGGTCTCATCGTCGGCCTGCTGGGCTTGGACTGGCTGCTTCTCGGTCGCCGTCCGCACACGGTGAGCTTCGGGGAGGCAACTCGTTGGTCTGCCTTCTACATAGCCGTCGCGATCCTGTTCGGGGTCGTCTTCGGCGCCCTGGAGGGATGGGATCTGGGCGCGCAGTACTTCGCCGGGTACGTCGTGGAGAAGAGCCTCTCCGCCGACAACCTGTTCGTGTTCGTGATCATCATCAGCGCATTCGCGGTACCGGCGGAGCAGCAGCCGGCAGCGCTGACAATAGGAATCGCGATCGCGCTCGCCCTGCGTGCTGTCTTCATCGCGCTCGGAGCGGCGCTGCTCGCCACCTTCGCATTCATGTTCCTGGTCTTCGGGCTGGCGCTGATCGCGACATCAGTTCAGCTGTTCCGCCACCGCAACCAGGATCCCTCGCTGCAGGACAACGTCCTGGTTGCTCTCGCCCGTCGCGCACTGCCTCTGAGCAGCGGCTATGACAGAGGTCGAATCCTCACGCACGTCGATGGGCGGCGCGTGTTCACCCCGCTGTTGCTCGTGCTCGTCGCGATCGGCAGCACCGACGTGCTGTTCGCGTTTGACTCGATTCCCGCCGTGTTCGGCGTCACGCAGCACGCATACATCGTGTTCGCGGCTAACGCATTCGCGCTGCTCGGCCTGCGAGCCCTGTTCTTCCTCGTCTCCGGACTGCTCGACCGGCTCGTCTACCTCTCAAGTGGCCTGGCGCTGATCCTTGCGTTCATCGGTATCAAGCTCATGCTGCAGTTCGCACACCAGCAGGATCAGTCGATACCCGAGATCTCGACCGTCCTCTCACTTGCCGTGGTGGCCGCCGTGATCACAGCGACAACGCTCGCCAGCGCGATCAAGGTCCGGCGCGATCCCAGCATCCGCGCCCACGCCGGATCACTGCGGCAGCGCAAGCATGATCAGCGCGCCACGCAACCCGATGGCCAGCCCGATCCCCCTCGATGAGTCCCCTTGTAGCTATAGGTGGATGTCGCCGCCATCTTAGAACATCCCCGGGTCTATTCCGCGCCGAACATCGACCTACCGAGCTGTCGAAAGATCACCTCGCTCGAAAGATTCCACCAACGGGCAAAAATGCCGTACACTGCCCAGCTCTGAGCACCGTCTGGACAAGGCCAAAGGAGGAGTTCCATGGTTGTTGGGAGCGAGTGGGCACGCCGTAACCTGGGCATCGAGGATGCCGGCTCGCCGGCAGCGAGGGAGGAGAGCCCCGCTCAGCCCACCGACCAGGCCCTCGCGCGAGAACTGATCGACTTTGACTCGGAGGGCCCGGAACTGCAGGAGCTCAGGGCCACCGTTGCCGGCGCATCGACCGGGATGTCTCACTTCGTGGACATCGAATGGCCCGCTGGGCTTGCGCCAGAGCCGGGCAAGAAGCCGGCGGGCGAGTCGCTGCCCGCTGCCGATGTGCTGATCGTTACTTGGACCGTCGATGAGGGGCACGCGCTCAGCCGTGTTCTCACCCCGGGGTTCGACAGCAGGAACGACTGGAAGCCCTATACGAAGAACTTCGCCAAGATCGCCGCGGACATGCGCCCCGGCTGTCCGGCGCTCGAGGCCGGCCGGCTGGGCACCTGCTGGACGACGAAGATCGGAGCCCATGAGGTGACGCTCTTCAAGTCGGACTCGCACATGTCCCAGGACGGCCCGAAGCTGGCCAACGCCCGGGTATGGAAGCAGATCATCGAAGACTGCAATCCGCGATGGGTGATCACGACCGGGACGGGGGGAGGCATCGGCCCCAGCACGGAGGTCGGCGATGTCCTCGTCAGCCGTTTCGTGACCTTTGACTGTCGTCGTGCGTTCAAGAAGTTTGATGGCGACTCCTTCGCCTCGCCCCAGGACGCGCCGCCCGGCCTGTTCGCTCAGGCGGATGCGCTGTTCGCCGCCAACGCGCGGTTCCTGCCGCCCGGCAACACCCGCGCGCCGGAGATATTCCGCGCGGCGACGGCTCCCGCGGGGGTGTTGACGACTGACTTCTTCGGTTTCGACAACACTGCCGACACCTACGATCTGGAGGGCAAGGGCGGCCTCTCGGAGATGGGCGATGCGGTCCTGGGAATGGTCTGCGGCCAGATGGGCGCCAAGGCGCCGCCGTACGCAATCGTTCGCAATGTTTCCGACCCACAGATCGACTCCACAGGTCTGACGCTCGCGCAGCAGGCCAAGCTGGCCGCCAACATCTACAAGGGCTATGGGCGTTGGAGCAGCGTTTGCAGTGCCATCGTGTGCTGGGCGATCGTCGCCGGCCTCTAATGAGAAACTGACAGAAAGGAGTGAAGGATGAGTTCGGTAAAGACACCCTCACGTCGCACGTGTGCGCAGATGGTGGTCCACGAGTTGCTGGTGGAGACCCAGCCCGAATATCGCGATCGGCGGCTCGAGGTCGAGGAGCATACCCGCCGCAGTATCGAATCCGGCGAGGCGACGCAGGTTGCGGACAGGCTCGTCACCATCCCCGTGGTCGTGCACGTCGTCTACCAGGCCGCCGAGGAGAATATCTCCGACGCGCAGGTGCACAGCCAGATCGATGCGCTGAATCGCGACTACAACGCAAAGAACGGTGACAAGACCAACGTGCCGGCCGACTGGGCGGCGCTCGTCAGCGATGCCAAGATCCAGTTCGCGTTGGCCACGGAGGACCCTGGTGGAGCGCCGAGCACGGGGATCACTCGCACGCAGACCGCCGCAACGTCGTTCAGCCCTGACGATGGGGTGAAGTCGGCGGCGACGGGCGGTGTGGACCCCTGGCCCACCGACAGCTACATGAACATCTGGGTCTGCAACCTCGGTGAAGGACTTCTTGGCTACGCGCAGTTCCCAGGTGGGCCGGCGCTGCGGGATGGGGTCGTGATCCTCTACACGGCGTTCGGCACCGAGGGCACCGCGACGGCCCCCTACAACATGGGCCGCACCGCGACGCACGAGGTTGGACACTTCTTCAATCTGCGTCATATCTGGGGCGATCGCAACGACTGCACAGGCAACGACTTCGTCGCCGATACTCCGTCGGCTCAGCAGGCGAACTTCGGCAAGCCGAAGTTCCCCCACGTCACCTGTGACAACGGCCCGGACGGCGATATGTTCATGAACTACATGGACTACGTCGACGACGACACGATGGTCATGTTCTCGACAGATCAGGTCGCCCGGATGAGCGCGACGTTGGCGGGGCCTCGAAAGAAGCTGGCCGGCCTCTGAGATCGTCCCTGGATGGCCGCCTATCACGAGAGTGCGCTTCACGGGCGCTGGATTCACGCCCACGAGGAGGACACCGGCAGCGAGATGGTGTTCCGCCCCGCGAGCCGCCCTCTACCACCCTCGCGCGGGCGGATGCGTCTCGAGCTTCGCCCGGGCGGGGCCTTCGTCGAGAGGTCCCCGGGTCCCGTCGATGTGCCAGTGGAGAGCACGGGATCGTGGTCGGTAGAGGGTGGGCGTCTCGTGCTGCATGCGGATGACGACACAAGTCAGGCCTGGGCCATAGCGAAGGTCGAAGCCGATCGCCTGGTGCTTAGGAAGTAGGAGCCAGAGCAATTCGGGGTGCTCGAGGAGGCGGGTCTTTGTCGGGACTGAAGACGGATCGCGCCATCACGAGTTGGGATTGCGCCGAGCTCTCCGGGTGAATGGCAGGCCATGGGCATCCAACCACTCCAGCGTCACCGCGCCGGCGGTTGCGGTGCCCACCAGCACGAACCCAGTGAGCACGAGCCAGCTGAGCAGGCTGAACGCCACGCCGATTGCTCCATAGTTACGCGCCGAGACGCTGACCGAATGCGGGAGGTAGATCAGCGACACGCCACCGAGCGCGGTCATGCCGAGCGCTGTGAGCGCGGCGCCGGGGAGCAGACGCGGCCACGCGATGCGTCTTCTCAGGAGGATGTATGGGGTTGCGAGCCACGCGGCGCCGGCCAGTGCGAGAGAGCTGGCCACATGCCACCAGCCGCCCGCGAGGTCGGACACGACGGGGCGCAGCGTGAAGTAGATGGGGATCAGGGCAATCCACAGCAGATGCCATGGCGTACCGCGGATGCCGGAGGCGGGCAGCCGGTAGGACACCTCGTACAAGCGCTGCATGGCGCGCGCCAGCGAGAGCGATGAGACGATCACGAGCAGGCTGCTGATCACCGTGACGCTGTGGGCGACCCCGCCGGGCGGAGCGAGAACTTCCTGCATGCTCCGGGCGGCGGTTCCCTTCAGTCCCAGGCGGTGAAT
This sequence comes from uncultured Solirubrobacterales bacterium, assembly GCA_963717785.1. GTDB lineage: Bacteria > Actinomycetota > Thermoleophilia > Solirubrobacterales > Solirubrobacteraceae > Palsa-744. Next base: position 209,232 of record CAVQWW010000002.1, read on the forward strand.
GATCTGCGTCGAGAAGTCCCGTGCATCGACCAGCGGTACGACCGTGCCATAGACGATCAGGAGGGGGATCAGCGCACCGAATGCCTGTGCACCGAGCGCAGCGGCCCGATCGGCCGCCTGCACCGAGACCAGGCGCTCCAGCCATGCGCCCACGGGCGCCGTCGGAGCGAGCAGCACCCGGATCGTTTCGCGCAGCGCTTTGCGGAGTCCCTCGCTCACGCTCTCGGGATCGCGCGCCGCGCTCGGCTGGTCCGCGGGATCCGGGGCGTCGGGGGAGCTCATCGTGCCGAGAACCTGTTCACACCCCAGATGATCCCCTATCGCGGGCACGTGCCTTGGACCGAGTGTCGAGGAGGCGGGGGGCGATTTGGGACCGGCGTCCAATGTGTTGAGGCCAGCGCGCGCCAATAATGCTCCCATGACCCCACAGCCACCAAGATCACGCTTACTGCTGATGCCAGAAACTCGACCGGCGGGGCCGCGACCGAAGGTGCGGCGCTATCGCCTCGTGCGCTTGCAGGGCAACCCGCTGCGCACGGCCGGGACCGGCTTCGAGCATTCGAAGACACGGAAGGCAACCGACCACCCGTGTTCCTTCGAGGAAGGCTAGAGCGCTATGAACGGAGACGCTCGACCCGTTGAGCGCAAGATCCGACTCTGGATTGCGCAGCAGGAGCGCAATCGGAGAAAGGAGGGACAGCTGGGCAGGATCGACGCGCGCGGCGCCGCGCCCCTCGAGCGGCGCCGCCGCGTCGTCAACCTCCCGCCGCGCTAGCGGTGGCAGCAGCCGTCTCCCGCAGCGGCGGCAGCCGCCTCCCCGAGCAGAAGCCGCGTCGTTTCGTCTAGCCTCTGCGAGGCATCATGAGCCCCGACGCCCACAGCGCCCCGGGAGACGCGGGTTCGGCGCGCAAGCGCCAGGCGCTCGAGCTGTTCCGTGGCCTGCCGCGACGATATGACCAGGTGGCCACCGCGCTCAGCTTCGGCCAGGATCCCCGCTGGCGCCGTGCGCTTGTGAGCGCGGTGGCGCCCTCGACGCAGGACAGGGTGCTGGACGTGGCGACGGGAACGGGGATGGTCGCCGCCGAGTTGCTCCGGCGCAGTGACTGCACGGTGGTCGGATTGGATCAGAGCGCCGAGATGCTCGCGGGCGCCCGCGCGCGCTTCGCCGCGCAGCCCGCGCTCGGGAGACGCGTGGAGCTGATCGAGGGGCAGGCCGAGAAGCTGCCGTTCGAGGACGCGAGCTTCACCGCGCTCACCTTCACCTACCTGTTGCGCTACGTCGACGATCCGCGCGCCACGATGCGCGAGCTGGCCCGCGTGGTGGCCCCCGGCGGGCGGGTGGGGTACCTGGAGTTCGGGGTTCCGCCGCACCCGCTCGCGCGGATCGCGTGGCGTCTCTACACAGCCGTCGGGCTGCCGCTGCTGGGCCGTATGGTCTCGCGCGAGTGGGGCGAGGTGGGGCGCTTCCTCGGCCCCAGCATCACCGGCTTCTATGCGCGCCATCCGCTGGAGCGGATCGTCGCGTACTGGCGCGAGGCGGGGCTCAAGGACGTCGAGGTCCGGCGGATGAGCCTCGGCGGCGGCATCGTGATGTCCGCGACCCGATCCGCGCACGATGGCAGCCAGGCCTGAGCGCCCGGCGTTCTACGCGCTCCCGGGTGGCGGCTGGCGTGACGTGCTGACGCTGCTGCACCCGCCCTACACGGCCTGGCACCTGAGCTATTTCGCGATCGGCGCGGCGCTCGCTCCACGGGTGTACGTCGATCGCCTGCTGTGGGGCCTGGCGGCGTTCGCCCTTGCGGTGGGCGTGGCGGCGCACGCGCTCGACGAGCTGCACGACCGGCCGCTGCGCACAGGTCTCTCCGACAGAGCCCTGATCGTCCTGGCCACGGTCAGCCTGACGGGGGCGCTGGCGATCGGCGTCGCCGGCGTCCTAAAGGTCTCGGTGGAGTTGGCGCCGCTGGTTCTCGCCGGGGGGCTCTTCCTGCTCGCCTACAACCTCGAGCTGTGGGGGGGACGCTTCCATGGCGATCTGTGGTTCGCGATCGGCTGGGGGGCCTTCCCCGCTTTCACCGGCTACTTCGTCAACGCCCTGAGCATCTCGCTGGCGGGGCTACTCGTCTGCGCCGGGTGCCTGGCGATGAGCGTCGCGCAGCGGCGGCTGAGCACGCCGGCTCGCGAGTTGCGCCGCCGCACGGCGTCGGTCAGCGGGGCGCGCACGCTCGCCGACGGCCGCACCGAGCCGCTGTCGCTCGCTGGCCTGCTCGCCCCGCTCGACGGGGCGCTTGCGGCGATGTCGCTGGCGATGGTCGTCATCGCCGGAGCGCTGCTCGCCGCACGCCTGTGAACCCAACGGCGGCCAATCTCGCCGATCTGGCTAGCCTCCTGCAGCTGCCGCGCCATCTTCGGCCTCGAGCGGCTCGCCGGGCAGGCGGCCGGCGAACCAGAGGCCCACCAGCGCGAAGCCCGCGGCCCACAGCAGCGCCGTCTTCAGAGCCTGCAGCTGCGCATCGGCGTAGCCGGCCTGGACGTTCTCGGCCTGTGCCGTTGTGAGGCCGCCTTCGCGCGCCGCCTGCCCCACCGCGGCCGGCGTGGTCATCGCGATGCCCTCATCGGTCGCCGCGAGGATCTGCTGCTCGATCGCGGGCGACAGCGTGGGGTTGTCGCGCACGTGGTCCTGAAAGCCATTGAGCAGGCCAACCAGCAGCACCGAGCCGATCAGCGCGGTGCCGAGCGAGGCTCCGAGGTTCTGCGCGGTGCCCTGCACCCCGCCCACCTCACTCACGCGCGAGCCGTCCACGGCGCTCATCATCACGTTCCCGAGCTGGGAGACCACGAGGCCCATGCCGGCGCCGAAGGCGCCGATCGCGATCCCGAAGGACAGTCCGTTCAGCGAGGGCGCGATCGTCGCCTGAATGCCGAGCAGCCCCGCGAACAGCAGCACGAGACCGCCCTGCACCACGAGCCGCGGCGAGAGCCGCCGTGCGAGCGGGGCACCGCCGATGGCGCTCACAATCATCGTGATCGAGACCGGCAGGATCGCGATGCCGGTCTGCAGCGCGTCCTTGCCGAGCACGAGCTGGAGGTAGAGCGGGATCACGAAGAAGGTGCCCGCGATGATCAGCTGCTGGGCGACGGTCATCGAGGCGCCCGCGCGCAGGCGCGGGATGCCGAGCAGGTCCGGATCGAGCAGCGGCTCTCCACCCCGATCCGCCAAACGGCGCTCGTGGCGCGCGAACAGGCCGAGCGAGAGCGCGCCGGCGGCGATCAGGAAGGGCACCACCGAGAAGCCGAACGGGCGTGATCCGCGTGCCGGCGATTTCGAGGGCGCCCCGCGGCATGAAGAACCCCCACTGGCTGCTCTGCAGGATCGCCGAACACGATCAGGCCGAGGCCGAGCGCGGAGAGCGCCGCGCCCCAGCCGGTCGAACTTCGTGCCGGGCGTGGGCGGGGCGTCGCCGATCCCCCGGCAGAGGGGCAGCAGCACCAGCATCACCGCGGTCTCGGCGGCGAACACGACCCGCCAGCTGAGGGTGGTCGTCACGAAGCCTCCGATCAGCGGACCGGCGGCCATCGAGGCGCCCGCGATGCCGCCGAGCGTCGCGAAGGCGACCGCCCGCTCGCCGCCCTGGAAGTTGGTGGCGATCAGCGCCGCGATCGCCGGGATCACGAGCACCGCGCCGAGCCCCTCGACCAGCGACCACCCGATCAGCAGCATCGTGATCGAGCCGCTCAGCGCCGTCGTCAGCGAGCCAACTCCATAGATCGCGATCCCGATCGTGAACGCCCGCCGGCGCCCCCACAGATCGCCGAGCTTCGCGCCGCTGAGCATGAACGCGGCCATCACGAGCGCGTACAGCGTGATCGCCGCCTGCACGGAGGTGACGGTGGTGTCGAGATCGCTCACGACCTGCGAGATCGAGACGTTCATGACGGTCGTATCGAGGACCATCACGAACTGCGCGACCCCCAGCACCGCGAAGGTCGCCCGGCGGCTCATGCTTCCTGGACGCGCCTGAACGGCGTCGGGTGCGTGTGCCATCTCAGTGCAGTGTGAGCCATCCGAGGCCTGTCCGTCCTGGCGGCGGAGCCGACACTATGATGCGCGCGCTCGCAGAGAACGGGTAGAGCGCTTACAAGCAACAAGCAAAAACCGAAAGGAGAGCCGAAATGCCGCAACGCACCATCCTCGAGAGCCCCGAGCACGAATTCGACGACGCGGACTGGGATGAGACCGAGGACGAGGAGTTCGGGACCGACGACGAGGAGCTCGACCTGGATGAGCCCGATGAGGGCCTCGACGAGGACGACGACGACATCTAGATCCGGAGGGCCCCGGACGAGCGGGGGGCGACATCCGAGGGGAACCGAGGCGGGCCCGAGGACGTCCAGGCGCGCTCGCCGTACGCTTGAGCGGTGCCCGCGTCCCCGGCGTCGACCTCAATCGCAGACAGCCTCAACGCTTTCGTCGAAGCGGTTGGGCAGTTCTTCTCCGACCTGGCCGCCGTGCACTGGGGAGCGCTGGTGGTGGGTCTCCTCTTCTTCGGCCTGAACCTAACGCTGCGCTCGCGCGCGTTCTTCAACAGCCTGCGCGCCGCGTATCCGGCCGTGAGCTTCCAGTGGCGGCGCATCTGGGGCGCTTACTTCGCCGCTGTGGGCTTCAACAACGTGGTGCCCGCGCGCGGGGGGGACATCATCAAGCTGTTCCTCACGCGCAGCTCGATCCCCGGCTCCACCTACCCCACGGTGGCGGCGGCGTTCTTCGTGGAGTCGGTCTTCGACATCGCCGTGGGCGTTGTGGTGCTGATCTACGCGTTCACGCAGGGCGTGTTCCCCAAGCCGCCGGACTTCTCCAAGCTGAACTCCTTCGACATCTCCTATCTGGCGGCGCACTTTCGCTTCACGCTGTTCCTGATCACGGCGCTGGCGATCCTTGGGCTGGTGGTCTTCGCGGTGCTCTCGGTGCGCGTCAAGGCGTTCTGGGCGCGCGTGCGCCAGGGCGTGACGATCCTCACCGATCGCCCGCGCTACCTGCGCGAAGTGGCCGCGTTGCAGGCGGGAGGATGGGTGTGCCGCTTCGCCGCCTTCTGGTTTCTGCTCGAAGCGTTCCGGGTGGGCGCGTCGGTTCAGAACGTGCTGCTCGTCTTCGCGGTGAGCCAGGTCTCGGGGGCCGTGCCGCTCACCCCCGGAGGGGCCGGCGTGCAGCAGGCGCTGCTGGTGAAGGTCTTCGCGAGCACCGCCCCCACGGCGGTGGTGGCGGCGTACTCGGTGGGCCAGCAGATCGCGATCGCCCTCTTCACGGCGCTGGTGGGTTTGGGGGCGGTGGTGTTCGTCTTCCGCTTCCGCTCCTTCGGCGAGGTGATCGCCGCGGGCAGGGACTCGCGCGAGGCCGAGCGCGAGGCTGAGCGCGCCGGCGAGGTTGTGCCTACTGAAGCCCCTCGCGCGCCTCGCGCACGAGCGTGACGGCCTCGGGAAAGACGACCGCGATCACCGAGCGGATCTGTTCGGCCTGGGCCTCGGCGCTGCCCTGCACGTTGATGCGATTGACGGCCGCGACGGTCATATCGACGGCGAGCTTGATCGCGTTGTCGGCCCACGCCAGGCGCTGCTGACCCTGCATCTGGGAGGCGAACTCGGCCAGCCGTCGCTGAAGCTCCTCGGGATCGCCAAATAGATCGCCGAGGTCTCCACTTTCCATGGTGCTCATCGTAGCGGCGAACTCATACACTGCGCTGCCCATGCCCGGTGAGCGCGAGAGCGAAGGTTCGAAGAACGGCGGGTCGAGCGACCGCGCGCAGATCGCCGGCGGATCGAAGAACGACCGCGCGCAGATCGCCGAGCAGGTTGCGCGCGAGAGCGAGCGCCGTGCCCGCCTCGGGGTGCCCGCCGCCGCCGCGGGCGTGCTGTACCTGCTGAGCGGCATCATCCTCACCTCGACGCTCAAGGAACTCCCCACGGTGGGTCTGCTCCAGGGTGTGGCGCCCGCGCTGCGCGGGGAACCCAACCCGGCCGTCAGCCCGCGCGGGCTCGAGGTCAGATTCATCGATCACCACGCCTTCGGCCTGATCGCGGGGGGCCTGCTGCAGGCGATCGCCGTGGCCTTCCTCACGGTGGTTCTGCTGTTCCTGCTGGAGGCGGTTCGCTTTCGCCGCCCGCAGACGACCACGGTCGCGCGGCCCACCGTGCTCGCGGGGGGAGTGGGGATGGCGCTGATCTTCGCCGTGCGCCCCATCGTGCAGGTGCTCTCGGCGCGCAGCTTCGTGAACGGCCACGACTTCAGCGCGCACGCGGCCGATCAGGCGCTGATCCAGGGCGCGGGCCTGCAGATCGCCCAGTACCTGGGTCTGCTCGCGGGACTCAGCCTCACCGTGGGGATGGTGATCGTGATGATGGGCGCAGGGCGCACGGGACTGCTAGCGCGCTGGATGATGATCCTCGGGATCTTCGCCGCGGTGCTCGCGTTCACTCCGATCGGGGTGGCGTTCGGGTTGGTGCAGGAGCTGATCCCGGCCTTCTGGCTGGTGGCGGTGGGGCTGATGCTGATGGGCCGCGCGCCCGACCCTCCCGCGTGGGCGGCGGGCGAGGCGATGCCGTGGCCCTCCGCGGCTCGAGCGCCGCGGCGCGGGCAAGGCGGCGCTCGCGGGCTCAGACGCGGATGTGGCGCCCGAGCCCGCTCAGCCGGTGAGGTCCTCCAGTCGCCGCCGGCGCAAGCGCTCCGCGCGTTGATGATTGAGCAATCTCTCCTCCGGGAATAATCGTCAGGAGAACGTGGTAACGGTGCTTGCCACTGTTCCTCGCTCTCATTACCGTCCGGATTGAGCAATCCGGTTGTGCATCTGATGCCGCCTGGCATTGGGGCGGCGTGAAGGAGGGTCCCATGGAGGCAGCATCTATCCACCGTCCCGACTCGCCGCAGGCGGTGCGTCCGCGCGAGCCAGTGCAGGACGAGACCGCGCGAGCGAGCTCGTGGCAGCCGGCCAACCCCGCGCCGCTCGGGCTCGCGGCCTTCGCCATGACCACGTTCGTGCTCTCGATGTTCAACTCCAACCTTGTCAGCGAAAAGGGCACGCCGGTCGTTCTCGGCCTGGCGCTGGCCTATGGCGGCATCGTGCAACTCGTGGCCGGCGTCTGGGAGTTCCGCACCGGCAACACCTTCGGTGCCGTGGCGTTCTGCTCATACGGAGCGTTCTGGATCTCCTTCTGGGCGCTCGAGGTGTTCTACGCCAAGCAGATCGGCGGCAACGTCGGTCACGCCGTTGGCGTCTACCTGTGGGCGTGGGCGATCTTCACGGCCTACATGAGCGTCGCCGCGCTGCGCGTGAGCGGAGCCGTGCTGGCGGTGTTCGTGCTCCTTACGGCGACCTTCATACTGCTGGCAATTGGCGCGGTGGGTCCGCACACGACCGTCACCCACTGGGGAGGCTACGTCGGGCTCGCGACGGCAGCGGCCGCGTGGTATGCGTCGTTCGCGGTTGTGACAAACTCGACGTTTGGGCGCACCATGCTGCCCACAATGCCGCTGGACAGGCGCTGAGGAGCTGAGCGAGAGACGGATGCCCGAGGCCGCCAAGAGAGAGCGACTGACGCTGTCGATGCTGAGAAAGGTTGAGAATGACAACTGAATCGAAGCACACCCCCGGCGCCGCCGATGGGGCCCTTGGAGACGGCGGCGCCGGCGAGGAGCTCGATCGCGAGCTCGGCAAGCTGCTCGACGTCGAGCGCTTCGATCCGCCCGCGGAGTTTCGCGCGCGTGCGCTGCTGAACGACCCGGAGGTCTACGCAGAGGCTGCGCGCGATCCGCAGGCGTGGTGGGCCAAGCAGGCCGAGGAGCTGCACTGGTTCAAGCGCTGGGACACGCTGCTGGACGATACGAACCCGCCGTTCTACAAGTGGTTCGTGGGCGGCGAGCTGAACGTGTCGTACAACTGCCTGGACCGTCATGTGCAGGCCGGGCTGGGAGAGCGCGTGGCCCTGCACTGGCGTGGTGAGCAGGGGGAGGAGCGCGACATCACTTACTCCCAGCTGCTGGCTGAGGTGGAGCGCTTCGCCAACGCGCTGAAGGACCAGGGCGTGCGCAGGGGCGATGTGGTGGGGATCTACCTGCCGATGATCCCCGAGGTGGTGGTGGCGATGCTCGCGTGCGCGCGCATCGGTGCTCCGCACAACGTCGTCTTCGGCGGATTCTCCGCGGAGGCGGTGCGCGAGCGCATGGAGTTCTCGGATGCCCGCGTGCTGATCACCGTCGATGGCGCCGCGCGTAAGGGCAGGACCGCGCCGGTGAAGGAGCGCGTGGATGAGGTGATGGAGGATCTCGCCACGCTGGAGCGGATCATCGTCGTCAGGAGCAAGGGCACCGCGTGCGCGATGAAGCAGGGACGCGACGTCTTCTACGAGGACATCATGGATGCCGCCGAGGCCGAGTGCCCGGCTGAGCCGCTCGATGCCGAGCATCCGCTGTACATCCTCTATACGTCGGGTTCGACGGCAAAGCCCAAGGGGATCCTGCACACCACCGGGGGCTATCTGACGGGGGTCTCGGCGACGCACCGCTACGTGTTCGATCTGAAGCCGGAGTCCGACGTCTACTGGTGCGCGGCGGATGTGGGGTGGGTGACGGGGCACTCCTACATCGTCTACGGGCCGCTCTGCAACGGGGCGACGTCGGTGATGTGGGAGGGCGCGCCCGACTACCCCCACAAGGGCATCTGGTGGGAGCTCGTTGAGCGCTACGGCGTAACGATCCTCTACTGCGCGCCGACGGCGATCCGCGCGTGCATCAAGTGGGGCCCGCAGTGGCCCGGCGAGCACGATCTCAGCTCGCTGAGGCTGCTGGGGACCGTGGGCGAGCCGATCAACCCGAAGGCCTGGCTCTGGTACCACCGGGTGATCGGGGGCGAACGCTGTCCGATCGTGGATACGTGGTGGCAGACGGAGACGGGCGCGATCATGATCACGCCGCTCCCGGGGATCACGGCGACCAAGCCCGGCTCGGCCACGCGGCCCTTCCCCGGAGTCGAGGCGGAGGTTCTCGGCGAGTCCACCGGCGAGGCGCTCGAGGAAGGGCAGGGACTGCTCGTGCTGACCCGCCCCTGGCCCTCGATGCTGCGCACCCTCTACAAGGAGGAGGAGCGCTACGTCGAGACATACTTCAGCCGCTTCGGCCCCGAGACCTACCTCGTGGGCGATGCCGCGCGGCGCGATGAGGACGGATACCTGTGGGTGATCGGGCGCATCGACGACGTCGTGAACGTCTCCGGACATCGCCTCTCCACCGCCGAGGTGGAGTCCGCGATCGTGGCGCACCCCGACGTCGCCGAGGCGGCGGTGATCGGCCAGCACGACGAGGACACCGGCCAGGCGATCGTCGCCTTCGTGACCCTGCAGATGGGCGCGGCGGAGGGCGAGGAGACGATCGCGGGCATCCGCGAGACGGTCGCGCAGCGGATCGGCAAGTTCGCGCGGCCCAAGCGCATCATCTGGGCCGAGGACCTGCCCAAGACGCGCTCGGGCAAGATCATGCGCCGGCTCCTGCGCGATGTGGCGGAGGGACGCGCGCTGGGCGACGTCACCACGCTGCGCGACCCCGACGTGATGGCCCAGCTGGAGGGCCGCATCAGGGAGCTGCAGGCGCAGGAGGACTGAGGCCGTAAGAGCGCCTATGCTGCGGGCCATGTCCGCAGTGAGCGCCGAGCCAACCGACCCCGAGCTGGAGCGGGCCGCCTGGGATCTCGATCCGCTCGTGGACGGCGCGGGCGAGGCAGGCGTGGAGCGCCAGCTCGACGACGCGCTCGTGCGCGCGAAGTCCTTCGCCGAGCGCTACGCGGGCAAGCTGTCCGAGCTCGACGGCGACGGCCTGGCTCAGGCGATGGGAGAGCTGGCCGCGATCCACGACCTCGTGAGCCGCGCAGGGACGTACGCCGCGCTGCGGTTCTCCACCGACACGGCCGATCCGTCCCGGGGTGCACTGTTGCAGCGCGTGCAGGAGCGGGGAACGTCGATCGAGACGAAGCTTCTTTTTTTTGATTTGGAGTGGGCCGCGCTGGGAGATGCCACGGCGCAGCGGCTGGTGCAGGGGGAGGAGCTCGATTTTGCGCGCCACCACCTGGAGAACGTGCGCCGCTACCGCGAGCACCTCCTGAGCGAGCCCGAGGAGAAGGTGATGGCGGAGAAGTCCGTCACCGGCGCAGGCGCGTGGGCGAGGCTGTTCGAGGAGTTGACCTCGGCGATCGAGGTGGAGCTGCCCGAGGAGAAAGTGGCCCTGGACGTGGCGCTGAGCCGCCTGGCGCTGCCCGATCGCGAGCTGCGGCGCACCGCCGCGGAGGCCGTCACGGAAGCTCTGGCGCCCGGATTGCGCACGCGCGGATACGTGCTGAACACGCTGCTGGCGGACAAGGCAACCGACGATCGCCTGCGCCGCTACCCCAGCTGGCTGGCGGCGCGCAACCTCGCCAACGAGGCCAGCGACGAGTCGGTGCAGGCGCTGATCGAGGCGGTGCGCGGACGCTATGAGCTGCCACGGCGCTGGTACCGGCTGAAGGCGAAGCTGCTGGGGGTGGAGCGCCTCGCCGACTACGACCGCATGGCGGCGGTGACGCAGGACGAGGTGACTTTCACCTACGCGCAGGCGTGTGAGCTGGTGCGCGAGTGCTACGCCTCGTTCTCCCCCGAGCTGGGGGACCTCGTGGGGCGCTTCTACGACGAGCGCTGGATCGACGCCCCCGTGCGTCCGGGCAAGCGCGGCGGCGCGTTCTGCGCCTCGGCCACGCCCGCGGTGCACCCCTATGTGATGCTCAACTACACCGCGCGCCGCCGCGACGTGCTGACGCTGGCGCACGAGCTGGGCCACGGCGTACACTTCGCGCTCGCCGCACGCCAGGGCATCTTCCACCAGGGCACCCCCTTGACCCTCGCCGAGACCGCCTCGGTGTTCGGGGAGACGATCGTGTTCGGGCGCCTCCTGGAGGACGACAGCTCTCCCGAGTCGCGCCTGGCGCTGCTGGCGGAGAACCTGGAGGGCGCGATCGCCACCGTGTTCCGCCAGGTGGCGATGAACCGCTTCGAGGACCTCGCCCACACCGCGCGCCGCGAGCAGGGCGAGCTCTCGGTGGAGCGCCTCGGCGAGCTGTGGGCGGACAGCCAGGCGGAGATGCTGGGCGACTCAGTGGAGATCACCGAGGGGTATCGCACCTGGTGGTCGTACATCCCCCACTTCATCAACACCCCCGGCTACGTGTATGCCTACGCCTACGGCCAGCTGCTGGCGCTGTCGGTGTATCAGCGCTATGAGCAGCAGGGACCCGACTTCGTTCCGCGCTACCTGGAGATGCTCGCGGCCGGCGGCTCGCGCTCACCCGAGGAGCTGGGCGCGATCGTCGGCGTCGACCTCGCCGACCCCGGCTTCTGGGATGCCGGTCTGGACTTGATCGAGCGCCAGCTGCAGGAGGCCGAGGCGGCCGCTCAGGCCGTGCTCGGGCCCTGACGGAGGCACAAGCCGCTCATTGCCCGCAGCGCGGCCCGCTCGGCGGCCGGAAGGCCGCCTCTTTCGTGTCTCAGAACAGCCCCAGCGCGCTGCCTGCCCCGTGCACGAGGTTGAACAGGGGAGAGGGGAGGATGCCGAAGAAGAGCGTGGCGGCGCCGGCGAGGACGGCGACGAAGACGACCTCGGGCTGGGGGCTTGCCACCGGCGCCACTGACTGCTCGTGGTCCAGCTCAGGCGAGCCGCCGGCCAGTGCGGGCAGCGCTCCCGCGGAGAGCGCCGGGGCGTCCTCGCGTGCGCCGGCGACGGGCGCCTCGCGCATCCACATCGCCGCGACCACGGGGAGGTAGTAGCCGAGGGAGATCATCGAGCCGATCACGATTACGACGCCCAGCCAGGTGTAGCTGCCGGAGACGGCGGCGTCGATCAAATAGAACTTGCCCATGAAGCCCGCGGTGGCGGGGATGCCGGCGAGGGCGAGCATCGAGATCGTCATCGGCCACGCCAGCCAGGGGCGCTCGCGGCCGAGGCCGGCGAGCGACTGGATCGAGTCGCCGAGGGTCGTTTCGCGCTCGCGCACGAGGATCACCGCGAAGGCGGCCATGTTCATCGGCAGGTACACCGCCAGGTAGAAGACGGTCGCGCGCACGCCCAGCTGGGTGGACACTACGACCCCGGCGAGAATGTAGCCGGCCTGCGCGACCGAGGAGTAGGCGAGCATGCGCTTCAGCGAGGACTGGCCGAGCGCGCCGACGTTGCCCACGACGATCGTGATCGCCGCGAGCGCCGCGAGCGCCGGCCCCCAGCTGTGCTGGGCTTCGATCAGGGCCACGTCGAGCAGGCGCAGGAACGCGCCGAACGCGGCGACCTTCGTCGCGACGGCCATGAACGCCGTCACGGGCGTGGGCGCGCCCTCGTACACGTCGGGGGTCCACTGGTGGAAGGGGGCGATGGATGCCTTGAAGCAGAGGCCCGCCACCGACAGCGCGATGCCGGTGAGCAGCAGCACGTCGCTGCTCAGGCCCTTGCCAACGACGCCGCTGGGGCTGTCGAAGGCGATGGCGTTGGAGATCGCGGCGAAGTCGGTGGAGCCGGTGGCGCCGTAGATCAGCGCCAGCCCATACAGCAGCGTGGCCGAGCCGACCGAGCCGATCACGAGGTACTTCAGGCCCGACTCCAGCGAGTGCTCGCGGCGCATTTCGGTGGCGCACAGAACGTAGAGGGGAATCGACAGGAGCTCGAGTCCCAGGAACAGCATCACGATGTTCTGCGCGGCCGCCAGCAACGACATGCCGCCGATCGAAGTGAGCAGCAGCGCGTGGAACTCGCCATGCCCTGCCTCGCGGGCCGCCAACGAGCGCCAGGCCAGCAGCACCGTCGCGATGCCCCCGCTCACGAGGATCAGGTTGAGCGTCAGCGAGAGGTCGTCGATGCGCAGCGCGCGAGCGACGAGCGGCCTCGCTTCGCCGTACTGCCAGATCGTCAGACCGAGCGCGGCGGCGAGGGCGATCAGGCTGAGCGCGGGCACCACCTGGGAGCGCGCGCGGCGGGAGCCGAGCAGGCCGACGAGCAGCACCACGATCGCGCCGCCGAGCAGCGCCAGGATTGGGGAGAGGCCCGCGAAGTCGACGTGCGGGCCTTTGAGGGTCGCCAGCAGGGGGCTCATTCGCCGGATCTCCTCGTGGGGGCGTGCCCGGCGTAGTCTTCGGGGTTGATCCGGTGTTCTCCGGTCGCTTCGCTCGGTATCGCTTCGTATGCCACAGGGCTCTTCGCCACCGTGGTCCTGGGGCTCTGCGCGGCTTGCGCCTGCGCCACGGCCGCCCGCACGGAGCGTTCGCTGCGGTGCAGCGCCAGCTGCGGATCGAGCGCAAGGAACAGGATCACCGCGACCACCGGCACCAGCACGAGGCCATCCCACAGGCCGATGTCGCGGGATTCCACGCCCTTGCCCACGCGGTTGTGCATCGCGCGAATGAACAGACGCAGCGCGTACACGCTCGCCATCGCCACGCCGCTGAAGGCGAGGATCGCGATCGCGAGCTTCGCGTTGAAGACGCCCAGCAGGATCAGGAACTCGCCCACGAAGTTCGAGGACCCCGGCATCGCCAGCGTCGCGAGCGCCACGATCAGGAACAGCGCCGCGAGCACCGGCGCGCGGAACGCGACGCCGCCCATCTCGCGCACGTCTTCGGAGCCGCCCGCGCGCGCCGCGAGCAGCGCGACGATGAACAGCAGCGGCGCGACCACCAGCCCGTGGTTGACCATCTGCAAGAGCGCGCCCTGCGCCCCCTGGGGGTTCAGCGCGAAGATGCCCAGCGTGATGAAGCCCATCTGCGCGACCGAGGAGTACCCCGCGATCAGGCGCGCGTCGGTCTGTGTGAAGGCTATGGCCGAGCCGTACACGATCGAGGCCAGCGCGATCAGCAGCATCAGCGTCTGGAAGTGCGCTGCGCCCTGGGGGAAGAGGGGCAGGGCGATCCGCAGGAACCCGTACGCGCCGACCTTCGAGAGGACGCCGGAGAACACCATCAGCACCTCGATCGGCATCGCGCGGTAGCCGTCGGGCATCCAGCCGTGCAGCGGGAAGGCGGGCATCTTCACGAGGAAGGCCGCCGCGAAGAACAGGAAGATCCACTCCTGCGAGCCGGTGCTCAGCGGCAGCGAGTGCAGGCTGGAGAGCACGAACGTGAGCGGCGCGCCGTTCTGTTCTGAGGCCAGCACGCCCGTGGCGATCGCGGCGGCCAGCATCAGCAGCGACCCCACCAGGGTGTAGATCACGAGCTTGATCGTCGCCCTTACGCGGTCGGGGCCCTGGCCCCACATGCCGATTAGGAAGTAGAAGGGAATCAGCATCAGGTCGAAGAAGGCGACGAACAGCGCCAGATCCTGTGCGAGGAACGCGCCGAGCACGGCCGACTCGGCGAGCATGAAGTGGAAGTAGAAGAGCCTTGGGCGATCCCATTCGCGCAGAGTCGAGGCGAGCACGGCCATCGCGAACAGCAGCGTCGTCAGCCCGATCAGCATCACGTTCAGCCCGTCGATGCCGAGCTTGTAGTGGATCCCCAGTTCAGCGATCCACACGACGTCGGTCACGTGCTGCAGCCCGATCGCCCCGGGCTTGAAGTCGGCGATGTAGCCGATCGCCAGGGCCAGCGCAGCCACCGAGCCGAACAGCGCCAAGCCGCCGGGAACGCCGCCGCGGAACCGCAGGGAGGTGTCCGTCGCGCTCGCGAGCGCGACGGCATCGCCCGCCTCGGTGGACGCCACTCGCCGACGCTCGCCCACGAGGGACGAGAGCGCCCCCAGCACGCCGCACACCGCGGGAAGCCATATGAGAACGGAGAGCGGCATCGGGTCAGGACTGGAGCAGGAAGTAGAGGCTCACCGAGGCCACGCCCACCATCAGCAGCGCCGCGTAGTAGCGCAGCAGCCCGCTCTGCACCGCGCGCACCGCGGCCGATCCGGCGCGCACGACGCTCACGGTGCCGTCGACCAGCGCGCCCTCGACGACCACGCGCTCGAAGGTCCCCTGCGCGAAGCGCCCGGCGGCCGCGGCTGGTCGCACGACGAGCGCGTCGATCGCCTCGTCGAACCACCACTTGTGCGCGAGCAGCTCGTACACAGCGCGCCAGCGCGCTTGCAGGGCGGCGGCCGTCCCCGGACGCTTCACCCAGATGCGGTAGGCGAGCGCGATGCCCGCCAGCCCCAGCAGCGTGCCGAGCGTCAGGCCGAAGACGAGCAGGCCGTCGCGCGTGCGCGTTTCATACAGCGCCGAGGTCGCGAAGCTGGGGCGCAGGAAGTCGTCGATCACGAAGTCCACGTTCGGAATCTGCAAGAACCCGGCGCCGGCGGCGCCCACCGCGAGCACGCTCATCGCGACCTTCATCGGCCACGCGCGTTCGGCGATCGCGTGGGTGGGGCCGGGGAAGCCCACGTCGATGTCCTCCACTTCGCCGGTGGCGGGGTTGGTGGGGCGCTCGGCGTGGTGGATGTGGGGTGGGTGGGGACTTAATTCAAGCTCTCTGGCCTCGGGCACGGGGTCGCCGTAGAAGGCGCGGAAGATCATCCGGAACGTGTAGACGGCGGTGAGGAATGCGCCGATGTACCCCACGACGTACAGCCCCCAGTGCCAGCCGCCGAGCTCGCCCGTGACGAGCAGGATCTCGTCCTTGGAGAAGAATCCCGAGAAGGGCGGGATGCCCGACAGCGCCAGCCCCCCGATCACGAAGCACGCGAACGTGAAGGGCATCGCCTTGCGAAAGCCGCCCATGCGGTTCAGCGACTGCTCGCCCGCCATCGCGCCGATGATCGAGCCCGCCGCCATGAACAGCAGCGCCTTGAAGAAGGCGTGGGTCATCAGGTGAAACATGCCGGCTGCGTAGGCCCCCACCGAGACGCCCATGATCATGTAGCCGATCTGCGACATCGTCGAGTAGGCGATCACGCGCTTGATGTCGGTCTGCACGAGGCCGATCGTGCCGGCGATGAACAGCGTCAGCGCGCCGATCGCCGCGCCCACGTCCTGCGCGGCGGGGGCCAGTTCGAACAGCGTGTGCATGCGCGCGATCAGGTACACCCCCGCCGTCACCATCGTCGCCGCGTGGATCAGCGCCGAGACGGGCGTGGGGCCCTCCATCGCGTCGGGCAGCCACGTGTGCAGGGGGATCTGCGCGGACTTCGCGAACGCCCCCACCAAAAGCAGCAGGCAGCCCGCCACGATGTCGCCTTCGCCGCTCGAGAACACGTGCGGCGCGCGCTGGAAGGTCTTCAGGAAGTCGAGCGTCCCGGTGTGCTTGAAGATGAAGTACGTGCCCAGCACGAGCCCCACATCGCCCACGACGTTGACCACGAACGCCTTGATCCCCGCGCGCGTAGCGGTCGTGCGGCGGTACCAGAAGGAGATGAGCAGGTAGGAGGCGGCGCCCACGAACGCCCAGCCCACGATCAGCAGCAGGAAGTTTCCCGCCAGCACCAGCAGCAGCATCGAGAAGACGAAGAAGTTGAGGTAGGCGAAGTACCTGTTGAAGCCGCGATCCTCGTCCATGTAGGAGATCGAGTAGAGGTGGATCGTCGTCGAGACGCCGCTGACGATCAGGATCATGAACACCGACAGCGGGTCCACCAGGATCGACAGCTGCCCGTCCACGCCGACCGTGTTGGCGTAGCTCCACAGCGAGGAGGTCACCTGGCGGTGCGCCGGGGTCAGGCTCTGGATCTTCGCCAGCGCGCCGAGGGCCGCGAGGAAGGCGAGGAGGATCGCGCCCGTCCCGATCCAGCCGGCAGTGCGACCGGGCAAGTTGCGGTAGCCCAGCGCGATCACGAGCGTGCCCAGGAGTGGGAAGGCCAGCACGAGCCAGCCGTACGTCGTCGCGCTCACCCCTGCAACTCCCGCAGCTCATCGACGTCGATCGGCAGGTTGCGGCGGTAGATCGCAACGAGCATCCCCAGCCCGATGCACACCTCGCACGCAGCCACCGTCATCACCACGAGCGCGAGGATCTGCCCATCGCCGTTGCCCCACATGCGCGAGAACGCCACCAGCGCCAGGTTCGCTCCGTTGAGCATCAGCTCCAGGCACAGCAGCACCACGAGCGGGTTACGTCGGGTCATCACGCCGACGGCCCCCAGCGTGAAGACGATCGCCGAGACGGCCAGGTACCAGGCGATGCTCACCAGCCGCCCTCCCCCTCGGTGGCGCCCACGGTGGGACGCTCGGCCTCCTCGCCCTCCCCGCCGGCGGAGTGCGCGAGCGCGAACGGCAGGCCGGAGACGCCCTCCGCGATCGTTCCCGTGCCGCGTGGGCGCAGCAGGTCGATCGGGGTGAGGCGTCGCTCGTCTTCCTCCAGCCCGCCCCGTCTTCGCGCCAGGACGACCGCGCCCACCGCCGCGATCAGCAGCAGGAACGAGGCGACCTCGAACGCCAGCAGGAAGCGCGTGAGCAGCAGTTGCCCGATGTATGCGGGCGTGCCGAATGTCCGCGGCCCCGGCGCATAGGGGGCGCCCTTGCCGTCGATGGCCTCGAGCCCCGTGCCGAGCAGCGCGATGAACAGCTCCACGAGTAGCGCCCCTCCGAGCACCGCGCTGCCGAGGCGCATGCTCGCGCCTCCCGCGTCACGCAGCCCCGCGCCGAGGGACTGGCTCTCATCCCCCACGTAGGCCACGACGAACACGTACAGCACCATCACCGCGCCCGCGTACACCACGACCTGCACTGCGGCGACGAACTCGGCGCGCAGCAGCATGAACAGCACCGCGAGGGAGATCAGGTGGGCGACCAGGGCGAGCACGCTGTAGAAGGCGTCGCGCAGGCTCACCACGCCGATCGCGCCCGCGATCGCGCCGATCGCGGCGATGAAGAACAGAACTGCGCTCATCGCCTCACCCGCACCCTCACTCGCCCTCGTTCCTCAGGGGTGTGCGCTCCAGCGGCTCGGCGAGCAGCATCTCCTTGGTGAAGATCAGGTCCGAGCGGCTGTAGTCGGAGAGCTCGTAGTCGTGGCCCATCGTGATCGCGTCGAACGGGCAGGCCACCTCGCAGTAGCCGCAGAAGATGCAGCGGGAGAGATTGATCTCATAGACAGCGGCGTAGCGCTCACCCGCGGAGACGCGGTTCTCGGGGGTATTCTCGGCGGCCACCACGCGGATGCAGTCAGCGGGGCAGGCGGCGGCGCACAGCGAGCAGCCCACGCACTTCTCCAAACCGACGTTCTCCCTCTTCGCGGCCCCCTCCATCCCCTCCTCGGAGGGGATGTCTTCAAATCTGTGCAGCTTGTGGCGGCCGCGGAAGCGCGGGTACACAGGCGTCTTCTGCTCGGGGTACTGAACCGTGACGGGCTTTTCCGTGAACCGACCGAAGGTGGTCGCCAGCCCGCGCAGCGTCTCTGCGAACGTGCGCCAAGTGCTGCGCGCGGGTCCCGGCGCGGGGGTGCGCTTTACCTCGATGACGTCATCGCCGGGGTTCCACATCAGTGGCTCACCACCACGAGCACCGCCGTCACGAGCGCGTTGAGCGTCGCCAGCGGCAGCAGCACCTTCCAGCCGAAGGACATCAGCTGGTCGTAGCGCAGGCGCGGCAGCGTCGCGCGGACCCAGATGAACAGGAAGGTGATCAATCCCATCTTGAACAGCACGACGAACGGGTCCACCCAGCCGGGGGGTGGATGCCGAACGGCAGCAGCCAGCCGCCGAGGAACACGGTTGTGACGATCCCCGACACCACGAGCACGTTGAGGTACTCCGCGAAGTAGTAGCTCGCGAAGCGCCCGCCGCCGTACTCGGTGTTGTAGCCGCCCACCAGCTCCGCGTCGGCCTCGGTCAGATCGAACGGCGCGCGGTTGGTCTCGGCGAAGCTCGCCGTCAGGAAGATGATGAAGCCGAAGAACTGCGGCACGATGTACCACATGCCTTCCTGCGCGTGCACGATCCCCACGAGCGAGAGCGTCTGCGCGGTGAAGATCACGCCCACCAGCGCCAGCCCCTGGGAGACCTCGTAGGAGATCAGCTGCGCCGCGCCGCGCATCGCGCCCAGGAAGGAGTACTTCGAGCCCGAGCTCCAGCCGCCCAGCATGATCCCGTAGAAGGCGATCGCGCCCAGCGCGAACAGGTACAGCGGGCCGATCGAGACATCGATCCCATACAGCCCCACGGGCGTGCCGAAGATGTTCTGCACGTCGCCGAAGGGGATGATCGCGAACGCCGCCACCGCGGTGAGGATCGAGACGACCGGCGCCAGCACGAACAGGAACCCGATCGAGCTGCTCGGGCGGAACTGCTCCTTGGTGAGCAGCTTGAGGATGTCCGCGAGCGGCTGCAGCGCGCCGTAGGGGCCAACGCGGTTGGGGCCGTAGCGCGACTGGAAGCGCCCGAGCAGCTTGCGCTCGGCGAGCAGCACGACCGGGACGAGCTGCAGCGCCACGGCGAAGATCACGATCGCCTTGAGGATCTGGATCCACCACGTTTCGTAGTAGCCAACGAGCGCGATCATGCGGCCACCGACGAGCGCGATCGCGAGGCCACCGCCGCGGCGATATCGATCAACACCTGGGACTCCGCACGCGACTCGCCCAAGTGCCGAACGGCAGGCCGCAGACGCTGAACAAGACCACTGGGATGCACGATCGTGCCCTTCTTCTCTGCGTACGCCTCCGCCGGGAACACCACGTTCGCGTGCTCGCGCAGGCCGTCGGTGAGGAACATCGCGT
Organism: uncultured Solirubrobacterales bacterium; assembly: GCA_963717785.1. GTDB lineage: Bacteria > Actinomycetota > Thermoleophilia > Solirubrobacterales > Solirubrobacteraceae > Palsa-744. Next base: position 228,909 of record CAVQWW010000002.1, read on the forward strand.
GCGCCACCACTGTGCTGGCGCGCTCCAGCGCCGGCTCCCACTTCGAACGCATCATCGGATCCTCCAGCGGGTCGGCCCCCAGCAGGTACACCGCGTTCAGCTCGCCCTCGGCCAGCGCCGCGGCGATCCCGTCGGCGTCGAGGCCCTCCCGCTCGACCTCGCTCAGCCCCGGGCCGGCGTTGGGCAGCACCCCGGCCTCGCGCAGCCCGCGCCCGTTGGCATGGGTCGGGATTTCCAGCAGGCCCGCGCCCTCGGTCTCGGCCAGTGAGAGCGTCGCGGCAAGGTCGAGCAGCGCCTGCGCGGCGCGCGGGCCGTCGGGGCCCGCGGTGAGGCGTTCGTGCCACAGCACCACGACCTCCTCGCCCGCCGCCGCGAGCGTCTTGGTCAGCTCACCGGCGGAGTCGCCATCCAGCAGTTCGGCCGCGGTGGCGCGCACGAGCTTCATGCCGTGGCGGCGCACGCCCTTGCGGATGCGCAGGTCGAGGATCGCGGCGTCGGCGATCGGTTCGCAGTCGAGCAGGAGCACGGTGTGGGCGAACTCGAGGTCGGTCACCTTCGCCTGCAGCGCCGGGTCGCCCAGCGCGCGGTGCAGCTCCAGCGGCAGCGCCCCGGCCACGCGCGAGTCGAGGTGCGGGGAGTCGCAGGCCCTCGCGCATCAGGCGCGCGAGCAGGTGGCCCTCCTCGTTGGTGGTCCCGCCGCCGGCCAGCGCGCCGGTGCGCGCTCCCGCGCGCCGCAGGCCGGCGGCGGCCTCCTCCAGCGCGCGCTCCCAGGAGACGGGGCGCAGCTCGCCGCCGTCGCGCAGCAGCGGCTCGGTGATGCGCTCGCTCGCCGCCGAGGCGCGGGTAGGCGAAGCGCCCGCGGTCGCACAGCCAGCCGTCGTCGACCTCGGCGTGCTCGCGCGCGAGCACGCGCAGCACGCGCTCGTCGCGCACCGTCAGCGTGACGTTGCACTGCGCCGGGCACAGCGTGCAGACCGAGCCCGCGTCCTCGATGTCCCACGGGCGCGCGCGGAAGCGGTAGGGCGGGAGGTCAGCGCGCCGACGGGGCACAGCTCGACGATGTTGCCGCTGAACGGCGCCACGTAGGGGTGGCCGTCGAAGGTCGACACGTAGGAGTGCGCGCCGCGCTCGAGCAGCACCAGCTGGTAGTCCTCGGAGATCTCCTGGGAGAAGCGCACGCAGCGGTAGCAGAGGATGCAGCGCTCGCGGTCGATCGCGATCGTCGGCGAGAGCTCGAGCGGCTTGACGAAGTGGCGCTTGGGCTCGATGAAGCGCGAGGTGCCCTTGCCCCAGCCGAAGGTGATGTCCTGCAGCGGGCACTCCCCGCCCTTGTCGCACACGGGGCAGTCGAGCGGGTGGTTGATCAGCAGGAACTCGACCACCGCGTTCTGTGCCTCTTTGACGCGCTCGGACTGCGTGTGCACGACCATCCCGTCCTTGACCGGCGTCGAGCAGCCGGTCTGCAGCTTGGGGATGCCCTCGATTTCCACCAGGCACATGCGGCACGCGCCGACCGGGTGGCCGAGCTTGGGCTCGTAGCAGAAGACGGGGATCTCGACGTCGCCGTGCTTGGCGGCGTCGACCAGCATCGAGTTCTCGGGCGCCTGCACCTCGAGGCCGTCGATCGTGAAGGTGATCGTGCGCGGTTGCGGCCTAGGCATCAGACGGCCTCCAGGCGTGCGGGCTCTCGATGTGCGCTTCGAACTCGTCGCGGAACTTCGCGATCATCGAGCCGATCGGCATCGCCATCGCGTCGCCGAGCACGCACAGGCAGTTGCCGATGATGTGCTCCTGCACGCGCGGCCATGATCTCGAGGTCCATCGGCGTGGCCTCGCCGCGCTCGATCCGCTCGAGCATCTTCACCGTCCAGTTGGTGCCCTCGCGGCAGGGGGTGCACTTGCCGCAGGACTCGTGGCGGTAGAACTTCGCGACCTTCAGCGCCACGTCGAGGATCGGGGTCGAGTCGTCGACCACGATGATCGCGCCCGAGCCGAGCATCGAGCCGGCCTTGGCCAGCGAGTCGAAGTCGTAGGGGACGTCGAGGTCCTCGCCCGTCAGCACCGGCGAGGAGGAGCCGCCGGGGAACCAGCACTTGACCTCGCGTCCCTCGGGCGGGCCGCCGGCGAGGCCGTAGATGATCTCGCGCGAGGGGATGCCCAGCTCGATCTCGTAGTTGCCGGGCCGCTGCACGTGGCCGGAGACGCGACACGAGCTTCGTGCCGGTCGAGGTCTCCACGCCGAGCTTGGCGTACTCCGCGCCGCCCATGCGGATGATCGTCGGGACGGTGGAGAGCGTCTCGACGTTGTTGATCAGCGTCGGCCCCTGGTAGAGGCCCTGGTTGGCCGGGAACGGCGGCTTCAGGCGCGGGTTGCCGCGCTTGCCCTCCAGCGAGTCGAGCAGGCCGGTCTCCTCGCCGCAGATGTAGGCGCCGGCGCCGCGGTGCACGACCAGCGAGAGCGAGTGGCCGGAGCCGAGGATGTCCTCGCCGACGTAGCCCGCGTCGCGCGCTTCGGCCAGCGCGGCGTCGAGCATGTCGGCCTGCAGCACGTACTCGCCGCGGATGTAGATGAACGAGCGGTTGGCGCCCGCCGCGTAGGAGGCGATCACGATGCCCTCGATCAGCATGTGCGGGGTCTTCTGCATCAGTTCGCGGTCCTTGAAGGTCCCCGGCTCGGACTCGTCGGCGTTGCACACCAGGTACTTGTCCATCGCGCCCTTGGGCAGGAACGAGACCTTCTTGCCCATCGGGAAGCCCGCCCCGCCGCGCCCGCGCAGGCCGGAGGCTTCGAGCTCGTGCAGCACCGCCTCGGGCGGCATCGCCAGCGCCTTGCGCAGCGACTCGTAGCCGCCGCGGCGCTCGTAGACCTCCAGCGTGTTCAGCCCCGGCTCGTCGATGTCGGTCGAACAGCAGCGGCGCTCTGGGCGATCCAGCGCGCTCCTGTCGGGCCTCCGGGAATCCTGGGCTGGCGTGCGGGTCGGCGACAGCCGCGCGCGAGCTGCTTCTCGGGCAGCACCGGCGCCGCCCGCGCGGACGTCGCTCGAGCAGCTGCGGGCACGTCGTCGAGCGTCAGCGGGCCGACGTAGACGCCGTCGACGGAGGCCATCGGCGCGATGTCGCAGGCCCCGAGGCACTCGAAGGCGCGCACGTTGAACTCACGGATCCTCGCCCGCCGGCCGCGCGCACCGCCTCGTACAGCTCGTCGGCGCCGCACAGCGAGCAGGAGATGTTGGTGCACACGTACACGCAGTGGCGGCCCACCGGCGTCGTCTCGAGCATGTCGTAGAAGGTCGCGACCGAGGCCAGGTAGGCCGGGGTCAGGCGCATCACGCACGCGACCTGGTCGATCGCCTCCGGCGAGCACCAGCCGTGCACGCGCTGGGCGGCCGCCAGCGCCGGCAGCGTCGCCGAGCGGCGGTCGGGGTAAGTGCCATGTGCGCCTCGATCTCCGCGCGCAGCTCCGGCGGGCACCGCGTCGTCGCGGGGTCGGGGATCTCCGCCGGGTCCTTGCGTCAGGTCGGCGGCTTCGTCCCAGCCGGGGACGCGCGAGCCGTGCTCGTAGCGCCGGACGGCGCTCATCGGTCGATCCCTCCGAGGATCGGGTCGAGCATCGCCGAGCGTGGCGATCAGGTCGGCGATGTAGGAGCCCCGCGCCATCGGCGCGAGCGCCTGCAGGTTGACGAACGACGGATCGCGCATGTGCACGCGCGCGGGCTTGGAGGAGCCGTCGGAGCGCACGAAGCAGCCGAGCTCGCCGCGCGGGGACTCGATCGGGTAGTAGACCTCGCCGGGCGGCACGCGGAAGCCCTCGGTGACGAGCTTGAAGTGGTGGATCAGCGCCTCCATCGAGGTCGCGAGCTCGTGGCGGGGGGCAGCGCGACCTTGCGGTCCTCGGTGATGTACGGGCCCTCGGGCAGCCCGTCGAGCGCCTGCTCGATGATCTTCACCGACTCGTAGATCTCGGCGAGGCGCACGGCGAAGCGGTCGTAGTTGTCGCCGACGGTGCCGACCGGGATCTTGAAGTCGAAGTCCTCGTAGGAGCAGTAGGGCGCGGCCTTGCGCAGGTCCCACGGGTTGCCGGCGGCGCGCAGCAGCGGGCCGGTGACGCCGAGCGAGAGCAGCGTCTCCGCGTCGAGCGGGCAGGTGCCGCGCAGGCGCTGCAGCACGATCTCGTTGGTGTTGAGGATCGCGCCGTACTGGTCGGCGCGCGCGGGCATGATCTCCAGGAACTCGCGCAGCTTCGCTGGCGAAGCCGCGCGGGATGTCCTCGATCACGCCGCCGACCTGGAAGTAGCGCGTGTGCATGCGCGGGCCGGAGGACATCTCGAACAGGTCGAGGATCGTCTCGCGCTCGCGGAAGCAGTACCAGAACATCGAGATCGCGCCGAGGTCGAGCGCGCTCGTGCCCAGCCAGACCAGGTGGGAGGCGATGCGGTTGAGCTCGAGGTGGATCACGCGCAGGTACTGGGCGCGGGCCGGGCACCTCGACCTCCAGCAGCGTCTCGACCGCGCCGCAGAAGGCCATCGCGTTGAAGTAGTAGGACGAGGTAGTCCATCCGCTCGACGACCGGGATCACCTTCCAGTAGGACTTGTCCTCGGCGGTCTTCTCGATGCCGGTGTGGACGTAGCCGATGATCGGCTTGATGTCGCGCACGACCTCGCCCTCGAGCGTCACGAGCAGGCGCAGCACGCCGTGCGTGGCCGGGTGGTGCGGGCCGATGTTGAGCGTCAGCAGCTCCTGGCTGCGCTCGCCGCCCGCGCCGCCGATCGGCTCTTCCACGGGCGCCGAGCGTGATGCTCTCCTCGCGCTGGCGGTACTCGGAGATGCCGCTCATCCGCGATGCTCCTGGCTTCGGGCGCCGCTCGTTGTAGGTGAAGATGCACCGGCTCGCCGCCGATCGGGAAGTCGCGGCGCTGGGGGTGGCCCTCGTAGTCCTCGGGCATCAGGATGCGGCGCAGGTCGGGGTGGCCGCGCGAAGACGACGCCGAACATGTCGTAGACCTCGCGCTCCTGGTGGTCGGCGGTCGGCCAGGCGGGAGTCACCGAGTCGACCTCGGGGGCGTCGTGGGCACGCGCAGCTTGACGGTGAGGCGGTCGACGCGGCTCCATGTCGAGCAGCTCGTAGTGCACGCCCAGGCGCGGCTCCTCGGGGTAGTAGTCGACGCCGTGCACGCTCGACAGGAAGCGCGTAGCCCTGCCGCGCAGGTGCTCCAGCACCGCGCCGATGCGCGCGGGGTCGATCTCGAGCGTCGCGTGCTCGCGGAAGAAGAGCGTGTCGAGCACGACTCCCCGCCGAGCCCTCGGCCTCGCGCAGCTCCTGGGCGATCAGCTCCAACCCGGTGCGTCAGGCACCGGGCTCCGCCGGGGAGGCCGGATCCTGCCCGCGTCGGGGACGATCTCCTCGGTGCCGACCGCGTCGTAGCGCTCGCGCCAGCCCGTGTCGGGGTCGTCCTGGACCATCTTGCGCAGCTTGAGGATGCCGTGCATCAGCGCCTCCGGGCGCGGCGGGCAGCCGGGGACGTGCACGTCGATCGGCATGAACTTGTCGGCGGGCACGAGCGCGTAGTTGTTGAACACGCCCATCGAGCAGCAGCAGGCGCCCATCGAGATCGCCCACTTGGGCTCGAGCATCTGGTCGTAGATGCGGCGGACGATCGGCGCCATCTTGATCGACACGCGCCCGGAGAGGATGAGCAGGTCGGCCTGGCGCGGCGAGGCGCGGAACGCCTCGAAGCCGAAGCGCGCGACGTCGACGCGCGGCGGCGACGATCGACATCATCTCGATCGCGCAGCACGCCAGCCCGAAGCCGAGGGGGAAGAACGAGTTCGAGCGCGCCCAGGCGACCGCCCGGTCGAGCGTCGTCGTCAGCACGCGCTCCTCGACGTAGCGTTCGAGCTCCGCGCCCTCGAGGTGCGCGGGGTGTGAGGCCGTCCAGCTCGCCGCCGCGCAGCAGCTGGCGCGCGTCGAGCCGGCGCACGCGCAGCACGTCGCCCTCGATCGGCTCGCGCTTCACCTCCACTCGAGCGCTCCCCGGCGCCACACGTACACGAAGGCCACGACCAGCAGCACGATGAAGATGATCGTCTCGGCCAGCGCGTAGCTCCCGTAGGCGCGCAGCTCGACGGCGATCGGGTAGAGGAAGACGACCTCGATGTCGAACAGGATGAACAGCATCGCGATCAGGTAGAAGCTGATCCCGAAGCGCATCCCGCGCTTGACCTCCGAGGGCAGCCCGCACTCGTAGGGGTCCTGCTTGCGCTCGACCTGCCGGCGCGGGCCGAGCACGGAGTTGAGCACCGCGAACGCTCCACCGACGGCGCCGCCGAGGACCAGGAAGACGATCGCCGGGAGGTAGGAGCGGAGCACCGGCGCTGTTATATCACCGCTTGTGGCAGACTGTTACATAGTGACGATCGGCGCGAGAGGACCGAGAGCCCGCGCGGCGCCGATCGTTGGCAGCGCCTGCCGGAGACGCGGCTCAAGGAGCGCACCGGGTGAACGATGCGGTCGTGGCCGGCGCGCTGGCGCTGGCCGCCCTGAACGCCGTTCCGATGGTGCTGGGGGGCTGGCGCTGGTGGCGCCACGAAGCCAGCCGCGGCTTCTGGATCGCGCTGCGCGTCGGGCAGGTGGCGGCGCTCCTCTACGCGCTGGGCGTCGGCGTGCTTGCTGCGCTCGGCGGGAACCCCAGCGAAGGGCTCTTCTACCTGTACGCGCTGCTGCCGCTCGCCGTCGGCTTCGTCGCCGAGCAGCTGCGCGTGGCCTCGGCGCAGACGATCCTCGACCAGCGCGAGCTCGCCGACGCCCAGGCGGTCGGCCTGCTGCCCGAGTCCGAGCAGCAGGAGGTGGTCGCCGCGATCGTGCGGCGCGAGATGGGCGTGATGGCGCTGTCGGCGCTCGTGGTGGTGTTCCTCGCGCTGCGCGCGGCCGAAACGGCGCATGGGTTCTGAGTCGCGGGCGGCCCGCGCCCCGGCTCGCCGTCGCGGCGCAGCGCGCCCCCGCGGAGCCGGGCTATATATTCCGCCGGGATGAGGGCCCGCCCCCCCGCCTCCAGATCCTCGCCGCGCGCGCGAAGCTCCTCCTGGCCGCGGCTCCGCTGATCGCCGCGGCGGCGCTCGCCGGGGGGTGCGGCTCACAGGCGATCCAGATCTCCAGCTCGAGCCCCTACCACCGCGGGGCGGTGCTGTTCCGCGACCACTGCTCGGGCTGCCACACGCTCTCGGTCGTGGGCGCGCAGGGTTCGGCGACGTCGATCAAGGATCGCCTGCGCACGAACGGCCCCAACTTCAATGTGCGCAAGGAGAACGTCGAACAGGCCCTCTTCGCGATCCGCAACGGCGGCTTCTCGGGCGCGATCATGCCGGAGAACATCGTCGTCGGCGACGACGCCCAGGCCGTCGCGCAGTTCCTGGCGAAGTACTCGGGCTTGCAGGCGTCGAAGGTGCCAACCACGAGCATCACGCTCTCGGCGAAGTAGGGGCCTCGCTTCATCCGCCGAGTTGCTCTCCGGCGCTCGAAAACCCCGAGGCCGGGACGGATAGGCTCCAGCGGTGCTCGATCTGAAGCTGATCCGCGAAGACCCCGCGGCCGTGAAGGCGGCGCTCGCGCGGCGGGACCCCGGCCTGACGCAGGCGATCGAGGCGATCCTCGAGCTCGATCGGCAGTGGCGCGCGGCCACAAACAGAGCGGAGGAGCTGCGCGCGGCGCAGAAGACGCGCTCCGAGCAGATCGCTCAGGCCAAGCACGCCGGAGAGGACGCCACGCAGGCGCTCACCGAGATGAAGCAGCTGAGCGCGGAGGTGAAGGAGCTGGGCGAGCAGGCGCGCGCGGCGCAGGAGTCCCTGCAGAAGGCTTTGGCCCCGCTGCCGAACCTGCCCGACCCGACGGCGGCGCCGGGTCCCGAGGACGAGCTGGTGCGCGAGGTGGGCGAGCCCAGGCTCGGCGCCCCCGGCTCCGGCGAGGCGGGGGGCGGGGCAGGCGCCTTCAAGCCGCGCGATCACCTGGAGCTGGCGGGCCCGCGGATCGACATGGACCGCGCGGCACGGCTCTCGGGCGCGCGCTTCGCCTACCTGAAGGGCGATCTCGTGATGCTGGAGCTGGCGCTCGTGCGCTGGACCCTGGAGAAGCTGCGCGGCCACGGCTTCGAGCCGGTGATCCCGCCCGTGCTGGTGCGCGAGCGCGCGCTGTACGGCACCGGCTTCCTGCCCGACACCGAGCAGCAGATCTACCACCTGCCCGAGGACGACCTGTACCTGGTGGGCACCTCGGAGGTCGCCCTCGCCTCGCTGCACGCGGAGGAGATCCTCGCGGTCGAGACTCTGCCCCGGCGCTACGCCGGCTTCTCGCCGTGCTTCCGCCGCGAGGCGGGCGCGGCCGGGAAGGACACGCGCGGCATCTTCCGCGTGCACCAGTTCGACAAGGTCGAGATGTTCAGCTTCGTCGCGCCCGAGGACTCGGGCGCCGAGCACGAGCGCATCCTGGGCATCGAGGAGGAGATCCTGCAGGCGCTGGAGCTGCCCTACCGCGTCGTGAACATCGCCGTCACCGACCTCGGCGCCTCGGCGGCGAAGAAGTACGACTGCGAGGCATGGATCCCCAGCCAGGGGCGCTACCGCGAGCTGACCTCGTGCTCGAACACGACCGACTACCAGGCGCGGCGCCTGGAGATTCGCACGCGCAAGGAGAAGCGCACCGAGACCCCGCACACGCTCAACGGCACCGCGGTCGCGGTCGGGACGCACGCTGATCGCGCTGCTGGAGAACGGCCAGCGCGCGGACGGCAGCGTCGCGCTGCCGGCGTGCCTGGTGCCATATGGCACCCCCGCTGAGTTGCCCGCGGCCGTCGCAGGGCAAGGCACGCGTCCGTCGTGAGGACCGACTCCAGCGCCGCGGTCACGCTCGACGGCAACTCGGGGGTTTGATCGCGAACGTGCGAGCGTAGCGCAAGTGTGCTACAGTCGTGCACATGGCGCAGGAGGTTTCGGTACGCGATCTACGCAACAGCACGGCTGCTGTCGTTGCCGCCGTGCGAGCGGGCGAGCGTGTGACGCTGACTGTCAATCGTGATCCTGTCGCCGACATCGTGCCCCACATCCATCTGCGCGACCCCTGGGTGTCCTCGGGGGTGCTCAGGGAGATCGTTCGCGACGCGCCGGCCGACAGGGGGCTGCTGGTCGATCTGGCCGATGTGCGGGGTCTGCTCGTAGAGGACGCGTGACCCGGGCGATAGCCGATACGTCGGTCTTCGTCGCGCAGGAGACGGGACGTTCGCTGGGCGAACTGCCGGAGCAGATAGCGGTCTCCATCGTCACCGCTGCCGAGCTCGAGTTGGGCGTGCTGCGGGCTGGTGACACCGATATACGGGCCACGCGCCTCGCCACGCTCGCGCGGGTACGCGCTGCGTATTCGCTCCTGCCGATCGACGCCGAGGTTGCCTCCTGCTTTGCCCGCATCGCCGCCCATGAGTTGGAGGCCGGTCGAAAGCTGCGTCGGCACGACGCGTGGATCGCCGCGACCGCCCTGCGGCATGGCGTCACCGTCGTCACTCAGGACGACGACTTCTCGGCGTTCTCCTCGGTAACGGTCCTCAGGGTCTGAGTCTCGCGCTTTCCCGGCGTGCGGTGGATCGATCCGCTGCGGGCGTGAAGCGTTGGGCGCGCCGGCAAGGGGGCGGCCTTCCGGCCGCGGGGATGGGCCGCGAAGTCGGGGCGGCGTCTCTGTATGTATGTTATGATGGCATCATGTCAGAGCACTCGCTGACCCACATAAGCGTCGCCGACGCCAAGCGGCGCTTCGCCGATGTGCTCGGCACTGTCCGCTATCAGGGCCAGCGCTACGTGGTGGAGCGCAACGGCACGCCGATGGCGGCGCTGGTTCCCCTCACCGACCTGCCGGCGTCCTCCGGAGAGGATGAGCGCCCCGGTTTCCTGGCGCTCGTCGGGGCGTTCGAGGACGCTCCGGAGTACGCCGAGTCGCTCGTCGAGGTCGTTCGCACTCGCGGTGCGCAGCGCTCGCGGCCCGCTCCCCGACTCTGATCGGGCTTTGCATGATCGTCCTCGATACCGACGTCGTGAGCGATCTCATGCGCCCGCGGCCCTCCGCTCAGCTGGTGGAGCGCCTTGCCCAGATCGACGCGTCCGAGCAGGCCACCACGGCCATCACCATCGGCGAGCTTGCCTACGGCGCCCAGCATGCCGATCGCCCCGAGCTCTATCGGCGCGCGGTGCGCCTGCTCTCCGACGCCCGCGTGCTCCCATTCGACCGGCTCGCAGCCGAGCGCTACGGGAGCATTCGCAGCGAGCTCGAGCGCGATGGCAGGCGGCTCTCAGATCCCGACCTGCGCATCGCCGCCACGGCGCTCGTTCACCATGCTGTCCTCATCACGGGCAACATCCGCCACTTCCAGCGCGTCCCCGGACTCGGGTGCGAGGACTGGCTGCGCGGGTGATGCGGGCGTGAAGCTTTAGGCGCACCGACGAGGGGCCGGCCTTCCGGCCGCCAGGATGGGTCGCGAAGTTTGCGAGCGGGCGCGTGGTGTGGGCTGTTTGTCCTTGTCCACACAGCGCGTTTCTTGTTGGGGGTTGCAATCGGGTGAGGGTTATGTGTATGATGTACGAGTCAATGGCATCCCCGACTGGGGTTGCCGGCAAAGATAGGTTTGGTTTGGGTTGGTCTCTGTGGATCGATTGCAAGCTTGCAGGGATGGTTTGGGAGAGGTGGCTGGGCCAATGTATGAGGGAGTTGTGGTTCGCGTGGAGTCGGTTTCGACAGGCGTGGCAGGGATGGTTGTGGCCCCTGGTGGGGCCGTAACTAGATGCTCCAGCATCGCTGAAGCATCTCTCTCTCTCTCTCTCTCTCTTGGCCGGGGTCTGGCTCTCTAGGGTCTAGTTCCGGTCGGCCTTTGGGCTGTGCCCTGTGTGGGAGGGCCGTTTGATGGCGGCTCGTACTCGTGCACGCGCGAGCGGCGCGAGCCGTGGGGGGCGGGTAGTGGGGGCTGCATCTGGGTCGGGGGTGCGGGCGTCTGGGGTGTTGGGAGCGGGTGGCGAGGGTGCCGTTCATCCGCATGTCGCGGAGATCCAGCGTTCGCGGCTGCTGGCGGCTGCTGTGCGCGCTGTGGAGGAGCTTGGGTATGCGCATGCGACGGTGGCGCATATCACGCGTCGTGCGAGGGTCTCGCGGCGCACGTTCTATGAACTGTTTGCTAACCGCGAGGAATGCTTGATCGCGGCGTTGGAGGGCGTGGTGGATGGCATCCGTGCGGAGGTAGTCGCGGCGGGGCTGGAGGGGCTTGCGTGGCGTGAGCGGGTGCGGGGTGGGCTGTGGGCGATCCTGTCGTTCTTCGACCGCGAGCCGGTGCTGGCGCGGGTGTGTGTGGTGCAGGCGTTGCGTGGTTCGCAGCGTGTGCTGGAGCGTCGCGAGGAGATCCTCGCGGGTCTCGCCGCGTTCGTGGATGGGGGTCGTTTGGAGGCTGCGCGTGGGGTGGAGTGTCCGCCTTCGACGGCGGAGGGTTTGGTGGGTGCTGGGTTCGCGCTTGTCTACTCGCGGTTGTTGCGTGGTGAGCGCGCGCCGCTCACCGATCTGATTGGGGATTTGATGGGCATGATCGTGCTGCCCTATATGGGTCCGGCGGCGGCGCGCAGGGAGCAGTCGCGTCCCGCACACACCGCGGGGAAGCCCGCGGCGCGTGGGGCCGCGGAGGGCGTGAGGGTCGGGGGCGAGGGTGAGCATGGCGATCCGCTGGCGGGCATACCCATGCGTCTCACGTATCGCACGGTCAGGGTCCTGGAAGTGATCGCCGCGCAGCCCGGGATCTCCAACCGCGGCGTCGGTGAGCAAGCCGGGGTCTCCGACCAGGGACAGATTTCGAAGCTCCTCGCGCGATTGGAGCGCCTCGGCTTGGCGAGCAACACGGGTGAGGGGCACACCAAGGGAGAGCCCAACGCCTGGACCCTCACGCCCACCGGGCGCAGGGTCGCGCAGACGATTCGCATTCACACTCACGACGATAGGCAGGCAGCGTGATGGGCACCGGTAACCACAGAGGAGGAGACGGTCGATGAGCGTTCGCAGGCTGACCCTGGCCGGTGTAGTGACGCTGTGTTGTGCGCTGTTGGCAGGGATCCTGGCGCTGGCGTGTGCGCCGGCGTTTGCTGCGAAGAGGCACGTCCCTGGTGTCCCGGCGTCGTTCGGCAGCGCGGGCTCCGGCGAAGGTCAGTTCAACGAACCAACCGGTGTGGCCGTGAATGACGCGACGGGCGATGTGTACGTAGCGGACAAGGGCAACAACCGCGTGGAGTGGTTCAACTCCACCGGCAGTCAGTTCGAAGGCCAGATCACTGGCAGCATCGGTCCTCCTCAGCCGCTGTCCTCGCCGGAAGCGGTCGCGGTCGACAACTCGGGCAGCGCGCTCGATCCCTCCAAGGAAGACGTGTACGTCGCGGACGTTGGCAACCGTGTGATCGACCAGTTCACTGCCACCGGCACGTATGTCGGGCAGCTGCGGGAAACGACGGGCGGCGCGCTGTTCGGCGAACTGCGCGGTGTCGCGGTCGACGCAGAAGGCAACGTATGGGTGTACGACAGCAACGCCAACATCGACGAGTTCACCGATACCGGCAGCTTCGTCAAGACCTTCAACACCGAACGCGGTACGACGGCCGAAGACGCCCCCGCGTTTGCCGTGGATTCGCTGGACGATGTGTATGTGGTGTTTGGAGCGGAACAGCTCGGGAAGTACAACGCCAGCTTCCAGCAGCTCTTCGAGCGAACAGACCGAAGCGATCACGAACGTGACGGCGCTGACGGTCGATCCCATGACCGGCAATCTGTTCGTTGACCAGACCGATCCGGAAAGTCACAAGAGCGCCATCGCCGAGTACGGGCCGTTTGGGGAACCGTTCTCGGCTCCTATCGAGACGTTCCCCAGCGAAGGGCTCGAAGAGTCCCACGGTGTCGCGGTCAACGGCGCAACGGGCACCGTCTACACGAGTGAGCGCGGCGCCGACAGCGTCGAGATGTTCGCTGAAGTCTCTCTCCCAGAAGCTGTAACGAGCGAAGCGAGCAATCTGCAGGCCGAAGGCTCGGCGACGCTCAACGGGACCGTCAACCCCGAAGGTCTGCCCGTGACCTCGTGCGAGTTCGAATACGGGCCCAGCACCGCCTACGGCACGACCGCCGAATGCGCCTCCAATCCTGGCTCGGGCTCGGCTCCCGTCGCCGTCCACGCCGACCTGACCGGGCTTGCGTTCGACACCTACCACTACCGCCTTGTGGCCGGTAACGCCAATGGCACGGTGGCCGGGCAGGACCGGAGCTTCCTGGCGAGCGCCCGTCCGGCGATCAGCGGCGAATCGCTCGCGGGTGCGGGCTCCACGATCGCCGCCGTGAGCGCACAAATCAATCCGGATGGGTTGGCGAGCACCTATCGCCTCGAATACGGGACGAGCACGGCATATGGCTCGAGCACGCCCGATACGAGCGTCGGCGCGGGCGCCGAAGCCGCCGCGGTAGAGGTTCAGCTGACCGGCCTGCAGCCGGGAGCCGTCTACCACGCTCGCTTCGTCGCAACGAACGGATTCGGCACGACCTCCGGCGCGGATGTGACCTTCACCACCGCGGAGTCTCCAGGCGCCGCGACCTCGGCGCTGCCGGATGGACGGGCCTATGAGCTGGTGTCCACGGCGGGCAAGGCGGGTGAAGTCTATGTACCCGACCTGCCCCAGGGATCAGATAGGCAAATTACGACACGCCGACTCTTCCAAGCCGCTTCCGACGGTGGAGCTGTGGCGTACGTGGGGGCAGCGTCGGTCTCGGGCGGCAACGGCGACTTCGGCCCGGGCGTCGGCAACGAGTGGCTGGCCAAGCGGACCGCCGAAGGCTGGAAGGCGCTCGACATCACGCCGCCAGCCAGCGGTACAGGGACGCTGTTCGAGAGCTTCTCGAGCGATCTCACCTCGTGGATCCTGAGATGGTCGTCGCAGGAGGGGGTCGGTAGCGGGAGCCTGCCTCCACTTGCGCCCGCTGCGCCGGCGGGCTGCCGCTTCGTCCCCTACTTCCACCCCGGCGATAGAGGTTATGAGCCGCTGATCACCACCACGAGGTCTCCCGGAGTATTGGCGTGCGGTGAGCCTCATTTCGCGGGGGCATCGGCCGATGACTCGCAGATTCTCTTCCAGAGCGAGGCTCCGCTGACCGAAGAAGCCGAGGAAGCAGAAGAACCGGGGGAAGGAGGCCACAGCTTGGAAGAGGAAAGGTGCGCCTTCAGCTGCAACCTGTATGAGTCGGCCGGCGGTCGCGTTCGGCTGGTCAACGTGCTGCCCAGTGGCGAATCAGCGCCCAATGCAACGTTCGGCGGTCCGTCCGGCATTCGGAACGCGCCGGACTTCAGCAACGTCATCTCGACGGACGGGTCGCGCGTCTTCTGGACCGACACACAGCCAGGCGCGGACATGGACCACATCTACGCACGTGTGAACGGCGCGAGCACGATCCCCGTCTCGGTGGGGTCCGCGAAGTTCTGGACGGCCAGCCCGGATGGCCGCTACGTCTTCTACACCGAAGAAGAAAAGCTCTACCGGTTCGACATCGACACTGACGTGAGAGCGCAGCTCGCCGGCGAAGGTCTCGCGCACGAAAGCGCGGGAGCTCAGGGCGTCCTGGGGATCAATCAGACCGGTGAAGACGGCGCGTATATCTATCTCGTCGCCACCGGCGTGCTGGCCGACAACGAAAATGCAAACGGGGAAAAGGCCACGCTGGGCGAAGACAATCTCTACCTGCTTCACAACGGTAGGCAGACGTTCATCGCGGCGCTTTCACCTGAAGACAACAATATACAGGAGGGCTCTCGTACCAATGGCGAGCGATACGGTGACTGGCAGCCCGACCTCGGCTCGCGTACAGCCGAGATGACGCCCGACGGACACCATCTCGTGTTCGAGTCCCTACGGCCCCTCACCGGCTATGACAATGTCAACGAAAATCACGAAGTCGAGGTGTTCGTGTACTCCGCCGACGTGGCGCGGACCGTCTGCGCATCGTGCAACCCCACTGGAGCAGCTCCCCAGATACCGTTGAAGGTCGAAGGGACCACGCACCTATCCCCCAGCATCAGCGACACACACATGCCGCGCTGGATCAGCGACGATGGCAGTCGCGTGTTCTTCGACAGCTCGCAGCCGTTGGCGCCGCAAGACACCAACGGCGGGCTGGACGTGTATGAGTGGGAGCAGGATGGCGCTGGCAGTTGCCACTCCGACGGCGGCTGTGTGTATCTGCTCTCGGATGGGGAAAGCAGTGATTTCTCGTACTTCGTGGAAGCGGACGCGAGCGGTGAAAACGTATTCTTCGCGCATAACGGCCAGGTTGGCGGGTTCGGCCCGCCGGGCGAACAAACCGAGTTGTACGACGCGCGCGTCGGCGGCGGGTTTCCCGCAACCTCGTTCGCATGCGCCGGCTCGGGCTGCCAGGGCGTGCCGCCGGCCCCGCCGAGCTTCACGACGCCGTCCAGCGCCACCTTCAACGGCAGCGGGAACTTCCCACCGCCGCCAAAGACCGGTCGGCAGACGAGGAAAAAGACGTTGGGCGGGGCGCTGAAGCTGTGCCGCGCGAAGCGCAACAGGCACAGGCGGATGCTCTGCGAAGCGCAGGTTCGCCGGCGCCAAGCGCCGCACCGCGGCGCCGGTAAATCCGGCGCCGGCAAATCCAGTAGGCGCGCGCCGCGCGGGAGGAGGAAGTAGCATGCTCAGAGGATCCGCGACCGCTGTCCTGATCGCCGTTTGTGCGCTGGCTTGCTCGAGCGCTCCCGCAATGGCCGAAGCATGCCCCACGGGCGATGCCTATGCGCAGTGCCGTCCGGGTTGGGAGGTCTCAGCGCGCAACTACCCAACGAACCTGGCGCCGGGTCACAGGGGCGCGATCAGAATCGAAGTCTTCAACGTAGGCGCGGGCTCGAGCGTTGGCACTGTAACCGTGACCGATGCTCTGCCGCATGGCGTGACCGCCACGGATGCTGGCGAACTTGTCAGCGGCCTCTACTTCAGCCCGGAAAACATCACGATCGCACATGTCACGTGGGACTGCACCGGAAACGGGCCCGGCGAAGCCCCCAGGATTGCCGGTGCGGCTGTCGTGACGTGCACCAACGACCCCATAGGCATGCCAAGTCTCCTGGGGGGCGCTGGGAACACCAGCGTCCACAATGATGGCAACGCGCAGATCGCCATCGCCGTGCAGGTGGCAGAAGGCGCGACAGAAGACCCGGAACGCCCCGAAGCGAGCCGTGTGACGGTTGCCGGCGGAGGTGCGCTGGACACGGCGAGCACGACAGACCCGATCGCGATCAGCTCCAAGCCCAGCGCCTTTCGCTTCAGCGACGTCGATGCATGGTTCAGCAACGCGGACGGGACGCTGGACATGCAGGCGGGCTCACACCCCTATGCGGCGACGTTGAGCTTCGGCATCTCCACCGTAATCGGGGAACATGGAGAACTGACCAGCAACGACAACGAACCGAGGAACATCGCGGTTGACCTGCCCCCGGGACTCGTAGGAGACATCACCGCCGTACCACAGTGCAGTCGCCCCGACCTCATTGTCGGAAGATGCCCCCAGGCCAGCGAAGTTGGAAACGCCGTGGTCGATACGTTCCTTGGAGCCCTTGTGAAGCTTCCGATATTCAACATGATTCCCTCGCCCGGGAGTCCTGCCCAGTTCGGCTTCAACTATGGACCGCAGATCGTCTTCCTGGATGCCGGTGTGCGCAGCGGCGGCGATTACGGGATCACCGCTCGCGTGAACAATGTTCCACAGGAAGCGATCAGTCACGTCGTGACCACGCTCTGGGGCATCCCGGGTGACCCGAGCCATGATCGCTGGCGAGGGAGGAACCTTGAAGCGTGCAGCGAGGAACACATCGAAAAAGCAGGGAACGCGTGCTCGGCAGTCCACCATCCTTCGCAGAGACCATTCCTGACGCTGCCCACGTCCTGCGCCGCCCCGCCGAAGTTCACAGTCAGCACGAATACGTGGGAGCACCCCGAAGAAGCGCCGATCGAAGGCAGCTTCGAATGGCACGACAGCAACGGCAACCCCACCGCGCTGAGCGGCTGCGAACGCCTCGGCTTCGCTCCCACGATCTCGACCTCGCCTGACACGGCCAGGGCCGACACGCCCGCGGGGTTCGCCTTCGAGCTCACGTCCCCGCTCGGCGGCCTCGAAGCCTCGGAAGGCCTGGGCACCTCCGACATCCAGGGCACGACGGTGACGCTCCCCGAAGGCCTCGTGGTCAACCCGGGTCAGGCGGCGGGCCTGCAGGTCTGCCAGGAATCGGAATCGGGGTTGGGCACCGAAGAGGCCCCGAGATGCCCGTCGGCCTCGAAGGTCGGGACCGTGACGGCCAGCACGCCGTTACTTGAAGGATCCGCCGAAAAGGAGCTCCAGGGCAATGTCTACGTCATGCAGTCCAACCCGCCGAACCTGAAGCTCCTCGTGGCGCCATCCGCGGATGGAGTGAACATCAAGCAGATCCTGAATGTCAGTCTCAACGAAGCGACGGGGCAGATCACGACCACCACGGCCAACTTCCCGCAGGCGCCCGTCTCCGATGTCAAGCTGTCGTTCAGCGGTGGTCCGCAGGCGGCGCTGTTGACCCCCCGCGCGTGCGGGGTGTTCACCACGACGAGCGACTTCGCGCCGTGGAGCAGCCCGTTCGTCGCCGACGCGTTCCCGACCGCGAGCTTCGCGCTGAGCGAAGGCCCAGGCGGCGGCTCCTGCCCGCCCAACCAGCTTCCGTTCGGCCCGTCGATGACCGCGGGCACCCTGAACAACCAGGCTGGTGGTTTCAGCCCGTTGAGCGTGACGTTCTCCCGCCAAGACCAGGAACAGGACACGAGCGGGGTGTCTGTCACGACCCCCCCGGGGCTGTTGGCGATCCTCAAGGACGTGGAACGCTGTCCCGAACCGCAAGCCGGCCAGGGCACGTGCGGCCCGAACAGCCTGATCGGGCACACCACCGTAGCTGTCGGCGCGGGCCCGGACCCGCTTGTGGTGCAGGATGGCCAGGTGTTCCTCACCGGCCCGTATAAGGGCGCGCCGTTCGGGTTGAGTGTGGTGGTCCCCGCGGTGGCAGGCCCGTTCAACCTTGGGAACGTGATCGTCCGTGCGACGATCGGCATCGACCCGCACACCGCGCAGCCGACGATCGTCAGCGACCCGTTGCCGAAGATCCTGGATGGCGTGCCGTTGCAGCTGAAGACGGTGAACGTCACGATCGACCGGCCGGGCTTCATGTTCAATCCGACTGACTGCGAGCCGCTTGCAGTGACAGGGACGATCACGAGCACGCAGGGCGTGAAGGCCCCGGTCTCCAGCCGCTTCCAGGCCGCGAACTGCGCGAACCTCCCGTTTCACCCGGTGTTCAGCGTGGCGACGCAGGCGAAGACGAGCAAGAAGAACGGCGCGAGCCTGACTGTGAAGGGCGTCTTCCCCGCGGGTGAGGCGAATATCCACAGTGTCGCGGTGACGCTCCCAAAGCAGCTCCCCGCGAGGCTGACGACGATCCAGCAGGCATGCCCTGCCGCGGTGTTCGCCGTGAACCCAGCGGGGTGTCCCGCGGGCTCGGATATCGGGGTGGCGAGGGCGAGCACGCCGATCCTCGCGAGCCCGGTGTCGGGCCCGGCGTACCTGGTGTCGCACGGTGGCGCGGCATTCCCCGACGTCGTCGTGATCCTGCAGGGCGAAGGCGTCACGGTGGACCTCACGGGCAGCGTCGATATCAAGCACGGCGTCACGAGCAGCACGTTCGCGACGGTCCCCGACGCGCCAATAAGCTCGTTCCAGCTGATGCTCCCCGAGGGCCCCCACTCCGGCCTCGCGGCCGTCGTTCCCGCCAAGGCCAAGGGCAACATGTGCGCCCAGAAGCTCACGATGCCGTTCACGATCACCGCCCAGAACGGCGCGCGGCTCAAGCAGAACGTGAAGATCGCCGTCACCGGCTGCCCCAAAGCCAAGAAGAAGACCGTCAAGAAGAAGCACACCCGGAGGGCGCACGGCAAGAAGGCCAAGCGCAAGAGGTAGGCCAGAACGGAAAGAGCGTCTGTGGCGCTCCCCAGCATGCGGTGGGTCGATCCGCTGCTTGGCGTAGGCGCGCCCCGCAGCGACCGCTCAATACGCCCCGATAGCCAGCGACGCGGCCCTCTCGGCGGAGCCCCTCCGGGGCGGAGCCTCTCTCTCCTTACAAGGTCCGCTCAGTGCGCGCTGCCGAGCAGCTGGATGTGATCGGCCTCCGCCGCGCCCGGGAACGGCCGTGTGAGGCCGAAGCGGTTGAGCGTCGCCTCGGGCACGCCCTCCACGCCCGGGGTATCCGAGGCTTCCCCGCGCGTGTGCGGATCGTTGGCGAAGCCGCCCACCTCCACGGAGTGCTGCGGGGAGCGGTACCCCGAGACGCCGATCAGATGCAGGCGCAGCGCCTTGCCCAGCGTGTTCAGGCGCGCGGCGATCTGCGGCTCCTCGCCCACGCTGTAGTTGGTTCCGGGCGCCTGGAAGAAGCCGTATTCCCCATCGGTTGAGAGGTTCACGGGGCCCACCGGCCCGGTGTAGGCAAGCGAGTTGCCCGCCGCCGCGAGCTCGCGCGTCTGGATCGTGGCGAGTTCGTGTTCGAGGGCGTGCTGGTGGGAGCGCAGCGCGCCCAGCTCCGAGCTCTTGCGATCGCGCGCGTGGATGTATTGCAGCTGCCGATCCACCAGCGCGAGGTGCAGCTGGGCGACCTCGTCGCGCTGCACCGCCATCGCGCTCGTCGCGCGCTGCGCGCGTCCCTCCAGATCGGCGAGCTGCGCCGCCTGTGCGCTCACCACGCGGTGCTCATCGGCCACCAGCGTGGTCGCCTGGGCGTTCTCGCGCGAGATCGCCCTGAGGTTTTCGAAGCGCTCGATCAGATCGGCGAAGCCGTGCGCCTCCATGATGACCGTCACGATGCTCGGCGGGGGCGACTCGTAGGAGGCCACCAGCTGCGCGATCAGCGCCCGCTTGTCGTGCGCGAGCTGCACCTGCAGGGCAGCCATCTGCCTGCGCGCGCTCGCCAGCTCGTTCTTCAACTTCGCCAGCTGCGCGCGCTCCAGCGCGAGGCTCCCTTCCAGCGCGCGCAGGCGCGTCTGCAGATCGTCGATGCTGCCCTGGAACCCCTCTATCTGCCGGCCATCGGCCTGGATTCCGGAGCTCAGTTCGCTGCCGCGGCTCTGCGAGGCCGCGATGCGGCCTTCGAGGCTCCCCGAGGAGCTTGCCCCTGCCTGATCGACCGAGAGCGCGGCTGCGCCGAGTGTCACTGCGGCGAGCGCCGTGGCAAGGCCGGCTCGCGCAAGGGCGCGCCGCTGGTGGGGGCGATGAATAGAGCGCATGTGCAGGGGCTTCGCGGACGAACCGCCGCGAACTGCGCAAGCTAGCCGGGTGCGCCGGTCCCACCAACCGGTGCAGGTCGGCTTGCAGCCGCCAGCGCCAGCTCATCCACCGCCTTGCGCGCCGCCACCGGTCCGAGGAACGGACCCAGCGCCACGTATACGGCCTGCGGCAGCAGCTCGCGCAGCTCGGGCACGCGATCGTGCTCGGCGGCGTCGTAGAGCAGCTCGTGGATCGCCCCCGCGATCGCGTCCGAGCAGGTGCGCGGCAGCCGCTCGGCGCGCGAGCCGCGATGGTAGCCCTCCTCCAGGAACAGGCTCAGCGTGCGCATCGTATCGACGATGCGATCCATCGCCGCGCGCCCCGCCGAGTAGGGCTCGATCAGCATCAGGTGAGCGAGATCGGGGACACTCGCGAGGTAGCCGAAGAGGGCGTCGAGCCCGTTCCACACCTGCTCGGACCAGCCGCGTCCGGTGAAGAACGCCGCCGAGGCGATCGTGAGCCCCTGCTGGAGGGCCACCGTCTGGGCCGCCAGAAAGGCCTCCTGCTTGTTCTGGAACTGGCCGTAGAACACCCCACGCGAGGTCCCCGCCGCGGCGACGATGTCCGCGATCGTCGTCGCGGGGTACCCCTTCGCACGCACGACGCGCGCGGTCGCCTCGACGATGCGCGCGTGGTACTCGCTCGCCACCACGTTCGCGGGCAGGCGGTTGCGCCCGCGCGGCAGGCTCACGCGGGCATTCGTGTGGTTGCGCTCCTTGGGGCCACGCCTGCCCTCGCCCCTGCCCTCCGCGTCGCTCTGCTGCAAGGCGCCGTGCCCGCTCTCGGCGTTCGCCTCGCGCAGCAGCGTTCGCCCCAGCTCGGCCCACGCGGCCTCATCGCGCCGCGCGTAGCCCACGGGCACTGCGTAGGCGCCCGTCCACGTCTCCAGATCGTCCAGCAGCAGGGTTTCCTCGCCGGGCGCCAGCGCGTAGCGGCGGATCGAGACGACGCTGCGCACGCCCCCCAGCAGCGCCTTGGGCGGGATGTCGAGCGTGGGGGCGCCCTCGGGCGGGGCATCCAGCAGCGCCTCGAAGGCGCGCTCGAGGGTCGCCGCAAACACGTCGCGCTCGGCGCGGATGCGCGGCTCCCCCGCGCGCGCCTGCGTGAGCAGCAGGCGCCAGTGCATTGCCGTGTCGCTCTTATCGGGATCGAGCACCACGCTCAGCATCGCGCGCTGCTTCTGGGGCCAGGGGACCTCGCGAACGGCCTCCATCAGTTCGCCCGCCAGCACCGGCGCGAGCTCGCGGAAGGCAGCAAGGAAGCACTCCTCCTTGCTCGCGAAGTGCTCGTAGAAGGTGGTGCGCGAGACGCCCGCGCCGGCGATCGCCTGGGCGACCGTCGCCTCCGCGTAGCCCCGGCGCGCAACGGCTCGTGCCATGCCGTTCAGCAGACGCTTGCGCTGGGAGGCGGGGGAAAGCGCGTGCGGGGCGGACGGCGACGGCGATGGCGAGGCTGGGGAGGAGGGATTCGAGGAGGGAGGCGCCATCTGTAACGATACTGTACAGAACCGACTCTGCGCGACCGCTGAAGTGGGCGGGCAATTTTGGCCATTGTGGCCAAAGGGGCAGCCTGAGGGCCTGAAAATCGTGGAAACTAGCGGTAGATTAGGGGTTTGTCACGTACCCCACGTTCACGATCCCTCTTGACAAGCATCGAAGGGTATGCTTTATTACCGGCTGTGTACATATTTGGCCGGCAGGGAAGCCGACCGAAGCCAAGCTGGGAGCGCTACCGCCCCTCAACTCTCCGGGTAGCGCCTCAGGGGACCGTCTGGTCGCACAGCCCCCGTTTGCGCCGGAGGTCTCTCGAGACCGGAGCCGTGGCCTGTTCCCCCCAGGCCACGGCTCCTCTTCTTGGGTCGGCTCCTCTTCTTGGGCCCTGCCATCGAGCTCCTGGGGCCTGCCATCGAACTTGCATCCTTGGCTGGACACCTGAAATATGCTTGCTATTGCAAAGATCAAGCGGCGATCGAGCGTGATTCGGGCCCGCTTGGCCACCGAGGCAGTCGAGTGAGAGGGTCATGGGAGAGGAGCTTCAGCGGGCGCGGATCGTGAGGGCGATCGCCACGGAGATGGCGGCTCGCGAGGACTCCCACGCGGTGACAGTCGTCGATGTGGTGGCCCGCGCGGGCATCTCCCGCCGCGCGTTCTACGAGCTGTACGCGGATCGCGACGAGTGTCTGCTGGACGCCTTCGAGTGGGGCCTGCGGCTGGCCGGCGCGGAGATGCACACGGCCTACTGCCGCGAGTCCCGCTGGCAGGACGGCGTGCGCGCGGCGCTCGGGGCGCTGCTCGAACTGCTCGACCGCGAGCCCGCGCTGGCAGGGCTCTGCGTCGTTCACGCGCTTGGCGCGGGCGATCCGGTGCTGCAGCGGCGCACGGAGGCGCTCGAGGTGCTCTGCGAATACGTCGATCGCGGTCGCCTGGAGAGCTCCTGCCGGACCGAACCGCCGGAGATGGCCGCCGAGGGCGTGGTGGGCGCGGTGCTCGCGGTGCTCCACACGCGCCTGCTGGCGGCAGGCAGGCAGCGCGACCCGACGCCGCTGAGCGAGCTGCTGGGGCCGCTGATGAGCCTGATCCTGCTCCCCTATATGGGTGCGGCGAAGGCCAGTCGTGAGCTCAACAGACCCACGCGACGATCATCTTCTGGAGGTGGTGGTGCCCCGGAGGGAGACTCTATCGACGGCGACTTCCTCGGCGATCTGGATATGCGCCTCACCTACCGCACCGCGCGGGTGCTGAAGGCGATCGCCGAGCGCCCCGGCGCAAGCAATCGCGAGGTCGCCGATCAGGCGGGCATCGTCGACCAGGGCCAGATCTCGCGGCTCCTGAGTCGCCTGGAGGGGCTGGGCCTGATCGCCAACCGCGGGGGCGCCGCGGGGAGCGCTTCCAGCCGCGGCGCCGCCAATGCGTGGGTGCTCACCCCACGGGGCGAGCGCCTCGAGCGCGGGGCGGACCCGGGCGTACGGCAGTCTTCCGGGTGAGCTCTCGCACGAGCCGCTTCACCGAGCGCTCGAGCTGCTCGATGGTGGCCTCCTCGACGCGCGCGATGCCCATCTCGCGGTTGATCCAGGAGTTGATCTCGCGGTGGCTGCGCCCATCGCGGCGGTGCACATCGGCCACGAGGCGGCTGCGCTCCGCGCGCAGGTGCGCCCGGCGCTCGAACGCCGCCATCGGCGCCGGCTCGGGCTGGGAAGGAGCGGCAGACGCTCGGGCCGCCGCAGCCACGCCGCTCCCGGCGATCGCCGGGCTCGACCCGAAGAGGGTCATCTGCGGCGCCACTTCGGCGTTCAGCGGCACGAACTCGGCGCTCTCGGAGGGCTCGCCGCGGCGGCGCTCGGGATGCTCCTCCAGCTCCAGCTCGAGGCCCTCCCCCTCCTCGTGGCGGCGCAGCGCATGGCGCAGCTCGCTCTCGACCTCCGCGGCGTGCCGGCGCAGGAGCGGGTCTGCGGGCAGGTACAGCCAGCTCGGCTCGGGCGCGGCCCCGCGGATCGTGCGCACGAAGCGCCCCGACGATCTGCCTGAAGATCAGCGGCGTCTTGGCGGCGGTCGCGTATACGCCGACGCGCAGGCGGGGGATGTCCACGCCCTCGGAGACCATGTTCACCGCCACGATCCACAGCTCGCGCGAGTGGGTGAACGCGGCAAGCTTGGCGGCGGCGCGCGCCTCGGTGTGCAGCACCACCACGGGCGCGCGCCCCGTCGCCTCGCGCAGCAGCCCCGCGATCTTGCGCGCGTGGCTGGAGTCGGCCGCCACCACCAGCCCGCCGGCGTCGCGGTGGCCCTCCGCGCGCAGCGCCCGCAGGCGGGCGTCGGCCTCGCGCAGGATGCGCGGCAGCCCATCGGGCAGCTCGGTGGAGATCGCGGTGCGGTAGCGCCTGCCCGCCTCGCGCGTGCTCAGCACGGTCTCGAAGGTGGACTCCACCACATCCTCGCCGCTGCGCCACGAGAGCGCTCCATCGAAGGTGACGAACGCAACGGGGCGGCAGATGCCGTCGCTCACAGCCTCCGCGTAGGTGTAGGAGATGTCGGGCACCGCGAGCCCCTCGGAGTCGTAGCGCACGCCCGGGATCGGGGTGGCGTCGGAGCGAAAGGGCGTCCCCGACAGCAGCAGCCAGCGTGGGGCGGCGGCGAACGCCTGCTGAAAACTCGTGCCCCAGGCGAGATCCTCGCCGAGGTGGTGGGCCTCGTCGGCGATCACCAGCGTATCCGCGCGCGTCCCGGCGGCCCACTCGCGCGGAGAGGAGGCGATGCGCGCATAGGTCACCGCGACCCCCTGGAACCCTCGCGGGGGGCGCGGGCGCTCGGCGTCGGGCACGAGCTGCACGCCCAGCGCGGCCGCAGCCGTGGCCCACTGGCGCGTGAGCGGCGTCGTGGGGCACAGCACCGCCACGCGTCGCACCTCGCCCTCGGCGAGCAGCCGGCGCGCCAGCTCCAGCGCGGGGCGCGTCTTGCCGGCGCCGGGGGCCGCGGAGACGAGGAACGGGTTCCGTCCGCCACTCCGCGAGCGCCTGCAGCGTGCGCCGTTGCCAGGCGCGCAGAGATGTCGGGGTCGAGGGTGCCAGAGGGTCAGGCATCCTGCGCTACGCGCCGGACGGATCGCGCGGGGCCTCTCGGCTACTGTAAAATCTACTGGAAAGCTACTGTAAAGAAGCGCTTTACAGTACTTATCAGTAGAGCCCGCCTCACGCGGGGCGAAGCTCAGCCGATCGAGATCGTGAGCGACCGCGCGCCGCCGCCGGCCGGCGTGAGCGTGAGCCGGTAGAAACCGGCGGGGAGCACGCCGCGACCGCTGAGGCGCGCCCGATTGGCGCCCGCCCGTCCGCCGATCGTGTCGGCGCCGCGCAGCGCGCTCCAGCGCCAGTGCCCGTGCACGCGAACGCGCCGCGCGAGCGTCACGCGCACAGTGGCGGCCCTGCTGAGGGCGAACGTGAAGGCGATCCGCGAGAGCGGCGCACGGCCGCGATTGAGCGCGACGACGGCGCTCAGCGTGAGCGAGAGGCGCGTGAGCCGCACCGCGCTGCTCGCGACCCCGGGCTTGGCCGTGCCGGGTGGGGAGCTGACCCCCTCCCGTCGATCCGCCCGAGGAGCCTGAGCCAGAGCCGCTGCCCGAGCCGGAGCCTCCCGAGCCTGCGCCTCCCGAACCGGAGCCCGAGCCACCGGACCCGGACCCGCCCGGGCCCGAGCCTCCGGGGTTGCCGGAGGTCCCGGCCGGGGGCGGCTGGAAGGCCGCGAGGCCGTTGGGAGTGCCCACGCCCGTGGGTCCATCGTAGCCGGGGGCGGCGTTGCAGATCGTCGCGAGCGCGCCGCAGTCGAGGGGCGAGGCGGGCGCGCCGCTACAGCTCCCGGAGTAGACGTCGTTGCATTCGCCGTTGCCGCCCGCCACGATGTCGTGCAGCCCGTTGGAGGCCGCTTCGCCGGAGCTCGCGTGGTAGTAGAGCGTGGCGGCCGGGTAGGCGACGCCGTGCGCGCCTCCCGCGAGCGCGAAGATGGAGGCGATGATCGGCGAGGCGACGCTGGTGCCGCCGATCTGGATCCACTTCGGCGCTTCGCCTTCGGGCTTTTCCGGGATCCCAAGCCCTTCGGGGGTGGAGTCGTAGACGTCCACGCCGGTGTAGGGGTCGCCGTCTGCCGCGACGTCGGCGACGGCGCGTCGCGAGCCGCAGCCCACTGTCGCCCAGCCGGGGGCCTGAACCTGCCAGGAGGCAGCGGCGAAGACTTCGCTGCAACCGCCGCCGCCGGCACCGCCCTGGTCGTTCCAAACCTTCTCGCTCGACCATTCCCCGGAGGCGTTCACGGCGAGGCTGGTGCCCCCAACCGCGATCACGTGGCGCGAGGAGGCCGGGTAGTCGGGGCCGGCGAAGTAGCCCGAGCCCGCTTCATTGCGCGTGGCGTATTCTTCCCAGTTGAGGTAGCCGGCGTCGCCCGCCGAGGCCGTGATGGGGATGCCCGGGTGGTTGAAGGCGGGGCCTTCGAGAGGCGGTTCGGAGCCGCCCCAGGAGTTCGAGATCTCACCTTCGAGCGCACCCGGCTTGGAGGCTGCCGCGATCTTGGCCGCCGCGGTTTCCTCGGCGGCTTCCAGGTCGGCGAAGGAGGCGGTGGTGGCCTCCACGAGCAGGATGTGGCAGTTCTGGCAGATCGCGCGGGCGACCTCGACGTCGGTTGCGATCTCGGTCGACCATTCGCCGTTGCCCGCTGGCAGAGGGGAGCTCAGGCCCTGCTGGTTGACCTTCGTGAAGCAGCCGTTGCAGGGCGGCAGGCCGTACTGACCGTCGAAGACCCCCAGGTCCGCTTCGATGTGGGGGTCGTCGTAGGCGTCGACGATCGCGATCGTCTGCGGTTCGGGGCTTTCGAGCGGGAGAACATACGCCTTGTGCAGCGCCGCCGGCGAGAGCCCCGCCTTTGGCGGCGTGGCGCTCGCCGGCGAAGCCACGCCTCCGCGCGCGGAGGGCGCCGCAGCCGCGGAGGCCGGCGGCGGCACGAGTCGCAGGCTCAGGCAGCTCGCGTGCCCGGGCGCGGGAGCGGCGCAGACCGCCCTGACGCTGTAGCCGGCGTTCGCCGAGGCCGCAAAGGACCCGAGCATGCCCACGATGAGGGTCGCTGCGGTGATGGCTCTGAAGATCGTGCGCATGGGCCGCAGGCTGCTTTCCATCCCTGGTATATCGGTCGTCGGCCGAGCGAGGGCTCCGATCAAGAGTACTTCTCCGCATTCGTTCGAGCTCCAAGCGTGCTCTGACCGGGAATAGAGAGGGGCCCGACCGAAGCCGGGAGACACGCGCCTCCGGCGCGAATCCCCGTTTCGGCCAGCGGCCTTCGGCCGCCTGCGCCACCCTCTAGGCTCCCCAGCGTGCCGTGGCCGTTCGGCTTCCTGCTGTCCCCTGACCCCCCGCCTCGGCGGGTGGGCGTGGTGGTGGCGGTGGCGCTGGTGGCGCTGTGCACGCTGATCGTTTACCCCCTGAAGCAGATCGCGCCGGTGGTGTCGCTGGGCGTGGTGTACCTGCTGGCGGTGCTGCTGGTGTCGGTCACATGGGGGGCGTGGCTGGGGATGGCGACGGCGCTGCTGAGCGCGCTGGCGTTCAACTTCTTCCACCTGCCGCCGGTGGGGGACCTGACGATCAGCGACTCGAGCAACTGGGTGGCGCTGGTGGCGTTTGTGGTCGCGGCGGGGCTCGCGAGCTCGGTGGCGGAGGTGACCCGAGCGCGGGCGCGCGAGGCTGATGAGCGCCGTCGCGAGGCCGATCTGGCGGCGGAGATGGCGCGCCTGCTGCTGCGCGGGAACAGCCTCAGCGAGACGCTGCCCACGGCCGCGGCGCGCTTGGCGCACGCGCTGGAGCTGCCCTCCGCGGCGATCGACCTGGAGGCGGTGGATGGCGACGAGCGTCACGTGGCGTTCGCGCTGCGCGACGGCGCCAGCCGGCTGGGAACGCTGGTGGTGCCGGCGGGGACCCCCGAGCGCAATCTGCGTCGCCTGCAGGAGCGCGTGGTGCCGGCGCTGGAGGCGCTGCTGAGCGCGGCGCTGGAGCGCGAGGGGCTGCAGGGAGAGGTGGTCGAGACGGCGGCGCTGCGCCGCGCGGATGTGGTGAAGACGGCGCTGCTGCGCGCCGTCTCGCACGACCTGCGCTCGCCCCTGACGGCGATCGCGACGGCGGGCGAGGCGCTGGCGCTGCGAGGGGCTCGCCGCTCAGGAGCGCAGCGAGCTGGCGAGCGTGATCCTGGAGGAGAGCGGGCGCTTGGCGCGGCTCGTGGATAACCTGCTCGACCTCTCGCGCCTGCAGGCGGGCGCGGCGGAGCCGCGGCGCGAGTGGACCTCGATCGAGGAGGTGGTGCGGGCGGCGCTCGATGAGCTCGGCGGCAGGGAGGGCGAGTGGACGCTCTCGATCGATCGCGAGCTGCCGCTGGTGCTGGCGGATCCCACGCAGATGGAGCGGGCGATCGTGAACGTGCTGGAGAACGCGCGCCGGCACTCCGGCGGGCACCCGGTGTCGGTGAGGGCGCGCGCGGTGCGCAGTCATCGGCGGGAGCGAGGGGAAGCTGATCGTGCGCGTGGTGGATCGCGGTCCAGGCATCCCCCCCGCGCAGCTGGAGCGCGTGTTCGAGCCCTTCTACCGCGCGGGGACGGCCAGCGGCGGGCATCGCGGCTCGGGCCTCGGCCTGGCGATCGCGCGCGGCTTCGCGGAGGCCAACGGCGGCGAGCTGCACGTGGAGTCGCTGCCGGGACAGGGGGCTACGTTCGTGTTCGAGCTGCCGCTGCAGCTCGGAGCCCGATGAGCGCTGAGGCCCCGCGCATACTGGTCGTCGACGACGAGAGCCAGATCCTCCGAGCGCTGAAGGTGGTGCTGCGCGAGGCCGGCTTCGAGGTGGTGCCGGCGGAAACCGCGAGCGAGGCGCTCGATCGCGCGGCGGTGCGCCCCCCGCAGGCGGCGATCGTCGATCTGGTGCTCCCCGATGGCGATGGGGTGCAGGTGACGCGCGAGCTGCGCAAGTGGAGCGAGATGCCGATTCTCGTGCTCTCGGCGGTGGGCGACGAGGAGCAGAAGGTTCGCGCGCTGGAGGCCGGCGCGGATGACTACATCACCAAGCCCTTCGGCGCGCGCGAGCTGGTGGCGCGCCTGCAGGCGGCGCTGCGCCGCGCGGGGCGCGCGGAGCGAGGAGCCCGCGGTCACCGTGGACGGCCTGGAGGTGGACCTCGCGGCGCGCACGGTGAAACGCGACGGCGAGCCCGTTCACCTCACCCCGATCGAGTTCGACCTGCTGCGCGTGCTGGTGCGCAACCGCGGGCGCCTTCTGACACACAGGGCGCTGCTCAGCGAGGTGTGGGGTCCGGAGTACGTCGACGACATCCAGCCCCTGCGCACCCACATCGCGCGCCTGCGCGCGAAGATCGAGCCGGCGGGGCGCCCGCGCTACATCGTCACCGACCCGGGCGTGGGGTACAGGTTTTCGATTTAAGGTTAGGGGACCCCTACCGGGGTCCTGCGAGGGTCGCGTTGTGCGGTGAAAGTACGCAAGCTGCGGCTCACCGCGCGGCGGGAGCACAGGTCGTAACGAAATCGTTATACCTCGCGCGCGGATCGTCACGTGACCGTGATGCGCGAGCGCCCATAGTGTCGGCTATGGACATTCTCGCTGTGGTTCTCGGAATCCTGATGTTCGCCATCCTCCTCTGGATGGTCGAGGGGATCGACCGGGTATGAACGTGTCTCTGCCGATGGGTGCGTTCATCGCGCACATGTCCGCCGCGGACTTCTTCGGCCTGGTGGTGAGCGTGCTGATAATCGCTTATCTCTTTTACGCACTGATCCGCGGAGAGAAGCTGTGAGGCCTCACCTGAGATGACCTTCACCGGCTGGCTCACGATCGTTCTCTTCGCGGCGATCCTGACCGCGCTGGCGCTGCCCCTCGGCCGCTACATGGCCAACGTGTACACGGGCGAGCGCGTCTTCCTGTCACCGCTGCTTGGCTGGTTCGAGCGTTTCCTCTACAGGGTGCTGCGCGTGGATCCGCGCCGCGAGCAGGACTGGAAGTCCTACTCGAAGAGCTTGTTGATCTTCTCGGCCGCGGGGTGGCTGCTGTTGTATGCGATCTTGCGCACGCAGAACGCGTTCTACGTGCCGCATGCGCTCAACCCGCTCGGATACCACAGCGCGCCGTGGAACGTGACGTTCAATACGACCTCGTCGTTCATGACGAACACCAACTGGCAGTACTACAGCGGCGAGACGACGATGAGCTACCTCAGCCAGATGATCGGGCTGACGGTGCAGAATTGGCTCTCGGCAGGAGTGGGGATCGTCGTGGCCGTCGCGCTGATCCGCGGGATCGTGGGGTGCAGCGGCAAGTCGATCGGCAACTTCTGGCAGGATCTGGTGCGCACGATCCTGTACGTGCTGGCGCCGCTGTCGGTGTTCGCCGCGATCGTGCTCGTGTCACAGGGTGTGATCCAGAACTTCTCGACGTACCTGTCGGCGCACACGATCACCGGGCTGACGCAGTCGATCGCGATGGGTCCGGTGGCCTCGCAGGAGGCGATCAAGGAGCTGGGGACGAATGGGGGCGGCTTCTTCAACACCAACTCGGCGCACCCGTTCGAGAACCCGACGCAGTTCACCAATTTCTTCGAGATGCTGCTGGTGCTGTTGATCCCGGCGGCGCTCGTGTTCGCCTACGGCCGCATGACCGGCAATCGCCGCCAGGGCTTCGCGATCTACGCGACGATGATGGTGATGTTCCTCGGCGCGGTCGCGGTGGCGTACATCGCCGAGGCGCACGGCTCGCCCGCGCAGCACGCCGCGGGGTTGCACACGCAGGTGATAAGCGGCTCCACCGGCGGCAACATGGAAGGCAAGGAGCAGCGCTTCGGGATTGCCGGCTCGGCGCTGTTCGACGTGATCACCACCGTGACCTCGTGCGGTGCGGTGAACAGCGCGATCGAGTCCTTCACCGGTATCGGCGGGGCTGTGCCGTTCGCCAACCTGTCCGCCAGCGAGGTGATCTTCGGCGGCGTGGGCACCGGTCTGTATTCGATCCTGCTGTATGTGCTTCTGGCGGTGTTCATCGGCGGGCTGATGGTGGGGCGCACGCCGGAGTGGCTGGGCAAGAAGCTCGAGGCCCGGGAGATCAAGCTGGCTGGGCTGGGGATCCTGGTGACGCCCCTGGCGGCGCTGTTCTGCACGGCGCTGGCGACCGCGAGCAGGGCCGGGCGCGCGTCGATCTCCGAAGGGGCGCTCTCCAAGGCGGGCGGCAATACCCCGCAGGGCTTCTCCGAGACCTTCTACGCCTATTTGTCGCAGGCCAACAACAACGGCTCGGCGTTCGCCGGCTACACGGGCTTCATCCAGCCCAATGCCGGCAACGTGGGCTCCCACGGCATCACCTTCGCCGACCTGCTGGGTGGCTTCGACATGCTGTTGGCGCGCTACGCGCCGATCCTGTTCGCGCTGGCCGTGGCCGGCGCGCTGGCCGGCAAGCGTGTCACCCCCGCTGGGCTCGGGACGATGCGCACCGACAACCCCACGTTCGTGGTGCTGCTGATCGGCGTGATCGTGCTCGTGGGCGCGCTGACGTTCTTCCCCGCGCTGCTGCTCGGCCCGATCGTGCAGGGCCTGACGGGACACCTCTATTGATATGCGCCGCGACATCGTCACATCCGTCGATCGGCATCGTCGTGTTAACGGTATCTGCTCGGGCTGGTGTACCCGCTGTTCATCACGGGCGTGAGCCAGGTGGCCTTCCCCGGCAACGCCAACGGGCAGAAGGTGTACGTGAACGGCAGGCTGGTGGGCTCGAAGATCATCGGCCAGAGTTCGCCGGAATCGGCAAGAACGGCAAGCCCAAGGAAAAGAAGAAGACTTCGCCGACGAACCCGCCATGCGTACTTCCAGGGTCGCCCTTCGGCCACCGACGCCGGCCTACAACGCCGCGGCCAGCGACATTCTCCAATCTCGGTCCCAACAGCAAGACGACCGAGGAAGCGATTGCCGCACACATCAAGGCCTACCTCGAATTGGAGGGTCCATATAACCCCGTTCTCACCGCGGCGAGGCGTGCCGGTTGATGCCGTCAACAGCTCGGCCTCCGGCCTCGATCCGGAAATCTCCCAGGCCAATGCGCTGCATCCAGGCCCACCGCATTGCGGCGGTGCGTCACCTTTCGCTCGCCACGGTCGATGGTTTGATCGCCAAGTACACATCCGGCCGCGGCCTGGGCTTCTCTGGCGAGCCCGGTGTGAACGTGCTCGAGCTCAACCTGGCGCTGACCGGGAGGGCACGCTGATGGCCACCGAGGAGAACGAGCGTCAGGCGATCTCGCTGTTCCAGCGCGACATCGTCGATGCGCGCGCTGATCGATAGCGTGAAGAAGCTCGATCCGCGCGTGCAGATCCACAACCCGGTGATGTTCGTGGTGGAGATCGGCTCGGTGATCACGACCGTCACGTGGCTGATCCAGGCGTTCGGCGGCAAGCCGCTCGGCGGCGGGCACGAGCCCGCCTGGTACACGTTCACGATCGCCATCTGGCTGTGGCTGACGGTGGTGTTCGCGAACATGGCGGAGGCGTTCGCGGAGGGTCGCGGGCGCGCGCAGGCGGACACGCTGCGCAACATGCGCAAGGAGACCGTGGCGCGGATGCTGGAGGGGGGCACGAAGGCCGCCTCCGAGCTCGTGCGCGGCGACGTGGTGATCGTGAGCGCGGGCGAGCTGATCCCCGGCGATGGCACTGTGACCAAGGGCATCGCGACGGTGGACGAGTCGGCGATCACGGGCGAGTCCGCGCCGGTGATCCGCGAGTCTGGCGGCGATCGCAGCGCGGTCACCGGTGGCACGCGCGTGACCTCGGATGAGATCGTCGTCGAAATCACGCAGGAGCCGGGACACTCCTTCCTCGATCGCATGATCGCGCTGGTGGAGGGGGCCGAGCGGCGCAAGACGCCGAACGAGATCGCGCTGAACATCCTGCTGGCGGCGCTCACGCTGATCTTCATGATCGTCGTGGCGACGCTGCGCCCGTTCGGGCTGTTCGCGGGCACCTCGATCTCCGAGACGACGCTGATCGCGCTGCTGGTGGCGCTGATCCCGACCACGATCGGCGCGCTGCTCATCGGCGATCGGGATCGCGGGCATGGATCGGATGGTGCGCCGCAACGTGCTGGCGCTCTCCGGGCGCGCGGTGGAGGCCTCGGGCGACGTGGATGTGCTGCTGCTGGATAAGACCGGCACGATCACGATCGGCAACCGCCTGGCGAGCGAGTTCATCCCGATGCCGGGCGTCTCGGAGGCGGAGCTGGCGGAGGCGGCGCAGCTGTCATCGCTCGCGGATGAGACCCCGGAGGGCCGCTCGATCGTGGTGCTGGCAAAGCAGTACGGCATCCGCGAGCACGACATGTCGCAGCTGAACGCGGAGTTCGTGCCGTTCACCGCGCAGACGCGGATGAGCGGCGTGGACTATCGATGGCCAGCAGCTGCGCAAGGGCGCGGGCGACTCGATCGTCCAGTTCATCCAGCACGAGGGTGGCCAGGCGCCGCCGGAGCTGCAGGGCCAGCTCGATCGCATCGGCCGCGAGGGCGGCACTCCGCTGGCGGTGGCGCGCGACAACCAGGTGCTGGGCGTGGTGTACCTGAAGGACACGATCAAGGAGGGCATGAAGGTCCGCTTCGAGCACCTGCGCGCGATGGGCATCAAGACGGTGATGGTCACCGGCGACAACCGCCTGACGGCGGCGAAGATCGCGGAGGAGTCGGGCGTGGACGACTTCCTCGCCGAAGCGACCCCCGAGGCGAAGCTGGCGCTGATCAAGGAGCAGCAGCAGGGTGGGCGCCTGGTGGCGATGACGGGCGATGGCACCAACGACGCGCCCGCGCTCGCGCAGGCCGATGTGGGCGTGGCGATGAACACGGGCACGCAGGCGGCGCGCGAGGCGGGCAACATGGTCGACCTCGACTCCAACCCGACGAAGCTGATCGAGATCGTGGAGGTGGGCAAGCAGCTGCTGATCACGCGCGGCGCGCTGACGACGTTCTCGATCGCCAACGACGTGGCGAAGTACTTCGCGATCCTGCCGGCCGTGTTCATCGCCACCTACGCCGCGGAATAGGTCCCGACCCGCCCAGCGAAGGACCCCTGCACGTGCTGAACATCATGAACCTCGGCACGCCGCAGTCGGCGATCGTCTCGGCGATCATCTTCAACGCGCTGGTGATCCCGCTGCTGATCCCACTGGCGCTGCGCGGGGTGCGCTACCGCCCGATCGGCGCGAGCGCGCTGCTGCGGCGCAACCTCCTGATCTACGGGCTCGGCGGGATCGTCGCTCCGTTCATCGGGATCAAGCTGATCGACCTGATCATTCACAATCTGTTGGGTGCCTGACGCGCGCGGTCATCTGAAGGTCTTCATCGGGATGGCTGCCGGCGTGGGCAAGACCTACCGGATGCTGCAGGAGGGCCAGGCCGAAGCCGAGACGGGGCGCGACGTGGTGGTGGGCTACCTCGAGCCGCACGGGCGTGCGGAGACCGAGGTGCTCGCCACAGGCCTGGAGATGCTGCCGCGCCGACGCGTGTACTACCGCAACACGCCGCTGGAGGAGATGAACCTGCAGGCGATCCTGGCGCGCGAACCGGAGCTGTGCCTGATCGACGAGCTAGCGCACACCAACGCGCCGGGATTGGAGCACGAGAAGCGCTACGAGGACGTGCGGGACGTGCTGGATGCCGGCATCGACGTGTACTCGACCGTCAACGTGCAGCACCTGGAGAGCCTCAACGACCAGGTGACGCAGCTCACGAGCACGCGCGTGCGCGAGACGATCCCCGACGCGGTGCTCTCGCAGGCGGATGAGGTGGTGCTGATCGACCTCACTCCCGAGGCGCTGATCGCGCGGCTGCAGGCGGGCAAGATCTACCCCCCCGAGCGCGTGCCGGCGGCGCTCAACAACTTCTTCAAGATCGAGAACCTCTCGGCGCTGCGCGAGACGGCGCTGCGCCAGGTGGCCGAGGGCGTGGAGGTCAAACGCCTGGCGCCCAAGCCACAGCTCGGGCGGCGCGAGGACGCGCTCGCGCAGGAGCGGGCCCCACAGGCGATCGCCGAGCGGCTGCTCGCGCTCGTGACGCTGAAGGCGGAGTCGCAGCGGATCGTGCGCCGCGCGTGGCGCTCGGCGCAGCGCCTGGACGCGGAGCTGGACGTGCTGGTGGTGCGTCCGCCCGGACGCGCGCCGAGCCTCGAGGATCGCCAGCAGCTGGAGGCGCTGCGCCGCCTGGTCTCGGTGCTGGGGGTGCGCCTGCACGTCGAGGAAGGCGAAGATGTCGCCGAGGTTGCGATCAAGCTGGCGCGCGAGCTGGGCGCCACCTACGTGCTGATGGGCACGCCGATCCAGCGCCACGGGCTGCGCCGCGTGGTCTCCCTGCTCTCCGGGCCGTCGCTGCTCACGCGGCTGCTGCTGGGGCTGCCGGGCGTCGATGTGCGCATCGTCGCCGACCCTACCCTGCGCGGCGCCGAGTCGCTGGATGGTTGATTGCACCGCGACGGGCGCAACCCTTGAGCCCGTAAGCTGTTCGGAATGAACATGCCCCAAAACGCTCCCCTTCCTCGCCGCCTGGCCGCCGCGCTGGCGCTCTGCGTCCTGTTGCTCTGCCTCGGCGCGCTGGCTGTCGCCCAGGCGGCTTCTCCGCACCGCACCCCCGCGCACGCCGCCCGCGCGGGCTTTCAGACAGGCATCGGCGATGAGCAGGCCGAGATGTTCACGGACCCCAACTGGCTTCGGTTGCACACGAAGATCGCGCGCTACATCGCGCCGTACGACGCCGCGGTGCGCTCCTACTCGCTGGACAAAGCGATCGTGTGGATCCACGCCGCCGAAGTCGCGCATCAGCAGGTGCTGGTGTCCTTCTACCACTCCGAGTACACGCCCACGCGGATGCCGAGCGTTTCCACCTACCAGCGCGATGTGCGGCGCTTCATCAAGCTCTTCCCGCACGTCCGCCAGTACCAGCCTTGGGATGAGGCCAACCGCGGCTACATCCCGCACACGCTCGCGAGCCCCTCGGCGGTGCAAGCGGCGCAGTACTACCAGGCGCTCAAGCGCAGCTGCAGCCGCTGCACGGTCGTGGGCCTGGACATCCTCGACCAGCAGAACGTCGGCCCGACGCTCAACTACATCGCCGAATTCAAGCACGAGGTCGCGGTCCTGCACACCGTGATGCCGAGCGTGTGGGGCCTGCACAACTACTCCGACACCAACCGCCGCTCCAGCCTGCGCACCCGCGCGGTGATCGCGGCGGTGCCGGGCCAGGTGTGGCTGACCGAGACCGGCGGCATCGTCCAGTTCGGCGGCGCCTTCCCCAACGCCCGCGGCGCGGGACTGGGGCGCGCGGCGAGCGCGCTCAACTACATGTTCGCGCTGGCCGGCTCCAGTTCGCGCATCACGCGCCTGTACATCTACGACTGGTCGGGCGGCGGCGCCGGCACCCGCTTCGACGCGGGCCTCACCGACGCGCACCACAGGCCGCGGCCTGGGTACGTGATCGTGTGCCGCAAACTGCACGCCTCGGGCTGTGGCGGCGTGAAGATCTCAAGTCACTGAGCCTGGTCAGAAACACCCTCAGCGTCTGAGGTCCCACGCGGGCGCGGGCTGCGCCGCATGGCCTTGACGCGCGTCTCGTGCGCGCGCATGATCGAGCTGCGCCTCCACAGCGCGGGTTGACGCGGCGCAGTGTGGTCCCGGGGAGACGTGTCATGGGCGGCGGGCGATTCGCCTCAGCGTCGGGACGGCCGAGCGGCGCCTCTTCACAGTCATCCTGGCGCATGCCGGGAGAGGGAGGTCGATCATATGTCGTTCGAAGCGAGGCGGCGGCTGGGCCAGTGCGTGGCGGCGCTTTTCCTGCTGCTCGTGCTGGCGGGCGCACCCGCGCCGGCCGCGGGCGCCGGAGCGGGGCCGTTCCTGTTGCAGCGGGAAACGGGCAGCAAAGGCGAAGGGGAAAGCGTGAGCGAGGGCCCACCGGAGGTGGTTCAGGGAGAAGGCGGCGAACAGAAACTGACGGGCACGGTGCTCGGCGAAAAAGTATCGATCACCGCCAAAGGCGTGCAGGTCAAAGGGCTCGTATATGGCAAACCCCTTCAGGATCAAGTCAAAGTTACGCTGAAGTTCAGCGAACCGAAGCTGACCAAACCTGAACTCAAAGAATGTGAAGTGAAAATCGGCGAAGAAAACACCGTGCACGTGCTCGGCTATCTCGCGTGGACGTGGAACGGAGAAAGCAAACAGCTGTCGGAGAAAGCCCAACCGAATCAAAAACCGGTGTGGATCTTCCTGCCTTCGGAACTGGCGGAAGGCGCCACCAGCCTGCCCAAAGGGAAATTCGCGACGGTGACGCTGAAAACCGGATGCGGCGCGCTCGCCGGCTCCTACAGCATCGAAGGCGGCGAGGTCGGCGAACTGAAACCGGAAAAAACCGAAGAATGGGCCTCGGCGCAGACGATCAACACCTCGGAAGGCAAAAAGAAGCTGCATTTCTGGAACGGCAAAAAAGCGGTTGGAGTGGAAGCCGGGCTGACGCTGGGCGGAAGCGCGGGGGCCATGGTGGGGTCGTTCAAAGTGTCGATTCCCAGCAAGGAAGTCGCGATCTGGGAAATCCGCGGCGATCCGCCGTACGATCAGTATGTGCTCACGAGCGGAAGCAGCATCGTGGGCACGCGGCAAGTGATTCCCAAAGACGTCTTCAAAACCTCGGAAGGAGAAATCAAATGTCCAAACGTCGAATTCGAAGGGTATATGCAAGGTGGGGGGTCGGAAGCCACGATCATGGTCGGGACCTTCATATACAACACGTGTGAAGGCGGGACGGTGAAAAGCGGCTGCGAATACGTCTTCTGGGCCCCGACGGACGGCATCTTCGGGGGAGAGCCGCCGGCGGCCGACTCAACCCATGAATCGCTCGGCGGATGGGGAGCCGCCTTCTGCGCGATCTCACTGGAAATCAGCATATGCAAAATGCACGTTGAACCGACATTCAACGAAGCGCTGCCGCATGTGAAATACGAAAACGGACTGCCGTTCGTCGCGATAATCGAAAACAAAGGCATCACCTACTCGAGGGAATCAAGCTGCGCTGGCAAAACGCTGGAGAAAAACGGTGTGTATGAAGCCACGCAGGCGATGCTCACCAACGTCGAATCGGAAGTCAAGATAAACTGAAGGCCGGCTGGCGATCGGATCGCGTGCCTGCACCGGGGCGCGATCCGATCGCTCCGGCGGCGCTTTGAGCGCGAGCAGGCCGACGAGCGCCGCCTGCGGTGCGAGCACGCTGTAGAGGCGAGTTATCCCTCGGTGCGCCCGTCCGTGATCCAGGTGCCCAGCAGCGGGTCGGTGAGGCGGTAGCCGGTGCGTGTGTTGGGGTCCTTGGCGATCTCGCCGCGATCTTCGAGCGCCTTGATGGCAGTATGGACGGCGCCGCCGCGGGAGCCGCCGTGGCCGCGGCCGGAGGCGTAGAGGGGGGTGGTGTTCTCCGCGATCGCCGTGAGCGCGCGGCGCTGGCTTGTGGGCAGGGCGCTCCAGGCGGTTCGCAGCTCGTCGCGAACCTGTTGCAGCGCCCGCTCGCGGGCCGCGAGCCAGGTCTCCTCTGTCGCGGTCTTGCCGTTGGGGGTGAGCTCCCAGACGGCGTGGGCGAGGAGCATCGTGCGCTGCGGGTGGCCCTGGGCGAGCGCGAGCAGCGGGTCGAGCGCCTGGTCGATGTTACGGCCGGTGCGCTGGAAGCGGGTCGTGATGTACTCGGCGACGTCCTCAGGCGGGAGTGGGGGCAGCTCGACGGGGGCGGCCTGGCCGTAGAAAGCGCGGCGGCGGTTGGCGAACAGTTCGCGCATCATGCCGACGTGCGAGCCGGCGAAGATGTAGCTGGCGGCGTCGCCGTGGTGCTGGATCTCCGAGCGGATCACGGCGTTGACGCTATCCGTCGCGCTGAGCACGTCTTGGAACTCGTCGAAGACAACGAGCGTGCGTGTACCGTGGCGCTCGTGCAGGCGGCGCGGCAGCGCGAGCCGGTCGAGCAGCGGCGGCTCGGCCTGGGCATCGACCGTGACCTCGACCCCTGCCGGCAGCGGCCCGCCGCCGGCGCGGAAGGTGGGGCGCAGCATTCGTCTCGCCCCCGCGAACCAAGTCGCGAGGCGTCCCTGCAGTTGCTCGGCGTATGCGCGCTCGATCCGCTGGGAGATGTCCGCCAGCGTCAGCACGCCGAAGAAGTCCACGTAGACGGTCGCCCAGCCCTCCCTCTCGGCGTCGTGCATCACGCGGCGCAGGAGCGAGGTCTTGCCGAAGCGCCGCGGTGCCACGAGCCGGCTGTTGTTGCCCTCCGTGGCTCGCTCCAGCAGCTCCCTTGCCTCGATGTCGCGGTTCATCAGATCCTCGACGGGCACGGGCTCGCTGTAGCGGAATGGGTTCATGCTCTCAATCATAGAGCAGATCTGCTCGCAATCGTAGAGCAGAGTGGTCGTGCTGACGATAATCGTCATCAGAAACACAGCTGAGGGGGCGATGGTGGGGCTGGACCAGCGTTTCTAGGCATCCGAGAGAGGGCCAGACCCCACGCCTCCCGTCGCTTTGGCATTCCTGTATCGCTCTGCATCAATGAGGTGTGCGTCTTCTGTGGTTGGGGATTGGCGCCGGCGCAGGTTGGTCCCCGGGAGGCGCGTCATAGGCGCCAAGCGATCCGTTCCCGCGTCGAGGCGGGCCGGGCGGCGTCTTCGCGATCGCCCCGGTTGGCCGGGGCGAAAGGAGCTGGATCAGATGTTGTTCAAAGCGAGAGCTATGCTGCTGAGCCTGGTGGCTCTGCTGCTGCTGGGCTCGGTCACAGCGGGGACGGCGTGTGCGGGGGCTGGGCCGTTCTGGCATCACAGAGGAGTAGGCGCTAAAGGCGAAGGAGAATTTGTGGGAGGTGAAGAATCTCCGCAGGAAATTCAAGGCGAAGGCGGCGCACAGACACTGATGGGTGAAGTCGTGGGGACGAAAATAGAAATCGTCGTATCAAGTGCCCAAATAAAAGGAAATCTCTATAATAACGGGCTGCAAGGGCAAGCAAAATTAGAACTAAAATACCATGAACCAAAACTTGTCAAACCGGTACTCAAAGGGTGCGAAGTAGTAATTGGCACAAATAATACAGTTAATGTCCTTGGGCATCAAATATGGAAATGGAACGGCGAATCAAAACAGTTAGAAGAAAAACCTCAAACAAAAAATCAAAGACCGGACTGGGTCTTTCTGCCGTCTGAAATAGAAGAAGGGGCAAAAGAACTGCCAAAAGGCCAAATCACGACCGTAGCGCTCAAAGGCATTGGATGTAGTGTTTTGTTAGGTAAATTCATACTGGAAGGCAGCGAGATCGGTAGCATTACACCAGGCAATCTGGAAGAATGGAGCACATCCCAGACAATAAATCTCTCGGGAGTGAAAAAGAAGCAACACTTCTGGAATGGTGAAGCAGTGGTTGGTGTAGAAACGGGACTGACTTTTGGCGGCAATGGAGGGAGCCTTGAAGGTGAACTAAAAATAAATGATCCTGGACAAGAACTGGCTATCTTTGAAACGGCAGTAGATCCACCGATAGACGAGTTTGAAAGTCCAGTAGTAGGAGTTGTCGGTGAACAGGAAGGTGAACACGTCTTCAAGGCGACCACTACTGAATTTAAATGCTCAACCGCCACCTTTACGGGATCCGTCCGTAACCGAAAGTTCATTGCTATGACGGGGACAATGGCCTATATGTGTGAAAACGGCACGACAGTAGTGAGTGACTGTTTCTACGGACTTGGATTACCATCGGATCTCGCAGGTGAGCCTCCAGGATTAGATAACAAACATGAAACCAAGTTCGCGTTGGCGCATATTCCGCCGGGTTGTGAAGTCACGCTCGTAAATGGAACGTGCAAACTCAAAATGTCTGAAACCTCAAATACGGCCCTCCCTATGGTGACATTTGAAAATGGACTGCCACTTAAAGTTACTTTCGAAGTCACTGGTTTGAGTTATTTCGGAAGTCCCGCATGCCCAGTCGGAGATCGGGAATTGCAGCATAATGGCAAATACAAAGGAAAAGAGAAAATTAAAAGCGCTAATAACTTGGAAGTAAAGATCAACTGATCTCATGGCCACAGCAGAGATCGCGCCTTAGGGCTGGGTACCGCTGGAACAATGGGTGTAGCCGTGTATTCAAGCGGCTACACCTATTGTCTTGCGCTTGCGCCAAGCGTGTGCTACTCCGAGCGTGAACAAACCCACCGCGCATGACAGCGGCGCCAGGGTCTTCAGTGGATAGTCCCCAAACCCCTTATGCAGCGCCGTGTGATCCCCGGCGCCCACTATGCTCAAGAGCCCGCGGTGATCGATCCCCAGCACCGTCGGCGCGAGGGCCGCGAACAGCGCCCAGCCCATCAGCAACGCCAAACCCACGAGCAGCGAGTTGCGTGTGAGCCTGACGCGCGGGGTCGCGCGCGCGGCCAGCACCACCGCTCCACCCACGGCGAGGAAGAACGGCCAGATACCGCCCCAGCCGCGCCCGAGGCCCACTGCCGTGGCGATCGTGGGCT
Organism: uncultured Solirubrobacterales bacterium; assembly: GCA_963717785.1. Classification (GTDB taxonomy): domain Bacteria; phylum Actinomycetota; class Thermoleophilia; order Solirubrobacterales; family Solirubrobacteraceae; genus Palsa-744. The sequence continues at coordinate 270,402 of CAVQWW010000002.1, forward strand.
GGAAGAACCCCTGACGCAGGTAGCGCGCCCAGACGACCGTCTCGGTCTCGTAGCCGGTGAGGGGGTGGGTGATCGTGGCGACGATCGTCGTCGTCAGAGACACGGCGGAGAGGGCAATCGTGGGACCGGGCCAGCGCTTGTAGGCGATGCCGAGGGGGACGGCGAGGAAGGGCAGCATCGTGGTGAGGAAGCGGGGGCCCATGAAGCCGCCTCCGAAGGGGAGGTAGTAGCCGGAGTTGTAACCCACGTAGCAGAGGCACACTCCTCCGATCGTCAGCGCCTCGGCGCGCTTGCCGCGGTTGTAGAGAACCACTGTGCCCAGGGCTCCCAGCGCGAGCACGGGCGAGATCGTCAAGAGGCCGCGGGAGTCGAATAGGAGCGTCGCCAGCACCTTGAGGCTGGGAGCGCCGATTCCGAAGAACCCCTGCTGCTGGCGGGGGATGCTGGAGTAGGCGAGGTGGGTCCAGGAGTGGAAGGCGTAGTGGTTGTAGAGCAGCAGCGGGACGATGCCGACGAGGCCACCGGCGATGTACGCGCCCGCGCGCGTTGTCACCCCTAGCGGAGTGAGCGCGTCGCGGCGCGAGAGCAGGTACAGCCCCAGCACCGCGCCGACGAAGAACAGCGGGTACTCGGAGGCCACGGCGTAGCCCATCGCCAGGCCGGCGCCCGCCAGCAGCAGTGGGCTCGCGGAGCCGTCTCGCTCCTTGACCATCAACGTGAACGCGAGGAAGCCGAGGAACGCGGCGAACACGTGCGAGAACAGCAGTGTGGAGAGCGGCAGCACGAGCGTGCCGAGGCCGAGCGTGACGGCGGCGGCGGCGCCGTAGCCCGGCTCGAAGCGGTCGGCCATGCGCCATACCAGGAGCAGCAGCAGGAGGCCGGGCAGCACGTTCGCCCACAGGCCGATCAGGTAGATCATCTCGTCGTCGCCGCGCTGGGCTTCTGAGCTCCGCGCGAGGCTGTCGGCGTTCAGCAGGTTCAGGGTGTCGTAGAAGGGCAGCGCGAACAGCGCCAGGCCGGGGGCGCGGGCGGAGTAGAAGTGGCCCTTGTAGAACGCCTTGTCGCCCGTGTTTTCCTGGTACTGGTCGATCGTGGTGCTGTCCTGGTTGAGCGCGCGGATCAGGTCGTAGTGCGAGGTCTGGTTCCAGGAGAAGCTCTGGATGATCGTCGCGTAGGAGAGGCCCACGAGCAGGATCGCCGCGAGCGCGAGGCGGCGCTTGGTGAGGGCGCTCGTGCGAGTGCCGCGCGCGGGTGTCGGCGGGGGCGCCGCGGAGGTGGAGTCCTTTTCGATGTCCCCCTCCGTGCTCACGGTGTCCCCCGCCTGCGCGCGGGCCGTCCGTGGGTCGAGCGTGCTCATCGGCCGCCCATCATCCGCTCGGGTGCAGCGCCGCCGGGCCCGGGCCGATCGTGTAGATCACGACGCTGCCGATCTGGGTGCGGGTGACGCCCAGGCCCCTGACCGGCTTGGCCGCGGCCGCGACCGGATCGGGGGGCTCGGAGATCGCGTAGCCGTGCAGCCCCGGCAGCTTGGGCAGCTTGGTGTGCAGGACCACCGTGTGGATGCCGTAATAGCGCAGCTTCTCGATGCTCGATTTGTCGGGGAAGCCGTTCATGCCGCCGCGCAGGTCGTCCATCTGGGGGATGTCGAAGGTCGAGTTGCCGTTGGCGATCTTGGGGAAGCCATCGATGGAGAAGTACTGCGCCAGGCGATCCGAGGCGCCGTCCGTGGGGAGGTCGAGGATCGGGGCTGCAAGGCCGATCTCCGCGCGCGCGGGCTGGGGGACCACCGGGGTCGCCATGTGTCCCGCCCCCTCGCCGAGCAGCCCCACGAGCAGCACTCCGCCCACGAGCACCGGCAGCGCGTCGCGCCAGAAGGCGGACACCATCGCGCCGCGCGTGCGCGCGAGCGCGAGCAGCCACTGCGCGCCGGCGCCCGCGAGCAGCGCGAGGAACAGCGTGGCCAGCGTGAACACCCTGCCGGGCACGCGCACGCCGTTCCAGCCGGGGGCGTAGTCGTAGAGCAGCCGGTAGGGGTACCCCGCGCCCGTCAACCCCAGGCCCAGCGCGGCCACCGAGCACACCACGACCCCGGCCGCCAGCCCCCAGCGCAATCGGCGCGTGTACAGGCCGGTGCACAGGCCGATCAGCGCGAGCGCGAAGATCGTGAGTCCCGGGAACAGCACGCTCTCGTTCTTGGAGTGCACGTCTTCGCGCGCGAAGGAGGTGGCCGAGCCCCACACGCGGTTCTCGCTGGAGGCCGCAAGGAACGCGGCGGGGCCTGAGGAGTAAGTCTTCACTTCGCGGATCGTGCGCTTCGCGGTGGGGTACTCGTTGGCTACCTTCAGGTAGGGCCGCGCCTGGTAGACGGTGACGAGGCCCACCACCGCCATGCCGGCGAGGGTGACCGCGACCAAGCGGCGCGGCAGTCCGGGGCGCCCCGCCCGCCACCAGTACACCGCCGCCAGCACGGCAAGCACGAGCAGCAAGTAGGAGAACTGCAGGCCCAGGGTGAAGCCGAGGCTGATCTGCCACGCCGCCACGAGCCACCCCGCGACGACAAGAACGCGGGAGCTGCGCCGATATCCACGCAGCAGCAGGAACAGCGCCAGCGGAATGCCGCCGCTGGAGATCACGTGCAGATGCCCCGCCTCCGTGACGCGGTAGGGGGCGTAGGCGAACGCGATGCCCGCCGCGGCGCCCCCCAGCCTGCCGACCCCCAGCTCGCGCGCCAGCAGGTAAGCGCCGGCGAAGCTCAGCGACCACGCGAACAGGTAGAGCACGTTGTAGCGGACCAGCGCCGCCACGGTGCCCGAGCCGAAGAACGCCGCGGGGCCGTACCCCAGCAGCGAGTCCGAGAAGGCGAGGCTCAGCGGGTGCGGGTAGAAGGCGTTGGCGTCGAACAGGTGCCCGGGGCTGTGCAGCAGCGCGTGTCCCACCCACGCGACCTGCCACGCGGTGCGCACCGGGTCGCCGAGGTCGGGGGAGATGCGGCTGCCCATATGCAGCGCGAGCGGCCAGGTGGTCAGGATCGCGAGCCCGAGACCGGCAAGCGCCACCCACAACAGCTCGCGCCCCCCCAGCGCGGGGGACGCGGGCCAGCGCGCGGGTCGTTTGGCGGCAGGGGAGGGCCCCGGCGTGTCGAGGAGCGCGGTCGCCATCGAAGCGGGCAGCATATGTCAGGCGCCCGCGCCAGAGCGCCAAACGGCGTGCGCCACCGTGGCGCAAGGGCAGCGCGAGCGTCAGACGTTCCGAGATGGCGATTTGCGTCACACTGCATACATGCGCGTGCTCGTGGTCGGCGCAGGCGGTGTGGGCGGGGCGTTCGCCGCAATCGCGCAGCGGCGCCCGGCCTTCGAGCGGGTGGTGCTCGCCGACCTCTCCCCCGCGCGGGCGCACGCGGCCGTGGCCAAGCTGGGCGAGGCGGGGCGCTTCGGTGCCGAGCAGGTCGATGCCTCCGAGAAGGCATCCCTCGTGCAGCTGATCGAGCGCGTGAGGCCCGATGCGGTGCTGAACGCCACCGACCCGCGCTTCGATCGGCCGATCTTCGACGCCTGCCTGGAGACCCGCACCACCTACGTGGACATGGCGATGACGCTCTCAAAGCCCCACCCCACGCGCCCGCACGAGCTGCCGGGCACGATGCTCGGCGAGTACCAGCTCGCCCGCCACGAGGCGTGGGAGCAGGCGGGGGTCCTCGCGCTCGTGGGCATGGGGGTCGAGCCCGGTCTTTCGGACGTGTTCGCACGCTACGCCGCCGACGAGCTGTTCTCGCACATAGCGGAAGCGGGCGTGCGCGACGGCGCGGATCTGCTCGTGGAGGGCTACGACTTCGCGCCCACCTTCTCGATCTGGACGACGATCGAGGAGTGCCTGAACCCTCCCCTGATCTGGGAGCGCGAGCGCGGCTTCCACACCACCGCCCCCTTCTCCGAGCCGGAGGTGTTCGAGTTCCCCGAGGGCATCGGCTCGATCGAGTGCGTGAACGTCGAGCACGAGGAGGTCGTGCTGATCCCGCGCTGGGTTCCCTGCGAGCGCGTGACCTTCAAGTACGGCCTCGGCGAGGAGTTCATCGCGGTGCTGCGCACGCTGCACAAGCTCGGCCTCGACTCGACCGAGCCGCTCCAGGTGCGCGGCGCGAAGGTCTCCCCGCGAGACGTCGTCGCCGCCGCGCTGCCCGACCCCGCGACGCTTGGCGAGCAGATGACGGGCCGCACCTGCGCGGGCACCTGGGTGACGGGTACCGGCAAGGACGGGCAGCCCCGCTCCACCTACCTCTACCACGTGGTGGACAACGAGCAGACGATGCGCGACTACGGCTCGCAGGCCGTCGTCTGGCAGACCGCGATCAACCCGGTCGTGGCGCTGGAGCTCCTGAACGAGGGCGCCTGGAAGGGCGCCGGCGTGCTCGGCCCCGAGGCGTTCCCGCCCAAGCCGTTCCTCGAGCGCCTGGCGGAGCTGGGCTCACCACACGGCCAGCGCGACGACGAGCCCGGCTCGGCCTGAATACCGCGGGAGCGGCGCGCGGCCGGGTGGGTGGTGCTTAATCGAATGCCTGCTCTCTGCCTCCACGGCAGGCGGCCCCGCCACGGGAGCGGCGCGCGGCCTCCCATCCCGCGCTGCCTGCTCCCTGCCTCCACGGCAGGCGGCCCCAGTCTTGGACGTGCCTCAGAAGTGTGCGGGGGCGTGCTCCACGGGTTCCTCCAGCAGCCCGGGTCTCGCGGTTTCGGTCTTGCGCGCGAAGAACGGGCGGAAGAAGAAGCGCGAGACGATCATCAGGATCACGCCCAGCACCAGGCCCCCGATGCCTATCCACAACGGCAGCGTGATTCCGGCGATCGGCGCGGATGAGACGTTTTCGGCTTCGTTGTAGTAGAAGGCCGCCTTGATGCCCACGCCGAACAGCATCAGGCCGCCGGCCAGCGGCGCGAGGCCCAGCAGCAGCATGTTGCGCGCGCTCTTGCGCAGCTCGTGGCGGTAGTAGACCGCGCAGGCGATGCCCGTGAAGCCGTAGTAGAAGCAGATCGGGAAGCCGATCGCGGCGAGCGAGTCTTCGAGGGCGTTGTTGGATATCAGCAGCAGCGTCACGGTGACGACGATCGAGATCGCGCCCATGCCGAGCGTCGAGACGGTCGGCGTGAGGTAGCGCTTGTGCACGCGCCCCAGCACGGCCGCGACCGCCTTCCAGTGCGCCATCGAAAGGGTGGTGCGCGCGGTGGGCAGGATCGTCGTCTGCGTCGAGGCCGAGGCCGAGGTGAGCACGGCGACGATCAGCAGCTTGTAGAGGACGGCGCCGAGCACGCGGCTTGCCGAGCGCGCTCAGCACGTCTTCGCTGTTGGTTTCCAGGAAGCCGGTGCCGTGGAAGGCCTGCGCGCCGGAGGAGACGATCAGGTAGATCAGCGACCAGCAGGATCGTCGAGACGACGGCCGCGCGACCCGGCCCCTCGGCCGGGTCCTCGGACTCCTCGTTGACGGCGACGCCTGAGTCCCAGCCCCAGTAGATGAACACCCCGAGCAGGATGCCGTCGACCAGATCGCCGAAGTTCATCGCGAAGGGGTTGAACCACGACAGCGAGGGCTTGATCGAGCCCGCCGGGTTGCTGCCGTAGACCTTCGCAAACGCGACCACCGCGAACAGCGTGAGGATCGCGATCTCGGCGCCGAGCAGGATCTGCTGGATGCGCGCCGAGAGCTCGATGCCGCGGTAGCAGATCCAGGTCATCAGGGCGATCCAGAGCACGGCGCCGGCGATGATCGCGCCCTGCGAATTGGCCGCCGCTTCCCAGCCGAACAGCTTGAAGGTGTAGATCGCCGCGATGTCCGCCAGCGAGGCCATCACGACCACGTCCGCGAGGAAGATCGCCCAGCCGTTCACCCAGCCCGTCCCCGGACCGAGCGCGCGGGTGGTCCACGCGAACGTCGTGCCCGCGTCGGGGTCGGCGCGGTTGAGGTACTTGTAGGCCGCGGCGATCAGCAGCATCGGGATGAACGAGACGAGCAGCACCGCCGGCGCGTGCACGCCCACGCCCTTGACGGCGACGATGAACCCCAGTGTCGCCGCAAGGGAGTAGGCGGGCGCCGTGGAGGCGACCCCGATCACGATGTTCGAGAGGTAGCCGATCGCGTTCTTCTTGAGGCCCTTGTCCATCACTCCATTGGGCTGAACGGGTCCTTCTGCGGAGACGCTGGCTGTGGCCATCTGGGGCTCCTCTCGAAAAAGGTCGTGGCAAACGTTACGTCCCCGCGCCGCGACAACCAAGTGGCGCGATCCCCAAAATATCTTCTCCTGCTTGTACGTTCTGTACAACCACCCCGAGGCTTCTTGAACGCAAGGCGCCTTGAGCAACACACAACACCGCGCTACGGTTGTCCTCAGCGTCTAGCGATTCGCGGATTCGCACGAGGAGAACAAGATGGCGACCAACCTGACGACCGGACCCACGATGGCGGCGATGGGGGGCGATATGCAGGAGCTCGCGAAGCGCCATCTGTGGATGCACTTCACGCGCATGGGCGCCTACGCCGATCCGGGACACGAGGTGCCGATCATCGTGCGCGGGGAGGGGTGCTACGTGTACGACCAGCACGGCAAGCGCTACCTCGATGGGCTGAGCGCGCTGTACTGCGTGAACATCGGCCACGGGCGTGCCGAGCTGGGCGAGGCCGCGGCGCGCCAGGCGAAGGAGCTCGGCTTCTACACCAACTGGAGCTATGCGCACCCGCCCTCGATCGAACTGGCGGCGCGCATCGCGGCGCTGGCGCCGGGGGAACTGAACCGCGTGTTCTTCGTCTCCGGAGGCTCGGAGGCAGTGGAGTCGGCGTGGAAGCTCGCCAAGGCATACCACGCCGCCACGGGGGAGCCGCGCAAGCACAAGATCGTCTCCCGCTTCCTGGCCTACCACGGGACCTCGATGGGCGCGCTCACCGCGACCGGGCTGCCACCGCTGCGCGAGCCCTTCGAGCCGCTCACGCCGGGGGGCCGCCACGCGCCCAACACCAACAGCTACCGCTGGGCGGAGGACCGCCACCCGCTGTGGGCGGCGGACGCGATCGAGGAGGCGATCCTGTTCGAGGGCCCGCACACGGTCGCGGCGGTGATCCTCGAGCCGGTGCAGAACGGCGGCGGGTGCTTCGTGCCGCAGGAGGGCTACTTCCAGCGGGTGCGCGAGATCTGCGATCGCCACAACGTGCTGCTGATCTCCGATGAGGTGATCTGCGCGTGGGGGCGCCTCGGGCACATGTTCGGCTGCGAGCGCTTCGGCTACGAGCCCGACATGGTGACGACCGCCAAGGGGCTCACCTCGGCGTACGCGCCGATGGGCGCCGTGATCACATCGGACCGCGTGGCGGAGCCGTTTCTGCACGGCACGGAGACGTTCGTGCACGGCTTCACTTTCGGCGGGCACCCGATGGCGTGCGCGACGGCGATGGCGAATATCGATGTGCTGGAGCGCGAGGGGCTGCCTCAGCACGTGCTCGAGCGCGAGGGCGAGTTCCGCGCGATGCTCGAGTCGCTGCGCGATCTGCCGATCGTGGGCGATGTGCGCGGCGCGGGGTACTTCCACGCGATCGAGCTCGTCAAAGACAAGGAGACGAAGGAGACGTTCAGCCACGAGGAGGCGGAGGTGCTGCTGCGCGACTTCCTGTCCCACGAGCTCTATCGCCGCGGCTTGATCTGCCGCACGGACGATCGCGGCGATCCGATCGTGCAGCTCTCCCCGCCGCTGATCGCCGATGGCGAGCAGTTCGAGGAAATCGAGGCGATCCTGCGCCCCACCCTGAGCGAGGCATGGGAGCGGGTGGTGCGCCACTGATGGAGCTCACGGTCGAGAGCCTGCTGGATGAGCTGGGCCTCGATCTGGCCAGCGGCCACGCGTCGGCCGCAGCGCGCGTGCGCTGGGTGCACTCGACGGAGCTGGTGGACCCCACCCCCTGGCTCAGTGGGGGAGAGCTGCTGCTGACGACAGGGCTGCAGCTGGATAAGCCCAAGGTTCAGCGCGAGTTCGTGGAGCGCCTGAAGGAGCGCGGCATCGCGGGCGTGGGCTTCGGCACGGGGTTCGCCCACGAGCGCGTGCCCCCCGCGCTGCTGACGGCGGCGCGCAAGCTCGAGTTCCCGGTCTTCGAGGTGCCGTACGAGCTGCCGTTCATCGCGGTGACCGAGCGCGCGTTCACTCACCTAGCGGGCCAGCAGTTCGAGACGCTGCGCCGCTCGATGGCGATCCAGGAGCGCCTGGAGCGCCTCGTGCTGGAGCAGCGCGGACTCACAGAGGTAGTCAGAGCGACGGCGGGCGCGATCGGCGGCGTGGTGGGCGTGCTCGACGCGCACGGCGAGGAGCTCGCGTGGCACGCGCACGTGCGCCCGCTGAGCGACTCCGAGCGCCAGGCGATCGCGCGCGAGGTGCGCCAGGCAAGCCAACCGGCGGGCGCGCGGGGCAGGCCCGAGGTCGCTGCGGCTGGGCCTGCCGCAAGCGGCCCCGCGACCGGCGGGGTGGGTGGCGTTGGCGGGGCGGCCCTCTTCGAACCGCGGCTGCCACGCTGGCGCGGCGCGGTGCTGGCGCTCCCGATCGTGGCGCGCGACCGCGCCGCCCCCCATGCGTGGCTGATCGGCGCAAGCGTGAAGGGCGAGCTGGGCGACTTCGAGCGGCTGATCCTACGCCAGGCAGTGACGGTGGTGGCGCTGGAGCTGATGCACATGCGCATCGAACGCGACACCGAGCGCCGCCTCGCGGGCGATGTGCTCGCGGAGGCGCTCACCGGACGCCTGCACCCCGAGGAGCTGCAGGCGCGCCTAGCGCCCTTCGGCATCGGCGAGCAGGCCGCGGTGCTGGCGTTCGCGCTGCGCGACCCCGACGCCGCGGCCCCCGTGCTGGAGCGCGCGCTGACCCGCGCGGAGGCGCGCGGTCTCGTGGCCACGCGCGGCGGACTGCTGTGCGCGGTGATCGACGCGAGTGTCGGCACGGACCCGATCGAGCTCGCGCGCCGCGCGCGCGCGGAACTGGAGTCGAGCGCGGGCGAGGTGCGGGCGAGCGCAAGCCGCGCCGCGCCGACCCACTCGCTGCGCCTGAGCTTCCACGAGGCGCGCTGCGCGCTGGAGGCGGCGCGCCTGCAGAACGGGAGCGCCCCCGAGGTCGCCTCGCACCGCGATCTGGGCGCGTTCCAGCTGCTGCTCTCCCTCCAGGACGATGACGCGCTGATCTCCTACTGCCGCGGCGTGCTCGGCCCGGTGGAGCAGGGCGAGGGCGACTACGGCGACGAGCTGCTGCGCTCGCTCGATGTGTTCATCGAACACAACGGTCACTGGGAGAAGGCGGCGACAGCGCTCTACTGCCACCGCCACACGCTGCGCTACCGCATCCGCCGCGTGGAGCAGCTCACGGGCCGCGACTTCTCCAACGCGCGCGACCGCATCGAGTTCTGGCTGGCGCTCCGAGGACGGGAGCTCTCGCGATGAAAAAGCCCGCAAGAAGGGAAAAGGACCCCGGCTGGGTCCCGGGTCTGGCGGGACCCCAGTCACTAGGGTCCGAGGGAGCCGCGTCGTTGGCATCCTGGGCGGCGTTGCCGAAAATCCGAAGCGCCAACCGAGCTGCCATAAAGGGGTGAATCGTGAGAATCGGAGTGCCAAGCGAGCCGCCATCGAGGGGTGAACTGTGAGAATCGGAGTGCCAAGCGAGCCGCCATCGAGGGGTGAACTGTGAGAATCGGAGTGTCGAGCGAGCCGCCAGTGCGAGGTGAACCGTGAGAATCGGGGTGCCGAGCGAGATAAAGCCCGATGAGTACCGCATCGCGATCACCCCCGCGGGCGTGCGCGAGCTGACGGCGCGCGGTCACGAAGTGCTGATCCAGTCGGGCGCGGGCGAAGGCAGCGCGCTGCCCGATGAGAAGCTGCTCGGGCAGGGAGCGCACATCCTCCCCGACGCCCAGGACGTGTGGGGCGAGGCGGAGATCGTGCTGAAGGTGAAGGAGCCCCAGCTCGATGAGGTGAAGCTGCTGCGCGAGGAGCAGATCCTGTTCACCTATCTGCACCTCGCGGCGGCCCCCTCGCTGACCGAGGGCCTGCGCCAGTCCGGCGCCACCTGCCTCGCATACGAGACGGTCGAGGACGCACAGGGCCGCCTCCCGCTGCTGGCGCCGATGAGCGAGGTGGCAGGCAAGATCGCGACGCAGGCGGGGGCGTTCATGCTGGAGAAGCCGATGGGCGGGCGCGGGATCCTGCTCGGCGGCGTGCCGGGTGTCGCCGCGGCGACGGTGCTCGTGATCGGCGGCGGCGTGGTGGGCATGAACGCGGCGACGATCGCGATCGGGATGCAGGCCGATGTGTTCGTGTTCGACCGCTCGATCGATCGCCTGCGCGAGCTGGAAGTGGCGTTCGCGGGCCGCGCCTCGACGGTGTACTCCTCGACGCTGGCGGTGGAAGAGATGCTGCCCCAGGCGGACCTCGTGATCGGCTCGGTGCTGATCCACGGCGCGCGCGCCCCCTGGGTGATCCGCCGCGAGCAGCTGGCCCTGATGAAGCGCCACGCGGTGCTGGTGGACGTGTCGATCGATCAGGGCGGGTGCTTCGAGACCTCGCGGCCGACCACCCACACGAAACCGACCTTCGAGGATGGGGGGATAACCCATTACTGCGTGACGAACATGCCCGGCGCGGTGCCGATCACCTCGACGTACGCGCTCACCAACGCGACGCTCCCCTACGTGCTGGAACTGGCCGATCACGGCGTGGACGAGGCGATCGCCCGCCACCCCGGCCTCGCGCTGGGAGTGAATGTGCGCGATGGAGAGGTGGCAAACCCGGCCGTGGCGCACGCGCTCGGCCTGACACTGGGAGCGACCGCATGAGCGATGCGCTGCGCAACTTCATCGATGGGGCCCCTGTGCCCTCCGATGGCGAGCACGAGGCGATCCTCAACCCCGCCACGGGCGAGGAGCTGGCGCGCGCCCCGCTGTCCACCCCCGTGGATGTGGACCGCGCGGTGCTCGCCGCGCGCCGCGCCTTCGAGGGCTGGTCGGGAGCGACGCCCGCGCAGCGCTCGACAGCCCTGCTGGCGCTCGCGGACCTCGTGGAGGAGCACGCCGATGAGATCGCGCGCCTGGAGGCGCTCAACGCGGGCAAGCCGCTCGCGGCGGTGACGAACGACGAGCTGCCGGTGATGGCGGACAACCTGCGCTTCTTCGCGGGCGCCGCGCGCTGCCTGGAGGGACGCGCCGCCGGCGAGTACATGGAAGGCTACACCTCGTTCGTGCGCCGCGAAGCGGTCGGCGTGGTGGGCCAGATCACTCCCTGGAACTACCCGCTGATGATGGCGATCTGGAAGATCGCCCCCGCGCTGGCGGCGGGCTGCACAGTGGTGCTCAAGCCCGCGGAGACGACGCCGCTTACGACAGTGCGCTTCGCCGAACTGGCCGCCGACATCCTCCCCGCGGGGGTGCTGAACGTCGTGATGGGCCACGGGCAGCCCACGGGCGAGGCGCTGATAACGCACCCCGAGGTGGACATGGTCTCGCTCACGGGCTCGGTGGACACGGGCAAGCACATCGCGCGCGTGGCGGCGGACTCGCTCAAGCGCGTGCACCTGGAGCTGGGGGGCAAGGCGCCCGTGATCGTCTTCGACGATGTGGGCATGGACGCCGCGCTGGAGACGATCGCGGGCACCGCCTACTACAACGCCGGCCAGGACTGCACCGCGGCGACCCGCGTGCTCGCCGCGGAGGGCGTCTACGACGAGGTGGTCTCCGGCCTCGCGGGGCAGGCGCAGGGGCTCACGATCGGCGATACGCTCGCGCCCGATACGACGCTCGGCCCCGTGAACTCCGCCCGCCAGCGCGAGCGCGTGGAGGGTTTCCTGGAGCGCCGCCCCGCGCACGCGGAGGTCGTGACCGGAGGGCGCGAGCCACAGCGCCCGGGCTTCTATCTGGAGCCGACGGTCGTGGCGGGCCTGAACCAGGAGGACGAGATGATCCAGCGCGAGATCTTCGGTCCGGTGATCACCGTTCAGCGCTTCGCCAGTGAGAGACAGGCATTGGAGTGGGCCAACGCCACCAGATATGGTCTCGCTTCCTCTGTGTGGACCAGGGATATCGGGCGCGCTCTACGCGTATCCAAGGCCCTGCGCTTCGGCTGCGTCTGGATAAACGACCACATCCCACTGGTCTCGGAGATGCCGCACGGAGGGTTCAAGGAGTCGGGGTATGGAAAGGATCTGAGCGTGTACTCGCTGGAGGACTACACCGTCATCAAGCACGTGATGGCCAGCTTGGCCTGAAGACTGACTGTCGCTCGGAAAGCACGATACATCGGCGGTGTCGCACCGTGCTACACTTGGCTCGTGCCGACCACTCGCCCCCGTCATACGATCACCGAAACCCCGCCCGTGAACAAGGCTCTGGATGAGCTGCGGGCCGAGATGCGTGAGAATCCTACGGGGCTGCGTGACGATCGGATCGACTTCGCAGAACTGGTGATCCTGGGGGCGCAGGCGAAGGCGCAGCGGCTGCGCAGGGATGGCGAGACGGCGCGTGAGGCGCGCAGGCACCTGGCTGAGATGATCCGCACTGGCTCGGGTCCCGAGCCGGACATCGCCGCCGCCGAAGAAGTCAAGTACCTCGGACTGATCGCCAACTACGAGTAGGGTGCTGCTGCTCGACAACTCCGCCTGGACGCGTCTCTTCCGGGGTGTGCTGGATGCGGAGCGGACGGAGGCGATTGCCGCCGCGACCGAGCGGGGCGAGATCGCGGTGTGCCTGCCGTTCCTGCTGGAGGCCGGCTACTCCGCGCAGTCGGGCGCCGACCATCGAGCGCTGATGATCGACCTGGAGGAACTGCCACGCGTGGAGGTGACTGCGGCCGTCGAACGCGCTGCCCTCCAGGCGCAGGGCAAGCTGGCCCAGATCGGCCACCACCGCCTCGCGCCCGCGGACCTCATCATCGCCGCTTGCGCGCACGAGGCGCGTGCGGGGGTGCTGCACTACGACGGCGACTACGACCTGATCGCCAAGCACACCAACCTGGTGTTCGAGAGCAGATGGGTCGCGCCGGCGGGCACGCTCGCGTAGTCTCAGGCTGCCACGTTGTGCCTGCCAGGCAGGGGCAGCGCGTCGAGCACCGGCTTGGGCAGACGCTTGCTAGCTGCCCAGATCTCAAGGCCGACGACTGCGTCCGTGTCCTCGTCGTGATCGATCAACCCCCATTCGACCTCCTCGCTGACGACGCTCTCGGACTTCCCAGTCGGGAGGTAGGCGATATCCGCCTCGGGATCGTAGTAGGCGTAAGACATGGCGCTCATGAAGGATAGCCTCCCACAATACGCAGCCTGCGCTTGCGGGGCTTGGTCCAGACGCTGACAACACATATCGCGTCGATGTCCTCTCGATGGGGATGGTCGTAGATCACGACGAACTGGCCGGAAACCACGCGCCAGTCAGCTTCTCCGACATTGGTCTCCCGCATCGGGTGGCCATCGCGAATCGCCTGCTCCACCAGATCCTTGGTGAGCTTGCGCTCGCGGAGTCGTTCTTCGGCGTGCGTTGTCCAGACGAAGCGTTCGATCGGCATTGCCGCGGGAGGCTACGCAGCGCCTGGGAGACAACGCTGGATCGGGTCTCTGGCAGGCCGACCGAGGGATCGCAAAGACCCGCGAGCATTTGGGGGTTGACTTCCATCGACGTTTCTGTCTAAGATGGTTGACGTCAGGTGCCCGATGATGGTCGCCTGAAGTCATAGGTCTGGTTTGGGGTCCGCCCTTCGGGTTCGACTTCAGCGCTGACGAGGGATCGATGGGAGAGGGACTTGATCGTCCTGGGAAGAGATGAGCGATGAGCGACATTGCCAGCACCGCGCACAGCGCGGCCAGTGATCCTACGGCCCTTTCAGGGACCGTAAATAGATGCTCCAGCATCGCTGAAGCATCTCTCTCTCTCTCTCTCTCTCTTGGCGGGGCTTTGGGCCGGTTGGTCCTTCGCTGAGCCTTTTCGCCGTGGTCTAGCCGCGGTTCGCTCCGGTCGTGTGGGCCGGATTGGTCTCTCGCGCGTGTTAAGCGGTTCGTTGTTTGCGCGTTCTTTGTCATCTTGGCGAGGGGCGTGCCCCTCGATGTTCGAGGAGGGGGTCGTTCGATGAGTGCTCTGCGTAGGTTGGTAGCGGCGACCGCGGCCCTGCTGTGCGTGCTCGGGGGAAGCCTTGCCCTCGCGGGCGCCCCGGCGCTAGCCGCTCATGTCTTCAGCGGCTCCTTCGGTGCCTCGGGCTCGGGTCCGGGGCAGTTCTCGGGGCCCTCGGGGGTCGCGGTGAACGAAGAAACCGGAGATGTGTATGTCGTTGACAAGGGGAACAACCGGGTGCAGGAGTTCAACGCGACGGGCAGCGCGGTACTTGGGGAATTCAACGGCGCGGCGTCGCCGACTGGTGCGTTTTCCGGACCGGAGGGGGTCGCGGTCGATAACTCGGCGAACCCGCTGGATCCGTCCAAGGGCGATGTGTATGTCGTGGATGCGGGTCATGAGGTCGTGGACAAGTTCAGCGCGGCTGGGGTGTATGAAGGGCAACTGAAGGGCGCGGAAGGCGCGGCGTTCCTGGAACTGGAGGGTGTTGGGGTGGACCCCGCCGGTGTGGTGTGGGTCTATCAGCGCAATTCGCGTGGTCGAGGGGAAATCTTCAGCTACGGGGATGGGTTGGGCAACGAATTCTTGTCGAAGATCACCGAGCCCGAAAGCGTCGCGATCGGTGCGGGTCTGGGGTTCGCGGTGGACGCCGAAGACAATGTGTATGTCCACAGCGGCCTAAGCTTCTTCGCGAAGTTCAACAGATCTGGAGATCTGCTGATAGAAGCAGTCGATGGGGAAGAATCGACGGGGGCTGCGGTCGATCAGTTCAGCGACGACGTGTACATCGACAACGTCGGCAGTGTCGCGGAGTTCAATCCGGCGGGCGAATTGCTGGAGCGTTTCGGTGAAGGGCATCTGACGGCGGGCAGCGGCGTCGCCGTGGATCCGGTGACGGGCGTGACGTATGTCGCGGACTCGACGGCCAATGTGGTCGCGATGTTCACCGGACCGGTGTTTCCCGGGGTATCGACGGACAAGGCGACGAACCTGGATGTCGAAGGCGGCGCCACTTTGCACGGGGCGGTGAGCCCGAGGGGCGTCCCGGTCACCGCGTGCGCATTTGAATATGTCAGTGACGCCGTCCTCAAGGAATTCGTTGGCCTAGACTTCGAAGAACTCCTCCAAGCCGGCTTCCCCGCCGAAGTCATCTTCGAATCGCTTGGCATTGCTGCCTCGTGTGAACATCCCAGCGCGGCCGAAATCGATGGGGCCGCGAAGGCTCCGGTGGCGGTGCACGCCAACGTCAGTGGCCTAACGCCGGAAACGGTCTACCATTTTCGTCTCCTCGCGGGCAACGCCAACGGCAGCGAAGGAGGTCGGACACAGTCGTTCTTCGCAGCCGCGCACCCGCGAATCGGCGGCGAGGCCGCGACGGGGATCGTGTCGGGCAGCGCGACATTGAACGCCGTGGTGAACCCGGAGGGATTGGAAGCCACCTACCGCTTTGAATACGGTACGAGCACGGCGTACGGGGCGAGCGCACCGGTCCCCGCGGGGGATATCGCCACAAGGGAGAGCGGTGTGCCGGTGAGCGTGCACGTGACGGGCCTGAGCGCGAACACGACCTACCACTGGCGGGTCGTGGCGAGCAATGCGATCGGGGCGACCACGACCGCCGACCACACATTCATCTATGACACGAGCGGTGCGGGTCTGCCGGACAACCGCGCGTACGAGATGGTCACGCCGCCACAGAAGAACGGTGCGCTGATCGGCTTTGGATTGGTGTCGCCTTTTTCCATCGCGGAAGACGGCTCGCGTGTGGTCCTCTCGACCATCCAGTGCTTCGGGGGCACCGAATCGTGCAACGCGAACCGCCAGATCCAGGGCGAGCCGTTTGCGTTCACGCGCACGAGCGGAGGCTGGTTGACGAGCGCGCTCGCGCCACCGGCGGCGCGGTTGGACCAGAACACCCCGCTGGCCGCCAGCGCCAGTGCGGACACCGCGTTGTTCAACAGCCCGACGCCGCCGTCGGGCGAGGACGACCTGTACGCGCGCCAGCCCGACGGGTCGTTCCTGGACATCGGGCCGATGACACTGCCTTCGCAAGGTCCAGATACGGATCCGTTCCGCCAGCTTCAGGGTGTGCAGGCGACGGCCGATTTCTCGCGCGTCGTCTACACGCTCGCGTTTTCATCCCTCTGGCCCTTCGACGCGACAAACGTGGGCACCGGCATCCAGTCGCTCTATGAGTATGCTGGCAGCGGCAACGCTCAGCCCTTTCTGGTGGGGGTGAGCGGCGGGGCGGGCAGCACCGACCTGATCGGCAAGTGCGCGACGCAGCTGGGCGGGCCAGACACCGCCTACGATGCCCTGTCTGCCGATGGTGGCACGGTGTATTTCACCGTGGAGCCCTGCGCGTCGGGTTCGGGCGCCAACGCTGGGACGCCAGTCCCGGCACGTCAGCTCTATGCGCGTATCGATGAGTCGCGGACGGTTGCGATCTCTGCTCATGCGCCGCAACCGCAGTGCGAAGCCGCCTGCCAGAGCTCGCCCGCGCGTGACGCCCTGTTCCAGGGTGCCTCGGCGGATGGGTCGAGGGTATTCTTCACGAGCGAACAGCGGCTCACCGACAGCGCGAGCCAGGACAGCGGGAGCAACCTGTACCTCTACGACTCGCCTCAGGAAAACCCACTGTCCGGGGATCACCTGGTCGATGTCTCCGCGGGCGATACGAGCGGGGGCGGCCCGCGGGTACAGAGCGTGATGGCCGTCTCCTCGGATGGCTCGCACGTCTACTTCGTCGCGAATGGTGTGCTGAGCGGGGTGGCGAACAGCCAGGGTCAGACCGCGACCGACGGTGCTGAGAACCTGTACGTGTACGAGCGTGACGCGAGCTACCCGGACGGCCGCGTGTCGTTCATCGCGGCGCTGCCGCACCACGGATCAGGCGGAGTTGGTCCAGGGGCTCCGTTTGGCGAACGTGACGCCCGATGGGCGCTTTCTGGTGTTCACGAGCCACGGTGTGTTGACGGCGGATGATACGAGCACGTCCGGGGTGGCGCAGGTATTCCGCTACGACGCGCAGACGGGCGAGCTGGTGCGCGTCTCGATCGGCGAGCACGGCTTCAACGACAACGGCAATGCCGGGGCGCAGCGACGCGAGCATCGCGGAACTGTTCCCCGAGGACCCGTCATTCGCCGTGAGTCCGGTGCGCTCGGACCCGACGATGTCCAACGATGGGTCCTTTGTGTTCTTCCAGAGTCCTGTCGGGTTGACCCCGCGGGCGCTCGACGATGTGCAGGTCGGAGCCGTCGAAGGCGTGCCGACGTATGCGGAGAACGTGTATGAGTGGCATGAAGGGCACGTGTATCTGATCTCCGACGGCAGGGATGCCTCAGAAGGTCCCTACGGGAAGAGCTCTGTGCAGCTGCTCGGCAGCGACGCGAGCGGCGCGAACGTGTTCTTCACGCAGCGCGGATCAGCTCGTGCCGCAGGACACCGATACGGAGATGGATGTGTACGACGCGCGCGTGTGCACCGCGAGCGAACCGTGCGTCGCGTCCAGCTCCCCCCCGCCAGTGCCGTGTCAGGGCGAAGCGTGCCACGGGGCGCCGAGCACGGCGCCCGCGGCGCCCGGCGCGGGGACGGTCACGTTCGCCGGCCCGGGCAATCTGGCGCCGGTGGCGCCATCGGTCGCGCACAGGAAGCCTGCCGTCAAGAAGCACGTCAAGCGTAAGGGTCGCCGCAGGCGACCCCCGAAGAGTAAGCGTGCGAAGGGCCGTAGGGCGTCGCGCGGTGTCCGGGGACAGAGGGGAGGCCGGCGATGAGTGGGCGTAAGGCAGGAGAGGTGGTTTGCGTGCGGAGGTCGGTATCGCCGGTGGTGTGCCACCGCCCGGTGAGGTCGTGCGCGCGGTGGCTGGGAGCGGCGGTGGCGGTGGCTGGTATGTGTGGGCTGCTCGCCGCGCCGGTCTGGGCGGTCAGCTCGTCCGCGGGCTTGACGATCCATTCGTTCGCGACACCGAACAGTTTCTCCGAAGACCAGAGCACAGAATGCGCCACGTTGTCGCCGGTATACCTGCACTGTGATGCCTACGAAGTGACTGTCACGAACGCGGGCAGCCAGCCGACGACGGGCGCGGTCACGATCACGGACACGCTGCCCTCGGGATTGAAGGTGCAGCAGATGCGATTCCGCCGGTCACAGGTCAACCTTGGTGAAGTCTGCAAGGCCGAAGCCCTGACGGTGCGGTGCCCGTTCGCGGAAGAGCTCGCGCCCGACGAAACGCTGCAACTGATCGTCGAAGTTACGGTCCAACCGGGCGCCGCGGGGAGCTTGACCAACACGGCGAGCGTATCGGGCGGTGGCACGAGGGAAGCGTCGACGAGCATACATAACGAAATCAGCTCGGTGGCGCCCGCGTTTGGCGTGGCACTCAGCTCGTATATCGCCGGGGTTGATGGCGCGAGCGATACGCAGGCGGGCGCTCATCCGTATGAGATGACGACGAGGATCGACCTCAACAACGAGTTCAGGGTCAATCCGGAAGGGCTTGTCGGCGACACAAGCGTCCACGATGTCAAGGACGTCGTGGTGGACCTGCCACTGGGGTTCCTCGGCAGCGCGCTGGCAACGCCGATGTGCACGCTGGCGCAGCTCGCGGCCACCCAGCACTGCCCAGCCGACACCGCTGTCGGGCACATCCTCACCGAACCACCGGGTTTGGCCGTAGCGGACAGTCCTCTCTACAACATGGTGCCCGAGCACGGCGTTGCGGCGGAGCTCGGCTTTTTCGATAGCGCGGCCAAGGCTCCCCACGTCTCAACGCGAGCGTGGTCCCAACGCCGGCTGGATATGTGCTGCGCTCCACAACCCGCGAAATCTCGCAGATCCCGCTGACCAACATCATAGTGACTCTGTACGGCAATCCGTCGGCGAGGAACCCGGATGGGAACACGCCGGTGGCGTTCTTCACGAACCCCGCCGATTGCTCAGGGGAACCGCTGACGACGACGATCCACGTGGATTCGTGGCAGAGCCCGGGGCGTTTCAACGCGGATGGCACGCCCGATCTCTCGGATCCGAGCTGGGTGGGCAGCCACCTCGGAATCCCCGCCGGTGACGGGTTGCAATCTGCTGCAGTTCGACCCGTCGCTCACGGCGCAGCCGGAAACCGCCACGGCGGACAGCCCGTCGGGTCTTGAAGTGGATCTGAAGGTTCCGCAGAGCGAGGACCCGGGGACGCTTGCGACGCCTCCGCTGCGGAATGCGTCGGTGACGCTCCCGGCGGGGTTGACCGTGAATCCCTCCGCCGCGGGCGGGCTGGGTGCGTGCACCGAAGCGCAGATCGGGTTGGGCAGCGCTGCGCCGCCGTCGTGCCCGGAATCCTCGAAGGTCGGGACCGTCGAAGTGAGCACGCCGGCGTTGCCGGGCACGCTGACGGGGTCGATCTATCTCGCGAGCGCAGAACGAAAACCCGTTCCATACCCTGCTGGCGGGGTATATCGTGGTCGACGATCCGACGACGGGGGTCGTGATCAAGATCCCGGGGAATCTGACGCCCGACCCGAGCACGGGGCAGATCACGGGGGTGTTCAAGGACAACCCGCAGTTCCCGTTCAGCGACCTGAAGCTGCACTTCTTCGGCGGTGCGCGGGGGGAGCTCGCGACCCCCGAGGCGTGTGGGACGTATACGACCACGAGTGATCTGATGCCGTGGTCTGCGCCGGACTCTGGGCCGGATGCGACACCGTCCGGACAGCTTCCCGATCGACATCGGGTTGCGTGAGCGGGTTCACCCCTGGGTTCACCGCGGGGAGCGAGAGCACGCAGGCGGGTGGGTACTCCCCGTTCACGCTGTCGCTGTCGCGTAGCGATGGGGAACAGAACCTCGCGGGGGTGACGGTGACGCTGCCGCCGGGCTTGTTGGGGAAGATCGCGGGTATCCCGCTGTGCCCCGACGCGCAACGCGAACGCGGGGACGTGCCCCGAAGCGTCGCAGGTCGGGACGCGTGCAGGCCGGTGCGGGTGTGGGCCCTAACCCGTTGTTCGTCTCGGTGGCAAGGCGTATCTGACGGGCCCGTACAACGGCGGCCCCTACGGCTTGGTGGTCGAGGTCCCGGCGGTCGCGGGGCCGTTCAACCTGGGGAAGGTCGTGGTGCGTCAGTCGCTGCGGATCGACCCGCACACCGCGCAGGTCACGGCGGTCTCCGACCCGTTCCCGACGATCCTCGATGGCATCCCGCTGCGGGTGCGGCGCGTGGATGTGACGTTGGATCGTCCGGGGTTCACGTTCAACCCGACGAGCTGCACGCCGATGGCGATCACGGGGACCGTGACGTCCACCCAGGGCGCCACCGCGAATGTGTCTTCGCGCTTCCAGGCGGGTGGGTGCAGGGAACTGCCGTTCAAGCCGATCGTTCAAGGTCTCCACGCAGGCGAAGACGAGCAAGAAGCAGGGGGCGAGCCTCGATGTGAAGGTCGCCTACCCCAAGGGCGCCCAGGCGAACATCCGCAAGGTCGCGGTGACGTCTCCCCAAGCAGCTGCCCGTCGCGGCTGACGACGATCCAGCAGGCGTGTCCTGGCGGCGACGTTCGACGCGAACCCCGCGTCGTGCCCCGCGGGGTCGAACATCGGGACGGCGACGGCGAGCACCCCGGTCCTCGCGAACGCCGCTGTCGGGCCCGGCGTATCTGGTGTCTCATGGTGGCGCGGCGTTCCCCGACCTCGTCGTGATCCTGCAGGGCGAAGGCGTCACGCTCGACCTCGTGGGGAGCATCGACATCAAGCACGGCGTCACGAGCAGCGCGTTCGCGAGCGTGCCCGACGCGCCGATCAGCTCGTTCGAGCTGAGGCTCCCCGAGGGCCCCCACTCCGGCCTCGCCGCCGTCCTCCCGGCGAAGGCGAAGGGCAGCCTCTGCGGCACGAGCCTCACGATGCCCACCACGCTCACCGGGCAGAACGGCGCGCGCGTCAAGCAGACCACGAAGATCGCCGTCACCGGCTGCCCCAAGGCAAGGAAGAAGGCCAAGGCCAAGGAGCCACGGGGCAAGAAGGGCAAGAAGAAGGGTAAGTGACGGCCACGGCCATGACCTCCCGCAACGCGAGGGCCGGGGCGCGCCGCAAGGCGCCTCCCGGCCCGGAGGTCCGCCGCGCGCCAGCGCGGTGGCCGAGATCCAGCGCCAGCGGATCCTGGGGGCGATGGCGGAGGTCGCGGCCGAGCGCGGAGCGGCGAACGTGACGGTCGCGCACGTCGTCGCGCGCGCGGGGATCTCGCGCAGGACGTTCTACGAGCTGTTCGCGGACCGCGAGGCGTGCCTGCTGGCGGCGCTCGACGAAGCGGTCGGGCAGGCCGCGGCGGCCGTGGTCCCGGCGTATGCGAGCCGAGACGCGCTGGCGCGAGCGGATCCGCGCTGGCCTCGCCGCGCTGCTCGCAGTTCCTCGACGAGGAGCCGGGTCTGGCGCGGCTGTGCGTCGTGGAGGCGCTGGGCGCGGGCGACCGTGCGCTGGAGCGCCGCGCGCTGTGCATGGCTGCGCTCATAGAGGCCGTGGATGGGGCCGCGCGAGGAGCTGCCGGCCGCCAAGCAACCGCCGCCCCTCACGGCGGAGGGGGTGGTTGGCGCGGTGTTCTCGATCGTGCACGCGCGCATCCTCACGCGCGACGCGGCCGCCGGACCCGACGCGGCGGCTCGCGGCAAGGCGGCGGCTCGCGGCGAGGCGGGGGCCGGCGGCGCGGTGCCGCTCACGGCCCTGTTGGGCGAGCTGATGGGCGTCATCGTGCTCCCCTACCTCGGACCTGCGGCAGCACAGAAGGAGCTGCACAAGCCGGCCCCCCCTCTCTCGATGAAGACGAGAAGTCGGCGCGATCCGCTGGAGGGGCTCGACATGCGCCTTACCTACCGCACGGTGCGCGTCCTGATGGCGATCGCCGATCGTCCGGGCGCGAGCAACCGGGCGCTCGCCGAGGGCTCGGGCATCTCCGACCAGGGCCAGATCTCCAAGCTGCTCGCGCGCCTGGACACGCTCGGCCTCGCGCACAACGTCGGTAGCGGTCAGCCCAAGGGGGCGCCCAACGCCTGGCGGCTCACCGCGCGTGGGGAGGAGGTGGAGGGGGCGATTCGGTTGCAGAGCTCGTAGGGACTCTCGCCCACCCTCGTCGAGCGAGCATGCTCGCGGATACGCAACGTGGCTTTGATATACCACCGGCATGAGTAAAAGGCTGCAGATCGTCGTCGGCGACGCCGAGTACGAACGCTATAAGCACGCCGCCCGCGCTGCTGGGCTGACGCTCTCCGCATGGGCGCGCCAGGCTATGAACATTGCTGCGCGCCAAACATCGGGCCCGGAGCCGTCGAAGCCAAGATCGTCTTGATTCCCAAGGTGGCGGCCCATGCGAATCGTGCAGGCAGCTTGGCCGGGCTTTCCTGCTGACCCTGCTACGGTCCCCACATGGGCGGCGAGGTCGCCCGTGGGGTTCTTCCTTTCTTTGTTGGCGCTTCTGTGCGCGGATGGGGTCAGTCAGTCGAATCTCCCTCCGCAGCAGGCAATCACGATGGTTGCCAGAACACAAGGAGCATCACCAACATGACGCATGAAACGTTCGCCGACCTCGGCGTGTCCGAGGTCGTCGTAAGCGAGCTCGCCCAGCGCGAGATAACAACGCCGTTCGCGGTGCAGAGGATGGTCATCCCCGACATCCTCGCCGGGCACGACCTGCTCGCGAAGTCCCCCACCGGCTCGGGCAAGACGCTCGCCTTCGGAGTGCCGCTGGTGGAAGGGCTGAAGGACTCCGACACGCGCCCCTCCGCGCTGGTGCTGGCGCCCACGCGCGAGTTGGCGCTGCAGATCGTCGAAGATCTGCGCCCCATCGCCCACGCCCGCGCGCTCTCGATCGCCGCGGTGTATGGCGGCGCGGGGATCGTCAAGCAGGCGCGCCTCGCCGCGCGCGCCCACATCCTCGTAGCGACCCCCGGTCGCCTGCTCGATCTGATCGATCGCAAGGATGTATCGCTCGGGCGGGTGCGCGTGCTCGTCCTCGACGAGGCCGATCGCATGCTCGACATGGGCTTTCGCCCGGTCGTGGATCGGATCGTGCGCATGACCGCCCCCAAGCGCCAGACGCTGCTGTTCTCCGCGACGCTCGAAGGCGAGGTGGGGCGCGTGGCGAAGCTCTACACCACCAACCCCCGCCGCCACGAGCACATCGCCTCCGCCGAGCACACCGCGCAGGTCGAGCACCGCTTCCTCGCCGTCCCCCACGAGGGCAAGGTCGCGCGTCTGGTGAGCGAGCTGAACGAGGCCGAGCGCGGGCTCACGCTCGTGTTCGTGCGCACCAAGCGCGGCGCCGACCGGCTCGTGAAGAAGCTCACCGCCAGCAAAGTGCGCGCGGTGGCGATGCACGGCGACAAGTCCCAGGCCCAGCGCGAGCGCGCGCTCGCGAGCTTCGAGTCGGGCAAGGTCGATACGCTCGTCGCCACCGACGTCGCCGCGCGCGGGATCGACGTGGCGGGCATCACGCACGTGATCAACTTCGATATCCCCGCCACGCGCGAGGATTACGTGCACCGCGTCGGGCGCACCGCCCGCGCGGGCGCCAGCGGCGTGGGGCTCACGCTCGTCGCGCACGATCAGGCACGCGAGCTGGTGGGGATGGTCGGCGAGCTGGGGCTGCACCGCGAGCTGAAGTTGGGCGGGTTTTCGAGCGACACCACACGGGGCCGCGAGAGCTCGCCCCGGCGCTCCCGGCCCTCCGCTCGCGGAGCGCGTCGTTCCGGGGGCAGGCGCTGATACCTTTCCGGTAGGAGCCATGAGTAGAAATCCCTCATCCGGCGATCTCCTCGTTGAGGATCGGCCCGGGTCAGAGCACGTTCAGCCCGTCGAATACGAGACGCTCAACCGCGCCCTGACGGGGCTCATCACGGTCGGCCCGATCCTCGCCCTCGGCGTCGTCGGGTGGCAGATGTGGGACGGGCTGCTGCACTTTTCTGACGTGATCGTCTTCGCGATCGTCTACGTGCTGACGGGCCTCGGCATCACCGTCGGCTTTCACCGCCTCTTCACGCACCGCTCCTTCAAGACCTCCCCAGCCGTACGCGGGGTCTTCGCCGTACTCGGCTCGGCGGCGATCGAGGGGCCGATCATCTCCTGGGTCGCCGACCACCGCAAGCACCACGCCTTCTCCGATCGCGACGGCGATCCCCACAGCCCCCACGTCGATCACGGCGTGGGCCTGCGCGGCGCGCTGCGCGGCCTCGGCCACGCGCACCTGGGCTGGCTGTTCATCCACACCGAGCGCGGCTCGCGCGAACGCTACGCGCCGGATCTGATCGCCGACCCCGTGGTGTCGTTCGTCGATCGCACCTTCTTCGTGTGGGCGCTCGGCGGTCTCGGCGGTGGCCTTCGCGCTCGGCGGCGCGATCGGCGGGACCTGGCGCGCGGCCTTCACCGGCCTGTTGTGGGGCGGGGCGATCCGGATGTTGGTCCTGCACCACGTCACCTACTCGATCAACTCGCTCTGCCACTTCTTCGGGCGCCGCGACTACGACACCAGCGACCACTCCCGCAACCTGGCCTGGCTGGCGCCGTTCTCGCTCGGGGAGGCATGGCACAACAACCACCACGCCTTCCCCACCTCCGCCAGCCACGGTCTCAGCTGGCGCCAGTTCGACGCCTCGGCGCTGGTGATCCGCGGGATGGAGCGCGCCGGCCTCTGCTGGGACGTCGTGCGCGTCCCCGAGGAGCGCCGCGTGCAGAAGCGCTACGTCGCCGTCTGAAGGACTCGCCACGACTCGGCCGCGGCCTCGCCGAGCAGAGGCCCGCGTTCGCGCAGCTCGCTCGCTGTGAGCCTTCGACGCTAGTCTCAACTCCGTGTCAGGCGTCCCTTCGGTGCGCGAGATCCTCGCCGGGCGCGCCGGCGAGGAGATGGCGCTCAACCAGCGCTATCTGAACCCGCAGATGGGGCGCATCCTGCGCACGCTCGGCTTCGATCGCATGTGGGTGCGGGGCGAGGGCGCGCACCTGATCGACTCCCACGGCCGGCGCTATCTCGACCTCCTCGGCGGCTACGGCGTGTTCGCGATCGGGCGCAACCACCCCGCCGTGCGCGAGGCCGTCGAGGAGGCGATGGAGGCGCGCACCGCCAATCTGCCCCAGCTGGGGGTGACGCTGCTCAGCGGCGTGCTCGCCGAGCAGCTGCTCGCGCGCGCGCCGGGGAGCGTCGAGGCGATGGTGCCTGCCAACAGCGGCACCGAGGCGGTGGAGGCTGCGATCAAGATCGCGCGCGCCGCCACCGGGCGCGCGCGGGTGCTCTACGCCGAGCACGCCTTCCACGGGCTCACGCTGGGCGCGCTCTCGCTCAACGGCGACGAGGATCTTCCGCGAGGGCTTCGGGCCGCTGCTGCCCGGCTGCCACGCCGTGCCCTTCGGCGATCTCGATGCGCTGCAGCGCGAGCTCGAACGCGGCGATGTGGCCGCGTTCGTCGTGGAGCCCGTGCAGGGCAAGGGCGTCAACCTGCCCCCGCCGGACTACCTGCAGGCCGCGCAGCGAGCGTGCCGCGCGGCGGGGACGCTCTTCGTGTGCGACGAGGTGCAGACGGGCCTCGGGCGCACCGGGCGCTTCTTCGCGCTCGAGCACTGGGGCCTGGAACCGGACATGGTGTGCCTCGCCAAGGCGCTCTCCGGCGGGATGGTGCCGATCGGCGCGGTGCTCGTCTCGCGCGGCGCCTTCGACGCGGTCTTCGACGGCATGGAGCGCGCGGTGCGCCACGGCTCGACCTTCGGCGGCAACGACCTCGCCGCGGCCGCCGGCCTGGCGACTCTGCGCGTGCTCGAGCAGCGAGGGGCTGGTGGATCGCGCCGAGCGGATGGGAGCATTGCTGCTGGAGCTCACGCGCCCGCTCGTGGAGCGCCACGCGATCGTCCGCGACGTGCGCGGGCTGGGCCTGATGTGGGCGATCGAGCTGGGCCCGCCCGAAGGGCGCTCCGCTCGCGCGCTATGGGACGCGGCTCGAGCGCGCGCAGCCGGGCCTCTTCTCGCAGCTGGTCACCGTGCCCCTTTTCCACGAGCACCGGATCCTCTGCCAGGTCGCGGGGCACCGCATGAACATGATCAAGGCCCTGCCGCCGCTGGTGATCGAGGAGAGCGAGATCAGGCGCTTCGCGGGAACACTCGAGGAGGTCGTGGCGGGGGCCGAGCGCCTGCCGCGCGCACTGGCGAGCTTCGGCCTGGGCATGGCCCGGCGCGGGGCTCTGGCCCGTGCTCGCCCCCGCTCTGGGCGGGGTCCATCCGGGGTCGGCGCCCGAGCACGCTAGCCTGCCTGCGGGCCGGCCTGCTGCTCCGCGCTTCGCACAACACCCTCCTGCTTGGCCCATCCCGTATCGGCCGCTCGTTCATCCCACCATGCCCACTCCCCGCTCAGACATCCGCAACGTCGCGATCATCGCGCACGTCGATCACGGCAAGACGACGCTCGTGGACGCCATGCTGTGGCAGTCCGGCGCGTTTCGCGCCGGGCAGGATGTGGCCGATCGCGTGCTCGACTCGATGGATCTCGAGCGCGAGAAGGGCATCACGATCCTCGCCAAGAACACCGCGCTTCGCTACAAGGGCGTGAAGCTGAACATCGTCGACACGCCTGGCCACGCCGACTTCGGGGGCGAGGTGGAGCGCGGGTTGACGATGGTCGACGGGGTGCTGCTGCTGGTGGACGCCTCCGAGGGGCCGCTGCCCCAGACGCGCTTCGTGCTTCGCAAGGCGCTCGAGTCCCGCCTGCCGGTGATCCTCGTGGTCAACAAGGTCGATCGCTCCGGACTCGCGCGTCGCCGAGGTGGTCGACGAGGTGTTGAGCTGTTCCTCGATCTCGACGCGCAGGAGGATCAGATCGAGTTCCCGATCGTCTACTGCAACGCTCGCGCCGGCCGCGCCTGCCTGGAGTACCACGAGGGAGGGCCCACCGAGGGGGATCTCGGCCCCCTGCTCGACCTGCTGCTGGAGCACATCCCCGCGCCCACCGATGACCCCGAGCACCCCCTGCAGGCGCTCGTGACCAACTCGACGCCTCCCCCTACGTAGGGCGTCTGGCCGTATCGGCCGCGTGCACGAGGGGCACATCCGCAAGGGGCGACGGTCGCCTGGTGCAGGAGCGGACGGCACGGTCGAGCGCGCTCAGGTCTCGGAGCTCTACATAACCGAGGCGCTCGACCGTGTGAGGCGCCGGAGGCCGGCGGGGGAGATCGTCGCCGTCGCGGGCCTCGCCGAGGTGACGATCGGCGAGACGCTCGCCGACCTCGGACCCGCGCGGCGCTGCCCGTGATCTCCGTGGACGAGCCCTCGCGGTCGGTGACGATCGGCATCAACACCGCCCCGCTCGCGGGCCGCGAGGGCACCCGCCTCACCGCGCGCCAGGTCCGATCCCGTCTCGATCGGAGCTAGTCGGCAACGTCTCGCTGCGTGTGCTCACACCGAGCGTCCGGACTCCTGGGAGGTTCCGGTCGCGGCGAGCTGAGCTGGCGATCCTCGTCGAGATGATGCGGCGCGAGGGCTACGAGTTCGCGATCGGCAGCCCGAGGTGGTCACCCGGGAAGACGGTGGCGTGCTGTACGAGCCGTACGAGCAGGTGGTGGTCGATATCCCCGACGCCTACATCGGCGCGGTCACGCCGCGCCTCGGCGAGCGCCGGGGCTCAGAGCTCAAGATGCCAACCCGCGCACGGCCGCGCGCGGCTCGAGTTCCGCGCGCCGTCGCGCGGGCTCATCGGCTTTCGCTCGACGTTCCTCACCGAGACGCGTGGCACGGGTCTCTTGCACCACGTCTTCGACGGCTGGGAGCGATGGGCGGGCGTGATGCTCCGGCGAGTCACGCGGCGCCTCGTCTCCGATCGCACGGGCACTGCGCAGCTTACGCACTCTTCCACGTGCAGCCGCGCGGCGTGCTCTTCGTCGAGCCCGGCGTCGAGGTGTACGAGGGCATGATCGTGGGCGAGCACGTCCGCTCGGACGACCTCGACGTCAACGTGTGCAAGGAAAAGCATTTAACGAACATGCGCTCCTCGACCTCCGATGTGCTCGTGCGCCTGGTCCCCCACCGCGAGCTGACGCTCGACCAGGCGATGGAGTTCGTGCGCGACGACGAGTGCGTGGAGGTCACGCCCGTGAGCGTGCGCCTGCGCAAGGCCGAGTTGGGAAAGACCGATCGGATGAAGGCGGCGCGGCTGCGCAGATGATGCGCTCGGGGTGGGTTCTGCCTGCCAGATTGAGTACCGTCTATCTGCATATGGGGGCACGCCGCGGATCGGACATGTCAGCAGGCAAGGCGGTGCTGGGCCTCGTGATCCAGCGGCCCGGCTACGGCTACCAGCTGGAGCAGCGCGTCAAGGAGCGCTTCGGCTCGGCGCAGTTCGTCGCATCGAGCATCTACAAGGCGCTCGGCCGCCTCGAGAAGGACCGCCTGATCCGCGTCGTGGGCGGGGAGGAGCTCGAGCTGGCCGACGCGGAGCGTTCGCGGCGCATCAAATACGAGGCCACGCCCGAAGGGGTCGCCTACTTCAGGCAGTGGCTGCGAGCCTCCTCCTCGGTGCCGCTGGTGCGCGAGGAGCTGCAACTGCGGATCGCGTTCTGCGAGCCGCACGAGCTGCCGCGTCTGATCGAGATCGTCGAGGGCGAGGAAATGGTGTGCCTGACGATGCTGGGCGAGTTCCAGCGAAGCATCGACGACGACGAGGAGACCCTGGACGGACCGCGCGAGTGGTCGCGGCTGATGGACATGGCCGTGGACCACGCCGAGGCGGGCTTCTGGGACGCGCGAATCAGGTGGCTGCAGGACGTGCGGCTGTTCCTGGAGGGGCTGCGCGAGGAGGCAGAGCGTCACGCCGCTCAGGCCGCCTGGAGGGCGCAGTGACCGGTCCGCTGCTGACGCTCACAGGGGTCAGCCGCCGCTACCGGCGCGGACACCACGAGCTGCGGGTGCTGATCGACGCTTCGCTCACGCTGGGCGCCGGGGAGATGGTGGCCGTGCTCGGACAGCGCGGCGCGGGCAAGACGACGCTGTTGAAGATCGCCGCGGGTATGGAGCCGCCCGATGGAGGTAGGGTAAGTTTCGACGGATGGGACTTGCCCGATCTATCAGATGCTCAGCTCTCGCGCCTGTTGGGTGAGCAGATCGGCTGGGTGCAGAGCGTCGGGGGTGGGTGGGGCCAGGGTGGGTTGGGGGGTGGGGGTGGGTGGGGACCCGAAACAACGGTGCGGGTGCTCGATTACGTGGCGCTGCCGCTGTTGATCGCGCTGGGGGACCGCGCGGCCTACACGCGAGCCGAACAGGCGCTCGCCCGCGTGGGCGTGCCGGAGTGCGCGCAGCAGCGGTGGGAGACACTCTCCGATTGGGAGCGGGGGCTGGTGGGGATCGCGCATGCGATCGTGCGCAGCCCGCGCATGCTGCTCGTGGACGACGTGGCCACGATCCTTGGCATCCGCGAGACGGACATGCTCACCCGCCTGCTGCGCTCGCTGGCGAGGGAGTCGGGCATCGGTGTGCTGATGACGGTCTCCGACGCCGCCGCGGCCAAGCGCTCGGATCGTACCCTGTCGCTCTCTGGAGGCCGGCTGTCCGGACCCGTGGAAGGAGCGCCCGCGCAGCCCGATCCGCCCGAGGGGAAGGGAGACGTGATCGACCTCTCCAGCAGAGAGCGCTTGGCTTAAGAAGTGCTCGAGCTGCGCGAGCTGGTCAAGCACTACCAGGTTGGAGAGGGAGAGCCCGTGCGCGCCGTGGACGGCGTGTCGCTGTCGATCGCGCGCGGCGAGCTGGTCGCGCTGTACGGGCCCAGCGGCTCGGGCAAGACGACACTGCTGCTGATGATCGCCGCGCTGCTGCGCCCCGACAGCGGGTCGGTGCTGGTGGATGGGCGCGAGATCTCCGCGCTCTCCGAGGACGACGGCGCGCGCTACCGCCTGCGCGAGCTGGGCTACGTGGATCAGTCGCTCGACCTGCTGCCCGGCGCGCGTGCGATCGAGAACGCCGCGATGAAGCTGTGGCTGACCGATGCGCGGGGGGCAGAGGCAAAGGTCGAACCGCTGCTTGTGCGCCTGGGGCTGGGCGAGCGGCTACGCCACCGCCCGCACCAGCTCTCGATGGGCGAGCGCCAGCGGGTGATGCTCGCGCGGGCCCTCTCCACCGAGCCCAAGCTGCTGCTCGCGGACGAGCCGACGGGCAACCTCGACACCCACAGCGGAGGCGAGGTGCTCGGGCTGCTGCGGGAGGTCTGCCACGAGCGCCAGAGCGCGGTCCTGCTTGTCACTCACGATCCGCAGGCGGCGGCGTTCGCCGATCGCGCGCACTCGCTGCGCGACGGGCGCCTGGAGGACTACGAGCCGGAGCGTCCGTGCACGGCTCCTGTGCCCAGCGGCGCACCGGGATGAGCGCAGAGCGCAGGAGGATGAGACTGTCGAGCATCGCGCGCCTCTACAGGGCGCGCTTGCGCGAGCGGGTGGTGCTCGTGCAGGAGCTGTTCGCCGTCCTGGGAATCGCGGTCGGCGTGGCGCTGCTGTTCGCCTCGCACGTGGCCAGCGCAAGCCTCAGTGGGTCGGTCGGCCAGCTCACAAGCGGGGTCATCGGGCAGTCCAAGCTGCAGCTCGTGGCGCGCGACCCGCGCGGCTTCGACGCGCGGCTGCTGGGGCAGGTGCAGCGCCTACCCGGCGTGCGGGCGGCGGTGCCGGTGCTCGAGGAGCGCGCCAACGTGGTCGGCCCGGCTGGCGAGCGGTCTGTGGACATGATCGCCACCGACCCGCGCGCGGTGCGGATCGGAGGCTCGCTGCTGCGTCGCTTCAGCGGGTCCACGCTCGCGGGACAGCGAGCGATCGCCCTTCCCGCGCCGCTCGCGCAGGCGATCGGCGCCGGCCCGCTGCACACGGTGGGGCTGCAGATTGGAGCCAGCGACACGCAGGCTCTGGTCGGCGCCGACCTGGGCGCGGGGGAGATCGGCGCGCTCGCCGACAGCCCGATCGCGATCGCGCCGCTTGCCTACGCCCAGCAGCTGACCGGCCTGAAGGAAAAGCTCACTCGCGTCTTGGTGGAGCCACGGGCGGGGCGCGAAGGCGAGGTGCACGCGGGACTGATCGCCCTGGCGGCGGGACACCTGAACGTCGAGCCGGCCGGCTCCGACGCGATGTTCTTCAGCCAGGCCGCCGAGCCGATCAACCAGGCGACGACGCTGTTCTCGGCGATCAGCGCTCTGGTGGGCTTCATGTTCGCCTACTGCGCGATGCTGCTGACCGTACCCCTGCGCCGCGGCCTGGTCCGGGATCTGCGCCGCGACGGCGCCACGCGCTGGATGACGATCAAGACGCTGCTGTTCGACGCGATCGTGCTCGGTGTCGTGGCGTCGCTGCTGGGGCTGGCATTGGGAGAGCTGCTGACGGGGACCTTGTTTCACTCCAACCCCGGCTATCTCACCTTCGCCTTTCCGGTCGGCACGCAGCGGATCGTGACCTGGCAGAGCATCGCGCTCGCCACCGGCGCCGGGCTGCTGGCCGCGTGCGTCGGCGTGCTGACCCCGCTGCGGGACATCTTCGCGCGCCCGCTGCGGGACTCGGAGTCGCCTCGCGGCCGGCGCCTGGAGCGCGTACGGCGACCGGGAATGCTTGGCGGCGGCCTTGTGTGCCTGGCGGTGGCGATCGCGGTCCTATTGGCAGGCGGCGTCAGCCTGGCGGGCGCGATCCTCGGCATCCTCAGCGCGGTGGGCGCGATGGTGCTGCTGCTGCCGGCGCTGCTCGACGGCGCGATCGCGCTCTTCGAGCGTGTGCAGCGGCCGCTGATGTCTGGCGCCGCGCGGCTTGCCGTGATCGAGCTGCACTCGCCGCCAACGCGTGCCCGCACGCTTGCGATCACCGCGACTGGGGCGATCGCTGTGTTCGCCAGCGTCACGATCCAGGGGGCGACCAACAATCTCCAGCAGGGACTCAACGGCCTGTTCGCCGACGTGACCTCGGTCTCGGATGTGTGGGTGGTCGCTCCGGGCACGCAGAACCTGCTTGCCACGACGCCCCTGCTGGGCAGCGCGGACGGGCCGATGCTCTCGCGCCTGCCGGGCGTCAGGGCCGTTGGCTCTTACCGCGCGAGCTTCCTCGACTACGGTCCTCGCCGCGTGTGGGTGCTCGCACCACCGAGCACCGCTGTGCATCCGATCCCGCCGAGCCAGCTGGAGAGCGGGGCGTTGGCGCTTGCCACCGCGCGGCTGCGGGCGGGCGGCTGGGCGGTGCTCTCGCGGGTGCTCGCCGATGAACACCACCTGCACATCGGGGAGCGCTTCACCCTGCCCACGCCGAATCCCACGAGCTTCCGGGTAGCGGCGTTCAGCACCAACCTCGGCTGGCCCCCGGGCGCGATCGTGCTCGGCTCGGGCGACTACGTACGCGCGTGGGGGAGCGCCGACCCGAGCGCCTACAACGTGATGTTGACCGCTAACGCCTCGCTGGAAATGGTTCGCGGCGAGATCCAGCGCGCGCTCGGGAGCGCCTCCGCGCTGGTCGTGGAAAGCGCGCGAGAGCGTGAAGGCCGTCAGCTGGTGGCCAGTCACCAGGGTCTGGAACGGCTTACCCAGATCGCGCAGCTGGTGCTGTTCGCCGGGGCCCTGGCGATCGCGATCGCAATGAGCGCGATGATCTCCCAGCGCCGGCCGCAGCTGGCGCGCATGAAGCTCGAAGGGTTTCCCAGAGGAGGGCTGTGGCGCTCGCTGCTGCTGGAGAGCGGGCTGCTGCTGGGCGCCGGCTGTCTGGTTGGGGCGCTCTTCGGGATCCTGGGCGAGCTCCTGCAGAGCCATGCGCTGCTGGCTGTGACCGGCTTCCCGGTCGTGTCCTCGGTGGACATCGTGGCGGCGCTCACGAGTCTGGCCTTCGTCGTCGTGGTCGCGGGCACGTTCATCGCGGTGCGGGGCTATCGCGCGGTCGGCGTGCGACCCTACCCGGCGACCTAGGACAGAGTTCGTCGATCCGCAGGTGCGAGAACGTCCTTGGCTTCCGGGCACATGGACCCCATACCCCTGCGCTTCAGGCAGATGTGGGCGCTCGTGGCCGCCGCGGCGCGCGAGTTGCTCTGGGGCCTGCGCGCGGTTTCGGGCGAGCTCGGTGGATGGCGCACGCGGGCGCGCGCGATTCCCGACGCGCCGCTGCGCCGCGACGCGCTGGACTCGATCGCGCGCAAGCGCGGCCATGCCGATGGCGCCGCTCTGTTCTGGATCCTGCCCCGCGCTCGCCATCCCCGGCTACTCGGACTGCTGGTGGCCTATCAGACCGCCTGGGACTTCCTGGATAACGTTGGTGAGTCGGGCGCCTGCGCGGGCGAGGCCAACGGCCGCCAGCTGCACCTGGCGCTCGTGGAGGCGCTCGATCCGCAGGGGCTGAGATCCGACTACTACAGCCACCACCCCTGCAGGCAGGATGGCGGCTACCTGCGGGCTCTGGTTGGGGCCTGCCGCGAGGCGTGCGCCGAGCTGCCCTCCTACGAGCGGGTGTGCGCGCCAGTGCTCGCGGAGGCAGCGCGGTGTGCGGTGCAGAGCCTCAACCATCACCCCGATCCTGACTGGCGCGACGCCGAGCTGAAGGAGTGGGCCGAGCGGGAGTCCTCCGCCTGGCGCGAGGGCAGCTGGTTTGAGCGCACGGCTGCCGCGAGCGCGTCGCTGGTCCCCCATGTGCTGCTGGCGCTCGCGGCGGAGTCAACGTGCGAGCCCCGCGATGTCGCACAGGCGCACGCCGCCTATCTGCCGTGGGTGTCGCTGGCGACGGCGATGCTCGACAGCTACGCCGATCTGGCTGAGGATCTGGCCAGCGGCGACCATAGCTACATCGCTCACTACGGGGATGGCGATGCGGCCGTCGCCCGGCTCGCCGAGATTCTCGATCGCGCCGCGCGGGAGGCGCGCGGGCTGCGCGGCGGCCAGCGGCACGCGGTGCTTGTGGCGTGCGTGGTGAGCATGTACCTATCAAAGGACAGCGCGCGCACACGCCCGCGCGCGCGCGGACCGGAAGGCTGGTGCGCGCCGGTGGCTCCCTCACCAGGCTGCTGGCTCCCGTCCTGCGAATGTGGCGCATCCTCTATGCCCAGCGCTCGGCCTAAAGCGGAGCCGCGGCGGATGCGAGGGGTCATCGACGAGGAGTTGCCACCGGGCCCGCGTCTGCCCACGCCCGCCCAGACGCTGGCGTTCTGGAGGTGGCCCCTGGGCTATCTCAAGCTGTGCCGCGGGCGCTACGGGAGCCGCTTCACCGTGCGCACCACCGGCTATCCGCCGTTTGTGTTCGTATCCGACCCGCAGGATCTGAAGGTCATCTTCAGCGCGCCCGCCGAGGCGCTGCACGCCGGTGAGGGTGGCATGACGCTCGAGCCGCTGATCGGCGCGAGCTCCTTCATGCTCTGCGACGAGGAGGAGCACCTGGCTGGACGCAGAGCCGTGCTGCCCGCCTTTCACGGCCACGCGGTGCAGCGGCACGCCGAGGAGATCGGAGCGCTCGCGCGGCGCGCGGTCGCCTCATGGCCCCGCGATAGGCCGATTGCGCTGCATGGGCGCCTGCACGCTCTGACCCTCGAGATCATCCTGCGCGCGATCTTCGGCGCTGGGGGGGACGAGCGCCTGCTGGTACTGGCGGAGCGGTTGCTGGCGATGCTGTCGATCACCGCGAGTGTGGTGCTGCCCGAGCAGTTCCTGCGCCACGGGCCGGGAGCGCGAATCTGGAAGCGCTTTGAGCGTCAGCGAGCGGAGTGCGACGAGCTGATCTTCGCGCTGCTGGAGGAACGGGGTGGGTGGGGTGGTGGGGGTGGTGGGTGGGTACCTCATACAACGAGCGAGCCGGGCGGTCTGCTGGCTCGGCTGCTCGCCGCCAGCAACCCAGACGGTTCGCCGATGTCCCGCCGGCAGCTGCGCGACAACATCGTCACGGCGATCGTCTCCGGCCACGAGACCACCGCGTCGGAGCTGGAGTGGGCGTTTCAGCTGCTGGCCCACAATCCCGTCGTGCTGCGCAGGCTGCTGGATGAGATCGATGGGGACGCGGGCGACGAGTACCTGACGGCCACCGTCAACGAGGTGCTGCGCCACCGACCCGCCTTCCTCTTCATGATTCCCCGTGCCGTCAAGCGCCCGATCGAGCTCGGTGGCTGGATTCGCGGCCCGGCTCAGCTGCTCGGCTGCACCTACCTGACGCACCACGACCCGGCGCTCTATCCCGAGCCCCACAGGTTCCGTCCCGAGCGCTTCCTCGAAGCCCAGCCGGCCCCGCAGGTGTGGCTGCCGTGGGGGGGAGGGCGCCGGCGGTGCCCGGGGCGGCACATGGCGATGCTGGAGATGAAGGCGGTGCTGCGGACCGTGCTGAGCAGCGTTACGGTGCAGCCTGCGGCCAGGCGCATGGAGCACCCGCGCTGGCGCAGCGTCGTGGTCACCCCGCACGCCGGTTCGCGGGTGGTGCTGCGCAGCCGCAAAGCACATAGTTAGAACACGTTTACTCTCATGAGAGTAGTCCTGACGCGTTCGATGCGTCAAGATCGGATTCGCGATAAGGATGGGATACACCCGTCCGTTCGCAAAACGCCGGCTGAGTCCAGCCGGCGGGAACGCCAAGGCCACAGGAGGGCTCATGCCAGCAAGCAGTTCAGACGTCGTCAGCTTCTACGAGCCAGAGCCCGAGGGGGAGGCGTGGTCGATCCCGAGCCTGCGCGAACCGCGCTACTCACAGTCGCTCGAGCGCGGGCTGGCGATCCTGTCGTGCTTCACGCCCGAGCGGCCGATCCGCGGGATCGCCGACGTGGCCGACGAGCTGGGCATGAGGCGCAGCACGACCCACCGCTACATGTCCACGCTGGTGGCGCTCGGATACCTGGAACAGGGCGCCGCGCGCAAGTACCGCCTTGGCCTGCGCGTCACCGACCTGGGGATGTCGGCGCTGAACTCCACGGCGCTGCGCGAGCACGCGCGCCCCTACCTGGAGGAGCTGTGCCGCCAGTCCTCCTACACCGTCAGCCTGGCGGTGCTCGACGGTCCGGAGATCGTGTATGTCAACCGGGTCCGCTCAGCGCGCCGCACGCAGGGCGGGGTCGATCTCGATCTGGCGCCCGGGGCGCGGCTGCCGGCCTACTGCACGGCGATGGGCAAGCTGCTGATGGCGTTCCTGCCGGATGAGGAGCAGCGCAGCCTGCTGTCCGAGGTGAAGCCCACGCGCATGGGCCCCAACACGATCACGAGCAAGACCCAGCTGCGGGCGGAGCTCGAGAACATCCGCGAGGAGGGGTTCGCGGTCAACGACCAGGAGCTCGCGCCGGAGCTGTATGCGATCGCGGCGCCGGTTCGCTCGGAGTCCCACGAGGTGGTGGCCGCCGTGAGCATGACGGCGCACGCCTCGATGATCTCCCTGGAGGAGCTGGTCGAGCACCTCGGCCCGCACCTGGTGGCTGCCGCGGATCGGGTCTCCGCGCGCCTGGGGTACAGGCGCGAGGACGAGCGCGCGGGCACGCGCTAGCGCATAAGAGCGCCGTCCACGCGCCCGGGTCGAGCGCGTGGACGGCGCATGCGTCCTGTTGCACCGTTAGGGTCTCGGCGATGAACAGATCGATTGCAGGCGCGGTGGGCTTGCTGGTGTGCCTGCTGGCGCTCGCTCCCCTGCCGTCGGCGGTGGACGCGGCGACCGTGATCCACTACCAGCACGAGAGCTACCAGACCTTCCAGGGTCAGCTGGCGCACGGTGAAATCCACACCGCGACGTTCAACAAGAAGCCCCACTCGGTGCACGTGCTGCTGAACGATGGGCGGCACGTGCTGGCGATCTACCCCTCCCACGACGAGCCCCAGATCGCCGCGGCGCTGACGGCGAAGGGCGTGAGCGTGAGCGTGGAGAAGCACAAGTCAAAGACCGCGCCGGTGCACCACACGCTGCGCTACATCGCCGGTGGGATCCTCGTGATCGTGATCCTCGCGATCCTCGCGGTGCTGCTGATCGGTCGCCGGCGCAACCTCGCGGAGGGCGCGGGCGAGACCGGGCAGGGCGGGAGCGGCGAGGCGTCGAACGGCGCCACCGCCCGCAGGCTGAGAGGCAGCTCACCGGGCACGCCCCCAGGCAAGAATAAGACTCAATCCTATGATAGGTTGCCGAGCGTATGCGACGGCAATGGTCCAGTGGGAGCTCCCGCTCCACCGGGGTGCGCGGTTCTGCAAAGCGTCCGCGTCCCTGGGTGAGTGTGGGCATGGCGGTCGCGGCCACGCTTCTCGGGGTGGTGGCTGCAAGCGGGTGCGGCTTGCAGAGCGCCGCCGGCACGGGCTCCGGCCGGCTGGGAGTGGTGGCGGCGGAGAACTTCTGGGGGAGCATCGCGGGCCAGCTCGGCGGCGATCGCGTGGCAGTGCAGAGCATCGTCGCGAACCCCGCAACCGATCCGCACAGCTACGAGCCGACGGTGGGCGACGCACGCACGATGGCGGGCGCCCAGATGGCGATCGTGAACGGCATCGGCTACGACAACTGGGCGCCGCGGCTGCTGGCGGCGAACCCGGTGAGCGGACGGGTGGTGCTGAACGTGGGCGAAGCGCTGGGGTTGAAGGAAGGAGGTAACCCCCACCAGTGGTACTCGCCGAGCGCTGTGCGCCGGGTCATCGCTCAGATCGCCGCCGACTACGAGCGGCTGGACCCGGCTGACGTCGGCGTATTTCGCCCAGCGCGAGCAGGCCTTCAGGACGCAGGGTCTCGCCCGCTATGACCAGCTGCGCGCGCAGATCCGCGCGCGCTACGCGGGGGTGCCGGTGGGCTACAGCGAGAGCATCTTCAGGCCGCTCGGCGAAGACCTCGGTCTGAAGCTGCTGACCCCCTACAGCTTCGCCAAGGCGATCGCCGAGGGCACCGATGTGAGCGCGCAGGACAAGCAAGCCGTCGACGACCAGGCGCAGAAGCGCGAGATAGAGGTGTGGGTGTTCAACAGCCAGAACGTGACCCCGGACGTGCAGCGGGTCAACGAAATCGCGCGTGCGCGGCAGATCCCGATCGCGACGGTGACCGAGACGCTCTCGCCCGCAAGCGACAGCTTCGAGCAGTGGCAGGTCGCCGAGCTCGAAGGGCTTGAGCGGGCGCTGCACGAGGCGACGGGGCAGGTAGAGGCGGGTCGCGAGAATCCACGCGCGAGATGAGCGGCTCGCGGCGGCGAGCGCTGCGGCGGGAGGCCGAGGCTCGGTCGCGCGGCGTAGACGGTTCCACCGGCGGTGGAGGTGGTCGAACGAGCGTCCGATGGCGGGCGCACGATCTGGAGCGAGCTCGCATGAGCGGGGCGCGGGGGAGTTCGTGGCGCTGCTCGGACCGAACGGCTCGGCAAGTCGACGCTGCTGCGGGTGCTGTCTCGGGGCGTTGCCGCTTGCAGGGGCGCGTGAGCGTGCTGGGCGCCCCGCGGGACGCGCAAACGAGCGGCATCGGGTATCTGCCCCAGCGGCGCGTGTTCGACTCGGGCACGCGGGTGCGCGGGATCGACCTGGTGCGTCTGGGCCTCGATGGCGACCGCTGGGGCGTGCCGCTGCGGCGCTGGGTCGCGGGGCGCGTGCGCGCGCGTCGCCGCGCGGAGCGCGAGCGCGTCGCAGAGGCGATCGAGCAGGTCGGCGCGGGCGCCTACGCGCACCGTCCGATCGGCGAGCTGCTCCGGCGGGGAGCAGCAGCGGCTGCTTGATCGCTCAGGCGCTCGTGCGCCGTCCCGCGGATGCTGATCCTGGACGAGCCGCTGGACGGCCTCGATCTGCCCAACCAGGCTGTCGGTGGCCGCGCTCGTGCAGCGACATCTGCCGCAGCGATGGGGTGACGGTGCTGCTGGTGGCCCACGACGTCAACCCACTGCTGCCCTACCTCGACCGGGTCGTGTACCTCGCCGCGGGGCACGCGGTGGAGGGGCCACGTGGCGGAGGTCATCACGAGCGAGACGCTCAGCGGGCTGTATGGGCGCCGGTCGAGGTGCTGCGCACGACCGATGGACGCCTGGTGGTGGTGGGCCAGCCCGAGGCGCCCGCTCACCACCACGATCGCCACGCCCACACTCATGACCACGCCCACGGGCATCCCAGCTCATGACAACGTGCACTCCCAACCCCCACCGCATCCGCGAGTGCCATGATGGCCGATATCGCAAACCCCCAGCTGAGCTGGAACCTGGCGCGCGACGCGAGCGAGGTGCTCGGCTACCACTTCATGGTCAACGCGCTGCAGGCGGGCAGCATCGTGGCGGTGATGGCGGCGGTGGTGGGATGGTTCATGGTGCTGCGCCGCGAGGCGTTCGCCGGGCACACGCTGTCGCTGATGTCGTTCCCCGGCGCGAGCGGCGGCGGCGCTGATCGGGGTGCCGGCCGCGTGGGGGTACTTCGCCTTCTGCGCCGTGGGGGGAGTGGCGATCGGCCGGCTCTCCGGACCCGGGCGGCGCTCGCTGAGCGAGCAGTCGGCGCTGATCGGCTCGGTGCAGGTGCTCGCGCTGGCCGCTGGGTACCTGTTCCTGAGCCTCTACGGCGGCGTGCTCGGAGATCTGGAGACCCTGCTGTTCGGGACGGTGGTGGGCATCTCCGACGCTCAGGTGCTGATGCTGGCGGCGGTCGCCGCGGGGACGCTTGCGGCGCTGGCGGTGCTGGGGCGCCCGCTGCTGTTCGCCTCGGTAGACGCCGACGTCGCAAGCGCGCGGGGTGTGCCGATCGGGGGTCTCGTCGTGCTTCCTGGTGGTGCTCGGGCTGGCGGTCGCGGCGACGGCCAGGTCACCGGCGTGCTGCTGGTGTTCGCGCTGCTGCTGGCGCCCGCCGCGAGCGCGCAGGCGATCACCGCGCGGCATCGGGCTCAGCCTCGCGCTGAGCGGTCGCGCTCGGCTTGGCGGTCGTTTGGGTGGGACTGGGGGTGGCCTACTTCTCGGTGTACCCAGCGGGATTCTTCATCACGACGATCTCCTTCGGATCGTACGTGGCGGTGCGGGTGGTGGTCGGTCTGCGCGACGGCGCGGCGTGCGTGGGTGGAAGGCGCTCCGAGCGGCGAGCCGCCGCCGGAGGGAGTGATCGCGTGAGGAGGCCATCCGCCTCGCATTCCTCTCCTCGAGCGTCCTGCCGGGCTCCTCTTCCCCGCGGAGGGGCGTGATGCTCTCCCAGGAGTTCATGCGCAACGCGCTGCTGGCCGGCACGTTCATCGCGCTGGCGAGCGGGGTGATCGGCTGGTTCGTGGTGCTGCGCGGCCAGGTGTTCGCCGGCGACGCGCTCAGCCACGTGGCGTTCCCGGGCGCGCTGGCCGCGGCCGGCGGCGGGGATCGACGTGCGCGTGGGGCTGTTCGCGGCGACGGTCGCGGTGGGCGCGGGGATCGGGCTGCTGCGGCCGGCGCTCGTTCGCCGGCGCCGGCTCGGGGAGCGCCGGATGCGCCGGCGGACGACACGACGATCGGGGTCGTGTTCACCTTCGTGCTGGCGCTCGGTGTGCTGCTTCCTGACGCTCTTCAGCGTCGGGCGCCGCCGGCGGCTCGGGCATCGATGGCGGCGCGCACCCTGTTCGGTTCGATCTTCGGGCTGGGCGAGCGGCGAAGCGCGGCTGGCGGCGGTGATCGGCGCGGGCGCGGTGGTGGCGCCGCTGGCGATCGCCCGCCCGCTGCTGTTCGCCTCGGTCTCTCCCGAGGTGGCGGGCGCGCGGGGCGTGCCGACGCGCCGGCTGGGAGTCGGCTTCCTGGTGCTGCTGGGGGTCGACGCCGCCGAGGCGACGCAGGCCGTGGGGGCGCTGCTGCTGCTCGGGCTGCTCGCGGCTCCCGCCGCCGCCGCGCACCGGCTCGCCGGCAGCCCGTTCGCGGGGATCGCGCTCGCCGGAGCGATGGCGCTTGCGGCGATGTGGGTCGGGTTGGCGCTCAGCTACGCGCTGCCCGGGCTGCCGCCTGGCACGCGCGATCGTGGCGCTCGCGGTCGGGGTCTACGCCGCCTCTACCATCCTGCCGATGAAGGTCGGCGCACGATGAAGGCAGAACCCGCGGGCGGGAGCGTGCCACGAGCACCGAGACGTGGGCCGATCGCGCCGAGGACGACGCTGGCGGCCGCCGGCCGCAAGCGCGGCGGCGCGCGCCGCGCGGTGCTGGAGCTGCTCGACGCGCCAGAGCTGCGCGCTGACGGCGGTGGAGATCGAGGACGCGCTGCGCTCGCGCAGCGGCGCGCGCGGTGAGCCGCGCGAGCGTGTATCGGATCCTCGACGAGCTCGAGCGCCTGCGCCTGGTGCAGCGCGTGGAGACCGGCCAGGCGATGGTGCGCTACGAGCGGGTGCACGAGCACGCCGGAGCACCACCACCATCTGGTGTGCGACAGCTGCGGGCTGGTGATGCCCTTCTCCGACGACGCCCTGGAGCAGGCGATCGACGAGGCTCAGCGAGCGAGTGCCCCTGGCGGTGTCCGAGCACGAGATCGTGCTGCACGGCGCCTGCCGGGAGTGCGCTGGCGGTGAGGCTCGTCGCGTCCTGCGGCGGGGCGCTCCACAGGTAGCCGAGCAGGCAGGCAGAGCACGAAGACGGCGACGACGAGCAGCACCGGCCCGGAGTCCTCGCTGAGCGCGCCGACGACGCCCGCGGCGAGCCCGCCGGCGAGCGCGGCGAGCCAGGCGGGGTCGCAGTCCACCGGCGCGAGCAGACGCTCGCGGCGGCGCACGCCGACGCCGGCGAGCGAGCAGCGCGAGCGCGGTGGCGAGCGGCATCGCGCCGTGCTTGAGCTCGTCGTAGGCGGCCGTATAGCGGCGTACGATGACGTCGCGCATGTCGCCAGCGGAGCGGGCGTGCAGGACGCTGCCGGTGAAGTGGCCGCAGCCGTGCGCGGTGAGCAGGTCGAGCGCGGCGAGCGCCACGAGACCCACGACGCGGGCGATCGAGCACGATCAGCGCGCGCCGGCGCGTGAGCTGACCGGGAAGCAGCATGCACCGTGGCCACAGCGGTGCCGGCGCTGACGAGGATCACGCCGCCGACGCCGGCGCCGATGCGCGCGGAGCCCTCGACGACCGCCAGCGCGATGCCGGCGAGGGCCATCGCCGGCTGCGCGGCGCGGCGCCCGCGCGCGGCGCGGATAGAGCGCGGCGGCGACCGCCGCGAAGACGAGCACGGCGAGGCGCCGACTTGAGCTCGTTGCCGATGCCGTAGAAGCGCGCGCCGAGGATCGGGGTTGGGGCCGAGCAGCGAGCGGATGAGCAGCTGCGTGCGCCGCAGGGCGTCGAGCGCTGAGCGCGACGATCGCGACGAGCGCGGGGGCCAGCGGCGCGCGTGGCCAGGGGAGCAGGCGGTCGGTGAGCAGCGCCAGCAGCGAAGCAGGTGAGCACGAGCAGCGCGACTTCGACGGGGCGGCTCGGCTCGAGGGCGGCGGGGAGCAGCGTCGGCGACAGGGGTCCACAGCAGGGCAAGCGCGCCCACGCGCATCGCCCACGCGCGCGGCGCGCGGGCGGCGATCGAGTGCGGCCGAGCGGGAGCAGCGACGCGAGCAGCGCACGAGCGCCCAGGCCACCGAGCAGCCAGGCCAGCGCTGGCAGGCGGCGCGAGTAGACGACGCCGCAGGCGGGCCTTGAGCGCGCGCAGATGGGCGCCGTCGAAGGACCCATCGGTACGCATCGGCTCGCCGCGCATGGCGGCGGGGACGGGCAGGGCGAGGTGGCGCGAGGATCGTGGGGGCGAGGTCGATGGTGGCGACCAGCCCGCGCTGGTTGGTGGTTTGCGAGGTGAGCGTACTGCG
The DNA here is from genome assembly GCA_963717785.1 of uncultured Solirubrobacterales bacterium. Lineage (GTDB taxonomy): Bacteria > Actinomycetota > Thermoleophilia > Solirubrobacterales > Solirubrobacteraceae > Palsa-744. The sequence continues at coordinate 313,135 of CAVQWW010000002.1, forward strand.
CCCGCCATCGAGCGCCCGCCAGCGAGATCCACGAGCAGTTCGTAGCCGCGGCGATCGGGGGCCACGCTGGGCAGCACGATCAGCAGCTCGCTGGGCGGACGCGCTAGCGGCGAGCATGTGCAGGTCGGCATCGCCCGCGGAGACCGCTCGGGCAGATCGGCGACGACCAGGCGGTTGGCGACGGTCTGCAGCGCGCGATGCGCGCCGGCAGCGTCGGCGGCAGGTCCGAGCGAGACCGCGGCGACGTGCCCCGAGCGGTTGGCGGCGACCACGCCGTCGGTCATCGTTTGCGCCGCTGACGCCCACATAGGCGGCGCCGCCCGGGATCGAGGACGGCGAGCAGTCCCGGCTCGAGGATCTGCGGCGCGCCGTTGGCGCGCGCGAGCACCTGCGGCCAGGTCTGACCTCCGCACCTGCGCCGGCGAGCGCACGGGTGGAGCCGCGGCGTCGGGCCTTCCCCGAGGGTGCGCCGGGGGCGTGAGGAGCGATAGGGAGGGTGGGCGCTCGGGGAGTAGGCGGAGTAGGAAACGCGTGCGCCCTGGGTGAGTCGAGCAGCAGCTGAGCGGTGGTGTAGTTGCCCTGCGTGGCGCTCAGGAGCCCGTCGAGAGCGAGGGCAGCGACGCCAGCTCGGCCTCGATGGCGTCTCGAGGCTGCGCGGGCAGAAACAGCGAGCAGCGACGGTGGGACGAGCCTCCGCGCCGCGCAGCGGAGGACGCGGCGCCCAGCAGCGATGAGCGCCAGCAGGAGGCACGAGCGGGAGGGCGAGCCAGGGCCCTCCCCGGATGCGGCTCAGCCCTCCACTCTCCCGCTGACGACATCCCGGCGCGGAGGGCTCGTCGCCGCCCGACCCGACGCCGTTCCCGTGCTCTTCAGGGAGCGCGACCATTGCCGTCGTGTCCGGAGGCGACGACGACCGTCGGCGCCGCTGCCCTCGATGTTCACGCGCGGCAGCGCGCGATCGAGCCACGCCGGGATCCGCCAGGTGCGCTCGCCGAGGATGCTGAGCACGGCGGGCAGCAGCAGGCAGCGCACGACGACGGCGTCGAGGAACACGGCGGAGGCGAGGCTGAGGCCGAACTCCTTGATGACGCGGTTTTCGCCGAGCATGAAGGACAGGAATACGCAGATCATGATCGCGGCGGCGGCCGTGACGACGCGTCCAGTGAGCGCGAGGCCCTCGCCGACGGCCTGCCTCGCTGTCGCTGCCGCGCGCCCACTGCTCGTGGATGCGCGAGACGAGGAAGACCTCGTAGTCCATCGAGAGGCCGAAGACGATCGCAAACAGCATCACCGGGATGAAGGACTCGATCGGGCCCTTGCTGATTTCCATGATCCCGTCGAGCCAGCCCCACTGGAAGACGACGACGATCACGCCGAGCGCGGCGCCGATGCTGAGCAGGTTCATGAACGGCGGCCTGCAGCGGGATCACGAGCGAGCGGAAGACGACCATCAGCAGCAGCGCGGAGAGCAGCACGACGACGCCGATGAACAGCGGCAGCTTGTGGCCGAGGGTGGTGGCGAAGTCGACTGAGCCGGCGGTGACGCCGCCGACGTAGCACGTTCATATGGTTCTGCGCGGCCAGCGGCGGGATCACGTGCGTCGCGCAGGTGGGAGACGAGCTGGCTGGTGGCGTAGTCCTGCGGGGCGGAGCGGGGGTAGACCGAGAGCGTGGCCACCTGGCCGGTGGGGTTCAGGCGCGCCGGCGTGACTGAGACCACATTGGGGGCGCTGCCGAGCGCGCTCTGCAGCTGCTGCAGCGCCGACGGGGCTGCCGTTCTGTGCCACGCACCAGCAGCGGCCCGTTGAAGCCCTTGCCGAAGCCCTCGGCGAGCAGGTCATAAGCGCGGCGCGCGGTGAAGCTCTGGGGATCGTTGCCGGCGTCGCTGGAGCCCAGGCGCAGCGCGAGGGCGGGAGCGGCGATCGCGAGCATCACGAGCGTCGAGACGATCGCGATCGTCCACGGGCGCCTCTGCACGAAGCGGCTCCAGCGCAGCCATGCGCCGGCACCGGGCGCGTGCGTGACCTGCTCGCCGCGGCGCCGTGCGCGCCGGCGCCGGGTCGCACCAGGCGGGGGCCGGCGAAGGTGAGCAGGGCGGGCAGCAGCGTGAGCGAGCCGAACATCACCAGCAGCACGCCGATCGAGGCCGAGATCGCGACGCCGTAGAGGAAGCTGACGCCGAGCACCATCATGCCGAGCAGCGCGATGACGACGGTGCAGCCAGCGAACAGCACGGCGCGCCCGGCGGTGTCCATCGCCTCGCACGACCGACTCGCGCACGAGCCCCGCGGTGGGCCCGGGGCCGGCGTAGGCCTCGCGGAAGCGGGTGACGATGAACAGCGAGTAGTCGATCCCGACCCCCAGGCCGATCATCGCGGCGAGCTCGGAGGAGAAGTCGGGCGTGTCGACGACGTGCGTGAACAGCGCGATCAGCCCGAGTCCGGTGCCGAGCCCGAACAGCGCGGTGAGGATCGGCAGGCCCATCGCGACGAGCGAGCCGAAGGTGATAAGCAGCACGACGATCGCGGCGAGCAGGCCGATCGCGGTGGAGAGGCCGAAGCCTTCGCGCTGGGTCGCCTCGATCGCGAACCCGCCGAGCTCGACCTGCAGCCCCGGCTGGCGCGCCGCCGAGGCGACCTTCACGACGCGTTCGGCCGCGGACTTGGGCAGGTCGTTGGCCTTTTCGTCGAACAGCACGGTGGCGAAGGCGATGCGCCCGTCCTTGGAGATCGCCTCGCCTCCGGAGGCGGGCGAGTACGGACTGACGACGCTGGCGACGTGCGGCTGCTTGGCGACCTGGGCGAAGGTGCTTTCCATGCGCGCGCGCACGGCGGGATCGTTGACGTTGCCGCTGGAGACGCGGAAGACGATCGTGTCGCGATCCCCGGCCTGCACGGGGAAGCTCTTCTGCAGCAGATCCGCGGCTCGCTGGGAGTCCGAGCCGGGCAGCGTGAAGTTGTTGGAGTAGGAGGTCCCCGCCGACTGCGCCACCGCATTGACGGCTACGAGCAGGGCGATCCAGCCAAGGACGATGTAGAGCCGGTGCGTGGTTGACCAGCGCGCGAGCTTGAGCATCGTCTGAGAGCTTAGAACGCTTTGCCGGAGGAGGCGAAGGTCTTCCGGTGACGGTGAAGATCCTGCGACCGGCTCGCCGTCGCCGGCGAGATCAGTTCACGCTCGGGTCCAGCGGCATGCGCGCGAGCAGGGCGTAGGCGCCGCCCTTGCGGGCCATAACGGTGCTCCAGAGCTCGTCGGGGTCCTCGGTGAAGACATCGTCGGGGAGCGCGGGCTGGGCGATCCAGTCGCCCTGCTCGAGCTCGGAGTCGAGTTGGCCCTCGCCCCAGCCGGCATAGCCGGCGTATACGCGTCTGCGCGCGGTGGCGGCGGCCAACTCTTCGATGCCGGCCTCCGGCGCGGGGAAGCCGATCCGTCCGAGCACCAGCAGTCCCGCGGGGGAGAGGTCGATGAACTCGCCCAGCAGGACGATCGAGTCGGGCTGCACGGGGCCGCCGAGGTAGACGGTGTCATCGTCATCGACGGCGGGCTCCAGCTGCGGCACCGCCTCGCCCACCGTCACTTCGGAGGGGCGGTTGAGGATCACGCCCATCGCCCCGTCCTCGGAATGGGCGCCGATCAGGATCACGGCGCGGCTGAAGTTGGGGTCCAGCAGCGTGGGCGCAGCGAGCAGCAGTTGGCCGCTGAGCGACTCCTCCATACACCGAGGCTAGCGTGGTGGTCCTGCGGCTTTATACGTCAATCTCCCGCACCTTCCGTGCCGGGGAGTATTTTCAGCTCACCGAGAACAGGTTGAGCGTTCCCGTCGAGTTGTGATCGTTGGCGTTGCCCTCGGGCTCCAGCACGTGGCCGTCGACGACGATCGGGCTGTTCCAATGCCCCGGTTCTCCGGCGAGGTGGGCGATCGGGCGGGGCGAGCGGGGGAGGTAGACGTCGATGCCGCCCGCGTTGGGATCGTAGACATAGAGCAGGCCCCCGGCCAGCACCGGACTGGTGCCCGGCGTGCCGTTCTGCCACACCACGCGCAGGCGCCCGCCGCGCAGCGTGTAGGCGCCGGTGCCGTGTTCGCCGGCCATGAACATGGTCGTGTGCGTGCCCTGGCGCCACACGGCGGGCGCGGTGAACAGTTCCCCGCCGCCGGGCAGCGGAAGCGTCTGCAGCTCGCCGCCCAACCGCTCACGAGATCCGGCGGCCCCCAGACCAGCCCCCCGCGGCGCGCCCCCGTCGAGGCGCGCGAGCGAGAGCACGCGCACGATGCCGTCCTTGCCCGCCACCACCACGCGGTCGTGGCCCAGCAGCGCGGGCGCGCTGGAGCCGAGGTCGGTGTCGGTTTCGTTCAGCTGCGCCTGGTTGACGGGCGTGTACGCCTGGCGCGGCGTGAGCGCGGGGTAGTTGAGCTCGATCACGCTGTCTCCGAAGTCGCTTGATCCGTTCCATGGCCCGTTCCCGGTGGAGAGGATGATGCGCCCTCCGGGCTCCACTACGGGCCCCGAGCGCGAGAGGATCGCCGAATCGCTGGCGGCGCAGGTGCGCGGCACGATCAACGCGCGGCGCCGAGCGCAGAGCGTGTTGAACACCGCGTGGATGTGGCCGCTTGAGCGTTCGATCAGCACGACGTGGCCTTGATAGGGGGAGCGTCGCCGAGGTAGCCGCCGGTGGCGGCGATCACGTAGGGCCCCTCGATGTTGAGCGCCGCGGCGAGCTTCTCGTGGGTGGGGTCGCGCGTGATCGACACCGGCCAGGCGCCTGCGCTGTCCTCACGGCCGGTGGCGAGCGAGAGCTTGTGGATCAGCCCGTTGGGCGAGGCGGCATAGACGAACTGACGGTCCGGGTCGGCCAGCGGGGAGGCCGTGGTGATCTGCGCGCTCCCGGCCCATTGCGAGTAGCCCGGCGGCGTGAAGACCCACAGGATGCGTCCGCTGCTCGCGTCGAGCGCCAGCGTGCGCCCGTAGGTGGTGGTGAGCACCGCGACGTTGACGCTCGCCCCGGCGACGGCGACCCCGTGTAGGTAGATCGGGGAGGAGTCGACCGTTCCGGGCAGCGCGATCTGCCGGCGCCGCAGGTGCGCAACGTTGGCCGCGGTGATGCCGGTCGAGTCCGAGCTGACGTTCGAGCGCCCCGGATCGAGGCCGAACTCGGGCCAATCCAAGAGCGCCATCGCACTGTGAGCGGGCGGCGGGATGCTCGCCGCGGGCGCGCTCGGCGCAGGGCTCACGCTGACGGCGGGCGCCCCGGAACTCCCGCACGCGCTCACCAGCGTGCACGCCACCACCACAACCAGGACTCGGGCGCCGGAGGACATGCAGAGGTGTTGTAGCGCACGGGCCGGCATACCCTCCAGGTGCCGCGTCCGCGTGTGTTGTCGCTCGCCGAAGCAACCGGATATGTCCAATAAGTGATCGGATTCGTGCGATATCCTGGCGGGGCCGCATTCCAGTTGTCGAAGAGGAGGGTCGAGCATGGCGAGGACTCCGCAGGTTGGCGAGCAGGCGCCCGATTTCGAGCTGCCGGGAACAGATGGCCCCTTCAAGCTCTCCGAGCACCGCGGCGAGCGGGTGGTGCTGCTGTTCTACCCAGGCGACAACACGCTCGTCTGCACCAGGCAGTTCTGCTCCTACCGCGACCACGCAGAGGACTTCTCCGCGCTCCCCGCCACGATCGTGGGCATCTCCTCCCAGAGCCTCGACTCCCACGAGGCGTTCGCCGCCAAGCACGGTCTCAACGTGCCACTGCTGGCCGATGTGGATAAGCAGGTGGCCAAGGCCTACAGCGCCTTCGCCTCCCGCCTCGGCGCCACCAAGCGCGCGGTGATCGTGATCGATGAGAACGGTGTGGTGCGCCACCGCCACGACCACCTGCTGGGGCTGGACTACCAGTCTGTGGACGACCTCAAGCAGGCGCTGGACGAGCTGCCGGCAGTGGCTCGATAAGCAGTCCGGTGCTGTCGCGCTCGCCGGGGCGCTCCTCGGCGGCGCGGCGGGCGTGCAGCTCGATCAGCTCGAGCTGGAGGTTGCGCGGGCTCTCGCTCGGTCCCGGTGCAGCGACGGCGCCAAACGCCGTCGGGCTCCAGCTCCCACGAGGTCTGGTTGTCGGCGAAGGCGCGCTCCAGGGTGTCGAGCAGCTCGGCGCGCAGCTCGGGGGTCTCGATCGGCACGGCGAGCTCGACGCGGTGGTCGAGGTTGCGCGGCATGAGGTCGGCGGAGGCGATGTAGACGGTGTGCTCGCCGTCGCGTTCGAAGGCAGTAGACGCGCGAGTGCTCGAGCAGGCGCCCCACGATCGAGACGACGCGGATGTTCTCGGAGATGCCCGGGACGCCGGGTCGCAGGCAGCAGATGCCGCGCACGTTGAGGTCGAGCGCACGCCGGCCTGCGAGGCGGCGTAGAGCGCGCGGATGCAGCGCCCGTCGACGAGCGCGTTCATCTTCATCGCGATCCGCGCGGGGTGCTCGGGGGAGTGGGCGGCGATGGTGCGCTCGATCTCGTCCAGCAGCCCGTCGCGCAGCTGCGCGGGGGCGATCAGCACCTTGCGGTAGTGCAGAGGGCGCCCGTAGCCGGTGAGGTAGTTGAACATGTCGGTCACGTCCGCGCCGATCTGCTCGTCGGTGGTGAACAGCCCAAAGTCGGTGTAGAGGCGGGCGGTGGTCGAGTGGTAGTTGCCGGTGCCGATGTGCACGTAGTTGCGCACGCCCATCGCCCTCGCGGCGCACGACGAGCACGCACTTGACGTGGGTCTTCAGCGCGGGCTGGCCGTAGACGACGTGCACGCCGGCCTCCTCCATCGCCTTGGCCCAGTGGATGTTGGTGCGCTCGTCGAAGCGCGCCTTGAGCTCGACCAGCGCGACCGCCTGCTTGCCGCGCTCGGTGGCGTCGATCAGCGCGGGCACGAGCGGGGAGTCGTCGCTGGTGCGGTACACGGTCTGCTTGATCGCGAGCACGTTCGGATCGGCGACGGCCTGCTCGACGAAGCGCTCGACGGAGGTGGTGAAGGAGTCGTAGGGGTGGTGCACGAGCAGGTCGCCCGTCGCGCATCGCGCCGAGCACGTCGGGCCGCTCGCCCTCGTGGCGCAGCAGGCGGGGATGGGTGATGCCGATCATCGGCGGATCGCGCAGCTCCGGAAGCCGCGGGAGCTCGACGATCTGCCAGAGCGCGCCCATGTCGAGCAGTCCCGGCGACGGGGTAGATCTCCTCCTCCGCCATCCCCAGCAAGGCCGACCAGCTCGCCGCGCAGCGGCGCGGAGCAGCGCGTCGCCGAGCTCGACGCGCACGACCTCGCCGAAGCGCCGGCGGCGCAGCTCGTCCTCGACGGCCTGCAGCAGGTCGGCGGCGTCGTCGGAGACCTCGAGATCGGCGTCGCGGGTGACGCGGAAGACGTCGTAGTCGACGATCTCCATCCCCGGGAAGAGCACGTCGAGGTGGTGGGCGATGACGTCCTCGAGTGGCACGAGCGTCGCGCTCGCGGACCCGGCGGTGCGCCAGGTCTCGGCTCCAGTCGCGGTGCGCGATCGGCGACGAAGCGCGGCAGGATCTCGGTCGGCACCTTCACGCGCGCGAACACGGTCTGGTCGGTGACCGGGTCGCGCACGAGCACGGCGAGGCTCAGCGAGAGATTCGAGATGTACGGAAAGGGACGCCCGGGCGCCACCGCGAGCGGGGTGAGGGCCGGGAAGATCGTCTTCTGGAAGTGCCCCGCGAGGTACGCACGCTGCTCCTCGTCGAGCTCCTCGAAGGAGACGACGCGGATCGCCGTGCTCGGCGAGCGCGGGGCGCAGCCGGTGCTCGAAGCAATCGCTCAGGCGCACGCCCAGCTCGCGCACGCGCCCGCGGATGCGCGGCGATCGTCTGCGAGGGCGTGAGGCCGTCCTGGCTGGGGTTCTCGACGCCGGCCTCGATCTGGTCGTGCAGCCCGGCGACGCGCACCATGTAGTACTCGTCGAGGTTGGTCGTGTAGATCGCGCAGAACTTGACGCGCTCCAGCAGCGGCACCTCCTCGTCCTCGGCGAGCTGCAGCACGCGTTCGTTGAAGTCCAGCCAGGAGAGCTCGCGGTTGAGGTAGAGGCGAGGGGGTCGCTCAGCTCGGCGTGCTCCTCGTCGCGATCCTGGGGGCGATGTCGCGCGTCTGCTCACGCGTGGCGTACTCGGATCAACTGCTCAGCGGCTGCACGGAACGCTCACCCTCGCGCTCTCGCTAGGATGGATGCGAGGGACATGGCTCGCCAGCTCTGGTTGCTACGTCACGCGGACGCCGAGCCGCACGGCGACTCGGCCCGATTCCGAGCGGCGGCTGACCGAGCGCGGGCGAACGCCAGGCGCGCCTGGCGGGCGTGGCGCTGGCGCGGCTGGGGGTGAAGTTGGACGCGATCCTGTGAGCCCCAAGGAGCGCGCCCGGCAGACCGCCGAGCTGGCGGTCGAGGACTGGAGCGACGACCGAGCGGGCCACCGGAGCTGCAGATCGACCTGCCGCTGCGGGCGGCTTCGACGCGGCGCAGGCGCTCGACGCGCTCGCCGCCGTGGGCCCCGAGGGGCACGCTGCTGCTGGTGGGTCACGAGCCGGACCTCTCGACTGTGGTGGCCGAACTCACCGGCGCTCGCGTGGACCTGAAGAAGGGCGGGCTGGCGGTGGTGCGGCTCGCGTCCCCCAGGAGCGTGACGGATATCGAGCCGAGCTCGAGGGCTGGCGGCGAGCTCGTGCTGCTGCGCGCCCGGTCGAGCTCGCCCTGATCGCCGACGTCGCCATCGCCGACGATCTAGCTGCCTCAGCGCTCGCGGGCGGCGCCGATGGCCTCGGCGGCGAAGCGGTAGCCGATGCCGAAGTGCGTGTGGATGTAGCGCCACTGCGGCGAAGCCTTCTCGAGCTTCTGGCGGAGCTTGCGCACGAAGACGTCGACGGAGCGGTCGCCGCGCACCATCGCGTAGCCCCAGAGGCGCGAGTAGATCTCCTCGCGCTCGAGCACGCGCCCCTCGGCGGAGGCGAGCAGCTCGATCAGCTCGAACTCGCGGCGGGTGAGGTCTATGCGAGGCGCCGTTGACGAACGCCTGGAAGCGGTCGGAGCGGATCTCGACCTCGCCGGCCGTGACGGGCTTGATCTCACCGCGGCTGGCGGAGCGCCGGCGGCGGCGCACGACGCTCTGCACCCGCGCGATGACCTCCTCGGGGTGGCAGGGCTTGGTGATCCAGTCGTCGGCTCCGAGGCGCAGCCCGCGCACGCGCTGGGCGACGGTGGAGGGGCCGGTGCAGACAACGATGCCGAGCTCGGGCAGCGCGCCGCAGAGGCGCTCGAGCCACGTCCACGCCTGCGGCCCCAGGATCGCGAGGTCCACGACGAGCGCGGAGAGGCGCATCGAGACAACGACGTCGGCGGGGACGGGGCTGCCGAGCACGCGATGCTCCCAGCCGAGCCGGTCGAGGCGTTTGCTCAACACCTGGATGAAGCCGCTGTCGCGATCGAGAACCGCGATGCGCAGGGGCGAGGCCGTCGAAGATGCGCCGCGGGCCTCAGGGGCTGCCTGCTCTCGGTCATCGAGGCGAAAGTGTATGCAAGGAACGCGGGGAAATGTTTGCGGCGACGACAGAAGTCACAGCTTGTTCACAGAGAGGCTCGCAAATAGCGGGGGTGAGGAAGGGAGGAGGCCGCCCAGGGGGCGGCCAGCGAGGGCCGCGTGGTTGGGAAGGAGGGGGCCTTGCCGAACCCGGATCAGACCGCGCCGCCGCCGGTGGCGCCGCCCACGCCCATCGGGTGCGAGGAGTCGGAGAACTCGCGGAAGAGCCCCGTGACGACGAAGGCGACCTGCTCGCCGATGTCCACAGCGTTGTCGCCCACGCGCTCCAGCGCGCGCGCTACGAGGATCATGTGCATGCCCCATTCGCGGATGTCCGCGTCGTCGCCGATCTCCAGCGCCATGCGGAAGATCTCGCGGTTGAGGAGGTTGATCTCGCGGTCCTGGCGCACGAGATCCTCGGCGAGTTCGACGTCGCGGTTGGCGAAGGCGGTCTTCGACTGCGTGACCTCCGAGCGCGCGAGCGCGCCCATCTTCATGAGCGTGTCGAGCAGTTCGCGGCGCACCGGGGGTTCGTGACCGGAGAGCGGGATCAGCTTGGCGATGTTCACGCACTGGTCGCCCATGCGCTCGACGCACTTCATCACGTGCAGCAGCGCGGCCACCAGGCGCAGGTCGCCCGCGACGGGAGCCTGGAGGGCGAGCAGCGAGAGGATGCCCTGGTGGACCTCCAGGTAGCGCCCGTCGACGCGGTCGTCGTCGTCGATCACCATCTGGGCGAGCTCCACGTCCTGGTGGTCGAGCGCCTCGAGCACGCGATCGAGCTGCTCGACGATCAGGTCCAGCCCGCCGAGGGCGCGCGTCTGCAGCTCGTGCAGCTGCTGCTGGAAGTGCGCGCGGCCCTGCTTGCGCGCGCTGGGATCAGCCGAACTTCCCAGTGACATATTCCTCGGTTCTGGGGTCGCTGGGGGTGGTGAACATGTCCTGCGTGGGCCCGACCTCGACCATCTCGCCGCTGAGCATGAAGGCGGTGCGATCGGCCACGCGCGCGGCCTGCTGCATGTTGTGGGTGACGATCACGATCGTCACGCGCTGCTTGAGGGTGGCGATCAGCTCCTCGATCTTCAGCGTGGCGATCGGGTCGAGCGCGGAGCAGGGCTCGTCCATCAAAAGCACCTCGGGGTCCACGGCGAGCGAGCGCGCGATGCACAGCCGCTGCTGCTGTCCGCCGGAGAGGCCGATGCCGGGCTCCGAGAGGCGGCCCGAGACCTCCTCCCACAGGCCGGCGTCGCGCAACGCGGCCTCGACCTTGGGGCGCAGCTCGCCGCGGCCGATGCCCGTGAGGCGCAGGCCGGCGGCGACGTTGTCGAAGATCGACATCGTGGGGAAGGGGTTGGGCTTCTGGAAGACCATGCCGACCGCGCGGCGCACCGCGATGACGTCGACCGAGGAGTCGTAGAGGTCGAGGTCGTCGAGCAGTACCTGGCCCTCGGCGCGCGCGCCGGGGATCTCCTCGTGCATGCGGTTGATGCAGCGCACCATCGTGGACTTGCCGCAGCCGGAGGGGCCGATGATCGCGGTGACCTGGTTGGCGGGGAACTCCAGGTCGATGCCCTTGACCTGTTCGGCGGAGCCGTAGAAGGCGCGCAGCTTGGCGAGGCGCACCTGCGGACCGCGTTTGACGACGCTCGCTGGGCTCGCGGGCGCGGGAGCGGTTGTATCCGCGGAGGGCGCTGGCTGGGAGCCCGGCTGGAGCATGGCTCCCCGCTCAGCTCCGGCCCCGGCAGCCTCTGCCGCCGCCTGGGGGGCTGGGGGCGATGGAGCGCCCGCCGATGTGGGAGGCGATGCGTCGGGGGTCATGCAAGACGGCTCCTTCGGGATACCAGACGGGCCACGAGGTTGAGGATCAAGATAAGCACAACGAGGGTCAGCGCGGCGCCCCATGCGCGATTGACGACCGATTGGGTGGGGGAGATGATGTCGTCGTAGATCTGCACCGGCAGCGAGTTCATCACCTGGCTGAGGTTGGAGCTGGTCTTGTTGGTGGCGCCCGCGGTGAAGAGCAGCGGCGCTGTCTCCCCCGCGGCGCGCGCGATGGCGAGCAGCACCCCGGTGACCAGGCCGCTGAGTGCGGTGGGGAGCACGATGCGGAAGATCACCTTCCAGCGCTCGGCTCCCAGCGCGAGCGCTGACTCGCGCAGAGCGCCGGGCACCAGCAGCAGCACGACCTCGGCGGAGCGCGTCACGACGGGGAGCATCAGCAGCGCGAGCGCGAAGGCGCCCTTGTAGCCGGCGAAGCCGGCGCCCACCACGAGCACGATGTAGATGAACAGGCCAAAGACGATTGAGGGGACGCCGGTGAGGACGTCCACGAAGAAGCGCACGAGCTGTGCGAACCAATGGCCCTTGCCGTACTCCACGAGCCACACCGCCACGCCCACGCCGACCGGAACGGCGATCGCGGAGGCGAGCGCGACCATCTCGATCGTGCCGAGCATCGCGCTGCGGATGCCGCCGATGTCGGAGTTCTTGAAGAACGTGTTTCCGGTGGGGTCGGTGCTGAAGAAGTGGGGGCTCCACGCCCCCAGGCCTTCGCGCAGGAGGTAGTAGATGACGAGCACCAGCGGCACGAGGGCGATCACGGTGCCGGCCAGCACCGTTCCACGCGCGAGGCGGTCGGTGCGCCGCCGCCGTGGGCTCACCGCGAAGCGCTCGAGGCGGTTCATGCTCCCACCGCCGCCGCCTCGGCCGCGTCGGCCACGCTTGGCCTGGCCCCACCGCCCCGGGACGAGGCGCTGCCGCGCCCGGCGCGCAGGACGACCAGCCGCGCGAGCGCGTTGACGAGCAGGGTGAGCACGAACAGCACCAGCGCGGCGGCGAACAGCGCGGAGCGGTGCAGCCCGGTGGCCTCGCCGAACTCGTTGGCGATCACCGCCGCGAGCGTGTAGCCCTGCCCGAACAGATGGGCGCCGAGCTGGGGGGCGTTGCCGATCACCAGCGTCACGGCGATCGTCTCGCCGATCGCGCGGCCGAGGCCGAGCATCGCGCCGCCGACGATGCCCGGGCGGCAGTAGGGCAGCACGGCGATGCGGATCATCTCCCAGCGCGTGGCCCCGAGCCCGAGCGCGGCCTCCTTGTGGTCGAGTGGCACGGTGGCCATCACCTCGCGCGCGATCGCGCTGACGATCGGCAGGATCATGATCGCGAGGATCAGCCCGGCGATGAAGTAGTTGGGGATCGTCACCACCCCGCCGCCGATGAAGGGGACGAAGGAGAGCCTGTCCGCCACCCACTGCTCGGCGGGCTGCAGCCGGGGGGCGAGGAAGAAGATGCCCCACAACCCGTAGACGACGGAGGGCACCGCCGCGAGTAGCTCGACGAGCACCGTGATCGGACCCTTCGCACGGCGCGGGCACAGCTCTGTGATGTAGAGCGCGGTGGCGATCGCCACGGGCACCCCCATCAGCAGCGCTAAGGCGGAGGTGATCAGCGTGCCCACCACCAGCGGCAGCGCGCCGAACTGTTCGGCGCTGACGTCCCAGTTGTTGGTGAAGGCGAAGCCGAGCACGCCTTCCTTGGCGAACGCGGGGCGCGCTTCGCCGACGAGGCGCACGAAGAAGTAGACGATCAGCGCGAGGATCAACGCCGCGAGCAGCGTCAGGCCGTAGCGCAGCGCGCGATCGGGAAGCCGCGCAAGCGGTGACCGCCCGAGCTTCGAGCGGCCACCGCCTGGAATCGATGCGGCCTCCAAGGTGCTCTTATGCTAAAGCGCAGCGCCGTTGCACTCCAGGCCCGCGACCGCTTCCTTGGACTTGGCGAGGATCGACGCGGGCAGCGCCGCGTAGTCGGCCTGCGCGAGCACGCTCTGACCCGCTGAGCCCAGCCCGTATTCGAGGAACGCCTTGACGCCCTTGGCGGCCCCTTCGCCACCCGGGGTGCCGGCCTTGCAGAGGTCCTTGTTGACCACGATGAACGTCTGCGAGGTGATCGGGTAGGCGCCGGCGCCCGCGGGGTTCTTGATCGCGAAGCCCAGGTTGGCCGGGACTTCGATCCCTTCGGCGGCTGCGCTCGTGGAGGCGAGCGTGGGCGCGACGTAGTTGCCGGCCTTGTTCTTCACGCTCGCGTAGGTGAAGTTGTGCTGCAGGGCGTATGCCTGCTCCACGTACCCCACTGCGCCGGTCGTCTGCGAGATCGCGCCCGCGACGCCCGCGTTGCCCTTGGCGCCGGTGCCCGTGGGCCACGGCACGTCCTTGCCCGAGCCCACCTTGCTCGCCCATTCGGGGTCCACCGCGGCGAGGAAGCCGGTGAAGCCGGCGGTGGTGCCCGAGGAGTCCGAGCGGTGGATCACCGTGATGGCGGTGCTCGGCAGGGTGACGCCCGGGTTCAGCGCGGCGATCGTCGCGTCGTTCCACTTGGAGATCTTGCCCAGGAAGATGCCAGCGAGCGTCGTGCCATCGAGCTTCAGGCCGGTCTTCACGCCGGGGAGGTTGTAGGAGACGGTGATCGCGCCCAGGAACATCGGCACCTGCACCGCGGGGCTGCCGTTCTTTTCCAGAGCGGCTTCTTCGGGGGCCTTCAGCGGCGGATCGGAGGCGCCGAAGTCGACCGTCTTGCTCACCAGCGCGGTGATGCCCGCGCCCGAGCCGACGGGCTGGTAGTTGACGGTGAGCCCCGACTGCTGCGAGCCCCACTGCTGGTACACGGGCGCCGCGAAGGTCGAGCCCGCGCCGGAGATCGTGCCGGATACGCTGCTGGCCGTGGTGCTGGAACTGGAGCTGCTCGAACCGCATGCGGCAAGGGCGAGCGCGAGCACGCCGGCGCCCAGCAGCGCGCCTACATTGTTCTTGGTCACTGCGTCTCCTCTGGCTCTGAGTGTTGACGGCGGCAGCCCGAGCCGTGCCCTTCAGGGCAGGGGAGCATCTGGTCTGGTCTGCCTGCCAAGTGCCTTTCGCGCAGTCTGATCAGATGGGCACCGCCTGCGTGTGAACATCTCGTGAAGGTTGGGGCTGGAAGCGATAGCCGAAGCCCGGGTGGGTGTGGATGAAGCGGCGATCGGGCATCGCGACTTCCAGCTTGCCGCGCAGCTTGGAGACGTACACGTCCACCGAGCGGTCCCCTGCGCGCAGCTCCCGCTCCCACACGGTTGTGTAGAGCTCCTCGCGGGTCACGATCGCCCCCGCCCGCTTGGCCATCGCCACCAGCAGCTCGAACTCCCGCACCGACAGCGTGAGCGCCCGGCCGGTGGCGAGCACGAGGCCCTCGCCGAGCCTGATCTCCAGCTCGCCCGCGTACAGTGTGCCGTTGTCGCGAGACTCCTCCATCGAGCGGCATGATCGATCCCTCTGCTCGCCATCGCGTTGCGATCCGGTGATCGGTAGGTGAAAAAGTCGTGAAAAAGTCGTGGCCGGCGCGGAGGCGTCAATATCCTTCCCCGATGTCTTTCCTGAGCCGCGCCCCCGATGCGATCCTGATGGCCCTCGTGGAGGAGGCGGGGCGCAACGTGCAACGCTCGGGCCTGCTGCTGCGCGACCTGCTCGCGGACTTCCCCGAGCACGCCTCGCTCGCGCGCGATCTGAAGGTGTGCGAGCAGGAGGGCGATCGCATCACCCACGACATCATCCACCGCCTCACGGGCGGACGGCGCGTGAGCGCGCCCTTCGACACCGGCGACGGCTACGCGCTGGCGACGGCGCTCGATGACATCGTCGATCACACCGAGCAGGCCGCCGCGCAGCTGGGGCTCTACGGCGTGGAGGCCCCGATGGAGCAGTCGCTGGAGTTCGCCGAGGTGCTCGTGGGGGCCGGCGAGCAGATCGCCCGCGCGCTGCGCTGCCTGCGCACCGGCACCGAGCTGGCGCCCCACCTCGTGGAGATCCACCGCCTGGAGAACGAGGGCGATCGCCTCCAGCGCGACGCCGTCGCCTCGCTGTTCGCGGGCGGCATCGACCCGATGGTGGTGATCCGCTGGAAGGACATCTTCGAGTCGCTCGAGGCCGCCGTCGACGCCTGCGAGACCGTCGCCCACGTGCTGGAGGGCATCACGCTCAAGCAGCGCGGGCGGCGGCGCTGAGCCCAACTGGCCCCAGATGCCGATAACTATGGGTATCCGAGGTTGCCCAGATAGTTGATGCGGGCTTGAATGGCGGCCGAGAAATGGCGCCAGTCGAGGTGGCGGGATGGTTGCACCGGACGAGGGGCCTCCGGCGAGGAGACCAGATAGCAGACGGCGTCGTACAGGCCCTCGTCGAGAAACCGCTTGCCCGTGATGCTGAAGCGGTCCTGGTAGGAGGTGTCGTACCAGATCGGCTCGGCTGGGAACGCACCCTCCTGCCTGGAGATCGGCTGTTCAGAGCCCACGTGATCCTCCATGATGAAGAAGTAGCCAGTCCAGGGCGACTCTTCGCCGCACAGCTTCGCCAGGTTGGCCCGTGACAAATCGACGGCGTTGCCGAGCGCCTCCTCGACACGATTGTTGAAGTTGTTGCCAAAGGATGGGCCGCCCAGGGCTTTCAGCTCGATCGCGGCCACAAGCACGCCCCTGTGGACCACCACGAGATCCCATGCCTTGCTGGGCCGGTAGAAGCCTGGAAGGGTGGTGCCCTTCCGGCTGGCCCGGATCGACTCCACCGGATAACCGGCGTCGGTGAAGAACCGCCCGATCAGGTTGACGACCGGGTTGAAGTGCCCACCTCCGCGAACGGCCTTGGCGGTTCCTTCGGCTGTGGAGGCGATGGCCAGGGCTGCATCTCTCTGCTTGTCCTTCGTCTGCCAGTAAGCGCGCACAGCCAGCCCAAGGTCGCTCTCGGTCGGCGCCATGGGTTAGCTCGGCATCCGATCGAGCCCATAGAGGGGAAGCGACACCTCGGTGGCACGTAGACGATCGCGGTCATGAAAGGCCAAAGCCAACTCCTGTGCGGCCTTGGCGTCTATCGTTGCCACTGGAGGGACCCTTATGCGTCTCAGATACTGCGCCTGAAACCGCAGGTAGCCACCACGCATTCGCACCGAGTAGGCGGCGATGAACAGATTGGCGACCTCGCTCATAAGCAAACCTCCAAGAACACTCAGGTTCCATGATTCGGAGGTGATCCAGTAGAGATTGTGGTGCGGATATGTATCGCCCGCATCAAGAACCGGTGAAATGATCTCTCCAAAATCAGGGACGTACAGCTTCGGTTTGTCGATCAAGCCGTCTATGACTCGATCGATGGTCTTATGCCATTTGCCCGATTTCGCCGTGTGTCGCTGGGAAAGGCTCCTCTTGTGGGCGCCAAGGTATCGGGCCGTGCGTGGCCAGTCATCGAGGTCGATAAGGCCTCCGGAGTCCCATGGATTGACCAGATACCTCCCGGACCATTCGACCTCTCCTGAGGAGAGATCGCGCGGAAGGGCCAACGGCAGGAGGCGCTCGGGCTCAACCACGGTGGAGTCGCCGGTGATGAACACGCGATCGGCGCCTGTTGCCACGCCTATGCCGACGCGCGTCTCGGTGGCAGGGTCTTCGAGGGTCGGCAGCCTGGCCTCCAGGTCTGAGATTGCGGACAGCCTTTCCGGAGACCCATGCGGCCAGCCGCGCTGACCCCCCGCCCAGGCCGGTAAGCGTGCAGCACGGAATCCAGGGCCCGTCCATCGGCCCCTGTCTTTGCGCGTGCACCCCGAAAAGAGCTCCCGCGCTCCCATGGGACCGAACTCCTGGGTGGCGTCAACCACCAGCGGTCCGGATCGCTGCTCTGCCCGCCGCAGCACCGTGATGGCAGGGTAGGCATCAACCTCCTCCTCAAAGGCGTCAACTCCTGTCATAGATACGATCACGTCTACGGACCAACCCGCGGAGATCATTGCGCGCAAACGGCTGCCGTAGGCATTGCGCATCCACCGATCGGCGCAGATGAAGCCGAGCGTGCCACCGGTCCCGAGGGCCTGAAGGCCACGCTCGAAAAACCCGACATAGACGTCTGCGCGACCGCCCATCGTGGTGCACGCTTGGCGGTAGGCGTCGGATAGACCCTCTGGTACGGACTCAAGTCTGATGTAGGGCGGGTTGCCCAGCACATAGTCAGACGGTCCTTTCCTGCGGCGGATCCAGCAGAAAGTTTCCGGGTTTGATCCATGCCTCCACGAGAGCCGCGGCGATGTTTGCGGCTGCGCCAGCCTCGGTAAGAGCCTCACGGACAGCGCTGCGGCTTGCGCGGACGTTGACGCGCAGCAGATCGGTGGCCCTGATGGAGTCGACCGTGTCCCGGAGGCGATGGCCGTGGAGCGTCGCCGAGGCGAGCAGTCTGCTGACCATCGGCAGCAGAAACGCGCCGGAGCCGCATGCAGGCTCCATCGCCACCATGCGCGTGAGATCCCGCTCCGGCACATAGCCGCAGAGATCGAGAATCAATTCGACAACCCAGCGGCGTGTGAAGACCTCGCCGTGGTCTCCGGCGGCTTCTTCGGTGGCGGTCAGTAACAAGCTCAGTCTCGATCGAAATGGGTTGACAGGTCTGTGCGGCCATCGAGCAGCCTATGCATTTGGACGACGTCCCTCCTGATCGGCTTCCCGATCGATGCACGGAACAGATGTTCGCCATCTCGCCGGACGACAACGACGCGGACAACCACAGGTTCATGGAAGGGCGTCAGCGCAGCGTGCTCGCCGGCGCGCTCACCTGCAGCTGCGTGCCCCGCGGGTCGCCGATGAAGAACACCTGGAAGGCGGTGCTCTGGCCGGCGGGGACTTCCGGGAGCACCGCTCGCCCTGCCGCCACGATGCGTCCCGCGCGGCGCCCAATGGCGTACACCACGAGCTTCTGCTGCGTCACCTTCGAGGCGTTGACGACTGTGCCCTCCTCGCCCACTCCGTTGCTGGGGTCTTCGAAGAGATGCACCCCGCGCACGCTCAGCTGAGGCATCGCTGCGCTCGGGTTGGCGCCTTCGCCGGGCCGCCCGCTCGCCCCCGGCGGTCCCTCCGCGCGCCCACTTGTCCCGGGTGGTTCGCCCACCATTGCGCTCACCCTCGCGGGCGCCCTGGCGGTGGTGGGGATCTGGTCGTCCACCCACACCGTTTCCCGCCCGGGCTCCAGCAGCACCACTGACACCAGGGTCGGGTCGAGGCCCGGCGCGTTGTTCTGGTAGAGCGTCGCGCCGCCCGCGTCGCTCACCGTGATCGCGATTGGCGCGTCGCGCAGCGCGCGGGAGGAGGTGTCGCGCAGGCTCACCACCACCGCCGTCCCGTTTTCGTCGTGCACCACTGCGCTCTCCACGACTTTCACATGGGCGCTCGCGTGCGTCACGATCAATCCCTTCTGCACGGCCACGGGATGCGCCAGGCGCTCCTTTTCGAGCTTCGCGCTCCGTTGCGCATTCGTCTCGCAGCCGCTTACCGCCAGCGCCCCGGCCAGCGTCACGAGGACGGTTGCCACCACGCGGCCCGCTCGGCCGCCCTTTGACTGGGATCCCGCCAGACCCGGGACCCAGCCGGCCCTTCTCCTCCTTCCTTTCCTTCGGCGTGGCATGTGCGTGTCCCTTGCCCCGCGCCCCGGCTCACCCGAAGGCGCCGCTGATGTACTCGCGCGTGCGCTGCTCGCAGGGGCGATCGAAGATCTGCTCGCTGGGGCCGTACTCGACCAGCTCGCCCAGGTGCATGAAGGCGACGTGATCGGCCACGCGGAATGCCTGCTGGAGGTTGTGCGTCACGATCACGATCGCCACGCTCTCGCGCAGCCCCACGATCAGCTCCTCGATCGTCGCCGTGGAGATCGGGTCCAGCGCCGAGCAGGGCTCGTCGAGCAGCAGCACCTCCGGCTTCACCGCCAGCGCCCGCGCGATGCACAGGCGCTGCTGCTGGCCGCCGGAGAGGCGCAGCGCCGGGTGATCGAGGTCCGCCTTCACCTCCTCGTAGAGGCCCGCGCGCCGCAGCGCCTCGATCACCGCTGGTTCGAGTTCCCTGCGCCCTCGCCGTCCGCGCGCGTGGTGTGCGCCGCGGCGCTCCTCGCGCAGCGCATACGCCACGTTCTCGAACACGCTCATCGGGAACGGATTGGGTTGCTGGAAGACCATCGCTATGCGCCTGCGCAGCGCCGTCACCTCGAGCTCGTCCACATCCTGCCCATCGAGCGCGATCCGCCCCGCGCGCGAGGCCCCATCGGTGACCTCCGTGAGACGGTTCAGCGAGCGCAGCAGCGTCGTCTTGCCCGAGCCCGAGGCGCCGATCAGCGCCAGCACCTCGCCCTGGCGCACCGGCAGCGTCACATCGCGCACCACCCACCGCTCGCCGTAGGCAAGGGACACGTTCTCGATGTGCATCCGCTCGGCCACGTTCGCCGCCGGCGCTCGCACGGCGCGTGGCGCTGCGCTCGCAAGCGAACCCGGTGGCCCCCCGATCCCGACCGCGCTCCCGTCGCTCGCCCGCGTGCCGCCTGAGATCCGCGGGCGTGCACCGTTCGCCGGAGGCTCCACCACCGTTGGCTCGCGCTCCACCACGATCCTGCGCACGGGCGGCGGCATCGCCGGGTTCATCGCCGGCCTCCGCTCATGCGCGTCACCGCCATGTTCAGCGCCAGCACCATCATCAGCAGCACGAACGCCGCCGCGTAGGCCTTCTGCGGGGCGTTGCCTTCGCCCGCGGGCGAGTTTTCGAAGACGTAGCTCGTCAGCGTTCCGCCGGTTCCGCGTAGGGTTGAAAGCGGCGGCGCCCCGCCCGCGCCTTCCAGGCGCAGCGAGCTTCCCAGCAGGATCACCACGATCGCGGTATCGCCGATGATCCGCCCCATGCCGAGCGTCGCGCCGCTGGCGATGCTGGGGCGAATCGAGGGCAGCAGCACCCGGCGGATCGTCGTCGCTCGGGTCTTGCCCAGCGCGTAGGACGCCTCGCGCATCTGCGCCGGGATCTGCGCGAGCCCCTCGCGCGTGGCCCCCACCACCAGCGGCAGCGCCAGCAGCGACATCATCGCCCCCGCCGCGAAGAACGAGCGCCCGTACACCGCGCCCCCCGCCGAGGTCTGCGAGAGGAAGGCCAGGGTTGGACGCGCGAACAGGAGCAGCCCGAAGAACGCCAGCACCACGCTCGGCGCGCCCGCGATCATTTCGACCCCCGACTCCACCGCCCGCGCGAGGCCGGCCGGGCGGCGGAACTCCGTCAGCCACACCGCCACCGCCACGCCGATCGGCGCCGCCAGCGCGATCCCGATCGCGGTCAGCAGCAGGGTGCCCTCGATCGGATCCACGAAGCCGCCCGAGCCGAGCTGGTTCTGACCCGCGGGGTTCGGGTGTTCCAGCAGCAGACCCGGGCGCAGGTAGGAGATGCCCTTCACCAGCATCACCCCCACGATGGTCGCCGCCAATGCGCAGAGCAGCAGGCCCGCAGCCCAGCACGCCACGTATCCCGCGCGGTCGATGAGCGGCCACGAGGAGATCGAGTCCTGCCCGCGCGCGCGAGGAGATCTGCTCGGCGCTGGGAGCGGCGCGGGCCCCGCGAGCTGCGGCACGGTGGCCATCAGGTGCGGATCCCGTAGCGCTTGAGCGGCTGCTTCACCGCCCACGCGGCCAGCGAGAGCATCGCGGTGGACACCAGCACCACCGCCGCCATCGCGTACAGCGTCTGGCTCATCGGCACCACCGAGAGGTTGTCCTTGTAGGTGACAATGGTCGCCGCCAGCGGCCGCACCGGCTCATACAGCGCGGTGATCCCATCGAGCAGGTTGGGCGCGAACGCGCGGCTGCCCCCCACCATCGCCAGCATGATCGCCTCGCCCAGCGCGCGCGCGGTGGCGAGCACGGCGCCCGCGACGATCGCGGGGCGCGCGGCGCGCACCGACACCCGCCAGATCGTGCGCCAGCGGTTGACTCCCAGCGCCGCCGAGCCCTCCCTCCAGGAGAGCGGCACGGCCGCGAGCGCGTTGACGGTGATCGCCACCATGATCGGCGTGATCATCACCGTCAGGATCAGGCTCGCCACGAGCAGCCCCGCGCCGTTGAGCTGCACCACTTCGGCCACCGACTGCTTGCGGCCTTGGGAGATCAGGTGTTCGTTGATCCACGGCACCACCACCAGGATCCCGATCAGCCCGAAGATCACCGAGGGCACCGCCGCCAGCAGCCGCACCACCGGTTCCAGCACCCGTCTGATGGCGGTGGGCGCGAACTCCACGATGAAGATCGCGCTCAGCAGCGAGAGCACGAGTCCGCACACCACCGCGAACCCTGTTGTCAGGATCGTGTCCCAGATCAGCGGCCACGCGCGCAGGTGGTAGACGTAGTGCGCGGGGTCAGCCGGGCTGTTGATGATCGCCTTCAGCTGCACGCCAACGTCCCCGCCGGGGAAGAACCATTCGTAGTACCCGTTGTGCGCGAACGAGGGCCATGCCTTGACGGCCACGGTGACCAGCATCGCCACCACGAACGCCAGCACGCCCACCGCCACCGCGCCGAGCCCCAGCTCGGCGCGGTGCTCTGCGGAGAGCTTCAGTGAACGGGGATCCACTGGCTTGCGACGATCTTCTGCACCGCCCTGTTGCCGTGCTTTACGACCCAGGCGATGAACTTCGCCGCCGCGCCCTTGGGCACGCCCTTGGTGACCATCCAGAAGTTGCGCACGCCCTGGTACTGCCCGGACTTGGCGTTGCGCAGCGTGCAGGGGATGCCCTGGTAGCTCACCGCGTTGGTCCCCGCCGTGAAGGCGAACGAGGCGAACCCGACCCCGTTCTTGTCGCCGATCACCGCCTGGCGCATCGTGCCGTTGGATTCCTCGGAGGACGCCCCGGGAGAGATCTTCAGGTTTTCACCGAGGAAGATGTTCTGGAAGGCGTCCTGCGTACCGGAGGAGGACACCCGCTGGAACAGATCGATCGGGCCCGAGACGCTCGCGCCCGGCACTTCGCTCCAGTTGCGCACCTGGCCCGTGAAGATCTGCTGCACCGTCTGCTGGTTGAGGTTGCTCAGGTGGTTGGCGGGGTTGGTGATGATGCACACCCCATCGCGGGCCACCTTGGTGAACACAAGTCCCTTCGGGTCAACGCCGATGATCGGATCGCGCGAGACATCGCCGATGTCCACCCGGCCGCTGCTCGCATCGCTGATGCCCACTCCCGAGGTGCCCTGCCCAACCTTGGGCGTGGGCTGGTGGGTGGCCTTGTGGTAGGCCGCCGCCAGCTGGTTCATCAGCGGGAACACCGACGTCGATCCGTCGATCAGCAGCGAGCGGGCCTGCGCGGCGGCGGGGACGCTCGCCAGCGCGAGCGCGGCGAGCAAGGTCACGATCATCAGGCGGGTGGATCGCACGTGGAGGACTCCTTTGGTGGTAAGAGCGAGGGCGGCTCGCTGGAGTCTTGGCGGTGCACACATCCGCGAGGTGAACAGCGGGTGTCCCTCTGGAGAAAATTTGGATAACCCGTAACGGATTTGTGAACAACATTGCTTTCGCGCTGGGGCGCTGTGACACTGCCCGCTCGCTGTCATGAACGACGACCAGATCCCCAAGCCCAACGGCTCGATGGCATCCAGTGGCACGGCCGGCAACGGCCGCGGCCCCTCCGGGCAGGTGCGCTCGGGCCTCGCGCAGCGGCGCAATCCTGTGTCGGCGGGCCTGGAAGCAGCCCTGCAGGCCCTCGCGCGCGTGCTCCTGCGCGATCCACTCACCACCTTCCTTGCGCTTGCCTCGATCGGCCTCGCGCTCACCTTCGCGCTGCTGCTGGGTTCGATCGGCCCCTCCAGCGTCGGGCGCCAGATTCCCCTCAGCCGCGTGGAAGCCCTCACGAAGAACAGGGAAATCGCCCTTGCCGCGCTGCTCGATCACGACAACCGCGTCGAGCTCACCACGCGCACGGCGCTTCCCCTTTCCTCCTCCTCGTCTTCCTCGACCACCGCTCCATCCGCGGCGCCGTCGCTGCCCGTTGGACCAGCCGAAGAGGTGTGGGCGTCCTACCCGAGCTCGGGCGCTCAGACCCAGGCACTGCTCGCGGGTCTCGCCAAGAGCGGCGCGATCGTCACCGTCGATCAGCAGTCGGGCAAGTCCCTGCGGACGATCGTCGTGCAGTTCCTGATCCCGATTCTGCTGCTCGTGTGCCTGTTCGCGCTGTTCACCCGCCTCGGCGCCGACGGTGGCGCGGGGGGAATCGCGGGCTTCTCGCGCTTCACCGGCAAGGGCAAGCGCAAGGGCAAGGGCACCACCGACCGCATCTCCTTCGCGGACGTCGCGGGCGCGGGCGAGGCGGTGGCCGAGCTGCGCGAGATCCGCGACTATCTCGCCGAACCCGAGAAGTACCTGCGCGTCGGCGCCGCGGCCCCCAAGGGCGTGCTCCTCGTGGGTCCCCCCGGCACCGGCAAGACGCTGCTTGCGAAGGCCGTCGCGGGCGAGGCCGACGCGTCGTTCTTCTCGCTCTCGGGCTCCGACTTCGTGGAGTCGCTGGTGGGCGTCGGCGCCGCGCGCGTGCGCGACCTGTTCGCCAAGGCCCGCAAGGCGGCTCCCGCGATCGTCTTCATCGACGAGTTCGACGCCGCGGGGCGCAAGCGCGGCGCGGGCATCGGCCAGGGCAACGACGAGCGCGAGCAGACCCTCAACGCGCTGCTCGTCGAGATGGATGGCTTCGCGGGCGATGGCGGGTTGGTGGTGATGGGCGCCACCAACCGCCCCGACGTGCTCGACCCCGCGCTGCTGCGCCCCGGGCGCTTCGATCGCCAGGTCACGATCGACGTCCCCGACGTGCACGGCCGCTTGGAGATCCTGCGCCTGCACGGCGCCAAGCGCCCGCTCGCCCCCGACGCCTCGCTGGAGGAGGTCGCCCGCCAGACCCCCGGCTTCTCCGGCGCCGAGCTCGCCAACGTGATCAACGAGGCCGCGCTGCTGAGCGTGCGCGACGCCCAAGCGACGATCGAGCAGGCAACGCTCGAGGAGGCGATCGATCGCGTCGTCGCGGGCCCCGCCAAGAAGCACATCCTCACGCGCGAAGAGCGCTGGCTGATCGCGATCCACGAGTCCTCCCACGCGGTCGTCACCGAAGCCCTCGGCCAGGAGAGCTCCACGCGCAAGCTCTCGATCGTCGCGCGCGGGCGCATGCTCGGCACCGCCGCGCACATGCTCACCGACCGCGATCAGACGATCCAGGCCGAACCCGACCTGCAGCGCCAACTGATCGTGATCGCCGCCGGCGCCGCCGGCGAGCGCATGGCCTTCGGACACGTCTCCACCGGCGTGAGCGACGACCTGCACGCCGCCACCTCGCTCGCGCGCAGCATGGTGACCTCCTTTGGCATGTCCAAGGCGCTCGGGCCCGTCACGATCGGCGAGAAGGGCGGCGAGGTGTTCCTCGGCGCCTCCCTGCAGGATCTCGGCTCGGTGGGGCCCTCCACGCTCGATCTGATCGATCGCGAGGTCGAGCGCCTCGTGGGCGACGCCGAGGCCCGCGCCGGCGCGGTCCTGGATCGCAACTGGCAGGCCGTCGAGGAGACCGCCACCGCGCTGCTCGAGCACGAGACGCTCTCCGGCGTAGCGCTGGAGGCCGTGCTCTCCACCGTCCAGGAGATGACCCTCGAGGATCTGCGCGACGTGCGCCGCGACTCGCCCGAGGCGGACCCGCGGCCCGAGAAACGATGAAGGCCCGCCCTCCCCGCCCTCCCCGCCCGTCCCGCTCTTCCAGCTCAGCTCGCCGCCTGCCCTCGCCGGCGCTGGTCATCTCGATCCTCGCGCTCGTACTCTCAACCACCGGCCTTGGCGACGCGGCCAGGCACGCGGTTGGTCACGCCCTATCGATCGGCGGGCACCGAGTGAGCACCAAGCCCTACGCGGGCGGCGTGCTGCTGCTGGGCAAGAACCGCAAGTTCCCCACCTCCGCGATCCCCACCGTCCAGAACGCGAGCAAGGTGGGGGGGATGACCGTGAGCGATCTCTCCGCCTGCCCGCCCACCACAGCCAACATCGGCACGTGGTGCCTGGAAGAGTCTCCCTACCCGCTGAAGACCCAGCAGATCGGCGAAAACAACTGGTTCTGGGCCAGCCAAACATGCGTTGAAAAGGGCGGCTATCTGCCCACCGCGGCGCAGCTGATCGGCGCCGCCAAGCGCGTTAAGCTGGAGTCCACGATCCACGACAACCGGGACACCGCCACGATCCCGCTCGATCCCTCGGTTGGCCTGAAGGACCAGCGCGAGATGTCGGCGACGCTCGTAACCACCGCCGCCGGCTCCGACGCCGCCGGCTTCGAGGGAGTCAGCCAGGGCTCGCTGGGCAACCCTCGCACCGGAGAACCCAATCCGGTGCCGCTCCCCGCGGTGCCCCAGCCGGCCACGTTGCAGTACGTCACCGTGTACTCCAACGGCCAGAAGGGCGGCTTCGCGGGCTCCGAGCCGGTCTCGCAGCCGGAGAACTTCCGCTGCGCCTACAACAAGGTGCCGGGGGCGAATACGGCGGAAAACGGCTGAGCGACCGGCGGTTTCCGATTACCCGAAAGGGCGGCGCGGTGGCATTGCGGCGAAGCGGTAGCCGACCCCGAAGTGCGTGTGGATGTAGGCCCAGTCGGGCGCCGCGTGAGCGAGCTTGTTGCGCACCTTGCGCACGAACACGTCCACGGAGCGGTCGCGGTGCTTCATCTCCCCACCCCAAACGAGGCCGTAGATGTCGCCCCGGCGCACCACCCGATCCTCGCGCTGCACCAGGACCGAGAGCACCTGGAACTCGCGCACGGTCAGCCCCAGGCGGTGGCCGTCGACGAGGGCTTGGATCTCATCGGTGCGAATCTCGAGGTTGCCATACACGAGCGCGGACGCCTCACCGGAGTAGTGGGCCTCCGAATCGCCGGAGTGGTGGGCCTCCAGAGGTGCGCCATTCGCCGCGCCGACGTCCGCAACCGCCTCGCCGACCGCGGTTCCCCCGTAATATGAGCGCAGTGCGCGGTCCTCCACTGACTGCGCGAAGCTATCGGTGGTCTGCTCCCGCGGAGGTGAAGCCGCGGTGACGTAGTGGATAAGAATTGGTGAACCGAGGTCTCTGAACCGGGGTCTCTGGTTTACAAGATCTTCACGCGTGAGGGCGCCACCAGCCTGGACCATCGGATGCTATGGATGCCGCATATTCATGCACCGCCTGCGGCGCTCCGATGGCCTCCGACCAGCGCTACTGCCTGCAGTGCGGCGCCCGCCGCGCGTACCTCGGCAGCGCCCTGCTCGACCGTCTGCGCGCCGGCGGCTCCACTGGGTCTTCCGGGGCCGCCGCGGCTCACGGGGCCGTCGCGTCTCCCGGCACGACCCCACCATCGGGTGCGCTCGGTCAGGGCGATCCCACGCAGCCCGTACCGGCCGCGGGCTCCCTGCCGCCGGCGGCGGCGCAGGCGCCGGTGCGCTCCGGCGGTCCCACCGCGGTGATCGCCGGGGTGGGGGTGCTGCTGCTCGCGATGGGCATCGGGGTCCTGATCGGTCGCTCCGGCTCCGGCGCTGGCAGCGCCGCGACGGCGCCGGCTCAGGTGATCAGCGTCGCATCCCCGGGACGGGCCGCGGGCACCACGGCGACGACGCCCGCCACAACGACGCCGGCGCCCTCGAAGTCCCCCGCCCACAAGGGGGCAAGCACCTCCACGACTCCCTCTGGGACGGGATCCTCGCCGAGCAAGCCGGCGCCCGCGACGGTCCTACAGAACCTGCGCACGGGCGGGAGCGGGCAGAGCTACGAGCAGAAGTCCAAGAACCTCCCCAACGTCGTCTCCACCGGCTGATGCACTTCACTCTCGCCCCCGCCTTCGCCCCTTTCCAATGAGCGTGCCCATCTCCCCGCAGGCCGGGCGCTCGAACTCTGATCTGCATCGGCGCCGCGACGAGCTGGCCGATCAGGTGGCCGAGCAGCAGTGGGATCTGGGGGGGCTCGCCTACGAGATGGCCATTCGCGACCACTTCCGCCTGGATCTGCTCGTGCGCAGCGCGGCCCTCCTGCAGGAGCGCGACGCCGAGCTCGCGGAGGTCGAGCGTCTGCTGCGCCTGGAGGACAGCGCGAGCGCTGGCTCGTGCCCAGCCTGTGCAGCGCCGCACAGTCGCGGGGCGCTGTTCTGCTGGCAGTGCGGCGCGACGCTGATGGAGCGTGCCCCGAGCACCGCCGCGCCGGTGGCCGCGGCTCGCGATGCGGCCACCCAGGATATGGCCGTGCAGGACACGCTGGTGATGAACCCCGTGACGGCCTCCGAGGCGTAGGGTCGGGGTGGGCGGCATGGTTGGTCGTCCCCGCGGGGTGGGAGCGTCGGGGTGAGCCGTCTCGATTTCCCCCTGCCGCCGCCGTGGGTGCGCGGCTTGCTGGTGCTGGCGTTCCTCGGCTTCGGGGTGTTCGTGGGGAACGTCGCCTCCAGCACGGGCGGCGCGCAGAGCGCCGCGGCGCGGCCACCTCTGCGGCTTGTGTTGCCGGCGGCTTCGGCCTCCTCGCAGGGATCCCCAACGGCGCTCGCGACATCCGCGCCGCCGGCGTCCTCGGGAGCGACCCCCGAACCGGCGACTCCGGCAGCGGCGGCGAGCATGTCCCCGAGCGCCTCGACGCCGCACCCCTCCCAGGACTCCTCCGGCCAGCAGGGATCAAGCGGTGGGAAATCGGGATCGGGCGGCGGCGGTGGCGAAGGCGGGAATGGGGCGGGCGGAGGCACCTCCACCTCCACCGCGACGCCGGCGGTCAAGCACGTCTTCCTGATCGTGCTCGCCGACCAGCCCTACGCCTCGGTCTTCGGGCCGGCGTCGAAAGCGCCGTACCTCGCCCAGGATCTGGAGAAGCGCGGCGAGCTGCTGGTGCGCTACTACGCCGTGGCCCACGATGAGCTGGCCAACGGCGTTGCGCTGCTCAGCGGGCAGGGGCCCACGGCGCAGATCGCCGCCAACTGCCCCACGTTCGCCGACATCGCCCCCGCGAGCGGCGCCGCCGATGGGCAGGTGGCGGGCCAGGGCTGCGTGTATCCCAAATCGATCCAAACGCTGATTGGGCAGCTCGCCGCCAAGCGCCTCACCTGGCGGGCCTACGCGGAGGGGATGAGCGGCGCCTGCGCGCACCCCGCGCCCGGCGCCGCCGACCCCACCGTGGGCCCCCCGCCGCCGGCCTCGACGACCCCCGCCACAGCCGGCCAGCCGACGCCCGCCAACCAGGCCGCGGCGGGCGTGCAATACACGACCTTCCGCAACCCCTTGATGTATTTCCACAGCGTGATCGACTCCCCCTCAACATGCGCCGCCGACGACGTGGGGCTGAGTCGGCTGGGCTCGGACCTGAGGAGCGCTAAGCGCACGCCCACCCTCTCCTACATCGTGCCTTCGCTATGCGACGACGGGAGTCCCACGCCGTGCGCGCCGGGCAAGCCGACGGGACTGGCGCCCGCCGATGCCTTCCTGCGGAAGGTGGTGCCGCAGATCCTCGCATCCAAGGCATACAAGGAAGGGGGACTGCTGGCGATCACCGTCGATCAGGCTCCGGCGACGGGGATTGAAGCCGACTCCAGCTCCTGCTGCGGGCAGCCGCGCTTCCCGGGGCTGCCGGCCCTCGCACCCCTGCAAGGATCTGGTGGCCCACCCACCCAGCTCCCTCCCGCGGGCGGCGGGCAGGTCGGCGCGCTGCTGCTCTCGCCATACGTCAAGGCGGGGACGGTCGATCAGGACCCCTACAACCACTTCGCGCTGCTGCGCACGATCGAGGACCTGTTCGGGCTGGGGCACCTGGGGTACGCGGGGGCGAGCGGGGTGAGCTCGTTCAACGCGGCTGTGTTCGGACGGTAGCTCGGCGCAGTGCCCAAACGAGCGCATTCGCGGCGATTAGGACTCCCGGAATAATTGCCAGCAGGGCGGCGTCGCCACCTGGCCAGCTCGCCCCGGCGCCCTCGGCGGTCCAGAACAGCCCGAAGGAGGTGAGCAGCACGCCGACCGCGAACTTCAGCGTGTTCTCGGGCACCCTTGCCAGCGGGGACCTCGCCGCGACGCCCGCGGCGATCACCAGCAGCACGGCGAGCGCCGCGGCGGCGGCTGCCAGGGGGACGCGGTTCTGGTTGGCGCCGAAGGTGAGCACGATGAACACGACCTCGATTCCCTCCAGGAGCACGCCCTTGAAGGAGATCGTGAAGGCGTAGCCATCGAAGCCCGGGTGCCTGGCGCCGGCGGCGCGCGCCGCCTCGGTCTCCTCCCGGAATGTCTCCAGCTCGTCGTGCTTGGCCTTCAGCCCAGCTGAGCGCAGGATCGCCTTGCGCAGCCACCGCAGGCCGAAGATCAGCAGCAGCCCGCCGACCACGACCCTCAATATGTCGATCGGCAGGGAGGTGAGCGCGGGGCCGAGCGCGGCCACGATCGCGGCGAGCGCGAGCGTCGCGGCGCCGGCGCCGCTCAGCGCCGAGGACCAGCTGCGCGTGGCGCCGACCGCGAGCACTATCGTCAGCGCCTCGACGGCCTCCACGGCGCAGGCGAGGAACACCGAGAGGGCCAGTCCTATCTCCGCGCCGCTCATGCTCGTGATCCTCCCGCTGGGAGGTTCTCACAGACCGGCGGCGAGTTCGCTGTAGGTGATCGCCGTGCGGCGAGAGCCGGCGCGGCTGAGGACTCGCTCCAACGCCATCATGTGGCGGGGGCGCTCGAGATCCGAGGGGTGCAGATCCAGGCGCAGGTGCTCGCCCGGCAGGAGGCTCCCGGCGCGAACGAGCGAGGGCGAGAGCGCACGCCGCATCGCCCCTTCGCTGCCCACGTCCCAGGCTGGGGCAAGCAGCTGGTGTGGCCCTGTCCACCCCGCCCCCACTCCCGACTCGGTGAGGGTGCGGTGCAGCCGTAGCAATCCCGCCCACCAGCGAAACCCCACGCTCAGCGTGCCCTTCGCGGTGAGCGTGGCGCGCAGCGCACGCGTGTAGGCGTAGGCGGGAGCCACGAACCCGTCGGGCTCCACGCCGGCGAGCTTGAGCACGCGCCAGCCGGCCTCGACCGCTCGGCGGGTCTCCGCGCAGTCGAGCCCCACGAACTCGGCCGAGCGCTGGTGGCCCCGGGCGGGCCCCAGCACTCGATGCGTCCAGCTGGGACGGCGCAGTTGCTGGTACTGGAAGCCGTGCTGAGCGATCGAGTCGCCGCGGCGGCGGCGCTCGGCCAGCCACTGGATCATCTCGGGCGAGCGCTCCCCCAACGGGTGCAGGTCGCGCGCGGGGATCACAAGCAGCGTCACGCGGTCCACGCCGTGGTCGTCGAGCCAGTCGCGGATGCGCGCGCAGCGCTCGAAGGTCGCCGGCTCGATGTCGTGCAGCGCGACGGCGATGGTGCCCCTATGCGGCACGGCGCTCCCCCTGGTTCTCGCCGGGGAGCAGCGCAGGGCGGCGTCTGGCAGCCGATTCTCAGGTGAGACGGACATCTCCAATAAGAGGATTCGCCTGCAAAGCGCCATCTTTTGTGACAAGGCAGCAACCACCATGTGAACGTCTGGTGAAGGTTTGCGCGGGAGAAGGTTTGAAACCGGCGCGTTTGCAAGCATCGCGCGATGCCCGAGCGCCAGCTGTTCGTCGCGGGGTGCCCGCGTTCGGGGACGAGCGCGCTGGCGTTCCTGCTCAACGAGCACCCCCAGATGGCGCTCGGATTCGAGCGCTTCAAGCGCGTGCGCGCGCAGCTCGATCCCTTCCACCTCACCGCCGCCCAGTTCTTCTCCCCCGTGCTGGCGGAGACGGACATCCGTGGGGAGCTGCTGTATGAGCGCCTGCGCGCGCGCTGGGAGAGCGGCACGGTGAGAGTGGTGGGTGACAAGGTGCCGCTGTACACGCGCGTGCTGCCCCAGTTGCTGGCACGCTTCCCGCGGGCGCGCGTGGCGGTGCTGGTGCGCGACCCGCTCGCCGTGGCAATGTCCTTCGCGCGGCGCGCCGCCGATCCTGGGGACTGGTGGCCGGCGGAGAACGACCACCGGCTGGCAGTGAAGATGTGGAACGAGGCGCTGGCCTCCGTGCACGCGGTCGATGTGGAGCGGGCTGGGGAGGGAGGGGAGGAGGAGGGGAGGGTCGCGTTGCTGGCATACGAGGCGCTGTTCTCCGACGAGGAGCGCTGGTTGGAGTTCCTGCTGGCGTTCGCCGGAGTGCCGTTGAGTACCAGGCTGGGGGCCGAGCACCGGCGCTTGATCTACGCCCGGAGCGCGCGCGCGGGCGAACGTGGGGCGCGTGCGGCGGATCCGGAGCTCGAGGCATACGTGCAGGCCCACATCGATCGTGAGCTGCGCGCGTGGGCGAGCCGGCGCATGGAGCGCCAGCTTGCGCACATGCCCTCCGTCCAGCGGCTGGCGCCGGGGGAGGACGAGCAGCCCCTCACCGTGGAGGAGTTGCGTGGGCGCGAATCCGAGCGCGAGCAGCTGCTCGAGGAAATGCGCCGCCCCGGCCGCCGCGCGAGCGATGAGCTGAAGGTGCTGGAGCGTCGGTTGGTGGAGCAGGCAGGCGAGCTGGCGCGGCGCGGGGAGCGTCTCGGTGAGCTGGCCCGCCACGGGGAGCGCGCTGGGGAGCCGTCGTGGCGCGGAGAACCGGCAGGGGAACCGTCGCGGAGCCCACCGCGGTTGAGCGGACCAGGCGGCGGCGCGAGGCCCCGCATCACCTTCATCGTCCCCCATCAGCGCGCGACGACGGGCGGGGTGTACGTGATCGAGCAGTTCGCGCGGCACCTGACCGTGGATGCGGACGTCTGCGTGGCGGTGCGCGAGCAGCCCTTGCGGGAGATCGCCGGCGTCGAGGTGCGCTGGTGCGAGCGCCTGCACGGCGATGCGCTCCCCGCTGCCGACGTGCTGGTCTATCCGGCGGATCTACGCGACGCGGAGGGCCTTTTCGAGCTGCCCGCAAGCGTGGGAAGGCCGGTGATGCTGTTCCAGGGCTACGGCACCCCCGGGTCGCCCGTCGTCGAGGCCAACCTCGATGCCGCTCGCGAGGCGGTGGCGATCGCGCGCTGGCTGCAGGACGTGGCGCTCGCGCGCGGCGTGCCCTGCGCGTACGTGCCCCAGGGCCTCGATCGCGAGGTGTTCGCGCCCGGGCCTGTCCCGCCCGCGGCGCGCGCGGTGCGCGTGAGCCTGATGACCCACCGTCTCGATTGGAAGGGACTTCAAGACGCGCTCGATGCCGTGGCGATCGTGCGCGAGCAGCGTCCGGCGGTTGAGGTGACGCTGTTCGGAACCGAGCCCGTCGCGGGGGAGGACACGTTCACGGCGAGCCCCACCCGGGCGGAGGTCGCGGCGCTGCTGGGAGAGAGCGCCGTGCACCTGGTGGCCAGCTGGGAGGAGGGCTTCGGGCTGACCGGCGCGGAGGCGATCGCGTGCGGCGCGGCGCTGGCGAGCACCGACACCAAGGGCAGCCGCGACTACGCGATCGACGGCCACACCGCGCTGGTGAGCGCACCGCGCGATCCACCCGCGCTGGCGCGCAACGTGCTGGCGCTGCTCGAGGACGCGCAGTTGCGTTCACGGCTGGTGGCGAACGGTCAGCGCCACCTGCGCACGGCTATGCCGCCGTGGCCGGAGACGGCGCGGCGGATGGCGTGGGCGCTGCTCTGCGCCACGGCACCGCGAGACCGGTGAGCGACTTCGAGCAGCTCGGCGTCGCGGGCGTAGTGGTCCTCCAGCTGGGCTCGCAGCTCGGGGTCCAGCGGCGCGAGGCGCTCCTCGGGGATCACGTTCCACTGCATGAACCAGAAGTCGAAGGCACGCCGCTGCTGAGCGGGGTGAGCCGTCCGCGGCCACACCTCGCGCGCGAGGTGGTCCTTCAGCGTCCGCTCGGCGGCGGCGTCGAGACGGCGCGCCAGCCCGCCGCGGTGATGGTGCTCCCGCAGCTCCGGCGGCTCGTAGCGCTCGTTCACGCCGAGGAAGGCGAAGATCGCGCGCATGGCCTCACCCGGATCGTCGCGCAGATCGCTGGTGAGCAGCACGTGCAGCTGCTCACGGCCGAACAGGGCGAGGTAGGCGCCGAGGATGCGGCCGTACTCGCCCTGCACGAAATAGGGCTGCACGAGCGGCGGTTCGCGGCGCGCGCGCTCGAAGCATCTCGCGCGCGAGCAGCTCGCGCGCCGCCACCTCGAAGGCACGCGTCTCGCGCCCGCGGTGGAGAACCATGCGGTGGTGGGACTGCGCGCGCTCGATCGGGTCGCGCAGCACCGCGATGAGCTTCACTCGCGGCAGCAGCGAGTGGATTCTCCGGGCCACCTCGTGAATGTCGATACCGGGGCTGCCCATCATGTAGTGGGGCGAGACCGTCCCCCGCTGCTGCTCGGGTTGGGCCTCGCCGAAGAACTCGCCCAGGTACCAGTCGAGACCTCGCGCGAAGGGCTCGGCGTGGCTGAAGAACGGCGCCTCCTTGGAGGGCGGCACGTAGATCTCGGGGTGGCTCGCGAGGTGCCGCCACAGGGACGTGGTGCCCGAGCGCTGGGCGCCGATGACGAGGAAGTCCAAGGTGGCGCCCACGTGGGCAGTCAAGTCAACGCTCACCCCGGGGCTGTTGCGATTGTGTTGCCCGAGCGACGTGGTTGCCGGCG
Organism: uncultured Solirubrobacterales bacterium; assembly: GCA_963717785.1. Taxonomy (GTDB): domain Bacteria; phylum Actinomycetota; class Thermoleophilia; order Solirubrobacterales; family Solirubrobacteraceae; genus Palsa-744. Next base: position 347,087 of record CAVQWW010000002.1, read on the forward strand.
GGGCTCTGCGGTCGGGATATGGTGCCGCGCAATGAGCCACGAATCTGGGAGGCGGTGCGCCGTTGCACCGGTGCGGCGCGCAGGGGTGGCGGCTCTGCCGTAGCGAGATGCGTGTCCCTCTCGTTCTCCTGACAGGTGTACCGCGCTCGGGCACCGCTCTCTCCTGCGAGCTGATCAACCGGCTCCCCGATGCGCGGGCGCTCGATGAGCCGATGCAGGTGGGCGCTCTGATCGACCGAGCCACGAAGGGAGTCCAAGCCGCGCTTGACACAGATCTGCTGTGCGGCGAGATCGCCGCGTTCGCAGAGTGCCAGCGGCGGTCGATCCTCGACCGTGGTGTGGCTCTCAGCAGGCACGTCGGGGGACGGGTCAGCGGTGGCAGGATCGCCGATGGCCGCGATCAGAACGGTGTTCGCAGGCGTGTGGGCGAGCGGGGCGAGATTCGGGTTGAGCGCCCCAGCTCGGAGGACTTCACACTCGTGCTCAAGCACCCCGTCCTGTTCACCGCCATGTTGGGAGTGCTGCGCGAGCGCTTCCCGGTCTTCGCAATCGTGCGCAACCCACTCGCGGTGATGGGTTCGTGGGAGGGCATGCCGATGATGGTGCGCACCGGAGATCTCGGGCTTCCGGCTGTAGTCGCCCCCGAGCTGTCCAGCCGCCTGGCTGGGATCGAGGATGTCACCGAGCGCCAGCTGTGCCTGCTCGACTGGTACTTCGGCATGTACGAGAAGCTGCTGCCCCGTGAGCGGATCGTGCGCTACGAGGAGATCGTGGGCAGCGGCGGAACGGCGCTCGCCTCGATCGTGCCCACTGCCGCGACGCTCCGGGTCGCGCTGGAGGGGCGTAATGCCACCGCGGCCTACGATCGCGAGCACATGCTGGAGGTGGGAAATCTGCTGCTCTCCCGCGAGCAGGCGCCATGGCGTTCCTTCTATCCAGCGAGCGCAGTCGAGGAGCTGCTGGACAGGGTGTAGCTCAGGTGGAGACGCTGTTGCTGCTGGAGGGCGGGGGCGTCGTGGTCGAGCCGCCGCTTGGGACCGGCACGCTGGGAAGCGGGTGGAGCGGCTTGGCCTTGAGGTCGAGCTTCGTCGGCCATCGCCGCGGATCGAGTTTCAGCGTCAGCTTGCGCCGGCCGGCGCGCAGCGTCTGGCGGCGGGTGCTCGCGACCACGTGCTTGCCGCGGGAGGCCAGGAGCTGCACGTGAGCGCTAGCCACGAGCTTGAAGGTGAGCTCGAGCGTGGTGCCGTGGATCATGCGCGAGCGCATATCCAGGATCAACGGGCCGGTGCGCGTGGTGACCGTGGTCTGCACGGGCGGTGGTGGAGGCGGTGGCGGGGCGATCTGGTTTGCCAGGGAGTCGTCTTCGGGCGGGGTGATCGGCGGCAGCTGCGGTACGCCCGCGTCCGAAGGGCGATAGGTGATGACTCCCGCGAAGTTGGGGTCCGTGTCCGGGGCCAGGACACTGCCGTTGGTGAGGTGGAACAGGTAGCCCTGATCGGTCGCAAGCCAGCATTCGTGTGGGGCGGGGCAGGCGATCGGGCCGGCGTTGCCGCGCAGGCCAACGCCCTGAGCGCTGCCCAGCACGTCCTGCTCGGTGACGGTGGCAAGGCCGCTTGCGGGGTCGATCGCCACGCGATCGACGTGCGCCTGGCCGTCGAGGTCTTCCACGGTGCCGCCGGCGGAGCGGTGTATGACGGTCATCCAGGCCGCCGCGGCTCCGGGCTCGGCGGCCACCGCGCTCGGCTCCTCGCCCGGCTGGAAGGGGCTGTCGCCGCCGGGATCCTCGCCGCCGATCACCTGATGCCAGTCGAACTGCCCGGTGCTGGTGTCGAAGGCGTAGCGCAGGGCCATGGGGTGTCCCGCGCCGAGGCTCGACTGTTCGGGTGGCGGGGGTGTGCCGTTGGGGCCTGTCACCGCCCACACCTGCGGCGGCCCCGGATTGCTCTGAGATGGGGTGTAGTCGCTGCTGAGGAGGAGCCCCCCGAGTGTCACCGGCGCCACCGGGCGTTCGGTGGAATCCAGTCCGTAGTCGGGCAGCGGGGGGCAGGCGCCGGAGGAGCAGCTGGGATCCGGGATGGCCAGGTCGTGGAAGAAGGCGCTCGAGCCGGGCGGCGCCAGCTGGTGCAGCAGCGGGGGGTGGCTTTCGTCTTCGGTGGGCGTGTAGAGATCCTTTAGCTCGAGCTGCACGCTCTCCAGCAGGATGCCCTGATTGGCGAGCGCCATCGAGGCGATGGCGTGATCCTCGGGTGAGTATTCGACGGTCACGTTCTGGCCATCCCAGTGCAGGTGGAAGGCGCCGCTGTTGGGGTTGGGCGGCTGGCCGATTTCGCCCCCGAACCAGCAGTTGCCGGGGCTCAGGCAGGCGGCGGAGCTCATCTGCTGGTAGGAGAAGGGCTGGCCGAGCGGCATCGCGTAGGAGCCAACCACCTGTCCGTTCTGAAAGTGGCACAGCGACAGGTTTTCGTAGTTCGCGCCTTCCGGGTCGAGCTGGCCGGGCCGCTGGTCGGAGATCGTCCAGAACTCGTCCGGTCCCGCCCACGCGATCCGCCCGTGGGCGCCGCCACACACGGTCGAGAGCTCGTGCCAGCCGACGCCGTTGTAGGCCCACACGCCGCACGGAACCGCCGCTGAGGCGGCCGCGCAGCCGACCGAGCCGGCGTCGCCGCCGGTGATGAGCAGACCCCTGTTGGGCTGCCAGAACTCGATGTCGCCCACCGGGCCCAGTGGCACCGAGTAGCTCGCCGGCGGGACTCCGGGCGGCGGGGGAGGGGCGCTCACAGGTTCAAAGCGCCAGCTGGCGCCGGCGTCGGTGGCGCTCGCACGGGCAGCGTGCCCGGCCACAAGGAGAAACAGAGCAGCGAACATCGCCGCGAACGACAGCGGCCGCAAGCTCACGAGCGCCCTCCCGTGGCGCCGCCCATCCGTCGCGCCGCGCGCGAGGCGTGCTTGGCCGGCTTGTGCGCATGCCTTGCCCTGGTTGACTTCGCCCGCGAGGGCGCGTGCTTGGCCCCCGTCGAATGGGCGTGCCCGCCGCCGGCCAGGAAGCTGGCCTGAAGGGTCTCGCTCAGGCGCCGCCGACCGGCCGCCTCGAACGTCAGGACGATGGTGGCGTAGAGGCCGCCGCGGGCGCGCTCGAGCGCGCGGTAGCCCGTGGCGGGTGTCAGGCGCAGCTCGATCAGCTCTGGCTCCGCGGCGCTGGCCTGGGCCTGGGCGATGAGGCGCATGGCCACGGTTGTGTCTCGGTGCGCACGGGCGCCTGCTGGGGTGGACCGAGCGCGCGCGGCGCCGTGTCTCGCGCCGGCGCGCGAGTGCGCGCGGCGGGCAGCTTGGGCCAGTGCCGGCGCCGAGGCGCTGGCGAGCGCCTTCAGGTTGCCCGCGCCGGGAACCGCGACATCCACCACCAGGCTGCCATCGGTGCGGTGCTCGATGGTGGCGCTGAGGCTCCACGGCGGGGCGATCGCCGGTTCGACGGGCGCGGGACCGAGGCTCTGCTGGCCCGGCAGTGGGGGCGAGGCGATTTCGTGGGTGATGAACACGTCGCTGCCCTGGCTGACCGCGCCGTACGCGAGGTTCCCGGCGCTGGAGGAGAACGCGAGCGTGCCTCCGTCGCCGTCGAAGGAGGCGCCGCTGACCGCCCCGTTGGCCGGCTGCCCGTCGTAGCCCTGGCTGACCAGCGCGAGCGTCCCCGCGTGCAGGTTGGCCTCGTACAGCTCGGGCGCCACCACCTGACTGAGGGGCGGGGTGATGAGCGCCGGCGGGGCGAGCGGGAAGACGATCCGTTCGGTGGTGAACGCCACCCTGGTGCCATCGGGAGAGATGGCGATGCTGGTGACCGGTCCCGTCAGGCCGGCGTTCTTACCGGCGAAATCGAGCGAGCCCCAGGCAGTCAGCCGGGTGATCGCCTGGGCGCGTGTGAGACCGGGGGCCATGTTCGCCACGAACGCGTTGGCGGGCGGCGGACGCGTTGCGTTGAGCAACCCGAAGTTCGGGTCCTGTCCGTAGTTCGGCTGGGTGGAGAGGATCGCCACGGTCATGCCGTTGGCGCTGAGCTGCGGTGTGACCGTCCCCACGGAGCCCAGGAAGCCGCCGAACACAAAGCCGTCCGGGGCGAGGTAGCTGCCGTACGCGGGGCCGGCACCCGTCGTCGCATAGGGGCCGAGATCCTCGCGGTCCCAGAGCAGGTCGAGCCCGCCCGGGCATGCGGGCGGGCATTCGGACGCGGAGGCGTCGTCGCCGGCGAGAATCCGTCTGGTGGGGGCCGCTGGCCCATCGGCTATGCGTCGCCACAGCGGCTCCGCGTAGGAGTAAGGGAAGGTGGTGGCGTCGGCCGTTCCCGATAGGGGCGGGATCGGCGCCTGCAGCGGAATGTCCATCCCCATCCACGCAACGGTGGTCCCGTCGGCGCTGATCGCGGCGGTGCTGAGGGCGACCGGGAGCGCGATCCCGTTGAGGGCGACGGAGGCGACCGGGCTGACGATCGCGGCGCCACCGGGCACGGCCTGGGGCGTGTCGCCGAGCGAGGCGAGCGTCGTGCTGACGAGCGTTGTGCGCTGGCTGCTCAGATCGCGCAGCACGACCTGATCGGGCGGCGTGTTCGGTTCGGCGGGGGTGCTCGGATCGGTGAGGTCGGAGGGACTGAGCACGGTGAAGGCCACGCGGCGCCCATCGGCGCTGAGCGCCCCGCGTCCGGCGGCGGAGCCGCACGGCTTGCCCGCCGCGGGTGGGGCGTAGGTGAGGCTTTCGCTCGAGCCGTCCGCGGCGGAGGCGAGCGCGTATGCGCCGGGGGAGCTCGGCGGAAGGCTCATGTCGCGCACGTAGACGCTGTTGCAGGCCGCGGCGCCGAGCGACTGGCCCGTGGCCGGTTCCTCGTCCGTGGTGAAGCTGACGTAGCGTCCGTTCGCGCTGAGCGAGGGGGTGTCGGTGCCGGCGCCCGCGGCGACGAGTTCGAGCGCCCCGGTCCCCAGATCCTTGCGGTACACGCCCGGCTGGGAGGCGACCGAGCCGGTGAAGGCCACGTATTCGCCGCTGGCCGAGATGACCGCTTCATAGGCGTAGTCGGCCTGCAGCTGCAGTGCAGGGGAGCCCGAGACCAGCGTGGCTTCGGTGAAGGCCGCCTGGGCGCCGGAGGCGCTCCACAGCGCGACGGCGAGCACGATCGTGCTCGCCAGAGCACGCGCGCTCATCGGACCTGAACCATGATGTGGGCGTCGAGGACATTGCCCACCCTGTCGCGGCTGCGGACCACGATCGCATAGCGACCGGGCCGGGCGTAGGCGTGGCGCGCGGACAGCTTGCGCCGAATGTGCGAGCCGTCGCCGAATTCGATCGATGTGCGCGCCGCAAGCGCTCCGGAGGCTCGATCGAACACGCGCACCCGCAGGGCGTGGCGCGCCAGGCGCCTGATGCTGACCTGAGGCGGGTTGGCATCCACCTTCAGTCCGGCTTCCGGAGTCATCGTCTGCTGGCCCAGGCCGTCAGTGGCGAGCACCTGCACGCGGTGCGGACCGTCGCCAAGCCCGCGCGGGCTCAGGCGCGTGGACAGGCCGGACAGACCACGCACGCTCGCGTGACCGTCGACGAGCACGGCGTAGGTCGTTCTCCCATATGCCTCGGGGGGCGCACTCCAGGTGACGGTGGCTGCGCTTCCCCGCACCCATCCCACCGGAGTGGTGGCGAGGAACGCGCCCGGAGGCGCCTTCGCCACGGCTGCCATCACCTGCGGCTGGGCGGCGGGACCCTGGCGGAAGGCGATCAGCGCGTCGCCCTGGCCGGACCCGCCCAGCACGAGGTCTTCGATGGGGCCGCTGAGCGGCGCTGACAATGCGGCGAGCTGCCACGCTCCGCTTGCGAAGTCCTCGCGCGCGTCGATCACCGGCAGGCCGCCCGAGCCCACAGCGGGCCAGGCGCTCACGCCCCCGCCGGCGGGGTTGATCGTGGTGAGCGCCTGCGCCGCGCTGGACTGGCCGAGCGCCAGCGGAGGACCGGTGGCCTGGAAGTCGCTGCCCGTCACCGCGTTGGCGCTGCCGGCGCCCGTGTAGGCGATGCGGAAGTCGCTCCGTTCGTCGATCGCGATGCTGGGCGGTCCGAGCTGAGCGGCGCCGCCCACCGCGCCGGCTCCCTGCAGCCGGCTTCCCTTTGGGTCGGTTTCGGCGGGCAGCGTGTTCAGAAGGATCCGCGGCGTGCCATACGGAGAGCCGGGGCCGCCGGCCAGGCGGTAGGCGATCTTGGCCTCGCCGAACCTGCCGACGGCTAGGGCCGGGGCGTCGGCTTCGGTGTCGATCGAGTGGCCGTCAACCGATTCCGGGCTCACCTGGAGCACGTTGCCCAAGCGGCTGCCGAAGATGCGCCTAGCCCAGATGCGTGCCGTGCCATCGCCGGAGGCGTCTGGCTCCTGCCAGGCCACCACCGCATTGCCCGTATAGGAGACGCCGATCGCAGGCGCGTTGGTGGCGCTGGGGTGGCGCATGGTGAGCTCGGGGTGGCTGTTGATAGCGCCCAGCGGGGTCCACGGGAGGCCCTCGCCGTTGTAGCGCGCGACCCGCACGTCGATCAGCTCGTCGCCGGGTCGCAGGGGCACGATCGTGGACTGTCCGTCGAGCGGGTCGGTTACCACCCGGTAGGCGACGTAGGCGACGCCATTGGGCGCCATCGCCAGCGATGGGTACGCCGCGGAGCCGTCGCCGATGTCCTTTGGGTCAACCTCGATCGCCGGCCCGAAAGCCTGCGCGCCGGGAAGCAGCTCGGAGGATACGAGCTGGTAGCGGGTCGCCTGGTTGACCACGGCCCAGGGCTCGGCCCAGACGACCAGCAGCCTGCCGTCGTCGCCGGCCGCGATCGCCGGGAAGCTGGCGCCAAAGGGTTGGCCCGTATCGACCTGCACCGAGGGCTGCCAGGCTCCGCCGGTGAAGCGGGACACGAACAAATGGGGCTGGCCCTGAAGGAGCTTGCGATAGACGATCCCTCCGCTGCCGTTGGGAGCCATCGCCGCGCCGTCCACGTCGAGGATCGCCGAGCTGGGACCATCGATCACGCTCGCCGGCGCGAGCGATGCCTGCGCTCGCGTCCCCGTAAGGAGAGCGTGAGAGAGCGACAGCGCGAGTGTGAGCGTGAGCGCGAGCAGCGGCGCGCGGACATGCAGAGAGGGCGCACGGATGAGCCCATGCTAAGTCGGGTCCGTCTGGGCGGGCAACCGGTTCACCACAGTTTCACAGGGAGGCAGCGGGGTGGAGCGGCGACGGTCGCCCATCGTCAACGCGAGAATCACCACTTCTTCACCTTTGCGGTGACTCTTGCCACGACATTAGAGGCGTCCACGGCCCCCAGCGGGGGTCGTCTTTTCTTATGCCCATACATCCTTGCATCGCCAGGGCGTCCAGGTGAGCCGCGCGACACGGGCTCTGTCGATCCTCCTTCGGGTTGGCCACGATCGGCGCGTGCGCGTCGGCGCTTGCCTGGGGAGCGACATCCTCTTCGGCGACATCCTCGATCTCCGCAACGAGCACCTCGACCTCGACGACGGCTCCCACTCTCACCACGACCACGTCGGCATCGACCTCCTCGAGCCTGTATCCGATTCCTGCTCCAGAACCCTCCACGGTCGAAACCTCAACCTCAACCTCAACTCCAGGTCCGCTGACGGAGACTCCATCCAACGGCGAAGAAAAGGGCCTGTCGGTCGCGGGGCAGGCGATGCAGCCGACCCGGGCGGACTCGACGCACCGCAAGCGCAGCAGGCATGCCAGGCACAGGCGCGGGCGGCGGGGCACAAGGCACAGGAGCGGCTCGAACACCGGTGGCACCCCGGCGGGCACGAGTTGGCCGTCCGCGGCTGAAGTGCCTGGGCCCTCGCCGATCGGGGCCACCGTCGGCCTGCCGCCCGAACCGCTCGCCGCCGCAGGCATCGGCGGGCAGGGCAACCCTCTTTCGGTCTCTCCCTTCCCGCCCGGGCAGGTGCCCGGCTTCTTCCTCGAAAGCTACCGCGTGCCGCCCTTCCTGCTGGAGATCTACCGGTCGGCGGCCACTCGCTATGGGGTGCCGTGGGAGGTGCTCGCCGCGATCAACGAAGTCGAGACCGACTACGGGCGCGATCTGTCGGTCTCGAGCGCCGGCGCGGAGGGCTGGATGCAGTTCCTCCCACAGACGTGGGCGGAGTACGGCGTGGACGCCACCGGCAAGGGAGTGCGCGACCCCTACAACCCGGCCGATGCGATCTTCGCCGCCGCGCGCTACCTGCGTGCGGCGGGCGCCGCGCAGAACCTGAGCGGCGCGATCTTCGCCTACAACCACTCCGGTGTGTACGTGGAATCGGTGATGCTGCGCGCGCGTCTGCTCGCCGGCATCCCACCGAGTCTGCTCGAGGCTCTGATCGCCCTCGGACAGGGCCACGCGACGGCTGGCACCCATCCCGGCAGTCCCGCGCAATGGCAGGCGTTGCTGCGGCGGCTGGCGCAGCTGCCACAGCCGCATACGCCGCTCACGCCCACGAGCGCCTCCCTGCCCGATAGGCCGGGCGGGGTGGATCTGCCGCCCCCGGCGCTGAGCGGCGCCTCGCCGGCGCTCTCCTCGCTAGAAGCGACGGGCCGCGGCGCGGTTGCGCCGAGCGCGAGCCAGGCTTCGGGCGGACTGAGCTTCCAGCCCGAACTGGGACTGCCCGCGAGCGCCGTGCAGACGGCGGGCGCGACCGCCTCCGGCGAAGTCTGGGCGACGGGGCAGATCGGGCCGGTGCCGGCCGTCGTGAACGGGCAGCCGATCCACGACACCCAGATCCTGCTGAGGCACACCGCCGAAACGAGCTGGCAGGTCGTGCCGGTGCTCGACGCGCAGGGCAACGCGCTGAGTTTCAGCGGCCTCCCCGCCATCACCCCCCGCGGTGGACTGGTGCTCGGGGTGCAGCCGTCCACCCCCGCCGAACAGACGATCGTCGTTCGCGACCCCGGCGGCGCCTTTCTCCAGGCGCCCCCGCCCGGCAAGGCGCTGGAAGCCGGCGAGACGCTCTACCCGCCCACGGGCTCGGCACGCGGAGACTCACTCGGGATCGGCGCGCTTGACGACACCACGGGGCACACCGGTGCGCTGATCGTCCCCGTGGAGCCTTCCGCGGGCGCCTTCCCTCTGGGCGTGCTTCACTTCGACGGCACGGGCTGGACGCGTGAGCCGATCTGCGCGACCTACAACGGCGGCGGGGTCTGCGCGAGCACCGCGACGGTGGGTTCGCTCACGATCGATGCGCTCGCGGCTGGCTCGCCCGCGAACGCGTGGCTGCTGGCTAGCTCCGGTGCCCAGCCTCCGAAGCTGTTCGAGCGGATCGTCCCAGCTTCCGGGAAGCCCGTTTGGATCCCGCGTCAGCCCCAGAGCTGGGTCTTTGGAACGGGCGCGGCGCCGAGCGGCATCGCCGTTGCTCCACGCGCGAACGGGCAGATGCTGACCGTCACCGAAAAGAGCGTGTGGGTCAACGCGTCGATCGCCGGTCCGGCCGTGCCAAAGGGAGACGTCACGGTGCTCGTGCAGGCCTCGGCGCCCGCGGGCGGCTCCCCACCCGAAGCTCCAGGCGTGCTCGGCGCCTGGTGCTACCCGAAGGGCGCCTGTGGCGAAGGCGCCGGGTCTCTGGGGGCCCCTCTGCCCGAAGCCTATGAGAGCTTCGCATGGCCCGGTTCGGCGGCGGGCGATCTGGGCACGCGGATCGTCACCGGCTTGGCGGACGGCGCGCTGCTGCGCATGCAGGGCCAGGGCGACTTCCAGTACGTGGTGGGTGGGGGGGGACGTCCCGTGAGCGGGGCCGCATTCACCTCCCCTGAAGATGGCTGGCTCAGCGGGGTGGCCGCGATCGCAACCAACAGCGCGCAGGTGGTGCACGTCACCTCCGGCCCGGCTGCCTCGCAGCTGCAGTCGTGGCCTGTGCCCTTCCGTCGCCCGCTGCTGGCGGTCGCGCCCGCACCGGGCAGCACGCCCGGCGATCCGGGTGCGCAGGCGCTGGCGGTCGGTGCCCAGGGCCAGATCGCGCGCTATCTGCCGGGGCAGGGCTGGACGCCGGAATTCCTCTACAGCGGCGGCGGCCTGGTGCAGGAGCCCACCCTGCGCGGGGTTGCCTGGCCGGAACCGGGTCGCGCCTACGCGGTGGGCGACCGCGGTCCCAAGAACGCTCAGGTGATGTGGCTGTGGCGCGCCGACACCGGGCTGTGGGAGCCCGACCCGGCGGCGCCCCTGAACCTCCACGCGAACTTAACTGCGATCGCCTTCTCGCCGCTCGATCCGACGCTCGGCTACGCGGTGGGCAAGCAGGGCGTGCTGCTGGCCTACGGCAAGACCTGGACGCAGCAGACGCTGCCCGAAGGCTTGCAGCAGGCCAATTTCACCTCGGTCGCCTTCGCGGGCGGTGAGGCGTTGGCGAGCTACCGCATGGTGAACGCCGAAGGTCACGAGGTTGGGGGCCTGATCGTCAACGAAGGCTCGGGCTGGCAGGTCGACCAGGGCGCCCAGGCGCTGCTCGCGGGGCTGTCCAACCCGCAGGACACGGTGCTTTCGAAGGTCGCCGGCCTGCCCGACGGCGGAGCGGTGGCCGCCGGCCCGGGCGTGGTGATCGAGCGCGACTCCGCTGGCTCACCCTGGCGCTTCTCCAACCAGCCCCTGCCGGAAGCGCAGAACATCGCGGCGCTGGCGGCGATCCGCGAAGGCGGGAGCGTCCACGCGCTCGTCTCGATCGACGCCGATGGTCTGAGCAACCCCAACGACTCCACCCACTACCTGCTCGGTATCGACGATCAGCCCGCGCCCGGGTTCGGGCAGCCCCCCGTCATGCTCGAACCCGACCCGCTGCCGATCAGCGGCTATCTGCTGCGGGAGAGCGCCGGAGGCTGGCAGGATCTGGAGCACCAGGCATTCCCAGTGCCTGCGGACCTCAACAACACCGACCTGCCGGGCTGGCCGGACGCCGTGCTGGGACTGCTGGTCGATCCGGCGGGAGACCAGGGCTGGGCCGTCGGCGGCCAGACCGGCGCCCTCGTCGAGCAATCGCGCATAGCGGGCGCGCAGTTCGTCAGCCAGACCGCCGCCGCGCTGCGCTTCGGCGGGGGACCTGGGCCGCCGCAGAGCGCCGCCGCGCCAATCCCCGCGTCCAGCGGCCAGGCGACGTTCGCCGTAGGGGGCAACGCGCAGTGCGCGGCGGCGTGCGCGGACTTCCGCAACGAGAACCTGGGCCCCAACGCATGGCTGTCGCAGGCGGTGTCCCGCGCCGCCCAGATCCCGGGTCTGCGCGCCTTCCTCTACACCGGCGCGCGCATCGCCACGGGCGCGCGCTCCTCGCTGGCCGGCGAAGCGGGCGCATTTCAGCGGGAGATGGCGGGCTACCAGGCCGATCTCGCCGCCGCGGGACCTCTGTCCGTGTATGCGGCCGCCTCGCCCTCGGACGTCGATCCGGGTGGTGGCCTGTCCACCTTCGTCTCCGCGCTCGGGGGGGACGCGCCCGCCGGAAGCGTTCCGGCCGGAACCCCCGCGCCCCCGCCGGGCACCGGCGCCTACGCCTTTGAATCGGCCGGCGCCGGAGGGACGGTGCGGGTGATCGTGCTCGACTACTCAACCTCCAGGCTCGCGCCCGGCGAGCAGGGCTGGCTGGCCGCGCAGCTGGCGGCGGCCAGGCAGGCGGGGGCGCCGGCGGTCGTGATGGGCAACGCCGACCTGCTCGACCCCAGCGCGCCCAACTATGCGTACGACGCCCCCGCCGTGCGTCAGACGCTGCTCGAAGGCGGGGCCTCGGCGTACTTCTTCGACAGCCCCGAACGCAGCCGCTCGGAGAGCATCGGCGCCGGCTCGAACAGGATCCCCGCGTTTGGGAGCGGCACGCTCGGCTACGTGCTGGCTCCCCCCAGGGCGACCGAATTCCTGGGCGCCAGCGGCTTCCTGCTCGCCAGCGTCGATGTGGCCGCGCGCAACCCTGCCAGCAACCGCGCTCCGGTGAACGTCACGCTCGAACCCAGCATCTCCCAGCTCGCGCTGGACGCGAACGACGGCACGCTGCTGCGGCGCAGCCAGGTGGCGCTGTTCCAGGCGCTCGCCCGCCGTCCGTCCGCTGGGCTCGAGCTGGCGGGCGCCGGCAGCTCGGCTGAGACGGCCCCCGACCCCTATGTGCCGATCCCGGACACCTGCCAGGGGGCGTCGTGCGCACAGTTCGTCGCGCCCAGCTACAGCTTCTCCTCCTCCCGTCCGGACATCGGCAACTTCGTCGAGCAGGACCCCAACAACCCCAATCCCCGCGCGGTGCTGCAGGGCTCCGGTGGCAAGCCGATCCCCGACGCGCACTCGGGGCTATTCTGCGCCTTCAACCCCGGAACCACGACCGTGTCGATCCAGACGGGCGGCCTCGTCTACTCCGAGCAGGTGACCGTCCAGGGCGGCAGCGTCCAGCAGCCGTGCGGCACGGTGCCGCTGATCAACCCGCCGTCGGCTGGAGCCGTCTCGGCCAGCCTGCCCGTGAACCCGCCGCCGCCGAGCTCTCCGCCGGCGAGCTCGCCGAACACGCTGAGCCTGGCGCCTCCGCCCCCGCCGGCGCCCGCCCCGGCGCCCAAGCCGCCGGCGCCGAAGCCGCCTGTGCACCAGCCTGTCCCGCCGCCCTTCTTCGCGCTCGCGGCACCGCCCGTGGCCCTGCTCGTGGTGCCGCTGCCGCCGCCCCCCACGGTGGCGCGCCCGGTTCCCCCCTCGGGCGCCATCTTCGGCCAGGCGGTGGCGCCCAAGGAAGAACAGGAAGACGAGGAGGCCGTCGAGAACGCCCGCGCCAACATGGCCGCCTACAGCCCCGAAGACCCCAGGCTGCCCGCGGTGGGCGTGCTGGCGCTGATCGTGTTGGCGGCCGGCGCCGGCACCGGCATCCGCCGCAGGGGACGCGGGTGGCGCACCCGTCCGGCGCCGGTGCTGGCACGCGCCGGAGGGCGTGTCGCTCGCCGTGGGCGGTTCCCATGAGGCAACCGGTTGGTCACATGCCCGAGCGCCCGCGCCGTGAAACTCGTTCGATCGCAGGCGAAAGACGGGAGTTCACCACTTTGTCGCACAGCTCCGATCCACGTGATCCACGTGATCCACGACCACTCGCGCGTGCCTTCGCTGGCCTGATGCTCGCCGCCGCGCTCGCCTTCGCCGGCTGCGGGGGAGGTGGCGGCGCGACATCCACGACGACGCTGGCCGGCGTCCCCGCGAGCGGCGCAGCTGCCCCCGGCGCCACGACCACGGCGACCGGCGCCACGAGCACCGCCTCTGGGTCCCCAGCGCCGAGCGCCTCCGCTTCCACCGGCGCGCAGCCGGCTGCGCAGGGCGGCTCGGGAGCGGGTGCCGGCCGCGCGGGATCGAGCGCTCCGAGCGCAGGCGCGCACCGGGGACACGCCGCTCCGAAGCGCGGCTCCGCCGGCGGGCATTCGACCGCTGCCGGCGCGCCGAGCACAGGCACCGGCTCGAGCGGATCGACCCCGAGCGCCAACTCCGAATCGGGCGTGCCCTATCGCGTGAGCACCACCTCGATGGAACCCACCTACAAGCCTTTTACGACCGTCTACTACGACCCCACGCACACGCACCCCCAGCTTGGCGACGTGGTGCTGTTCCACCTCCCCAAGGGAGCCACTGAAGGCGCCTGCAGCAGCGTCGAGGCGGGAGGAGCGGCATGTACCGAACCGGCGTCCAAGGAACTCACCACGACGACTTCCATGAAGCGCGTGGTGGGCCTCCCCGGTAACACCATCGCCATACGCGACGGCCAGGTGATCCGCGACGGCCAGCCCGTGTCCGAACCCATCGTCGGCTGCACGGGGCCGGGCTGCGAGTTCCCCAAGGCGATCACGGTGCCGGCCGGCAGTTACTACGTGATGTCCGACAACCGCCAGCTCTTCCAGGAGGACAGCCGCGTGTATGGCGCCGTGCCCCAGGCGGCGATTATCGGCACCGTGCAGGGTTGAGCCGAGCCGTTGGGGTGTTCCCCATTTGGTTACCAAATGGTGACAAAGATGTTGCCAACTGTTCAAGGCAGACCGGAGGTGTTATCCCTTGGTGAACGAGTTGCGGCTCGCGCCGGACGCTGGCTAAGGTCGCTCGCATGATCCCCTTCAGTCGCGCCTCTCGCCGTCCCGCTCTCCTCGCGCAGCTTTGTCTCGTTCCCGCGCGTCGCATTCCATTCGGGCTCGGACGCCCGCTTCTGCTCGGCGTGGGCGCCGCCATCCTGACCCTTCCGATGTCGCTGCTCGCGGCCGCGCCGGCGCCGGCCGACACTCCCGGCCAGTTCGGTCAGGTGGCAAGCTTCGGTGGATTCGACGAATCCGCTTACAACAACGGCAGCTACGGAGGGACACTGACGCCTGGCAAGTTCCTCGACATCAAGGGCTTCGCCGTGGACACCCAGGACAGCGAAGGGGGCTCGCAGGACACGGCGCTGTACGTCGCCGACCGCACCTCCTCCGCGATCGTCGCCAACACCAGCTGGCGGATCCAGAAGCTCGATCAGAGCGGCAACGTGCTGGGCACGACCACGTTCAACCTGCCCAATGGGAAGTTCAATGCCGCGGCGATCGCCGGTCTCACCGTCGATCACACGGCCGGACGGCTATATGCCCTCGTGATGGGACAGCCTTCGACCTCCGCGCAGGTGCCCGTGGCGCAGGAGCTCTTGGCGTGGGCCATTACGCCCAACGGCGGCAAGGAGCTGGTCGCCGCCACCGGGAGCGGGCTCGCGAGCGACCCGCTGCAAACGACCGGCGCCCTCGTCAGCAGCCGCTCCCAGCTGCAGCCCGGAGGCGGCACGCCGCTGTACGGGCCGGAGGGGATCGCGATCGACCCGCACACCACCGGCGGCGCTACCGACCCGATCGTGATCGAGGCGAGCGAACTCTCAAACGGGATCGGCAAGGGATCGCCGATCCCCGGGGACACGATCGTGCAGCAGGTCGCCACCTCTCCCCAGAGCGGCAAGGACACCGGCGATCTGCTCGGCAGCTGGACCGACGCAAGCGTGCCGGGAGCGGCTGCGCTCGACCACTACGGACCGGCCGGCATCTCCACCAATCCCGATGGCACGCTGACGGTGCTGCTCGAGGCGGACACCTCGCTGAGCGCCGGCAACGTGAACGTGCTGAAGCTGAACGCCGATCTGAGCAACCCGGCGGTGGTCTCCGAACCGGCCCAGCGGCCGGCCGTGATCGACCTCGACCAGGCGCCGTTCTACACCGACGTGCCGCCCTTCTCCACGCTCCCCAGCGGGATCGCGCTGGCGTCGGGCGCCGGATCGCCGCTGGTTCAGCTCTCGACGCCGGCGTCCAGCAGCGCTGGCGGCCTCTACGCGGCCATCTTCCAGCCCTCGCACGACAACGTCGATTATCAGTTCGGCGGAGAACAGCCGGGCCCGTTCTACTGGCACGACGCCGGCTCCGACCAGAGCCCCGCCTGGTCGGCGAACATCGGCGTGCGGCTGCTCTCGCCAACCGCCGGCGGCGCCATCAGCGAACCGAATGGCGCGACGATCGTGAACACGCTGGGCGCGCGCTCGGGTGCGTGTGGGATCGATGCCCCCTACGCCGCGCTGGCGGCGGGCAACAACGGAGCGTTGTGGGTCCTCGACAGTGGCGAGCAGACGGTCAATGCCGGCGCGCTGGGTGGTGGGCGGCGCATCGTCGAGCTGCAGTCCGGAGCGAGCTCCTCGCTCTGCCCGCAGCCTTCGGGGACGTTCACGGTGTCCGCGAACGGGACCTCGCAGCTGGCCAGCGCCACTCCATCGCTGACGGTGGCCGCCGGAACGAAGGTCACCTTCGACGCCGGCGATGCGCTCGCGACTGCGGGTGGGATGAACGCGCAGGGCGGCACCCCGTACGCGTTCGAGTGGGATGTCAACGGCAACGCGACCGACGGCCCGAACGGCGATGGCTTCGAGACGATCAACCAGATGCAGGCGCCGGCGTACACATTCCCCACGCCCAAGACGAGCTACGAATACACAACGCCGGGCGTCTATCACGTGCGCCTGAAGCTCGTTCGACGACTACGGCAGCTACCTGACGTCGGGCACCGTGGTGGTTGTGGCCGCCGAACCCCCCAGCGCCGCCTTCGCGGTCACCACCGCCAGCCCCGTGGCTGGGCAGGCGGTCGGCTTCGACGCCTCCGGCTCCTCGGCGGGGACGGGCGGCGCGATCACGACCTACCATTGGAATTGGGGCGATGGCACCAGCGTCGAAGAAAGCGGACCGCAGACCACGCACGTCTACGCGAGCCCTGGCGCCTTTCAGGTCACGTTGACGGTTACGAACAGCTCGCACGAAACTAGCACCCCTGTGGCTCAGACCGTCAACGTGGGCTCACCGGGTGGTGGTGGCGGCGGCGGAGGCGGCGGCGGCGGTAACGGAGGCGGCGGTAATGGAGGAGGCGGCGGAGGCGGAGGCGGAGGCCCCCAGACCCACGACAACGTCCCGCCCAGCGTCAGCCCGCAGGTCAGCGCCTCCACCGGAGGGGTGGCCAAGGTGGCGGTGTCCTGTCCGGCGAGCGAGACGTCCTGCGCGGGCACCGTGCAGATCAAGACGGCCAGCGCTGTCGCGGCCGGCGCCAAGGCCAAGAAGGGCAAGCGCAAGCCCAAGGCCAGCCAGCTGGTGCTTGGCCAGGCGTCCTTCAGCCTCAGCGGAGGCCAGAGCCAGACGGTGGTCGTTCACCTCTCGGCGAAGGGTCAGGCGCTGCTGGCCAAGCAGAAGAGCTTGAGGGTCCTGGTGGTGGTTTCCGCGCACAGCTCCCTGGGGGCCGTGAAAACCGAAACCCTGCAGGTGACGCTCAAGGCGCCCCGGGGCGGGCACGGGTCTCACAAGCGACACTGACCATCAGCCGGCCCCGCCCTGAAACCACGCTCGGGGTGGGTGCAGCCGGGTTCTCAGGCGGCAGTTGCACGCAGATGTTGTCGTTTGGTGAAGAACTGGGTTACGGCATGGAATCAAGCTGTGACCCAGCTGGAATCAATGTGTGACTTGCTTCCTTTGGTGGTGTTGCCCGACTACGTTTGGCCAGCATAAATCCACTATCTCCCAGCTGGGAGCAAAGGAGGTTCGGTTCGACCATGAACCGTCATCACAAGCACCGGCGTCTGGCCGCATTGGCGGCATGCGTCGGCACAACAGTGACACTCGCGCTGGCCGGTGGCGCGGGGCCAGCGATGGCGTCGGTGACGTGTCAGTCGCCGGGCTACGGCTCGGGCTCCTCGCTGCAGAGCGCCGCCATGACCACGGTGTGGCTCACGGCCGGAGGCTGGGGCGCACCTGGGCACAGCAACTGCTCGGTCCTGCCCTCGGTCACGTACACCAAGACCGCCAGCGGGCCCGGTCTCGACGAGTTCGGGAACAACACGGGTGTGCTGGATGAGACCCAGGATCCCACGGCGTTTGGTTCAGCCGGCACTCCGGACGATGTCCACGGCAAGGTGCTGGACTGGTATGTCGGTACCGACGATCCGCCTTCGCAGGGCCAGTTGAGTGAGGCGGAGACGGCTTCCGGGGATGCGCACAACAACCTGGAGGAGATCACCCTCCCGGTCGCCCAATCGCCTGTGGCCGTACTGCTGAGCCTGCCCGCCGGCTGTCTGATTCCCTCCGGCAGCGCGCTTGACATTCCCAACAACACGGTCGGACAGTTGTGGGAGGGGACCAATCCGGCCGTGGCCCCCAACGATCCGGGTGGCATCCAGGCGCAGGGTGGCTATGCCATCGGCACCTGGGGCGCGTTCCTGACGCAGCTCGGCTACACGCCGACGGCGACGAATCCGCCGACCGAACCGGGCACGTTCCACGACGCAGGCGGGGCGACCGGCTGCGGGCAGGCGATTACACCGCAGGTGCGCCAGACCGCGTCGGGCACCTCCTACGCGTTCAAGAACTACCTGAATCAGATAAACCGGTTCGAGTGGGCGCCGTACGCCAGTGACTATCCGCTGTGGCCCAGCTCGTCGGTGGTGGAGGAAGATCCTCTCACTCCGCCCAACGTGGGCACGCAGCTGAACGACACCGGAAGCCACATCGCCGGCAACACGGCGGCCAACCCGGGATCGGTCGGCTACGCCAACCCCGCTGATGCGGGAGCCAACGGCGGCTTCACCAACGCGGCCACCACCAGCACGTTCCACACGGGCGCCGGTGGGTCGAGTGCCCCGCACCAGATCCTGTGGGCGGAGGTCCAGAACAACGGCACCAACCCGGTCGGCGCGACGTATGCCGATCCGCTGCTCGCGGCGAGTGCCATCGCCAACTGCGAGACGACGAAGCTGATCCCGTCGGACAAGGGTTACCCCTACTCCTACACGGATTCGTGGTTCGGGGTGGCGGCGACCGACCCGAACATCGCCGTCGATGCAGGCGCCACCGACTACCCGCTGTGCGCGTTGACCTACGACCTGGTGTGGAAGCACTACGGCGTGGTCAACCTGTTCAAGGGCAACGCGGCGGAGCCGAACATCGCCAACACGGTCAGGGACCTGATGAACTACATCCAGGGTCCGGGCCAGACCGACATCCAGAGTCACGACTACACCAGCATCCCATCCGGGTTCGCGGCGCACGATCTCATCGCGATCCTGAACATCACCTGATCCGCTGACGCGGACAGGTGCGCTGATAACTGCGGCCCGCCGCGCCATGTGCGCGGCGGGCCGCGGTGCCTATGCGGCGCGTCGAAGGGCCTCGCGGTCGAGCTCTCGTGTCGCGTACACCGGGGCGATGGACGTCGCGTGTGACAGGGGAGAGAGACAGCTGTGATAATCGCCGCCATGCACAGAGCGAGCGGGACCGTTGAGGAAGTTAAGCTCGAGCTAGCGGGGATCGCCGAGCGTACACGCACCGACAAGGGGCGCGTCAACATCGAGTACCTCAAGCAGGACGGCACCACCACCTATCAGGCGGCCAAGCGCCACACCGACACCTACGCTCGGTTCTTTGCACATCTGCGCGGCGAGCCGATCCGGCTGCTCGAAATCGGCGTCGCCTACGGAGCGTCGCTGCGCATGTGGGAGGAGTTCTTCCCGACCGCGCGGATCGTTGGCGTGGATGTGGACGAGCGCGCTCGCCGCTACGCCGGTGGGCGCACGAGCATTCACATCGGCGATCAGAGCGACGCGGCGTTCCTCGTCGCGCTCGCGCGGACGGAGGGACCCTTCGACATTGTCGTCGACGACGGCGGGCACCGGATGGAGCAGCACCGCGCGAGTCTGCAGGCGCTGTGGCCGCACGTCGTGAGCGGCGGCTGTTACGCCATCGAGGATCTACAGACGGCCTACGCGCCCCAGTACGGGGGCGGCTACCTGCACGAGGACACAACGATCGAGCGCCTCAAGCACCAGCTCGACGCCCTCAACGGCCAGACCCAGGCGCCCCAGCTGGTCGAGGGCATCGAGGCCATCTGGTTCGCGCGTGGCCTGGCGCTGCTCTGCAAGGGCTGAAGCTGGCGAAGTACCGATATCTGTGGGACGGGAATTGCCCTGGGCTGGGGCGGGCCGAAGTTCCCGGCGGTTGGCTGTCAGCGAGTGACCGATGAGGTTCTCGATGGGGTTGGGTCGTATGAGCTGGCAAGCCGACCTGTTGGCGGCGTACGGCGTCTAGGCTACCTGCGACAGCTGGGTCGGTCGCGCGTTCCTTGCGGGCTCGGTCGGCAAGAGGAGCGACAGGAGGCCGGCTGCGACGAGGAACGCCGCCGATACCCACAGGCAGGCGGTCAGTCCGTGCCATTGGTAGAGCAGTCCCGAGAGGATGGTGCCGGCGAGGCGCCCGATGGCGTTGGCCATGTAGTAGAAGCCGACGTTCATCGCGACCTTGTCGTTGTCGGCGTAGGCGAGGATCAGGTAGGAGTGCACGGCCGAGTTCATCGCGAACGCGACCCCGAAGGGGATCAGGCCGCCGACGATCGCGACCGTCGGGTCGACGCCCGCGTTGAGGGCCACGGCGATCGCGGCGGGGCACAGCGCCAGGCCGAGCGCGAGCCAGACAGCGGTTCTGCCGTCGGGCTCGTCGCCGGGGCCGTGGCCCCGGCGGCGGACGAAGCGCGGTGCGGCCGCCTGGACGACGCCGTAGCCGATCACCCAGACCGCGAGGAGCGTCCCGACCTGCCAGAAGCTCCAGCCCAGTTCGGAGTAGAGGAAGAACGGCAGGCCGACCACGAACCACACGTCGCGGGCAGCGAACAGGAAGATGCGCGCGGCGGCGAGGATGTTGACCGCGCGGTTGTTGGAGAACATCTGCTTGAACTTCGCGGTCTTGTCCGGTCGGCCGAGGTCGCCGCGCATCAGACTCGAGGTCAGCGACGAGGGCGATGAGCACGAGCGCCGCGAGCGCGAGCACGGCGGCCTGGAATCCGAAGAGCGTGAGCAGCACGCCGCCGAGGAAGAAGCCGACTCCCTTGAGCGCGTTCTTCGACCCGGTCAGGATCGCGACCCAGCGGAAGAGCGAGGACTGGTCGTCCTCGGGCACGACCAGCTTGACCGCGCTCTTGGAGCTCATCTTGGTCAGGTCCTTCGCGATGCCCGAGAGCGCCTGCGAGGCCATCACGTAGGGGACGACCAGCAGCGACGGCGGTGCGAAGCCAAGCATGCAGAGCGCCACGACCTGGAGTGGCGAGACCCATGAAGAGCGTGATCTTCAGCCCCAGGCGCGCCGCGAGCCAGCCGCCGACGAGGTTCGTGACGATGCCGGCGATCTCGTAGAAGACGAACAGCGAGGCGACCTGCAGCGGGCGTGTAGCCGAGCTGGTCGAAGTAGAAGAGGACGAGCGTGCGGATCGCGCCGTCGACGAGCGTGTCCGTCCAGTACGCCCCGGTCACCAGCACGTAGTTGCGCATGTCTCCCTGCCGCTTTGATCCGGAACTTCCGGCGGGCGCTGTCGTGCTGCTAGCCATCGGTCGCCGTGGCGGAGCTCGCGGCGCGGTCGTCCGCTGGGAGACCGTCCGCGACTGTGCGCGCGAGCTCGACGAGGCGGTTGGCGTAGCCCCACTCGTTGTCGTACCAGGCGAGGATCTTCACCTGCGTCCCGTCCGTCACCATCGTCGAGGGGACGTCGACGATCGCCGAGCGCGGATCGTCCTTGAAGTCGACCGACACGAGCGGCCGGCGCTCGCAGCCGAGGATGCCCGTCGAGCGGCCCGGCGGCCGCCGCCTCAAGCAGGGCGTTGACCTCCTCGACCGTCGTGGCGCGAGCCACCTCGAACACGCAGTCCGTCAGCGACGCGTTGAGCAGCGGCACGCGCACGGCGAGGCCGTTCAGCTTGCCCTCGAGCTCGGGGAAGATCAGCCCGATCGCGGTGGCCGACCCCGTCGTGGTCGGGATCAGCGAGACGCTCGCGGCGCGCGCCCGGCGCAGATCCTTGTGCGGGGCATCGATGAGCGTCTGCGTGTTGGTCATGTCGTGCAGCGTCGTGATCAGCCCGTGCGCGGATCCCGATTCCCTCGTGGATCACCTTCACCACGGGCGCCAGGCAGTTGGTCGTGCACGAGGCGGCGGTGAGCAGATGGTGGCGCCGCGGGTCGTAGAGGTGATCGTTGACGCCGACGACCACGTTCAGCGCCCCCTCCTTCACCGGCGCGGCGACGATCACCTTGCGCACGCCGCGCTGGAAGTACGCGTCGAGCGCCTCCGCCGTGCGGAACCTGCCCGAGCACTCGAGCACGATCTCGACGCCGAGCTCGCCCCACGGCACGTCCCCGGGCTCGGCGGCGCTGCTGTAGCCGAGCGTGCTCCCGTTGACCGCGAGAGCATGTCGCCGTTCGCCGTGCACGTCTTCCGACCAGCGCCCGTGGACCGAGTCGAACGTCAGCAGGTGGGCCGCGGTGCTCGCGTCGCCGTGCAGCTCGTTGACGTGCGTGAACGCGAGCTCCGGCCAGTCCCACGCGGCACGCAGCGCCAGCCGCCCCATGCGGCCGAAGCCGTTGATGCCCACGCGTGCGCTCATCGGGCGGCGGGTGTGGGTGCGTCGTCAGCAGACACGTCCAAATCGTATTACATCGACAAGCGCGAGTGTTATTGATATATGTATATAGATGCCTGTCGATCTGGAGCTTGCTCCCAAGCAGAAGCGCGCCGCCGGCGAGCGCTGTTGCGAGCCCGTCGTCTACCCCGACGTGGCGCGCGATCATGCGCTGCGCATGGCCGAGGTCGCCAAGGCCCTTGGCGACCCGATCCGCCTGCAGCTGGTCGACGTGCTGCGCAAGCACGCCGGCAAGGTCTGCGTCTGCGAGCTGGTGCCCCTGTTCGACATCTCCCAGCCCACGCTCTCCCACCATCTGAAGAAGCTCCGCGACGCCGGGATCGTGGACTCCGAGCGCCAGGGGCTGTGGGCCTACTACTACGTCATCCCCGATGCGCTGAAGGAGCTGTCCGCATGGCTGAGCTGACCGAGCAGACCACCGAAGCGCGCGCGGTGGGCGCGCTCGAACAGCACGTACTCCGAGAGGGCGGCGCGGGTCGCCGAGTAGCGCTCGGCGGTCGCGCAGGGCGCCTGGCCTGCAGGCGTCCCAGCAGCTCGCGGTTGCGAGACCAGGCTGCCGAGAGCGCCGACAGGGCGCCCTCGGGGCTCAGCGTGTCCACGGCGAGCGCGTTGTGTTCGTGGCTCGACGAACTCCCACACGCCGCCGATGTTGGGCACGACGGCGGTGGCGCCGCAGGCCATCGCCTCCAGCGCGGTGCGCCCGAAGGCCTGGTAGACGGACATGTCGAGGAAGACGTCGGATTCGCCGCAGCAGCTCCGCCACCTCGGCTCTGCTCAACAGGCCCAGGTGGCGCTCGAGGATCGCGTGCGATCCGGACCCGTTCACCCCGAGCAGCTCGCGCAGCTCATCGGCGTAGCAGCCGAAGGTGCTCACCTGCACCTCGCCGGGGTGCTGCGCTCGAGCAGCGCTTCCAGCACGGCGATCGTGCCGAGCGGCTGGCGGCGGGCGGTGCGCGGGCGGACCATCGCGACGACCCGCAGCGGTCCCTCCCCGCGGCGCGCCGGCCTCGGGCTTGAACAGCTCGCGGTCGATGCTCGGCTCGACCTTCGCCACCACGAGGCCGTGGCGCTCGGCGACGACGTTGCAGAGCCAGTGCGACTTGGCGAACAGCAGCATGTTGGGCAGCGCCGTGTAGGAGGCGACGGCCTCCTGCGGCGATGTAGGGGGCCGTGAAGAAGGGCTCGTAGTCCTGCACGTAGTAGGCGGGCAGGAAGTCCGAGCGCCGCTCGCGGATCGCCGCGAGCAACGCCACCGACTTGTGGTGGGTCGCGGAGATCACATCGGCGTCGGCGGTCTTGCTCGGCCAGGTCCTCCTCGTCGGCGAACGTCTCGAAGATCTCCCCGGCGTCCTCATACACCGCCGCGGCGCGCTCCATATCCCAGCGCGGCAGCATGATGCGCGCGGGGACGCCGAGGCTGCGCAGCGCGCGCGTCTCCTGGTAGAGCGAGTGCGAGCCGCCCGAGCCGCCGTGGGCCAGGCCGGGGAGCAGGAACGCGACGCTCAGCGGCTCGCCGCTCGCTGCCGCTCGAGCAGCGACGCGACGGCCCGCGGGTTGGCGATCCGCTCGGCCACGGCCGCGCGCACCGGCTGCGAGCTCGCGGTCGTCCTCCAGCTCCGCCACCAGCGCCTGCACCTCCTCGCGGCCGTGCTTCTCGAGGAACGCTCTCGTAGTTCGCCCGCGCCCGCTCGCCGCGGCCCTCCGCGCCGTAGGAGCGCGGACTTGGCGTGGTGCACGTACGCGTCGTCCACCACGGCCAGCTCGAAGCCCGCGGCGCGCGCGCGCATGCGAGTAGTCGTTCTCCTCGCAGTACCCCTCCGCGAAGCGCTCCTCGTCGAGCAGCCCCACGCGCTCGATCACACCGCGCTTGATCGCGTAGCAGAAGCCGTTGAGGAAGGGGAAGAGGACCGTCCGGGCGGTGTCCGGCGGCGGGGTCGCGTGCTGCGATTCGTCGGCCACCACCGCACCCATGCCGTCGACCGTGAGCCAGCTGGGGAGCGGGTTGGTGGCCCACGCGCCGCCTTCCCTCACCAGCGGCACCGACTGGTGGGTGGCGGCGTTTGAGAGCGGTCCGAGGATGCCCACCTCCGGGTGGCGCTCGCCACAGGCGACGATGCGCTCCAGCCAGCCGGGGGTGAGGATGGTGTCGCTGTTGAGCAGCACCACGTAGTCGCTCGCGCGAAGCCTCGATCCCGCGGTTGGCCGCCAGCGTGTAGCCGTGCGGGGGCTCCTCGCGGCGGATCAGCGTGACGGCGGGGTGGCGGTCGGCGAAGGCGCTGCAGGAAGCGCGCGGTGGGCTCGCCGCTGCCATCGTCGACGAGGATCAACCGCAGCGGGCGCTCGCTCTTGGCAAGCAGCGAGTGCAGGCACTCGCGCACCTCCGCCAGCGCGTCGTGCACGCACACCACCACGTCCACGCTCGGCTCGCCCGGCCGCTGCTCGGCGCCCTCCTCGCGCAGCAGCCCGCGCAGGTCGAGGGGACAGGGCAGCGACAGCGGATCGCGCTCGTCCTCGCACGGCAGCGCGCCCTCCAGGATCGGCAGGTACTGGTCGAGCAGCGTCTGCCACGCCTCCCGCTCGGGGCGCGCATCGGGCTCCCCGCGGCGGGTCGCGCCGTCGAGTTCCGCCTTGCCGCTGGTGGTCGCTCCGTGCGCCGCTCCGCGTTCGTCCCCTCGCCGGACGCTGCTCCGGGCTGCGCTGCGCCCGGTCCCGCGCAGCTCGGCCCGTGCTCCGCTTCCGCGAGCGTCGCCCTCCAGCACACGCAGCTGCTCCTCGAGCGCGGCCCTCTCTTCCCTATCCTCTTCCTCCAGCTCCGCGACGCGCTCGGTCAGCTCGCGCACGCGCCGGTGCAGCGCCACGGTCTCGCGCGGCTCGGGCGAGCGCATCACCTGCTTGAGCTGCGTCTCGGCCAGGCGCCGCTGGATGTTCGCGCGCTTGAGCTCGGCGTCGATCCGCGCCTGCTCGATCGCCTCGCAGTGGGCGCGCAGGAAGGCGGGGCCGTCGATCGACTCCAGCAGCTCGCGCAGCGGCTCGCATGCGCCTCGAGCACGGCGCTCGCTCGCGAGGATCGCCATGCCGCTCAGCCCCGGGATCGACCACATGCGCCACGCCGTGGTGGACTCGCGCCACGAAGTCCTCGACCGCGGTGAGCACGCCGTTGGCCGCCGTGCCCTCCAGCTGCGCGTTCTCCAGGTGGTCGTTGAGGCCCGGCCCCAGCTCGACGCGGCCGGGCTTGAGGCCCTGCGCGCGCGTGCGGCTGACGATGGGCCTCGGGGATCGCCTGCGGGTCGTAGTAGAGGTCGCGCCTGCCATAGGGCCAGCCGATGTCGTGCAGCAGGCATCACCGGGGGCTCGCGCTCGTCCTCGCGCGCGCGGCGCTCCAGCGCGCGCAGCTCCTCGATCACCGTGTACCAGTTGTGGTCGCCGTCGATCAGCGCCAGGTCCACGCCGGCGATCTTCCTCTAGCACCTCGAGGCTCTTGCGGCGGTGAAAGCGCAGCCGCTCGCCGTACTCGGCCTGCAGCGCGATCCACGTTCAGCGTCGGATCGGGGTCGATCGCGTGCACCGTCGCGCCGTTCGCCTGCGCCCACGCGAGCAGCGGCCCGGTCACCGTCGCCCACCTCGACTCCCACCTCGACGATCACCTGCGGGCCGAGCGCCTCGAGCAGGGGTCGGATGAGCAGCTTGAGGAACCAGTGCATAGAGGCCTTCGATCGGTGCGGCCCGGGGCCCCGAGTCTCGATGCCGAGGCCGCCCTTGGCCCCCGGCAGTGTAGGGCCGGCGCCTCGTCGCGATGGCGCCCCGCGCCCTGTTTCACCGCTTCTTCACAGGGTGTTGGCGGGTGCGGTTGACTTCCTGCCTGTGCCCGACGTCGTCGCGCGGATCGAGCAGGTGGAGGAGCCCACGCAGGCCTCGATCCGGGCTCTGTTGCGCGGACTGTTCGAAGTGCCCCACGCGGGTGAGGCTCCTGCCGGTGCGGATCGCGGCGAGCGAGCCGATTGCCGGTGAGACCGTCCTCAGCGGGGCAACGCGGTGAGACCGTCGGCGGCGGGGCGACTGCCGGTGAGGATTGTGGCGGCGAGGCGATTGCCGGTGAGGCCGTCGGCGGCGAGGCGCGCGCCGGTGAAGCCCTCGCATCGCTCGCGCACGGGCCGGATCGCTTGCCCGACAGCTCTCGGCTCGCCGAGCGTCGCCTACCTGCTGCCCGGTCTTCCCCCTGAGGGCTCGGGCGGATCGCACTCGCTCGTGCAGGAGGCCCGCGGCCTGCGCCAGCTCGGCGCCAGCGCCAGCGTCTGCGTGCCGGCGGACTCGCTGCCCACGGCGGTGGCCGTGTACGGCAATGAGGACCGAGCTGTTCGTGCCCTACGCCGGGAGATCCTGTGCTGGCCGGAGCGGGCGGCTCCGCGACGTGCTGGGGCGAGCGCTCCCGCTCGCGATCCTCGACGCCGACGTGGTCGTCGCCACCGAGTACCCCTCGGTCGACCTGCTCGCCCGCTCGCGCGCGAGCGCCCGCGCATCGTGTGCGCCTACTACGTGCAGGACTACGAGCCGCTGTTCGCCGCGCCGGAGTCCTCGCGCTCGGATCGTGCGCTGCTCTCCTACCGCGCGATCCCCGATCTGCTGCTGTTCGCCAAGACCGACTGGCTGTGCCATCTGGTGAGCGCGCTGCACGGCGTGCCCGTCGCCAAGGTGGCCCCCAGCCTCGACCGCGAGCTCTTTCACCCGGGTGGGCGCGGGAGTCCGGCGGCCCGCTGCGCATCGCCGCGATGATCCGGCCCCGCACTCCGCGGCGGCGGCCGGCCGCGACGCTCGCGGCGCTCGCCGCGATCGCGGACGCGCTGGGTGAGGGGGTGAGGATCGTGACCTTCGGCTGCGATGAGGAGTCCTTCGCCCAGCTTCGGGACGACGCCTCCCCGGCATCCGCCACCTCGGCCTGCTCAGCCGCCTGGAGGTCTCCCAGCTGATGCGCCGCTGCGACGTCTTCATCGACGCCTCCGCCTATCAGGCCTTCGGACGCACCGGCCTCGAGGCGATGGCCTGCGGCGCCGTGCCGCTGCTGCCGCGAGCTGGGTGGCGTGCACGAGTACGCCACGCACGGCGGAGAACGCGGTGATCCTCGACCGGGACAGTCCGCGGGAGATCGCCGCCGAGGTGCTCGCGCTCGCCCGCGATCCGGCTCGCCTGCGCCGCCTGCGCGAGGCCGGCCTGCGCGACGCGCAGCGCTTCTCGATCCAGCGCGCGGCGCGCAGCCAGCTGGAGCTGTTCGCCAGGAAGGGCTTCGCCATGAACGCCAGTCCATTCGTCGAGCGCTTGCGCGATCACGCTGCGCGCGTGGGGGCGCTGCCGTCCGCCGACCCCGAGCTCGCGCTCGCGCTCGCGCGCCCCGGACTCCCGCTCAACCGAGCTCGCCTCGCCGGTCGCCTCGCAGGCAGCGCCGGCCGACGGTCAACCCCAACCAGCTCGCCTTCTGGCAGAGCCCCGTGGCGCGCGCGCTCATCAATCGCCGCATCACCGGCGACCCCGAGCTTGGACCGGAGACCTACTTCGCCCGCCGCTACGGCCCCTCGATCGTGGCGCCCCATGCGGTGTCCCTGCGCGCCAGCGACGCCAAGCTCGAGCTCGCGCTCGTGGAGGCCGGCTCCTGCGAGCGTCTCACGGGCCTCGACGACGACCAGGCGCGCGTGGACTTCGCCGCCGGTCGCGTACCCGAGCCGCTGCGCGAGCGCGTCCACTTCCAGCTCGGCGCCCTGGAGCGGTGGCAGCCGCCCGAGCCGCTGGGCGCCGTCGTGTGCCGCAGCTTCCTGCACCGCCGCGAGGATCTGGAGGCGGTGCTCGATCGCCTCGCCGCGCTGCTCGCGCCCGGGGGGCTGCTGTTCGTGGAGGACTTCGTCGGCCCCGCGCGCTTTCAGTGGACCGACGCGCAGCTCGAGGCGATCAACCGCCTGCTCGCGCGGCTGCCGGAGGAGCTCCTCACAGACCTGGCCGCGACCGATGGGCGGCGCAAGCGCAGCGTCGAGCGCCCCGATCCGGCGGCCTGGCTCGCCGCCAACCCGCACGAGGCCGTCCGCAGCGAGGAGATCCTGCCCGCGCTCGACGCGCGCTTCGAGCGGGTCGAGGTCTGTCCCTACGGCGGCGCTGTCTTCCACCAGCTCTTCAGCCGCATCATGGGCAACTTCGTCGCTCGCCCCGATCTCGTGGGGGTGCTGATGGAGGTCGATGCGCTGCTGACCGATTCGGGCGCGCTCGCCTCGGACTACGTCTGGGGGGTCTGGCGGCGGGCGTGACGGCGGTCCGGCGGGCTTTACAACACCGGCTCGTCGCTGCCGGTGTGGCGCGCGCCCGGCACCACGCGGTCCCACCACAGGGCGGGTCCCGAGACCCAGTTGTTGGGGTGCACCACCGCCAGGATCGGGGAGCGGCGGTCCACCACCAGGTCGATCGGATCCAGCCCTTCCTTCCAACGGCCGTCGGCGGCGCTGCGATCGGTCAGCCACACGTCGAGGGGGTGCTCGCGCATCGCCGCGTTCGCGTCCCACCGAAGGCCGTACTCGGCCCAGTCCTGGCCGAGCAGCAGCACCCCGTTGTGCACGCCCGGCATGCGCGTGTCGCCGTGGGGGCACGCCGAGCGCACCGGCCCGAAGCGCTTCGCGAAGGCCGCGAGCTCCGCCCTCAGCAGCTCGCGCGCCTCGGGGATCAGGGGCGGCGCGTCGTCGGCCCCGAGTCCTCGTCGCAGCAGCTCGCGCGTGAGCGTCTCGTAGTGCAGGCCCACGGCGTGCCCCGCTGAGGCGATCGTCTCGATCACGCGCGGGTTGGCGGTGCGCCAGCGGAAGTACCACGTCGAGAGCACTCCGTGCTCGGCCTCGATCGCGGCCATCCGCAGGGCCGATGCGGGGTGCTGATCGACGTCGTGGCGCAGCAGCAGCCGTGGTCTGTTCGCCCCCAGGGTGGGATCGGCCAGCCACGCCTCCACCGACAGCACCGCGTAGCCCTGCTCCAGAGCGATGCGCAGCAGCTCGCGGTACTCCCGCCAGCGCGAGCGCGAGAGCGTGCGGCTCATGCGCCTGCGCGTACGGGTCGGCCTGGAGCTGTTGGTTATCACCTGGTTATCAACGTTTCCGCCGGTGCGCAGCGCCTTTACACTGCTCCGCGTCATGGGCTTGGAGACCGCCGGCACGGGCGCGATCATAGAGATCGACGAGCCATCCGCCGCCGCGGAGGAGCGCATCGCCCACCTGCGGCGCGAGCTGGCGATCCGCGACCGCGAGGAGCGCGCCGCGCGGCGCGAGATGACGCGCCTTACCGAGCAGCTCGCGCATCACTCGCGGGCCACGCGCACACAGCTCGAAGCACGCCCGCGCGGACGGGGTCGTCGAGCTCGAGACTGCCCTCGAGCAGTGGCGAGTTGAGCTCGACGCGGCCCGCGAGCAGGCTCAGGTGGAGCTGGACGCGGCGCGCGAACAGGGTCAGGCGGCGCTCGCACGCGCCACTGGCGCGGAGGCCGAGCTGGGCGAGCTGCGGCGCGAACTCGAGGGACTGCGAGCCATAGTCGCCGAGCGGGGGGAGTCGGTCGCCCGTCTGGGTGGGGAGCTGGAGCGCGCCGAAGCCCAGCTGGGAGCCTCGCGCAGGGAGCTGGATGCCTCAGAGCGCGCTCGCGCCCGCGAGTTGGCCGAGCACTCCACGCGCTCGCGCCGGTTGGAGCAGGAGGTGTCCGCGCTGTCGGTTGGCCTGCGCCATACGCGGGAGGACATCGAACGCGCGGCGCGCTCGCGGGCATGGCGTCTGGGACACCTGATCACCCGCACTCTCTCGCGGCTTGCGCGCCGCCCCGTGCGCACCCAGGGCGCGCTCGTCGCCGCACTGGCGCGGATCGAACGCGTCCAGGGCGCTGTCCACGAGTTGCCCTCTCCCGCCGCTGGCTCGCCGTCGCCCGCCGGCTCGCCCCCGGCCTCGGCGCAGGCGCTCAGGCGCCGGCGCCGGCCGCTCACCCAAGCGAGCCGCCGCATGCCGAGGTGCGTCTCTCCCCTGCGCAGGAGCAGGAGCTCGCCACGCGTCGCGCGGCGCTGGCCGCGCGCCTGCGCGAGCGTCTGGGTCCGCCCCCCGCGCGCGAGCGCTGGCCTTCGGTGAGCGCGATCGTGCCCACGCGCAACGGCCGCCAGCACCTGGAGCGGCTGTTCGCGGGCCTGATCGAGCACACGCGCTACCCGGAGCTGGAGGTCGTGGTGGTCGACAACGCCTCCTCCGACGACACGCTGGCCTACCTGGAGTCGCTGGAGACTCCCTTTCCCGTCCATGTGGTGGCCAACGAGGAGAACCTGTCGTTCTCACAGACCAACTCGCGCGGGGTGCAGCGCGCCGGCGGGGAGCTGCTGCTGTTCCTCAACAACGACGTGGAGCCCTTCGAGCCCGGCTGGATCGAGGAGCTGGTGTGCGCGCTGGAGAGCGACGGCGTGGACGCCGTGGGAGCCACGTTGCTGCACCCCGAGGATCTCGATCGACCCCGGCGGGGAGCCGCGCGTGCAGCATCGCGCGATCCGCTTTCGCTGGCAGGACGGCATGGTCAAGGGCTTCAACCACGGCGACGGCGAAAGCCTGTGGGAAGGGCCCTTCGGGATCGAGCTGCGCGCCCCCGCGGTGACCGCCGCGTGCATGCTGATCGCGCGCGACTCCTTCGAGCGCGTGGGGGGCTTCGGCGAGGCGTATCGCTACGGCACCGAGGACGTTGACCTCGGCCTGAAGCTGCTCGTGAGCGGCGGCGAGAGCGCGGGCGTTGGGCGCTCGGTGCTGGTGCACCGCGAGTCCTCCAGCCAGAATCGCGCCTCGAGCGACTTCCGCCGCCTCAACCGCCTGGAGAACCGGCGGCTGTTCCTGGAATGCTGGGGGCCGCAGACGCTGCGCGAGTACCGCCTCGCCAAGCTGCGCCTGGACCCCTTCTGGACCGACGGCTCGGGCGCTCACGTCGCGATCACGCTCACCAGCCTCGACGCGGCCGATGGCTGGGGGGATTGGTACTCCGGGCACGAGATCGGCGACGCGCTGGAGAGCCTGGGGTGGTCGGTCACCTACATCCAGCGCAAGGGCGAGCACTGGTATGAGCTGCCCAGCGATCTCGACTACGTGCTGTCGCTGATGGACCCTTTCGACCTGCGCCGCGTACCCGACCATGTGGGCACGATCGCGTGGATCCGCAACTGGACCGAGCGCTGGCTGGAGCAGCCCTGGTTCGAACGCGCCGACGTGCTGCTCGCCTCCTCACAGGGCACGGCCGAGTTGATCGAAGCGCGCACCGGCCGCCAGACGATCCGCTTCCCGCTCGCGGTCAACCCGGCGCGCTTTCACCCCCGGCCGCCCGAGGAGCGCTTTCTCGCCGACTACGTCTTCACGGGCAACTGGTGGGGCAAGGATCGCGACATCCAGCGCGCGCTCGCGCCGCGCGAGGGCGAGCGGGTGGCGATCTACGGCAAGGACTGGGAGAAGGTCCCCGAGTTCGCGCCCCACGCGCGCGGGGAGCTGCCCTATGAGGATCTGGCGCTGCTCTATCCGAGCGCCACGCTCGTGCTCGACGACACGCAGGGCCCCACGCTGCCCTACGGCGCTCTCAACGCGCGCGTCTTCGACGCGCTGGCCTGTGGCACGCTGCCGATCACCAACTGCGAGTCCGGCGTGCGTGAGCTCTTCGACGAGGAGTTCCCCGTGTGGACCTCGCAGGAGACCCTGCGCGCGCGCCTGGATGAGCTGCTGGGCGACGAGGCGCGACGCTCAGAGCTCACGGCGCGCTACCGCAAGACGGTGCTCACGCGCCACACCTACGCCCACCGCGCTGCGCGCCTGCGCGAGATCCTGATCGAGCACGAGCAGCGTCTTTCGTTCGCGCTGAAGATCGGCGCTCCCAACCGCGAGGCGGCCCCTCTGTGGGGGGACCTGCACTTCGCCGAGTCGCTCGCGCGCGAGCTGCGCCGTCGCGGGCACCGCGCGCTCGTGCAGACGCTGGATGAGTGGGAGGACGAGGCCGGTCTCACCTGCGACTTGGTGGTGCATCTGAAGGGACTCTCCCGCTTTCACCCCAAGCCCGGCCAGTTCAACGTGCTGTGGTCGATCAGCCACCCCGCGGAGCTCACCGGCGAGGAGTGCGACGGCTATGACCTGGTGGCGGTCGCCTCGCCGCTGTTCGCCGAGCAGCTGCGCGAGCGCACACGCACGCCGGTCGTCGTGCTGGAGCAGGCCACCGACTCCTGGGTCATGTACCCCGAGGCCCGCGGTGAGCGCGGGGGAAACGAGGAGGTCTGGGGCCAACGGGCTTGCCCACGAGCTCGTCTACGTCGCCAACTCGCGCGGCGTGCTGCGGCCGATCGCGGCCGAGCTGCAGGGAACGAAGCGCGACCTGGCGATCTGGGGCTCCGGCTGGGAGGGCCTGATCGACACCGCGCGCGTGATGGGCGAGCACGTGCCCAACTCCGCGCTGCGCCACGTGTACGGTTCGGCGGGCGATCGTGCTCAACGACCACTGGGAGGACATGCGCGAGCACGGCTACATCTCCAACCGCATCTACGACGCGCTCGCCTGCGGAGCGCTCGTGCTCAGCGACGACGTGCCGGGGCTCACCGAGCGCTTCGGCGAGGCCGTCGCCATCTACCGCTCCGCCGAGGAGCTGCACGAGTCGATCGAGCGGCTGCTCGCCGATCCGCGCGGAGCTGCGCCGCCGCGGCGAGCTGGGGCGGGCCACGGTGCTCTCCGAGCACACATTCGCCCACCGCGTCGATGAGCTGCTCGCGATCGTCGCAGAGCGCGTGCGGGAGCCCCGCCATGCCCGGCGGCTGCGCGTCGCCGCTTGAGCTGGAGGCCCGCGGACGCCGGCGCCCGGTGCTCGAGGGCGCTCGGCGCCGGGGTTGAGCGCATGCGCATCTGGGTCAGCGACGGCGATCGGCGCCTGCAGGAGGGCAACGGCTACGGCCAGGTCTCGGCGACCGTCTCGCGCGGTCTGATCGAACTCGGCCACGACGTCCAGTTCCAGGAGTTCCCGGAAATGGAGCTCGCGCTCTTCATCTGTCCCCCCGGCAAGATCAGGTTCGGACGACAGGTGCGCTCCGCGGCGATCACGATGCACGAGCTCGACCACCTGCCCGAGTCAAAGCGCGAGTGGGTCGAGATCCTCAACCGGCTCGACCTCGTGATCACACCCACCGTGTGGAATCGCGAAGTGTGGCGGAGCGTCGGGGTGACCACGCCGATCGAGGTAGTCCCGCTGGGGATCGACCCTGGGCTGTACTACCCGGTCACCGGCCGGCGCTGCACGTTCTTGAGCGTCCACGAGAACCTCGGCGGGGACACCTCGCGCGAGAATTGGCGCCACACTCTGCGAGCCTACCTCGGGACGTTCACCCGCGAGGACGACGTACGCCTGGTGGTGAAGACGTGGAAGTGGAAGCCGGTGGAGTTCCACGCCGCACGCGAGGCGGTGCTCGCGGAGCTCGGCCGCGACGCGCGCGACGCGCCCGAGGTCGAGGTGATCGACGCCGTCCTCTGCGCCGATGAGATGCGTGAGCTCTACCAGCGCGCCTGGCTGTTCGTGAAGAACGCCAACCGTGAGGGCTGGTCGATGCCGTGCACGGAGGCCCTCGCCTGCGGCACGCCCGTGGCGGCCACGCGGATCGAGCCGCTGCTCTCGCACCTGCCGCGGGAGACGAGCTGGTTCGACACCGGCGACGTCGAGGAGTTGAGCGGAGTGCTCGCACGCGAGCACCGGCGCTTCTGCTCACGCCTGCGGCTCGCGCAGCGCCACGACGCTGCCGTGATGACCAAGTTGGTGGAGGTCGCGCTGAGCGGCCTCTACCGATCGAGGAGCCGCTCGAGCAGCTCCTCGATGTGATCCACGTTGACTGTCATGTCGCGTCTGCCGAGTGGCAGCTCGCGCATCCTCTCGGCGGCGGGGACGACCACCTGCGCGAAGGGCTGTTCACGGATGCTCGCGATGTTCCACACGAACGCGTTGCCGGCGTAGCCGACGTCCTCCGGCTGCAGCTCGATCGCCACCGTGCCCGGCGGGCTGAAGATCAGACTCGTCAGACCAGAGCCCCAGCTGCCGAGGACCGTCTTGGCGCCGGCGAACAACTCCATCTGCTCGCGCAGGCTGAGCGTCTCGGGGTGAACCGTCTCGAACCCGTAGCGCTCGAGCATCCCAGCCAGCTCTGCCTCGTTGGTGATGTGCCGTCGCCTGACGAGCGCGCGTGAGACGAACAGGCGCCGCTGCGCAGCGGCGGGCTTGTGCGCAGCGGCGGGCTTGGCCAGCCGTGCGAGGGCGGACAGAGCACCGGGGATCAGCCACGGCAGCCGGGACATGCCCCGCGAGACAGCGAAGACCTCGCGGAAGCGGATGAGCTTGTGCTCGGGGACCATCAGGATGCGCTCCTTGGGCACGCCTGCCAGCGCCAGCGCTTCCAGCTGCCACTCCGCCAGGGGTGGACTCAGGTACATCATGGACCCGTCGTCGAAGGGCGCGAACAAGAGCGCTCTGACGACGCTCTCCACCAGCCAGTGGGAGTAGTTGGGGTTGGTCTGCGCGCCGAGCGCCACGACGCGCTCCTCGCGCTCCTCGATCTCAGCCTCGCGCTCGTAGAGGCCCCCAGCGATGTGGGTGTAGCCCCACTTGGGCAGGGGCAGGGGGTGCCTGATCGAGTTGACCAGGAACTGCCGCTCGGTCGGGCAGATCAGATAGCTGCCGGTATCCACCAGCGCGCCGGGCAGCCGCGATACGAGCAGGCGCTCGGCCAGGTAGTCCCCCTGGAAATCCTCGAAGCGCTGGCGCCGCTCGCCCTCCGGGTCGGCGACTCCACGCTGGATCGAGAAGTGCAGCGGCTGCGAGCGCTCGACGGCGACCTGCTCGGCCAGCACGATCGTCTCGGCCATCTCCCCGCTCGTGAACCCCCGCGCGGACGTGCGTCGCGGGAACTGGGCCTGCACGCTCGGTCGCTGTCGCAGGATCCTGGTATGAGCGCGGTCGGCGGGGACGGCCCGAAAGCTGGTGCCGGTCCACTCCCGCGCCTGCGTGGAGGCGCTCACCTCGAATGGCGTCGATACCTGCAGCGGCTCGCCCGAGGAGGAGAACAGCGCGGCAATGGAGTGCTCCGCGCCATCCCGCAGGCGCGCTGGCAACTCGACGTAGAACCCGTGGCGGCCATCGCCCAGCCCCTCCCGCACCAGGGTTGGGCGCAGCATGTCGGCGGTTGTGCTCGCGACGAGCTGTCCATCGACGAGCACATCGACATCGATCCTGCGCTGGGGGGCCGACCAGTCATGAGCCCAGCCCACCGCGATGCCGTCGAAGACCGCTTCCAGCCGTCCGTCGAGCCCGCTGGGCCCGCTCATGCGGGCTTGCGTCCCTCTGCGATCAGCGCCGGGCACTTCAGCCGGCCGTCCTCCTCGCGGCACTTCCACTGAGCCTCGACGGAGACCTCGGTGAAACCGCAGCGCTCCAGCGTCTCGCTCAGGAGCTCCTGGTTCCAGGCGCATTTGTGGATGTCCCACACGCTGTAGCCGCGCTTGTTCTCCACGGCATAGATCAGGTAGGACCACTCCCGCCAGGTGATCTGCTCCTCGGCGAGGCAGCGGTTGTGCGCCTCGTGGTTGTTGGTCACCACGCGGATCGTGCCGCCGGGCGCCAGCACGCGCTTCCAGTTCTCGAGCATCGGCGCGACCTCGTGGCGCGCCACGTGCTCGAGGAACCAGTGCGAGTAGATCTCCTGCGCGACCCCATCCTCGAACTTCCCCAGGACGCGTCCGTCGTCGACGACATCGACCTCCTCCAGGGCGACCGCGTCGACGTGGACGTAGCCGGGGGTGGGCTTCGTGCCTGCTCCGATCTCGAGTCTCATGGGTCTCGGCGTCAGCGTCAGCGCCGACCGCTCGCCTGCTCGGGGGGATTGCCGCGTCGCGCCAGCACGTGGTGGTAGCCGGCGAATCTGTCGCGCGGTCCCTGCCCGGGATGGGGACGCCAGCGCGCGTATGCGAAGCCGACGCCGCGCAACTCTCGCGCCGCTCCCCCCGGTGACAGCAGTCGCACCTCCGAGCGGTGCCGGCCCAGCGTGTGCGTCACCCGTCTGGTGAGCGGCGCAGGCAGCAGCCCCAGCAGCGGCAATCCCGTGAACTGGTCGCGGAGATGCAGGCGGTTGGGGTTGCGCAGCGCCACCCAGCCGCCCGCCGCCAGCACGCGGTGCATCTCGCTCAGCGCCGCGCGATGGCCGTCCCGATCGGCGATGTAGCAGAGCGAGTTGTTGGCCACCACCAGATCGAAGCAGGCGTCGGGAAAGGGCAGCGACTGGGCGCGCGCGGCGGCGATGCGCAGATCGAGCCCGCGTCGCTGGGCGATCGAGAGCGCCACTCTCATGCGTTGCTCGTTGGGGTTGACGGCCACCACGTGGGCGCCGAGGTGGGCGAAGTAGAGGGCGAGCGCGCCGAAGCCGGCGCCCACGTCGAGCACGCGCAGCCCGCTGATGGAGCCCATGCCTCGTTCGGCGAGCAGCCGCAGGAGCAGCCTTCCGCGGCGCGCGGCCAGCACTGAGTTGGTGTCGAGCGTCAACAACCCCGCGGGGGTGTCCAGGCGCTCGCCGCGGCGCTCGCAGTGCTCGATGATGCCGCTGCGCAGATCGTGCGCAAGCACGGCGAACGCGGGTGGCATGGGGGCGCTGGATGGATTGGCGGCACGCCTGAAGCGCCTCAGTCGCCCGAGCAGCGGTCCGCTCGGTCTGAGGCGCTCGCTCGATTTGCTGCCGCGCTCGGAGCTCGACACCTCCCCGGTCTGCTCCGGCCAATCCTCGCGTGCGAGCGCCCGCAGCCGCTTGGCGGCCTCGTCGAGCTCCATCAACTCCAGCGCATCCACACCCTCTTCGACCAGCTCGCGTCCCACGACATCGCGCTGGGCCAGGAGCTGCTTGGAGAGCAGGTAGCCGCCGATGGCGGGGTCGAACGCATCCGAAGATGGGGCGCGCGCGCCGACCAGCTCGCGCAGCGCCGCGACGTACTCGCTCTGCACTCTGCGCTCAGACCACCCCAGTCGCTTGGCGAGCACGGCGTGCGGGGTGCCATCGCGCTCGAGCGCAGCCAGCACATTGCGCCGCGCGGGCGTGAGGCGCTCGAGACCTCGCGCCGGATCCACGGCGCCGATGCCACGGCTCACGGCGGCGCGCGCGAGTCGCGCGAGCAGCCCGAGATGCCGCGGGGGCACGACGCCGAATGCGATAACAGCGCCGAGGAAGCTCGCGAGCACCAGCGCCAGCACCACCGGGCGTCCGGCGGGCCATGCGCTCAGGCCGATCGCCTGCACCGCGGCGGCGATCGCGACCGCCGCCGCGAGGCCGATCAGGGGACGCGCCTGGAAGCTGATCGACGCCTTCATCAGGCCCCTCACCGCGCCGATCCAGAGCGCGCACGAGACGAGCACCCCCGAGATCATCGCGAGCGGCACCCCGTAGGCCCCGAGCCAGGGAATCGTCACGGTGCTCAGGCCGATGTCGAGCGCCCCGGCGAGGACCGCCCCGGCGGCGTAGAGGAACATGCGCCGCTTCACCTTCACGATTCGCACCAGCACGACGTACAGCCCGTAGCAGACAAAGCCCACTCCAACCAGTGGGATCAGCGGCGCGGCGGAGCGGTAGCTGGGGCCGGCGAGCAGCATCAGCCCGCCCGCGGCGACATCGAGCAGCACGACCAGCGTCATCCCCGCAAGCAGGTAGTAGGTGAGGATCGCGCCGCGCACCCGATCCTCCCCAACTTGTCGGTAGGTCGCCTGGAAGAGCACGCCCCGCTCGAGCGGAGCCCAGGCCATCAGGAACGCGCCGGCGAAATACGAGGGGACGGCGGCGAAGCGGCTGGCGACGCGGTAGAGCCCCACCTCGTGCGCCGGAGCGAAGCGCGAGAGCAGCAGCACGTCGGCGTTGTGCACGACGAACAGCGCGAGCACCGGCACCACCACCATCGCGCCCCGTCGCATGATCTCACGAGCATCGGCGAGCGAGAACGCCAGCGCATAGCTGCTTCGGGTCATCGCGATGCACACCGCGGTGGCGGCCAGTGTCCCCAGGGCGGTCCCCGCCAGGGCCCCCTCGATACCGAAGCCGAGCGCCACGAGCGGAACCGAGCCGCCGACGACGAACAGCGGCCGCAGCGCGTTGAAGGTCGCGAAGCGCGCGGGCTGGCGCTCCATCCTGAAGACGTTCACCGCGAGCCTCCACAGCGAGCCGGCAGCCGCCGAGGCCGCCGCCCAGCAGATCAGCGTCGCGCCGGAGCCGCGGTGCAGCAGCAGCTGGGAGAGTGTTGGCGCCAGCGCAACGCACACCGCCGTGCCCGCCGTGACGATCATCAGCGTGAGCGCCACGCCGGTGCCGAGCGCGCGCCGCGGGGTCGAGGTGAGCGTGCCGTCGGAGCCCACGTCGTCGCCTTCCCCCTCGGAGGCTCCGTACACCCACATGAAGGTGCCGTGCAGGCTGCCGGTGTTGTAGAGCGTCGTGAGGTAGCCCGCGAAGAAGAACAGCAGCGCCAACTCGCCGTATTCGGTGGGGTCCAGCAGCCGTGTCAGCACGATCACGCTGATCAGGCTGAACGGCCCCACCGCGAGCATCCCCGCGACGTAGATCGCCGTATCGCGCGTGAAACGCCCGCCCATCAGGGTCAGGAACTTGTGCGAGACCGGCTCTGACATGGGCGGAGGGTATCTCCGCCAAACTGCCCGAGACGGCTCTTCTTCATGCCTGTAACAACATGTTCACGAGTCCCTGAAGTCGCGCGAGATGGCTGGTTTCCGGCGCTTCACAACTCCCGCGGGGCGGTGCCCTACGGTGGCGCGGTGAATACCTGGGCGTTAAGCGCCGGGGGTCCTCAGCATGAATCCTGTCGCGCACGAGAACGCCCGCGAGGGCGATGAGTATTGGTGGGGCGAGCACGCCCCTGCCCACACGATCGAGGGCTACCCCTCGCAGTGCTCGGTGCGTCCCGGCGAGCGGCTGCAGCTGTGCGTGAGCACGCGGCCCGCCGCCCGCTACCACGTGACGGTTCACCGTCTCGGCTGGTACGCCGGCAGGGGTGGGCGCACGGTGGCCCGCCATCCTTCGATCGGCGACGCGCAGGGCGCCGCGCGCGAGGTTCCGGCGCCGGCGCCCGGCCCCCATGTCGACTCGGCGCGCTGGCCGGTCACCGATGTCATCGACGTCGGCCAGGATTGGACGAGTGGGGTCTATCTCGCGCGCCTGACGCTCGCAAGCGGCCCCCATGCGGGGTTGGGCGCGTTTGTTCCCTTCGTCGTCCGCGCGCCGCTGGGCGAGCGCGCGAGGGTGCTGGTGCAGCAGCCGGTGACGACCGCCCAGGCGTACAACAACTGGGGTGGCAAGTGCCTGTACACCTCGCTCTCCAGCGAGGAAGAGGCGGCCGTCAAGGTCACCTTCGACCGCCCCTATCCGTCCTGGCAGGCCGCCAACCTGAACGCCCGCTGGCCGTTCGTGTGGGACTGTCAGCTGCTGCGCTTCCTCGAGCGCGAGGGAATCGATGTGGCCTACACGACCGACATCGACACCCACCGCGAGCCCTGGAGCCTGGCCGGCCACCGGCTGCTGATGACCTCCGGGCACGACGAGTACTGGAGCAGGGAGATGCGCGACGCCTTCGACGCCGCGCTGGCCGGAGGGACCAACCTGGCCTGCATGGGCGCCAACACCGCCTACTGGCAGGCGCGCCTGGAGGACGCCGAGCGCACGATCGTGGAGTACCGCTGGCGCGCCCTGGACCCCGAGCCCGACCGCGCGCTGAAGACCGAGCTGTTTCGCAACCTCGACCCTCCGCGCCCGGAGTGCCTGCTGTGGGGCGTGCAGTACCAGGACGGGCTGACCCCCGCGGGCCTGCCGCCGCGCCACTACGAGCTCAACCCCGCCGGCCTGGCCCACGCGTGGATGCAGGGCACCGGCTTCGAGCGCCCCGCGCGATTGCAGGGGCTCGTGGGCTACGAGTGGGACGCGCTCCAGGAGGGTCTCGAGCCGGCCGACGCCACCGTCTTCTTCCACTACGACAACGAGGTCTCAGCCGCCGACGCGCTGGTTCACCGGGCGGCCTCGGGCGCGCTCGTCTTCGCCGCCGGCTCGCTGCAGTTCAGCTGGGGGCTCGACGACTGGGGCCACGAGGGCCACGCCGACGAACGTCTGCAGCGCTTCATGCGCAACGCCCTCCGGGAGCTCACCGCCGCGAACCGGCCATCCTTGCGGCCAGGCCCCCGCTCGCGTGAGCCAGCCCCGCACGAATGATCTCCTTTGGCAGGCCGGGAATCCGCGGCAGCTTCACGTCGCCGTAGGGGATCTGCGCGAGGAAGCGCTCGGCGACGACCTGGATGACCACGTCGGGGCGCTCGCGCTTGATCAGGGGCATGTCGATCGTGCGCGTCCACAGCCACGCGGTCTGGGAGAAGGCGCTGCTCACGAACGGCTGCAGGTAATCCCCGAAGGAGTCGCGGTAGACGATCGCCCGCGGGCCTGTGGGTCGGCGCTCGTTGGCGAGGATCACTGTCTCGCGGGTCTTCGAGACCTTCAGGCGCGCGGGCGTCTCCACGCGGCTCAGGCCCAGCGCGGCGAAGATGGGCTTGCGGTCGGGCTCGCGCACCACGGGCTCCATCTCCGGGGTGGCCGGCACGAGCCGCCCATCCACGAGCGCGACGCGCTCCTTGCCCGTCAGGTCGCCCTTGACGCTGACGTCCTCGTAGCACGGCTCCCGCTCATCCAGCGAAGCGTCGGGGAAACCCGTCTCGCGCAGCGCCGCGAGCAGCGCCTGGGAGGCGACCAGCGCCCCCGCGAAGTTCCAGTGGCAGTCGCGGCGGTAGTAGAGCTCCGCGCCCGCGCGCGCCGCGGCACGCATCGGGGCGTGCATATCGACGATGCGCACGTCGCTGCCGGCCAGCGCCTCGCGCAGCTGGCCGACCGGGCGCGGGTCGCGCAGCGGCGGGTCGGTCGCGGGCAGGTACTCGGGGTGGATCGTCTCCTTGGAGGGAGGGACGGCGAACAGGTAGGGGATCCCCAGCCGCGCCAGCCCCTCGTGGCGGGCGAGCAGGATCTCGCGGTAGTCGCGCAGGTCGGGCTGGGTGAACGCGAGGTCGCCCAGCAGCTGGTCGAGGTTGCCGTTGGCGTCGTCGCAGAGGAACGCCCACCCCTCGCGCCCTTCCAGCAGCCGTGGATCGGGAAGGGTGGGAGCGTCCGCGCCCCAGCTCATCCGCTCAAAGCGCGTGCCGTCCGGCTGGGAGGCGTCGCTCGCCGACCAGCTGAGGTCCACCGGCAGCGTGAGCGCCCCGGCGACCGTGGCCGACATGTAGTGGCGCCCACCGTCGAGCACGCGCGTGGGAAGCTCGACGGCGAAGCCGTGGCGCCCGTCTCCCGTAAGGCTCGCGGCGGCGTCCGACCAGCGGTCGGCGAGCGCCTTGCGCACGAGCTTGCCGTCGATGTGGACGTCAACGCTGAGCGTACGGTCGAGATCGCCGCGGTCGGCCGTCCAGCCGACGAGTCGTCCCGACTCGACTGCGAGGATCGCTCCCGTGAGCATCCGCGCAAGCTAAGGCGCTGGCCCGCGCGTGCAGTGAAGGATCGGTGAACGATGGGGCGTGGGTCGCGGGTGCCTGAACGGAGCGCCCTCTCCCCCGGGTGAAGGATCGGTGAACGGTGGGGGCGCACCTCGGGGCCTGGGCTATCATCGCGCCGCCGATGGGACACTTCCCGCTGCTGCGCGCCGAGGAGCTGGAGGCGGCCCGTGGCCGCTGGGAGCGCGACCGCGCCGGCGACGCGGCGTGGCGACTGCGCAAGAACGTCGAGCGGATCGCCCAGATCCCGGGCTTCTCCTCGCCGCTGGAGCTGCTGCGCCCGCAGAGCAACCTCTTCCAGATCCAGGGCATCCTCTTCGAGGCTGCGCTGGCGTTCGCGCTGAGCGGCGAGGAGCGCTACCTGGAGCCCCTCGCGCGCTGCGTGGAGAGCCTGGGCGACGAGCGCCTGCGGCGTGAGCGCCTGCCCGGCGAGGTGCACCCCGCGTGGGTGGTCGTGGGGCTCGCGGTCGCGCACGAGCTCTGCGGCGAGGCGCTCGAGGGCGAGGCGATCGTGGAGCTGGTCGCCACGATGGTCGCCGAGCTGCACGACTCCGCCGGCCGCGAGGCGTGGGGAGAGCGCGTTCGGAGGCGCAACGCCTGGAACCACACCGCGGTGGCCTTCGCCGCGATCGGCTGCGGCGGGCTGCTGTGTCGCGAGCACGACCCTCGCGCGCGGGCGTGGGTGGACGACGCGATCGAACGCATGCAGCTGTTCTTCGCCGATGGGATCACCGAGCAGGGGATGACGCGCGAGGGGCTCTCCTATTGCGGCTTCACCTTCCGCAACGCCGCCCCCCTCCTGCTGGCGGCGCGCAACGCGGGCATCTGGGACTACCGCTCGCCCGCGGAGAACCCCCACGTGGAGCGCCTGCGCCGGGTTCCCGCCTGGTATGCGATCGAGACCTTCCCGGGGGGAACGTGGATGCAGACCGTCAACGACTCCTACTGGTCTCCGCGCCGCGCGCTGGGAGGGTTCCTGCCTACCTTTGGAGCGCTCGATCCTCAGCTGACCGCGTGGGTGTATGAGGCGCTCGTCGGCGCGCGCGGCAACGGCGCCCACGGGCAGGATCACGGGATGTCCTCCTCCAGTCTGTTCGAGTCGGTCCTGTGGCCGCCGGACCAAGTGGCGGCAGCTGCGGCCGAGCCGCCGGAGGTGCTCGCCGACCTCGACGTCGGCTTCGTCGCCGAGCGCGTTCGCCAGGCTCCCCCGAGCGGCTTCTCGCTGAACTGCGGCGAGTTCGTGGGCTCGATCCACGACCAGTCCGACAACGGCTCGGTGACGCTCTTCTCCGGGGATGTTGCGCTGCTGATCGACTCAGGCGCCGCGAACGAGCCGACGGAGGGCTCGCCCAGCTCCTCGCACGGACACAACCTCGTGCTGATCGACGGGCGCGGGCAGATCCCCTGCGGGCAGGGGGTGGGGTGCACGGGGAGGATCGTCCACGCTGAGCGCCACGCGCAGGCGACGGTGATCGGCGCCGACCTCACCGACTCCTACGCGCTGCGCGGCTACAACCCCGTGCACCACGCGATCCGCCATTGCGTGTATGGCAAGCGCCCGTTCACCTATCTGCTGCTGCTCGACGATTTCTCACGCCCGCGCGGAGAACGGGCGGTGTTCGAGCAGCTCTTTCACACTCCGCCCGTCGTCGAGCACGCGCTCGAACAGAGCGGGGTGCGGATGCGCATCGAGTTCGAGGGCGCCGCGCGCTGGATGGAGATCCGCGCGCTCGACGAAGGCGCCGAGGTGCACGAGACCTCGTTCACCCAGCACGACCCCGGCCTGTTCGGAGAGCACCCCGTGTGGCGCCTGCGCCGCGTCGCCCAGCACGCCCTCATGCCGACGCTGGTGCTGCCCTACGAGGAGCGCCCCCCACAGGTGAGCGCCACCTGCGATCTTGCCAACGGACGCGTCACGCTCATATGGGAGGCCGCGGGCGAAGGAGGAACGGACGTGCTGGAGTTCTCACCGGGTGTCGCGACGGGCGCGCGCCTGACCCGGGACGGCACCCCGCTGCCGGACGCCGAACTGCTGCTGGGCTAGAGATTCTCCACGAAGCACAGCTCGCACCCGATCGACACCGCCGAGAGGTCCGTCGGGGTGGCGGTCACACGATCCTGGATCGCGGGCAGCAGCTCGGGCAGGCGGCGCAGGTTGGGGTCGCGGCCGATCTTCAGCTGCAGGATCAGCATGCCGACGCTGCGCACCGCCTCGATGAAGTCCACGACGGTCATGCGGTTGAGCTGGTCGCAGTACACGTGCCAGCGCTTGGCGGGGAGCAGCTCCTTGAGCTCATCAGGCGCGCGCCACAGGTGCTCCCACGGCTCGCGGTTGATGTGGCCCCCCAGCGAGGAGTACCACAGCGAGTCCGCGAAGATCGCCACGCGCCCCCCCGGGCGCAGCAGCGGCCGGAAGGAGGCGAGCACGCCCTTCAGGTCGAACACGTGCTCGAACACGCCGTTGGAGACGATCAGGTCATAGCGCTCGCCCCCGAGGGCCGTCTCGTGGATGTTCTGCACGCGGAACTCATACGCGTCGTAGTCGATCCCCTGCTCGGCCATCGCCCGCTCCAGCGGCTCGGTGGAGACCGGGTGCAGGTCGATCGCGACGACCGACCGGGCCTCGTGGCGGGCGGCCCACAGAACCTCGTTGCCGATGCCCGAGCCGAACACCAGCACTTCCTTCTCCCGGGGGTCCCCATAGGGCAGCAGGTCGTGCTCCAGCATGCGCTCGCGGTGCAGCAGGTAGTCCTTGAGCTCTACGATCTGCTCCTCGCTGAGCTGCTGGGTGGCGGTGGCGCTGATGGTGGCCTCGGAGCGGTGGAGGGTGATGAGTCCAGCTCGTGCCTCAGCGGCCGCGAGCGGACGAGCCTGCGGTGAGCACCCTAAGAACCGCGCCGTGGAGCGCTGTGAAGATGGAGTGAAAAGGCTCGGTCGATCCTGTGAATGCTCACTCGCGGCAGGGGCGATGAACTAGGCTTGCGCGCGCTGTGAGCGTCGCTGTCCACCTGGCTCTCTGCCCGATCTGCGGTGGTGAGGATCTGGTCGAGTACTCCGGCCGTCCCGTCGCGCGCTGCTCGGGGTGCAACGCGCTGGAGCGCCACCGCAAGCTCGCCCGCTCGCAGGCCGCCCTGCTCGATCGCGGCGCCGGCCGGTGCGCGCTGGAGGTCGGGCCGCTCAAC
The DNA here is from genome assembly GCA_963717785.1 of uncultured Solirubrobacterales bacterium. Classification (GTDB taxonomy): domain Bacteria; phylum Actinomycetota; class Thermoleophilia; order Solirubrobacterales; family Solirubrobacteraceae; genus Palsa-744. The sequence continues at coordinate 391,822 of CAVQWW010000002.1, forward strand.
CCGCGCGTCTTCGGCGAGTACCTGCGCGCGCGCGGCTGGAGCTACACGAGCATCGACCAGTCGCGGCGGGGCAACCCGGTGGACCCGCGCGACACCAGCTTCGTCGACCTCGAAGCCGACCTCTGCGATCTCACCCACTTTCCAGATGGCTCGGTGCACCTGGTGATGGCCCAGCACGTGATCGAGGAGATCGTGGATTACCGTGACGCCCTCGCCGAGATCGCGCGCGTGCTCGCGGACGACGGGGTGGCGCTGCTGGAAATCCCGTTCGACCCCGCCCTCCGCGAGTCCGAGAGTCAGCCACCCGCCGCGTTCGGCAACGTGTGGCGCTTCGGCGCCAAGCTGCCCGACGTCACGCGCGAGCACTTCGGCGAGGTCGATGTCCTCTCCTACCGTGAGGGCCGCCATCGCGGAACGCTGTTCATCTGCCGCATCAAGGCGCCGCTGCCGCTCTGAGGGCGCCGTCGCGCGGCGGTTCTCACCTCAGGGGCAGGCCCCGCGCTCGACGTCCACCTCGCGCATGAGGTGAAGCGCCGCCCGCGGCAGCTCCAGCTCGAGCTGCGCCAGGGGCAGCTCGGATGTCCAGAAGAAGGTGGTGCGGCTGGTGTGCTCCGCCAGCCACGGCAGCAGTCCCAGCGCCGCGGAGTCCCCGAGGAGCGCCAGGCGCGCGTGGGGATCCTGCTGGGGGGCGGCGTATACGCGCAGGTGCACCCACCCGGCCTGCGCCAGCGCCTGCTCGACCGGCATCCGCAGGGCCTGGAGCGAGCCGGGGTCGAGCGCCACCCCCAGCTCGGCCTCGACCTCCCGCTCGCAGGGGCGCAGTTCGCCTCCCACCAGCTCCAGCAGAGGCGTCCCGGCCAGGGTCCCGCGGTACTCCGGGACGCCCCGCACGCGCATCTGCGAAAGCGCGGGCGGGCGCAGCGCCGGCACCCGCTTGTGGGCCTCCTTCAAGAGCGCCCGCGCCACGTAGAAGGCGCCGCGATCGTTCCAATCGGCGTCCGTGCGGTGGTAGGCGCCGCCGTGGCGCGCCGCTCCATCGCGCAGCGCCCCCAGCAGATCGACCAACTCGACGGTGTCGCTGTCGCGCAGCCTCGCGCTCAGCCGCGCAACCCACTCGCGCGCGGGGGAGGGGGTGGGTGCGATCACGTCGCGCTTGCGGGGGATCAGCGCGGGGATGTAGGCGATCCCCAGTTCCGCGCACCTCCCCGCGTTCTCGGTGAGCGTCGCAGCCAACCGATCCAATGCGCCCTCGTCGGGCGCAGCGCGGCCCTCCTCCTCTCTAAATCCAATAACCAACCGGCCGCCAACACCGCGCGGCGGTCCTCCGCTTCGGGCGGCGGTGCGGGGACGGTGGCCGATAGGCCCCCGCCGGGCTCGAACACCACGTCGCTCCAGGCCCCATCCGGGGAGAGCTGCCAGAAGGACGGCGCCGCGGGGATCGGCTTCTGCTCGGGCCCGGCCAGCACCACGATGTGCCTCCGCGCGGGCGCCTGCAGACGCTCGGGCAGCTCCAGCAGGAAGCCGTGGGCGCCGTCGCCATGGCCGGCGTCCAGGAGGTCGGATCGCGCGACGTCGGCGACGCCCTCCGCGACGATCTCCCCATCGACGACCAGCGCTACCGCCACCAGCGCATCGCCGTCGGACTCGTCCGCCACCCAGCCCAGCGCGACGCCGTTGCCGACGCCCTGCAGGACTCCCTCGTAGCGTGCCTCGTGTCCGTTCTCGGCGCCCTTGCCCGCAACGAACCGGGCGCTTGCGCGAGGGCTCATGCCCGTGCTCCCCGCGCTCCCGCAGACAGGACTTGCGAGTAGAGCGCGGCGAGCTTCCGGGACTCCCTGGCCCAGTTGTTTGCCCCAGCGAAGGCGCGCGCGCGCCGCGCCGCCTCCGCCCGGCGTTCAGGTTCGACAAGGCGCTCGAGCCCCACCGCGATCCCGCGCGGATCGCTGGGTGCGACGACCTCCCCGAGGCCGTCCCCCCGCACGAGCGCGGCGATCACCGGCAGGTCGCTCGCCAGCACCGGCACTCCCGCCGCGGCGTACTCGAACAGCTTGTTGGGCAGCGTCAGCTCGTAGCTGCGGCACACCGGCTGGATCAAGCACAGGCCCGCCGTGGCGCTCTCCAGCAGTGCGCTCACGGCTCCCGGTGGAACGGGCGGCGCCAGCTCCACCCGGTCCTCCACGCCCGCCCGGCTCGCCCGCTCGATCAGCTGCGCGCGGTAGGCGGGGGCGCCCGGTCCCACCGCTCGCAGCCTGATCGCCGGCGCCAGCGCCAGCGCGTCGATCGTCTGCTCGAGCCCGCGGCCCGGCATCAGGCCGCCGACGTACACCACCAGCGGAGAGCCTCCGCGCGGGGAAGTGGCGCTGCCGTCGTCCATCGCCCTGGGGGCGGAGTGGCCATTGCGTGCACCGGCGGCGCCATGAACGCTCGCCGCAGGCGCGGAGGGGCTCTCGGGGATGTTGCGGATCACCGCCGGGCGCCCCGCGCGGTAGCGCGTCGCGAGTGCGTTGGCGTACCCCGGGCTCGCGGTGATGACCGTATCGGCCACGCGCACGAACAGCGCCTCGCTCGCGAGCAGCCACGGGCGCCACTCCCAGCGCCCGTTGCGATCGGCCCACAGCTCGTGGCTGTCGTACACCAGCCGTGCGCGGCACACGAGCTTGATCGCCACCCCGCACCACATCGTGTTCCAGTCGTTGGCGTGCACCAAAGCGGGGCGCTCGCGGTGGGCTACGCCGAGGGCCCGCCAGGCGAACGATGCTCCGCTGAAGGCCCGCCTCGCCCGAGCCCTCGCCGTCACCCGCACGGGTGGGTCGCTCGGCGGGCGCTCCCGCGGGCTTCCCGGGGATGGGCTTCCCGTGCGGATGCCGTCGTTCGCGGGCGCCATCTGTCTGCGCGGTCTGCGCGCGGACAGCCGCAGCACCCGTACGCCTTCCACCGTCGTCACGCCCGCGGGCGCCGATGCCGTCGCGACCCCAACGACGAGCGTCCCGCCGCCAACCGTCTCCTCGGCGACTCGCGCCGCGCGCAGCACGCGCGCATCGTGGCTCACCTCGTTGCGCACCAGCAGCAGCGTGCGCACGCCGTCCCTACTTGGAGCCGCCGCGGCCACGGTTGGCCACCAGTCCCACCGCGATGGCCGCAAGCGCGATAAGCGCCATCAACAGGTAGCTGGGGAGAGTCGAGCCCGCGGTGTGCGCGGCGGCCACGCCCGCGCCGATGCGCACCGCGGCAGGGCTCACGCCGGGCACCTCCGAGGAGGAGCCAAAGCCATTCTCGGAGTGGATCGAGGAGGGATCGCTGGGAGTGCCTCCGTCCGCGGGAGTGCCTCCTTCTGCGGGAGTCGCGGAGGCGCTCTCTCCGTCCGACGCGCTGTGGCCGGCGGCTGCCCCCGGTGCTCCGCTGCTCACGGAGGCGCCCGATTCGTTGTCGCCGGAAGCGCCGGATCCGCCGCCCTGCCGGCTACCAACAGGTAACACCGGGGCTGCGTCGCGTCGGCCACTATCCAGAGGAATCTGGTAGATGACCCCTGCCGGGCTGCCGGCATGCGGATCGGTCCTGACTTCCTGGGCCACTGCCACACCGCCGAGACCCACCACCAAAGCCACTGCCACCAGCGCACCGCCGATCGACAGAGTCCTCATGGCGACGAATCTAGATCAACAGCTGAGCGCCGATGTGGCCAAATCGTTGCCGCTCCCGCCCGATTCGAGGGGCTCTTTCGCCCTCGATTCGGGGCTTCGCGCGAGCGATTCGGAGATCCCCGTACGCGCTGCCGGCCCCTGGGCGCCCTTGCGAACCCAGCGCCACGCCTCGATCTGGCTCGTGGCGGGCCCCATGGTGCTGGTGCTGGCGCTGCTCACGCTTGCCACCGCGTATGCGGGAGCGTTCAAGATCGCCCAGTGGGCCCCACCCTCCCTGTTCGTGCTGATCGCGCTGCTCACGCTCGTCCTGCGCGGGGGCGCGCAGCGGCTGCCCGACCGCTGGCTGGCGCTCGCGCTCGCCGGCGCCTGGGGCCTGGCCGCGTGGGCCGCGCTGTCGGCGACGTGGGCCGCCTCCCCCGCCGGCGCCCTGGAAGGCGCGGGCGAGCTGACGATGTATGCCGCGATCTTCTCGCTGCCCCTGCTCGCCCTCGGCGATCTGCGCGCGCTGCGCGTCGCGGCGTACGGCGTGGTGGGCGGGGTGATCCTGATCGGTGTGTACACGCTGGGGCGCATGCTCGCCGACGGCCCCTCGATCTTCCTCGCGGGCCGCCTGAACGGGCCGGTGGAATACCGCAACGCCACCGCGCTGCTGTTCTGCCTGACCTACTGGCCGCTGATCGTCACCGCCGCCACGCGCGGGCGGGGACGGGCGCTACGCGCGGTTTGCCTCGGGCTGGCGGAGTTGATGCTTGGGCTCGCCTTCCTCACCCAATCGCGCGGAGTGGTCCTGGGTCTGGGCTGCGGGGCGGTGGTGGTGCTCGTGCTGGGGCCCGATCAGGTGCGCCGCGCCTGGCTGGCGCTGCTCAGCCTGGTGCTGCTCGCCGCGGCGTCGCCGTGGCTGCTCACCCCCTACCACGCCTTCACGGGTCCAGGGGGAGCCGCGAGCGCAGCCGACATCGCCACCGCAGCTCGCGCGCTGCTCGTGCTGGCGGCGGTGGGCGTCGCCGTCGGGTTTCTACTGGCGGTGTTCGACGCCGGCCTGCGCGCCGCGAGCCCCGCGATGGCGCGCGTGCGCAGGGGCGCCCGCCTCGCCCTCGTGGCAGTTGTGGTGGCGGCGCTCGCCAGCGGACTTGCGGCTGTGCGCGGCGATCCAGCGCACGAGCTGCAGGTGAAGTGGCGCGAGTTCAAGAGCCTCCAGACCACATCCACCTCCGCCACCCGCTACACCTCCGCAGGGGGTCAGCGCTATGACCTGTGGCGGGTGGCGCTTAACGAGCTGAGCTCGAACCCGGTGGGAGGAGTGGGGAAGGGGTCATACCAGTTCGGCTACTACCTCACGCGGCGCAGCAACCGCAACCTCGACGATCCCCACGGCCTGCTCTTCCAGCTCGGCGGCGAGCTGGGTGGGGTGGGGCTGCTGCTGTTCGCTCTTATCCCGCTCGGGTTGGTGGGCTCGCTGCGGCGCTGGTGGCGCGTGGCTCCGCTCCCGGTGCGCCGGGAGGTGTGCGGGCTGAGCGCCGCGGGCGCGACGTTCGTCGGGCAATCGCTGGTCGACTGGATGTGGCGCATTCCCGGGCTCACCGCGCTGGGGTTGCTGTGCTTGGGGGTGGCGGCAGCGCTGCTGGCGCGCACGGGGGCGGCGCGCGAGGCGGAGGCTCAGATGGTATCCGGCGCCGATCGGAGCCTCTCTCTCTCCGATGGCAACTCCAACGAGGGAGCTCTGGGCGCCGCTCGCACGCACCGCGCTTGGGTGCGCCCGCGGTTGGCGCTGCGGCTCGCGGCTGCCACCGCGCTGCTGGCAGCGGTGGCGCTCACCGCGAGCCTGTATCTATCGGACTTCTACGTGCGCCGCGCGCGCGATGAAGCGGGGCATTCGCCGCCCGCGCAGCTCGCGGACGCGCGCTCGGCGGCGAGCCTCGCGCCGTGGTCGGTCGATCCCCACTACCTGGAGGCATCGGCGCTGGAGAGCATGGGCGAGCGCGCAGCGGCGCGCGCCCAGCTGCTCGATGCGCAGCGGATGGAGCCGGCCAACGCGGTGCCCCTGGGGCTGCTCGGGGACTTCGAGGCTCGCGGCGGGGAGTACGCGAAGGCGCGTATCTACTACCGCCGGGCGCTCGCGCTCGACCCGCTCGATGTGGGGCTGGCGCAGCTTGCTCACACCGGCGGCAGGGCGTAGATGCCTCTTCACAGGGCAGATGCCTCTTCAGAGTCTCTCGAGCAGCCGCACCCACTGCCCCACCGCGGCGGCTCGGTTGAAGTGGCGCGCATGCACGCGCCCGCATTCGCCCATCGCTTGCGCCTCGTGCGGCGCGGCCTGAAGCCGGCGAAAGGCGGCGGCCAGCGCGGAGGGGTCCTCGGGCGCGACGACCAGCCCGGCGCGGGCTTCGCGCACGAGCATGGCGGCCTCGCCGTGGGCGGCGACGATCGCGGGGCGCCCGGCGGCGAGCACCTCGAATAGCTTCGTGGGGAGAGCACCATCGAAGATGGGGCGGTCGCGCAGCGGCACCACGCCCGCGTCGGCCTCGGCGTAAAGGCTGGGCACACGCTCGGGCGCGACGGCGCCCAGCAGGCGCACGTGCCAGAGACCCTGCGTGGCGATCTGCCGGCGCAGCAGCACAGCGTCGGGCCCATCGCCGGCGATGGTCAGCTCGACGACCGCCGGCCCGGCAAGCGCGGCGGCCTCGAGCAGGGTGCCGAGGCCCTGCGCCATCCCGAGCGTGCCGGCGTAGAGCACGCGCAGCGGAGCGCCGGCGCGAGGGGCGCACGGAACCAGGGCGGCGAAGCGCTCCAGATCCACCGCGGGGGGCACATGCACGACTTTGCCTTGCGCCTCCGGCCGGGCGCCGAGGCTCTCGACGATGCCCCTCGTGGGCGCCGCGATGAGCCGGGCGCTGCGGTAGCAGGCGCGCGCCAGCGCGTGCGCCCCACCGGCCGCTGGCCCCTCGCCGAGGACCCCCAGCTCGATCGCGCTCTCCGGCCAGAGGTCCGACACGTTGAGCGCGAGCGCGGCGCGCTTGACCTTGGCGTAGAGCACACCTGCGCAGGCGGTGAACAGCGGAGGGGTCTCCGCCACGACCACGTCCACCGGCCCGCTGGCGGCGCACGTGGCAAGCGCTCCGGCGGCGAACACAGCGTGGTTGGCAAGGCGCCGGGAGAAGCCGCGGTTGGGGGTGGGGTAGACAACGCTGCGCACCACCCTCACCCCACCCTCATGCTCGACCTGCACCAGCCGGTTGCGGAAGGGCCGCGCGATCGTGCCCGAGGGGTAGTGTGGAAAGCCCGTGTGCACCGTCACCTCCATGCCCCGGCCCGCCAGACCACGCGCGAGCGCGGCGATGCGCGCGGGCGCGGCCCCCACCTCGGGGGGGTAGTAGTGAGTGAGCAACAGCACACGCATGGGCCGCAGGTGGCAGTGAAGCGGGAGGTGGATGGAGGGGAGGAGAGGGGGAGGGTCGCGCGTGTCTGTATCCGAGTACGGTCAGGACTCCCGCAAGCAGCGAGCCTGGAGCGCGGAGAACGTGGGGAATGGGGCGATGCGCGGGGAGGTCATGCGCACGCTGCTGGAGGTGCGAGAGCGGCGGCTTCGCGCGACCCGGTCATGCTCACCCGCGCATACAACTTCAGCAGTGGCTCCTGCTCGTGCGTCCACGAGAGCTCCTCGGCGGCTTGGGCGAGGCGCTCGTGCAGCGCAGGGTCGCGGGGACCGTGCAGGGCGAGCCGCAGCGTCTCCGCCAACGCGGCGGGATCGGCGGAGGGCACGCACCAGCCCACGCCGTGGCGCTCCACCAAGCGGCGCGTCTCGGGCAGGTCGGCGGCCACCACGGGAACCCCGGCGGCGATGTACTCGAACAGCTTGTTGGGCAGCGCGAGGCGGTGGTTCAGGCAGGTGTCCTGTAGCAGCGTCACGCCCACGTCGGCCTCGGCGGTGTGCGCCAGGAGATCCTCCAGGGCGACGCTGGGTAGCAGCGTGACGCGCTCGCTCAGGCCGCGCTCGGCGATCAGCCGGCGCAGGCCGGCGGCGTAGCCCGGCTCGGGGTCGCCAAGGAACGCCAGGCGCACACTGGGCAGCGCGGCGAGCGCCTCGACGAGCACCTCGCAACCGCGCGCCGGGGCGGGGGCCCCCTGGTGCAGCACGAGCGGCGCGCCGGCGTCGATTCCCAGGCGCTCGCGCAGTTCCCCACGCCCGTTGGGGCTCAGGGCGCTGACGTTGCGCACGACGGTGGGCGTGCGCGCCAGCCGATAGCGCGTCGCGCAGGCGCTCGGCGATCCCGTCGGAGACCGTGATGACGGCCGCGCAACGGGGCACCGTGAGGCGCTCGATTCCCGCCACGAACGCGGCCCAGGCGCGCTCGCGGTAGGGCACCGAGGTGGCCAGCTCGTGCGAGTCGTACACCAGTCTGGCGCCCGGTGAGACGAGCGCCGACGACGCCCGGCAGCAGCATCGCGGCGTCGTGGGCGTGCACCACGTCGGGGCGCGTGCGCATGATTCCCGCCACGAACGACCACAGGAAGGCGGCGCGGTAGAGGTGGAAGGGCAGCCGCCGGCGCAGCCACGCGGGCGGCAGCACCGAGCGGCGCGCGAAGCCGTCCATCGCGCCGGCGCCGGGGGGGACGCCCGCCAGCTCCAGCACCGTCACCTCGTGGCCGGCCGCGGCTAGCGCGGAGGCCTCGCGGCGCACGCGCGAGTCGAACTCGACCGACTTGTGCAGCAGCATCGCGACGCGCACGAGGGCGCTCAGGCGCCGGCGCTGCTGGCGATCGCGAAGATCAGCACCAGCACGGTGCAGGCCCCGAGCAGCAGCCCCGCCTCGACACGCCGCACCTGGGGGTCGCCCGCCATCCGCCTGCCGACCTTGGCGAGCGGCACGAGCATCGTCTGGGCGAGGATCCGCAGATCCCCCCACAGGGTGCGCGTGCGGATGTAGTGCAAGTCGATCTCGATCTTGCGGGGCATGATCGACTCCTCGTAGAACTTGATCGGGTCCTGTTGCAGGCTGAGCAGGTGCGACTCGCTCGCGTACTCCACCGCGGCCGGACCGGTGATGCCGGGCAGCACGCTCAGGAGCTCCTCGTACTTCTCGCGGTAGCGCGCCACGAACTCGGGCACCTCGGGGCGTGGCCCCACCAGGCGCATGTCGCCCTTCAAGACGTTCCACAGCTGGGGCAGCTCGTCGAGCTTGGTCATCGACAGAAAGCCGCCGATCGGGGTGAAGCGCTCGTCCTGCGCCGATCGTCAATGGGCCGCCCTGCGCGGTGCGGCGCATCTTGCGGAACTTGAGCATTTGAAAGGGGCGCCCGCCCCGTCCCACGCGCGTGGAGCGGTAGAAGACCGAGCCCGGCGAGTCGACGTAGATGAAGAGCGCGGTGATGGCACCCACGATCAGCACGAATGGCAGCAGGAGCAGGCAGAATGCGAGGTCGAAAGCTCTCAGCGCCGCGGGCTGGGCGGGGCGAGTCGCGAGGTGAGCGGCGCTGAGGTGCTGGGTGGGGAAGGTTGCGAGGTGAGCAGCGCTGAGGCCGAGAGGCGGGGCGAGCCGCTCGCGCGCCGTGTGCCGCAGGCCGCTCTCCGGGGCCATCTCCTGCGATGTGGTTGGGAAAGCCGACATCTTCATCCACGTCCTTGTCGTGTCGTATCGCCGTGTGACGCAGGCATCCTCGCGCGCCGCCCCGCGAGGGCGTGTGATTATTGGGTGAAGCTCGGGTGGGCAAAGAAGTAATCACATGCTCTTCACACGCCCCGCGGGCGCCTTGCCTAGCGTTGCGATGGGCATGCGCGCGCTTGTGACCGGTTGTGCGGGCTTCATCGGCTCGCACCTCACAGAGGCCCTGCTCGACGGCGGGCACTCGGTCGTGGGCATCGATTGCTTCAACGACAACTACGGGCGCGCGCAGAAGCTCACCAACCTCAGGCATGTGCGCGAGTGGACGAGCTTCGAGTTCGTGCCGATCGACCTCAGCCGCGGGGACCTGCGGGAGTTCGTCGAGAAGGCCGACGTCGTCTTCCACCTGGCGGCCGAGCCCGGCGTGCGCTCCAGCTGGGGTGCGCGCTATGGCAGGTACGTGCAGAACAACATCCTGGCCACCCAGCACATCCTCCAGGCCGCGCGCGAGCGGGAGGGGGTGCGGGTGGTGTTCGCCTCCTCCTCCTCTGTATACGGAAGCGCGAGCTCGAGGGCGCCCATGCTCCGAGGACTCGCCGACGCGACCCATCTCCCCCTACGGGCAGACGAAGCTCAGCGCCGAGCAGCTGTGCGGACTGCACCGGCGCGGAGTTCGGCATGGACATCGTGTGCCTGCGCTATTTCACGGTGTTCGGTCCCCGCCAGCGCCCGGATATGGCCTTTCACCGCTTCCTGCGCGCGGCGCTGCGGGAGGAGCCGATCGAGGTCTTCGGCGACGGGCGCCAGACGCGCGACTTCACCTACGTCGAGGATGTGGTGGCGGCGACGCTTGCCGCGGCGCTCGAGCCGAGCATTCCCGCGGAGGCGCTCAACATCGGCGGTGGCTCGCCGGCAAGCCTGCGCGCGGCGCTCGAGCTCGTGCAGGAGCTCGTGGGGCGGGCGCTGGAGATCCGCCACGCGCCGCGCGAGCACGGCGACGTGCGCGACACCGCGGCCGACACGACGCTGGCTCGGGAGCTGCTCGGCTTCGCGCCGCGGACGGACCTGCGTAGGGGTCTGAGCGCGGAGCTCGAGTGGATCGCGCCGCTCGTGCGCGGGAGCGAGATGGCGGTGGCCCTGTGAGGGTGCTGCTCACCGGAGCCGCCGGGCTGATCGGCCGCGCCGGCGCGCGGCTGCTGCGCGAGAGGGGTCACGAGGTGCTGGCGACCGACCTGCACCCGATGCCCGCCGGCTTTCGTTCGCTGCCGTGGCGGCGGCTCGACGTCAGGCGGCGAGAGCAGGTGCGGGCGATGCTGGCCGAGCGCCAGCCGGATGTGGTCGTGCATCTGGCCGCCAGGCACTTCATCCCCTGGTGCGAGCGCTTTCCGGCGGCGACGCTGGCGACGAACGTGGTGGGGTCCCAGAACGTGATCGAGGGCGCTCGCCAGAGCGGGGTGCGCAAGCTCGTGTTCGCCTCCTCGGCGGCCGTGTACGGGCCCTCGCCGCTGCCGCTCGATGAGAGCTGCGCGCTCGGACCCGACGACGTCTACGGCGTCTCCAAGGCCACGGGGGAGCAACTGCTGAGGCTTGCCTCGCAGCGAGCCGAGGGTCTGGATACGGTGGTGCTGCGCCTGTTCAACACGATTGGGCCCGACGATCCCAATCCCCATCTGATCCCGCGGCTCGTAAGCGAGTTGAGCGCCCAGGGGCGGCGCCTGCGGCTTGGCAATCTGCAGAGCGTGCGCGATTACGTCTACGTGGAGGACGTCGCACGCGCGATCCTCGCCGCGGTCGAGGCGGAGCTGCCGGGACACACGACGATCAACGTCGGCGCGGGCAGCGGTTGCTCGGTCGCGGAGGTCGTCGAGGTGCTCGAAGGGCTGGTGGGACGGACGCTCGAGGTCGTCTCGAGCGCCGAGCGATGTCGGGCGGTGGACAGGCCCTTCCTGGTCGCCGATCGCGGCCGTGCGCGGCGGCTGCTCGACTGGGAGCCGCAGGTGGCCTTCGAGGAGGGGCTGGCGCGGACGCTGTTGGCAGGGGGTGTGCAGCTGCTCGACCGCGGCGCGAGCCCATCCGCGGCTGAGCTTGCAGCCGTATGAAGCGCGCGCTCTCGCGAGCCCATCTGAGCGGCGACTTCCCCGAGCGGAGCGGCGACCTTTCCGAGCGCCCGCTGGTTTTCCGGGCAGGCGACTTTCCCGAGCGCCCGCGGGTTCTCCTGGCAGGCGACTTCCCCGAGCGGCCACCGATGACCGTCGGCGGGATCCAGGCGGTGACGTGGCAGCTGGCCAGCGGCCTGGCCGAGAGCGGCGATTTCAAGGTTCACACCGCGACGTGCGAGCGCTTCTGGCAGCACGCTCCGCCCGCACGCAGCTGGCGTCGCGAGTGGGGCGGCTGCACCGCCCACTACAGGCGCACGCCGAGTGCGATCCCGCACGTGGTGTCCTCGTGGACCAGCGACGCGGAGTACGTGCGCCGCAAGATCGCCTCGACGGGCGCGCGGCTGGTGCACGCCCACGGACAGGTGGGGTACACGATCGGCGCGCTGCGCAGCGGGGTACCCCACGTGGTGACCCCGCACGGAATGCTGCTGCACGAGAAGCGCGCCCCCAAGGGCTCGGGCGCACTGAGCAGCGACCGTGTGCGCCAGGCGCTGTGGAGCGCCACGGAGAACTGGTGCCTGGCTTATGCAAGACACATAGTCGTGATCAGCCCCTACGTGCGACGGTTGATCGAGCCGCGCACGCGGGCTCAGCTGCACGACATCCCCAATCCCGTCGATCCCGCCTTCTTCGCGCTGGAGCGATCCGAGTCCCTCGATCCCGTCCTGCTCAGCGTCGGCTGGTTGAACGAGCGCAAGCGCCACGATCTGATCGTGAGGGCGCTGGGGCTGGTGCGCGAGCGCGTGCCGAGCGCGCGTCTGCGGATCGTCGGCAACGTCGAGGCGGGCGATGCTCAGCGGCTGCGGCGTCTGCAGCGGCTCGTGGCCGAGCTCGGGCTGGGTCGGGGGGTGGACTTCCTGCACGGGCTCTCGCACGAGCAGCTGCTGGAGGAGTACCGGCGTGCGAGCGTGTACGTGCACGCCGCCGAGGAGGAGAGCTCACCGGTGGCCGTGGCCCAGGCGATGGCGGCGGAGCTGGCGCTGTGCGCAGTCGAGATTCCGGGACTCCACCACCTGCTGGTCGATGGGCACACCGGCTTGTACGCACGCGAGGCGACGCCCCACGCGCTTGCACAAGTGATCCTCGCAGTGCTCGAGAACCGCCCTTTGGCGCGGTCGCTGGCGCTCGAGGCACGCCGTGAGACCCGAGCCAGATTCCACCCATCGGTCGTGGCGGGCGCCACGGGCGACCTCTACCGGGAGGTGCTGGCGCAGGCAAAACTGTACTCTGAGCCTCGTCAAGGACGGTGGCAGAGACGCCACGGGCAGGTTGAGGGCAACCCAACAGGGATGTGAAAGGCCGATGACAGATTCACAGGTGACACTCCGCGAGCTCGGCCAGCTGCTGCGCAGACGCGCTTCTACTCTGCTCATCGTCTTCGTTGTGACGCTTGGGGTGGGGGTGATGCTGGCGGCGACTCACACCAAGCGCTATCAGGCTCAGGCCAAGGTGGTGCTCACGCCGGTGCTGGGCAAGAACCTGACGTTCATCCCGGCCCAGGAAAGCCTCCAGGCCCTGATCAACGCCTACGCGGAGACGGCTCGCTCGGCGGCGACGGTCGCGGCCACGCGCCAGCTGCTGGGGCGCCCCCTCGGAGGCACGGCCACCTCGTTCACCCAGGCTGGAGACGACAGCATCACGCTCGCGGTGCAATCGACCTCCGCGCTGCTTGCCTACCGGGATACGCTCGCCCTGCTGCAGGTCTTCCAGTCCTCGATGCGCGGGAACACGTTCTTCACCGTGAGCGTCATCTCCCCGCCCTCGCTGCCCACCCGGCCGATCCAGCCGCGGGCGCCGCTGATCGTCGGCTCGGCGGCCGTCCTTGGGCTGGTGCTCGGAGTCCTGTTCGCGCTGCTCGTGGACTACATCAGGCGCAAGCCCGAGACCCCGGCGCCGGATGCCACGGAGCCGGAGGCGCTCGCCTATCGATGAAGGTCCACGATGGCGATCCCCGCGGATTGTCGTCTCTCGCCGGCCGATTGAGCTCGCCCGCCCACGGCGGGTTGCCGATCCGCGTGACGCACGTCATCTCGGGGCTCGAGCTGGGGGGCGCGGAGATGATGCTGTACAAGCTGCTCAGCGCGAGCGATCGCGAGCGCTTCGAGGCGACGGTGATCTCGCTGTCGGACCTCGGGCCGCTGGCGCCGCGCATCGCGGGCCTCGGCGTGCCCGTCAGCGCGCTGCAGATGGCCCGCGGGCGCCTGCAGGCGCGCCCCCTGGGGCGGCTCGCGCGGCGCCTGGCCGCACGGCGCCCCGATGTGGTCCACACGTGGATGTACCACGCCGATCTGCTCGGCGGGGCGATAGCTCGGGCGACCGGTCGCGCGAAGGTGATCTGGGGGCTGCGCGGCAGCGTGGACGCGCAGCTGAGCAAGCGCAGCTCGCGGATGACCGCGCGTGCCTGCACCCACGCCTCGCGCTGGCTGCCCGATCGCGTCGTGTCCTGCTCGGAGCGCCTTGCGGAGATGCACATCGAGCTGGGCTACGACCCCGCGCGCATGATGGTGATCCCCAACGGCTTCGATCTCTCGTGGTTCAAGCCGGACGGCGAGCTGCGTGCCAGCGGCCGCCGCGAGCTGGGCCTCGTCGGCGAGGAGCGGCTGGTGGGGCTCGTAGGACGCTATAACCCCCAGAAGGACCACCGCACCTTCCTGCGCGCCGCCGGCGAGCTGGCGCGCTCGCGCGCGGATGTGCGCTTCGTGATGTGTGGACCCGGCGTGGACGGTGAGAACGGCGAGCTCGCGCGCCTGATCGCGGAGCTTCAGATCGCCGAGCGCTGCCACCTGCTGGGAGCGCTGGAGGACCCGCGCGGAGTGCTCAACTCGCTCGACGTGCTCGTCTGCTCATCCGCGTTCGGGGAGGGCTTTCCCAACGTCATCGGCGAGGCGATGGCGTGCAGGGTGCCGTGCGTCACCACCGATGTCGGCGACGCCGCGAGGATCGTTGCGGACACCGGCCGGGTCGTGGGGGTCGGCGATTGGGGTGCCCTGGCGCGCGAGGTCCGCGTGCTGTTGGAGCTCGATGCGGAGGCTCGGGTGGAGCTCGGCGGGCGGGCTCGCGCGAGGATCGAGCGGGACTTCTCGCTCCCCGTGGTGGCGCGCAGGTTCGAGGAACTCTACGCCGAGCTCTGCGGCACTGCGCAGCCCGGCGACGCTGTGACGCGTCACACCTCGCGCGTCACACGAACAGATCGTATCGCGGCGGCTCAGCGCGCGCGGGCATAGGCGTAGAACGCCGGCTTGGGGCGCCCGGCGGCGTTCAACAGACCCTCGGTGAGGCGTTCGGAGGTCGTGGTGGGCTCGTCCATCAACTCGTACCACCCCAGCCCGGCGACGTAGGGCACGGAGTTCACGAGCGCGAACGAGGCCGTCAGCCAGCGCGCCTGGACGGGTTCGCTGACGTAGTAGTCGAAGGCGCGGCTGGGGGCATCTGAGATCGAGAACTCCGACAGCCACAGCTTCGGGGTGGCGCCGTGTCCGGCGTAGACGCCCTGCAGTTCGCGGTAGAGCGTGTCGATGTCGTTGATGTCGCGCACGGCCAACGAGTAGGGCGTCTCCGAGAGCTTGGGGTAGCGCGTGGAGTAGGGGTTGTCGCCGTACAGGTCCATGCGCGGCGGCGAGCCGTCGGGCAGGCGCAGCCAGCGCAGGTAGTTGCTGGGCGAAACCAGCCCCACGGTGTAGGTCATGCCGCCGATCACCACGTTGGCGGGGTTCACCGCCTTGAGCGCCCCGTAGGCGGCGTCGAGCAGCACGGCGTAGCGCTGCGGCCCGATGGGCGATTCCGGCGGCATCGGGTTGAAGTTCCCCACCCGTGTCACCTCGCCCCAGATCATCCAGTCGCGGATCGAAGGATAGCGGCGGCTGGCGGCCTGCAGGAAGGCGGCGTAGTCCGCTGGGTCGTCGGGCGCCCAGGAGGGTTTCTGGCCGCCGTTGGCCCAGCCGGGGGTTTCCTTGACCATCACCGCCAGGCCGATGCCGTAGCGGGCGGCTTCGGTGACGGCCCGGTCCATCGCGGCGGGCCAAACGTAGGCTGGGTCTGCCGGGTTGCCGGGGTTGGCGGGGCGCTCGAAGGCGGTGGCCGCCCAGCTGAGCTGGAGCTCGAGCACCTGCACCCCCAGCCGGTGGTAGATGGGGAAGGCCGAGGAGCCGTCGGGCATACTCAGCGGGCCCCAGATCATCTTCAGCGCGTGCCCGCGGGGCCTGATGGGGCGCGTGTGCCGGCCGGGCGAGTGGTGGCGCCTGCGCGCGTGCCGGGCGGCTGCTGCGGGGACGCGGCGCGATCGGCCATGCCGATGTCCGATGTTTGCCGCTGCCACCGGCGCGAGCATCAGGGCCGCCACGCCGAGCAGGGCGGTGAGCGATGGACGGGAGGACATCGACATCGGCGAGCGTGATGCTAGGCGAGGAGCGCGACTCGGAGAAGAGCCTCGCCCCGATTCTTCACAACCTGAGATCGTGCGGATCGCCGTCGCGCAAGTCGTGGTGAATTGGGCTGGTGAGAAGGGTGTGGTTCACATTTACTTCACCAAGCCGCAGTGGGGCCCGGTCTAGCATGGGCGCCGATGAGAAAGGACGCTCTTCCGATCGGCGTGCTCCCTGCTTTGGCCCTGGCCCTGCCATTGCTGTGGCCGGCCGCGACGCCGCTTGTCGCAGCGGGCGCTTCTCCCTCGCCCGCCGCTTCGAGCGCCGTGTACACCGAAACCCAGCCGGTGCGGCTGGCGATCAAACCCCACAGCTACTACAGCCACGTCTCGGTCCACAACCTCGCTTGGACCGACTGGGGAGCGCCCACCGCGATGGCGCAGGGCACCTTCACGTTCCAGTTCTGCGTGGAAGAAAGCTGCTCGGTCTCGCCCTTTTACGACGAGTCCACGGCGGTGACTCTCACCGCGATCGGGCGCTGCGGAACGCACCCGTCCTACACGATCCTCCAGCTCGAAGTCTCAGGGACGCTCCCAGATACGAGCTTCAGGTCCTACCGGACGAGCCTCGCGTGCCCGACGCGACGCGCGGTCCGGCGCCGAAAGCACGGCTGAGCAGGCGCGCGCGCTCGCGGTCGCGCGGCTGCACTCCGCCAATCACGACGAACACGAGGCCCGCCGCGAGGAGCCCCAGCGTCG
The DNA here is from genome assembly GCA_963717785.1 of uncultured Solirubrobacterales bacterium. Lineage (GTDB taxonomy): Bacteria > Actinomycetota > Thermoleophilia > Solirubrobacterales > Solirubrobacteraceae > Palsa-744. Next base: position 408,341 of record CAVQWW010000002.1, read on the forward strand.
GGGCGCCCACCAGGGCGGAGGGCCCCGAGAGCGCAACCGAGAGCGACCGGGCGACAACGAACCCCGCAATGCCCGCGCCCAGCAGCGAGACGGCCTCCCGCAGGCGCCAGAGCTCGGCCAGGCTGCCGTGCAGCAGCCCCGGCAGGCGGGCGCTGAGCGGCAGGAGCTGCGCGCAGGCGCCGATCAGCATCGCCGCGCCCATCCCGCTGACCCCGTAGGCTCGCGCGAGCAGGACGCCCGCGAGCATCGTCGCAAGGGCGCGCGCGAGCCCATACAGCGAGGCGCCCAGGCCGCGACCCTCGGCGAACAGCGCCTGCGACTGCACCGCCGACAGGGTGACGATCCCCGGCACGAACGCCAGGTAGGCGAAGGCGCCGGCGCCCCCCGCGAAGCCGGGGCCGTAGATGCTCATGATCGGCGCGGCCGCCCCGGCGGCGACCGCGGCGGGCAGCAGCATCGCCACCGCTACGTAGCGCAGCGAGTCCACGAGCGCGCGGTCGAAACCATCCCGATCCTTGTCCAGGCGCCGCTCGACGAGCGTGGGGAACAGCATCTCGGTGATCCGGTACTCGAGCTCCAGGCCGCGCCGTGCGATCGTCCAGGCGCGGCTGTAGGCGCCGATCGCCGCCACGGGCGTCAGCGCCCCGAGGATCCAGGTGCCCGCTTCGTCGCTCACGCCCTCGGCAAGCAACCCCGGCGTCAGGCGCAGGCCGAAGCGCAGTAGCTCCGGAAGCGTCGCGAAACCCTCGCGCAGCACCGCCCACTCTACGCGCAGGCACATGAAGGGGCGGCAGCTCACCACCCGCTGCACGAGCGAGGAGGCCCAGGAGGCGTACCACGCCACGATCAACCCCCACACGGTTGGCATCGCAAAGCTGAGTCCGATCGCTAGCGCCAGGTAGAGGAGCGCCTGGTGCAGCCTGCACAGCAGCAGCGGTCGCCCGGCGCGGAAGGCGCTCAGCAGCGTGTCGAAGTTCCAGCACGTGTTGACGAACAGAAGCGAGGCCGCCAGCATCGCCTCCGCGGGCAGGATCAGCTCGGGATGGTCGATCGGACCTTCGAAGAGAACCCACGTGAGCAGGCCGGCGAGCAGCGACACGGCCGCGGTGAGCGCGGTGGAGAAGCTCAGCACGGCGGCGAACAGACCGGTCACGAGCGGATCGCGCGGCGCGAGCGGGGTGAGGCGGCGCATCAGGGCGGGCTGCTCGCGCACCGTGGAGAGCAGCCACACGGCTCCGGCGGGGGCGCCGGCGAGGGCGTATTCTCCGATCGTGCTCACGCCGTAGAGGCGCGCGACGACCACGCTCGTAACGAGCGCGAGCAGCGTGTTGGCGATGAAGCTGGAGGCGCCGTGCCCGAGGCCGTGGCCGTAGGAGGGTCGCGTCGTCGAGGGACTCTCCATTTGTTCACCGCCGGCGAGCGAGCCGCTCATACGATGCCTCGATGGCAGGCACGCTCGCCGACCGCCGCCTGGAAGCGGCCGCGCGGCGCTGGACGGGAGACCCGCGCGACGCGAGGCAGCTGCGCGAGCACTACGGCATCGAGCGCCGGCTCGCCGAACGCCTGCTCGACGCTCCCGCCGCAGAGCGCACTGCGCTCTATGCGCAGGTCTACGACGAGCTGTTCAGCAGCGTCCCCCACCATCCGCAGCTGCGTCTGCGCGCCTCCTCCGAGCGCGCCACACGGGTGGATCGCGAGCTTTACTTCCTCGCGCCCCTGCTGAGCCCCCAGCTGGCGGTGCTGGAGATCGGAGCGGGCGATCTGGCGCTCTCGCGGCGCCTGGCGGGGATCGTGGGTGAGGTTCACGCGGTGGACGTTGCCAGCGAAATCGCCTCGCCTCGCCCGGCGGTGGGAAATCTTCACACTTATTTGACAGACGGCCGGCGCCTGCCCCTGCCGGCGGATTCGATCGGGCTCGCCTACAGCAACCAGTTGATGGAGCACCTGCACCCCGACGATGCGATCGAACAGCTGCGTGAAGTCTTCCGCGTGCTGACTCCCGGCGGGCGCTATCTGTGCGTGACGCCCAACCGCCTCACGGGACCGTGGGATATATCGCGGATGTTCTCCGCGACGCCCACCGGGCTGCACCTGCGCGAGTACTCAGGCGGCGAGCTCGCTGCGATCCTCGGCGCAGCGGGCTTCGGGCATATACGTGCGGTTGTGCCCGCCGGATCGAGCGCCCGGGTGGTGCCGGCTTCGCTCTTCACGCTCCCGGAGCGAGCGCTCCAGGGCCTTCCGCTCCGCGCCCGCCGCGCGCTGCTGCGGGGGCCGTGGCGCAAGGCGCTGAACTCGGTTCGTCTGCTGGCAGAAAAGCCAGCGCTGAGGAGAACGCAGCGATCAGCCACAGCGGGGTGCTGAGCTGGGCGCTGAAGAAGATCCCCCCGGTGAGCGCGACGAGGAAGGAGGCCAGGAATGCGCTGCGCAGCCAGTTGGCGGGCGCCCGCGGATCGCCGCGCGCCCCGCGGCCGGCGGTTGCGGCGAGGATTTGCTGCCAGGTGGCCACCAGGAAGCCCAGGAAAAGCAGCAGCGCGATCGCTCCGTCTTCGCTGAGCACCCCAAGGTAGGTGCTGTTGACCGCGATTTCGTGCTCGAGCTTTGGCGTGTTGCGCACGTAGCCGGGGCTCACCGCTTCAAAGCGCCCCGGGCCGATACCCAGCAGGGGGTGGTTGGCGCTCATGCGCAGCGCCGCCGACCAGTAGGACTTGCGCAGGCTCACGCTGCTGCTGAGTCCGTTCTCGCGCACCTGCAGGTTCTGCGAGGTCTTGGCGCTCGAGATCCCCAACGCCAGCACGATCGTCAGCGCGACTGCCGCAAGCGCGCCCACCACGACCGTCGGGGATACGCGTCTGGTGAGGACTGCCCACAAGGCGGTGAGCGCCAGCGCGACAAAGGCCCCCCGTGAGGAGGAGCCCAGGATGCCAAGCGCCAGGCATGCCATACCGGCGCCCCACAGCCAGCGCCGCCGGGGCTCGGCCGTGAACAGGTAGACCACGAACGGAAGCACCGTGGCGAGGAGGTAGGCGAAGTCGTTGGGATCGCTGATCGGCCCCGAGGCCCGCGCGACGCTTCCGTCGAGGAACTGCACCGAGGCCCAGATGGCCCCGACGATCGCCGAGATCGCAAGCACGCGCAGCGCGCGCAGGAACGCCTCGCGGCTGTCGATCAGCTGCACGAGCAGGAAGAGGAACAGCGTGAGCGTCCAGTAGCGCAGCGTTTCGGTGATGCTCGGGCCGCTCAGGCCGCTGGCGAGCAGCGACAACATGACGACCGTGCAGAGCAGTCCCGCCCAGCCCATAACGGGAGTGAACCGCAGGCGCCGGTCGCGCAGCAGCGTGGCGAGCGCCACCGAGACGAGCAGCAGCGCCCCGACGAGCTTGACGATCGTGACGCTGTGGGTGGGGAAGCGCAGGGCGCCCTGCCAGGGCAGGATCGCGATCAGCATCAGCATCAGCAGTTCAGACATGCGCGGCTTCCATCCAGGACTGGAACATCAGCACCGGCCACAGGCGCCTATGCCAGTTGCGCCGGCCGGAGAGGTGCTCGCGCCAGTGTCGCATGATGACGGATGGCTCGAAGAAGCCCTCGGCGGTCAGTCGCTCGGGGGACAGCATGTCCTGTGCCCAGGGCTTCAGGGGTCCTCGCAGCCAGTCGGCCAGCGGCACTTCGAAGCCCCGCTTGGGGCGCTCGACGAGCTCGCGCGGGACGTAGCGATGGAGGATCTCGCGCAATGGGGCCTTGCCGAGCCCGCCGCGCAGATCCGCCGGCGGGGGTATGCGCCAGGCCAGTTCGACGAGGCGGTGGTCGAGCAGCGGCACGCGCGCCTCCAGGCCCACCGACATGCTCGCGCGGTCGACCTTCGTGAGGATGTCCTCGGGCAGGTAGGTGAGCGAGTCCGCGAGCGCCATCCGCCCCGCGAGGTCATCGCCGGCTAGGAGCTCTCCGGCGAGCGCGAACGCCGGATTGACGGCGACGGGGGCGCCGAGCACGGGCGAGTCCAGCCAGCAGGCCACGAGGCGCTCATACAGACGGTCGGACTCCCGCATGCCCCTCCGTGTGCGGGGGGCCCCTCCGGCGAGCTCGGCGAGCTTGAGCAGCCGGTCGCCGGCGAGCTCGTGCTCGGGTCCCCCGAACAGCGCTCCCACACGGTTGGCCGGCGCCACCGGCACGCGTTGGGCGGCGGCGGCGAGCTCGCGGCGGGCGCGCGGAGGGAGCCGCGCGAACCGTTGCAGGAGCCGGCCCCAGCGGTAGCGGGGGTAGCCGTAGAAGAGCTCATCGCCTCCATCTCCGGCGAACGCGACCGTCACATGCCGGCGCGCCACGCGGGCGATCAGCAGCGTCGGGATCACAGCGGGGTCGGCGAAGGGCTCGTCGCACACCGCGGCCAGCTGGGGTACCGCGTCCAGCGCATCGGCGCCGCTGACGCGCAGCTCGGTGTGCTCGCTACCCAGGTGTGCGGCTACGGCGGCGGCATGTCCAGCCTCGTCGAATGCCCGCTCCTCGAAGCCGACGGAGAAGGTTCGCACGGCGCTCCCGCCGAAGTGGCTCATGAGGGCCACCAGCGTCGAGGAGTCGACGCCCCCCGAGAGCAGCGCTCCGAGCGGGACGTCAGCCGCCTGGCGCAGCTGAACGGCGTCGCCCAGCAGGTCGTGCAGCTCCTCCTGCAGGGGAGGGGAGTGGCTCGCCCGCCCAGCGCCAGTCCGGCTCGTGCCGGGGCCCAGAGCCCTGCGTCCGGCGGCAGGCGCGGGAACCTTGCGCAGGGTCTCGCGTCCGGCACGGGCCACCTCGGCGAGCGACCACCAGGTGGTGGGCTCCAGGCGCTCGCACGCGCCGGCTCCGAGCTCGAGCAACTGACCGGCTCCCAGCTTGGCGATGCCCTCGAGGATCGAGCGTGGCGCCGGCACGTAGCCATAGCGCAGGTGTGCCGCGAGCGCTGTCCGGTCGACGCGCTCACGCAGCTGGGGATGGTGGCGAAGCGCGCCGAGCTCGGAGGCGAACACGATGTGGGCTCCCGCCCTGCCGTAGTAGAGCGGCTTCTCGCCCAGGCGGTCCCGGGCCAGCGTCAGCACCCGCTCGCGGCGGTCCCACAGCGCGAAGGCGAACATCCCGTTGCAGCGGGCAAGCATCTCGCGCACGCCCCACGCCTCGATGCCGGCCAGCAGCACCTCGGTGTCGCCATGGCCGGCGAAGACTGCTCCCGCGCGCTCCAGCTCGGGGCGCAGGCGGGTGAAGTTGTAGATCTCCCCGTTGTAGGTGAGCACGTAGCGCCCCCCGGCGGAGAGCATCGGCTGGTGGCCCGCCTGCGAGAGGTCGAGCACAGCCAGGCGGCGGTGCCCAAGGGCTATGCCGGCGCTCGCGTCGGCCCACTGCCCCCAGTCGTCGGGACCGCGGTGAGCGAGCGCATCCGTCATCCGGGCAACGGCATCCCCGAGCTCATCGCCGCTGGTGGCCACCGCGGGGTCGAAGATGCCGGCGATCCCGCACAAGGCCGTAGGACACTATCTGGCAGCTCAGCTCAGTGGGAGCATGACGCGCGTCTCAGGCGTCGTGTCCAGAGCGCCGGCCGCAGCGATCGAGGCTTTCCTTGGCGCCGTGTCGAGCGCCCCGATCGAGCCGATCGAGGGTTCCGTGGCGGACAGCGGCGCGGCCAGGAGGCTCTGGTATACGCCCACGGTCTCGCGCACCATCCGCTCGGCGTCGAACATGGCGCGGTGGCGAGCGCGTGAGGCCTCCTGTGCGGAGGCCCGCAACCGGGGAGAGCGCAGCATGGCGACGATCGCGTCGGCCAGCGCTCCGGGGTGCTTGGGGGAAACCAGCCGGCCGGTCTCCTCGCTCACCGCCTCGGCGGTGCCGCCGACGCTCGTGACCACCTGCGGCACCCCCCAGGAGAGCGCCTCCAGCACTCCGACCGGCATCGCCTCCCACGCGGAGGAGAGCACGTACAGGTCGAGGGTGCTCATGTAGCGCCCGCTCGGGGGGGTGAATCCGAAGAAGGCAAACCGGGAATCGTCGCTCAGACCGGCAGCTGCGGCCTGCGCTTGCAGCTGGCTTTGCATCGGCCCGTTGCCGACGATCGCGAACCGCGCATTGGGCACCTGCTCGAGGACGGTCGGGATCGCGTCGATCAGGACGTCCACGCGCTTCTGCTCGCGCAGCACGGTAACCGCCCCGACGAGCATCCCGTCTCCTTTGAAGTCGAGCAGCGCCTGCTCGGGGTCGGTGTCCGCAAGCGGGTCGGGAACGCCGTTGTAGATGCAGTAAGCGCGGTCGGACGAGACCAGCGGAAGTCTCAGTGCGGCGCGCCGCTCGGACTCGCACACGCACACGTAGGCCGATGTCAGTGGCGCCAGCAGGCGCTCGACGGCGGCCGGAACCATGCGGGAGAGCGGGCCGAGGTCGCGCAGGAACGCGAAGCAGTGGGGGCTGTAGACGACCGGGATCCTCCGCCGGGCGCCGAGCAGCCGTCCGAGCACGCCTGCCTTGCTGGAATGACAGTGGATCACATCGATGGGCTCTCGTGCGAGCAGGGCGCCGAGGCTCCGCAGGGCACGAAGGTCGGTGAAGGGCGAGCCTGCTCCCCGTGTGAGGTGACTCACCGGCAGGTACTCCACGGAGCCCTGCTCGAGGCGCTCGCGGATCGACGCCTCCTCTGGCCCTGCCACGAGGGCGCTCCAGCCGTGGCGCTCCATGTTGAGCGCCAGGTTCAGGACGACCTCGGGCGAGCCGCCATCGGGGGGCTCGAACAGGAGCAGCGCGCGTGGCACCCGGGTCAGCGCCTTCCTCGGCCAGCGGCTAAGGGCATGCGAGCATGGTCATCCCGGCAAGCCCGGAGACATGTAATTATCTCGGGACGATTGTGTGAAGCCTGCGCCGTCTCTCGGCGCGCGGCGAGGTCTCAGGGGCGCGGCTGTGTGAAGCCTGCGCCGCTCTCGGCGCGGCGAGGTCTCAGGGCGCAGCGGCGTATGCGTAGAATGCCGGCTTGGGCACGCCGCTCGCGGTCATCAGGCCCTCGCTGAGACGTCCGCGACTGGAGGGGGGGTCGTCCAGCAGCTCAAACCACCCCAGCGCGGCGACGTAGGACACCGAGCTGGCCAGCCTGTAGGCCGCTGTCACCCAGCGAGCCTGCACGGCGCGGCTCACGTAGTAGTCGAAAGACGGGTTGGCGCTGTCGCTGATGCCGAACTCCGCGAGCCACAGCTTCGGCACGCGGCCATAGTGGCGGTAGATGCCTGCGAGCTGCGCGTGGAGGGTGTCGATGTCGTCGATATCGGAGACCAGCGGCGAGAAGGGTCTCTTGGCCAGATCCGGGTAGCGCACCGAGTAGGGGTTGTGGCCGTAATAGTCCATCCGTGGCGGCCTGCCGTCGGGCAGGCGCATCCAGCGGATGAAGTCGCGCGCGCCGATGACCCCCGCGGAGTAGGTCATGCCGCCGATAACGAGGTTGGCGGGATCGACCGCCTTGAGGGCTCCGTAGGCGTCGTCGAGCAGCTGCGCGTATCGCTCGGGCCCCGCGGGCGAGCCGGGTGCAAGCGGGTTGAAGTTCCTGGTGGAGTTGACCTCGTTGAGGATCATCCAGCGGCGCACGCTCGGGTACTTGCGCGCTGCGGCCTGCACGAAGTCGGCGTAGTCGCGCGGGTCGGTGGGCGCCCACGAGGTGTCGCGGGCGCCGTTGGCCCACCCCGGGCAGTCGTCCACCAGCAGCGCGAGGGCAATCCGGTATTGCGCGGCTTCTCGCATGGCGCCGTCGAGCGCAGCCGGCCAGCGATAGGCGGGGTCCCGTGGATCGGTGGGGTTGCCGGGCCTGCTCGCGGCCACGCGATCCCAGGAGAGGTTCAGCTCCAGCACCTCCACTCCCAGGCGGCGATAGATCCGGAACGCCGAGGAGCCATCGGGCATCGTGAGCGGCCCGTAGATGGCCTTCAGTGGCTTGGTGGAACCGGCAACCAGAGCACGGGCGACCGATCGATGCGCAGGCGCGAAGACCGGATGGTGGACGCCGGCGGAAAGTGGGATGGCGCCGACGATCGTGACTGCCAGCAGCGAGGCGGTACGCACGGGGCCGCAGTCTAGGCAGCCCCGTGCGCCCGGCCGTCACCATTTGGTGACCTTGCTGCTACAGGGACTTCACCGACTTCTGACTGGCCTTCAGCACGACCTTCGGGATCGGCGCGAAGTCGAGCGCCGCGCCGAACTTCTGACCGGCCGTCATCGCGTAGTAGACCCAGCTGGCCAGCAGCTGCTTCTGCGGCGCCGCCCTTGGGGACGATCGCGTAGGTGAACGTCGAGAGCGGGTAGGCATGCTTGTACTTCTTCGGCGGGTTCACGATGTGCAGTTCGTTGTTCGCCGGAACTGACTTGACCGACTTCGCCGCCTGCCTCGATGTTGCTGAGGTTCGGGTACTCGAACGTACCCGGCCGCGTTCTGCATCGCGGCGGCGCCGAGCTGGTGCGCGATGATGTACGAGGCCGAGATGTAGCCGATCGCGCCGTTGGTCGAGGACACGACGGCGGTCACGCCGGCGTTGCCCTTGCCGCCCACTCCGGTCGGGAAGTTGACCGCGGTGGCGTTGCCCACCTGGCTCTTCCAGGTCGAGCTGATGCGCGAGAGGTAGTCGGTGAACGCGTACGTGTCACCTGAGCCGTCGCTGCGGAACACGGGCGTGATCTTCAGGTTGGGCAGGCTCATCGCCCTTGTTCAGCTTGGCGATCGCCGGAGCGTTCCAGGTGGTGATCTTCCCGAGGAAGATCTCCGCGAGCACCGGTCCGGTGAGGTGGAGCTTGCGGATGCCGTGAAGGTGGAACGCCGATGCCGGTGGCGCGTCAGCGCCCAGGGGATCTGCACGCACTGGTTGCACGCCGCTGCCTGCGCGCTGGTGAGCGGGGCGTCGGACGCCCCGAAGTCAACCGTCCGCGCGGAGATCTGCGCGATTCCGGCGCCCGAGCCGACCGCGGCGTAGGTGACGGTGTCGCCGTACAGATGCTGGAAGTTCCTGCCGCCCAGTAGGCCTCCAGCGGTGCGACCAGCGTCGAGCCCGCGCCGGTGAGCGAATCGGCCGCCGCCGCGCTGCTGGCCATCAGACCAGTTGCCAGACAGGCGATCGCCGCCAGCAGCGGCGAGCGATGGAATGTCTTGCGCGTCATCAAGTGTCCTCCTGGTGAATGTCGTGTTATCGGCCGCACGCAGCATTTTCACCGCGCGGACAGTCTAGCTGTAGGAATCGTTGTGAACTTACGGCGAGCCCGAGGAGTGTGTAAAGATTGTGAAGAAAGATGTAGTAGATCTTGTGAACGGCGTCGCGCCGCGCGCGGAGCCGCTCCACTAAGCTCCGCGCCGCATGAGCGACGGCGCCAGACCAGCGGGCCTTCGGCCCCGCCCGGCGTCTCTGCGAGCTCACGGCCGAGCCGCCGCCGCGGCGGGCGCAGAGCGCTCGATCGCATCGGCGACGCGAGCCTGCTACGGCCTGTGCGTCGCTCGCCTCGCTGCTCGCGGTGGTCGCGATCGGCGGCGATCGTCTACCAGGTGATACACGGGGCGAGCCATGGCGATCTCGCGGTTCGGCCTCGGCTTCCTCGCGCACTCGACATGGAAGCCCAACTTCGGAACGTCTTCGGCGCCGCGTACGTTCCTGTACGGCACCGCCGTCACGTCGCTCGGCGCGCTCCTGCTCGCGGTGCCGATCGGGGTCTCGATCGGGCTCTACCTGAGCACGGTCGCGCCGCCGGCGCGTGCGCGGCGTGATCGGGCCGCTGGTGGAGATGCTCGCCGCGATCCCCAGCGTGATCCTCGGGTTCTGGGGCATCCTCGTGCTCGCGCCGTTCCTGCAGGCGCACCTCGAGCCGTTCCTGCACCGCACGCTCGGCTTCCTGCCGATCTTCGGGGCGCCCGCAGACGACCGGCACCGGGTTGTTCAACGCCACGCCTGATCCTGACGATCATGGTCGTGCCGATCATCGCCTCGATCAGCCGCGACCTGTTCCTGACGGTCCCGCAGGAGCTGCAGGACGGCGCGACCGCGCTCGGCGCCACGCGCTGGGAGGTGGTGCGCGGCGTCGATCCTCCCGTCCGACGGCGTCCGGGGTGGTCGCGGCCGCGTTCCTCGGCCTCGGTCGCGCGCTCGGCGAGGCGATCGCGGTCACGCAGGTGATCGGCGCCGGCAACGACATCCACGCCTCGCTGTTCCAGACCGGCGACACGCTCGCCAGCCGCATCGCCGACCAGTATCCAGGGCGCCACGACGAAGCTGCAGATCGCCTCGCTCTTCTATCTCGGCGTGATCCTGCTGGTGATCGAGCTGCTCGCGAACCTCGCCGCGCAGTTGATCGCGCGCCGCTTCGACGTCGCAAGGCGGTCGCGCGATGAGCGACCTCCCGGCGACTCAGCGCGATGACGCGATCCCCGCGATCCGGTCGCTCCACGAGCCAGGCGATCCCCTCGGACCCGCTCGGCGACGAGCTGCTCGACCCCTCGCGGCCCGCTGACGCCGTCGGACCATCTGCGCCGGCGCCAGCTCATCAGCCGGATCTCCGAGGGCAGCCAGACGGCGGCGGCGCTGCTCGCGGTGGCGGTGCTCGGCATCGTGGTCTACTCGGTCGCCTCGCGCGGCGCGAGCGTGCTGAGCTTCGACTTCCTGACGAAGGATCCGCCCGCGCTGCCCGACACGCCCGGAGGCGGGATCGCGCCGGCGATCGTCGGCACCGCGCTGCTGATCGTCGCATCGCGACCGTGATCGCGATGCCGATCGGGATCCTCATCGCGCTCTACCTGACCGAGTTCGCGGCGCCGCAGGTCGGCGAGCGCGATCAGGCTCGCGCTCGACCTGCTGAACGGGCTGCCCGACGATCGTCGTCGGGCTGTTCGTGTTCGGGCTGCTCGTCGTCGGGCACCACCAGAGCGGCTTCGCCGGCGCGTTCGCGCTCTCGATCATCATGCTGCCGCTGATCGCGCGCGCGACCCAGGAGGTGCTGCTGCTGGTGCCGCCGCGCCTGCGCGAAGCGGCCGACGCGCTCGGGCGTGAGCCACTGGCGCACGGTGCGCGGCGTCGTGCTGCCGACCGCGCGCGGCGGCATCCTGACCGCCACGGTGCTCGCCGTCGCGCGCGCGGCGGGAGAGACCGCGCCGCTGATCTTCACCTGCTCGATCTTCGCCAACACCGTGTCGCTGCAACCCCTTCGGCCAGCGCGGTTGCCCAACATCCCCGTGTACATCTTCAACGCGTCGGAGGCCGCCGATCCCTACGGGCTTCGCGCGCGCGTGGGGCGCGGCGTTCGTGCTGCTGGTCGTTCATCCTCCTGTCGAGCCTCGCTGCGCAGGATGCTCTGAGCCGCAGGCGACTCCGCGCTGGCGCGATGAGAGGATTCGCGACGACCGAGACGACCGAGGACGCCGACCCCGCAGCCACGCACCGTCCGCCGCCGGGTGCGCATCGAGGCCGCCCCGCCGCGGGCGAGTGCGACGCCGGTCGCGGACAACGGCGCTCGCGCAGGTGACGGCCGCGCCGATGGCGTTCGCGACGCGCGCGCCGACGGCGCGCGCGCTCACGCTCGGCGCGCGCCAGGCGATCTTCGACGCGCAGGACGTGTACGTCTCCTACGGAGCTCAGCTGCGCGATCGCCGGCGTCACGCTGCAGATCCACCGCAACCTGATCACCGCGATCATCGGCCCGTCGGGCTGCGGCAAGAGCGACGTTCCTGCGCAGCCTCAACCGCATGAACGACTCGATACCCGGCTTTCGGATCGACGGCAAGATCCTCTACCACGGCCACGACGTCTACGGCAGCGGGGTCGACCGGGTCGAGGTGCGCCGCCGCATCGGCATGGTCTTCCAGCGGCCCAACCCGTTTCCGAAGTCGATCTACGACAACGTCGCGTGGGCGCCGCGCAACCTCAGGCTGCGGGCCAGCCTCGACGAGCGCGTCGAGCGCGCGCTGCGCGGGGCGGCGCTGTGGGACGAGGTCAAGGACCGTCTGCACGCAGAGCGCGCTCGGTCTCTCCGGCGGGCAGCAGCAGCGGCTGTGCATCGCGCGCGCGATCGCGATCGAGCCCGACGTGCTGCTGCTGGACGAGCCGGCCTCGGCGCTCGACCCGATCGCCACGAGCTCGATCGAGGAGCTGATGCAGACGCTCAAGCACCGCTACACGATCGTGATCGTCACGCACAACATGCAGCAGGCGGCGCGGGTCGCCGACCGCACCGCGTTCTTCAGCCTCGACGTGAGCCACGCGCGGGCGCGCGGGGGTGCTCGTCGAGCACGACGACACCGAGCGTGATCTTCACCCGCCCGCGCGATCCCCGCACCGGCGATTACGTGACCGGGCGCTTCGGCTGAGGCACACGGTTGCCGCGGTTGAGCGCCTGGGGCGAGCGCGCCGCCCGGCCGCGGTGCGCTAGGCGCCGATCGCGTGGCTCGGAACGTGCTCGAGCAGCGGCTGGCCGCACTGCCAGCAGTACACCGCGCCGCTGCTGTGCGGCGCGTCGCAGGAGGCGCACTAGCCCGGCGGCGCCGGTCTCCTCCATGCGCAGGATGCGCTCGACCTCGCTGAGCTCGGCCATCGACGTCCTGCAGGATCGCCGCGCGCCGCACGAGCACGTCGACGCGGATGTGGTTGCGGATGGCCATCTCGTAGACGAGCCCGCCGAGGTCCCACTGCAGTTCGGCGATGCGCGCTCGTCAGCTCGTCGCGCCGGCGCGGCCAGATCGACCGTCGTGGGCGCTCCCGGCGTCTCGCTGGTCATTCGCCCACCATCAGTTGCCGAAGAAGTTGCCGGTGAAGTGCCCGTGCTGGTAGCCGGGGCCGTTGCCCGTGCTGCCGACCTTCACGACCTTCACGGGAGGCACCGGGGGCGCCTTCGCCGCGGACTTCGCGCTCTTCGCGGCCGCCGCGGCCCCCGCCTTGGCGGCGCCGGCGCGCGCCGCTCGCGGGCTGCGAGGCTTCCGCGCCCGTGGTGCCAGCTGCCGTCCCCGCACTGCCGGCGCCCGCGACCGTCACGACCTGCACCGCGGGCTTGGTGCTCGTGGAGCCGGTGCCCGAGCCGCCCGATCAGGACGCCGATCCCCATCGCCAGCAGCAGCGTGCCGATGCCGGCGATCAGCGTCGCGTTGACCGACGCGCGCGGTCGCTCGCGAGCGCGGCTCGGAGCTCGGCGCCTGCTGCGCGCGCTGCGCAGGGGTCGGCGTCGGTGAAGGGCAGACGCGAGGGGCCGCAGCGCTGCCCGCACTCCACGCAGTAGCGCTGATCGGCCGCGAGCGTGGCGCCGCACATCGCGCAGCGCTCGCGCGCGACCGGCAACGGCGAGAGAGCTCCGGCGGCTCAGGCGGCGGGGAGCTGGCTCGCGGGGCTCGCCGGTTGAGATACTGGATTCGATGCCGGTCACGTTGTAAGCCCGCCGTAAAAGAGCGCAAGCGCCGTAAAAAGCGCCAAGCGAAGGCGTCAGCAGGCAGTATCCGCCCCGCGCGTGCGATGGATGTAAAGAGTTCGTTATCGCCACTGCGCAGGCCTCTCGCGCATGCACGCGACATTGCTCCCGTCGCACGACGCGAAGAGTTTTTCACATCGCTTACACATCGCCGCGGGACACTTCTACGGTGGCCGCATCCTCGACTCCCCCGGAGCGCTCGGAGGCGCCTGCGGTCGCGAGCTGCGCCGCGTGCGGCGCGGCCCTGGCAGACGATCAGCGCTACTGCGTGGAGTGCGGCGCGCGGCGGGGCCCGCTGCCGCCCTTCGTCGCCGAGCTGATCGGCGCCGCTGCGCACCAGGAGCGCGGCGCCGGCCTCCGCGGCGCCACGCGACGACCGGCGCGCGGAGGACCGGCCCGAGGCGGCGAGGTCCTGCCGATGCCCACGCCCCGCGCTGCGGCGGTCGCGGTGATGGCGCTGCTCGCCTTCGGGGTGCTCGTCGGCTCGGCGATCAGCCCCGTGGCGCCGAGCGGCGCCGAGGCGCCCACGCTGCTCGCGCTCGTGAGCCGGCCGCCACGATGGCCAAGCCGCCGACGACGAGCGAAGCCCCCACGCCGCCACCGGCGGCCCCGCGCAGAAGCGGCGACGCCCGCGCCCACGCAGACGACCATCACGGAAACCGTTTCGCAGAGCAGCACCAAGACCTCGCAGCCGACTGCCGGCGAAGCAACGGCAAGGGAAGGCCCGGCGCAGCCCGCGCCCGGCGCCAGCGAACTGCCGCCGGTCAAGCACGTGTTCCTGATCGTGCTCTCCGATCAGGGCTACACCGCCGCGTTCGGCCCGAGCTCGCCGGCGCCCTATCTCTCGAAGACGCTGCCCCACGAAGGCGAGCTGCTCGAGAACTACTACGCGGTCGCGAGCGGGGAGCTGGCCAACGAGATCGCGCTGATCAGCGGCCAGGGACCGACCCCCCAGACGGCGGCCAACTGCCCGCTGTACACCGACCTCGCGCCGGGCACGTCCGGCGCCGAAGGACAGGTGCTCGGAAGCGGCTGCGTGTACCCGCGCCAGACGCTCACGCTCGCCGATCAGCTCGGCGACGACGGCAGGACATGGAAGGCCTACGTGGAGGGCATCGAAGCGGGGGCGCCGCGCCAGCCGACGAGCTGCCGCCACCCGACGCTCGGCGCGGCCGATCCCAGCAACGCTCCGACCCCGGGGGATGCGTACGTGACGTGGCGCAACCCGTTCGTGTACTTCCACTCGGTGATCGATACGCCCGCGTGCGCGCAGAACGACGTCGGGCTCCCACAGCTCGCAGCCGATCTCAAGGCCGCGCGCAGCACCCCGACGCTCGCCTACATCGTCCCCGATCGCTGCCACGACGGCTCGGAAGCGCCGTGCGCTCCTGGAGCAGCCCGCGGGGCTCGCGGCGGCCGAAACGTTCCTGCGCAAGGTCGTGCCGGAGATCGAGGCGTCCGCCGCCTACAAGGAGGGGGGCCTGATCGCGATCACCTTCGACCAGGCGCCGCAGAGCGGACCCGGCGCGGACTCGAGCGGCTGCTGCACCACGACCCCTTATCCGAACCTGCCGGCGAGCAGCACGACGACGACCACGACCACTGCCACGACGGTGACGAGCACCGCGACGACCGCTGCACCCACATCAGCGCCCGCACCAGCGACAAGCACACCGGGCGCGCCGGCCACACAGACCGGCTCCCCACCCGGCGGCGGCCGCGTGGGGCTGCTGCTGATCTCCAAGTACGTCAAGCCCGGGACGCTCAACGTGAGCGGCGAATACAACCACTTCTCGCTGCTGCGCAGCATCGAGAACCTGTTCGGGCTGCAGCCCCTCGGCTACGCCGGCGCGACGGGATTGCTCACGTTCGATAGCAGCGTGTTCAACGCCAAGCCATAGCGCGCCGCGGCCCCCGTTCGCGCACCACGCGGCCCCCTCGGCGGCCGGATGGCCGCCTCCTTCCATAAGCTGTCGCGCCGATGCACCCCATCTCCTACTTCCAAGCTGTAATCCTCGGTCTCACGCAGGGCGTGGCCGAGCCGTTCCCCGTCTCGAGCCTCGGGCACGCCGTGGTGCTGCCCAAATTGGCGGGCTGGGACATCCACCAGAACGATCCCTTCTTCCTCACGTTCCTGGTTGCGACGCACCTCGCGACGGCGCTGGTGCTGCTGGGGTTCTTCTGGCACGATTGGGTGCGGATCGCCAAGGGGCTGTGGCGCTCGCTGGCGATGCGCGAGATCCGCGCGGACGACACGGACGCGCGCCTGGGGTGGCTGCTGATTGTGGGGACGATCCCGGTGGGCGTCATCGGGCTGCTGCTGGAGAAGTCGCTGCGCTCGCTGTTCGCCTCCCCCGAGCTCGGCGCCGCCTTCCTGATCGTCAACGGGGTGGCGCTGCTCACGTTCGAGCGCCTGCGCAGGCGCCCGCCGCGCCCGGGCGACTACCTGGGAGACGGGGACGAACGCATCGCCAAGCTCAGCTGGCGCCAGGCGGCGGCGGTGGGTACCTCCCAGACGGCGGCGCTGATCCCCGGCATCTCGCGCTCGGGCGTCTCGATGGGCGGCGGTCTGATGGTGGGGCTCTCAAACGAGGACGCCGCGCGCTACTCGTTTCTGCTCGCAACGCCGGTGATCCTCGCGGCGGCGGCGCTGAAACTGCCCGAACTGCTCGGCTCGCAGGGGGACGGCGTGCGCGGCCCAGCGCTCGTGGCGGGGCTGTGCGCGGCCGTGACCACCTTCCTCGCGGTGAAGTTCCTGCTGCGCTGGTTCCAGACCAACCGCCTCACGCCGTTCGGCATCTACTGCATCGCCCTGGGCTCGATCTGCACGGTGGTGTTCGCGCTGGACTAGGCCGCGCTCGTCTGAGGGCCGCTCTGAAACCAGGCGAACGCGAAGCATGCGAGGGCCACGATGAGCGCGGCGATACCGTGCTTGGTGTGATGGTGGTTGGCTTCGGCGTCCCCCGCGGAGGTGTGGCCGGGGAAGAACGAGGGCAGCGAGTGCTCGGGGGTGACGAAGTAGACGATCGCCACCACGAGCAGCACGACCCCGAGAACGACGGCTGGGATGACCAGCTTGCGCAGTGTGGCGGCACTCATCGCCGCCGAAGCGTAGATGATTGAGAAGAGCGATGCCCCTACCCAAGACCCCACCGAAGATGTTCGAGACGCGCAGCCAGGCCTGGCAGGAGGTGGGCTTGCTCGAGCAGGTGCGCCCCGCCGCCGCGCGCCGCGCGCGCGTGGAGGCGCTGCTGATGGTGGCGCTGTTCGTGGGTGTGATCGTGCTCTGGGAACACCGCGTGAGCATCCTCGGCGAGGCGACCCTGGACGAAATCGAAACGCCGCTGAAGGTCGTCGTCGTGGTCGCGCTGCTGGTGCTCGGGTGGGCGATCGCGCGCGACTTCGGCCGCGCGCTGGGCCCCGCGCTGTTCCGTCGTATGGAGCCCGCCACGGCGGGCACGGTGGGCTTCCTGATCCGCCTGCTCACCGTGGGGTGGCGCTGCTGGTGGCGCTGGATGTGGCCGGCGTCAACCCCGCGACGCTGCTCGCTAGGCGGGCGCGTTCACGGCCGTGATCCTCGGCTTGGCCGCGCAGCAGACGCTGGGCAACGTGTTCGCGGGGATGGTGCTGCTCAGCGCGGGCCCCTTCCGCGTGGGCGATCAGCGTGCTCCTGCAGGGCGGGCAGATCGGCGGCAAGGTGGATGGGGTGGTGAGCTCGCTGGGCCTGCTCTACACCACCGTCGTCACCGAGGGCGGCGCGGTGATGGTGCCCAACAGCGTCGTGCTGAACGTTGCGATCGTCACGCGGCGGGGCCAGGTCGAGGGGACAGCCTCCGGGGCGTCCTCCAGCGAGGGGACTCGCGGCGGATCGGCGCCCGCGCCCGCGCCCGCGCGAGAAGCGCTGAGCGGCCTACCCGCTCGGCGCCGGCGCGCACGCCGTAGCGCAGAAACAGGTGCGATTCGCTCTCCAGCGCGCTCAGCAGCTCGAGCTCCACGGGAGGGTCCAGGTCGACCCCCGCGAGGATGCGCAGCGCCTCCCCCGTGGCGCTCTTCGCCCGCGAGCAGCGGGGCGAGGGAGAGGAACAGCTCGTCCACCAATCCCGCCGCGAGCAGCTGCGCGCCGAGGTGGGGGCCCGCCCTCGCACAGCACCGAGCGCACGGCGAAGCGCCCGCTCAGCTCCGCCAGCGCGCCGGGCAGGTCGAGACGTCCCTCGCGGACGGCGCGGATGTACTCGATGTGGGCCTCGCAATCCAGCACGCCCGCCGCTGAGGCGGTCAGTACCGCCACGCGCGCGGCGGGGTCGGCGAGCAGCGGGATCTCGCCGCTCAGCGAGAGGCGCCCGGAGACGATGCACGCCAGCGGTTCCGCGGCGAGTCCGCGCGCGCGGCGCCGCTCGCGCGCGGACTCCTCGCGCACCAGCCGCCCGTAGCGCTCCGCGCGCGCGGTGCCGGCGCCCACCATCACCGCATCCACGACCGAGCGCAGCGCGTGGAACAGCTCCCGGTCGGCGCGGTTGCCGATCGCGCCCGAGCGCCCGCTCAGGGTGGCGCGGCCGTCGAGTGTGCTCACCATGTTGAGCAGCACACGCGGGCGCTCTGAGGGGGCTGGCGCCGTGGCGGTATGCAGGCCGAGGCGCTCGGCGACGTCCATCGCGGTTGGCGGGCGGGCCAGGCGGCAGGAGCTGCTTCAGCGGGGCCATATACCACTTGCTAACACATCGGCGGTACGACCTGCTACCTTCAGGAGCGTCTGGCCGGCAAAAAGAACCGGCGAAAAGCAGTGCAGGCTCTCGCAGGCGAAGCTCTCAGAAGCGTCCTCCGCGCAGCAGCACGCACGTACCGTGGAGGAAACATCACATGCCTACCGGCACCGTGAAGTGGTTCAGTGACGATAAGGGCTTCGGCTTCATCACCCCCGATGACGGCGATAAGGACCTGTTCGTGCACCACACCGGCATCAACGGCGAGGGTTACCGCTCGCTGCAGGAGGGCTCCAAGGTCTCCTATGACCCGGAGCAGGGCGACAAGGGCCCCAAGGCCGTCAACGTCACCCCGCTGTAGCCGTCTCGGCGCGCTCGCCTTGGGCGAGGGCGTCTTTAGTGCCGGCTTAGGGCCAAAGCCCTAAATTAAGGGCCCGCCTATGGCGGGCCCTCAGCATGTGATGTCATGTCCACCGACGCCTCAGCACTCCCTCTGAGAGACTCTCTCCTCGGCGTCCCCCGGGCGGCGGGTGGGGGGCGGCGAGCGACGGGGCGAGAGCAGCAGCGATGGCGAGCGCACGGACGTCCCCGCCGCTACGCGCCGCGCCACCGCGATCGCCGCGGCGACGCTGCTGACGATCCTGGTTGGAAGTGTGCTGATGGTGGTGGTGGCGGCCGATCGCCCCACCTTCCCGCCGACCCACGCGCACTTCTTCCCGAACTGGCTGGCGGGGCCGCTGGGGGGGCTGTGGCCCGGGTTCCCCCACGGCAGCGAAGCCTTCAAGTGGGTCTTCACGCTCGCGCTGGTGACGATGTACGTGAGCTACCTGCTTGAGCCTGCGCTACGCGCCGAACCTGCGCGCGCGCTGGGTGGTGGGCGCCGTGGTGGGGGTGCACGCGATCGTCTTCCTCTCCCCGCCGCTGGCGCTCACGGACATCTTCAACTACGTCAACTACGCGCGCATGGAGGTGGTGCACCACCTCAACCCGTACACGACGATCCCGATCTACGAGCCCCACAACGATCCAGCCTTCGATCTCAGCAACTGGCACCACCTGCTGAGCCCCTACGGGCCGCTGTTCACGCTGATCACCTTCGCGGTGGTTCCGCTCGGCGTCGCCGCCTCCTTCTGGGCGTTCAAGGCGATCCTGATGGCGGCCAGCCTGGGCACGATCCTGCTCGTGTGGAAGTGCGCGCGGCTGCTCGATCTGGATCCGGTGAAGGCGATCGTGTTCGTCGGCCTGAACCCCGTGGTGCTGGTGTGGGGGCTCGGGGGGGATCACAACGACTTCATCATGATGTTCCTGGTGGTGCTCGGCTTCTACCTGCTGCTGCGGGGACGCGCCGCCGAGTCATCCGCGGAGTTCGACGTGGGGGCAGGTGCGGCGTTCGTGGCCGCGCTCGCGGTGAAGGCCTCGGCGGGGATCCTGCTGCCGGTGGTGCTCGCAGGACTGATATCGACTCCACGGCGCTTGCTGCAGGTGCTCGGCGGGATGGTGGCGGCCGGCGCCGTGCTGGCGGCGGTAAGCGTGATGGCGTTCGGGCTGCACCTTCCCGACCTCAGCACCCAGGGTCGCCTGGTGTCCTCGCAGAGTCCCTCCAACCTGCTTGGGCTGGCGCTGGGGAAGGGCGGTGCGACCGAATCCCTGCTCCACCTGCTCAGCTTGGTGCTCGCCGTGTGGGTGCTGCTCGCCTGCGCGATGGCATGGCGCAAACGCGATTCGCTGACCGCCGCCGGGTGGGCCTCGGTGGGCCTGTTCCTGACGCTCAGCTGGGTGCTGCCGTGGTACGTGCTGTGGGTGCTGCCGCTGGCGGCGCTCTCGCGCTCGCGCGCGCTGCGCGCCACCGCGCTCGGGTTCGGCGTGTTCTTCATGCTCGTGTGGGCGCCGCTGGCGGGCAACGTGTTCAGGCAGATCGGCTTCGAACCGGAAAAGACGTCGCTGGGGCAGTTGCACCAGCGCTACGTCAAAGAGCTTTTGAACTGATTGGGTGGGTCGAGGGGCCCGACCGAAGCCGGGAGACACGCGCCTCCGGCGCGAGTCCCCGTTTCGGCCAGCCGGCCTTCGGCCGGCTGCGCCACCCTCTTGGCTCAGTGGGCGACCCCGGGAGGTCCCCCACCGATGCGCGTCTCGCCCTCGGGCATGCGCCCGTCGCGACCGACGTAGCCGTCCTTGCCGCCGGCGCAGAGGTATACGGCGTCGGCGTCTCCGACGTTGCGCACCTTGCGCACCGTGGCGGCGTCCACGCGCGCGAAGCTGCCCTCCTCCAAGCGGTGCACCGAGCCGTCGCCGAACTCCATCTCGATCGTGCCGCGGTGCACGAAGTAGAGCTCCTCCTGGGTGTCGTGGAAGTGGCGAGCCGCTTTCATAGCCCGCGGGCATCACGATCGCGTTGACGCCGAAGGCGGTGACGCCAAGGCCCTTGCGAACCTTGCGAAAGCCGGGGCCCTCGCCGAGGTCGTCGAGGCCGCCCACGGCGTAACCCTCGCCGACGCTTACTCCGGGGTACTCGCTTGTCATGTTGCTTCTCCTTGGTCGGTGGTCAGTGGTCGGCTACGTGTCCGTCGGCGGGCTCCAGCGGGCGGCCCTCCCGCGCCCAGCGCACGAGGCCCCCGAGCATCGAGTGGGCCCGAAAGCCCGAGGCGCGGAATGCCTGGGCGGCCATATCCGAGCGCGAGCCCACGCGGCAGTAGAAGACGACGGGGCGCTCGCGCTCGATCGTACCCGCCTGCGAGGTGAGGTCCACCAGCTGAATGTGACGGGTCCCCGCGATGTGGCCGGCCTCGCGCTCGTAGAGCTCGCGCACGTCGATCACCTGCACGTCGGGATCCTCGACAAGCCAGCTCTCCACCTGCTGAGGATCGACCCCGATCTCAGTGGACGCGCCGATGCTCATCGTCGGAGCGTAGCGACTGGTGCGCAGCGGCTAGTAGGATCACCACTATGGAGGCAGTCAGCGACGTCTACACCATCCCCCAGGAGCACCTGGACCTCTGCGCGACGATCGGTGAGATCGCGCGCGAGAAGATCGCTCCCCGCGCGGCGGAGATCGACGAGAAGGCCGAATACCCCTGGGACATCCGCAAGATCCTCGCCGAGCAGGACATCCTCGGCCTGCCCTTCCCGATCGAGTACGGGGGCACGGGCACGGGCACTTTGATGCTGAACATGGCGGTGGAGGAGATCGCGAAGGTGGATGCGGCGTGCGCGCTGATCCTGATGGTGCAGGAGCTCGGCACGCTGCCGATCCAGCTGTTCGGCTCGGATGAGCTCAAGGAGCGCTTCCTGCCCAGGTGCGCGAGCGGCGAGTGGTCACCCGCCTTCGCGCTCTCGGAGCCTGAGGCGGGCTCGGACCCCGCGGGCATGAAGACGACCGCAGTGAGAGACGGCGATGAGTGGGTGATCAACGGCACCAAGAACTGGATCACGAACCTCGGCGTGGCCGACTTTTACATCTGCTTCGCGGTCACCGACCGCGAGAGCCGGCGGATCACCGCGTTCGTGGTGGAGGCCGATCGGCCCGGGTTCAGCGTGGGCAAGCTCGAGCACAAGCTGGGGATCCGCGCATCGCCCACCGGGCAGCCGATCTTCGAGGACGTGCGGGTGCCCCATGAGAACGTGATCGGCGAGGTCGGCCGGGGCCTGCGGGTGGCGTTGGGAACGCTCGAGCGTACCCGCCTGGGCGCCGCGGCGCAGGCGGTGGGGATCGCCCAGGGAGCCACCGACTACGCGGTGGCCTACGCGCGCGAGCGCCGCCAGTTCGGCCAGGCGATCAACGAGTTCCAGGGTATCCAGTTCAAGCTCGCCGACATGCAGACGCGCACCGCGGCGGCGCGCGAGCTGCTCTACAAGGCATGCGCGATGGCCGATCGCGGCGATCCGCGGCGCGCCCAGTACTCCTCGATGGCGAAGGTGTTCGCCTCCGATACGGCGATGGCCGTGACGGTTGAGGCGGTGCAGGTGCTGGGGGGCTACGGCTACGTCAAGGAGTACCCGGTGGAGCGCATGATGCGGGACGCCAAGATCACGCAGATCTACGAGGGCACGAACGAGATCCAGCGGCTCGTGATTGCCCGTACGTTGAAGTAGGACGGCTGGGTGGGGACCCGAATCGGTTCCGGCGATGCCCGCGTTCAAGCCTCCCGGTAAAAACCTCGGCCATCTGCGCCGCGTGGGCGTGGCGGCCGTGATCGCGCTCTCGCTGGGCCTCGTGGTGGTCGTGGTGGGCCAGGGCTTCAGCACGATCGGCGCCGTGCGCGCGGTGGAGGATGTCGCGCTGGGGCTGGCGATCGCCGCGCTGGTGCTGGGCGGCGCGGCGTTCGTGGCGGTGCGCATGGCCGACTGGCGCGACCCGCGCTCGGAGACCGAGTTCGAAGAGCTGGTGCTGCGCTCGGAGGAACTGGCGCGCGAGGGGCTCGCGGCCGATCCTGAAGAAGTCGAGTTCATGGAGCTCGACCCCCTGAACGATCGCGACTTCGAAGAGCTGGTGCGCGACGCGCTCGACGATCTGCCCGATCTGCTGCGCAACGCGCTCGAGCACGTGCCCGTGGTTGTCTCCGACGGAGGCCGCCGCGCGGGAGCCTACGGCCTCTACCAGGGAGGGCAGAGCCGCCGCGACGACACGCACGACCGGATCATCATCTTCCGCGACACGCTGCGACGAGATTTCGGCTACGACGCTGGGCTGCTGCGCGATCAGGTGACGCGCACGGTGCGCCACGAGCTGGCCCACCACGTGGGCTTCGACGAGCTGGGCGTCAGCCGGCTCGATCTCTGAGCAGAGCGGCGAAGCGGAGCCCCGAACGAGCCCCTGGGCCGGGGACGAGAGCGATCGGAGCTGGGAGAAAGAGGGCGCCGTGACCAGGGTCGATTGGTCACGGCGCCCGATGAGAGGCCCGCCAGCGCCCATGGGGAAAGACACTGGAGGCTCCCTGAGCGCCGCCGAATGGGGTAGCAGACAGCGCTCAAGCCTGTACAGTCCATAAGAACAGGGTCTTATTACATTATCAAGATCAGTTCAATGCAAAACCCCACGATAAAAGCAGTGTACTGGTGCATCGGTACGATAGCCTACTGGCGGCCCCGGCGCCACCGGGAGCGGCGGAATTGCCCCGAGATGCGGGTCTTGCGCCTGAAAATGCGGGTCTCGTGCTTGCCGGCCCCCCCGCACGTGCGCACGCGCGGGGAGCGTGCTGCCCGGTCGTGCAAAGCTGCCGTCGTGCTCGTGTCCGCTGTGGAGGGATAATCCGCGCGCACAGGCAGGCACAGGTACACCGAATGGCATCCGCGAACCACCCTCCCCGCCGTCCCACCCGCCGCACGCTGCCCCGCGGCTCCCAGGCGCTGCCGCGCGAGCAGGTGGCCGCCGATCAGCTGCAGCGGCTGCTGCTGGCGATGATCGACTCGGTGGGAGAGAAGGGGTACCGCGCGACCACCATCTCCGACGTGGTGGGTCGCGCGGGGGTCTCGCGCAAGACCTTCTACGAGCATTTCGCCAACAAGCAGGAGTGCCTGCTGGCGACGTTCAACACGATCGCCGAGGATGGCAGGCGCAGGGCGATCAGCGCCTACGAAGAGGCCGAGGGCGGCCTGCAGGAGGGCGTGGAAGCGGCGATCAGGGCGCTGTTCGAGGCGACGATCGAAAATCCGGCGGCGGCGCGCCTGAACATGGTGGAGATCGTCGCTGCGGGCCCGGCCGGCATCGAGCGCCGCGAGCGCGCCGTCGAACGAGTACCGGAACTTCGTGCGGGGGGTGCTCCAGCAGGGCCCCGACGATGGCACCGTCCCCGACGAGGTCGTCAGAGCGGTGGTGGGCGGCTTGAACAGGATCCTCTACAGCCGCGTGCGCCACGGCCAGCGCGCCGAACTGCGCAAGCTGGTGCCCGATCTGATGCGCTGGGTAACGTGCTTTCGCCCGACACCCGCAGCGCTGGCGCACGCTGGGGACGCGGATGGAGCCGGGCTCAGCAGGCTGCACGGCGACCGCTATGCGCTGGGTGGACGGGCGCCGGGAACCCTCGCGTCGAGCTCGGGCGGCGACCTGGGGCTGGTGCGCGGGATGCCCAACGTGATGCGCAGCTTCACGCTGCACCTGCAGCGCGAGCGAATCGTGGACGCGGTGGCCAACCTCACCGCCGCGGGCGGCTACGCCGATCTGACCGTGGAGAAGATCGCGAGCGAGGCGGCGATGTCGCTGCAGACGTTCTACGACCATTTCAAGAGCAAGGAAGAGGCGTTCCTGTTCGCCTACGAGGTTGGCCACGCACGCGGGCTGGCGCTGGTCGAGCGGGCCTATGAGGCGCAGGCGGACTGGCCGAGTGGCGTGAAGGCGGCGATCGTGACGCTGCTGGAGTACCTCGGCTCGGAGCCCGCGTTCGCGCGCCTGGCGCTGCTGCACATGCTGATCGCCACGCCCCGCGCGGCGGAGCGCGCCAACGCGGGGATCACCGAGTACCTATCGGTGCTGGAGCCGGGCTTCCAGGAGACATCCGAGCACCCCCGGCCGCCGGCGATCACGATCGAGGCGATCGGCGGGGGACTGGGGGAGCTGATGTACAACTGCATCATGCGCGATCGCGTGAGGGACCTGCCCAGCATGGGCACCCACGCGACGTACGTGGCGCTCGCGCCATTCGTGGGGACCGAGCACGCCGCGAGGGTGGCGATCGAGCCGCTGCCCACGCCGCTGCCCAAGGGCTAGCTCCCGCGCCCCGCACGTCCCTTCGGGGGTGAGCCCTCTAGGATTCGCGGCCCCCAGGAACGACCAAGGAGAGCACCAGATGCCCGAAGCAGTGATCGTCGACGCCATCCGCACGCCCATCGGGCGAGCGGCGAAGGGGTCGCTCAAGTCCGTACGCGCCGATGACCTCGCGGCGATCCCGCTGAAGGCCCTGATCGAGCGCAATCCCGCAGATCGAGCAGCGCTCGATCGGAGACGTGATGATGGGCTGCGGCTACGGGGAGGGCGAGTCGGGCTACAACATCGGTCGCATCGCCTCGCTGCTGGCGGGCATCGACCACCATGTGCCCGCGTGCACCGTGAACCGCTTCTGCGCGTCCTCGCTGCAGACCACGCGCATGGCCTTCCACGCGATCAAGGTGGGCGAGGGCGACACGTACATCGCCGCCGGCGTGGAGGCGGTGTCGCGCACCGGACGGGGAAGCCAGTTCGAGTTCAACCACATGGTGGATGGCTCGGAGGGGTCGGCGTACAACGTGTACATACCGATGGGCATGACCGCGGAGAACGTGGCGGCCGAACGTGGCGTGAGTCGCGAGGAGCAGGACGCCTGGGCGCTGATCTCCCAGACGCGCGCGGTGGAGGCGGTGCAGAGTGGGCACTTCGACAGGGAGATAGTGCCGGTGACGGTGCCCGCGCACCGCGACACCGACAAGGAGGGCAACGAGGTCGATGTGCCAGAGACGCTCGTAACCAAGGACGATGGCCCGCGCCCGGGCACGACGATGGACAAGCTGGCGGCGCTCAAGCCGGCGTTCATCCCCGAGGGCACCGTGACCGCGGGAAATGCCTGCCCGCTCAACGACGGCGCGGCGGCGCTGCTCGTGATGTCGCAGGAGAAGGCCGCCGAACTGGGCTGCAAGCCCCGCGCGCGCATCGTCGCCTCGACGGTCGCGGCGATTCGCCCCGAGGTGATGGGGCTGGGACCGATCCCCGCGATCCAGGCGCTCCTGAAGAACACGGGCATGAAGATCGAGGACATCGACGTGGTGGAGATCAACGAGGCGTTCGCCGCGCAGATCGTGCCGTGCATCAGGGAGCTGGGCCTCGACGAGGCCAAGCTCAACCCCTTCGGCGGCGCGATCGCCCTGGGTCACCCCTTCGGCATGACGGGCGCGCGCATCATGACCACGCTGCTCAACGACCTGGAGACACTCGACGTGACCTACGGCATCGAGTCGATGTGCGCCGCCGGCGGCATGGGTATGGCAATGCTGGTGGAACGCCTGGGTTAGGAGATGGGAGGAGGCCCGGGTGGGCGGGCCTTAATCTGGGGCCGGATGGGGCCGCGTGGTGAGGCGACGGGCGCAGCGCGGAGACACGCGCGGCGCCTCAGCGCCGTGGGGTTCGCGGCGTGCCGTGCAGTCGTTGGTGGGCCAGCTGGTAGACGCTCAATGCGTGAGAATCACGCGGATGGTGGCGCACGCCGAAGGCGAGGTAGTTGAGTCGTGCGCCAACGGGATGGATCTCCAACTGGAACACCATGCCAAATCGGCATGGAAGCTACCCCTCGCCGTCGGGTGGCAGAAAGGGCCCGTACTCAGCCTCGAACGCGGCGAACTCCTCCGCGGTCGCTGCGCGTGCACCGTGACGCGCAAGGATGGCGTCGGCGCTGAGGTCGGGGTCGGGTACGAGCACCAGGCGCCCATCGGGGCGCTGATCTTCGACCACGTACTCCCCGGCGATATCGCCGCTGAGCGTTACATGGGCCTGTCTGCTCACGGTTTGCATGATAGGGCCGCGAGGTTACGCCGGGCTTGAGACGCAACGCTGGATCGGGCGCTGGGTTAGGTGGGAGGGCGCTGACGGCGGGATCAGCGCGGAGGCATCCGCAGCGCGCCGTCCAGCCGGATCGTCTCGCCGTTGAGCATGCGGTTCTCGACGATGTGGGCGGCGAGCTGCGCGTACTCCGCCGGCTGGCCCGAGGCGCTGCGGGAAGGGGACGCCCGCGCCGAGCTTCTGGCGGGCCTCCTCGGGCAGCGCGGCGAGCAGCGGCGTGTCGAACAGGCCGGGGGCGATCGTGTTGACGCGGATCCCGTACTGCGCGAGGTCGCGCGCGGCGGGCAGAGTCATGCCGACGATGCCGCCCTTGGAGGCCGAGTAGGCGATCTGGCCGACCTGCCCGTCGAAGGCGGCGATCGAGGCGGTGTTGACGCACACGCCGCGCTCGCCGTCCTCGCAGCGGCTCGTTGGCGATCATCGCGGCGGCGGCGAAGCGCAGCACGTTGAAGGTGCCGATCAGGTTGATCTGAATGATGATCTCGAAGGGCATCAGCGGGTGCGGGCCCTTGGAGCCGGCGACCTTCTGCGCCCAGCCGGTGCCGGCGCAGCAGACCGCGATGCGCAGCCCGCCTTCGACGCCGGCGGCGTGCTCGACGGCGGCCTGCACCTGCTCCTCCTCGCGCACGTCGCACGTGACGAACTCGACTCCCAGCTCGGAGGCCAGCGCCTGGCCCTTCTCGGCGTTGACGTCGGCGATGGTCACGACGGCGCCGTCGTCGTGCAGGCGGCGCACGGTCGCCTCGCCGAGCCCGGAGGCTCCGCCGACGACGATCGCTGAGCTGCCCTCGATCTGCATTGCGGGCGAGAGCCTAGCCAACGTTGAAGGCGCCGAACCAGCGGGCCGCTATCTGTTGTCGGTCCGCCTGTTCCTCAGCCCACCGGCGCGGACAGCGTCAGGGCGAACTGCTCCTCGGGGTCGGTGAGCCACCGCACGAGCTCCAGGCCGGCATCGGCGAGGTCCTCGTCGATGCGCTCGCGGGTGAACTTGGCGCTGATCTCGGTGCGCATCTCCTCGCCCGCGTCGAAGTGCACGGGCAGCTCCAGCGCGCGCACGTTGACGGTGTGCTCGCGGCGGGCGCGCAGGCGCATCTCGATCCACTCGTTGCCGGCGTCGAAGCGCGCGACGTGCTCGAAGTCGGCGGGGTCGAAGTCGGCGTCGAGCTCGCGGTTGAGCACGTGCAGGAGGTTGCGGTTGAACTCCGCGGTGACGCCCTGGCGGTCGTCGTAGGCGGCCTCGAGCACCTCGGGGTCCTTGACGAGATCGGTGCCCATCAGCAGGTGGTCCTCCGGTCCCAGCAGGTCCGCGATCTGGCGCAGGAAGCGGCGGCGCTGCGATGGCGGGAAGTTGCCGATCGTGCCGCCGAGGAACACCACCAGGCGCGGGCCCGTCGGCGTCGGGGACGCGATCGAGGTGGCGCTCGAAGTCGCCGACCACGCCGTGCACGCGCAGGCCCGGGTACTCCTCGATCAGCTCCTGCGCGCAGTCGCGCACCATGCCCTCGGTCACGTCCACGGGCACGTAGCGGGTCAGCGTGCCCGCGGCGTGCAGGGCGTCGAGCAGCACGCGCGTCTTGGCGGCCGTGCCCGAGCCCAGCTCGACCAGCTCCACCGCGCCGGTGACGGCGGCGAGCTCCGCGGCGGTGTCGTTGAGGATCGCGCGCTCGGTGCGCGTGGGGTAGTACTCGGGCAGCTCGCAGATCTGGTCGAACAGCTCGGCGCCGCGCGCGTCGTAGAAATGCTTGGGGGGCAGTTCCTTGAAGGGACGGGTAAGACCCGTCGCGGGCGTCCTCGGCGAGCGAGCGCTCGTCGCCCTCGCCGAGGTAGGAGTCGATGCGGATCGCGGTTTGGGCGAGCGGGTTCATTATCGGGTCACGCCTTTCCCGCCGGATGGCGGTGGTGGGTGGAGAAGCGGTTCACGAGTCGGCGTCTCTGACCAGCCGCACGCCGGCGAAGATCTGGCGGCGCGCGGGGAGGTCCCAGTTGCGGAAGGTGGGTGTGGCTACGCGTGGACTGGTGGCCCACGATCCTCCGCGCAGCACGCGGTAGTTCGCGGCCGAAGAACACCTCGGAGTACTCGCGATAAGGGTGGGCCTTGAAGCCGGGGTAGCCCCCGAACCAGCTGCCGGTCCACTCCCACACCGCGCCCACTTCCACCGAGCGTCCCCTGCTCCCAGGTCGCCGCCTTCTCCCACTCGGCCTCCGTGGGAAGCCGCGCCCCGTGGGCGCGAGCGAAGGCGTCGGCCTCGAACCAGCTGACGTGACACACGGGCGCCTGCTGGTGGCCTTGCGCCACGTCGGGGTGATGCGTGATGTCGTACTGCTCCTTCCACGCCCAGCCCTCGTCCGACCACCACTCGCGCCGCTCGTAGCCGCCGCCCTCGCTGAATCCCAGCCAGCTGGCCCTGCTCACCGGGCGCCGCGCGATCGCGTAGGCCACGGTCTGCGTCGCGTAGCAGGCGCGCTCGTTGTCATACGCGAAGCCCTTGGGGCGGGCGCCCATCGCGAAGGGGCCCTTGGGGATCTCGATCCACCCCTCCGGCTCCTCCATCGGCCCGAGCGGCGGCTCTCCGGGTGGCAGCAGACCCGCGATGGCCATCGTCTGGCGCATCGTCTCGGTGTGCTGGAGCTCGTGGCGCACGACCATCTCGTGGATCAGCCCTTCCCCCACGCCGTGGCTCTCGATCGCGGCGGCGGTGCGCTCGCTGACATCGCGCATGTACTCGCGCGCCTCACCGGAGTCGAGCAGCTCCACTTCGCCGCGCACCGCGCGCGGGGTCTCGAACGCGTCGTAGAGCTCCGCCAGCTGGGGTCGCAGCAGCTCCAGCCCGGCGTGGCGGTGCACCAGCCACAGATCCTCGTAGGCGGCGATGTGCGCGAGATCCCACACGAGCGGGCTCATCAGCGGCGAGTGCGTGCGCTCCAGCTCGGCGTCGCTGAGGTGCGCCACCAGCTCCAGCGTGCGCCTGCGCGTGGCCGCCAGGCCGCCAGCGCGTCACCGGGGCTCGCCAGCTCGGCGGCTCTGAGAGCGGCAGGCTCCTGAGAAACGGTTGCTGGCATAACTTTGCTGGCGCTGACTGAGTCTACGTACCCGAAGCCCGGTCAGTTCACTACTACTACAAGTTCCCACAATCCGCATCTGGGCGATCTGCCGGTGGCGGCGGGGAGGCGGCGTCATCGACGATAACAGTCAGCCGCTCGCGCCTCAGCAGGCTGGCCGGCAACGTGGCGGTGGGCTCCGCCAGCGCTCCGGCGATCGCCTGCGCCTTGCTCGGGCCAGTCGCCAGCAGCAGGCAGCGCCTCGCCGCGCGCAGCATCGCCAGGCTGAGCGTGATCCGCTCTGGCGGTGGCTTGGGCGAGTCGTGCACCCCCAAGC
Organism: uncultured Solirubrobacterales bacterium; assembly: GCA_963717785.1. Classification (GTDB taxonomy): domain Bacteria; phylum Actinomycetota; class Thermoleophilia; order Solirubrobacterales; family Solirubrobacteraceae; genus Palsa-744. The sequence goes on from CAVQWW010000002.1 coordinate 438,351, forward strand.
ACACCGCCTCCTCTCCCGCCTGGAGCGTGGCGGCGTCGGGAAACAGCGAGGCCACGTGGCCGTCGGGGCCGATGCCGAGCACCACCACATCGAGCGCCGGGAGGGCCTGCTCGTCGGCCGCCACCCCAGCGAGGGCCTCCGCGTAGCGCTCCGCTCCCAGCTCGGGGCCCAGCTCACCCTCCATGCGGTGCACCCGCTCAGCGGGGATGGGGACGTGCGCCAGCAGCTTCTCGTGGGCCATCCGGTAGTTGCTCTCCTCGTGCTCGGGTCCCACGCAGCGCTCGTCGGCGAACCACACCTCGATGCCCTCCCACTCGGGGAGCGCCTGCGTGAGCAGTTCGTAGGCGCGCTCAGGGGTGCCGCCGCCGCTCAGCACCAGATGCGCCGTGCCGCGCTCCTCACGGGCCCGCTGCAGGTGCTGGGCGATTTCCCTGGCCGAGCGCACCGCGACGGCCTCGGCGTCGGCGAGCGTGATCAGGCGGGTCACGGCAGCATCCTCTTCGCCGCGCGCAGCGCCGGCACGTAGGTGGGGTCGCGCAGCAGCGCCTGGCGGATGCCCTCGCCGAGCACGCCCGCCTCGCCGCGCGAGGCCCCCAGGATCGTCCACTCGCGCTCGCTCCCGTAGCCGTCGCTGCGGTGGGTGCGCAGACCCCCCGGCGCGCGATCGAGGCTCAGCTCCAGCTTCGAGGTGGTCCGCAGGGTGAGGCCCTCCAGGCCGCGCACCCTCAGCTCGGGCGCGCTCTCCAGGCGCAGCGCCACTTCCTGACGGTCCGCGTGGGCGATGCCGCGCAGCGCGTCCCCCTCGCTGCGCAGGGGCTTCGTGTGCCAGTTCAGGCGCGAGGCCAGCCAGCCCATCAGCAGCACGCCCGCGACGGTGCTCTCGGGGTGGTGGCGCACGGTGAGCGCTCTGATCTGCGCCGCCTCGATGCGCATCTGCGGAGGGTCGAAGGTGCTCGCGATCCGCTCGCGCCAGGGCATCGAGCGCAGCCACGCCAGGTCCACCACGTAGGCGCGCTCGGAGAGCTCCTGCGCCCGCTCCACCGCATCGCGCCACACCGGCTCGTCGATCGAGTCCAGCAGCACCGCCTGGGCCAGGCCGAGCAGCGCCTGCACCGCCTCGGGGTGCCCGTGCGGGGACCACAGCAGCGTGGGCAGGTCGCTCACCACCAGCGGATCCACGATCGTGAGCAGATCGTCGAGGTGGCGCTGGGCCGATCTCCACGATCACCGTCTCGCGCAGCAGCGCAAGCTCCCCGGGCGCCGGTTCGCCCTCGGAGGCGACCGTCGCGCGCGCGTCCAAGCGCTCGCGTTTGGGGTCGTAGGAGAGCACCACCAGACGCGAGGCGTGGTAGCGCCCCACGCCGCGCAGGCGGTTTGCGATCTCCCCGCTCCACTCGCGATCGACGAACGCCACCATGTTCAGCACACGCGCGGGCACGTACCCGCCGTTCTCCTCATGGCGCTCCCTCAACAGCCTGCGCAGCGCCGATTCGATCGCGTCGGGGGTCGTGCCCTGCGCGCTCCATACGGCGTCGCTTACGGCCGGCATGGCTCCGCGTGGGGGTGTTGCGTCGCCTTGCCCCCGCCGGCCCGTATCGGGCGGCGTAGCTCGATCGAGAGGTGTTGCGTCGCTCTGCGAGCGCGGGGCGGGCGCATCAAACGGACCGCCAGCTGTGGCCCTCGAACAGCAGCCCCTCGGCCTCCGCGGGCCCCTGCGAGCCTGCCTCGTACTGCGCCAGTGGACCGGGCCGATCCTCCCACACGCTCACGATCGGATCGCAGATGCACCACTGCGCCTCGACCTCGTCGTTTCGCGTGAACAGCGTCGGGTCGCCGCGCATCGCGTCGGTGATCAGCCGCTCATACGCCTCCGGGGACTCCGAGAGGAACGAAGTTCCATACAGGAACTCCATGTTCACCGTGCGGATCAGCATGCGCGTGCCGGGGATCTTCGCCCCCAGCTGCAGCGTCACGCCCTCGTTGGGCTGCAGCGTGAGCACGAGCTGGTTGGGCTTCACGCCCAGCGAGCCATCCTGGCTGAAGGCGAGGTGGGGGACCGGCTTGAGCGTCACCGCGATCTCGGTGATCTTGCGCGCCAGGCGCTTGCCGGCGCGCAGGTAGAACGGGCACCCCGGCCCAGCGCCAGTTGTCCACCTCCAGGCGCAGCGCGGCGTAGGTCTCGGTGATGGATCCCTCGCGCACGCCCTCCTCTTCCAGGTACCCGGGCACGTCCTGCCCGCCGGCGTGGCCCGGCGCGTACTGCGCGCGCACCGCCATCTCCGCCACGTCCGCCGCGGTGGGCGCGCGGATCGCGTGCAGCACCTTCACCTTCTCGTTGCGCACTTCCTCGGCGGTGAAGCTCACCGGCGGCTCCATCGCCACGTGGCAGAGCAGCTGCAGCATGTGGTTCTGGATCAGATCGCGCAGCGCGCCCGACTGGTCGTAGTAGCCCGCGCGCGTGCCGATGCCGATGTCCTCCGCGGCGGTGATCTGCACGCTGTCGATGTAGTTGCGGTTCCACAGCGGCTCGAACATGCCGTTGGCGAAGCGGAACGCCAGCATGTTCTGCACCGTCTCCTTGCCCAGGTAGTGGTCGATGCGGAACACCTGGCTCTCCTCGAACACGCCCAGCACGCGGCGGTTGAGCTCGCGCGCCTCCTCCAGCGAGGTGCCGAAGGGCTTCTCGATGATCACCCGCACCTCGACGCCCGCCTGCTCGCAGCGAGCGAGCCCCTGCTCGCCGAGCGCCTCCACGATCACCGGGAAGAAGCTCGGCGCGGTCGAGAGGTAGAACGCGCGGTTGAGCATTGCGCCGTCCTGCTCGTCGAAGTGCTCGAGCACCCTGCGCAGCTCTGCGTAAACGCTCGCGTCTTCGAAGGTCCCCGCCACGTATCTCACGTCCGCGAGCAGCGCGCGCAGCACGTCCTCGTCGGGCGTGCGCCGCGAGAAGCTGCGGATCGCTTCCTCGCATTCCTTGCGGTACTCCGCGTGCGCCTTCTCGCCGCGCGAGACCCCCACGAGGTGGAAGCGCTCGGGCAGGCCGCCCTCGTGCGCGAGGTTGTAGAGCGCCGGCAGCAGCTTGCGCCGCGCCAGGTCGCCGGTCGCGCCGAAGATCGTGAGCGAGGTTGGCGCAACCGGGAGGCGCTCCAGGCCCTCCACGAGCGGGTTCTCTGTGTCCGCCGCGCGGGGCGGTTCTGGACGGGGGCGGCCGGTGGCGGGCTGCTCAGCGGTAGCCATGAGCCCTAGCTCCCTGTCCTCGGGGCCTTCTTCACCGCGTGCCCGCCGAACTGGTTTCGCAACGCCGCCAGCACCCTGTGCGTGAAGTCGCCGTTGCCGCGCGAGTACATGCGCGCGTACAGCGAGGCCGTGATGACGGGCGTGGGCACGTCGCGCGCGGTGGCGTCCTCGATCGTCCAGCGGCCCTCGCCCGAGTCCGCGGTGTAGCCCTCGATGCTCGCGAGCTCGTTGCCCTCGGCCTCGAACGCGCGCGCCGCCAGTTCGCATAGCCACGAGCGCACAACCGAGCCCTGGCCCCACAGGTGCGCGATCTTGGCGTTATCGAGCTCGTACTCGGACTTATCGAACAGGTCGAAGCCCTCCGCGTATGCCTGCATCAGGCCGTACTCCACGCCGTTGTGCACCATCTTCACGTAGTGCCCCGCGCCGGAGGGGCCGAAGTGCATCCAGCCACGCTCGCCGATCGCCGCGCGGCTGGCCTCGTTGGTCTCGGGAGCAAGCACATCGAGGATCGGCGTCAGGCGCTTGACGGCCTTGGGCGGGCCACCCACCATCATGCAGTAGCCCACCTCCAGGCCCCACACGCCGCCGGAGGTGCCCACGTCCACGTAGTGGATGCCGCTCGCCTTCAGTTCCTTCGCGCGGCGCTTGTCGTCGGTCCACTTCGAGTTGCCTCCATCGACGATCGCATCGTCGCGCTGCATCAGCTTGGCGAGCTTGTCCACTGTCTGCTGCGTGGCCTCGCCCGCGGGCACCATGATCCACACCTGGCGGGGCGGATCGAGCTTCTTCACGAGGTCCGCCAGCGAGCTGGCGCCCACCGCGCCGTGCTTCACCGCCTGCTTGACGGCGTTCTTGTCGAAGTCGAACGCCACGACCTCGCAATCGGAGTCGCGGCGGATGCGATGCACCATGTTGCCGCCCATCTTGCCCAGCCCGACAAAGCCAATCTGAGTCATAGACGCTCCTTGATCTTGGCGGTCAGCGAACGTAGTGCGCTCGCGGGATCATCTCCATGCAGCCTTACGCGCTCGGCGGGCAGCTTCAATTCGCGCAGCGTCTCCAGATCGCCCGCCGCCTGGGCGTTCTTGAGCGTCGTGAACGTGTACGGCGCTCCCGGTATCTCCACATCCTTGGGGCCGTCGTGCAGCAGCTGCAGGAAGCGCCCCACGGGTGGGCCGCCCTTGTGGAACTGGCCGGTGGAGTGCAGGAAGCGAGGGCCGTATCCGAACGTGCTCGTCGCGCGCGTCGCTGCGCGGATGCTCACGCGCAGCTCCGCCACCGCTGCGTCGAACTCCCGCGAGGGCTGCACGTAGCCCATGATCGCCACGTAGTCCGGCGGCCGCGCCTCGCTCAGCAGCGCGTGCAGCGCCGCGTCGTCGGCGTCGCTTGCCTGTGCGAGCTCTCCGCTCTGCTCGAAGCGCTCCAGCACCCGCTTCGTCGCGTCCTTGGCCTGCTGCACGTTGGGCTGATCGTAGGGGTTGATCCCAAGCCCCCAACCGGCGACGGCCACGGCCAGCTCGGCCAGCATGAACACGCGCCCCAGATCTCCCGGGCCGGCCGTGGGGATGCTCACCACCGGTTGACCTGCCTCTGCCAGCGCGCGCGCCTTTCGTGCCAGTTCGCCATCGGGCGCCGAGCGGTTGGGCAGGTGCAGGAACACGCGATCCTCGCCATATTCGCCCGGCTCGCCAAGCGGCTCCTCGGCCACGGGGAGGATGCCCGTTCCGTGCTTGCCCGTGGACTCCGCCACCAGCTGCTCCAGCCACAGCCCCACGCTCGCCAGCGGCTCCTCGGCCACGATCGTGAGCTTGTCGCGCCCCATCTGCGCCCACGCGCTGAGCGCAACTCCGAGCCACAACCACGCCTCGCGGCCCTCGTGGGCGGCCCTCCAGGCCGCCTCTCCTCCTTGCAAGAGCGCGTCTGTGTCGAGCCCCGCGAGGGCCGCCGGCACCATCCCGAAGGCTGACAGCGCGCTATAGCGCCCGCCGATCTCGGGGTCCCCCGCGAACACGTGGCGGAAGCCGTGCGCGTGCGCCAGCTCCTGCAGTCCCGAGCCGGGGTCGGTGATCGCCGCGAAGCGCCTCCCCTCCGGCGCGAGGGCCCAGAAGTGCGCGAACATCGAGAGCGGCTCCACCGTGCCTCCCGACTTCGAGGACACCAGGAACAGCGTCTTCGCGGGGTCGACCGCGCGCTCGGTCGCCCGCACCGTGGCTGCGTCGGTGGAGTCCAGCACGTGCAGCGCCGGCCACCCCCCGCGCTTGTGCCCCGCAATGGGGTACGCGCCGAAGCTCTGGCGCATCGTCTCCGCCGCCAGCGAGGAGCCGCCCATGCCCAAGAGCACCACGTCGCGCACTCCCTCGCCGTGCGCCTCCTCTGCGAAGCCCCGCAGCTCGCCGCTCTGCGCGCGCGTGCGCTCGGCGATCGTGAGCCACCCCAAGCGGTTGGCCAGCTCGGGCGTTCCCGGCGGTCCCCACAGCGTCGCATCGCCCGCGCGCAGGCGCTCGGCCACGCGCTCCGCGCGCGCCTGCTCCAGCTTCGCCTCCACCGCCTGCGCGAGCGGCGGCGGCGCGTGAGCACTGAGGGCCGGGTTGTCGCTCACCGTGACGATCCTAGTCTGCGCGGAGGACCCGCGCTCTGAGAGTGCCTCGCGGGAGCGCCTTGGTGTACGTTTCGATCCTTGAGTCCCGATCCCACGCACCAGCGTCCCGATCGCAACCTCGCCCTGGAGCTGGTGCGCGTCACCGAGTCCGCCGCGCTCGCGGCCGCCCCGCTGGTGGGGAAGGGCGACAAGGAGGCCGCCGACCAGGCCGCCGTCGATGGCATGCGCTACGCCCTTCAATCCGTGCAGATGGACGGGCTCGTGGTGATCGGCGAGGGCGAGAAGGACGAGGCTCCGATGCTCTACAACGGCGAGCACATCGGCGACGGCTCCCCGCCGGAGGTCGACATCGCGGTGGACCCCCTCGAGGGCACCACGCTCGCCGCCCACGGGATGCCCTCCGCGCTCGCCGTCATCGCGCTCTCCGAGCGCGGCGCGATGTTCGATCCGGGCCCCTGCGTCTACATGGTGAAGATGGCCGGCTCGCCGGAGATCGCGGACCTGCTCGACCTCGACCGGCCCCTGCCGGAGACCTTGAAGCTCGTGGCTGAGCGCAAGGGCTCCCCGATCGGCGACGTGATGGTCGTGATGCTCGATCGCCCCCGTCACGAGGTCGCCATCAAGGAAGTGCGAGAGGCCGGCGCGCGCGTGCGCCTGATTCCGCACGGCGACGTCTCCGCCTCGCTGCTCGCCGTCACCGAGCGCTCCCCCGTGGATCTGCTGTGGGGGATCGGCGGCACGCCCGAGGGCGTCATCTCCGCCGCCGCCATCAAGTGCCTTGGCGGGCAGCTGCTGGGGCGCCTGTGGCCGCGCGACGAGACCGAGCGCAGCGCCGCGCTGGAGGCCGGCTACGACCTAGAGCGGGTGCTCGACCGCGACGATCTCGTCGCCGGCGACGATGTCTTCTTCTCCGCCACGGGCATCACCGACGGCGACGTGCTGCAGGGCGTTCGCTACCCCTCCGCCGGCGGCGCCACCACCGAGTCGCTCGTGATGCGTACGCGCTCGGGCACCGTGCGCCGCATCAGCGCCCGCCACGACCGCGCCAAGCTGCGCGCCGTCGGCGGCGAGCGCTTCTGAGGGCCCCCGCCGAGGGCCCTAGCCGTCCTCGAAGCGCCCCACGCGCGACTTGGCCAGATTCAGGCGCGCGAGCGAGCGCAGGAAGCCGTGTGTAACGATCGTGTGGATGCGCGACTGGGTCTGGTTGTAGACCCACCGCCCCACGCCCGAGGCGATCGCCGGGTGGAAGTTGGCCACTTCGAGCTCCACTCGCAGGCGCGCTTGGGAGGGTGGGATCCGATCTCCCGGAGGGATGTGCGCGATCTGCTCCTCGGTGGATCGATCGGAGTCCAGCCGGCGCACGTCGATCTGCAGGTGACCGCCCACGCCGCGCCCGCTCCGGGCCACCAGCAGCCCCCGCTCGATCCGCCAGCGCACAACGCCGTGATCGGGCTGGAGCTCGTATTCGGGCGCCCTGAAGGCGATCAGCTTCAGCGGCCATGCCACCAGCACCAGGAAGCGCTCGCGCTCGGTGTAGCGCACCCGCACCAGCCCCAGCGTCACGCGCGTGAGGAAGCGCCAGTACGTGCGCGCCAGTCGCTCCAGGTACACCGGCGACCACATCTCCGCGAGGGCCTCCGCCGGCAGGCACAGCTTCGGCGGCCTGCACCGAGCGCACCGCGCCGGTGTGCTCGTCCATCGTCGAGTGGTCGGGCAGCTCGCTGATCGTGGCGCGACGCATGCCCTGCTCAGGCTACCCGGCGGCTCGCGGTGCCGTCCTCGACTGCTGCTATTCAACCGGGTATGAGCGATGCCCCGCCCGCCTCCGCCGAGCGCCTGCGGCGGGCGGCGCGGAGCGCGCACGATCTCAGCGACGCGCTGTGGGCCTCGCTGCACGAGGAGCTCTCCGGCGCGAGCGGCGAGCGGGCCGTGGAGCTGGCACAGCGGCTCGCCGACGTCGCCTCCGCGCTTGCGCTACTCGCCTGTGCGCCGGCGTCGGCGCCGGCGCTGTCCGAGGCGCCCCTGGAGCCCCCCGAGCCCACGCTTCCCGACGCGGGGATCGAGATTCGCGACACCCGCGAGGACGAGCGACCCGCCCATCCCGCGGCCTGGACCGGCCCGATCGGGCGCCGCCTGGAGCGCTACCACGAGGACCGGCTGCCCTTCGCGGTGCTGCTGATCGAAATCGTCGACATCGAGCGGCTCGCGCGCGCCGAGTCTCCCCAGGAGCTCGCGCGGCTCACCACCCAAACCGAGCGGGCGATCGGCGGCGAGCTGCGCCCCGCGGATGTGCTCACGCACGAGGCGCTCGGCCGCTACTGGCTCGTCACCCCCGAGACCGACGCTCCCGGCGCCCGCCATCTGGCCGAGCGCCTCGCGCGCACGGTGCGACTCGCCGCCCAGCACCGCGGCGTGCCGCTCGAGGTCGCGATCGGGATCGCCGTCTGCCCCGAGGACGGCCAGGACGCGTCGGCCCTCGCGGCGCACGCCGACGTGGGTGTCTACGCCGCCCGCGCCTCCGGGCGCTCGGTGGCGCCGGTCGACGATCCCGCCGCGTAGGTCAGCTCAGGTGCCGGGACGTCTCGCCAGCGCGTCCCTGAGCAGGCGCTCGCCGCTCCTGAGCCCGCTTTGCGCGAGCTCGCCCAGCAGCTCGACCGCCGACGCCGCCAGCTCGAGCCCGCTGGGGGGCGCCACCGCTTTGCCGGTCTCGATTTCGCTCTCGGCCTCGAAGCCCTGCCGAGGCGCGCGCGGCGACTCTGCCTTGACCACAGGGCGTTTCTTGGGGGTGCGCCGCGCCGTGGCCCTGCGCGCGCTGGGACGCTGCGGGCGGGTCTTGGGTAGGCTGCTCATGACCCCCGGCTGCACCTCGGGGGCGGCGGGGGCGTCATCGACGTCGCTCATGCGGCAATCATGGCGCAACGCGTTAAGATAGGGGCCCTCGTTGGGGTCCCACGACGGAAACGGAAATAGATGTCAGTAGTCGAACTTCAGGAGCTTGACGAGGTCAAGGGCCTGCTGGCCAAGGGCCAGCAGGTGGGGGTGCTCAGCTACGCGGAGATCTCCAAGGCGACCTCCGAGCTCGATCTGGACGAGTCCGACGTCGAGGAGCTGCACGGCTTCCTCGAGAAGTCCGAGATCGAGCTCGTCGAGGACATCGATCCGGCGACGGCCGCGGCCTCGGAGGTCGAGCGCGCGCCCGACAAGCGCGGCGCGGCGCAAGGCGAAGACCGCGCTCGACCTCAAGCCGGACATGACGACCGACTCGCTGCAGCTGTTCCTCAAGGACATCGGCAAGGTGCGCCTGCTCACCGCCCAGGAGGAGGTCGATCTCGCCAAGCGCATCGAGCGCGGCGACCTCGACGCCAAGCAGAAGATGGTCGAGTCCAACCTGCGCCTCGTGGTCTCGATCGCCAAGAACTACCGCAACCAGGGGCTGCCCTTCCTCGACCTGATCCAGGAGGGCACGCTCGGGCTGGTGCGCGCCGCGGAGAAGTTCGACTACCGCAAGGGCTTCAAGTTCTCCACCTACGCCACCTGGTGGATCCGCCAGGCGATCGCACGCGCGCTGGCCGACAAGGCGCGCACGATCCGCATCCCCGTGCACGTCGTGGAGAAGCTCAACAAGATCGGCCGCGCCGAGCGCAAGCTCGTCACCGAGCTCGGCCGCGAGCCGACCGCCGAGGAGATCGCCGAGGTCACCGGGATCGACCCCGAAGAGGTCGACTCGATCAAGCGCTCCGCGCAGGCTCCGGTCTCGCTGGAGAAGCCCGTGGGCGACGAGGAGGAGTCGGAGTTCGGGCAGTTCATCGCCGACGAGCGCGCCGAGTCCCCCTACGAGCGCGCCGCCGAAATCCTCACCAAGGAGGCCCTGCGCGAGGCGCTGGAGAACCTCTCCTACCGCGAACGGCGCGTGCTGGAGCTGCGCTACGGCCTCGGCGGCGAGCACCCGCGCACGCTCGATGAGGTCGGGCGCACCTTCAACGTCACGCGCGAGCGCATCCGCCAGATCGAGAACCAGTCGCTGAAGAAGCTGCAGAGCCTTGCGGAGGCGCAGAAGCTGCGCGACGTGGCGTAGGCCCCTGCGGGGCCTACCCGGGAGGGGATGGGGGCGAGGCGGCAGAAGCTCAGAGACGTGGCGTAGCCCGTCCAGCGCCCCGCCCGCCGCTCAAGGCGCCGCGACGCGGTGCCGATGTGGAGGGCATGTTCGACGTGCAGGCAGCTCTGCGTGAGCTGGTTAGCCGCGAGGGCTCCGATCTGCACCTGAAGGTCGACGCGGCGCCGCTGTATCGCGTGCACGGCGAGCTCTCCTCCGACCCCGGCACGCAGGCGCTCACGCGCGAGGACACCGAGCACGCGCTGCACGAGCTGCTGCACGACCCGGTGAAGCTGCAGGAGTTCAACGAGGAGCACGAGGTCGACTTCTCCTTCGAAATCGAGGGCGTGGCGCGCTTTCGCATCAACGCCTTCCGCCAGCGCGGCGCGATCTCGCTGGTGTGCCGCGCGATCCCCCACAAGATCAGCACGGTCGAGGAGCTCGCGCTGCCGCCGGTGATCAGCGAACTGGCCGAGGAGGAGCGCGGGATCGTGCTGCTCACGGGCACCACGGGCTCGGGCAAGTCGACGACGCTGGCGGCGATGATCGATCACATGAACGAGAAGCTCAACCGCCACATCGTCACGATCGAGGACCCGATCGAGTTCGTGCACCAGGACAAGCGCTCGGTGATCAACCAGCGCGAGGTGGGCATGGACACCGCCTCCTTCAAGCGCGCCCTGCGCCGCGTGCTGCGCCAGGACCCCGACGTGATCCTGGTGGGGGAGATGCGCGACGAGGAGACCGTGCAGACGGCGCTCTCCGCCGCGGAGACCGGCCACCTCGTGCTCTCGACGATCCACACGGTCGACGCCACCGAGTCGATCAACCGGATGCTCGACTTCTTCCCCCCCACCAGCACAACCAGGCGCGCTCGATGATCGCGGGCACGATCAAGGGCGTCATCTCCCAGCGCCTCGTGCCCGGCGCCGACGGCGGACGCGTGGCGGTGTGCGAGATCCTGCGCATGACCGGGCGCGTGCGCGACATGATCAAGGACCCCGAGCAGACCGGCAAGCTGCTCGAGGTGATCGCCTCCGGCGGGTACTACGGGATGCAGACCTTCGATCAGGCTCTCTTCGGGCACGTGAAGGCCGGGCGGGTGACCTTCGACGACGCGATGCGCGTGGCCTCCTCGCCGCACGACTTCAAGCTGCTGATGCAGGCCGACGGGCGGCGCGGCACCACGATGGAGGACGTCGCCTCCGTGCAGGCCAGGCGCGAGGCGGCGGAGCCGCCCGCGGCGCCGGCGCCCGCCGCCGAGCCGGCCTCCCGGCCCGGTTCGCCGCTCACCGCCGTTTAGCAGCGGCGAGGGCTCGGCGCCTCCCACAGCGAGGGCCCCAGCACTTCACTTGGTAAAGTAAAGGGCGGAATGGCCATCGATGAGACATGTCCGGTGTGTCGCACGGCGGAGATCGTGTGCGGCAAGTGGACGCTGCTGCTGGTGCGCGACCTCGCCGAGGGGCGCTCGCGCTTCTGCGAGCTGGAGCGCTCGCTGGCTGGCATCTCGCCGCGCACCCTCTCGCTGCGACTGCGCGCGCTGGAGGATGAGGGCATCGTCGAGCGCTGCACCTTCCCCGAGGTGCCCCCGCGCGTGGAGTACGCGCTCACCAAGAAGGGCTGGGCGCTGCTGCCGCTGATCGACGATATGCGCTCCTACGGCGAGCGCTGGCTGGGCGGCTCATGCGAAGAGGTGGCGCTCGATTTCGGCGAGGCCGCGCAGGTCCACCTCGCGGTCTAGATGCGGCACGAGAATCGGGTCGCCGTCCTCGAGCGTATGTGAGAGCGCCGCGACGCTCTCCCGATCGCGCTGCACGAGGATGTCGAAGTCCACGAGGTTTCCAGCTACGCGCCCGGCCAGCTCGGGGCCGAGCTCGTCGCTGAGCAGCGCGCGCACGTGCTCGGGGTCGTGCCCGTGGAGCCCCTCCAGGTGGACCCTGTTGACGATCACCCCGCCGCGGCGCATCTCCGTCTCGCGCAGCTCGCCGGCGAGGTGGAGCGCCTCGCGCACGGGCTCGGGCTCGGGCGAGGTGATGAGCAGGAACACGGTGGGAGCGTCGCGCAGCAGCGCTCCGGTGCCCCTCGCGCGCTCTGTGATCCCCTCGGTGATGGGGCCCAGCGAGCGGAAGAAGGTGGAGATGTCGCCCATCAGATCGACCCCCGTGACGCGCGCGAACATCGAGAGCACGATCCCGGTGCCGCGCCCGAGGAAGCGCGCGGCGACCCCGCCGGGGGCGAGGAAGATGCGCAGCGAGCGGCCCTCGAAGAACCGCTGCAGGCGTCCTGGCGCGTCGAGGAAGTCGAGCGCGTTGCGCGAGGGAGGGGTGTCGAGCACGACGACGTCGAACTCGCCGTCGCGATCGAGCTCATACAGCCGCGAGACGGCGGTGAACTCCTGCGAGCCGGCGATCGCGGTGGAGAGCTCGTGGTAGATGCGGTTGGCGAGCACCTCCTGGCGCTTGTGCTCGTCCTGCGCGAACTCGGTGATGAGGGCGTCGAAGGTGCCCTTGACGTCGAGGGTCATCGCCCACAGCTCGCCTCCCTGCGCAAGCGCGATGTCGTGGCCGGCGAGCACGGCGGGATCCACGAGCTGGGGCTCGCCCCCGAGCGAGTCCATGCCCAGCGCTTCGGCGAGGCGCTGGGCGGGGTCGATCGTGAGCACCGCCACCTTCTGGCCGCGCCGCGCGAGCCCGAGCGCGATGGCGGCGGAGGTGGTGGTCTTGCCGACGCCCCCGGGCCCGGCGCAGATGACGACGCGCTTGTCTCGCAGGCGCTCGGATAGAGAAGCATGGGGTTGGCTCACGCGCGGGATGGTAAGCAGGAATCGCGAGGGCCCCTGCGAATACCCCCGCGAGGGCGTCTCATAAACGAGCCATCGGAGCCCGCTGTGCAAGGAAAGGCAAAGGTCATCGCGTTCGCCAATCAGAAGGGCGGCGTGGCCAAGACAACCACCACGTTGAACCTCGCGGCGGCGTTCGCCGAGGAGGGTCACCGGGTGCTGTGCTGCGATATGGACCCGCAGGGCAACCTGACGATGTCGCCAGGGCATCGACCCGGATACGATCGAGAAGTCGATGTACGACGTGCTGGTGCACAAGGTGTCGATCCGCGAGGTGGTGCGCAAGCGCGAGATCGACGTGGCGTGCGCCTCGATCGACCTGGCGGGCGCGGAGATCGCGATGTCCACGATGATCGGCCGCGAGCGCTCGCTGCAGAAGGCGTTCGAACCGATCCTCGAGGACTACGACTTCATCTGCATCGACACGCCCGCCGAGCCTGGGACTGCTGACGATCAACGCGCTTACCGCCGCCGACAAGGTTATCGTCCCCGTGCAGTGCGAGTATCTATCGATGCGTGGACTCATCCAGCTGCAGAACACCCTCGCGATGATTCGTGAGAACCTCAATCCGGGCGTGGACATCGAGGGTATCCTCCCGACCCTGGTGGACTCGCGCACGATCCACGCCAAGGAGGCGATCGAGATCCTCGAGGAGAACTTCGGCGATCGCGTGTTCGCGAGCCGCATCCGCAAGACGGTGCGCTTCGCGGAGGCGCCCGTGAAGGGCATGAGCGTGCTCAAGTACGAGCCCGATGGCGTCGCCGCCGAGTCCTACCGCCAGCTCGCGCAGGAGGTGCTGGCGCATGGCCAATAACCCCAAACGAGCGAGCCTCGATGCGCGAAGGCCCGCTGGCGGCGCTGTTTCGCAAGACCGAGGAGGGAGGAGGACGCCGGCCAGGAGGCCGGCGGAGGGGGCCGCGCCCGGTCCACCGAGCTCGCAGCGAGGAGCCAGCGCGCCCGCGCCGCCGAGCGGCCGAGCCCGTCGAGACGGAGAAGGCGCCCGCTGAGCGTCGCGAGACGCCCCACCCGGCGCTCAGCGCCTCGGCCCCCGAGCCGGAGGAGGCGACAGCCGGTGCCGAGCCCTCAGGAGCGCCTGCGCAACGTCTTCTCCTCTGAGATCCCCGAGAACATGATGGAGCGCCCGCGCGAGGAGGCCGCGCCGTCGTCCCGGCAGATGCCCGTGGAGATGCCCCCGCGCGAAGAGCCCCGCCCGTACAGCACAGCGGATCAGGTGATCAACCCGATCATCCGCGTGGTGGGCGTGGGCGGCGCGGGCGTGAACGCGGTGAACCGCATGGTGGAGGCCGAGGTGGCGGGCGTGGAGTTCATGGCGATCAACACCGATCTGCAGTCGCTGCAGCAGTCCACGGCGGACATCACGCTGCACATCGGCGCGGAGCTGACGCGCGGGCTGGGCTCGGGCGCGGACGCCAATGTGGGGCGCCAGGCGGCGATGGACGACTACGACCGCGTGAAGGCACTGCTGAAGGGCAGCGACATGATCTTCATCACCGCGGGCGCGGGCGGCGGCACGGGCACCGGCGCGGCGCCGATCGTCGCGCGCATCGCCCGCGAGGTGGGCGCGCTGACGGTCGCGATCGTGACGAAGCCCTTCGGCTTCGAGGGCACGCGCCGCGCCGAGGCGGCCGCTCACGGCGTGAATACGCTCGCGGATGAGGTGGACACGCTGATCGTGGTCCCCAACGAACGCCTGCTGGCGGTGCTCGACAAGCAGACCTCGATGGTGGAGGCGTTCCGCGTCGCCGACGACGTGCTGCGCCAGGGCGTGCAGGGGATCTCCGACCTCGTGACCCTCCCCGGCCTCATCAACCTCGACTTCGCGGACGTGCGCACGATCATGAGCGAGGCGGGCAACGCGCTGCTGGGCATCGGCATGGGCGTGGGCGAGCACCGCGCGACCGAGGCCGCGATGCAGGCGGTGGAGTCGCCGCTGCTGGAAACCTCGATGGACGGCGCGCGCTCGATCCTGCTCTCGATCACCGGCGGCGCCAACCTATCGCTGTGGGAGGTCAACGAGGCCGCCAAGGCCGTCTCGGAGGCCGCGCACCCCGACGCGAACATCATCTTCGGCGCGATGGTCGACGAAAAGCTCGAGGATCAGGTGTGGGTCACCGTCGTGGCGACGGGCTACCGAGATGAATCGAGCTCGCGCTCGAGCCGCGGTCGCCTGCAGGAGCCCGCGGGCGAGCCGCGGGTGCAGCGGACTGGCGCCCGGCCTCAGCGCCGGCGCGCGCGCGCCGAGCGCCGTCGCGGCGTGTTCAGCGATCTTGACGTGCCCGAGTTCATCCCTAACGTCTGAGACCTTCGGCGCGGGGCGCCAACGTCCCCCTACGCTTCGCGTAGATGAGCGTGTCCGAGAAGGGAGTCGTGGCGGCTGGGCACCCGCTGACCGCGCAGGCCGGGGCGGAGGTGCTGCGCGCGGGCGGGAACGCGGTGGATGCGGCGGTGGGGGCGATGTTGATGTCGTTCGTGGCCGAGCCGCTGCTGACTGGTCTGGGGGCTGGGGGATACATGATGGTCGCGGGCGAGCGGCGCGAGCCGGTGCTGCTGGACTTCTTCGTGGAGGCGCCGGCGCGCGCGCAGGATGGCTCGGCGGCGGAGCTGCGATGCGATCGACGTGTCGTTCGGGGATGCCGTGCAGGTCTTCTACATCGGGCCGGCCTCGTGCGGGGTGTACGGCACGCCGGCGGGCATCTGCGGCGCCGTGGCGCGCTGGGGAACGCGTGCCGCTCGAGCGCCTGGCCGCCCCCGCGGCGCGCATGGCGCGCGAGGGGGTGCGAGCTCAACCACGGCCAGGCGTACGTCGCGGAGATACTGGCCGACCTGCTGCGCTCGACACCCGAGTGCGCGGCGCTGTGGGCGCCCCACGGCGAGGTGCTGCGCGAGGGGGAGATGCTGCGCAACCCCGAGTTGGGCGACGCGCTGGAGCGCCTGGGGGCGGAGGGCGCCGAGCCCTTCTACCGGGGCGACGTCGCGGCGGCGGTCTGCGCGTGGCTCCGGCCGCGCGGCGGGTCGCTCACGCGCGAGGCGCTGGCCTCCTACGAGGCGATCGAGCGAAGGCCGCTGGAGGTGGGGTACCGCGATCGCACGGTCCTGACCAACCCGCCTCCCTCAGCGGGGGGAACGCTGCTGGCGTACTCGCTGGCGCTGCTCGACCGCGGGCCCTCGCCGCCCGCGCTGGAGGATGTGGTGCGGGCGATGGAAGCCGCTCAGGCCGAGCGCACCCCCGAGTTCGTCGAGGGCCTGGGCGAGGAGGGCTTCCAGGAGCGCTTCCTGGCCTCGCGCCTGGGCGCCACGACCCACATCTCGGTGCTCGACGCCGAGGGTTGCGCGTGCAGCGTCACGTGCACCAACGGCGAGGGCTCGGGGGTCGTGGTGCCGGGGACGGGCATCCACGTGAACAACGTGATGGGCGAGGAGGACCTGAACCCGCAGGGCTTCCACCGCCACCCGCCGGGCGGCGGATGCCGAGCATGATGGCGCCCTCGATCGTGCTGCGCGAGGGCGGCGTCGAGCTGGTGCTCGGCTCGGCCGGCTCCAACCGCATCCGCTCGGCGATCCTGCAGACGATCGTCGGGGTCGTGGACCACGGCCTCAGCGTCGCCGATGCTGTCCAGGCGCCACGGGCGCACGTCGAGGGCGGCGTCCTCTACCACGAGCCGGGGATCGATGTCCGCGAGCTCGCCGGGCAGGGGAGCGGCATCGGCGAGCCGTCGGACGCTCATGAGCGCGAGCTCGTGCGCTTCCATGAGCTCAACCTCTTCTTCGGCGGCGTGCAGGCCGTGCAGCGCCAGGGTGGGCGAGCTGGCCGGAGCCGGGGACCCGCGGCGAGGCGGGGTCGCGGTGGCGGCGTGAGGAGGTGCGCTCTGCGCGCTGGCAGCGGCGGCTCTCCTGGCGGGGTGCGGCGGCAACGGCGTGGTGGCGGCCGACCTCTTCATCGTCTACCGCTCTGGCACCGTGCCGGGCGCGAAGCTGACGCTGCTCGTCAACGAAGAAGGCGTCATCCACTGCGACGGCGGACCGCCGCGCCCGATCAGCGACTCGCAGCTGGTGCTGGCGCGGGGGATCCAGGAAGAACTGCAGGGTCCGGCGTCAGCGCACCTGTCGCTGCCGCCGAAGCCGGGGTCGGTGTTCAGCTACTACGTGCGCGATCAGGACGGGACGGTGCGCTTCAGCGACAACTCGGCTGGGAAGCCGAAGGCGCTGCGGGAACTGCAGGCGCTTGTGTTGCAGCTGGCGCAGGGGGTTTGCCGCCGGGGGGTTTGAGGTTGTGGGGAAGCTTGGTGTGGAGGGTGTGTGTGGGGATGAATGACGCGGGTCGTCCCCCGGACTTGCGGTGTTCAGAGTTGGTGGGGCGAACACAGAGTCCGCCCCACCAAGATCGTTAGTTCAGTTAAAGCTAGGCTTCTTGGTGAAGCTAGACTAAGTTCTCACCCACGTTTTCGAATTCAACTCCTTTGAGTTCTGATGTTTTGTTGTTTTTTAGTGTGCAGAGAGTGCCGGTCTTGACTGTGGTTATACCTTTGGTGTTACTTTTCTCGATTTGGTTGAACCCATTATTCGACGCAATGGTTGTGCCTAGGTTCAGATTTTCGCCGGTTGATTCGTTGGCGGCTGGGACTTTGATTTCGCAAGGCCCGGCTTTGATAACGCATTCATTTCCTGAGCCACCATTGAGTTCGACTTCTTTTGAGGACCCGATCGATCCTACGAAGAGAATTTGCAGCCTGCAGCCTTCTGTGATTTTGGCTTTGAGCTGGTTTCCTCCAATGGTCGCTATGCATCCCGTGCCCCATTTGATTATCCAGTCCAGATGGGGTCCTTTTTTGGATTTTAGTTGTTTGCCGTTGATTTCGTGTTCTAGGATTTTCCCTTTTGTTTGGATATAAAATCTGACACTGATCCCACCTGCGGGACATTTGACGGTGGATCCTTCGTCTACGAATTCGCCGGACTGCAGAACCGTTACAGCCCCTTCTCCGGTCGATTCTTTTTCAGCATGGCTGTTAGCTTCAAATTCAGCGAACGCTGGTGCTGCCGATATGGCGAGCGTTGTAATTATGCCAGCGAGGACCGCCAGCAACTTTAGTCTGAACATTATGTCTTGCTTTCCTTGGTCGTTGTTTACTACGGCGTCTGTGTCGCCGCAGAGCCTCTAGCGAGGATCGCGGATGATCCTAGCAGTTAGTGGATGGATGTCAAGGGCATCTCGCCCATAGATGCTTGCGAAGAGGCGAAGGACCCTAGCAAATGGACTGGAAACCGCATAGATAGGCGGTTTATCGGGCCTCGGCCCAACGAAACTCTAGTAGAAACTACGCAAGATATTCGACCAAATCCGGAGGTTGAGCACGTCGAGTGTTCTGAGTAAGGTCTGGCCGAAGTCTTCTCGATCAAACGACGATGGAGATGGTCATGGCTTGATCGGCACCTGGATCGCCAACTGGAACGAAGATTCTCAGCCTACATCTGGCCACAAGAGCGCCGATGAGATCCTCGACAACCACGCCTCCCACTGCCAGCAGATCAATGACTCAGGAAGCGGGTCGGACTGAGGGCATTACGAGGAAACTACTCGGAATAGGAGACACTACTTGCGAAGCGAAGGTCCAGATGCCAGGGTGGCGGGACGCAGTAGCCCATTATTTAAGGATCATAGATTTCGCGATACCGCACGCAATGGAGTCGCGAGGAGAGGGGCCATCCGTGTTCGATGGCACGGCGTCGCGATTGTGGCCGGCCGGAGTTCGCGGATCGCTCACGGGAGTGCTCACGGTCGTAGGGATGCTTGGTTGGGCGGGAGGCTCGGCGGGTGCCGCCGGCGGTTCGGGCTTGGGGACTGGACTGCCGGACGGACGTGCGTGGGAGATGGTCTCCCCGCTCGACAAGAACGGCGGGGGCATCAGCGGCATCGATGGGGACAATGGCGGCGGCGTGGTTGAGGCCTCACCCGAAGGCAACGGCATCACCTATGTCTCGCTGGCCTCATTTGGGGAACCCCAGGGTGCCTCGATTGGCAGCCAGTATGTTTCTGACCGCAGCGCCAAGGAAGGATGGCTCGCGCAGAATATCAGCGTGCCGATGAGCGCTCAGACGTACACGCTCGGTGGCGCGGGCACTCCGTATGTCGCCTTCTCCTCCAGTCTGTCGAGCGGGCTGGTCTTCAACGGCAGGGGCGGCTATCAGTATGGGCACCCTGTGGAAAGCCCGCCACTTGCCGGTGCCCCGGCTGGCTATCAGAACTACTATCTGCGCGAAATTCCCGGCGACGTTTCGCAGGCGCTGCTGACCAAAAAGCCCAGTCAGTCATCGAAGATATTCAGCCTCGAATTCCTGGGTGCCTCGTCTGATCTCAACCATGTAGCTGTCTCCAGCGAAGCAGTACTGGCAGCGGGCGCGATCGAAGAAGAAGGGAAGTCAAACCTGTACGAGTGGGAACGGGCGTCCAGGCAAACGCTCGGGCAATTTCAGCCCGTGAACGTGCTGCCCAGTGGTGCTCCGAAGCCGAGTTCTTCTGTTTTCCTGGGCAGCGGCGGTGGGCGAGCTGGTCACACGATCTCAGGCGATGGCTCGCGTGTTGTCTGGAGTGACGGCCACGACCTATATCTACGCGAGGACATAGGCACTCCGCAGGCCATGACGGTGCAGGTCGATGCGTCTCAGGGCGGTCCGGACTCTGGTGGTGGCAGCACATTTCTGACGGCCAATAACGAAGTGTCGAAGATCTTCTTCAGCAATACCGGCAGGCTGACGAGCGGTGCTACGACTGGCGGTGAAGGGCTTGGGAATCTGTATGAGTTCGAACCGAAGAACGGACCGCTTGGAAGGCTCACGGATTTGACAGTCGATCCAACGGGGGCCGACGTGCAGGGCGTCTTGGGGGCGAGCGAAGACGGCTCGTACGTCTACTTCGTTGCCAATGGTGTGCTTGCATCCGGCGCTACGCCTCGGCAACTGCAAGTTCGGCGGCTACCCCGGGTGCGACGTGCAATCTATATCTGTGGCATGAAGGGGAACTCACGAAGTTCATCGCGACTCTCGCAAGTGGGGACGAGAGCACCTCTGGCTTTAGTAGGTTGGGAATGGCCTTTGACTGGGACTGCACAGTGGGTCTGCGTACCGTCGGGTGTCGCCCGATGGTACACACCTGGTCTTCATGTCGGAACGGAGTCTGACGGGTTACGACAACACTATGAGTACGGGCGGAAGCGTGCAGTGCGGCGGGATCAACACAGTGCGAGGAGGTATTCCTCTTCGACGCCAGCTACGAATCGCCTGTAGCTGTGTGTCGTGCAATCCAAGTGGTGCTCGGCCATCTGGCCCGTCGGGTATCCCAGGAGGTACGGAATTCAAGCTGAACAACGCCCTTTATCAGTCGCGGGCGCTCTCCGGTGAAGGCAGCCGCGTGTTCTTCGACAGCGCCGATGTACTGGTGCGGCAGGACACCAATGGTGTGGAGGATGTATACGAGTACGAGGACGGACATGTCTATCTGCTGTCGGGCGGTCAGAACGTTGGATCATCATCGTTTGTAGACGCGAGCGAAAATGGCAGTGACGTGTTCTTCATCACGAGCGCCCAGCTTGTCGACTCAGGATACCGATCAGCTCGTGGATCTATACGACGCTCGTGCACCGCATGAACCAGGAGAAGTGGTCGGCTTTCCCAGCGCCGCTGCCCGTTGCGTGTGAAGGGGAGAGCTGCCGGCCAGCGAGTCCCTCCGCGCCTGTGTTTGCTGCCCCATCGAGCGCGACGTTTAGCGGCTTGGGGAACTTCATCCGCTGCATCTACTCCAGCGGTGAAGCCCAAGCCAAAGATCAAGAAGAAGGCCAGGTCGAAGGGGCGCAAGAGCAAGCGCGGGAAGAAGGCGCGGGCAGAAAAGCCGACAAACCAGCGATGGCGAAGGGGGGGAGGCGACCATGTTTAGGAGAGGTCTGTCTCACGGTCTACCCTGTCTTTTAGGTTGCTTGGTGCATTGGCGGTGTTCGTCGCTCCGGCTTTCGCATCGTTTGGTTTTCAGAGTCGCAGCTTCGAAAACACGGTTCTCAACGAGGATGGCTCATCTGCTATTCAGGCCGGCTCGCATCCGTTCGCGACGACGACCGCCTTCAAGTTCAACACGAAGTTCCGGGTAGGTGGTCTACCTATCCCGGATGGGGATGTGAAGGACGTTGAAGTGGTGTTGCCGGCGGGTTTTACGGTGATCCCAACGCAACGCCGAAGTGTACATCGGAACAGTTCAACACCGAGGATCCGCAGTTGGTGAGAGAGCGTGTGGGGGAAGAAATTTTTCCGACCGGTACTTGGCCGGGGCCATTGTCCGGACGATAGCCAGGTCGGGATTGCAAAGGTCGAAATCAATCTTAGCGGAGAAGAAGTTATACCCCTATATGTTGGGATCTATAATCTGGTGACGCCTCCCGGTGTTCCAGCCGAGTTTGGCATTCATCCAGTCGGGGTTCCCATTGTGTTGCAGCCCGAGGTTCGCACAGGGCGGGACTATGGTATTACGGTCGCTTCCGGAACACCAGCCAGGGCGAGCGGGTCTACGGGGTCACGACGACCTTTTGGGGGGTGCCGGCTGAACCAAGCCACGATGCATTGCGCGGTGAATGCCTCGGCGCGTTGGGCGAATCGCTCGGTGGACCCCTTGGTATGCTCGGTCGAAAGAGCCACCAAGCCGTTCTTGAGGCTCCCTACGAGCTGCTCGTCTGAACCGTTGGACGACGATCCACGCCGACTCGTGGCAGAATCCGGTGCATCCGGTGGAGTTGGAAGGCGTGGTCCGGTGTCGACTGCCTCCAACCACGACGGCGTAGGTCACCCGCTGGGCGTCACTGGCTGCGACCGCCTGGACTTCAGCCCGACGGTGAGCGTGCAGCCGGATACCGCGGCGGCAGGCTCGCCGACAGGCCTGGCGGTCGAAGTGACACTGCCGCAGAACGAAAACCCGGGAGGGCTCGGGAGGCGGATTTGAAGGAAGGTGTTGTGACGCTTCCCGCGGGCATGTCGATCTCGCCGTCGGCAGCGAATGAACTGCATGCGTGCACGGACACGCCGAACCTGGGCGCCCCGAAGGCGAGATTGCGCTGCACTCCGCTGAACCGGTGCTCTGCCCGAACGCATCGAAGGTTGGCACCGTTGAGATCGAAACGCCGCTGCTGGAAACACCGCTGGACGGCTCGGTGTACGTCGCCACACCATATGAAAACCCGTTCAAGGGTCTGCTGGCGCTGTATGTCGTCGCCGAAGGCTCGGGCGTGCTCGTGAAGCTCGCGGGGGAAGCCCACGCGGATCCGTCGACGGGGCAGCTCACGACGCAGTTCGCGAACAACCCGCAGCAGCCCTTCAGCCACCTGAAGCTCAGGCTCTTCGGGGGTTCCAGGGCGGCGCTGATGACGCCGCAGGCGTGCGGCGACCTACCGGACGACGGGCGTCGCTGACGCCGTGGAGCAGCTCGCTGCCCACGATCTTTGCTTCGCAGCTGTTTGCGATCGGCACCAGCTGCGGCGGCGGGTTCTCCCCGTCGTTCCTCGCGGGCACCGTGAGCAACCAGGCCGGCGGGTTCAGCCCGTTCACGTTCACGCTCAAGCGCTCTGACACACGATCAGGACTTCGGCCAGCTCAGCGTGAGCATGCCTCCGGGCCTGCTGGGGATGCTCTCCAGGGTGACGCTCTGCGGCGAACCGCAGGCCGCGCAGGGGAACGTGTCCGGCGTCGAGCCAGATCGGGCACGTGACGGTTGGTGCGGGACCGGGGCCTGATCCGGTGTTCGTGCCGCAGGCCGGCAGGCCGCAGGATCCGGTGTACCTCACGGGCCCGTACAACGGCGCGCCGTTCGGACTGTCGATCGTGGTGCCCGCCGAAGCGGGTCCGTTCAACCTCGGCCATGTGGTGGTGCGCTCGGCGATCAACGTGGATCCGCACACCGCGCGGATCACGATCAACTCGGCTCCGTTCCCAACGATCCTGCAGGGCATTCCCCTGCACGTGAAGACGATCAACGTGACGGTGGATCGCGAAGGGTTCATCTTCAACCCCACCAACTGCAACCCGCTGACTCTCGACGCGACGGTCGTCTCCGACGCAGGGCGCGACCGCTGCGCTCTCGAACCGCTTCCAGGCCGCGAACTGCGCGACGCTTGGGTTCAAGCCGAAGTTCACGGCCTCAACGCAGAGCAGGGCGAGCAAGGCCAACGGCGCGTCGCTGGACGTGAAGATCGGCTACCCCAAGGGCGCGCAGGCGAACATCGCCTCCGTGAAGGTGTCGCTGCCGATACAGCTGCCCTCGCGGCTCACGACGATCCAGAAGGCGTGCACCGCGGCCGTGTTCGACGCGAACCCGGCGCGTGCCCAGTGGCGTCGAACATCGGCACGGCGACCGCGAGCACTCCGGTGCTGAGTGCGCCGCTCACGGGTCCCGTGTACCTGGTGTCTCATGGCGGCGCGGCGTTCCCGGACGTCGTGATGATCCTCCAGGGTCAGGGCGAGGCGCAGGGCGTGACTCTGGATGTCGTCGGGAACATCAACATCGCCAAGGGCATCACGACGAGCACCTTCGCCTCGGTGCCCGACGCGCCGATCTCGAGCTTCGAGTTGAAGCTCCCCATGGGGCCGCACTCGGCCCTCACGAGCAACCTGCCCGCGAAGGCCAAGCAGAGCTTCTGCAAGACGACCCTCACGATGCCCACCACCATCAACGCCCAGAACGGCGCGCGCATGACACAGAACACGAAGATCGCCGGTCACCGGTTGCCCCAGAGCCCAGGAAGGCAAGGCGCACAGCCGGAAGCGTTAGCCGAAGCGAACCTTCCCATTCGAGCGCGCCCGCGCCTGGGCGCGCTCGATCAGCTCGAGGCGCTTGATCGCCGCGCGAAAGAGCAGCGTGAGCAGGCGCATGCGCGCGTTCTCCGAGCGCAGCTCCAGGAGCTCCTGCTTGACGTCGGTGCCGAAGTCGACCGTGGCGGCCATCGTGTAGGCGTCGAGCTCGGCGAGCTCGTGCTCCTCGAGGGTCTTGTCGGTCGCCTGATCGACGAGCTCAGCGTAGAGGGTGCGCGTCTCGGCGATGGCCTCGGGGTCGGGATCCTCCTCCTGCTCGATCAGGAACTCCACCACCGCCGCGGGGTAGGCGAGGTCGTCCTGGCGCTCCACGAGGCGGAAGGGACGGGTGCCGCGCGCGAGGATGTTCAGGCGGCCATCCTCCATGCGCTCGAGCACGCGATCGATCTCGCACGCGCAGCCCACGGGCTTGAGCTCCTCCTCGGAGAGCCACACGATGCCGAACTCCTTCTCGGCCGTTAGGCACTCCTCGATCATCTTGCGGTAGCGATCCTCGAAGATGTGCAGGGGCACGCTCTCGGTGGGCAACGCCACCATTCCCAGGGGAAACATCGGGAACCCCCAGTGCAGCCGATCGGGCATGCGAAGTCAGGCCCACGTCGCTAGGCGTCGAGCTTCCGGCCGCTCAGAGAGCATCAGGTTGTAGAAGATCGCAGGCGGCAGGCGCGACTCGAGCAGACGGCGATCCACCTGTTGCAGCGCGAGGTACCCGCGGTAGGCGTACCAGCGCCACGCCCACGGCACTTCGCTGGGGTTGGCGGTGGCCTCGAGCGTGCGGTTGGTCCAGCCGAACCAGTTCGCGAGGAGCTCCTCGCCGATCACGCGCACCTCGCGCAGGCCCGCGCCGCGCGCGAAGGTGGAGAAGCTCGCCGGGGGCGAAGGCGTGGACATCCACGACGCCCTCGAGCGCCGCATCCGGGGCGCCGCCCTCGGCTGGGGGCGCGGGCCCCGCGCCCACCGCGCGCCGCCACAGCGGCGCGACGGCGCTCGCCGCGCGCTTGGGCACGCGCGCGAGGCGATCGCCGTAGCGGGAGGGCTCGCCGGCGAAGAGCACCGTGCCGCCGGGGGCAAGCACGCGCTCGAACTCCGCGAACGCCCGCGCGAGGTTGGGGATGTGGTGGAGCACCGCGTGCCCCAGCACCAGATCGAAGCTCCCATCGGGGAAGGGCAGGCGCTCGGCGTCGGCGGGCACCGTGCGCACATCGAGCCCAAGGCGCTCGGCGTTGGCGCTCAGAGCATCCAGCATCCCCGGCGAGATGTCGTTGCAGGTCGCCTCCTCGATCACGCCCGCGCGGAGCAGGTTGAGCGTGAAGTACCCCGTTCCCGAGCCGATCTCCAGCGAGCGCGCGTAGGGCCCCGGATGCGGACCCAGGATCTTGCGCACCTTGGAGATGACCTGATCGTGGCCGAGCTCGCCGAAGTCGATCCCCCACTTGGAGTCGTAGTGATCGGCTGCGACGTCGTGGTAGCGCGTGTTGACGTCGCGGATCTCCTCGGCGCTCAAGACTGGCGGCACCGGGCGCACCATATACTCGCGCGCCGTACCGTGTCTGCATCCGTGTCCCTCTATCAGCAGCGCGATCAGCCCGAGGGCGTGCCTCCGCTGGAGCTGACCGGCGAGCGCACGCTGCCGGATGTGCCCGAGGAGAACTACTGGTACCGCCGCCATGTGGCGGTGTACGAGTGGATCGCCGCGCGCGTGGGCGGCCTGCGCACGATCGATATGGCCTGCGGCGAGGGCTACGGCTCGGATCTGCTCGCGCGCAGCGCGGCGCGACGGTGGTGGGCGTGGATGCCAACCCCGAAGCCCACGAGCACGCGCGCCTGCGCTACCGGCGCCCCAACCTGCGCTTCGCGCGCGAGCTGGTGGAGACCTTCTCCGAGCCCGCCGACGCGGTCGTGTTCCTGCAGACGATCGAGCACCTCCAGGACCCCGGCGCGGTGCTCGAGCACTTCGCCTCGCTCATCCGCGCGCGCGGGGAAGGGGAGGAGGACCGGCAGAGCCGGTCAGGAGAGGGTCGCGCGGCGGCCATCTACCTCTCCACCCCGAATGTGCTCACGCTCGCCCCCAAGGGCGCCGCTCGCTCGGATAACCCCTGGCACGTGCACGAGTACCGCGCGGAGGAGTTCGAGGCGCTGTGCCGTGCGCACTTCTCCTCCGTTCAGCTCTTCGGCCTCTTCCACGCGCGCAAGCTGCGCGTGCACGAGCTGGCGCTGAAGGCGGGCTGGGATGCCGTGCACCCGCGCCTGGGGCTCACCGAGCGCTTCTACGGATGGTTCACGCCCGCGATCTCCGCGCGCGACTTCGTGCTGCGCCCCCGCGGGCAGGCCGACCTCGATCGCGCGCTGGACTTCGTCGCGGTGTGCCGCCGTGAGGTACAATCAGATCCCGCCCCCCGCCCCCAACACCGGCGCGCTGGCGATCGTCCTGCACACCCACATGCCCTACGTGGAGGGCTTCGGCACGTGGCCCTTCGGCGAGGAGTGGCTGTGGGAGGCGATCGCCACCTCCTACCTGCCGCTGCTGGAGCTGCTCGACGCGGGCGCGCCGCTGACGCTCTCGCTGACGCCGGTGCTCTGCGACCAGCTGGAGGCTCCCGGCGTGGGCGAGCGCTGCCTGGCGTTCCTGCGCGAGGTTCGCCACCACACCCACCACGAGGACGCGCGCGGCCTGCGCGCCGGCGGGCACGATGGGCTCGCGCGCGAGGTGGAGCGCTCGTGGGGGGACTACGAGCGCGCCGCCGCTGCGCCTGGAAGAGCTTGGCGGCGATCTGCTGGGGGCGCTCGCGCCGCACGCGCAGTGGACCTCGGCGGCCACGCACGCGGTGCTGCCGCTGCTCGCCACCGACGCGGGCCTGCGCGCGCAGGTGCGGGGAGGAGTGGAGTCCCACCTCGCCCGCTTCGGCGCGAACTGGCGCGGGGGATTCTGGCTGCCCGAGTGCGCCCACTCCGCATCGCTGGAGTGGGCGCTCGCGGAGGCTGGGGTGCGCGCGACATGCGTCGAGCTCACCGGCCGCCTTCGGGCTGGGCGCGCCGGCCCACCTGCGTCCGCTCGCGGGGGACTCCGGGGTGGTGCTCGTGCCGATCGATCGCGCCACCCTCTCGCTCGTGTGGAGCGACGCGGGCTACCCCGCGCACGGCAGCTACCGCGACTACCACCACCACACCGTCCACCACCACCAGCCGTGGGCCAACGATGGCAGCCCCTACGACCACGCGCGCGCGCTCGCGCTCGCGCGGGAGCACGCCGCGGACTTCGTCGCGCGCACGCTCGCCCGCCTGCGCAGCGACGGCGCCGGGTTGCCGGGTGGGGGACTTGCGGTCTGCGCGCTCGACACCGAGCTGCTCGGCCACTGGTGGTACGAGGGCGTCGCGTGGCTCGCCGCGGTGGTGGAGGAGTGCGCGCGCCAGGGCCTCGAGCTGGTGCGCCTCGACGACGCGCTGGAGCGCTACGAGCCGGTCGTCCGAGCGTCACGAGGACGGTGGCGCAGGGTCGGGGCGCCGAGGACGAGGTCACGACGTGGGGCGAGGGCGGCGACCTCTCCACCTGGTCCTCGCCGGCGGTCGCCGACATCGCCTTCGCCACGCGCGCCGCCGAGCTGCGCGTGCTCGCCGCCGGTCCCCGCGCCGGCGCCGCGGCGGTGCGCGAGCTGCTCGCGCTGCAGTCCTCCGACTGGGCCTTCATGGTCGCGCGCGGCCTCGCGGTGCCCTACGCGCGCGAGCGCTTCGCCGGTCACCTGCATGCGCTGGACGAAGCGCTCGGCGAGGGACCTGAGGCGAGCGTGGCGGGTCTTCGGAACCTTGCTGTCACTCCCAGCGCAGTGTCCGCGGCGCATCGCGCATCCTGATGACGCGCGCGGGGATGCCACCCACGACGGCGTTGGCGGGCACGTCCGCGGTGACCACCGCGCTGGTGCCGAGGATCGCGTTGTCGCCCACCGTGACCCCGCGCAGCACGCACGCGCCGTAGCCGATCCATACGTTGTGCCCGACGCGCACGTCGCGCTTGTAGATGCCCTGCAGGCGGATCGGGCGCTCGACCTCCACCACGCCGTGGTCGAAGTCGATCAGCATCACGCGATCGGCGACGATGCACTCGCTCCCGATCGATACGTGCTGGTAGGCGGAGATGGTGCACTCCTGGCCCATCACCGTCTTGGCGCCGATCCGTACCTCGCCCTCGTGCACGCGGATCTTGCTGCCGTGGCCGATCCACGCCCAGCGGCCGATGTGCAGCTTCGCGGCGCGGCCGATCTCGAACTTCACGCCGGGGCAGATGAAGCAGATCCCGTCCGTCTGCAGGCGTCCGCGGTGGCGTGCCTTCAGCCACACCCAGCGGGCCCCGAGCAGGGCGTAGTGGCGGTTGAGCATGTTGTTCGCGCGCATCCACCGCCACGTGCGCAGGAACTCCCGGGGGCGTGTCACGAGCGGGCATCCTAGAGGGCCGGGGACGGCTGGATGCCGTCCCGACGTACTCTTCTCGCGTGCCCTCGCTTGCACAGCGCCTCCTCGACGGCGACCGCCGCGCGCTCGCGCGCGCGATCTCGCTCGTCGAGGACGACCGCCCCGAGGGGTGGGCGCTCGTGCGAGAGGTCTACCCGCACACCGGCAGGGCCGCGGTGTTCGGCTTCACCGGGCCGCCAGGGGTGGGCAAGTCGACGCTGATCGGCGCGCTCACCAAGGCGCGGCGCGAAGCGGGCCGGACCGTTGGGGTGCTC
Organism: uncultured Solirubrobacterales bacterium; assembly: GCA_963717785.1. Lineage (GTDB taxonomy): Bacteria > Actinomycetota > Thermoleophilia > Solirubrobacterales > Solirubrobacteraceae > Palsa-744. The sequence continues at coordinate 466,701 of CAVQWW010000002.1, forward strand.
TCGATCGACCCCTCCTCGCCCTTCACGCAGGGCGCGCTGCTGGGCGACCGCATCCGCCTCTCCGAGCACTTCCTGGACCCGGGGGTCTTCATCCGCTCGATGGCCAACCGCGGCGCCCTTGGCGGTCTCTCCGAGGCGGCGCTGCAGGCCGCGCTGCTGCTCGACGCGGCAGGCCGCGAGGACGTCTTCGTGGAGACCGTGGGCGTGGGGCAGGCCGAGATCGACATCATCGACCACGCCGACACGGTGGTGCTGGTGCTGATGCCGGGCTCGGGCGACTCGATCCAGGCGCTCAAGGCCGGCGTGATGGAGATTCCCGATGTGATCGTCATCAACAAGGCCGATCACCCCCTGACGGACACGATGGTGCGCGAGATCCGCGGCGTCCTCTCGCTCGCCAACCTCGATCGATCCGCGGAGGAGGTGCGCGCGAGCTGGCGCGTGCCGATCGTCAAGACCGAGGCCGCGCATGCGCGGGGCATCCCCGAGCTGGTGGAGCAGCTCGATGCGCACCGCGCCCACATCCTCGCCGCCGGCCAGCTCGCCGAGCGCCGTCGCTCGAACCTGCGCAACGAGGTGCTGGCGATCGCCACCGCGCGCCTGCGCCGGCGCCTGGAGGACGAGCTGGCCGGGGACTCCCGCTTTCAGGAGCTGCTGGAGGAGGTCGTCGAGCGACGCCTGGACCCGGCCTCGGCCGCCACCGAGCTGCTGGAGCGCGCCGCCGCGGCCGCGGTTACGCCCCCAGCGCCCTAGCGATGACCATCTGCTGCACCTCGTCGGTGCCCTCGCCGATCGTGAGGATCTTCGCGTCGCGGTAGAAGCGGCACACGGGGTACTCCTCGATGTAGCCGTACCCGCCGTGGATCTGCACGGCCTCCTCGGCGCAGCGAACCGCCAGGCGCCCAGTCTTCAGCTTCGCCTGGGCGGCGGTCAGCGTGAAGTTGCGTTCGGCGTCCTTCTCGCGCGCCGCCTTGTATACGAGCAGTCGGGCCGCCTCGATCTCGGTTGCCATGTCCGCGAGCTTGCCCTGAATCGCCTGGAACTTGCTGATCGGCTTGCCGAACGCCCTGCGCTCCTTGGCGTATTTGAGCGCCTCGTCGAGCGCGCCCTGCGCCAGGCCCACGCCCATCGCGGCTACGCCGATGCGCCCGATGTCGAGGATGTGCAGGAACTGCTTGAACCCCGCGCCGCGCGGTCCCAGCAGGTTCTCCGCCGGCACGCGGCACTCGGTGAACGTCAGCGGGCGCGTATCCGAGGCGTGCCATCCCATCTTGCGGTAGGGCTCGCCCTGCTCATAGCCGGGGGTGCCGTTGGCGACGATCAGGTTGGAGATCTCCTTCTCTGCGCTCGGCCCCTCGCCGGTGACGGCGGTGATGCACACCACGCCCGAGATATCGGTGCCGGCGTTGGTGATGAACTGCTTGGCGCCGTCCACCACCCACTCCCCGCCGTCCTCGCGCGCGCGTGTGCGCGTGTTGCCGGCGTCGCTGCCCGCCTCGGGCTCGGTCAGGCCGAACGCGCCCAGCCGCTCCCCGGAGCACAGCTTGGGCAGCCACTCGCGCTTCTGCTCCTCGCTGCCGAACAGGTGGATCGGCTGCGTGCCCAGCGAGGTGTGTGCGCACAGCGTGATCGCCACCGAGCTGTCCACGCGCGTGAGCTCCTCCACCGCCAGCGCGTAGGCCAGCGTGTCGCCGCCCCCGCCGCCGTACTCCTGCGGAAAGGGGATGCCCATCAGCCCCAGCTTCCCCAGCTTCGCGACGATCTCATACGGAAAGGACTTGGTGCGATCGAGCTCCTCCGCCACCGGCGCGACCTCGCCCTGCGCGAACTCCCTCACGGTGGCGCGGATCAGCTCATGCTCGGGGGAAAGATCGAAGTTCACTGTGATTCTAACTCTGGTTTTTCTATTTATTTTTTATAAAAAAATAAAATGAACCAGAGTTGAGGCGCTCTGGAATTGAGTGGCTCATGCGCTGTGCGCGCGCGCCAGCTCGACCAGCAGCCGCACGCCGTACCCCGAGGCGCTCTTCGCGGCGTACGCGCGGCCCAGGTCCCACGCCGAGCCGGCGATGTCGAGGTGCGCCCAGGGCACGTCACCCACGAAGTTCGAGAGGAACGCGGCCCCCACGATCGTGCCGGCCTTGCGCGCTTCGGGCGCGTTGTCGAGGTCGCCGTAGCGGCCCTTGATCAGCTCGTCGTACTCTTCGTGCAGCGGCAGCCGCCACACGATCTCGCCCGTGCGCTCGCCCGCCTCGCTGACGCGCTGCGCCCACTCCTCGTCGTTGCTGAGCAGCCCCGCGTAGGTCGAGCCCAGCGCGACGATCACCGCGCCGGTGAGCGTCGCGAGGTCGACGATCCGCTCGGCTCCCTCGGCGACCGCGTGGCAGAGGCAGTCGGCCAGCACCATGCGCCCCTCGGCGTCGGTGTTGTTGACCTCGATCGTCTTGCCGTTCGCGGCGCTCACGATGTCCCCCGGCTTCACCGCGCGGCCGCTGGGGAGGTTCTCGGTCGCGCCCACCACCGCCACCAGCTTCACGGGCAGCCGCAGGCGCGCGATCGCCGCCACCGCTCCGATCACCGCGGCGCCGCCGGACATGTCGAACTTCATCTCCGACATCTTCGCCCCCGGCTTCAGCGAGATGCCGCCGCTGTCGAACGTCACCGCCTTGCCCACCAGCCCCAGCAGGGGCCCCTTGGATCGGATGCCCGCCGGGACCGTTGGATGCCCCGCCCACCCCTTCGTACCGCATCGTGATCAGCGCGGGCTCCTGCTCGGAGCCCTGGGCGACGGCGGCGAAGGCGCCCATGCCGCGCCGCTCCAGGCCCTCGCGCCCCTCCACCTCGACGGTCAGTCCCTCGATCTCCTCCGCCAGCGCACGCGCGTGCTCGGCCAGCGCAGTGGGCGTGAGGTCGTTGCCGGGGCGGTTCTGCAGGTCGCGCGCTTCGTTGACCGCCTCGCTCACAGTCGCCGCCTCGGCGACCGTGCGCTTCAGCTCAGCTGCGCCGCCGGCCTCCTTCCCCGAAGCAGATGAGGAGGAGGCGGACGAGAGGTGGGGCGCGGCCACGATCAGCCCCCCCAGGCGCTTGGGCGGCTCATCCCCGGTCTGCTCGTCCCCGCCGGAGGACGTGGACCTCGACTTGTAGAGCTCGAAGCGGTAGTCAGCCAGCATCGTGCCCTCCACCAGCGCCCCCACCACGTCCGCGCCGGCTCGCTCGGGAGCCAGCCAGCAGAGGGTGCGCGTGGAGATCTCCTTCGCGCGCTCCAGCGCCCCCGCAGCAGCCACGCGGGCGCGCTCGGGGGTGAGGTCCTCGCGCTTGCCCATGCCAACGGTCAGCCAGCGCTTGCCCTGGGCGTGGGTCACGGCCAGCGCCTTGCAGGCGCCCCGGGCCTCGCCGCTGGCCACCAGCTCGGCCACCTCCTCGGGGGCGCCCGCGGGGGACTCCTCGCCCTCGAAGAGGCCCACCGCGATGGTGTCGGCGTCGCTCGCCTGGGGGTCTTCCGTTGTGAGTGAGACCAACACGACAGGGCCACCTTACCCACATCGATAGGATTTCCGGGTCCACATTCGGTTTCGGTCCGGCTCCGCACCTCGCTCACGCCTGTTTCCACGTCCTCGACTTCGCCGTCGATTCCAACCCAGGAGAGCCCACATCCCATGCCCAAGACCGTGATCCTCGGCACCGCCCGCACCCCCATCGGCAAGATGGGCGGGGGCCTTTCCTCGCTCGACGCCACCGAGCTCGGCGGCGTCGCGATCAGCGCCGCGCTGGAGCGCGCGGGCGTGGAGCCCGAGCAGGTCGAGCACGTGGTCATGGGCCAGGTGCTGCAGGCCGGCCAGGGCCAGATCCCCTCGCGCCAGGCCCAGATCAAGGCCGGCATCCCCAAGGAGGTCTCCTCGGAGACGATCAACAAGGTCTGCGCCTCGGGCATGCGCGCCTGCGTGCTGCTCGACCAGGCGATCCGCGCCGGGGACGTCAAGGTCGGCGTCGGCGGCGGCATGGAGTCGATGTCGAAGGCCCCCTACCTGCTTCCCGGCGCGCGCTTCGGCTTTCGCATGGGCGACGTGAAGGCGCTCGACGCGATGGTCCACGACGGCCTCACCAACCCCTTCTCCGGCAAGCAGATGTTCGTCGAGGCCACCGAAGTCGGAGACGAGCTCGAGATGACGCGCGCCGACCTCGACCGCTGGGCGCTGCGCTCGCACGAGCTGGCGCTGAAGGCCACCGACGAGGGACGCCTCGCCGAGGAGATCGTGTCGGTCACCGTCAAGGGGCGTAAGGGAGACACGGTCGTGGAGATCGACGAGGCCCCGCGCCGCGACACCTCGCTGGAGGCGCTCGCCACGCTCCCCGGCCTCGTCGGCAAGGAGGGCACGCACACCGCGGGCAACTCGCCCGGCGTCAACGACGCCGGCGGCGCGCTCGTGCTCGCCTCCGAGGAGTGGGCCCCCGCCAACGGCCGCGAGGCGCTCGGGGAGATCGTCGCGCACGCGCAGTCCGCCGACGAGTTCGCCTACCTCGCTCGCACCCCCGCCTCGGCCGCCACGAAGGCGCTGCAGAAGGCCGGGCTGAAAGCCGCGGACATCGACGTGTGGGAGATCAACGAGGCCTTCGCCTCGGTCACGCTCAACTCGATCCGCATGCTCGGCATCGACGAGGACCGCGTCAACGTCAACGGCGGCGCCGTCGCCCTCGGGCACCCGATCGGCGCCTCCGGCGCGCGCATCCTCGGCGCGCTCGTGCACGAGCTGCGCCGTCGCGGCGGCGGGCTCGGCTGCGCGGCGATCTGCTCCGGCGGCGGGCAGGGCGACGCGGTGATCATTCGCGTGTGACGCCCGTCGAGGGCGTCGAGGTCGCTAACACTGACATCGATGAGCGCGCGGACCGACCTGGATACGAGCGCGCCGGCCGCCAGGCATCTGCACGTCGCGCCGGCCGGCACCGTGCCCGCTGCGTGCGGCGGCCTTCTTCGATCTCGACCGCACGCTGATGGTCGGCTCCTCGGGCATCTTCTTCGCCCGCGCGGCCTTCGAGACGGGCATGATCTCGCGCGGGCGCCTTGCGCGCGACGTGTACGAAAACGTGCGCTTTCGCCTGCGCGGCTCGACCGACGACCGCGCCGACGCGGTGCGCAAGCGCGTGGGGGAGATGATCGCCGGCGTGCCCGTGCGCGACCTGCAGCGTCTCTCCCCGCGCGTGCTCGCCGGGGTGCTGCCGCGCCTCTATCCGCAGATGCTCGAGCGCGCCTACGACCACCAGGAGCAGGGCCGGCGCGTCTACATCGTCACGGCGGCGCTGCAGGAGATGGCCGACCTGCTGGCGCACGTGCTCGCCTTCGACGGCGGCCTGGGCTCGCGCCTGGAGGTCGTGGACGGCCGCTACACCGGCCGGGCCGACGGGCCCTTCAACTACCGCGAGGGCAAGGTGCTCTCGCTGCGCGCGCTGGCCGCGCGCGAGGACATCGACCTGGCGGGCTCCTACGCCTACTCGGACTCGGAGTCTGACCTGCCGATGCTGCGGGCGGTCGGGCACGCGGTGGTCGTCAACCCCGATCCCGATCTGCGCCGCATCGCGGTTCAGGAAGGCTGGGAGATCCTGCGCCTTGACCGCCTCGGCCGCCGACTGAAGGTATTCGCGGCGCTCGCCGCCGCCGCCGCGCTCGGGGGAGTGGGCAGCGCGATGAGGGGTCGCGTTAGGCTCTAGCGCCCAACCGATGTAGCGCCCCAACCGATGTCCACCCCAGCCCACACCAAGAGCAAGATCCGCGTCGTCGTCGCCAAGCCCGGCCTCGACGGGCACGACCGCGGCGCGAAGATCATCGCCCGCGCGCTGCGCGACGCGGGCATGGAGGTCATCTACACCGGCCTGCACCAGACCCCCGAGCAGATCGTGGAGACGGTCATCCAGGAGGACGCCGACGCCGTGGGCCTCTCGATCCTCTCGGGCGCGCACATGACGCTCGTGCCGCGCGTCGTGGCGCTGCTGCGCGAGCAGGGCATCGACGACGTGCTCGTGACGGTCGGCGGCACGATCCCCGCCGAGGACATCCCCGAGCTCAAGGAGCTGGGCGTGGCTGAGGTCTTCACGCCCGGCGCGCCCACGCAGGCGATCGTGGACTTCATCCGGGGCGCCGTGAGCGACGACTGAGAACCGAGCACTGAAAACTGGACTGATTGACTCGTCAGTCAACCGCCGGATTGGGTATCATTGGCCGGTGAGCGGGCACCCGATAATCCTCAAGGAGAGCAAACCGAATGAAGATATGCGTCCTGGTGAAGGAGGTTCCGGACGCCGCCGTCGAGAAGCGCATCGACCACTCGACGGGGCGCATGGATCGCAGCGGGGAGAAGAACCTCAACCCGTATGACACGCACGCCATCGAGGCGGCGATGCAGATCCGCGAGGGCGGCGCCGTCCCCGTGGAGGAGATCGTCGCCGTCACGATGGGTCCGGAGAGCGCCGTGCGCGCGCTGCACAAGGCCGTCTCGCTCGGCGCGGACCGCTCCGTGCACCTCTCCGACGGCGCCGTGGCCGGCTCCGACGTGGCCGCCACCGGCTACGCGCTCGCCAAGACCCTGCAGCGCGAGAGCCCCGACCTGGTGCTGCTCGGCCAGCAGTCCGACGACGGCGAGTGCTACACGATCGGCGCCGTCGTCGCCGAGCACCTGGGCATGCCCTCCCTCACGCAGGTCATCAAGATGGATGTCGAGGCCGAGGCGCTGCGCTGCGAGCGCCAGGCCGAGTACGGCTACGACACGGTGCAGATCAAGCTGCCCGCCGTGATCTCCGTGGGCGACGCGATCAACGAGCCGCGCTACCCCTCGCTGAAGGCGATCATGGGCGCCAAGAAGAAGCCCCTGGACACCGTCGGCATCGGCGACGTGGAGATCGACGCCTCGAAGGTCGGCGGCGAGAACTCCGCCGCGCAGTGGGTCGCCGCCAAGGCGCCTCCCGCGAAGGGCGCGGGGGAGATCATCGAGGACGAGGACACCAACGAGACGGTCGAGAAGATCGTCGCCTGGCTTGACGAGAGGAAGTTGATCTAGATGGCGAACATCCTGGTCTACGCGCTGCACTACGAGGGCGCGATCAACAAGAACTCGCTGGGCGCCGTCTCAGAGGGCGCCAGGCTCGCCGCGCAGCTCGGCGGCGAGGCGCACGCGATCCTGGTCGGCGAGAACGTCCCCCAGGACCTGGCGGCCTCGCTCGGCAACTACGGCGCCAAGAAGGTGCTCGTCGCCGAGGGCCCCGAAGGCCTCGCGCAGCCAGTCGTGGACGCGATGGGCAAGGCGATCGCCGACGGCGGCTACAAGTACGCGATCTTCGGCGGCGGCCTGCTCGGCTTCGAGATCGGCGCCGGCCTCGCCGCGCGCCTGGGCGCGGGCGTGGCGATGGAGGTCACCGGCAGTGCGCGCGGAGGGCGGCGAACTGATCGCCGAGCGCCCGATCCTGGGCGATTCCGCGATCTCCGAGATCAAGTACCGCTCGCCGGTGGGCATCGTGATCGGGCGCCTGAACGCGTTCGAGATCGCCCAGCCCAGCTCCGAGCAGGCGGCGGTGGAGCAGCTCAGCTTCGAGCTGAGCCCGCACGCCTCGCAGGCCACGATGCTCGTGCGCGGCGAACAGCGCGGCGCCGACGTGGACATCGAGGGCGCCTCGATCCTCGTCGCCGGCGGGCGCGGCCTCGGCAAGGCCGAGGGCTTCCAGCTCTGCGAAGAGCTCGCGGGCGCCTTCGGCAACAACGCCGCTGTCGCCGCGACGCGCGCGGTGGTGGACGCCGGCTGGTACCCCTACGCGGCGCAGATCGGCCAGACCGGCAAGACGGTCGCGCCGAAGCTGTATCTCGCGGCGGGCATCTCCGGGGCGATCCAGCACAAGGTGGGCATGCAGTCCTCGGAGAACATCGTGGCGATCAACAAGGACTCCAACGCCCCGATCTTCGAGTTCTCCGACCTCGGCATCGTGGGCGATCTCAACAAGATCCTGCCCAAGCTCACCGAGGCCGTGAAGGCGAAGAAGGCGAGTTAGGCGGCTGGGTCGCGGTGGGGCGGATGCGCAACACACAAAGGAGCAACTGCTATGTCATCTCATAACGGCTCTAGCAACCCCCCATTACGGGGGGCAGGCGGCAAGGTCGCCCCGGCGGCCTTCCCGCCCCCCGTCGACCCCCAGAAGGAGTTCATCAAGCACGGCCTCGACGGCGAGGACGAGCTGATCGAGGTCGGCGTGGCGATCGTCGGCGGCGGCACCGCTGGGCTCGCCTGCGCCAACCGCCTGCTCCAGCTGCTGGCCGACGACCCGGAGACGCTGGAGCGCCTGGGCGAAGTGCCCGTCGCCGTCGTGGAGAAGGCCAAGACCTGCGGCGGGCACAACTTCTCGGGGGCGGTCGTACGCCCCGGCCCGCTCGAAGAGCTGTTCCCCGAGTTGACGCGCGAGGACTGGCGCAAGGAGGGCTTCGCCTTCGGCGAGGTCACCAAGGAGGCCGTCTACCTGACCCCCACCGCCAGGACGAAGCTGCGCCTGCTGCCGGTGCCGCCCAACTTCCGCAACCACGGCAACGAGATCGTCTCCGTCTCCGCGCTCGCGCGCTACCAGCAGCGTGTCGCCGAGGAGGCCGGCGCGTACATCCTCACCGAGACCTCCGCCACCCAGCTGATCGTGGAGGACTCTTCGGACGGCGGGAGCCGCGTGGTGGGCGTGCGCTCGGGCGACAAGGGCCGCGGCAAGGACGGCGAGCCGCTCGGGCAACTTCGAGCCCGGCACCGACATCAAGGCGCAGGCCACCGTGCTCGCCGAGGGCTGCTGGGGTCACATCACCGGCGCGGCGATCCGCGAGTTCGACCTCGCCGCCAGGACCGCGAGCCGCAGGTGTGGGAGCTGGGGGTCAAGGAGGTCTGGAAGGTCCCCAAGCCGCTCGATCGCGTGATCCACACGCTCGGCCCGTGGCCGCTGAAGCTCTCGTCCAAGTACGGGCAGATCGGCGGCACCTGGCTGTATCCGATGAAGGACGAGAAGACGGGCGAGCACATGGTCTCGATCGGCTTCGTGCTCGACCTGGAGTACGCCGACGCCACGACCTCCGCCCACGATCTGCTGCAGCAGTTCAAGCTGCACCCGCTCGTCAGGGGCATCCTGGAGGGCGGCGAGCGCATCGCCTGGGGCGCCAAGGCGCTGCCCGGCGGGGGCTACTGGTCGATGCCCAAGCTCTCGATGCCCGGAGCGGTGCTCGTGGGAGATGGCGCCGGCATGGTCGACACCGTCTCGCTGAAGGGCGTGCACCACGCAGTGCTCTCGGGCAAGCTCGCGGCCGAGTCGATCTACGCGGCGCTCGTGCGCGGCGAGAGCACGTTCGAGTCTTACGAGCAGGCCGTCGAGGACTCGCGGATCGGCAAGGAGCTGTATCAGGTGCGCAACACTCGCCAGCCCCTGCAGAAGGGCTTCATCCAGGGCTCGCCGCTGGCCAACCTGATGGTCGCCACCAAGGGCCGCTTCCCCAATGGACGCTGGCCGTGGCACCGCAACGACGCGCAGCCGATGTTCGTGGGCAACACCAGGGACTCCTACCCCAAGCCCGACGGCAAGTACACCTTCGACAAGCTCTCCTCGGTGTTCATCACGGGCAACGCCACGCGCGACGACGCGCCCAACCACATCCGCGTGCAGAAGCACGTGCCGCGCGAGATTGCCGAAACGTGGCGCTGGATGTGCCCCGCGGGCGTGTATGAGATCCCCGAGGACGGGGAGGGTGGGGACAAATCCGGCGCGGTGGACGTGATCGTCAACTACACCAACTGCGTGCAGTGCGGAGCCATCACCGCGAAGGGCGGGCGTCTGACGACACCCGAGGGCGGCGACGGGCCGCTGTATCAGATCCTCTGAGGGCCTGAAGCCGAAACCCCAGCTGTTCAGCCGTGTTCAGGGCTCACGATGGCATTTCCCATCCCCATACACGCGTCGCTGCTCGCGCTGAGCCTGCTGGCGTCCACCTCCAATCCGGCGCCGGCGCCCGTTAGCGCGAGCGTCGAACAGTGCGTCCCTTCGGTCAACCGGACTGAACGCTCGGCGACCTTCGTCGGGCAGATGACGGCGACCGCCGGCACCCAGCGCATGGCGATTCAGATCGAGATCCAGGAACGGATGCCCACCGACCTCGCCTTCCACACCGTCATGGCCCCCGGCCTGGGCGTGTGGCGCCAGTCGGAAACAGGGGTGAGGATCTACAAGTTCGTCAAACAGGTCACCAACCTCTCCGCTCCCGCCGCCTTCAGGGCGCTGGTGCGCTATCGCTGGCTCGACGATCGCGGCCACACGATCGCGCACGCCCAGCGGCGCACGCCCATCTGCCAGCAGCCCGCCCAGCCGCTGCCCGCGCAGCCGCCGCCGGCCGCTAGAATGCCCTGAGTATGAAGACCTCGATTCACCCTGAGTACGTGCAGGCCCACGTGACGTGCACCTGCGGCAACGAGTTCACCACGCGCGCGACGCGCGCCGAGCTGCACGTCGAGGTGTGCTCCAACTGCCACCCCTTCTACACCGGCCGCCAGAAGCTGGTGGACACGGGCGGGCGCGTCGAGCGCTTCCAGCGCCGCGTGGCCAAGGGCCGGCAGCGCTCAGCTCAGACCGGCGGCGTCACTGCAGCCGCGGGCTCCAGCCAGAGCCAGACACGGCCCGAGTAGGCCTATGGCCTCGCGCCTGGTCGCCGGTCCGCCGACGCCAGAGCAGACGTCGCCTGCGCGCGAGGAGCCGGCTGCGCTGCCCAACGCTCATGGAGAGCTCCAGGCCCAGCGCGACGCGCCGCTGGGCGGCCAGGCGGTGCTCGAGGGCGTGATGATGCGCGGTATCCGCAACTGGGCCGTTGCGGTGCGCAAGCCGGCGATCGTCTCGGCGCTGGAAGCCATCGAGGAGGCGGAGGAGGGGCAGCCCGCGGCCAACGGCGCCTCGGCAAAGGTTTCCACCGATGATGGAGCCACGTCCATCGATCCCCTGGGGGAGATCGAGGTCACCACCCACCACCTGACATCCGTGCTGCGCCGCCACCGGGCGCTGCGGCTGCCGGTCGTACGCGGCGTGGTCGCGCTCGGGGAGTCGATGGCAATCGGTTTCAAGGCGCTGGGGATCTCAGCCAACGCGCAGTTGCTTGCCGCCGGCGAGGGCGAGGAGGGAGCGCCGACGGAGATCTCCGGGGGCATGTGGGCGGGGACGATCGTCGTCGCGCTGCTCTTCGCGGTGGGCCTGTTCTTCCTGCTGCCGCTCGGGCTCACGAGCCTGATCAAGCACCAGCTGAACTCCTCCGCGCTGTTCTGGGTGGTGGAGGGGACGCTGCGCACAGCGATCTTCCTCGGCTACATGGTGCTGCTCTCGCGCCTGCGCGACCTGCGGCGCGTGTTCGAGTACCACGGCGCGGAGCACAAGACGATCTCCTGCTTCGAGGCCGGCCTGCCGCTGACGCCAGTCAACGCGCAGCGCTTCTCGCGGCTGCACCCCCGCTGCGGCACGAGCTTCCTGCTGATCGTGATGGTCGTCTCGATCTTCGTGTTCGGGGCGATCGGTCTGCCCGCCTGGTACCTGCTGGTTGCCTCGCGCATCCTCGGCGTACCCCTAATCGCCGGCATCTCCTTCGAGATCATCAAGTTCGCCGGGCGCAACCGCCGCCGGCGCTGGGTGCAGATCGTGATGTGGCCCGGGCTGAAGCTGCAGCTGCTGACCACGCGCGAGCCGGACCTCGATCAGCTCGCGGTGGCGATCGCGGCGCTCGAGGCGGTGCTCGCGCTGGAGAAGCCGGGGGAGCTGCTCGGCGGAGGACCTGGTGGGCGTGGAGGTCGTGGCGTAGGGCCCACCTCGTAGCTCGTCCCGACGCGCCGCTCGTGGGGCCGTGCTCGGCGGGGACGCGCAGCGAGGGCATGGGCGTCAACGATATTCGCACTGTTGATATGCGCATCGCCGGTATGCGCAAATAGACTGGGATCCATGATCGAGGATCTCATCGAGCAGATCGAGACCCGCTTCGCCAAGCTGGGCGAGCAGATGACCGACCCCGAGGTGATCGGGGACCGCGAGCGCTACGCCGAAGTGGGGCGTGCCTACCGCCAGCTGCAGCCCGCGGCCGAGCTGGCTGGGCGCTGGCGTCACGCGCAAGACGACGCAGCGGGTGCCGAAGAGCTCCTCTCCGAGGAGGGTGAGGATTCGGAGTGGCGCCAGGAGCTGACCCAGGCGCGCGAGCGGATCGAGGAGCTCGAGGAGGAGATCCGCGTGGCGATGGTGGAGCGCGACCCCAACGACGAGAAGAACGTGATCGTCGAAATCCAGGGCGGCGCCGGCGGGGATGAGGCCGGGCTGTGGGCCGGCGACCTGTACCGGATGCTGAGCAAATACGCCGAGCGCCTGGGCCTAGCGACCGAGGCGATGGACGTGGGCGATGGCAAGTACACGTTCGCGATCAAGTCCCGCCCGCCCGAGGGCGCCTACTCCGTCTTCAAGTTCGAGGGCGGCACCCACCGCGTGCAGCGCGTGCCCGAGACCGAGTCCCAGGGGCGCATCCACACTTCCACCGCCACCGTCGCGGTGCTGCCCGAGGCCGAGGACGTGGACATCCAGGTGGACCCCAACGATCTGCAGATCGACGTCTACCGCTCCTCGGGCCCCGGCGGGCAGTCGGTCAACACGACGGACTCCGCGGTGCGCATCACGCACAAGCCCTCCGGACTGGTCGTCTCGATGCAGGACGAGAAGTCCCAGCTGCAGAACCGCGAGAAGGCGCTGCGCGTCCTGCGCGCGCGGCTATACGAGCGAGCGCTGGCCGAGCAGCAGGCAGAGCTGGCCGCGGACCGCCGCTCGCAGGTGGGCACGGGAGATCGCGCCGAGAAGATCCGCACCTACAACTACGGCGAGCGGCGCGTCACCGACCACCGCATCAAGCTCACGGTGCACAATCTGGATCAGGTTCTAGCGGGGGAGCTTGACGAGCTGACTGCGGCGCTGCAGGCGGACGAGAAGCGGCGTCGGCTGGAGGCACCCCCCATGACGGGGGGCAGGCAGGCGGCGGCGTGATCGCCTGTACCTCCGCGCGCGACGCGCTGGATGGGTCGATCACCGCGATCGGGGCCGCGGGCTGCGAGACGCCCCAGCTGGACGCGGAACTGCTGCTGGCGCACGTGCTCGGGGTCACGCGCGAGCGGCTCTTGATCGACCGCGAGCTGGTGGTGGCGGGGCCGGCGATGCAGGGCATTCCAGGATGCCGTGCGACGGCGCGCGGTGGAGCGCGAGCCCGTCGCCTACATCACCGGCGTGCGCGGCTTCCGGCATCTGGAGCTGGCGGTCGATCGCCGAGCGCTGGTGCCGCGCCCGGAGACCGAGCTGCTGGTCGAGGTGGGCCTGACGCTGCCACCGGCAGCGTCGGTGCTCGACGTGGGGACGGGCAGCGGAGCCGTTGCATTGGCGCTGGCGCACGAGCGCCTCGACCTGCGTGTGAGCGGGAGCGACATCAGCGCCGGCGCGCTGGAGCTCGCGCGCGCCAACGGCGAGCGGTTGGGGCTCGATGTGCGCTGGCTGGCCGCGGACCTGCTCGACGGCGTGCCCGACGAGTTCGATGCCCTGCTCAGCAATCCGCCCTACGTGGCGGAGTCCGAACGCGCTGCGCTCGCTGCCCGAGATCGTGCGCCATGAGCCGCCGGGAGCGCTGTTCGCGGGGCCCGACGGGCTGGACACGATCAGGCGGCTGGTGGCTCAGTTGCGCGAGCGCTCCCGGGTGCGCTTTGCGGCTCTGGAGGTCGGGGCTGGCCAGGCGGCGGTCGTCGCCGGGCTGCTGCGCGACGCGGGCTTTGTGCAGGTGCGCGCCGAGCGCGACCTGGCGGGTATCGAGCGGGTGGTGGTGGGAGAGCGAACCTGATGCTCACCACCGATGACGCGCGCCGCATGGAGGAGTGTCTGGCCGGCGGCGGAGTGGCCGTCTTCCCGGCGGACACCGTCTATGGCCTGGGCTGCGACCCCGAGAGCCGCGCCGCCGTCGAGCGCCTGTACGCGCTCAAGGGGCGCCCGGCGGCGCGGCCTGCGGCGGTGATGTTCTTCTCGCTGGATACCGCCCTGGGGGCGCTGCCCGAGCTGGGGACGCGCGAGCGCGCTGCGATGCGCGCGCTGCTGCCCGGCCCGCTCACGCTGCTGCTGCCAAACCGCGAGCGCCGCTTTCCGCTCGCCTGTGGGCCGGACCCGGACACGCTGGGTATGCAGGGTGCCGCTGCTGGATAGCCCTCTGGCCGCGCTGCGCGTCGTGCTCGTGCCCCTCGTGCAGTCGAGCGCCAACCTCTCGGGGGAGGCGGACGTACGGCGACTTGCCGACGTTCCGGCCTCGCTGCGCGAGGGCGCCGACCTGCTGCTCGACGGCGGCGAGCTGCCCGGCACGGCCTCGACCGTCGTCGATCTGCGCGCCTACGAGGAGCGCGGCGAGTGGCGCGTCGTGCGCCCGGGGCCGGTGGGCGCGGACGAGCTGGAGCGGACGCTCGGCGGCTCCGATCCCTGCTAGCCTCAAGAAGCTGTCGCGACTGGCGCCTGAGGTGGAATCGACCACCGGGAAGCGATGGCCGTCGAAGCGGTGAGCCGCGCGCCTGGGCATACATATCGTCGCCTTCCCGAGGAGCGCCAATGCCCGAAGTCAGCCCCGCCGCAAGCCCCGCCGAGCCCGCCGAGCTCAGCCCCGACTACTTCAACCGCCCCCTGGCCGAGGTCGATCCCGAGGTCGCCGAGGCGGTGCAGGGGGAGCTCGAGCGCCAGCAGGACACGCTGGAGATGATCGCCTCGGAGAACTTCGTGCCGCGGGCGGTGCTCGAGGCCGTGGGCTCGGTGCTCACCAACAAGTACGCCGAGGGCTACCCCGGCCGGCGCTACTACGGCGGCTGCGAGCAGGTCGACATCACAGAGCAGCTCGCGATCGACCGCGCGAAGGCGCTGTTCGGCGCGGAGCACGCCAACGTACAGCCGCACGCCGGCGCGCAGGCCAACACCGCCGTCTACCACGCGCTGCTGAACCCGGGGGAGAAGATCATGGGGCTCTCGCTCGCGCACGGCGGGCACCTGACGCACGGGATGAAGCTCAACGTGTCGGGCAAACTGTATGAGGTCGTTGCGTATGAGACCGACCCCGAGACGGGGCTGGTGGACATGGACGAGGTGGCGCGCCTCGCGCGCGAGCACCGCCCCCAGCTGCTGCTGGCCGGCTGGTCTGCGTACCCGCGCCAGCTCGACTTCCAGCGCTTCCGCGAGATCGCGGATGAGATCGAAGCGCCGCTGATGGTGGACATGGCGCACTTCGCGGGGCTTGTGGCGGCGGGGCTCCACCCCAACCCTGTGCCCTACGCCGACGTGGTGACGACCACCACCCATAAGACGCTGGGGGGCCCGCGCGCGGGCTTGATCCTATGCAGGGAGGAGCTGAAGAAGAAGATCGACTCCGCCGTCTTCCCCGGCCAGCAGGGCGGACCGCTGCAGCACGTGATCGCCGCCAAGGCCGTGGCTTTGAAGATCGCCGGCTCCGAGCTGTTCCGCGAGCGCCAAGAACACACGCTGGAGGGCGCCAAGGCGGTCGCCGAGCAGCTGCTCAGCGCGGAGTCCCAGGAGCACGGCATCCGCGTGCTCACCGGCGGCACCGACGTGCACCTGCTGCTCGCGGACCTGCGCGAGATCGTCCCCGAGCTGAGCGGTCGTCAGGCCGAGGATCGCCTGCACGAGATCGGCGTCACGGTCAACCGCAACGCGATCCCCTTCGACCCTCGCCCCCCGCTGGAAGCCTCCGGCATCCGCATCGGCACCCCGGCGCTCGCCACGCGCGGCCTGCAGCGCGAGGACTTCAGCGAGGTCGGCGCCGTCATCGCCACCGCCCTCACGGGCGGGTACGAGGCTCGTCGCGAGGAGCTGGCCGAGCGCGTGCAGGCGATCGTCGAGCGCTACCCGCTGTATGAGTACATGCGCGTCGGGGCGCCTGCGTAGCCGTCGCTGGACATCTCAGGTTCACGCCGCTGGACATCTCGGGTTCTGTTCGTCAGAATAGCTCCGACCTCGGCAACGACCACTGCGATCAAGGGAGCGGAATATGGAAGCGGACGGCGTTTTTGCGGGCGGCGGCATCAAGGGACTGGCGTTCGCGGGGGCGCTGGAGGTGGCCGAAGAAAAGGGCTACACCGAATGGGTGCAGCTCGCGGGCACCTCGGCGGGGGCGATCACCGCGATGGCGCTCGCCGTCGGCTACAGCGCCAAGGAGCTGCGAGCGCAGCTCGAAGGCTACGACTTCACGAAGATCGCCGACTACGGCGCGCCGCTGGGGATCGGCGAGGCCGAGAACCTGCTGCTACGCCGCGGGCTCACCCACGGCAAGGGGCTCTACGAATGGATCGTCGAATTGCTCGCCAAGGCGCCTCGCCCGGCCAAGACGTTCAAGGAGCTCAAGGGACAGCTGCGCGTCGTCGGGGTCGATCTCGCGCACGAGCGGATGGTCGTCTTCCCCGAAGACGCGGCGCTCTACCTGGACGACGCCGGTAAGCCATACGTGCCCGAAGACTTCCCGATCGCCGACGCCGTGCGCATCAGCGCGGGCTACCCGTACTTCTTCCCTCCGATCGCGATGAAGGACGCGGCCACCGGCAAGGAAGGCGTGCTCGTCGATGGGGGCGTCGCGAGCGCCTACCCCGTGTTCCTGTTCGACAAGGAAGAGCCCAAGCACCCCACCTGGGGGTTCAGGCTGTACGGCGGCTCGCCGCCCGAACAGACGCCCTACCAGCCGATCCACGGGCCGGCCTGGCCGATCGACATGCTCAAGGGCGTGCTGGAGACGTCGATGAACGCACTCGACAAGCTCGAGACGAAGGCCTTCGGCCCGCGCACCATCTCGATCCCCACGGGCGGCGTCTCCACGCTCAACTTCCAGCTCAGCAAAGCCGAAAGGGAGCTCCTCTACGGCAACGGGCGCAAGGCGGCGGAAGAATTCTTCGCCGCCAACCCCACGGGTCGCAACATGTACGGGGCGGTGCCGCCGAAGGGCGCCTAGCGTCAGCGGTCGAACCAGCGCGCGCGGCGACTCGCGCCGAAGTGCCGCTTCTCGCTGACGAGGGCGAGCGAGGGCTCGTGGTAGGTGCCGGTGGGCTTGGGCCCCGAGAGGAAGTCCACGTCGACGCGCCCCACCCGCCCGGCGCCGAACTCGATGTAGCAGGAGCCCAGGCCGTCGTAGGGCTCCGGCTGGGTGCCCTCCCGCACCGCGGCGAGGATCGAAGCGGCGGCGACGCGCGCCGCCCCCTCGGAGAACACGCCGGCCTTCGGCACCCCCACCGTCGCTACATCCCCGACGGCATACACGCCCGGGAAGGCCGTTTGGAGCGTCCGCGAATCCACGGGTACGTAGCCGTCCTCGGTCATCCCGCTCGCGAGCACCACATCGGGAGCGCGGTGCTTGGGCACGCCCAGGAAGAGGTCGTATGTCAGCTCGCTGCCATCGTCGAGCACAGCGACCGAGCGCGCGGGGTCCAGCGAGCTCACGCGGCGCCCCGGCACGAACGCGATGTCACGCTCGGCGAAGGCGGCCACGAGCGCCCGGGAGGTCTCGGGCGAGGGCGGGACCGGTGTCCCGAACGGGATCACGAATGAGATCTCGCAGTCCTCGCGGACGCCCCGTGCGGTGAGATGGTCGTGCAGCAGCAGCGCGGCCTCGCTCGGCGCGGGCGGGCACTTGAACGGCGCGCCGCAGACGCCGATGACCGCATGACCCCGCGAGAACGAGGAAAGCAGCTCGCCCAGGCGCTGCGCTCCAGCGATGGAGTAGAACTCGTTGCCGCCCTCCGCGAGTCCGGGGGTGGCATCGAAGTCGTAGTCGGCGCCGAGCGCCACAACCAGGAAGTCGGCCTCGTGCACACCGCCATCGGTGGTGACGCGCCGCGCCTGTGGGTCGATCGCCGTGATCGTCTGGCGCAGGAAGCGCACACCGGGCTTCGCGATCGCGCGGTAGGGCAATTCGACCGCATCGAGCGTCGTACGGCCGAACATCACGTCGAGCTTGGAGTAGCCGAAGACGAACGAGTCGCTCCTGTCGATCAGCGTCACATCGACGTCCTCGCCGAGCGACTTCGAGAGGACCGTGGCCAACTCGAGCCCCCCAAACCCTGCTCCGAGCACGACGACGCGGGTCTTCATCGATCAAGCCTATCTTCTCAATCCGGGAAGGTGCGCGGGATATGGGCGTCTTCCTCAGTGAGGCCGTCACACTGTGCCTTGGCCTCCGTCCCCGCACCCAAAGGAGATCCCCGTGAAGCGAACCTGCACAATCCTGCTCGGCGTCCTGCTCGGCGCGGCTGGCGTCGTGGGCGCCACCGGCGCTCAGGGCAGCCCGAGCGTCATGCGCGGTGGTCCCACCGCCCACGCAAGCCGCGCAGCCAAGGTTGGGGTGCGCCACACGAGCATCGGAACGATCCTGGTGAGCGCCTCGGGCCACACGCTGTACGAGTTCACCAAGGATCGCGCCAAGACCAACAGCTGCGTGAAGATCAGCGGGTGCGCTGAAATCTGGCCCGCGCTGACCACGAGCGGCAAGCCGAGCGCGGGGCCCGGCTTGAAGGCGTCGCTGCTGTCCACGATCAAGCTGCGCGGGGGCGCCAAGCAGGTGACCTACGCCGGTCACGCGCTCTACCTCTACAGCGCCGATAGCGGACCCGGCGAAACGTCGTACGTCGGCGAAAAGGCGTTCGGCGGGACGTGGTACGCGATCAACCCGGCCGGACACACCGTCAAGTAGGAGGGGCCGCTCCCGCCACACCCGACCCATCCGCCTGCGATGCTGTACGGCGGTTGAAATGGCGCATCTGAACGAGCTCGACGTGCTCTACGCGTTCCTGGTGGCTGCCGCCGTCACCGCGCTGCTGACCCCGTTCACGATGCGCCTCGCACGAGCGGTGGGAGCGATCGATCGCCCGCGCGAGCGGGGGCTCTCCGATCGCCCGATGCCGCTGCTCGGAGGCCTGGCGATCTTCGGCGGGGCGCTGGTGGCGGGGCTCATATGGCTGCCGATGAGCGGCCCCGAAGGGCGCCAGTGGCACGGGATCCTGGTGGCCGCCACCGTGATCACGGCGGTGGGGGCGCTCGACGACCGCTTCGATCTGCCGGTGGTCGTGAAGCTGGCGGGGCAGGTGGGCGCGGCGCTGATCGCGGTGAACGCGGGCGTCGTGGTGCACCTCATCACGTTGCCCTTCGTGGGCGAGCTGCACTTCCCCAACGCGGGCGCGGCGATCACCACGGTGGGGCTGGTGGCGCTGATGAACGTCGTGAACTTCTCCGACGGCGTGGATGGGCTCGCGGCGGGGGTGTGCGCGATCATCGCGCTCGCGCTCGCGGTGATCGCGATCGACCTCTACCACCAGGGCCACCTGCACAGCGCCGCGCCGGCGGTGTTCGCGGGGCTGACGGCGGGCGCGGCGGTGGGGTTCCTCGTGCACAACTTCCCGCCCGCGTCGAGCTTCATGGGGGACTGCGGCTCGAACCTGCTGGGCCTGTTGATGGGGTGCCTGACGGTGCAGGCTGCGGTGAAGACGCAGGTGGTGATCAGCTTCGTGCTGCCGCTGATCCTGCTCACGGTGCCGTTCCTGGATACGACGTTCGTGGTGCTCAAGCGCCTGAAGTACCGCCGGCCGATCTACGAATCCGACAGCGAGCACTTCCACCACCGCATGGCGCGCATCGGCTTCAGCCCGCGGCGCACGATCGCGTACCTGTATGCGTGGACGCTGATGCTGGCGGGGCTCGCGCTCGCGCTGCGCTTCGTCCCCTACAGCGACCACCACGGGCATCTGCACCCCGCGTGGGCGGCCGTGATGGGCGTTCTCGGGCTACTGGCGGTGGCGGCCAGCGTTTATCTGGTGTACGTGCTGGAGATCCTGAAGTTCCGCCGCCTGGACACGTTTGGGCGCGTGGTGGCGCGGCGGGGAGAGCAGGGGCTTGGCGAGCGGGAGGTGGATCAGGAGGGCGTAGGCGCAGAAGAGGAGCGTGGCCGCGCGCAGGCGGCGGCTGGCGCTGAGGGCGGCCAGCGGTAGCGGCCAGATCGCATACCACGGCAACAGCCAGGCGGTGGAGAAGAGCAGCGCGAGCGTCGCCCAGCCAGCCTGGGTGCGCCAGTCGGAGCCGCGCGCGGTGAGCCACAGCGTGAGCGCCAACACGGCGCCGAAGAGGCCGAGAAACACATTGCGCCACCACTCGGGCACGCCGGAGAGTCCGAACAGGCGCGCGGTCTCGGCCGGGATCGAGTGCACGGCCACCAGCTGCTGCTGCTCGCGCAGGGCGCTCACGAAGCCGAACGCGTGCGAGCCGAAGCCAAGTGCGCCGACGAGCGCGAGCGCCGCCAGGCAAAGGACCGCGCTGAGCAGCACCCCTCCCCGTTCGCGCGCACGCGGGGGCGCCAGTACCAGGAAGGGCAGCACGAGCCCCGCGGATGCCTTCAGCCCGACCCCCGCGACGAGCGCGCCGGCCGCGGACTTGTAATGAGGAGGGGGGGCCGCGTGGCGGGAGTGGAGGGTGCCTGCCGCAACCGTCGCGCCCGTGATGCGATCGGCCGGGGCCGCGTGGCGAGATTGGACTGTGCCTGCCGCAACCGTGGCGGTCAACGCCAGCGCCGCCGCCAGCGCGAGCAGCGCCAGCGTGTCGTTGTGGTCGCCGCCCACCGCGAGCTCCAGCAGCACCGGGTTGAGGCCCACGAACGCGACGGCCGCCCTGCGTGAGCGACCCATGCGCCCAGCGGCGCGAGCCACCAGCGCGACCGCGCCGAGGCTGGCGAGGACGGCGAGCGCCTTCAGCGCCCACAGCTCGCCCGCGAGCCCGAGGGGCGTGAAGGCGTAGGTGCCGAGCGTGAACAGCGGCCCATAGGGCGAGTGCTGGTAGGGCCAGCCGAGGAAGCGGTAGACGGAGTCGGTGGAAGCCTGGGCGGGGAAGTATGTGTAGGGGTCGAGGCCGTGCAGGGCCCCCAGGTGCGCGAAGCCGATGTAGCCGAAGACGTCCTGGGAGATCAGCGGCGGCCCGAGCAGCAGGATCGCGTGGGCCGCCACGATCGTGAGGGCCAGCGACCACATCGGCAGCGCGCGGGTGCACAGCAGCACCACGCCGTAGCCCCCGGCCATCACGAGCGTGAGCGTCTGGAAGCTGCTCGGGTCGATGCTCAGGCCGAGACCCTGAAAGGGACCGGCCATCCACCCGGGCCAGCCGCCGCTGCGGCCGGGGACGTACGTGGAGGGGACGTGGGCCGCGCCGGCGGCGACGCCGAACACGCCCACGAGCACCGCGAGCAGCCCAAGCGAGCCAAGGACACGGGGCAGAGCCGGCGAAGATGAACGTGTGTCCCGCGCTCCCACCGCCCGGCGCCGGCCGGAGGGCCAGCGAGAGCAACCTGTTCCGAGCCGCCCGGTATGCTTGAGGTGGCTGTAATCTCTCCATTGTTGCGGGCTGGCGGACGGGACAGCGACACGCCCGTCTGAATAGAGCTCCACCACATATGCGCCGCCCCTACCGCAAAGCGACCTCATCCCGCAAGAGGACCTCGTCCGGAGACTCCGAGGGCGAAGCCTCTTCCGATCGATCGAAGATCGTCCCGCGCCGCGTGCTGGTGCTCTCGGCCGACGTCGGCGAGGGGCACGCCGCGGCCGCACGGGCGCTGGCCGAGCAGCTGGAGGCCTCCCCGGAGGAGGTCGAGGTGACGGTGATCGATGGGCTCGCCGCGATGGGACGTCTGCTGCGCCCGGTGGTGCAGGACGGCTATCGCGTGCAACTGCGCTTCCTGCCGTGGACCTACTCGCTCGTCTACGGAACGCTCGAGCGCGTGGCTCCGGTCCGCTGGCTGGCGCGCAAGCTGCTGTGCCGCCTCGGATCGCGTCCGCTGGCGCGCACGATCGCCAAGCACGCTCCAGACACGATCGTCTCCACCTACCCCGCGGTGACGGTGGTGCTCGCGCATCTGCGCCGCACGCACGTCGTGGACTGCCCGACGGTGGCCACGATCACCGACCTCACCGGGTTGTTCTTCTGGGCGCAGCCGGGTATCGACATGCACCTTGTTATGTATGGCGAGTCGCTGTCCGCGGTCGAGCGCATCGCGGGCGCGGGCAGCGTGCGCCTGGTGCGCCCGCTGATCTCCGCGGAGTTCCTGGCGCCGCGCTGCCCGATCGAGACGCGCGAGGATCTGGGGTTGCCCGTGGAGGGCCGCATGGTGGTCGTCTCCGGCGGTGGCTGGGGCGTGGGCGACGTGGCGGGCGCGGTGCGCGAGCTGTGCCGCGTGAGCGACATCTCGAGCATCGTGTGCCTGGCCGGGCGCAACGAGCAGCTCGCGGAGCGCCTGCACCATGCCTTCGCCTCCGAGCCCCGCGTGCACGTATATGGGTTCACCGACAAGATGCCCCAGCTGCTGGCGGCGGCCGACGCGCTCGTGCACTCCACCGGCGGGGTGACGTGCCTGGAGGCCAAGGCCGCCGGCACTCCCGTCGTCTCCTACGGGCTGCCCGTGGGTCACGCGCGCCTGAACACGCGCGCGATGGCCGACCTCGATCTGCTGCGCCTGGCGAACGACACGCGCGAGCTGCGCGAGCACGTGCAGGCATCGATGCTGCAGCCCGCCTCCCAGCCCGCGGCGGCTGAGCAGTCCGAGCCGACGGCGGTCGATCTCGTGCTGGATGCCCCCGGCGCGTGCGTCCGATCCCTCTCTGGCGCCTGCGCATCGCGGCGCTCGTGACGCCGCTCGTGCTGCTGCTGGGGGCGGGCATGTGGACGATGTCAACCGACGAGGTCACGGCGCTGGCCGACGTGTTCCTGCGCGTGCCGGTGCTCAAACACGTGAAGACCGACCGGCCCGAGGTCGGCGTGATCGTACGCGCGCCCGCGCACGAGCTGACGCTGGTGGCCGGCGAGCTGGCCGCGAAGGGCATCCATGTCTCCTTCGCCGACGACTCGGGCGTGCCCAGGCGCGCGACGGTCCTCAGGATGCACGCGCTCGGCGACGAGCTGATGCCCGAAGTGCCCGGATCGAACCTGCTGCACTTCCTGCACTGGGTGCGCACCCGCGGGGCGCTCGACTCCCAGGCGCGCGCGCTCGGGCTGCACCACCACTTCTACTTCCTGCAGCCGAGCGGCGGCCTGAGCGTGGGTCAGCTGGTGCTGGCACGCACCGCGGGAGCCACCCCCGTGGCCGGAGACCACCAGCTGAACGCGACCGGTCCGCTGCCTCAGCGCCCCGCGCGCGCGGGGGATGTCTTGGTGGTGAGGCTCGACGGCTCGCCCGCCTCGGTGGCGGGGCTGGTGCGGCTGGTCTCGCTGCTGCGGGCGGAGGGACTGGGCGCCGAGTCGCTGGCCTCGCTCACGGGCGCCTGGCCGCCTCCGGGCATCAGGGCGAGCAGCAGCGGCGAGCGCGCCAGCACGACGGCTCCGGCGATCACGAGGGCCAGGGCCGCCACCAAGGGGACCCCCCCGAGCGGAGTGGTGCTGAAGCGCTCGTGAAACAGCAGCGGCGCCAGCAGCACCGGCACCACCGTCTGGGTCACGAACACAACAGGGGCGACCTGGATCGCCGGGCGGGACTGCAGCGCGCTCATCTCGCTGAGCGAGGCGACCGCCGAGGCGCCCGCGGTGGAGAGTCCCCAGCGCGAGCGCCACGAGCAGATAGCCGTGGGAGAGATCGTCGGAGGCGAGCTTCGTGGCGACCCCGCTCCAGGCGAAGGCGAACCCCGCGCCGAGCATCGTCACCGAAGCCGGCGGGCGCCCCACGCGCAGCAGCACGTAGGGCAACAGGCTCGCGAGCGCGAGCAGGAACAGCACCAGCGCGAGCGTGGCCCAGCCGGCGTGCGAGTCGCTGCGCGCGGGCGCGCACAGCCCCGCGCCGATCACGCCCAGCACGATCGCGCCGACGGCGAGGTGCTCGCGCGTCCCGGCGCGCTCGCCGAGCATGCGCTCGCCGACCACCATCAGCACCGGCAGCCCCAGCGCGAGCGCGGGCTGCACGACCACCAGCGGGGCGAGCCCCAGGGCCAGCACCTGCAGCGGCCAGCCCAGCATCGAGAGGGCGGTGCCGCTCAGCCAGCGTACGCGCCTGATCAGCCCGAGCGCGAGCGCCAGGCGCAGGTGCTCCTCCTCGGGCGCCTCGCGGGCGTCCATCGCCTGCAGCGCGAAGCCGAGGCTGAAGAGGGTCGCGGCCACCACCGCCGCCACCATGCCGAGAGCGAGTTCCATGAGCGACGATGATCGCAGCCCCCGCAGGCGGGGGAAGAACCCCCCGCCTCCGGCGGGGGGACTTGGAGAGCAGAAAAGCCCGCGCAGGGGGAGAAGGACCCCCGGGGTACGGGGGTGGGGCACGGGTGGCCGGTGCGCTCGCGGGCGCGCTCGCCGCGAGCTACGCGCTGCCGGCGCTCGCGGCCCACCTGCCCATTCTGTGCGGGCCGCTGGGGATCGAGGATCGCACCGCGAGCGGGGAGGGGTACGCGCTCACCTTCGACGACGGCCCCCACAGCGAGGGAACGTCGGCGATGCTGGACGTGCTGGCCGCGGCGGGCGTACCGGCGACGTTCTTCCTCGTCGGCGAGCAGGTGCGCCGCAATCCGGCGCTGCCGCGCGAGATCGTGGCCGCCGGGCACGGCATCGGCCTGCACTGCGACCGCCACCGCAACCTGCTGCGCCTCACGCCCCGCCAGACGCGGGAGGACATCGACCGCGCGCAGGCCACGATCGAGGACGCCACGGGTGTCGCCATCGGGCTCTACCGCCCGCCCTACGGGGTGCTCAACCCCTCCGCGCTGCGCCTCGCCCGTCGCCGCGGCTGGCGCACGCTGCTGTGGAGCGACTGGGGGCGCGACTGGGAGAAGCGCGCCACGCCGGAGTCGATCGCGCGGCGCGTGACGGACGGCGCGGCGCCGGGGGCGCTGCTGCTGCTGCACGACGCCGACGACTACAGCGCCCCGGACTCCTGGCGGCGCACCGTGGCGGCGCTGCCGCGCGTGATCGAGCAGCATGTCCACCCACGGGCTGCGCCCGGTGGCTCCGTAGAATCCCCGAATGGCCTCTCCCGGCTCCACCGACACGGGCGGCGAATGGGCGATCGCGCTGCCCGAGCCGCTGGTTGCACCCTCGCGGGCCAAGAGCCGTGCGCTGGCGGCCGTGCGCGCGCGCCCGCGCTGGTGGGTGGAGCTCCTGATCGTCGGCTGGCTCCTGTGGGTCTACGACATCGTCAACAACCTCGCGCACCTGCGCTACAGCCTCGCAATCGCCCACGCCACCGACGTGCTGCACCTGGAGCAGACGCTGCAGATCGATCCAGAGGGCACGCTCAACCGCTGGATGGCGCACCACCACACGCTGGGGGTGGTGTCCTCCTACTACTACGACAACGCCCACTTCATCGTCACATTGGGTCTGCTGGGGTGGCTGTGGTGGCGGCGCGCGGACATCTACCGGCCGATGCGCTCGGCGCTCGTGCTCATGAACGTCATCGGGCTGGCCGTCTTCTGGCTGTATCCCGTGGCCCCGCCGCGGATGCTCGCGGGTTTCATCGATGTCGTCGCCAACACGGGCGCCGTGGGCTCCTGGCACACCGGACCGCTGGCGCACGACGCCAATCAGCTGGCGGCGATGCCCTCGCTGCACATGGCCTGGGCGGCCTGGTGCGCGCTGGTCATCTGGCAGATGACCCCGCGCGTGTGGGTGCGGACGCTGGCGGTGCTCTACCCGTGCCTCACCTGCCTGGCGGTGCTCGGCACCGGGAACCACTTCGTGCTCGACATCGTCGCCGGGACTCGCCACCGCCGCGCTGGCGGTGGTGCTGGCGAAGGCGCTTGCGCGAGCGCTTCCGGCGGCAGGTAGCGCAGGCGATTATGTACTTCATACAGGGCTATGTCGCATAAGGCGCAAGGCCCGCTAGACGCACCTCTTAGACTCCTCGCGTGCAGAATCTCCAACGTGCCGCGACGGCAGCTTTCGCGATGAGCTTCACGACTCTCGTTCCTTTTTGGGTCGTGAAAGGGACCCAACCATCTGGTAGTGCGGTCATGTGGGTCTTATATGGCGTTCTAGGCGCTTCCGCGCTCATATGGGCCTTGGCGACTTTCTTTCGTTGGCAGGAGGCCAAACACGATGAGAAGGCGCAGAAGCCGATTCAGAGGGTCATCCACGAGCACCAGCCAGCCACCTTCGGAAGCGTCGAGGCCATCAACGTCATGGTGGAGGAGCAGACGAGAGTCATCGCACGGCGCCGCGCAGAGGAAGAATACGGTTCTAAGGACCCTTGAGGTCCGGTATCCCCTCGAAGAGCCGTCCTGCGGGCACCTGAAGGGCTTCAGCGAGGATCACGACCGTGGGGAAGCGCGGCGCACGGTTAGCGCGCTCCATCTTCGAGATGGCGGTCGTATGCAGCTTCGTCTGTCTGGATAGCTCCTCTTGGGACCATCCGCGCTCTTTGCGGGCGGCCTTCAGGTTGGCTGCGAAGCGCTCAAGTGGGCTCACGCCCAAAGCATCAGGGGCCTAAGCCATAAAGCCAAGAGACATATCGTCAAGTTTTGCTATAAGGTGCTGTTCGTCAGGGGCCACTTGTGCGAGAACGCGCAGGCCCATAAGCATGGACCACCTATAAGGGGCAAGAAGACCGTGCGTCTACGCTAGACCGCATTGGCGCAAGATGACTTGGGTTGTGATCCTTTGGTGCGCTTGATCCTGTTCTGGGCGATTGACGGAGCTGTGAGCGCAGCCAATCACGCCTCCCAGACGTGTGCGCACTCGACAATTCGTGAACTCCAGTAGCTGCGAAGAAGCTAGCAATGCTGGAGCTGGGATTGGCGTGGCATTCATCCTGTTCATTGGTTTCTTCGGATTTGTATTCTTTTCGTTGATTTGGTTCATGACACGACCAAAGCGACGTGATTGTCCATCTTGTGGTCATTCAGTCAAGAAGGGCCTGACGCGCTGCTCAAAATGCCGTCATGATTTTGCTCAAGTCCCTCAAGCGTCAGGAGCATCAATAGAATGAAGCTTACTACTGTTGCCATCACTCTATTTTGTGGAGCCTTTTTCAGTTCATTCACAGGATGCGGTTCAACGAAGATAATTACGACTACAGTTGCGAGCATTCAAACCACCACAGTAACTCAGACAGTTACAGCACCTAGAAGAACAATCACAAGAACTGTTGCTGCTTCAACTCAACAACCCTCAGTATCAGACGCCAAAAGTTTCTCAGGCAATGGTGGAAAGAACTTGGGTATGATTACAGTGGCAAAGGAATCAATTATTGAATGGACAGACGATGGAGGATACTTCGCAATATTCACCAATGAAGGTGTACCAGTCAATTCTCAGGCACATAGTGGTTCATCAATACTTGAAGCAGGAAGTTATAGCAAGGTCCAGGTAAACGCCCTTGGCAACTGGACAATCAAGATCATTCCTAAGTAATGTCCACTCAAGAAAGGACCTTAAGATATGCCTAGAGCATCTGTGGGCCTTGGCCCAGTACGTGTAGGTAGCAATTGCCTTATGAGTGTGATTGGAGGATTACTTTTGTTTGTAGCTGGAGTATATGTCGTCTCGAAAGTCAGACAATGAATTAGAACGATCTTTAGTAGGGAGAATTTGGCCCTAGTAGTTCATATACATTCCGAACTGGGAGAGAGCTTTTCACCCCCCTTTTACTATAACAATATAATCATTATAGTAAAGGAGAAGTGGAAAAGCGAAACATTCCGACGTAGGTTTTTCGCTTACGCAGTAATAACGAGCCCAGGTCGTTGAATTTACCTCGTGAGATCAGTATTGATCTCTTCTGCGCACCACCCTTCGGCCTAAGCCTCTGAACGGACGGTATATATGCTTGGTTAGAGCAATCTGGGAGAACAGCTTGCTGAACTCACTCGGTATCAGCTTGGATAGGTTGAGGCCCGTCAACCCATCTGACGGCGATTTACGCGGTTTCCCCTCTGGGAAGTCTCTACAGGCTTGTAAATTGCCTAAATGCCTGTTAGACTGGACCTGCGTCTCCAACAAACGCACACAGTAACAGGTGAACGCTTCGGTGTCAACCTGTTGCAGGGGAAACCCCGGCTTCGGTCGGGGTTTTCTTTTTCTCCTTGCGCTCTCTCCTCTCCAGATCCTTAGCGGTGCGCCGCATGAGAGCATCGTTCTCTTTCTGGCGCTCGCCAGGGTCCACGCGCTCGATGAGCAGCCGATAAGGCAGAGCATCACCATGAAGTAACACAAGCAATGTATCTCTGAATAGAAAAGGATTATCTCTTCTATTGAATCTAAACTCCATCTCATCTAGATACGCAGGAAGATGTTTGACGCTGATCTGATGATAGGTCCCTACGACAGATCGTTTGAGAAGGGACCAAGCGCTCTCAACAGTGTTGGTGTGGACATCTCCTCGGACCCATTCCTCCTTGGAATGCTCGACAGTCTCATGCTTGGTGTTCTCATCGCCAATGCCCAAATAGGACTTCAGCTCATCTGTGTAGATCGCATCAGCCTCGTCATCGACTGTGGACTTGATGAAGTTGTGGAGATTGCCTCTACGAGTGTTGGGGACCAAACGCAGGCGGATTTCCCCTCCTCGTTCAATAGCTCCAGCCACAATGACCTTATTGCCTCGATAGCCCTTCCCAAAGCCCTTGCGCTTGCCCCCAATGTATGTCTCGTCTGCCTCAACGGTCCCTTTGAGAAGAGGCTGCTCGTCATCTCCCATTGCGTCCCTGATCCTGTGCGCCAGATACCAGGCTGTCTTATAGGACACGTCGAGCATCCGCTGGAGCTGCTTAGCGCTGACCCCTTTCTTGGACTCGCAGATCAAGTAGACCGCCAGGAACCATTTCCAGAGGGGCAGGTGGGAGTCGTGGAACAAGGTCCCAGCGGTCACGCTGAACTGGTAGCGGCACTTGTCGCACTCGTACTGGTTGCGCTGAGCAATGCGAGAGATCGTCGTCGGCTTCTCGCAGCGTGGACATTCAGGCCCATCAGGCCAGCGAAGCTCCTCCAAGTACCCACGACAGCGCTCTTCGCTGCCAAACTGCTCAATGAGCTTCGGAAGATTCATCCCCTCCATCAGGAGATCCTCATGCCCAGACACAAACCCAAGGCCCACGAGCTGCCCACAGAGCAGGCCCTAAAGAAAATGTTCCCTAAGAAAGTCCGCGAAGCAGTCTCAGAAGAGGCCCAAAAGTCCCGCAAAATAAGGAAAAAGAAGCCCATAGATCAACATCCTAGCTGATCCATCACCCTGTGTCAAGGTACTAAAGATTGTGACTTTTGTTATTTGAGTAGCTCCTGCAAGCACGCAACCTGTTCTTCAAGGATGCCTCGCGCAGGGAAAACGACCTGATCTGTGGTCGCTGGGATCTCATGGGTCTCCTCGCGGAAGCGCCGCCCCCAGTCCGACCGCTCAGCTAACAGCATCTTGTAGACCTCGCCGCGCCACGCGCGTGCAGCTCCCAAAGTTGGTCCTGGTTGAAGCTCGTGCATCTGCCAAGCGAGTGCTTGGCCTTCGTCCAGCTTGAACTTCAGGCGGTCCAGAAGGGGCATCTCCTTTTGCGCGGAGCTGCCTCTTGACTTACGTCTCCTGTAGGCCCCTTCGTAAAGGACCAGGGCAAGCCCCACAACCATCAAGAAGATCCCTACTGCAAAGCCAATCCGTTCTTGATGTATTGAGAGACCCAGGGAAGACGCGAAAGTGCTAGCAATCGTCACGCCAAGCCCTGCTAGTACGGTGCCCACGGAGCGAAAGCGCATGGGCAGCGAGTCTATAAGTTGGACTTCTATTTAGTTTTGTGACGTTTGCTACGAAGTGACCCTGTATCAAGGTGATAATCTCCGTAGCGCATGTCACAAACTTGTTACGAAGTCCCAGATCAGGTAGACTGCCAGCGGTTGCCGATTCGTCCGTCGGCGGCCCCCTGAAGCGAGTTTCGCCGTGAGACAGCGCGCGGGCTTGCACGGATATAAGGTCCCACCAGGGATCGATCCGCCTGTCGGGGTCCCCATACATCTGGTTTCACCACCCGGTCCCTCAACCACCGACCATGACCACCACACTCACGCGTTATCTCGACGTGTTCCTGGTGCTCGCCACGGCCCCGGTCGTGATCGCGGCGGGATTGCCCCTGGCCGGATACCTGATCGCTGCGCTGGCCTGGCTGTTAACGCGTGTCGGGGCCGCTGCCGCGTACACGCATGCGCTGCGCTCGAACGATCCCCGCGTAAGGGCGGGTCTTCAGGTGGGGACGATGATGGCACGCGTGTGGATCGTCGCGCTCGCGGTGATCGTGGCCCGCTACGCCTTC
Source organism: uncultured Solirubrobacterales bacterium (assembly GCA_963717785.1). Classification (GTDB taxonomy): domain Bacteria; phylum Actinomycetota; class Thermoleophilia; order Solirubrobacterales; family Solirubrobacteraceae; genus Palsa-744. Next base: position 497,006 of record CAVQWW010000002.1, read on the forward strand.
GGCAAGGACGATGGGGTGATGGCGGCCGTCGTGATGCTCTGCGCGTTCACCGTGTACTTCGTGATGACGCTCGCCACGCGCGGCGAGACGTTGCAGCCCGGAAGGCCCCGTGCCCCGCAGGGGAGGCCCCGTGCCCCGCAGGCGAGGCCCAGCACCCCGCAGGGGAGGCCAGAACCCTCATGAGCGCGCACGCGGCAAGCGCCCCCGCCGGAGTTGGTGGACCAGCCGGAGCCGGAGACGATCGCAAAGGCATGAGCACCAAGCGCAAGCTGGCGATCATCGGCGGCATCTACGTCGCCGGGCTGATCGCGCTGCTCGTGATCTACGGCGTGAGCGGCACGCGCAACACCACGTTTGAACCGCAGAACGAGTTCAAGCTCGACACGTGGGTCAACCTCGGGGTGTTCTCGATCAACAAGGCCGTCCTCTACCTCGTGCTGGCGGCCTCGCTGACGTCGATCTCGATGATCTACATCGCGCGGCGCATGCAGGCGCGCCCCAACAAGGTGCAGGCGGCGGTGGAGATGATCTACACGCTGATGCGCGAGAACATCACGGGCAGCTCGATGGACGAGAAGATGGCCGCGAAGTGGTTTCCCTTCATCGGCGCGCTGTTCCTGTTCATCCTCTTCTCCAACCTGATCGGCTACATCCCGCTGCCGACCAACACCGAGCACGAAATCGCGGTGTTCGGCGTGCACATCCCCTCATTCTCGCTGTACGCGGCCACCGCCAACCTCTCGATCCCGCTGGTGCTGGCGCTGGTCGTGTTCGTCTCATACACCTTCGAAGGCGTGCGCGCGAAGGGTCCGATCGGCTACCTCAAGGGTCTCGTTCCCGGCGGGGTCACCGGCGGGATGGCCGTCGCGCTGTTCGGGATCGAGGTGCTCTCGAACCTGATGCGCCTGCTCTCGCTGTCGATCCGGCTGTTCGCCAACATCCTGGCGGGCCACATGATCATCCTGTTCATGGGGGGCGCGCTGGCGGTGCTCTTGGGCATCGCCGCGCTCGGCTGGCTCACGATCCCGTTCGCGGTCCTGCTGTTCGCGTTCGAGGTCTCCCTGGTGGCCGCCCTGCAGGCGTTCATCTTCGCCACTCTTACCGCTATCTACCTCGGCGGCGCGGTCGCCGAACACCACTAAAGGAGTCAATCGCTGTGCACATAGCTCTTTTCACCGTTTTCGCGGTGACCGAAGAAATCGCGAAGGCCGGCAAGTCGATCGGCCTCGGCGTGGGCGGCGGTCTCGGCGCCGTGGGCGCCGGCGTCGGCATCGGTCTCATCTTCGGCAAGGTGATCGAAGGCGTCACCCGCCAGCCGGAGATGCGCGAGGAGATCACCCAGATCCAGTGGCTCGGCTTCGCTCTGACGGAGGCGTGCTTCTTCTACGGACTCGTGGCCGGCCTCCTGGCCGCGTTCATCGTCTAGCGAGTCTGCGATGGTGATCGCCTCCAACGGCAGCTTCCTGATCAAGCCCGGCGTGGGCCTGATGGTGTGGACGCTGCTCGTGTTCGGCCTCACGATGCTGCTGCTCGCGCGCCTGGCGTTCCCGCGCATCAGCGAGGCGCTGGAACGACGCAAGCAGGCGATCGAAGAGTCGATCGACTCGGCGCAGCGCACCCGCGAGGAGGCCGAGCAGCTGCTGGCCGAATACCGCGCGCGCCTGCACGAGGCGCGCGCGCAGTCCGATGAGATCGTGCAGCGCGCACGCGCGAGCGCCGAGACGCACGAGCGCGAGTCCAAGGAGCACGCACGCGAGCTCGCCGCCGAGGCGGCGCAGCGCGCGCAGCGCGACATCGAGGCGGCCACCCAGCGGGCGCTGCAGGAACTGCGCCGCGAGGTCGCCGACCTGACGATCATGGCCACCGAGAAGGTCACGCGCAAGACGCTCGACGGCGCCGATCAGAAGCGGCTGGTGGAGGAGGCTCTGGGCGAGCTCGACTTCTCCAGCCTCGGGAGCCGGAATTAAATGGAGGAGCTGGCCCAGGTATACGCCCGCTCCCTGTTCGAGGTCGCGCGGGAGCAGGGCAAGCTCGAAGAGCTGCGCGAGCAGCTCGCCCAGTTCGCCGACGCCCTGGAGGGCAACCGCGAGCTGCGGATCTTCTTCTTCTCGCCCTACTTCTCCACCAAGGAGAAGCAGGAGGCGCTGGAGCGCATGCTGGTGGACGCCGACCCGCAGTTCGTCAACTTCCTGAAGCTGCTCATCGAAAACCACCGCATGCCGGTGATCTTCCGCGCGCGCCGCGCCTTCGAGGCACTGTGGGAGCAGGAGAACCGCCTGCTGCCCGTGGAGATCACCAGCGCCATCGAGCTGGACGACACGACCACCGGCAGCGTCGCGCAGCGCATCGGCGAGAGCACCGGGCGCCGCGTCACGCTCACCACACGCGTGGACCCCGCGATCATCGGGGGCATCGTGGTGCGCGTGGGCAACTCGATCCTCGACGCCTCAATCCGCAACCGACTGGAGCAGCTGCGCAGGCAGGTCGCCCACGGCGCCTCCACCTGAGCCCGCAATCGACAAGGAGCCCCTGAGGCCGGCTGGCCGAAACGGGGATTCGCGCCGGAGGCGCGTGTCTCCCGGCTTCGGTCGGGCCCCGCTTTTTTCAACTAGGAGACACCATGCAGATCAACCCCGACGAGATAACCAACATCCTCAAGAGCCGCATCGAGGGCCTCGGCGCCGGCGAGGCCGAGCTGACCGAGGTCGGCACGGTGCTGTCGGTTGCCGACGGCATCGCGCGCCTGCACGGCCTGGAGAGCTGCATGTCCTTCGAGATGCTCGAGCTGCCCCACGGCGTCACCGGCCTGGCGCTGAACCTCGAGTCCGACAACGTCGGCGCGGTGCTGTTCGGCGAGTGGGAGCGCATCTCCGAGGGCGACACCGTGCGCCGCACCGGGCGCCTCCTGGAGATCCCCGTGGGCGAGGCGCTGCTCGGGCGCATCGTCGATCCGCTCGGACGGCCGCTGGATGGCAAGGGCGACATCAACACCACCGAGACGCGGCCCGCGGAGTTCAAGGCCCCCGGCGTGGTGCAGCGCCAGCCGGTCACCGAACCGATGCAGATCGGGCTGAAGGCGATCGACGCGATGATCCCGATCGGGCGCGGCCAGCGCGAGCTGATCATCGGCGACCGCCAGACCGGCAAGACGGCAATCGCGATCGACGCGATCATCAACAACCGCGACACCGGCGTGGTGTCGGTGTACGTAGCGATCGGCCAGCGCATGTCCACCGTCGTGGCGCTCGCGCAGACGCTCGACGAACACAACGCGCTGGAGAACACGATCATCGTCGCCGCGCCCGCCGATGAGGCCGCGCCGATCAAGTTCATGGCCCCCTACGCGGGTTGCGCGATGGGGGAGCACTTCCTCTACAACGGCAAGCACGCGCTGTGCGTGTACGACGATTTGACCAAGCACGCCTACGCGTATCGCCAGATGTCGCTGCTGCTGCGCCGCCCGCCCGGCCGCGAGGCCTACCCCGGCGACGTCTTCTACCTGCACTCGCGCCTCTTGGAGCGCGCGGTGAAGCTAAACGACGACCTCGGTGGCGGCTCGCTCACCGCGCTGCCGGTGATCGAGACGCAGGCGGGGGACGTCTCGGCGTACATCCCCACCAACGTCATCTCGATCACCGATGGGCAGATCTTCCTCGAGCCCAAGCTGTTCAACAGCGGCGTGCGTCCCGCGATCAACGTCGGCATCTCCGTCTCGCGCGTCGGGGGCAATGCGCAGATCGGCCCCATGAAGAAGGTCGCCGGGCGCATCAAGCTGGAGCTCTCCCAGTACCGCGACCTGGAGGCCTTCTCGCAGTTCGGCTCGGACCTCGACGCCGACACGCAGCGCACGCTCGCGCGCGGCGAGCGGCTGGTGAAGACGCTCAACCAGCACGAGCGCGCGCCGTTGGCGGTGGAGGATCAGGTGCTGCAGATCTACGCCGCCACCAACGGCTTCCTCGATCGCCTGCTTGTCGAGCGCGTGCCGGAGTTCCTGCAGAGCCTGATCGAACGCGCGCACGCCCAGCACTCGGACTTGCGCGCGAAGATCGCGGGCGGGGACTGGTCGAAGGAGACCCAGCAGGAGGTGCACGACGCGGTGGAGTCCTTCGCGAACGACTTCGGCTACGACCTCGACGAGGAGGGCCTGCCACTGGATGACGCCTCCGCACCGCTGCCATCCGCGGAGGGCGACTCGCCGCGCGCGAGCGAGGACGACGATTCCGCGCCGCCTGCCGAGAGCGAGCGCAGCGATGAGCCCGCCGAGGTCCACGCCTAGCCGCTCGCGGCTCGAGGACTCCCTCCCATGGCAAGCCAGCGCGACGTCAAGAACCGGATCTCCTCGGTCAAGAACATCCAGAAGATCACCCGAGCGATGGAGATGGTCGCCGCCGCGCGCTTGCGCCGGGCAGAGCAGCGGATCGCCGCGCTGCGCCCCTACGCGAAGGCGATCCGGCGGATGACCCACCAGGCCGCGGAGGCCGCGGGCGCGGAGGCGTCATCGTTCCCGCTGCTCGCCGAGCACGAGCAGGAGCGCAACGTGGGCCTGCTGCTCGTCACCGGCGATCGCGGCCTCGCGGGCGCCTTCAACTCGCAGATCATCCGCGCGGGAGTGCGCGCGGGGACCGAGCTGGTCGATCATGGCAAGAGCCCCGTGTGGTATGCGACGGGCCGGCGCGGGGTCTCCTCGCTCACGTTCCGCGGGCGCGAGTTGAGCGGCAGCTACGTGGGCTTCACCGATCGCCCCGCCTACGCCGATGCGCGCGCGATCGGCAAGGATCTGATCGACTCCTACGTGGGGGGCCGCCTGGATCGCGTGGATGTCCTCTACAACTCCTACGTCTCGCCGCTCACGCAGACCGTCACGCGCGAGACGCTGCTGCCGCTCGCCCAGGCCGTGCTCGGCCTCGCGAGCGGCGAGGAGGGCGAGGGCGAGGACAACGGACGCCCCGCCGGCCCCCGCGCGCTGGTCGAGTACGAGCCCGACCCCAAGGATCTGCTCGAGCGCCTCGTGCCCGACTACGTCGAGATCTCGATCTACCGCGCGCTGATCGAGTCCGCCGCGGGGTTCTTCGGCGCGCAGATGACCGCGATGCGCAGCGCCTCGGATAATGCGGGGGAGATCATCACCGACTTGACACTGCAGATGAACCGTGCCCGCCAGGCCGAGATCACCCAGGAGATCATGGAGGTTGTGGCAGGAGCGGAGGGTCTGAACTGATGCGCCGCGTGATGGCCTCGCCAGACATGCCACGGGCGCGCCGTGCGAAGAACTGCGAACGCCCATCGGCGGAGCTGATTAGGCCCGCCCACCCGGAGCCCTTAAGAGCTCTTAAGCGATAGGAGAATCGAGAACAAATGTCACCCACCACCGCCACTCAGCCCGCCGGCTTCTCCGAGGATGCGTCCGCAACGCGCAACGTCGGGCGCATCGAGGAGATCCAGGGCGTCGTGATCGAGGCCGTCTTCCCCGAGCGCCTGCCCGAGATCAACCACGCGATCACCGTCGATCGTGGCGAGAGCGTGCTCGTGTGCGAGGTGCAGCAGCACCTCGGCGACGATCGCGTGCGCGCGGTGGCGATGGATACGACCGATGGGCTCGCGCGCGGCGCGGAGGTTCTCGATACAGGCGGCCCCATCACGGTGCCCGTGGGCGAGGTGACGCTCGGGCGCATCTTCAACCTGCTCGGCGAGCCGATCGACCTTGGCGAGCCGCTGCCCAAGGACACGCCGCGGCGCGGCATCCACCAGGAGGCCCCGCGCGCGGAGAACCTCACGCCCACCACCGAGATGTTCGAGACGGGCATCAAGGTCGTGGACCTGCTCGCCCCCTACGCCAAGGGCGGCAAGGTCGGCCTGTTCGGCGGTGCCGGCGTGGGCAAGACGGTGCTGATCCAGGAGCTCATCCACAACCTCGCCAAGGAGCACGGCGGGCTCTCGGCCTTCTGCGGCGTGGGCGAGCGCTCGCGCGAGGGCAACGACCTGTGGCTGGAGATGAAGGAGTCCGGCGTGCTGGACAAGACGATGCTCGTCTTCGGCCAGATGAACGAGCCGCCCGGCGCGCGCATGCGCGTCGCGCTGAGCGGGCTCACGATGGCGGAGTACTTCCGCGATCAGGGCCAGGACGTGCTGCTGTTCATCGACAACATCTTCCGCTTCGTGCAGGCCGGCTCCGAGGTCTCCGCGCTGCTCGGCCGGATGCCCTCCCAGGTGGGCTACCAGCCGACCCTGGAGACCGAGATGGGTCAGCTGCAGGAGCGCATCACCTCCACGCGCACCGGCTCGGTGACCTCGGTGCAGGCGATCTACGTGCCCGCGGACGATTTGACAGACCCCGCGCCGGCGTCGGTGTTCGCGCACCTCAACGCCACCACCGTGCTCTCGCGGGCGATCTCCGAGAAGGGCATCTACCCGGCCGTGGATCCGCTCGATTCGACCTCGACGATCCTCAAGGCCGACGTGCTCGGCGACGATCACTTCCGCGTTGCCAACCGCGTGAAGGAGATCCTGCAGCGCTACAAGGAGCTCCAGGACATCATCGCGATCCTCGGCATCGACGAGCTCTCCGACGAGGACAAGGTGACGGTGCAGCGCGCGCGCAAGGTCGAGCGCTTCCTCTCCCAGCCGTTCTTCGTGGCCGAACAGTTCACCGGCACCCCCGGCGCCTACGTGCCGATCGCCGAGACGATCCGCGGCTTCCAGGAGATCATCGAGGGCAAGCACGACGAGGTCCCCGAGCGCGCGTTCTTCCTGAAGGGCACGATCGAGCAGGTGCTGGAGGATGCAAATGCTTAAGGCGGGCCGCCGAGCGGCCCGCAGAGGGTCGCGTGGCGCGAGACAGGGGAGCCTGCCGCATCCGGGGCGGGGTGAGCGCTGATGGCGCGCACCAAGTTCCCAGTCGAAGTGCTGACCCCCGAGGGCGAGGTGTTCAACGAGGAAGTGGAGATGATCTCCACGCGCACCGCCGTGGGGTCGATCGGCATCCTCGCGGGCCACGAGCCGGTGCTGGCGCTGCTGGAGCCCACCGAGCTGCGCCTGTATCGCTCGGAGACCGACGTCGTGCGCTACACCCAGGATGAGGGCTACCTGCAGTTCGCCGATAACCGTGCGCTGCTGCTGCTCAAGGAAGCATCTCCCGTAAATGGCTGAGCGCCAGCCGATTGGGGTCATCGGCACCGGTTACGTTGGGCTCGTCACCGCGGCGGGTTTCGCGGAGTTGGGCAGCGAGGTGTGGTGCATCGACATCGACGCTGCCAAGATCGAGCGACTGCGGCGCGGCGAGGTGCCGATCTGGGAGCCGGGGCTGGAGGAACTCCTGGCAAAGCACTCCGGGCGCCTGCACTTCTCGACCGATCTGAGCGAGGCGCTGGAGCACTGCCGCCTCCTGTTCGTCGCCGTCGGCACCCCGCCCACCTACTCCGGCGACGCCGACCTGTCGGCGGTGCACGCCGTGGTCGATGCGATCCCCGCCTCCGAGCGCCACGCGCTCGTGATGAAGTCCACCGTGCCCAGCGGCACCGGCGCCGCGATCCAGCGCGTGCTGGGCGAGCAGGGCAAGGCCGGTCTGCGCTACGTCTCCTGCCCCGAGTTCCTCAAGGAGGGCTCCGCGGTGCACGACTTCCTGCACCCCGATCGCGTCGTGGTGGGCGACAACGGCGATTGGGCCGGCGACGCCGTGGTCGAGCTCTACGCGCCCCTCGACGCTCCGCTGGTGCGCACGGACATCGCCAGCGCGGAGATGGTCAAGCTGGCCTCCAACGCCTTCCTCGCGACCAAGATCTCGTTCATCAACGAGATCGCCAACGTCTGCGAGGGGACGGGCGCTGACGTCGTGGAGGTCGCGCGCGGCATGGGCCTCGACGATCGCATCGGGCCGAAGTTCCTGCAGGCGGGGATCGGCTTCGGCGGGTCGTGCTTCCCCAAGGACGTCGATGCGCTGAAGCAGCTCGCGGGCAACTCCGGTTACCACTTCCAGCTGCTCACGGCGGTGATCGAGGTCAACGAGCTGCAGAAGCGGCGCGTGATCGCCAAGCTGCACAAGCACCTCGGCGGCCTCGTGGGCAAGCGCGTGGCACTGCTCGGGCTCGCCTTCAAGCCCAACACCGACGACATGCGCGAGGCGTCCTCGCTGGTGCTCTCCGCGCGGCTGAACGCCGACGGGGCCTCGGTCTCCGCGTATGACCCCGTCGCCGAGGGGGAGGCGCGCAAGCTGGTCTCGGGGTTACGCTTCGCCGATTCCGCGATGGACGCCCTGCAAGACACCGATGCCGCCGTCCTCGTCACCGAGTGGCCCGAGTTCCTGGAGCTCGACTGGAGCGAGGTCGCCGGCGCGATGAGCGGACGCCTCGTGGTGGACGGGCGCAACGCCCTCGATCCTGACGCCGTGCGCGCGGCGGGGCTCGTCTACGAGGGCGTGGGGCGGGGCTGATGCAGGCCGTGATCCTCGTGGGCGGCGAGGGCACCCGTCTGCGCCCGCTCACCTCGACGGTGCCCAAGCCGGTGGTGCCGCTGGTGGACCGGCCATTCATCGCCTTCATGCTCGAATGGCTGCGCGAGCATGGCATCGACGACGTGATCATGTCCTGCGGCTTCCTGGCGACGAGCGTGCGCAACGTGCTCGGCGACGGCTCCGGCGTGGGGGTGCGCCTGCGCTTCGTCGAGGAGCCCGACCCGCGCGGCACCGCCGGAGCGCTGAAGTTCGCCGAGTCGATGCTCGATGAGCGCTTCCTGATGCTCAACGGCGATGTGCTCACCGACATCTCCCTCACAGAGCAGATAGCGCAGCACGAGCGCACCCGGGCGAAGGCGACGCTCGCGCTCGTCCCGGTCGCGGACCCCACCGCCTACGGGTTGGTGCACCTGGCATCCGACAACTCGGTGACCGACTTCGTCGAGAAGCCGGGCTCGGACCAGATCGATACCAACATGATCAGCGCCGGCGCGTACGTGCTGGAGCGCGAGGTGCTGGAGCTCGTTCCGCCCGACCGCAACGTCTCGATCGAGCGGGAGGTTTGGCCGCTCTTGATCGGAAACGGGCTCTATGGCTACCCCTCGCAGAGCTACTGGCTGGATATCGGCACGCCCGCGCGCTACCTGCAGGGCACCTTCGACATCATCGAGGGAAACGTCCGCACCGCCGTGCGGGAGCGCCTGGGCAGCGACTACCTGGCGGTCTCCGACGCCGCCGAGGTGGAGGGGCGGGTGATCCCCCCTGCCGTGCTGGAGAGCGGCGTGCGCGTTGCGCCCGACGCCCATGTGGGCAGCCTCGTGGTGCTCGGCGAAGGGGTCTCGATCGGCTCCGGCACCACCGTCGAGCGCGCGGTGATCTGGCGGGGCAGCGAGATCGGCGAGGGCTGCACGCTGCGCGACTGCATCGTCGCGGCCGGCTGCCGCGTCGGCGCGGGCACACAGATCCTCGGTGGCGCCGTGCTCGGCGAGGGGGTTACGGTGGGAGCGGAGAACACGATCGCCCACGGTGCGCGTATCTTCCCCGGTGTGACCCTCCCCGACGGAGCGCTGAGATTTGACCAGAAAGATAGATAGGCCCGCCCACCCCGGCTCGGCGGCCTCCGGCCGCCTGCGCCACCCTCTGAGGCCCGAGGACACCATGACCCTCTCGCGCGAGGCGATCGCGCAGATCGACGTCTCCGGCCAGATGAGCGACGTGCTGGCGCTGCCCGACCATCTGCGCGACGCCCTGTGGCGCGTGGAGTCGGCGATCATGAACGAGTGGGACTCGCCCGCGGGCCTCGTCGTGGCCGGCATGGGCGGCTCGGCGATCGGCGGCGCGCTGGCGCGCGCGGCGCTGGGCGACCACGCCTCGCGGCCGATCTTCGTGACGCGCGCCTACGGACTGCCGCCCTGGACGACCCCCGACACGACGGTGCTGTGCGCCAGCTACTCCGGCAACACCGAGGAGACCCTTGCCTGCTACGAGTCCGCCGGGGCGCTGGGGGCGCAGCGGGTCGTCGCGACCACCGGCGGGCGCCTCGCGGAGATGGCGCGCGCGGACGGCGTGCCCGTGATTCCGCTGCCCGGCGGCTTTCAACCGCGCGCCGCCGTCGCCTACATGACGGTTGTCGCACTGGAGGTGGCCGCGCTGTGCGGCGCCGGCCCCCATCTGACATCGGAGATCGATGTGGCGGCCTCCCACAGCGAGCAGCTCGTCGCCGAGTGGGGCCCCGACGCGCCCGAGGACTCGCTCGCCAAGGAGATCGCGCGCGGCCTGTTGGGCACCGCCCCCGTGGTTGCCGGCGCGGGCCTCACGACCCCGATCGCCTACCGCTGGAAGACGCAGATCAACGAGAACGCCAAGCAGCCCTGCTTCGCGCACGAGCTGCCCGAGCTCGACCACAACGAACTCGTCGGCTGGGAGGGCGCCCGTGACTTGGACCCACCCGCCCGCTTCTCCGCGGTGTTCCTCGACGACGCCGACGCGCATCCGCGCGTGAAGGCGCGCATGGAGCTCACCGAGCGGCTGATCGCCGACTCCGCCGCCGCCACCTTCCGGTTGGAGACACGCGGGGAGAGCGCCTGCGAGCGCGTCGTCTCGCTCGTGCTGCTCGGCGATCTGGTTTCGCTCTACCTCGCGGCGCTGCGCGGCGTGGACCCAGGGCCGGTGAGAGTGCTCGAGCAGCTCAAGACAGAACTGGCCGAGCGGTAGACTGGGCGGTCCCCGACCTCCCACGGAGACCACCATATGACCCCAACCGCCACCATCACCAAGGACGACTTCAAGGTCGCCGACCTCTCGCTCGCGGAGTTCGGGCGCAAGGAGATCACGCTCGCCGAGCACGAGATGCCCGGGCTGATGGCGATCCGCGCCGAGTACGCCGCCCAGCAGCCGCTGCAGGGCGCGCGCATCACCGGCTCGCTGCACATGACGATCCAGACGGCCGTCCTGATCGAGACGCTCACCGCGCTCGGCGCGCGAGGTGCGCTGGTGCAGCTGCAACATCTTCTCCACCCAGGACCACGCCGCCGCGGCGATCGCCGTCGGGCCCGAGGGAACGCCGGAGAACCCGCGGGGCGTCCCGGTGTACGCCTGGAAGGGGGAGAGTCTGGAGGAGTACTGGTGGTGCACCGAACAGGTGCTGCGCTGGCCCGGTGAGGACGGGATCGTCTGCCCAGCGGTCCAGCCCCAACATGATCCTCGACGACGGCGGCGACGCCACGCTGCTCGTGCACAAGGGCACCGAGTACGAGGCCGCGGGCGTGGTGCCCGATCCGGCCGGCGGGGAGGCGGACGGGGGTCCATTCCGAGGAGTTCGAGGTGATCCTCTCGCTGCTGCACGCGCTCGCTCGGCGAGGACCCCCAGCGCTGGACGCGCATCGGCCAGGGCATCAAGGGCGTCACCGAGGAGACCACCACGGGCGTGCATCGGCTGTATGAGATGACCGAGGCCGGCACGCTGCTGTTCCCCGCGATCAACGTCAACGACTCGGTGACGAAGTCGAAGTTCGACAACCTCTACGGCTGCCGCCACTCGCTCGTGGATGGCATCAACCGCGCCACCGACGTGATGATCGCCGGCAAGATGGCCGTCATCTGCGGCTTCGGCGACGTCGGCAAGGGCTGCGCGGAATCGCTGCGCGGCCAGGGCGCGCGCGTGGTCGTCACCGAGATCGACCCCATCTGCGCGCTGCAGGCGGCGATGCAGGGCTACACCGTGCGCACGCTCGACGAAGTGATCGGCGAGGGCGACATCTTCGTGACGTGCACCGGCAACAAGGACATCATCGGCGCCGAGCACATGGCGCGCATGAAGCACCAGGCGATCGTCGGCAACATCGGGCACTTCGACAACGAGATCGACATCGCCGGCCTCGCCAAGACCCCGGGCATCGAGCGCATCAACATCAAGCCGCAGGTCGACGAGTGGGTCTTCCCCGACGGCCACGCGATCATCATGCTCTCCGAGGGGCGCCTGCTGAACCTCGGCAACGCCACCGGGCACCCGAGCTTCGTGATGAGCAACTCGTTCACCAACCAGACGATCGCCCAGATCGAGCTGTTCACCAAGAACGACGAGTACGAGCAGCGCGTGTACGTGCTGCCCAAGCACCTCGACGAGAAGGTCGCGCGCCTGCACCTCGACGCGCTCGCGGTGCGGCTGACGACGCTCTCAGAGGAGCAGGCCGCCTACATCGGCGTGCCGGTCGACGGGCCCTACAAGCCCGATCACTACCGTTATTAGCCCCATGAAGGCGATGGTCCTCGCGGCCGGCCTCGGCACGCGCCTGCGCCCCCTGACGTACGAGATCACCAAACCGATGGTGCCGGTGCTCGATCGGCCGGTGATGGCGCACATCCTCGACCTGCTCGATCGCCACGGCTTCGAGCAGGTGATCGCCAACCTGCACTACTTCCCGGACTCGATCCGCGAGCACTTCGGCGAGCGCCTCGCCTACCGCTACGAGGAGGAGCTGCTGGGGACCGCCGGCGGGGTTCGCGCGTGCCGCGAGTTCTTCGGGGATGAGGCGTTCCTGATCATCTCCGGCGACGCCCTCACCGACATCGATCTGAGCGCGTTCGTCGCGCGGCATCGCGAGGCGGGCGGGATCGCGACGCTGGCGGTCAAGACAGGTCTCCGATACGCGCGAGTACGGCGTGGTGCTGCACGACGCCGAGGGGCGCATCACCGGCTTCCAGGAGAAGCCCGAGCCCGAGGAGGCGCTCTCGGACCTCGGCAACTGCGGCATCTACATCTTCGAGCCCGCGATCTTCGAGCTACTTCCCCGAGCGGCCCTTCGCCGACTGGGCGCAGGACGTCTTCCCGGCGCTGCTCGCGGGCGACGTGCCCTTCCACATCCACGAGATCGGCGACTACTGGAACGACGTGGGCTCGCTCGCGGAGCTGCGCCAGGGCACCTTCGACGCGCTGCGCGGCGAGCTGCGCCTGGAGGTGCGGGGCCATGAGGTGCGCCCCGGCGTGACCATCGCCGGCGAGCAGCCCTTGCCGAATGACTTGGAGATCGACGGCCAGGCGTGGATCGGCCACGACGTGGAGATCGGCGCGGGCGTGCGCCTGATGGGTCCCATCGTGCTCGGCGACGGCGCGCGCGTGGGCGACGGCGCGCAGCTGCGCGAGTCGATCGTCTTCCCCGGCACCGAGGTTGCCCCGGGAGCGATCCTGATCGGCGCGATTGCCGGCCACGCGGGGATCCTGCAGAGCCTGCGGGCACGTTAAGGAAGCCGCCGAAGCGGACTTCCAAGGTTGCGTATCCAAGCAACAGGTCCAGCTCAGATAGCGACACTCCGACTGACAGCATCGTAGCTGGTTTGTCGGATGGTTCAATGCCCCCGCCGGGATTCGAACCCGGACCTGTCACTTAGTCGGAGTGACGCTCTATCCACTGAGCTACGGGGGCGCCGCCTGCCTTGGCAAGCGGCTGGACCCTAGTCACGGACGGGATGAAACTCTCGGCGTAGCGTTCGCGCCGCTGCTGCTCGCGCTCGGACTCCGAGAGCATCCGCACGAACAGCACCACCAGCGCCACGCCCATCACGATCGACTGCTCGACGGCCATGATCAGACCGGCGAGCGCCTGGTCGTCGTGCGCGGAGAGCGACCACACGCGGGCGTGCTCGACGTAGTAGGGGTAGAGCGCGGTGGGCGCGAACGCGAGGCCCATCCCCAGCGCCCCCACGAACAGCTTGGTGGAGAGCATGTACACGACCGGCCCCATGCCGCCGAGGCGCATGCGCGCACGAATCGGAGACAGCAGGTGCCACCAGTACAGCGTCCCCACCGCCACGAAGCTCACGTGCTCGAACACGTGCACCACCGGGTGGCGCAGCGCCAGGTCATACGCGGCGGGCACGTGCCACGTCCAGATGCACGCCACGTAGAGCACCACCGCGAATGCGGGGTGCGCCAGCGGTCCCGCACGTCGCTCCAGGTCGGACAGCGAGCGCGTCACGGGCCGCAGGATCACCTTCGTGAGGCCGAGGATCGCGAGGATCGGCACGAGGTCGAGCAGCAGCATGTGCTGGACCATGTGCATGAAGAACAGCTGGTCGGCGAGCCCATCCACGGGCGAGACGAGCGCCGCCAGCGCGATCAGCAGCGAGCCCATGAACGAGCACAGACGCCATGACCGGAGCGTCCACGGAAGGCCGGTCGGAGACACTGCGCACCCGCTGCCAGCGCCGCACGTAGACGCCGCCCGCGAGCGCCACGCCGATCAGCACGCCGGGCTCAAGCGTCCACGCGATGTGAGGGGTCATCTGTCGAGAAGGCTAGACAACCGCCGGTGGCGGGCGTAGGATCAAAATGCGTTTCCTACTACGCCGACCAACGAAGGGAGTCCTGATGCAGATCGACATCAAGGGCCGTAACGTTCCGGTCACCGACGAGCTGAGGCGGCATCTCGGAGAGCCGCCTGGGCAAGGTCTCGCGCCAGGTTTCGCCCCTGGCCCGCCTGGAGGTGGAGATCTTCGCCGAGCGCAACCCGCGCGTGGCGGACAGCCAGGTGGCGGAGGCCACTCTGTATCTGAAGGGCGTGACGCTGCGCGCGCGCGACGCCTCCCCGAAGATGATGCGCTCGCTGAACCTGATGGTGGAGGAGCTCTCCCGCCAGGTCAAGCGCCACCGCGACAAGCGCCGCCACCGGCGCGAGGCGCGCGCGAGCGCGCCCAGCAGGACCCTTCCGCAGTCCTCTCCGGGGCTTTCGGCGATGGGTTGAGCTTGCTCCGGGAGACCCCGTAGGCGCTACCCTGGGGACGTGTCCATCCTGGATCGCGCACTCAACGTCGGCGAGGCGAAGAAGTTCAAGTCTTATGAGAAGCGCGTCGCGCTGATCGGCGCGTTCGAGCCCGAGCTCGAACACGACACCGACGCCGAGCTGCGCGAGCGAATGGACGCGCTGCGCGAGCGCGCGGCGCAGGGCGAGCCGCTCGACGATCTGCTGCCCGAGTGCTTCGCGATCGTGCGCGAGACGGGCAAGCGCACCATGGGGATGCGCCACTTCGACGTGCAGATGATCGGCGGCATGGCGCTCAACGAGGGCTGCATCGCCGAGATGAAGACGGGCGAGGGCAAGACCCTGACGGCCACCCTCGCGGTCGTGTTCAACTCGCTGGCGGTGTGGGGTGAGGACTCTTCTTACGCCGGCGCCCGCAAGGGCGTGCACGTGGTCACCGTCAACGACTACCTCGCGCGCCGCGACGCGGAATGGATGAGCCCGATCTACAAAGCGCTCGGCGTCACCGTGGGGGTGCTGCAGAACCAGCAGGCATACGACGAGAAGCAGCGCGCCTACGCCTGCGACGTGGTGTACGGGACCAACTCGGAGTTCGGCTTCGACTACCTGCGCGACAACATGGCGAAGGACATCTCCGAGAAAGTCCAGCGCGGACACCCCTTCGCGGTGGTGGACGAGGTCGACAACATCCTGATCGACGAGGCGCGCACGCCGCTGATCATCTCCGGCGCCCCCGAACAGGCCGCCGACCTGTACGCCCAGTTCGCGCGCCTGGCCCCCAGGATGGTGGCGGGCAAGACCCCCGAAGGCATGGATCCGCGCTCCAAGAAGGAGTTCGTCGCGGACTTCGACTACGAGTTCGACGAGAAGCACAAGACGGTGTCGGTCTCCGAGCAGGGCGTCGCCAAAGCCGAGCGCTTCCTCGGCGTCGACCACCTCTACCGCGCCGAGAACGGCCACCTCGTGAACCACCTCAACCAGGCGCTGCGCGCGGAGGCGCTCTACAAGCGCGACGTGGACTACGCGGTGATCGAAGGCGAGGTGAAGATCATCGACGAGTTCACCGGGCGCATCCTCGACGGCCGGCGCTGGTCGGAGGGGCTGCACCAGGCGGTGGAGGCCAAGGAGGGCGTGCGCGTGCAGGAGGAGAACCAGACGCTCGCGACGATCACCTACCAGAACTTCTTCCGTCTCTACGACAAGCTCTCGGGCATGACCGGCACGGCGCTCACCGAGGCGACCGAGTTCATGAAGATCTACAAGCTGCCGGTCGTCCAGATCCCCACCAACATGCCGATGGTGCGCGAGGACGACAACGATCAGGTCTACAAGACCAAAGAGGGCAAGTGGAGCGCCGTCGTGAGGGAAATCGCCGCGCGCCACGCAAACGGCCAGCCGGTGCTCGTGGGGACGATCTCCGTCGAGGTCTCAGAGCTCCTGGGCGAGCGGCTGAAGAAGCGCGGCATCGCCCACACCGTGCTGAACGCCAAGCCCGAGCACGCCGCGCGCGAGGCGGAGATCGTCGCCGAGGCGGGCCAGCCCGGCGCGGTCACGATCGCCACCAACATGGCCGGGCGCGGCGTGGACATCAAGCTGGGCGGCAACGCCGAGCACATGGCGCGCCTGGAGCTGGCTCGCCGGGGCCTCTCCTCCGAGGATGAGGGCTTCCAGGAGCGCATGGCCGCTCTGGAAGGCGAGCTGGATACGCGCGTGCTGGCCCAGCGCGAACAGGTCGTCGCCGCGGGCGGGCTGTTCATCTGCGGCACCGAGCGCCACGAGTCGCGGCGCATCGACAACCAGCTGCGCGGGCGCTCCGGACGCCAGGGGGACCCGGGCGAGAGTCGCTTCTTCCTCTCCGCCGAGGACGATCTCGTGCGTCTGTTCGCGGGCGACCGCATCTACAAGATCCTCGATCGTCTCGGCGGCACCGACGAGGAGGGCAACGAGGAACCGATCGAGGCGGGGATGCTCTCCAAGCAGATCGAGAAGGCCCAGAAGAAGGTCGAGGAACAGAACTTCCTGATCAGAAAGCGCGTGCTCGAGTACGACGACGTGATGAACGAGCAGCGACGCATCGTCTACGCCTACCGCGACAGCGTGCTCGACGGCAAGGCGATGGGCGCCGAGGCGCGCGAGGAGCTCGGCAACGTGATCGAGCGCACCGTCGCGCAGTACACGCCCGGGGACTTCATGGAGGACTGGGACGTGAACGGCCTGTTCACCGCGCTCGGGCAGTTCTTCCCGCTGGACCTCGGACCGGAGGACCTCGACCCCGAGACGATCGACCGCATCGTGCTCACCGAACGCATCACCACGCAGGCGCTGGAGCGCTACGAGCAGCGCGAGCGCGAGCTCGGCGAGGAGCTGATGGGCCAGCTGGAGCGCTTCCTGCTGCTGCAGATCATCGACGAGCGCTGGCGCGAGCACCTGTATGACATGGACTACCTGCGCGAGGGCATCCACCTGCGCGGCTTCGCCCAGATCGACCCGCTGGTGGCCTACAAGAACGAGGCATACACCCTCTTCGGCGATCTCATGAACAGCATCTGGACCGACTTCGCGCGCATGATCTTCAACGCCCAGGTGGCCGTCGAAGGGGCCAACGGCGGCGGTGCCCAGCCGCTGGTGCCCTCCTTCGCCGCGGCCGGCAACTCGACGCGTGCGGGCCGCGTCTCCTACTCGGGCGGCACCTCGGTGACGGGCGTTGGCGCGCTCGCGGCCGCTGCCGCGGCGGCCGGCCCGGGTGGCGGTATGCCGGGCTACGAAGCGGGCAACGGGCAGGCGGGCGAGCTGGCGATGCCGATCGTCGAGCAGCGCGTCGTGGATGGCGAGCACCAGGTGGGGCGCAACGACCCGTGCTGGTGTGGATCAGGCAAGAAGTTCAAGAAGTGCCACGGAGCGTAGGGCCTGCGCTGATAGCGTTGCGCGTGTGGCTGCCAACGCTCCCACCGAATCGACGTCGCAGCGCCTGGCTGCGATCCGCGACCAGTTGAAACTGCTCGCGGACTATCTTTGACCCCGCTTCGCTGGCCGAGCGCGTAGCGGCGCTCGAAGAGGAGATGGGAGCAGCGGGCTTCTGGGATGACTCGGAGCGCGCGGCGAAGGTCTCCGCGGAGCACTCCCGCGCGTCCAAGCGCCTGGAGACCTTCACGGCCCTGCAAGGCGACGTCGAGGATCTCGATGGGCTGATCGAGATGGCCGAGGAGGAGGAGTCGCTGCAGGAGGAGGTGGACGAGCACTTCGCCTCGGTCGAGGCACGCCTGGCCGAGCTGGAGGAGCAGCGGCTGTTCTCCGGGCGCTATGACTCCGGCGACGCGCTCGTGAGCGTCAACGCGGGAGCGGGGGGAACCGACGCGCAGGACTGGGCGGAGATGGTGCTGCGGATGCTCATGCGCTGGGCGGAGCGGCGCGGCTTTCAGACCGAGCTGCTGGAGGTCGGAGCGGGGGAGGAAGCGGGCATCAAGTCCGCCACCTTCCGCGTGTCCGGGGAGAATGCCTATGGGCTGTTCGGGGCCGAGCGCGGCGTGCACCGGCTGGTGCGCCTCTCGCCGTTCGACTCCGCCCATCGCCGCCAGACGAGCTTCGCTGGCGTGGAGGTCGCGCCGGTCGTCGCCGACACAGGGGATGTCGAGATCAACGAAGACGATCTGCAGGTCGACACCTACCGCGCCTCGGGCGCGGGCGGCCAGCACGTCAACAAGACCGACTCCGCGGTGCGCATCACCCACCGCCCCACGGGGATCGTGGTGCAGTGCCAGAACGAGCGCTCGCAGTCCTCCAACCGCGCCACCGCGATGGCGATGCTGCGCGCCAAGCTCCTGGAGAAGCAGGAGCGCGAACGCGCCGAGGAGATCGCACGCGAGAAGGGCGAGGCGCAGGACGTCAACTTCGGCTCGCAGATCCGCTCCTACGTGCTGCACCCCTACACGATGGTCAAGGACCACCGCACGGGTCACGAGATGGGCGACGTGCAGCGAGTGCTCGACGGAGACCTCGACGGGTTCGTGCGCGCGTTCCTGCTGCACGCGGCGGCGGCTCCCAGCCGGTGAGCACGGACGAGCTGACGGCGCTCGTGGGCCGAGCGCTGGATGAGGACATCGGCTCCGGGGACGTGACGACCGAGGCCACCGTAGACGCCGAGCGCGCGCGCCCGCGCGCTGATCACCCAGAAGGCTCCCGGCGCGATCTACGGGCTGGACGCCGCCGAGGCGGCGTTTGTACTGCTCGACCCGGGCATTCGCGCCGAGCGGCTGGTGAGGGAGGGGGCGTGGAATGAGGAAGGCTCGCCTGTGCTGACGGTGGAGGGCTCCGCACGAGCGCTGCTCACGGGGGAGCGCACGGCGCTGAACTTCCTCGCCCACCTCTCGGGCGTGGCCACCGCGGCCGCGCTCGCGGCGCGCGCCGTGGCGGGTACCGGCGCGAGGGTGCTTGACA
This sequence comes from uncultured Solirubrobacterales bacterium, assembly GCA_963717785.1. Classification (GTDB taxonomy): domain Bacteria; phylum Actinomycetota; class Thermoleophilia; order Solirubrobacterales; family Solirubrobacteraceae; genus Palsa-744. Next base: position 516,143 of record CAVQWW010000002.1, read on the forward strand.
CGCGCAAGACCACCCCGGGACTGCGCGCGCTGGAGAAGGCCGCCGTGGCGGCTGGCGGGGCGGGGGTGGTGCTCAACCACCGCGTGGGGCTCTACGACGCGATCCTGATCAAGGAGAACCACATCGCCGCCGCTGGGGGGATCGGGGAGGCCGTGGCCCGCGCGCGCACTCACGCACCGCGGCTCGCGGCCACGCTCGAGGTCGAGGTGCGCAATCCAGAGGAGATCGAGCAGGCGCTGGCCGCCGGGGCGGGGCGCCTGCTGCTGGACAACATGGACCTCGCAGAGCTGCGCGCCGCCGTCTCCCAGGTCGGAGGGCACGCGGTGCTGGAGGCGAGCGGCGGCGTGACGCTGCAGAGGCTGGCCGAGTACGCGCGGACGGGAGTGGACTTCATCTCGCTCGGCGCGCTCACCCACTCGGCGCCCGCGCTGGATCTGTCGCTGATCGTGCAGCCCTCGCTGTAGGAGCTTCAGCTGTGGAGCTTCAGCGCCTGACCTTCAGCTCTCGGCGCTCGACCCTCCGCGCTCCGAGCCGCCGGCCTGCTGATCGGCCACGAACGCCTCGGCCCGTTCGGCATCCCAGGAACGGCGTGAGGACGGCGAGCGCTATCTCGGGCACGATCGTGGGAAGCGTCTCGGGGGAGTCCTCCACGACGTGCTGGTGCAGCAGTCCGAAGACGGTGTTGGCGACCGTCTCATCGGCGGTGCGTGCGGAGGGCGTGTCTCTGGGCGCGAAGCGGTAGCCGGGTTCGAGGAACAGCGCGAAGGCGTCCAGCAGCGAGCGCAGCAGCTCCCGGCCGGAGGGGCCGATGGCGAGTATCTCGACGAGGCCGAGGCGGGCGAAATCCGGCTCGTTGGCCATCCAGTCGGTGTACGCCTCGCACGCGGCCCAGATCGCCTCGGGCCACGTGGAGGCCATCTGAAAGGCTTCCTGACAGTGGGCCATGCGCTGATCCGCCCCGGCTTCCACGGCGGAGATGGCGGCCTCCTGCTTGCCCGGGAAGTGCTCGTGGAAGACCCTGGGGGCGATGTGCGCCGCGGCGCAGATGTCCTCCACGGTGGTGGCCTCGTAGCCATTTGCGGCGATCGCACGCGCGACGGCGGCTTGGATTTGATCGTGCTCGTTGCGCGTCACGAATCTGCGGGGCGGGTTATGCGGGCGGCGGCCGCCTGGAGAAGGATCGAGCGGCTCCGGTTCCCCCGGCGCGGAGTCCTCGATGGAGAGCAAATATGACATTACAGCGTTTGACGATAGTGGAAGGTCAAGCCACGGAACAGAGCGTGCAGTCCCTGGTGCGGCCTCCCTGCGAAGGCTGGGCCGCGTGGGCGGGGCCGGCTTCGGAAGGATCTGCGCGGCGCAGTAGACTTGAAGGTGTTGAGCAGCAGCGGCCGCGCCCGGCCCGGCGCGGTTACGTCTCTGCCAGCGTCCCAGCCCCTCATCGTCCTGGAGGCCAGCCATGCAGCTGCCGATGGCGCCCTCGAAGCAGCAGTCTTCCATACCCCTCACGCCCGCCGAGATCGACGCGCTGAAGGCGCAGGTGCGCGCGCTCGCGGCCGAGCGCGGGGCGGTGATCCTCGCGCACAACTACCAGGTGCCGGAGGTGCAGGACGTCGCCGACTACGTGGGCGACTCGCTCGGGCTCTCCCGCAGGGCAGCGGCGGCGCAGGGCGATGTGATCGTCTTCTGCGGCGTGCACTTCATGGCCGAGACCGCCTCGGTGCTGTGCCCCGAGAAGACGGTGCTGATCCCCGACCTGGACGCCGGCTGCTCGCTGGCGGCGTCGATCGACGCCGAGCAGCTCGGCGAGTGGAAGGCCGAGCATCCCGAGGGGGTGGTGGTGATGTACGTCAACACGACCGCCGCGGTGAAGGCGCTGACCGACTACTGCTGCACGTCCGCCAACGCCGTGCAGGTGGTGCGCCACATCTACGAGACCCACGGCGCGGACACGGAGATCCTGTTCGGGCCCGACATGTGGCTGGGGGCGTTCGTCGAGAAGGAACTCGGCAAGCGGATGCACGTGTGGGACGGCGAGTGCCACGTGCACGCCGGCATCCGTCCCTCGGACATCGAGGCTACGCGCGCGGCGCACCCCGGGGCCGACTTCCTGATCCACCCGGAGTGCGGTTGCAGCACCAGCGTGATGGAGTACGTCGCCGCGGGCGACGTCTCCGCGGAGGGCGTGCACATGCTCTCGACGGGGGGGATGCTCAAGTACGCCCACGACGCCGCCGAGCGCCCGGAGCGGGCCGCGCGAGACCGTCGTCGCCACCGAGGTTGGGATGCTCTACCCGCTGCGCATGGCCGCGCCGGACGTGGACTTCATCCCCGCCAACCCCGAGGCCAGCTGTCAGTACATGAAGATGATCACGCTGCCCAAGGTGCGCGACGCGCTGCGCGACATGAAGTTCGAGGTGCGCGTGCCGCCGGAGATCGCCGAGCGGGCTCGCGTGCCCGATCGACCGCATGGTCGCGATCGGCTGAGTCGGCTGCGCAGGCTCAGAATTCGTCGGCCGTGTGCGGGCCCACACACGCGATCGCCAGATTGTCGGCGACGCCCGGCGGCGACCTCGCGGACCTGCTCGTGGGTGACCGCGTCCAGCGCGGCGATGGCGGCGTCGGGGTCGATCTCCTCGCCGAACACCACCGAGCGTCCCGCCGCGTAACGGGCGACGGCGCCGGTGTTCTCGAAGGCCAGCACCAGGCGCCCGGCGGCGTAGGCGCGCGCCCGCTGCACCTCCTCCTGCGTGGGCCCCTGTGCGCGCAGCTCATCGACGATCTCGCGCATGCGCGTGTACGCCTCGACGCACTTGGCGGACTCCAGTCCCGAGCCCAGCTGCAGGATCGGGACGTCGGCGAAGGCATGATCGATTGCGTACACCGAGTAGCAGAGACCGCGCTTCTCGCGGATCTCCTCGAACAGCCTCGATCCCATCGAGCCGCCGAGCAGGGTCGAGTAGATGGAGAGGGCCGCGCGCTGGGATATGTCGGCGACGCTGATCTCGGGGCGGTAGATCATCCGCAGGTGGGACTGATTGGTGTCCCGCTGCTCGGTGAGCGTCGTGGGGGCGAAGGCGGGCGCCGGCACGTAGGGCTCGGGTGTGGACAGCGCCGGGAAGCGGGCGAAGCGCTCCTGCAACTCCTCCTCGGGCGGCAGGTGCTCGACGTTGCCGGCCAGGAAAGCCCCTCCGCGCGCACCGGCCCAGCGGCGCTCGCGGAAGGCGACGATCGCCTCGCGGGTAAACGTGCGCAGGTTCTCCTCGGGCCCAAGCACGGTGCGCCCGAGCGCGTGCTCGCCGAAGGCCGCGCGGTCGATCAGGTACTCGGCGACCGTCGCGGGCTGATCGTAGGCGCGGTTGATCTCCTGGATCACCACTCCACGCTCGCGGTCGAGCTCCTCGGCATCGAGGCGCGGGCGCGCTACGAAGTCGCTGAGCAGATCGATCGCCCGCGGCGCGGACTCCGCGCGGACGGTGATGTGGAAGGCCACCAGGTCATGGCTCGTGTAGGCGTTCAGCACGCCCCCCATGCGCTCAGCCGTCTCGTTCACGTCGCGGTATGTGGGGTACTTCTCGCCACCCTTGAACACCAGGTGCTCGAGGAAGTGGGCCATCCCGTTCTCCTCCGGGCGCTCGGTGCGCGCGCCGGCGTCGAAGGCGACGAGCACCGTGAGGGCACGGGTTCCCGGGATTGCGAGACGGTGGACGGGTAACCCGTTGGAGGGGATGGTGGTGGTGGAGACCTCGGCCATTCGGTTAGCGTATCAGCTAACACAAGGAGACCATAAGTTAGCGGATCAGCTAACATCATAGGCATGTCTGATACTCGTAAGTTGGCTGGCGATCTGATTTGCCAGGCTCGCCGGGAAAGTGGTCTCAGCCAGGCGGAGCTTGCCCGCCGGGCGGGGATGCCGCGGTCTGTCCTGAACGCCTATGAGCGCCACCACCGCCAGCCCGGGGTGGATGCGCTTGCACGCATCGCCCGGGCGGTGGGCCTGGAGGTGCGGATGGGGCCGGCCACAAACCGGATCGATCCCGCCCGTGCCGGGCGGATTCTCGTGCAGGTGCTGGATCTAGCAGAGGCGCTCCCCAGTCGCCGCCGCGGGCGCCTCGCCTATCCGTCGCTGAAGACGCTTGCCCCGTGAGTCTGCTCGCACAGCGACTGCTCGCGGTCCACGATGCGCTCCTGGCCGCTGGATTACCCCATGCGTTCGGGGGAGCGATCGCGCTTGCCTACTGCACCGAAGAGCCGCGTGGCACCCGCGACCTCGACGTGAACGTGTTCGTCGATCCCACCCGTGCCAAGGAGGTCTTTGCGGCCCTTCCCCCGCCAGTGGTCGTCGCGGGGAAGGATTTGGAAGAGGCAGAACGGGAGGGCCAGGCACGCGTATGGTGGGAGGACACGCCGATCGATGTCTTCCTCGACATCCACCGCTTCCACGAGGAGGTGGCGCGGGGAGTGTGTCAGGTGCCCTTTGTGGATCGCACGATTCCTGTACTTGGCTGTACCGCGCTGGCCGTATTCAAGGCCCTCTTCGATCGCACCAAGGATTGGGCTGACATCGAGGGCATGGTGGAAGTGGGCACGCTGGACATTCCTCAAGCCGTGGTGTGGCTGCATCGGATGGTCGGTCCCGATCACCCGGCTGCGCAGCGCATGGCATCACTCGGCGGCTGACTCGCCTGCAAAGCCCGTTGCATGCAGGGAAAACGCCAGGTTGGCGGGTGCGTGGGCGCTACTGTGCCCCCGCGATGGCCAGCTCTGAGACTTCGACTCACGGCCGCGCAGCGGCTCGCCGCCGGCGCGCTCCGGCGCGCGCTTCCGCGCCCCCGGTCAAGGCTTCCGCGCCGCTCAGCCCGCCGCCGCGGGCGGACACGGTGGTCGAATTCCGTGGGGTCTCCAAGCTCTACGGTCCCGGCGGGGTGGGGCTCGAGCGGGCGACGTTTGCGGTGAGCCGCCAGGAGTTCGTGTTCCTCGTTGGCTCCACCGGCTCGGGCAAGTCCACGCTGATGCGCCTGTTGATCAAGGAGCTCGAGCCCACCGAGGGGTTCATCCGCGTTGCCGGGCGTCACCTTGGGGAGATCGACCGCAAGCGCATCCCTTACTACCGGCGCAACGTGGGTGTCGTATTCCAGGACTTCAAGCTGCTGCCGACGCGCACCGTCTACGACAACATCGCCTACGCGCTGCAGGTGACGGGCGCCAGCCGCCGTCAGATTCGCGCGAAGCTGCCCGACATCCTGCGGCTCACGGGGCTCTCGACGAAGCTGCACAACTACCCTCACCAGCTCTCCGGCGGGCGAGCAGCAGCGCGTCGCCGTAGCGCGCGCGTTCGCGGGGCACCCGCCGCTGCTGCTGGCGGACGAGCCCACCGGCAACCTCGATCCCGAGACCTCAATCGGGATCATGCAGTTGCTCTACCGCATCAACCGCGCCGGCACGACCGTGCTGGTGGCCACGCACGACAACGAGATGGTGGACAAGATGCGCCGCCGCGTGATCGAGCTGCGGCGCGGGCGGATCGTGCGCGACGAGGCCATCGGCTCCTACGGGCCGCAGGACGAGAACACCGCCGAGCTGGGCCAGCGCCTGCGGCGTGAGCTGAGAACCTCGGAGGCGCAGTGAGCCTGGGCTTCTTCATCAAGGAGTCCCTACGCTCGATGCGGCGCAACGCCGTGCCCTCCTTCGCGGCGCTCGCATCGGTGCTCGTCACCACGCTCGTGCTGGGCGTGTTCATCCCCGTCGTGCAGGCCACCAACGGCGCCGCCAACGACATCCGCAGCCGGGTGCTGGTGGACGTCGATCTGACCACCAGCGCCTCCCCGGCGGAAGTGGCGCGCGTGAAGAGCGAGCTGGAACACACCCGGCACGTGGGCTCGATCCAGTTCGTCTCCAAGCAGAAGGGCTATGAAGAAGAGCGCAAGCTCAACCCGCAGGCATTCCAGCTGATCGGCTACAACCCCCTGCCCGACATCTTTCGCGTGACCCCCGACTCGCCGGACAACACGGGGGTGCTGCGCGCCGAGCTCGACCCCAGCAGCCCCCTGGGCACGCGCCTGGTGAGCGACCCCGCGATCGCCTCCGTGCAGAACCGCCAGGCGCAGACCGATCGCATTCTCTCGGCCACGCGAGTGATAAAGCTCACGATGGCGCTGCTCGCGGCGCTCCTGATCCTCGCCTCGGTGCTGCTGATCTCCAACACCATCCGCCTATCGCTCTTCTCGCGCCGGCGCGAGGTCGAGGTGATGAAGCTCGTGGGCGCCACCGACTGGTTCATCCGCTGGCCCTTCGTGCTGGAGGGGCTCTTCCTGGGAGCGCTCGGGGGAGCCGCGGCGGTGGGCCTGCTGGCGCTGGCGAAGGTGACGCTGGTGGATCCGCTGGCAAACACCGTGAAGCTGATCTCCCAGCCCGACATGATCGCCTTCCCGCTGCTCATCGCGGTGCTGATGGGCTGCTCGATCGCGGTCTCCGCGCTGGGCTCTGGGCTCTCGCTGCGGCGCTTCTTGAAGGTCTGAGCCGCGCGAGTCGGAGACATCGAGAGGCGACTGCTTTGTCGGATCGGAAACACTGAGAGGCAACTGAGCGCTCGCGCGTAATCCCTGTCTCCGCTTAGGGAAATGGGCTTGGAAGCTGAATTTGCTGCCTTGGGCGTTGTCTTGGAGGTTAGCTCTGGGCGCTCTTCGATCGCTGGCGCTTGACTTAGCTGAGGCAGGAGAGCAGACTGTAGGCCGGGTCTCCCGATGGGGGAGCCCGGTAGAAGAGCACGAATTCGTGATGCGGGACTAGCTGCAGCGAGCATCGTGCTTGTAAAATAAAACCGCAGTACAACCCATGGAGAAAATCATGATCAAGACCAAGATTGTGCTTGGGCTGGCAATGGTGGTGGCGATATTCGCTCTCACTGCGACGTCGGCGCTGGCATTGTGGACTAACCACGGTGGGAAAGGTTCAGGTGTAGCTGGAGAAGGCGTCTTCACTTACGAATCAGGCAAGACGGTTGAATGCGAAAAAGCCGAAGGTAAATATAAAATAAACCAGTCAGGAACAAAAGCCAATCTAGAAGAAATATCATGGAATAACTGCAAATCGTCGGTGGGAGCATCTACAGTTACCTGTCACAGCCTCCAGATGGAACAAATGAAAAAAGAAGGTGGAGCCAGCGGGACAGCTCTAGGGACAGTGACTGAAACCTGCACAATCAAAGCGCTTACATGTACAATAACCATAGAACCCGCAGGAAATAGGGGACTAAAATCAATAGGCCTAACAAAATCTGGGACAGAACAATTAGATAATGTAAATGTATCAAATATAACGGCGTCAGCAAACTCTGGTTGTTTTGGGTTCGCATCCAAAACGACTACGGCAACCGAGAAAGTGCCGAGTCTTAAACTCGCTGGTGTAGGATTAGAATAGGGTGATCGGGTGTTTGGTGAATGTCGATTTCGGCTTAACGGTCGGACGTCGCGGTTCGTCAATGCCTAATCGCTAGCAGGCTATCCGGGGGCGCCATTATTAGTATGGCGCCCCCGGACTCCAGCAGGGACCTTCTCGAAAGTGAGAAACACATGTTGCGCACTAAGGCAGATTGAGCTAGAGTAGCTTGTGCTTCCTACGAGAATCTCTTTCCTAGTTGAACCTTGTACCTTCCTAAAAAGGACGCTGTAGCAAATAATACTGTTGTGTGGTTTATCTTAATGGTTGATTTTGGGTGTGTCTGCCTAGTTTGGTTAGTATACAAAACTTTAGAGAGAGGGCTAGCTGTGACGGAACCTGCCCCGGAGGAGATCGGGCAGTGCATATGCGATGGAGCGAAATGCCCGGGATAAGCACTGTGGCGTGTTTACGGAGGAACTATCGCAGGGGGTCTGGTCGGCTGGTGCTTGCTGTGTTCGCTGCTTGCATAGTGGCCGGTATAGTGGTGACCTCGGACTTACCGGCACTGGCTGCCGCTGGGCCTGAATTCTCGTCCTCATTTGGCTTATTCCAACATCCCGAAGCTATAGCCGTGGATCAGGTGAGCCATGATGTATATGTGATCGACAGGTCAGCTGTTGCCGATACGGTCAAGAGATTCGACGCGGTGGGGACGGCTGCGGACTTCAGTGCGTCACAGTCTTACGTCCACAATAACGAACTCACGGGTACGCCGAGCGGCGAATTCAACTTTGACTCGGCGGGATCGGCCGCGGAGATCGCTGTGGATAACTCTGGTGGGCCTGCGAACGGTGATCTATACGTGACTGACTCGAATAACGCCAAGGTGGACGTCTTCGGCCCGGACGGAAGCTTCCTTGGGGAAGTTAATCCTTCGCTTGCCGTACCTCAGACGGGTGGTGAACCGTGTGGTGTTGCGGTGGACCCAATGGGCAACGTGTATGTGGCGCATTCGAGTGGCCACATCGATAGATACGCGCCGACCGACTCGAATCCCGCGGACGATGTATTTAGTGGCCAGCTTGAGAATGTGGGCGAAGTTTGCCAGGTAGCAGTGAACTCTGCAGGTGGGGTGTATGCTGATAGTTGGAGGAAGGGACCTCTACGAGAGTACGAATCTTCCCAGTTTGGTGTGGAAGAACCGGCTGGTACGGAAATTGACTCGACCGCGTACGCTGTCGCGGTTGACCCAGTCAATAATGATGTATTTGTCGATGAATATACCCAGATCAGGCAGTTCGACGCTTCGAATACCCAGGTTGGCTTGCCATTTGGGGTCGGGATACTCGGTGAATCTAGTGGCATTGGGGTTGATGGGTCAAGCAGCGATGTGTATGCTGCGAATGGTGTGAGCACTAAGGTTGATCTGTTTGTAGTGCCAGTACCGTCGGCGCCGACCGTCAAGAACGAATTCGCTGCGAACGTAACGTCCGAATCGGCGGAACTAAGATCGGAAATTAATCCTAGGCAGCATGAAACGAAGTATTTCTTCAGATACGGCATCGATACCTCTTACTTGAGTGGAGATGTTCCGGCTGCGCCTGGGGACAACCTCGGAGGAGGCTCGGTTGCTGTGGCAGTGCGTAGGGAATTGGCGGGTCTCGCGGCGGGTGTGAAGTATCATTATCAGATCGTGGCGGAAAACGAACTCGGCACGACATACGGTCGAGATCGTACGTTCACGACGTTTCCAGCGGGGACCCCGTTTGTGCTGCCTGATAACCGTGCGTGGGAGATGGTTTCCCCGCTGGAAAAGAATGGTGCGGACATCGCTGGTATCTTTAGCAGCGAAGAAGATCTGGGATCCGGTGCTCCGATGCAGGCATCCTCGGATGGTGACTCGGTGACTTACGCCGCGGTCGGCTCGTTCGCTGGTGCCCGAGGTGCGCCCAGGGGCAGTCAGTATCTTTCAAGGCGTGGTCCGAATGGGTGGCTAGCGCAGAACATCACGCCACCGCTGCTCTCGGGCTCGTATGGACTCATTGGTCATGGCACCCCATACAAGGCTTTCGCGCTGGACCTGTCGAGCGGACTGCTCATCAACGGCGATAGTAAGCCAGTGGAAAACGTGCCACTTGCGCCGGATATGCCGTCTGGCTATCAGAACTTCTATCTGCACGATTTCGCTGGCGAAACCTTCCAGGCACTGCTCAACAGCACTCCTCCCAAAGAAACACCAGAACAATTCTTCATGGAACTGGAAGGGGCGTCGCCCAATCTCAGCCATGTCGTGTTCGCGACCGACGCGGCACTGGCCCCTGGGATGACAGACAGCGGTCGTCCGAACCTGTATGAGTGGGCGAATGGTCAGCTTCAGTCGGTGAACGTGCTACCCGGCGGCGAACCAGCACCAGGTGCACAGGTTGGCTCGGGTTTCTTCGAGGGTCACACTGTCTCCGATGATGGCTTGCGTGTGTTCTGGTCTTACGAAGGTACGCTGTACATGCACGAAAACGGCGGGGTTCCTTCCACACGTATAGCTGAAGATGGAATTTTCCGTACTGCCAGCAGCGATGGGTCTCGGGTGTTCTTCACCGATGGATTGCAACTGACGGGCGATTCGACAGCACATGGACGTGGCATAGGGGAAGATCTTTATGTATTCAATTCAAATACCCGTAAGTTGACTGACATCACGGTCGATAATAATCCGGTCGACGGCGAGGGTGCTGTAGTAGAGGGCGTGCTCGGCTCGAGTGCAAACGGCTCGTACGTGTATTTTGTCGCCAAGGGTAGTTTGACTGACGGAGCCGTGTCTGGTGAGAATAATCTCTACCTGTGGCACGAAGGTAAAACCCAGTTCATCGCGGCACTCTCAAGCCAAGACGAAGCTGAAACGGGCGCTCAGCAGGGGATAGCGAGGGACTGGAGTCGCTCGCTTGGTAGGCGCACAGTTAGGGTCGCACCGAACGGTGAATTTGCAGTGTTCATGTCGGCGGCCAGCTTGGCGGGCTATGATAACACCGACCTCCTCACCGGCAAGGCGGATGAGGAGGTGTATCTATACGATGTTGGGTCGGATCGCTTGAGTTGTATCTCGTGCAATCCGAGCAATGAGCGTCCAATCGGATCTGCGAGCATCCCCGCAGGAACTCATTTTGAAACTGGAACTGGTGGGAAGAGTCTGTATCAACCCCATGTGCTTTTTGAAGATGGTAATCTTGTATTCTTTGAAACGAAGGATGCACTGGTGCCTCAGGACACCAATGGCCAGCTGGATGTATACGAGTATGAGAATGGTCATGCGTATTTGATTTCGGATGGCACGAGCAGCGAAGGATCGTCATTTGTGGACGCGAGTGCGGACGGTAGCAATGCCTTCTTTATCACCCGCCAGCAGCTGATTCCCCAGGATGTGGATACTCTTGTGGATCTTTACGATGCGCGCGAAAATGGCGGTTTCCCGGCCACAGGGGTCTCTCCGCCGCAGTGTGGTGGGGAGAGTTGTAAGCCGCCATTAGCTTCGCAGCCCGTGTTCGGCGTGCCGTCTAGTGTGGCGCTAGGTGCTTCGGAAAACTCACCCAAGGCGAAGACGAAACACAAAGTGAAGGCGAAGCGTAAGGTGAAGAGGCATTCGCGGAGGAAGCTGAGGTTGAGGACTGGGCGCCGGGAGAGAACCGCGAGCACGAGAGCAAAGAGGGGGTGATAGTGATGATCAAATGGCTTGTATCGTTTTTTGTATGGTTTAGCATTGTGTTGTTTGTGTTCGTGACTCCAGCTTTCGCTGGCTTTGGTTTTCAGAGTTTTGAAAATAGGTTCGTTGGCCAGGATGGGTCATCTGATTTGCAGGCAGGCTCGCATCCATGGGAGATGGTCACAAGTTTCGCGCTCAACGAGATCACGAATGAATTGGGGAAAAATATGCCCGATGCCAATTTGAAGGATACTTGGGTAGAATTGCCTGCGGGGTTTATGGGTGATCCCACCGTTACTCCGAAGTGTACTCAGGCAGAGTTTCATACTCTCAACCCCAACATCGAATCGGGAGGTGGTTTGCCATCCGATAGTTGCCCCGATAACACCGAGGTAGGGATTGTGCATGTCGTGGAAAATGCGCAGACAGGCAAGAGTTTTTGGGCTGGTGTCTATAATGTTGTTCCTCCTCTTGATATGCCAGCGGAGTTCGGCTTCAATGCTTATGGGACCCCGGTCGTACTCAATCCGTCGGTTCGGACCGGCAGGGACTATGGAATAACTGTGAACTCCAGCAACGCGAGCCAGGCGTTGGCCGTAGACGCATTGACGGTGATTCTCTGGGGTGTGCCCGGAGACCCTAGTCACGACAGCCTTCGCGGAGAATGCTTGACTATTGAAGGGGGATCGGGGTGCTCTCATGCTTTTCAGGGCGCGGCTAGGCCGTTCCTGTCGCTGCCTACCAGTTGTTCGCCTTTCCCGCTGACGACCTTGATTCACGCCGACTCATGGCAGAACCCTGGGCGTGTCAACGGTGATGGCACCCCCGACTTGAGTGATCCAAACTGGGCGAGCGCGAGCTTTGAAACCCTCAACGGCGAAGGGCACCCCGCCGGTCTGGTTGGCTGCGACCGCCTGGTCTTCACGCCGTCTGTCACGATCGTGCCCGAAACCGCTACCCCTGACTCGCCCACGGGGTTGGGGGTGCACGTCCACTTACCGCAGAGCGAAAATCCCGTCGGGCTGGCCGAGGCGGACCTTGCGAAGACGGTCGTGAAGCTTCCGGCCGGCATGTCGATCAACCCGTCGGCCGCCAACGGGCTCGCCGCGTGTTCCGAGACCGCCGAACCGGGAAGACCGGAAGGCGAGATCGCGCTTCACTCGACCGAACCGGCACAGTGCCCGGACGCCTCGAAGGTCGGGTCCGTGCGGATCAAGACGCCTCTTCTGGAAGATCCGCTCGAAGGCTCGCTCTACGTCGCACAGCAGGAAGTCAACCCGTTTGGCAGCCTCTTTGCGCTGTATCTCGTCGCCGAAGGCGATGGGGTGCTGATCAAGCTGGCCGGCAAGGTCGAACCGGATCCCCTCACGGGCCAGTTGACCACGATCTTCGAAGGCACTCCGCAGCAGCCATTCTCTGAGCTGGAACTGACGCTCTTCGGCGGTCCGCGCGCGGCTCTGGTCACTCCTGCGACGTGCGGCACGTACACCGCCTCGAGCTCCCTGACCCCGTACAGCAGCGGGGTAGCCGTGAACGCCTCGGAGCCGTTTACGATCGGTCCCAGCGGCTGCACGAGCCAGTTCAACCCCTCGTTCCTCGCGGGCACGACCAAAACCAGAGCCGCCGGCTTCAGTCCCTTCACGACCACCATCTCGCGCTCAGACCAGGATCAGGACTTCAAGGAAGTCACCGTGCGGACTCCGCCGGGGCTGCTGGGGCTGCTCTCCAAGGTCCCGCTGTGCGGGGAACCGCAGGCGGCGCTGGGGACCTGCCCTGCCGCAAGCCAGATCGGGCACGTGACGGTTGGCGCCGGCGCGGGTCCCGACCCCGTGTTCCTGCCCCAGGCGGGCCGTCAGGAAGACCCGGTCTTCCTCACGGGCCCCTACAGGGGCGCGCCCTTTGGCCTTTCGATCGTGGATCACGCCGAAGCGGGGCCGTTCAACCTTGGGCCCGTGATCGTCAGGGCTGCAATTGGCGTCGACCCCCACACCGCGCAGGTCATCGTCAAGAGCGATCCGCTGCCCCAGATCGTGAAGGGCATTCCCCTGCAGCTCAGAACCGTGAACGTGACGGTGGATCGCGAAGGGTTCATCTTCGACCCCACCAACTGCGAACCGCTCACGATTGCCAGCACGCTCACAAGTACTCAGGGCGCTGTCGCGACCCCGTCCAGCCCCTATCAGGCGAAGAGCTGCTCGACGCTCCCCTTCAAGCCAAAGTTCACGGTCTCCACCCAGGCGAAGACCTCCAAGACGAAGGGCGCCTCGCTAGACGTCAAGGTCACCGCCAAGGGCGGCCCGCAGCCCGGCGGGGGCGAAGCGAACATCAGGAAGGTCAACGTGCAGCTGCCCAAGCTCCTTCCGGCTCGACTCACCACACTGCAGAAGGCGTGCACGGCTGCGCAGTTCGAAGCCAACCCCGCGGGCTGCCCCGCGGCCTCGGACGTTGGCACCGCGACCGCCCACACCCCCGTCCTCGCCAGTGCTCTGACGGGCCCCGCCTACCTCGTCAGCCACGGCGGCGCGGCCTTCCCCGACCTCGAGATCGTGCTTCAGGGCCAGGGGATCACGCTGGTCCTCGACGGCGGAACGCAGATCAAGAAGAGCACCACCTACTCGCACTTCGAAACCGTGCCCGACGCGCCGATCAGCTCGTTCGAGCTGAAGCTCCCCGAGGGCCCCCACTCGGTGCTCACGACCGCCGGGCTGCCGCTCAAGGTGCACGGCAGCCTGTGCCACTCGAAGCTCGTGATGCCCACGACGATCACAGCTCAGAACGGGGCCGTGATCACGCAGAGCACCAAGATCGCAGTCACCGGCTGTCCCAAGCCCAAGGCCAAGCACAAGCGCAAGAAGAAGTAGTCCCGAGCCCGAGCGGACTATGCGGGTCCCTGGCGAGCCCACCTGGCCCTCCAGCTAGGCTTGCGTGCATCCGATGGACCCTCGCCGACCGCTCTCGCTGCTCGCCGTGCTTGCCGCGCTGCTCTTCCTGCTGTTCGTGGGCATCTGGCTGGGGGGGCACCCCAACGAGCTTCCCTCGTTCATGCGCTCGGTGTTCGTGCGCGACCACCAGACGCTCGCCGTCAACGAAGCGATCGACCGCATCGCGCATGACTACTACCGGCCCGTGCCCAAGAGCCAGCTCGCCTCCTCCTCGATCGCCGGCGCGGTGGCCGGCCTCGGGGACCGCTTCTCCCACTACCTCACCCCCGGCGAATTCCGCGGCTTCAACGAACCGGCCTCCTTCACGGGGATCGGGGTGGAGGTGGACCCTGCCCCTCACTCCCGAGGCCTTGTCGTGGTCCACGTCTTCGACGGCTCCCCCGCCTCGCGCGTGGGCCTGAAGACGGGAGACACGATCGTGTCCGTCAACGGACGCTCCCTGAACGGGCTCTCCTCCATCAAGGACACCGCCCTGATCAAGGGACCGCCCAACACCGAAGTGCACCTCGAGATCGAGCGCCGCGTGGGTTCGCGCACGACGACGCGCACCATCACCGCCACGCGCGCCACCATCTCCGAGCCCGTCGTGGCCTCCGCGATGCGCACCGTCAAGGGCGTCAAGCTCGGCGTGGTGCGCCTGGCGACGTTCAGCCTCGGAGCGCACGGCGAGGTGCGCGACGCGGTGCGGCAGCAGCTGCACGGCGGCGCGCGCGGCATCGTCTTCGACCTGCGCTCCAATGGCGGCGGGCTCGTCGAGGAGGCGCAGCTGATCGCCTCCATCTTCCTGCCTCGGGGCGCCATCGTGGTGAGCACGCGCGGGCGCACCCAGCCCTCGCAGATCCTCACCGCGCAGGGCGATCCGATCCCGGCCTCCGTTCCCATGGTGGTGCTCGTGGACAACAACACCGCCTCCGCCTCGGAGATCGTCACCGCCGCCCTGCAGGACCACCACCGCGCCACGACCGTAGGCACGCACACCTTCGGCAAGGGCGTCTTCCAGGAGGAGGAGCCGCTCTCCAACGGTGGCGCCCTCGACATCACCGTGGGCGAGTACTTCACCCCCAACGGGCGCAACCTCGGGGGCGGCGGGGTCAAGCAGGGCGCCGGCATCGAGCCCGAAGTGGCCATCCCCGCCGCCCGGGTGGACACCCCGGCTGGCCTGAACGTCGCGCTGAACACGCTCGCCGCGAAGGTCAAGTGAGCCGCCGCCAATCCTCCAACGCGAGCGTTGCGTGGCCGCCGGAGAAGCGCCTCTCCGCGCGCAAGGCGCTCGAGGCGATGATGCGCGAACGGGGTCTCTCGCGCCGCTTCGAGAAGCCCATCGAGCGCGAAGCGCGCGCCGCGCGCGATCGGGGGCTCGATGCCCATGCCACGTCCGCTCGGCGCGACCTGCGCGCGCTGCCCACCTTCACGATCGACCCCCTCACCGCGCGCGACTTCGACGACGCCCTCTCCGCCGAGCCTCTCCCCGGCGGCGGCGTGCGCGTGTGGGTGCACATCGCCGACGTCTGCGCCTACGTGCCCCCCGGTTCGCTCATCGACCGCGAGGCGCGCCACCGCGCCACCTCCATCTACGTCCCCGGCGCCGTCGAGCCGATGCTCCCCGGTGCCCTCTCCAACGACGCCTGCTCGCTGATGCCCGGCGCCGACCGCTTGGCGGTGACGGTGGAGCTCGACCTGCACGGCGCTCACGTGACGCGCGCCGCCTTCCACCGCTCGCTGATCCGCTCCAATGCGCGCCTGGAGTACGACGAGGTCAACGCGATCTTCGCCGGTCGCGCCGCCGCGCAGGAGCCCTGGGGCGAGGCTCTTGCGGCGGCTCGCGCCGCCTCCGCCGCGCTCGGCGAGGCGCGCGCCGCGCGCGCCGGCGCGCTCACCCTCGACCAGGCCGAGCCCGAATTCGTCTTCGACTCCGATGGGAACGTCTGCGAGGTGCGCCACCGCACCCAAACGGAGTCCCACCGGCTGGTCGAGCACCTGATGATCGCCGCCAACGAAGCCGTCGCCCGGCATCTGGCCGAGCGGCGCGTTCCGTGCCTCTACCGCGTCCATCCGCGCCCGGAGGTCGAGAGCGTCGAACGCCTCATCGACCAGCTGATCAGCCTCGGTGTACCCACCCCGCCGGTCCCCCGCCAACTCTCGCGCGCCCGCGCCGCCGAGCTGATGGGCGACATCTCCGCGCGCGTTGAGCGTCACATCCGCTCCGTCGCCGCCCGCGCGAACCGTGGAGATGCGGCGGTGGCCTCATCGGGCGGTCGCCTCGCGCTCACCTCCCTGGTGCTGCGCGCTCTTCAGCAGGCCTTCTACTCGCCCCGCAACATCGGCCACGCCGGCCTGGGATCCGCGTGCTACTGCCACTTCACCTCTCCCATCCGCCGCTACCCGGATCTCATCTGCCACCGCGCGCTGCTCTCCACGCTTGGCGCTCCCGAGCGGGCTTCACGCGCCGGGGCGCTGAGCGAGCTGGGGGAGTGGACCTCCGAACGCGAGCGCGAGGCCATGAAGATCGAGCGCGCCGGCGACGACATCGCCAGTTGCTTCGCGCTGGAGCGGGCGCTGTTCGAACAGGGCTGGGACTCCCCCTTTCCCGGCGAGATCACCGGGCTGATCTCCGCCGGAGCCTTCATCGCCTTCGGCCACGCGCCGGGAGAGGGGGACAGGGACAGGGACAGGGACAGCGACGGAGGCGGCATCCCGCTCTATGAGGGCATGCTGCCCGTGCGAAACCTCTTCATAGGGGAAGAGCGGGACTGGTGGACCCTCAACCCCCAGGGCACCATCCTGCAGGGCGAGCGCTCCGGGGCAACCCTGCGCCTGGGCGACCCCCTTTCCGTGATCGTCAAGCGCGTCGACGCGCCCCGGGGCCGCGTGGACCTGGCTCGCGCCCCCTGAATCCCACCGCGCGGCCCATCGCGGAGCCCCACCCTGTGGGGCGGAGCCTTCAAAAAAACGGCCTCTCGCGCATCCTCTAGGCTCGGTTGATGGCAAAGACCAAGAAGCGCAAGATCGGCGCCGGCGACGTCGCGTCGAACCGCTACGCCTCCTACCGCTATGAGCTGCTGGAGCGGCTCGAGTGCGGCGTCGAGCTGCAGGGCACCGAGGTCAAGGCCCTGCGCGAGTCCGGCGCGCAGCTCAAGGACGGCTACGCCTCGCTGCGCGACGGGGAGCTGTGGCTGCACTCGATCCACATCCCCCCCTACGCCCCCGCCTCGCGCGAGAACCACGAACCCGAGCGCCCCCGGCGGCTGCTCGCCCACCGGCGCGAGATCGATCGTCTTGTCGCCAAGGTCAAGGAGCGCGGCCACACGCTCGTGCCCACGCGCATCTACTTCTCTGGGGGCCGCGCCAAGGTCGAGATCGCGCTCGCGCGCGGCAAGGACCTGTACGACAAGCGCCAGACGCTCAAGGAGAAGGACTCACGCCGGGATATCGAACGGGGCGTGCGCGAAGCTCGCCGCTAGGAAATGGTGCGGCTGATGTAGGCCGTATCCATCCCCACCGCCAGCAGCACGATCAATCCCACGTACACCACCGCCACCGCGGTGCGTGCGCGCGGGGACACGCGGTAGTAGGCCGCCTGCTCCAGCGAGCGCGTCTTGCGCAGCTGCCAGCGGTGCCACAACTCCCTGCCGCCGAACAGCAGGATGATCAGGATGATGAACCCGTGCGGGAACAGGAACAGCAGCGGCACCATCGCCGCCAGGCCCACGAACCACATCCAGGGGGCCATCGCCGCCATCGCCCTGCCTCCATCCAGCGGCAGCATCGGGATCAGGTTGAACAGGTTCAGGAAGAACCCCACGTAAGCGAGCGCGCGGAAGAAGTTGCTGTTCGCCATCTCGCCGATCGCCAAGCACGCGGCCGCGCCCACCGACCCGAGTATCGGTCCCGCGAGCCCCACGCGCGCCTCGGCCAGCGCGTTGTCCCCGAGTGAGCGCGCCGCGATCACCGCGCCCAGGAAGGGGATGAACATCGGCGCGCTCGCATGGATCCCCTCGCGGCGCAGCGCCACCACATGGCCCATCTCGTGCACGAACAGCAGCACCACGAACCCCACCGCGAACTCCCACCCCCATAGCAGGGAGTACGCCGCGATCGACACCATCGCGGTGCCCGCCGTGGTCAGCAGCTTCAGGTTGGGCAGCGCCACCAGCAGCGCCTTCAGCGTCGTCGCGAACTTCGCCGCCACCGCCACCGCGCCGGCCGCCGCGCTGCCTGCGCGCCTGCGCAAAGTGCGCTTCGGCGCGTCGCCGAAGGGGCTCTCGTAGTGGTGTCCTGAGCTGTGCGGTGCGATCTCCTCCAGTCCGCCTGTCGCAGTGGCCTGCGGGCCGTAAAGGGGCATCTCCAAAGGACGCTCCAGAGGAGACTGCTCGACGGGGAGTCCTCCATCCACTCCTCCATTGTCGCAGGCTGCATAAGCCGCGCCTAACGGACTCGCTCTTGCCTGGCAGGCCCGCTACACTCGTTGGTCCAAGCACTCCCGGGGACGACAGGCTTCGACGCGGTCGGTTCGTGGGGGTGGTGGCGAGCCGAGGTCCCGGGCGGCCTCGTAAAACACCCGGGAAAACCATAAGTGCGGACTCTCACGAGTACGCCCTCGCGGCCTAGTTAAGAGCTAGGACCCGAGGTCTCGGGCCCCACTCGCCTGCGGCGGGGATCCCCGGGATCAGAAAGCAGGCTCACCTGGAGCGGTCCGCTCTCGCTCATCCAGGGAACTCTTAGGGAGCTGGTCCCCCGCCACCCGGCCGGCGAGGCTAGCGGGGGACGAGACCAGAGCGCCGGCTACGCTCGTAGAAGCCACTCTTCACGCGATTGCGGACGTGGGTTCGATTCCCACCGTCTCCACCATAGGATCGCTAATACAACCCCCGTCGAAGTCCTCCGCTCCCAGCCTGGGTTCGGAGGCTTCGTCGTTTAGGTGGGCGCCGATGCCGACCAGGATGCGTTCTTCTGCTTCTGGCTGGGTTTCGTCGGGTTCCTCGGGGGCTTCTTCGGGCATGGCGGTCTCGTTCTCGATCTCGAAGAGTTCGGCGAAGGGGCTGGCGAGCTTGGAGCGGACTTGGTCTTCGTCGTCGACCCAGATGACCTCGAAGATGGCTTGGTTCATGAGGCGGCGGATGTAGGGCTTGGCGCGTAGGTAGAGGTCGTAGAGGTCGCTGCTGGCGATTCGTAGCGAGAGCGCCACGAACTCGCTCAGCTCGTCGTGGCGGACGTTCATGCGGGCGATTACGGCTTGGGCGGCAAGTCGTTCTCGTTTCATGCGGGCGGCCTCTTCGGCGAAGAACTCCTCGGATACCTCGTCCTTGTAGTGCTTGTCCATGAGTTTGCGCTCCTGCTCTTTGAGGTCGGTGAGGAGCGCGTTGCAGCGTTGTAGCTCTTGTTTGCTGGTGTCGGCGAGTTTGGCGAGGCGGGTCTCGATCATTCTCACGATCCGTCCCTGCTGGACGGTGGTGAGGGCGATCGTCTTGTAGTGCTCCTCGATCTTCGCTTCGACGTCCTCGACGCGGCGGTAGCCGTGGGGGCATTCGCGGCGCTGGCTGGGTGAGCAGAAGAAGTACTCGTAGGTTCCGCCTCGGCCGGTTTGCTGGGAGTAGGTGAGGCGGTGGTCGCAGCCGCCGCAGCGGATGGTGCCTTTGAGGTAGTGGGGGTGTTTGCGGTCGCGCTCGCCGCTGTTGTTGTGGGCTTTTAGTATGGCTTGGACCTTCTCGAAAAGCTCCTCGCTCACAATCTTGTCGTGGCGTCCGGGGTAGACCTTGCCTTTGTAGACGACTTTCCCGGCGTAGAAGGGGTTTGAGAGCATTCGGTGGACCGCTGAGAGTCCGAGCGGCCGGGATGTGTAGCGGCGGTCCCCTCGGGAGCGTAGTCCGCGTGCGGCGAGCAGGGCGACCATGTTGACGAGGGAGTACATGCCGGTGGCGTAGACCTCGTATCCCCAGCGGATGATCACGGCGCGCGGGTGGTCGACGGCGATGGTGCGGACCTCACCGCCTTGGGGCAGCGGCTCGCGGACGTTGAGGTAGCCGAGGTATGCTCGGCCGGGCTTGCCGCCGACTTCGACCTTGCGCATGATTCCTTGTGTGACGTCCTCGGAGATTTCGATGCGTCGCCCGGCTGCGATGGCTGCCATGACGCCCTCCATCGTTATGCCGTAGGCGGTGTCGTCGCCGATTGGCTCCTTGACGGCAATGAGCTTCGCGCCAGCGCGGTTGATGAGTCCGCGGGCGGTCCAGTGGTCCTCCTGGTTTCTGGCCCAGCGCGAGACGCTCCATACGATGACGAAATCGACGTCGCGGAGTTCGCGGACCTCCTCG
This sequence comes from uncultured Solirubrobacterales bacterium, assembly GCA_963717785.1. GTDB lineage: Bacteria > Actinomycetota > Thermoleophilia > Solirubrobacterales > Solirubrobacteraceae > Palsa-744. The sequence continues at coordinate 536,467 of CAVQWW010000002.1, forward strand.
ATCATTTTGAGGAACGCCTTGCGCTTGGTCAGCTCCTTGGCTGAGACGCCGGGCTCGACGTACTCACGTATGACGGTCGCGCCGAGCTGTGCGGCTTTGCGTTCGCACGCTTGGCGCTGGGCGGGGATGGATAGGCCCTCGGGGTCGTAGTCGGTACGAACTTGGCTGGGCGAGCTGACCCGCAGATACAGCGCTGCTCGTTTGCCGTTCTCGTTGGTCATTACATATCTCCTGTTCGTATCGTTCCCGCGCAGCGGGGTGTTGGTGGTAGTAGTCCCAGCTCTGAGAGGCGTACTGCCATCGCTACCCGTGAGACGTTGTAGCGGCGGGCGAGCCGGTCGATGTCTTGGATGCCGCCACCGGCCCAATCGCGTTTGACCCACATCCGGGGCATCAGCACGCAGGCAGCGAAGTAGTCACAGATGCGTTCGGCGCGGTCTTCGGGGCTGAAGTAGCCGCGCGTGGGATACATCCATTCGATAAAGGGATCATCGAGAACGTGCTTGAACTCGTGAACGAGCGAGAAGCGCTGGCGGACCTTGGCTTCCTCGGCGCGCAGCACGATCACCCAGCCGCTATCGGTTTGGGTGGCCATGCCGGAGGTCGGAAATCCAGGGCGGTGAGTAACCGCTAGGAACGGCAGTTCTGTGATGATGTTCTCGGGCACGCTGGGCTTCTGAATACCGGCGTGCCTGACCAGAATGGCGGCTTGCCGCTCGGCGATCAGTTTTGCTTCAGCGGGAGAGAGCCCGCGGCGGGGTACGATCTCGCGCAGCCGCGCGAGCAGTCCCGTCGTGGTCGGTTGTTTAGTTTGTGTGGCTGTTGTGGTCATGGGCGTTGTCTCTCCTTTCGTGGTTTTGCTGTATGTCGTTGACGGTGCGCTCGATCTCGTCTATTTCTTCCTGGGTCAGTTCGTACTTGGCGCGGAAGTAGGTCCGCAGGCCGGGCAGGTTGCCGGACATCTGGCCCTTGGCGATCCGCTCGAAGCGGTCGGGGTCGATGCCGAGCGCTTCAGCGACGCGTGCCAGCTTGTCCGATGCTGGGGAGGCGTAGTCTCCGTGTTCCAGGCGGGATATCCAGCTATGTGTAAATCCCGTCTCCATGCCGAGTCGTCGCGTTGACCATCCTCGATTGCGGCGGGCGGTGGCGATCATCCGTCCAATGCGCCGTGCCTGTTCCTTGGTCATCTTCTGTACTCCGTTACAACGATCATAATATCTCAACGTGGCTATTTTGTGAACACTTTTATTTTCCCTGTATTTTACCGCTGAGCATTAGTGTAAGTAAAGGTGTGGGTGGCCTGAATCAGTTCGATCCAGGCCACCCGGTTTGAGCCGGTCCGTAACTCTAGGGTCGGGGTCTTATTCTCGATCCAAGCACCCTCTCACAGTCATCTATGAGGCTCGCACCGCTTTGGGTGATGCGCCGCTTCAGCGATTGGGCGAGCTGTCGGCTGCGTGCCAGGCGAGCCGGGTCCGCCGTGAAGACGTAGCGGATGCCTCCCCTCGACAGGTCGCGCATCAACCGGGTGAGTCCCGGGCGCTCTGCGCGGAGCCCCGAGACGCCGATGTCGATATAGGAGTCGCTGATGCGTACTCCGAGCCTGCGGGCCATCGCTTCACAGATCTGGCGCTGCACTTCCAGATTGTTGTGCTCCGACGATTGGTCTTTAGACGCGGCGCGCAGATAAGCAACGGCTTGGGCTTGCTCATCCTCTCTCATGGCTTCACTCCCTTTCGATTTGGCAAGCTCTTGGTTTGTAGGTGTGGGCTGGCCTGAACGAGTGTCCAGGCCAGCCCGGTTGTCTCACTTCAGCGCCTCCAGGCGCTTCGTGATTTCGGCCTTGCGTTCCTCGGCTGAGCCGCGGATCTCCTCGTACTCAGCCGCGGCCTCCTGTGCTCTGGACTTGGCCGTTTCGACCTCCCGGTCGATACTCTCAACCGCGCGTTCCAGTGCGGCCCTTGCATCGGCCAGTGCATCATCCGGCGTGGTTTCCCGCCGTTTGGTGCGCGGCTTGGTCTCGCCGCCCTCGATTTTCTTCTTGTGGGAGTAATAGCTTCCTCTCAAAGAATCGAAGGGGCGGGATGTCTCCTCGGCGTACTGCCGAAAGGCATCCGCCTTATCGACGCCGGCGGCGACCCGCCGGTTGATCTCGTCGTAGACCCCCTGAGCTTTGGTGATGGTTTCACCTCCTTATGCGTTGTGGATGACTTTGCGGCAGGCAGAAAGACCGGAGTCCTTCCGCCCGCCGTTGGGCCATCCACCCCGCCGGTGGCGCCGACGGTGGGCGAGGAGCGTCGTCGCCCTCTGCTCACCGTGGCGCCCCCGGAGGTCATTCTTGATCGGGTGGTGTCATGCCTGGCCACGGGAAATCTTCTTCGCCGTTAGCAGGGATCACGACCGTGCCTGCGAAGCCGAGACGCCATGCGATCTCGAAGGCTTCGTCACGGTCGCCCAGCCGATCCCGTGAGGATACGATCAGGTAATCCAGCCGCCGGTCCTGGCCAGCCAGCTCCAACATCTGGCGCAACCCCGGCCGTGAGGGTGAGGACACCAGCTCGTCAACGAACTCGCCTATGACCTCAGCGTGCAGAACTGTCGCTGCACAGCGACAGACCACACCCTGATAGTGGATCGACGGTACGAAGCCGACTTGGTTTACCTCTCCCTGGCCTGGTTCGCGCAGGTAGATGGCAGCCCGCCATATCCGCGGTGCCTCCTGATCGTGCTTCTCACTTTGGTTTGTTTTTGGCATTTCGTTCTCCTTCCTTCGGGCCTCCTTTCGTTGTTGATATTTCGAGGGGACTGCCCAGCCCTTCATGGCAGTACCTCCTCCTGTGCCGCAATAGCGGCCCAGCGTGCGAGACGGGCGCAGGCGATGTCCACATACCGTCCCTCCCGTTCAATGCCTACGAACTGGCGTCCCTCCAGCACCGCCGCAACGCCGGTGCTGGCGCTGCCGCAAAAAGGATCGAGTACCAGCCCGCCCGGCGGAGTTACGAGCCTGACCAGCCAGCGCATGAGTGAAATTGGTTTCACGGTGGGGTGGATGTTGCGCCGCAGGCGCACGGCGGGGCGGCTGTAGAGCCGGTCCTCGATCAGCGGCAGCTCCTCGCATCCGGCTTCGCGTTCCTGCTTGGATGCTTTGGCGCAGAAGAACAGGCGGCTCGGCAGAAGATCCGGGCGAGAAGCATCGAGCAACCCGGCCGGACAGCCGTCGGTGCAGCCAGCCTCGGTGCAGCCGGGAGCGTGGGAGAGCGCGAGGTTCGCCGGCCAGTAGCCGTTCACCCGTGAGGCTTCGGTGTTGAGCGCCCCGGTGCCCCATGCTTCCAAGTTGCGCGGGGTGGTGCCATCGAGGGGTGCGCGTGCCAAGAGGATCGGCTCGTAGGCGGGCTTGAGCATGGTGGCGAGTCCGCCGGGCAGCTTGCGGGCCTTCGGGACGCTCTGCGCATACACCCACAGCAGCTGATCGCGTATCTCGAGCCCCGAGTCCTCGACGCCCGACACGAGCCGGTGGAAGGTCCGCGGACTGCCGAAGGCCAGCAGGTGAGCGCCGGGTTTACATATTCGCCGACACTCGGAGGCCCACTGGCTGGTCCAACGCTCGAAGGCTTCACCCTCACTCAACCGCATCCCACCCTTACCCGTGGTGCGGAAGGTGTCCCACGATTCAGCGTGGAAGCCGATGGCGTAAGGAGGGTCTGCTATCACACTGTCCGCACTGTTTGGGGGCAGTTTTTTGAGCAGGTCGAGCGCGTCGGCGTGGACGAGCGCCCAGCGCTCCCGGTCGCCGTAGAGGATGGGCTTGTTGGTGCTCATGGCTGCCTCCCGGCGGCGTGCCGGTGTGGCTGCCAGTGCGCGGGGCATTGCTGTCGGTCGATCCGCTCGGCCATCGCGTGCGGATCGCGCCGGGGCCGCGTTCTCGAGCCGGCGTGGTTGCGCGCGATGTTCGTGCTGTCGGCGGAGGCGAAGGGGTAGCTGCTGCCGGCGAGCTTCAATCCACGGAGCAGGTGCAGCCAGACCGGGGCGGGGCCGTCGCCGCAGAGCGCGTCCATCGCCGTGTTCATCCGCTCCCGCCACCTCTGGCCCCCGACGCTTTGGTAGCCCCCGGAGCTGCCGATGCAGACCCGTGGCCAGCGCTCGGCTAGGCGCAGCAGGCGCGCTACGGGTTCGTGCATGTGCCACACCGGGGCGCCCCGGTCCCCGAACGGCCACGCCTGGAGGAGAGCGTCGTTCTCGCGCAGGCTGCCCTCGATTACGTCGGGGATCACCGCCCAGGTGGTGTGAAAGGAGAGCCAGCGCTCACACCAGCGGTAGTAGCCCGGCCAGTCCGTAGGGCGTCCGGTACGCCAGCGGGTGTAGGCGCCGCAGTCGAGCATCACCGACTGCCCGATCTCGTGGCAGACCCCGACCTGCTGGGGGTTGGCGAAGCTGACGCAGAAGCAGCGCCCGGCGAGTTGGTGCAGCTTCGCGCGGGGCGTGATCGGCGTGCCGTGGTAGTGCATCACGACGCCCCCATCCCGATTCCGGCAAGCAGGTCGATGAGGCGCTCGGGGGTGGTGACGGCGAACAGCTTCCATGTCTCGGGCGGCATCGAGGCGCAGACCTCGCGCAGCACCTCCGCACGGCGCTCGGTTGTAGCGACCCAGATCGTCATGGGGAACACCGGCGCGATACCGGAGCGCCACGCCGCGATGTAGGCGCGGCATTTACGCGCGAGCACCTGCCGCCCCTCGCTGCCGAGGTCAAGCTCCAAGAAGGCGTGCAGTTCGCTCGCGTGATCCGCGCCGACGCCCAAGCGCGCGAACGCATCGGGGCGCAGGACCGACCGTGCGCCGCCGGGGCCAACGAACACCTGTGCGGGCTCGCTCTCGAAGGCGAGCAGCTTCAGGGCGTCGTCCTCCCGGTCGGCAACGACCAGCCGCACGTAGAGGTCGCTGACGCCGATCGCGTGCCGCACGAAGGCTCGGGTGGGCTCGTAGCGGGCGCGGGGGCGGCGCAGCCCCTCACCCTGCCAGTACGCGACCAGCCGCAGACCGGCGGGGGCGGCGTAGTAGACGTGCCCGGCGGCACCCGCCCTGACTCCGCCGACCCGGCGCTCCAGCCGTCCGAGTACGCCGTGCTCGACCAGCCGCGCGCAGGCCCGCCGCGCGAGCCGCGCTCGTGAAGAGGTCCGCGCCACCTCGGCGAAGAACAGAACCTCCAGCTGCTTGCAGCTGACCAGGCGCAACCGCGCAACCGTCTCCGTCATGGCCCGGTCCCGCTCCGAGAGTTCGCCAGCAAGCGCCACCAGCCCCGCGGCGCTCAACCGCCTCACGATCCACCTCCACGGCGTCGAGCGCCGGCCACGCCAGCTACATCGGAGGAGCCTGCCAGGGTGGCAGGGAGGGCGAAAGGAGAGAAGAAAGAGAAGAAGGGAAAGGGGGATAGAGTCATCTGCGCTACGCGCCAGATGACGGCCCGGATACGGGGATCGCGCGCCCCTGTACTCGACGCGAGCGGACCAGCCAGAGGACTCATGGCTGCCTCCGCGTGAACCCGACCGGCGTGTCCTCCGAGGGGCCAATCCGATGGCGGGCTGCGAGCGCCGCGTCAACCTCGGCGGGCTCCACGCCGTAGCGTGCGGCTGAGGCTCGCCGGATCACCTCGGGGTCACTGGTCGCCTCACTGAGCGCCAGCGTGCGGACCGTGACCGGCGGGCTGACATCACCCGGCCCCAGCCCAACGCGCATCACCGCCTCGTACCTGCCGAGCGCCTGTAGCGCCTCACATGAGACATTCGTAAACTCCGGCGCCAGCAATTTACTGTCCGAGGCGTTTTGTCTGAAGGCGACCAGTGTCGAGCTATTGGTGGTCGCGGCGGCACGCAGCTCGGAGGGAAGTTGTGAGAGGGACTGTGCGCTAAGGAGAACGCCGCACCCCAATCCGCGCCCCATTTGATAGAGATCGTCAATGGGGGTCGGAACGCCCTCCAGCACACCGGGCTCGTCGCAGAAGAAAAGGAAGGGGTCGCGCTGCTCGACAGGGAGCGCCGCACGGCCCTGAACAGCCAAGAAGAACTGATGGACGGCGAGCGCACCAAGGAGCCTTGCCGCGGGGCCGATCTGCCCGGCGTTGAGGGAGAGAATGACGATCTTGCCGGTACGCAGCACCTCGGCCATGTCGAGCCGAGGGTTGCTCTGGCCGAGCACACCACGAATGACGCGCCGCCCGATGATCTCCTCGATCTTGTTCATGGGTGCCTGGATTTGATGGGTGCGCTCATTGACCCCCATTTCCTCGAAAGATGCCCAAATGCCCTTGGCCACTACATCGTCTCCGAGTTTTGCGACGAGCCGCCGGCGGTAGGCTGAGTCCGAAAAAACGAACGGAAAATCTGCGAGGCTCGCGCCGTAGCCGTCGAGGGCGAGAAGGGTGAGTCCGGCGCGCATCCAGCGGGCACTCATTGGTCCCCATATGTCGGAGTACAGGCTGCGCATGACGCCCAGCACCAGGTCGGCGGTCAGCTCCGGTGCGGCTCCTTTGCTGAAAAGCTGTAGCCCTATCTGCGGGCCGTCCTGGCCGGGGTCGAGCATGAACACATCTCTGCGACGCTCCGGGATGCGCGCCAACACCTCATTAGCCAGATCGCCGCCCTTTCCGTCGATCAGGAACAGCCCTCCTCCCGCCATGATCTGCTGCACCGCCAGCGAGGCAATGAGGTGAGACTTCCCTACACCGGCCGGTCCGCAGACGAGCGTATTCTGGAGACTCCCGAGAACCGGCTGCGCGATACGCCGCTCGCTACCCGGCCAGGTCGAGACGCCAAGCACGCGGCCCTCGCTCGGAATCCGCGGAGAGGGCATCAAGACCGGCGCAGCACCGAGCGTCAACCCAGCCACCAAGGGCGCATCGATCGGCAGGGCTGTCATAGGAGAGATTTCTCCCGGCGCATACATCTCAGGGCGTCGCAGGCCGGGCCGCGCGAGCAGCCGCGCCATCTGCCGGTGACCGCGGCGACGAACCGTGACCTGGCCGTAGGCGCTCCCGCGCGGGCGCATCGCCGAGACGACCCGGCTCAATAGGTGAGCTGCACGCTTGGGGTGTCCAGCCGCGACCGCGACGATCCCCGTGCCGCTGAGCAGCGGCCCCGCGTACTTTGCGCGCAGCGCCCGCAGGTGATCGGGCCGGGGCGGCGCCCCACCCATCACCAGGCCGCCCAGGCCACCGCTCGCGCGCTGTGCTTCCCGCGAGCCTTCCGGCAGTACCGGCCTTCGTGCGCTGCCCAACACCCAACGGATCAGAAGATGCTCATGCTCGCCCGAGAGCGGCTGCAGCGCACCCAACAGCGCCGCCGCCGAGGGGGCAGCCTCATCATCGCGTAGCACTGGATAGCGGCCAGCGAGCCGTAGCTGCGCCCCGCCGCTCCATGTCACCACCGGGACGTCGCCCGGCTTGTCCATGTTCAGGGTGGGTAGCAGAGCACGCCACTGGCTGCGCACCGTATCGAGGGTCTGTTGCGGCGCATGAAGAAAGTGACGAATACCGCTCGCGTCCGCCAGTACGTCGAGCACCACAACGGTGTTGCTCGGCAAGCCCGAGATGGACGCGCACATAGCGTTAGCAACCTCAGCGGTGAGGTTGCTTCCGAAGCGCAGCTCAACCGTCTGAAGTGAGCCGGGGCGCTCCCGCATCGAAATCACACCAAGCAGGCCGACGCCCGCCAGCACCACCAAGACAAGGAAGACCAGCTCCACTACGCCACCTCTCCGTCGGGCTCAACCGGCCCCTCAACCTCATCCCCCGCCTCTAGCGGAATCGTCTTGTCGTCAACGAGGTCGCGTGCTATGAGCCAGATAGCGAGAGATAATTTTGTCTCATCTAAAGAATCAAGGCGTTTTGAGCGGACCCTAATTTTTCTCTTTGCCATTTATCTGACCCTTCCGTGGTTACTAAGTATCCATTTCTTTATACGATGAGAATGGATACTGAGTCAACACCAATCTTTTCTGCTCCGGATTGTCACCGCCAGCGATCCAGGTGGGTATTCACGATCCTTACAATGAGGTACAACACCACACCAACAGCGGCGGGCATCAGCAAGTCGTGAACCGCTCGCACCAAAACGGGAATGACGGCCGTCAAGGCGGCAGCCAAGACCGCCGCCGTCACCATCCACCACAGCGCCTTCACTGCGGGAACCCTCTGAGCCTGGCCACCGTCTCCATGCGGATCTCCGACATCCGCCGCAACACCGCCATTGTCTCCTTGGCCTCGTCGCGTTCCTCGCGAGCCTGGTTGCGCTGATAGACGCGTCGCTCAACGAGAACGAAGAGCCACATCACAAGGTGCATTACCAGGACAATGAACGCCGTCTCGAAGCAGACCATCAATTGCAGCAGCGACACGGCGAGGATGAGGACTGTGGTAGGCATCTAGTCCTCCTGGAGCTTGCGCAGCTCCCCGCGAATACCCTGGATGCCGTCTTCGGCGATGCCGCTTAGAGCCTTCGCCGCCCACGGGCGCCGCTCCAGACGTTCTTCGAGGTCTCCGGCTATGGCGTCGCCCTCTGACAAGCCGTACCGTGTTGCAATACCGATATCGCCCATACGGCCGGTGGCCCGCTCCCGCCTGGCCACGTCGTAGGCACGGTCAATGAACAGCTCGCCCTGGATCGCTTCGGCCTGCCTGAGGAGGGCGCGTTCCCGGAGGGTCATCACCAGGCTGCTGCGACGGTAGGGGATGGGGTGGTTGGGCATCGTCAGCTCCTTGATCTTGTTGGGTTGCTTGCCAGACCAAGTTTGGGTGCAGTGCTGCTCAGATACCACCGATACAGCCGGTACCATTTCGGTCGCAATGTCGAGGCAATTGAAGGCCGATATCACGGGGGCTGTTCGGGCGCTCGCAGAAGGCTCTGGTGCCACCCTGTCCGGTATCGCCGCTCAAACCGAGCTAATAACCTTAGAGTTCGCCATCGCACAGGCTACTGGCGATGACAGTACTCAACCCTCCCTTGATGATGTCGCCTCGGCCATTGCGCTGTCCCTCGGCACCGCAGCTGATTCGCTTGACCAAGACCCGCAAAACGGGCGACCGCCTAATAGAGCAAAGGCTGCACGGGCCGCGCTGGCCTTGCTGCCTGGGATGCAAGACCGGCCGTTACGGGGACGCAGGAACCGTCCAGGCCGCGTGCCAGCCGTGGCGTACTGGCACGCTTGTGAACCCGAGAGCTTGTTCAAGATGCGCGTGGACGGCAAGAGTAACTTCAGTGCTCTGATTGACGACGTTGCTGAAGCCTTAGTACTACGCGAGAATGCATACAAGATAGAGGAGCGGCACCGCGCACAACTGGCCAGACGACCGCCCCTAGAGTCCGCTATGAATATCAACTGGCTCGCTCGGTTCGAGTTCTACTACGAGATGTGGAGTGCGATCTCCGGCTTCCGCCATGATCTAGAGTTGGCGCTTTATCAATTTGACAACGGTGAGAGTGTCGAAGCCGATATGTTTACTCGGAAGTCACTATACTATTACGCCAAATATCTAACGCAGCTAGAGCGTTTTCAGGCAGAGTGCGGCGGACTTTGGATTCTGCCGAACACAAAGACCGAGAACGCTATTGCTGATTCTACCTGGCTTATCCGCAAGCCAATGCCGCTGGGTGAGGTTGAGGAGTCAATGCTGCGGCTGACCTTTGCAAAGCACCCCGAGCTTGCACCGTTCATGCACGCCACCTTTGCCGAGCCCTATTTGCAGCCCATAGTTCGTACCTGGCGTAACTGGATACACGCCTGTAAATGCGCTAAACCTAAACGTGCGCGCAAAGATTGCAAGGTTCACAAAACGATCACTCGGGCCGCGCTGTATATGGAGACTCTCGATGAACAGTGGGACTATCTTGCTGACTGGTATCATCTCCCCCGGCCTGGTAGCATAGTCGATCCCCTAAAGGCTGCAAGGGAAGATTTGCAAACTGGATAGTAATTGACCATGTAGTGAAAATTATCTATACTCCAAACGCCCTCTCGGTTTTTTACGAGCTTCATCTGAGGCTCGTAAAGAGACCAAGAGGGAGTAAACAATGCCCGGAACTTCACCTTGTGGAGAGCTTCACAAGCGGTATCCAAAAAAGCCCCCGTCCCTTGGCCAGTTTCGGGAGCAGCCTATCAGCCCACGGTCTTACAGCGAGTTGCGTGCCAGCGCACTGATCGCGGTGCTCGCAACACTCGATCTAGAGGCAGTCCGTGGTCAGCCGCTGCGCTCGCTGCCAACACTGCTTCAACCGTATGTGGGGATTCTTGGAGATATCGATTGGGGCTCAATCCGCCAACAAGCAGTTAGAGCACAACAGCTCATGCTCGGAACAGCAGCGGACACCTACTCTGACCTTCTCCGGGACGACCCGTGGCCTCTTGACGAGTTGCTGGGTGCCTCAGCAGGCCAGACATAAGCCGAACAAAACAACAGTCAGACCAAGGGTAATCTCCACCGCCCCCGGCGCTCACCTGAGCGCCGGGGGGTTCTTTTCACCCTAGCCCCACATTCACCCTACTCCCAGCAGCCATTGTTCTCTTGGCTCCCGGTCTTTGACTGATTACCAACGGTGTTCGCTTTGCCCGTTGCTTGGATTTATCTACGGTGCCGAGCTTGCAGCGTGCACGGGCGAGCAGCTTCTTGGCCATGCCCAGCGTCTTGCCTTTGAGGTTCGGTACGACACATCTTGACGAGGCTGCGCTTGGCGTGTCGGAGATAAGCACGTGCGGATCGGAGCCGTCAAGATTGGCCTCCCAGATTGACGTCCTTCCGCTGCCCCAATAGACGTGAGCGGTGTCCACCGCTATCGCCTGTTCCGGGCCTCCGGTAAAGCTCGCGGGCCTGAACAGCGTCGTCTGATTGGAGCCGTCTAAACCGCTCCTCATAACCGAGCCGGTTTCTCTCCAGTAGAGATGGCTGGCGTCAGAGGCAAAATCCCCAAAGCCGGTGTTGACGCCTCTCAGAGTGCCGGGGCTAATAACCCTCGGATTGGAGCCGTCGAGGTTTGCTGCCGCGATAAAGCCGTTTGATGTACCGGAGGGCGATGTGGGTGGGCCTGCGATGCCAACGCTGCTCCAGTAGAGCTGGTTGCCAGCGACGGTGAACGCCCCAGCGTTGAACAGGAGGTCACGCGGCTCAAACGGCGCGTAGGGAAACATTGGGTCATCGGCAAGCACGACACGCACGCCTGTGCCGTCCAGATTGGCTTGAACAACGCTGAGTGGCGGCCAGGGATTGGACACAGGCCCATTACCCCGGTCCAGCCAGTAGAGCTGTTCACCCGCAACTGTCACATCGAGCGGCGAGCCGGTGGGATCGCTGACGATCATCCGAGGATTGGAGCCATCAAGGTTTGCCGCGCGTATCGAAACTCGGGGCGAGCCAGCAAACGAAGACCAGATCAGCGAGTTCCCGGAAACGGTCAGCCCCCCAGGACCCCCGCTCAATGCAGCCGGAATGATGATCCGGGCGTTAGAACCGTCAACTCGGGCGGCTGCAATCGTGCCGGATTCCCCATTGATCCAGTAGATCTCGCCGTTTGCGACGGTCATAGCAGGAGGGTCTATGACGAGCGCGTGCGGCGAGATGCCAGGAGGCAGCAGGGCCGGGGCCGAGTTTGGCGCTGCCACCAAAGCCGCAACCACTACCGCGATGCCTAGCTTGAAACGCATGATGCTTGGCCTCCTTGGTCGGTGAACGCAGACGAGCGGACTGCTCCTGAGCGGTCGCTGCTCGCGTGCGGCAAGGGCCGCGCACCAGGCCGTCCCTACCGCGATGTCATAGGCCACCGTAGCGGATTGTTCGCAGCCCTGTCTACCGCGATGTCATTGAGAAGGAGCCGGGCGCCCGTGAGGCTGGCGGAATGTCCGCCTCCCCCGCCTTCCAACACGCCCTCGGCCTAGCCGTCAAACACCGCCGAGAAGAACTCAAGCTCACCCAGGAGCAGCTCGCCAACAACACCGACCTGCACCAGCGATGGATCTCCAACGTCGAGACCGGAAAGCGCAACCCCAGCTACGCCAGCCTCCGACGTCTCGCCGCCGGCCTCGAACTCACCGCCTCCCAGCTGATCGCTCGCACCGAGCAGATCGAGGCGGGCGTGAGCACCGCCGTCAACGCCACCCCGTAGATCGCACCATAGAGCGCGCCTCACGGGTTGAACATTCACAGAGGCGCAAATCTACAGTTTGACATCATCCTAATCACACCCATAGCCTGGGGCGCTCTAATCAAAGCGGCTCCGACGCAGGGCTCTACCCCGGCGCCGGAGCCTGGACACAGGAGGTTCAGCTCCCATGCCTGATACGAATCCTACCCTCACCGCTGAGAAGCCCGATATCAACGAAGACACCGTTCTGATGTATCTCACCGACTCAGACGAGCTGCGGCCCTGGTCGCTCGAGGAGATCGTCCGCGAATTCGGCAACGGCGCCGTTGACGCCGTCAACTCGCTCGTCGGAGCCGGACTGCTGCACCGCTCCTCCGACGGCTTCGTGTGGGCGACCCGGGCGGCCGTCCACGCCGCCCGGATTCGTATGTAGCCCGATAGGCAGAGCCGCCGCGCTTCAGTCAGGGCGCGGCGGCTTCCGCCCGTGCCAGCTCGATGGCCTCGATCAGCTCCGGCAGGCTCAGCTGCAGCCCGTCGGCGATCGCCTGCATGGTGTTCATGTGCGGGTTGTGTGGTCCCCGCTCCATGCGGTTGATCGTCTCTATGGTGAGGTACGCATCGCTCGCCAGCTTCCGCTGGCTCAACCCCCGTTCCTCGCGCAGACGCCGCACCGCCTGGCCTATGGCAGAGTCATCACCGGGCGGATTCCGCCGCTGCCGACGTGGCGGTAGCGGCCGGGCGGGAACCAGCTCGCTCACCGACAGCCCCAGCGCCCGCGCCAGAGCCTCGGCCGAGCTCCAGGTCGGAGCACACTTCCCGCGTTCGATCTGCCCCAGCGAGGACACCGCCAGATCGGCCGCCAAGGCCAGGGCTTCCTGGGTCATGTTCCGCTCGATGCGGGCGTGGCGGACGGCGGTCCCGAACGTGGGGTCTACCTTGACCGCCGGCCTCGTGGTTTGCCTCCTTCCGGTTGCGCTCATCGCGAGCCTCCCGGCAGGCCGCTTAATACGATCTTGGCCGTCTCGGCCATGCTGGCGGCATCGCTCAACACTTCGATGGTGAACTCCGCCAGGGTCTCGTCAACGACTCGGGTGGACTGCTCAAGCAGCCGCCCGAAGATTGAGCGGATATCGTCCGGGGGCAGCGTGATCGCGTAGGTGTCCTTGCGGCCCTCCGGCTCCCAGCCGAGCTGATCCAGCAGCCGCATATCCTGCTCGAACCGTCGGCGCTGCTGCTTGGCCCGCTCGATGCTGCCGTGCCTGACGAGGCTCGGTATGTCCCCGATACCCACCATGTCAAGCAAGACGAACTGGTACACCGCGTCGCGCCTGGAACCATCCAACATCACAGCCATACAGACTCCAATACAGGTCAGGGCCAGGCTGCCACCGGCAACCCCTGGCCACTATTTACCGAACGACCCAATGAAGGCGTGAGTCGTGATGATATGGCAAGGTGTGAACTATAGCCTCCTTTTGTTATATTGAGAAACAACACTTGTATGGCGTAGCGCGGCTAAGCGATCATAGGACAGTCGTGATTAACATCTAGGACAAGGGGGGATCAATGGCGACACTACGAGTAACATGCATACATAAGCGAGGCGACCACTATAACCCGCATGAGAGGATCGAAGGTATCGGCGGCGGCGGTTGGTACAAGCAGGAGAGTAATGCCATTGCTGAGATCCAGGGTAATATTAACTCTTTCACTGTCAGCGCTGGTGGACGCACGGTGAACGTGATCGTGGCCGAACATAACGGACGCAAGTATCTGAAGACAGCTGCTGACGGATACAGCCCTGACAATCTGCTTGCACTTTCGGAGTGTCGCTAGACTCGGTACTTTACGGATCGCACAACGGGCATTTGTGCATACTACCTCTATAACGCATGGTACGGACGTATCCCATGCAAGACAGCCGAGAGGTTTTAGACGATGATCGAGGATGTATCGCGTGCGGTAGCTAAGTCTGCGCTCGTACTCGGTGCCAACTCTGGCATAGGCGCAGCTTGCGTCAACGAATTCGTTGCGCACAATTGGAGCGTGATAGCAGGATTCCATAAGCGTCATCACCGAATAGAGGCGCTCGCGAGAGAATCGCCACCTGGCTGCGTGACTACTATGTCGGTGGATGTCACCGACACCGCAACGCTTGCTTCACTAAATGATCACTGCGTGAGCCATGCGATACACTTGGACGCGATCATCGTTGCTGCGTCTTATAACGAAGCCCGGCTATGGAACCTCCCGCCGCTTGACGCTACTATTGCGGACCTGCTTAGTTGTTTCACCGTCGAGGTTGGAGGCCTACACAACACACTCCGCTTATTGCGCTCCTTGTTGACAGAGGGAGCAGCAGTTGTAGCGTTCTCATCTGCCTCTGCTCTGCATGGAGATGATGACACGTTCGTCTACAACCTGTCTAAGACTGCCGTTGCATCATACGTACGCATGGTGGCCAAGCATTATGGTTCACATATACGGCTCAACTGCATTGCGCCGGACAGCATCTCGACGGACTGGTTGACAGAATGGGATATCACGCCTCAGGAACTGGAGCACTTCCGAGTAAAGCGCGCGGGAGCCAGACGGATTGGAGATGCACAGGAGGTTGCTGCCCTTGCGTTCTACCTCTGTAGCCCGCAAGCTTCGTTCTTGAATGGCCAGACGATTACGCTCGACGGCGGCGCCGGATGAAAAGCGCGCTCGTCCTGTTCTCGGGAGGCAAGGACTCCACCGTTGCGTTGTCATGGACGCTGTCTCACCACGAGAACGTCGTGGCCCTATCCTACGACGTCCCATATAGACCGCGACGCGAAGTCGAGGCAGCGAACGCCATTGCCGATCTCCTTGGAGTGCGACTTGAGTCTGTAGCGCTGCCATTCATGCGCGATGTTGCGACCCTCACGCGATCAGCAGGTCCGCGACAAACCGGGGCGGCTTACGTCCCTGTCCGGAACCTCGTCTTCCACGCCATCGCGTACCATCTTGCGCAGCAATGGTCGATGGACGTCGTTGTTGCAGGCCACATCAAGTCCGATTACAGGGCATACGCAGACGCCTCGCCCGCCTATCTTCGCAGTATCTACGATCTGGCCACTCGGGGCTCCGACAATGCCTACCTCGACGAGGCTCTTGACAACGCTGATGGCTCCGTGCGACTAGTCCTCCCGCTGATCGACCTCAGCGATGATCAGGTCATGGACCTTGGCAGGCGCTTGGCGGCACCTGTCGATCTTTCTTGGAGTTGCCTCGAGGATGGGGCGAAGCCTTGTGGAGTCTGCGTCTCGTGCCAAGATCGCAACGCGGCAGTCCTAGCCCCCAGGGATCACAGTCCGTCTTAGGGACGCTCTTGGCTACCGCGTCTAAGGCAGATCAGCTAGACAAGCATCTTGGCCTTGTGGTACGGTTCCGTCTAGGATGGCTTTTGAGTATCATTACGAGCACCAGGAGGCGAACTTTGGCCCCCCTTTGGAGACGGAGGTAGCCGGTGGCGCCCACCTCACGTTCGACGTGCTCCTCAGGTATCAGCAGACGCTCATTGCTCTCCGGCGCCCAGACGGTCTCCATGATGGTCCGAAGAACGCTCTCTATTTTCCTCACGGCCTGATTCGCTTCGGCGAGACCGTGGACGAATGCGTGCAAAGACTGGCTAACGAACAAGGCGGAGGCTGCGAGGTGGTCCAAACTAACCTCTACACGATGCCCAGCTGGGTTGAGAACGACCATTGGCACATATGCCTTAACGTCATTGCGACCGTGGCGGCACCGCCCGCCGAGTTGTCTCCCGACGTATCCGAGATCGTACATGTGGAGCGCGGTCACCCCGGATCTGACTTCGGCTGGTGGACGGACGATCAGCTCGACGGTCTTTTCGACTTCATTGCCAGCCTACGGTAGCGCTGCTCCAGAGGGGCAACCTCATGGACATGTCAGCGTGGGACAGATTGTCAGAAGCGTATGCGAACACTCTCGCTATTTCTGACGACTACTTCCACCTCGGTCCCAACGGTGTGCCGCTCGACTTGACCGACGCTCGCATGGCTCTCGGAGTTAACACCCGTGTGCTCGATCTCGGCTGCGGAGCGGGACACAACAGTCGTGCCATCGCCAAGAGATGTGGCGAAGTCGTCGCTGTCGATGCCTCGATCGAGCAAATAGTCCGTGCGCGTCGCCTAACCCATGCCGACAACATTCAATATTGTCACGCGGATGTCATGGAGTTCTTGGCCAAGAGCCCGTCAGGGTCGTACGACTTCGTCTTTAGCGTGTTTACCCTAGAGTATGTCGCTGACCTCGACAGCGCCTTTACGGAGTCGCAGCGCGTACTAAAGAAGGGCGGCCAGATGCTTTATTGCGATCTGCATCCCTTCGCTTCAAGTTCCGATGTCGTCGCCGCCACACTCGGTTCGTTCTCGGCTTCCCTGAACTACTTCAAGGAGGGCGCACGGCCATTTACATGGACACTCGGTGGTACCAGTGCAAATCTTGTACGACACCATCGCACTCTCTCGACTGTGCTCGGGTCAGCACTACGTGGCAAATTGAGTCTCATGTACGTGTCAGAGCCGCAAGTTGTGAACGGAGCCGAGCCACAGCCGTATCATGATGACACTATCGTCGAGCAAATCGAGCTTTGGTCTCGGATCCCATATACTCTTGTGCTCTTGTTTGGAGCCGAATAGTGTATAAAGCTATCGTTCGCTTGCGATTCAGTGCCGGTCACCGCCTTTTGACGCATCCTGGCAAGTGCCGTTTCCCCCACGGTCACTCATATCAGGCCGAGTTAATGCTCGCAGCCGCCAACCTCGGAGCGACCGACTGGATCGAAGACTTCGACAGCATTAAGGCCCACGCACGGTCAGTAATAGAGCACCATTTTGACCACGCTTTTATTCTCGACTCGCGCGACACCGATCTCATCGCGGCACTACGAAATGTCGAGCCATGCAGGCTCTACTTGCTCGACGAGAAGGCTCCCACTGCAGAGCGTATCGCCGAGGAGCTGTTTGGCCTGTTACTGCCGGGAATCGCCTCTCTACGCACGGTACGTATTTGGGAGACGGAGGTTCAATGTGCCGAATACACACCTTTGAAATGAGCGGATCAGTTGTCCCCGAGAGGTTGCGAGGATGGAGGCGGACGGCGTTGCTGCTCGCCGCAAACTTCGTTGCCTCGGCACTCGTGCCGCTTGTTGTCGAGACGCTCTTTGCGCAGCCCCATGAACACTTCACGGCAGCACAGACCTTTGGAATCGGCGCGTTGACATTCGTCGCCGTGACGCTCATCGAGATAGTGATTGAGCTCGAAATTGTTCGATCCGAGAGAGAGACTGAGCGACGTACTTTCCAGATGCGCAACGATATTGATGCCGATCTTCACGCGATACGCGACGCGTGCGACGATGCGCTAGTGGCGGCAAGTGGCCCCTATCTGCTCCCACGGCACTGCGGGGGACTTGTCCGGAGCCTTCGGCATACGGTGGAGCAAACGGTTGCATCTTGCGAGATTGTGGTTGACGAGACATATTTGTCTCTGAGCGCGGTTCTACTCGATCAATTCCATGGGCGCCCAGATGACATGATTTCCCTAGTGCATCGCTTCAGCGGTACATCAGGGCTTTTTCGAGCACACGAAATGGAGTGGTTGCGCAAGGTAGATGAGGGGCTGCGCGGCAAGCAGATCAATCAGGCCAGGCGGCTATTTATACAAGAGTCAGACGACGAGTTAGACGATCCAATGGTTCGGCTGCTTCTTGCTGCCCATCAGCGGGATCGTAAGTACGATTACCGCATCATCCGCGCTGACTATTTTGCCGAACTGATTGGTGATTACACTATTCCTGCCGAGGTGGTTGACTTTGGTATCTACGGTCCATATGCGGTGTTCCGGGGGTACGAATATGCTGAGGGGCGGCTGCGAGGAAGCTACGCCGTCCGCGATGTGGAGGTCGAACGTTTTTCCGACGCGTATGAGGCGTGTTGGCAGTCAGATCTAACATTTCAACACCCTATCACCACTAAAGGCCATGAGAAGCTGCCCAATAGTATGCAGGAGTTACTTAAGTCAATCGCGACCCAAACACCTGCCCCTGTTGTAGACGCGACGCTGTCATAGTTGCTCCATGCCGGAGCGGCACCATTTTGAGGGATTGGCGTCCCGCTGATTATGCGACCTGCTATCTTGGTCTCGGGGCGCAGTGCACTTCGTAGCGAGCACCAGACCTAATCCTGAACCGCGCATCGGGCGTGATACTCGCTTCGTCCTCCACGCCGAATCTGATAGTCGGCAGTCCACCAGCCTCTAGGCATTCCCTAAACTGTTGTTCAGCGGTCTTCAGGGCACTTTCCGTACGCTTATGGTACAACCACAACGCTAGACCGGCTATCCCGCTGGCGAGGCCCACGCCAACGGTAGCCACAAGATCCTCGATGGCGAACGCGCGGATGTCAAGATCGTTTGCACGTACGCGGGCATCATGAAAGGCGTAGCCCTCAGGCAGCTCGCGCGATTCAACGAGCCAACCGACGGGTATCTGCTGGCTATCATCCGTTTCCAGTGTCCACTCGGTCTGCCTCTCTACGTGTGCGCCGTTAGTGAACTCTGGGGCGAGCGAGACATTCATGACCGTATTTACGAGCATAGGAGCGCCGTTAGGCGTGCGAAACTCCGGATCCATCAGAGTTCCCGCCAGCATCAGGTATCCGGGGTCGAGCACCACTGAACTGGCTGCCAGCGCGAGCCCCCCGCCACGAACCACCACATCCAAGGTCTCGCTGCCGTTCCGCATGATGCGATGATAGCTGCTGTCAAGCACTAGCGCAACTCGACGTCAACGGGGCACATCGCAGGCTTAACGTATCGGTATGTCGTGGATTGTGGCTTGTGCGACTTGGTAGCGAGGTCGGCTGGGCGAATTAGTTGAGAGCGGCGACCCAACGAGGTAGGTGTGAGACAAGATCCAGCGCTCTAGCCTTGACGGCTGGCAGTAGCATGAGACCCAGAATCTGGTTCGAACTTGCCTCGTACTCGGCAGTAAGCGCCCGACCGGCCGCATCTGGGGATTGGTTGGACCATTGGTTGATCTCCTCTTGGCGGCACCAAACCGAGTGCTTCATCAGATCGTGGTAGGTCATGGCAATTGGACCACGCCCATCGCAGTGCGGACACGCGCACTGGCATAGGGATCGATCTATCTCCCACAGCGTCTGGGCTAGGTCTTGCGGTACATAGCGATGCCAACGGGGCATGTAGAAACGTGCGGGCGCCGCCCCCGATTGAGGCAGCTCGCGCCAACTACGATGTTCGCTAAATCCGACACCATGAGCGGCGCCGTCGAGTCCGGCCGACGCTTGAAGGACGCTGAAAAACCCACCGTAAAGCGCAAAGATCTGCTGCTCGCGTCCTCTCGCCGCCTCGAGCGAGCGACGGTAGCTCGCTAGATCCTCGGCAGGCGCCTTGTGCTCATCCAGGCCGGACACCCACACGGCGAGTTCTCGGTCGGGAATATCGGCCAGTAGCTCGTCCAGTGCGTGCACATCCTCTGCGGCGACGACGCGAATGCACGACAGGCCGTTGGCGGCAGAACGTGTCTCGTCGAAGAGCTGCTTAGATCTTGCCCACCACGGATCGCTCGCACCTTGGGCCACGAAATAGGGTGCGAGGATTGCCTCGGGAGAACGTGCATCGGTCGGGACGGGAGCATCCTCGCCAAGACGTTTGGCGTACTTGTCGAACTTCTCATTGGAGGTCTGACCGTAGCTCGTGTTGAATGCTACCCATCCCGTAGCGATCGATCGTAGCCGAGCATGGGTGAACTGTTCGGGCTCTGGGCTCTTGTCAGTCTGGACGAGGCTGGGATCCTCGAAGATCTCGGCCAGTGCAGCGTGCGACTGCTTGGCCGAGGGCAGGGCCTGCTGAAAGAGAGGGAACCGAGGGTCGATGATGTACGGAGGTGAGTCTTCGGTAGCGGAAAGGCTGAGCACGAAGCCACCCGTGCCCTGCCGTTGCCAGGCGGCGATCGTGCCAGGAACCAGTACGCCGTCATAGGATCCCCGGAGATCGCGAAAGGTCTCCTGATCGGTGGCGAGATATGCCAGGTAGTGCGCGAATGGAGTGAACAGCGGCATCAGGAGATCTTGGGGGCGCGGGCGGCGATCGCCGCCCGTACGCGTCGGATCACAGAATGATCGGGGGCGCGGACGACTGGGTGCAGGAGCAACGTCACTGTGGGCGGGCGTATGACGATCAGACCTAAGCCGAGGCGCTGCGCCCACTCTTGCGCGTCAGTCCTGGGGCGACTCCCCACCACCACCCAGCTGCGATGGAAGCTTAAGTCGTTATAGGAAGCCTGCTCCAACACCCGCTGCACGCGCCCGAGCTTGAGCTCGAAAGCACTGGTTGTACCGCGAGCAGTCAGCAACGCCAAGTCAACGCGACGGCCGAGCCAGGGCACCTCGTAGGCGACGTGAGTGCGGTAGCGGACCCGTCCCGTGGCAATCAGCCACCGCATCAGCCAGGGCAACAAGGAAGCCTCGCCGTCGCCAGTCTCCCCCAGGTGCTGCACGTGGCAACGCAGCAGCGTATCTCTCGTTGGGCTCATCCGCTGGTCTGCTCTGCTTGGCCGGCGGTCCCGGCGAGATCCTCGGCACTGGCCAGCCGATCCTGGAGCACAACGTAGCCTGCGGCGACGCCGAGCAGGAACACTGCTGAGCCGCATAGCAGGATCAGCCCTGCGGGTTCGAGCGGAGCCCAACCCCAGAGTTCGGCATAGTGCGCGGTGGCGCACGCAGTGCCAAGGAGCATCCCGGTCAGTCCTCCTACGGCGGCCCGGCCGATTCTCATCAGGCCGGCGATGGCGGACTCCATGCGAGTTCGGGTGCGGTGCAGGCTCACAGCCTGCTCGGCCCTCCTACTGAGAGGCGCGGGATCGGCGATCGCCTGCGCGGGGTCGAATTCGCCCTCTGGCAGGACGGCATCGACGTCATCGCGCAGTGCCTCAAGCTGGCGGATCGTCTTCTCATCGAGTGCTGCGACCGCGAAGTCCACCCTGGCCGCCCACCGCGCGTTGGCGTCACCCCGGAGACTTGCTGCCCTCCAAACCCCAGCACCGAACGCGAGGACTCCCGCCAGCCCCACTCCAATGATCTGCGCTTGATCGCCAGCCGACAGGCTCATCGAAGGATTTCGTCGCGGATCTCGGACTTGTCGGTGAACTCTGGGTAGCGCTCGTAGACGTAACGGACAAGCTGGCGCAATGGCAGTCGCGCGAAACGGTCCTTGAAGCGAGTCAGAAGCTCCTCGGCTTCGGGGGGCAGCTCTCGGATGAGTGCGGCGTAGTACTGGCGGCCACGCTCGGTGAGCTCGAAGGTCCTCATGGTGTACGGGTCAAGCTCGTCGCCTACGACATTGACCGCCTCCCAGCGATCCTCGGTATTGTCGGAAAGGCTTGCCGAGTCGCGCAGTAGCCCATATGCCGACAGGGTGTCGGCTGCCTTGTAGATCTTTGCCGAGAACGGTCCGAACTTATGAGAGCGGAAGTCCGCGACCTCGGTGACCCACGAGCGCACTGGAGTCTCATGCTCAAGCAAGAAGACGAGCTTCTCCAGCCGCGTCACGCCATCCAGGTCACCAGGGGAATCTGGGCCGCCCGGCGCGCCGAGCAGCAGAACGATCACGTCGTCGGTCTCGATGGCAGGCTGTACAGGCTTGGTCGGCATCAGGCGAGAATAATCGACGCCTCACCGGACCGTCGGTGTCCCGTCGAATAGGGCATGGCAAGCGCCACACCGAGACAGCCACGCTCGTGAGGCGCGCCCGCTCCGTCGGTCAACCAGACAGGATTCAAAGGCATACGAACATATGTTCGCATGGCGAGAGGACGGACCAGCGGTTCAGCGCGAACGCCACGGCTTCCTTGGGGGAGCCCAGGGCGTTTCGACCTCCTTCATATGGTGGTGGAGGCAGGAGTAATCGAGCCCTGCTCAGCTTGAGATCGTCTCGAAGACCCTCCGGCGGGCTTGCCTCGCCACCGGCTCCATGAGATCCTCAAGGAGGAGATCCAGGTTCGGTCGTTGTACCCGAGACTGCAGTGAGGAGAACTCGAACCGCTGTCGTCGCCCCAGGCGGTCGTAGAAGCTGGGTCGAGTCTCACGAGCGGCTGTCGGTCATCAGCCGATACCGCCCCCGCCCCAACCGCACGAGCTGAGGGCGGTCGCCCTTGACGTGCTTGGCTAGCCAGTCCTTGACTGAGGAGGTGGGGACAGGCAGACCCAGAAAGTCTTCAACGGCTGCGTGGATGTCGCAGGCGCGCATCGGGCCAGGGGCTTCGGCCAAGACCTGCTGTATGGCTTTGGCCACCAGGCCACAGCGGATGTTGCGGTCGTTGCGGCTGGCGTGGCGTCGGGGGTCGTTGCTGGCGGCCAGCCGATCCAGCTTCTCGGCCAGGTGCCGAAGCCGCCCCTGGATCTCCGGGTGCGAATAGGCTCCCACTATCCCCACTGGCTCCTCGTTTCCGCTGCAAATGAGCAGTTTTTGCGGCGGGGACGGGGGGAATGATTCGCGATCTGCCCCCGGTAGCGTGGACTCGGGATCCACTCCACACCGCCGCAGCGTAGCGCCTAGATCCGACTGGAGGTGGATCCGGTTTGACGTACGGCTTGATCGTCAGTGGTGGGCGAACCGGGACGTCGGCTCGAAGTCCCCGTGAAGGACCAAGCGGATCGAGGTCCGCGCCGTTCGGCCAGACGACGGTGCCCAGCTCCTCGTCGATGTGTACCTGGGCGAAGAAGTCAGGTCGGTCAGCGGCTCGAATACCAGGCCATGCAGGGCTCGGTGAGGTCGGCATCGCGTGAGCTGCCGTCGCTGAACCCGAGCCTCAGTTGGTAGTGGCCGAGAACTTGCACGGAGATGACGCGCACGTACTCCCATATCGATGCCATCTTTACGCAGTGGATCGATGGCGTTGGGGACGCCGCCGTGCTTGGCGTGCTCCCAGTCGGCTTCGAACTCGTCCCGGTGCAGCCCAGCCCATTCGGCCACCAGCTTGAGCGCGCTCGGTAGATCTCCGATCAGCACCGCGCCGTCGCCGATCGCGATCACGGCATGGTGCTCGGCGTAGTGAGCGTGGAAGTTCGGCGGATCGTGGTCGTAGAAGTACATCGTGATCGCGATGCCGTAGAAGAAGCTGATGCGTGGCACCCGGTCATAATGAGCGCCGACGGGGACGGTCGGCAAGCGCACTCGTAATCGGCACGGGGTGTCAGCGCTCTTCACGGCGGGAACGTTGCGCGGGTCCGCTTCCCGCAGGCGAAGGGCCAGACGTGAAGATGACGGTCACACCATGACGACGGAAAGGGCAGCGTGGACTTCTGCCATCCGGCTGTAGTCGTCGTCCTGTGTGATAACAGGTAGTCCGTGCTCGACCGCTGTGGCGGCGATAAGGGCGTCCATGAGCTTGACTGTCCGCTGAATGCCGGCCGCGCGGCAGTCTGTGACGAGCCTGGCCCATGTGGTCATCACGGCCTCGCTGATCGGGATAGGGTCCGCGGCGCGGGCAAGGGCGAGCGTGTCGGCGCGTCTTGCCCTGGATTGATCGTCTGTGGAGGCGAGTACGCCGAGCTGTAGCTCGCCGATGCTTACTACGGAGACAGCGACGTGGTTGGGGAGCTCGCCGAGTGGTCGTCCGCTCTCGCGGGCGATGAATATGGAGGTGTCGAGCAGCCCGGATGCGGGGGTGCTCAAAGTTCGTCCAGTGTGTGGCCGGCGAACTCATCCAGCTCCTGTGTGAGATCCGCGTCTGCGGCGCGGGTCTGCAGCTCGCGCTTGAGGTTTGGTCCCGATAGCCAGCGTGCACGTTGCTGATGCGGAACGATGTCCGCGATCGGTTCGCCATGAACGGTAAGCGTTACGAGCTCGCCCGCGCGTACGGCATCGATCACCTGGCTCGTCTGGTTGCGCAGCTCACGAACCCCAACGTTCATGTGCGACAGCGTAGCACATCGGGATCGTTCGACCTCGCTGCTCGTCACGGCGGGAATGTTGCGTGGGTTCGATTCCCACCGTCTCCATTGGGCACGAACTTCTGTCAGTCGAGATCGAATGCCGCCTGGATTGCATCGCTGAGTGCCTGCTCTTGAGGGTCGAGCAGGACGCCGATCTGGGCTCCCACGGTATTTGCTGGGATCGTGGTGATGTTGTCGCAGCTCACGACCGAGGGTCCGTTTAGACCGTTTGCGGTATCGACCCGTACCTCTGTCGAGAGACCGCGGATGGTCGTGGTGATCGGCGCCACGGTGACTGTCGAAAGATGTGGACGTACAAGCTCTCGTGTAAGGATGACCACCGGTCGGGCCTTGTCGAGCTGTGCGACATGGATCGGTCGCATCAGGCTAGTGCAGAAGGGAGGCCAACGGCGTACTCGGCTATACCTGAAAGCTCTGGGTCGGGACCGGCCTGGGCCAGGATCTGCGCGTCGCGTGCGGCGACCGCGCGCCGGCGCTCACGCTCAAGTGCATGGGTAACGACAGACGCCCGACTACGGCCGGCGCCAGAGTTGACAATCTCGTCAACAAAGGCAACTAGCTCGTCCGGCAGTCGAACTGCGATCTGCTTACTCATCCCAAAATGGTAGCATAAAAATACCAGACTAATCCTCGGCGTCCTCGACGGCCTTCGCCAGCTCCGCGACGCTCATATCGAACGCCGCCGCGATCCGCTTGACCGTCGTCCACGCCGGGTTGCTCATCCCACGCTCGGTCCGCACATACGCCGTAACGCTCAACCCTGAGTTGAATACCACGTCCTCCTGTGTTTCGCCGCGTTCTTCGCGAAGGCGCCGGATCGTCGCGGCGAGGGCCTGATCGGGAAGTTCGGAAGTAGGCACGAAAGAAACATGCCTACAACCAGTGCACTAGTCCAGGTGTCAACGCACCAGTTCGAACAAACCAGTAGCCTGCGCATCGCCCTGGGCTCATCCCCACCGATGCCGCCCTGGCACATGGGGCCGGCTGCTGGGTGCGCTCGATCACGCTCGGCGCCGGCCCCTTATAGCATCAGGGACCCCAGCCGCGAGCGCCAGCGAGCCTGAACCGACCTTTCCCGTCAGGAAGCGAAGGAGTACGCTGACTGGAGCGATTTCGCACCAGACCACGAATGGAGGAGCAATGCCCCGCAAGTACATCGACTGCCGAGAGATGCCGAGCGAGAGCGGCTGCGACGTGGCAATGGCCGGAAGCGAGGAGCACATCCTCGACGCGGCCGTAACACACGCGGTGACCGCGCACGGCCACGAGGACACCCCGGAGTTCCGCGAGCAGGTCAGAGGGGCGCTCAAGGACGAGGTCCCCGGCGCGCTCGCGTGAGCGGAGAGGGCACAAGGGAGAGCCCGTGGCTCCCGAAGACTCCCCCGGGCACATCGGAGCACCGGATGTACCGTGACAAGGCCGCCGACGGGCGGAATAGGTCCGTGCGAGCGGGGTAGAGAACATGTTCTTGGGCCTGCGCACCGTCATCTACCCGGCCCCCGACCTTGGCGCCGCCAAGCGCTGGTACACGGATCTGCTGGGAGTGGCGCCCTACTTCGACCAGCCGTTCTACGTCGGCTTCAACGTCGGCGGGTACGAGCTGGGACTGGACCCCGACGGGAGCATCGAGGAGGGACCTCGCGCCTATTGGGGCGTGGCGGACGCCGACGTCGCCTTCCAGTGGCTGCTCTCACACGGCGCGAGGGAGCGCTCCGGTGTGCAGGAGGTCGGCGACGGCATCCGCGTCGCGAGCGTCCTCGATCCGGCGGGCTCGGTCTTCGGGATCATCGAGAACCCGCACTTCAAGCTCGACGAGACGGGGACGGGAGAAGGTCCGGGTCGATAGCGGGTGGCTGCCGACGATCGCATCGCCGTCCTGTTCGACATCGACGGGACGCTCCTCATCACCGGTGGCGCCGGAGCGGCCTCATGGCGGCTGGCCTTCGACGAGCTCTACGGGATCCCCGCCGATATCGGTGAGTTCACCGACACCGGCATGACCGACCCCGACGTCGGACGCAGGACCTTCCAGGCCGTGCTCCACCGCGATCCCGAGCGCCACGAGTTCGCGCGCCTGCTCGAGCGCCGGCTGCACTACCTGCACCGCACGGTCGCCGAATCCGAGGACTACCGGGTGCTGCCCGGCGTGCAGGAGCTGCTCCCGCGTCTGATCGACGAGGGCCACCTGCTGGGACTGGTGACGGGGAACGTCGAGGCCGCGGCCCACGTCAAGCTCCACCGCGCCGGGCTCAACCGCTTCTTCTCCTTCGGCGGCTACGGCTCTGACGCGGTGGATCGCGGGAAGATCGTGCGCACCGCGCTCAGCCGGGCATCTCTCGTCTACGGAGAGCCGGTCTCCCCAGCGCAGGCGATCGCGGTGGGGGACACCCCTCACGACGTGGAGGGCGCGCACGCCGCCGGGGTCGCGTGCGTCGGCGTCGGCAGCCACCACTTCAGCGTCGAGCAGCTGCGTGAGGCGGGCGCCGACTACGCGATCGCCTCGCTGGAGGAGGCGCTGCCTCTGTGAGACGCCGCTGCTCGCCTCCCCATGTGGAGCCCCGTCACCCCATGCGGGTGATGCGGGAGCACGGCGGGAGATGAGAGCATCGTGGCGAAGACCGTTGGCGCATTCCCGCAAGCGTTGCTCCTCGAAACGAAAGGCCTTCATGAGCCCAGCGGCACCCCCTCGGCCCCAGCCCCCAGCCGCCGGCGGCCAGGCCACGCCCCAGCCCGCCGACGTGCTGGTGATCTTCGGCATCACCGGAGACCTCGCCAAGGTGATGACCTTCCACTCGCTCTACCGCCTGGAGGCGCGCGGGCTGCTGAACTGCCCGATCGTGGGCGTCGCGGCCGACGACTGGACCGTCGATGACCTGCGCAAGCGCGCCCGCACGTCGATCGAAGGGTGCGGGGAGACGATCGACGAGCAGGTCTTCGCGCGCTTCGCCGCACGGCTCTCCTACCTGTCCGGCGACTTCGCCGACGAGGCCACCTACTGCGCGTGCGCCGGGGCGCTCAAGGGCGCACACAGTCCCGTCTTCTACCTGGAGATCCCGCCCTCGCTGTTCGGCATGGTCATCAAGGGGTCTGGCCGACGCCGGCCTGACCGCAGAACGGGCGCGTGGTGGTGGAGAAGCCCTTCGGCCACGACCTCGCCTCCGCGCGCGCGCTGGCGGCCGAGATCCACCAGTACCTCGATGAGTCCCAGCTCTACCGGATCGACCACTTCCTGGGCAAGATGGGCACCGACGAGTTCCTCTACCTGCGCTTCGCCAACACGATGATCGAGCCGATCTGGAATCGCAGCCACATCGCGTGCGTGCAGATCACGATGGCCGAGAGCTTCGGGGTCGAGGATCGCGGCCACTTCTACGACCCCGTGGGGGCCGTGCGCGACGTGGTCGTGAACCACCTCATGCAGGTCGTGGCCGCCGCCGCGATGGAGGCTCCCGCGGCGAACGACGCGAAGACGCTCAAGGACGCCAAGTTCGCGGTCTTCCGCTCCACCGCGGCGGCCGATCCGAAGCACTACGTGCGCGGCCAGTACGACGGCTATCTGAACATCGACGGCGTCGCCAAGGACTCGACCACCGAGACCTACGCCGCGATGCGCCTCGACATCGACAACTGGCGCTGGGCGGGGGTGCCGTGGTTCATCCGCACGGGCAAGAAGCTGCCCGTCACGCAGACCGAGCTGCGCGCCGTCTTCCGCCACCCTCCGCGCCTGGGGTTCATGGAGCACGGACATCGCCGGCCGGTGCCCGATCAGCTCGTGATCAAGCTCGACCCCTCGACCGGCACGCAGCTGATCCTCGACGCGCATCGCGCCGACGCCAAGGGCCCGCAGGAGATCACGCTCGACATGGAGTTCGCGGAGGAGGGCGGCGAGGCCCCGACTCCCTATGAGGTGCTGCTGCTCGACGCGATGCGCGGCGACAGCACCCGCTTCACCCGCCAGGACTCGATCGAAGAGACGTGGCGCATCTTCGAACCGTTGCTCGACGCGCCCCCGCCCGTACACCCCTATGCGCCGGGGACGTGGGGCCCGGCGGCCGGCGATGCGCTGGTCGCCGGGTTCGGAGCCTGGCACGGACCGTGGATCGCCGTATGAGCCCTGCCAAGAAGGCCAAGGCCGCGAACGCCGCAAAGGCCGGCGTGAGCGCCTCCAAGGCGAAGGACTCCAACGCGAAAGACTCCAACAACGCCAAGACAGGGGCCGCGAAGCCCGCCGCCCCGCAGAGCGCGGCGGCTCCCTCGCCCTTCCCGCCGATCGCCGACTACGCGTTCCTCTCCAACTGCCACACCGGCGCGCTGATCGCGCCCGACGGGACGGTCGACTGGCTGTGCGTACCGCGCTTCGACTCCCCGAGCGTGTTCGGCACGCTGCTCGACCGCCAGGCCGGCGCCTTTCGCTTCGCGCCCTTCGGGATCAACGTGCCCACGGCGCGCGTCTATGAGCCGGGAACCAACACGCTGCTCACCACCTGGACCACGCCAACCGGCTGGGTGATCGTGCGCGACTCGCTCACCCTTGGCCCCCGCCGCGGCGTCGATCTCGTCACTCCCCATACCAGGCCGCCGACCGACGAAGACGCCGATCACGTCCTCGTGCGGGTCGCGATGTGTCTCGACGGGGAGGTCGAGATGGAGCTGACCTGCGAACCGGTCTTCGACTACGGGCGCGTTCCCGCTCAGTGGACGGTCGCCGAAGAAGGTCACCAGGCCGATGCGAGCGGAGCCGAGACGACGATCCGCCTGCAGACCGACATGGCCGTGGGCGTGGAGGGCGACTGGGTGAGGGCGAGGCACACGCTCGAGCAGGGGGATCAGATCTACTGCGCGCTCTCGTGGGCGGAGGAGCTCGCCGCGCCGCGGAACGTCGACGCGGCCAACGAGTCGCTGGCCGCGACCTCCCGTTATTGGCGCGGCTGGCTGTGTCGTGCTCGCCTCCCCGACCACCGCTGGCGCGAATCGATCCAGCGCTCGGCGCTCGCGATCAAGGGGCTCACGTACATGCCCACCGGCGCGACCGTCGCCGCGCTCACCACCTCGTTGCCGGAGACGCCGGGAGGAGAGCGCAACTGGGACTACCGCTATACCTGGCTGCGCGACTCGACGTTCACGCTGCAGGCGCTGCACTACCTCAATCTCGACTGGGAGGCGGAGGAGTTCATGCAGTTCATCGCCGATCTGGAGCCCAACGGGGATGGGGCGCTGCAGATCATGTACGGCATCGACGGGCGCCGCGACTTGACCGAGACCACGCGCGACGACTTATCTGGATACGCGGGCGCGAGTCCCGTCAGGGTCGGCAACGGCGCCTTCGACCAGCGCCAGAACGACGTGTTCGGGGCGGCGCTGGACTCGATCCTGCTGCACACCCGCCGCTCGGAACGGCTGCCGCGGCGGCTGTGGCCGATCGTGCAGGCGCAGGCGAAGTGCGCGACCGCCGTGTGGCGCAAGCCCGATCAGGGCATCTGGGAGGCGCGCGGCAAGCCCCAGCACTACGTCTCCTCCAAGCTGATGTGCTGGGTGGCGATGGACCGCGCCTCCAAGCTCGCCGCGATGCGCGGCGACGCCAAGCTCCAGGCCACCTGGCGGGAGACCGCGGATGAGATCAAGGACGACATCCTCACCCACGGCCTCACCGGCGCGGGCGTGCTGCGCCAGCACTACAACACCGACGCGCTCGACGCCTCGACGCTGCTCGCGGGGCTGTTCGGGTTCCTCCCGGGCAACGACGAGCGCCTGCACGCCAGCGTCCTGGCGATCGCGGACGATCTGACCGAGGACGGCTTCGTGCTGCGCTACCGCACCGACGAGACCGACGACGGGCTCTCCGGCAAGGAGGGCTCGTTCCTGATCTGCTCCTTCTGGCTCGTCTCGGCGCTCGCGGTCGTCGGCGAAGAGCAGCGCGCCCGCGACCTGATGGAACGGCTGCTGCGCGTCGCCTCGCCGCTCGGGCTCTATGCCGAGGAGTTCGACACCAGCACCGGGCGGCACCTCGGCAACTTCCCCCAGGCGTTCTCCCACCTCGCGCTGATCGAGGCGGCGGCGCGCATCATCCTGGCCGAGCGGATCGCGGAGCTGCAGTGAGGGCCTCATCGCCAGGGGATGCGGCCCGCGCCCGCCTCTCCCGCGTGGCGCATGCCAGCTCAGACGCCGAGGCAATCGCCCGTGGCAGCTGACGGCGGCGGCACACGGCGCCGGCGCGTTGTGATCGTCGGCGCGGGCTTCGGTGGACTGGCGGCGGCGCGCAAGCTGCGCCGCGCCGATGTGGAGGTCACGCTGGTCGATCGCATGAACCACCACCTGTTCCAGCCCCTGCTCTACCAGGCCGCGGCCGGAGCGCTCTCCTCCAGCGACTGCGCCTCGCCGATTCGTTGGGGGGTGAGGCGGGCAGCCAACACCACGGTCGTGATGGCCGAGGTCACCGATGTCGATGCCGAGCGACGGCAGGTCGTGCTCGATCGCGGTCAGCGTCTTGACTACGACAGCCTGATCCTCGCCTGCGGCGCGCAGACCTCCTACTTCGGCCACGACGAGTGGCGGGAGGTCACTTGCGGGCTAAAGACGCTCGCCGACGCGGTGGACATGCGCAGCCGCTTCTACGGCGCCTTCGAGGAGGCCGAGCGCTCGCAGGATCCGGCCGCGCAGGCGCAGTGGCTGACGTTCGTGGTCGTCGGCGGTGGGCCCACGGGCGTGGAGATCGCCGGTCAGCTGGCGATCACAGCCAGCTCGATGAAGCGGGACTTCCGCCGCATCGACGCGCGCAGCGCGCGCGTGATCCTGCTCGACGCCGGCGAGCGTCTGGTCGCCGCGTTCAGCGAGAAACTCTCGGGGAAAGTGGCTGAGCAGCTGAAGGAGGTGGGCGTAACGGTGCGCGAGGGCGTGCGCGCCACCGCGATCGACGCCGGCGGCGTCACGATCGAGGTGAACGGAGCGAGCGAGCGCATCGACGCCCGAACGGTCATCTGGGCCGCGGGCGTGCACAGCGTCGCGCTCACCGACACCGTGGCGCGCGCCACAGGCGCGAGCACAGACCGGGGCGGGCGCATCGAAGTCAACCCCGACCTGACGGTGCCCAACCACCCCGAGGTCTCGGTGATCGGCGACGTCGCCTGCGTGGCGGGAGCGGGAGGCCGCCCGCTGCCCGGCCTCGCGACGGTCGCGATCCAGCAGGCGCGCCACGTCGCCAAGGCGATCGCCGCCGGCCAGCCCGGCGCCTCGACCCCGTTTCGCTACTTCGACAAGGGCGCGCTCGCCGTCGTCGGCCGGGGCAAGGCGGTGTGCGAGATCCGGGGCCTCGAACTGTCGGGACGGCTGGCGTTCCTCACCTATCTGAGCGTTCACCTCTATTACCTCGGCGGCGCTCCCGGCCGGCGCCTGGAGGTGCTGATCAAGTGGATCGGCTCGCGCTTCGGCGAGCGCCAGAGCGCGCTGATCGAGGGTGAGCTGGGGAGCGTCGAGCGAGCCGTGTCGAGCGCCCCGGGCACCCGGCCGAGCGTTGGCGACGGAGCGAGCGCGGGGGCAGGGGGAGGACCATGAAGTGACGTGGACTCCGCTGCTGGCCTCCACCACCGCCGATCTCGCACGCGCGCAGTTCGCGACGACCTCGATCTACCACTTCCTGTTCGTCCCGCTCACGCTCGGGCTCGCGCCGCTGGTAGCGACCATGCAGACAATATGGCGGCGCACCGGCAACGAGCAGTGGCTGCGCCTCACCCGCTTCTTCGGCACGCTGCTCTTGATCAACTTCGCGATCGGCGTCGCCACCGGGCTCGTGCAGGAGTTCCAGTTCGGGATGAACTGGTCGGTGTACTCGCAGTACGTCGGCGGGGTGTTCGGCGCGCCGCTTGCGATCGAGGGGCTGGCGGCATTCTTCCTGGAGGCCGTCTTCCTGGGACTGTGGATCTTCGGCTGGGATCGGCTCTCGCCCCGCGTGCACCTGGCGAGCATCTGGCTCGCCGCGCTGGGCACGTGGCTGTCGGCGTACTTCATCCTCGTGGCCAACTCCTGGATGCAGCACCCGGTGGGCTACATGGTCGTGAACGGCAAGGCGCAACTGACCGACGTGGGCGCGCTGCTCACGAACAACTTCGCCGTGCACGCCTTCCTGCACACGATCCTCGCCGGCCTGACGACTGCGACGCTGGTCGTC
Source organism: uncultured Solirubrobacterales bacterium (assembly GCA_963717785.1). Classification (GTDB taxonomy): domain Bacteria; phylum Actinomycetota; class Thermoleophilia; order Solirubrobacterales; family Solirubrobacteraceae; genus Palsa-744. The sequence continues at coordinate 568,775 of CAVQWW010000002.1, forward strand.
CTCGGTATCGCTTGCTGGCACTTCCTGCGCGGACGCAACGTCGAGATCTTCCGCCGGGCCGCGGCGCTCGCGCTCGTGGTGGCGGTGCCCGTGACGCTCGTCAATCTCGCCGTCGGCAGCCGCTTCGGGATCGCCACCACGACCGACCAGCCGATGAAGATCGCCGCCGCCGAGGCGCTCTGGAACAGCGAAAAGCCGGCCGCGTTCTCGCTCTTCCAGATCGGCGGCTTCAGCGCTCAGAACCCCAAGCCGAGCTTCTCGATCGAGGTCCCCGGCCTGCTCTCGTTCCTCTCGACGGGCTCGTTCGACAGCGAAGTGAAGGGACTGAATCAGCTCCAGCAGCAGGAGCGGCGCCAGTACGGGCCCGGCAGCTACACCCCGCCGGTGCGCGCGATCTACTGGTCGATGCGCGTGATGGCCTATCTCGGCGCGCTGATGTTCCTGATCGCCGCGCTCGGGGCATGGCTGTATCGCAAGCGCAGACTCGAATCGACGCGCTGGTTTCAGTGGACCGCGATCGTCGCGATGGCATTCCCCTTCCTCGCGATGACCGCGGGATGGGTGCTCACAGAGGTGGGGCGCCAGCCGTGGATCGTGCAGGGGCTGCTGAAGACCGAGCAGGCCAACTCGCCGAGCGTCAGCGGAGCGATGGTCGGCGTGAGCCTCGCGGTGTTCGTGGCGCTCTACATCGCGCTGGGGGTCACGGACTTCGTGCTGATGCGCCGCTACGCGCGCCTCGATCCGCCCGAGCTGCGCAGCGGGCCTGAGGCGCCTGCCCCTGTACCGGCGATTGGTTACTGAGATCGAGATGGACGTTCGCCTCGCCACTGACACGGACGCCCACTTCGAGAGCGGGGCCAGGCAGTGAGCCTGCAGATGCTCTGGTTCTGCCTGATCGCGTTCCTGTGGGCCGGGTACTTCCTGCTGGAGGGCTTCGACTTCGGCGTGGGGGCGCTGCTGCCGTTCCTCGCGCACGACGAACAGGACCGCCAGAGCATGTTCGACGCGATCGGCTCGGCGTGGGATGGCAACGAGGTGTGGCTGGTGGTCGCCGGAGCGGCCACGTTCGCGGCGTTCCCGGTGTGGTACGCGACGATGTTCTCGGGCTTCTACATCGCGCTGGTGCTGGTGCTCGTGTGCCTGATCGTGCGGGTCGTCTCGTTCGAGTGGCGAACCAAGAGCGAGAGCCCGCGCTGGCGCGCGACGTGGCGATGGGCCAACACGGTGGGGAGCATCGGCGCGGCGTTCGTGTGGGGCGTCGCGCTGACCAACCTCCTGCACGGCGTGCCGCTCGACTCGGCGCACAACTTCGCGGGCACGTTCTGGGATCTGTTCCGCCCCTACACGGTGTTCGCGGGCCTCGTCGTGGTGCTGCTGTTCGCCTTCCACGGGGCGACGTTCCTCACGCTGCGCACGGTGGGCGAGCTCTGCGAGCGCTCGGAGCGCACGGCCCGACGGCTTGCCGTGCCCGTGGCGCTCGGCGGGACGGCGCTGCTCGCCTGGACGGTGCTCGTCGCCGTCGAAAACAACGACAGGCCGGTCTTCCCGCCGGTGCTCCCCGCGGCGCTTGGCGCCCTGGCGCTGGTGCTGGCGGCGGCGTTCCTCCATCTGCGCCGCAGCGGCGTGGCGTTCGCGATGACGGCCTCGGCCACGGCGCTGGTGGTGGCCACGATCTTCACGGGGCTCTACCCGCGCGTGCTCGTCTCCTCGACGGACTTCTCCCACAGCCTGACGCTCGCCAACTCGGCCTCCTCGCACTATGCGCTGGTGGCGATAACGGTGACGGCGCTGATCTTCATGCCGGTCGTGCTGCTCTACCAGGTGTGGACGTACTACGTGTTTCGCGCGCGCGTGGGTGGAGCGCGGCCGGAGGGCAACGCCGCGCAGGCGCTCGCGGCGAAGGCCATCGCCCCGCCGGGAGCCTGAGCGGTCGGGTCGGGTCGGGTCGGCTCGTCGCATGCGCCCTCTCGACCCGCGTTTGCTCGCCCGTGCGCGCTCGGTTCGAGCGCTGCTCGGGGCGGACGTGGCGATCGGGATCGCCAGCGCGCTGCTGATTCTCTTGCAGGCGACGCTGCTCGCGCGCGTTGTGACGCGCGCCTTCTACGGCGCCTCCCTGTCTGAGGTGTCCGGCGAAGTGGTGGCGCTCGCGCTCGTCTCCGCCGCCCGCGGGGTGCTCGCCTGGGGCTTTGAGGTGGCCGGGCGCCGCGGGGCTGCGCGCGTGCTCTCCGAATTGCGCCTCGCGCTGCTGGAGCGCCGGCTGCGCGCCCAGCCCGCCGCGCTCGATGGCGTGCAGGGAGGCGAGCTAGCAGCGGCCTCGGTGCAGGGAATCGACGCGCTGGAGATCTACTACGCGCGCTACCTGCCGCAGGTCGTGCTCGCGTGCCTGGTGCCGATCGCGGTGCTCGCCTGGGTGGCGCCGATCGACGCGGTCTCCGCCGGCATCATGCTCGCGACGTTGCCGCTCGTGCCGGTGTTCATGTGGCTGATCGGCCGCTACACCGAGCAGCGCACGCGCGAGCGCTGGCTCGCGCTGGCGTTGCTCTCCAACCACTTCCTCGACGTGGTGCGCGGGCTGCCCACGCTGCGCGCGTTCAACCGCGGCCACGCCCAGGCGGAGCGGATCGCCGAGGTCAGCGAGCGCCACCGCCGCGCCACGATGGCGACGCTGCGCCTGAGCTTCCTCTCGGGCTCGGTGCTGGAGCTCGCCGCGACGCTCGGAGTCGCGCTCGTGGCCGTCGCCGTCGGCCTGCGGTTGGTGTACGGCGGCATCGGCCTGCAAGCCGGGCTGACCGTGCTGGTGCTCGCGCCCGAGCTCTACCAGCCGCTGCGCCGGCTGGGCGCGCAGTACCACGCGGGAGCGGACGGGATGGCCGTGGCCGAGCGGATCCTGGAGCTGCTCGATGCGCCGGCGGAGGCGCTGAGTGAGATCGCCGAGACGTCGGCGGTCGCTCCCGTCGAGGCGTCCAGCGAGATGCGCAACGCTCTCGCGATGCCCGCGGCCGACGGCGGGTCGTCGAGCGGGTGGCCCGTGCTGAGCCCTACGTGCGCGCCGGTATGGATGAGGGGCGTCTCGTTCTCCTACCCCGCGCGCCCCGAATAGGTGCTCGATGGTCTCGACCTGGAGCTCTCCCCGGGAGAGACGGTGGCGCTGATCGGCGAGAGTGGCGCGGGCAAGAGCACGGTGGCGACTCTGCTGCTGGGACTGGCAGAGCCCTCGGCGGGCCGGATCGGAGTGGGGGAGATGGACCTCACGAGATACTCCGCGACGGCGTGGCGTCGGGAGCTGGCGTGGGTGCCCCAGCGCCCGACGCTGCTGCGCGGCACGGTCGCGCAGAACATCCGCCTGGCGGATCCCACTGCCTCCGAGGCGCGCACCCGCGAGGCCGCGGCGCTGGCCGGCGCCGACTCATTCATCCGAGCTCTGCCGCACGGATACGACACCGTCGTCGGCGACGGAGGCCGCCCACTGTCGGCGGGCGAGCGCCGACGGATCGCCCTCGCGCGCGCTTTCCTGCGCGATGCGGCGCTCGTGATCCTCGATGAGCCCACCGCCGACCTCGACCCGGACAGCGCGGATGTGATCGCCGTGGCGATCGAGCGGCTGTGCGCCGAGCACACCGTGCTCCTGATCGCCCACCGCCCCGAGCTGGCGCGCTTGGCCGATCGGGTCGTCGTACTCCAGCGCGGCAAGGCTGCGGTGGCAGGCGAGGCGGCGATCGCGGTGGCAGACTGAGGCGGCGATCAGATGAGCGGGACGCTGCGGCGACTGCTCGCGCTGGCTGGAGCCCCGCGCCCGCGCGTGGCGCTTGCGGTCGCGCTCGGGGCGGCGACGGTCCTCTGCGGCGTGGGGTTGATGGCGACCGCGGGCTACCTGATCTCGCGCGCGGCCGAGCGCCCGGCGATCCTCTCGCTGGGCGTCGCGATCGTGGGGGTGCGCTTCTTCGGCATCGCGCGGCCGCTGGCGCGGTACTTCGAGCGGCTCTCCTCCCACGATGTCGCGCTGCGCGCGCTCGGGCGCGTGCGCAGGAGGGTGTATGAACGCATCGAGCCGCTCGCGCCGGCGCAGCTCTCGGGATACCGCCACGGGGAGCTGCTCTCGCGCACGGTGGCCGACGTCGACGCGCTGCAGAACCTGCACCTGCGGGGAGTGACGCCGCCGCTCGTCGCACTGGCCGCCGGGGCGGTCTCGGTGGGCGTTGCGGCTGCGTTCCTCCCCGCGGCAGGGGCCGTTCTTGCCGCCGGGCTTGCTGCTCGGCGGGCTCGCCGTCCCGGCGTCGCGCGCCGACCTCGGACGCCGCGCCGACACGTCGACAGGCGGCAGCTCGTGGAGAGCTGGCGGCGGAGATCCTCGAGCTCGCCCGCAGCGCGCCGGAGCTCGTCGTGTACGGCCGCGAGCAGGAGCACCTGCAGCGCCTGCGCGCAGCTGATGGAGCGCTCGTGCGGATTGGCGCGCGCGATGCCCTGGCGGGGGGTGTAGAGGATGGGCTGGGCACGTTCGTGACGGGGGCGACGGTGGCGGCGGTACTCGCGGTGTCCGTCTCGGCGCACGCCAGCGGCGCACTGAACAGTGTGCTGATCGCGATGCTCGCGCTGCTGGCGCTGGCGTCCTTCGAAGGCGTCGCTCCGCTCGCGGGCGCCGCCCGCGAGTTGTCCGCCACGCTCGGCGCCGGTCGGCGCGTGCTGGCGCTGATCGATCGTGAGCCGGCGGTGCGCGACCCAGCCGAGCCTGCGCCGGCTCCGGTGCTCGCGGCGTCGGCGCTCACCGGTGCGTCGGCATCGACCACTGCATCGATGCTCGCCACGGCGGCGTTCACCACGACGGCGTCTGCGGCCACGACGGCGTCCGCGGCCTTCGACGTGGCGCTGGAGGGGGTGTGGGCGCGCTACGAACTCGATGGGCCGCCCGTGTTGCGGGACCTCGATCTCAGCCTCCCGGCGGGCCGGCGACTCGCGCTCGTGGGCGAGAGCGGAGCCGGCAAGAGCACCGTTGTGAACCTGCTGCTGCGCTTCCTGGACCCCGAGCAGGGGCGCGTGACGCTCGGCGGCCGAGATCTGCGCGACTATCGCCAGGAGGATGTCCGCCGCGCGATCGCCGTCGCCGGCCAGGAGGCGCACCTGTTCTCCGCGAGCATCTGCGAGAACGTGCGACTCGCCCGTCCTGGGGCAACCGACGCAGAGCTCGAGCGCGCGCTGGAGCGAGCGCGGATCTGGCGCTGGGTGAGCGAGCTGCCCGATGGCTGGGATACGCTCGTGGGCGAGGAGGGCAAGGAGCTCTCCGGGGGCCAGCGCCAGCGCGTTGGGCTGGCGCGTGCGCTGCTCGCGGACGCGCCGATCCTCGTGCTGGACGAGCCCACCGCGCACCTGGACCAGCCGACGGCGAGGGAGCTGATGCGCGACGTCTTCGCCGTGGCGGGCGGAAAGTCGGTGTTACTGATCACGCACCGACCGGAGGGACTCGACCTCGTCGATGAGGTCGTCGTGCTGAGGGCCTATGGTCCTGACGTCCAGCGAGGGGAGTAGCGTTGCCCGTTCAGGCGGTCGTTCGGATGGCCAAATGGTCAGCGGACGAACGCTCGCTCCAACCCATCGGAGGAGGATTCATGGTTTCAAGGCTGTCCACATGGCTGGCCGTCGCACTGCTGGGCGGGGTGCTCGTGGCGGGCTGCGGAAGCAGCAGCAGCAGCACGAGCAGCTCCACGTCCACGAGCCAGAGCACGACGACCGCCGCGGTGACCACGGCGGGTGGCGCGACCACTGTTCCGGCGGTGGCCAACAACCCCTCGGTGCAGCAGGCCGTGGCGGCGTGCAAGCATGGCGTGCAGTCCGCCCCGTCGCTCTCCTCGAGCACGAAGGCCAAGATCGAAGGGATCTGCGACAAGGCGGGCAACGGGGACGCGAATGCGGCGGCCGAAGCGGCTCGCGAACTGTGCGTGGAACTCGTCAACGCCTCGCCGCTGCCCGCGGGGTCGGCCAAGGAACAGGCGATCGCCGCCTGCAAGACCAAGCACTAGCCGGCCCGCGGGATCGAGCAGCAGCCGGCACTTTCATCGCCAGGGGGCCCGCCGCCACAAGGCGGCGGGCCCCTCAGCGCGCCCAAGCGTGCGCGCGGCAAACGGCAGCAGCGCCGCGGTGGTGGCAAAGGGCTTCTCCACCATCGGCGAGTGTCCGGCTCTCGCGACCGGCACGATCCGCACGCCCGGCACCGACGCGAAGTCCTCGCGGATGGCGGTGGGAGAGACGATGCGATCCTGCATCCCGTACACGACCAGCAAGGGCACCCCGAGCGTCGCGAGCCTCGCGGGCAGCGAACGGTGGTCGAGATAGCCCCCGTCTTCGCGGTGGGAGTCGCTGTAGGAGGTGTAGGTCATCCTCCAGAAGTCGCTCACGAACTGGTGGGGCACAGGGTAGCCCGGCGCGAAGGCCGACTGAAGCGCCTGGGTGACCATGCCGTTGGTGATCACCGCGGAGCGCAGCGCCTGGCCGAGCACGGGCACGAAGCCCATGCGAGCGGTGAAGGGCAGCTTGCCCGAGGCGGATGTGGGGGGCGAGTCCACCAGCGCGACACCGGCCGCCAGCGCGCGGTCGCGCGTGGCGAGCGCGGTGGCGACGAGCCCGCCCATCGAGTGGCCCACGATCAGAGCGCGGCGCACGCCGAGGCGGTGAAGCGCTTCATCCACGAGCTGCGCCTGGTGTTCCATCGAGTAGCCCCCCGAAGGCTTGGAGGAGCCGCCGTGGCCGAGCAGGTCGAAGCTCAGCACGTGGTAGCGGGTGTCCAGCAGTGGCACCTCGCGCTCCCACCAGTGCAGCGATCCGGCGAAGCCGTGCAGCAGCACGACGATGGGCGCGGCGGGCGGACCGGCCTCGCGCACCTGCAGCACGTCCCCGCCCGGCAGCGCCACAAGCTGGCCGCCGTCGGCGCGGGCGGGCTTCGTTTCGGCGCTCACCACGAGCGCGTTGACGCCCAGGAGCAGCGCAAGCGCCAGCACCGCTCCCAGCGCAAGCAGGCGTGCTCTCGTGATGCGGCGTGCTCTCGTCATGCGCAGAACCTACAACGGGGCGGGAGCGTCTTTTGTGAGGTTCGCCACTTCGCTGGAGGCGTCATCCGGTTGGGGACCCCTCCGCGGCGGGCATGTAGGGCGCGAGCTCGCGGCGGGCGATCGAGAGCTTGTGGACCTCGTCGGGGCCGTCGGCGAGGCGCAGCGTGCGCAGGTGGGCGTAGGCCCAGGCGAGCGTGAAGTCGTCGGAGACGCCGCCGCCGCCGTGGACCTGGATCGCGCGGTCGATCACCTTCAGCGCGATCGTTGGGCGCGGCGACCTTGATCGCGGCGATCTCGGTGCGGGCGTGGCGGTTGCCGACGGTGTCCATCAGCCAGGCGGCCTTGAGCGTGAGCAGGCGCGCCATCTCGATCTCGATGCGCGACTCGGCGATCCAGTCCTGGATGTTGGCGCGCGCGGCGAGCGGCTCACCGAAGGTGACGCGCGCGACCGCGCGGGCGGCACATCGCCTCCAGCGCGCGCTCGGCGGCGCCGAGCGAGCGCATGCAGTGGTGGATGCGCCCCGGACCGAGGCGCGCCTGGGCGATCATGAAGCCGTCGCCCTCGCCGGCGATCAGGTTGGCGGCGGGGACGCGCACGTCCTCGAAGAGGATTTCGGCGTGGCCCTCGTGGTCCTGGTAGCCGAACACGGGCAGCCCGCGCACGACGTGCACGCCGGGGGTGTCGAGCGGCACGAGGATCATGCTCTGCTGGCTTGTGCCGCGGGCCGTCGACCCGCGTCTTGCCCATCACGATCATCACCCGGCAGTGGGGGTGCAGCACGCCGGAGATCCACCACTTGCGCCCGTTGAGCACGTACTCGTCGCCGTCGCGCTCGATCCGCAGCGCGATGTTGGTCGCGTCCGAGGAGGCCACGTCGGGCTCGGTCATCGCGAACGCGGAGCGGATCTCCCCCGCCAGCAGCGGCTCCAGCCAGCGCTCGCGCTGCTCGTCGGTGGCGAACAGGTGCAGCACCTCCATGTTGCCGGTGTCGGGCGCCGAGCAGTTGCAGGCCTCCGAGGCGATGTGGCTGTGCCCGAGGATCTCGGCGAGCGGGGCGTAGTCGCTGTTGGAGAGCCCGGCGCCGTGCGTCGGGGTCGGGCAGGAACATGTTCCACAGCCCCGCGCTCGCGCGCGCGCGCCTTGAGCTCCTCCATGATCGGCGGCTGGTGGTGCGGATCGCCGGACTCGCGCAGCTGGCGCTCGTAGACGGGCTCGGCCGGGTAGACGTGCTCGTCCATGAACGCGTTGAGGCGCTCCTTGAAGTCGAGGCAGCGGGCGCTGGGCTGGAAGTCCATTGTTGGTGTCTCCCTCTGAACAGTTTTTTAGGAGGACCCCACAAGGGGGTCCCGGGTGGGCCGCGTGGCGCGAGCCGAGCGGCCACGCCGTAACCTGCGGCGGGGTGCGAGCTTCATGTAACAGGAGATGGGCGTCGCTTGCCACCCTCGTCGCACTGGCGCTCGGCGGCTGCGGAGGGATGAGTTCGGCCGCGCCGTCGTCGGACCCGCCAGCGTCCACCGCGACCGCCAAGCGTCCCAACATCGTCTTCATCCTCACCGATGACCTCGCGTGGAATCTCGTGCCCTACATGCCCCACGTGCTCGCGATGGAGCGCCGGGGGGAGACGTTCTCCAACTACTTCGTGACCGACTCGCTGTGCTGCCCCTCGCGCGCGTCGATCTTCACGGGGCGCTTCCCGCACAACACCCACGTGACCTCCAACAGCCCGCCCTACGGGGGCTTCCAGGTGTTCCACGAACGGGGCGAGGAACTGGAAACCTTCGCCACGGCGCTGCAGCGGGTGGGGTATCGCACCGCGATGATGGGCAAGTACCTCAACGGCTACAAGCCCGATGGAGGAGCGGGGGTGCCCGCCTCGTTCGTGCCCGCCGGGTGGAACGAGTGGGATGTGGCTGGCAACGGCTACCGCGAGTTCGGCTACAACCTGAACCACGATGGGGAACCCGAAGAATATGGCTCCGAACCGCAGGACTACCTCACCGAAGTGCTCGCGCGCAAGAGCGTTGGCTTCATCGAACACTCCGCCGAACTGCGCCAGCCGTTCATGCTGGAGGTCGCGACGTTCGCGCCCCACTCGCCGTTCGTTCCGGCCCCGCGCGACGAAGCGGACTTCCCCGGGTTGACGGTGCCGCGCACGCCGGCCTTCGACGCGCCCACGATCGGAGCGCCGGCCTGGCTGAGCCACTTCACGCCGCTGGAAGCGCAGCAGATCGAACAGATCGACAGCGATTTCCGCAAGCGCGCGCAGGCCGTGCAGGCGGTTGATCGCATGATCGGCGAAATCGAGGCCACGCTGAGCGCCCGCGGGTTGGCGCAGAACACGTATCTGGTGTTCAGCTCCGACAACGGGCTGCACATGGGCGAGCACCGGCTGATGCCCGGCAAGCAGACGGCCTTCGACACCGACATCCGCGTCCCGCTGATCGCGATCGGACCGGGCGTGTCCGCGGGGCGCACGGTGGGCGCGCTGGCTGAGAACACCGATATGTGCCCGACCTTCGAGCGGCTGGCGGGGGCGCCGGTGGGGCCGGGCGTGGACGGCCATAGCCTCGATGGGCTGTTCCACGGAGCGCCGGCGCGCGCGTGGCGCCGGGAGATCCTGGTCGAGCACCACGGTCCGGTGCTCGACGCCGGCGACCCCGACCTGCCTACGCGCGGCGCGGGCAACCCCACGAGCTACGAGGCGCTGCGCACCGCCATGAGCCTGTATGTGGAGTACGTGACGGGGGAACGTGAGTACTACAACCTGAGCAGCGACCCCTTCGAGCTGCACAACACGGCGGCCCATCTCTCGACGGCGCACCTGCGGCGTCTGCACCGCGCGCTGGTGGCGATCGAGGGGTGCCACGGGCAGCGCGCGTGCTGGCGCGCGCAGCACAGGGTGACGTGAAGGCGCGGTCTCCGGTGAAGGTGTGGTCTCCGACAGGCGAGATTGGTAAGGTTGTGCGTAGATCGCCACGTTCCCTGCTCGCTGAGCGAGGGATCTCGATGTCGCCGGGCCGAGGAGGGTTCCGGAGCTACCCGGATCGAGGCGGACCTGTCCATCAATAGAGGAGAGAAAACTGATGCGCAGAGCATCCACCTGTCTGGCCTTGCTCGGCCTTGCCGTCCTCGGCCTGCCGGCGCTCGCTTCGGCGGCGCCCACGGTCACGTTCAAGGTCAAGGCCATCCCGATCAAGGGCTTCCCGGGCACCGGCAACATCCTGGGCGCCGGCGCCGCGGTCCAGGCTGAATACAAGATCACCGGCACCGAATACCCGGGAGGCTTCCCCGCGCCGCTGATCGGCGTCAACTTCTACACGCCCGCGGGCACCAAGCTGCACCCGCAGGGCTTCGTTACGTGTCCGCTGTCCACGCTGGAAGGAAACGCCGGCCCGGAAGGCTGCCCGAAGAAGTCGCAGGCCAGCCCAGTTGGAATCGCCGGCGTGGCGAACGAGATCGGCGGCACCCCCGTCACCGAGAACGCGACGCTGCAGGCGTTCTTCGCTCCGGGGGGGGGGTTGAACTTCTACGTCAACGGCTCCTCGCCGATCTCGGCGCAGATCGTCGCGAAGGGCCGCTTCGTGACGGCGGCTCCGCCCTACGGCCCGGAGTTGACGACCGAAGTGCCGCTGGTCGAAGCGCTGCCTGGCGCGCCGGACGTGTCCACCACCTCGATCAACATCAAGGTGGGCGCCGCGTTCAAGCAGGGCAAGAAGGTCGTCTCCTACGGCTACCTGCCCAAGAAGTGCCCCAAGGGCGGCTTCCCGGTGAAGTCCGAACTGAAGTTCCTGGGCGGCGCGGTCGTCACAGTCAACTACAAGGCTCCATGCCCAAAGAAGTAGTCTTCTAGCACATATACTCGTAGCATAGAGGCGAGGGGCGGCCATTGGGGTCGCCCCGTCGCTATTGACATGGAGGAAGGATCCGGGGTTGAGGACGCAGACCGTCTGGTGGAGAAGGGGGACCATTGGGGTAGCCGGAGCGCTATGCACAGCCGCTCTGGCGGTAGCGATCCTGCTTTCGACCGCCGCGGGGGGCAACAGCGGCGGCTACACGGTGCGCGCGATCTTCGATGACGCCGGCAACCTGATCCCCGGAGAGGACGTGCTGATCGACGGCGTCAAGGCGGGCACCGTCGGCGAAGTGGTGCCCACCCCGCAGGCCAAGGCCGCGGTGACGCTCGACATCGAAAACCCGGGCTTCCAGGACTTCCGCGCCGACGCGACGTGCACGATCAAGATCCAGTCGCTGATCGGCGAGAAGAACGTGGACTGCCTGCCCACCCAGCCGCGGCCCGTGGGCACCAAGGAACCGCCGGCGCTGCCCAAGATCCCCGCCGGCCACGAAGGCGCGGGGGAGCGCTACCTAGCGGTGGAGCACACCTCGAGCCCCGTCAACGTCGACCTCGTGGGCGACATCAACCGCCGCCCGGAGCGCGAACGGCTGGCGATCATCCTCAACGAACTGGGCACCGGGCTGGCGGGTCGCGGCAGCGACCTGAACGCCGTCATCCGCCGCGCCGATCCGGCGCTGCGCGAAGTCGAACGCGGTGCTCGGCATCCTCGCCTCCGAGAACAAGGTGCTGGCGAACCTCGCCGAAGAAGGCGACCGCGTGCTGGCTCCCTGGGCGAAGGTGCGCAGCCAGGTGGCCGACTTCGTCGTGCAGGCCAACACCGTCAACACGGCCACCGCCCGCCACCGCGGCGCGCTCGCGCAGAACCTCGCGCTGTTCCCGGCGTTCCTGCGCCAGCTCGGGCCCGCGATGCAGCGCCTGGGCGAATTCGGCGAACAGGCGACGCCCGCGCTCACCGACCTCGGGCTCGCGGCGCCGGGCATCAACCAGACCTTCGAGAACCTCGGCCCGTTCTCAACCACCTCGACCAAGTTCTTCGAAAGCCTGGGTAAGAGCTCCAAGATCACCGGCCCCGCGCTGGTCGCCGCGCAGCCCTTCTTCAAGCGCTTCAAGACGCTCGGCTCGGTGGCCAAGCCGTTCGCCGAAAACGCCGCCGGACTGACCTCCAGCGTGCGCGAAACCGGCGGCATCGAGCGGCTCGTGGACACCATCTTCAACAGCTCGGGGGCGATGAACGGCTACGACGCGCTCGGGCACTTCCTGCGCGGCGTGCTCGTGGTGAACGTCTGCCAGACCTACGCGATCGTCCCCACCCCGGGCTGCAGCTCGAAGTTCAGCTCGGGCTCCACGACCGCCACGAAGAGCTCGCTCCCGGGATCCTCCGCGACCACCGAACTGGTGATGCAGCGCACGCTCGCGGTGCTACAGGGCGCCACCCCCGCGCAGGCGATCGCGCGCTACCCCGGCACGGTCACCGCGGGCGGCTTCGGCGGCCTGGGGGGTCTCTCGGAAGTCACGCCCACCGCGCAGCCCGTGGGCGGCTCCAGCGGCGGCACCACCTACTACACGCCCTCCAGCGAAGGCTCGAGCGCGAGCGGCCTGCTGCTGAACTACCTGCTTGGGAACTGACTCGATGATCCGCTCACTGCTCACCGGTCTGCTACTGCCCATCCTGGGGGCGCTCGTGCTGGCCGTGCCCCCCGCCCTCGCAGAACAGGCCCAGAACGCCCCCACCACCTCGAGCTCGAGTTCCGCCGCTGTGACGACCACCACCTCCGCGACCACGCCGGAAACGACCACCACGAGTTCCACGCAGAGCACCCCGGAACCCGTGATCGCCCCCCAGGTACACACCCAGACTCCGCAGGCTGCAAGTGGGGCGCCGCACATACGCGCACATCCCAAGCCCAAGCCGCCCAGTGCCCCCAAAGGCACGGGCGGGGTGAGTGTCACGCACGTGCGCGCCCTCTCGCCCTCCGCGCTCACCCCGCTGCCGCCCTCGGCGCTCGGCGCGATCTCCGGCGTGTCCAACTTCTTCATCGCCAACTTCGCGATCCCGCCGTTCCTGCTGCCGATCTACCAGGCCGCCGGCAGGGCATACGGGATCCCGTGGCAGGTGCTCGCGGCGATCAACGAAGTCGAGACCGACTACGGCCGCGACCTCAGTCTCTCCAGCGCCGGCGCCGAGGGTTGGATGCAGTTCCTGCCCTCCTCGTGGGCCACGTACGGGGTTGATGCCAACGGCGATGGCTACGCCGATCCCTACAACCCCGCGGATGCGATCTTCGCCGCCGCGCGCTACCTGAAGGCCGCGGGCGGCGCTCGGCACATCGACGCTGCGATCTTCGCCTACAACCACTCCCAGAGCTACGTCGCCTCGGTGGTGCTGCGCGCGCAGCTGCTCGGCGGCACTCCGCCGCAGCTGCTCGACACGATCGGCTCGCTCACCGAGGCGCGCTTCCCCGTGCACGCGCCCGCGCACTTCTCCGACGGTTTCCCCACGGTCCCAGTTTCCGGACACCGCGTGCGCACGGTGGTGGGGACCACCATCTACTCCCGCCCCGGCGCCCCCATGATCGCGGTGCAGGATGGGGTGATCGCCGCGATCGGCTCCTCGCCCACGCTGGGGCGCTACGTGGCGCTGCGCGACGCCTACGGCAACCTCTACACCTACGGTGAGCTCGGCAGCGTCGCTGCGCTGTATCCGGTGCTGAAGCCCCACCGCGCCGCTTCCAGCGTGCGCTCCCTCCCGGCCACCGCGACCGGCGGCACGCGCGGGCGAGTCTCCCTGCCCCCCGCCAGCGCGGGCGTGCAGCCGCACTCGCCATTCTCGGCGGGCGCGGTGCTCTCGGGGCTCGCGCTGGGGGCCGCCGCAGAACTGGAAACGCTCCCCGCCTCGCACGCCGCGCTCCAGCGGCGCGCGCGCCGTCGCGCGCCTCGCGCTCCGGCCATCCCCCGCGCCTTCAGGGCGGGCGCCGAAGACGTCTACTTGCATCCCCTCGCCGTCGGCGCGAAGGTCATCGCGGGAACCGTCATCGGCCACCTGGGGGCGGCGGCAGGCGAAGTCACCGCCATCCTGCCGCCTCCCGCCGCGCTGGCCACGAGCGCGGCTCCTTCCGCCGCGCCGGCGCCGGCGAGTGCTCCCACCACTGCAGCCCAGGCGCACATGCTCTTCCAGATCCGCCCCGCCGGCGTGGGCGCTCCGGAGATCGACCCCAAGCCGCTGCTCGACAGCTGGGTGCAGCTGCAGGGCTCGCTCATCTTCCATCTCACCGGCAAGCACCGCTTCCCAGCCGCCGCACCGGCGGCCAAGCCCACGTCCTGCGCCGGCTCGAAGACTCGTGCGGTCTCCAGGCCGCTCGCAGCTCCTAAGCCGTTTGTCGCCTCCTGCCCCGCCACGGCGCTGACCGCGGGCGCGGAAGGCTCCCCCCTCACGCCCAGCCAGTGGCTGGCGCTCCTCGCCCGGCTCGGGCAGATCCCCGACCCCGTCGTGGCTGCCAAGCCCTCTCCGGCGGCGATCCCCGACCGTTCGTCCTCGAGCGCCCCCGCCACCCAGAGCGAAGGCAGCGGTGTCCACAACTAGCCCCCCCACTCCTCCGCTGCGCGATCCGCCGGGTCCCCCGCTGGGCCGCCCCGGGCGCCCGGGGGACATACCCAGCTCTGGGGGTCTTACCCGCAACCGCACTGCGCGCGCCCTCGCGGTGGGCGGACTGCTGGTGGTCGTGGCGATCCTCGCGCTGATCGTCTTCGGCGGCGGCGGCGCCACCACGTACTACCTCGAATTCGAAAGCTCCGATCAGCTCGTGAGGGGCGATCAGGTGCAGGTTGGGGGGGTGCCCGTGGGGACCATCAAGGACATCGCCCTCACTCACGACTACAAGGCGCGGGTGAGGATCGACCTCTCATCCTCGCTGACTCCCCTGCACGAGGGCACGACCGCGCAGATCAGGGTCCCCTCGCTATCGGGTGTTGCCAACCGCTACATCGCGCTCTCGCTGGGGCCCAACAACGCTCCGCCGCTGCCCGATGGGGCGACGCTGTCGGGCAGCGCCGTGCATGGGACGACGGACATCGATCAGCTCTTCAACACGCTCAATCCGCGCACTTTGAAGGGGTTGCAGGAGTTCTTCCAGGGCGGCGCCGAATCCTACGCGGGCGTCACGCACGAGGCGAATGTGACCGCCGAGTACTTCGCTCCCGCGCTGGCGGCCGCCGATCACTTCTTCGGCGAGCTCACGCGCGACCAGCACACGTTCACGGAGCTCCTCGTGCAGGGCGCCAAGGCGACCACGACGATCGCCGCGCGGCGCACCGAACTCACGGATCTGGTCGAACACGCCGACATCGCCTTCGGAGCGCTCGCCTCCCAGCGGGCGAACCTCGCCAAGAGCGTGCAGCAGCTGCCCGTGACGCTGCATCTGGCGAATCGGACGTTCGCCGAAGTGCCGGGGACGCTGAACGACCTCACGAAGCTGGTGAACGTCTCTAAGCCCAACACAACGATGCTCGCGACGCTGTTCGCTCACCTGCGCCCGCTGTTCGTGGAAGCCACGCCGGTGCTCCACAACCTCAGCCTCGCGGTGAGCAAGCCGGGCCCCAACAACGACCTCACCGACGCCTTCCAGGGGTATCCGGCGCTGGCGCGGTCGCTCGCCGCCGACACACCCAACGTGATCAAGGGGCTCGAGGAAGGCACCACGTTCTTCTCCCACCTGCGCCCCTACTCGCCGGAGCTCACGGGGTTCGCGCGCTCGCTCGGGCAGACCACCTCCTACTACGACGCCAACGGCCACTACATCCGCGCGTCGGCCACGGTGCCCACCTTCACGCTCGGCTCCGAAGGCTCGCTGGTGCCATCGGAAAGCCTCAAGCAGGGCGTGCAGAATCTCAAGCGCGGCCAGCAGAGCCGCTGCCCGGGGGCGGCCACCCAGCCCGCCGCCGACGGCTCCTCGCCCTTCACGGATACGGGCCAGCTGGAATGCAACCCGGCGGAGGTTCCCTGATGAGTCGCCGCCGCGGCTCGCTCGCCGCCAACCCGCTGCTGATCGGGGCGCTCACGACGCTGATCGTGGCCGTCGCCGTCTATTTGTCCTACAACGCGCTCAACGGGCTGCCGTTCACCCCCACCTACGACTTCAAGGTCGAACTGAACGAAGCGGCCGGCCTGGAAAAGACCAACTACGTGCGCATCGGCGGCGACCTCGTGGGAACGGTCGAAAAGGTCGTCGCCCACCAGAACCCCGCCACGGGGAGGGTCGTCGCGATCGCCTACCTGAAGCTCGAAAAGGGCGTGGAACCGCTGCCGGCGAACAGCACCGTGATCGTCCAGTCGGTCTCCGCGCTCGGCCTCAAGTTCCTGCAGCTGGAAAGGGGCAACTCGAGCAGGACGCTCGCCGCCGGAGCCACGATCCCCGTCTCGCAGACGCGCGAACCGGTGCAGATCGAAGAGCTCTTCAAGATGTTCGACGAGAAGACCCGCACGGCCGCCCAGGAAAACTCCAACACCTTCGGCGACGCCTTCGCCGGACGCGGGGTGGGTCTCAACGAAACGATCGCCACGCTGCGTCCGCTCCTGACCAGCGCGATCCCCTCGCTGCACAACCTCGCCTCGCCGCAGACCGGACTGCGCGAGCTGTTCGTGGCGCTCGACCGCGCGGCGGTGGAGACTGCGCCCGTCGCCCAGGAGCAGGCCAACGGCTGGGTCGCTCTGGACACCTTCTTCAAGGCCTTCGCAAGCGTGGCGCCATCGCTTGAAGAAACGATCGAGGGCGGCCCTGCGGCGCTGCGCCAGGCGATCTTCTCGCTGCCCTTCCAGGCGCCGTTCACCGAGAAGACCACCGAGTTCTTCCGCCTGCTGCGTCCTTCGGCGAAGGCCCTCGTGAGCGCCGCTCCGCCGCTCGGGCATGCCTTCGCGGTTGGCACCGTGAACCTGCGCACGGCGATCCCGCTCAACACGCAGCTCGCCGAAGCGGCGAAGGCGCTCGAGGAATTCATCGCCAATCCGGTTGTGACGGTGGGCCTCGAAGACTTCACCCAGACCTTCCAGGCGGGTGCTCCGGTGGCGGCCGGCCTGGCGCCGGCGCAGGTCAACTGCAACTACATCACCACGTTCTTCCGCAACACCGCGAGCCTCTTCTCGCAGGGCATCGGCGTTGGCAACCTGGCACGCTTCCAGGTGGTGTTCTCGCCGCTGGGTCCCAACGCCGAGGGGGCCCCCTCCTCGGCGCCCGCCAACGGCGGCTCGCAGGCGGTTGGCAGCGCCAAGGTGGTGCCCAACAACTTCCTGCACGCAAACCCCTACCCCAACGTCGGCGGTCCGGGTCAGCCCAAGGAGTGCGAAGCGGGCAACGAGAAGTTCCTCATCGGGCAGCCGGTGGTGGGCAACGTGCCGGGCAACACCGGCTCCGCGCACGAAGTCACCACGCGCAGCCAGAACCTGCTCGGGCAGGAATACCCGAGCGCCACGCTGAAGGATCTCGGCTTGGGGAAGAAGAAATGAGCCGCTTCGGTTTCCACCGCCGCGACCAGACCCCGGTGATCGAGCTGCAGCGCTCGAACCCCGTGCGCTTCGGCATCGTGGTGCTCTTGATCGTGGCGGTGGTCGTGTACTTCGGCTTCACCAAGCACATCCCGTTCACGCACGGCTTCCGCCTGAAGGCGCAGTTCTCCTCGGCGCTCAACATCCGCCCCCGCTCCCCCGTGCGCATCGCGGGCGTCAACGTCGGCAAGGTGGCCTCGATCCAGCGCGAGGGCGAAACGGGGCTCGTGAGCATGGAAATCGAAAAGCAGGGCCTGCCGATCCACACCGACGCGACGGTCAAGATCCGCCCGCGGATCTTCCTGGAAGGCAACGACTTCGTCGAACTGCAGCCCGGCAGCCCCACCGCGCCGACGATCTCCGAAGGCTTCACGATCCCGATCACCCACACCTCCGATCCGGTGCAGATCGATCAGCTGCTGACGTCGCTGAACAGCGATACGCGCGCCAACCTGCAGACCGTGCTGATCGAATTCGGGGACGCGCTGACGCGCAAGCCCACGCCCGCCGAGGACGCCGAACAGGACCCCGAAGTGCGCGGGCTGAACGCCGCGCAGGCGATCGACCAGTCCTTCCAGCACGGTCCGGAGGCCGCCCGCGGGGGGGCGATCGTGCAGCAGGCGCTGGGCGGCACCGACCAGCACGACATCTCCCTGCTGGTGGCGAGCCTCGAACGCACGACCTCGGCGCTCAACGTGCACGAGCAGCAGCTGGGCGAACTGATCGGTCACTTCAACACCTTCCTGGGCTCGATCGCCGCGCAGTCCTCCAGCGTGAGCGCCGCGGTGGCTGAGCTGCCGGGCACGCTGCACACCGCCAACGCGGCGCTCGTGGCGCTCGATCGCTCCTTCCCGGCGTTTCGATCCTTCTCGCTGGCGCTGATCCCGGGGGTCGAACAGACCCCCGCGACGGTCAGCGCGGCGCTGCCGTGGATCAAGCAGTTCCGCGGGCTGCTCGGCCCCAAGGAACTCGGCGGCGTCGCCGCGGGGCTGCAGGCCGGTGCGCCGGTGCTCGCGTCGCTGCTCGCCGTCCAGCCGGCCTTCTTCAAGCAGGGCAGCCTGGTGGGTCAGTGCGTAACCAAGGTTCTGCGCCCCACGTTCGAGACCAAGATCCAGGATGGCGCGAACACCTCGGGCGTGACCGGCGAACAGGAGTTCCTCGGCGCGCTGCTGGGCTTCAACTCCGGCGGGCAGAGCTTCGATGGCAACGGCAGCTTCTTCCGGCTGCTCGTCACCGGCGGCAGCCAGGTCGTCACGACGGCTCCCAGCACGCTGCCGGGCACCACGACCAGAGGATTCCCGCTGGCTGCCTCCACGGCGCTCACCCCCCTGGGCACCAGTCCGAGCATCCCCACCACCGAGCCCCCCTACAAGCCGCTCGTGCCCTGCTACACGCAGGCGCTGCCCAACCTCAACGGTCCGCTCTCCCACGGGCCCGCCGATGGGAGCGCGGGATGACCCCACCCGAGGAGCACGAGGGCGAGCACGAGATGCCCCACGCCACTGGACACGACGGCGAGTCGGGCGCCGCTGCTGGAAACGGCGGGCAGAACGGCGGGCGCAGAGCGGATCTCGGCCACGAGGGCGGGCTGGGGGTGCGCGACCAGATCGCCCGCTACCGCAGCGCATTCGCGGCGGTGGTCACGCTCGTGGCGATCGCGCTGCTCAGCGGCGGCTACATCCTCGCCCACGAGCGCCTCACGCTGCCCACGTGGTTTCCGGTGCTGGGCCACAGCCACTTCACATTGAAGGGCGAATTCGTGACCGCCCAGGCGGTCACCCCCGGCCAGGGCCAGTCGGTCACGATCGCCGGCGCCAAGATCGGCGAAATCGCGAGCGTCGAACTGCACGAAGGGCGCGCGCTGGTGAGCATGAACGTGAAGCCCTCCTACGCACGCTACGTCTACCACGACGCCACGATGCTGCTGCGTCCCAAGACCCAGCTGCAGGACATCACGGTCGAGGTCGACCCCGGCACCCCCGCATCCGGACGGCTCCAGAGCGGCGACACGATCCCGATCTCCCAGACCTCCCCCAATGTGAACCTCGACGAGTTCCTCGCCTCGCTGGACACCGACACGCGCAACTACATCCAGCTGCTGCTCGCCGGTGCGGCGCAGGGGCTGAATGGCAACTCGCGCAACCTCTCGGCCGCGTTCAAGCGCTTCAGCCCCTTCTCGCGCGACATCGCCAAGCTCTCACGCGAGCTGGCCGTGCGCCACGTCTACATCGCGCGCTCGCTGCACAACTTCAGGCTGCTGATCGAAGCGCTGGGCTCAAAGGACAAGGCGCTGGCGGAGCTGGTGGACTCCGCCAACGCGGTGCTCGGCACCTTCGCCCAGCAGGATCGGGCGGTGCAGGCCACCCTGCACGAGCTGCCCGGGACGCTGCACCAGACCAACGAAGGCCTCGGCAAGCTCGGCGCCGCCGCGCGTGTGGCGGGCCCAACGCTCGAAAAGCTGCACCCCTTCGCGGTGGCGCTCGCTCCGGCGCAGAAGCAGACCCAGCCGTTCCTGCGCAAGACGACCCCGATCTTCAAGAACGAAATCCGTCCCTTCACGCGCGAAATCGAGCCGGTCGTGAGCGAAATCCAGCCCGATCTGCAGGAAATCACCGATGCCTTCCCCAAGCTCCTCACGACCTTCACGGTGCTCAACGAATTCTTCAACGAGCTCGCCTACAACCCGGGCTCCAACCAGGCCGGCTTCCTGTTCTACCTCAGCTGGTTCAACCACAACGCCGCAAGCTTCTTCGCGAACACCGACGCCAACGGCCCGATCGGCCACGGGCTGATCTACTTCTCCTGCACGCAGATCTACACCTTCCCGGGCGTCGCGCAGGTCAACCCCACCGCCAAGGCGGTGCTCGGCCTGATCCAGCCCCCCGCGGCGGCCCCCGGCGCCCTGGGGATAGCCGGCAAGTGCCCCGCGTCCACCGGCGGTGGCGTGAGCAGCGCCACCGAACTGGCCGGACGGGTATTCGGCAGGAACCTTGGATCGACGTTTGGCATAGAGGGTGGCGAAGCCGGCTGGACGCCGGCGAGCCGGGCCCCTCTTTCTCGGTCGGGAGGGAATGGCTGATGCAGAAGCGCGCGCCGACGCTGGCCAATCTCCTCGTGATCGTGCTGTTTGCGCTGAGCTGCTTCGGGCTGCTGCTGTTCCTGTGGGAGTCCTTCGGCGGCTCAGTGCCGCTGAAGCCCCAGGGCTACCGCTTCAGCGTCAACCTGCCGCGCACGCTGCTGCTCGCCGAAGACTCCGACGCGCGCATCAGCGGCGTGCCCGTGGGGCACATCGTGAGCCTCGTGAAGAGCACCAGCGGGCGCAATCACGTAACGGTCGAAATCGATCACCAGTACGCGCCGCTGCGGCGCGACGCGCGCGTGATCCTGCGCCAGAAGACGCTGCTGGGGGAGACCTACATGGAAATCATCCCCGGCCCCCGCACCGGCCCGCTGCTGCCCGATGGGGGGCGGCTGGCCGACAGCCACGTGGAACCGATCGTGACCTTCGATGACATCCTCGCTGCGCTCGATCCCAAGACCAGACGCGACTTTCAGCTCTGGCAGCAGACGCTCGCCGCGAGCTTCGAAGGACGCGGGGAAGACCTCAACGCCACCTTCGCCACGCTCAACCCGTTCGTGGGGCACGCCAATCAGGTGACGAGCGTGCTCGCCTCCCAGGAGGGCGCGCTGACGGCGATCGTGCACAACACCGGCGTGGTGTTCGATGCGCTCTCCGAACGCGACCACCAGCTGCGCGGATTCATCGTGAACGGCGAAAGGACCTTCAGCGCGCTCGCCCAGTCCAGCCAGGCGTTCGCGCAGGCGTTCCGCGAACTGCCGGCCTTCGAGCGGCTCGGCACCGCTACGCTGCGCAGCCTCGATGCGTTCGCGGTGAACACCAGCCCGCTGCTCGACCAGCTGCGCCCCGCCGAGATCGAACTGACACCGCTGGTGCGCTCGATCAAGCAGTTCTCGCCCGACCTCAACAACCTCCTCACCGGCATCGGGCCGCTGGCCAAGGCCGCCAAGGTGAGCACGGGAGACGTCAAGAAGCAGCTCGATCTAACCGTCCCGATCCTGGAAGCCACGATCCCGTTCACCCGCAACTTCAACCCCTTCCTGGAAGAGCTCTCGCGCTACGTGCCCGAGCTGCAGGCGTTCTTTGCCAACTTCGCCGCCGCCAGCCAGGGCTTCAGCCAGGAAGGCGGCGCGGGGGGGCCGCGGCTGCACTACCTGCGGGCGCTCAACACGATCAACCCGGATACGCTGGCACTGTATGCGCAGCGCCAGGGCTCCAACCGCGCGAGCCCCTACCGCGCCTCGGGCGCTTCGCGCGCCATCGCCACGGGCGGGATGCCGGTGTTCAACGCAAGCACCTGCGCCAACTCCGTTCCGACGATCAGCGGCCCCGGCAACGCGCAGGTGCCCCAGAGCCTGATCGAACTGCTCGTGCAGCTGGGCTACATCCACGCTAAGGGCTCGCCCGCGGCGGTGCCCGCGCCGGCGTGTCCGCAGCAGCCGCCGTTCACGATCAACGGGCGTACCACCCAGTACCCGCAGGTCAGCGAAGCGTCGAAGTGAGCTGCCCGCGGGCCGCGACAATCGCGCGGTGGTGGCCCATGTAGGGGACCAGCGCGAAGTAGGTCAAATCCTCGAGCAGCGTGAGCAGTTCGGGGGTGCGTTCCTCCAGCACGCGCCGGTGCAGGATCGAGGCGATCCCGCCCACCACCGCCTCGGAGGTCTGCGGCGGCAGGTGCTCGGGGTAGGCCGCGTGGCACCGGCCCTCCTCCAGCAGCGGCACGAACGCGCTCAGGATCTCGCGGTAGCGTTCCCCCGCGAAGTGTCCGGCGCTGAGGCACTCCACCATCCCCACGCGCGCCGCCTCCGGATCGCTCGCCAGCGCCCCCAGCAGCGCCTTCAGCCCCAGCCTCACCCGCTCCGGCCAGGGGCCGGTTTTCTCGAACTGCTCCTGAACGCTGGCCTGCAGCCGGCTCACGAGCGCGTCGAGGGCCTGCATGAAGCAGTCCTCCTTGTCCTGGAAGTGCTCGTCGAACACCGCTCCCGGAACGTCCGCGGTTTGCAGCACGCGCTCCACGGTCGTGCGATCGTAGCCGCGGTAGGCCACCGTGGCGATCAGCGCATCGAGGATGCGAGCCCGCGGATCTGCGCGGTTGCCGGCGCCGGGCGCCGCCGAGGCAATGGCGGTGGATGACTCCCGGCCGGTGACGGGGTGTCTGCTGTGCGGCATTCCTTCCCTCTGGCCGAAATATAGACTCTCAAAGGCTCATTTGTCAAGAGGCATGGTTCGCGGCGTGGCGCCCGCGGTGGAGATGACCCGCCAGGGCGCGGTGTAAGATGTGCCTGTGGAGGGAGGCGGCACCAGCGAGGAGCTCGAGGACGAGGGGGGAGTGGGCTCCGGCTCCGGGGGGCGGGTTCCGAATCCCAGGCGGTGCTCGATCAGGCCAGCGAATTCGAGTACCACTCCCACGAGGACTCCGCGGATGGGATCCCGGATGGGAAGTGGTCGGTGCGCTGCGTCGATGTGCACAAGCGCCTCGGGGGGCTGCCGGTGCTGAACGGGCTCAACGTGACGATCCCCGACGACACCATCACGGTCGTGCTCGGCCCCTCCGGCACGGGCAAGAGCGTGCTCATCAAGCACATCATCGGGCTGATGTTCCCGGACTCCGGCAACATCATCGTGCAGGGGCAGTCGGTGCCCAGTCTCACGATGCCCGACCTGCTGTCGCTGCGCCGCCGGATCGGCGTGCTCTTCCAGGACGGCGCGCTGTTCGGCTCGATGTCGGTGTTCGACAACGTCGCCTTCCCGCTGCGCCAGCACACCGACATGTCCGAGGTCCGGATCGCCGAGGTCGTCAAGCAGCGCCTCAGCGACGTGGGCCTCTCGGAGGCGATCAACGACGCTCCCTCGCAGCTCTCGGGGGGCATGCGCAAGCGGGCAGGATTCGCGCGCGCGCTCGTGATGGAGCCCGACATCGTGATCTTCGACGAGCCCGACTCGGGCCTCGACCCCGTGCGCACCGCGCTCCTGTGCGAGCTGATCCAGGAGATGCACTCCGCGCTGGGCGGCACCTACATCGTGGTCACCCACGACATCGCCTCCGCGCGGCGCATCGGCGAGTACATCGCGCTCCTGTGGAAGGGGCGCATCGTCGAGTCCGGCGACGCGCAGAAGATGTTCTCCTCGGAGAACCAGTTCGTGCGCCAGTTCCTCAGCGGCTCGGCTGAGGGACCCCTCGGCATGGACTGAGGGCAGATCCTGGCCGCTTTCTGCCTGCTGCTGGGAAGACGCTCGCCGGGCAGGTATTTGCGTGTGCAATCATCTGACATGGTTGCGTCGGCAATCAAATCGTTTCTTGCCTCAACCTTCTCCGAAACGCCGCGCTGGGCTCGGGCAATGTCGTGGTCAGCGACAAGGTCAAGATCCTGCTCGACGTATCCGCGGTACGCGCCTCCTGAGGCGGCGATCGCCGCGGGCAGGCTGAACCGCATGGCGCTCGTGCGGTTCAGCTCGTGCGGCGGCTTCAGCCGGCGGCTCAGCGCACGAAGGTGTCGCCCAGCGCCTCGTCCACCGCGGCGAGCGTCTGGGCGTCGAGCGCGATGCCCGAGGCGGAGGCATTGGCGTGCACCTGCTCCGGGCGGCTGGCCCCGACGATCGCCGAGGCGACGTTGGGCTGGCGCAGCACCCACGCGAGCGCCAGCTGCGCCATCGACAGCCCCGTGCCCTCCGCGACCGGCACGAGCCGCTGCACGGCCTCGAGCACGCGGTCGTCCATCAGCTGGCCGATGAAGACGTTCATGATCTCGCTCGCCGCGCGCGAGTCCGGAGGCGGCTGCTCGCCCGGGCGGTACTTGCCTGTGAGCACGCCCTGGCCTAGCGGCGACCACACGATCTGCGAGATCCCCTCTGCTTCGCACAGGGGGATCACCTCGGCCTCGGGTCCGCGCCACAGCATTGAGTACTGCGGCTGGCTGGAGACCCACCTGGCGACGTCCGGAAGGGCCAGCGACTCGCGGATCTTCTCCACGGGCCACTCGCTGAAGCCGATGTGGCGTGCCTTGCCGGCCGCCACGACTTCGGTGAGAGCTCCCATCGTCTCCTCCAGCGGCGTGTGCTCGTCGTAGCGATGGCACTGGTACAGGTCCACGTAGTCGGTGCGCAAGCGCTCCAGCGAGGCGTCGATCTGCTTGTGGATCTGCGCCGCGGAGAGCCCCCTATCGGTGGCGGACATCGGGAAGTACACCTTCGTGGCGAGCACGTAGGAGGAGCGGTCGTAGTCGGCGAGCGCCTCGCCGAGCAACGACTCCGCCGCGCCGGCTCCATATACGTTGGCGGTGTCGATGAAGTTGATCCCCGCCTCGAACGCCGCCTTCACGCACGCCTGCGCCTGCTCGCGCGCCACGCCTCCGGAGTAGGTCAGCCACGAGCCGAGGCTGATCTCGGAGACCTCGATGCCGCTGGAGCCGAGCTTGCGGAGGTTCATGCGGGCAGACCGCTGAGGTTCATTGCCACAAGCCTATCTGTCCTCAGCGCTGCTGCACGACCAGAGCCTGCGTGGCCAGCCCCAGCTCGCCGCGCTCGTCGTGCAGGACACTCTCGGCCCAGCCGATGCCGCCGGGGTGCAGCAGGGTGCGGGCCTGGAGGCCGATCCACTCGCCCTCGGGTCGGCGGTTGAGGGAGATGGTGAGGTCGGCGTTGATGAAGAGGTACCGATCGAACGGAAGCGCGGCGCTGACGCCGTTGCCGAAGTCGGCTGTGGCCATCACGCTGGCGAGCGGAGTGGCGGGGGCGCCGGGGAGCAGCGGGTGGCGCAGGCGCATCCACACCGCGGCGCGGCCGCTCGGGGTGTGCGCGGTGGCGTGCAGCTCGGGGAGGTGGCCGGTCAGCGGCTGGCCCTCCAGGAAGCGCATCTGCATCGCCGTGGCGGCGAAGCTCTTGCGATCGGGGTCATCGAGGGCGAAGCGGATTTCATGACCCTCCTGGGGAGGCGCCATCGCCGGTGCGGCGCGCGCCTGCACGACAGCGCCGGCGAGCTCCGGCAGCTCCTCGGGGGCGGGGAGGATGCGCAGCGCACGAGCCCTGCACACGAGCACCCCGTCGGCGTGCAGGTCGGCCTCGAGCTCCTGCACGCGCCGCCCGGGCCGAGTGACGCGCGTGCTGAGCACGAGCGGCGCCAGCGGGATCGGGCGCAGGAACGAGAAGGACAGCCGCGCCAGCGGCAACTCGGCTCCCGGCTCGATGCGCTCGAAGGCTGCGGCGATCAGCGCGGCCGGTGCGCCGCCGTGGAGCGCGCGCGGATCCCACGGGCCGCGGGCGTGCTCGGTCGGTATGAAGCGACCGTCGCCTTCGTCGAGGAAGATGCTCTCGGTGTCCATCGAGCGGGGACTCTAATGGGCGGGATGCGACGAAGCTGGGCGGGGAGCTTGGCGACGATGGTCCCACTGAGGCGATCAATCGTGTACCGTAACGCGCCTTGCTACGACTCCTCGGGCGGCCGTCGCTCGCGCTTGCGTTCGGCTCCGCGGCGCTTGGCCTGAAGGCGCCGCTCGCGCGAGGCGGCGGTGGGGCGCGTGGCGCGGCGGCGCTTGGGGGTGGCGAGCGCCCGCGCGAGCCGCTCGCTCAGACGAGCCAGAGCCAGCTCGCGGTTGCGTGCCTGCGAGCGCGCGTCCTGTGAGATCGCCACCACGCGCGGCCCCACGCGCGCCAGCACCCGCTCACGCTGTGCCTCGCTCAACGTGCGCGAGGCGAGCACGTCAAAGCTGGCTTCCACACGCGAAGCGGTGACATTGGCGTGCTGTCCGCCCGGGCCGGAGGAGCGGCTTGCGCGCACGGTGATCTCGGCGATCGGGATCGTCAGCGCACCGACTCGCAGCCCCCTGTGGGGAACCTCTTCAGCTTCGGTCAACGCGATCTCCGATCTTGCGCCCTGCGCGCCATGGCTGACCCACCTTCGTCCTCATGCGGGCGGCTGTGAAGTGCTTGATTCGGCTGCGCATGAATCCACGCCAAGTTCGGGGACGCCGCGCCACGGTGAGCGCCAGCGGCAGGGAATCGAAGTAGGTGAACCGTTCGGTGGCGAGCCCGACCTCATCGAGGACGAAGCGATCGACGGATGGCCAGGAGATGAGGGCCCCACCTGCTGTACCGCGAACCGTGAACTCGATCAGGACGCCGTCGGAGGTGGCGCCCCAACGGTGGACCTCGGCGGTCATGTCGGGGATCAGCTCGAAGAGGTCGGAGAACGAGCGTTCGCCCGCCTCCAGCCCGAAGGTGGTGGGAACCATCGGTGCGGAGAGGCGGGCATCGGGCGCCAGCAATGTGTTCAGGAGCTCGGGCGCCGGCGCCCGCCAGAACTCCGCGAAGCGCCTGACGAAGTCCGCCGCCCGATCCTGGCTCATCCCCGCACCCTATCCTGGAAACGGAGTTGTGTTCGACGCGATATGAGCGGCATCGAGGCAGGATTCGCTGCCCTGCGCGGCACCAGATGCGCGTGAGCGAGCAGCAGTGTCAGCGGAAGTGCTTGGCGAAATCCACGGGAAGCTCGTCGAAGTCCTCCGCCAACTCGATCTGGCCACGCAGCGCCCCGAAGGCGTCCGCGATAGGGCGGCGGCGCTGCACCGCGACCAACCGTGCGGCAGGACGGCCGGAGCGCTGAATCACGATCTCCTCACCGTTCTCGGCGAGCTCGACTAGCCGCGACAGCTGGCTCTTGGCTTCACGCATTCCGACTCGGACCACTAGCAGAACGATAGTGCCCACCTATGTTGGGACGGTCCGTGGCAGTCAAGGATGCCGAAAACTCACCCCAACCCAGCAACGAACTCTCGCAGCTTGCTCGTATCGCGCAGCGGCGCCCCGTGCCCGAAGCACACAAGCTTGGGCTCGAGCGCTGCCAGGCGCCGCGCGGACTCGCGGTTGCGTGCAGGGTCCGGGGTGAAGAAGGCGGGGGGCTGGTGCAGGCCGGGGATGCCTGTGCGGACGTTTACGTTGTTGAGGACGTCGCCGAGGATCAGGACGCGGTCGGATTCGCGCCAGTAGGCGACGTGGCCTGCGGAGTGTCCCGGCGTCTCGAGCACGGTGAAGCCGGCGACCTCGTCGCCCTCCTGGAGCGCGCGGGCGACGGGGTGGGGAGGACCTACCCAGAAGCGCTCCTCGAAGGCGCGGATCGCCCATGGGGTCTTGGTGGGGAGCTTCACGCCCTCTTCCATCGCGGGGATGTCATCGCGTCCGCACCACAGCGGGATGCCCAGGCGCTCGCAGATCGCGTGGCTCGCACCCTGGTGGTCGGGATGCGCGTGGGTGAGGGCGTGCGTGGTGATGTTGAGAGCGGCGATCTGGCGCAGGATGCGCTTCTCGCCCTGGCGGGTGGCGGCATCGATCAGCACGTCGCCGGCGACGTAGACGTTGATCGCGTTCGGTGGAAAGCCCTGCAGCATGTGGAGGTTCTCGGCGAGCTGCTTCACATCGTTCCTTTTCTGCGGGAAGACCCGCGATGGGTGTTCACTTGCGCGACTGCTCCCAGGAGAACCCGCGCACGGCGAAGAGCAGTCCGAAGACGCCCCACAGCGCGATCACGGCGAGCGCGGTGAGGTTTTCGCTCAAGTCCTTGCCGGTCACCATCGCGCCTTCCAGGCCCTCGATCAGCGGGGTGAGCGGCAGCGCTTGGGCGATGTCGCGCAGGAACACTGGCACGTTGGAGACGTCGTAGAAGACGCCCGAGATGAAGATCACCGGCAGGAACACCGCGTTGACGTAGGCGGCGGTGGACTCGAAGTTGGGGATCACGTGCGCGAAGGCGACCCCGAGCGAGGCGAAGCAGATGACGCCGGCGATGACGAACACGACGAGCTCGCCCCAGTCCTGCGGCCAGCCCGTACCGAAGAAGATCTTGCCCGCGCAGGTGATGATCGCGATCTGCAGGGCGGTGTTGGTGATGGCGTTCCCCGCCACGCCCCCGAAGTAGGAGATCATCGGCAGCGGCGTGCCGTGGATGCGCTTGAGCACCCCGCGCTCGCGCAGGTACACGATGTTGTAGGCGAGCGCGGTGAAGGTGGTGGACATCACGCTCATCGCGGCGATGCCCGGCACGAGGTGGGCGAGCTTGCTCGGCTGGCCGTGGAAGATCGCCCCGAAGAACGCGAGGAACAGCAGTGGCAGCAGGAAGTTGAAGAAGGCCGCGCTCGGGTTGCGCCAGAACATGCGCCGCTCCAGGCGGTACTGGCGCCAGCCCAAGGTCAGAGGGCGGCGTACCCAATTGCTGGGCACAGGCAGCCGGCCTGGGGCCGGCGAGCCGGGCCCCTCTTTCTCGATCAATGCCTCATACATCGGCGGTCAACTCCAGATACACGTCCTCCAGCGAGGGGCGTCCCACGCTGAGCTCCTCCAGGCGCTCCCCCCGCGCAAGCGCCTCGGCGGTGAGCTCGTGCAACAGGCGCGTGGGGTCGTCGGTCTGGCGCTCCACCAGCTCGCCCTGCGCGCTGCGGTAGGCGACGCGGTAGTGCGAGGCGCCCACTCCGAGCTCGCGTGGCGGGCCGATCGCGAGCACGCGCCCGTCCTTGAGGATCGCCACGCGGTCGGCGAGCGCCTGGGCCTCGTCGAGGTAGTGGGTGGTGAGCAGGATCGTCTTGCCGAGCGCGCGCAGCGAGCGAATCGTCTCCCACGCCGTGCGGCGCGCCTCGGGGTCGAAGCCGGTGGTGGGCTCGTCGAGGAAGATCAGCTCGGGGTCGCCGATGAGCGCGAGCGCGAAGTCCAGGCGCCGCAGCTGGCCGCCGGAGAGCTTGCGGCTGCGCTCGTCGGCCTTCTCCTGCAGCCCCACCAATCCGAGGACCTCATCGACGTCGCGCGGGGCGGGGTAGAAGCTCGCCCAATGGCGCAGCGCCTCGCGCGGGGTGATGTGGCTGTAGATGCCGCCGCTCTGCAGCACGATGCCGATGCGCCGGCTCAGCTCGCGGCTGCGGATCGCCGGGTCGTGACCCAGCACCGACACCTTCCCGTCGCTGCGCTCGCGGTAGCCCTCGAGGATCTCCACGGTGGTGGTCTTGCCGGCGCCGTTGGGGCCCAGCAGCCCGAAGACCTCCCCGCGCTGCACGTCGATGTCGATCCCGCGCACGGCCTCGAAGTCGCCGTAGCGCTTGCGCAGGTCGTGCACCTCGATCGCAGGGCCGTCGCTCACACCCCAATCATGCCTCATCGACGGACACCGCCTTCGCTGCGGCCGCGCTCACCTCGTAGCCGTCGCGTGCACCTCCTGGGCCAGCGCAGGGGGTGGCAGCGGCTTGCCGCGGCGATAGTGGGTGAGGCCGTAGCGCAGCAGCGCGAGCGTGTCGGAGTCGCGCGTGGCTTCGCTGGGGTCGCCGAGCACGACGCCAATCAAGAGCGCGTCCCCGCGCCGGGCGGCGCTCACGAGGCAGTAGCTCGCATCAAGCGTGTGGCCGGTCTTGACGCCGATCACGAAGGGGTAGCGGCCGATGAGGTCGTTGTGATTGACCACCACCTGCCCATCGGTGAGGCGCGCGCTGTGCACGCCTACGACGCTGGCGATGGTGGAGTCGCGCATCAGCACCACCGCCAGCCTCGCGAGGTCGGCGGCCGTTGAGTAGTTGCCGGGGGTATCGAGCCCGACGGGGGTCGCGTAGTGGGTGTGGCGCATCCCCAGGCGCCGCGCGGCGGCGTTCATCCAGCCGACGAAGCGTTCGGTCGAGCCGCCGAGGTCCACCGCGAGCGTGTGCGCGGCGTCGCCGCCGCTGGGCAGCAGCATCGCCTTCAGCAGGTCGTGGACGCTCAGGCGCTGGCCTACGCGCAGTCCGGCCACGGTCTCTTCGGGCGCGGGCGTGTAGGGCTGCACGGTGAGCACGCGGCCCGTGCTTGCGTGTGTGATCGCCACGTAGGCGGTCATCATCTTGGTGGTGCTCGCGATCGCGCGCCGTTCGCTCGAGTCGTGTGAGTAGAGGACCGTGTCGGTGTTGCTCACAACATCGTCGGCATCGGCCTGGATCACGATCGCGGCCTTGGCGAGGACGGCCGGCCGGTCATCCTCAGCACCTGTGGGGGAGGGTGCTCCAAGCAGCGCCAGCCCGGCGGCGCTCAGCGCGAGCAGGCGCCGCGCTACCAGTGGACACCTCGCATCAGCGTGGCCATCGCGATCTGCTCGGGCGAGGCGCGCTCCTCGAGGTCCTTCTCGCCGCGCGCGGCGGCGGAGTCGGGGAACACGCGGTAGGCGGTGTGCAGGATGCGGTCCACGGCCTTGGGCGCGAGCACGTAGAGCACCTCGCCGAAGGTGCCCAGGCGCGTATTGATGACCTTGGGCTTGGAGCGCAGCGCCTCGCACACCAAATCTGCGGCCTCGTCGGGCGTGGCGGCGGGGAACGAGTCGTACATCTTCGTGGGCGCGATCATCGGCGTGCGCACGAGCGGCATGTGGATCGTGGTGAACGTCACCCCGTCGCCGATCACCTCGCTGGAGGCGACGCGCGTGAAGGCGTCGAGCGCGGCCTTGGAAGCCACATAGGCGGAGAAGCGCGGCGGGTTGGTCTGCACGCCGATCGAGGAGATGTTGACGATGTGCCCGAACCCGCGTGCGCGCATCGAGGGGAGCAGGCCCATGATCAGCTTGACGGCGCCGAGGTAGTTGAGCTGGATCGTGCGCTCGTAATCGTGGAAGCGCTCGTAGCTGAGCGCCACCGAGCGGCGGATCGAACGCCCGGCGTTGTTGACGAGCATGTCCACGGCGGCGTGGTCGGCGAGGATCCGCTGCACGAGGTCGTCGATCGCGTCGAGGTTCGATAGATCGGCGCCGTACACGTATGCCGCGCCCCCCTCGGCCTCGATCTCCTCCCTGACCTCCTCGAGCTTGTCCACGCTGCGCGCGACCAGCAGCGGGATGCCCCCGGCGGCGGCGACCTTCAGCGCGGTGGTGCGCCCGATCCCCGAGGAGGCCCCGGTGATGACCACGGTGCGCCCGTTGAGGGCGGCGCTCAGCGAGCTCCTCTTGAGGCGGTCGGGGTCGAGGTGGTGCTCCCAGTAGTCCCACAGCCGCCCCGCGTAGCGCTCGAGCGGGGGCACCTCGATCCCGCTGCCCGCCAGCGCGCCGTCGGTCTCGCGCGTGTCGAAGCGAGGGCGCAGGTCGATGTGCTCGAGCACCTCTTCGGGGATGCCGAAGTCGGCGAGCAGCGTGCGCCGCGCGTCGCGCAGACCGGGCAGCCCGGTGAGCCGCGCGAACGCGCTCAACCCCAGCGGGCCGCCGGTGAGGCGCCGGTCGACGCTCACCGCCACGTGGGGCGCATGAGCGGCGCGCGCGAACTCGTTCATCACCTCGCTCACGCGCTGGGAGTGGGGGTTGGTGAGGTGAAACGCCTGCCCATCGAGCCCCGGCTGGTGCGCGATCCAGTCGAGCGCGCTGGCGACGAAGTCGACGGGCACGATGTTCGTGCGGCCGAGGTCGAGGCCCACCAGCGGCAGCCACTCGGGCAGCCAGCGGTGCATCCGCTGGATCGCCTTGAAGAAGTAGTAGGGCCCATCGATCTTGTCCATCTCCCCGGTGCGCGAATCGCCGACGACCACGGCGGGGCGATACACGCGCCAGGACACGCCGGTCTGCTCGCGCACGATCCGCTCGGACTCGAACTTGGTGAGGTGGTAGGGCGAGGGCAGGCGCTGGCCCTCGTCGAACATGTCCTCGGCGAACGTCCCCCGGTAGTCGCCGGCGACGGCGATCGAGGAGACGTGGTGCAGGCACCCGGCGTGCAGCACCCGCGCGAGCCCCACGGCCTCCGCGGTGCCGGCGACGTTGACGGCGCGGTTGCGCTCCTCGGGGGCAGTCATGTCGTAGATGGCGGCGAGATGAAAGAAGTGATCCACATTGCCCCGCAGCAGCTCGATCTGCTCCTTGGAGACGCCGAGCAGCGGCAGCGTGAGGTCGCCCACGACCGTATGCACACGGTCGCGCACCGCCGGGCCGTGGAGATGCTCCCAGCGTTTGAGCAGCCGCTCCAGGCGGACCTCCGAGCCCTCCCGTACGAGCACGTGGATCTCCCCCTCGCGGGCCAGCAGCCGCTCGGCGAGGTTCCGTCCGATGAAGCCCGTCGCGCCGGTCAGGAAGTAAGCCACGGAGCGAGGATAGAGGGTGGCGCAGCCGGCCGGAGGCCGGCTGGCCGAAACGGGGATTCGCGCCAGAGGCGCGTGTCTCCCGGCTTCGGTCGGGCCCTCTTCTTTATACGTCTATGCGCCCGCCCCGGCGCCCCCGCGGCCCTCGCCCGAGGCGAAGCGCTGAGCTCCGAGCGCGGCGTCCTCGAACACCTCAGGCCCTGCCTCGGCCTCCAGCGCAAGCCCCTTCGCAAGAGTCATCCCCAGCCCCTCGATGGCCGCGCGCCGATCCGCCAGCATCGTGCGCTGGGGGAAGCGCGCCAGCCCCTCGGCCAGCTCCAGGGCCCGCTCCAGGTGCCGGCCCTCGGGAACGATCTCAGTCAAGAGTCCCATCGCCAGCGCCTCCGCGGCGTCGATGATGCGCCCGGTGAGGATCAGGTCGAGCGCCCGCCCGAGTCCCACGACGCGCGCCATGCGCTGGGTGCCCCCGTCGATCAGCGGCACCCCCCAGCGGCGCTCGGGGAACCCCAGCCGTGAGCCCTCGGTGGCGATGCGCAGGTCGCACCACAGCGCGAGCTCCAGCCCGCCCGCGAGGCAGAAGCCGGAGATCGCGGCGATGGTGGGCTTGGAGGGAGTGAGGCGCGTGAACCCCATCGGCCCCCCGGCGCGCCAGCAGCCGCCCGCCGAAGGACTCGATCGCCTTCAGATCGGCGCCGGCGCAGAAGGAAACGCCGCCGGCGCCGGTGAGCACCAGCACGCGCGCCTCATCGTCGGCCTCGAAGCGCACAAACCCCTCGTGCAGCGCCTCGGCGGTGGGACCGTCGACGGCGTTGCGCCGCTCCGGGCGGTCGATCGTGAGCAGCGCGGCGGCGCCACGGCGCTCGTAGCGGACAGCCTCGGTGGCGCTCATTCGCGACCCGGCTCCGAGGCGAGGGTCTACCAGCCGCCGCGCCAGCTGGCGTCGCTTGCGTGCGCCTTCTGGGCGGCCTTGCGCGCGTTCTTGCGCTTGTCCAAGCGCCACTGGATCAGGCTCATCACGAGCACGAACGTGGGAAAGAAGACGATCAGGATGAAGCCCGCTTTGGTGACGACCTTGTCGTCGGTCGCCCCATAGAACCCGCGCCCGTCGTTGGTCGCGAGCGCGGCGGGGGCAAGCACGAGCAGCAGGATGGAGAACGTCGTGAAGCTGGCCAGCAGGCGGCGCATGGGCCGGATGCTAGCGCAACTACGATGGCCGGTATGGCCGTGGTGATCGCCTCAGACCTGCACAAGGACATCGCCGGCAAACCGCTCCTGCGCGGCGTCTCGTTCAAGCTCGAGCGCCGCGAGCGGATGACGATCGCCGGGCGCAACGGCGCGGGCAAGACGACGCTGCTGCGGATGCTGGCCGGCGAGACGTCGATCGACCGCGGGGAGCTGAGCCTGACGAAGGGCGCGCGGGTGGCGCTGCACGACCAGCGCCCTCCGCGCGAGCGCGGGGTGTCGCTGCGCGACTACGTGCTCTCGGGCTGCGCGGAGGAGCTGCGGATCGAGGCCGAGCTGGCCGAGCTGGAGCGGCAGATGGCCGAGGGAGCCAGCGAGGAGGCGACGCTGGAGCGCTACGCCCGCGCGCAGGCCCGCCTGGAGGCGCTCGGCGGCTACCTGTGGCGCGACCGCGCGACGGTGATGACGCGCGGGCTGGGGTTCGCCGAGGAGGACCTGGACCGCGCGCTGGACACCTTCTCCGG
Source organism: uncultured Solirubrobacterales bacterium (assembly GCA_963717785.1). Classification (GTDB taxonomy): domain Bacteria; phylum Actinomycetota; class Thermoleophilia; order Solirubrobacterales; family Solirubrobacteraceae; genus Palsa-744. Next base: position 603,034 of record CAVQWW010000002.1, read on the forward strand.
CGGCCAGCTGACGCGCGCGTCGCTCGCCCGCGCGCTGGCGACGCGCGCCGACGTGCTGCTGCTCGACGAGCCCACCAACCACCTCGACATCGAGTCGCTGGAGTGGCTCGAGCAGACGCTCACCGGCCTCGACGCGGCGATCGTGCTGGTCGCCCACGACCGCTGGTTCCTGGAGGCCGTCGGCACCGCCGTGCTCGAGCTGGAGGCCGGCCGCTCGCGCTTCTTCGCCGGCAGCTGGCACAGCTGGCGCCGCGAGCAGGCCGCGCGCGAGATGGCGCTCGGGCAAGGCGATCGACAAGCAGCAGGCGGAGATCGCGCGCATGGAGCGCTTCATCGAGCGCTTCCGCTACAAGGCGACGAAGGCCCGCCAGGCGCAGTCGCGCGTGAAGAAGCTGGCGAAGATCGAGCGCATCGAGCGCGATCCGCGCGACGGGCCGCGGGCTGGAGTTCGCGTTCAAGGCGCCCGAGCGCTCCGGCCGGGTGATCTTCGAGCTGACCGACGGGCGTCGAGGTGGGCGGGAGCGGCTGGAGGTGGGCGGGGAGGGAGGGGGCCGCGAAGCGCGAGCGCGGCCGCGCCGATCGCACTGCTCGAGCACGCCGAGCTGTGGCTGGAGCGCGGCGAGCACGTCTCGCTCGTCGGCCCCAACGGCACCGGCAAGACGACGCTGATCGAGACGCTCGCCGGGCGCCGCGCGCTGGCGGCGGGCCGGCTCAGCACGGGCCACAACGTGCAGGTCGGCTACCTCTCCCAGCACGCGGACGAGCTGGGCGCGGGCGGGCCCGCCGGCCAGAGCGTGCTCGAAGCCGCGCAGCGCGCGACGGGCCTGACGCCCAACAAGGCACGGGCGCTGCTCGGCGCGCTTCCTGTTCTCCGGCGAGGAGGCCGAGAAGCCGCTCGACGGCCTCTCCGGCGGCGAGCGCCGCCGACTCTCGCTCGCGGTGCTGGTGCAGCTCCGGCGCGAACGTGCTGATCCTCGACGAGCCCACCAACCACCTCGACATCGAGAGCCGCGAGGCGCTCGAGGACGCGCTGCGCGCGTTCCAGGGCGTCGCTGCTGCTCGTCTCCCACGACCGCGCGCTGCTCGACGCCGTCGGCACGCGCACGATCGCGGTCGAGGACCACACGCTGCGCAGCTACGTGGGCGGCTGGCCCGAGTACGTGCGCGTGCGCGAGGAGCGCCGGGCGGCGGGCCGAGCTGGGGGAGGAGCCGGCCCGCGCGGGCCGGTCGGCGGACGCGCATGGCGTCCTCCCGGCAAGAAGCGGATCGGCCTCCGCCGCTGGCTCGCACAGCGGCCATCGCTGGGGCCGGGGCGAGTGACGCGGCCAACGGCCGGACGGCCAACACGAAGCCGAAGGCCAAGCCCAAGTCCGACGAGCCCTCCAAGAACCGCCTGCGCGAGCAGCAGCAGGCCGAGCTCGCGGTCGAAGCGGCCGAGGCGGCGCTGCGCGCCGTCGAGGACGAGCTGGCCGACCCGGCCGCGTGGGCGACGAAGTACGAGGCCGCCAAGTCCGAGGCCCGCCACACCGCGGCGCGCCGCGCGGTCGAGGCCGCGTACGCGCACCTGGAAGCGCTGGTGGGGAGTGCCCTCCAGCGCGATAAGGGGTCGCACCGCATCTAGACTGAGGCAGTCATGATCGACCGTAAGAAGACAGCGCTCAACGTGACGATCGTGCTGCTGATCGCCGCTGCCGTGTACTTCCTGCCCTCGGGCGGGCGGGTCGGCGAACACGTTCGCGGCGGTCCTCTCGGTGGCCTTCACCGCGGGGCTGGCGTACATGGCTGCGAGGCTCTACCGCGAGCGCCGCGTCGATCTGTACGGCCTCGGCGACCGCCACCGCGCGCTGCTCTACGGGGCGCTCGCCGTTGGCGTGTTCGCGGTGGCCGCGAAGGAACGCATGTGGCTGACGGGCTTTGGGGAGTTCGTGTGGTTCGTGCTGGTGGGGCTTGTGGTGTACACGCTGATCGCCGTCTATCGCTTCGCGCGCACCTATTGAGCGCCACCGAGCAGCCGCCGCCAACCCAGCCGAGCAGCGGCGTGTGAGCATCGCCGAGCAGCGCCGCGGCCTGCCCGACGAGCCCGGCGTCTACCTCTTCCGCGACGCCAAAGGGCCGCGTGGTGTACGTCGGCAAGGCCAAGTCGATCCGCAAGCGCGTCGCCTCGCATTTCTCCAAGGCGCAGGTCCCATGCGAGCCCCGGCCACGCGGAGATGGTCGCGAGCGTCGAGCACATCGAGTGCGTCGTCGTCGCCAGCGAGACCGAGGCGCTGCTCGCCGAGCAGAGCTTCATCAAGCAGTACCGCCCGCGCTTCAACATCCGCCTGCGCGACGACAAGTCCTACCCGTTCATCGCGATCTCGCTCGACGAGGACTTCCCGCGCGTGTACTTCACGCGCGAGCGCCACCGCCCCGGGCGGGCGTACTTCGGGCCCTACTCCAACGCCAAGCGCGTGCGCGGCACGCTCGATCTGCTCACGAAGGTCTTCATGTTCCGCTCCTGCACCGGCCCCGAGCCGGGGCGGCGCAGCGGCAACCCGTGCCTGGACTACTACATCAAGCGCTGCGAGGCGCCCTGCGTCGGGTACGTCTCCAGGGAGGACTACCGCGCACAGCATCGACGGGGTGATCGACTTCCTCTCCGGGCGCTTCAAGGCGATCGAGCGCGACCTGGAGGAGCGCATGCGCGCGGCCGCCGCGGCGCAGGAGTTCGAGCAGGCGACGCTCGAGCGCAACCGCCTGCGCGCGGTGCACTCGCTGCTGGAGCGCCAGCGCGTCGCCAACGAGTCGGTCGGCACGCTCGACGCGGTCGCGGTCGCGCTCGATGGGCGCGAGGCCAACGCGCAGGTCTTCCAGGTGCGCGACGGGGTGCTCTCCGACCGCCAGTCCTTCTACCTCGCCAACGAGACCGAGCGCGGCGTGGCGGAGGTGGCGGAGGAGTTCATGCTCCAGTACTACGCCGGGCACATGTCGATCCCGCCGCAGATCGTCGTGCAGCGGGAGGTCTGCGATCGGAGCCGCGCCGCGCGCTCGCCGACGCGCTCGCCGCCCGGCGCGGCGGGCCCGTGGAGCTGCGCGCGGCCGAGCGCGGCGACAAGCGCCGCATCCTCGAGCTCGCCGAGCGCAACGCGCGCCTCGCGCTCGACCAGGAGCACCTGCGCGCCGAGCGCCGCCGCCAGAGCCGCGTCGACGCGCTGGAGGGCTTGCAGCAGGCGCTCGGCCTCGACGCGCTGCCGGTGCGGATCGAGTGCTTCGACATCTCCAACCTCGGCGGCACGCACACGGTCGCCGCGATGGTCGTGTTCGAGGGCGGCGCGCCGAAGAAGTCGGACTACCGCCGCTTCAAGATCCGCACGATTCGAGACGCCCGCCCCGACGACTACGCCTCGATGGCCGAGGTGCTGAGCCGGCGCTTCGCCCGCTGGGAGCGCCAGGCCGACCTCTCCCCGCACGACCCCGAGTACGACGCGAGCTTCGCGGCGCTCCCCAACGTGGTCGTGATCGACGGCGGCCGCGGCCAGCTCGCGGCCGGGCTGGGGCCGCTGCGCGGCTTTCGCGAGCGCGGCGTGGCCGTGGTCTCGCTCGCCAAGCGCATCGAGGAGGTGTTCTTCCCCGGGCGCGCCGCCGCCGCTCGTGCTCGATCACTCCACGCCCGAGCTGCAGCTGCTGCAGCGCGTGCGCGACGAGGCGCACCGCTTCGCGATCACCCACCACCGCGCGCGCCGCGACCGCGCGATGACCAGCTCGCTGCTGGACGAGCTGCCCGGCATCGGCCCGGCGCGCAAGCGGGCGCTGATCGCGCACTTCGGCTCGCCCGAGGCGGTGGTGGGAGCCACGCGCGAGGAACTGCAGGCGGTGCCGGGCCTGCCCGCGAAGGTCGCGCGGGAGCTGCACGCGAGCCTGCACCGCGCCGGGTAACGGCGGCGATCGTCGCCCTGACCGCGTCCGGCGCTCCGGACGCACGCATGCTCCGGCGTACTTGCGCAGGCACGACGAGTCCATGAGCCGTGATCGAGCCCCGGGCCGTCGCGGATGCGCAGCGCGGCACATCCGTGCGAGCGGCAAGCCAACGACGTCGCTGCGCCCGCAGCAAGCCGCGAGCCTGCAGAGCAAGCCGGCGTGCAGTCGCGCTTGCAGGATCTGATGATCATCACCGGCTTCTCCGGCGCGGGCAAGTCGACGGCGATGAACGTGTTCGAGGACGCCGGCTACTTCTGCGTGGACAACCTCCCGCCCGGAGATGATCCGCTCGCTGGTGGAGCTGTTCATGCACAAGGGCTCCAAGGTGGAGCGCGCGGCGGTCGTCTCGGACGTGCGCGGGGGGGTCTACTTCGAGGCGCTGCAGGCGGTCGTGGAGGATCTGGACGCGCTCGGTCTCACGCATCACGTGCTGTTCCTGGAGGCCGCCGAGCAGACGCTGGTGACGCGCTACAAGGAGACCCGCCGCCGCCACCCGCTGGCGCCCGATGGCAGCGTCACGGCGGGCGTGAGCGCCGAGCGGGAGCTGCTGGCGCCGCTGCGCAGCCGCGCGGACATGGTGATCGACACCACCGGCATGTCCGCGGCGACGCTGCGCGGCAAGATCGCCGACGAGCTGCTCCCCCGCCAGCAGGCCACGCGGCTGGCGGTGACGTTCATGAGCTTCGGCTTCAAGCACGGCCCGCCGCGCGAGGAGGATCTCGCGTTCGACGTGCGCTTCCTGCCCAACCCCCACTACGAGCCCGAGCTGCGCGAGCTGACCGGCCGCGATACGCGCATCGTCGAGTACATCGCCCGCGACGGGCGCCTGCAGGAGTTCTACGACCGCCTGCACGCGCTGCTGGACTTCCTGCTGCCCCAGTACGTCGCGGAGGGCAAGGCGCATCTGGTCGTCGCGATCGGCTGCACTGGCGGCCACCATCGCTCGGTGGCGATCGTCGAGCACCTCGCCGCGCGCTACGGCGACTGGGACACGCTCGCGGTGGCGGTGGACCACCGCGACATCGACAAGCGCCACTGAGGGCTCCGGAATCCGTCCTCGAGCCGCTGATAGCCTTCGGGCCGTTCGCCGGACCGGGGAGTCGCTGCCACGTCCGGCATCGTTCATTTTCGCCTCAGGAGGCTCGTTCATGGCGGTACGCGTGGGAATCAACGGCTTCGGCCGGATCGGCCGTAACGTCTACCGGGCTGCCCGGGTGCGGGCGCCGACGTCGAGTGGGTCGCGGTCAACGACCTCACCGACGCAAGGACGCTCGCGCACCTGCTCAAGTACGACTCGATCCTCGGGCCCTATCCGGGCGCGGTCGAGCAGACCGGACGAGGGGCTGCGCGGTCGATGGCAAGGACCTGAAGGTGCTCGCCGAGCGCGACCCGGCGGCGCTGCCGTGGGGCGAGCTCGGGGTGGACGTCGTGATCGAGTCCACCGGCCTCTTCACCGATCGCGAGCACGCCGCCAAGCACCTCGCGGGCGGCGCCAAGAAGGTGATCGTCTCCGCGCCCGCCACCGACCCCGACGTGACGGTGGTGCTCGGCGTGAACTTCGCCGAGGCATACGACAAGGCCAAGCACGATGTGATCTCCAACGCCTCCTGCACCACCAACTGCCTGGCGCCGGTGGCGAAGGTGCTCAACGACACGATCGGCATCAAGCACGGCCTGATGACCACGATCCACGCCTACACCGCCGATCAGCGCCTGCAGGACCTCCCGCACAAGGACCTGCGCCGCGCGCGCGCCGCCGCGATCAACCTGATCCCCGCCTCCACCGGCGCCGCGAAGGCGATCGGCGCGGTGATCCCCGAGCTCAAGGGCAAGCTGCACGGCTTCGCGGTGCGCGCTCCCGTGCCCACCGGCTCGGTCGTCGATCTGACGGTGGAGTGCCTGCGCGAGACCACCGTCGAGGAGGTCAACGGGGCGCTGAGGGCGGCCGCCGAGAGCGGGCCCCTGCACGGCATCATGGCCTACACCGAGGACCCGATCGTCTCCAGCGACATCGTCAAGTCGCCCTTCTCCTCGATCGTCGACAGCCAGCTGACGGCGGTGATGGACGGCACGATGCTGAAGGTCGTGGCGTGGTACGACAACGAGTGGGGCTACTCCAACCGGCTCGTCGACCTGGTGCAGAGGGTCCTGTAGGGAGCGGGTCCGGGGGGTCGCGATGAGGAGCCTCGAGCACATCGACGTGCACGGCCGGCGGGTGCTGGTGCGGGTGGACTTCAACGTGCCCCTGCAAGGATGGCGTCGAAGGGCCCGGAGATCGCCGACGACACGCGCATCCGCGCCGCGCTGCCCACGATCGAAGAGCTGCGTGAGCGGGGCGCGAGGCTGGTGCTCGTCTCCCATCTCGGACGCCCTCACGGCCACGTGGCGGCGGAGCTGTCGATGGCCCCGGTGGTGGAGCGCCTGCGCGAGCTGACCGGCGCTACGGTGACGCTGGCCCCGGGCGTGGTGGGCGAGGACGTGCGTGCGCTCACCGAAGCGCATGCACGACGGCGAGATCCTGGTGCTGGAGAACGTCCGCTTCGAGCCCGGGGAGACCGACAACGACCCCGACCTCGCGCGCGGGCTGGCTGAGCTGGCCGACGTGTATGTCAACGACGCGTTCGGCGCCGCCCACCGCGCGCACGCGAGCACCGAGGGCGTCGCCCACCTGCTGCCCTGCGCCGCGGGGCGGCTGCTGGAAGCAGAGGTGAAGACGCTCAGCAGGGATCCTCGAGCACCCCAGCCGTCCGCTCGTGGCGATCGTCGGCGGCGCCAAGGTGGCTGACAAGATCGCGGTGATCGACCGCTTCCTGGAGCTGGCCGACACGATCGTGATCGGCGGCGCGATGTGCTTCCCGTTCCTGGCCGCCCAGGGCCACGCGGTGGGCAGATCGCTGTGCGATGCGGAGGACGTGCGAGCACGCGCGCCGTGTGCTCCAAGCAGGCGGTCAACGCATGCGCCTTGAGCTCGGCCCAGCGCGCCTGGTGCCCATCGACCTCGTGCCGAGCGCCTTGCCGCAGACGCGCCATCGCGCGTCTTGACGGGGTCGAGGTGCCCGACGGACTGGATGGGTCTCGACATCGGCCCCGGCACCGCGGAGCGCTACGCCGATGTGATCGCCCGGGCGGGCACCGTCTTCTGGAACGGCCCGATGGGCGCCTTCGAGCTCGAGCCCTTTGCCGCCGGCACACGCGCCGTCGCCGAAGCCGTCGCGCACGCGAAGGGGCTGACGGTCGTCGGCGGCGGGCGACTCGGCCGCCGCACTGGCGCAGTTCGGCCTGGAGGACTCGGTCGACCATCTTTCGACCGGCGGGGGCGCCACGCTCGAGCTGGTGGAGGGCAGGGAGCTGCCGGGCGTGCAGGCGCTCAACGGAGCGGGGGTCGCGTGATGGCCCGCACCCCGCTCCTCGCCGGCAGCTGGAAGGGGATGGCGTGATGTCTCGCACCCCGCTCATCGCCGGCAACTGGAAGATGTACAAGACCGAGTCCGAGGCCGAGGAGTACATCCAGGCGCTGCTGCCCCGCGTGGCAAGCGTCAGCGGGGTCGAGGTGGGCATCTGCGTGCCCTTCACCGACCTGCGCGCGATGGTGGACAGCGCGCGCGGCTCGCGCGTGGAGGTGTACGCGCAGAACATGCACCACGAGCCCGAGGGGGCGTTCACGGGCGAGGTCTCGCCGCCGATGCTCAGCGAGCTGGACGTGCGCGGGGTCGTGCTGGGCCACTCCGAGCGCCGCCAGCTGTTCGGCGAGACCGACAAGGCGCTGGCGCTGAAGGTGCCGGCCGCCCTGGAGGCGGGCCTGCGGCCGATCCTGTGTGTGGGGGAGACCGAGCAGCGAGCGCGACAACGACGACACCGACCGCAAGCTGCGCCAGCAGGTGTGGGACGACCTCGCGGGCGTTCCCGATGAGCGCCTCGCGGAGGTCGTGATCGCGTACGAGCCGATCTGGGCGATCGGCACGGGGCAGGTCGCCACGCCCGAGCAGGCGCAGGAGGCGATCGCGTTCATCAGGGCCCTCGTGGGCGATCGCAGCGCCGCGGCCGCGGAGTGCGTGCGGATCCTCTACGGGGGCTCGGTGAAGCCCGAGAACGCGGCAGAGCTGCTGGCGCTGGCAGACGTGGATGGCGCGCTCGTGGGCGGAGCCTCGCTGGAGGCCGACTCCTTCGCGCAGATCGTGGCGGCCGCCACGCCATGACGGACGGCCTGCCGCCCGGCCCGAGCGGGTTGCCGGTGCCCGCGGTGTGCCTGGTGGTGCTCGATGGCTGGGGGCTTGCGCCCGCCGGCCCCGGCAACGCCGTCTCGCTCGCGCGCACCCCCGTGTTCGACGAGCTGTGGGACGCCTACCCGCACACGACGCTCACCGCCTGCGGGCGCGCGGTGGGGCTGCCCGAGGGCCAGATGGGCAACTCCGAGGTGGGCCACCTCAACCTCGGCGCCGGCGCGGTGGTGCGCCAGGATCTGACGCGCATCGACGACGCCGTGAGCCGACGGCTCGCTCGCGCAGAACGAGGTGCTGCGAGCGGCGCTTCACCGGCGCGCGCAGGGTGCACCTGCTCGGGCTCGTGTCCGACGGCGGAGTGCACTCGGGCTGGGCTCACCTGCGCGCGCTGATCGCGATGGCTGGGCGGATGGGCGTTACGGATCTCGTGGTGCACGCGTTCACCGACGGCCGCGACACGCTCCCCCACGCGGGAGCGGGCTACCTGGAGACGGTTGCGGAGTGGCTGGCCGAGACCCGCACCGGCCGCGTGGGCAGCGTCATCGGCCGCTACTTCGCGATGGATCGCGACTCGCCGCTGGGATCGCATCCAGCAGGCCTACGACCTGCTCGTGCACGGCCGCGCCGCCCCACCACGCCGCGCAGCGGGCCCGAGGCGGTGCGCGCGGCGTACGAGCGGGGTGAGACGCGACGAGTTCATCGCCGCCACGACCGTGGGCGAGGAGGCCACGATCGGCCCCGAGGACTCGGTGGTGGCGTTCAACTTCCGGCCCGACCGGATGCGCCAGCTGACGCGCGCGCTGGCCGATCGCGGACTGCACCGACGTGGATCGCGGCGGGGCCCAGCTCGTGACGCGCTACACGTGCATGACCGAGTACCACGAGGGGTGGCCCTACCCGGTGGCGTTCCCCCCAGAGCGGCCCAAGGCGACCCTCTCCGGCGTGCTGGCCGCGCGGGGGATGCGCCAGCTGCACGTCGCGGAGACCGAGAAGTACCCGCACGTCACGTACTTCTTCAACGGCGGCGAGGAGTCCGCCTACGCGGGCGAGCGGCGCGAGCTGGTGGCCTCGCCGCGCGAGGTCCCCACCTACGATCACAAGCCCCAGATGAGCGCCGCCCGAGGCCGCTCGCGCGTTCTGGAGGCGTGGCGCGAGGACGCAGCGGGCGGCCTGGTCCAATTCGGCATCATCAACTTCGCCAACGCCGACATGGTGGGCCACACGGGCGTGATCCCCGCGGCGGTGAGCGCGATCGAGACCGTCGACGCGTGTCTGGGCGAGGTCGTGGCCGCGGTTCACACGAGCGGCGGCGCCTGCATCGTGACGGCCGATCACGGCAACGCCGATCACATGCTCGAGCCCGATGGCTCGCCCAACACCGCCCACTCGCTGAACCCGGTGCCGCTGATCGTGACCATCCCCGGCGTGGCGCTGCGCGAGCAGGGCGGGATCCTCGCCGATGTCGCGCCCACCGTGCTCGAGTGCCTGGGGGTCGAGCGCCCCCCGCAGATGACCGGCGGCTCGCTGCTTGTCGTGGGCCAATAAATAGGATAAGAAAGGGAGTTCGCATGGTCGACCAGGACGAAGTGGCCCCTCGGGGAGAGAGAGCGAGCGAGCAGGTCGCGCAAGGTGCTGGGGCTGTTCTTCATCCAGGCCGGCGTCGCCCACTTCGTGATCCCCAAGCCCTACCGCGCGCATCGTGCCTCCCGGCATGGGCGATCCAGCCACGCTCGTCAAGCTCAGCGGCGTGGCCGAGCTGGCGGGCGGCGTGGGCGTGCTGCTGGCGCCCACTCGCCCCACCCGCCGGCTGGCGGGGCTGGGGCTGATCGCCCTGCTGGCTGCGGTTTTCCCCGCGAACTCCACATGGCGCGCAATCCCGAGCAGTTCGCCAGGATCCCCCGCTGGGCGCTGTATGCGCGGCTGCCGCTGCAGCCGCTGGCGATGGTCTGGGCATGGCGCGCGACCCGTAGCTGAGTCGCTGCGCTGCTATGTTCGGCTGAGGAGGGAGCCAACTCATGTCCACCGCGACCGCCGTCAAGATTCCCACCGGGACGATCCCCAACGGAGGGCCGCCCCCAGGCGGGGCGCAGCTCCGACGGGACGGGGCGCGGCGCGGAGCAGACCCTCAGCGAGGGCGAGCTGCGCGCGCTGCGCGGGTTGATGCGCGCCCATGCCTCGCTGGCCAAGCGTCTGGACGCCGAACTGGAACAGGCGCACGGGCTGCCGCTGAGCTCCTACGAGGTGTTGCACCACCTGAGCGGGGCTCCGGAGGGGCGTATGCGGATGTGCGACCTCGCCGAGCACGCGCAGCTCTCGCGCAGCGGGCTCACGCGCCTCGTGGATCGCCTGGAACGGGATGGCCTGCTCACGCGCTGCACCTGCGAACACGACGCGCGCGGAGCCTACGCGTGCCTCACCGAGCAGGGAGTGCAGCGGCTGAGCGACGCGCGCGGCACGCACCTGGCGGTGGTGCGCGAACAGTTCCTCTCGCGCTTCTCCGAGCCCGAGTTAGGGGCGCTGGCGGAGATGTGGGATCGCATCGCGCCCTGTTGCGGCTGCGCCCCCTGAGCTCTGAGCGCCGGCCTCGGCTCGGCGTGCGGCGCCGGCCATTCGCCACGCGGCCCCCTCCAATCCCTCTTGCGAGCGCGGCGCTACTCGGCCTCCGTCGCGAGGACGCGCGTGACGGCGGTGCCGACGATGCCACCGCAGCGACGACGAGCACCAGCGACCGCGAGCCCAAAGAGACCAAAGGTCTGGATCACATTGCCCGCCTGCTTGACCGAGGAAGTAGGCGATCAGGCCGATCGCCGTCGCCCAGCAGATCCCGCCAAGGGCGTTCCAGAGGAAGAATGAGCGCCAGCGCATGTGCGTGGCGCCCGCCAGCCAGGAGGCCCAGATGCGCAGCCCCAGCACGAAGCGCCCCAGGAACACCGCCTTGGGGCCGTGGCGCTCGAAGAACGCCTCTCCGTTGCTGAGCGCTTCGAGGCGCTGGCGGTGAAAGCGGCCTGGTCTCTCCAGCAGCCAGCGCCCGCCGCGGCGACCGATCACGTAGCCGATGTTGTCTCCCACGATCGCCGCCAGCGCGGCGATCGGGATCACCAGCTCGATCTGCATCTTGCCCTGGCTGGCGAGCACCGCCGCGGTGATCAGCGCCGTCTCGCCGGGGATGGGCACGCCGCTCGACTCGGCCCCAACGGCCAGGAACAGCAGGGGGTAGCCGAAGCTCTGAACGAGCTGTTCGACGTCGATGAGGGCTGCGAGCATCGTTGGGCAGGTGGGTTGGGTCGCTGGTGGAGGCGCGTGCGTGGGGGGTGGAGGGTATGTGGGCTCGTGGAGGCGGCTGCGTGAAGCCTTCTAGGATGCCGCGGTGGCCGGCGCCTTCACCATCCAAGCACGTGACCCCTCCTCGCGCGCCCGCGCGGGGTTGCTGGAGACGGCGCACGGCCCCGTGCGCACGCCCGCCTTCGTGCCGCTCGCGACGAAGGCCACCATCAAGGGGCTGCTGCCCGCGGAGGTCTCCGCGCTGGGGTTCGAGATGGTGCTGGGCAACACCTTCCACCTGCACCTGCGCCCCGGCGAGGAGCTGATCGAGCGGATGGGGGGGCTGCACCGCTTCATGGGGTGGCCTGGTCCGATCGTCACCGACTCCGGCGGCTTTCAGGTGTTCTCGATGGGCCATGGCACCGTCGCCGATGAGATCAAGGGCAGATCTGGCCTGGAGCGCCACACCCATGGCTCCGAGGGGCGCGCCCCCCACGGCCCTGCCCCCCACGGCCCCGAGGGCCGTTCGGGAGCGATCCTCGCGATCGAGGAGGACGGGGTGCGCTTTCGCTCCTACCTCGACGGTCGCCCCCGCCTGCTCTCGCCCGAGCGCTCGATGGCGATTCAGGCCGCGCTGGGCTCCGACATCGCGCTCGTCTTCGACGAGTGCACTCCCTTTCACGTGGAGCGCTCCTACACCGAGGCATCCACCGAGCGCACCCACCGCTGGCTCACGCGCTGCCTGGAGTGGCACGCCGAGCACGGCCCCCCGGATCAGCTCGTGTACGGGATCGTGCAGGGTGGGGTCTTCGAGGACCTGCGCCGCGCCTCCGCGCGCGTGGTCGCTGCCAGCGGCTGCGAGGGGATCGCGATCGGCGGCTCGCTGGGGGACTCCAAGGCGCAGATGTACGAGGTCGTGGAGTGGGCCATGCAGGAGCTCGGCGGCGAGCACGAGAGTCGTCCTCGGCATCTCCTGGGCATCGGCGAGATCGACGATCTGATCCGCGGCGTTGAGCTGGGCATCGATACCTTCGACTGCGCGATGCCCACGCGCCTGGGGCGCCACGGCTGCGCGCTGGTCCCCGATCCCGCCCACCGCTGGCGCGTCGATCTCGTGAAGGGGCGCTGGCGCGAAGCCTCCGAGCCGCTGCAAGCGGACTGTCCGTGCCCCGCCTGCGCGCAGGGGTTCTCGCGCGCCTACCTCTCATACCTGGCGCGCGCGGGCGAGCTGACGGGGGCGCGCCTGCTGACGCTGCACAACCTCACCTTCATCGCCCGCCTGATGGCCGAGCTGCGCGAGGCGATCCTGGAGGGGCGCCTCGCCGAGGTGGCCGGTGCGTTGCGGACGGGCATGGCGCTGTAGTGCGATCGCAGGCTGGGACGGCGTGGCAGCGGGAAGCGACATGGGGGCCGGGCGAGCCCGGCCCCCACAGTCTCAGCGGGTGGTGCTGGTCAGCGCGTCAGGTGCGCTTTGCGGAATGCCCCATCAGGCGATTTTGATGTCAGCCCCGGCGCCGGTTGTGGTTTCAGCTCTGAGTTTGCTTTCTCCTTTATAGACGCCGATGGCGGCTGGGAGGTTGTTGCAGGATGACGGCGAGTTCACCGCATAGGGGATGTAGGTTATGCGCCCGGGACTTCCCAGTGAGTATTTAACGCCTATCGTTGCGGGAGAGCCGCCGTTGTTGGTGAAGAACATCCGGCTGTCGCGCCCGGAGCTGAGGGTCACCACGCAGGCTCCGACTTTGATCGTGACCTGACAGGCTCCAGGAAGAAAGCCGAATGCGCCGGCAGCGGGCGCGACGTTGTTGTAGGCCACCATAAACATTTCGCAGGCTGCACCGGTCGTCACCGTTGCAGGTTCTGTGCTTCCCAAGATGTTGGTCATGCATTTCGAATATTTCAATGTCCCAACTTTCAACTGGCGCAGCGTGGTCGTGGTTGCGCCCACGGTACCTGATGCTTTTACCTGTCCACACGTGAGTTTCTGTGCATTCGTTGAAAACGTCAGTTCGTGTGTATTCGTGCTTTCGAGAAAGACGGTCCTGGGTGCTGACGGGGATGAGACTTTGACGGAGAACAGCCGGTAGGGCAGGCTCCCCAGCTGGTGGACATCCACTGGGACGAAAGATATAACTTCGCCTTCCGAGCCCCCTTTGACGCCAGCCGTTTCGCAGTTGGGGCTCACATTATAGGTGATGCCCGCAGCCTCCACGGATATTTCGCTTTCCAGATCTGCTTTTTCTTCTTTCACGCCGAAGATGCCTATGGTTTCAAGGTTTTTGTTTTTGGTCGAAGACGGTTCTATTGTGCATGTCAGTCCAAGTAGTTTGGCTTCGCCCTTGCAGCCGCCTTCCAGCGTGAGCGTGTTTTCAGCGTGGAGATTGAGTTTGCAAGGCGTTATTTTAGTTTGTATTTCTGATTCTCCGTTGTTCAGTTTCGTCTTGCAGTTTGTGAATGTGACTTCGACTTTGGCTTGAGTGCTGCTCGCTACTCCTCCTGTGCCGATGTTCTTTTCGCAGTCAACAGTCGCAACGGAGAAGATAAAGACAGTTTCGCCTCCTTCTGAGGTGAGTTTGTTTCCGACGTTTTGAAATTCATCAGCTTCGCTTGCGATCGCCGACGTCGCGGGGAGAACGACTGCGCATATGGCGACAATCAATCCGAGGGCGATCTTGATCCTGTTGGACATCGTTGGCTCCTATGAGATCGATGGGTGTCATCTGGGATGCTTCGGGCGCCACGGTGGCGCCCGTTCAAGCTATCCGCTTCAGCGCCCCAGCCAGGCGAGTCAGAGACACGGGCGCGCAACTGCGGCATGGGCAACCAGCACTTGCCAGGTGCCGGTTCGAGTCCGGCCGCCGGAGCGATGTTTACTTGGTGTTTTCCGAGACCAGTTCGCTGAGCGAGGAGGCGGCCTGGTTGACGTCCTTGTGGACGACGTTGTGGATCCTGATCGTCGTTGAGGCGGGGCTCGTGATGAAGATCACCGCCACAACCACCACCGCGAGCACCAGCAGGCCGAACAGCGCGGCCCAGACGCGCCCCGCGTTCGACGCCCGCGTGGGGGGTGCCACGGCGGGCTGAGCGCGCGGGGGTCCCGGGCGCGGCTGGCGCGGGGTGACGGCGCCGCGCGAGGCCGCGCGGTCCTGTCCTCGGGTCGTGGTGGCGAGCAGGCTCGTCGCCTGGGTGGCGGGCGCCCCGCGCGCTCCGCCAGCGGGCTCCTGCGGCGGGATGCCGCGCATCGCGTCGGCGATTGCGCGGCCCATCTCGTGCGCGGTCGCATACCGCTCGTTCGGGTCGAGCGCCAGCGCGATCGCCACCGCGTCGGCGAGCTCGGGGCTCACCGCGGCGACGAGCGTATCGAGCGTGGCGGGCTCTTCGCGCTGCTGCTTGAGCGCGAGCTCCGTCAGCGAGGTCGCCTCATAGGGCAGGCGCCCGGCGATCAGCTGGTAGCTGACGACGCCCAGCGCGTAGAGGTCCGCGCGCGGCCCTGCCTCCTCGCCGCGCGCCTGCTCGGGGGCGAGGTAGGCGGCCGTGCCCAGCACCGAGCCCACCTGTGTGATCGAGGACTGCTCGGTGGCCTTCGCGATGCCGAAGTCCGCCAGCTTGACCTCGCCCTCGCGCGCTCGCAGCAGGTTGCCGGGCTTGACGTCGCGGTGCACCACGCCGTGGCGATGGGCGTAGTGCAGCCCCTCGCACGCCTGCTCGATGATCGCCACTGCCTCCTCGACCTCGACCCAGCCGTCATCGCGCAGGATCTCCGCGCAGGACTGCCCCTCGATGTACTCCATCACGATGAAGTGCTGCCCCGTGCGCTCGTCCAACCCCGAGTCGAAGACCTGCACGATGTTGGGGTGCACCAGGCGCGCCGCCGCCTGCGCCTCGCGCTGGAAGCGCGATACGAAAGTGGGGTCCTCGGCGAGGTGCTCGGCCAGCAGCTTCACCGCCACCTGGCGCTCCAAGCGCAGGTCGAGGGCAAGGTGCACGGTGGACATCCCGCCGAACCCCAGCCTGCCCTGGAGGCGGTAGCGCCCGGCGATCTCGATCTGGGGCTCGCTCACCGGCCGGCTCCCGCTCCGGCGCCGCCCACACCGGCTCCGTTTTCGCCCCCGCCTCCGGGGCCGCCCTGTCCGTTGCCGTTGCCATTGCCATTTCCGTTGCCCTGACCGTTGCCCTGCGATCCGCCTTCGCCCGGGGGTGCCTGGGTGCCACCTCCGATCCCCGGAGTCGTCGTGGCGGTGGGGGGCGTGATGGTCGCCGTGGAGCTCGTCTGCGTGCTGCTCGTGCTCGTGGGGCTGCTCGTGGTCGTCGTGGTGGAACTGCTCGTGGTGGTGCTCGGCACGCCGGTGGTGGTGGTCGAGGCCAGCGGTTCCGTGCAGGCCACACGCGCGCGCGTGGAGAGGTTCGCGATGCCCACCTGGAGGGTCTTGCGAAGCCCCGCATCCACCGTTGGTGGCAGCGCCGCGAAATCCTGTTCGGTCTTGGCGAGCGCTTCGTTGGTGGTCGCGCAGTTCCCATCGCCCGCCAGCGCCGCCTGCGCGACCGCTTCGAAGTCGCTCTTGAGCGGACCGGCGTTTTCGGCTGGGATCAGACCCGCGGTTGAGCTCCCGCAGGCCGTCAGCAGGGCGCCGCAGGCGAGCGTCAGCAGCCCTGCCAAAGCGAGGCGCTCAGGTCGCGGACCTACCCGTTCCCAGCGGCCTCTCGCTCCAGCAGGCCGGGCATGCGCTGTGGCGTGTTGCTCCTGAGGTCGCATCGTCACTGACCGTACTCCAGGCGCTCGGCGAGCGATGCCGGCAGCCGTGCGGCGCGGATCGCGCTCGCCGCGCCGGCTATGTCGTAGGGCGTGCGCCGGTAGGTGGCGCTCCAGCCGTCGAGATCGAGCAGCATCCACGCCGCGCGCGCGTCGCCGTCCCGGGGCTGGCCCACGCTGCCCGGGTTCAGCAGCCATTCGCCCTGCGCGAGGTCGAGCGTCTCTCCCTCGCGGCGCGGTTCGCCAGTCGTCAGCTCGCCCTCGCGGCGCACGAACGAGAGCGCCACGTGGGAGTGGCCGATCAGGCTCACCCGCTGGCTCTGGGCGTCCAGGCACAGCTCCGCGAGCAGCGTGGAGAGCACGTACTCCCACACCGGATCGCGGGGGCTCGCGTGGTAAAGCCCCACCTGCCCCTCCTGCCCCTGCGGCTGCAGGCCGGTGAGGACGGATATGTTCTCTGCCTTCATCACCTCGCGCGTCCACTGCGCGGCGAGGCTGGCGCCGCGCGAGAACTCGTCCAGGGGCACCTTGCCGGTCACCGCCATATCGTGGTTGCCGGCGAGGCATACCGCGGTGTGCCTGACGGCCAGCTCCACGCACGCGTCGGGGTCCGCTCCGTAGCCCACGAGGTCGCCCAGGCACCACACCTCGGCCGCCTCGCTGCCGGCGATGTCCTCCAGCACCGCCTCGAAGGCGTGCCTGTTGGCATGGATGTCGGAGATCACCGCGACCTTCATCGTTCTGGCTGCTCGGAGTCAGCTCTGGGCACGGCCCGCCGGTCCCAGAGGCACATCCCAGTGGGTTGCCACCGAGGGCGTATCTCGATAGGCCCTCAGTCCGATCGAGATACGCCCTACTGCTCGCCGCCCTCCGTTTCGGTGCCCCCGTACTCGGGGAGGTTCTTGATGCCCTCGCGGGTGCGCCACTTGGAGTAGTTGTCCTCCATCGCGTCGATCAGCTCGCGCATGAAGCGCGGGGAGATGTTCACGCGCGAGACCACCACGCCCGGCACCTCGTCGGACTCGACCTCGTGGTCGACCCGCGCGAAGGTGACGGTGAACTCGTAGTCGGAATGGCTTACGTTCGCGAAGTTCGCGTACACGCCCCCCATGATCTCGGGGGAGAGATGGATGTTTATGTGGCGCTCGGCGCCTTGGTCGTCATCGTTCACGGGGCTAGTATCGCAACCCGTGCCCCCGACGGTGCCGGCCCTGTGCAACTGACTGCTCTGCCTCCGTGCTGCTGACCGTCCTCGGCGAGGTGCGCATGCGCGCGCCCCACGACGCCGCCGTGGCCCACTACGCCAAGCTCCTCTCCCGCCACGCGCGCCTGGATCTGGTGCAGGTGCGCGATGCCTCCTCCGTTGCGCGCCGCGTGCCCCGCGGGGCGTTCGTGTCGCTGCTGGCGGCCGACGGGCAGGCGTACGACAGCCTCGCCTTCAGCGCCTTCCTGGAGGAGCGTCGCCGAGCGGGCGCTGACCTGGCGTTCGTCATTGGCGGCCCCTTCGGCGCCCCGCCTCTGGGGCGCATGGATGCGCGGCTTTCGCTGGGTCCGCTGACGCTGCCCCACCAGCTCGCGTGGGTGGTCCTGCTCGAGCAGCTCTACCGGGCGCATAAGATCATCGCCGGTGAGCCCTACCACTATTGAGATCGGTCGCCTTTCGATGGTCGCCTTATGAGCGAGGCCGCCCCCTTGCTGGGGGCTCTGCGCGCGGCGGTGCTCGCCGCGGCCACCGCGCTCGCAGGGGAGGAAGTCGCCCATCGTCAGGAGATCGCCCTGGAACGCCCGCCCCGCGCGGAGTTGGGGGACTACTCGACCAATGCCGCGCTGCTCTTGGCGAAGGGTCTGGCGACTTCCCCGCGTGAGGTTGCCCAGCGGCTGGGGGCGCAGTTGCAGCTCGAGCTCGGCGAGAGCCTGGAGCGCTTCGAGGTCGCGGGCCCCGGCTTCCTGAACATGTTCCTCCGGGACGGCTGGTTTGCGGCCGCTCTGCGGGGCGTACTGGACGCGGGCGAGGCGTTCGGGGCTGGTGGGGCGCTGGAGGCGGGCGGGGCGGGAATGATCGGTGGGGCGGAGATGGTCGGTGAGGCGCAGGGGAGTGGCGGGGCGCCGGGGGCGGGAGGCCCCGAGCGCATCCTCGTGGAGTTCGTCTCGGCCAATCCCACCGGCCCGATGCACGTGGGCCACGCGCGCAACGCCGCCTACGGCGATGCGCTGGCGCGCGTGCTGAGCTTCCACGGGCATGAGGTGGTGCGCGAGTTCTACGTCAACGACGCCGGCTCGCAGGTGCGCAAGCTAGGCGAGTCGATCCAGGCGCTCGCGCGCGGCGAGGAGGTCCCCGAGGATGGCTACAAGGGGGACTACGTCAAGACGCTCACGGCAAGCCTGGACCTCACGGCAAGCCTGGCCGATACCCCCACGCAGGACCCCGCTGAGCTGGGGCGCGCCGCGGTGGCGGCGATGGTCGGGCAGACACGCGAGTCGCTGGCCGGCTTCGGCGTGAAGGGCTTTGACCACTGGATCTATGAGAGCGAGCTCTACAGGGGGAATCCCAGCCCCGTCGAGCACACCCTGGCGCTGCTGGAAGAGTTGGGGCACACCTACCGCAGTGAGGGGGCGCTGTGGCTGCGCACCACCGCCTATGGCGACGACAAGGATCGCGTGCTGGTGCGCTCCAGCGGCGAGCACACGTACTTCGCCTCGGACATCGCCTACCACCAGGACAAGCGCGAGCGCGGCTTCGAGCGCCAGATCGACGTGTGGGGTGCGGACCACCACGGCTACATGGCGCGCATGAAGGCCGCCTACGAGGCGCTCGGCGGCGACCCGGGGCACCTGGAGATGCTGATCATGCAGCTCGTCCACCTCGTGCGGCGCGGCGAGCGGGCGCAGATGTCAAAGCGCGCCGGCGAGTTCGTCACGCTCGATGACCTCGTCGTGGAGATCGGGGTCGACGCGGCGCGCTGGTTCCTGCTCTCGCGCTCGCACGACACCACGATCGACCTCGACCTCGACCTCGCGCGCGAGGAGTCCGCCGAGAACCCTGTCTACTACGTGCAGTACGCCCACGCCAGGATCGCCTCGGTGCTCGCCAAAGCGGGCGCCGAGCGCGTCGCGACGGCGCTGAACGGGTCGGGGGCGCCGGCGCAGGCGCCTCCGCTGCACCCCTCCGAGCGCGGCCTTATCAAGCGCCTGCTGGCCTACCCCGGCGAGATCGAAGAGACCGCTCGACGGCGCGCCCCTCATCGGATCGCCGCCTACGCACTGGAGCTGGCGCAGGAGTTCACGGCCTTCTACCGCGACTGCCACGTGCTCGACGTGCAGCCTCGGGAGCTCGAGTCCTCGCGCATCGCGCTGTGCGTCGCCGCGCAGCGCGTCATCGCCAGTGCGCTGCGGCTGCTCGGGGTGAGCGCTCCAACGGAGATGTAGAGAGGGGTGGGTGGGGCCTCATCAATCGAAGTCGAAGCGCGCCAGATCGGCCTCCAGGCGCGCGGTGTCGGCAGGGTCGGGGGCGAGCGCCGTCTCGCTCTCCGCTGCGCTCTCCCTTGCCGAGCGGCCCTCGCGCCGCCACCTGGGCAGCAGCAGCGCAAGCAATCCCAGCACCAGCACGAGAGCCATGAGCGGGACGATGTAGGCGGCGAGGTCGAAGCCGTGGGTGCTGGGCAGCGCGAGCACCGTCGGGCCGTACTGGGCGACAAGCGCGCGCTTGATCTGCGCTTCGCTCTGACCCTGGTCGATCAGGCTCTGGATGAAGGCGCGCTCGCGGTCTGACTGGGGCGACTGGGCGACGTTCAGCGGGATCTTGCAGGTGACGCACATCACCTGGCTTTCGATCGCCGGGAGGCTCGCGCGGGGGGTTGCGGCGGACGCGTCTGAGGCGGCGGTGGAGGCGATCGCGGCTGGACCCGCAAGGGTCAGCGCTCCCAGGAGCGTCGCCGCGAGCACACGCGCTGCAAGCACACGCGCAAGGAGTCTCATGAGCTCTGCGCCAGCTTCACCGCGCTCTGCAGGAACGCGGGGGTGACCTCGCCGCGAGATATCTTCACGATGCGCCCATCACGGGCGATCACGAAGCTCTCCGGCAACTGATCGGTTCCATAGGAGTGCGCGAAATCCCCGGTGGTGTCGCGCAGGTTGGGATAGGTGAGGCCGAAGCGGCGCACGAACTTCAGCGAATCCGGAGAGGCGTCGAGGTAGGTGACCCCGAGCACCGTGCCACCGTGGCTGCGCAGTTCGCGCTCGGCGTGCTCCAGTCTGGGGGCCTCCACCTGGCAGGGTTCGCACCAGGAGGCCCAGAAGTTGAGCACCACCACCCGGCCGCGGTAGGCGGCGAGCGAGCCGCGACCGCCGCCCACGAGCGCCGGCAGCGAGACGCGCGCGTCGGGCGCCTGCGGCCACTGCTTCAGTGCGACCGCTTCGTCCAGCGTGCGGCTGGCGGCCTTGTGGGTCACGCCGTAGATCAGCAGCGCCAGCAGGGCCGCGCCCGCGAGCGAGGCGAGGATGGGAACGATCAGGCGCTTCACGAGAAGTTCCAAGGGTAGTGCGCCCTCTGTCGCGGGGTGGCGCACACAGCCCGAGCGCCGAGCCGTGCCGCGGCGGCGTAACATCTGGCCTCAGCGCGGTGGTAGCTCAGTTGGTAGAGCGCGAGCTTCCCAAGCTCGAGGTCGCGGGTTCGAGGCCCGTCCGCCGCTTCTGGTGCCATCTGAGGCCACATTGGCAGCACCGAAGCGCGGGGGACTGGTGCTCGCCGCGCTGATCGCGGTCGCGGCGGTGGCGAATCTCAACCTGGCGGTGGCCAACGTTGCGCTGCCGGACATCGGCAAGGCGTTCGACGCGGGGCAGACGGGGCTGGACCTCGTCGCGGTGGGCTATTCGCTGGGGCTGGCCGGCTCGGTGCTCTACCTCGGTGCGGTTGGCGATCGCTACGGGCGCAAGCTGATGCTGCTGCTGGGCATGGGGCTGTCGATCCCCGCGTGTCTGCTCGCCGCCCTGGCGCCGTCGATCGAGGTGCTGTTCGGGGCGCGCCTGCTGGGCGGGCTCTCCGCGGGCATGGCCTTTCCGACCACGCTCGCGTTGATCACGGCGCTGTGGTCCGGCCCGGCGCGCACCAGATCGATCGCGCTGTGGTCTGGCATCGGCGGTGCGATCTCCTCACTCGGCCCGCTGCTCTCCGGCGCGCTGCTCACGCAGTTTGAGTGGGGCTCGGTCTTCCTGATCACGTTGCCGCTGGCGCTCGTGGCGTTTTTCATGGCGTGGCGCTTCGTTCCGGCGCACGTCAACGAGGCGAGCGACCCCGTTGACAACCTCGGGGGCATCCTCTCGGTGGTGCTCGTAGCGGGGCTCGTGCTCGCGATCAACTTCGCGCCCGTGCCCAACAAGGGCACCCTGGCGCTCGGGCTCGGCGCGATCGCGCTCGCCGCGACCGTGGCGTTCATGATCCGCCAGCGCCACGTCGCCAATCCGCTGTTCGATCTTGTGGTCGCGGGCCGGCGCATCTTCTGGGTGGCGGCGTGCGCGGGGATCATCGTGTTCGGCACGCTGATGGGCGCGATGTTCGTGGGCCAGCAGTTCCTGCAGAACGTGCTCGGCTACTCCACGCTCGACTCCGGGTTCGCGATCATCCCCGCCGCCGTGTTCATGGTGCTGATCGCGCCGCGCTCGGCCAAGCTCGTCGACGCCCGCGGCGCGCGCTTCACGCTGCTCGTCGGCTACGTCTTCTGCCTGCTGGGGTTCCTGGTGATGCTGCTGCTGTGGAAGGAGAACATCGCCTATTGGAAGGTCGGCCTCGCCTACGCTCTGGTTGGCGCCGGCGTGGGATTCGCGGGCACACCCGCCTCGCATTCGCTCACCGGCTCGGTCCCCGTTCGGCGCGCGGGGATGGCCTCGGGGACGGCCGACCTGCAGCGCGATCTGGGGGGCGCGATCATGCAGTCGATCCTCGGAGCGCTGCTCACCGCCGGCTACGCCGCCGCCGTAGCCACCGCAGTCGCGGAATCGCCCGAAAAGGCCCGGCTCACCGACAACGTGCAGACCGAGCTGGAGCGCTCGTTTTCGAGCGCCGCCAACGTCGCACACCAGTATCCGGCCTATTCGAGCCAGATCGTCGCCGGGGCGAAGTCGGCATTCCTCTCTGGCGATCAGCGGGCCTACACGGCCGGGATCGTCGCGATCCTGCTCGGCGCTGTGCTCGTCTTCTTCTGCTTCCCCAAGAAGGAGGAGGAGGCGAGGCTGCTGGCGCGGTACCGCGAGATGGACGCCGTCCCGGCGCTTGGGCCGGGGGGCGGCCGCGATCCCTCGTCGGCTCCCCTCACAGAGCCGGCGCCCGGCTGACGGCGATCCCGTATGTGCACCCGAGTGTCGGGCTGCTCACTACCCTCTTGTGCTGTAGAGGACGACGGTGCGCGTCAGTCGATCCTGCAGACACCGCCGCCGATCGTCCCAGAGCATCATCAGGATGCCGGCCAGCAGAGGGATCGCCGCCAGGATCACGCAGCCGAAGCGAATGGCGGAGCGCAGGGGCTTCGGCTGGCCGCCGCCGCGCGCCAGCACCTGGATGCGCATCACGCGGTTGCCGGGCGTCTGGCCGGTGGTGGACCAGAAGAAGGTGAAATATCCCACCGACCAGACGATCCAGAGGACGCCCATGACAGCGGCGATCGCGGCGTCGGCCTGTGAGGGCAGGTGCAGGATCGAGAGTCCCAGGCCCACGGCGACTCCCACCGCCAGCGCACAGCCGTTGACGAGCGCGGCGTCGAGCGAAAACGCGATCACCCGGCTGACCAGCCCGGCGTAGGCGCCCTCGGCGAGCAGCTGCTGCCGGGTGGCCGCGGCTGGCGCCGCGGGAGCCTCCGAGTGGGCGCGTCGGCGGATCGCCGCCGCCTGCGCCTGGGCGGTCTGGACCTCCTGCGGGGTGTCGCTCATAAGTTGATGCCGGGGAGCGGCGCGGGGCTCTTGGAGCGTCGCCTGAGTCTCCGCGCGGCGCGCTCCACCCAGGCGTCGGCCTCGCGCGAGCGCTCGCGCACCGTGTCGGCGACCTGGTCGGCGAACCCGGCGCTCTGATGGGTGATGGCTTCGGTGACGGACGGGCTGCGGGCGATCTCATCGACAAGGACCCACAGCTCCTCGCTCTCCAGCAGGAGCGTCACCACCTGCTCGGCGATGCCATCCTCGAGGATGCGCTGGGCGACGCGCTGGGCGACCCCCGCCGCCTCGATGCGCTCCAGCAGCAGGTCGATCGCCTCGCCGGTGAGCAGCGCGTCCAGCGCATCGAGCGCGAGCTGCCCGCCTCTCGCCACCAGCGCCTCGCGTACGCGCTGCTCCACCGCCAGGCCGGCGTCGATCGCGACGGCGGCGCCGCGCCACGGCAGGGTGACCACCCGCAATCCGCCGTGAACCAGCGAAAACACCTGTTCTGCGGCCATGGGTGATCGTACCCCCCGGATGGGGAGCCGGCAACCGTGCGCGCACCACGGCCGGCGTTCGTGCGCTCGCGGGGATCGCGCTTGGGGAGTGGGGCACCGCGGAGCGCGACGCGATGCGTACTCGCGGCGCCGATCAGGCCGCGGCTCGCCCTGAGCGCACGGGCGCATCCTTGCAGACCCCTATCGTGCGATACCTGTGTCCGCATATCTTTCTGCATCTCTTGCCGGCGGCGAGGCCGTGTTGCGCTTCCCTTACAACGAGGGTCTGCGCCGGCTCCTGCGCGCGATCCCCGGGCGGCGTTGGGACCCGATCGAGCGGGTGTGGTGCGTTCCGCTCGACCCCGACCGGGCCGAGTCGCTCGCGCGTCTGCTCGCGAGCGTTCCGGGCGAGACCGAGGTGAGCGGCGCGCTCGCGCGCGCCATCGAGCGCCGCCGTGCCAGGCGCGCCAAGCGGGAGTGCCTGCTCGATCTGGCGCGCCCCGACGGCGACTGGTGGCTCAGCTTCGCCACCGACACCGCGCCCGAGCTGGTGGAGGCGCTGCTCGAACACCCCGACGCCTGCAACCTGCGGGCGATCGGCAGGGGGTTGATCCCACTCGACGAGGAGGCCGTGCGGCTCGTGCGGACATTGGGGAAGCGCGGCCCGGGGCTGCGTTTCAGCGATGCCGCTCGCCGGGCGCTGCTCGTGCACGGCGAACACGTCACTCGCGAAGGGTCCGCTCGCGAAGGGGCCGAGCCGCGCGGCGCCAGGCAGAGCCCCGCAAGCCCATGGCACGGGAGTGTCGAGGTGGACGGCCCCCCCGGCGCGCCGGTCTTCCTGCTGCTCGGCGATCCCGAACGCCTGCCGCCGGAGTTGCGCGAGCGAGCCGTGGGTGCGCCCGGCGGCGTCACGCTCGCACTTACGCTCGACTCGTGGCGGCTGATGGATGGCCGCCTCAGCGGCTGGATCGCCCACGCCGCCAAGCGCTGTGTCGCCGCGCTGCAGGAAGGCCGCCCGGCGCCGCCGGCTGTGCTCGAGCTGTCGGCGATCCACGAGGAGCCGACGTTCGTGCTGGCGCCCGGTCACGATCCGTCGCGACTGGAGGCGTTTGCCGCGTTGGCCGGGGTCGCGCGGTCACAGGGTGCGCGCCGGGGCTCAGGGCACGAGCACATGCGGCTGCCGGCGATCCGCGCCGACCCGTTCTGCGTTCCCGAGCTCGATCGCTTCCTCGCGGCTCATGACATCTGGGTGACCTCGGAGGCGCTTTCGCTGCTGCAGGAAGTACGCGAGCAGCACGCCCACGCCGCGGGTCTCGTGGAGCTGTCCGCCGCCACCGAGGCGAGGCTCGAGGTCGCTGGTCTCGGCGGCGAGCTCAAGCCGTTTCAGCGCGCGGGGGTGAGCTACCTGCTGGCTCAGCGCCGCGCGTTCCTCGCCGACGAGCAGGGACTGGGCAAGACGATCGAGGCGCTCGCCACGCTTGAGGCCGACGGCGCCTATCCGGCTGTGGTCGTGTGCCCGGCGAGCCTCAAGCTCAACTGGCTGCGCGAGCTGGAGCGCTGGCTTCCCCACCGCAGCGCTCGGGCGCTGACCGGCACCGGGGTCCGTGCGGGCGCTGGCGCTGGTGGGACTGGCGCCGGCGCCATCGCGGAACTGCCAGCTGCCCTCGCGGATATCACGATCGTCAACTACGACATCCTCGCGGCGCGCCTTCCCCAGCTGCGCGCCCTGGGGCCGCGCGCGCTCGTGCTCGACGAGTCCCATTACTGCAAGAACGCCGCCGCCAAGCGCACCCAGGCGGTTCAGCAGCTCGCCGTGAGCGTGCCCCGCGAGGGGCTTGTGCTCGCGCTCACGGGCACGCCTGTGATGAACCGTCCGGCGGAGCTCATCTCTCAGCTGCGCATCCTCGGACGGCTGGGGGACTTCGGCTCCGGCGCGCAGTTTGGACGGCGCTTTCGTGGGGCCGATGCGCATCTGCGCCTGCATTGGCACCTGCGCGCGCGCTGCTTCGTGCGCCGCCTGAAGGCCGATGTGCTGCCGCAGCTGCCGCCCAAGACACGCGGCGTGGTGCCCGTGGAGCTCGACAACGAGGCCGAGTACCGTCTCGCCGAGCGCGACGTGGTGGCGTGGCTGCAAAGTCAGCCGCTGGACCTGCGCGAACTGGGCGCGAAGGTCGCCGCGGCGCTGCGCGCCGAGCGCCTCGTGCGCCTCAACGCGCTGAAGCTGCTCGCCGCGCGCGGCAAGCTGCACGCCGCGCTGGCATGGATCCACGACTTCCTCTCCTCCGGCGAGCGCCTAGTGGTGTTCGCCCACCACCGCGAGATCCAGCGCGCTGTGCTCGAGCGCTTCCCCGCGGCCCAGCACATCCTCGGCGAAGACACGCACACGGCCAGGGACGCCTCGTTGCGAGCGTTTCAGGCGCCCGATGGGGCCGCCAACCAGCTGATCGTCTGCTCGATCGAGGTCGCCGGCCAGGGCATCACCCTGACCCGCTCGTCCAACGTCGCCTTCCTTGAGCTCGACTGGACTCCCGCCAAGCACGACCAGGCTGAGGATCGCTGCCATCGCATCGGCCAGCAGGATGCTGTCAACGCCTCCTACCTGCTTGCGGCAGGCACGATCGACGAGACCATCGCCACGCTGCTCGAGCGCAAGCGCGCCGTGATCGGCGCCGTCACCGACGGGCGTCCCGAGGACGAGGAGGCCGTGATGGACGCGCTCGTGCGCGAGCTGCGCGGCGCGCCCTACCGGCATCTGCGCGCGGTCGCGTGAGGGGGTCGCATGAGGGTCTACCGGTAGGCGCTCCGTCTGTTTGACACAACCCTGGCACGGGTATGTTGAACTCGTCGTGCCAGCGGATGGCCGTAGGACCGGCTGGCCAATCACGTAGCAGGGAGGTTGAGATGGTTGCCGCACCGCATTCCCACCGCCGGCTGCTGGGGTGTCTGCTGGCGCTCACGATGGCGTTCCTCGCTCTGTATCTAGCGCCCACCGCTGGCGCTGCCCGGCAGCAGCAGAGCGGCCCGCAGCAGAGCTCGCAGCAGAGCTGGCAGCGGAGTCGCCCACAGAGCTATCTCGCGCTCGGCGACTCGCTCGCCTTCGGCTACTCCCAGGCGAAGTTCAACAGCCTGTACCCCAACGAGAACCCAGCCGCGTATGACACTGGCTACGTCGATGACTTCGGCAGGGTTCTGAAGCTCTTCAATCGGGGCCTGCAGATCGTCAACGACGGGTGCCCGGGGGAGACCACAGGATCGTTCATCAACGGTCCCTGCGCCTATCAGCTGGCCTTCCCCCTGCACCACCCCTATAGCGGTGGACCTGCATCCTCACAGCTCTCCGATGCGCTGGTCTACCTCGGCGCGCATCCCGGCGCCGTCAGTCCCATCACGCTGGACATCGGCGCCAACGACGCTCTCGGGGTCATCAAGGGTGTCTGCAACCTCGAACCGGTCTGCATCGCCGGCCAGGCCCCGGCGCTGTTCGCCCATATCGCCACGAACCTCGGCCTGATCCTCGCCCAGCTGCGCGGCGCCGCCCCGCACGCTCAGATCATCGTGCTCGGCCTCTACAACCCGTTCGGCTCCACGATCGCCGGCGCCGACCAGTTGACCGCCCAGCTCAATACGACGATGGCCGCGGTGGCTGCTGGGGTGGGCGCTCGTTTCGCCGACCCGCTGCCGTTCTTCAACCCGCCCGGCGCGCTCGAGCAGCCGACGATCTGCCTGCTCACCAACATGTGCACGCCGCTCGTGGACATCCACCCCACCAACCTGGGCTACGCGGTACTGGCAGGGGTGATCCTCCGCCAGTACTCCTTCCTGCCTGCCGTCCAGTAGCGGGCGGCTGAGCGTCTGCCGCGGCGCGACCGTTCGCGCCGCGGCTCAGCCAGTCCCGCGCACACCCAGCGCCCGGTAACCCGCCGCGGCCTCCTGCAGGATCTGCAGCATCGCCGGCGCCGCCGGCGCCAGACGCCCGCCCGAGGGCACCGCCGCGATCACCTGGCGCACCGGTGGGCCGGGGGAGAGGCTGCGCACGACAATGTCCTCGCGTACCCCCGAAAGCGCCAGCTCAGGGATGAACGCCACTCCCACGCCGGTCGCCACCAGCCCTTGCACTGTCTGGTAGTCGTCGCTCTCGAACGACACCCTGGGCTCGAACCCAGCGGCGTGACAGGAGCGCACCACGTGCGCGCGCGCAGGGGCTCGACTGCGACGTCTGCACCCACGCCTCGCCGTGCAGGTCCTCCAGGCGCAGCTCGCTCTTGCGCGCCAGAGGGTGTTTGCGGGGCAGCGCCAGATACAGCGGATCCTCCAGCAGCTCGACCCGCGTGAGGCTCTCGCTGCGTGTGAGGCTCTCCGCCAGCGGGTCCCCTGCATCGGCGAACTCGAACAGTAGCGCCAGGTCGAGCTCACCGGCGTGTATCCGCGGCGCGATCTCCTCGGGCTCGCCCTCGATCAGCGTCAGCTCCACCTGCGGATGGCGCGCACGGAAGCCGGCGATCGCCACCGGCATCAACGTGGCGCCCGCGGTGGGAAAGGTGGCCATCCGCAGCTGTCCCCCGCGCAGTCCCGCGATCGCCGACGAGCTCGGTCTCGGCGGCCTCCAGCCGCGCCAGGATCCCCTCGGCGTGGGCCACCAGCATGCGCCCCGCCGGCGTCGCTCGCACCCCGCGGGGCCGGCGCTCCAGCAGCGTCATCCCCACCTCCTCCTCCAGCGCCGCGATCTGCTGGGAGACCGCCGACTGGGTGTAGGAGAGCTCCTGCGCCGCAGCCGAGAACGAGCCGCGCTGCGCGACCTCCTTGAGGACTCTCAGGCGGTTGACGTTGAGCATTGGCGAGACTCCCGCGCGGACTCCGAAGACGGTCCTGACTATAAGGCAAGCTTATCCATATCATAACAAAAATCATTTGCACTGATGGCAGGACGGTGGGATGGTGTCGGAGAAAGCAGCCTCGCACCGACAAGGCAGGACAAAGGAGAAACCATGCCCACCAAGATCATCGTGTCCTACGACGGCACCAACAACGAGGACGACGCGATTGCCCTCGGCCGTCTCTTCGCCCGCGCGGGCGCCGAGGTGTCGCTGGCCTACGTGCGCCACACCCACGAGCCCGAGAGCGACCGCGAGGCGCTCGCGCAGCACGAGGCCGAGGCGCTGCTCGAGCGCGGCGCCGCGCTGCTGGGAACGGGCGAGGCCAAGCGCCACGTCGTCTCCGATCGCTCCACCCCCGAGGGCCTGAGGGCGCTCGCCGAGCAGACCGGCGCGGGCGTGGTGGTGTTCTGCTCGGACTCCCACACCGCCCAGGGTCACATCGCCGTGGGCAACTCCGCTCAGCGCCTGCTCGAGGGCGGTCCGGTCGCGGTCGCTATCGCTCCGGCCGGCCTCGCGCAGCGCTCGGACGCGCACCTGCAGCGGATCGCCGCGGTTGCGGACCCGACGGACCCCAGCGCGCAGAGCACCGCGACCGGGCTGGCTTCGGCTATCGGAGCGAGCGTCGTCGCGGCCGACGAGCCCGCCGAGCTGCTCGTCGTCGGCTCGCGCCCGGAGGCCGAGCAGGGTCGCGTCGGCGTCAGCGCCGCCTCGATGCGCCTGATCGACGACGCCGCCTGGTCGGTGCTGATCGTGCCGCGCGGAGTCGCCCTCGCATTCGGCGCGCCGGTCCCGCTCAGCGCTTAGAGCGTCGGCGCGCGCGGCGGTAGCTGCACAAGCGCCTGCACGAAATCCAGGGCCCCGCCGAGCAGGTGCGCAGCGGGGCCCGTCCACAACCAGGTCTCCAGCCGACGGGTGCGCATCCATGGCACGGTATCGTGGCGCGCACACCATGCCCGAGGCCCTCACCACCACCGTCACCGAGCTGCCCGAGTCGCGCGTGCGGGTCGAGGTTCAGGTGCCCCCCGAAGAGGTGCAGAGCCGCGTCGAGCACAAGGCGCGCCAGCTCGGGCGCGAGCTGAAGCTCCCCGGCTTTCGCCGCGGCAAGGTGCCCGCCCCGCTGGTCATCCAGCGCGTGGGCCGCGAGGCCGTTCTGGAGGAGGCCGTGCGCGACACGCTCGGCAGCTGGTACGCGGATGCGATCGTGGCCGCCGGGATCGTCCCCGTGGGGGACCCCCAGCTGGACCTCGGAGACCTGCCCCCGCAGGGGCAGGCGCTGCGGTTCTCGATCGAGATCGGCGTGCTCCCCACCGCCCAGCTGGGCCGGTACAAGGGACTCGAGGTCGGCCGTGGCGAGCCGCGTGCGGACGAGCAGGCGGTGGATCAGGAGGTCGAGCGCCTGCGCGAGCGCCTCGCCAAGCTGCACACCGTCGAGCGCCCCGCCGAGAGCGGGGACTTCGTCGTGATCGACTACGTCGGCTCGCTCGTGCACGAGTCCGGCGCTGAGAGGGTGGCGCAGCCGGCCGAAGGCCGGCTGGCCGAAACGGGGACGCGCGCCAAAGGCGCGCGTCCCCCGGCTTCGGTCGGGCCCCTCGACCATTCCAGTCATCTTGAGCCGTTCGAGGGCGGAGAGGGTCGCGACCAGCTCGTGGAGCTCGGCTCGGACAGCCTCATCCCGGGCTTCGAGGACGCCCTTCGGGGGGCGCAGGGGGGCGATACGCGCACGGTGGCCCTCGACTTCCCCGCCGACTACGGCCACGAGCAGCTGGCCGGGCACCCCGCTTCCTTCGTCGGTCACCGTCAAGGAGGTCAAGCGCAAGGATCTCCCCGAGCTCGACGAGGACTTCGCGATCGACGCGGGCTTCGACACCGTGGAGGATCTGCGCCAGGACATTCGCACTCGCCTGCTGGAGGTCGATGAGCAGCGTGTGCAGAGCGAGTTCCGGGACGCCGCCCTGGACGCCGCCCTGGCGCAGGCCACCGTGCAGGTCCCCCCGGCGCTGATCGAGGCGCGCGCCCAGGAGATGTGGGAGCGAATGCTGCACTCTCTCTCTCACCGCGGCATCACACGCGAGACCTACCTGCAGATCGACGGCCGCCCCGAGCAGGAGATCCTCGCCGAGCTCGCGCCCGACGCAGAGCGGGCGCTGCGGCGCGAGGCGCTGCTCACCGCGGTTGTCGCCGCCGAGGGCATCGAGCCGAGCGAGCCTGCGATCCTCGAAGCCCTCACTCCCACCGCCGAGCGCGATGGCGTGGCTCCCGAGCAGCTGCTGGCGCAGTTGCGCGACTCAGGGCGCCTGGAGGAGTTGCGCGAGGATCTCGCCGCCCGCCAGGCGATCGACCTGATCGCCGCGGAGGCCACCCCGATCCCACTCGAGCAGGCCAGGGCGCGCGAGCAGCTGTGGACCCCCGAGCAGGCCGAGCAGGCCGCCCCCGCAATTGATAGGGACCCCGCCCACCCAGCCGCCGCCGCGCCCGGACGATTGTGGACGCCGGATCGCTAGCCTGAAGGAATCGAGCCCATGAAGCGAAACTGAAGCGAGGACCATGAGCCCATTAGTACCGATGGTGGTTGAGCAGACCTCGCGCGGCGAGCGTGCGTTCGACATCTACAGCCGACTGCTCAACGAGCGGATCATCTTCCTGGGAACCCCCGTGGACGATCAGATCGCCAACCTGATCGTCGCCCAGCTGCTGCACCTGGAGTCCGAGGACCCCGAGAAGGATGTCTCCCTGTACATCAACTCCCCCGGTGGCTCGGTCTACGCGGGCCTGGCGATCTACGACACGATGCAGTTCATCAAGCCGCAGGTGCAGACGATCTGCGTGGGGATCGCCATGTCGATGGGCGCGCTGCTGCTGGCCGGGGGCGCGGAGGGCAAGCGGATGGCGCTGCCCAACGCCAAGATCCTGATCCACCAGGTCTCCTCGAGCTTCCAGGGGCAGGCGACCGACATCGAGATCCACGCCAAGGAGATCATCGACGTGCGCCGGCGCCTGGATGAGATCATCGCTCACCACACCGGCAAGGATCTGGAGACCGTGCGCCACGACACCGATCGGGATTACTTCATGAGTTCCGAGGAGGCCAAGGAGTATGGAATCATCGACCGCGTCATCTCCGAGCACTAGCTCCGTGGTGCGCGGGGGAAGCTGAGGAGGAGCGCATATGGCCCGGCCCACCGACTCCAACGAGCAGCTGCTGTGCAGCTTCTGCGGCAAGTCCCAGCGACAGGTCAAGAAGCTGATCGCCGGGCCGGGCGTGTACGTCTGCGACGAGTGCATCGACCTCTGCAACGAGATCATCGACGAAGAGCTTGCCTCGCCGCCCTCCTTCGACCTCGAGAACCTGCCCAAGCCGCGCGAGATCTACGACGTACTCGACGAGTACGTGGTGGGCCAGGACCCCTCCAAGCGCACGCTCTCCGTGGCCGTCTACAACCACTACAAGCGCGTGCAGATGATGCAGTCCGGGGACTCGGACATTGAGCTGCAGAAGTCGAACATCCTGCTGCTCGGGCCCACCGGCTGCGGCAAGACGCTGCTGGCGCAGACCTTGGCGCGGATCCTCAACGTGCCGTTCGCGATCGCCGATGCCACCGCGCTCACCGAGGCCGGGTACGTGGGCGAGGATGTCGAGAACATCCTGCTCAAGCTGATCCAGGCCGCCGACTTCGACGTCAAGAAAGCCGAAACGGGGATCATCTACATCGACGAGGTCGACAAGATCGCGCGCAAGGCCGACAACCCTTCGATCACGCGCGACGTCTCCGGCGAAGGGGTGCAGCAGGCGCTCTTGAAGATCCTCGAGGGCACCGCCGCCTCCGTCCCTCCGCAGGGTGGGCGCAAGCACCCCCACCAGGAGTTCCTCACGATCGACACGACCAACGTGCTGTTCATCTGCGGTGGCGCCTTCGCCAACCTCGACAAGGTCATCGAGCGGCGCATCGGCCACAACGGCGTCGGCTTCGCGGCATCGATCGAAACGAAGTCCGAGCGCGACACGGGGGAGATCTTCGAGCAGTGCCTCCCCGAGGATCTGATCGAATACGGCCTGATCCCCGAGTTCATCGGTCGCCTCCCGGTGATGTCCGCCGTGCACCAGCTCACGCGCGAAGACCTCGTCTCGATTCTCACCGAGCCGCGCAACGCGCTCGTCAAGCAGTTCCAGCGCTTCTTCTCCTTCGACGGCATCGAGCTGGTGTTCGCCGACGACTCGCTCAACGCGGTGGCCGAAAAGGGTCTCCAGCGCGAAACCGGCGCCCGCGGCCTGCGCTCGATCATGGAGGAGATCCTGCTCGAGGTCCAGTTCGAGCTCCCCTCCCGCCGCGACGTCAAGAAGTGCGTCGTCACCAAGGAGACCGTCGAACGCGGCCTCACACCCACCCTCGTCACCGAGGCCGCCCCCGAAGAGGAAGAGCCCGAGCCCCGGCACCTGCGGGAAGAGTCGGCTTAGCCCGCGATGCACGACGAGTTTCGCCTGCGCGTGCAGGTGCAGAGGCCCAAGGACCTGCTAGCGGCGCTTAAGGACATCGAGCTCGACGAGGAGACCCACCGCGAATTGGGTCGCCTCGCGGTCACCCACGAGCAGGATCATGTGCTCATGTATGCCGACTCGCTGTCCGCCGCGCAGCGGGCGCGCACCATCGTGGAGCAGGCGATGTCAGAGCGGAGTATCCAGGGGCAGATCGAGCTGCTGCGCTGGCATCCCGTCGAGGAGCGCTGGGAGGACGCCACTGTGGCGCTCCCCACCACTGACGCGGCACAGGGCGCCGAGCGTCAGTTGCGCGATCAGACCGAGGACGCCGAGTCGATCGCCGGCGGCGTCCCTCAGTGGGAGGTGCGCGTGACGCTCCCCACCCACCACGACGCCCGCAGCTTCGCCAAGCGCCTTCAAAGCGAGGGGATACCCGTCAACCAGAACTGGCGCCATCTGTTCATCGGCGCCAACGACGAGGACGAAGCCGCCGCGCTCGCCGAGCGCGTCCGCAGCGAGGCACCCGCCGGCAGTGAGGTCGTCGCCGACGGCAACGGCATGCTCATCTGGCAGCAGATGCACCCGTTTGGGGCGTTCGGCGGGCTGGCGAACTAGCGCTCTGGCGGAACTCGGGATAGTTCGCCACGGGCCCGTTCTCCGGCCTCCACCACAAGTCGCATTTCGCTGGCCTGGCGGTCGAGCTGTCTGATCCTGTCTGCCTGCGACAGTTTCAACTGCTGACGAATGAGACTCTCGTCTACACCGGAATGCGAACTTGGCGTTGGTTCTTGGCGACTCAGTGACACGGACTTAGCCTAGCGCCGAGGCTAGACTCCCGCTCCCATGAGCAACCCGATCGGCGAGCTGGAGAACCGCACCCGCTTCGAGCCGGGGGAGGTCGAGCCGCGGATCACCGCGAAGTGGCTGGAAAGCGGCCTGTTTCACCCCGAGCCGCAGGGCACCGCCGCGGAGAACTACTCGATCGCGATTCCGCCTCCGAACATCACGGGGTCTCTGCACATGGGGCACGCGCTGAACGGGGCGATCCAGGATGTGCTGATTCGCTACCACCGGATGCTCGGCAAACGCACGAAGTGGATCCTGGGCACCGATCACGCGGGGATCGCGACGCAGGCGCAGGTCGAGAAGGCGCTGAGGGCAGAGGGGACGAGCCGCCAGGAGATCGGGCGTGAGGCTTTCGAGCGGCGGGTGTGGGAGTGGCGCGAGCACTACGGGCATACGATCGTCGAGCAGTTCAAGCGGCTGGGGGCCTCGTGCGACTACTCGGAGGAGCGCTTCACGCTCGACGATGGCTATCACCGGGCGGTGGTGAAGGTGTTCGTGGAGCTCTACGAGCAGGGGCTGATCTACCGCGACCGCTACATCGTCAACTGGGATCCGGGCAGCCGCTCCGCGATCAGCGACCTGGAGGTGGAGGAGCGCCGCGAGCGCGACACGCTCTACTCGATCCGCTACGACCTGCTCGGAGGGGACGGCGCCGCGGAAGAGGGCGGCGAAGGCGTGACGATCGCCACGGTGCGCCCGGAGACGATGCTGGGGGACACGGGCGTGGCGGTCAATCCCGGCGACGAGCGCTACCGCGATCTCGTCGGGCGCGGCGCGGTGCTGCCGCTCGTGGGCCGGCTGCTGCCGATCGTCGCGGACGAGTACGTGAAGATGGACTTCGGCACCGGTCAGCTGAAGGTCACCCCCGCGCACGACCCCAACGACTTCGAGATCGGCCAGCGCCACGAACTGGAGCAGGTGTCGGTGATCGGCGAGGACGGGCGCATGACGGCGGAGGCGGGCGAGCGCTTCGCGGGGCTCACGGTGATGGAGGCTCGCGCCGCCGTGGTGGAGGCCCTCAGGGAGGAAGGGCGGATCGTCGCCGAAGAGCCCTACGAGCACGAGGTGCCCTACTCCCACCGCTCGGGCGAGCGCATCGAGCCACTGATCTCGCTGCAGTGGTTCATGCGCATGGACGAGCTCGCCCAGCCGGCGATCGAGGTTGTGCGGGACGGGCGGGTGCGGATCGTCCCAGAGAACCACCGCCGCGTGTACCTGGACTGGATGGAGGCGATCCGCCCGTGGTGCATCTCGCGGCAGCTGTGGTGGGGGCACCGCCTGCCGGTGTACTACTGCGAGACATGCAGCCACATCCACGTGGCCGCGAGCGCGCCCGCGGGCTGTAAAGCCTGCGGCGGGGAGCTGCGCCAGGAGGAGGACGTGCTCGACACGTGGTTCTCCTCGGCGCTGTGGCCGTTCGCCACGCTGGGCTGGCCCGAGGAGACTCCCGAGCTGCGCGCGTTCTATCCCACCAGCGTGCTCTCCACGGCGCGCGACATCCTGTTCCTGTGGGTGGCGCGGATGATCATGATGGGGCTCCGCTTCGTTGGGGAGGTGCCCTTCGCGGACGTGTACATCCACTCGGTGATCCAGGCGCCGGACGGGCGGCGCATGTCCAAGTCGTTGGGCACCGGCATCGATCCGCTCGATGAGATCGATCGCCATGGGGCCGACGCGGTGCGCTTCGGGCTGCTCGCGATGAGCTCCTCGCAGGATGTGCGCTACTCCGCCGAGAAGGTCCAGCAGGGCCAGGCGCTCGCCAACAAGCTGTTCAACGCGGCGCGGTTCGTGCTGCTCAAGGTCCCCGATCTCGCGAGCGCGAAGCCCGAGGCGCGACCCACGACGGTCGAGGACCGCTGGATCCTCTCGCGCCTGCAGCGCGTGGAGGCGGCCACGGCCGCCCGCATCGAGAGCTATGACTTCTCACACGCCGCCTTTGGGCTCTACGACTTCGTGTATGGCGAGCTGTGCGATTGGTACCTGGAGATGGTCAAGCACCGGCTGGCCGATCGCGAGGAGCGAGACGCGCTCACGGCCACGTTGCTGCACGTCCTGCGCGAGACGATGGCGCTGGCGCACCCCGTGATCCCGTTCGTCACCGAGGAGCTGTGGGCCTATCTGGATGGCGGGGTTCTGCTCGCCGCCGCGAGCTACCCACGGGCGGATGAGGCGCTGATCGACGAGGCAGCCGAGGCCGAGGTGGGCCGTACGATCGAGGCCATCACGCTCATCAGGGCGTGGCGCAACAGTGTCGATGCCCGCCCCGGTTTGGTGGTGCCCGCGCATTTGCACGCGGAGGGTTACGGATCGATGGCAGATGTCCTGGCTCGCCTGGCTCGTTTGGAGCTCTCCCCGGATGCGGGCGACGGGTCGGTCGCATCCGTTCCCCTCCCGGGAGGCACGCTGGAGGTGATCTCCGAAGAGGGTCTGAACCTCGCTGCTGCCGAGCAGCGCAGAGTGGCCGAACGCGAGCGACTGGAAGAGGAGCTCGGAAGGGTCCGTGGCAAGCTGACGAACGCCGGCTTCGTGGCCAAGGCGCCGGCAGCGGTGGTGGAGGGCGAGCGCGCGAAACTGGCCAAGCTCGAAGCCGAGCTACAGGACGCGCAATGAGCCAGCGCTGGAGCAGTGATCGCGCGGAGCGTCACCTGCGCTCGCTGGAGCTGTTCGGGATGCGCTTCGGGCTGGACCGGATGCGGCGCATGATGACCGCGCTCGGGTCTCCCGAGCGTCGCTTCCAGTCGATCCACGTGGTGGGGACCAACGGCAAGTCCTCCACCACGCGCATGACCGCGGCGATCCTGGAGCGCCACGGCGTACGCACGGGCGCCTACCTCTCGCC
This sequence comes from uncultured Solirubrobacterales bacterium, assembly GCA_963717785.1. Classification (GTDB taxonomy): domain Bacteria; phylum Actinomycetota; class Thermoleophilia; order Solirubrobacterales; family Solirubrobacteraceae; genus Palsa-744. The sequence continues at coordinate 639,652 of CAVQWW010000002.1, forward strand.
GCACCTGATGTCCTACTGCGAGCGCGTGCAGGTGGGCGAGCGCGACATCTCCCCGGAGGGCTTCACCGATGCGGTGGCGCGCGCGGTGTGGGCGGCCGAGCGCGTCAATCACACGCTGGCCGAGGACGACCACGTGACGCAGTTCGAGCTGCTCACGGCGGCGGCCTTCTGGGCGCTGGCCGAGCATGGGGTGCAGGTGGCCGTGATCGAGGCCGGTCTGGGGGGGCGCTACGACGCGACCAGCGCGATCGAGTCCACGGTGAGCGTGCTCACGAACGTCGGCTTGGAGCACACCCGCTGGCTGGGGCCCACCGTGCGGGACATCGCGGAGGAGAAGCTCGCGGTGGTGTGCCCGGAGACGACGCTCGCGGTGGGCGCAAACCTCGACGCGCAGGCGATGGCGGTCGCGCGGCGGGTCGCCCTCGAACGGGATGCGAGGATCGTGCAGGTGCAGGAGGAGTGGTCGCAGCCGCTGCTCGCGCAAGGGCAGGTGCAGCGAGCCAACTTCGCGCTCGCCGAGCTGGCCGCCGCGGCTTGGTTGGCGAGCGCTGGAATCGAGCTCCGCGCCGAGGCGGTGCGCGACGCCGCCCTGCACATCGCCACGCCGGGGCGCCTGCACGTGCTCGACGAAGAGCCGCTGGTGGTGCTCGATGGGGCGCACAACCCTGCCGCGGCGCAGGAGCTGGCGCGTGAGCTGCCCGAGCTGCTGGAAGGGCGGCCGCTGGGGCTGGTGCTGGGGGTGCTGGAGGACAAGGATGCGGCGTCGATCCTCAAGGCGCTGCTGCCGCTGTGCGCGCGGGCGTGGTTCACGGCGCCGCCGAGCCCCCGCGCTCTGTCGCCCGCTGCGCTCGAGTCGCTGGCCCGCCAGCAGGGCTTCCGGGAGGCGACGTGCGAGCCCTACCCCAACCGGGCGCTGGCGGCGGCGCGGGAATGGGCTGCCGAGCAGGCCCGGCCGGCCGAGCAGACCCGGGCGGACGTGTGGTCTGGGGCGGACAGGCAGACCGGCGGCGAGCGTGGCGCCGGCGGCAAGCCCGGGGGCCGGGCGGTGCTCGCCACCGGCTCGATCTACCTGGTCGGCGCGCTGCTGGGGGACGAGGCGCGGTCCACGCGCAGGAGGGCGGAGGGTTGAACGACGACGGCCCCTCCGTGCTCGCGATGGTCGGCGTGGTGGCGCTCGGCGTCGCGCTGGTGATCCTCGTGTTCTTCGCCGCGGGCTACGGATTCGGCAGGCTGTTCCTGTAAGGGGCGTGCGAGCGTGTGCCCGCAGCCGCCGTTCCCTCCGGGATAGGCACTAAACTCGGCCGCTCGTGCCCGCGTTCGCGCGGGGCGTCTCTCAAACCTCTCCGATGCCCACCCTCGCCTACTTCGGAATCAACAGCAGCGGCCTGAACCTGGCGATCGACCTGCTGGGCCTGTTCCTGGTGGTGCTGTACGCATCGCTTGTCTACTGGACCTACGCGGATGCGCGACGCCGGATCCTCGATCCGATGCTCGTCGGTTGTGCTGTCGTGGTGTCGCTGTTCCCGTTCGTGGGCACCGTCGTGTACATCATCCTGCGCCCGCCGGAGTACCTCGAGGACGTGCGTGAGCGCGAACTGGAGATGCAGGCCGCCGAGGTGCGCCTGCAGCAGCTCGATCACACCCTGTGCCCGCACTGCGACCACCACATCGAGCGTGACTTCCTGCGCTGCCCGAGCTGCATGCGAAAGCTCAAGGAGCGCTGCTCCAGCTGCCAGCGCCCGCTGGAGCGGACGTGGCCGATATGCCCCTACTGCGAAGCGGAGGTGCCCGGCGCGGCGAAAGCCCGGCGTCCCGCACGCACGCGCGAGCGCAGCGAGGCGAGCGCGCCCGTGGCGGCCACGCGCGCGAGCAGCGACAGCGAGGCTCAGACGGACAAAGGCGAGAGGGTGCTCGAAGCCGACACGCTGCACGAGGGCGAGACGCTGCTGGAGAAGGCCCCCCGAGCCCGGCGCCCCCGACCCACCTCCTGAACCCCCTCAAAGCAAAGGACCCCATGGACCGCACGCTGATCCTTGTAAAGCCCGACGCCTTCGCCCGCTCGCTCACGGGGGAGATCCTCGCTCGCTTCGAGCGCAAGCGGCTGCGCGTAGTGGCCCTCAAGCACATGACCTGCACGCGCGAGTTGGCAGAGCAGCACTACGCCGAGCACTCCGAGCGGCCGTTCTTCGGCGAGCTGGTCGACTTCATCACCTCCGGCCCCCTCGTGGCGATGGTGCTGGAGGGCACCGAGGCGGTGCGGGCGGCGAGGCAGGCGATCGGCGCGACCAACCCGCTGGAGGCGGCGCCCGGATCGATCCGCGGGGACTTCGCGATCGAGATGGGCCAGAACATGGTGCACGGCTCGGATTCGCCGGAGTCGGCGGCGCGCGAGGCGAAGCTGTTCTTCCCCGAGCTCGCTTAGAGTTGCAACCGGCGTGGGGTCACGTGAGCTGAACCCCTCGCTCGTACTGGCCTCGGCCTCCGCTCAGCGCCGCGCGATCCTGGAGCGCCTGGGAGTCTCCTTCGAGGTGCGTCCCACTGATGTGGCGGAGCTCGAGCAGGGCGACCCCGAGGAGGTGGCCGCGGAGAATGCGCTGCGCAAGGCACGCGCGGCCCAACGGCCGGACATCCCCGAGGCGGTGCTGGGCGTGGATACGCTGGTCACGCTGGAGGGCCGCATCTACGGCAAGCCGGCCGACGAGCGCCAGGCGCGTGCGACCCTCACGGCGCTGGGCGGGGCGACCCACCGCGTGCTGAGCGGCCTCGTCCTGCTGCTGCCGGGGGGCGAGCAGCGCACGGCGGTCGTTGCCACGGATGTCACCTTCCGTACCCTCGGCGATCAGCTGCTCGATTGGTACGTCGCCGCGGAGGAGTGGCGCGGGCGCTCCGGCGGCTACGCGATCCAGGGCAAGGGGTCGATCCTCACACGGGAGATCAAGGGCGATGTGCAGAATGTAGTGGGCCTGCCGCTCGCGACCCTGCTGGACCTCTACCCCGAGCTTTTGCCCTGCAAATAGGCTGTCAAGCCTGTGGGCCGCCGGTGGGGGTCCGCTACACTGCCCGCGGGCACTCCCTGGCGCCCGGCGCGGCTTCCAAAAGCGCGGCGTGAAGCCGAATCCGGGCCTGCCCTTTCTCGATATATGGGCATCTTCAGCTACCTGACCGGATTCGGCGGCCGAGACATGGCGGTCGATCTGGGGACCGCCAATACGCTGGTGTACGTGCGCGGTCGTGGGATCGTGCTATCCGAGCCGAGCGTGGTGGCGATCGACTCGCGCAGCGGCGAGGTGCACGCGGTAGGGATCGAGGCGAAGCGGATGCTCGGGCGCACACCGGGCACGATCCAGGCAATCCGGCCGCTGAAGGACGGGGTGATCGCCGACTTCGACGTTACCGAGGAGATGCTCAGGCACTTCATCCAGAAGGTCCATCAGAACCGCTGGGCGCACCCGCGCGTGGTCGTGTGCGTGCCCTCCGGCGTCACCGGCGTGGAGAAGCGCGCGGTGGAGGAGGCCTGCCTATCCGCGGGCGCGCGTGCGGCGTATCTGATCGAGGAGCCAATGGCGGCGGCGATCGGGGCGGGGCTGCCGGTGGGCGAGCCGACGGGCTCGATGGTGGTGGACATCGGCGGGGGCACCTCCGAGGTGGCGGTGATCTCGCTCGGCGGGATTGTCGTCTCGCAGTCGATCCGCATCGGCGGGGATGAGCTCGACGAGGCGATCATCAGCTACGCAAAGCGCGAGTACAAGCTCTTGATCGGCCAGCAGACCGCCGAGGAGCTGAAGCTCAAGATCGGCTCGGCCTACCCGATGGAGGAGGAGCTGCAGGCCGAGATCCGCGGGCGCGACATGGTCTCCGGGCTGCCCAAGACGGTGGTGCTCACCAGCGAGGAGATCCGCCAGGCGCTGGAGGAACCGCTCTCGCAGATCGTCGAAGCGGTCAAGGAGACGCTCGATCGCACCCCTCCGGAGCTGGCCTCGGACATCATGGACCGCGGCATCATGCTCGCGGGCGGCGGCTCGCTGCTGCAGGGGCTCGATGAGCGGTTGCGCGAGGAGACGCAGATGCCCGCGCATCTCGCCGAATCGCCGCTCACCTGCGTGGCTGTCGGCTCGGGGCGCTCGCTCGAGGAGTTCGAGGCGATCCACCGCTCCAACCGCAACTCGCGCGGCCGTCGCCGACGATGAAGCGCAACGCCGCTCCTCCTGCCAACGTACTCTTAACCCTCCCCTCGTTGGAAGGCTGCTTCCCGTGTACGACAAGACGGTCCGCCGTCAACGCGCGGTGCTCGTGCTGCTCGTCGCGCTTTCCCTGATACTGCTCACCGCCTACTTCAGAGAGGCCCCCGGCGGGGGCCTGCACTCGGTGCAGCGCGGCTTCCTCACGGTGATCTCGCCGATCCAGGATGGCGCCAACAAGGCGCTCAAGCCCGTGCGCGATCTGTTTGGCTGGGTCGGCGACACGCTGCACGCCAAGAGCCAGCGCGATCAGCTGCGCAAGCAGGTGGACCGCCTGCAGGGCGAGCTGATCGCAAGGCAGGGCGAGGAACGCTCCTACGCGGAGCTGCTCAAGCTGATGCACCTGGACAGCCAGATCTCCGCCGCCGACTACTCGCCGGTGAGCGCAACAGTCGTTGCCAAGTCCCCCAACATCTGGTACTCGACGGTCACGATCGACGCCGGCACGGCGCGCGGGGTGCGGGTCAACGACCCCGTCATCAACGGCGAAGGGCTCATCGGCAAGATCACCCTCGCGTCCTCCGACGCCGCCCAGGTCAGCCTCATCACCGACAGCGAAGTCGGGATCAGCGCAATCGTCAACTCGACCGGCGTGCCCGGCATCGTGCAGCCGAAGGTGGGCGACCCCAACGACCTGCTGCTGCAGTACCTGCCAAAGGACGCCGTCGTCAACCTGGGCGACTACGTCGTAACGGCCGGCACGATCGCCGGTCAGAGCGAATCGCTGTTCCCCCGCGGCATCCCGATCGGACAGGTCAGCTCGGTCAACGAAAGCAGCCCCTACAAGGCGGTCAACGTGCACCCGCTCGCCAACCTGCACGACCTCGACGTGGTGCAGGTGCTGACCACCGTCCAGGGCAGCCGCGCCGCGCGCCTGGGACGCGTGGCGGCCTCGCTGCCCGCGGCGGGGAGCGCGAGCGGCGAATCACCGGGGGCACTCGAAGGCCAGCTCGCCTCCACGGGCGGCGGGAGATGAGACAGCCCATAGGCACGATCGCGATCGAGGGCGGGGGATGAAGGAATCCGGGCCCCCCGCGTCGCTGCTCATACGCATCGCGGCGCTCGCGGTGACGATCGTGTTCGTGCAGATCGGCGTCATCTCCGAGGTGCCGGTATTCGGCGTGAGCATCGACGTCTCGCCTCTGCTCGTGGCCTTCGTGGGTCTGCTGTGCGGCTCGACACTCGGGGCGCTCACGGGCTTCGCGGTGGGCCTGCTGGTAGATCTGCTGCTCGTGCAGACCCTCGGGCTGACCTCGCTTGTGTTCACCGTGATCGGCTACTGGGCGGGGCGCCTGCGCGAACTGCGCGACCCCCAGGCCGCGCTCACGCCGCTGCTCGTCGGCGGCGCGGCGGCAGCCACGGCGATGGTGGGGTACTCGCTGTTCGAGTTCCTGCTGGGCGTCAACGCGCCTGTGAGCCTGGAGCTGCTGCGCCAGATCGTGCTGGAGGTGGTGGTGGATACGCTGCTGGCGCTGCCGATGTGGCTGCTGGTGCGCCGGGCGCTCGACCCCAGCCTGCCCGACGATCCGCGCCGCCGGCGCCGCCGCGCCTACACCACCGGCGGTCTGAGTCCCCTCTCGCGCGCGTGAACATCCGGGAGCCACCAGCCATGAGCACGATCGAGCGCCTGCGGGAAGGATCGGGACCGCTGCCGCGGAGGGTGGAGCCGCGCACTCCGGTCTCCCCGCAGCTGGCGCTGCGCGTCGCGGTGCTCGGCGCGATCGCGCTGGTGATGTTCGGGGCGATCTTCTTCCGCCTCTGGTACCTGCAGGTGCTCACGGGCGATCAGTACGTGCAGCAGGCCAACGCCAACCGCCTGCGCCCGCTGCCGATCCCCGCGCCGCGCGGGGAAATCTTCGATCGCGAGGGTCAGCCGATCGTCACCAGCCGCACCACCAACGCGGTGCAGATCGTGCCCTCCGCGCTGCCCCCGAGAGGGGCTCCGCGCCTGCGGCTGTATGCGCGCTTGGGCCGGCTCCTGGGGATGCGTCCGGCGCACGTCCAGGCGCTCGTGTTCAAGGGTCGCACCTCGGTGCCCTATGCGCCCGTCACGATCAGAACCGATGCCGGGCCGGACGCGCTGGCGGTGCTCGCCGAGCGCAGGAACGACTACCCCGGGGTAACCCAGCAGCCGGTGTCGATTCGCGACTACCCCTATGGCGAAATGGCCGCCCACGTGCTCGGCCACGTCGGTCAGATCTCCCCGGGAGAGCTCAAGTTGCACGCCTTCAAGGGCGTCTCCCAGGGCACCGTGGTGGGGCAGGAAGGGGTCGAGTTCTATTACGACCGCTACCTGCGCGGAAAGCCCGGGGTGCAGCGCGTGGAGGTCAACTCGCGCGGCGAAGCGGTGCCCGCGCGGCTGCCCGTCACCGAGCCCACCGCCGGCTACAGCCTCAGGCTGACGCTCGACATGGGCCTGCAGCGGGAGGGCGAAAAGGCGCTCCTGCAGGGCATCGGCCTGGCCAACGGCAACGGCAACCCCGCCAACGCGGGTGCGTTCGTGGCGCTCGATCCCCGCAACGGGCAGGTGCTGGCGATGGGCTCCTATCCGGATTTCGACCCCAACAAGTTCGCTCGGCCGCTGACCACGAGCGAATACGAAGCGCTGGAGGGCATGAGCCACGGAGTGCCCACGGAGCCCGCGCCGCTCGAGGACAGGGCCGTCAGCGGCGGCTATCCCACCGGCTCGACGTTCAAGCCGATCACCGCGATGGGGACGCTCGAAGCCGGGGTGCTCGACCCCAATGCGGCGCTGGGCGCGGGATCCTGCATCCACGTTTCCACCGAGCAGTTCTGCAATGCCGGCCACGCCGACTACGGCGCGCTCGACCTCGTCAACGCGCTGCGGGTCTCTTCGGACACCTACTTCTTCGAAGTCGGCGAGCTCGCCAACAGCCGTGGCGAGGTTATCCAGCACGAGGCGCGCGAGCTGGGGATCGGCGAGAAGACCGGCATCGACCTCCCCGAAGAGCTCACAGGCACCGTCCCCAGCCGCCGCTGGCGCGCGGAAGTGGGCGCGCAGGAGCGCGCCTGCGAGCGCCGCCGGCGCGTTCCCAGCTGCGGGATCTCCGATGGGCGCCCCTGGAGCGTGGGCGACAACATGCACCTGGCGGTGGGCCAGGGCGACCTCGTGACCTCCCCGCTGCAGATGGCGGTCGCCTACTCGACGCTCGCCAATTCGTATATGAGCCAGGGCAACGGGGCCGTGGTGACCCCTCATCTGGGCCTGGAGATCGACGACTCCCAGGGCGGGCTCGTGCGCACGCTGGGCGCCCCGCCCAGGCGCCACGTGCGCCTGAACTACGCCGACCTCAGCCTCGTGATGGCTGGCATCCACGACGCCACCAGCCAGCCGGGGGGGACCTCCGCCGACGTGTGGGCGGGGTGGGACCAGGCTCAGCACCCCGTCTACGGCAAGACCGGGACGGCAGAACGCCCCCCCAAGGCCGATCAGTCGTGGTACATGTGCTACATCGCCGACCCCACGCGCCCGATCGTGATCGCGGTGACGATCGAACAGGGCGGCTTCGGCGATCAGGCCGCCGCGCCCGCCGCGCGGTTGATGGCCTCGGAGTGGTTCGGCAAGCCCGTCACGCTCGTCCACGGCACCAACAGGAGCCTTTGAGCGATGGCGCCCACCGCCGACGCTCCGATCCCTGCCGTGCCTTCGTTCCCGCAGGGCAAGGAGGGGCGATGCCGCTGAGCCCGATCCACGCGCCCGAGGAGCCCACCGCGGCGCCCGCGACCCCTCTGCGCCTGCCGCTCGACCCGCTCCTGACACTCGCGGTGATCGGCCTGGCGGTGTGCTCGGTGGTGACGCTGAGCTCCGCCACGCGTGAACTCGTCCCCGGCCAGCCCCGCTACTACGTGGACCGCCAGATCGCCTATCTGATCGTGGGGACGCTGTTCATGCTGCTCCTCTCGCGCCTGGACTACGCGCGCCTGCGCCGCCTGAAGTGGCCGATCTACGCGGTGCTGATCGTCTCGATCCTCGCGGTGATCGGCCTGGGCCACACCGCGCGGGGCTCCCAGCGCGCGATCGCGCTGCCGTTCTTCTCCTTCCAGGCATCCGAGCTCGGCAAGGTGCTCCTCACGGTGGCGCTCGCCGCGTTCGTGGTCGAGCGCGCGCGCCAGCTGCGCGAGCGCGAGACGACCGCGCGGGTGATGATCGCGGCGCTCGTGCCGGCGTTGTTCGTGATCGTCCAGCCGGACCTCGGCTCGGGAATGGTCTACGTGGTGATCGCGTTCACGCTGCTATTCGTCGCGGGCACCTCCTGGCGGCAGCTGAGCGCGCTTCTGGTGCTCGGCGCGGTGTCGCTCGCGCTGGTGCTCGTGGCCGCTCCGGCGGTGGGTGTGCACGTGCTCAAGCCCTACCAGGTGGCGCGTCTGACCTCCTTCCTGCACCCCTCCTCGAACTTCGCGGAAATCAAGGAAAAGGAATCCAAGACCGGCGAACCCGATCCCGCCTATCAGCTCGCCGAGTCGAAGATCGCGATAGGCTCGGGCCAGAAGACGGGCCTCGGCCCCAACGCTCCGCAGATCCGCTTGAACTTCGTGCCCGAGAGTCACACAGATTTCATCTTCGCCGCCGTCGGGGAGGAGTACGGCTTCGCCGGCGCGGCGCTGGTGCTCTCGCTGTACGCGCTGCTGATCTGGCGGGCGCTGCGGATCCTCACGATGTCCAAGGATCTGTTCGGTTCGCTGGTTGCCGGGGGCGTGGCGGCTATGCTGATGTTTCAGGTGTTCGTCAACGTGGGCATGGCCATCGGGATCATGCCCATCACCGGCGTAACGCTGCCGCTCATGAGCTATGGCGGCTCGTCGGTCATCACCACTCTCCTGGCCGTGGGTCTGTTGCAGTCGATCTACGTCCAGGCACGCGCCTCGGAAGCGCTCAAGGGCCACGTGCCCCTTCATCAATCATTTTAGTTATGTTCAAGAGACTGGAAAAAATTGAAAAAGCAAGTACTTGTCAGCGTCGATCGCGCGGAGACGCGCGTGGCGCTGCTGGAGGCCAGCGGAACGCCCGGCGCCTCCTCAACCACTCATCGGCGCAAGCGCGCCGGCACCCGGCCGGGCGCCGGGTATCGCATCGCCGAGCTCTACCTGGAGCGCCGCGGCGCGCGCTCGATCGTCGGGAACATCTACAAGGGCAAGGTGGACAACGTGCTGCCGGGCCTCGAGGCGGCGTTCGTCGATATCGGACTGGAGAAGAACGGATTCCTGCACGTCGATGAGATCGTGCTGCCCGGCGTCGAGGCGCCCAAGCGCGGGCGCTCGGGCGGGCGCAAGATCGCGGAGCTGCTGAAGCCCGGACAGGAGATCGTGGTGCAGGTCGTCAAGGACCCCCTCAAGACGAAGGGGGCGCGCCTCTCGATGGAGGTGACGATCGCCGGGCGCTACATGGTCTACGTCCCCTCGGGCGAGGGCCTGGGCGTCTCCCGGCGCCTGGAGGATCGCGAGCGCGAGCGCCTGCGCAAGCAGACCGCCAAGCTCGAGCTGGGCTCCGGCGGGGTGATCGTCAGAACGGCCGCGCACGGCGCCAAGCGCGAGGACTTCGAGCGCGAGCTGCTCTACCTGCACAAGCTCTATGAGGTGCTGCTCAAGCGAGTCGATGAGACGCAGGCGCCCGAGATGGTCTTCCAGGAGGCCGACCTCTCGGTGCGCGTGGTGCGCGACATCTTCTCCGAACACTTCGAGCGCGCGATCGTCGACGACGAGCTGCAGCACCGTCGCCTGGTGTCGTTCTTCAGTCGCACCGCGCCCGAGCTCGTGGAGCGCGTGGAGCTGTGGCAGGAGTCCACGCCGCTGTTCGAGGAATACGGTGTGGAGAAGGCGATCGAAGGCGTGATGTCGCGGCGCGTGGATCTGCCCAGCGGCGGCTACCTGATGATCGACTACGCCGAGGCGCTCACCGTGATCGACGTCAACAGCGGCAGCTTCATCGGCCGCGGCAAGAGCGCGGGCCTGGAGGACACGATCACCAGGACCAACCTCGAGGCCGCCGAGGAGGTCGTCAACCAGCTGCGCCTGCGCGACATCGGCGGGATCATCGTGATCGACTTCATCGACATGGCCCGCGCGCGCAACCGCGACGCGGTCATGAAGACGCTGCGCAAGTCGCTCGACGAAGACCGCACGAAGACGTTCACCGCCGAGATCTCGAAGCTCGGCCTGGTCGAGATGACGCGCCAGAACGTCACCGAGGGGGTGCGCGAGATCATGAGCCGCCCCTGCCCCACCTGCGAGGGCGAGGGCGTGATCCGCTCGGAGGAGACGATCGCGATCGAGTTCGAGCGCCGCCTGCGCGACATCGCGCTGGAGCACCCGGACGCGGAGGCGTTCCTCGTGCAGATCAACCCGCGCGTCACCGCTCAGTTCACCGGGCAGTCCTCGCGCGCGCTGCACGCGCTGGAGGCGCACACGGGCAAGTTCTTCCACTTCGAGGGCTCCGAAGGGCTCGCGCTGGATCACTTCGCGATCACCTTCCAGGGCACCCGCGAGGAGGTCGAGGAGCGCGCGCTGCCCTTCCACGAGGGCGATGAGGTGCTCGTGCACATCGTCGAGCCGCACATGTACGACGTCGACGACGCCGTGGCGAAGATCGACGGCTACATCATCTCGATCTCCGGCGCCGCCCCCCACGTGGGCGAGAAGCGGATGGTGCGTATCGAGCAGGTCGGGCGCACCGCCGCCACCGCGCTGCTGCTGAACGAGTCCGGCGAGGTGGTGCGCCCCGCGCCGCGCCCGCCCGCCGCCCCGCCCAAGCGCCGGCGCGCGCCCCGGGCCAAGCCGAAGCCGATTGCGCCCGAGCCGGAGCCGGAGCCGGTTGCGGTCGTGTCCTCCAACGGCGACGCGCCCGAGGAGGCCGAGGATGGCCTATCATCCAAGCCTCGGCGCCGTGGCCGCAGAGGCGGTCGGCGCCGTTCCGCTGCCAAGACGCAGTCAACCCCGGAGTAGGAAGAGCGATGTACGCGATCGTGAAGACAGGCGGCAAGCAGTACCGCGTCGAGCGCGGCCAGCGCCTGCTCGTCGAGCGCCTCCGCGAGGACGAGGGCGCAGACGTGGCGCTGCAGCCGATGCTCTACCGCTCCGAGGACGCCGTGTTCGACAAGGCTGGCCTCGAGAAGGTCAAGGTGACCGCCAAGATCGTCGCTCACGAGCGCGGCGAGAAGCTGCGCGTGTTCAAGTTCAAGCCCAAGCGCGGCTACAACCGGCGCACCGGCCACCGCCAGGAGCTGACGCGCATCGAGGTGACCGACATCTCGCTCGGCGGCGCGAAGGCCGCGGCGAAGCCCGCCGCGGCGGCGGCGGCGCATCCCGCCAAGGCCGAGCCGACGGCGAAGGAGGCCCCGGCAAAGCCCGCCGCTGCGAAGGCGCCGCCAAGTCCGCCGCCGCGCGTCGTCCAGCAGCCAAGAAGGAGGACGCAGAGAATGGCTCATAAGAAGGGCCTCGGCTCCAGCCGCAACGGCCGCGACTCCAACGCCCAGCGCCTCGGCGTGAAGACGTTCGCCGGCCAGACCGTCACCGGCGGGGAGATCATCGTGCGCCAGCGCGGCACCCGCTTCAAGCCGGGCCCCGGCGTCGGCATCGGCAAAGACGACACGCTCTACGCGCGCGCCGCCGGCACCGTGGTGTTCGCCACCGGCCGCCGCGGGCGCGTCGTGAGCGTCACGGCTGCTGAGCCGTCGGGCGCACCATGATCTCGTTGACGTTCACGTGCGGGGGCTGCGCGACGGCGTAGATCACCGCGCGAGCGATGTCCTGCGCCTCCAGGTGGTGGGTGGGGCGATTGTCGAAGAAGGGGGTATCGGTCACGCCGGGCTCGATCACGGTCACGCGGATGCCCGTTCCGTGCAGGTCCTGGCGCGCGGCCTCGCCCATCGCGCTGACGGCGTGCTTGGTGCACGCGTACAGCGAGCCCGGGATCACGCGCCGCCCCGCGACGCTCGAGGTGAGCAGCACGTGGCCCCGCGTCTCGGTGAGCGCGGGGATCGTGGCGCGCAGCGTCAGCGCAGGACCGTAGACGTTCGTGAGCACCATCTCGCGCCAGTGCTCGGGTGTCTCGTTGAGGAAGCCGCGCGCTCCCCCGAACCCTGCGTTGGCGAACGCCACGTCGATGCGCCCGAAGGCGTCGAGGGCCGCCTGCACCATGCGCTGCTGCTGCTCCCACTCGGTTACGTCGCATACGACGCTCAGCGCGCGCTCGGGGCCTCCGAGCTCCCCAGCGAGCGCATCCAGGCGCTCGCGTGAGCGCGCCGCCAGCACCAGGCGATAGCCCTCCGCGGCGGCCTGGCGGGCGGTCTCCGCGCCGATCCCGGAGGAGGCTCCGGTGATCAGGAAGACGCGATCGGCGGGGGAGGGGGTCTCAATGGTCATGTCCAGTGGGCTCCTTTGGTGTCACGATGGCCCCCTATGTTGCACGACCGCGCACGCATCCACATCCAGGCCGGAGCCGGGGGCAACGGCAGCGCGAGCTTTCGCCGCGAGGCGCACGTGCCGCGCGGGGGCCCCGATGGGGGCGATGGGGGTCGTGGGGGCGACGTGGTGCTGGTTTGCACCGACTCGCTGCGCGATCTGCAGGGCTTCCGGCGCAAGCCCCACCATCGCGCCGCGCGCGGGGGCAACGGCGAAGGGGCGCTGCGCCACGGCGCCGATGGGGAGGCGCTCGCGATCAGGGTGCCCCCGGGCACTCAGGCCTCCGGCGAGGAGGAGGATCTGGAGGGGCGCCGCTGGGAACTCCTGCGCGACGGTCAGCGCATCGTCGTCGCCAGCGGTGGCTCGGGCGGGCGGGGCAACAAGCGCTTTGCCACCCCCACGCGCCAGGCCCCGCGCTTCGCCGAGCGGGGGCTGCCGGGGGAGGAGGGCTGGCTGGAGCTGCGCCTGAAGCTGCTCGCGGATGTTGGCCTCGTGGGGCTGCCCAACGCCGGCAAGTCCTCGCTGCTGGCGCGCCTCACGCGCGCCGCGCCGAAGGTCGCCTCCTACCCCTTCACGACGCTCGAGCCCAACCTCGGCGTGCTCGACAACGATGAGCGTCAGCTCGTGCTCGCCGACATCCCCGGTCTGATCGAGGGCGCCAGCGAGGGCGCGGGTCTCGGCCACGAGTTCCTCGCGCACATCGAGCGCACGCGCTTGCTCGTGCACGTGCTCGACCTCGCTCCCGAGATCTCCGGCGAGGAGGGCGCCGATCCTTTGGCCAACTACGAGACGATCGAGCGCGAGCTGGCCGCGCACGACCCGCGGCTGGCGAGCCTGCCACGCGTGCTGGCGCTCTCCAAGGCCGATCTCGTGCCCTCCGAGCGGGCTGCGGAGGCTGGTCGGCGCAGTGGTCGGAGCGCCTGGGGGTGGGTGGGGGACCGGGGGGATCGAATCCCCGTGCTCGCGACCTCCGCGGCGACCGGCCTCGGCCTCTCCGAGCTGGCGGGTGAGCTGTTTCGGCTCGTGCCACCCGCGCCCGTTCCAGGGCTAGGTGCTCAAGTTGACGCCACAGAGGCGGCGGATCAGATTCTGTCTCCGAGGGCGACGGGGCAGCCTCCCGCCGGGGCCGCACACCTCGCTGTCGGTGGCGAGGAGCAGCTTGCCGAGCATATGCTCTTCCGTCCTGTCGCAAAGGAGCGGCTTCTCCGTCGAGCAGACCGGCCCCGGAGCGTTCGCCGTGCGCGGCGAGCGCATCGAGCGCCTGCTGCAGCGCTTCGACGTCGACAACGAAGACGCGATGGCCTACGTCGAGGCCCGCCTGCGCCGCCTCGGCGTCATCCAGGCGCTGGAGGCGAAGGGCTTCCAGCCGGGCGACGACATCGAGATCGGTGGCACCGTGCTGGAACTCGATCCGTCGGGGTGAGCATCTGTCGGCAGCTACGCTTGTGGTATGACATTGGTCACATCGCGAGAGCTGCGCAGCAACACCGCCGGGCTTCTGCGGAGAGTGCGGGCTGGCGAGCGGGTTGTGATCATCACACGGGGGGAGCCTGTCGCTGCGCTGGTCCCGTTCGGCGTCTCGCATCGGCGGTGGCTGTCCAAGGAGGAGCTGACACGTCGTCTGGCCGTCGTGAGGGCGGACCCCGGTCTGCGTATGGCTCTCGCGCGTTTGGCGGATGAGAGGACGGACGATTGCGGCCGACTCGCGTGAGCGACGCAACCGGCCGGCGCGGCGCTTGAACGTCAACGACCTCTGGATTGCCCACGCGCACGGACTCCCGGTCGTTACGTAGGACGAGGACTTCGGACCAGTCGAGGGCGTTGGCGGGCTTCAGATCGTCCGCGTGTAGCCTGAGAGCTGCTCTCCATAGCGCTACCTCATCAGGTATACTCAGCGATATGTCTCCAACCGTAGTCATCAGAGCACGCCCGGAAACCCGCGATCTTCTCAACCACCTTGCGCGGGAGGACGGAGCGACCGCGATCGACACGCTCGAGCGTCTGATCCGCGGCGCCGCCGAGGAGCGGCTGCTTGCCGCGCTTGCCATCGATCTTGCTGTGTCGCCCGAGCGCGAGGAGTCAGCTGTCTGGGAGACCACGCTCGCCGACGGCCTCGATCCCGACGAGGACTTCTCCGCGTGGCGCTAGCCAAGCCGCCTCGCCAAGGCGAGGTGTGGTGGGTGCGACTCGATCCGACAGTGGGCAGCGAGGTCGCAAAGACCCGCCCGGCGCTGGTGGTCAGCATCGATGAGATCAACGCCGCACCTGCGCGCCTTTGCATCGTCGCGCCGATCACCACCACGCCGCGCGTGTCCGCCGTGCGCATCGAGTTGGCGCACGAGCAGGGCGCCACGCGCGTCGGGTATGTCGAGCCTTACCAGATCCGCACCGTAAGCCACGAGCGCCTCGCCAGCCGGATCGGCGTGGCCGACAACACTGTGCGGCGCGACGTGGCACACCGCATCGAGCTGTACACGCGCCACCGGCCGTGACTTCGATGCAGGCGCTGTCGGAGGACGCATCCGCGCCGAGTCCACGCCCGCCCGAGCAATAGGCTTGCAGCCGGCATGACACGAGTCGTCATCAAGCTCGGTTCGAGCATCGTCGCCGACGACAGCGGCGAGCTGCGCGGCGATGTGCTCGCGCGCATCTGCGATGCCGTCGCGGCGCTGCATGCGCGCGGCGATGAGGTCGTGATCGTCTCCTCTGGGGCGATCGCGCGAGGGGTGCGGATCATGGGGCTGGCGGCGCGCCCCGCGCCTGATCCCCGAGCTGCAGGCGGCCTCCGCGGTGGGGCAGGGGGGGCTGTATGGGGCCTACGACGAGCTGCTGCGCGCGCGCGCGGTGGGCTCGGGGCAGGTGCTGCTCTCGATCGGCGACCTGTCGGCGCGGGCGCACTACGTGAACGCGCGCCACACGTTCGCGACGCTGCTCCAGTGGGGCGTGGTGCCGGTGGTCAACGAGAACGACACCGTGGCCACCGATGAGATCTCCTTCGGCGACAACGACTTCCTCGCGGCGCATATCGCGCTGCTCGTGGGGGCCGACCTGCTGGTGCTGCTCACCGACATCGACGGCCTGCACAGCGCCGACCCGCGCCTGGATCCCGATGCGCAGCTCGTGCAGGAGGTCCACGACTTCGAGTCCCTGCGCGAGCTGGAGATCGGCGCCACCACCTCGCCGCTTGGCTCCGGGGGGATGCGCTCGAAGGTGCTGGCCGCCGATATGGCCACCGCCGCGGGCATCGCGACGGTGGTCTGCAACGGCCTGCGCGCGGGCGCGCTGGAGGACGTCCTCGCCGGGCGCCCCTCGGGCACACGCTTCACGCCGCGCCACTCGGGCCACTCGGCCTTCAAGCTGTGGCTGCGCTACGCCAAGCCGACGCTCGGCACGCTCGTAGTGGATCGGGGCGCCGCTCGCGCGCTGCGCGACGCCCACACCAGCCTGCTTCCAGTCGGGCATCCTCGACGTGCTGGGGGACTTCGACGCGGGCGACGCGGTTGAGATCGCCGTTGAAGGGGAGGAGGAGGGGGGGGCCGGTTTGGTTCTGGCCAAAGGGATCGCCGACTACTCCTCGCTCGAGCTTCGCCGCGTTAAGGGGCTCAAGTCCTCTGCGGTGCGCGAGCTCTTGCCCCATGCGAGCGAGGAGGCGGTGCACCGCGACCGCCTCGTCATGCTCTAGGGCGATGCTGAGAGGGCGCGGGCGACGGCCCAAAAGCGCATCGTCCGCGAGGGGGTTGACGCCGCCCTTGATTTATGTCTATGATGGGCAATGTCCGGTTGGCTCTTAGGACCGCCGGGTGTTTTCAAGACATAGGATCGGGTTTGGATCGGGCCCCTGCGGCCGGCTTCAAGTGCATTGCAGGTTCCTTGGGAGAGGGACGTGATTTCGAGCTTCGAGGGAGACGATTTGCGCGTGAGTTCGTTTTGGACAGACGTGATGGGGGTCGTTACGGCGCCGCTGCGGGCTGTAACTAGATGCTTCAGCATCGCTGAGGCATCTCTCTCTCTCTCTCTCTCTCTTGGCGGGGTTCGCCGCCGGTTGGTCGGCTGCTGAGCCTCGTCGTCGCCGTTTAGCCGCGGTTGGAGCCGGTCCCAGGGGCCGGGTTGGTCTCTCACGCGCGTTAAGCGGGTCGTGGGTTTCGCGTTCTTTGTCAGCTTGGCGAGGGGCGTGCCCCTCTTTTCTATCGAGGGAGGGGATCGGTCTATGAGCGCTCTGCGCAGGCTCGCGTTGACAGGCGTGGTTGGGTTGTGTGTGCTGGCGGGGGTGCTCTTGCTGGGGAGCGCTCCGGCGTTTGCTCTCAGGGAATACCTAACGCCCGGCAGCCACTTTGGCAGCGAAGGCTCGGGCAACGGGCAGTTCATCGAACCAGCCGGGGTGGCTGTGAACGATTCAAGCGAACCGTTGGTGGAACCGGCCGCGGGCGACGTGTACGTGGTGGACAAGGGCAACAACCGCGTCGAGCGGTTCACCGCCGCGGGCGCGTATGTCTCACAGTTCGACGGCAGCGCCACGCCGGCGGGTAGCTTCTCGGCGGCCGAACTGATCGCGGTGGACAATTCGGGGAGCGCGCTGGACCCGTCGCTGTGGGATGTGTATGTGGCCGACAGCGGGCACAACGTGGTTGACCGGTTCAGCTCGACCGGGGCGTACCTGGGCCAGTTGACGGGGACCTGTGCGACGGGGCCGTGCACGGGGGAAGAAGCGTTTGGGGAACTGCACGGCGTCGCGGTCGACCCCTCCGGGAACGTGTGGGTCTACCAGGGGGAAGAAAACATTGATGAGTTCAGTCAGGGCGGAACCTTCGTCAGATCCTTCAAGACCGGGCGTGGCGCGGTATCGGGGATGGCCATCGACGGCGCCGGGAACATCTATGTGATCTCGGGCGGCCAAGCGGCGCTGCGGTTCGATGCGGCGACAGGCAAGGAAGCCGCTGAATTCGATGGTGGTGTGAGCGGGTTGGCGGTCAACCCCTCGACGGGCAGTGTGCTTGTCGATCGGAATAACGCGATCGACCTGTATGGGCCGGCGCCGGAGGGCGGCGCGGTGCCGGTGCAGTCGTTCCCCGAAGAAGGTCTCGCGGGGTCGCGTGGGGTCGCGGTGAGCGGCGCCGGAGTCGCGTATGCCAGCCAGCAGGTCACGGACAGCGTCGCGTTCTTTGACCCCACATTCCTCCCTACGGTCGAGACCGGCTCGGCCACCGAAGCGGCCGCGACGAACGCGACGCTGAACGGGAGTGTGAATCCCGAAGGCGAAGCGCTCAGCGAATGCCGTTTCGAATACGGGACCGAAGCCCCCGGGTACGGGCAGAGCGCGCCGTGCGCGCAGATCCCCACGGGCTCCAGCACGGTGCCCGTGAGCGCCCAGGTCTCCAACCTGCAGCCGCGCACGACCTATCATTTCCGCCTGGAGGCCGCGAACGCCAACGGCGCCAGGAGTGGCAGCGACGAGACGTTCTTCACTAGCGACTCGCCATTCGTCGAAGGCGAGCAGGCCGCGAACGTCAGCCCCGGTGGCGCGACGCTGAACGCGCAGGTCAACGCCGGTGGACTGCCCACCACCTACAGCGTGGAATACGGCACGAGCACGGCGTATGGCTCCAGCACACCGGAAGTGAGTCTCGGGGCGCCCGAGGGAGCGGTCGGGATCCAGGTGCGGTTGAGCGGCCTGGCGTCGGGCACGCTGTATCACTACCGGGTGCTCGCGCGCAACGCGTTGGGTAGCACTCCGGGTGCCGACGCCACGTTCACTACGCCGTCCTCCGCCACGGGCTGTGGGGTTGCCCGACGAACGCGCCTATGAGCTGGTTTCGCCGTTGGGGAACGGCGAGGTCTTCCAGCCGCAAACCGGCCTGGGTATCCTGGGTGCAGGACAAGGAGAATTGCCTCTGATTGCGAATGAGCCATTTCGCGCTGCGGTAGATGGTGGCGCAATGGTTTATGCGGGCGATGCCCCCGCCTCGGGTGTCGGCGGCAACGGCAACCAGTCATCCACAACCTTCCTGAACAATGAGTATCTGGCGGGCCGGACCGGGGACGGTTGGATGGCGAGCGATATCGAGCCCCCGCCCGCCGCCGAATTCGTCTCGAGCCCGCTGTATCAGTCGTTCTCGAACGATCTCTCGGCGGGTTATTTGAGCTCGCCCGACAGGCCGACGTTGGCCGGCGCGCCGCCGTGTGCGGGGGCCGATCTGTATTCGCGTACCAGTGCGGATGGCGCCTTTGCGGCTCTGTTCACGTTGACTCTGACCGGGAGATGCGGTAGTCCGCTGTTCGCGGGCGAGTCATCCGACGGTACGCACGTGCTGTTTCAGACTTCGGCTGCGTTGGTCGCGCCGGCTGTGCCCGCGCCTGGCCCTGAAGCTGGTGAATTCTGCTATTACAACTGCAACCTGTATGAATCGGTGGGGGGCGTCCTGAGTGTGGTGAATCTGCTGCCGGACGGGAGCGTGGACACGGCGGCGACATTCGGCGGGCCGTCGGGCAACGGAGATCGAATAATAGAAAACTTGCCCGATTTGAGCAACGCGATCTCGGCGGATGGGTCGCGAGTGGTGTGGTCGGACGTGAACACGGGGATCATCTATATGCGTGTGGGGGGTGTGCGCACGGTGCAGGTCTCTGTGGGTGCGGCGCGGTTTTGGACGGCGAGCTCGGATGGCCGGTTCGTCCTCTACAGCGAAGGGGAACGGCTGGAGCGCTTTGACGTGGAAAGCGGCGCGCACGAGGAGCTGGCGGGCGCAGGCGCCGAAGTGCAGGGCGTGGTCGGTGCCAGCGAAGACGGCTCGTTTGTGTATTTCGTCGCGAACGGTGTGCTCGCCGCAGGGGCGACGCCGGGGTCCTGTCAGGCGCCACAGCCACGGGGCTCGGGACACCGCGAAGAAGAAGAAGTCGAGAGGTGCAGTCTGTATGTCCTGCACGTGGGAGAACCCGTGCGGTTCATCGCGACGCTCGCCGGAGCCGACGACAATCTGCTCAACATCATCGAAGGTACTGGCGGGGTTGGTTTCTTGGGAGATTGGCAGTCCGATCTCGCGTCGAAGACGGCTGAGGTGGCGGCGGATGGGCGCAGCGTCGCGTTCAGCTCGACGCTGCCGCTGACCGGCTATGACAATATCGGACCGGTCACTCAGTTGATCCGCAATGGACAGCGTACTCCGATTCCCGAGCTGTTTGTTTACGGTTGGAAGCCCGGTGGCGGCCAGTTGGATTGTGCCTCGTGTGCTCCCAGTGGTGCGCCCCCGACGACAGATCTCGGTGGTGGCCCCCATGCGGGTTATGAATTGGGAAGTTGGGTACGCTCCAGTATGTGGGAGACGTTCATGGGGCGGTGGTTCTCCAGCGACGGTAGTCGCGTGTTCTTCGATACCGCGCAGCCCTTGGTGGCGCAGGACACGAATCATCTGACCGACGTGTATGAGTGGGAGCGCGACGGCGCCGGTGCTTGCCGCCAGTCCGATGGGTGTGTGTATCTGCTGTCGGGTGGGTCGAGCAACGACGTCTCCCTGTTTCTGGATGCGAGTGCTAGCGGGGACGACGTGTTCTTCATGTCGCGTGCGCAGCTCGTGGCGGGGGATCGCGACGATAGTTTCCATGTGTTCGATGCACGTGCGCCGCATGTTCCGGGCGAAGCGGTTGGTTTCCCGCCGGTGCCCGGGGCGGCGTGTTCGGGCGCGGACTGTCAGGGCTCGCCGCAGGCGCCGCCGATGTTTGGGACGCCGTCGAGCGCGACGTTCCGCGGCGCGGGGAATCTCGCGCCGCCCGTGTCTGCCGCGAAACCCAAGCCCAGGTCCAAGCCGAAGGCGTGCCGGCGTGGCTTCGTCAAAAAGCACGGTAAGTGTGTGAGACAGGCGCGGACGAAGCGGAGGTCCAGAGTGAAAGCGCCTGGCACGCACGCGAAGAAAGGGAGGAAGTGATGTTGAGCGCGCGATCGCATCGCCGTGCCGTGCACCTGGTCGGGGTAGTTGTGCTGGCCGTGTGCCTGTTGGGTTCGTTGGGCTCCCCCGCGTGGGGGGCGAGTGAAGGCGCGGGGTGGGAGGTCGCCTCGAACGCGCTGCCGACGAACTTGACACCGGGACACAGAGGCCTGATCGAAGTGGCGGTCTACAACGTCGGCGCGGCGTCCAGCAGCGGTCCGATCACCGTCACCGATACTCTACCCCCAGGAGTTGAAGCTGTGGAAGTACAGAAAATCGGCCATGAACGGTGGGAGTGCTCGGGGAGCGCCGTCGTGACGTGTACGAGCATACCGTCGGGTCTGCCCAGTTTCGTCGGTGGTGGGGGCGTGCCGCAATACGATGGAGAGCCCTCCAGCTCATTCGGTGTCTCGCATTTGACGCCGCTTATCGGCATCGCGGTGAAGGTCGCGCCGGGCGCGACCGAAGGGCGTGTGGTGAACCGCGTGTCGGTCGCGGGTGGCGGCGCGACGGGCGCCGCGAGCAGCAGCGATCCGATGACGATCAGCTCCGCCCCGGCGGGCTTTGGTGTCGCCGGCTGGGATGCCTGGTTCAGCAATGCCGATGGCACACTCGATACACAGTCGGGATCGCATCCGTATGGGGCGACGTTTGACATTGCTTTCCCGACTGCGCTGGCTCAGGAAGGATCACACGCCGGCGTCTCGCCGGGGGAAATTGCCTCGGCGGGCGGTGATGAACCGCGGGATATAGCGGTGGGCTTGCCGCCGGGTCTGGTCGCCGATCCAGGCGCGACGCCGCGGTGTACTCATCGTCAGCTCGAGCTCTTCAGCTGCCCGGGGAATAGCCAGGTGGGCTACGCGGAAACGATCACCACCCTTCGCATTAACGCGCAGGTGCAGGTGTTCAACATGGTGCCGCCGTCCGGGGTGCCGCTCGAGCTCGGTTTTGACGTGCTCGGCATCGTGACCTACCTGGATGCGAGTGTTCGCTCGGGTGGAGACTATGGTGCCACGACGAGCGCGAACAACAACATACAGGCGGAAATCCAGAACGTCAGGTTGACGTTGTGGGGTGTGCCGGGAGATCCCAGCCACAACACGTGGCGCACGCGCGCTCCCACAGGCTGCACGGAATACGACCAGCCGGAAACACCGCCGAGCATCTGCCGGCTACCTGAACCTAACCCGAAGGCGTTTCTGACACTGCCGGTCGCGTGCGAAGGGCCGCAGGCGCTGTCGCTCGCGGTGAACGCGTGGCAGGACACCGCGCTCGCCGGCGAAGCGAGAATCCAGACGCACGACGCGAATGGGACACCGGTCGGGTGGGAAGGCTGTGAAGACCTCAGGTTCGAGCCGTCGCTCGGCACGGCGCTGGACACCGCCAGAGCCGATACTCCGGCGGGCCTGACCGTGGACGTGCATTTCCCATTGGAAGGGTTCGACGAACCCGAAGGGCTCGTGCCGTCCGATATGAAGTCCGCGACGGTGACGCTGCCGGAAGGTCTGGTCGTCAACCCGGGGCAGGCCGACGGGCTCGTGGCGTGTGGGGAAACCGAAGCGTCGCTCCGCCACAAGCCCAACGGCGAAGAGAACGATGAAGCGCCGTCCTGTCCCGCGGCCTCGGCGGTGGGGACCGCGCGAATCAACTCGCCTTTGCTGGAAGCCGACGAAGAAAAGGAAATCGCGGGCAACGTGTACCTGTTGCAGTCCAACCCGCCCGATCTGAAGCTGTTGATCGCGGGTTCCGCCGACGGCGTGAACGTCAAGAGCGTCGGCACCGTGCACCTGGACGAAAGCACCGGGCGGTTGACGGCGGTGTTCCAGAACACGCCGCAGCTGCCGGTGAGCGACATCAAGCTCGCGTTCAACGGCGGGTCGCGGGCCGCGTTGCTCACGCCGCGTACGTGCGGGGTGTTCACGACCACGAGCGATTTCGCGCCGTGGAGCGCTGGTGTCCCGAATGCCACGCCCAGCGCCTTGTTCGGTGTGAGCGAAGGCGTGGGTGGTGGCGCGTGCGCGAACGGCGAACCGTTCGCGCCGCAGGCGAACACCGGCATGGTCAACAACCAGGCCGGTGGGTTCAGCGCGTTGAGCGCGACGCTCGGCCGGCAGGACAACGAACAGGATGTCAGCAGCGTGTCGGTGACGACGCCGCCCGGGTTGCTGGCGATGCTCAAGAGCGTCGAACGGTGCCCCGAGCCGCAGGCCAATCTGGGGACCTGTGGCGCGGGGAGCCTGATCGGGCACACCACGGTTGGCGTGGGCGCCGGTCCGGACCCGTTCTATGTGCAGGGCGGTCAGGTGTTCCTTACCGGCCCGTACAGAGGCGCGCCGTTTGGCCTCTCGATCGTCGTGCCCGCGATTGCAGGTCCCTTCAACCTGGGGAACGTGGTGGTGCGCGCGGCGATCAACGTCGATCCGCACACCGCGCAGGCCACGATCTCGAGCGATCCGTTGCCGCGGATTCTCGATGGGGTGCCGTTGCAGGTCAAGACCGTCAACGTGACGATCGACCGCGCCGGGTTCATGTTCAACCCCACCAGCTGCGAGCCTCTAGCGGTCACGGGGACCCTGACGAGCGTTCACGGCGCCACGAGCGCCGTGTCCACTCGCTTCCAGGCGGCCAACTGCGCCAACCTGCCGTTCAAGCCGACATTCACGGTCTCGACGCAGGCCGCGACGAGCAAGAAGAGCGGCGCAAGCCTCGATGTGAAGGTCGGCTATCCGGCGGGGTCCGAGGCGAACATTCGCGGCGTCGCGGTGACGCTCCCCAAGCAGCTGCCCTCCAGGCTGACGACGATTCAACAGGCCTGCCCACACGCGACGTTCGACGCTAACCCGGCATCGTGCCCCGCGGGCTCGGTGATTGGGACCGCGACCGCGAATACCCCGGTCCTCGCGAGCCCCGTTACGGGTCCCGCCTATCTGGTGTCGCACGGTGGTGCGGCGTTCCCGGATCTCGTGCTGATCCTGCAGGGCGAAGGCGTCAGGCTCGAACTGGTAGGCAGCATCAACATCAAGCACGGCGTCACGAGCAGCGCGTTCGACAGCGTTCCCGACGCGCCCATCAGCTCGTTCGAGCTGAAGCTGCCCGAGGGGCCGCACTCCGGGCTCGCCGCGGTCCTCCCGCCGAAGGCCAGGGGCAGCCTCTGTGGCACGGCCCTCACGATGCCCACGACGCTCACCGGGCAGAACGGAGCGGTGGTCAAGCAGACCACCAAGATCGCCGTCACCGGCTGCGCCAAAGCAAAAAAGAAGGGCAAGGCTAAGCCCAAGCACCGAAGGAAGAAGAAGTAGGGGTGGCGGCGGTCATGCCACCTCTGGAGCGACTGCGGCCGGGGCGCGATTCGCAGTCGCGCGACAAGGTCGACGGGATCCAGCGCGCGCGGATCCTCTCCGCGATGGCCACCGTCGTCGCCGAACAGGGCCTGCCGGCGGCGACGGTCGCGAACGTCGTCGCGCGCGCCGGTAGTCTCGCGGCGCACCTTCTACGAACTGTTCGCCGACCGCGAAGAGTGCTTCATCGCGACATTCGACCACGCCGCGTCGCTCGCGGGCGCGATGGTGCTGCCCGAGTACGAACGAGCGGACGCGTGGCGCGACCGCATCCGCGCGGGGCTTGCGGCGATCCTCGAGTTCCTCGACGCCGAGCCCGAGCTCGGCGCACTGTGCGTGGTCCATTCGCTCGGCGCCGGTCCGGCGGCGCTTGAGCGCCGCGCCCGGATCGTCGCGGGGTTGATCGCCGCCGTGGAGGAGGGTGAGACCAAGAGCGCGCGCAAAAGCTCTGCCACCGCGCCGCTCACGGCCGAGGGCGTCGTCGGAGCGGTGCTTGCCGTGATCCACGCGCGCCTCGTGGCCCCGACCGGCCGTCCGATGGTTGAGCTGCTCGGGCCACTCATGAACATGATCGTGCTGCCCTATCAGGGCGTCGCCGCGGCCAACAGGGAGCTCGCGCGCCCCGCGCCCAAGCGCCGCGAGCGGCCGCGTCGCCCAGCTGGAGACCCGCTCAAGGATCTCGACATGCGCCTCACCTACCGCACGGTGCGCGTGCTCATCGCGATCGCCAGCGACCCCGGGTCCTCCAACCGCGAGGTCGGTGCGGCCGCCGGAATCGCCGACCAGGGGCAGATCTCGAAGCTCCTGCAGCGCCTCACCAGCCTTGGTTTGATCGAGAACACCGGGGCGGGCCATTCGCGGGGCGAAGCAAATGCCTGGCAGCTCACCGGCAAGGGGCAGGAGGTCGAGCGGACAATCCGCGCCGAGGCCACGCCCGCCGGCCGCCGGCTGAAGTGGGCAGGGCGCCCAGGCCCTACGCTTTGGGTTAAAGCTCACGACAGTAATGCGTTGTCCGCGGCCGCCGGCCTACCTCGACAGGTCGGCTGCGGGCGGCGCGGCCCTCGTAGGCCCCCTTGTGGGGCCTTCTTGAAGTCCTTTCTTCCCCCGGCGCCCCGCGCGCGTGTCGTACCCTGTGTGCGTGGCCATCGCCGTCTCACCCGTAGCCGAGCAGTGTCGCCTCGCGCGCGTCGCCTCGCGGCGCGTGGCCGTGCTCGACACCGACGTCAAGGACGCCGCGCTGTGGGCCATCGCGCTTGCGCTTGTGGAGTGCACGCCGGAGATCCTCGCCGCTAACGCGCTCGACATGGAGGCCGGGCGGGAGGCGGGGCTACAGGACGCGCTGCTCGACCGGCTGCTGCTCGACGAGCCGCGCATCGCCGCCATCGCGCAGGCCGTGGAGCGGATCGCTTGCGCTGCCCGATCCCGTGGGGGAGGTCGTGGACGGGCAGCGGCTGCCCAACGGGCTGGATGTGCACCGCGTGCGCGTGCCGCTCGGGGTCATCGCCGTCGTGTACGAGGCGCGGCCCAACGTCACTGTCGACGCCGCCGCGCTGTGCCTGAAGTCGGGCAACGCCGTGGTGCTGCGCGGTTCCTCCGCGGCGGCGCACTCCAACGCCGTGCTCGCCTCTGTCGTCGCCGCGGCGGCAGAGGAGGCCGGGCTGCCCGCGGGGTCCGTCGCGCTCGTTGCCGGCGGCGGACGCGAGGAGCTCGCCGAGCTCGCAACGCAGACGGAGACAGTTGACCTCATCATCCCGCGCGGGGGGGAGGGGCTCAAGGCTGCCCTGAAGGCTGTCGCGACCGTGCCTGTCATCTACGCCGCCTCGGGCAACTGCCACATCTTCGTCGACGCCTCCGCCCCTGTGGACGAGGCGCTGGCGATCGTGCTCAACGCCAAGACGCAGCGTCCCGGGGTGTGCAACGCCGTGGAGACCGTGCTCGTGCATCGCGACGCCCACCCCGAACTGCTCGGTTGCCTGCTCTGCGCGCTGCTCGAGGCCGGGGTCACGATCCGCGGCGACGAGGCGACGCTGCGCGAGATGGATGGTCTCCTGGATGCCCTCAACAGCTCGAACCTGCCCGCGGACCGCGCCGTCGTGCAGGCGCTCGACGCCGGCCAGCTGCAGCCCGCCACCGATGAGGACTGGGACACCGAGTACCTCGCGCTCACGCTCGCCGTGCGCGTCGTTGACTCGCTGGAGGAGGCCATCGAGCACATCTCCTGCCACGGCTCCGGGCACTCCGAGGCGATCCTCACGCGCGACACCAACGCCGCGCGCGCCTTCCAGCGCGGGGTGGACGCCGCGTGCGTGTACGTCAACGCCTCCACGCGCTTCACCGACGGGGGCGAGTTCGGGATGGGCGCGGAGATCGGCAACTCCACGCAGAAGCTCCACGCGCGCGGTCCCATCGGGCTGCGCGAGCTGTGCGCCTTGAAGTATCTCATCGAGGGCAACGGACACATCCGGGTGTAACCCAACCCCTCTCTCGATGGCGCAACCTCTGCAGTCCCCCTTGCCGCCCCAGCAACTCGGCGTTCTTGGCGGCACCTTCAACCCGCCCCACCTCGGCCACCTCGCGCTTGCCCGCGCCGCTGGCGCGCAGCTTGGGCTGGAGCGGGTGCTGCTCGTGCCCTCGTGCGTGTCTCCGCACAAGCGCGCCGTCGCCGACCCCGGGCCCGAGCACCGCCTGCGCATGTGCGAGCTTGCGATCGCGGGGGAGCCCCACCTGGAGGCCTCCCCCCTGGAGGTGCAGCGGGGCGGCCCGTCGTACACCGTGGATACGCTCTGCGCTCTGCGCTCCCTCCATCCAGACGCCTCGCTCACGCTGATCCTTGGCTCCGACGTCGCCCGCACGCTGCCCGAGTGGCACCGCCCGGTTGAGGTGGCGTCGCTGGCGCGCCTTGCCATCGCCGCGCGCGCGGGGGAGGGGCGTGCAGAGGCGCTTGAGGCGCTCGGCTCGCTGCGCCCCGCGACGAGCTCGATCGCCGGGTCGGCCGAGGGCGCCGCGCACGGCACGCAAGGGGAGGGGGCAGTGCTCCTGGAGATGCCCGAGATTCCCATCTCCTCCTCGCTCGTGCGCGCGCGCGTCGCCGCCGGCGGGTCGCTCGACGGGCTTGTGCCGCCTACCGTCGCCGCATACATCGCCGAGCACGCCCTCTACGCTCGCCCGGTTGAGGCGCACGCCCGGTGATCCTCCCCACCCAGCTCGCGGGGGAGATCTGCCGCTTCGCCTCCGACAAGAAGGCGCTCGACATCGTAGAGATCGACCTGCGCGGGGTCGTCGGCTACACCGACTACTTCGTTGTATGCACCGGCAACACCGAGCGCCAGACGAAGGCCATCCACGATGGCATCCTCGCGGGCTGCAAGGAGGAGCACGCCACCACGCCCCGCCGCGTGGAAGGCCTCACGGCAGCCTCGTGGATCCTGATGGACTACCTCGACGTGATCGTCCACATCTTCACGCCCGCCACGCGCGAGTTCTACCGCCTGGAGCGCCTGTGGGGCGAGGCTCCCGCGCGGGTCCTCGCGGGGGATGCGGCGCAGCGCGACGCCGGCCCCGCGCACGCCACCCTCGGAGAGTAGTCTCGGTCGCTCCCGATTCCGACAGGAAGGATTCAGATATGGCTGGCGACGCATTGCTACTCGGCTGGGGCCCGATCGTGCGCGGGCGTGAGCTCAAGGGGCTCGAGGTCTTCCAGGAAACCCTCGAGTACTACGGCAAGCTGCAGCAGGAAGGCAAGATCGAAAGCTTCGAGCCGATCCTGCTGGAGCCGCACGGCGGCGACCTCGGCGGGTTCGTCCTGATCCGCGGCGAGCGCGCAGCGCTGGATCAGATTGCTGCGAGCGCCGACTTCCGCAGGCTGGTCGCCCGAGCGGGCTCGGTCGTCGACAACGTCGGCGTCATCGCCGCCTACGGCAGCGAAGCGCTCGCGCAGCAGATGGCGATCTTCCGTACGGTCTCAGAAGAGCTGGCCTAGCATCCCGCGCGGCTCGCCGGCGGGACGACCGGCGGGCGCGCATCGTTCCCCTGAGGGCTCCGAAGGAGACGGCCGCCACCGGCGCGAAGGATCCGAGCGTCTCCTCGATCGGGATACCCATGATGTGGGCCAGCGGAGCGATCATCGACGATGGGACTATAAACCACATGCTGTGAAAAGTTTGAGAAAATCGACTTGACAAGGCGCCCCGGTTTGGGTGTAATGCGCCGATGCCGCTCACCCCGCTGCGCGCCCCCCAGAATCCCTCGCTCGCGCTGCGTCACCGCGTGAGCGTCTTCAACCTCGACCCCGAAGCCCTCAAGGCGCTGCGCGGGGCGATCGCCAAGATGAAGGAACTGCGCGACAACCGCGGCTTTCAGTACTTCGCCGGGATCCACGGCTGGCCGCAGTTTCGCTGCCAGCACTCCACCGAACAGGGCCAGGCGTTCTACTTCCTGCCCTGGCACCGCGCCTACCTGTACCTGTTCGAGCTGGCGATGCAGGAACAGGATCCGCAGGCGCGGCTGTGCTGGTGGGACTGGCCGGCCTCACGCACCGTGGGCATCCCGCCGGCCTATGCGGATGGGGACGTGGAAGGCAACCCCAACCCGCTCGCCTCCGGGCCGCTGCCCGAAAACGTCCCCAACCCGCCGCCCAACTGGACCCCCACCACCAGGCGTCACCCAGGTCGCCCCGCCAGACTGCCGAGCGCGAAAACGCTGGAAGAAGTGCTGGCGATCCCCGACTACTACGAGTTCGAGCTGGAACTCGAAGTGCAGCTGCACAACAGCGTGCACGGCTGGGTGGGCGGCGACATGGGCATCATCGCCACCTCTGCGTACGATCCGATCTTCTGGGCTCACCACACGATGGTCGATCGCGTGTGGTCGCTGTGGCAGTCCAAGCACGCCTCGCCCGGCCCCCCGCCCGACAGCTACGCCCACCCGCTCGGGTTCGGCAAGCTGACCGTCGGCGACGTGCTCGACAGCAAGCGCCTGGGCTACGACTACGCGGCCTCCATCCAGCACGTGCAGGTGGCCTGATGGAGCGCTACGTCTCCCCGTCGCTCGCCGTACCGCCCCCCGCCGAGCACTCTTCCTACGATCGCGTGGACCTCGAGCTGCACGGCATCGATCACTCCGGTGGGTCCTTCGAGGTACGCACCTTCGTCAACGAGCCCGACGCCGACGCAGCGACGGCGACCGAGGGCAATCCGGCGTACGCAGGCTCCTTCTACATCTTCGGCCACGGTCCCTGCCTTGGGGATGAGGGCCACTGCAAGGTCCCCTCCGGCCCTGTGAGCCCCTACGACTTCCGCGACCCGCACCCGCTCACCCGCCAGTACATGCGCCTGCCGATCACCGAGGCCCTGCGTGCACGGGCCGGTGGCGGGGAGACGTGCACCGTCACGCTCGTGTCTCTCGCCAACAGCGACGGTGAGATGCAGGGTGCGGACATGCTCGACTTCAAGCAGCTCAGCCTGATCGCGTACTCCTGAGGCGCCGTGTCTGGTCTCTCAGTTCTCGCTCGGCCGGCGCGGCCTCGCTCCGAGCGGCTGGAGCACCTCGTCGCGGTCGGTCCCGTGCGCGCTGAGCACGCGATCGAAGTCGTCGCCGTACACCTGCATCACGGCGATCAGCACGTCTGTCGTCGCGACCCCGCTCGGCGCCGCGCTCGCCGGCGATGCGCGCCGGCGTGCTCGGTGACCTGCGCGACCGCGTCGCGATCCCGATCGTCGGCGGCGGCGCTCGTCGCGATCCCCGCGCTCGCTCGGCGCCCGCAGCGGTTCCTGGTCGTGGCGCGGCTCGCAGCGGCACCTCGCTCACGCCAAGCGCCTGCAGCGCCGCGCCGACTTCGCCGTGCAGGCGCAGCACTCGCAGCCAGCGCTC
This sequence comes from uncultured Solirubrobacterales bacterium, assembly GCA_963717785.1. Classification (GTDB taxonomy): domain Bacteria; phylum Actinomycetota; class Thermoleophilia; order Solirubrobacterales; family Solirubrobacteraceae; genus Palsa-744. The sequence goes on from CAVQWW010000002.1 coordinate 669,430, forward strand.
GGCCTCGTCCTCGGGAGTGCGCGCGAACGGCATCGCAGTGGACGCGATGCCCAGCACCATCGCCGCGTCGGGGGCGAGCGGCGGCTGGCGTTCACCGGGACGACCCCGAGCGCCGCGCGCGGCGCCACGCGCGGGTGTGGAGCAGCGCGACGTTGTCGCGCCGCAGCGCAGACTCTCGGGTGCTCCGTCGCCGAGACGCAGCTCGAGCAGAACGGTGCCGGAGCGCGTGGCGCGCCTGCGCGGAGCGCATGACCTCGGCCGATCTCCGCCGGCGCGACCCCGCAGGCGCGCAGAAACTGCTCGGTGCGCTCGCTGCGTGGCCTCCTCGCGGTCGAGCTCGAGCTCCTCGACCAGCACGGTCGGTCGCCGCCGCGCCGCCCTCGAGGTGCAGCAGGCACGCGGCCATGTCGTCGGGGCGCGGTCGGTCTCCTCGGCGACACGGTCCAGGAGCGCGGCGGCCGTCGCCTCCGGCCCGAGCTCGGCGAGCGCGCGCGCGAGCCGCTCGGCGCCGAACAGCTCCCGATGCCGACCCGCGCCTCGGTCACGCCGTCGGTGTAGAAGCAGACCTGCGCGCGGCCCGGCATCGACACGACGGTCTGGCGCGTCCCGGTCCGCATGCCCGCGCCGATCGGTGGCGCCGAGCAGGCGGTGATCGGCGGCGATCGCCGCGCTGCGCCGAGCACGAGCGGGGGCGGGTGTCCGGCGCAGGCGTAGATGAGGATGCGCTCGCGCGGGTGGTAGGTGGCCGCCACGACGGTGGCGAACGACCCGCCGAGCTGGCGCTCGAGCACGGCTCCCGCGGTCTGCACGGCGACCCGCGGCGAAAGGCCGGCCTCGAGGTACGCCCGCAGGGTGAAGCGAACGAGCGCGGTGTGCGGCAGCGCCTGGCGTCCGTGCCCGGAGACGTCGCCGACGATCATCGCGAGCTGGCCGTCATCGAGCGCGAACACGTCGTAGAAGTCGCCGCCCGCTGCCGGACCGTCCGCCGGCCGGTAGGCGGCGGAGGTGCCCACCGGACCGAGCCGCTCGGGCGGGACGGGAAGCAGCGCGGCCTGCAGCAGGCCGACGTCCTCGAGCAGCTGCGTCGCGCTGGCGCTCCAGCCGCCGGGCGCGCAGCACGCTCAGTCGCGAGCGAACGGCCAGCGCCAGCGCCAGCGCGAGCAGCGCGCCGATCAGCATCCACACCGCCGCGGGCACGACGTCCGACGATCCTCGTGATCGTCGTCACCAGCGGCGAGGGCGGGGAATGCGCCCGCCGGCTCCGCGCTGCACTGCCTCCGCGCGCAGTGCGCGCAGGGGTGGCCGCGCTCACCGCCGCAGGCGCGAGGGCGCTCGGCGCAGGCGCGGCCAGAACCGCTGCCCGGCTCCCGCGACGCCGACGTGTGTGTCGAGGGCTCCGCGCCGCGCGCCGCCGATGCGCCGTGGCCGCGGGCTGCGCCGTGCCAGGGCCCGGAGGCAGGGTCGCCGACGTGGGCGGAGCGACCGCGGTCGATGTCGTGCTCGCCGAGAGGGGTGCGGGAGCGGCGGCGGCTGGAGCCGAGACAGCCGGGGTTTCCGAGGCGGCGCGCTTGGGGTCGGCGGCGCGCGTGGGTTGAGCGCCTTCCGCCTTGCCAGGGGGGGTGGTTGAGGTGGCGGACCGCCTGGTCCCTGTCACGCGGCGCCCGCGGCGCTGCTGTTCGCGGGGTTCGGTATCCCGCGATTCGCGCAGCCTTGCGCGCTGCCGTTCCCGGCGCCCGGTGTTCGGCGATTCACGGCGTCCGGCTCCCTGCGGCCCCTGCTGTGCGGCGGGCGGTTGCTGGTGGCTTGACTCCCTGGATTCCCGGCGACCGGCATCCTGCCGGTCGTTGCGCCTGCCGACTTGCTGTTCCTGTCGGGCTTCCTGCTGCTCGCTACGCCTGGGATTCTGCCGTTCCGACCCTCCAGCGCTCGGCTGGCGGCTGTCCGCGCCCTGGGATTCGCGGCGTCCGGCATCCCGCTGTTCGTGCTCTGAGCCCTGAGTGCGGCCGGTCGAGGCTCCCGGGGTGGGCGGGATGCGCCCCGGCCTGGCGGCGGCAGGGATGCCGGCCAGCGGGAGAGCGAGGCAAGCGAGGACAGCCGCGATTGCCAGACGCCGGCGTGTAACGGCTGGTCGTCGGTGTCGGCTCGCGTCGCTCACCATCGCCGTGCCCGCACCGATCAGCTCGCCCCAACCACGTGTCCCTGCGGTACCAGTTCCGGGTGGCGGTCATCGGGCGCGGAACGTTACTGGCCGCGCCCGCGAGGCGGTCGGGCGCCGACGGTGGGCGGTCGAGCGCCGACGGTGGACGGTCAGGCGCGACCGTCGAGCATCGCGCAGGCGCCGACGGTGGACGGTCAGGCGCCGACGGTGAGCGTGAGGCGCCGACGGATCGAGACGGTCAGGCGCCGACGGTGGACGGTCAGGCGCCGACAGTTGGCGGTCTGGCGCCAACGGTCGTCCGGCGCCGCAGCCAGCGGTTCGCCCGACCTGGAGCTCTTCGGCGCCGGCTGGAGCTTGGCGCCCATCTGCGAGAGCTCGTACTCGACGCGCAGCAGCAGCCCGGGAATCACCGTGCGCGCGACGATCCCGCGCGCCTCGAGTTCCTTCATGCGCTCAGACAGCAGCCGGTCAGACAGCTGCGGGAACGCATTGGGCGATCTGCGAGAAGCGCAGCGGCCCGTCCATCAGAACGCGGAGGATCGCCCCCGTCCAGCGTCGGCCAACCAGTTCTACGGCTTCGTGGTAGAGCGGACGACACTGTCCGGGGGTCTTTTCTCCATCACTCCCGACGGGTGCTCGCGGCACGCATCCAACCGCGCAGCTTACGCAGCCTTGAGGTCTCGTGATGCCTCAGTCGAGCCGTCGACCGGCACCTCGCCGGCGACGTTCACCATCGCGGTGAACATCTCGAGCGACAGAGCTGCGATCGCCTCCAGGATCTGCTCGTCGTTCCAACCGGCCTCGCGCGCCTCCTCGTGGAGGTGCATCGCCGGTCGCCGCCTTCCTCGAGCAGCGGCTGCAGGTAGTGCAGCAGCGCCGCTTCGCGGGGATCGCGAGAGTTGAACTGTCGCGCCTGGGCGACCTCATCGAGGTCGAGGCCCGCCGCCCGTGCGGCACGGGAGTGGGTCACGATCCCGGGCTGGGAGTTGTAGTGCTCGGCGACGGCCAGCGCGATCCGCTCGAGCGTCGCCAGCGTCAGCTTGCCGTGACGCAGCTCGGACCGGTACCGCGCGTAGGCGCGCAACGCGGCCGGCGAACCGGCCAGCACGCCGAGGAAGTTCGGGAGACTGCCCACCCAACGCTAGCGCCCCCGCAACACCTTGACGGAGCCATCCGGCGCCGTCAGGTCATCGTGGATTTCGAATCTGCTCGTTGATGTTTTCATCGTTTTTGACCGCCTGGGTGGGACTTTCCAACACCCCTTCTTTCAGAACCTGCTTACGCTTGATAAGTGTAGATATCGCCTCCTGTTTGCACAAGGGCTCTTACGAGACCCCGCGCGACCGAGGTCCATCCCGGGCCGAGGTGCTCATCACGTGCCACCACCATTTCCAGTAACACACCTCTAGCCCTTATACGTAGGCGGATAAAGAACAGATCAGCGATCCGTACGAGGTACCGGTAGCGGGGCTTGCTTCGCGGCCTGCTCGTGGGGCGCCGGGCGCCGCCGGATCAGTGCACGGGCGCCGCGAGATGAGTGCGCGGGCGCCGCGGGGATTCAGTCCGAGGGCGCCGCGAGATGGGTGCCCCGGAGCGCGAGATCAGTGCACGGCGAGCGTCAACAGCGTTGCTGCGTGCGCGCTCGTTCGTCGCGACGAGCACCAGCAGCACGCCGAGCACGACAGCCAGAGCGCGACCCGGTCAGGGCTTGAAGCCCGCCCGCTCATACGCCCGCTCGGGCGGACGGCGCCGACGGGGTTCGCGGGTGGCGTAGATCAGGTTGCGCTGCGAGCCGTAGCCGGTGATCCGCACGGTCCGGCGGCCCCAAACGCCGGCGCCGGGGGCCGGGCGGGACGGCGCGGGCTCCGATGGCCCGGGTCGCGATGCATCGTCCTCGGCGGCTCAATCTCACGCCCTGCCCCGGTTGCGATGTCACACCCTGCCCGGGTTGCGACGTCACACCCTGCGCAGGGCGCTCCGGGATGGCGGACTCGACCCGAGAGCGGGCGGGGGCACCCGATCTCGTCGGACGAGCCGGAACGCCCGGCGCTGGGTGGACATATGCCGACGATCGGGCACGGACCGGTGCGCGAGAGGTCACCGCCGTCTCTTCCAGCTCGTCGTCCCCCCAGAGTGCGTCTGGGTGCGCCGAAACATCGGCTTGGGGCATCTATCCGACCTCTTTCTCGGGCTTACGGGGTTGCCTTAGCAGGCTCACGCGAAAGAGCGGCGCTACGCGGTGTGCGATTAGCCCCAACAACTCTCAGCCCGCTTCCTGTCGCCCGGCTGACTGGGCGACGCGGGAATTCAGCTTGTTACGGAGATCTGATCAGGTTTCAGGACGGAACCGCTTGTCCCTTTGTGCGGAAAATCCGGTTTGAAACGCGCGCGTTTCTTGCGCGAGGCGCTGGGCGGGCAGTCTCAGCGCGCCGGTCGCCCGCGGCTGGGGGCGAGAGCAGCCAGCGAGCCATCCCGGGCAGCAGCCAGCGAGCCATCCCGGCGGCGGCCGGAGCGAGCCATCCCGAGCAGCGGCCGGAGCGAGCCATCCCGGGCAGCAGCAGCGAGCCACCACGGGCAGCAGCCGACGGCCCGCCCGGGCGAAACCCTTCACGCGGTTCGCCGACGACCGAGGTGTGCTGAATCGTCACCGCATATCGAGCACGATTCAGCACACCTCGGGTCGGCGCGAGCCGCGTGGTCGATTTGCTCGCCCGGACCCCGGCGCCCGACGCAGTGAGACCCTACTCCTTACCGGCGACCTTGCCGACGAACTGCGCCACTTGGTTAGCTGGCTGGCCTGAAATGATGGCGGCCGGCATCGTCCCCTGGCCGAGGCAGTTCTGGGGATCCTTGGTGGTCGGCGGCTTCTGCAGGCAGCCGTTGTTGATGGTGTTGAGCACGAGCGCCGAGCATGAGCACGTCGAGGTTGGGGCCGACCTTGCCGACCGCGTTGGCCGCGGCGAGCGTGTGGCAGACGGCGCAGTGCTCGCCGAACAGGTCGCGGCCGGCCTTCTCGTCGGCGGTCAGCTTCATCCCGCCGACCTGCGAGCTTGCGTTCGCGTGGTTGCCGGTGAGGAACCCAATCGGGATCACGATCCCGAAGCCGGGATCAACCACGACGAACGTCAGGACCGCGAACCGGCGGCCCGCGACAGTCCCGCGGCGACCGCGATCGGGCCTACGACGCGGGCCGCTGCGCATCCCGATGAAGACCGCAGCCGCGCCGACGACGACCCGAAACACG
>CAVQWW010000003.1:0-14726 GCA_963717785.1 uncultured Solirubrobacterales bacterium
CGCCGACAGCCGCTCGGTGATCGTCATCAAGCGTTCGATGAACCCCGGCTTCGCGGGCATCGAGAACGAGCTGTATTTCGATCCCAAGACGGCCATGCTCTTCGGCGACGCCAAGTCGGCCGTCTCAGAGATCACCGCCGAGCTGGCCCAGCTTTAGGCGCCCACCCGGGGCTGGTCCTCGCTTCGAGGGCGGATTGCGTGGTTTTCACGTAATCGTTTGCCCTCGTCATTGACTTCGCAGGTTGCCTCTGTTCATAACACGGCAGTTGCTGTACTCTGCTCTCAACTGAAAACGATGGACGGCCTTAATTCTGCATGTCAGTATGGAGAGGCTCCGTCGGTCAGGGTTGCAGGAGAGGTGGTCGGCGCAGCGATCGATCAATTCGATGGGATGCGCGCAGGACGAGGTTCGTCCTGGGGTGGTTTGCGGCTCTCGCCGCGGGCCTCGCGCTGGCGGGCGCCTGCCCGGGTTCGGCCGCCGCCGGCGCGCTCGCGCACGCGAGCATCGTTGGGGGTAAGAGCGTTCCGATCGCCGACTTCCCTTTTCAGGTAGCCCTCTATGACCCCCGCGCAGGTTCGGTGGCTGGCGGGTTCTTCTGCGGCGGGGTCATCGTCAACGCCACGCACGTCGCGACGGCAGCCCATTGCGCGATCGACGAGGGCACCGGCCGGGTGACCCCGCCGGGGGACATCGCGGTGCTGGCCGGCGCCGCGCACCTGGGCGGCGTTGGCGCGCCCTATGGAGGCGGCGCCATCGCGGACCCCGCCAGCGCTACCTCGCTGGATCCCTCCTACGAACCTTCGATCAACGACTACGACGTGGCCGTGATCAGGCTCCGGCGCCCGCTGTGGACGGGTGCTGCGCCGCCGCTCGACGGCCGCAGCGCGATCGCGCCGATCGCGGTCAGCGCCGCGCTGGCGGGCGCCTACGCCGATCCGGCGCCGGCGGGCCCCGCGATCCTCGCGACGGTGAGCGGCTGGGGCGATATGCGCGCGGAGTCTCCCTCCAGCCAGGGACTGGGCGGCTCCTACCCCTCAGACCTCCACGCCGTGCAACTGCCGTTGGTCCCTGCCACCACGTGTGCAAGCGCATTTGGCGGCCCTCTCTCCTCCTCCCAGCCAATCACCGCTCGGATGCTGTGCGCGGGGGCCCCCGCGGGGGGAGGGGACTCGTGCTTCGGGGACAGCGGCGGGCCGCTCGTGGTGGGTGGCGCGCCCGGGGTTCCGCCCGGCGACTACGTGCTGGCCGGACTCGTGAGCTTCGGCGAAGGCTGCGCGCAGCCGGAAAGCCCGGGCGTGTATGCCTCGATCGCCAACCCCGAGATCGCCTCCTTCCTCACCTCCGACCCGCCGCAGACCCCGCTGGGGCAGTCGGGCTTCGCGCGTTCCCGCTACGTGTATGCCTGCACTCGTCGCCATCGACCATGCCGCGCGCCGGCGGTCGCGGGCCACCATCACCATCACCATCGCCACCATCATCACCGGCACCACCACGGTCGCGCTTGACGATCGGACCTCAGGCGGACAGCCCGACATGGGTCGCTTCCTTTGAGAGACTGGCGGTGTGATCGATCGCGAGCAGGCTCTCGCGGCGCTAGCCGCCGAGGAGTTCGACGTGGTGGTCGTCGGCGGGGGCATCACCGGCGCGGGGGTCGCGCTGGACGCCGCCACGCGCGGCTACACGGTGGCGCTGGTGGAGCGCAGCGACTACGCCGCGGGAACCTCCAGCCGCTCCTCGCAAGCTGGTGCACGGCGGGCTGCGCTACCTGCAGCACTTCGACCTCGGCCTCGTGCGCGAGGCGCTGCTCGAGCGTCAGCTGATGGTCGCGCTGGCGCCCCATCTCGTGCGCCCGCTGGCGCTGGTGGTGCCCGCCTTCGATGGCGTCCGCCCCGACCGGCTGATGGGGGTGGGGCTGAACCTCTATGACGTGATGTCGCGCGACCGTAAACGCTACGCGCCGCGAGGACGCCGAGGCCTCCTGGAGCCCCGCGCGCCACCGCATGATCTCGGGGGAGGAGGTGCTCGAGCTGCTCCCTGCGCTGGCCGCGCGCGAGCCCACCAGCGGGTACCTCTTCTACGACTGCCAGACCGACGACGCGCGTCTGGTGCTGACGGTGCTCGGCGAGGCCGAGCGCTTCGGCGCGGTCTGCGCCAACCGCCTTGGCGCGCTCGGCGCTGCTCGAAGAGGAGGGCCGCGCGCGGGGGGTGCGCGTGCGCGACGAGGAGTCCGGCGAGGAGTTCGACGTGCGCGCCGCCAACGTTGTCAACGCCACCGGCGTGTGGGCCGACGAGCTGCGCCCCGAGGAGCTCCACGGGCGAGGCCGAACTGCCGCGATCCGTCCGCAGCCGCGGCACCCACGTCACGCTCCGCCACGAGGACCTGCCGCTGGGCGCCGGCGCGATCGTGCCCGCGCGGCGAGGGCCGCACGATCTTCGCGCTGCCGTGGCTGGGGCGCACGCTGGTGGGCACCACCGACAACGACTACGAGGGCGCCTCTCTGAGCACGTGCGCGCCCTCCGGCGAGGACAGTCGAGTACCTGCTGGAGGCCGTCAACGACGTTCTTCGCCACCGACCCTGCACCGCGCGCGATCTCACCGGCGCCTACGCCGGGGTGCGGCCACTGATCTCCACCGGCGACCCGAAGAAGTCGGTGGACATCTCGCGCAAGGCCGAGCTGTACGAGACCTCCAGCGGGATGATCACGATCACCGGGGGCAAGCTCACGACGTGGCGGCGGATGGCCAAGCTGACCGTCGATCGCCTCGTCGAGCGCGACGCGCGCGAGGCGCCCTGCCGCACGCACGAGATCCCGCTCGGCCAGGCGGTCGCGGTCGAGGAGCTGCCGCGCGTGGAGGGCGTGCCCGAGGAGTCCTACGCCGCGCTGGCCGCTCGCTACGGCTACGCCGCGCACGAGGTGCTCGCGCTCGCCGCCGAGCGCGGCGAGCTGGCGCAGCCGATCGTTCCCGGCCTGCCCGACCTGCTCGCCGAGGTCGCTCCTCGCGGCGCGCCGCGAGCAGGCGCGCTCGTCGGCGACGTGCTGCTGCGCCGCACGCGCCTGGGGCTGCTCGCCGCGCATGCGCTCGACGGCTCGCCGCGGGAGAGGTCGTCAGGGGAGGGGTCGTCCGCTGGCTCGCCGCGGGAGGGGTCGTCCGGCTCGCTCCGGGAGAGGTCGTCCGGCTCGCCGCGGGAGGGATCTCATCCGGCTTGCCGCCGAGGGCCCCCGTCGCCGGTGCGGCGCGTTGCGGACGTGCTCGCGGGGGAGCTCGGCTGGAGCGCGCAGCGCACCTCGCAGGAGATCGAGCGCTTCGCGCGGGAGGCGCGCGCGGACTCGAGGTCGGATGACGCACTACCGCCTGCGCGCCGTCGATCGCGTGCTGGAGCTCGCGCGAAGGCGGGCGGCCGCTGATCATGGGCATCGTCAACGCCTCGCCCGACTCCTTCAGCGACGGCGGTCGCTACGGCGACCTGGAGGAGCGCGTCGCGCTGGCGCGGACGCTGCCGTCGCCGGTGGCGCCGACATCCTCGACGTCGGCGGCGAGTCGGCCACCACCGGGCGTCCGCCCGTGCCGGTGGCGGAGGAGATCGAGCGCGTAGTGCCGCTGATCGAGCGCATCGTGGCCGAGCTGGAGCGCGTTCGGGCTCCCTCCTGCGACGAGGGTCGGATGCGGGTCCGGCCGGGAGAGCCCTGTCCACCCGGTGGTCTCGGTCGACACCTACAAGCCCTCCGTCGCGCGCGCGGCGATCGCCGCCGGGGCGCGGCATCGTCAACGACGTCAGCGGCCTGCGCGACCCCGAGCTGGCCGCCGTCTGCGCGCGAGAGCGGGGCGGCCTCGTGCGTGATGCACACCGCCGCCGCTCCCCGCAGCGCCTGCAGGATCCCGACCTCTACGGGGACGTGGTGTCATCGAGGACGTGCTCGCCTTCCTGCGCGAGCGGGTCGCGCTCGCGCTCGGAGGCGGGCGTCGCCCGCGAGCAGCTGATCCTCGACCCGGGCCCCGACTTCGCCAAGACCCCTGCGCAGACGATCGAGCTGCTTGCGCACGTCGAGCGCCTGCACGAGCTCGGGCTGCCGCTGCTGATGGCGATCTCGCGCAAGGACTTCATCGGCGCGCTCACCGGCCGCGCGCCGCGCGAGCGGCTAGCCGGCACGCTCGCCGCGCTGGCTCACGGCGTCGACGCTGGTGCGCACATCTTCCGCGTGCACGACGTCGCCGCCGCCGCCGACTTCCTCGGGTGCGCGCCGCGCTGGCCGGGGAGTTGCCCCTGAGAGGGATCTGGCGCTCCCGAGGAACTGAGACACCAGCAAGCGCCGCGCGGCTCAGGGACTCGGAGTCTGTTCGTCCGATGTCCTGAGCCGTAATCGACCGATCCGGGCCGCGCCGAACCGGCTCAGCCCGGCAGCGGGGATTCAGGCTAAGCTGCAGACGCCGGGTGCCGGCCGCTGTCCAACGCGGCCGGGCGCCAACCGCCCACATACCGACGACGAGAGGAGAGAGACACATGACCGTACTCGAGCGCTCCGAGCTGGACGCCAGCCCGCTGGCCGACCTGCACGCGATCGCCGACCAAATCGGCCTCGACGGCTTCCGGCAGACTGCGCAAGGCCGAGCTGATCGACGCGATCCTCGAGCGCTCCGGCGGCGCCGGCGGCGGCGAGGGCAGGACGCCGACGGCGGGAACGGCGATCGCGGGGGCGATGGCGGCGGCGGACGCCGCGCGCGCGGCAGCCGTTCCGGTGGAGGGCGCGCCGGTCGAGTGCGCACCGGCGGCGCGTCCACCGACGATGGCGGGGTAGGCGTCGGAGAGGCCGCTGGCGAGGCGCGCCGCGGCGAGGAGGCCGCTGGCGAGGAGGGTGCGGGAGAGGGGCGCGAGGGCGCGGCGCGCGGCGCAGCGCGCGAGGCGCTCGGGCGCCCGAGGGGACCGAGCGCAGGGCCGACCGCGACGGAGGCAGGGCACGGGTCGCGACCGAGGAGGGCAGCGCCGGGCGGCCAGGGATGCGAGCGAGCAGCACGGCGGACCAGCGCATGCGGAGCGCCAGGTCGAGGGCGTCGTCGAGCTGCTCGGCAACGGCTCGGCCTTCCTGCGGGTGTCCCCTCCGGAGGCCTCCGACGAGGACGTCTACATCTCCGCCGCACAGGTGCGCCGCTGCGAACTGGTCTCCGGCGATCGCGTGAGCGGCCCGGTGCGCACGCCCGCGGCGCTCGGAGCGCTACCCCTCGCTGGCGCGCGTGGACACGATCAACGGCGCCCCCGGCGGAGTCGGTCGCCGAGGGCACCCGCTACGAGGATCTTGCCGTCGCCCACCCCACCGAGCGCCTGGAGCTCGACGCCTCCGAGGACCCGACGCTCGAAGGCGATCGAATGGCTCACCCCGATCGGCCGCGGCTCGCGCGCGGCTGATCGTGGGCGCGGCCCGCGCCGGCAAGACGGAGATCGCTGCGGCGCCTGCTCGGCGCGCTCGCCGGGCGCGAGGGCCTGGAGGTGACGCTGGTGCTCAGCGGCGTGCGCCCCGAGGAGGTCGCCGACTGGCGCAGGGACCCGTGGCGCCCGCCGCGGCGCTGCACCTCGCGGCCTCGCCCGACCAGCAGGGCCAGACCGTCGAGCACGCGATGGACACCGCCAAGCGCGTCGCGGTGCGCGGCGGCCGACGCGGTCGTGCTGATCGACTCGCCTCGATGGGCTGCACCCGCTCGTGGCGCGCCGCGCGCTCGGCGCCGCGCGCAACCTCGCCGAGGGCGGCTCGCTCACGCTGATCGCCACCGCCGACGCGTCCGCTTCGGCGGCGAGAGCACCGTGATCGCGCTCGACGTCGCGCTCACCTCCACCGGGCGCCTGCCCGCGCTCGACCTGGCGACCAGCGGCACGCTGCGGCCCGAGCTGCTCGTCGGCGAGGACGGCGCCGAGGCGATCACCAAGGCGCGCGCCTCGGCTCTGGCGGGTTGACTGCGGAGGCCTCTAGGGCGTTGCTGGCCAAGCGATGCCAGGTATTCAAGCCCACCCACCCCGCGTGGCGTGCTGGCCGAAACGGGGACGCGAGCGAAGCGAGGTCTCCCGGCTCGGTACGCGAGCGACCGAGGACGCCGCAGCTCGCCGGCGCAACGCCTGCGCAGGTACGCGACGCGGCCCCACGAGGGCTCGGGCGCGAGCTCGATCGGCTCGCCGCGGCGGGCCGATGCGGATCGGCTGGACGACGAAGGCACGCTGCACGTCTCCCCAGCTCGCCCTCGTTGACGCGCTGGTCGAGCCACGCGCCGCGGAACACGAGGCGGCGCAGCCAGTGCACGAGCGAGCGCTCGGCCGGACCCACCAGCTCGGCCCAGCACTCGTTGACGTGCTCGCCGAGCGCGGAGGCCGGGTCGAGGATGTCGCCGTTGACGGCGAGGTTGACGAGGTCTTCGAGCTCGTCCTCGCCGAGGCGCCCGCCGACGAAACCGAGCTTCAGCGCCGCCTGCTCGCAGCGCTCGGCGAAGTCGTCCTCGTTGAAGGTGAAGCGCAGCTCGCCGTATTCGAGGACGAAGTCCTCACCCGAGTTGTAGTTTCCGCGGCGTGTCTTATCCATGACGTTAGTGCCGGGAGGTCGTTGGGGCCCGGGCCGTCGGAATCATAAGGCCGGTTCCTGCTCAGGTGGATGGGGTGCACGGGAACTTGCACGGGCCTCCCCGACGAGCGGGCTATACCCTGCGCCGGGATGGCACGTCTAACCGAGCACGGCCTGCGACGGTCGGTGGGAGTTCCGGGGCTGTTCGCCACCGCGTACGGCAACGTCGGCTCCTCGATCTACTACGCCCTCGGGCTCGTCGCGGCGCACGCCCTGGGCCTGACACCGCTGGTGTTCCTGTTCGCGGGCGGGCTGTTCGCGCTGACCGCCAAGACCTACGCCGAGGGCGCGGCGATGTTCCCCGAAGCGGGCGGCTCCTCCTCGTTCGCGCGCCACGCGTTCAACGAGGTGGTCTCGTTCTTCGCGGGCTGGGCGCTGAGCCTCGACTACATCCTCACGATCGCGATCTCGGCGTTCTTCGTGCCGCACTACCTGAGCGCCTTCCCGGGCCTGCACTCGCTCAATCACAACCCCGGGGACATCATCGGCGGGCTGATCACCGTGGCGGTGCTCGCGAGCCTCAACATCCGCGGGCTGGGAGAGTCGGCGAAGCTCAACTTCATCCTTGCGATCACCGACCTGAGCACTCAGGTGCTGCTGGTGGTCGTCGGGGTCGTGCTGGTGCTGAATCCCTCGCTCTTGATCCACCAGGTGCACCTGGGCTCGGTGCCGACGTGGCACGAACTGATCTTCGCGCTGTCGCTGGCGATGCTCGCATACACCGGCATCGAGACCGTCTCGAACATGGCCGAGGAGGCGCGCGATCCCGGCCGCGAGGTGCCCAAGGCGATCAACCTCGTGGTGCTCGCCGTGCTCGGGGTGTACCTGGGCATCTCCTTCGTCGCGCTCTCCGCGCTGCCCGTGGAAGCGGTGCCCGGGCACCCCCACCAGTTCCAGACCCTGCTCGGCGTGGAAGGCGGGAGCGGCTTCGAGAACGACCCGGTGCTGGGGATCGTCTCGCGGCTGGGTCTGCACGGTACCGTGCAACACCTCGCCACCTACTACGTCGGCCTGCTCGCGGCGACGATCCTGTTCATCGCCACCAACGCCGGCATGATCGGCATCTCGCGACTGTCGTGGTCGCTGGCCGAGCACCGCCAGCTGCCGAGCGTGTTCTCGCGCCTGCACGCGCGCTACCGCACGCCGTGGTTCACGATCGTGTTCTTCTCGGGCCTTGCGGGGGTGCTGATCCTGTACGGCGAACACGGGCGTGCTCGGCAACCTCTACTCCTTCGGGGCGATGCTCTCGTTCACGACCGCCGCGATCGCGGTGGTGGCGCTGCGCGTGAAGGACCCCGACCGCGAGCGCCCCTACCGGATGCCGTGGAACGTGAACATCCGCGGCTCCTCGATCCCGATGACGGCGGTGATCGGCGGGCTCGGCACCTCGCTGACGTGGGTCAGCGGTGATCGTCTACCACTCCGAGGCGCGCATCGTGGGCATCCCCTGGATGGTGCTGGGCATGTGCGGTTACCTGTATTACCGCCACCGCCAGGGGTTGAGCCCACTCAAGCAGTACCGCATGCCGCGCGCGGAGCGCCCGCCGGACTTCGAGGAGCTGAGCTACCGCACCGCGCTGGTGCCGATCTTCGGCGAGGACGTCAGCGCCACCGCGCTCACGAGCGCCGCGAAGCTGATCGGCGAAGACGGCGTGGTGTATGCGGTGTTCGTGCTCCCCGTCCCCAGCCAGCTCTCGCTGGAGGCGGGCCTGGAGGCGGAGGAGGCGCAGGGGCGCTCTGTCCTGGAGGCCGCGCGCATCAAGGCGCGCCGCGCGGGGATCAAGATCCACACCGGCCTGATCCGCACGCGCCACCCCGGGGCCTCGCTGGTCGAGGAGGCCCGGCGCGTGGGCGCGGACGTGATCTACTGGTCCACGCTGCACGCCCCCGGCGGGGAGCAGCGCATCGGGCCTACCGCGGCGTACCTGCTGAGCCGCCGCCCGTGCCGGGTGATCATCGAGACGGAGAACCGCCGGGCGCTCAGCCCCGCGCCCGCGCCGGCGCCACTCGCGCCCGCGTAACGCGGAGATCGAGCGGCCCGGCTGCCCATCAGCCCGATGGCGTCAACCCCAACACCACGCGCGCCCGCGTGACGCCGCCGCCGAGCGACTCGCCGCCGCCCGCGGTGAGCGTGGTGAGCGACTGCAGATAGGGCAAGAAGCTGGAGATGCCAGTGGCCTGGCTCAGGCCAAGCGTTTCGATCAGGGTCACCATCGTGGGGAATTCGACGAGCAGGCTCGGCTGCAGCCCGTGGCCGAGGGTCGCCGCCGCCGCGTGGTAGGCGGGGGCTTCGGAGAGCAACGTCGAGGGGTTGAGCGCTTCCTGCACGGAGGCCGGGCCGACGCCGATCGCGAACTTGCCGTTGCCGGCGCCGATCGCGACCACCACGGGGAAGTTCTTGATCTTGACCGTCACCGCTTCTTCGGCGCCGGGGATCGTCGTGGGAGTCGCTTCGCCGCCCCCTTCGGTGTACGCGGCGGCGAGCTTTGCCACAGCTTCGCGCGAGCGGGTGGGATCGGTCGAGGAGACGACCAACCCCGCCTGCAGGTTGAGCAGGCCGTTGCCGCTGGCGAACACTCCAGCCGAGCCCATCCAGCTCAGGAGGTCGCGGTTGAGTTCGACGCTTCGCGAGGAGAGCGGCGCGAGGACCCCTTCGAGACTGAAGGTGCCCACTTTCACCTTCGCCGCGAGCGCGGCCAGCGCGCTCAAGGCCTGCGGTTCGGAGCCGAAGGTGGCGTTGACGTTCTCGATGCCCGCAGCCAGCCACGAGCCGCCCGGCAGGTGGCCCACGACCTGCGCCGTGCTCGCGCTCGGCAGCAGCCCCGCGCCTTCGCTCGCCTGCGGGGAGGGGATCGAGTCGATATCGAGCGCGATCGCATGCGCTTCCGGCAGCAGAGATAGGTATGCCTGTTCGGTGCCGGCCAGCAGGCCATCGAACGAGGGCAGTCCGGCGGTGCGCAGGTACACGTTCGCGAGCGCGCCCGGCTCGGCGGTGGAGGTGAGCTTGGTATAGCCGGGGGCCTTGGCGATCGAGCTCGCCGCGCCCGCCTGCTCGGTTTCGATCGCCGTCTTCAGCGCCGTCTCGCTGCCGAGGACAGCGAACTTGCCGACGATCCCCTCGGCGATGCCCGTTGGGGACACGTCGTAGGCGACGCCCCGGTAGCTCGTCGCGTGCGCCCCTGCTTCGTTGCCGCGCGCCTGCAGAAAGGAGCGGGCCTTGTTCACATCGGTTGTGTCGAGCACGATCGCCCCCTGCGCGTAGCTGTTGGCCACGAGGCCCCGCAGGGCGCCTTCGGCGAGCCCCACGATGCTGCCGCCGGCCAGCGCTTCGGAGAGGGTGCCCGTGAGCGCCGCGGTGGCCTTGGCGGCATCGATCGAGGTGACGAACGCGCCGGCGTTAGTCCCCAGCCACGGCTTGACTTCGCTTGCGTAGTTGAGCTGATGGCCGCTGGGGGAGAGCAGCTTCAGCAGTCCGCTGAAGGGTTCGCCGGAGTGCGTTAGCTTGCGCGCGTCCGCTTCGGTATTTGTCTTCAGGGCGCCGCCCGGCTTGAGGATGGCGCCGATGTAGAGGGGCGCCGAGGCCGGCACGATCGTCGCGGGGTTCGGCGGCGGCGGACTGCTCGAGCCGCATCCGGCGAGCAGGAAGAGCAGCGCGCACGCGGCGAGCGCCATCGGGGTCGAGAGGGAGCGCAAGAGCTTGATCGTATGCAAGTTCGCCGGCATTTCGCGTCGCTGCAAGCCGGCGTGCGCATTTGGGGCACCTGCGGGCGGCCCTGCTGGAGCTGCCCAAAAGGCCTTATTTGCAGCTCTTTCATCCCATTTGAAGGGCGGTGGAAGGGAGAAGTGGGAAAAAGTGTGCAATTAGGGTTGCGTTGTGGGGGAAAGTGGGGTAGATTCGCCCCCAGCGAGCCGTGGTGGAGAGGCTCCTCCCACCTCTCCACCTCGGCTCGGTAATAGAGGCCGGCTGGCCGAAACGGGGATTCGCGCCGGAGGCGCGTGTCTCCCGGCTTCGGTCGGGCCCCTCGTTATCCCAGTCATTTTCAGGAGCCGACAACGTGGCTTTCCGCGGGACCTTCGACCACACCCTCGACGCCAAGAACCGCCTCACGGTTCCGGCTCGCTACCGCGCCGCGCTGTCCGAGGGGGTCGTGCTGGCGATGCCCGTCGATCTGAAGCCGTGCGTGGGGGTGTGGCGGCCCCAGGAGTACGAGCGCTACACCGAGCGCGCGCTGGCTGAGCTCCCTCCGCTCTCTCCGCGCCTTGCAGAGCTCGAGCGCTTCTTCTACGGCAGCTCCCACGACGCCGAGCTGGACGCCGCCGGGCGCATCATGGTCCCGAGCTTCCTCGGCGAGCATGCCGGTCTGGCTAAGGAGGTGATCGTCGTGGGCGCCGGCGATCGCCTGGAGCTGTGGGATCGCGACGCGCTGGAACGACCATCGACCGACGCTGCTGGGCGGTGTCGCGGAGATAACGGCGCGTGTCGACCACACTGCTTGAGATGCCCGCCACGCACACCCCGGTGCTCGCCGAGGAGCTCCTGGAGCTGCTCGACACGCGTTCGGGACAGACGGCGATCGACTGCACCTTCGGCGGCGGCGGCCACGCCCGCTTGGTGGCCGAGCGCCTGGGTCCCGGCGGCACGCTCGTCGCGATCGATCGCGACCCCCTCGCCCAGGAGCGTGGCGCGGCGCTCGCAGAAGAGGTCTCCTGCGCGGTGCGCTTCATCCGCGGGGGCTACGCCGAGGCGCTGCAGCAGCTCGCACACGAGGGCCTGCGCGCCGACCTCGCCTACTTCGACCTCGGCATGTCCTCGATGCAGGTGGACACGCGCGAGCGCGGCTTCTCCTACTCATACCAGGCGCCGCTGGACATGCGCATGGACCCCGCTCAGGAGCTCAGCGCACGCGAGATCGTCGCCGGATGGGACCAGCGCCAGCTCGCCGGCGTGCTGCGCGAGTACGGCGAGGAGCGCCACGCGGGCGCGATCGCCCGCGCGATCGTGCGCCGTCGCGCGCGCGCCCCGATCGATACGACGCTCGACCTGGTTGACGTCATCAACTCCGCGATCCCGACCCCCGCGCGCTTCGCCGGCGGGCACCCGGCCAAGCGCGTCTTCCAGGCGCTGCGCATCGCCGTCAACGACGAGCTCGGCCAGCTCGACCGCGCGCTGCCGCTCGCGTGGTCACTGCTGCGCGAGCACGGCGTGCTCGCCGCGATCGCATTCCACTCGCTGGAGGATCGCCGCGTGAAGCGCTTTATGGTCGCCCGTGCCACGGGCTGCATCTGCCCGCCGGACCTTCCCGTCTGCGCATGCGGGCGCGAGCCCGAGGCGGCGCTGCTCTCCCGCCGCGCGATCGTGCCCTCCGCTGAGGAGATCGCGCGCAACCCGCGTGCCGCCTCCGCGCGCCTGCGCGGGGCGGGCAAGCTAATCGATACAGGAGGTCAGGCATGACGCCGCCCGCCGCCGCAGCCATTCCGGCGACTCGTCCAGTCCCGGCTCGCCCCGGCCGACCCTCGGCTCCGGCGCGGCCCGCTCGTACTCGTCCCAGTCGCCCGCGTAGGGCTGCCGCCCCCGACAGGCGCGCGGCGCGCGCCGAGACCCTCGCTGGCAGCCGGCTGCTCGATCGGCTGATCCGCAGCCGCGTTTGGATCGCGCTGGTGGCCTTCGCGCTGATCGGGATCGTGGGGATGCAGCTGTGGATGCTCAAGCTAAACGGCGGCATCGGCCGTGCGATCGAGCACGAGTCCTACCTGCAGCGCCAGAACGCGGCGCTCAGTGCCGAAGACTCCGCGGCGTCCGCCGGCGATCTGGTCGAGCGCCGCGCCATCGCCAACGGGATGCGGATCGTCCCGCCGGGGTCGCTGATCTTCCTGAACACGCGCGGACGAGCCGACGAACGGCTGGCCGCCGCGCGGCTGGCGCAGCCGGTGCAGATGCCAAGCGCCGGCACCGAAGAAACCACCCAAACGACCCCTCAGCCCGAACTGGGCGGCTAAGCCGTTGCCGGGTATCCAAACCCGTATCGGGGCGCTGTTCGGGTTCTTCTTCCTGCTGCTGGTGCTCGCGGCGGGACGCACCCTCTACCTTGGGTCGCTGCACAGCGGGGCGCTGCGCAAGGCCGCTCACCGCCAGCAGCTCACCTACGAAAAGCTGCCGGCCCAGCGCGGCACGATCACCGATCGCAACGGCGTGGACCTCGCGATCTCAGAACCCGCGCAGGACATCTCGGCTACGCCCTACCTGGTCAAGCGCCCGCTCGAAGCGGCGCGACGCCTGGCGCCGCTGCTGGGCCGCTCGCAGGATCAGATCCTCAACCACCTGAGCGAGCGCGCCGGCTTCGTTTATCTCGCCCGAGCGCTGCCCGCCGGTCGCGCCCGCGCGGTGCTGGGTATGAAGATCGAAGGGATCCAGGGAACGCCCACGATGCGCCGCGTTTACCCGCGCGGTACGCTCGCCGCTCAGGTGCTGGGGATCGTGGGCACCGAAGGGAAGGGCCTCGCGGGCCTGGAGTACTCACTGGCTCCAATCCTCGACGGCCGCGCGGGCGAACGGCGGGTGGTCAGCGATGCGATCGGCCAGCCGGTCTCGATCGCCGATGTGCACCACGAGGTGCCCGGGGCGAGCGTCTCGTTGACGCTGGACGCGAACATCGAGCAGCGCACGGAAGACGTGCTGGGGGCGGTGGGACGTGTGTTCAATCCCAAGGACGCCACCGCGATCGTGATGGACCCCCGCACCGGTGCGATCCTGGCGATGGCCAACTGGCCGCAGGTGAACGCCAACGACCCCGGCGCCGCCCCCGCCGCGGCGCTCGAGAACCGCGCGGTGGGCTTCGACTACGAACCGGGGTCCACGTTCAAGTCCTTCACCGTCTCCGGCGCGCTGCAGGAAGGGCTCATCACGCCGGATACCGGCTTTGAAATCCCCGATCAGATCCAGGTCGCCGACCGCACGATCCACGACGACACAGAACACCCGGGCGAGTCCCTCACGACGGCGCAGATCCTGGCCCAGTCGAGCAACGTGGGCGCGATCAAGATCGGGCTGCTGGAGGGCGCCCCGCGCTTCAGCCGGTGGGTGCACCGGTTCGGCTTCGGGACGCACACCGGCATCGACCTTCCCGGCGAGGAGCTCGGGCTGGTGCCGCCTCTCAGCCGCTACTCGGGCTCTTCGATGGGCAACCTCCCAATCGGCCAGGGCGAGTCGGTTACGCCGATCCAGATGGCCACCGCCTACGCGGCGATCGCCAACGGCGGCATCCTGCGAGCGCCGCACATCGTACGCGCGATCGACGGCCATCCCACGCGGCTGCCGGCGGGCCATCGCGTGATCTCCGCCGCGACCGCCGCCGAGCTGCGCCAGATGCTCGAAGGGGTGCTCGCGCCCGGAGGCACAGCCAGCGAGGTCTCGATCCCGGGATACAGACTGGCGGGCAAGACGGGCACCGCCAACAAGGTGGACCCGCTCACCGGGGAATACTCCAAGAGCGCCTACGTCGCCTCATTCATGGGCTTCGCGCCGGCCTCGGACCCGAAGCTGCTGTGCGCGGTGATCATCGACGAACCCCAGTCCGGCTCGATCTTCGGCGGCGTCGTCGCGGCGCCGGCCTTCGGGCAGATCATGTCCTTTGCGCTGCCCTACCTCGGCATCCCGCCCGGTTGACGGGCGGCTGGCCGTGAGCCCGGCTCAGGCAGCGATTGTGCCAGTGGCATGATGGGGTGCCGGCAGCGACCGGCCCCGTAGGCGCAGATCGTCTGTGTACGCAGCCAGCGCCTCTTGGATGCGTTCTGCGGCCTCGGAGCGCGTGGTGCCGAGCGCCACGACACCAGGCAGGTCAGGCATGTAGGCGCCCCATGCGCCGTCGTCGGACTGCTCGTAGATCACAACGTACTCGCTCATCGAAGATGCTCCAAACCGCTTGCGCGTCGAATGCTACCGAGCGTACCGACCGGGACCGTGTCGCTGGCCCTTCCCGCGACCACGATGCGCTCCTCACGGTCGGGGTGCGCCCAGATCTCGTGGGAACCGGTTTGGCGCACCACGCGCCAGCCAGCATCGATGAGTGCCTTCCTGACGTCTTTGTACTTCTTCGCCATCGCGCGGACGGTAGCCGAGGACGGGGAG
>CAVQWW010000004.1:0-158817 GCA_963717785.1 uncultured Solirubrobacterales bacterium
CTCGGGCCAAGCACGATCCGGGTGAACATGGTGGCGCCCACCGCAACCGCCACCGACCTGCTGCTCTCGCAGCTGCACCGCTTCGCAGGGCGCGAGGACGCCACCGAGGAGGAGGCGCTGCGGAGGTTGAGCGACGCGCACGCCATCCCGCTCGCGATGGTGCAGCCGCTCGACGTCGCCAACGCGGCGCTCTTCCTCGCCTCCGAGGAGGCCCGCTACGTCACGGGCATCTCGCTGCCGGTCGACCTCGGCGCGCTGCTCAAGTGAGGAAGCCCCGCTCGGGATCCGCCGACTCGCTGACGCCGAAATCGCTCCACACGGTGGTGCACTCGTGATCGGAGAGAAAACGCACGACGAACGGCCGCAGCTCACCGTCCTCGCCGCGCTCGGCGGGGTCGGTCAGATACATCATCGTGTCGCCCGCGTAGGCGATGTACTCACGACCGTCGTGTTCGACGTGCAGCTCACCGCTGGTTACGACCTTCATCTCCGAGACGCCGGCGGCCCCGAAGTCGTAGTCGAGCGCCACGCCAGTCTTCTTCGAGTGCCAGAGACTCAGCCCGAACAGCGACCCTTCGCACGCGAGGATCGCCGAGGGAGCGTCATAGCCGGAGGTCGTCCCCTTCTGGTGCCACGGCGTCGCCCCGATGTCCTCGAACGTCGTCGGGTTCTCGTCGGAGACATCCGGCCTCGTGCTGTCGCCGGCGACGAGGAACTTCTCGGGATGGTCCGGCTTGGAGCGGATCAGGAGGAGCCTGTGCACGCGCGCCTCCCAGATTGCCGCAAACATGTCGTCGTGCGAGCACCCGCCATAGCACGTATCGTGCCATAGGAGCGGCTTTCTGCGAGCGTGCGAGCGACCCATCGGCCGCCCAAGAGGTAAGCGCACACGATGGGTTACGGTTTCGCTGGCGTGGCTGGCCGATGGACGCTCTCACGCGGTGAGCAGGCGAACGATGGCGGAGACGCCCACCGCGACGACGATCGCCCGCAACGCGGCTGGTGAGAGCCGTCGCCCGTAGCGCGCCCCGAGCTGGGCGCCGAGGATCGATGCCCCGGCAATGATCGCGGCCGGGGCCCACTCAACGTGCGCGGCCAGGATGAAGTACAGGGCCGCGACGCCGTTGGTCAAGCCGGCGAGGACGTTCTTCAGCGCGTTCGTGCGATGCAGATCCTGCGACAGGGCCAAGCCTAGGATCGCGAGCAGCAGGATCCCCTGCGCTGCGCCGAAGTAGCCGCCGTAGACCCCGGTCAGGTAGATCGCGAGCGGCACAAGGACCGCGCTCTTGTGCTCCAGCTCGATTTCGCGCCTGGCCAACCACAGGTTCAGGCGCGGCTGCAGCACGGTGAGGATGAGCGCAATGGCGATGAAGACCGGCACGATTGCCGTGAACGCCGCCGCTGGAAGCACCAGCAGCAGAACAGCCCCGGTGGCACCGCCCAGGACGGACATCGTGCCCAGCCGTGTCGCGCGGGGGCGCTGACCGGCGAGCTCGCGGCGATAGCCCAAGGCCCCCGAGAGCGATCCCGGAACCAAGCCGACCGTGTTGGAGACGTTGGCCGTCACCGGCGCGTACCCAAACGCAAGCAGCACCGGGAAAGTGATCAGGGTGCCACTGCCAACGACGGTGTTGATTGTGCCTGCCCCGAGCCCGGCAAGGGCGATCGCGACGATTTCGCCGACGCTCATGCGCAGCGATCTCGATCAGGCGAGGAAGTCGACGATGGATTGTGTGAAATGGGGGTCCGCGAGAGCCCCGATGTGGTCGCCTGCGACGACGCGAAGCTCCGCGCCGGGGATGGCTGCGGCGAGCGCCTCGGGACGCACGGCGAGCGGGTCATCCTCGCCGGCCAGGATCAGCGTCGTGGCGGAGATGCGCTTGAGCGCGACGCCACCCCGGTAGACCGACTGGGCCTGGGCGATGAGCGCCTCACGCTCGGCACCCAGAGCGTCCGCCAGCATGCGAAAGGCATGCGCCCCGGACTCCTCAAGCGTTGACGGATCATCGGCGCTGAGCGCATCGATGATCGACTCGTTGGAGACTGCGCGCCGGTCGACTCCCCCACACTCGATCACACCGGAGCCCACGCCGCCCACGACCAGCCGCCGCACGCGCTCATCCTCGCTGCTGAGGATCAGCGCGACGATCGCCCCCATCGAGTAGCCGACGAGATCGATCTGCGGTGCGCCGATCGTGTCGAGCAGGATGGCGAGGTCGCGCGCCATGCGCTGCTCCCCGTAGCGGGCTGGGTCGTGCGGCTTGTCCGAGTCGCCATGTCCCCTCGCGTCAGGAGCGACGACCCTACGGCCGGCGGCCGCGAGCGCATCGACAACGCCAGTGGCGACCCAGTTCGCTTCCGCATTGGCGACGAAGCCGTGGTGCAGAACAACGGGCGCGGTCGTCGTTTCCTCACCCCATTCCCGATAGACGATCTCGAGGTCATCCCACGTCTTGAAGCGCTTCATGGCGCCCACCCTCTCACAAACCCGGTCCACAAGCAGAGGACCAGATCAAACTGATGCGCTGCGGTTTGGCGGCGAGGAGCTGAGCCACCGTGGTCTTGCCCGAGCCCGGAGCTCCGGTTAGAATCAGAACAGGGTTCTCGTCAGACTCGTGCATGCGTTGGCACTGCCGCTGGGTGCGGCTCAGGAAGATTGCGCGCGCCGCCCAGCACCCGCCGAACCATACTCAGCGGGAGTCAGGCGAGTCCGAGCAGTAGTGGTAGTTCATCCAAGGATCGCAATACCTCGGCGCCGGCACGTCGCAGGGCATCCTCCTCGCTGTCGGCGAGGTATCCCAGCGCTCGCATCCCGGCCGATACCGCCGCAGTGATCCCGGAGGGGGTGTCCTCCACGACCGCACAGTGGGGTGGCTTGGCTTCCATCGCCGCCGCGGCGTGCAGAAAAAGATCGGGTGCCGGCTTGCCCCGTGGCACTGAATAGGTCGAGAACAGCGCCTCATCTCGAAAGAGATGACGCAGGCCGGTCAGCCCGAGCGAGAGCCGGGTCTTCTCCAACTTGCCCTGCGAGGCGACGCACACGGCCACCCCTGCGGCGCTGATGCGCTCCACCGCCTCGGCCGCGCTGGGCACTGGCCGGAGTTCTCGGTGAAACGCCTCGGCGCGATCACGTTCGTATCGCTGGAGCCAATCCTCGGGCAGCGCACGGCCGAGCTTCGCCTGCGCACAGAGGACGATGTCGGCCAGCAGCAAGCCCTGGTAGTCGCGGCGGGCTTCGGCGAGCGTGGTCGGCAGACCCTCCGCAGTCAGCGCGCGGGCGAGCACATCGTTGGAGATGACCTCGCTGTCGACCAGGACCCCGTCGCAGTCGAAGATCACAAGCTCCAGACCGTCCATGCCGCTGATCCTTACGACTTTTCGCCCGCGAGCGCCTGCCCCCGGCCTGGCCGGTGTGCCGTGCTCGAGACCCGCGCGCTCAACCGATCGTCCGTTTGCCCGTGGGCGGGGCGAGCTTGCTGGTGTAGTAGCAACCTCTGGCGCACACCCCGGCAAATTAGCGGCGGCCGGGGATCTCGTCCTCAGCGATGTTGCTCGATGAGCAGGGATGCCATCGACTTGCCTCGCTGTGCGGCGTGCGTGTCGCCCTCGCTGGCGGCAACGATCGAGCCCTTCATGAGGATGTGGAAGGAGCGCGCGAGGGACTCGGTGTCGCGCAGCCGGGCTTCCTCGGCGAGGCGACGCACGATCGAGCGGATCTGCTCGAGATGCCAGACGCTGGCGGCGCCCGCGGGGTGTTTGGGGCCCATCTCAAGCAGGACGTTGATGAACGAGCACGCCTCGAAATCGTCGCGGTGGAACCATTCGTCGAAGACGTCGAAGATGGCGAGCAGTCGCTGCTCGGGGTCAGAGCCGCGGCTCATGGCGCCGGCTTCGACGAAATCCTTGGTCCAGCGCTGTTCGCGGAGTTGCAGGAAGACGGTAAAGGGCCACAAACGAAGCAACGAGCGCGGGTAGCCGTGAACGCGCCAAGTCGATCAAGCGTTGGGAGGTGACCATGCTCACGATCCTTCTCGTCATCGTCCTCATCCTGCTGCTGACGGGCGGTGGGCTCGGCTTCAGACGCCGCGGACGCCGCGGCCTTTAGAGCCAGCGGCACCAGGACCCATAACGCTGCCTCTCGGGCTAGACGTCTTCGCGTTTGCGATAGGGGTCCCCCGGGAACCCAAACAACATCTAGCTTTAGGAGGAAACCGTGAGCACCGGAACGATCATCGTAATTGCTGTTGGCGCCGTGGTGGTGGTGATGCTTATCGCCTTCGTCGCTCGCGCCGCGAGCCGCAGGCGTGATGAACGTCGTCGCGAGCAGGCGGGCGAGCTTCGCCAGGAGGCCAGAAGCCGTTCGATCCAAGCGGAAAGCGCGCGCGCCTCGGCTGACGAGCAGGCCGCCGAAGCCAAGCGTGCTCAGGCTGAAGCTGACGAACGCGCCGCCCAGGCGCGGCAGGGACGTGCCACCGCAGAGCGACAGGCCATCAAGGCTGAGCATCTCACCGAGTCTGCCCGCGATCAGCACGCGCAGGCACGTGCGATCGACCCGGACGCGAGCGACAGCGGCCAAGACGAGGCACTGGCGATCAATGAGCGGTCTGGCCGCGAGGGCCGCTGAACTCACGCGCACAGAGCGGCGGCGTACCACAGCTTGAGCGTGCGCCTGCGCACCTCATCTACACACTGTCTAAAGAAAGCTGGAGACCAATGGACAAGACTGAACAGAAGATCGTGCAGTACCTCAGCGAGGCGCATGCCACGGAGCAGGCGCTCGTCACCGTGCTGCAGTCGCAGATCGCGATGACCCCGGGTGGAAGCTACCGCGACGGCCTCGAAACGCACCTGCGCGAGACGCGCGACCACGCAGTTCGGGTGCAGCGCCGTCTAGACGAGCTCGGACAGGGCAGCAGCCCGATACAAGCCGGCGTTGGGCTCGTCCAGAGCGTCGTTGGGCAGGCACTGGCCCTGGGAAAGACGCCCCTCGACCTCGTCCGCGGCACGGGAGGAGAGGAGAAAGTCCTGAAGAACGCCAAGGACGCGTGTGCGACCGAGGCGTTGGAGATCGCCACCTACACCGCCATCGAGCGTCTGGCGAGCTCTGTCGGCGACAAGGCCACACAGGCCCTTGCCGACTCCATCCGGGCTGACGAGCAGAAGATGCTCGACCGGATCTTGAGGGAGATCCCGAAGCTGACCGAGGCCGTGGTGCGCTCAGAGATCCGCGGGAACCCTTCATACGACATCAGCAAGACAGGTGCTGCCGACGCGGCCCGCTCGGCGTCGGAGAGCGTGAAGGGGGCTGCTCGTGACGCGACATCGAGTGCAAAACGCACCGCCCGCAAGGCACGCAAGGTGCCCGGGGTCGCGCAGGCCGAGGGTCAGGTCAAGGGCGCGCTGGCCTCTGAAGGAGACCTGGCAATCACCGGCTACGGGAAGCTCACCGCTGCGGAGATCGTCGAAAAGCTCGCACATCTCTCGCAGGTCGACCTCGCGAAGATCGACTCCTACGAGCGCAAGAATGAAAACCGCACGACCATCCTCAGCCGGATCACCAGTCTGCGCGGCGACGAGCCGTGGCCTGGATATGACGAGCTCAGCGTGGACGAGATCCGCGCGGTGCTGGACGAGGGCGATGAGGACGGCGTCAAGCGCGTGCGCTCCTACGAGCGCTCCCACAAGAACCGCTCAGGTGTGATCGACGCCGCCGAACGCGAGCTGATCAAAGCGTAGGAAAGGACGCATCAGCGCCCCGGCGGCGGACGGTGTCTCCCATCAGCCAGAGCATCGGTGGCCACAGTCCCACGAACAGCGCGCGTCGCTCGGCGTTCCCTCGTTCGTCCTCCCCGATCGTCTTCGCGCGAATCCACAGCGCGACGCAGAGGGCAACCGAACCCAGCGATGTGCCGTACAGCAGAAGGCAAACCGTGTCCGGATTGCCCTTGGCGAGTCGAACGACGCCGTTCATCATGAGAAGTCAAGCATCGAAAGCTTGATTGCCCGGCGCCCCGCGGTGGTAAACGCAGGCAATGCAGCGTAGGCAGAGCTTCAGCAAGCGCTGGTCAACCGCGATCCGATGGCCGCTCGGGATCGCATTGACCTCCTGGCGCTACATGTGGCGGACCACCGCGGTGCACCGCTGGGAGATGACCGGGTCGATGCGCACCGACGCCGCCCCGGAGCTGCCCGAAGGCGTCGCGCGCCACGACATCCAGACGCTCGAGGACGGGGAGGGACCGTCCATGCGCAGGCTCTACCGGATACGGATCGTAGGCTCCTTGCTGACACCCGAGGAGCTGATGGCCCAGATCACAGAAGATCTCGACCGCGTCGCGCCCTCCGAGTTCGCGACGTTCCAGAAGATCCATGGCGACGGGCGCTTCGCCGTGGGGGACGAGTACCTCGTGCGGATGCCCGGCCCCTGGGACGGCCCCGTGCGCGTCGTCGCCGCCACCCCCACGTCGTTTCGACTGGCGACGCTCACCGGGCATCTGGAGGCCGGGCAGATCGAGTTCCGTGCTGGCTCGGACCACCGCTCCCTGGGGTTCGAGATCGAGTCGTGGGCACGAAGCGGAGACCGTTTCGCGGACGCGCTGTACTCGCATCTGCGCCTCGCCAAGGAGATCCAGCTGCACATGTGGACCTCGGTGCTCGAAAGGATCGGCCGCCTCACGGGCGGCCGAAGAGAAGGCGGCGTCGTGATCACGACTCGCCGCATCGACGTCGACCGTCTTGCCTCCACACCTCCCGATCCGCCCGATGCGCGCCCCCCGCGGAAGTTGACAGCGCTCGCCGAGCGGGCGGTCAACTTCGACACCTCAAAGGTCGGCGAATACACGCCCAGCAACGGATGGTACCGGGACGACATGGTCGAGACCCTCCCACACGAAGGCTCAGGGCCGCCCGCGGCCGGCGGAAGCTGGCACATCGCCCGCCGCCTGATGGTCGGCTACCAGCTGGCCGATCCCCGCGCCGTTCGCGCCGTGTACCGCCAGGACGCGCCTCTCGCGGGGCGAGACATCCTTCTGAAGATCCGCTTCGCAAGCATGCGCTTCAACGTCGGGGTACGCGTCGGCGAGGTCTATGACGAAACGCGCCAGCTCGACGGCCGCGACGCGCAGGTCTTCGGCTGGTATTACCAAACCCTGGAAGGCCATTTCGAGGAAGGTCGAATGCACTACGAGCTGTGGAAGTGGCTCGACACCGGCGACGTCGAGTTTCGCCTCCACGCCTTCTCCCGGGCTGCCCAGACTGGTCCGTTCGTGCTGCGAACGGGGTTCCGCCTCTTCGGCAGGACCCACCAGCTGCGCTTCTACCGGCAGATATGCAGGCGCGCGAGACGCCTCACTGAGGCCGAGTTGGAGACCGAGGCGAGTTCGAGGTTGCGCTAGACGCGAGCTCCGTTCGCCCGCGGCAGAAGGACCGTTCAGCGAGCCCGGACGACAGCGAGTCGCGCTCGCACCGCGAGTAAGCGAGAGCAATCACCACGGGCAGGTCCTGTCCCAGCTCGGTCGGCGGCCCTCATAGCTCGCTTGCCAGGCCGGCGACTATCCAGACAAGCGCTCCCGCCCCGACGAGACGACGGAACCAGTTGACCCCGCCTACCGCCTCCTCCCATGCCCACACGCCGAGGCCGATGATGAAGACCGCGTGGCCGACGTCGTGTGCTGTGTCACCGGCCACAACGGCGAGTCCCCACCCCGCGAACGCGAGGAGCAGCGGCGGGTTCGGGAACTGCGCGATGGGAAAGCTGCGCGGCCAGCCCACCTGGCCGCGCAGCCAAAGCTCGGCGATGGTCACCGTGCTGATCCTCGCAGGACGTAGGCCAGTTGCGCGGCAGGCTCCGTGATAGGGGAGTGTCCGACCGGCCGGCTCGAACCGGCGACACACCCCATTCCGGCTTCCGAGGCTTTCCGAAGTGGGCCCGCCAGGACTCGAACCTGCGACCTACCGATTATGAGTCGGCAGCTCTAACCAACTGAGCTACGGGCCCGTGCTCCGCACGTAGGCGCGCGGCGAGCCAGACGCTACCAGCGATGCGCGAAGATGCGGTGCCGGCCGCGCGAATGATTTGATTGCGGCGTCCACTACCCGGAGGGAAGACATGGCAGAGCGCGCAGCGATCGTCACGGGAGCATCGAGCGGCATCGGACTGGCGATCGCCAGGGTGCTCGGCGAGGAGGGGTTCGCGGTGACGATGGCCGCGCGGCGCGCCGAGAAGCTGGAAGGCGCCGTGGCGGGGCTGGCGGCTGAGGGCTTCGACGTGCACGGCGTCGCCGCCAACGTCGCCGAGGAGAGCGAGATCCAGAAGGTCGTGGCCGCCCACCGCGAGCGCCATGAGCGTCTGGACGTGCTCGTCAACAACGCGGGCGTCGGCATCGGAGCATCGCTGGCGGACATCCAGACCAAGCGCCTTGACATGCAGCTCGACATCAATCTGCGCTCGATCGTGCTGTTCTACCGCGAATGCCTCCCGCTGCTGCTCGCCGCCGGCGCCGAGCACTCGCAATGCGCTCGTGGTCAACACCTCCTCGATCTCCGGCAAGCGCGCGGAGGCGTGGCTGTCGGTCTACTCCGCCTCCAAGCACGGCGTGGTCGGCTGGACGGAAGCGATGAACAAGGAGCTCGGCTCGCAGGGGATCAAGTCCACCGCGCTGTGCCCCGCCTTCGTGGACACCCCCATGACCGACTTCGTCAAGGAGCAGGTCAAGCCCGAGGAGATGATCCGCCCCGAGGACATCGCCGAGGCCGTGCGCTTCATGCTGCGCGTCTCCCCCGCCTGCGTGGTGCCCGAGATGATGTTCGTGCGGCCCGGGGACTCGCTTTAGGGCCATCCCGATAGGGACGTGCCGGCCCAGAGGAATGGGCCCTCAGGAGGCGGTGCTCGCCAGGCGCTCTCGCCTGCGCCGCCACGCCCGCGGGCCACGCGCCCGGCGCGCCACGATCTCCCCGCGCGGGATCGGCCTCGCGGGCGCGCTCGTGGCGCGCCCGCAGCTCGCGATGCTCGGAGATCGCCCCCTCCAGGTCCACACGAGCCTCGCCTGCGAGGCTCGCCTGCAGCTGACCGAGGAGGATGCTCCGCTCGCGCCCGGTGGCCCTGCGCGCACGGCGTCCCGCGCGCGTGAAGCGATCCCAGGAGCGCGCGAAGGCCAGCAGGTTGGTGCGTCCCCCGCGGCGGTGAGCGGCGAGCATCGGACACACTCCGCCCTCGCCGTCCACGTAGGCGCCGACGATGATCCGCTGCTCGCTCGTGACGCCCTGGAGCATCGCCTCGCGCGTTCTCACGGGCAGGCAATCGATCGCCAAGCGAAGATCCTCGACGGCCCGGGCGTTGCGATGGCGGCGCGTTGGCATAGGCTGTATCGCGCCGGCGGCCCTCATGGCTTTCGGGCGAGCGCACCCAGCGTAGGGCATTGGATCGCGCTCGACAATGCATTCCCTTCCGTTGAAAGGATCCTTGCGTATGAAGCTCGGCGTGCACATCGGCTACTGGGGCCTGGGCCTCAGCTCGCAGGACCAGCTCAACATCGTCCAGGAGGCCGAGCGGCTGGGCTATGACTCGGTGTGGACCGCGGAGGCATACGGCTCGGACTCCGCCACAATCCTCGGCTGGCTCGCCGGGCAGACCTCCAGGATCCGTCTTGGGTCGGGCATCTTCCAGATGCCCGGACGCTCGCCCGCGATGACCGCGATGACCGCCGCCACGATCGATCAGCTCTCCGACGGGCGCATGATCCTCGGCATCGGCTCCTCCGGCCCCCAGGTCGCCGAAGGCTGGCACGGTCAGCGTTTCGCCCAGCAGCTGCAGCGCACCCGCGAGTACGTCGCGGTGGTGCGCATGGCCCTCGCCCGCGAGCGTGTGGAGTTCCACGGGGAGACGCTCGAACTGCCCCTTCCCGATGGCCAGGGCCGGGCGCTCAAGCTCACGATCGCCCCGGTGCAGGAGCGCATCCCCGTCTATCTCGCGGCGATCGGACCGAAGAACACCGCGCTGGCCGGAGAGATCGCCGACGGCTGGATCCCCACGCTGCTCTCCCCCGAGCACCTCTCCGAGCTGCTGCCTCTGCTCCAGGAGGGAGCCGCGCGCTCCGGGCGCTCGCTGGAGGGCTTTGACATCGCTCCCACCGTCAATGTCTTCGTCACCGAGGATCTTGAGGCGGCGCGCAACGCGATGCGCCCCTTCATCGCCCTCTATGTGGGCGGGATGGGCTCGCGCAAGCAGAACTTCTACAACAACCTCGTGCAGCGCTACGGCTTCGAAGCGGAGGCCAAGACGGTCCAGGATCTCTACCTGGAGGGCAAGCGCGAGGAGGCGATGGCCGCGCTCCCCGATCGCCTCATCGACATGGTCTCGCTGTGCGGCCCTCCGGACGTGGTGCGCGAGCGCCTCGCGGTCTACCGCGACGCCGGCGTCGGCACCCTGGGAGTCACCCCGGTGGCGTTCACCGCCGAGGATCGCCTCACCCAGCTGCGCCTCGTCGCCGAGCTTGCAGCCGCGTAGCCGCATCCTGCTGGGCGCCTTCGGCGACCCCGGCCACGCCTTCCCGATGATCGCCCTCGGGCGGGCCCTGGCCGCGCGCGGGCACGACGTCACGCTGCAGACCTGGACGCGCTGGCGCGCTCACGTGGAGGCCGAGGGCCTCACCTTCGCCCCCGCGCCGGAGTACACCGTGTTCCCCTCCGGCCCCGAGCCGCTGGACTTCTATGAGGCGGTCGTGCACGCCGCGCAGGACACCCTCCCGCTCGTGCGCGAGCTGCGCCCGGCGGTCGTGGTGGCGGACATCCTCACGCTCGCCCCCGCTCTCTGCGCGGAGCTTCAGGGCATCCCATGCGCGACCCTCATCCCTCATATCCATCCCCATACCGAAGCGGACTTCCCTGTGTACTCGATCGGGGCGCGCCTGCCTCGCACGGCGGTCGGACGCGCGTTCTGGCGCCGCGCCCAGACTATGGTCGAGCAGGGGCTGGAGCTGGGGCGCGTGGAGCTCAACGCCACCCGCGAGCGTCTCGGACTGCCGGCGCTCGGGCACGTGCACGGCGGCACCAGCCGCCAGCTCGCGCTCGTGGCGAGCTTTCCGCAGCTCGAGTACCCGCGGATGTGGCCTGCTCACGTTCATGTCGTGGGACCGCTCATGTGGGAGCCCCCCGCCGCCGAGGTTCCCCTGCCACCGGGCAGCGAGCCGCTGGTGCTGGTGGCGCCCTCAACCTCCCAGGACCCCAACCACAGGCTGTTGGAAGCAGCGCTGCGGGGGCTGGCCGACGCCCCCGTGCGCGTCCTTGCCACCTGGAACAGGCGCCTGCCGTCATCTCCCCTGCCCGTCCCCGCCAACGCCAGGGTTGTCGACTGGGTCTCCTACGCGCGCACCATGCCCCACTGCGACGTCGTCGTCTGCCACGCCGGCCATGGAACCCTCGCGCGAGCCCTCTCCAGCGGCTGTGCGGTCGTGGCGTGTCCCGCCGTGGGGGACATGAGCGAGAACGCCGCCCGTCTCGCCTGGGCGGGAGCGGGCGTGCGCGTGCCCAGGCGCTTCATCTCCCCCCGCCCGCTGCGGCTGGCCGTCGAAAAGGCCCTCGCCAAGCCCTCGATCCGCTCGCGTGCGCATGAGCTCGCCGACTGGGCGTCCACGCACGATCCGCCCGCCGCGGCCGCGCGTCTGGTTGAGGCTCTGGGGGTGGGACTCGAACCCACAACCCTTCGGTTAACAGCCGAATGCTCTGCCAATTGAGCTACCCCAGATCGCGCGGTCGCGGTCGCATTAGAGCATAGTTCAGCCACCCACGACCGCCCCCGCGGGCAGCCCAACTGAACGCTTTTTCCTGCCAGAGCGCGGCTGCAGCCCACTCCCGCGCAGGCCGCCGGCTGGGCCCACACTCAGGCCCCCGTCTGCTCCAGCGCGCGCTCATACGCGCCGTCGAACTCGCGCTTGATCTGTCCCCGGCGATGCGCGAGGTCGCTCACATCGCCCGCGCCCTGCCCGCGCGCCGCCTGGATCTGGCGGTCCACGCGCGCCAGCTCCAGCTGCAGGCGCTGCACGTCGAGCATCGCCGGCTGGGTCTTCTCGCGGCCAGCCTCCACCACCAGCTCCGCCAGCACTCCGGCGAGCGCTGGATCCTCCGCCAATCCCTGCGCTCGCGTTGGCGAGTCCTTCATTGGCTCGCGCAGGTCGCCCGCGCGCAGGTGCTCGGCCACGCGCCGCAGCAGCTCGCTGGTGAAGTGCCCGCCCACGTCCACCTCCGCCAGCGCCCTGGCTCCCTCCTCCGGGGAGGCCAGGCACAGCACCAGGAACGTCCGCTCGGTCTCCTCGCGGCGCGACAGCACTCCCGCCACAGGGCGCGCCTGCGGACGCTGTTCTGTCGCGTTCGCCGACAGCAGCCGCTCAGCCACGCTCTCGGGCAGCTCCAGGCGCCCGCTCACCAGCCGCGTCAGCTCCATCCGCATCGCGCTCGGGGGCAGCGTCGCGAACACCGGGCGCAGCTCTCCGATCGTGCGATCGCGACCCTCGGGACTGCCGTAGTCGCCCTGGGCCAGCACTCGCTCCACGCGGAAGCGCACGAAGGGGACAGATGCCTCGATCGCCGCCTGCATGGCCTGCACACCCCCCTCGCGCTGCACCACATCAGCCGGATCGGCGCCCTCGGGCAGCGCCACCACACGCAGTTCGAGCCTGCGCTTCGCCGCCAAGCGCGAGGCGCGCAGCATCGCCTCCTGACCGGCGCTGTCGGCATCCAGCGCCAGCAGCACCCGCGAGGCCATGCGCGCCATCTCGCCCACCTGCTCATCCGTCAGCGCCGTGCCCATCAACCCCACCGCATTGCGCATCCCCGCCTGGTGCAGCGCGATCACGTCGGTGTAGCCCTCGCACAGCACCACCTCCCCGGCGCGTGTTGCGTGAGCTCGCGCCAGGTCGGCGCCATAGAGGTGGCGCCCCTTGTGGTACACCTCGTTGTCGGAGGTGTTCAGGTACTTCGGCCCCTGCTCGTCGCGCATCGCGCGCGCGCCGAAGCCCAGCACCCTGCCGCGGATGTCGGCCAGCGGGAACATGATCCTCCCGCGGAAGCGGTCATACAGCCTGCGATCCTGCTGGCTGCGCTGCACGAGCCCCGTTGCATACAGCTCCTGCTCGGAGAACCCCCCGCGGCGCGAGGCCCCCAGCACGCGGTCCCACGCGCTGGGGGCGTACCCCACGCGGAAGCTGCGCAGGGTCTCCTCCCCCAGCCCCCTTCCCTCCAGGTACTCCCGCGCGTGCCGTGCCTCGCTGGACTCCCACAGCTGGCGCTCGTAGTAGGCGGCGGTGCGCCCCAGCAGTTCGAGCAGCCGCTCGCGTCGTTTCCGCTTCTCAGCTTCGCGGGGATCCTCGGTCTCGCGCTCCAGCTCGATCCCGCAGCGATCGGCGAGCAGCTCCAGCGCCTCCTTGAAGTCCACCCCCTCCGTCTCCTGCACGAACGTGAACACATCCCCCTTTGCTTCGCAGCCAAAGCAGTAGTACACCTTCTGCACGGGCTCGATCCCAAACGACGGCGTGCGCTCGTCGTGGAACGGGCACAGCCCCTCGTAGCTGCTGGGGCCGGCGCGGCGCAGCTCGGTGCGCGCCGAGACCAGCTCGACGAAGTCAACCGTCTCGCGCACGCGTTCGCGGGACTCGCGGGTGTAGAGAGCCATCTCGCCCCAACGCTAGCGGGCGAACGCCCGCGGCACCTGCAGCTCGGTGTACTCCCTGATGCAATACCGATCGGTCATGCCCGCCAGGTAGTCGGTCACAGCCCGCGCCAGTTCGCCCTCCTGCAGACCCGAGGCGCCGCGATCGGGAGCCGGATGGCGCGGTGGAGCCGAGTCGCGCGGGGAGCCCAGGACGCTCGCCGGCAGCATCTCGGGGTGCTCGACGTAGTGCTCGAACAGCCTGCGCACCACCCCCGCGATGCGCTCGTGCTCGGCGCGCACCGCCGGGCCGAGGTAGACGTGCTCGAACATGAACTCCCGCAGCTCCCCCATCGCTGCGCCCGCGCGTTGACCCTGCACGATGTCCCCAGCGCGCTCGGAGTGCTCGACCATGTCGTGCACCAGCGTGTCGATGCGCCGCGATCCTGTGTCGCCCAGGACCGCGATCGGGCCGGCGGGCAGGTCCTCCTCGCGCAGCACGCCTGCGCGCAGCGCGTCGTCGATGTCGTGGTTGATGTAGGCCACACGGTCCATCACCCGCACGATCCGGCCCTCCAGGGTGCGGGGCTCGGAGGCGCGACTGGAGTGGCGCGCGATCCCTTCGCGAACCTGCTCTGTGAGGTTCAGCCCGATCCCCTCGCGCTCCAGGCGCTCCACCACCCGCAGCGAGTGCTCGTAGTGGCGAAACCCCCCGCCGAAGCGCTCGCGCAGACACGTGTCGAGAACCTCCTCGCCGATGTGACCGAACGGCGGATGCCCGAGGTCGTGCCCCAGCCCGATCGCCTCGGTGAGATCCTCGTTGAGGCGCAGCGCACGGGCCACGGTGCGCGAGATCTGCGTCACCTCCAGCGTGTGCGTGAGGCGCGTGCGGTAGTGATCGCCCTCGGGCGCCACGAACACCTGGGTCTTGTGGGTGAGGCGCCGAAACGCCTTGCAGTGCACGATCCGATCGCGATCGCGCTGAAAGGGCGTGCGCAGCTCGCAATCGGCCTCCTCGCGGGCGCGGCGGGCCGGATATGAGCGTGCGGCCAGCGGCGAGAGCATGCCCTCCTCGAGCGCGCGCCGTTGCTCAGGGAAGGTGCCCGTCAACTCTCGCGGTGCCAGTCCTTGCGCTCCATCAGTCATCCACGGGATTCACGATACAGACATCAGCCGCAGGTTCGCGTGGTGCTCGAGCGTCTCGGAGATCGCCCGCTCGACCTGTCCGAGCGCCGCTTCGGGGGCGTCCGGAACCTCGCCCAGGGGGTTGCCGAGCGCCTGGGTCATGAAGCCGTACGCCTGCTCGCTCAATAGGAACGAAGCCGCCTCGCATGCCTCGCACACCACCCCCCCGGCCGCGCCCGAGAAACCCACTAGGTGCTCGCGCTCCCCGCAGCCCGCGCACGCACCGAGCTGTGGCGCCAGACCTGCCGCCACCAGCAGCTTCAGGCGAAACGCCAACGCGCCCGCACGCGTGGCGCTCGCGGGCTCCCCATCGAGCAGCGACAGCTTGCGGCACAGCAGGTTGAACACCCCCGGATGGGGCTCGGAGGTCTCGAACAGGCGGCCCACCGCATCGCAGGCACGCGCCGCGGCATCCAGCGCGCCGGCGTGCTCGCGCAGACGCGCATGACCGTCGACGGTGTGCGCGCCCGTCACCGTCAGCAGCTCGCCTCTCCCCTCGTGCAGCTCAAGGCGCAGGCGAAAGTACGGCTCCAGCCGCCCGCCGAAGCGGCTGCGCGCGCGCCGCACGCCCTTTGCGATCGCGCTCACTCGCCCGCGATGAGGCGTGTACACGTGCAGAATCCGATCGGCCTCTCCGTAGCGCATCGAGCGCAGCACCACCGCCTCGGTCTTGACCGGTCCCGGCATCGTGAGCAGTCTAGGGGTCGATCCCGACGGGTCCGTGAGGCGCGAGCTATCGGTCCGCGAGGCGCGAGGGAAGGGTCGATGGATCGCAATGGACAGACCCATGCCGCTTGGCTGTACCGACCGGCCGTCAGCTGTTCCGCTTGGCAATTATCGGGTCTCTGCCCACGTTCCCGCCCTCCGATACTCTCCCACCGTCCTAAAAGCCTGCTGAAAAGAACCGATGAGCGGCCGGCGCCGACATGTTGGAGCGTGCCGGCGCCGGCCTGCGGGGCGATCGGTGGGGATGACGCCCCAGCAGACAAAAGTCTACCTACTCTAAACCATCTGGTCTTTGCCATCTGGACTTTGCCATATGCGGTAGGGGATGTTTATGAAGATGCCTCCCTCCGAATCCGCTGACCAGTCACTCGCGTACACGATCCGCCGCCTGCGCGAAGAGCGGGGGTTCACCCAGGAAGACATCGCCTACGCCGCCAAGCTCACCTCGGGCACCTACGGGCACATCGAGCGCGGTAAGACCAATCCGACTTGGACCACCATCAAGAAGATCGCCCGCGCGCTCGACATCTCACTCACCGAGCTCGTGGCCGCAACCGAGGCAGACGGGCGCTATACTTTATGAAGTAATGAGTGAGGTAGTCGTCTATACGGCGGAGCCATGCTCCTTCTGCGCCCGCGTCAAGGGCCTGTTGGAGTCCCACGGACTGCGGTTCACCGAGGTCAACCTCACCAAGGACCCCGAGGGCCGGGCGGAGCTCGTCAGGCGCACGGGCATGATGAGCTTCCCGCAGGTGCTCATTGACGGCGAGCTGGTGGGTGGCTTCGCCGAGACCCTCACTGCGGCCGAGAGCGGGCGACTGGGCGAGCCCTCCGCGGACGGAGCTGACAGCGCTCGCACACGTACGTCCCGCGCCCCGCGACCACCATCTTGACGATCCGCGTGCCGCATCTCGCGCAGGGCTCCCCAGCGCGGCGGTGCACCAGGAACTGATCCTGGAAGGAGCCGCGCACCCCGTCCACGTGGCGGAAGTCGTCGATCGTGGCCCCACGCGCGTCGATGCCGGCGCGCAGCGCATCGATCACCGCCCCGTGCAGGCGCGCGCGCTGCTCGGCGGAGAGGCGTCCGGCTGGGCGCAGTGGGTGGATGCCAGCCCTGTGCAGCGCCTCGTCGGCATAGATGTTGCCCACCCCCGCGATCCTGCGCTGGTCGAGCAGCAGCGCCTTGATCGGCGTGGTGCGCCCCCGCACGACGGTCCCGAGGTGCGCGACGGTGAAGCGCTCATCGAGCGGCTCGAGCCCCAGGCGCAGCGCGAAGAACTCCTCGAGCGCCCGTCCTCCGAGCAGCAGCTCTCCCGTGCCAAAGCGCCGCGGATCGACGATCACGAGCCGGCGCTCCGGGCGCAGCTGCAGGCGAACCCGCACGTGCGCCGGTTCGGGCTTGGGCTCGCACAGCACCGCGCCGGTCATCCGCAGGTGCTGCACCAGATGCACGTCGCCCGCCAGGCTCCAGATCAAGTACTTGCCCCGCCGTCCCAGCTTCTCGATGCGCCGACCCTGCAGCGCGTCGGTCAACTCCCCGGGCGCCAGC
Source organism: uncultured Solirubrobacterales bacterium (assembly GCA_963717785.1). Classification (GTDB taxonomy): domain Bacteria; phylum Actinomycetota; class Thermoleophilia; order Solirubrobacterales; family Solirubrobacteraceae; genus Palsa-744. The sequence goes on from CAVQWW010000004.1 coordinate 17,100, forward strand.
GGCCGTGACCAGCGCGGATCGAGGATCTCGATCGCGTGCAGCACTCGCCCCTCGACCAGCGGAGCGAGCTGGCGTCTGATCGTCTCCACCTCGGGCAGCTCCGGCATCGCTGGCCCAGCCTAGCCGGATGGGGTCCAGCAGCCGAGCGCTGTCGCATCCAGAGCGTTGCGGCGCTCGGAGATTGGCGCTCAGGAGCGCTCGGGAGGCATCAGCGCGAGGCGCGTGGATGGGCGCTGAAGTAAGCGTCCTTCAAGCGCTCGGCGGAGAGGTGGGTGTAGACCTGCGTGGTGGCCAGATCGGCGTGACCGAGCATCTCCTGCAGGGAGCGCAGGTCACAGCCCCCCGCGAGCAGATGCGTGGCGAAGGTGTGGCGCAGCGTGTGCGGACTCATCTTCTCCCCCAGCCCCGCGCGCCGCGCGTGCCCCTGGATGATCTTGTACAGACCCTGGCGAGTGAGCCCCGAACCCCGGCAGTTGACAAACACGTGCTGGCCGGCCTCTGCTCGACTCGCCCGTGCGCTCACGAGCGCGGGGCGCCCGCGCAGGCTGTATGCGCGTAGCGCCGCGACCGCCTGGCGGCCGATCGGAACGATCCGCTCCTTGGAGCCCTTGCCGCGCGCGCGCAGCAGGCCCTCCTCGAGGTCGATATCGGTCAACTCCAGGCCCACAACCTCCGAGGCGCGCAGCCCGCACGCATACATCACCTCCAGCAGGGCGCGGTCGCGCAGCGCCCGCGGCTCGGTCCCCGCGGGCTCGCTCAGCAGCTTGGCGACCTCCTCGCGCGAGAGCACCATCGGCAGACGCCGGGTCTTGGGAGGTCCGCGCAGCTCGGCCGTGGGGTCGTGCTCGACCAGCCCCTCCCTGCGCAGGTGACGGTAGAACGAGCGCAGGCACGCCGCCTTGCGCTGCAGCGTCGCCGCCGCCACGGCGGGACGATCCTCCGTGCCTCCGGCCAGCTCCGCGAGGAACGCCGCCAGATCGCCATGTCCAGCCTCGATCGCCTTCAGCTCGCAACGGCGCAGGAACTCGCCGAACTGGAGCAGATCCGAGCGGTAGGCCTCCAACGTGTTGCGCGAGAGCCCCCGCTCCAGCTCCAGGTAAGCGAGGAAGTCGAGCGTCAGATGCTCGATGTCTGCGGCTGCCTGCGCCGGCGGGGTCTCCGCGGTCGCTCCAGTCAGGGGGGGACCGGCGAGATCGGGGCGCGCGAGAGGGACGGGAAGCGCGACGGTCGCAGGCGGGGCGTGAGAGCTCACTCACCGCACCTTTCGTGCCGACTCCCCTGCCTCCTTGAGCGTGCAAGCGGACGTTCAGCTCAACGTCCGCTTGCGAGCGCCTGCGCGGCCCCCTCTGCTCGAGTGTCCACGCGATCCGCGCGCGCCAGCAGGTCGGCCAGCGCCGTTCCCCCCGCCAGCGCGGCCCCGAAGAACAGCGGATCTTCGGCCAGGCCCCGGCCCATCGTCCGCGCCGGCAGCTCGCTGGCGGCGTACGCCGGCAGGTCCACCGTGGCGTGGCGCCAGTCGTGGCGGGCGATGCGCGCGGGCCGATCCACATCCAGCTCCAGCTGCGGGCGGCTCGCCGCCGCGGCCCCGAAGACCGCGCCGAGACCGGCGCGCAGGTCGGCCCCCACGGGTGAGCGCATCCCCGCCGGCAGGGCCACGGTGACCGGCTCGAGCAGTAGGTCGAGCACCGTCAGGGTGTGGTGGGAGATCCCGCGATGACGCGCCCGCGGGTCCCCCGATGACATCCGCGCCACCACCAGCGCGGGAGCGCCCAGCGCCAGCGCGACGTGGGCGGAGTCGAGCGCCGCCATTCCCCCGTGTCCCAGCGGCGAGCGCGAGCCGACGATCCCGGGCCCTGGCCCGCACAGCGCCGCGTCCCACCCCAGCGTGTGCAGCCCGTGGTGCACCGCCCCCGCGACGGTGAGCGCCTCGCCCTCCCCGCCGAACGCGGGACCCGCGGTGAGATGGCCGGCGAGCAGACCGCGCCTGCGCAAATCGCCCACCACGCGCGAGTGGCCCCCCGGCAGGGCGCCTCCCGCGCTCTGCACGTACCCCAGCCTCCGCCCCGGGGCGGCCTGAGCGAAGGCCCACGCCACGGGAGCCAGCTGGCCGTGCAGGGCGAGCACTCCCACCGGGCGCCGCAGCGGCAGCTGCACGCGCTCGTCCTCCACCGGCAGCACCGCGTGCTGGAGGCTCGTGTAGTTGAGCTTCATCACGTGCGGACGGGCGGGACTCTGATCTTCCTCGCCTGAGAGACCACGTGTGAGGTTGACGTGGACGATGTCGAACCCGCCAGAGCCCAGGCCGAGGTCGCGCGCCTGCACGTTCACCACCAGCTCGTCGCCCACCTCCGCGGTGCCCACCAGGCGCACGTCGGCGATGGCGGCCCGCGCGCCCGTTCCGGGGTTCGCCCCAGGGGCGTCCGCGAGCGTGACCGCGAGCTCCTGCTCGGGGCCCTCCACCGGGAGGGCTTTCACGACGATTGCGCGGCGCAGCTTCAGCATCGGCGCGGGAAGCTATCGCGTGGCGCTGTCAAATTGAGCCGCCACCGCAGCGGGCAGCGCGAGCGCGACTTCGAGCATGCCCTCCAGCGCCGCCACGCTCACCCGCTCGCCGGGCTCGTGCGGGCGCTCGGTGCCGTTGGCCAGGTTCACCACCGTCAGGCCCTTGGCGATCAGTGCATTGGCGTCGGAGGCTCCCCCGCTTCGAATCCGGACCGGCGTGTAGCCGCAGCCCCGCAGCGCACGCTCGGCGGCGCCCACCGCGGGAGCGCTCGCGGGAGTGCTGTAGGCGGAGAAGCTCCGCTGCACGCTCACATCCACGTCGCAATCGCAGTCGGGCAGGTTCGCCGCCTCGTGCACGCAATCCACGATTTCCGCGACCGCCGCCTCGGCCGCCTCCTCGCGCAAGCTGCGCACCTCAGCGGTGAACGAGCAGCGCTCGGGCACCACGTTGATGGCGCTCCCCCCGTGGATCGTCCCCACGTTCGCGGTCGTCTCCCCGTCCAGGCGCCCCAGCGGCATGTCCGCCACCGCCCGCGCCGCCGCGAGGATCGCGCTGCTGCCCTCTTCGGGACGTACGCCCGCGTGCGCCGCGGCGCCGCGGAAGGTCGCCTCCAGGCGAAAGTGGCAGGGCGAGGCCAGCACCACCTCGCCGAGCGGCGAAGCGTGGTCGAAGACGTATCCGAAGTCGCTGCGCAGGCGTCCCTCCTCCAGCGCGCGAGCCCCCGCCAGCGAGCGCTCCTCGCAGACGGTGAACAGCAGCTCGATGTCCACCGGCGCGCCCTCCGCGACCACGCGGCGCGCCAGCGCCAGCAGCACGGCCACGGCCGCCTTGTTGTCGGCGCCCAGGACGCCCTCGTTGGCGTTCTCCCAGCCGCCGTCCACCAGCACCGGCTCCACCGGCGCCTGCGGGGGGACGGTGTCCAGATGGGCGCACAGGAGCACGGATGGCCGACCGCAGCCCTCGCGCGCGGGGATGCGAGCCAGCAGGTTGCCGCACTCAGAGCCAGCCTCGACGCCCGCGCCGTCCTCCTGGACCTCGAGCCCGAGTTCGAGCAGCTCCGCCCTCACCCGCTCCGCGCACGCTCGCTCGCGCCCGGAGGGGCTCTCGATTCGGCACAGCTCCACGAACAGCTCGCCCAGACCGCGGCGCTCGCGATCGTCCAGCCGGGGGCGGGCGGGAGCGCTAGCCGTGACTGGTAGCTGCACGAGTGTCATGGGCCTCGGGCGCCACGTCGCCATCCATGCCCTCGCCTTCAGATGCGCCGGCTCCCGCGATCACCGAGCCCTCGCTCTCGTCCTCGCCGCTCGCGCGCTCCAGGGCGGCCGCGACGAACCCCCTGAACAGCGGCGCCGGGCGCTCGGGGCGCGACTTGAACTCGGGGTGAAACTGCGAGGCGACAAAGAACGGATGGTCGTCCAGCTCGATGACCTCCACGAGGCGCTCGTCGGGAGATGTGCCGGAGATGCGCAGCCCGGGTCCCGCGCCGGCCGGCAGGTCGGTGAGACGCTTGCGCAGCAGGTTGTTGACCTCATAGCGGTGGCGATGGCGCTCGTAGATGACCGCCTCCCCGTAGATCTCGCGCGCCCTGGAGCCCGCGTGCAGCTTGATCGGGTCGGCCCCCAGGCGCATCGTGCCGCCGAGGTCGGCCACCTCCTTCTGCTCGGGCAGCAGATCGATCACCGGGTAGGGCGTCTCGAGGTCGAACTCGGTCGAGTTGGCTCCCTCCATGCCCGCCATGTGGCGGGCGAACTCGGCCACCGCGATCTGCATCCCCAGGCAGATGCCCAGATAGGGGATGCGCTCCTCGCGAGCGATCCGGGCAGCGACGATCTTGCCCTCGATCCCGCGCCCGCCGAAGCCGCCGGGAATCAGGATGCCATCGGCGCGGTGCAGCAGTTCCCGCGCCCGCGCGCCGGCCTCGGGGTCCTCCGCGCTCGCTCCCTCCTCGAGCCGTTCGGAGTCCACCCAGTCGATCTGCACCCCGCTGTCCCGCAGAGCGGCGGCGTGGCGCAGCGCCTCGGAGACCGACAGGTAGGCGTCCTCGAGCTCGACGTACTTGCCCACGAGAGCGATCCGCACCGTGCGCCCGCTCGAAGATCGGCCGGCGCGCTCGGCCCGCTCGATCGGCTCCTGCCAGCTCGAGAGATCCGGTTCACCGGCCTCCATGCCGAAGTGGTCGAGGATGAAGTCGTCGACGCCCTGATCGCGAAAGACGAGCGGCACCTTGTAGATGTTGTCCACGTCGCAGGCGGAGACGATCGCCGTCGTGGGCAGGCTGGCGAACAGCGCGATCTTCTTGCGGATCTCCTGCGAGAGCGAGCCCTCCGAGCGGCACATCAGCATGTCCGGGGCGATGCCGATGCGGCGCAGCTCGTTGACCGAGTGCTGGGTTGGCTTGGTCTTCAGCTCACCGGCGTGGCCGATGTAGGGGACCAGGGTCAAATGGATGAACATGCAGCGCCGCCGGCCCACGTCCACCGGGAACTGGCGGATCGCCTCCAGGAAGGGCAGCGACTCGATGTCGCCCACCGTGCCGCCGATCTCGGTGATCACGAAGTCCACGTCGGTTGACTGTGCGATCAGCACGATCCGCTGCTTGATCTCGTCGGTGATGTGGGGCACCACCTGGACGGTTCCCCCGAGGTAGTCCCCGCGCCGCTCGCGCCGGATCACCGTGTTGTAGATCCCGCCCGCGGTCACATTGGAGGCGCGGCTGGTGTTCACGTCGGTGAAGCGCTCGTAGTGGCCGAGGTCGAGATCGGTCTCCGCGCCGTCCTCGGTCACGAACACCTCGCCGTGCTGGTAGGGCGACATCGTGCCCGGGTCGACGTTGATGTAGGGGTCGAACTTCTGCAGCCCCACGCTCAGACCCCGCGCGACGAGCAGGCGCCCGATCGAGGCTGCCGCGATCCCCTTGCCGAGCGATGACACCACGCCGCCGGTCACGAAGATGAACCGGGTCTTGGGGTTGGTCTCGATGTGACGCTCGGGCGAGTGCGGGATCATGAGGGCCTGCCCACGGAGTCTAGCCAGCGCACCCCCGGAGTCTTTTCCACGAGCGCGGAGATAGAGCGAAACTCCCCATACACCGTGATCAGGAGCAGCAGCGCGAGCGCGATCGCCTGGCCCGTGGCCGAGAGCGTGAGCACGATCCACAGGCCGGCGAGCCCGCCGATCAGGTTCGCGCCAGTGTCCCCGAGCATCGCGCGCTCGCGCAGGTCATACGCGCCCGCGACGAGCGCCGGGCCTGCGAACAGACCGAGCGCCCACAGCGGGCGCAATTCGCCCGAGCCGGCGATGAGACCCGCGCCGAGCAGCACGAACGCCTTGATCGTGCGCCCCGGACGCAGATCGAGGAGGTTAAAGAGATTCGTTGCGAGCACGAGCACCGCGCTGGCGAGCAGCCACCTGCCGGTGGAGTGCTCGGCGAAGCTCATCAGCACCAGCGCCAGCCCCAGCGAGCCGCCTGCCTTCAGCGCGCCCGTTGAGAGCTCGCCGCGATGCACCGCACGCGCGTGCCCGCGCCAGCCGCGGGGAGCGACCCGCTCGCGCCCTCCAGCGCCGTAGGCGTCGTCGATCAAGCCCAGGCAGGCCACGCCAAGCGCATAGATGAGGGTGGGCAGCAGTTGCGACTCGATCACGCCGGCGCTCGCAAGGCGTTCGATCGCCACGAGCGGAATCAGAGCGAGCAGAGCGGCGCCGAGGATGAGCACGCCGAACGGGAACGGGAGCGGCCGGCCGCGGTAGTTGACCCGGGTGTGTCCCCCCTCGCGCAGCGCGCGCAGGACGGCGGGCGCCATCGGCGCGGCGATCGCCGAGGCGATCAGGAGAGGCAGCGCGTGCACCGACTCGAACCTAGCGGCGCGGGCGGACGGGGAAGGGTATGAAGGGGCGGCCTACCGGCCGCCAGGATGGCCGCATCGAATAACGATCGTACGGGCTACCATGTCGAGCATGAGCGAGACGCTGCGCTTGACGATCGTCTACGAGGACGGCGGCGATGGCTGGATCGTCGCGTCGATCCCCGAGGTCCCCGGCGCCCACAGCCAGGGCCACAACCGTGCGGAGGCACGTGAGAACGTGATCGACGCGCTGCACGGCATCCTCGAGCTGCGCTTCGGGGAGCACGCGCTCTCGAAGCCTGTGCCAGACAGTGAGCTGCTGCAGCTGACGATCGCCGCGTGAAGCGCCGCGACCTCGAACGCCACCTGCGCGAGCACGGAGCTGGGCCGCTACGCGAGGGCGGACGTCACAGCTACTGGGGCTTTGATCCAGTGCGCTCCACGGCCCTCCCGCGCCACCGCGAGATCCCCTGGCCACTCGCCCGCAAGATCTGCAAGCAGCTCGACATCCCACCACCCAGCGGCCCGCGCTGAGGAACACGCCCACCTGTCCGCACGAACATGGGACACTGGCGAGCGCGAGCGGATAGGTCTCTCAGAACGCGCGCTCACGGCAGCGACGTGCCGCCGGCCACCCGCGGCAGCAGCCCCGATTCGGCGGTTGACTTTTCTCCGTAGGCGCCGTGGGCGCCAGCCAGCGTGAACGCCAGCGCGGCGCGCCCCGCGAGCAGGTCGAGGTCGTTGACGCTCGAGATGTCCCGGCTCTTGTACCAGGTGATCTGCGAGGGGTTGGTGGAGCTCAGCTCGACTCCCACTGTCGGCACCCTCGCGGTGGTCGCGCCTTCGATCAGGGCTGCCTCGAATTCGCCGGTCACCCTGGCCTCTTCGGGTGTCATGCCTTCGGGCTCGCCGCGCACCACGACGAGCCCTTCGAGCCCTTCCAGCTGGCCGTCGAAGGAGCTCAGGAGCTTCCCCTGGACGCGCGCGAGGAGCCTGTGGTCGCCGCCCACCAGCTGCCTGGCGATCCTCACTCCGAAGTGGCGCACGAGGCCCGGCTGTGTAACGAGCGCGGCGTAGGGCGTTCCGAGGGCCTCGTGCGCGAGGCCGCCCAAGTCCAGCGGCTCGTGCACCGCGGCGACCGTCACGAGGTTTCCCCCAGCCTGGGTGACGGCGTCGCGCACCAGACCGTCGATCTGATCGGATGAGCCACCCAGGAACACCAGGCCGATGCGGCGGCCGTTCAAGAGGCCGTGCACCGCGATCCCCGAGAGGTCGTTCCCCACGGCTTCCTCGCTGGAGAGCTGGGCGCGCAGCTGGGCGGCCTGTCGGTTGGCCCCGTTGACTTCCGAGCTGAGGTCGCGCACGACTCCGTTCTTGGCTGAGGAGACGAGGTTGGAGTCGCCGATCGCGACCCCGATCAGCACTCCCACCGCCAGAGCGAGCAGGACGGCCGCCAGTGAGAGCGCGTGGTAGCGGTAGTCGAACATCCTTATAAGGTTCAGCCGGCCAGCAGCTGCAGTTTCAGCCACAGCAGATCGACCACGTCGCGCAGCGCCGGGGTCAGCCACACCACCGCCACCATCGCCACCAGCCCCGCGAGGAGCACCAGCAGCAGGGGCGTGAGCCCGGGCTGCGGGCGGTACAGCCGGCTCACGCCCTTGGCGTCGACCAGGATCTCGCCGATGCGCAGGCGCGTGAGGAAGGTGGAGGACATGCCCCTGCGGTTGCGATCCAGGAACTCCACGAGGTTGAACTGGGAGCCCACCGAGACGATCAGACGGGCCCCCTTCTCGGCTGCGATCAGCATCGCCACGTCCTGGCTCGTGCCCGGCGCCGGGACGAGTTTGAAGGGGAGTTCCAGGCTCTCCAGGCGGTGGCGCCCGGGGGCGCGCCCGTCGGGGTAGGAGTGCACCACGAGCTCCGCGCCGGCGCCCACGGCGGCGAGCAGCGTGGACTCGCTCGCGGAGTCCATGTCGCCCACGATCATGTCGGGGTTCAGACCCACTTCGAGCAGCGCATCGGCGGCCCCATCGACGGCGACCAGCACAGGGTGCACGTCGCGGATGAACGGCCGCAGCGCCCGCAGGTCGCGCTGGTGATCTACCCCGCGCACCACCACCAGCGCGGGGCGATCGCGGAAGTCGGTGGCGAAGCGCGGCATCTCGATCTTGCCGGCGAGGAGCTCACGCTCCTCGCGCATGTGCTCGATCGTGTTGTGCGCGAAGCGCTCGAGCGCCTCCCCGATCTCGCGCCGGCGCGCCTCCGTCTCGGCGCGCACGGTGGCCGCGTCGAGCATTCTGCCGCGCGCCACGGCCCTGCCCTTGTGGAGCACTTCGCCACCCTCGACATCAGCCCGCACGGTCACGGCGTCACCCTCGGAGAGCGCGGCGAAGAGCGCATCGTCGGGCAGATCGACGAGCAGCACACCGGCCTCCACCAGCAGCTGCGGGCCCAGGTTCGGGTAGGAGCCGCTGGTCGACGCCCTGCAGTTCAGCACCGCCGCCGCGCCCGCGGAGATGAGCTCCTCGGCCGAGACCCTGTCGATGTCCAGATGGTCGATGACCGCGATCTCGCCATGGAGGAGGCGCTTGACCATCACCTTCGTCTTGCGCCCCAGGCGCACCGATCCGCTCACGGTGCGCATTGCCGGTGGTGCCGCTGCAAGCGCGCTCGGCGACTGCTGGGTGACGGCCATTACAGCGAGGGTAACCGCTCGGACGTTCTCAGGCCGCCCTTCTCAGCCCGCGGGCGTGCTTGCGGGCCGAGGCGTCGTCCTCGGCGGCGCCCAGCATCCGCACCAGCTCCGCCACCGTCTGGCTCTCCCCGAGCTGGAGCACCGAGGCGCGCGTGGGGTCCGCGGCGGTGTCCTTGACGATCGCGAAGTGCCGCTGCGCCAGCGAGGCGATCTGAGGCAGGTGGGTGATGCAGATCACCTGGCGCGCCTCGGCCAGCTCGCGCAGGCGCTCGCCCACGGCGCGCGCGGTGTGCCCGCCGATGCCCGCATCGACCTCATCGAACACCAGCGCGGCCTCGGAGCCCGCGTTGGCGACGCTCATCAACGCCAGCATCACACGCGAGAGCTCGCCCCCCGAGGCGATATCGCGCAGCGGGCCGGCGGCCACGCCGGGGTTGGGGGCGATCGACAGCTCAACGGCGTCGGCGCCGCCCGGGCCGCCCTCGCGCGGGGATAGCTCGACCGCGAAGGTGGCCTCCCCCATCGCCAGCGCCGCGAGTTGCTCGGTGACGGCCTCGGTGAGGCGCGGCGCCGCCTCCCGGCGGGCGGCGCGCAGCGCCTGGACGTGCTCTTCGAACACCCCCCGCGCCGCGCTCAGGCGCTCTGTGCAGCGCGCGAACGCAACCTCTGCCCCCAGCAGCTCCTCGCGGCGCGCACGGGCTCCGGCGGCGTACCGCAGGACGTCCGCAACAGTGCCCCCATGCTTGCGTTGCAGGCGCTCGAGTAGCTGCAGGCGCTCTTCGATCTGCTCCAGCGAGCCGTCCTCCCCCTCCAGCGACTGGCCGTAGTCGCGCAGGGCAGCGGCGAGGTCCCCCGCTTCGATCGCCAGCGAGCGGCAGCGCTCGGCGAGGGCGTCGAGCTTCGGGTCCACTCCAGCCACCCCATCCAGGCGCGCGGAGACCTCGGCCAGCAGCGCGAGCGCACCGGGAGCTTCGGCGGACTCGGGGTTCAGGGCCTCGGCGCCCACACCAGCTGCCAGGCGCAGCGCGTCGAGTCGGCGCAGGCGCTCACGGACGCCGAGCAGGCGCTCGTCCTCGCCTTCCTCGGGCGCGGCGGAGTCGATCTCGGCGAGCTCGTGCTCGAGCAGGTCGAGCTCGCGCTCGCGGGCGTCGGCCAGCACTCGCAGACCCTCGAGCTCCTCCTCCAAGCGCCGCAGTTCGTGGTGGGCCTGCGCGCACTGCGCCAAGCGCGCAGCCTGCGCGGGGCCGCAGAAGTCATCGAGGATCTCGCAGCTGCGCGGCGGCCACAATGAGCTTGCGGTGCTCGTGCTGGCCGTAGAACGCCACCAGACGCTCGCCCAGCGCGCGCAGGTCGCCCACGGCGGCCACCCGGCCATTGAGGTAGGCGCGCGTGCGCCCATCGACCCCCACGCGCCGCGCCAGCACTACCTCCTCGGCGTCTACTGGCAGTCGCTCGCCGCGCTCGTCCTGGAGCTCGGGGGGCAGCGTGAAGATGCCCTCCACGTATGCCTCGGCGGCGCCAGGGCGCACGATCCCTGCACGCGGACGCCCTCCAAGCAGCAGATCGAGCGCGTGCGCAAGCACCGTCTTGCCTGCTCCCGTCTCGCCGGTGAGCACATTCAGACCAGGAGCGAGCGTGAGCTCGGACGCGCTCGATCAGCAGCAGGTTCTCGACTGAGAGCTCCTTCAACACACATGCAGGTGTATCAGCGAGCGGCGACGGATCGCTTGGCCGGAGCACCTGACGCCGTGAGAGACCGCGGGATGCAGTGGCGAGGGGCCGCGTGGGTGAGGCGGGAACGGCCGGGCTCGAACGATGCAGCCCCAATCGATACCCTGTGAGGTAGCGCGAGGATCGACGCGCTTCACCTCCTGTGTCCAAAGGCATGGCTGCCGCCGACAACCAGCACCCTGACCGGCCCTCCCGCGGCGCCGGCGAGTGCCTGGCCACAGACGCGCTCACAGACCGCGTGGAGGAGGAGATCGGCCGCGCCGAGCGCTATCACACCCCCCTCAGCTGCCTGCTGGTGGGGCTCGAGGATCTGCGCACGATCGAGCGCGCCCACGGACGCGAGCTCACCGAGCAGGCGCTCGCCTACGTGGGCGTGGCCCTGCGCCGCGAGTATCGCCGCTTCGACCGCGTGGGGCACCCGCGCGAGCGGGAGTTCGCAGTGGTGCTCCCCGGCGCCGACGGCACCCGCGGCGAGGTGGTCGCCAGGCGCACCCTCGCGCGCCTGCGCGCGATCAAGATCGAGGTTCAGGGCGAGCGCAGGGCATTGCGCGTGGCCGTGGGCATCGCCACCTGGCGCGAGGGCCTCACCGGCGAGCAGCTGCTCGGTGCAGCCCGCGCCGCGGCAAGTCAGGAGCCGGTGGGGAACACGTCGCTGCCGAGCGGTCCACTAGGTTTCAAGGATGCTCCAGAGCCCTGATGGTTCGCGCTTGACGTCCTCGTCCCCCCCGTCAGGGGGGGACATCCTAAAAGGCCCCGCCAATGCTCTCCGGCTCTGAGCTGTGGCTGCTGCGCCTGATGGCCGATCGCGGCCTGGCGCTGCTCGACGCGGGCACGTTGCTGATGGTGATCGAGGAGCGCGGCGAGCTGCGCGTGGCGGCCGCCAGCGGCCGGGGCTCGCCAGGGTGCGCATCCTGCCCGTGGAGGGCAGCGCGCTGGGCGCCCTGTACAGCGCCGGCGAGGCGCTCGCGCTGGAGCGCCCCCGCGGGCAGGAAGCCGGCTGGCTACACGAGCTCGGCCTCGAAGCGCGCAGCCGTGCTCGTGGAGCCGCTGAAGATGGAGGGCCACGGCGGCGGGCTGGTGATCGCGCTGCGCGCAGGATGGCACCTTCCGCGAGCCCCGACCGCCGCGCCCTGCACGCCTTCGCGGCGAGCGTCACCCAGCGCCTGGCGGCAGAGCGCTCGGTGGAGATCGAACGGCTGCGCTACGGCATGGAGGCGCGCGAGCGCGAGCGCACGCGCTGGGCGCGCGAGATCCACGACGAGACCGTCCAGGGCCTCGGCGCGCTGCGCCTGAAGCTCGCCAACGCGCGCGACCTGCGCGACGACGCGGCCATGCACGACGCGGTGGACGATGTGCTGGAGGGCCTGGGCAACGAGATCGACGGGTCTGCGCCACCTGATCACCGAGCTGCGCCCCGCGGCGCTCGACGATCTCGGCCTGGTGCCCGCCCTGGAGGCGCTCGCACGCCGCGCCCAGGCGATCGACGGCCTGGACGTGCAGACCGAGATCGACCTCGACCTCGGTCCCGAGGAGCGGCTGGACGCGGAGCTCGAGAGCACGATCTACCGCGTCGTGCAGGAGGCGCTCACCAACGTCTCCCGCCACGCCAAGGCCACGCGGGCGGTCGTTAGCGTGAGGAGTGGCGAGGGCACGATCCGCGTCGCCGTGACCGACGACGGGCAGGGGCTGCCAGCCGGCGGCGCTCCCGCGGGACCGCGCGGCGACGGGCTGCAGGGCGGATTCGGGCATCTCCGGGATGCGCGAGCGCGCGGAGCTGGTGGGGGGCGAGCTGGAGCTGTCGCCCGCGCCGGGGCAGGGCACCACCGTGCGCCTGACGGTGCCGTTGGCGGGCCGCCCGCGCGCCGACGCCCCAGCCAGCGCCCAGCTTCACTGAGCGCGCGACCAGCGCAGCTCAGCCGGCCGCTGCCTCGCTGGACGCGGCCCCTTAGATCCTCAGTCCATCAGGCCCAGGCGCCGCACGTAGGCGGTGATCTCCGCGCGCGAGGAGAACCCCAGCTTCTCGATCGCCCGCGCGCGGTAGGTCTTCACGGTGCGCTCGGCGACGTGCAGCTGCTCGGCGATCTGCGGGTTGGTGTGGCCGAGGGCGATCAGGCGGATCACCTCGCGCTCGCGCTCGCTCAGCGCGACGCCGCCCGCCTCGGCGCCATCGCCGGTGGCCATCAGCGCCCCCAGCCGGGGGTGCAGGTAGTTGCCGCCCGCCACCGCGAGGCGGAAGGCCTGGAGCAGCTCGGCGGGCTCGGCCTCCTTGAGGACGTAGCTGCGCGCGCCGGCGCGCAGCGCCTGGCGAGCGTACTCGGGGTCCTCGCGCATCGTCAGGATCGCCACCGCCAGCGTCGGGTGCGCGACGAAGCAGGAGGGCAGCGCGGCGAGGCTCGAGCCGCCGGGCATCGTCAGATCGAGCGTCAGCAGGTCCGGTTTGTGGGCGCGCACTTCGCGGATCGTCGAGGGCACGTCGGCGGCCTCGGCGACGACCTGGAACTCCTCGGCCTGGCGCTCGAGCACGGTGCGGATGCCGTCGCGCACGACCGCGTGGTCGTCGGCGATGATCACCTCGATCGGCCGATCCACCCCCGGGGTGCCCGCTTGAGCGCTCTCCTGCATCTCGCACACCGTAGCGGCCCCCCCGGACATCGCTCACATGCTCGATCCCGCTCTCTGAAGCCCCAAATCGCTCGTCCAGCCTCGCTCGCGATGCGCCGCGTGCCTCCACGGGGGCCGGAAGGGACGACAGCGATCGGCACCTTTGGGACGACACGATCGGCACCCCCCGTACGACAGACAAACGACCCGGGAGGGCTCACCATTGTCGTATTGCGACGGCGGGGCCTTCACCGGACCCGCGGAGGGCTTCGACCGAAGACTCCCCTCCAAGGCTCGCACCAACGGCAGGAGGTAAAAGAAATGCACGGATGCAACACACAGATCGACCAGGGAGCCCCACGATGAGCGCGCTCGGCATCGCGCTGGCGTGGGTGGCTCTGGCGACGGTGGCCTTCCTGGTGCTCTCCGCGAGCGCCCTTGCCAGGACGCGCAGCGACCTGGAGGCCGACCCGCGGATCCCCGGGGAAGACCCGTGGATCCGCGGGGAGGCGCACCTTGGGAACGCGCCATCCCGTGCGCTGGGCCACGCCGAGTCGCCATTGCTTCCCGCGGGACCGCGCATGCTCTGGACCCGACCGCGCGCCGCCGCGCCCCAGCGCAGGTTGGGTGTCGCACCCAGAGAGCGCCGGGGTGCCCTGGCGGACGCCTCCTGGTAGCGGCCGCCCTTCAGGAGGGCGGGGTGACTGCCAGAGAACCTGCGCGGCTGGCTGCCGGCCGCGGCAGACGTTAGCGTGGCGGCGTGCCGTCACTGCCCAAATCCGCGAGGCTGCGGCGGATCCTCCTCGCGTACACCGTCAACGAGCTGGGGACGTGGTTTGGCTACGTGGCGCTGGCTGTGGCCGTATACGACCACACCCACAGCGCGATCGCCGTTGCGGTGCTGTTCATCGCGGGACGCCTCTTCCCCGCCCTGCTGACACCCGCGCTGGTGGCGCGCGTGGAGTCCTTCAGGAGGGGCGGCGGATTGAGCCGCCTGTACGCGATCGAGGCGGTGACGTCCGTTCTGTTGGCCCTGCAGCTGCCCAATTTGATGCTGCTGGCCGTGCTCGTGCTGGTGGCGATCGACGGAACCGCCGGGCTCGCCGCCAACGCGCTGCTGCGCGCGGCGGTGGCGCACATCGCGGCGCAGGAGAACCCTGAGGAGGTGGAGGTGGCTCAGCGCAAGGCCAACGCCTGGCTGAACGTCGCGTTCACGGGCGCGGTGACGCTCGGGCCGGCGCTCGCCGGGGTGTTCGTCGCGACCGCCGGCGGCCAGGCGGCGCTGTACCTGGACGCCGCCTCCTTCGCGATCTGCGCGGCGCTGCTGCTCGACCTGCGCCCCCACATCGAGGAGACGGCCGCCACCGTGCGCGAGCGGCTGAGGGCCGCGTGGGAGTACCTGCACGAGGTGCCGCAGCTGCGCGCGCTGCTCCTCACCGAGGCGGTGGCGGTCGTCTTCTTCGCCTCAGCCGAGCCGATCGAGATCGTCTACGTCAAGCAGACGCTGCACGCCGGCAACGGCGGCTTCGGGCTGCTGCTCGCCACGTGGGGCCTGGGGATGGTCGCGGGCAGCCTGTTCTTCGCGCGCGCGGTGCGCCGTCCGCTCGGTCCGATGCTGGCCGGCGGAACGCTCGTGGTGGGCCTCTCCTACATCGGCCTCGCCGCGGCGCCCACGCTCGCCGTGGCCTGCGTGGCCTGCGTGGTGGGCGGGGCCGGCAACAGCGTGCAGTGGCCATCGCTGATCAGCGCGGTGCAGAAGCTGACGCCGAGCGCGCTGCAAGGACGCCTGATGGGAGCGGTCGAATCGATCGGTGGCCTGTGCCCCGCGATCGGCTTCTCCCTGGGCGGCGCGGTGACGGCGCTGAGCTCCCCGCGCGTGGCGCTGTTGATGGCGGGGCTGGTCGCGACGGGGCTCACCGGAGTGTTCCTGCGCGTTACCGGCAACGGGCTGTCGCTGCCCGAAACGGACCTCGCGGGCGGCGAGGGCGCCGGCGAAGCGGTCCCCACCGACGCCATGGCCGCAGCCGCGAGCGCCGGCGGCCTGGAGAGCCTGGCGGCCCTGAATACCGAACATCTCCCGAATCCCCGAGTGGGGATCTCGGAGCGCGGCCCTTAAGGACGACGCTCCATCCGCCGTTAAGGACGACAGGGCGATTTGCATGTCTCATACCAAGATTCAGCGCGGCTACGCGGTCTTCGACTTCCTGCTGCTCGGCGGGTCGGTCGCGATCGCGGTTGTGCTTTCGCGCAGCCAGGACTGGCAACCGATCCAGCTGTTCGTGCTGCTGCTGGCGCTAAGCGCGTTCGCCGATCGCCTCACGTTCACGGTGCGCAACCAGGAACTCTCCGCGGCGTTCATCGCCCTCGTGCTGGCGATGACGCTGCTGGGTCCGCTGCCCGCGGTGCTGATCGGGATGGCCCTCGCGGTGCCCGACGCGATCATTCGCAAGCTGCCTGCGGCGAGCTGGCGGACAAACGTGTCCACGTACGCGGTGTTCCTCGTCACGGGCGCCCTGCTCACCAAGCTGGCGGTGGGCAACGTGCACGACCACTCCCAGCTGAGCACGATCCGCAGCATGACGTTTGGGTTGTTCGTGTTCGGGGTGTACATCGTCACGAACCTGATCAACTTCGCGCTGATCGCGCTGCACAAACGGGTGCTGAGCGGCCGCGGGCTGATCGACCAGGCGCGCTACCTGTTCATGCCGATCCTGCCCGGCCAGGTCGCAGCGGCGGCGCTCGCGGCGCTGCTGGCGGTCGCCTACACCAACCTCGGCTACCCGGCGCTGCTGGGACTCGTGCTGGGGATCCTGATCTTCCAGTACCTGCTGCGCGCGCTGGTGCGCTCGGAGGACCGCGCCGAACAGCTGGAGGCGCGCTCGATGCGCCTCGCCTCGCTGCAACTGGGTGTGCTGGTGACGCTCGTGGAGACGCTCGCGCTGCGCGACCGCATGACCGCGCGCCACGCCGCGGCGGTCGCGAGGTACGCGCGCGCGCTGGCGCGCGAGGCGGGGTGCAGCGAGGCCGACCAGGACGTCGCGCACACGGCGGGCCTCCTGCACGACATCGGCAAGTTCGCGCTCCCCGATCGCATCCTCAACGCCGAGATCCTCTCCGACGAGGACTGGGCGGTGATCCGTCGCCACCCGCAAGAGGGAGCGACGCTGGTGGGACGCCTGGATGGGTACGGGCCGGTGGCCGACGCGATCCTCTACCACCACGAGAGCGTCGACGGCGGCGGCTACCCGGCGGGGCTGATCGCGGACGAGATCCCGCTGCTCTCGCGCATCCTCGCGATTTGCAGCACGTACGACACGATGACCGCGCGCGACTCCTACCGCTCGCCGATGACCCCCCAGGACGCGATGAGCGAGCTGCGGCGGATGGCGGGGCGCCAGTTCGACAGCGAGCTCGTCGAGAAGTTCATCGCGATGCTCGAACGCGAGGGCCCCAAGATCTTCGAGCAGAGCGACGAGATCGACTTCGAGGCCGAGCTCTCCTTCGAGCGCCGCGCGCGCGCGATCGCCCAACCGGCCGGTTAGGCCAGATTTTAGGAGGGCCGCGGCTGGGTCCCGGGTCTGGCGGGACCTAATCTGTGGCCCGAGAGGGCCACGTTGGTGGGAGTCCGGCTCAGCGTTAAAGACCAGAGGCGCCCACCATCCAGGTGCGCGCCTCAAGCCCTGCTTCGAGAAACCTAAGACCAAAGACAGCAGCTGAGCTAGCTGCTTCCCTCTCCTTCAACTGGGGTTAAAGCCTCCAGGGCATTGCTGCTCCTTCGCTCGGGGTCCAAAAACGACCCGGTTGGCGAAGCGGTTGCCGGTCCAGTCCGATAACCGCCACCTTTGAGTAGGTTTGCGCAGGATACTAGCGGGATGCGACGAATAATGCAGCTTTAGGGAGGATTTTGCACGACGAATTGCAGATCGCCGTTCCTCCCAGCTGATCTCCCGCTGCTTCTGAGCGTGCCAACCACGCGGTTTTGAGCCTGAGAACTGGGGTTTTGCGGCATCGCGAGCACCGCGCGGGCCCCCAGCAAACGTCCATAAACCTGCGCGGCGCTCAACTTCTGCGCCCCATCGGCCGAAGTGTTGAGCAGCAGCCCAAACACACGACCAGAGAGCCCCTATGCCCCTCACGCCCACCCTCGCCCCTCACGACCGCCAGCTCGTCTTCACGAGCTCTCAGGCCGCGCGCTATCTCGGCGTCTCGCTGGCCACGATCCGCCGCTGGGCGGACGCTGGGCACCTCAGCTGCTACCGCACCCCCGGCGACCAGCGACGCTTCTCACGCGATCAGCTCGACGACTTCATCGCTTCGCTGGAGCGCTCCGGCCACGGAACCTCCCGCGCCGCCTGATCAGCGCGCGAGGCGCCCGAACTTCTCGCGCAGGCGGCGGTAGAACGAGGACCCCGGCAGCTGCGCGATCGTCCCCACATCGTCTTCGAAGCGCGCCTGGATGGCGTCGCCTGCGGGGATCTCCCACAGGGGACGGCCATCCACCGACACGTCAAGCGCCTCCCGCGAGCGGTTGTGGATCTCGAGTGCTCCGCCCGGAGCCACCACGAGCGTACGCGCAGTCAGCGAGTGAGGCGCGATGAAGGACACCACGAACCCCTCCACGCCCCACGCCATCACGGGGCCTCCGTTGGCCAGGTTGTAGCCCGTGGAGCCCGCGGGTGTCGCCACCACGAGCCCATCGCAGCGCACGCTGCCCACGTCCTCGCCGTCGAGCGTGAGCGCGAGCTCCGCGACGCGCTCCCCAGCCTTGCGGTGGATCGCTACATCGTTGATCGCGCGAGCCTCGCCCGCGGGTGTCGCCAACACGATTGCGGGCAGCCGCAGCAGCTCGAAGTCGCCGCTCAGCGCGCGGCCGATGCCGCTCTCCAGCTCCTCGGGCTCGATCGTCGCGAGGAAGCCGATCTCGCCGAAGTTCACGGCGAACACCGGCACCCCCGTCCCCGCGTAGCAGCGCAGCGCGCGCAGGATCGTTCCATCGCCGCCGAGCACCACGCACAGCTCCACGCCGCTCGCCAGCTCCGTGTTCACCTCCACCCCGGGGGCCGCGACGAGGCCGTGCTTGCGGGTCTCCTCCGCATCGAAGCGCAGCGTCACCCCCGCGCGCGCGGCCTCCTCGATCAGCCGCTTCAGGGCCGACCCGGTGTCCGCGACGCGATGGTGGGTGAGCACCGTCATGCGCCTCACGGCTCCACCTCCTCCGCCATCGCCGCGACCTCCTCATCGCTTCCGGCGGCGCCCGCGCGGATGCCCTCGGCGAGCCACACGAAGCTCTCCCGGTTGCCCTTCGGCCCGGGCAGCCCCGAGGAGCAGAAGCCCAACACCGCCGCTCCCAGCGCGCGCGCCGTCGTGCCAACGGCCGTGAGCGCCGCTCTGCGCTCGTGCGCCTCGCGCACCACGCCCCCCTTGCCAACCCGCTCGCGACCCACCTCGAACTGGGGCTTCACCAGCGCGAGCACGTCGTACTCCGCCGCCATGCACCCCAGCACCGCTGGGAGGACCTTCGCCAGCGATATGAACGACACGTCCACGACCGCCACCTCGGGGGTGTATGGGAGCATCGCCGCGAGCAGCATCCGCGCGTTGGTGCGCTCCAGCACGTGCACGCGCTCATCGCGGCGCAGACCGTAATCGAGCTCGCCGTAGCCCACATCCACCGCCACGACCTCCACCGCCCCATGCTGCAACAGGCAGTCGGTGAACCCGCCCGTGGAGGCCCCCACGTCGAGCGCCCTGCGGCCTGCCACCTCAACCTCGAAGCCCGCCAGCGCGTTGGCCAGCTTGATCCCCCCACGCGAGACGAAGCGGGGCCGATCGCGCACATCCACCACGGCGTCGGCCTCGACCATCTCCCCCGGCTTGCTGGCCCGCCGCCGGCTGGGGAGGGTGGGATCCAGATAGACCTCGCCCGCCATCACCGAGGCCGCGGCGCGGCTGCGCGAGGGGAACAGGCCGCGTTCGGCCAGCAGGGTGTCGAGGCGCTGCTTGGACATGCGGAAAGGTACCTGGCTCCTGTCTACGGGAATGTGTGCCCAAGATCACACACAAATGCATCGGATGCGGGCAAGATAGTGAACGACCCGAAGTACAGCAGCATCCCTCCTCCCCGAAACGGCCCGCTTCCCTCGCGGGCCGTTTCATTTAACTGCCTTCGTCAACTACGCGCCGATCCTCGCCGAGCGGCGGTCGAGGATCGCGGCCTCGATCCGCTCTGCTATGCGCTCGGGGGTGAAGCCCACCTCCTCGTGCAGCAGCGCGGGGGCGCCGTGGGTGACGTAGCGGTCGGGCAGGCCCACTCTGAGAATGCGCGGCGTGGCGCCGGCCTCGTTGAGGGTCTCCCACACCGCCGAGCCGAAGCCGCCCGCGAGGACGCCCTCCTCGACGGTCACGAGCAGGTCGTGCTCCGCCGCCAGCTGCGCCATCAAGCCGGCGTCGATCGGCTTCGCGAAGCGCGCGTCGGCGATCGTCGCGTGGATCTCGTGCTCGGCCAGCAACTCCGCGGCGGCCAGCGCCTTGGCCACGCCGCTGCCGTAGCCGATCAGCGCCACACGCGGGTGGGCGGGGTTCGTATCATTTCCCGCGCCGGGCTCGCGGGGAGCGATCAGGATCTCGCCCGTGCCGATCCTCACCGCCTTCGGCTCGCTTGGCGGCGCCACGCCCTCCCCTGCTCCGCGCGGGTAGCGCAGGGCGATCGGCCCGTCGTCGTAGAGGAGGGCGGTGTGCAGCATGTGCACCAGCATCGCCTCATCGCGCGGCGCCATCAGCACGATGTTCGGCAGGCACCGCAGGTAGGCGATGTCGAAGGCCCCGTGGTGGGTCGGCCCGTCATCGCCCACCAGCCCCGCGCGATCCATCGCGAACACCACGTTCAGGCGCTGCAGGCACACGTCGTGAACGATCTGATCGTACGCCCGCTGCAGGAACGTCGAGTAGATCGCCGCCACCGGCTTGCACCCCTCCAGCGCGAGCCCCGCGGCGAACAGCACCGCATGCTGCTCGGCGATGCCCACATCGAAGTAGCGCTCCGGCAGCGCCTTCTGGAGGATGTTCAGGCCCGTTCCGCTGTTCATCGCCGCCGTGATCCCCACCACGCGGGGGTCGCGTTCGCATTCGCGCACCAGCGCCTCGCCGAAGACCTGGGTGTACTGGATCCCGCCCGCCCCCGACGGCTTCGCGATAGGCGCGCCGCTCTTTGCGGATGCGGGGGCCGCCGCGGGCTTGGAGGCGGGGGTCGGGTGGGTGGGTATTCCATTCAATATCGAGTTGGGCTTCGCCGCGTGCCACTTCTCCATGCCCTCCAGCCCGCCCTCCTCGGCCGGCGCGAAGCCCTTGCCCTTTACGGTCGCGATGTGCACCACCACAGGGCGCTCCGCGGCAAGCGCCTCGCGCAGCGCCTCGCGCAGCGCCCGTGTGTCGTGGCCGTCCACCACGCCCATATAGGCCCAATCGAGCTCCTCCCACCACAGCCCCGGCGCCCAGAACGCCTTGATCGACTCCTTCAGCTGGGGACCCAAGCGCTCGAAGGCGGCGCCAATGCCTCCCGGCAGGCGCATCAGCCCGCCCTCCACTCCCTCGCGCGCGTGCCACAGCTTGGGGTTCAGCCGCACCCGGTTGAAGTAGCGCGAAAGCGCTCCCACATTGGGCGCGATCGACATGCCGTTGTCGTTGAGCACCACCACGATCGGCGTCCCCAGCCCGCCCGCCTGCCCGATCGCCTCGAACGCCACCCCGCCGGTCATCGCGCCGTCGCCGATCACCGCCACGACCTTGCCGTTGGTGGCGCCGATCTGCAGCATCCCCTCCTTGATCCCCACCGCGTAGCCGATCGAGGTCGAGGCGTGCCCCGCGCCCATCGCATCGTGCGGGGACTCCTCGCGGGAGCAGAACGGAGCCAGTCCGCCGTACTTGCGAATCGTGTGCAGCTCCGCGCGGCGGCCCGTGAGCACCTTGTGCGGGTACGCCTGGTGGCCCACATCCCAGAGGATCTTGTCGCGCGGGGACTCCAGCACCGAGTGCAGCGCCACCGCCAGCTCGCACGTGCCGAGGTTGGCGCCGAAGTGGCCCCCGATCTCCCCCACGGTGTCGATGATGTGCTCGCGCACCTCCTGTGCGAGCCGCTGCAACTCCTCCTCGGAGAGCTCTTTCAGATCTTCGGGACCGTCGATGCTGGGAAGGATCGCCTCGCTCATACGCTCTGCTCCCGCCCGGCGACGGGCGGGGTCCCAGGCATCGGGCGAAGTCGGCGATTGGCGTTCGTGTCGCTCATGAGGTGCGGGTGTAGATGAAGTCGGTCACCTGCTCCAGCTCGCTGCTCGCGTGGGGCTCCGTGGCGCCCCACGCGGCGGCCTCGGCCAGCGCCTCGCGCGCCGTGCGGTGGGACTCCGCGGCCAGGACCTTCGCCTGTTCGATTCCAAACTCGCTCACGTAGGTTCGCTTGCCGTGACGCTCATCGCTTCCCCGCGGCTTGCCGAGCGCCTGGTCGGTCCCCGTCACGTCGAGGATGTCATCGACGATCTGGAACAGTACGCCCAACTCTGCCGCGAAGCGGCGCAGACCGATTGTCGCAGGTCCGTCCACCCCGCCCAGGATCAGTACACATAAGACCGATGCCGCGATCAGGCGCCCCGTCTTCAGCTCGTGCAGGCGCCGCAGCCCCTCCGGCCCCAACGGCGCGCGTCCGCGGACGTCCACGTACTGGCCCCCCACCATCCCGTTGACCCCCGTCGCCGCCGCCAGCTCCGCCGCCGCCGCCAGCACGCGCTCGGGCGCGCAACGCGGCTGGGTCAGAAGCTGGTGGAACGCCTCGGCGTAGAGCCCATCCCCGGCGAGGATCGCCACGTCCTCGCCGAAGGCCACGTGGCACGTGGGGCGCCCGCGGCGCAGGGCGTCGTCGTCCATCGCCGGCAGGTCATCGTGGATCAGCGAGTACGTGTGGATCAGCTCCAGGGCCCCCGCCAGCGGCAGCACCTCGCTGTGCTCGAGCCCCACCGCGCGCGCCGTCGCCAGCGCGAGCACCGGCCGGATGCGCTTGCCCCCCGCGAGCAGCGAGTAGCGCATCGCTTCCTCCAGGCCCGCCATCAGAGCCTCTTCGGAGAAGCGCATCGCCTCCAGGTGGCCCTCCACCTCCACGCGCAGGTGGTCGGGGTAGGCCACTACAGCAGCGAGTCCTGCCCCGGAGCGGGAGCGTGCTGGCCGATCTCCGATCGGTCGCTGCGCGCCCGGAGCTCCAGCTCGGCGCTCGCCTGCGTGGCCAGCGCGGCGCAGTCCTCGACCAGCGTGGCCGCCGCGTCGGAGGACAGCTCGCCCGAGCGCAGCTGCTCGGCCGCGCGCTCCAGACGATCGATCAGGTCATCCAGCGGGTCCAGGGGGCTCAGGGGATTCGGGGAGTCGGTCGCGCTCATCGGGCAGCCTCTCGTGAGGGTTTCGGGGCGGGGGCGCTCATGAGACAGAGGTATTCTCGCGCACCTCGCGCAACACCGCCGCCAGAACTCCGTTGACGAACCCGGGGGCCTCGTTGGCGCAGAACACCTTGGCGCTCTCCACCGCCTCTTCGATCGCCCCCTCGGGGGGGATCGGCGTGTCGCCGGGGACGGCGTCGGGGTGCAGCATCTCGATCAGCGCCACCCGCATGATCGAGCGCTCCAGCGGCTGCAGCCGGCCCACCGACCAGCCGTGCGCGTGACGGTCGATCACCGCGTCGAGCTCCTCCGCTCGATCGGCTGCGGCGTGCGCCAGCGCACGCGCGAACAGCGACGCGCCGGGCCCTAGCATCTGGCCCAGCGGCTGCCCTGTCAAGTCGTGCTGGTATAGAGCGAACACAGCCGCCCTTCGCTGCTCGGAGCGGCGCACCCCGGCTCCTTTATGCGCGCGACATGTAGTCGCCCGAGCGCGTATCCACGCGGATGCGCTGCCCCACCTCGATGAACAGCGGCACCTGGATCGATGCCCCCGTCTCGAGCTTCGCCGGCTTGGTCCCGCCGCCCGAGGCGGTGTCCCCGCGCAACCCCGGCTCGGTCTCGGCGATCTCCAGGTCCACCGCCGGCGGCAGCTGCACGTCGGAGGGCGCCCCGTCGATGAACAGCACATCGACCTCACTGGAGGGCTTCGTCCAGCGCAGCGCCTGCGCCACCGTATCCTCGGGCACCGCGATCTGCTCGAAGGACTCGCTATCCATGAAGTGCGCCTCGCTGCCATCGGAGTAGAGGAACTGCATCCTGCGCGCCTCCGTATGCACCGGACGGAACTTCTCACCCGCGCGGAACGTGCGATCGATCGCCGCGCCATCGGACACGCGGCGCAGCTTCGTGCGCACGAACGCCCCGCCCTTGCCGGGCTTCACGTGCTGGAACTCGAGGATCTTGAAGACCGTCCCATCGATCTCGATGTGGCTTCCGTTGCGGAACTGGTTGGTGCTGATCATCTGCTGGCAGCGTAGCGGGAGCGGCTTCGCGCAGCGAGCATCCTCCGGCTGACCGCCGGCAGACTCTCACCGCCGTATCAAGCAGAGCCGGCCCACTGTCGATGGATAACCATGCGACGACGCGTGCGCGAGAATGCTCTCATCGCGTCTCTGGGAGTCCTCGCAAGCGCCACGATGGCGTGGCTCGGTCTCTACGGATTCGCCTGGAACGACTACGAAGTCGAGGCGCGGCCTTCGTTCGAGGCGCTGGTGCACGGCCACCTCCTGCTGTTCCTGCGCGACGCGCCGGTGTACGGCGGCTCGCTCGTGGAGCGCGCGCCGTTCGCGCTGCTCCCGGGCCTGTGGGGCGGCGGGGAACTCGCCGTCTACCGGATGGTCGCGCTGCCCTGCCTGCTGGCCGCCGCCGCGACTCGCGGTGTGGCTGGTGGCCGAGATGCGCGCGCAGCGCCGCTCTCGCCTCGCGCGCGCGATCGCGCTGGGGGTGTGCGTGGCCAACCCGCTCACGCTGCGCGCGCTGGAACTCGGCCACCCCGAGGATCTCCTCGGCGGGGTGCTGTGCGTGGCGGCGGTGCTGCTCGCGCTGCGGGGACGGCCGCTGTGGGCCGGGTTGGTGCTGGGAGCCGGCGATCGCCAACAAGGAGTGGGCGCTGCTGGCGGTGGGGCCGGTGCTGCTCGCGCTGCCCGCGCGGCGCGCGCTCTGCCTTGCCGTGGCCGCCGCGGTCACAGGCGTGGTTCTGGCGCCGCTGGCGCTCGTCGCTGCGGGCGCGTTCCTCGCCTCCGCGCGCGGCACCGCGGCGCCCACCAGCGCGATCTTCCAGCCGTGGCAGGTGTGGTGGTTCCTCGGCCACCACGGGCCCGCGGTGCATGGCCTGTTCGGCAGCGCTCAAGCCGGGGTTTCGCACCGCGCCGGGGTGGGTTGGGCGCGCGAGCCATCCTCTGATCGTCGCGCTCTCGCTGCCGCTCGCGGGGTTGTTCTGGTGGCGTCGGCGGGGCGAGGCACCGCCCGCGACCGACGCGCTCGGGCTGCTCGCACTGCTCCTCCTGCTGCGCTGCATGCTCGATACCTGGGACGTGAGCTACTACCCGCTTGCCGTTCCTGTTCGCGCTGCTCGCCTGGGAGACCGTCGGAGCGCCCCTCGCGTCGACGCCTGTGAACCGGCGCCTGCCGCTGCTCGCGGTGTCGTGCACGACGCTCGCGTGGCTGAGCTTCCAGTGGCTGCCCGCGCACGCTCGGCCCGGACGCCCAATCTACGTTCTTCCTCGCCTGGACGGTGCCGCTCACCGCTGCTCTGGGAGTGCGCCTGTATGCGCCGCGAAGAGTCGAGCGGCTGCTCGAGCGTGTCGGCCGCACGTACGGGCGCAGCGGGGCGCTCGCTGCCCGAGAGTCCCCTCAGGAGACCTCGCTCAGCTCCTTGGGCAGCCCGTTGAGCGCCTCCCCCCCGTCCTCGCGCACGACGAGGAGGTCCTCGATGCGCACCCCGAAGCGCCCCGGCAGGTAGACCCCCGGCTCGATCGTCACGACGTTGCCCGCGCGCAGCGCCTGCTCGCCCGCGGTGCGCGAGAGGCGGGGGGCCTCGTGGACCTCCATCCCCACGCCGTGGCCGACGCCGTGGCCGAAGTGCTCGCCGTGGCCGGCGTCCTCGATGATCGCGCGCGCGACGCCGTCGATCTCCCGCCCGCTGGGGCCCGCCCTGAGCGCGGCCTGCGCCTGCTCCTGGGCGTGGCGCACCAGCTCGTAGACCTCGCGCTGCTCCTCGGAGATCGATCCGGTGGCGTACGTGCGGGTGCAGTCCGAGCAGTACCCATCGAGCTCTGCCCCCCAGTCGATCGTGAGGAGCGTGTCCGGGGGGATCGCGACCGCGCGCAGCTCGGCGTGGGGCAGCGCGGAGTGCTCGCCGGCGGCGACGATCGAGGGGAAGCTCGGCGCCTGCGCGCCCGAGGCGGCGCATCGCGAACTCGAGCGCGATCGCCACCTCGCGCTCGGTGCGACCGACGACGCCCTCCTCCAGCACCTCGGTGAGCGCTCGGTCTGCCAGCTCAGCGGCGGCGCGGATGCGCGCTATCTCCTCGGCGTCCTTGACCTCGCGCAGGGCGCCCACCAGTCCAGCGCAGCCCACCAGCTCCCAGCCCTCGGGCAGCACCTCGCGCAGGCGCCGGTGCTGCTTGACGGTCGTGACGGCCTCGTCGAACCCCAGCCGTCCGACCCCTCCCGCGCGGGACTCCAGTGCGCTGACGGCCGCCTCCAGCAGCTCGATCGAGACGATCTCGCGCTCGAACGCCGCCGGTACCTGCTCGGAGGACTGGGTTGCGTAGCGGAAGTCGGTGAAGAACAGTGGCGCGCCGGCGCGCTCGGCCGGGATCAGCACCAGCCCGTTGGTCCCTGTGAAGCCGGTGAGGTAGCGCACGTCCACCGTCCCGCCCACCAGCAGCACGTCTAACTCCTGCTCCGCGAGGCTCGCGGCGAGGCGCTCCACGCGAGCCTGCTCGGCTCTCACGAGGGCTCCTTGCGAGGACACACCAGCGCCGGCCGCTGCCCCTCGGCCCTCACGAGAGCTCCTCGTGCAGGCGCTCCAGCGCGAGCCGATACCCCTCCGGCCCGTGCCCGGCGATGCTCGCGAGGCAGAGATCCTCGATCACCGACACCGCCCGCCACGGCTCGCGCGCCTTGACGTCGGAGAGGTGCACCTCGACGGCGGGCAGCGCCGCGATCTCCAGCGCGTCGCGGATCGCCCACGAGTAGTGCGTCCACGCGCCCGGGTTGAGGATCAGCCCGTCGTATAGATCGCGGGCGCCGTGCAGGCGCTCGACGAACTCCGACTCGGCGTTGGTCTGCATGAAGCTGACCTCGATGTCGAGCTCGGCGGCCCACTCGGAGATCTGCTGCTCGAGCTCGAGCAGCGTCAGCGTGCCGTACTGCGCGGGGTCGCGGCTGCCGAGCATGTTCAGGTTCACACCGTGCAGCACCTCGATGCGGTGGGTGCCCGCCATCACGCCGACTCCGCCCAACCCGTCATCGCGCAGACCCGCACATCCGCCATAACGCCTCCTCCCGAGAGCCGCTCATCACACCAACTCTGCCACGGCGGCGCGCAGCGCGTCGTCCGCCACGTGACATCCGATACGCACCTCGCCGGGGGCGTCGACGAGCACGAATGGCGTCGATGCGTCCGTGCCGAGGCGCTTCTTGTCGCGCATCGTCAGTTCCGCCACCCGCTTGGGGTCGGCTCCCTCCAGGTGCACGGGCAGGCCGTGAGCCACGAGCAGCTCGCGCACCTGCTCGCGCAGCTCCTCCTGCCCGGAGAGGCGCAGCGCCGCGAGCAGCCCCAGCCCGACGGCCTCGCCGTGGCGATAGCGGGTGTAGCCGGTGGCGGTCTCGATCGCGTGACCGACGGTGTGCCCGAGGTTGAGCTGCTGGCGTGCGCCGGAGTCGCGCTCGTCCTGCGGCGACGACCGCCAACTTGGTGCGCGCGCAGGCGAGGATCGTGCGCTCGTCCACCGGCTCGTCCGCCGCGACCCGCTCCCACAGCTCCCCGCCCGCGATCAGCGCCGTCTTCAGGACCTCCACCCAGCCGGCCTCGAGCTCCGCCGCGGGAGCGTGCTGCAGCACGTCGGGATCGACCATCACCGCCGCCGGCTGGTGGTAGGCGCCGACGTAGTTCTTGGCCTGCGGCAGGTCCACCCCGGTCTTGCCGCCATAGGCCGAGTCGACCTGCGCCACCAGCGTGGTGGGGACCTGCACGACGGGCACCCCGCGCTGGTAGGTCGCGGCGCAGAAGCCCGCGAGGTCGCCGACGACGCCGCCGCCGAGCGCCACGAGGTGATCGGCGCGGGTCGCGCCGCGCTCGACCAGCGCCCGCCATACGCCTTCGGCGGTGGCCAGCGTCTTGCTCTGCTCCCCCGGAGGAATCGCGATCGCTCCCCCGTGCACCGCCTCGGGCGGCGGCGCGTGCAGCGCGGCGACCGTCTCATCGGCGATGCAGAACGCGCGCGAGGTCGAGCGGTTCAGGGGCCACACGGCATCAGACCATCCTGCGCCTTCGAGCAGGCCCGAGCCGACGAACACCGGGTACTCGCCGGATCCGGCGTCGGCCCACAGCAGGGTCGCGTCGGCGAGCTCCTCGTACAGCGCACGGCGCTCCCCGTAGAGCGCGAAGAAGCTCTCGCGATCGCGCGCCAGGGGACGCTCCGGCGCCGCTGGCACGCTCCCATGCAGTTTGCGGATCGACGTCCACCAGCACCGTCAGATGTGGCTTCAGCGCTTGGCGCACGCGCTCGGAGAGCACGCTGCCGCCGCCGAGCGCGATCACCGAGCCAGACCCGCTCACCTCGGCTTCGGCGAGCAGCCCGCACACCAACTCCTCCTCCTTGGCGCGAAAGGCCTCCTCGCCGTGCAGCTCGAACTCCTGCGCGATCGAGTGGCCCATGCTGTCCTCCAGCAGCTCATCGCTATCGAGAGCCTGCGCACCCCGCGCCGCGGCAAGCGCCGTCGCCGCCCGCGACTTCCCGGCTCCCATGAAGCCGATGAGCAGCGGCGAGCGCACGCCACCGCCAATCCGCTCCTCGTAGGCGCGGAGGGCCTCCCGGACGTCGTCGATGTGGTCGCCGCCGAACTTCGCGCGGTAGGCGTTGGCGAGCACGAGGGCGACCATCGCCTCGCCGACGACGGCGGCGGCGGGGACGGTGCAGGAGTCGGTGCGCTCGCGCAGCGCCTCGGCGGGCTGCAGCGTGGCGATGTCGACCGAGCGCAGCGGCTTGGTGAGGGTCGGAAGCGGCTTCATCGCGCCGCGCACGATCAGGGGCTGGCCGTTGGTCATCCCCCCCTCCAGGCCCCCGGCGCGGTTGGTCTCGCGGTAGTAGCCGCGCTCGGGCGAGTGGAAGATCTCGTCGTGGGCCTCGGAGCCGGGCACGCCGGCGACGTCGAAGGCGTCGCCGATCGAGACGCCCTTGAGCGCCTGGATCGAGAGGATCGCCACCCGCGAGGCGCCCATCGAGGCGCTCCTCCCAGGAGACGTGCGAGCCGAGGCCGGGGGTGAGCCCGAAGGCCCGCACCTCGAAGACGCCGCCGAGCGACTCGTTCGCCTTGCGCAGGCGGTTGATCTCGGCGACCATCGCGCGGCTGGCCTCGGGGTCGAGGCAGCGCACCGGCGAGGCGTCCACGTCGGCGAAGTCCTCGACGCGCGAGCTGCGCTCCCTCCGCAGGCGCGGGGGCGTGCACGGAGGCGATCTGCACGACGTGCGAGCGCACCTGCACGCCCAGCGCGGCGAGGAACGCCTTGGCGAGCGCCCCGCCGGCCACGCGCGCGGCGGTCTCGCGCGCGGAGGCGCGCTCGAGGATGTTGCGCACGTCGCTCTGGCGGTACTTCCAGGCGCCCACGAGGTCGGCGTGGCCGGGGCGCGGCAGGTGCACCTCGGAAATGGGATGGGCCCCGTCCGATACTGGCCAGGGGCTCATGCGCTCCTCCCAGTTGGCGTAGTCGCGGTTGGCGACGTGCAGCGCGACGGGGCCGCCGAGCGTGCACCCGTGGCGCACCCCGCCGGTGACCTCGGCGGCGTCGCGCTCGATCTTCATGCGCCCCCCGCGCCCGTGCCCGAGCTGGCGGCGCGCCATGTCGGCGTCGATGTCCTCAGCGCGCAGCTGAAGGCCAGCGGGCAGGCCCTCGACGATGCACGTGAGTCCGGGGCCGTGGGACTCCCCGGCGGTGATAAGACGCAAGGACATGTGCGCCTAATCTATTTGCTGCCGCCGCGACCCGTGCTGTGGTGGCTTCGCCCTTGGCGATGTTGACGACCTGCAACTGGTAGACGACGGTCTGCCCGGTGTCGTTCGACGTAGCTCAGTTCCTCGGTTTGGCCGATCGCGAGGTCGATCGATTCGCACTGCGAGGCGCTCGGCAGGCAGATCGCGGGACCCTTCAGGATCGCGGGCACGAGCAGCTTGAAGATCGCGCCCTTGCCGGTTGGCCCGACGGCCGTGAGGACGATCAGCGCGTGCTGCCTGCAGGGCAGCGGCGTCTGGCGGCTGAGGTCGGTGTAGGGGGTCAGCTGCGGGTTCTGCCCCGGCGGCGGAGCCACTCCGAACAGGATCGCCACGTGGTAGACCTGCTGCTTCTTGGGCTTGGCGGGAGCTGGGGAAGGAGGGGAGGGGCCGCTCGGTGGGGTGCCGCCGCCGCTGCCGGACCCGGTTGAGCCGCTGGATCCGCCGCTGGAGGACTTCGAGGGGGTCGTCGCGGTCGATGGGGAGCTGGGAGCGATCGTCGTCTTGGACTTCGGCTGGGGCAGCGGAATGAAGGGGTCGCGCGTGGCGCCGCCGCGCTGCAGGTGCGCGCCGCTGGTCGTCTCGGAGACCGCCACGTTGGGGTTCGCGGGAGCCGGCGTAGCGACCGTCGTCGGAGCGGGCGGCAACGCCGGGGCCACCGCGACGGTCGTGGAGGAGCTCGAGGAGCCGCCCGGCGAGCACCGCGTAGGCGACGCCGCCGAGCAGGGCGACGCCGGCGAGCGCCACGATCGGCAGCAGGCGCCGTCCGAGCAGGTCGTTCTTCAGCGACTTGAGCATGTCGAGCACGTTGTTCACGGTGTCACCTTCACGACGGCCGTCGGGGCGGTGGAGGGATGCGAAGCGCTTGGGCCCGAGACCGCCTGGGTGGGCGCGCCCGCGGGTCCGGCGGGAGTCGCGCCACCGGTGAGGCCCTGCCCGGCG
Organism: uncultured Solirubrobacterales bacterium; assembly: GCA_963717785.1. GTDB lineage: Bacteria > Actinomycetota > Thermoleophilia > Solirubrobacterales > Solirubrobacteraceae > Palsa-744. Next base: position 47,604 of record CAVQWW010000004.1, read on the forward strand.
GGCAGCACGTAGGCGGTGGCGGTGATCGTGCCCTTCAACTTGGCCTGTTCGGCTTCCTTGGCGAGGGTGCTCGCGGAGACGGTGCTCGCGGAGGCGCTCGCGCTCTTGGCGCTCGCCCCTTCGCTGGAGCTTGTGCTGGGGAGTTCGAGGTTGGCGCTCTGGATCGTGAGCAGGCGACCGCTCACGCGCACGGTGCCCGAGGCGCTCTGCACGGTGAAGCCCTGAACCTGGTTGAGCAGGTGGTAGAGGTCCACGAAGGTGCCTTCGAAGACGAACGTGAAGGGCATCTGCGTGAAGCCCGCGGAGCGACGCCGTCGCAGCGGCGGTGGCGCCGGCTGCCGGCGCGCTCGATGAGCCGCCGCTCGCGGCGGTGGAGGCGATCGAGCTGAATTCGACGTTCTTGCCATTGGAGGCCTGATCGAGCTCATACACCAGCGAGGGCACCTGCTGGTCGGCCGGCACGGCCTGTCCGAGGCGCACGATCGAGGCGTAGGCGGTGGAGTACTGCGCCTCGTCGCTCTGCGCTTCGGCGAGCTGGCCCTGGGCGGTGGCAAGCTGCGACTTGGCGCCGCTCACCTGCGAGTCGAGCTGGGCGGCCTTGTTGCGCTCGGGGGAGACCACGAGCAGCCACCCGGCGGCGAGCAGGCCGAGCGCTACGAGTCCCAGCAGCACGAGACGATCGCGCGTGGTCATCACGCACCCCCGCTCGGGGTCGAGCTCGCCGGGGTCGTGCTGGCAGTCGGCGCTGTCGCCGCGGCGCCGGCGGCACCCGTGGTGGATGCGGCGGACGTCACGGCGGGCCCGGCGGGGTAGGCAGCGGCGTGAAGTCGACCTGGATCGCGAACGCTGGGTCGTGGGAGGGGCACCCTCCGCTCCCACCGCTGGAGCCGGTGGTGGACTTGGTGGAGCTCTGCAGCGTGACGGCGCTCACGCCGTCGATCAGGCGCAGGCGCTGAAGCGTCTCGGCGACCTCCGACTGGGTGGTCGCGCAGCCGGCAAGCGAGAACACGGGGACGGTCCCGGGGGGCGTCGCCGAGCTGACGGTTCCCGCGGCCGCGGGCGTGGAGGAGGAAGAGGACGAGGAGGAGCCCGTGGCCGAGCCGATCGTGCCGTGCACGGCGCTCAGCGCGGCGTCCTTGGGGAGCACGCGGCCGATCTCGTGGATCGCGTGGGCCCAGTCGAAGCGGGTGCCCACGAGCTGCGAGACGGCCTGCAGGCGCGTCTGGTAGGTCGCCTTGAAGCTCACATAGGGCGCGAGCTGGGTGGCGCGCGCCTGCGTGGCCTGCGCCTGCGCGGTGACCCTCGCCACTTCGCCTTCGCGGCTGGAGACCTGGTGGCGGGCGACCCCGTAGAGCAGCGCCAGCACAGCGAGGCCGGCGAGCAGGCCGACGACGATGAAGGCGCCGCCATCGGACTCGCCCGTGACGCTGCCGCCGCCTCCGCGCTGGTCGGAGGGGATCAGGTTCACGGCCTTCACGAGTGCACCTCCTCCGCGGCCAGTCCGGTGGCGATCGTGAGGTGGTCGGCGGAGAGACCGCCGAGTCCGCCCTGATCTGCAAGCTGCACGCTCTGGCGGCGCACGGCGAGCCCCAGGTCCGCCTCGAGCATGTCGGCGAAGCCGGGGATCTGCAGCGCGGGTCCGCTCAGCACGACGCTCGTGACGTCGCCGCCCCCATCCTGGGAGCGATGGAAGTCGAGCGAGTTGCGCACGTCGCCCACGATCTCGCGGATGCCGTTCTCGAGCACCGCGCGCACGTCCTCCTCGGTGAGGGCGGCGGCGGAGTCCGAGCGGCTCTCGCCCTCGTCCTCATCGCTGTGCTCGCGGCCCTCGGCCTCAGCGTGGGTCTCCTCGACCGGCGCTGCGGCCCCTTGAGAATCCTCGGCCTCGGCGACGCCTGCGTGAGGGTTCTGGGCGAGTGCCCACGTCTCGAGCGCCTCGGGCTCGGGCGGGGTGCCGAAGCCCTCGTGGAAGTCCACCAGAGGCTCCTCATCCTCGTCCTCGCCACTCTCGACCTCTGCGGAGACCTCCTCGGACACCAACGCCTCGGGCTCAGGCTCAGGTACCGGCACGGGCTCGGCGGGGCGCAGGTCGAGCGCGGCGAGCAGCGCGCGCGCCTCGACGAGCGGGATGCCGCGGCGCTCGGCCACTTCGGAGGCCATCGCCTCCAGGCCGCCGCCCACCACGCGGGTGAAGCGGCACACGAGGCCCTCGGCGATCGCCATGTTCGTGAGGCCGCCGACGTTCAGGTAGAGCACGCGCCCCTGTGACTCCGAGCCGCTGCGGTAGAGCGAGCGGATCAGCGCGAACGCAGACAAATCCACGCCTTCGGGGCGCAGCCCTGCGTCGCGCACGGCGGCGAGCAGCTTTTCGACCATGTCGCGCTGGGCGGCCACGACGATCACACGCTGGCGCAGCCCGTTGGGCGTATCGACCTCGCCGAGCGACTGGAAGTCCAGCACGGCGTTGGAGAGCGGCATCGGAATCTGATCCTCGGCCTGGAAGCGCACCGCCGCCGCGAGCTCCTTGCGGTCGGTGACGGGAGGCAGCTCGAGCACGCGCAGCACGGTGCGCTGGTTGGCGACGCCCACCCGCACGCGCTTGCCCAGGCGATCGTCGCGGAACACCTCACGCAGCGTCTCGGAGAGCAGGCCCTCGTCGAGCACCTCCCCTTCGCGGATCGTGTCCGGCGCGAGCGGAGCGCCCGCGGCGTGGCGCAGGACGATCGAGCCGTTCACATGCGCCTGCACCGCCGCGACGTAGCCGGGCTGGATGTCCAGGCCGACCAGATCCGCCCCGCCACGGCTGCGGCGAAGACTCACATTGAGGTTTGGTTTCGGGATTCTGGGCATCTTGGAAGGCAGGTTCCGCGCCCTGCGGTACACGCCAGGGTCATCGGCCTTTCCGTCCATTCCCTGAAGGGGCAATTTGGACGGTTGACCATTCGTCCAAACTGGATACCCTCTGCCTATGGCAGTCAGCGAAGATCTGCGTCGGCGTGCCCGCGAGAGTGCTGCGCGACTCGCCTCCATGCCACCTGAGTCCAGCCTCCGGGCTGCTGCTCTGCTGCGGGATGTCGAGCCAAGGCTCGCCGGCGATCAACAGCGCAGAGTTGCCGAGGAGATGGCTCGCCGCTTCGAGAAGCGTGCAGCCGCTCATTCGCGGCCATCATCCTTCTGACCTGCCCTATCCATCTCCGTACGTGCCTCATCCCGAAGGCCGGCGAGAACATTGGCGATCCTTGCAAGCCCGGCGAGCGCATCCCGATCGCCACCAGCAGCCAAGATGCCCTGTGTCTCGGCATCCGCAAGAAGCTCAACCGCGACGACGACAAATCGGCTTTGAACATGCTCGATGTCGGTGCCGGCAAGCAGCAATTCGCTCGCCACACCCATAACCTCTTCAGCGAGGCCGCGCGCGAGCCCAATGAGCTCATCTACTTCGTCCATCCATAGAGCATCCTCAGAGCTCCGGTTGTTTTGGTTCGGGCCGGCTAGTGCAGGAAGGTGCTCGTGTACCAATCGACGATCGGCTGACCCGCGAGCACCGCGACGAAACCGCCCAGGGCTAGGAAGGGACCAAAGGGAACCGCGGTCTTGCGTCCCGCCTTCTGCCCCTTGCGCGCGACGATCACCGCGCCCACCGATACGCCCGCCACCAGCGCGATCAGGATCGCCGGAGCCACGGCCGCGCCGAGGAACAGCCCCATCATCGCGGCCAGCTTCACGTCGCCCATGCCCATCCCGCCGGGATAGGCGAGCGCCGCGAGCAGGAAGAACCCGCCCGCCGCCGCGCCCGCGATCAGCCGCGCCGGCTCGCCCGCCGGATCGAGCGCGGTGCCCAGCACCAGCGCCAGCACGACCCCGGTGGCGGTCAGCTTGTTGGGGATGATGCGGTATTCGAGGTCGATCGCCGCGGCCGGCACCAGCAGCAGCACGAGCGCGATCGACAGCGCGATCCCCGCCGCCGTGTCGTGGGTCAGCACCGCGCCGATGCACAGCAGCGCCGCGCCCGCCTCGATCAGCGGATAGCGCGGGGAGATGCCCGCCTTGCAGCTGCGACAGCGCCCGCGCAGCAGCAGCCAGGAGAGGATTGGAACGTTGTCATAGGGCCTGACCGGCGTGTTGCAGGAGGGACAGTGCGAGGCGGGAGCGATCAGCGACTCCCGACGCGGCAGGCGGTAGGCGACGACGTTCAGGAACGATCCGACGATCGCGCCCAGCACGCCTGCGAAGGTGGCCTCCATGGGAGTCGGATCGGCAGACGACGGCTCGGGGTTGAGCAGCTCTACCAGGTGTTGCCGGCGAGACAGCCGCCGCGATTGGTGCCGCTCGCGGGCGTGCACGTGCGCTTGACCGAGCCGTTTTCTTCGCGTTCGATCGAGAACGTCGCCCCCGACTTGGAGGTCGAGGTGACCTTGTAGCCCTTGCCGGCGTTCTTTTCTTCGGCAGCCGTCAGCGAGGCCTGCGCGGTGTCGTTGAGGGTCGGATCGACGCTCTTGAGGTTTGCGAGCGAGACGCTCGCATAGCTCCCATCGTTGTCGGTCGCGATCGTCTCGGCCGCGATCTCGGCGTCGCGCGCCTGCACCTTGGCGGTCGAGTCAGTCGCCTTGCTCTTCTGATTCAGGAACGCCGGGATGGCGATCGCTGCCAGAATACCGATGATCAGGATCACGACCAGAAGCTCGATGAGCGTGAAACCACCCTCATCCTTCGAGCGCTGGCGCAGTCGACAAAGCATTGCCGCTACCAGGTTCCCCCGGTGAGACAGCCACCCTTCTTTTCGGGCGTACAGCTGCGGACGATGGTACCCGTTCCCGTACGTTCGATCGAGAACGTGGTGCCGGACTTCGAGGTCGAGGTGACCTTGTAGACAGTCGCCGTCACGCCGGACGTTTCCCCCAGTGAGGCGCCCGAAACGTCACTCAGCGTAGGCTCGATTTCGATGAGCTTGGCCTTCGTACGCGCCGGTGTATTCGCCGTTGTGGTCGGTCGAATACGTCTCCATCGCCGTCTCAGCGGTACGTGCCTGAGTCTTGGCCGCGGCGTCGGTCGCCTTGCTCTTCTGGTTCAGGAACGCCGGGATGGCGATCGCGGCCAAGATGCCGATGATCAGGATCACAACCAGAAGCTCGATGAGCGTGAAACCACCCTCATCCTTCGAGCGCTGGCGCAGTCGATACGGCATTTCGAATCCTCTTTGGGAGCGGTTGTCGAGCATCAGCTATTCCTCGGCAGACCTGCGACCGGACTTGACCGTGCACCCACGCTTGCGGACAATGGTGGTCTCGAGACGGGGCGCTGGTCCACCTACAAGAGAGGCGGCCCTAGGGCCGCCTCTCTGTCTGTCGGTACGACTGTCTTGAGCCGCAGCTCAGACGATGCCGCTACCAGGTGTTGCCCGGTGAGACAGCCCCCACGGTTGGCTTGCGCTTGGGGGAGTACAGGTGCGGGTGATCCCGCCTGCGGCGGTACGTGCGATCGAGAACGTAGCACCTGACTTCGAGGTCGAGGTGACCGTGTAGGCGTTGTTGGTCACGCCCGTCGGTGCCCCCAGAACGGCGCTCGTTGTGTCGGTCAGTGTCGGCTCGATCGTCTGGAGCTTCGCCCAGCGACGCACCTTCGTAGCTGCCGTTGTGGTCGGTCGAATACGTCTCCATCGCCGTCTCAGCGGTACGCGCCTGAGTCTTCGCGGAAGCGTCCGTCGCCTTGCTCTTCTGGTTCAGGAACGCCGGAATGGCGATCGCGGCCAGAATACCGATGATCAGGATCACGACCAGGAGCTCGATGAGCGTGAAACCACCCTCATCCTTTGAGCGCTGGCGCAGTCGATACAGCATGTCGATCCTCCTAGGATCCGTTTACAGGGCGCCAGCCCTCCGGTTCCACCGCCTCTGATGGCGATACGTCCCTCTCGCGAGAGCCGCCGGCTTTGCTAATACACCCACATGGGCGTTGCCTTGGCACCTCGGCGCTGGCTATTGTCAGCCGGGGAATCGACTGATCGGGTTTGCCCCTGAAGCCCTGCAAGCGTGGTTGGACGCATGGGCCGGCCGCATCACGCGCCGTGGACCGATGTCGGATGTCCGGCGGCCGCGCCCGTCGGCGGTGCGGTGCGGGGCATCGCTCCGATCGCGCGAACGTGCCAAGAAACGAGCTAATCGGTCGATAATCGTGCTAATCGGCCCCCTTTTTAGCTCCATTATGGCATGATTAGCACGTTGTTTAGCTTCATTGACATCGACCGGGCCTTTGCCGGCCAGCCACGCCAGCTCGGCGCCGTCCTCGCGCGGATCGACACGGGCAGGGGTCGCGAGCGGCTGTTCGCAGACCAGCTGCCGGAGCTGCTGGGACAGCTCTCCGAGCACGCGCGCGTCGCCTCGATCACCGCGTCGAACGCGATCGAGGGCGTTGTGCTCGACAGCGAGCGGGCGGAGCGCATAGCGGGGGGCGCCCGCCGCTTTCGCAACCGCAACGAGCGCGAGTTCGCCGGCTACCGCGACGCCGTCGACGAGCTGGTGCGCCTGGACTCCTATGAGCCGCTCACCGTCCCCTTCCTCCTGCACCTGCACCGACTGATCTTCAGCCACTCCGGCGGCCGCGGCGGACACCTCAAGACCGACCAGAACCTGATCGTCTCCTACGAGAGCGGGCGTCGCGTGACGGTCTTCACGCCGCCCCCGCCCGAGCGCGTCGGGTTCCTGCTCGGCGAGCTGCTTGCCCGCTACGAGGACGCAAAGCGAGAGGGGCGCACGCATCCCCTCGTGCTGATCGGCGCGCTCGTCCTCGACCTGCTCGCGATCCACCCCGTCGCCGACGGCAACGGCCGCCTTGCGCGACTCCTCACGACGCACGAGCTGCTCGCCCAGGGCTACGGCGTCGCGCGCTACGTCAGCATCGAGCAGCGCATCTACGACTCCAAGGAGGACTACTACGCGAGCCTGTACGAGTCCCAGCGCGGCTGGCACAACGGCGAGCACACGATCTGGCCGTGGACCGCCTACTCGCGACACGCTCGCCGGGGCGCGTACGACGACTTCGAGCAGCGCACGGCGGGGCGGAGGTGGTGCCACCGGCCTCAGCACCGCGGCGATCCGGCTCGTTCATATCGGTCGGCTCTCCCGGCGGAGGCGCCGGCCTCGCTGGCGGCTCGGCGATGGATCACGGCGGCAAGCCCCGGAGGAGGCTTCAGCGGATCCTGAACTGCTCAGCTCTGCGGCAGACGTAGATCGAGACCTTCCACCAGCCCGAAGTGACGCTCGTTTCGCGTCATCAGAGGCAGGTCGTGCTCCAGCGCAGTGGCGGCGATGAGCGCGTCGGGGGTGGCGAGCTTCAGTGATCGCCTCAGTACGCCTCCTCGCTCGGCGATCGCGGGGTCGACGGCTATCTCGTGCAGCTGGGCTAGAAGCCGGCGGAGCGTCTCGATCTGGTCGCGGCCGGCGAACAGCTCGCAGCGGGTGACGACCGAGCAGGCGAGGGGGAAGGTTGGCAGCGCTCGAGCACCGCGGAGATGGTCGATCAGTACATCTGAGTCAACGAGCACACGCCCGTGGCTCTCAGCCGTAGCCACGGTCCCAGTCGCTGCGATCCGGATAGGGGAGGTCGGGCATCGACCCGAATGTCTCGTCGAGAACGCGGCGTCTTTCGGCCAGCTCCCTGTCGGCAGCCTGACGGCCGTGAGTGGAGAGGTATTCGTCCAGGGCAGCGCGGACTACTTCGGCGAGCGTGCGCCCATCGCGCGCTCGCAGTTCCTCGATCTGGCGACGCTGCTCTTCGGTGAGATAGACCTGCGTGCGTGTAGCAGCCATATACAGCGCAGTATACAGCAGATGGACCAGAGAAGATGCTGCTCCCGCCCTACGCCGCCTCGTCCGCAGCCGGCTCAGCGGCAGTCGCGGCGCCCTCGCCGCTCGACCAACGCGTCTGCGCGTCGATCTCGGGCTTGCGGGTGCCGTCGCCTTCGCACCAGGGGCAGGTGATCTTGGAGGCCTCGCCGCCGAGGTTGGAGATGACCTTGCCGGTGCCCCGGCAGGGCATACACTCCTGCGGCCCGTGGGACGCCTCCGCCTCGCCGCCGCCGTCGTGATCGTCGCTTGCCATGGGGCGAGACTAGCGCGCCGGACATGAGCGAGGGTGCGCCGCATGGGCAGGAGGGCGTCGCATACCGCTGCGCTGGGCGGGCTTCAGGTGGGAGTGGGCGGCGCTGGCGGCGATCGTGCTGGGCGCCGGGGCGCTGCGCCTGATCGGGCTCGGCAGGGTGGCCGTGGATCCCTTCTACGACGCGGCGGTGCGCAGCATGGCGACGCTCGTGGCACAACTTCTTCTTCGGCGCGTTCGAGCCGGGCGGGAGCGTGTCGATCGACAAGCCGCCGGTCGATCTGTGGCTGCAGGTGGCGAGCGTGAAGCTGCTGGGGTTCGGCTCGACCTCGCTGAAGCTGCCGCAGGCGCTCGCCGGGACCGCGGCGGTGGGGCTGCTGTATGTGCCCGTGCGGCGCGTGTTCGGGGTGGGCGCGGGACTGGGAGCGGCGCTTGCGCTCGCGGTGATGCCGATCGAGGTGATCACCGCTCGCAGCGACACGATGGACGCGGTGATGATGCTGCTGCTCGTGGTGGCGCTGCTGTGCATCGTGCGCGCCTGCGAGAGCGGGAGCACCGGCTGGCTGCTGGCCGCCGCGGCGGCGCTCGGGGTCGCGTTCGACGTGAAGCTGCTGGAGTCGCTGGTGGCGCTGCCGGGGCTGGGGCTGATCGCGCTGCTGGGGTTTCGCCGCGCTCGCGCGGTCGGCGTCCTGCGCGGGCGCGCGCTGCCGCTGGCCGGCGCCACCGCGGTGTTCGTGGCGGTGGCGCTGTCGTGGCTCACCGCGACGCTGGCGTTCCCCGCGCACGATCGCCCGTACGCGATCGGTTCGACGAATGGGAGCGCGTGGAATGCGGCGTTCGTGTTCAACGGCCTGGATCGCATCGAGGGCAAGGCGATCGAAGCGCCACCGCCGGGCTCCAAGTCGCGGCACCTGCCGCGAGGCGACGCTGAGCGAGCGCGAACGAATCTCGATCCGCCGGCCCCTCCCCCACGCGCCTGCTCTCGCGGATCGGACCGATGTCCTACGAAAGGCTGGGGCTGGAGGCGCTGGTGGCGTTGCTGCTGGGCGTACCCGCGGTCGCGCTCGGCCTGCGTGCGGGGGGCCTGAGACGAGCCGTGGGATTCGGACTCGTCCTCTGGCTGCTCACGGGACTGGTGCTGTTCAGCCAGATGACGCGGCTGCACCCCCGATACGTGGAGGGGTTCACGCCGGCCGTCGCGGCGCTGCTGGGGATCGGCGTGGCGTGGGTCGCCGCGCTGGCGGGCGGATTGGCGGGAGGGCGTCGACGGCGGGTCGCGGAGGCGCTCGTGCTGGCGGGCCTGCTCGCCGTGGTGCTGGCGATCCCGCTGAAGGCGAGCGTCCGCGCGGTCAGGCTGAGCGTCTCCGACGCGCGGCAACGTGGGGTCGCTGCCGGCCGAGGAACTGCGGCTGCTGAGCTCCTACCTGCGTGCCCATCAGGGCGGCGCACGCTACGAGGTGGCGGTCGACTCCGCGACGAAGGCGGGAGCGCTGATCGTGCGCGATGGACGGCCGGTGGTCGTGCTGACCACCTACGAAGCGCGCCCGCTCACGACCGTCGCGCAGCTGCGGCGGCTGATCGCCCGCGGTGACGTGCGCTATGCGCTCCTGACGGGGCTATGCGGGGTGCACACGGCGCGCACGAACGCCGCCTGCTCACCCGCCGCGCTGTGGGTGCGTGCGCACGCGAAGGACGTCTCGCGCGAGGCGGGGTTGGCACGCGGGCAGGTGCTGTGGCTGCTGCCCGGGGCGATCCCGTGAGCACCGTGAGCGCGGCTCAAGCGGCGGAGAGCCGGCTGCCCGAGCGATAGCGTGAGCGCCGTGAGCGCGAGTGTGAGCGTCAATGCAGGTGCCACCGCCCTGCCCGAGCTCGCGGCGCAGGCACGCGCGGCGGGGCGCCTGGCGCTCGATACCGAGTTCATGGGCGAGGGCCGCTACCGCACGCTGCTGTGCCTCGTGCAGCTGGCGGTGCCCGCGGTCGAGAGATCCGGATCCCCGGGCGGGGACCGGATCGAGAGCCGCATCGAGCTGATCGACCCGCTCGATGAGGGCATCGACGTCGGCCCGCTGGCGCAGGTGCTGGCGGACCCCGCGGTGGAGGTGGTGGTGCACGCCGGGCGCCAGGACATCGCGCTGCTGCGCAGGCGCTTCGGCACCGAGGTCGAGAACGTGTTCGACACGCAGGTGGCGGCGGGCTTCGCGGGGATGCCCGCGCAGTCCTCGTACGAGTCGCTGCTCGACGCGCATGCTCGACGTGCGCCTGGCCAAGAGCGCGAGCTTCACGCGCTGGGACGCGCGGCCGCTCTCCAGCGAGCAGCTCGCCTACGCGCGCGAGGACGTCGTGCACCTGCTGGAGCTCGCCGACGAGCTGCAGGGGCGCCTGCGCGCGCTGGGACGCCTGGAGTGGGCGCGCCAGGAGTGCGAGCCGCTTGCAGCGCTCCAGCGACGAGCGCGACCTGGAGGTCGTCTTCGCGCGCCTGCCGCGCGTGCGCAACCTGAACGTCGCCTCCCAGGCGGTGGCGCGCGAGCTGGTGGCCTGGCGCGAGCGGACGGCCGCCGCGCAGGATCGCACCGTGCAGAGCGTCCTGCCCGACGCGGTGCTCGTGGAGATCGCCAAGCGCCGTCCCGCCAACTGCAAAGCAGCTGCACGACATCCGCGGCGCCGGCGCAGAGCGCCGTGCGCCGGCGCTCGGAGGAGGTGCTCGAGGCGGTGGCGCGCGGGCGCGAGCGCCCCCACGAGCCGCTCCAGGACGGCACACGCGCGCGCCTCCCCGACCCCGCCGACGCGCCGCTGGTCGCGCTCGCCGAAGCGCTCGTGCGCGCCCGCACGCAGGAGGCCGACCTCGCCTACGAGCTGGTCGCCGCGCGCGCGGACCTGCAGGCGATCGTCACCGCCTGGCGCAGCGGCGCCCAGGAGGCCGATGTGCGCACACTGCGCGGCTGGCGCCGCGAGCTGGTCGGGGGCGAGCTGCTGGAGCTGCTGAACGGGCGCGTGTCGTTGTCGGTGCGCGCAGTGGCCGGCGATCGTGCCGGTAGGCCGTTACTGAATGTGGTTGTAGACCGTGAACAGCGGCATGTACATCGAGATCACGATGAAGCCGACGATGCCGCCGATCACGATGATCATGATCGGCTCGAGGATCGAGGTGAGGGCCTTCACGGAGGCGTCGACGCGGTCCTCGTAGAAGTCGGCGATCTTGTCGAGCATCGCATCGAGCGCGCCGGTCTCCTCGCCGACGCCGACCATGTGGGTGACCATCATCGGGAAGATCGGGCTCGTTCGCGAGCGGCGCGGCGATCGTGCCGCCGCGCTTGACCGAGGCGATGACGCTCTCCATCGCGTCCTCGACGACGACGTTGCCGGCGGTCTTGCCGATGATCTCGAGCGCGAGCAGCAGCGGCACGCCGGCGGAGGTGAGCGAGGCGAGCGTGCGCGACCAGCGCGCGATCGCCACCTCCTGCACGATCGCGCCGATCTTCATCGGGACGCGCAGGCGGAAGCGGTCCCACTGCGGGCGCCCCCACGAGGATGCCTTCCACTTCAGGAAGGCGATGAAGACGGCGACGGCGCCGCCGAACAGCACCCACCAGTAGCTGGTGACCGCGTGGGACATCGCCACCGAGACCTTCGTGATCGCCGGCAGTTCGCCGCCGAACTGCTTGAAGACGCCCTCGAAGACCGGCACGAGGAAGGCGACGAGCGCCATCATGATGCCCACCGCGAAGACCATCACCATGATCGGGTAGATCATCGCCGAGCGGATCTGGCGGCGCAGCGAGGCGTCCTTCTCGAGCTGGTCGGCGACGCGCAGCAGCGAGCCCTCGAGCACGCCGCCGGTCTCCCCCGCGCGGGTCATCGCGATGAACAGCGGGTTGAAGACCTTCGGGTGGCGCTCCATCGCAGTCGCTCAGCGAGAGGCCGGCCTCGACGTCCTTGCGCACCGCGATCAGTCGTGTCCTTGAGCAGCTTGCTCTCGGTCTGCTCCTCCAGCACGTACAGCGCGCGCAGGATGCTCATGCCCGAGGTGATCATCGTCGCGAGCTGGCGCGAGAAGACCGCCAGGTCGCTGCGCCTTGACGCGCTCCATGAAGCTCAGCTTGATCTCGCGCGAGGCGTGCTTGTCGGCGATGTCGAGGACGATCAGGCCGCGCGACTTCAGCTGATCGGAGACCGCCTGCTTGGAGTCGGCTTCGACCTCGCCGCGCGCCTTCACGCCGGCGACGTCCATCGCCTTGAAGACGTAGGTGCTCATGCGTCCTACCGCGCGCGCCGCTAGGCCGCCAGCGAGCCCGCGCCCAGCAGGCGCCGCAGCTCCTCGGGGTGGAGGAGCGCGCTTCGGCCATCTTCTGGGTGATCTTGCCGCTGCGCACGAGCGTCGCCAGCGAGGCGTCCATCGTCTGCATGCCCGTGCGCGGAGCCGGTCTGCAACATCGAGTAGATCTGGTGGGTCTTGCCCTCGCGGATCAGGTTGCGCACGGCGGGGGTCGGCACGAGCACCTCGCAGGCCACCACGCGCCCGGAGCCGTCGGCGGTCGGCAGCAACTGCTGGGTCATGATGCCCTGCAGCGCGACCGACAGCTGCACGCGCACCTGCCCCTGCTGGTGGGCGGGGAAGACGTCGATGACGCGGTCGATCGTCTGCGCGGAGTCCTGGGTGTGCAGCGTCGCGAACACGAGGTGGCCGGTCTCGGCGGCGGTCAGCGCGGTGGAGATCGTCTCGAGGTCGCGCATCTCGCCGACGAGGATCACGTCGGGGTCCTGGCGCAGGGCGGCCTTCAGCGCGTCGCCGAAGCTCTGCGCGTCGGAGCCCAGCTCGCGCTGGTTGACGAGGCAGCGCTTGTGCGGCGTGCAGGAACTCGATCGGATCCTCGATCGTCATGATGTGCTCGTCGCGCGTGTGCGTTGATCTCGTCGATCATCGCCGCCAGCGAGGTGGACTTGCCCGAGCCGGTCGGGCCGGTCACCAGCACGAAGCCGCGCGGCTTGCGCGTGAACTCGTGCACCGCGTGGCGGCAGGCCGAGCTCGTCGATCGAGGTCAGGCCGACGGGGATCAGGCGGAAGGCGGCGCCGATCGCGCCGCGCTGGTAGTAGGCGTTGACGCGGAAGCGGGCGTGGCCGGGGATCGAGTAGGCGAAGTCGAGCTGCCAGTCGGTCTCCAGGCGCTGGCGCTGGTCGCCGGTGAGGATCGAGTAGATGATCTCGCGCGTGTCGGTGCGCCGAGAGCACCGGGTAGTCCTCCAGCGCGCGTGAGGCGTCCGCGCACGCGGACGGTCGGGTGAGCCCCGGCGCTCAGGTGCAGGTCGGAGGCGCGGCGCGAGACGACCTCCATCAGGAGCTCTGCGAAATCGATGCCCACGACCTGCCGCATCGTCCCGCCGAGCTCCGGCAGCGCGCGCCGCGGACGCGATCAACTGGACAAATATTCGACGTGGTCGCCGCGCTGCAGAAAGCTTGCTAGCAGCCGATCACGCGGGCGATCTCGGCGATCGAGGTGCGTCCCTCGCTTGACCTTGTCGAGGCCGTCGTCGCGCAGGCGGCGCATGCCCTGGCGCACCGCCACCTCGCGGAGCTCGTCCGCCGAGCGCGGCGTTCCAGCGCGAGCGCGCGGATCTCGGGGGTGACGTCATCACCTCGTAGATGCCCGCCCGGCCGCGGTAGCCCGAGCCGCCGCAGCGCCGGCAGCCGACGGGCTCGTACGCCTCGAGGTCGACGATCGCCTTGTAGCCGTTCTCGCGCAGCACCTCCGCGGGGACGATCGTGCGCTGCTTGCAGTGCGAGCAGAGCATGCGCACGAGCCGCTGCGCGAGCACGCAGTCGATCGCGGAGGCGACCAGGAACGGCTCGATGCCCATCTCGATCAGGCGCGTGATCGCCGAGGGGGCGTCGTTGGTGTGCAGCGTCGAGAGCACCAGGTGGCCGGTCAGCGCGGACTCGATCGCGATCTGCGCGGTCTCGCGGTCGCGGATCTCGCCGACCATGATCACGTCGGGGTCGGCGCGCACCATCGCGCGCAGACCGGTCGCGAAGGTGAGGCCGGCCTTCGGCGAGACCTGCACCTGGGTGATCCCCTCGACCTGGTACTCGACCGGGTCCTCGACGGTGATGATGTTCTTCTCCGGCGTGTTCAGCGCCTGCAGCGCGGCGTAGAGCGTCGTCGACTTGCCCGAGCCGGTCGGGCCGGTGACGAGCACCGCGCCGTGGGTCTGGTGGAAGGCGCGCTCGAAGCGCTCGCGCTCGGCGTCGGCCATGCCGAGCTTCTCGAGCTTCATCACGACCGAGTCCTTGTCGAGGATGCGCATCACGATCGACTCGCCGTGCACGCTCGGCAGCGTCACGACGCGCAGGTCGACGTGGCGGCCGTCGACGGTCAGCCCGACGCGGCCGTCCTGGGGCAGGCGCCGCTCGGAGATGTCGAGTTCGGCCATGATCTTCACGCGCGAGACGACGCCCGGCCGCCATCCGCCGCGGGACCGTGGTGATGTCCTGCAGCACGCCGTCGACGCGGAAGCGCACGCGCACCTCCTTGCCGTCGGGGGCGAGGTGGACGTCGGAGGCGCGCTGCTCGACGGCCTGCGCGACGATCTGGTTGACGAGCTTGATGACCGGCGCGTCGTCGGCGGTCTCGTGCAGGTCGACGATCTCGGCGCTCGGCCTCTCGGCTGTCGGCCTCGCGCGCGGCCTCGGTCCCGGACGACGTCGTCGAGGCGGTCCAGGCGCGAGATCAGCGCGGCGATGTCCTCGGGCGCGGCGACCGCGACGCGCACCTCGTAGCCGGTCATGATCGCGATGTCGTCGACCGCGAGCACGTTGGAGGGGTCGGTCATCGCCACCAGCAGGGTGCGCTTGTCGACGAACGCCACCGGCACCGCCTGGTAGCGCTTGGCGGCGGCGGTCGTGACGAGGTTCGCGGCGCCCATGTCGACCGGGAAGACGCTGAGGTCGAGGTGGTCGAGGCCGTAGCGCTCGGCCAGCGCGCGCGCGAGGCCGTCGTGGCTGAGCGCGCCTCGCTCGACCAGCACCCGCTCGGGGGTCGTGCCGGTGGTGCGCGAGGACTCGATCGCCTCCTCGACACGCTCGCGCGCAGACGAGGCCCATGTCGACGATCACGTCGGTCAGGAAGCGCGAGGAGGAGCCGCGGCGCGAGGGCGAGGTGAGGCCGGTGCGGCCGCCCTCCTCATCGTCGTCGGCGTCGCGCCCGTCGGCGCGGTGCTCGTGTCGCTCGGGCGCCTCGCGCGGGACGGCCGGCTCGACGGCGGGCACCTCCGGCGGCGCGAGATCCACGACCGGCTCGGCCCCCGCGGGCGCCAGGCCGACCGTCGAGTCCGCCCCGGCGGAGGCGTCCCCCTCGATGCCGAAGATCGCGTGCAGGTCGGGGCTCTGCTCGCTCATGGCCCCGGCCCCGACATGTCGCCGGCCGCATCGGCTCGACGTGTCGCCGATCGCATGCCCTAACGCGTCGCTAGTCGCCTGCCCCGACCTGGCGGTGGCTGTCCTCCTCGCCACGCGCGGCACGGCGCATGACATCGAGTGGCGCCGCGCGGCCGGTCCACAGCTCGAAGCTGAGCGCGCCCTGGGCGACGAGGACCTCCAGCCCGTCGAGCGTGCGCGCGCCCGCCGCGGGCGGCCGCAAGCAGCGGTGTGGGTGCGTCTCGGTAGACGAGGTCGACGACATAGGAGTACTCACCGACCAGATCGTGCAGGAGACCCAGTTGGTTGAGGGCGCTGTCGTTTCTTTAGCCGACCGTTGTAGGCCCACCGAGGTGCAGTTCACGAGCACATCGGCCGCCACGGGGCGCGCGACGGCGCGCACCTGAAACTCGTCCGCCAGCGCCGATGCGCGCTCGGGGGTGCGGTTCCACACCGACACCTCCGCGCCGGCCTCGCGCAGCGCCCATACCGCCGCGCGAGCGCTGCCGCCGGCGCCGAGCACGAGCGCGCTGCAGCCCCTGCACGGGCGAGCCCATCGCGGCGATCAGCCCGGGGGCGTCGGTGTTCTCGGCCGCGATCGTCCCGTCGGCGGCGAACGTGAGCGTGTTGGCCGCACCGATCGTCGCGCGCCCGAGCCGTCGCCTCGTCGGCCAGCGCGAGCGCCGCCTGCTTGTGCGGGATCGTCACGTTGGCGCCCCCGAAGCCCGCGCCGCCCAGCGCGCGGGTCGTCTCCTCGAACAGCTCCGGCGGCACCGGCAGCCGCTGGTAGCGCCAGCCCTCCATGCCCATCGCCGCGCAGCGCGGCGTTGTGCATCGCCGGCGAGCGGCTGTGCGCGACCGGCCAGCCGAGCACGCCCAGGCGTGGCATCACTTCTTGTGGCAGGTTGGAACCTGCCCGTGGTTCTTCGCCACCGCTTCGCGGTAGGCCGCGGCGTTGCGTTCGAATTCGGCGAACGTCTTCGAGAACACGTGCTCGCCGCACCCATCGGCGCCGGCGACGTAGTAGAGGTAGGAGACGTGCGCGGGGTGCGCCGCCGCGTCGATCGAGGCCAGCCCGGGGTTGCCGATCGGCGTCGGCGGCAAGCCGGTGTGCATGCGGGTGTTGTAGGGGGAGGTCGTGCGCAGCTGCGCTTCGGTCAGCGGCTTGGAGAAGTCGTTCAGCGCGTAGCGGATGCTCGCGTCGATGCCCAGCGGCATGTTCTGGTGCAGGCGGTTGTAGATCACCGCGGCGATCAGCGGGCGGTCGCGCTCCACCTCGGCCTCGCGCTCGATCATCGAGGCCAACCGTCAGCAGCTCGTAGGGCGTGATGCCGAGCGCGTGCGCGCGATGGATCTCGGCGGCGCCGAAGTTTTCCCGGAACGCCAGCAGCTGCTCGTCCAGCAGGTGCCTGGCGGGCGCGTGTGCGTAGAGGTCGTAGGTGGCGGGGAACAGGAAGCCCTCGAGCGAGGGCGTCCCGCGCGGCGCCCCATAGCGCGTGGGGTGCAGCAGCGAAGAGCGAACCGAAGCGGCGAGGTAGTCGCCCCTCAGGCCAGCGGCCTTGGCGAGCGCGGCGATCTGCGCGCGCGTGAAGCCCTCGGGGATCGTCATCTTCACCACGCGCGGCGGCGCGGGCGGTTTGGGAGAGGAGGAGCCCTGCGATTGCGCCAGCGCCCACACCGCGACCCCGACCCCCGCCAGAGCCAGCAGCGCGCCGAGACGGATGGCCAGCCGTCGCTGCCAGCGGTGGGAGGACGCGCGCTGTTCGCGCAGACGATTGACACGCTTCTTCATGCGCGAGTCGCGTCGCGAGCGCGGCGGCGGGGGCGGTTCGACCTTGAGCGGCAGGGGCAGCTCATCGGGCACGGCATGCTCAACCGTCGGCGGCGCCTCATCGAGGACGGGCTCGGGTGGGTCCGGCAGCTGCACTCCACGGCGGCGTTCGCGCTCTTCGCGGGCGCGCTGGCGCTCTTCGGCCGTGCGTTCGCCGCCGGACTGCAATCGGTTGCCTTTGAACACGGACGCAGACAGCCTAGCTTGAGGAGGCGGGCCTGCGTTCGCGGTGCCACGCCGCCAGCCAGCTCTCCAGCAGGTGGGCGGCGGCGCGCGAGTCCTCGCTTAAGGTGGCGCCCTCCATGCGCTGGGCCATGCGCGTGGTGAAACGCTCGTCGTGCATCTCCACCGGGGTCGTCTCACCCAACTCCCGCACGAGGCGCACCGCGAACTCCCGTGTCTCGCGCGTCTGCTGCGTATCCCCCCCGCTCAGCGACAGCGGCAGGCCCACGACGACCCGCTCGACCTCGCGCTCGGCGACGAGCGCCTTCAGAGCGGCCATCCCGCGCCGGGTGAGCGGCCGCGACACCGCATCAAGCGGCGTCACGATCGTCCCTGTGGGGTCGCTAATGGCGGCCCCGCAGCGCGCGCTGCCGTAGTCGAGCGCGAGCACGCGCATCAGTCTGCCAGGGCCGCCTCGATCGCGGCGCGGCCGGCGGCGATCGCCTCCTCGAGCTTCTCCGGATGACGTCCCCCCGCCTGCGCCACGGTGTCGCGTCCGCCGCCGCCTCCGCCAGCGACCTCCGCCGCGGCCTTGACGATCGCGCCGGCCTTCACGCCTCGCTCGACGAGCGTCGGCGCGACGCCCGCGACCAGGTACACGCGACCGTCGACCACGGTGCCCAGCACGACGGCGGCCTCCCCCAGGCGGCCCCGCACGCGGTCGAGCACGTCGAGCAGGGCCTTGGCGTCCGCGACCTCGATCGCGGTGGCGAGCACCTGGGCGCCCTGCGAGCTGCTCGACCCGCCCCGTCAGCGCGTCCAGATCGACCCCTGCGCCGCCCTCCGCGCCGGCACCGCTCTTCAGCGCCTTCTCCAGCCGCTTGCGCTCGAGCTCGCGCTCGCGCACCGCCTCCGGCGCGCCCTCCGGGCGGGTGCGCAGCGTCGCGGCCATCTCCTGCAGCCAGCGGTCGTGCTCGCGCAGCAGCTCTACCGCGGCCGGCCCCGTGAGCGCCTCGATGCGCCGCACGTTGGCTGCGCTGGAGGTCTCCGAGAGGATGCGGAAGGGACCGATCTCGGCAGTGGAGCGCACGTGCGTGCCGCCGCACAGCTCGCGCGAGTACTCGCCCTCGCCCACCTCGACCATGCGCACGACCTCGCCGTACTTCTCGCCGAACAGCGCCATCGCGCCCAGCCGCCTGGCCTCGTCCAGCGTGGTCGTGATCGGGCGCACCGGATCGCCCTGCGCGATCCACGCGTTGACCTGGTCCTCCACGTCGCGCAGCTCCTGCTCGGACAGCGCCTGGGAGTGGCTGAAGTCGAAGCGCAGCTTGTCGGGGCCCACGTAGGAGCCGGCCTGGCGCACGTGGCCGCCCAGGCGCGCGCGCAGCGCGGCGTGCAGGAGGTGCGTGGCGGTGTGGTTGCGCTCGGTCGCGCGGCGGGTCGCGCGATCCACGCGCGCGAGCACCGGCGCATCGGGCGCCAGCGTGCCGCGCTCGACCACGACGGCGAGCGCCTGGTCTTCGCCGAGGCGAAAGACGCCCTCCACGCGCGCCCGGCAGTCGCCGCCGAGGCATTCGATCGTGCCGACATCGGACACCTGGCCGCCGCCCGCCGCGTAGAAGGGGGACTCGGCGAGCTTCAGCAGGAGGCGGCCGCCAGCCGCGACGGGCTCGACCTCTTTGCCGGGCCCGCCGGCCTCGCTATCCGAGCCGGGCGTAGTCCCGCCTCGCGCTTCGGGGGCCGAGCCATTGACCTGCGTCAGCGCGCCCACGGTGGTGCGCTGCTCGTCGGTCTCGTACCCGGTGAAGCGCGTCTGGAAGCCCGCCCCCTCGGCGAGCTTTTGCGCCAGCTCGCGCGCGTCCTCGCGCCTCGCTCCACCACCGCCGCCGGCCGCGCGCGCGCGGGCGCGCTGGCCCTCCATCAGCCGCTCGAAGCCCTCCTCGTCGACGCCCAGCCCGTGCTCGGCGACAAGCTCCGCGGTGAGCTCGAAGGGGAAGCCGAAGGTGTCGTGCAGCGTGAAGGCATCCTGCGCGGAGACGCCCTCGAGGCCCTCCTCCTGGGCCTTGTCGATCAGCTCCTCGAGCAGCCGCGTGCCCTGCGCGAGCGTGCGCCCGAAGCTCTCCTCCTCGGCCGCGAGCCACTTGTCGATCGACTCGCGCTGCTCCACCAGTTCCGGGTAGGCGCCGCCCATGAGCTCGGTGACCGTGTCGGCGTAGCGCGTGAGGAACCCGGCCGCCATCTCGAGCGCGCGACCGTGCTGGATCGCGCGGCGCATCACCCGCCGCAGCACGTAGCCGCGGTCCTCGTTGGAGGGCACCACGCCGTCGGCGACGAGGAAAGTCATCGCGCGCGTGTGATCGGCGAGGACGCGCAGCGAGCGATCGCCCGCCGGATCCTCGCCGTAGATGCGCCCCGAGAGCTCCTGCCCGAGGTCGAGCAGCGGCTGGAAGTGGTCGGTTTCGAACACCGAGAGCTTGTCCTGGAGGATCGCCGCCATGCGGTTCAGGCCGAGACCGGTGTCGATGTTGCGCGCGGGCAGCTCGCTGAGGGTCTGGGTTCCGTCGTCCTCCGCCGCCAGGTTGTACTGCATGAACACGAGGTTCCAGTACTCCAGGAAGCGCTCGTTCTCCCCGCCCGGCAGGTCGTCCTCGCTGCCGAACTGGACCCCCCTGTCGATGTACAGCTCCGAGCAGGGCCCGCACGGCCCCGTGGGTCCGCCCTGCCAGAAGTTCTCCGAGCGCGGGCAGCGCACGATCCGCTCGCCGGGCACGCCCACCGCCTCCCACAGCTCGATCGCCTCCTCGTCGGCTCCCAGACCGAGCTGCTCGTCTCCCTCGAAGACGGTCACCCAGATGTCCTCGGCGGCGAACCCGAACACCTCCAGCGACAGCTCCCACGCGAAGCGGATCGCCTCGTCCTTGAAGTAGTCGCCGATCGAGAAGTTCCCCAGCATCTCGAAGAAGGTGAGGTGCCGCGCGGTGTTGCCCACGTTGCCGATGTCCACTGTGCGAAAGCACTTCTGGCAGCTCGTGAGGCGCGGCGCGGGCGGCGCCTCACGCCCGAGGAAGTAGGGCTTCAGCGGGTGCATCCCCGCGACCGTCAGCAGCGCGGATGGGTCGTGCGCGGAGGGCACCAGTGAGGCCGAGGGTATGCGGCGGTGTCCGCGCTCCTCGAAGAAGCCCAGATAGCGCTCGCGGATCGCATCGGTGCTCATCGCCGCCATGGTCGGTATCGAGGGTAGCGGCCGGGACCAGCACCCGTTCGCCGGACGTCCTGCAGGAGGGATCGGCACCCGTCCGGTCGAGGTCTTGCGGAAGGAAACCGACACCTGTCCGGCCGATGCCTTGCAGGGATCATGCAGAGGCGTCCTCCGGCCGTAGAGGTGGGAGATATGCCGCGCCGGCGCCTGCTTACAGCGATCTGCCTCTGCGGCCTTGGCTGGGCTGCGCCGGTCGCGCACGCCGCACCCACGTGGCTGCCCGCGAAGCCCATCTCCAGTCCGCCCGCCAGCGCGCCCTTCGGGGTTGTGCCGAAAGTGACGATGGGACCGAGCGGCGACATCGCCGCGACCTGGACGGAGGGCGGCGGCGTCTACGCCGACGTGCGCCAGGCGGGCGCCTCGTCCTCCTCCCAGGAACTGGTATCCACATATGGCGACAGCGCATCGTGGCCGAGCGTCGCCGTGAACGCCTCCGGCAAGGTCGTGGTCGCCTGGATCGACAGCACCACCAAGCAGTACGAGGTCGCCACCCGCCGTCGCGGAGAGGCGTTCTCCGCGCCCATCGAAGCGGGGCCAACCGGCGGGCCGAACCAGACGGGCACCTCGGTGGCGATCGACAACGCCGGCGATGTGCTCCTCGGCGAGACCGAAGAAACAGCCGGCGGCTACTTCGCCAGCTACGCGTGGATGCCGGCCGGCGGGACATTCGCCACCACGCCGATCACCGAACCCGGCAGCGAACCCAGCCTTCCGGTGGTCGCGATGAACGGCGCCGGCGACGCCGTGATCGCCTGGAACGACAAGTCAGCTGGCCCTCACGACATCGCAAGGGCGATCACGCGCCCCGCGGGAGGAGCCTTCGGCCCCACACAGAACCTCACGAACTTCACCACCGAATACGCCTACAACGTCGCGGTGGCAATCGGCGGCGGCGGACAGCCCGCGGTCGTCTGGCAGCGCGGCACCAACCTGCCCCCCTACCACATCGAAGCAAGCACGAGCGCGAGTCCCGCGGCTGCGCTGAGCGCTCCGCAGACGATCTCCCCAGCGGGCGGCAATGACACATCGCCCGCGATCGCCGTGGGCGGCAACGGCGAGGTCGTGAGCACGTGGGAACAGCGGGGCGCCACTGAAACCATCGACGCGGCGAGCGCGACCGCGGGCTCGAGCTTCGCGTCAGCGAGTGAAGTTAGCGCCAGCGGCAGTGTGGGAACCTCGCGGGTGGCGATGGACGCCGCCGGCGACGCCGTCATCGCCTGGACGGCGAGTCCGGCCGGAGTCGAAGCCGTGGACGCCGTGACGCGCACCGCAGCGGGAACCCTCGGCTCCGAAACCACGCTGAGCGCCAACGGAGAAAAAGTTGATTTTGAACCTTCCGCCGGCGCCTCTGTGGGAATGGACAGCGCGGGCGACGCCATCGCCGGCTGGGAACACTCTGCCGAAAATACCATCCTCGCGCGCATCTACGACGCCACCGGTCCCGTCCTCAAGATCGAAGCTCCCGCGAGCGCGATTGTGGGACAGTCGATCGCCTTCACAGTCGCCGCGAGCGACCTCTTCACGGGCGTGGGCTTCCCCACCTGGTCCTTCGGCGACGGCGCCGCGGGCCTGGGGAGCGCCCCATCGCACACCTACACCAACCCCGGCGTCTACAACGTCTTCGCCACCGCCGCCGACCAGCTGGGCAATGCCACAACCGCCGGCACTCAGATCACCGTGCTCCCCGCGCCCGCTCCCCCCCTGATCGCCTGCGCCGACGCATCGAGCTCAACGGGTGGAGCGTGCCCGCCTCCGCTCATCGTCAGGTGCGTCGTCCCGAGCCTCAAGGGCCTCAGCGGCGCCGCCGCCAAGCGCCATCTGTTGAGCGCTCACTGCCGCCTCGGCAAGGTGAGAGTCGCCAAGCGCTACAAGCATTCGAAGCGGCTCATCGTCAGCTCGCAGAGCGTCAGAGCGAGAACCGCGCTCGCCTCCGGAGCGAGCATATCGATCACGCTGAAGCCCTCGCCGCCGCCTCACAAGAAGCGCCGCCGCTGAGGCGGCGCGGGAGTCGCCAGCCTGCGAGCCTGCCAACCGAGGCATCCGCGCTCGCCCTCGCGCGAATTCACCTCGCGGTTCTCACTGTAGGCGGCCCGAGAGCAGTCCTTACTCCGCGATCGTGCCGTAGCCCACGATCGACTCCCCAGCGAACAGGCACGCCATCTGCCCCGGCGCGGTTCGCTCGATCGGGTCCTCCAGCTCGACCTCCACGTGCGCGTGGCATCCGGGGGCCGCGCCGGCCGGCTCGGCGAGGCGGCAGGGCACGCGCCGCCCGCGCGAGCGCACCTTGACGTGATCCACCATTGCGCCCTCGCGCCGCAGGGTGACATCGCGCACCGCCACCGTGCGCGTCAGCAGCGCCGCCCGCGGACCCACCGTCACCGTGTTGGCCGTCGCATCGGTGCCCAGCACGTACACCGGCTCGCTGCCGCCCAGCCCCAGACCGTGGCGCTGGCCGATCGTGTAAGAGCGGCTGCCTCCATGCACGCCCAGCTCGCGGCCCTCCGCGTCCACGATCGGTCCGGGGGCCGTGTCGATCTCGCCGTGGCGCTCCAGGAAGCGGCTCAGGCCGGTGCCCGCCAGGAAGCACAGATCCTGGGAGTCGGGCTTGCGCGCCACCGCCAGCCCCTCGCGCGCGGCCACCTCGCGCACCTGTGACTTGTGCATGTCCCCGAGCGGGAAGCGCATCCGAGCAAGCGACTCGGGCGCCAGGCCGGCGAGGACGTAGCTCTGATCCTTGACGGGATCCACGGCCACCCGCAACAGCGGGCCACACGCGAGGGCCCGCGACGGCGGCGCTGGTCTCAACGGCGGAGAACTCGACGAGGCCGAGCGACCCCGGTCCCACTCCACGCGCGCATAGTGCCCGGTCACCAGCGTGCGGCTGCCCAGGCGCTCACCCAGCTCGAGCATCGCCTCCAGGCGCACGCTCCCGTTGCAGCGCACGCACGGGTTCGGCGTCTCCCCAGCCGCATGGCCCGCCAGCCAGTGATCGACCACGCCCGCGCGGAACTCCTCGCGCAGATCGATCGAAAGGTGGGGCACCCCCATGCGGTGGGCCGTCTCGCGCGCGCCACGCACCGCCTGCGCCGAGCAGCAACTGCGCTCGCCATCGTTCTCGGGATCGGACCACAGCTCGACCGTCACCCCCACCACCTCCGCGCCCTCGCGCGCGGTGAGCAGCGCGGCCACCGCGCTATCCACCCCGCCGCTCATCGCCACCACAGCGCGCTCCGCCACCGCAGCCAGGTGCGCCTGCGCGCGCGCGGCTCCGCCCAGCGCGCGGTGCAGCGCGTCGGCCGCCAGCTCCGCCGCGTGGCGCTTGGCGGGGCTGAGACCTCCCAGCTCGCCTGCGATCTCCTCGGCGCCCACGCGCGCCGCCTCCAGCAGCGGCGCACCGCGAACGAGCTCCACGGTCGCGCTGCCCGCGGCGATCGCCGCACCGCAGCCGTGCGCGTCGAAGCCCGCATCGACCACCCTTCCCTCGGGGTCCTCCGGGTCGATCCGCAGTGACACCCGCACCAGATCTCCGCACGCCGCGCCGCCGGCCGCGCCCGTGAACGCGTGCGCGGGCGTGTGTCCGCGTCCGGTGGGTGCTTCGAGATGGTGAGTCAGCGCCTCGACGGTCATGCTCCGTCGAGTTTAGGCCGCCAGTTACTTGGCGTGCTTGGTTTCGAGGATTCCCTGCTGAATCGCGTACTGATCCATCAGGCCCGTCATTGTCACCGCCAAGCCCTTCCTATCGATCAGCAGGAGCGTGGGCGTCTGGTAGATCTGCACGCCGCGTGTCACCGAGCCATACTGCCCCACCTGCGCGGGCAGCGCCACGTGCAATGCCACCTTCTTCTTCATCCGCGCCGCCACCGCCTTGGCTTCCTTGCGCACCGCCACATCGTCCGTGGACTTGGGGTTCCAGAACAGCAGCAGCACCGTCTGGCCGTGCTTGAGCTCGTTCTGCAACACCGCCGCCTGGGCGTTGGAGACCGCGGTAGCGTTCACATGGCCCGCATGGCCCGCCTTGGCCTTCGCTGTCGTGTGCACCGTCGTGGTGTAGGTCTTCGCGCCCGCGTGGTGCACGGTGGTGGAGGAGCGATGAACCGTCGTCGCCGTGCCGGCCTGCTGAGCCGGGGACGCCCCCGCCTGGGTCGATTCGGAAGCCTGTTCTGACTTGTTCTGCAGCTGCCTCGCGTTCTGTTCGGAGGTCGCCACCGCGCCGTGCGCCTTGTCGATCGCGCGCGTCAGCCCTTCAACGCCGGGAGCCGACCCGTGGTAGACGGGCGTGCTTGCGCCGGGCGCCCCGCCGCTGGAGCTGGAGTTGGGGGAGGCCGAAGGTGCCGCCGCGGGGCTCGAAGACGAGCTGACCGGCCCCGATCCGGAGCGGTGCAGCGCGATGAACCACACGCCCACGAACAGCACGAGCGCTGCCAGGGCAATCTGAAAGGGACGCGACACCTGAGCCATCGCCCCTGCATTCGGCATTTCGCGCGATTAAGTTGAGCCCTGCAGCTCCCCTTGGACCTGGAGCCCGTCTGCCAGCAGCGCCGCGAGCGCTTTCTCGGTCGCCAGCTCGCGCTCGGAGCCGCCCTGCATGTCCTTCAGAACCGTCTGAGCGCCCTCGACGATCGCCACATACCGCGCGCCGAGCCTGTTCGCCTGCCCCAGCTGGCCCTTCAGTGACCTCCCCGCCATCTCCATCTGCGCGCTCAACCCGGCGCTGCGCGCTTCGCTCAGGAGCTTGAACGCGGCCCTCCGGGTTGCCACGCGCGTCCCGCTCGCCCCCCCTTGTGGGGGGCTCTTCAAATCGGCCAGCGCCACATACAGGTCCAGCGCCCGGGTCGGCGGCACGGGCGCCGTGCCCGCCAGCAGGATCCGCTCGACCCCCGCGGCCCAGCCCATGCCGGGGGTGGGCGGGCCGCCGAGCTGGGTCACAAGGCCGTCGTAGCGCCCGCCGCCGCCCACGCCGCTCTGCGCGCCCAGCGCGTCGGATGTGAACTCGAAGACCGTGCGCGTGTAGTAGTCCAATCCGCGCACCAGCGTCGAATCGACCTCGTAGCTCACGCGTGCCTCATCCAGCAGCGCACGCACCTCCGCGAAGTGCGCCGCGTCCTCCTCGCTCAGGTGCTCCAGCAGGCGCGGCGCGCTCTGCATCGCCCTTCGCGTGCCCTCGTGATCGGAGTCGAACGCGCGCAGCGGGTTCAGCTCGATCCGCGCGCGCACCTCCTCCGAGAGCTCAGCTTCGTGGCTGTGCAGATGGGCCTGCAGGCGCTCGCGGTGCTCCGCGCGGGCAGCGCCGCTGCCGAGGCTCGAGAGCCGCAAGCGGGCCCTCACGCCCATCTCGCCGAGCAGCTCTCCCAGCAGGGCGATCGACTCGGCGTCCACCGCCGGATCATCGCTCCCCAGAGCCTCCGCCCCCACCTGCCAGAACTGGCGGTAGCGCCCCGCCTGAGCGCGCTCGTAGCGGAAGAAGCTCGACGCATACCAGAGCTTCACCGGCTGGGAGCGCTTGTGCATCCCATGTTCCACGTACGCCCTGCACACCGGCGCGGTGCCCTCCGGGCGCAGCGTCAGCGAGCGCCCACCCCCATCGGTGAGCGTGTACATCTCCTTCTGCACGATATCCGTCGATCCCCCCACGCCGCGTGCGAACAGCTCCGTCGCCTCCAGCGTGGGCGTCTCGATCCGCTCGTACCCCGCGCCCCCGAGGATCGCCGCCGCCCTTGCCTCGAGCGCCGCCCGCGCGGCGGCCTGCTCGCCGAGCACATCCGCCGTGCCCTTCGGGGCCTGGAGCTTGGGGGCGCTCAATTTCCGCCCGCGGGAACGCGCAGCTCGCTGAGGAAGGGGTTCGTGCTCAGCTCGCGCCCCAGCGTCGTCACGCCCATGTGCCCCGGGTACACCACCGTCTGGGAGGGGTAGCGCCCGATCAGCTCCCCGATCGAGCGCTCCAGCGTGCTCCAATCCCCGCCCGGCAGATCCACGCGGCCCACCGACCCCTGGAACAGCACATCGCCCGAGAGCAGGAGGGGTGCCCGCGCATCGTCCTGTGCGAGCGCGTAGGTCACGTGTCCGGGGCTGTGACCCGGCGTCGCGATCACCTCGAAGTCCATCCCCGCCACCTTCACGTGCTCGCCGCCCTTCACTGTGTGCTCGGGCTCATGGTTCTCGAACGGCCCGAACCCGGGTGGCACCCAGCGCATGATGTCGGTGAGCAGCGGGCGCTCGAACTCCGGGCACCACACCGGCGCTCCCGTCGCCTTCGCGACCGGCGCGACCGCCCCGATGTGATCGAAGTGGCAGTGCGTTATCAGGATCCCCTCGATCTCCACACCCAGCTCCGCGGCCGCCTGGAGCAGCCGCTCGGGCTCTTCGCCGGGATCCACCATCACCGCTTGGGTGCTCTCGCTGTCTGCGCGCACGATATACGCGTTCTCCTGCACCGGGCCCACGGTGAACATGCGCACATCCGGGGCGCCCATCACGCGGCTCCCCCATCCGGGCCCACCTTGCCGCCTCCGCCCCTCTGCGCGGGCTTCGCGCCCTGCTTGGCCTTGTTGCGCTGGCGCCTTCGGTAGAGCCACATGTCGCTGTAGTAGCTGATCGGCACATACAGCAGCAGCACCACCGGGAAGAGCGCGATCACCTGCGAGGACTTGAACCCCAGCAGCAGGCTCAACAGCAGCATCAGCACCGCCGCGGCCATCGCGCGGTAGAACGCTCCGCTCCAGGACGGCTCCTTGTCCAGGCGATTCCCGCGCGCCGCCTTCGCGCGCGCCTTCTCGCGGCCCTCCGGGCTCTTCTCCGCCGGCGTCGGCTTGCGCCCTGTGCGCCCGCGCGCCTCCACCACTCCCGCGGCGTTGCCGCGGTGCTTGGTCTGGCGTTTGCGCTTGGTCTGAGCCACCGCCCTCTAGCCTAATGCGTTCTCGATCACCTGGCGCTTGGGATCGAAGGTGGGCATCGGCACCTCGGGCGGGAAGCCAACGAGGGCGGCGCGCGGCGCGAGTCCCACGACCTCGGCCGCCGCGACCTGCGCGTGGCGCTGGATGGCCTCCACGACGACGCGCAGGGGCAGCTCCAGCGGCCGCTCCACGTTCATCGACACCTGCGCCACTGGGGCGCCGGGCGCGCGGGCGAGCATCACCCCGATCGCTCTTACTCCCCGCAGGCCCTCAGGCCCGCCTTCGCGGATCGTGCTCGCGATCGCGCGAGCCTGCTCGATCGTCGAGGGCGCCGCGAGCTCCACGTTGAACGCCACCAACGGCTCCCGTGCCGCGACCAGCGTTGCCCCTGCCGTCGGGTGCAGGGTGAACGGGCCGAAGTCCGGGATCTGCTCGCCAGTGCGCATCCGCTCGGCCAGGCCCGCGCGCCCCCCTCTGCGCAGCTCCGCGCGCGTGCGTCCGCCGCCCAGCTCTCCGTAGAGGAATACCGGCACTCCCAGCTCCGCGCCGATCCGGTCCGCCACCACGAGCGCCTCGGCGCACGCCGCGCCGCGGGCGTTCGGATCGAGGTAGACGACCGGTGCGACGTCCAGGGCTCCCACGTGGGGGTGCTGGCCGCGGGGGGCGCCCTCAGTGCCTCCGCTGCCATGACGCGCGTGGAGCTTGCGATCTGCCTCCTCGACCTCGCCGACGTCGATCGACCGCACCGCCTCCGCCGCGCCCTGCACCAGCGCCTGCGCCAGGCTTCCGGGCGCTCCGAGGAGGGTCAGCACCGCGCGGTGGTGATCCGCGTCGGAATGTCTATCCAGCAGGCGTGCGCCCCCGCCCGCGGTGCAAGCCCGCTCGATCGCCTCCAGCGTCGCGCGGTCCCGGCCCTCGGAGACGTTGGGGACCGCCAGGAGGGGGAGCGGATCGGGCCGAGGCGCAACCAGATGCCGGAGGAGGGACTCGAACCCCCGACACGCGGATTATGATTCCGCTGCTCTAACCAGCTGAGCTACTCCGGCGGGGACGCGCAGTTTACCGTCGCTGCCACGTGTCGAGCCTCCAGCGCCCGCCGGGCCTCTCCCGAGATTTCATCCGTTGCGAGTGATGTTCTCAGACTCGATACGGGGGTGCGCGCACAAGCCTCGACCAGATCGACGAGGCCTGGCGCCTACGCATCCGGCTGGCGCACGAACCGCGCCCTGTGCTGCTGGCACTCATAGCCGGCGGCGCGCCAGAAGTCCATCGCGCCCGCCTCATCGTCGGCGACGATTGCGGTTAGCCTGATTGCGCCCCGCTCGCGCAGGCGCCGCTCGCCCTCCCGGAGCAGCATCGTTGCGAGCCCCTTGCGCCGATGCTCCGGCGACACCGCAAGCCGGTAGAAGCTCCCACGCCAGCCATCCCACGCGGCGATCAGCGAACCGGCGAGGACGCCATCAAGCTCAGCGACCAGCAGCGCCTGGGGGTCGGCGGCCAGCAGCTGGGCAAGTCCGCCGGGAGAGTCGCTGACGGTCGGCAGGCTGCCCCCCGCAGCCCACAAGCCGAGCACCGCCGCGATGTCCTCCTCCCCGGCGCTGCGAATCGCCCAGTGATCGTGGACATCCATGCGCTCGATCAGCCCTTCGGCGGTCACGGCCCTCACCGCGACCGCTGTCGATCGAGCACGATCCAGACGACGCAGACGGCAAGCACCGGCAACGCGGCGAGGGCGACGATCGCCAGGCCGGGCGCCAGCAGGAGCGCCAGCACGGCGATCAGCAGCCCCAGTCCGATGTCTACCCGCACGAGTTGACGACGCCTGCGCGCCTGCTGACGGCGAGCACGAAGATAGGACATCTCTCGTAATGGCTTGGCGGCGCTCACTGTCTCAGGCGGCGGAAGAGGGACCGGGGAAGCATGCGCAGGGCGATCATCGCCCAGCGTAGTGCCGGCGGCGCCCAAACGGTGTGTGAGCCGCCGTCCAGTCCCCTCACGACCACGCGCGCCAGCGCCTGCGGGGTGGTGGACAGCGGAGCTGGCTTCAGCCCTTTGGTCATGCGGGTGCGCACGAAGCCGGGGCGCACCACGAGCACGCGCACGCCCTGCCCGTGCAGCGCATCGCCGAGACCCTGCGCGAGTGCGTCCAGGCCGGCCTTGGAGGCTCCATATACGAGGTTTGCCGCGCGGGCTCGCTCGCCCGCCACCGAGGAGAGGACCACGAGCGTTCCCGAACCCTGCTCACGCAGGCGCCGGGCGGCGTGGATCAGCAGCGAGCCTGCGCCCACCACGTTGACCTGGAGCATCCCGAGCGACGCGGGGACATCCTCGGGCACGCCGCCGCGCTCGCCGAGGACACCGACTGCGAGCACGACTATGTCGGCGCCGCCCAACCCATCGACGGCCTCGCCGATGGCCTGCTCGTGACGCTCCAGATCGCGGGCGTCGAGCGTGAAGCTCAGCACCCGCGGACAACCGGCAGCGGTGAGCTCCTCCGCGGCGCGTGCGAGGGCAACTGAGTCGCGACCCACCAGCGCGACCTCGCGCGGGGAGCGGCGCTGCAGCTCGCGCACGATCGCCAGGGCGATCTCCGAAGTGCCCCCCAGAACCGCCACGCGCCTGCCGGCCGAGCCGGCGCCGGCGCTCGCGCCGCTCACCGAGCGGCCTCGCACAGTCCCAGGCGCAGCGCGAGGTCCGAGCGCAGCACCCCATTGGGGTCGATCCGGGCGCGCAGCGTGTGGAAGCGCTCGAGCTCGGGGTACATCGCGCGCAGCGCCTCGCTCCGCAGACGCGCGTCCTTGGTCAGGTAGACGCGCCCGCCGCACCCTGCCACTACACCATCCAGCTCGTCCAGCGCCGAACCGAGCCCGGGCGCCGCCGCAGGCAGGTCGACGGCCAGCGTCCAACCCTCCAGTGGGAAGGACAGCGGCCCGCCGAATGCGCCGCCCAGACGCTTGAGCACGGCGAGGTACACGGGCACTCGCCGCAGGCGCAGCAGCTGCACACAGCGCATGAGCGCCGTCTCCTGGCCACTGGGAACGACGAACTGGTACTGGATCAGACCGGCGACGCCGTAGAGCCGGTTCCAGGCGCCAAGCGCGTCGAGCGGGAAGAAGAACGGCGCGAGCGCGAGCGGTCGTTCGCGCTCGCAGCGCGGGGCGGCGCGCCAGCGCAGCGCGTTGAAGGCGCGCATCCCCGAGGGGCGCAGCAGAGCCGCCGGAAAGCCACGGGGCACCTCCAGGGCGGCGTGCCGGGAGAGCCCCGAACCCCCTCTGCGAGATCCTCGCGGGGGTGGTACGGCCTGCGCGGACGGCCAGGGGTCGGCGCGGCTCACCACCGCCCGTCCCAGCTGCGGGCCCTCGGCGAGCAGGTCCACCCAGGCCACCGAATAGCGATGGCGCTCCTCGCCGGCCAGCGACGCAAGCGTCTGCTCCAGGGAGTCGGTCCGATCCACGTCCACGGACACCCAGGGCGCCGCGAGCGGCTCGGCCCGCAGGGTGGCCTGCACGATGACGCCTGTCAGGCCCATGCCCCCGAGCGTGGCGTAGAACAGCTCGGGGTCGCGCTCGGGCGAGACCTCCAGACAGGCGCCCCCGGGCGCGCACAGGGACAACGCCGCGACGTGGCGCGCGATACCGCCGTCGCGGTGGTGGTTCTTGCCGTGGATGTCGCTCGCGATCGCACCCGCGAGCGTGACGTGCCGGGTCCCCGGCACCACCGGCAACGTCAGCCCGTTCGCCGCCAGGGCGGCCATCAGCTGGGCCACGGTCGCGCCGGCCTGCGCGGCGATCAGGCGCCGTTCGCGGTCGATCGAGAGGATCCCTTCCAGCGCGGTCATATCGAGCACGTCCCCGCCCTCGATCTGCGCGGCGTCGCCGTAGCTGCGACCGGCTCCGCGAGCGATCGCGCCACGAGTCCTTGCCAGAACCCCAGCTACA
The DNA here is from genome assembly GCA_963717785.1 of uncultured Solirubrobacterales bacterium. Taxonomy (GTDB): domain Bacteria; phylum Actinomycetota; class Thermoleophilia; order Solirubrobacterales; family Solirubrobacteraceae; genus Palsa-744. The sequence goes on from CAVQWW010000004.1 coordinate 79,186, forward strand.
TCCTCGACGCTGCGCGGTCGGATCACCCGAGCTCGGCTGCGCGAAGTCCCGCCCCACCCGCACAGCGACTGCTCACGGCCGCGCACCGCCGTGCGCGCGGCCGGCTCAGCCAGCGCCATAAACGCTGCCCAGGAACAGGACGACCCATGCGAGGCTCAGGGCGAGCAGCAGCCGATCGCGGAGGATCAGCTCCTCGGGCGCCTGGCCGGCGCCCCTGCCGAGCAGCATCGCGTAGCGCGCGAGCCACAGCACGAAGGGAACCATCGACAGCACATACCACACCCCGTGCTGCGGTCGCGTGAACGCCCAACCCGCGTACGCGATGCTCGCGAGCGCCGCGGCCGCGCTCAGCACCAGGCGCAGCGATCCGGTCGAGTAATGGCGCAGTGTGCCGCGCGCCGCCGAACGGTGCCCGTCCCGCGGTGAACCCATGCCAGCCTCGGTGAGGACGCCGCCCTCGCCCAGTTCCCCATAGCGCTTGCCGGCCACCAGAAAGACTGCGCACCAGGAGGTGACCAGCAGAAACCAGCGCGAGAGGGCGATGTCGGTGGCGGCGCCGCCCGCCACTGCACGCAGCAGGAAGCCGGCGGCGATCGCCGCGATGTCGGCGACCACGACACGCCGCCACAGCAGCGAGTAGCTCGCCGTGAGCAGCAGATAAACGCAGCCGACCGCTCCCAGCGCCGGGCTCACCACGCTCGCGAGGGCCAGACCCGCAAGCCCCATGACGGCTGCGGCCGACACCGCGGCACGCGGCGAGAGCTCGCCGGCGGCGAGTGGCCGGGCTCGCTTGCGCGGGTGCAGCCGATCCTGCTCGAGGTCGCGCACGTCGTTGAGCAGGTACGTGGCACTCGACAGCAGGCAGAAGACCACGAACGCCGCCAGGACCTCGACGGCCACCTGGGGCTGGGCGATCACGCCGGCCGCGCAGGGCGCAGCGAGCACCAGCACGTTCTTGCTCCACTGCCGCGGGCGGCAGGCGCGCAGCAGCGGGGGGGCCGACAGCTTCCGCGTGAGGGGAGCATGCAGATGGGTGCGCAGCACACTCCCAGCGGCGAACCGGGGTTGCTGGGTTTCCTCGACGCGTGTTATCGCGTGAAGCGAATTAATGTTAATTCTCCCATTTAGCAGCACACCGGAGGCCTTTGGGACAGCCTGAGTCGGCCCCGATACCGTTCCACATGAGTACTGCATTCCCACCTCGCTTGCGCCGTTTGCAGGTGAGACTTTTCTTAGGGGCTGATGGAGCTTTCCGGTGACAGGCTCCCCGAATGAGAGTGCTCTAATTTGGCGGGCCGACCATACGGACAGGCACGGCTGCGCCTACAGTCTGGGAAATGGAGTTCGGCCCCGCCACTTCCAACCCTGGTTCGGTGAAGCAGAATCGTCCGCTCAGGCGCACGGAAGCGGGGCGTCCGCGCAGAGCGCGACGGATCGCGCTCGTCGCGGCGCTCGCTGCGCTCACACCCGTCACGTTCTCCTATCTGAGCACAATCGCCGAACCGTCGAACTCGAGCCTGGGCATCCGCTCGGTGGAGTGGCTGCGCGATCACGGCGCCGCCGGGCTGGTCTCACGCGTCGAGTCGATCTACTACTCCCTCACGGCGCCCAGCAAGGGCGGCCCCACACTGCGAACGCTCCCCCACGTCGGCTACGGAGCGGCCGGCCAGGCACGGGCACAGCGGTTGCGCGCGCAGCGGCTGCTGGCACAGCAGCTGGCCGCCGCAAGCTACCGTCCCTCACCCGTCGCTCCGCTGCTGCAACCCGCCCTGCCCGGCGAGGGGATCTGGCAGGCCACGCGTCCCGGCGCGGGGGCGGGCGCGCCCCTCCTGATCACCACGCTGCGCAACCAGCCCGAATACCCCCGCGCCGTGGCAGGCCTGGCGTGGATCGATACGGCGCGCACCACGCTGACCCTCAACCCCGGTCGCATGGAGCCCTCGGTGGCGATCCCACGCGGCTCGATGGACGTGCCCCGAACACGCCGGGGCAGGCTGCTGGCGAGCTTCAACAGCGCCTTCAAGCTGAGCGACTCCCGCGGGGGCTTCGTCCTGGGCGGGCGCACCTACGCCACGATGCACGATGGGCTGGCGACGCTCGTGGGCTACCGCAATGGCCACGTGAACGTGCTCGACTGGCGCTCCGGCTCGCGCGCTCCCAGCTCGGTCTCATTCGCCCGCCAGAACCTGCCGCTGATCGTGGACGCGGGACACCCCAGCTCGAACCTCAGCGACGGACCGGAATGGGGCGCGACGCTCGGCAACGCGGTGCTCGTGTGGCGCTCGGGCATCGGCGTTGACCGCCACGGCAACCTGATCTACGCCGCCGGGGAAGATCAGTCGGTGCGCAGCCTGGCGGATACGCTCGCCCACGCGGGCGCGGTGCGCGCGATGGAGCTCGACATCAACTCCTACTGGGTGAGCTTCATCACCTACGGCGCCCCCGGCGCGCGGGCGCCGGTGAACCTGCTGCCCGGCATGAACCGGCCGGCCACCAGATACCTCACGCCAGACGATCGCGACTTCTTCGCGGTCTTTGAACGCTGAGCGGCGGCCCTCACCGCAGGGACGGCCGTCAATACTCGCTGAGCCAGGCGCGCGGGCACCCGGCTCAGCGAGACCCGACGTGCCTCAGCGGCCGGCGTGACGCCGACGGCGCTGGGTCATCTGAATCGAGAGTCCAGCGACGATCAGCAGCGCACCAAAGCCGACGATCCAGCGCAGGTCAAGACCTGTGAAGGGCAGCGTGGCGTGAGAGGTGGTGGTCGTGGGGCTCGTTGGCGTTGACGCCGTCGAGGTGCTCGGCGTCGAGCTCGCGGGCGAGGTGGTCGTCCTGGGCTTGGAGGTTTCCTTTGACGGCCCGGTGCCGCTGGCCGGCTTGGGGGGGTCTGGTAGTAGCCCGAGGTGCCGGTGGTCGTGGTCGCCGCCAGGGCCGGTGCGGCTGCAAGCGCGAGCGCGAACACGATGGGCAGTGCAAGAAGGGTACGAGACATCCGAGTCATGGACACCTGCCTTTTCTGGTCGTCAAATTGTTCGGTCCTGAGTGGTCGGGACCCATTTTCAAAGCTGTGGTGGGCTACGGGGCCAGTCTATCCCTACTTGATTATCCCTTATCCGTCGTTTTCCTGCCGCCCGCCCGCGTTTATAGAACCACGCGTCCCTGCAGTGTGTCCTCGTGCAGCTGCCGGCGCAGGACCTTCTTGTCGAACTTGCCGACGCTCGTCTTGGGGACCTCGGCGATGAATGCGAACTCGTCGGGCAGCCACCACTTGGCGACGCGCGGGCGCAGGTGCTCCACGAGCTCCTGCGCGTCGAGCGTGGCGCCCTCGCGCAGCACCACGCAGCACAGCGGACGCTCCGCCCAGCGCTCGTCGGGCTTGGCGATCACGGCCGCCTCGATCACGTCGGGGTGCGCCATCAGCTCGTTCTCGAGCTCGACCGAGGAGATCCACTCGCCGCCGGACTTGATCACGTCCTTGGAGCGGTCGGTGATCTGCACGAAGCCCTGCTCGTCGAGGGCGGCGATGTCGCCGGTGCGCAGCCACCCGCAGTCGAAGCTTCTCGTCGCCAGAGGGGTCGTTGAAGTAGCGCGCGGCGATCCACGGCCCGCGCACCTGGATCTCGCCGGTGGACTCGCCGTCCCAGGGCACCTCGCTCGCCGTCGTCGTCCATCAGGCGCAGCTCGACCCACGGCAGCGGACTTGACCCTGCTTGGCGCGCGCGTCCCAGTAGCGCGTCGTCGTGCCATCGGTCTCATCGCGGGCGCGAGTAGGTGGCGACGGGGCTCGTCTCGGTCATCCCCCAGGCCTGGAAGACGCGCACGTCATGGCGCTCCTGGAAGTCCTTCATCAGCTGCCTGGGCACCGCGGAGCCGCCGCAGGCGGCGTTGGTCAGCGAGGAGAGGTCCACGTCGTGATCTTCGGCGTAGCGCAGCAGGTCGGCGAAGATCGTCGGCACGCACCCCATCACGGTGGGACGCTCGGCTTCGATCAGGCCCGCGAGCGGCTCGGCCTGCAGGAAGCGGTCGGGCATGATCAGGTCGCTGCCCGCGAGCGCTGCGCCGTGCGGAATGCCCCAGGCGTTGGCGTGGAACATCGGCACGACCACCAGCGCGCGATCGCGGCGGGAGAGGCCGAGCGCGTCGGTCATCAGCGAGGCCGTGGAGTGCAGGCAGATCGAGCGGTGGGAGTAGAGCACGCCCTTGGGGTTGCCGGTGGTGCCGCTCGTGTAGCAGAGCGCCGCCGCCTGGCGCTCGTCGAGCTCGGGGTAGTCAAAGGCCCCCGCTCCGGCCTCGGCGAGCAGCTCCTCGTAGCGCAGGGCGCCCGGCAGAGAGCCGGCCTCCCCGTCGCCCATCACCACGTAGTGACGCACTCCGGGCAGCTGCGGGGCGAGCTTCTCCAGCAGCGGGACGAGCGAGTCGTCGACGAAGATCAGCTGGTCCTCGGCGTGGTTGACGATGTACGTGAGCTGCTCGGCGAAGAGGCGCACGTTGAGCGTGTGCAGCACGGCACCCACACAGGGGATCGCCATGTAGAGCTCGAAGTGGCGCTGGTTGTTCCAGGCGAAGGTGCCCACGCGATCGCCGGGCTCGACTCCGAGACGCGCGAGCACGCGCGCGAGGCGATCGACGCGCTCGGAGACCTCCCCGAAGCTCGGCCCGCACAGTACTGCCGTCCGGGCGTCAGCGTGACGATCTCGCGCGTCGGGATGAACAGTCGCGCATCCGCCGCAGCGGATGTGTGCAGCGTCAGCGGGAAGTCGTCCTGCATCAGACCCTCGAGCATCTGCACATCCTCCCTCATCGCTTGGCCGCAGACAACCCCGGCGCTCATGGTAGGCTCCGGGCTCCGTCCGGCTGTAGAGCAGGTCGAGTATCCGCTCCACTTCGGAGCCCAAACGCCCGGGCAGCTCATCCATCGCAAACCACCGCGCCTCGGCGATCTCCACCGGGTCGGGGCGCACGCCGGATCGGCGAGCTCGGCGTGCAGGCAGGTGAGGTGAACCGGCATATGTTCCAGGCGGAGATCGAGCGTCACGAGCTCGCGCCAGTGTCTGCTCGTCGCAAACCGAGCTCCTCGCCCATCTCGCGCGTGGCGGCGTCTGCCGAGGACTCGCCGCGATGCGCGCCGCCGCCCGGCAGCTACCAGACCCCGCGGGGACCGTAGGTGTGGCGCACGAGCAGCACCTCGTCCCCGTGCGTGAGCAGGCACTTGACGCCGCGGCCTCTTCCCGGGAGCACGAGCGCTCGCAGTTGAGCCAACCGGAAGGCCACGCGGTAGAGCAGGCGCTGCGCAGCCACGCGCGGGCCGTGGGCCATCTCGGGCCAGGCCCCTCAGGCCCGCTGGCGAGCTGGGGAGCCCGCGAGCTCGGCGATAGATCGTACGCGTGCGCTGGGCGACGTCGCTCCAGTCGAAGCTGAGGACGTGCTCGGAGGCCTCGGCCACGAGGCGGTCGCGCAGGGCGCCGTCCATCAGCAGACGCTCGATCATGACCCCCAGGTGCTCCGCGTCGCCGCCGTTGAAACGCAGGCCGACGCGCTCGCCCGAGGGCACCACCTCGCGCAGGCCGCCGGTGTCGGCGACGATGCAGGGGCAGCCGGAGGCCATCGCCTCCAGGGCCACGAGCCCGAAGGGCTCATAGATCGAGGGCACCACGCAGAGATCGGCGATCCGGTAGAGCGAGTGCAGGGCGTCGTCGCCGATCCAGCCCAGGAAGACGCCCTGCTCGGTCGAGACCCAGGCGCTCGGCTTGCGCCCTCAGCTCGGCCTCGTGGGTGCCCGAGCCGGCGACCAGGAAGCGCACGTCGCCGACCCGCTCGATCACACCTGGAAGCGCGTCCAGGGCGAGCTGGAAGCCCTTCTCGTAGACCAGCCGCCCCACGAGCAGCACGAGTCGCTCGTGCGGGGCGGCGAACTCGCGACGCAGCGCCTCCAGGTCTCCCACGGGGCGCAGATCGCGCGGGTCGATCCCGTTGGGGATCACGGTGATGCGATCCTCTTCGATGTCGAAGATGTCGGCGACGTGACCGCGCATGTAGTGCGAGCAGGTGATCACCGAATCCGCGCGCTGGGCCATCCAGCGCTCCACGGCGTGGATATGCGACTGCGGAGGCTTGTCCACCCAGCCCTGGTGACGTCCATGCTCGGTGGCGTGGATGGTGGTCACGTAGGGCACCCCCAGGCGGTCAGCCAGAGCAGCGCAGGCGTGCGCGACGAGCCAGTCGTGGCCGTGGATGAGGTCGTAGGAGTGCTCCTCGGCGAGCGCGCCGCCAGCCACGAGCATGTCCTCGTTCATGCGCTCCACCCACGCGACGAAGCGATCGAGGTCGCGCGGCCAGCTTGGCTCGCGGACGCGGTGCACGGTGACGCCAGCGCGCTCCTGCGCCTCCGCTCTGCCCTCCTCCGAGCCGCTGGCGCCACGCGTGAGGACATCGACGGTGACGCCCTGGCACACGAGCTCCTCGGAGAGCTTGCGCACGTGCCGCGCAAGGCCTCCCTCGATCACAGGGGGGTACTCCCAGGAGAGAATCAGCATGCGCTTCATCAGGGGCACCCTACCTCTCCAAAGTGTTGGGCTCCTTCTGACTGGAATGGCGAGGGGCCCGGCTCGCCGGCCCTTGGCCGGCTGCGCCACCCTCTCAGGCGGCCCTCAGAGGCCGAGCTCGTCACTCGGCGAGCAGCAGGCCGAGCGCCGCTCGTTCGAGGATCTCGCGGCTCACGCCTCGTGAGACTGGGGTTCGGGCCGGGTGTTGAAGCCGATCCGCCACTCTTCGTGAGCTTCGCCGTCGATCTCCATGCGAAATTCGAAACGGCCCGAGGGCGGCAGCTGCAGCTGCACGACGTTGACGCCGATGCAGACGTTGATCGGCGTGCCGCGCTTGGAGCCGGGCGGCGCCGCGACCGGGAGCGTCGCCTCGAACCCGAACGGCGCCGAGGCGCCGTCGCCCTGCGGGAGCTCGACCGGCGCGCCGTCGCCGTCGATCAGGTCCAGCTTGACGGTGTGCTCCTCCCCCACGGCCTCCCAGGGGAACTCGATCACCACGCCGATGCCGAACGTGGATGGGTCCGGGCCCGTCCAGCGCCACCCCCCGCCCAGCAGGTTCAGCTTTCCCTCCGCCGCCTGCACGTGGTCGGCCAGCAACATGGTGGCCCTGATCGTTCGGATCAAACCGAGCACTCTCCTTTCGGTCGCCCGCCGCGGAGACCGACCTGCCGGCTCATGGATCGCGGCGCCGGATCGAGGACCATTCTAGGCCGCCCGCAACCGCGCGCGAAGGAGCCCAGCGCCGGCGGCGGGACGTGGGGAGGGAGATTGGGATAGGAAGAGGAGTCGCGCAGGCGTGGGCGACGCGCGGTTCGTCTCCGACTCCTCCGGAGCACCCTTCTGGTGGACGCCTAAGATGGGCTGTCTCCGAGCTCAACAAGCAGCACCGACCATGTTGTGACGGCTTCCGCAGTCCAACGATCCCAGACAGGGAGGCTGGCAACGATGACCGTCCATGTCGGCCCGTACGAGTTCGATCACGTCTCCTACGACAACGACGGCGACGTGCTCTACCTGCGCCGAGGCGAGCGGCCGGCTACTTCCCGCCGCCGAGCAGCCCGCCGCGCTTCTCGGAGACCGCCAAGCCCGGGGGTGCGGTCGCCGTAAGCTCTGCCAGCGGCCGCGGCTTGGAGCTCACTCCTTGACTTCAACGTGCAGGACTTCCTTCTCAGCTGGCGGCTCGTCAGCGACCGGAGGCCGAGAGAATCTGCCTCCAGGCAGCCGCGAGCAGTCCGACCGCGGTCAGCAACGCCCCGCTCGCTGCCGTGACGGCCTTCGCGCCAAACTGTTCGTAGTTGAGGATCACAACACCAGCGATGAAGCACACGATTGGCAACGTCACCACCGATACCCAGCCCATCACAAAACGGAGCGTAAACCAACGCTCACGATGCCTGTGCCACTGGTCGAACGCGAGCGTGTGCTGTCGAAGACGCTCAGCCCGCTCGGCCCGCTCCAGCGCATCGGCTGGATTCATCCGCTCGCCTCCGAGAAAATCTGCTCACACATCGGCCAGAAGCTCGAGTCGCGTCGCACGAACCACCGCGTGCGCTCGCGCACCGCGCCGTCTTCCATGTAGCCGAGATCGACGAACGCGATCAACTGCGTGCGCACCCGGTTCGCCTGCAGCCGTACCTTCCACCCGATCTCCGTCGCATTGACGGCGCCGGTCGGGCTACGGGCGACCGCGACAGCGACCAAGAGCGTGTCCTGATTCCCAAACAGCTTCTTCGAGTGCTTTCGCACTCGCCCCCGGGCTCCGTCCGAGAGTTGGTCGATGGCAACGTTCACGGCGTCCTTCCTCTGGAAGACGCAATATTTAACCAGGAATCAGGAAAACTTACAAAGGAAATCTGATACCTCGGACGAATAGGTCGGGTTGCTCAGGTGAGCAACCATCCCCCTGCATCCAACGGCCTACAAATCGGGGCGACTGGTGGTGTTTGGCTCTAGCGCAGGCATTCGGCCGGGTCGTGTGCGGTTTCGTGGGCGGTCTGGACGCGCTATGGGCTGCCCTTCACGGCGCCGCGTCTAAAGCGATCTCGCCTACTTCGTCCGCACGCGCTCCTAGCCTTGGCGCATCGCCGAGCGCCACGTCATCGCTGAGATTCGCAACCCCGAGGGCCATCTCGTTCAGATGGACGACGTAGCGTGGAATCATGTGCTTGACCAGCATGTCGAGATGAGCGAGTACCTTGCAGAGACGATGGCCGCGATAAAAGCACCGGATCACCGCGAAACAGACCCCCGAGCAGGACGCGAGCGCTTCTTCCGCCGGGGAGGCCCAGAGCGCTGGATTCGGGTCGTAACCGAGTTCAGCGGCAGCGCGGATCGCGTCGTGACAGCGTTCCCGCAGTCCGACGATCCCCAACAGGGAGGCTGGCGACGATGACCGTCCACGTCGGCCCATACGAGTTCGATCACGTCTCCTACGACAACGACGGCGACGTGCTCTACCTGCGTCGAGGCGAGCGTCAGGAGGCAGCGGAGACATTCGGCACCCCCGAGGGCCACGCCGTGCGGTTGGACGAGAAGCGAGAGGTCATCGGCATCACGATCGTCAATGCGAAGTGGTTGGTCGAGCGTGACGGCAAGATCACCGTCACCGTGCCCAGCCTGATCGAGACGAACGCCGACGAGCTCGCAGCGGCTCTCGCCACCGCCTGAACTGCCCCCCCCCGACTCCAACAGCAAAACAATCGGGGCGAACGGTTCAAGTCGGCTCTGCAATGCGGTTTTCGGGCTCTTTGCAAACGTTTTGCAAAAGCCATACCGGCTCCACGCCGGGCCTTGTGCCTGCCGAGACCGATCGTATGCCATATCTAACGTGTGTATGCTCCGAGCTGGCTAACCAGCGCGGCTTCCCGGATTCAGGCTAGCGTGAGCTGGATGCCGGATGCCGAGCAGACGGTGCGAGCCGCATACCGGGCGTTCAACGCGCGGGATGTCGCGCGGGCGGTGGAACTAATGCACGTAGATGTGGATTGGCCAAACGCGTGGGAGGGCGGCCGTGTGGTGGGACGTGCGGCTGTGGTGGAGTACTGGATGCTGCAGTTCGCGGCGGTAACGAGCTGGGTTAAGCCGGAGGGCTTCAGAGAGGAGCCGGGCGGCAACGTCACGGTCAACGTGCACCAGGTGGTCAGCGACGCGCGGACGGGCGAGCTTCTCTCTGACATGCGTGTTCGCCATCGCTACCGGATGCGAGACGGTCTGATTGCGCGGATGGAAGTGTTGGAGCCGTAGGGCTGACGCAAGCCGCCCAGAGGTGCTGTACCGCATAGGCGCGCCAGGGGCGCCACTTCTGAGCGACCCGGACAATGTTCTGCGGTGTGGTGTGCTGGCCGAGCCGTGTGAGTGCCCGTTTAGCATGGGTCGTGGATTCGGTGGTGGGCGGGAGCAGGTCGCAGAACCTCTCGGGGATTGGCGCGTCGCCCTAGAAAGGCGCCACGCCAAACCGAACGAACGTCTGCCGAGCGGCGCCCAGTGGCCCGCCTGGGTCCGCCGACGATCGCGCGAAACGTGGTCGCTAAGCGACTCGCACGTAGAAATTGATGTAGTAAATGTCCAGGGAAGCCGGCGGAATCTCAAAGGGGACGGCGACACCGGAGCCAAGGATGCCATCTGGCAGCTGGGCGAGGTGCTTGTCATGCTGGTCGAGCAGCTTCGTCGAGCCGGGGAGGAACGTCAGACGCGAGGAGCCGGGCGGCAACACCACGAAGAACGGCCCGAACATCGGGTCAGCCCCATTCGCCGTTGGGTAATGCGCTGTGCCAGTGATCCGCCAGCAGCCGTTTCCGAACGGCATCATCCTCGCGATCACGACGGCGTCCTGTACCGACGAGTAGTCCGTGTCGAACAGCCTGATGCTGATCTCGAGTTCGTCGCCGCGCACCGCCTTGACGAGTTGCGTGTAGCTGCCGTTTGGCGTAATCCTGCCCTTGACGCCTCCCTCGCCGCCCTCAAGCTGTCCGGGACTGTCTACAAACACGGGGCGGCCCCCCGATCCGTCGAAGCTCGTGCGCTCAAGCTCGGAGCAGCTTGCGCCAGCGTTGGGGCGAGGCTGGTAGGGCTGGGGTGTCGGCCGCGTTGACGAGCCGGTGCCGCTTACCTTGCCGCGGCCAGCCGAGGCGTTAGCGACCGCGGACCCCGCTGAGGAGGGCTGCCGATCCCCGGAAGACCCCGCGCTCAACCACGTGAAGTAACTCGGAACCGCCGCCAGCAACGTAGCGACGACGCCGACAATCGCCACGCGCAACGCAAGCGCCTCCGGCCACCACCACCGCGACTCCCGCGGCACCCGAGAGACCATGAACACCGGAACGAGCACCGCGCCCGTCTCGCCGTCAAGGCGCACGCGGACCTCGCGACCCACAGGCGAGGTCTCATAGGCGACGAGCGTGCCGCGCTCGCGCGTGCCACCTCTGCTGACTACGACGGACTCCCCGAGGCGGATCTCGTCGTCGCGCTTGCGCACGGTCCCAGGCTATTCGATGCCTCGTAGGCGTGACCCGGCGCTCTCGGCCACCATTCGCCGACTCAGGGAGAGCAAGACATGACGCGCGAAGCACTCGCGCACCATGCGGGCCTCACGTTCGGGTCGCTAGTGAAAATCGAGCTGGCTCAGTCGGGGCCAACCTGGACGAACTTCCGCCGGATCGCCGATGCGCTCGGCCTGTCAATCACACGCCTTGCGGCTGCCGTCGAGGCCGCAGAGGACCCTCTGATCGCGCCGCCTAGCGGAGACCTCGTGCCGCCTGCATGTCGTGGCTCCGCTAAGGAGGCTCGACGCACGCCAACGGCCTTCTCGTAGACAATGCTGTGCAGGTGTCGCTGAGCCCTGAGCTACCTCATTCCGAAGGGCCGATCACGTGATAGCTCTCGGCGATAGCCAGCAGTCCCTTCCGAATACTGGCTTCTATCAGGCTGCGGCAGGCGTGCTCGCCGTCTTGTTGATCGCCGGCGTCGTGGCAGAGCTGCGCGGTGCTCGTGACCGGTATGACTCGCCCTTGGTCTCAAGGCGGCGCGACCGCGCATTCCTCGCCTTCCTAGTGCTATGGGGTGTTGTTCTCGTCGGCGAGCTGGCCACCTTCACGGTCCTACTGCGGGACCAGTCAACCGGCCTGTTTCAGGCGACCGTCGGCGTGTCACTGATCGTCGGTCTGATCGGCATACCAGGACTCGCGATCTACGATGTGATCGGTCATTTGCCCGTCGCCAGCACGGCCAGGCGTCGCGCGGTGCGAGCAGCCGCTGTCGGCGTCGTGCTGGCCCTCGCGCTAGTCGCCGCTCTTGCAATCGAATCTCAGCTAACAGGGAAGCCAGCTATTGGAAGCCCCGCAAACCCACAAAGAACGGCCGGACAAATCGAGCAGGGGAACATTGTTCGCGCCAGCTTGACCGGGGCGCCCGGCGGCTCCTACAGGGACCCCCTCGTTGCACCGGCCGGCTCAGTGATCGCGGTAGGGATGCGTCTCTCCAATGGTGGGCCCGACGAAATCAAGGCCGCACGCGTTAAGGCGGAGATTCCGCCCATCAGCGGCGACGCTCTCGCGGTCACGATGAACGCGGCCTCAGCTGAAGCCAACCCAAGCCCGATTGCCGACACCGTCGGACTAGACGTTGCCGACAGATCAGCAGTTTGCCCGCGATACGTACCCGGCTCCTCGATTGAAAGGACGCTATCGGGGGAGGTCTTGCGGTCTCTGCCGGACGGGATCACCGAAGGCGGTGTAACCGTCGGCCCCATTGGAGTCCCGCTGGAAGACACGCGCACGATCGTCTTCAAGCTGCGCCTGGAGCCTGTGCCGACGGCACAAGCGGGGTCGGCATGCTAGGAAAACGTCAGCCGCGCTCGCGCCAGGGAGAAGCCCCGAACCAAATAGCGGGCGAACCGCGCAACGTTCGGAGTATTACCGGGCACGGCAGCGCCGAAATGCAGCGCAGGCGCCGCAGGCTCTCACAATAGTCATCGGCGGGCCTCCAAGGATGGCGTTGCATCCCATTTGCATCCCGTTCCCTGCCCTCTTGCATCCCGTTTGCAGCCCTCAAGACCACCGAACAGCCGCAAACACGCGCGAACGACTCAACACCAACCCCCGACGTCCCTTCGGGCCTTTCGTCTACGTTCGTAGAGCTTCGCCCGCATTCGCAGACAACTGTCTATATCGGGGCGGCCGGATTTGAACCGGCGACCCCCTGCTCCCAAAGCAGGTGCGCTACCAGGCTGCGCCACGCCCCGTAGCTCTAAGAGTAGGGGTCAGACGCCCTCCGCACAGCCAAGGCGCCTGCCGGACGCCGAGAGTCTTCCCAACCGAGACACCTGCACCTGCTCCACCCGCTGCTAGGGTCCCGCCCCGCGATGGCCGACGTTCAACCCCTGCGCGCCCTGCACTATGACCTCGCCCAGGTGGGGGCGCTCTCGAACGTGGTGGCGCCACCCTACGACGTGATCGACGACGCGCAGCGCGAGGAACTGCTCGCGCGCTCCCCCTACAACGTGGTAGCGGTGGACCTCCCCCAGGCAGAACCGGGCGGAGCCGATCCCTACATCTCGGCTGGCGATCGCTTCGACAGCTGGCAGCTGCAGGGCGCGGTGGTGCGCGACGAGGAGCCGGCGATATGGACCCACACCCAGCAGTACACGGGGCCCGACGGAATCAGTCAGACCCGTCGCGGATTCTTCTGCAGGGTGGCGATCGAGGAGTACGGGCCGGGTGGGGTGCGCCCGCACGAGCGCACGCACCCGGGTCCCAAGGAGGACCGGCTGCGCCTGACGCGCGCGACGCGGGCGAACATGTCGCCGATCTTCTCGCTCTACTCGGACCCGGCCAACGCTGCGTGGGAGGCGCTGCAGCCGGCGACCGAAGACGCCCCCTGGGGCGAGGCGAGCGACCCCGAGGGCACAGTCCATCGCGTGTGGCGCGTAACCGACCCGCAGGCGATCGCCGCAGTGCAGGGGGCGACGCAAGGGAAGGAGCTGTTGATCGCCGATGGGCACCACCGCTACGAGACTGCGCGCGCCTACGCGCAGGAGGTGGGCGGCGAGGGCGAGCATCAGTACGTGCTGATGTGCCTCGTGGCGCTGGAGGACCCGGGGCTGACGGTGTTTCCCACGCACCGCCTCGTCAAGGGGCTCGACGCGGCACGCCTGCAGGCGCTCGAGGACGCGCTGCAGCGCGACTTCGAGATGACCGAGGTGGACCCCGGCGAGATCGCGCCCCCGCCTGGCACGGGTCCGCTGCAGATGGGCTACATCGACGCCGGCTCCAAGCGCCCCAGGCGCCTGACGCTGAGGGACCAGGCGATCGCCGATGCGGCGCTGCAGGGCCACTCCGAGGCATACCGCCACCTGGACACCGGGATCCTCGAGACGCTGCTGCTGAAGGGGGCGCTGGGGCTGATCGACGAGGACATCTCCCACCTGCATGACTTCCGTTACGCCCGCACGGCCGAGCACGCGCTGGCGCTGGTGGAGTCCGGCGAGTACGACGTGGCGTTTCTGATGCGCCCCACGCCCGTGGCGCAGGTGCAGGCGGTGGCGGAGGCGGGCGAGAACATGCCGCCGAAGTCGACGTTCTTCTTTCCGAAGCTGCTCACGGGCCTGCTGTTCAACCCGCTTTCTTGAGCGGCTACCGGCAGCCCTCTGGCCACGCCGGAGTACCATGTGAATCGGGGAGGATCAGAGGAGGCAATGCAATGGAGAGACTGATCAGGATGAAAGCCACCGCACGGCGCAGCGACAGTACGTTCAAGCACACGATTCAGGTGCGCGATCACCAGGTGCTCGTGGACGAGCCGCTGGAGTCCGGCGGGGATGACACAGGGCCCGACCCGCAGGAGCTGCTCGCGGCGAGCCTCGCATCGTGCACGGCGATCACGATGGAGATGTACGCGGCGCGCAAGGGTTGGGACATCGGGCACGTCGAGGTGGAGGTGCAGTACAGCCCCGCCGAGCGCGGGTGCCCGACGCGCTTCGATCTGGTGCTGCGGCTGCCCGACGAGCTGCCGCCCGAGCAGCTGGAGCGCCTGCAGGTGATCGCCGCGAAGTGCCCGGTGCACCGGGCACTGGATGGCGAGGTGATGTTCGACGAGCGCGTGGAGCGGGTGGGGGTGGGGGTGGGGGTTCCCCAGACAATCTCCGGCCGCCTGGGCTGAGAGCGTGATGGCTCTCGGGGAAATGGAGACAGAAGGCGTGGGGCGCTGAGCGCCGCCTCGGATCTGATCCCCGCGGCGGTGCTGGTGCCGCTGTTCCTCGCTGCCGATGAGGAGCCTCATGCGGTGTTCACCAGGCGGGGAACCGACCTGCGCCGGCACGCCGGCGAGATCAGCTTCCCCGGCGGGCGGCAGGACCCCGAGGACGCCGACCTCAGCGACACCGCGCTGCGCGAGGCCGAGGAGGAGATCGGGCTGTCCCGTGCCGATGTGCGGCTGGTGGGCGCGCTCGAGCCCACGCCGACGTTCGTGACCAACTACGTGATCCACCCCTTCGTCGGGCTGGTCCCGGCGGGGCGAGCGTGGGAGGTCTCCCCGCGCGAGGTCGATGCGGTGCTGGAGCTGCCCCTGCGCGCCCTGCGCGAGAGCAGGACGCGCACGCGCCTGGAACGGCGCGGGATCTCCTTTGAGACCGACGCCTACGTGGTTGGGGAGAACCTCATCTGGGGCGCAACGGCGCGGATTCTGGAAGAGCTGCTGGAGCGGGTGGAGGAGCTTATGCGCCAACCTCCACCGGAACCCCCACGAGGTTCCCCCACTCCGTCCACGAGCCGTCGTAGTTCTTGACGCGCTGCTCGCCGAGCAGCTCGTGCAGCACGAACCACGTGTGCGCGGAGCGCTCGCCGATGCGGCAGTAGGCGATGATGTCCTCGCCGTCGAGCACGCCCTTGCCGCCGTAGAGGTCGCGCAGCTCCTGCGCGGACTTGAAGGTGCCGTCCTCCCTTGACCGCCTGCGCCCACGGGATCGAGGCCGCGCCGGGGATGTGGCCCGCCGCGCTGCGCGCCCTCCTGCTCGTAGCCGGCGGGGGAGATGAGCTCGCCGGCGAACTCCGCGGGCGAGCGCACGTCGACCAGCTTGGTGGCGTTCTCCAGCGCGTCGAGCACCTCCTCGCGGCGCGCGCGGATCGCGTCGTCGCCGGGCTGCGCGGTGAAGCTCGCCGGCGCGTGGTTGGGAACTTCGGCGCTCGTGGGGCGCCCGTCGGCGATCCACTTTTCGCGGGGGCCGTTGAGCAGCAGCACCTGCTCGTGGCCGTAGTACTTCAGGTACCAGTAGGTGTAGGCGGCGAACCAGTTGTTGCGGTCGCCGTAGAGCACGATCGTGTGCTCGTCCGAGACGCCGTGGCGGCCGAACAGCTCGCCGAAGTCCTTCGGGGCCGAGGAAGTCGCGGCGGACCTGATCCTGCAGGTCCTTCTTCCAGTCGAAGCCCGATCGCGCCGGGGATGTGGGCCTCGGCGTAGAGCTGGGGGTTCTCGTCGACCTCGACGATGCGGATCGACGTCGTCGTCGAGGTGCTGCTCGAGCCACTCGGGCTCGACGAGCACTTCCTTCGCGTACTCGGACAATGTGATCGTCCTCCGGTCTAGAGCTATTGGGGAAGTTTGCGGAAATCTTGATCGGATTTCAGAGATATAGAGACAGCGTAGCGCGTGCGGCCTGCAGCCATAAGCCCATATCGCGCGGATCGGCCGCAAGGGCCGTCGGCGCGAATCGCGTTGCGAGCAGCGATGTCCTCCACGAGCGCGCGCCCCGGCTCGGCACGCGGCCTCGTAGACGAAGCCGCGCATGGTGGAGTCGATCGCCTGCGCCCAGGAACGCGGGCAGACGAGAAACATGGAGCTGATGCAACTCCTCGGGCGGGCCGACCGCGGTGGCGAGCAGCCAGCAGGCCACGGTGACGCCCTCCAGCGCGCCGCGCAGGGTGCCCAGGCGGTTGGGATCGCCGATGAAGCACTCGGCCCCAACAGCCTCGATCTCGCCGCGACGCCTCTCCGAGCGGGTGACGATGCGCGCCGCATGACCCTCACCGAGTACCTCAGCGGCAAGCTGCCTGCCCCGGCAGCCACCGCCGAGGATCAAGAGACGCGCCACGGCGGACATGCTACGTCAAGTTAGAGTTCGAGCGCCACTGGAGAGGTATGGGTAGCGACGCTCGAATGCAACAAGGGAAACACAGATGAACAAGTTTGTCAAGTGCCAAGTGGAAACAGCGCAGGACCGCCGCTGCTTGGGCCCCGGACCACCCGGGGCCGGCTCAGGAGACAGCTCGAATACGATGCGCGGGCGAATGGCAGGCAGCGATCCCCCAGCCCCCTCCCCCAGCCTGGATGTGGTCACGATGGACAAGATCGTCGCGCTGTGCAAGCGCCGCGGCTTCATCTTCCCCTCCTCGGAGATCTACGGCGGCGTGGGCTCGACCTACGACTTCGGGCACTACGGCGTGCTGCTGAAGAGCAACGTCAAGAACGAGTGGTGGCGCGCGATGCTCTCAGAGCGCGACGACATCGTGGCGCTCGACTCGGCGATCCTCCAGCACCCGCGCGTGTGGGAGGCGTCGGGCCACCTCGCCGGCTTCACCGACCCGCTGGTCGACTGCCGCGCGCTGCGGGCAGCGCTTCCGCGCCGACCACCTCGCCGAGCTGCCGTGCGGGCGCAAGCCCTCCAAGCACCCCGGCGAGACGCCGGAGTGCGACCTGACCGAGGCGCGCGACTTCAACCTGATGTTCGAGACGACGATCGGCCCCGTGAAGGAGTCCGGCGCGACCGCCTACCTGCGCCCGGAGACCGCGCAGGGGATCTTCGTCAACTTCAAGAACGTGCTGCAGTTCTCGCGCAAGAAGCCGCCGTTCGGGATCGCGCAGGTCGGCAAGTCGCTTCCGCAACGAGATCACGCCCGGCAACTTCATCTTCCGCACGCGCGAGTTCGAGCAGATGGAGATGGAGTTCTTCGTGCCCCCCGCGCGAGGCGCAGAAGTGGTTCGAGCACTGGCTCGCGGAGCGCGAGCGCTGGTACACCGAGCTGGGCATCCGCCCCGACCACCTGCGCCTGCGCGCGCACGAGCACGACGAGCTCTCGCACTACTCCTCGGAGACGAGCGACGTCGAGTACCTCTTCCCGATCGGCTGGTCGGAGCTCGAGGGGATCGCCAACCGCGGCGACTTCGACCTCACCCAGCACGCGAAGTTCTCCGGCGAGAAGCTCGAGTACTTCGATCAGGCCATCGGGCGAGCGCTACGTGCCGCACGTGATCGAGCCCGCCGCGGGCGCCGACCGCGCGACGCTCGCGTTCCTCGTGGACGCCTACGACGAGGAATGCGTCGAGCGTCGAGGGCCGGCGAGAGCGAGCGCGCACGGTGCTGCGCCTGCACCCGCGCCTCGCGCCGGTCAAGGTCGCGGTGCTGCCGCTCGTGAGGAAGGACGGCCAGCCCGAGCTCGCGCGCGAGGTCCACAACGCCCGATGCGCGCGCGGGGATGGGCAGGCCGAGTACGACGAGGGCGGCTCGATCGGCAAGCGCTACCGCCGCCAGGACGAGATCGGGACGCCGTTCTGCGTGACGATCGACCACCAGAGCGTGCAGGACCGCACCGTCACGCTGCGCGACCGCGACTCGCTCGCGCAGGAGCGCCTGCCGATCGACGGATTGGCCGAGAAGATCGAGCGGCGCGTGAGCGCGCCGTGGACGACGCCCAAGCTTCAATAAAAGGAGAGACATGGACTTCGACCTGACCGACGAGCAGCGCCTGATCAGCGACACCGCGCGCGAGTTCACCGACAAGGAGATCGTGCAGCAGCGCACGCGAAAACGCGCGCAACCACCACTTCGATCTCGATCTCGTGAAGAAGATCGCCGATCAGGGCTACCTCGGCGCGATCGTCCCGCGCGAGTACGGCGGCGCGGGGCTCGGGCTACATGGATTACGGCCTCGTGGTCGAGGAGATCGGCCGCGGCTGCAGCTCGGTGCGCACCGTCATCTCCGTGCAGACGAGCCTCGTGTGCAGCGCGATCCTCAAGTGGGGAACCGAGGAGCAGAAGCAGCACTACCTGCCGAAGCTGTGCAGCGGCGAGTGGCTCGGCTGCTTCGGCCTGACCGAGCCCGACACGGGCTCCGACGCCGCCAACCAGCGCACGCGCGCGACGAAGACCGACGACGGCTGGAGCGATCAACGGCGCGAAGATGTGGATCTCGATGGGCAACTACGCGAAGGTCGCGCTGATCTTCGCGCAGACCGACCCCGAGAAGGGCCACCGCGGACTGGCGTGCTTCCTCGTGGACACCGACCAGCCGGGCTACCAGGCGCAGACGATCGAGCACAAGATGGGTCTGCACGCCAGCGACACGGCCTCGATCGCCCTCGAAGACGTGCACGTGGGCCCCGACGACGTGCTGGGCGAGGTCGGCGATGGCTTCAAGGTGGCGATGAGCGCGCTCGACAGCGGCCGCTTCTCGGTCGCCGCGGGCTGCGTGGGCATCTGCCAGGGCTGCGTGGAGGAGTCGGTGAACTACGCCAAGGAGCGCGAGCAGTTCGGCCGCCCGATCGCGAGCTTCCAGCTGGTGCAGGCGATGATCGCGGATATGGTCCTGAAGACCGACGCCTCGCGCATGCTCGTGTGGCGCGCGGGGTTCCTCAAGGACAAGGGCCGCCCGAACACGCTGGAGACCTCGGTCGCGAAGCTGCACGCGACGGAGGCGGCGGTGGAGTGCGCGAACACCGCGATCCAGGTGCACGGCGGCGCGGGCTACGTGGACGACCACCCGGTGGAGCGCTACTTCCGCGACGTGCGCGTGACGACGCTGTACGAGGGAACGAGCGCAGATCCAGAAGCTGATCATCGGGCGCGCGATGACGGGGATCAACGCGCTGGTGCCCTCCTGAGAAGCCACCGCAGGTCCGCCCGGGCGAGCGAGCTGCCGTCGATGAGGAGGAGGCCGGCACAAGGCCGGCCGAGGGGGCCGCGCAGTGGCCCTACCGGCGCGCATGGACGATGCAAACGGCGATCGACCCACCAACGGCGAGCACAGCGCGCAGGCCAACGCTGGGCCAGTGAGCGCAAGCGGTAGTCTGCCGCCCCGATGGGCACAGAGAGAGCGCAGACGATCGGCGTGCTCGGCGCCGGGCACGATGGGCTCGGGCATCGCCCAGCTCGCGGCCAGGGCGGGCGCGCGAACACTGCTGCACGACCCGATCCCCGAGGCGCTGGAGCGCGGGGCCAAGCGCGCGGCTGAAGGGCTCCAGAAGGAAGCGGCCAAGGGCAAGCTGAGCGACAAGGACGCGCAGGCCGCGGCGGCGAGGCTGGAGGCTGTGGACAGCATGGAGGCGCTGGCCCCCTGCGACCTGGTGATCGAGGCCGCGCCCGAGCGCATCGAGCTGAAGAACGAGCTGTACGGACGCCTCTCGGAAGTCGTGAGCGAGGAGTGCGTGCTGGCCACCAACACCTCCTCGCTGCCGGTGACGGCGGTGGCCGCCGCGGCGAGCCACCCCGAGCGGGTGGTGGGGATGCACTTCTTCAACCCCGCCCCGGTGATGCGCCTGGTGGAGGTGATCGCCGGGATGCGTTCGGGCGAGCGCGCGCTGGCGCTGGCGAGCGCCACGGGCGCGGCGATGGGCAAGACGGTGATCCGCGCGACGGACGGCCCCGGGTTCCTCGTCAACCGCTGCAACCGCCCCTTCGGGCTGGAGGCGCTGCGACTGCTGCAGGAGCGCGTCGCGGACGTGCCCACGATCGACCGCATCGTGCGGCAGGAGGGCGGGTTTCGCATGGGGCCCTTCGAGCTGAGCGACCTCGTCGGCGTGGATACGGGCTTCGACGTCGCGCGCAGCTTCTACGAGCTGGGGTTCGGCGAGCCGCGCTGGCGCCCCTCGCCGATCCAGGCGCGGATGGTGGCGGCGGGGCTGCACGGGCGCAAGAGCGGGCGCGGCTACTACGACTACTCAGGCGACTCCCACCGCCCCGAGGATCCCAGCGCCGCCGGAGTCGCAGGCGCCCGGCGTCGGCGACGGATTGGTGGTCATCTGCGGCGAGGGCGTGCTCGCGGGCGAGCTGCGCAGCGCTGCGAGCGCCACGGGGTATGAGGTACGTGGCCCCCATGACGCCCAGCGCGAGCTGCCAGCGCTGATCGTGGAGTGCGGCATCGACGAGGAGGACTCTCCCCGCGGCGCCCCCCGCCTCGTGCTGTGCGATAGCGGCTCGCTCGCCGCCCTGGACCCCGGAGGGCCGTCGGTTGGCTTCCACGTGCTCCCCCCCTTCGAGCAGACGCGGCTAGTGGAGCTGACGCGCAGCGAGACATCCTCCCCCGTCGCCGCCGCGCGCGCGGAGCGCTTCTTCGCGGCGCTCGGCAAGCACACCGCGTGGGTGGGCGACGCCCCGGGGCTCGTGCTGGGCCGGATCGTGTGCCAGGTCATCAACGAGTCGGCCTTCGCGCTGGGCGAAGGCGTGGGCAGCGCAGAGGACATCGATACGGGCATGACGCTCGGCATGAACCACCCCCGCGGCCCCCTCTCCTGGGCCGATCGAATCGGGCTCGATCACGTGCTGAACGTGCTGGAGGCGCTTTGCGAGGAGTACCGCGAGGAGCGCTACCGCCCGGCCCCGGCGCTGCGCCGGCTGGTGCTCGCCGAGCGCCTCGGACGCGATGTGGGCGCGGGCTTCTTCGAGTACGAGGGCTGAGCCGCGGCTCGTTTCGCGCAGTCCGCCTCACGTTCCGCCGGTAAGCCGCGTTTTACTGCTGTGAGCGCCCCCCTCCCGCCCTTCCAGCGCTTTCTTGATACCCACCGTGACGAGGTGTGGCGCTTCCTGGTCGCTTCGGTGGGCGCCACCGAGGCGGACGACTGCTTCCAGGAGACGTTCATCTCGGCGCTGGATGCGTACCCGCGCCTGCGCGCGGACTCCAACCTGCGCGCGTGGGTGCTCACGATCGCGCACCGCAAGGCCTTCGACGCCCACCGCGGGGGCGCCCGCCGGGCGCTGCCCGTGGCGGAAGTCGCGGTGCTCGCCGACAGCGGTGCCGACAGCGCCGGCCGCCAAACGCGGCGGCAGACGGGCCACGCATTTGAACGCGACCGCCGACCCGCCGCCCGGAGCGCTGCGCGACGATGGCCTGTGGGAGGCCGTGCACGAGCTGCCTCCGCGCCAGCGCTCAGCCGTGCTGCTGCGCTACGTGGGAGACCTCCCCCACCGCGACATCGCCAGGGCGATCGGCTGCTCGGAGGACGCCGCGAGGCGCTCGCTGCACGAGGGCCTCACAAAGCTCAGAGAGGTGGTGACGGCATGAAGGACATCGAGAACATGCTCAGCGCCGCGACCGCACCCACGCCGGAGGACGAGCGTTCGGCGGCCCTCGCGGCAAGGCGCCTCAGCGCCCGCGCCAGTTCGGAGGGGCTAGCCGACATCGGCTACGGCACCGTGGACTCGCCCTTCGGCACGCTCACCGCCGCCGTCACCGACGAGGGGCTGGTGCGCCTCGCGTTCCCCGAGGAGCCGCTGGACGAAGTGCTCGATCGGCTCGCCGCGAAGCTCTCGCCGCGCATCGTCGAGGCGCCCACGCGCTTCGAGCAGGTGCGCCGCGAGCTCGACGAGTACTTCGCGGGCGCGCGCCGCGACTTCGACGTCCCGCTCGATCGGGTGCTGATGAGCGCCTTCGCCCAGAAGGTCCTCGCGGCGACCGCCGCGATCCCCTACGGCAGCGTGGGCACCTACACCGAGATGGCCGCCGCGGCAGGCAGCCCACGCGGCTCGCGTGCGGCGGGCAACGCGCTGGGCTCCAACCCGATCCCCGTGATCGTCCCCTGCCACAGAGTGCTGCGCACCGGCGGCAACCTCGGCGGCTACGGCGGCGGCTTGGATCGCAAGCGTTGGCTGCTCGAGCTTGAGGGCGCTCTTACGCCTGAGCTGTAGGAGCCCACTGCGCCTCAGCTAAATCGCCTTCGGGCATCCCCTCGGGCGTGGGCACCTCGGGCGTGTCGCGCAGGTACCACTCGGCGTCGAGGGCCGCCTGACACCCCGAACCGGCGGCCGTGACGGCCTGGCGGTAGGTGTGATCCACGAGGTCCCCAGCGGCGAACACGCCCGGGCGGTTGGTGCGAGTGGAGCGGCCCTCCACCTTCACGTAGCCATCCTCGTCGAGGTCGATCTGACCGGCGACGAGAGCCGACTGGGGCTCGTGGCCGATCGCGATGAACGCGCCGCTGACTGGAAGGTCGCGCCGCTCGCCCGTCTCGGTGTTCGTGAGCGCCGCGTGGCCGAGCACGCCGCTCTCGCCGGGCTCGAAGCTGTTGACGGTGTAGGGGGTCAGGAACTCGATGTTCCCCTGCGCCCGCGCGCGCTCGAGCATGATCTTCGAGGCGCGAAACTCCGCGCGGCGGTGCACGATCGTCACCTTCTTGGCGAACTTGGAGAGGAAGATCGCCTCCTCCATCGCCGAGTCCCCGCCGCCGACGATCACCGTCTGCGCATCGCGGAAGAAGGCGGCGTCGCAGGTGGCGCAGTAGCTCACGCCGCGCCCGCCCAGCTCGTCCTCCCCGGGAACGCACAGCTTCTTGTGCTCCGCGCCCATCGCCAGGATCACGGTGCGCGCGCGGTGCTCCGTGTCGCCCACCCACACACGGTGGATGCCGCCCGGCGCGGATGCCAGCTCGACGCGATCCACCTGCTCGGTCACCAGGCGCGAGCCGAAGCGCTCGGCCTGATCGCGCAGCTTCTGCATCATCTCCGGTCCCATGATGCCCTCGGGAAAGCCGGGGTAGTTCTCGACGTCGGTCGTCTGCTGCAACAGCCCGCCCCACGCCCATCCCTCGACCACCAGCGGGGTGAGGTTCGCGCGCGAGGTGTACAGCGCAGCGGTGTACCCAGCGGGGCCGCTGCCGATGACGATCACGTTCTCGACGTCGACGTTCCCGTCTCTGCCGGCCTTTGCGCCACTCCCGTTTGCCACGTCTGCCATCTTGTTCTCCAGTCGCTTTACTTTGTAAAGTATACACCCCAACCGCTCAGCGAGCGCCCCAGCCTCCCACGGCTAGACGTGCAGGGGTCCGGCCTCGATCGACGCCTCGCGCGCGGGCGCCGTCCGTCCTACCGGCTCCTCGCGCCAGCGCGCCACCGTGCGCCGCAGCTGGAAGTACGCAACCACGCCCGGCACCGTTGGCAGCCAGAAGGAGATGCCGCGATAGGCAAGCACCGCGAGCACCGCCAGGTGGAATTCCACGCCGAAGGCGACCAGCGCGCCGATCATGCCGCCCTCCACGCCGCCGATCCCGCCCGGCACCGGCAGCAGGTTGCCGAACATCCCCACGAAATACGCCATCCAGATGACCGTGAACGGCGGCGCCTGCCCGAAGGCGTGGAAGCACGCCCACAGCACGCAGATTTCAAAGCCCCACCACGCGGGCGCCCCCAGCAGGCGCGGATCGCGCGTGCGCACGAGCGCGATCGCGGTGCGCACCCCGCTGGCCGCAAGCGCCGGCGCCGTCGCCAGGCGCGCGGTCCAGTGCGCGAGGCGCCCAGAGCCTTCCGCCCAGCGCGCCAGCCTGCGCTCGATGTCTTGGGGCAGCAGCGTCACCGCGCCGCCCACCACCAGCAGCAGGGCCCCCACGATCGCGGGCACGATCGTGATCGCGAACGACCCGCCCCCGGGGAACAGACCCGTTCCCAGGCCCACGCCGGCGAGCACCAGCGAAGCGGCGTAGATCACGTACAGCAGCACGAGGAAGGCCACCATCCGGCACGCCACCAGCCGCGCCTCCATGCCCGAGCGCCGCAGCGCCCACGCCGTCAGCGCCACCCCCCCGGCGCCGGCGGTGGCGAACAGCCGCGTCGCCACCACGCTCGTCATCGTGATCAGATAGCTCTCGCGCCAGCCGATCCGACTCGACTCGCCCGCGCGCACGAACACGGCTTGGAAGAGCACCACGTAGGCCGCGAACGACAGCGCCTCCAGAATCACCCCCGCGGCGATCCACCAGCGCTCGGCGCCCTCGATGCCGTGCACCGTCGTGCCCACGCTCGAGATCTTCGGCAGCACGAAGTAGAAGAAGCCGATCGCCGAGAGCACGAACAGCGCGCCTGCGATCACGCGCCTGCGCGTGAACTGGACGCCCGGCATCTCCTCCTCGTGGACCATCCGCTCCACGTCCGTCTCCGCCTCTCGCTGAACGCTACCGTCCCCCATGCGCAGCGGCCTCCAGCGCGGCCAGCCCACGTCCCACTCGGACCAGCGCCGGGCCCGCGCGGTGCCCCCAGCGCCGCACGCCCGCCGTCAGCGCGGCGCCCGCGAGCAGATCGATCGCGTAGTGCTCACCCAGATACACCAGCGCGAAGCCCAGCGTCGAGGCGTACGCCCAGCCCAGCGCGCCAGCCAACGGCCCGCCCTCGGCGAGCAGGGACGCGGCCATCACGGACGTAGCGAAGTGCAATGAGGGCATTGCGGCCAATGGGTTGCCTCCAAGGACACTGTAGAGGGGGCCCCAGCCGTCCCTCCAGAAGAACTCCCCGTACTCCACCATCAGGCGCCGCACCGACGGGTGGTGCGCGACGTCGCGGCCCGCCACCGACGCCGCGTACCAGGGCGGCGCGGTGGGCAGCACCCAGTACACCATCGCGCCGATATCGAACGCCGCGTAGGTCATCACCGCCGCGCGCGGAAAGCGTTCGGGGTGGCGCGCCAGGATGTACGCCAGCGTCCCGTGGGGCACCATGAACCACACCCAGTGCGTCCACACGAGCGCCTTGTCCATCCCGCGCCACTCGATGCCCTCGGGTCCCACACGCGCCAGCCTGCGTTGCAGGCGCACCGTGGGCAGCTCCCCCAGACCCAGCACGCGGTCGATGTCGATCGGGTAGTCGATCCGCACCCTGCCCGCCTGGCGCTCGGAGTCGTCGTTGGGCGTCTTGTACGCCGCCACGTAGGCCCACATCTGCAGCGCGCACACCGCCACGTCGCGCCGGCGCGAGCGGCGCACCGCGATCGAGAGCCCCACGGGCGCGGCGAACGCCACGCTCTGCATCAGCAGGGGCGGCGCTTGCACGCGCCTGCGCACCAGCGGAGCCGCAACGCCCGCCGCCACCACAGCCCAGGCGGTTGCTCGAATGGCCCTCGCGCCCCGCACTGCGGGCGGAGTATATGCCTGCCCATCGGCCCACCCCGGCTCCGAGGGCTCCCGCGCTGCCTGCGGGCGGCCTCAGCCCACCCCTGCCCCAAGGGCCCCACGCTGCTCGCGGGCGGCTGCCTCCACGAGGGCTTTGACGACGGTACTCGCCGGATCGGCCTCGGGGTGCCACTGCACGCCCAGCATGAAGGGCGACTCCCCCTGTCCGTCGCTGGTGGGGTCGGCACGGGGTCGATCGAGCTCGATCGCCTCGGGCAGCTCGTCGATCGTCGAGTACCCGGTCACCTTCAACCCCTCCCCCACCCGATCCACGCCCTGGTGGTGGTGGGACTTGGTGGCATGCACCGTCTCCCCCGCCGCGCGCGCCGCCAGCGAGCCCTCCAGCAGGCGCACGTCGTGGTCGGCGTCCTCGAAGCTCCCCGGCACGCGGCAGTGCTCGTGATGGCCCATGCGCTCGGGCAAATCCTGGAACAGCGTGCCCCCGAAGGCCACGTTGATCAGCTGCATCCCGCGGCAGATGCCGAGTACCGGCACCCCACGCGCGATCGCCTCGCGCACGAGCGCGATTTCGGAGGCGTCGCGCTCGGGCACCGAATCCTGGGTCTCGGGGTGGCGCTCCTGGCCGTAGGCGGCCGGGTCGATGTCCGCGCCGCCAGCCAGCAGCAGCCCATCGATCGCCTCCAGCGCTTCGGTGGGATCTTCAATGAGGTATGCGTCGGGCGGCAACAGCAGAGCCATCCCCCCCGCACGCTGCACGGTGTCGATGTAGCTGCGGGGCAGCAGCGCGGCCTGCTGATCCCACACGCTCCACTGGGCGCGCTCCAGAGCGGTGCAGATGCCGATCTTTGGCCTGGCCATCCATACACCATAAGATCTGCGGCCCCGCGATGGGCACATCGAGGGACACATCGGCACCCGCGCGCGAGGAGAGAACCAACATGAGCCAGGCCCCCACCACCCTCGAGACTGTCAACGTCTCCGTCTCCGACGGTGTTGCGACGATCGAGCTCAACCGCCCGCAGGCACTCAACGCCTGGAACCACCAGTTCGGGCACGATCTGCTCGCCGCCCTTCGCCAGGTCGCCGAGGACGAGGCGGTGCGCGCCGTCCTCATCACCGGCGCCGGCCGCGCCTTCTCCTCGGGCGCCGACCTCAAGGACGTCAGCGGTGGCCAGCTCACCCCCTCGGGGCGCCCGGACGTGTACACCACGCTCACCGAGCGCTACCACCCGATCATGCACGCGATCCGCGAGATGCCCAAGCCGGTGGTGGGCGCCGTCAACGGCCCCGCCGTGGGCATCGGCTGCTCGCTCGCGCTGTGCTGCGATCTGATCCTCGCCAGCGAGAGCGCCTACTTCCTGCTCGCCTTCGTCAACATCGGGCTGGTTCCCGATGGCGGCTCCTCGCTGTTCGTGCCCGCGCGCGTCGGCGCAGCGCGCGCCGCGGAGATGGCGATGCTCGGGGAGCGCGTGGGAGCCGAGCAGGCGCTCGCCTGGGGGCTGATCAACCGCGTGCTGCCCGACGAGCGTCTGCTGGAGGAGGCCGGAGCGCTGGCGGCTCGCCTCGCCGCCGGCCCCACACGCGCCTACGCGGGGGCCAAGCGCCAGCTCAACGCGTGGCTCTACGCGGGAATGGCGGAGCAGCTGGAGCTCGAGGCGAAGCTGCAGGGCGAAGCGGCCGAGTCCGACGATTTCATGGAGGGCGCGATGTCCTTCCTGGAGAAGCGCCCGCCGCGCTTCGCGGGCCGTTGAGTGTCTCTCTGTCCGCGGAGCCCATCCAACAGGCTTCGCGGGCCGTTGAAGCGCGTTCCGGGCGAGCCTGAATAGAATCTCGCCCGCCTTGACGTTCCTCGTCCCCCACCTGGCCTTCTTCACGCCCCAATCCGGCGGCTCGCCCAACGCCGACCAGATCAACAGTCTCTACAAGATCACTCTCTACTTCGCGCTCGCGATCTTCGTGATCGTCGAGGGCGCGCTCGGCTACGCGCTGTGGCGCTTTCGCGCGCGCAAGGGCGCCGTGGCCGCTCAGATCCGTGGCAATACGCGCCTGGAGGTCGGCTGGACGGTCGCCGCCGCGCTGGTCCTCGTGATCCTCGCGGCGCTCACCTTCAGCAAGCTCTCCTCGATCCAGGACCCCTCCAACTCCGGCCCCGAAGGCGATCGACTGGCGGCCCGGGAGGGCACGCTGTACGCCACCGCCGACCGCCACCCGCCGCCCAACGGCAGATCGCTGAACATCAACGTGATCGGACGCCAGTACATCTGGCAGTACGTCTACCCCGGCGCCAACGAACCCGATGGCCTCGGCGCGCCCTACTCCTACGAGACACTGGTGGTGCCCACCGAAACCACCGTCACGCTGGACGTCGTCTCCGCCGATGTCGTGCACTCGTGGTGGGTGCCCGCGCTCGGCGGCAAGGTCCAGGCGGTGCCCGGCTACCACTCCTACACGTGGTTCAAGATTCCCAAGCCGGGGATCTACCGCGGCCAGTGCGCGAGCCTCTGCGGCCGCGGCCACGCGCGTATGATCGCGACCGTCAAGGCCGTGCCGCCCGCGCAGTTCGACGAATGGCTGGCCTACCAGAAGAAGCTGATCGCGCAAGCCAACGCCGACGCCCAGGTGGCGCGCGCGAAGCTCGGCAAGCAGATCGGCGCCGGACAGGTCGAAAACCCCTGATCGAGATGGCCACCTACACAGCCCCCATCCCCCAGATCACAGCCCACCGCGCCGAGCACGAGGCGCACGGCTGGACGAGCTGGTTCACCACCACCGATCACAAGCGCATCGGGATCATGTACATGGTCACGACGTTCGTCTTCTTCCTGCTGGGCGGCGTGGAGGCGCTGATGATGCGCCTGCAGCTGGGCGCCCCCAACAACACGCTCGTCACCCCGCAGGTCTACAACCAGCTGTTCACGATGCACGGCACCACGATGGTGTTCCTGTTCATCGTGCCGATGATGGCGGGCCTCGCCAACTACTTCGTGCCGCTGATGATCGGCGCGCGCGACATGGCCTTCCCGCGCCTGAACGCGATGTCCTACTGGCTGCTGCTGGCCGGCGGCATCGTGTTCTACGCCTCGATCTTCTGGAACCCGCCGGAAGCGGGCTGGACGAGCTACGTGCCGCTCTCGAACTCCTTCTTCTCTCCCGGCGGCGGGCAGGACGCGTGGATCTACCTGATCCATCTGACGGGGCTCTCCTCGATCCTGGGGGCGATCAACCTCTACGCGACGATCGTCAACATGCGCGCGCCCGGCATGAGCTGGGGCCGGCTGCCGCTGTTCGTGTGGGCGATCCTCACCTACGCGGTGCTGCTGATCGTGGCGCTGCCGGTGATCGCCGCCGCGGTGACGATGCTGCTCACCGACCGCCACTTCGGAACCCACTTCTTCGATCCCGCGAACGGGGGCTCGGCGCTGTTGTGGCAGCACCTGTTCTGGTTCTTCGGGCACCCCGAGGTCTACATCATGGTGCTGCCCGGCTTCGGCGTCGTCTCGGAGATCCTGCCCGTGTTCGCGCGCAAGCCGATCTTCGGCTACAAGGCGATCGCGGCCTCCACCGTGGCGATCGCCTTCCTCGGCTTCCTCACGTGGGCACACCACATGTTCACCACGCCGATCCCCGAGGCGATCCTGGTCTTCGTGATGCTCAGCTCGTTTTTGATCGCGATCCCCACGGGCGTGAAGGTCTTCAACTGGATCGCCACCCTGTGGCGCGGCTCCGTCGAATTCAAGACTCCCCTGCTGTTCTGCGCGGGGTTCATCTCGCTGTTCATCATCGGCGGCATCTCCGGCGTGTTCCTGGCGATCTTCCCCGTCAACTGGCAGCTCAACGAATCGTATTTCGTCGTCGCGCACATCCACTTCGTGCTGATGGGCGGATCGGTGTTCACGATCTTCGCGGCGATCTACTATTGGTTCCCCAAGATCACCGGGCGGATGCTGAGCGAGGGCCTCGGCAAGCTCTCCTTCTGGCTGATGTTCGCGGGCTTCCTCGTGACCTTCCTGATCCAGCACGTGATTGGCCTCGACGGGATGCCCCGGCGCGTGTACGAGTACGACAATGTCGGCCACCTCGCGCTCTACAACGCGATCTCCACGGGCGGCTCCTTCATCCTCGCCGTCGGCGTGCTCTTCACCGTCATCAACGTGGCGCGCAGCCTCAAGGTGGGTGTGCTCGCGGGGCCCGACCCGTGGAAGGGCAACACGCTCGAGTGGTTCACCACCTCGCCGCCGCCGCCCAACAACTTCGACACGGTCCCGCGTGTGCGCTCGGTGGAACCGATGAAGGACATCCGCCGGGAGGTGCGAGCGCCGCACGCTCGCCGCGAGCGGAGAGACGAGCCACGGCGGGGCCACGGTCCCCGCCGGAGCGACGCAAGTAGGGGTGTGATGCAATGAGCTCGCAGACGCTGCAGGTCGCCGGACTGCCCCTCACGGGGCGCGCGCGGAGGGTGGTCGCCGACTACGTCGAGCTGACCAAGCCCAAGGTGCAGTCGCTGCTGCTGCTCACCACCATCGCCACGATGTATGTAGCCGGCGATCCCTCGCCCCTGCTGGTGGCGCTCACGTGCCTGGGGGGCTATCTGTCGGCGGGCGGCGCGGGCGCGGTCAACCACTGGTTCGACCGCGATATCGACGCGCGCATGGCGCGCACCGCCACACGGCCCATTCCGTCCGGCCGGATCTCCCCGCGCGCCGCGCTCACCTTCGGCTGCGCGCTCGCGGCTCTCTCGCTGCTGGAGCTCTCGCTCGCCGTCAACCCGCTCGCCGCGGCGCTCTCCTTCGCGGGGTTCCTGGGCTACGTGTTCGTCTACACCTTCTGGCTGAAGCGCCGCACCCCGCAGAACATCGTGATCGGCGGCGCCGCCGGCGCCGTCCCGCCGCTGGTGGGCTGGGCGGCAGTGCGGGGCTCCGTGGGCGGCCTGGCGGCGATCCTGTTCTTCATCGTCTTCTTCTGGACGCCGCCCCACTTCTGGGCGCTCTCGCTGCTGATGAAGGAGGAGTACAGAAAGGTCGGCGTGCCGATGCTCCCGGTGGTGCGCGGCGAGGCCGAGACGCGCCGGCAGATCCTGCTCTACACCGTGCTGTTGTATGCGGTCACCCAGCTGCCCTTCTGCGCCGGGGGGCTCGGAGACATCTACCTGGTCTCCTCGCTCGTGTTGGGGGTCGGGTTCATCGCTGGCGCGGTGCGGCTGTATCGGCGCGCCGATCGACGCAGCGCGCTACAGCTGTACCTTTTCTCGCTGGTCTATCTCGCGCTCCTGTTCTGCAGCATGGTCATCGACGTACACCTATAGACTTGACGCCCCAATGATGACTCGACGACTCGCGCGCAAGAACATCCGCACGGGAATGATCGTGGGTGGGCTCTGCATGTTCATCTTCGGCATCACGTTCGTGGTGGCCGCGATCTACGTCTCATGAGCCCGCTCGACCCACAGGTTCCGCCCACCGGTGAGGAGATCCATCTCCCTGGGCCCAGCCTCTTGCCGCTGCTGACGACGGTGGGCATCACGCTGGCGGTCGTGGGCATCACGATCAGCTTGATCTTCGTGATCGCCGGATCGCTGCTGACGCTGGTGTGCGTGGCTCGCTGGATCGCCGATACGCGCCACGAAGTCGAACGAGCTGCCGCCCGGCTGAGCTAACCGGCCGTCGCCGCGCTGGCCGGCACGGGGCAGATCGCCCCATCTTCGGTCCAACAGCTCACGATGTCGCGTACCGAGAGGATGCCGACGATCTCGCCGCCCTCGACCACGATCAGGTGACGGAAGCTCCCGCGCACCATCGCCGCGGCGGCCTCCTCCAGCGACCAGTCGGGCGCGGCGTAGACCACGTCTCTTGTCAGGTGCTCGGCGACCAGCTCGCGTCGGGGCTCTCTCCGGCGCCGACCGAGAGCAGGATGTCGCGCTCGGTGATGATCCCCAGGCCGTGCCGTCGGGATCGTTGACGACCGCGGCGCCCACCTGGCGCTCGGACATCAGCTGGGCCGCCTCGCGCAGGGTGTGGCCCGGCCCGACCGAGAGGACCGTTGGGCTCATTCCCTCACGCACCTGCATAGGTGGCTCCTTTCTTTGCAACGATTGTCTCAATGTAGTGGTATGAGGGGCGCCGTCAAGAGGTCCCCTCAAGGCAATAGGATCACGCCTCCCGATGGACCGGCTCGCCTCAGCAGCCAGCCGCGAGGCTCCTCGAAGGCCCGCCGCGCATGTCTAGGCGCTCGTTGATCTTCACGGATCGCGGCGGCTGGTGGCGACCGCGATCGGCATCGTGCTGAGCTACGTGATCCACTGGTTTCCCGGTGCAGGCCTCCACGCAGGCGAAGAACACGGACCGCCTCTACCACGTGCTGGTGATCGCCTCGATCCCGATCTTCGTGCTGGTCGCGACGGTGATCCTGTACTCCGTGTGGAAGTTCCGCATGAGGCCCGGCGAGGAGCTCAAGGACGGTCCGCCGATCCACGGCAACACGCGCTTGGAGGTCCTGCTGGACGGCGATCCCGGCGCTGATCCTGATCGGGCTCGTCTCCTACTCCTTCGTGGTGCTGCACGAAAACGAAAAGAAGCCCGCGGGCAGGGAGATGCAGGTCGACGTCACCGGCCAGCAGTTCTACTGGAGCTACGAATACCCCACCTCGGTGACGGGCGGAGCGCCGCTGCGCTCCACCCAGCTCTATGTTCCGGAGAACGAGTCGGTCTACTTCGACATCCGCATCCAAGGACGTGATCCACGCCTTCTGGATCCCAGCCTTCCGCCTGCAGATCGACGCGGTGCCGGGCATCACGACCCACTACCGCGCGACGCCCGACCGCCTGGGCACGCTATCCGGTCGTGTGCAACCTGCTCTGCGGGGTCGGCCACTCGCTGATGCGCTCGACGATCCACGTCGTGACCCGGCCCGTTCCAGCCTGGATCCAGAGCCAGGTGGCCCCTGACCAGTGGCCACGGGGTAGCAGTGGAGAACTGCCAGTGAGACCGCAGGGACCGGCCGATGATCGCCAAGCTCCGCGCACCGGGCTTCTATCGCGCCGGCCTGGGCTGTCGTGCTCGGGATCGCGTTCTCCGCCGCGCTCACGTGGGTCGTGCGGACGCCGCCACCGGCCACGCGACCTTCACGCACTACCTCAGGGCGACGCGATCCTGACGGTCTCGCTGCTCGCCTGCGCCGCTGTTCTTCCTCGTCGGCCTGGGGGCTTCGACTACTGGTTCTACTGGGCCGCCGGGCGCCCGACGCGGCCCGAGGACCACTCCAGCCACGGCGCGTACAGCTGGAAGGACTACTTCCGCGTCAACACCGACCACAAGGTGATCGGCGTCCAGTACGTGGTCACCTCGTTCTTCTTCCTGCTCGTCGGCGGCCTGATCGCGATGCTGATGCGCGCCGAGCTGGCCCAGCCCGGGGCGAAGTTCGTCGACGCGAACACCTACAACGGCCTCTTCTCGGTGCACGCGTCGATCCTGATCTTCTTCTTCATCATCCCCGTCTTCGCGGGCCTCGCGAACTTCGTGCTGCCGCTGATGATCGGCGCACCCGACATGGCGTTCCCGCGCCTGAACGCGCTCTCCTTCTGGATGCTGCCGCTCGCGGGCGTGATCATGCTGCTCAGCTTCCTCGCGCCCGGCGGCGCGTTCGCCGACGGCTGGACCGCGTACACGCCGCTCTCGGTGGATGCGCCGATCGGACAGGACTTCTTCTCGATCGGGGTGCAGTTCGCGGGCGCCTCCTCGATCGTGACCGCGCTCAACTTCCTCGTGACGATCATCACGATGCGCGCGCCGGGGATGAGCTTCTTCCGCATGCCGCTGCTGGTGTGGGCCAACTTCTCGACCTCGCTGCTGGTCGTGATCGCCACGCCGTTCGTCGCGGCCTCGCAGTTCTTCGTCCTGCTCGACCGGGCGCTGGGCTTCAACTTCTTCGACGTCGGACAAGGGCGGCGACGTGCTGATGTACCAGCACGTCTTCTGGTTCTACTCGCACCCGGCGGTCTACATCATGATGCTGCCCGGCTTCGGGATCATCAGCGAGATCATCGCCGTGAAGTCGCGCAAGCCGATCTTCGGCTACCGCATGATGGCCTTCTCGCTGCTGGCGATCGTGCTGCTCGGCTTCACGGTGTGGGCGCACCACATGTTCACCTCGGGGATGGCCATGCTGGATGCGCATCCCGATGGCGATCACCACGGTGATCATCGCGGTCCCGACCGGCATCAAGATCTTCTCGTGGCTGGCGACGCTGTGGCGCGGGGTGCTGCACCTGGACACGCCGATGCTGTTCGCGCTCGGCCTTCCTCACGACCTTCACCGCGGGCGGCATCAGCGGCGATGATGCTCGCGATGGTGCCCTTCGACATCCACGTGAGCGCCACCTACTTCATCGTCGCCCACATCCACTACGTGCTGTTCGGCGGCTCGCTGATGACGATCTTCGCGGGCGTCTACTACTGGTTCCCGAAGATGACCGGGCGCATGTACGACGAGCGCCTGGGCAAGTGGCACTTCTGGAGCACGTTCATCTTCTTCAACCTGACGTTCGCGCCGATGCACATCCTCGGCCTGGAGGGGATGCCCCGCCGCGTGGCGACCTACGCCGCCAAGTTCGCCGACCTCAACCTGTTCATCTCGATCGCCAGCTGGCGCTCGGGCCTGAGCACGCTGATCTTCGTCTACAACATGGTCACCAGCTGGCGCGGCGGACCGCGCGCCGAGCGCCAACCCGTGGCGCGCGCTGACGCTCGAGTGGCAGGTCTCCTCGCCGCCGCCGATCTTCAACTTCGATCGCGTCCCCACGGTCGTGGGCGGACCGTACGAGTACGGCGTGCCCGGCGCGGTGCACGGTATCTTCGCGCCGGCGCCGGTGCCCGCCGAGGTCGAGCGGTGCCGGCAGCGGCGTGGCGGTGCGAGCAGCGGCGGCGAGTGGCCGAGGCACAGAGACCCGTGCGCGCGGCGAGTGACGGGCGCGGATAGTCAGCAGCCTGAGAGAAGGCGGAGCGCGATGAGGGAGATCCTGGTAGTGGCCAACCGCACGCTCGGCGGACGCAAGCTGCTCGAGCGCGTGCGCGAGCTGGCGGCGCCGAGGCGACGCGCGCTTCCGCCTCGTGGTGCCCCAGAGCAAGCCCTCCGCGGGCCTCGTGATCTACGACGAGGCGGTGCGCGAATCGGCGCAGGTGCGCGTCGACCTCGCCGTGTCGCTGCTCGCCGACGAGGGCATCGAGGCCAGCGGCGCACGTCGGCGACCCCGACCCGTTCCTGGCGACGATGGACGCGATCGCCGAGCACCGCCCGAGCGAGGTGATCGTCTCCACGCATCCGGCCACCCAGTCGGGCTGGCTGCGGCGCGACCTGATCGAGCGCATCCAGAACGCCTCGGGGCTGCCGGTGGAGCACATCGTGACCGACCTCGAGGCACGAGGGCCTGCCGTTCGCGGTGACGCTCGTGATCGCCAACAAGACCTCCAGCGGCGAGGAGCTGATCGAGCACCTGCGCGAGAAGGCCGCGGACGGCGAGCGCCACCTGTTCATCGCGGTCGTCCCCCAGCAGGGCGGCACGGGCCGGCGCCACGCGAGGCGCGCGTCCGCCTGGCGGCGATGCTCGCACCGCATGCGCGCCGCGGGGCTGCTGGGCTCGGGCATGATCGGCGACCCCGACCCCTACACCGCGGCGATGAACGCGCTGGAGCTGTTCCGGGTCGACGACGTCGTGATCTCCACGCTGCCGGGCGAGCGCTCGGGCTGGATGCGCGCCAACCTGATCGAGCGCGTGCGCGGCGCCACCGCCGCGCCGGTCGAGCACGTCGTGGTCGATCTCAGGCGCCGCGGGCCGCGGCGCCAGCCGCGGCGGGAGGCTAGGCGGGCGAGCGCATGGAGGCCGCCAGCATCGCCCACGCGGGGGCAGGCGGCCAGCACGCCGACGCCCACGGCGAGCACCACGGCCCGCCGCCGGCCAACCGCAGCTCGCGCGTGGAGCCACAGCTGCTGGGGATGCTGCTTTTCATCATCTCCGAGATCATGATCTTCGGGGCGTTCTTCACGGCCTACTTCTTCATCCGCGTCGCCCAGGGCGACCCGTGGCCGGCGCCGGGCACCCAGCTGCCGGTCGCGGTCGCCGGCTGTCAACACCGCGATCCTCGTGTCCTCCTCGTTCACGCTGCACTGGGCGCGAGGCGGCGCTCAAGAAAGGCAACCGCTTCGGCCTGAAGGCGGGCATGCTGACGACGTTCCTGCTCGGCGTCACCTTCCTGTTCATCCAGATCAACGAGTACGCCAACATCGGCTTCGCCCCCCAGGACACCGCCCAGCAGACGATCTTCTACTCGCTCACCGGCCTGCACGGCGCGCACGTCACGATCGGCCTGATCCTGCTGCTGATCGTCACCATCCGCTCCTTCCGCGGGCACTACTCCCCCGAGGAGCACCGCGGCGTCGAGGTGCCGGGCATCTACTGGCACTTCGTGGACATCATGTGGATCGTCGTGTACTTCACGGTCTACGTGATCTGATGCTGAACCCGCTGCGTCGAGGGCGAGATGTTTCGCCTGCTGCTCTACGTGATCGTGGTGTTCGCGTTCCGCCTCGCCACGATTCTGATCGTGCTCGCGGTGTTCTGATCTCGCGATGGACGGTCGGCACATGTGCGTCGTGATCGTGCGCGCGCTCAGACGAGCCGCATGCGGCTCGTCTCCAGCGGCGCATGCGCCGCTGGCACTACTACTTGACCGTCAGCGTGCCGACCATCCCCGCGGCGCGGTGGCCGGGGACCTGGCAGAAGAAGGTGTAGGTGCCGGGCTTCAGCGTGACCGCGACCGAGGTGGTGCCCTTGGCTGATGAAGGGTGGCGCCAAGGACGGGGCCGCTGGTGCGCCGGACTGGATCGCGAGGTTGTGCGAGACGCCCGGAGACGTTCTTCATCGCGATCGTCACGCGCCCGCGGTGGCGGTGGCCTTGCTGGACGATGTAGGCGAGCTGCCCGGTGGGGGAGGCGTCGAGTTCGAGCTTGCCACCCTGCTCGACCGCGGGCTTGCCCGAGCCGGCGGGCGCGACGGCGCGGCGAGCAGGCCGGTGTCCTGCCCGGGCGGTCAGCCAGCGTAGGCGACGTAGGCGGCGATGTCCTTCGAGCGTGGCTCCGCTGGCCAGGCCCTTGGGCATGACCCCGTGCGAGTTGGGGTAGATTCGACCTGGCCCTGCACGACGCTGCGGATCGTGCTGCGCCCCAGACCTTCGTCGACGCTCGCGCGGAACGCGTCGTCGAGGTTGGGGCCCACGATGCCCTTCGTGTTGGCGCGCGCGAGCGTGTGGCAGGCGCCGCACTTGGCGACGAACTGCTGCTTGCCGGCGATCAGGTTCGGGTTCGTCCTCGCGCTTGACCGAGCAGCCCGCAAAGACGAGCGCCAGGGCGCCCGCGGCCAGCAGCGCCGAGTTCGCAGCTCGCTCCAGACCGGAACTCACGACTGGCAGGCGACGTCCCGCGGCTGCTCAGCGAGCGGGCTCAATACCCCTGGGCATCGGCGCGGGCAAGCTCTATCCGAGACGCGCTCACGGCACGGCGAGCATCGTCCAGCTCGCCGCTCGCGGCGGCGATCACGCCCCGCGCGACGCCCTCCCAGGACCAGTGCTCGCGCACGGCGGCGACCAGCCCCGCGCGCGTTCGGTGAGCGCAGATCGGGCTCGGCCCGCAGCCAGCCGATGAGGCACGCGGCGAGCGCCGGCACCGCTCGGTCGTCGACGGGGAAGGACAGCCACCGCGCGGCCTCGGCAGGGCACAGGCGGGCCAATGCGCTCGCTGACCTCGGCGAGCCCCGAGTGCGCGGCGCTCACCGGCAGCGCGCCGCACGCGGCTCCCTCGGCGGCGACCATGCCGAACGCCTCGGGAAAGGTGCTCGGCACGACGAGCGCCTCGCACGCGGGCAGCAGCTCGGCGAGCTCCTCGTGGTCGAGGCGCCCGGTGAAGAGCGACGCGCTCGGGCAGCGGGCGCGGCGGCCTCCTCCAGGCGCTCGCGCTCGGCGCCGAAGCCGACGACGACGAGCCGCGCGGCCGGCTCGCGCGCGAGCACCAGCGGCCAGGCCGCCAGCAGCAGGTCGCACGCCCTTGTTGCGATCAGCTTGCCCACGAAGACCACCAATCGGTCGCGCTCGGGGTCGAGGCGCTCCAGCGCCAGCGCGGCGGACTCGTCGTCGCGCGTGAAGGCACTGGCCTGCTCCTGGACCGATCGGCTCTCCGCCGCGCTGGGAGCCCCAGCGCGCAGACGCGCCGCCGAGCGCCCGCACCGCCCGCGGCCGCCTCGATGGCCGCGCGAGGCCGAAAGCTCT
This sequence comes from uncultured Solirubrobacterales bacterium, assembly GCA_963717785.1. Lineage (GTDB taxonomy): Bacteria > Actinomycetota > Thermoleophilia > Solirubrobacterales > Solirubrobacteraceae > Palsa-744. The sequence goes on from CAVQWW010000004.1 coordinate 117,129, forward strand.
CGACGTCCACCCCGGGAGGACCGAGGCGCGTGCGCGTCTCGACGGCGGGGTCTTCGAGCGCCTCCCACAGGCTGCGCGCGGTGTGGCGTGAGCCGACGAGGACTCGCGCCGGCCCGCGCCAGCGCCCTCGCGGGCGTAGGGCGAGGAAGCGCTCGGGCTGCGGCCTTGACGGTGTACTCGAGCGCGCTGCCGTGCACCTTGACGGCGTAGGGCACGCTGCCGGCGAGCGCGCGCGCGAGGATCACGGGGCCCATGACGAGGTGGTTGGCGAGCGCCGACGTGCGGCCGCACCCGCTCGGCGACCTCGCGCACGGCGGCGACGTTGGCCTCGATGTAGCGCTCGATCTGCTCCTCGCCGCACTCGCGCGAAGGTGCGCGCTTCGATCCCCTCGTAGCGATCCACCACGTACACCGGCAGCAGCCCGCCGATGTTCGGGCCGGTAGACAGTGCAGCGCACCGGCTCGCCGGGGAGCTCGCGCACCGGCGCACGCGCAGCGCCCCCTCGCTCCCAGTCGCCCGCTGGCGTCGACGAACGGCTGGCGCTCGGGGTGGCGATCCTGGCAGAGCAGGTGCACCTCGTGGCCGAGCCCGAGCAGCGCGGCCGCGAGACGGGCGTTGTAGACGTTCGAGCCCGTGCCCTCCAGGAGGTAGCCGTGGAAGATCAGGATGCGCACCGACGACACTACCCTGCAGCGGGGCATCGACGCCCGGGTCCTTCGGCGGGAGGCCTTCGCTAGAGTGCCGCGCCGTGAGCAGCGGCCAGCGTTACCGCCTGCGCAATCCCGCGAGCGGGCGGGAGATCGTGCTCGAGGCCGAGCCCGACGAGATCTACGTCGATCGCGACACCGGCGAGCCGCTGGAGGTCGTGGGCAAGCTGCTGCCGCTGGCGCCGTCGACCTCGAGGCTGCCCTGGGCGGTGGAGAACCTGCGCTTCTGCCCCTGGTGCGAGCAGCTCGCGCAGAAGGACCTCAACGACTGCCCCACCTGCGGCCGGCGGATGGGACCGCTGTGAGCGGAGCGCCTCGTGCGCCGTCCCGCGCGGCCGATCGGCGCGACCATCCGTCCTCGCCCTCTGCGCGCTGACGCTCGGCGCGTGCGGCGGTGGCTCGAGCGTCTCGGACGCGGTGCCCCAGAGCACCCCGGAAATCATGCCGCCCACCGACACCTCGACGCCGAAAACGAAGCGACCGGCACCGACGACCGTCGACGCACTTCGACCTCGACGAAGACCTCGACAGCGGCACGGGCAGCGGAGCCTCCGAATCGACCGGCGCGAGCGAATCCGGCGGCGCCTCGCGAAGAACCGCCGGCAGCGGCGACCACGGGCGAAAGCTCCAGCAGCGGCGGCTCGGGGGAATCCTCCAGCGGCGGCGGGGGAACCTCCGCTGGCGGCGGCGGCTCCCGCGGGCGGCTCCGCGGGCGGCGGCTCGGGATCCTCGCGTGGGAGCTCGGGCGCCAGCAGCCCCACCGGGGGCGCCGGAGCACCTTAGGGCCGCGGCGCGCCTTAGGCGCCCGGAGCGCCTTCGGCCTCTCAGGGCGTGGAGATCAGCGTCGCGCTGTAGGTCAGGCGGGCGGTGCGGTAGAGGCAGTAGTACTGCACGCCGGCCCCGACTGGTCTGCGTCGTCTGGACGCTCGTGCTCGTGCACTGGCTTTGCGGCCGGCTGGCGCGCCAGGAGGTTTGTTGGGGAAGCCGAGCGCCAGCGCCGGGGCCCAGGTGGGGACGGTGAGCGCGATGACGTCGCCCTTCTTGACGGGGATCGTGGTGGCGAGCGGGAACTGGGCGGTCTTGCCGAAGTACGGTTCGAGCTTGCACGAGCGGGCTCTGCGCGATCAGCTTGTAGGTGAGGTTGGGCGTGCGCTGCGGCGCGCAGCATCGCGATCGCGGCCGAGGCGACGCCACCCTCGTTGGCGTCGAAGAACTTGATCTGGGTGGCGTTGGGCTTGCCGAGCGTGACGTCCACGCGACGATCGTGCCTTCGCGGGGCGCGGAGACGAGGTTGCGGGAGCTTCGCCGACCTTCACCTGAAAGCCGGTCGTGCGGCTCACCGCCAGGCAGGGGGTGCCGGGGCAGCTGGGGGGATCGGGGGCGTCGCGGGAGTGGTGGCCGGGATCACGCCGACTTCGGCGAGCGTCGCGAGCGAGCTCGTGGAAAGCGCCAGCACGCAGGATGAGGCCCGCGGCAGGACCGGGCTGCTCGTTGCGTCTCATATGGGCATTGAACACGGAGAAGAGGGCTAGGTAGCGGTTGGACGTCCAATCGGTCGCGTCGCCTGGGAGGTTCGCCTCGCGCGTGCGTCATTTTCGACGGCGCGCGGACGGGCCGCATGGCGGTCTTGCGAGCCGGTCTTCGACGGACGCCCGCTAGTTCGAGCTGAGCTGCGCGGCGGCCGCTGCGATCTCCTCGGGGTCCCCGGGCGCCGGCGTCCAGGGGAGGCGCAGCGGATCCGCCGCGTAGCGCGGGATCACGTGCACGTGGAAGTGGAAGACCGTCTGCCACGCGGCGGCGCCGCAGGAGTTGATCAGCGTTGATCCCCGTCGGCCCCCAGCCGCTCGCGTCATCCGCTGCGCCAGCCGCTGGCGGCCATGGCGACCGCCTCCAGGTCCTCGGCCTCGACGCTCAGCAGATCGCGGGAGTGCGGGCGCGGGATCACCAGCGCGTGGCCGCGGGTGGCGGGGTTGATGTCCATGAAGGCCACCGTGCGCTCGTCCTCGTCGACGATCGTCGCGGGCAGCTCGCCGGCGAGGATCTTGCAGAAGATGCAGTCGGGGTCGCTGCTCACGGGCGCATCCTAGTGTCCAGGAGCGGCTCGCGGCAAAATCGAGCGCCTGCAGCCCGTGTTCGCGAGCTCACCGGCGTAGTGGGCGCGCGCGAGCTCCTCCAAGCAGCTCGCCCACGCGCGGGCCGAGCGGGATATCCAGCTCGCGCGCCAGCTCGTCGCCCCGCCACAGCGCTCGGGGCGGCCTCCCTGCGCGCGCCAGCGCAGGGCGTCGGCGAGCATCGCCCGCGCGAGGCCCATGTGGGCGTCGATCGCCTCCTTGCGCGCGCTCTCCGCGGGTGGCCAGGCGATCGGCGACCGAGAGCAGCGTGACGTCGACCTCCACGGGCTCGCAGGCGCGCAGGTACGCGAACACCGTCTCGGCGCGCGAGCGGCTGGGGCTCGTGCACGAGGAAGCCCAGGCGCAGGTGGTTTCGCACGAGCGCCGCGACGTGGGCCCGCAGACGCTCGCTCGCTCGCAGCCTGCCGAGCACCTCGCGCGCCAGCTCGGCGCCCAGGGCGTCGTGGCCGATGAAGGTCACGCGTCCGTCCTGCGCGCATCGCTCGCGTGGCGGGGCTTGGCGGCGTCGTGCAGCAGCGCCCCCCAGCGCAGCGCCCCACCGCGCGTCAGCCCGTCGGCGAGCGGCTCGGCCAGCAGCGCGCGGATCTCCTCGACGGTGCCCGCCGCGGTCGAGCCCCTCTCCACCGCGGAGCCCCTCCGCCCGCCAGCCTCCCCGACTCGCCGTGCGACTCCCGCCGGCCGCCGCCAAGCAGTGCGAGCGGGTCCTCCTGGAGCGCGATCGTCCGCTCGAGCACCTCCAGCGTGTGGTCGTAGACGTCGCGGTGGTGATAGCGGCTCTGCTGCACTCCGCGCAGCGCCTCCAGCTCGGGGAGCACGACCGCGGTGGCGCCCACCTCGCCCATCAGTTCGAGCCCGCGCAGCGCGCGGCGCGCGTCGAGGATGCGGCGCAGCTCCATGAAGACGCGCTCGGCGCGAGACCGTGCGCAGCGATGCGCGCCGCTGCGCGGCGCGCGCGCGCAGCGTCTGCGGGTCGGGCTCGAGGGTCGAGCTCGACGGCGATCCGCACGAGGCGCAGCACCCGCAGCGGGTCCTCGGCGAACGCCTGGGGCGGCGGCCATGCGCAGACGCCGCTCCTCGAGGTCCGCAAGCCCCCCGAGCGGGTCGATCGGCCGGGCGCCGGCCGCGGCACAGCGGCTCGGCGATCGCGTTGACGGTGAAGTCGCGCAGCGCGAGGTCCTCCTCCGAGCGAGTCCCCGCGCAGGCGCTCGACGTCGATCTGCCAGGCGCCGTCGCGGGCGACCACGCGCCAGGCGCCGTACTCCTCCGAGAGGGCGAAGCACGGCCGCGGGCGCGCGCACGCGCGGGCGAGCGCGCGCGCGGCGTCGGCGGGATCGCCGTCGATGACGACGTCGAGGTCCGCGGTGGGACGCCCCAGCAGGCGGTCTCGCGCGCCGCCGCCACGAGCCATCGCGGTGCGCTCCGGCGACGCGCCGCGCGCGCCGCCTGCAACGGTCGCGCCGCGGCGCGCATCGGCCCGCCGTGCATCGGCCACGCGGCGATCGCCGTGCGGCGCACTCGGCGTCGCGGCGCGTCGCTCATCTCAGCGCTCGCCGTCGTGGTGGTACCGCGCTGCACGCGGCTCGGTGAGGCCACAGGTGATCTCGTAGTTGATCGTGTCCAGCCGCCGGGCGAGCTCCTCGGCGGTGATCCGCTCGGCGCCCTGAGCTGCCGATCAGGACCGCCGGCTCGCCGCAGCAGCTGCCGGGCGGAGGGGTCGGCGCCGAGGTCGACGGCGACGCTGTCCATGCTCACGGTGCCGACCAGCGGGCGGCGGCGACCCGCCGATCAGCACGTCGGCGTTGTCCGAGAGCCCGCGGCGCCAGCCATCGCCGTAGCCGATCGGCAGCACCGCCGAGATGCGTGTCTCGCACGGCGATGAAGCGGCGACCGTAGCCGGTGCTCTCGCCGGCGCGCGCAGACGCTTGACCTCGGCGACGTAGGAGCCCAGCTGCAGCGCCGGCTCGAGTCCGCGGGCGAGCGGATCCTCGCCGAAGGGATCCATGCCGTAGATCGCGATGCCGCAGCGCACCATGTCGAAGTGCGCCGCGGGGTCGCGCAGCGTGGCGGCGCTGTTGGCGGCGTGCAGCGAGCACCTCGGGGTGCTCGCGCTTGACGGCCAGTGCCCAGCCGGCGAAGCGCCGCAGCTGCTCGTCGAAGAAGTCGTCCCCGTGCTCGTCGGCGGTCGCGAAGTGGGTCATCACCCCGACCAGCTCGACGTGGGGGCGGCCGCGCGGCGGCGACCAGCACGCGAGGCCTGCTCGGGGTCGCGCACGCCGAGGCGGCCCATGCCGGTGTCGAGCTTGACGTGTACACGCGCCACCGCCGCGTGCCGATCTCGGCGGCGAGCCGCTCGATCGCAGCCCACGAGCTCCTCACGCCAGAGGACGATGTCGACGCCGAGCAGCACGGCCTCCTCGACCTCGCTCTCGCGCAGCGGGCCCAGCACGAGCACGCGCGCGGCGTAGCCCCTCGTCGACGCAGCTCGCGCGCCTCGTGGAGCGCTCGCCACGGCCAGCCAGCTGGCGCCCGCCGGCGAGCGCCGCGCGCGGCGCTCTGAACGGCGCCGTGGCCGTAGCCGTCGGCCTTGACGACGGCGCACAGCCGCACTCCTGGCGCGCAGCTCGCGCGCGCAGCCGCTCGCAGTTGCGCTCGATCGCGCCGAGGTTGACGCGCGCGAGCGCGCGAGCGGTCGCTCATGCGCTCGCCCCGGCCTGGCGTCGGCCCGCGCGGCGGGCAGCGCGGCGATCACGTCGGAGGCGATCACGCCCTCGGCGGCGCCCGACGGCGCGCGCGGCGACGCGCCCGGCCTCGGCGTGCAGCCAGACGCCGGCGGCGGCCGCGCGGAACGGCGTCGAGCCCCTGCGCGAGCAGCGCGGCGATCACCCCGGTGAGCACGTCGCCGGTGCCGGCGGTCGCAAGCGCGGGGCTGCCTCCCGGGCTGACGGCGACGCGCGCGCCGGAGGGCGTCGGCGATCAGGGTGTCGTCGCCCTTGAGCACCACGACCGCCCGCGCGAGCTGCGCGCGGCGGCGCGCACGTGGCGCAGGCGCTCGCGCTCGATCTCGTCGCTGGAGCACTCGAGCAGCCGCCCGAGCTCCCCGGCGTGCGGGGTGAGCACCGTCGGGGCCTCCGCGCGCGCCGAGCTCGCGCAGCCGGCCCGCGTGGGCGTTCAGGCCGTCGGCGTCGAGCACCGATCGCGACGCGGCGCGGCGCGCGCGAGCTCGCGGGCGAAGGCGAACGCGCCCGGGCTGCGCCCGAGACCGGGGCCGAGCGCGAGGGCCCCGCCGCGTTCGAGCGGCCCCAGCACCTCGGGGACGCCCGCGGGGTCAAATCGCCGTCCTCGTCGGGCAGCGCGCGCGTCATCACCTCCAGCAGGGCCGGCGGCGAGCATCGGCTGCAGCGAGGCCGGCACGCAGGCCGTGACGTAGCCGGCGCCGGCGCGAGCGCGGCGAGCGCCGCCATCCGCGGTGCGCCCGTCAGCTCGCGCGAGCCGCCGGCGACGACGCACGTGACCGCTGGAGAACTTCGTGGAGATGGCGCCCCGCCTGGGCAGCTCGCGCAGCACCGAGCGCTTCAGCAGGCCAGCCGCCGGGTGTTCTGGGACCCTCCGGGGGTGGGCGCCCCGCGCGGGATGCCGATGTCGATCGTGAGCACCCGCCCTGCGTGGGCCTTGCCCGGGTGGATCCACAGGCCGGGCTTGGCGACGTGGAAGGTGACGGTGAGCTCTGCGCTCACAGCCGCGCCGGACACCACGCCCGTGGAGGCGTCCACGCCGCTGGGCACGTCGACGCTCACCACCGGCGCACGCGCGGCGCCGATCGCCTCGATCGCCTCCGCCACGGTGCCGCGCGGCACGCCCTCGAAGCCCGTGCCGAGCAGGGCGTCGACGATCGCCCCCGCCCCTGCAAGCACTCTTGCCGCCGGCTCACCGCCTGCGCTCAGCGCTCCCCCGCTGGCCGGGTCGCCGCCCGCGCCCGCGATCAGCTGCAGCGGCGCCGCGCCCGGAAGACGCGCCAGATTGGCGGCGGCGTCTCCCGAGAACTCCTCGATCGGGAGCGGTGCAGAGCACCGTCACCGAGCGTCCGGCTCCGCGCAGCAGGCGCGCCACCACCAGCCCGTCGCCACCGTTGTTGCCCTTGCCGCACACGACCGCCACGGGGCCATCGGGGACGAGCTCCTCGACCGCCCGGTACGACGCCGGCTCCGGCGCGCTCCATCAAATCGAGCGAGGGCACCCCCTGCTCCTCGATCGCCCAGCGGTCGATCGCTCGCATCTGCTCGGCGTCGAGCAGCGGGAGCAGCCAATCTGGCAGCTGTCATCTGCGCGATGCTAGACCAGCGGTCGTCGTCGCCTACTCGACGGTGACCGTCTTGGCGAGGTTGCGAGGCTGATCGACGTTGAGCTCCCGCCGCCGCGCGATCTCATAGGCGAGCAACTGCAGGGGGATCACCGCCAGGATCGGCTGCAGCATCCAGTCGATCGCGGGCACCGCGATGGCGGCGTCGGCGTGCTTTGCGACCTCGTCGTTGCCCGCGGTCGTGATCGCGATCACGTGGGCGCCGCGCGCGCGGACCTCCTGCATGTTGGAGATCACCTTCTCGAGGATGGGCGAGTCGGTGGCGACGCAGACCACCGGGGTGGAGTCGTCGAGCAGCGCGATCGGGCCGTGCTTCATCTCCCCGGCCGCGTAGGCGTCGGTGGCGATGTAGGAGATCTCCTTGAGCTTCAGGGCCCCCTCCAGCGCGACGGGCAGACCGACGTGGCGGCCGATGTAGAGGAAGAACTCCTTGCTGAACTCGGCATCGGCGATGCGCCCGATCTGCTCGCTCAGCTCGGCGGAGCCGGTGATCTCGGCGATGCAGTGGGGCAGGCGCTTGATCTCGCTCACCAGCTCGGCGATGCGCTGCTCAGGGAGCGTGCCGCGCAGCTCGGCGAGGCGCAGGCCGAGCAGGTAGATGACCGCGACCTGGCAGACGAACGTCTTGGTGGCGGCCACGCTGATCTCGAGGCCCGCGCGCGTGAACAGCACCCCGTCGGCCTCGCGCGTGGCCTGCGAGCCCATCACGTTGGTGATCGCCAGCACCGTCGCCCCGCGCTCGCGCGCGGTGCGCATCGCGGCGAGCGTGTCGGCGGTCTCGCCGGACTGGGAGATGCCGATCACGAGGTCGCCGGGGCCGATCACCGGGTTGCGGTAGCGGTACTCCGAGGCGACGTCCATCTCCACCGGGATGCGCGCCCACTCCTCGATCGCGTAGCGCCCGATCAGCCCGGCGTGGTAGGCGGTGCCGCAGGCGACGATCACGATCCGCTTGACGCCCGCGAGCAGCGCCTCGTCGAGGGCGCCCTCCTCGTCGAGGTCGACCCCATCGCCGCGGGCGGTGCGGTCGGCGATCGTCTCGGCGACGACGTCGGCCTGCTCGTGGATCTCCTTGAGCATGAACGTCTCATAGCCGCCCTTCTCGGCGGTCTCCTCGTCCCAGTCGACCACCTGGGGCGCCCGCTGCACCTCGCTGGCCGTCGGCCGTTTCGATGCTCACCCCCTCGGGCGTGAGCACGACGATCTCGCCGTTCTCGATGTACTGCACGGTGCGGGTCTCAGCCAGGAAGGCGGAGACCGCGGAGGCGACAAACTGCTCGCCCTCGCCGCGCCCGATCACAAGCGGACACTCCTTGCGGGCGCCGACGAGCGTATTGGGCTCGTCGAGGCTCATGGCCACGAACGCGTAGTGGCCCTCCAGCTCGGCGTACGCCGAGCGCACCGCCGCGGCGAGATCGCCGTCGTAGTGATGGGCGATCAGATGCGCGATCGTCTCGGCGTCGGTTTCGGAGGTGAACCGGCAGCCTTCGGCGAGGAGCCGATCCTTCAGCGCCATGTAGTTCTCGACGATCCCGTTGACGACCACGTGGATGCGGTCGTCGCTGTCGTAGTGGGGGTGCGCGTTCTCCTCGCTCACCCGCCCGTGCGTGGCCCAGCGCGTGTGGCCGATGCCCGTCGCGGCGGGACGCACAGCGAGCGCGACGGCCCCGCCGGAGCGCTCCCCCTCGCGCGCCTGCGCACCGAGCTTGGCCTGCAGCGCGTCGAGGTTGCCGACGGCGCGCACCGCCTCGATGCGATCCTCGGCGAGCACGGAGATGCCGGCGCTGTCATAGCCCCGGTACTCAAGCTTGCGCAGGCCGGCGAGCAGCAGCTCCCGCACGGGCCGCTCACCGACGTAGCCAACGATGCCGCACACCTGCTCGAAGATACCAGCGGCCGTACGCCCGGCTCAAAACCAGTGGACGTCTTTGGACGCCACGCCCCCTCCGGGGCGGGCCTACGAGCGCCGCCCTCTGACTGCGAGCGCGCGTCGGGACGCGCCCGCAGTTCCTCATCTCCTCTTGTGCTTCTTGGGTTTTGGGCATTCCGCGACGCTGATCCTGGTGCTCTGCTCGATCACGGCGCCGTCCTGAGCTGTGAGCGTGGTTGGCATCGTGAGTTTGGTGTTGCATAGGCTGCCGTGGGCCTTGGCCGGCAGGTACGCCGTGGTGAGCGCGGAGTACCGCCCCTCGGGCAGCGTCAGCTCGAAGGAGCTGATTGGGGCATCCGGGATCGTCTTGAAGGTCGAGCTGGTTACCGCCTTCCTAACCGACGTCGCGCCAACCAGGTCAACCGTCACGCCGTCGCCCTGCAGGACCACGACGAGATCCGGGAACGCCTCACCTCCGTGGGAGACGAAGAACGCGGGTCCGCTGATCGCGCCCGGAAGGATCGGCGTGAGCGCTGTGGCGTGACCGACGATCGACGCTGGAGGACACGCCGCGGGGTTCGCGTCGAAGACGGCGGCCGTGCATGCCTTCTGCAGCGTCGTCAAGCGGGAGGGGAGCTGCTTGGGGAGATCGACCTTAACCGAGGCGAGATTCGACTGCTGGGAGGCCTGGTTGTTCCCCAACGGCACGGTCGGGTAGACGAGCTTCACGTCAAGGCTCGCCCCACCCTTCCTCGACGTCATCGCGGCGGTCGAGACCCTCAGGTCGGGCTTGAACTTCAAGCTCTGACACGACCCGACCTGGAAGCGGCTGGAGATCGCCGCGGTTGCGCCTTCGGCGCTGAACGCAGTGCCGCCGAAGGACTGCGGGCTGCAGCTGGTCGGGTTGAACATGAACCCTTTACGGTCGATCACGGTGTCGATCGTCCGCAGATCCGCCGGTATGCCGTCCAGGATCGACGGCAGTGGGTCCGTGGTGATCGTCAACTGCGCGGTACGCGGGTCCGCATCGATCGCGGCGCGCACCACGACCGTGCCAAGGTTGAACGGCCCGGCGACCACGGGCACCACGATCGACAACCCGTACGGCGCGCCCCTGTAGGGGCCGGTGAGGTAGATCGGAGCCGGGGGCTGCCCCGGCTCGGGCACGACCAGTGGGTAGGGGCCGGGGCCTGCCTCGACAACGGTATGGCCGATCTGCGACGCCGCGGAGCACGTCCCCAGCGCGGCCTGCGGCTCCCCGCAGAGCGGGACCTTCGAAATCATCGCGAGCAGACCCGCGGGAGTCTTGAACTGCAGGCTCGAGACGCGCTGCTGCCCATCCCCTCGCTGCAACAACAGCGAGAAATCGGTGTACCCACCCGCCTGGTCGGTCGTGGAGCCGGCAATCAACGACGGAGCGAACGGCAGCGAGGATACGCACGGGCTGTTGCCCGGCCCACTCTGGACTGCGAAGCTGTCGCCCGTGATGGCGTCCCCATGGAACGGTGTGCTCCACGGCGTGAAGTCGGCGCTCGTGGTGTACGTACCACACGTGACGGGGGTCACGAGCCCAGCCTGCGCGCCGCCGCTGAACGCGAGCCTGAAGTCGCTGAACGGGACCTGCGGGACGTTTGAGAACGTCGTCGTCAGACGCCCCGTCGCCCGATCCAGGTGCACATCGCCGACGACCTTCACGTTCACCCCATCTGCAGACGCCGCCACGAGCAGCTGAAGAGTCGGCGGATTCGACTGCAGATTCAGCGGTTCACCAGGCTGACCATTGGACTGCGCCAGCACATACACATTGCCCTTCAGCGTGTCCTTCAGAAGCGGCGTTTCGATTTCGTCCGTGCCAACCCGCGACGCCAGCGGACAAGCAGGGGCTTCTTCCTTGCCGATGTTCTCCTGGGATGACTGGCACGCCTGCAGCCCCGCCGCCTGCCCAGGGTTGATCGCGACACCAGCGGGCAGCGTCACAGTCGTCTTCTTGATATCCGCGGAGGACAGGCCATTCCCGTCCAGCAGACCAGCCAGTGAAGGCTTCACATCGACCGTCAACCCTGTAGGCGTATCGGCCTGAGAGGTATCAGGGGAAACCGTGATCAGCGGTTCGAAGTTAAGCTTGTTACAGCCATCCATGCCGACGGAACTGCCCGCGCGGTTATGGCTGACGGACGTATCGGAGGCCCACTGTTCGAGGTTAGCTATCGGTTCCTGCCACGAGTCGGCTCTGATCGTCGTCGTTAATGGGCCTGTGCACGAGGTCGGAAGCGTCAACAACGGCACCGGCGAAACACCCGTCGGACACGATTCGCCCCCGTTCCCTAAGCACGTTCCCCGCATACCATCGTGGCTGGAAGCAGCCGGCACACCCCAGAAAGTCACGGTCACGGCATACGTCGATACCACCTGGGTGGTATCGCTGCTTTCCACCGAGATCCCATAATCGCTGCCCGTACGAATCGAGGGAAGAAGCCTGACCGGAACGCCATCTACGTCAAAGGCGAACTCGGCCGGTGTCCCAGGTGGAGGCGTGATGTTATAAAGAGGGTAATAATCTGCCGTCGGACTATTAGACAGAGTGAGACCCACAAGCCCGACCTGGCTCGCGTCGCTGCAGCTCGCTCTACGTTCCGCATTAAGAGTCGTGAGCAGCTCTGAGCTGCACTGCGGCACAGCAGTCGCGCTACCCACCAAACCCGCCGGCAAATCCACCCTGGCATCCTTGAGATCTCCACCATCGGGAATCGTTTTCCCCAACGAATCGACGGTCGCGTTCAACCTGAAGCTCGTCGTCAACTCAAACGGGTGCGACCCGGCCTGCGTATCGATACTGCCATCCGCGTTTGTCGCCTCGACATCAAACCCCGCGGAACCAGGCAAAAAACCAAAACCAGCGATCGCCGGCGAGGCGAGCACACAAAACGACGCAGCCACAGTCGAAAGGAAAAGAACCAGTCTTCCAAGCATGGATCTACTTCCTCCCCTTCGTGGTCTTCTTCGCATTCTTCTTCTTCGTTTTGGCTTTGACGCATTTGTGGTGCTTCTTGACGAAGTCCTGCTTGCACTTCGTGGGCTTCGACTTCAACTTGGGCTTGATCATCGAGGATAGCGTGGGGAAGTTCCCGACACCGTTGAACGTCACACTCGATGGGGTCGCGAAGATCGGCGGCGCAGCTGGCACGCCCTGGCAGCCCGTCCCGGTACACGACAGCGAAGCGGGAGGACCCGAGAAACCACCGCCTTCACGTGCGTCGTAGACGTCCACAAGATCATCGGTGTCCTGAGGCACCAGCTGGGCATACGCGAGGAAGAACACGTCGCTGCCGTCCGCACTGGCATCCACAAACGACGATTCGCTGCTGCTCGTGCCACTGGAGATCAAACTCACACAGCCACCCGCCTGCGAGCAGCTGCCGACGCCATCTTCCTCCCACTCATACACATTCTGCTTGCCATTGGTGGCCTGAGGCACGATCGCGTCGCTACTGTCGAAAAACACCCGATCACCCCTCCGCGCACCATCCGGCCCCACATCGGAAAGCACACGAGACTGATAGACCGCCCGCGAGATCTCGTACGCCGTCCCACCGGGGATATTCGAGGCGCCCGTCGGACGCGCTCCGGTGGACCTGCACGAGGCGCAGCTCAGGGCTCCCGAACTCGCGTTATAAGCATATACCTCCTGCTCACGCCCGCCGGTTTCCGCGTTCCTATTGTCATATCCCGTCAGGCTACCGTCCGACATGAACACAAGACCCAGCCCATCAGGCGTAACCCTAGCCGTGAGACTTAATAGCATATGGACTCCAGTCATCGGCTATGTCTGCCTTTTCCGGATGTTCCTTAGATGCTTCCTCGCTGTCGTCCTCGGAGAGGGTGGCGATAAACCGCGTCATGCCATCGTGCCAAACATAGAGGTTGCACGTCTGTGGCCCTCCGCCTGCATTGCCTCGGATGCATTCTCCCGGGGACGGAGGAGGGGACTGAGCGAGAACACCGTTGGCGACGAAGTAGACATAGGAGCCGTCTTCGCTCGCGCCCAGTACTCCCTGCACATCGGCACCCGCAGGGTCGGCGGTCGTGAGATCGCTCAACCGCCCATCGGTCAGATCATATTCATATAGATCACGCTCCCCAATCCCGTTAACGGTCGAGTCACTGGTCAACTTGCGCCTGTCGGTGAAGAACACCCTCGACCCATCGCTGCTGGCAGTCGAAAATATACCTTCACCGCTTTCCAGGCCCGCTCCGTGTGACGCGTTGACCTGGACGGTGCATGCCTTTTCTGCTTCGGTGCATTCGCCTCCGGGGCCAAGAGCGCTCTGCGGCTGTTCGGCGTTCGTGCGAGCATAGAGATTTCCTTCATCGGTGAAGAAGACCACCGAACCATCATCCGATATAGGATGCGTCCCGACCGGTTCACCACCTTTGGATCCACCGAGAACTGCGCCTGGTGTGCTCTGTGCTTGTCCCGGCAGTATGTTGACAAGCTGAAGCTGGCCGCCAGCCCACTCGTAGAGATTCTCTTCGCCGTTATCGACTGCGTTAGGGGTCAGCGCCGCGCTTGTGGCGAAGATCACATGGTCGAGGTCGGAAGTCGCACCTTCGAATCTGAGTTCGAACTTAGACGATGATTCCACGTTGGGTGCACCATTTAGCAGTGTTTCTGTGAGGACCACCTGAAAGCCGGCATTACTGCCCGCGTGGTTATCGTGCAGGTAGTAGTTCTGATAGCCCGCCGGTGCATCGCTCGTGAGAGGCGGGTTCTGGACTGGCAGGCTAGTGCCATTCGCCCCTCCGCCATTGAGCAGCAGCCCTGCGGAGAGATCAGACGAGAATGCCTTGTACGGACCGCCGAGACTCCCAGGCTCGTAGCTTTCAGAGACTATCGGTGGGTTGATGTTGGCCGTTGACCAGCCAGTCGCGTTGCGCGTGGATAGATACTGCCCGGCCACCGGAGCACCGAGAGGCTTTTCAAACGAGCCATTGGAAGCATAGACGATCGAGTTACCTGCTTCTTCGGCCTGGATTACACCACCATTTGCGGGTCCCGGTATCCCGTCGATACCTGTGATGATCGAGGCGTTCTTGTCCAGCGGAGAGACCATCTCCCACGCACGGCCGTCCGGCAACACACGGTAGCGGAACGAACCCACCGGCACCGGAGCCGCAGCCGATGCAGCACGAACGCCGATACCCGCGAACGCGCCCACCAGGAGCATAGTCCCCAGCAGGATCAGCCGCCGCGCATGAACCGCGTCGCTCGCAAGAACCCCGCCTACCATCATGCGTCTCGGCTTCAAACCCGCCATCTCCTCCTCCTCAACTTCTAGTTCGTGTCCTGCCAGCGGGGGCGAGACTACCACATCGTCTAGACAGCAAGACACGGGGCAGTTCCACCTCGATCCCAGCGGGGCTCTGGGCGGCGGCCTCTTCAAGTTGCCGAAGACCGACAACGACAACGCCTCGCATCTGTCCTTGCGGCCCTCCTCGCGGCCGACGCCTGAACAGGCGCTGGCAGCACCCGGCCGACTCAGGCCGGAACCAGGCGTTGGAGGAGGAACGATTCAGAACGGCAACCGGCCCTCGCCAGTGTATGCGCCCCAAATCGCGGGGGTTGGAAACAAAATCGAGGAGCCCTAGAAACAAAACTTGCCGACTCAAACGAAGATGAGAGCGCCACTACCCCCATGGGGCTTCGGCCTATAAACCAGGGCTTTTCGGTCCGTTGTCCTGATTATTCGATTTATTCTCCAGCTAAGTTCCCTCTTGTGATTCTTGTTACTTGACTTGCATCTACAGATGGTTAGATATCCTCTAAGAGGGTCCATCAGAAAGGACTCGCAAACGAGACCACTGAGAGCACCATGACAGCTATCCCAAGCTGCCCGAGGTTCCCTCGCACGTCTCACCAACATCATCAACAACTAACAAGGAGCATCAAGAAGACATGACCAAGACAAAGGCGATGATCGGGCTCACCGTGCTGGTCGGCCTGCTTGCCATCTCAGCATCAACCGCACTCGCGGAATGGCAAACCACCAACGGAACATCACACGGCAACATCACAGCCGGAGCAGGAACGCTCGGCGTCAACGGAGGCAGCGTCAAATGCGAAAAAGCTGAAGGCGACTGGACCATCCGGAAAGCAGACGCAAAACAAGAACCACAACTCAAAGGCGGACACCTCAACATCCAAATCAAAAAGTGGAATGAATGCACAAACAGTCTTGGCAAGGTAGCCAAAGTAAGTGCATGCGAATTTCAACTCAAACAAAAGAACGGAGAAATGACGGGTGTCAAGGGTGACACCCTGAAAGGATGTGAAGTCAAATCGAAAATCCTTAGCGAAACAGAATGCACAATCAGCGTACCGGCATCTAACGAAAAAACAGGAGAAAACTACCAACTCGGCAAAACAGACCTAAGCAATGAAGGACTCAACCAACTAGACAATGTTGAAGTAAAAGGTATTACATACACGTTAAGCGGTGCTGCCTGCAACCCGCTTGTAGCCGGTAAAGAAGGCACAGAGAAAGCCCCCGAACTAAAAATAGAAGGCGCGAACGCATCATAACCTGATCCACCTCTCTATCCATCTAAAACTAACCGCGCGTGGGTCGGCCCTCCAACCGGCCGGCCCACGGCGCAACCACCTCAGGCCAGCTCGCGCTCGACGAGCGCGGCGAGACGGGTGCAGACCGCGTCGGCCTCCTCGTCGGTGGGAGCCTCGACCATCACGCGTATCAGCGGCTCGGTGCCGCTGGCGCGAACCAGCACCCGACCACGACCGGCGAGCTCCTCATCCGCGCTCGCCACGGCCGCCCTGACGTCGTGGGCATGCTCGTAGGCGCCGCGGTCCTTCACGCGGATGCCGACGAGGCGCTGGGGGAGCTTCTCCATCGCGTCGCGTTCGGCCAGCGCGCGGCCCGCGAGCGCCTCGAGCACCAGCAGCGCGCTGGCGATGCCGTCGCCGGAGCGGTTGAAGCCCATCTCGATGATGTGGCCCGACTGCTCGCCGCCGAGCACCCAGCCGCGCTCGCGCAGCTCCTCCAGGACGTAGCGGTCGCCGACCCTGGTGCTCACGACGTCGATCCCGGCGTGGGCCATCGCGGTGTGGAAGCCGAAGTTGGTCATCACCGTCACCGCGACGCCACCGCCGGGTAGCCGGCCGTTGCGGTGCAGGTGCAGCGCGGCGAGCGCCATCAGCTCGTCGCCGTCGACGACCTGTCCGTCGCCGTCGACCGCGAGCACGCGGTCGCCGTCGCCGTCGAAGGCGAAGCCGATCGCGTGGCCGCCCGCGCGGACCCGCTCGGCGAGCTGCTCGACGTGGGTGGAGCCGCAGCCGGCGTTGATGTTGCGCCCATCGGGGGCGTCCGCGATCACGCTCACCTTCGCCCCCAGCCGCCTGAAGATCTCCGGCGCGACGCGGTGCGTAGCGCCGTTGGCGCAGTCCAGCAGCACGTCGAGGCCACCCAGGTCGAGGTCCTGAAAGCGCGAGGTGCAGCTCGCGCAGGTAGTCCTCGTGCGTGCCGCGCAGCTCGCGCACGTGACCGAAGGTCCCACCGCCTGCGGGTGATGGGCTTTCGCCGTGCGGCTCGCCGGCCGCCGGCGCGCCGCTCGCGGCGTCGATGCCGCCGGCGGCGGTCGAAGCGCGTTGCAGCTCCGCTTCGATCGCCTCCTCGGCGGCGTCGCTCAGCTTGAAGCCGTCGGCGGCGAAGAACTTGATGCCGTTGTCGTGGTAGGGGTTGTGCGAGGCCGAGAGCACCACGGCCAGGTCGAAGCCATAGCGCGCGATCAGCAGCGGCGCGGCGGGGGTCGGCAGCACGCCCCCCAGCAGCGCGTCCCCGCCGGCGGCGACGATGCCCGCGGCGATCGCCGCCTGCAGCATCTCGCCGGACTCGCGCGTGTCGCGGACGATCAGCACCTGAGGGCGCTCAGCGCCCGTTTGGCGGGTGGCGGCTCGGCCCAGCGCCAGCGCCAGCTCGGCGCTGAGCAACTCGCCCGCGACGCCGCGAACGCCGTCGGTCCCAAACAGACGCCCCGCCATGGTGCTCAGCGCTTGGAGAACTGCGGACGCTTGCGCGCCTTCTTCAGGCCGGCCTTCTTGCGCTCCTTGGCGCGCGAGTCGCGCGTGAGGAAGCCGCGGCGCTTGAGCTCGCCGCGCAGGTTGGGATCGGCCTCCAGCAGCGCCCGCGAGACGCCGTGGCGCAGGGCGCCCGCCTGCGCGGAGATGCCGCCGCCGTGCAGGCGCGCGACCACGTCCATGCGGTCCTGATAGCCCACCGTCTCCAGCGGCTGGCGGATGTTGCGCTGCAGGGTGTCGCGCGGGAAGTGCTGCTCGAGGGTGCGCCCGTTGACCGATGTAGGTGCCGGTGCCCGGCCGCAGCGTGACCCTGCGCGATCGCGGTCTTGCGCTTGCCCGTCGCGCGGTAGCGCGCGCCGGCGGCGAGATCGATCGCGGCGGTGGAGATCGGCTCGGCGAGCGGCTCCTCGTCCTCGCCAGACTCGGCGTCGGCCTGAGACTCCTCGTCCTCGATCGCGTAGGGGTCGGCGGGCTCGCCGCGGCCAAGCGGATCGACTCCCTCGGGGACGATGTCCACCTCCAGATGCGCCCCCGGCACGGCGGGCTTCACGCGCGGCGTGGGCTCCTTCGCGTCCTCCTCCTCGTCCTCGCTCAGGGCTCGTTGCCTCCCCGGCTGCGGCCTCGTCAGGCCTGGCGGCTCCTCGGCCCCGCGACCTCGGCGGCGCCACGGTAGGCTCGGGCGACGCGACTGCCTCGGCCGCGGCTCGACGGCTCGGCGGCGGCCCGGCGCCGTCGGCCTCCTCGAAGGCCTCCAGCGGAGCGTCCTCGATCACGCTTGCGATCTCGGCGGCCTCCTCGGTCGGCACGGCGAGCTGGCCGGCATCCTGGCGCCAGGCGGCCGCTGCCGCTGCGGCTGCCGGCTCCTCGGCAGAGGGCTCCTGAGGCGTCCTCAGCGGCTGGCTCCACGGAAGTCGGCTCCTCGGGCGTCTCGGGGGTCGGCTCGTCGGCCATCACGCCTCGATCTCCATCGGCACGGGCTTCTGCGCGACGTGCGGGTGCTCGGGACCGGCGTACACCTTGAGCTTGGTGATCTGCTTACGCGCGAGGCGGTTGCGCGGCATCATGCCCTTGACCGCGAGGCGGATGATCTCCTCGGGGCGGCGCGCCTGCATTTCCTCGAAGCTGCGCGAGCGCAGTCCGCCGGGGTAGCCGGAGTGGCGGTAGTAGCGCTTGTCGGCGCGCTTGTTGCCGGTGACGGCGACCTTCTCCGCGTTGACGACCACCACGAAGTCGCCCGTGTCGATGTGCGGGGTGTACTCGGGCTTGCGCTTGCCGCGCAGCGCGTCGGCGATCTGCGTGGCCATGCGGCCGAGGGTCTTGCCGTTGGCGTCGATGACGAGCCAGTTGCGCTCGCGGTCGGTGGGCTTGGCGACGTAGGTCTTCATGGCGTGAAAAAGGCCACGCGAACAAAGCGCGCGGCGCGGCCCAGCATCATAGCGCTTTGCTAAGCAGCGCCATGCTTCGCCAACGTTCGCGTAATTACTCCCACTCGATCGTCCCAGGCGGCTTGGATGTGATGTCCAAGACCACCCGGTTGACCTCGCGCAGCTCGTTGATCATGCGCGATGCGATCGTCTCCAGCAGGTCGTACGGGAGCCTGGCCCAGTCGGCGGTCATCGCGTCGTCGCTGGTGACGGCGCGGATGACGACGACGTAGCCGTAGGTGCGCTCGTCCCCCTGCACGCCCACGGTGCGAACGTCGGGGAGCACGCAGAAGGACTGCCACAGCTCGCGGTAGAGGCCGGCCTTGCGGATCTCCTCCTGGAGGATGTGATCGGCCTCGCGCAGCACATCGAGGCGCTCCTTGGTGGCTTCGCCGCCCACGACGCGGATCGCGAGGCCCGGGCCGGGGAAGGGCTGGCGCCAGACAAGGCGTTCGGGCAGGCCGAGCTCGGCGCCCACCGCGCGCACCTCGTCCTTGAACAGGGCCCGCAAGGGCTCCACGAGCTCGAACTCCAGATCCTCGGGGAGGCCGCCGACGTTGTGGTGGGACTTGATCGTCGCTGCCCCCGTGCCGCCGCCGGACTCGATCACGTCGGAGTAGAGGGTGCCTTGGACGAGGAATCGGACCCCTTCCCCACCCCCCCCTTCCCCACCCCCACCGTCGAGCTTGGCGGCCTCCTCCTCGAAGACGCGGATGAACTCCGCGCCGATCGCCTTGCGCTTGGCCTCCGGCTCGGTCACTCCGCGCAGGCGCTCCAGGAAACGCCGCTCGGCGTCGACGGCCACGAGCGGCACCTTGAAGGTGTCGCGGAAGGCGCTCACCACCTGCTCGCCCTCGTCCTTGCGCATGAGGCCGTGGTCGACGAAGACGCACGTCAACTGATCGCCCACCGCGCGGTGCACGAGCAGCGCGGCGACGGAGGAGTCGACGCCGCCGGAGAGCCCGCAGATGACCCTGCCGGAGCCGACCTGCGCGCGGATGCGCGCGATCTGCTCCTCCGCGATCGACGCCGCCGACCAGCTGCGCTCGCAGCCGCAGATCTCGCGTGAGGAAGCGCGTGAGGATCTCCTGGCCGTAGGGCGTGTGCACGACCTCGGGGTGAAACTGGATGCCGTAGATGCCGCGCTGCACGTCCTCCACCGCCGCCACGGGCGAGACGGAGGAGGAGGCCAGCGCGGTGAACCCGGGCGGGGGCTCGAAGACGGTGTCGCGGTGGGACATCCAGCAGGTCTGCTCGCGCGGCATCCCCGCCAGCAGCACCCCGGGCTCTGAGACGGTGAGATCGGAGCGACCGAACTCCCCCACCTCGGCCTGCTCGACGCGGCCGCCCAGCTCGTGCACGAGCAGCTGCATGCCGTAGCAGATGCCCAGCACGGGCACGCCCAGCTCCAGCAGCCCACGCTCCAGGCGCGGGGCGCCGGGCTCATAGACCGAGGCGGGCCCGCCGGAGAGGATGACCCCGCGCGGCTTGCGCTTGGCGACCTCCTCGAGCCCGACATGGTGGGGAAGCAGCTCAGAGAACACGCCGCAATCGCGCACGCGGCGGGCGATCAGCTGCGAGTACTGGCCCCCGTAGTCGAGGAC
This sequence comes from uncultured Solirubrobacterales bacterium, assembly GCA_963717785.1. GTDB lineage: Bacteria > Actinomycetota > Thermoleophilia > Solirubrobacterales > Solirubrobacteraceae > Palsa-744. The sequence goes on from CAVQWW010000004.1 coordinate 137,313, forward strand.
AACGATCTCCTCGGTTGCGGCAGGCGCGGCGCCCGACTCCGTGGCCGCTGGGCTGGGAGCCGTGACGGGCGCGTTATTCATTGACCAGCGCCGCGGCTGCCTTCCCGTTGGAGCCCATCCCCACGGCCTGATCGCGCTGCAGCTGCTTGCCCTCGGTCTGCAGGGCCGGCGCGATGACGACCTCGGCGCGGTTGAACTCGGCGAGATCCTTGTGGCCGCAGGTGGCCATCGAGGTGCGCAGCCCCCCGAACAGGTTGAAGGTGCCGTCGTTCTCGCGCGCGGGTCCAACGAGGATCTCCTCGAGCGAGCCGTTCTGCGCGGTCGCCACGCGCGCGCCGCGCGGGAGGGTGGGATGGAAGGTGGCCATGCCCCAGTGAAAGCCCCGCCCGGGCGCCTCGTGGGCGCGCGCCAGGGGCGAGCCGATCATCACCGCGTCGGCGCCCAGGGCGATCGCCTTGGCAACGTCCCCCCCGTTGCGCATGCCGCCGTCGGCGATCACCTGGCAGTACTCGCCGGTCTCGAGCATGTGCGTGGAGCGAGCGTGCGCGACATCGGCGATGGCGGTGGCCTGGGGCACGCCGATGCCAAGGACACCGCGCGTGGTGCAGGCGGCGCCCGGCCCCACCCCGACGAGCACGCCGGCGGCGCCGGTGCGCATCAGGTGCAGGCCGGTGTGGTAGGAGGCGCAGCCGCCAACCACCACCGGGACCTCCAGCGCGGGGATGAACTCCTTGAGGTTGAGCGGCTCGGAGACGGTGGAGACGTGTTCGCCGGAGACCACGGTGCCCTGGATCACGAGCACATCGAGGCCGGCCTCGAGCGCCAGCTCGTAGTGGTCGCGCACGCGCTGGGGAGTGAGCGAGGCGGCGACGACGACCTTGTGCTCCTTGATCTCGCGGATGCGCTGAGCGATCAGCTCGGGCTGCACGGGGGCGCGGTAGATGTCCTGCATCTCGCGCGTGGCCGCATCCTTGGGCAGCGAGGCGATCCGCTCCAGCTGCTCCTCGGCGTCGGCGTAGCGCGTGAAGATGCCCTCCAGGTTGAGCACCGCCAGACCGCCGAGGCGCCCCACGATCCCTGCGGTGGCGGGCGAGACGACGCCGTCCATCGCGGCGGCCATCATCGGCAGCTCGAACTGGTAGGGCCCCAGCTTCCAGGAGATATCGATGTCGTCAGGGTCGCGTGTGCGGCGCGAGGGCACAATCGCGATGTCATCGAAGCCGTATGCGCGGCGGCCGGTCTTGCCGCGTCCGATTTCCACGTCCATGGGAGCATCATGACAGCCGCGGGGGACGGGCACGGCGGCCGGGCGTTGAAGCCGCACGGGCCCGAAGTCGTCCACGCGCGCGGGCTTCACGGCAAGCGCTGCGCGAGCCTCGCGGCAGGCTATGGAGCGAGACCCATCGTTGCGTCCGGGGGCCTTGGATATGCTCGATCGGTATGAGTCCCAAGGCCCTCCCCAGCTACGAGCCGAGCGCGATCGAGGCACGCCGCCAGCAGGCGTGGCGCGAGCGCGACGCCTTCCGCACCCCCGCCATAGGCGGGGGCGGGGCGGGCGGGAGCGATCCGGACGCGGGCAAGTCGGGCGGCGGGGAGTACATCAAGCCCTCGGCGCCCTTCACCTCTGGAAACATCCACATCGGCCACGTGCGCAGCTACGCGATCGGAGACGCCTACGCGCGCTTCCAGCGCGGGCGCGGCGAGAACGTGCTGTTCGCGTTCGGCTTCGACGCCTTCGGGCTGCCCGCCGAGCTGGGCGCAATCGCCGGCGGGGAGTCGCCCAGCGAGTGGGTGAGCCGCTGCGCCACGCACATGACCGGCCAGCTGGAGCGGCTGGGGTTCTCCTTCGATTGGGAGCGCACCTTCATGAGCTCCGACCCGAGCATGTACCGCTGGTCGCAGTGGCTCTTCCTCACACTGCTGAAGCACGGGCTGATCTACCACGGGGTCGGAACCGTGGATTGGTGCGACACCTGCCAGACCACCCTCGCGACGATCCAGGTGGAGGATGGGCGCTGCTGGCGTTGCCACAACCCAGTGCGCCTGATCCAGCGACCGGAGTGGTTCCTGCGCGTGAGCGCGTACGTGGAGGAGAACGATCGGCGCTTGGCGGAGCTGGAGAACTGGGACGACACCTCGCTGGCGAGCCAGCGCTTCGTGCTGGGGCGGGTGGATGGCGTTGAGCTGGAGCTCGCCGCCGAGGACGGAAGGGAGCTGACCGTGTTCACCCCCCACGCCGACGCGCTGGGGCAGGCGCGGTTCGTGCTGATGTCGCCAAAACACCCTGAGGTCGATGAGTGGGCGGCGGCTCCGGAGGTGCAGGAGCAGCTCGAGGAGTTGCGCTCGGGCGGCGGGGAGCGCAGCGCTCGCGACGCCGAGGTGGCCCCCCTGGTGGATACGGGCCGGACGGTGCGCGCGTCCGTCGGCGGAGAGCCGCTGCCCCTGCTCGTCTCTCCGGTGGTGGATGGGCGCTTCGGCGCAACCGCCATCCTTGGGATCCCCGAGCAGGATCGCACCGACGCGGTAATCGCGCAGCGCTTGGCCAGCACACCAACCGGCCCCCCCGGGCCGGCCCCCTCCCCTCCCTCCTTCCCCTCGATGCGTCAACGCGCCCGGCGGTGCGCTATCGCGCGGGCGACTTCACGATCTCCCGTCAGCGCTCGTGGGGGACGCCGATCCCGATCGTCTACTGCGAGAGCTGCGGCGCGGTGCCGGTGCCGATGGAGGATCTGCCGGTGCTGCTGCCGCTCGACCTCAAGCCCACCGGCGCCGGCAACCCCCTGGCGGAGAGAGAGGACTTCGTCAACGCCGCCTGCCCGCGCTGCGGCGGGGCGGGGAGGCGCGAGACGGACACGCTGGACTGCCACTTCGACGCGCTCTGGCTGTGGATTCCCGCGTGCGTGCCGCCGGGTGAGCGCGAGCGGCCGCTGGAGGAGATCTTCGCGCTCGGGGATCTGCGCTACTGGCTGCCCTCCGAGCGCCTGGTGGCGGGGACCGATAGCGGCAACTTCGTGTTCGACCAGCGCATCGTCACGAAGGCGCTGCGCGACATCGGGCCGCTTCGAGTTCCTCGCGCGACGGCGAGCCGTTCGCGGGGTGCCTGTTCCACGAGATGGTGATCCGCGAGGGGCGCAAGATGAGCAAGCACCTCGGCAATGTGGTGGACCCCGACGAGCTGCTGGAGCGCTTCGGCGCGGATACGCTGCGCCTCGCGGTGCTGTATGCGGCGCGCCCGCAGAAGTCGCTCAACTGGGACGACAGCACCGTGCAGCACTGCCACCGCTTCCTGCACGGGCTGTGGCAGTTCGCGCAGGCGCAGTTCGCGGCCGAGCACGAGCCGCTCGACGCGGCGACGGCGTACCGCACCGAGTTCCTGCGCAACCGCTTGGATAAGTGGTGCGCGACGGCGATCGAGAAGATCACCGTGGATGTGGCGGAGCTGGAGATGCACAAGGCGGTGCGCAACACGATGCGCCTGTTCGATCGCCTCAAGGACTTCGAGGCGCGCGTGAAGGAGCGCACCGGCGGCCCGCTCGGGCGCGAGAACCACGAGTCGCTGGTGCGCGCGCTGGCGCTGCTCGCGCAGGTGCTCACGCCCTTCGCGCCCCACACCGGGGAGGAGCTGTGGCTCGCCTCCGGACACGGCGATCCAGCCGTGGACGTGCCCTGGCCGCAGGGGCCCGCGGGAGCGGTGATAGAAACAGTCACAGGTGCGCCGAGCGCGTAGATCTAGAGTCTGGCGCTCGATGCAGCCACACCGCCCAGTCATCGAGCCACACCAGCCCAACCCGGCCGGGCGCTCTGCGATCATGTGGAGCAGGGCAACAGGATGAGCACCGCACAGCACCCCACCGACGGCCCACCGCGCACGCGCTCGTGCGTTACGGGCCTGGTGTGTCGCGGACTGCGAGGAGCGCTTTCCCGATCAGCCACACCGAGGCGTTCTGCGCGCGGTGCGGCAGGTGCTACGACGTCGACTACGACTACGCGCTCGCGAAGAGCCGCGTGGAGGACTTGAAGGGGATGGGGACGGGGTCGCGTCCTTTGAATATCTGGCGCCTGGAGGAGCTGCTGCCGATCCTCGATCGGAGCGCGGAGGCGCGGGTGGGTCAGTTCGCGGGGTTCACGCCCCTGATCGCAGCCGACCAGCTGGGCGCGAAGCTGGGGCTGCGCAAGCTCTACATCAAGGACGACTCCACCTCCCGTCCCAGCCTCTCCTACAAGGACCGCGTCGTCTCGATGGCCGATGGCGCGGCTGCTGGAGCTGGGCAGGAGGGAGATCGGGTGCGTCTCAACCGGCAACGTCGGCACCGCGGTGGCCTCGCTGGCGGCGAAGGCGGGGGTGACGGCGTACGTGTTCTACCCCAACCGCCTGGAGGCCACCAAGGCCCGCGCGTGCCGAGCGCTGGGCGCGAAGGTGTGCCAGGTGGAGGGCAACTACGACGAAGCCAACCGCCAGTGCCGCGCGGTCGCGGCGATGAGCGGATTGGAGTTCGCGAACATCACGCTGCGCCCCTTCTACGCGGAGGGCGCCAAGACGGTGGCCTATGAGATCGTCGAGCAGCTCGGCTGGCAGGCCCCCCAGCACATCGTCACGGCGGCAGCCGGTGGAACGCTCTCTTCGCGCATCCACAAGGGGCTGCAGGAGCTGCAGACGGTGGGGCTCGCGCAGACCGAGGAAACCAAGCTGCACATCGCCCAGCCGCAGGGGTGCGCGCCGATCGCCGAGGCGATCCTCGAGCACGACTCGAAGATCCACCCCTGCACGCCCACGACGATGGCCCACTCGCTGGCGATCGGCGCGCCGGGCGACGGAGGGCTCGTGATCGACGCGGTCGCCACCCGCCACGGGTCGGCGGGAGCGGTGAGCGACGAGCAGATCTTCGCGGGGATCGATCTGCTGGCCGAAACCGAGGGCATCCTCACCGAGCCCGCGGGAGGCACCACGATCGCGGTGCTCAAGCAGCTCGCGATCACCGGCGTGCTGGACCCCGATGAGGTGGTGGTGGCGATGATCACCGGCAACGGCCTGAAGACCCTCGACGAGCACCCCGAAAAGAAGTGGCCCTCGATGGTGGAGTGCGAGGCCGATGTGATGCTGGGCGTGCTCGAAGAGTTCCAGCACGAGCTGGTGAAGGCGTAGGACCCTCCACGTGAACCCATAGAAAAGCCCCGCCGGAGCGGGGCTTTTCCTTAGCAGGCTGGTAAGCCGGATCCTGTCGTGAGCAGCCATCCATCTGAGCGGCCTACCTGGACCTCGGCGGGCAGCCTGCAAACGGTCCTGTTTGGCCTTGCATCGGGTGGGGTTTGCCCAGCCGCCGCGTCACCGCGACGCTGGTGCGCTCTTACCGCACCATTTCACCCTTGCCTTCCGGCCGTTCACGTGGGACGGCCGGCGAGGCGGTTTGTTTCTGTGGCACTTTCCCGCGGGTTTCCCCGGGTCGATTCCTCGACCACCTTGCCCTTCGATGTCCGGACTTTCCTCGGAGGCCCCGAAGAGCCTCCGCGGCTGCTTGGCCTGCACAGGTGAGGGTAGCGCGCCTACATGCTCCTCAGGAGCCCCACCACGCGACCGAGCACCCTGACCTCCTTGCTGCGAATCGACTCCATCGTCTCGTTCTCGGGCTGCAGGCGGATGTGGTCGGGTTCGCGGAAGAAGCGCTTGACGGTCGCCTCCTCGCCCAGCAGCGCCACCACGATCTCGCCGTCGCGGGCGGTCTCCTGGGGACTCACGACCACCAGGTCACCCTCGAGGATCCCCACGTTCTTCATCGAGTCCCCGCGCACCCGCAGCAGGTACTCGCCGCTGGAGCCCCCCGCGGCCTCGGGAACGGAGACGTATTCCTCCACGTTCTCTTCGGCGAGCACCGGCTGGCCCGCGGCCACCGTCCCAACCAGCGGAAGCGCGTCCGAGCGCACGATGTTGCGCACGCTGTCCACCGCGCTCTCCACCGCCCGATCGAGCAGCTCGATCGCCCTCGGCTTCGAGGGGTCCCGGCGCAGCAGGCCGATCCGCTCGAGGTTCGCCAGGTGCGCGTGCACCGTCGAGGATGAGGCCAGGCCCACGGCCTTGCCGATGTCTCGCACGGTCGGCGGGTACCCGTACTTCGCGGAGTACTTGCGGATGAAGTCGAAGATCTCCTGCTGGCGCTTGGTCAGATCCATCGGTCAGCCCTCCTGGTGGGGGGATACGTGGTGGAGCGAACGTCTGTTCGTACAGTAGCGCCCTCCGTGGACGGACGCAAGCGTGAGCGCCCGTTGCCGGGGTCAGCACCAGCGCTTTGTGCGAGCGCGGCTATACTCGGCGCCTCTCTGCGCCCGTGGCGGAATTGGTAGACGCGCAAGGTTGAGGGCCTTGTCATGTGTAAACATGGTGGTGGTTCGAGTCCACTCGGGCGCATAGAAAATCCCTGCAAACGACCGATATATGGGTTGACACTAAGCTTCAGGTACGGGCAGATGAAAGCCTCCTTTGAGGTCATTTCACCGGAGGCTAGCGACGGCCGCCGCTATCACTGAAGCGGCTCCTCGCGCGCCAGCACATCGAAGCTTGTCCAGAACGGCCGGACGTGCTCGTCGTACCAGGCTCCGCCGTGGAACAGAGCCAGTGCGCCTCCGACGGAGTCGATCGCCTCTCCGACGATGGATAGCATTACGGAGGCCGCCGCGGCGCGGCGCTCCCACGTTGGATCAGGGCCACGTATCATCGTTCGGAGCAGTGGAGCAACGTCGCCCTCGACGGCGGGCCGCTGATGGTGCCCGGCCTCGGACATCTTCGTGTAGATATTCTTGGTGACGGGGCCGGTGCGCGGCAACTCGGACCTGCCTTCAGCGGCCATCGCGGCGGCGAGCCGCTGCTCGTAGCGCTCTTCGACGGCTCGGACCGTGCCGGGGCTGACGTACTCGCCTGCGAGCCATTTGCGCAGTAGGGCGTCCTCGTTGGGATCGCCGAGAGCGGAGAGCAGGGGGGTCGCCTCGTGAAGAGCGCGGCCGAGATGCAGCACCTCGGCGGTGAACCCGTGCTCGACGAGGCAGATGAGCGCCTGGGCGATGCCAAGGCACCGTCCGGCCATCTGCCACACGGCGGCTGGGCGTGTGCTGCCCGTCAGGTCGAGGTCGCACCCGTCGGCCAGCGCTTGGTGGGCAGTCGCGAGCGCGTCGAGCGCGATCCGGCGCGCCAAGAGGTGTGCGGCGATCGGCTGCTGGAAGCGGCCACGATCGGTGGCATCTCGGGTGGCCTGCTCAAGCCGGTTGCGTGCTATCCGTGGCGGCAGCTTCCGCGCTGTGACCCGGGGGTTCATCTCATCAGGTGGCATCTGAACCCCGTCGAGGGACCGGCAACTCGCGTCCCGTCGGCACCGCGTCGGTTTGCTCGGTCACGTTTCATCGGGAGTCGCACGGACAGGCATGAACAAGCCTGGCGGCTCCATGATCTGCGCGAGGTCCAGACGGTATTGAGCGGCCACCTGCGCAATCGAGTCGCGCACGCGGCAGTTGGTCAACCACTGCAAGCGCAGGTGCATGGTCGCCTCGTACTCCATCTTGCTGGCGGGCTTGGCCTCGACGCGCTTGTAGGCGCCGACGTAGTCCTCGGCGAGCGGGTCCTCAGAGAACTGGTCGCGCGTTGGGTCGAGCAGCAGGTCCTCGGCTTCTACCCACCAGTGTTCTTGCTCGGGCGATGCCGAATAGCGCCCCCGCACGTACTCCGCTTGTACTCCTTGGCGATAGAGATCGAGCGTGAGCAAGGCCGCACCCAGCTGGCAGCCCGTGCCCTGGATCACGAGGCGGGTCGCTGCATGTGCGCGTGCAACCGCCGGGAGAAGGTCGATGAAGCGCACGCTGTGATGCTAGAGAACCTGGCGCCTAGCGCCACCGAGTTGCGCCGCGCGGGATCATCGAGCCTGTAGTTGGGCGCCTACGATGCTCTGGAGATGAGCATGGTTGACCCCAACCGCTACCGGGCGGTGCTGGTGCTGAAGGCAAGTCTCTCCGACGATGGCTTGGAGGATCTTGTGCTGCGCTTGGTGCGCCCGGACTACCCGGACGCCTACCGCATCGGGCCGAGTCAGGACGACGGGATCGACGTGTTCTCCGATCTCAACGCGCCGCCAGAGCGTGCCTGGCAGGCGAAGAACTGCGGCGACAGTATCGATTGGACGGAATGCCGGAAATCGCTCAAGGCCGCAATGTCCCTCGAGTCGCCACCGCCGCACTACACGTTCGTGTTCCCGCGCAAGCTGAAGAAGGGCGAGCTGACGTTCTGGCGAGAAAAGTTCGTGCCTGAGCAGACGGCGCTCTACCCACAGCTTGAGACACTTGACCAGTGGGACGACCTGGCTGAGCGCTTGGAGGCGCGACCCGATCTGATTGACCTCTTGAACGATGGCGCGCTGGCGAGCTATCTGTGCCCAACGATCGAACGAATCGCACAGACTGGCGCGAGCCCGCTCGCCTCGGGGACCGAACTGCTCAACGAGAACACGAGGCTGGCCGGTCCGACGGCGGCGGAGATTGGCCGCAACGATCCGTATTTCACATACGCGAGCAGCGAAAGCGAGGCCAGCGAGCAGGACGCGCCGCAGAGCCGTCGCCTGGCGTTCACGATGCGCCGGGATCAGCGCGGTAGGCTGCCGCGCTTTGAGATGAGGGTGCGCGAGTCGGTAAAGGGGCTGACGGCGGAGCCCCGACCACGCGCAGCGATTACACAGCCCAAGCCGTGGTTCGCCGAAAACGAGGCGGGCGAGAAGGCACGGACGCGGGCTCGGGTCACGCTCGCCAAGGGCCAGATCATCGCGCTCGACGGGGATGCGGTGCCAGGCGCGTGAGAGTGAGGCGTTGATCGTCACGCGCCGAGTCGACTGACAAGTCGAGGCATGAGCGACCTCAGCTGTTAGGTGGGCCAGATGCGTCGCCCGATGGCCTTGAACTGCGAGACGCTGAGCTGGCCTCGCTCGTTGCGTACCTTCGAGCCGGGGCGCTGTAGTGCCTCCGTGAGGGGCGCCCGTCCGGCTTCGTAAATCTCGATCGCGTTGAACTCCTCATCGAGCAGGACCAAGAGCACCGCATCCCACTCGCGCTCCAGGTTGATCGCACCGATCCGCTGGGACTCGCCACAGCCAGGAACACAGCGACCCTTGATCTGCAGAAGATGGTCCCCGCCGTGCGTCTTTCGGACGGCGTCGTATCCCTCTTGTCGTACAACAGCCAGCGTCACCCCCAGGATGCGAGCCGCTTCATACTCCGCCACCTCCCCTGTGACTCCAAGCGGGCGGCCAGTCAAAAGGTAATACTCGCGTGCGAGCAGCTTCACCTCACCGAGCAACTCGCGCAGCCGCACCGCTGCTGAGCTACGCGCCATGACACTGGTGTTGGTTGCTGACGTGCATAACGCGATAGCTAGAGCTGCTTCAGGGCCTCATTGGCGATCGCTACCGCTTGTTCGGTCGGTATGCGCCTCGCTGCGATCTGGACGCAGCACTCCGGGCAGAACTCTCTGCCGCCGGCTGCGTCGGGCTCGTGGTCCCTCACGCGCACCCAGGCATCCAGAGGCGCGTCGGCCGTCACCGCATACCACTGTCCACGTGGCTGCTCCTCGAGCGCGAGCAGATCAGCGGGTGAGCGCGGTAGGTCGGTCTGTCCTTGACCGACACGTATGAGAAAGAGGCGATCGAAATGGTCGGTGGTGTCGTCCAAGCCAGAGAAGGTGCCCTGCTCGATGGTTTGCATCAGATCCTTCCAGCTACCTTGCCAGATCATCTCGCAGGGGAACCGGGTGGTCTGGAAGCCGGGCTGATGCGTGAAGCCGATGTCGCCGCGACCGGGCGCGATCAGCCGATCATCCTCGACGGCGAGGAAGACGGCGTAGTTCCATCTGCGCTCGCGCTCGTCGGCTTCGGGGACTTGCTCGAGACGCATTTCGCAGCCGCCGGCGCCGTCTGGCGCGACCGCGGCGACTCTCGGCTGGCGGGCCACCGGGCCGGGAAAGAGGCATCCGCCTGGTGTGTCGTGGCCCCATAGCTTGTTGATCGTCTCGGCGACGTCGTCGAGGGTGCGAGCGGAGTCCACGGGCATGTTGATCGAGCGCCCTACGGGATGGGCGGCGTCGCGCTAGTCGGCGTGGTGTGCGTGCTGGTCGGCTGGCATCTGAAGCGCCCGACTATGCACGTGCTGGAGGCGGCGATCTTCCTGGTGTCGCTGGTCATCGTCTGGCTGGGCCTCAGCATCGCCCAGGGCTAGCGCGGGCGGCTAGATCTGGGGATCGTCGCTCGGCGGGACGTCGCCCGCGAGCTCGGGGTCGCAGAAGGGAAGGATCTCGTTCATCCCGCTGAGCTCGAACAGGCGCTGTACGTTCGCTGGGCCGGGGATGATCCGCAGCTCGTGGCCTCGGGCGATGCACTGTTCGTGGCCTCCCATGAGTGCGCGTAGGCCGCTTGAGTCGATGAACGTGAGGTTTCTGAGGTCGACGACTATGCGTTGTGCTTCGCCTGTGGCAGCGTCTGCGAGGGCCGCTTCGATGTTGGGGGCGCCCAAGAGGTCCGCTTCGCCGTTCAGGGCGAGGGTGTGAGCCTCCGGTGTACTCGTCACCTCGATGGTCAGGTAGGGATGCTGACTGTTCACCTTCACCCTCTGTTTTTGGGGCGAGCGCGTCACCTGTGGATTGTAAGCGGATGCGGTGGTGGCGAGGCTCTTCTGTGTTTGGGGTCGGGGAGGTTCTTCGGCCATGACGGGCGGTAGTGGTTGCTGGGGAAGTCTACTGCCCGTCCAGCGACGTTCGCCGCGATCGTGGCGGCTTCAGAGGCTGTGGTCAGCCGGTGGTGGTTCGCGGCCGCATGCGGGGGGGTGCGCGACGGCCTGTCCCGGCGGGCGCTTGGCGGCCTCTTGCCGTGCCTCTGGGAGGCTTGGGTGGATGACGATCGCATCGGACAGACCCACGATCGTGGCGAGGCGCTTTAGCTGTGAGGTGTCGGGGATCACGAGGATGAGCTTGGCGCGGCGGTGGTCGAGGCGGTCGCTGAGGCGTACCAGCATGTCGATACCTGCGCTATCGAGGTAGCGCGTCTCGCTGAGGTCGATGATGAGGCTTGAGGCGTCGGGGCCGAGCGCGTCGGCCAGTTGCTGTTGGGTGACAGTGGCGTTGGCGGCGTCGATGTCTTCGTGGATGTGTGCGATGGGCACTCCGTCGATCCGTTCGATGTTGAGTGGGCTCATGCTTGGTGGGAGAGCCGCTTGGTGATGGTCACGACGGTTCCGTGTTGGTCGCTGTCGATCTTCACGTCGTCCACGAGCGAGCGCATGATCTCGAGCCCCCGGCCGCCGCTTTCTGGGCGAGTCGTGCGCCATCGGCCGACATCGCAAACGGTGATTGTCGCCTGTCGGCCGGCGTGTTCGCAGCACACGGTGAAGGTGGCTTCACGGGCGCCGTAGGCGTGCTCGATGGCGTTGGTGGCGGCCTCGGAGGCGGAGAGGGTGATGTCGAACAGCTCGTCCTCGCTGGCGTCGCAAGCTCGCAGCCAGCGGCCGAGTGTGTTGCGCAGGGCTCCGAGCACGTTGGGGCGTGCTGGGAGAGTCATTTCCAGGGTGTCTCCAAGCGGCATCGTCTCGATCGCCAAGAGCGCCACGTCGTCTTCGAGCAGGGTCTCGTCTAGCAGCGTGCGGTACACGCGGTCGGCGAGCGAGGAGTCGCTGCGCCTGGCTGCCATCTCGGCGGCGGCGAGGAGTCGCTCGAAGCCTTGGTCGATGGACTCGTCGCGTCGCTCGATCAGCCCGTCGGTGTAGAGCAGGAGCCGGCTGCCGGTCGGGAACGGATAACGGAAGGCTTCGTAGGTGTGTCCGATGCGCACGCCGACGGGCAGACCGTGCTTCTGCTCGAGCAGCCGGGCGTGGCCGTCTGGCTCGATCAGCAGTGGCGGCAGGTGCCCGGCGATGACGGCTTCGAGTTCTTCGGCTTCGGGATCGAGTTCGAGGATCGCAGAGTGTGGCGCCACGGTTGCGGCCCATCGAGACGAGCAGCTCGTTGAGCATCGAGACGACCTCGGTGAGCTTGTGTCCTTGCATCATGTAGGCGCGCAGGCTCGCGCGGATTTCGGCCATCACGGAGGCGGCGAGCACGCCTCGGCCGACGACATCGCCGATCACGAACGCGAGGCGTCCGTTGTGGAGCTGGAAGACGTCGTACCAGTCGCCGCCGATCTTGATGCCAGAGCCAGCGGGCAGGTACTTGGCGCTGAAGCGCATACCGGGTATCTGCGGCAGCGCGTCGGGCAGCAGCGAGCGCTGCATGATCGCGGTGACAGCGCGCTGCTCTGAGAAGCGGGCGTTGTCGATCGCGAGCGCGGCGCGGTCGGCGGCGAGTTGCAGCAGCGTCACGTCGTCCTCGTCGAAGTGCACGCTTGACGAGCGTGCCGATGTGCATCACGCCGATGACGCGACCTTCGACGTGGACGGGCACGCCGAGCATCGAGCGGATGCCCCGTTGCCGGAGGATCGGGTTTACGACGTCGGCGTGGTCGAGGTCCTCGATGATGATCGGGCGTGCCTCGGCGGCGACGCGGCCTGCGAAGCCGCGGGCGAGCGGCACCTGGACGCCCTGGCGGACCTCCTCCTCGAGCCCGCGTGCGGCGCGTGCAACGAGGACGCCGCGATCCTCGTCGAGCAGCAGCACGGCTGCGGTGTCGACTTCGAGCGACGCTGCGGATGCGCTCGAGCAGCTCGGAGAGCATGTCCTCCAGGGACATGTATCCGAGCGCGGAGTCGGTGATGCTCAGCAGATGGCTGCGGCGGCCCTTCGAGACCGATGAGGTGGCTGGAGGCCGTTCGGCGGTTGCCGGGGCGCTCGTATCCACCCCCTTTGCCGTTTGCGTGTCTAGCTGTCGGGTATCCACGGGTCGTTTATACCCGCATCTCGCGGCGTGTCGTGCTCGCACGACAGAGCTGGCGGTTTGGGTAGGCGGCCGGACTCATTATTTTCACAGCTTGTCCTCGGCTGCGCGGTAGGCGACCTGCAGGAAGTCCGAGATGGTGTGCGCGACGAGTACGGAGCTGAGGAGGCGCGTGAGTCGCGGGGCGCCGATGAGTCCGAGCGTGAGCGCGGTCGCTACCCACTGGGCGAGGCAGTAGGGGCACACCAGGAGCTCTCCGACGGCGAGGCGCAGACCGTGGCCGCACGGTTCCTCCTCGACCTCGCCCTGCCCGCTTGACTCTTGGAAGCGGGTGAAGGGCGCGCGGATGAAGCTCGTCACCTTGTCCTTGGCGAGCAGCCGGCTGAGCTTGTGCGTGGCGATGCCGACGAGCAGCAGATCGCCGGCGGTGGGTCGCTCGGGCAGCTGGCGGCGACGGACGCGCAGCGCGATCAGCGACGCCAGCCAGGCCGGTGGTGTACGCGCCGGTCAGGATGGCGTAGGAGCCGAGCGGGCGCTCCTGGCCGGGCGCGTAGTGCGAGGAGAGCGAGCCGAGGGGCGTCCCGCTCGGCGTGCCGGCGTGGCTGTCGGTCGCACTCTTGGGCATCGTCTAGCTGTTGCTCTTTTTGGCGCCCTTGCGTCCTGCGGCGGCCTTCTGCGCTTTGGTGCCGCCTTGGGGTGGCTTTGCGTTTTGTGCCTGAGCCTGAGCTCTTGCCGCCTCGTTTGGAGGAGCCTGGGCTGTTGGCGATCTTCGCTGCGCGTTCCTTGCTCATGCCCTTTTCGCGCAGCCCTTCGTACTGTTTGTCGTTCTTGACGCTGGGGCCGTGATCTTTCGCCATTGTTGATCCTCCTCGGGTTTGTGGTTACCGCTGGGTCTACCCGCTCGCCGTGCCGGCAAAAAGCGAGGACGAGGCTGCTAGCGGTGTTGGTGCTCGGCGGCGAAGCTGCGGAAGGTCTGGGCCATCTGCTCGTCGGTGTCTGGCTCCTCGTCCTCCTCGTCGTGCGGTGGGGGTGCGTCGGGCGCGGTGTCCGTGTTGGCTTGAAGGACCACGCTCTCGAGGAAGTGACGCAGCTCAGCCTCGTTGCCCTGCTGGACGCCGGAGACCTTGATCGCCTTTTTGGTGAGGCTGACCTCTCCCCAGCCGCTGTGCGGCGTGTCCAGCAGTGCGAGCACGTTCTCGAAACGCGCCTTCCATGACTTCGAGGATGCGCCGGCCAGCTGCACGGTGAGCGTGCCGTCGTCGATCTCGGCGGTGCCCCATTCGACCTGTCGTTGCTCGGCGGCCATGAGCGTGACCTACCCGTCGTGCCGGGGTCTGACACGCGAGGCGGGGCACTCATTGGTCGGCAGTCGATAGGGATCAGGAGGCTCATGCGCGGCTCTTGACTGGTCGTGTGCTGGCGGGGTCGATCCGCTGTGCGCCCAAGCGCTCGGCGAGGCGCGATGCGAGCGCCATGATCGTGAGCGCGGGGTTGGCGGAGCCCTGCGTGGGCATGACGCTGCCGTCGCAGACGAACAGGTTGGGAATTCCCCAGGCGCGGTGGTCTCGGTCGATGACGCCGGTCTCGGGCTTGTCTGACATGGGGCAGCCGCCGACGAGGTGGGCGTAGCGGTCGATGGTGAGGATGTCCTGCGCTTCGGCGGCGTGGAGGATTTCGTGGAGCTTGTTCTTCGCGTAGGCGATGTTCGCGCGGTCGTTCTCACACTGGGTGTAGTCCAGGCGCGCGACGGGCATCCCGTTGCGGTCGGTCTGCTCGGCGAGCGTGACGCGGTTCTCCGCTCTGGGCAGGAGCTCTGAGAGGCAGCCGATCGTGTACCAGTGGTTGTAGTCGCGCATGTACTCCCTGAGCGACTGCCCCCAGTGTCCGTCGGCGAGGACGTGCTCGGCCCAGCCGATCGGCAAAGGGCCTACGGTCTGGATCGAGAAGCCGCGGGCGAATCCGCGTCCAGGGTCGGTCTCATAGAACTGCTCGCTGTTGATCTCCGGTGGGGGCGCCTTGTACATCCGCATCTCCTCGGGGAAGCGCCCGGCGACCTGGGGTGCGCCCTGCACCATGATCCCGCGTCCCACGAGGTCGTTCTCGTTGGCGAGACCGTTGGGGAACCGGCTGCTGGTGGAGTGCAGCAGCAGCCGTGGGGTCTCGATCGAGTAGCCGGCGACAGTGATCGCCTCTGCTGCTTGGAAGCGCTCCTGGCCGTCGTGGAAGTAGGTGACGCCGGTGCAGCGCCCGGTCTCGTTGGTCTCGATTTGCGTGACCATGCAGTCGGCGCGCACCTCGACGCCGTGCTCCAGCGCGTCGGGGATGTGGGTGACGAGCGGGGATGCCTTGGCGCCGACCTTGCAGCCCTGTAGGCAGAAGCCGCGGTAGATGCAGTGTGGGCGGTGCCCGAAGCTGCCGTTGGCGATCCCGACGGGGCCGACGCGCATCTCGATCCCCAGGCGCCTGGCCCCCTCCCACGCCTTGAGCGCGCCGGCGCCGACGGGGTGCGGGCCGTGCGGATAGTCGTGGGGGTCGCCCCAGGGCCAGAATTCGCCGGCGACGGGCAGCTCACGCTCCAGGCGCTCGTAATGAGGCTTCAGGTCTTGGTAGGAGATGGGCCAGTCGGCTGCTACTCCGTCGCGGGTGTAGACCTCGAAGTCGGATGGGTGAAAGCGCGGCGTGAACCCGGCGTAGTGGATCATCGACCCACCGACGCCGCGGCCGCAGTTGTTCTTGCCGAGCTCCACGGGATCCCCGCCGCCGATGATGCGCTCCTCGGTCCAGTACAGCGGGTGCGCGCCGGCCTCGTCAGAGACCCAATCTTCGTCAGGGTCCCAGAAGGGCCCGGCCTCCAGCACGAGCACACGCCAGCCCTTGCGGGCGAGACGTTGCGCGAGCGTTGCGCCGCCAGCGCCCGCACCGACGATCAGCATGTCGACCGCCTCGTCGGGGCTGTAGCGGCGCATACGCTCGCGCCCTGGCACACCTCGCCGGTGTGGATCGAGCAAGAACGCGGAGTCGTTCTCGGGTGGGCGCACTGCGCCCTTCAGGGCGATACGCAGACGCTCTTTCACTCAACGCCCCGCTCGCGCACATCGTGCACGGGATCGACTGCGAACTCCGGTGGGGCCTCCCAGTGCTCGCGTTGCCCGGCGCCGAGCCGTGCGTACCCGCGTGGGTAGGCGGGGCCGCCGAAGCCGATCTCGTTCCACGCCCAGGGGTGTGAGTAGAACGCGCCGAGCACGCCGCGCATCACCACTCCCCACGCCTTCGTGACGGGCAGATCCCAGTCGAGCTTGCCTTCGGAGAACTGCTGCACGATCTCGTGCTGGGTCTCTGAGCCGGCGGCGGCGAACCCGTCGTCTGAGCCGTGCTCGCGGGCGCTGTCGTCGAGGCTGGCCGCGACCTGCTGCCAGGTCTCGGGGTCGGGCGGCATGTCGTGGTGGCGAAACCCGTCCAGCCGGCCGGCGTGGAGCTTCGCGTCGACCATCTCAAGCACGGGGATGCGCGGCTCTGCGTCCTGGCCGGTCACGACGTCACAGAACGCTCCCAGCGTGCGTGCCTCCTGTTCGGTGAAGAAGCGGATCGGCGGGACGTTCGCTACCCGATCGAACACGACTCCCCGCGTCTTCGCGTCCCAATGGGAGGCGGCGCTCAGCACGTCGTAGTCGGGGTAGCGCCCGCGCATCTGCGGCGTGGTCCCCTTGCGCTGGTGTGGCAGCCCTGGGGGCGGCCCCGGCGTGGTGTCGCCGCCCTGCTTGGGGAGATGCCCGGCCGAGGAACTCCGTGCCTGCGCCATCGCCCTCAGCGCTCCCGCTCGGCGAGCGCCGCCGCGAGGCCCATCCCGCCGACGAGGGCGAGCGAGCCCGGCGCGAGCAGCGGCGGCCCCATAACGATGTTGTAGAGCGGCTCTGAGAATCCGCCGGGCCGCTTGCGTACGCCTTGTATGTGGGTGTAGACGCCGATCAGCCCATCCAGGCAGTACAGGGCAGACACTGCGGGCAGCACGGTGGTCGCTGCTCGCTTGGAGCCCACGCCCGCGAGTCCGGCGGCGGTGAGCAGCGGCGAGAGCGCGACGGGGGTCCACATCCACTTGTCGCCGAAGGAGCCGCGGAAGTGCTCGAAGTAGATCTCCAGGCCAAGCGGCAGCGCGCTTGCAGCGGTCGCGGCGGCGAGGGTGCGCTGCGCGCGACCGCGGCGCAGGTTTCCCAGCAGGCGCTTGGCGCTCATCGGCCTGGCAGGAACTCGGGCAGCTTCTGACGCAGCGCTTGGGCGATGATCCGCCGGCTGCCAGGGTCTCCGTGCAGGATCGCCTTGGCGAACGAGCGGGCCTGCTCGATCGTGATGTGCGGCGGCAGCGGCGGCACTTCGGGGTCACCAGCGCACCTCGAGCACAGTCGGCCGGTCGGCGGCGAGCGCCTGATCCCAGCACTCGCCGATCGCTTCGGGGTCGTCCGTGCGGATGCCGTTCAGCCCGATCATTTCCGCCCACCGCGCGTAGGGCACGTCGGGTAGTTCCTGGGACTCGACGAACTTGGGGTCGCCGGACATCGCGCGCTGCTCCCACGTCACCTGGTTGAGGTCGCGGTTGTTCAGCACGAGCACGATCAGCCGCTGGTCTGACCAGCGCTCCCGGTACTTGGCGATCGTGATCAGCTCGGCGAGCCCGTTCATCTGCATCGCCCCGTCGCCGACGAGCGCGATCACGGGCCTGTCAGGATGCGCGAACTTCGCCGCGATCGCATATGGCACGCCCGGTCCCATCGTCGCGAGGGTGCCCGAGAGCGTGGCCATCATGCCGGCGCGTAGCCGCACGTCGCGGGCGTACCAGTTGGCAGCCGAGCCGGAGTCGGAGGTGAGGATCGCGCCATCGGGTAGGCGCTTTGAGAGCTCGTGGAAGATCAGCTGCGGGTTGATCGGCTGGGCGGGCTCGTGCGCGCGCTTCTCGATGACCTGCCACCACTCGCTCATGTTCTTTTCGATCTTCTCCCGCCAGCCGCGATCGTCCTTGCGCTCGAGCAACGGCAGGAGCGCTTTGAGGGTGAGCGCGCTGTCGCCGACGAGGTTTACCTCCATCGGGTAGCGGATGCCGAGCATCCTGCCGTCCAGGTCGATCTGCACGCCGCGGGCCTGGCCCTCCTCGGGCAGGAACTCCGAGTAGGGGAAGCTGGAGCCGACCATCAAAAGCGTGTCGCAGTCCTGCATCATGTCCCAACTGGGGCGTGTGCCCAGCAAGCCGATTGATCCGGTGACGAACGGCAGGTCGTCGGGTACGGCGGCCTTGCCGAGCAGCGCCTTGGCGACCCCGGCGCCGAGCGTGTCGGCTACCTCGATCACCTCTTGGGTGGCGTGCAGCGCGCCGGCGCCAACGAGCATCGCTACGCGCTCACCCGCGTTGAGTACCTCGGCGGCGCGCCGCAGTTGCTCGTCGTTGGGGGTGACGTGCGGCGGCGTGTAGCCGGGGCCGGAGTGAACGGTGCCGTGAGCGTGCGGTGGTGTCGGCACGGCTGGTTCCATCTGCAGATCGTTGGGGACGATCACGCAGGTGACGGTGCGCTCGGAGAGCGCGATCCGCATCGCCCGGTCGATCAGGTGACGAATCTGGCCGGGCTCGGTTGCCATCTGCACGTACTCGTGCGCCACGTCCTTGTAGAGCGTGGTGAGATCGACCTCCTGCTGATAGTTGCCGCCCAGGCCGAGCCTGGCCTGCTGACCGACGATCGCCACGACCGGCTGGTGGTCGAGCTTCGCGTCGTAGAGGCCGTTGAGC
The DNA here is from genome assembly GCA_963717785.1 of uncultured Solirubrobacterales bacterium. GTDB lineage: Bacteria > Actinomycetota > Thermoleophilia > Solirubrobacterales > Solirubrobacteraceae > Palsa-744. The sequence continues at coordinate 155,961 of CAVQWW010000004.1, forward strand.
AGGTGGATTGCGCCGGGACCGGAGGTGGCGAGGCAGACGCCGGCCTCACCGGTGAACTTCGCGTGCGCACAGGCCATGAAGGCGGCCATCTCCTCGTGGCGAACCTGAATGAACTCCGGACAGTCATCTGCGCGGCCGAAGGCGCCCATGATGCCGTTGATGCCGTCGCCGGGGTAGCCGTAGATGCGTTTCACTCCCCACTCGTTCGCTAGCCGATTGAGCAGGTGGTCGGCGACGGTCTCACTCATGGCGCTCACTTTCGGTCGGCATGGGTGAAGCGCAGGGTCGTGTCGTTCTCGGCGCTCATGCTCTCGCTCCTACCCTTGAGGTCAGGGGCCAAAACGGCGCGATCGGCGGCTGTGAGACAGAGCCGACTCTAGGCGGCGGGAACCTGAGCGTGTGCGCGGTTGCGGTACTCGGCGAGCGAGCGGACGTTCCTCGAGCGTCACTTGGCGAGTCTCCATCAGCTCCGGGGCACTGGCGGTGGGTGGCAGGATGATCGAGCTACAGGCGTTGCTGTCGGCGAACTCCGGTCCGAGGAAGCGAGTTTGCGCGGCGAGGAGCACGGCGTAGGCCATCGCCGAGAGGTCGCGCAGCGACTGGTGGCGATTTTGCCGTTGACCGAGGTCGACTTGGGCGAGCGCGTCCAGGCCGCAGGTTCGCCAGCTGTCGATCAGCATTGCTATCTCGACGCCGTAGCCGGCGGCGAACGGGATCTGTTCGAGCAGCGCCCGGCGGCCGGCAGTCTCCCCCGCGAGCGGCTGGTCGAACACGGCCAGCTGCGGGGCATGAAGGTTGAGCAGCGGCCTGCGCCATCAGCTCGGTGACGCGCCCGCCGCCTTCGGCGAGCACGGTGTCGCCGTTGCGGAACGGGCGACGGAAGGTGCCCTTGACGAGCTGTATGTCGGGGTCGCAGAGCAGCGGGCCGAGGAGCCCGAGGAGGAATCCTTCATGGAAGTCCTCGGTGTCTGTGTCGGCGAAGGCGACGATTTCGCTGCTGGTTGCGGCGAGTCCTCGCCACATCGCGTCGCCCTTGCCTTGTGAGGGTCCGTAGTCGGCCAGCAGCTCATCCTCTTGGGCGACGTGGAGCCCGGCTTGGCGTGCAATCGTGGCGGTCTCATCCTGGGAGGCGGCGTCGATGACTAGCACCTCATCGAGCAGGCCGGCGTCTTTGAGCCGAGCGGCGGTGCGAGCGATCGGGTCGATCGTTTTTGCGACTTCGCGGGCTGGCAGCAGGAGAGCGATGGTGTGCTGCTTGACGGCGAGCAGCTGGCCGAGCGGGAACTCGCTGGCGTTGTAGGAGCGGCGGGCTCGCCAGTCTGCGCGCGTGAGGTCTTGCGCGAGGCCGCGCGGAGCGCGCCCGTCGGTGCGGGCGGAGGTCCTCACCCGGACGTGGCGGGGGCGGTGGATGGCGATGCCTTGGCTGGTGAGCGCGTGGGCTAGCGCCTCGTCCTCGAGCGCTGCGCGTACTGGCAGTCCGCCGCAGCGCTCATACGCGGCGGCAGTCAGCGCGAGCGATGCGCCGGAGAAGTGCGGGTGCTCGACCAGCGCGGCGCCCGCAGTCTGCTGGACGGCGAGCGCGAGCCGCCTGGCGGCGCCCAGTTCGCGCACGGCGAGGGCGTGCGGGTCGAGCGTGTCTCGCTCTGTAGGGTCGAGCTCGATGAGTCCTCCGATCGCAGCGGCGCCCGACCGCGAGAGGGCAAGTTGCACTGAGAGCCAGTCGCCGGCGACGGTCGTGTCGGCGTCGCTGCTTGCGATCAGCCCCTCGGGTCGTTCGAGGCTCATGAGTCGTCGGCAAGCGATGTCCATGCCCAGGCGCCGGGCGCGTCCGACGCCCTGGGGATGCGGAAGGGTCACGGTGTGGATGGCGAGCTGCTCGTGCAGCCGGGCGATCTGCTGGATGACTCCGAGCGTGTTGTCGCGGCAGCCATCGAGGATCGCGATTACCTCGTAGCTGTTGGCGGGCATGTCGTGCTGGCTGGCGAGCGCACGCAGGCAGGCGGCGATCCGGGGCGCCTCGTCGCGGGCCGGGATGACGACGACTGCGTGGAGGTCGAGGTGCGGCGGTGCGAGCTCGACGGTCGCCGGCATCCCGTGGAGGTCTAGCGAGCGCTCGTTCATGGGGGGCTTCCCCCGGCGGCGATGAGCTGTTGCGCTTGTTCGTAGTCCTCGTCGCGATTGTGGGTGAGCGCACCGACGAGCTTGTCGTGGTGCGAATACCACACGGTGAACGAGCTGTCGGGGTGCTCATCGAGTCTGCATCGGTCGTGGCCGTCGCCCCAGGCTGCGTACTTGAGGGTGTGCTGGCCGATGGTCGAACCAGAAGCCGGGCACGTCTTGCCAGTGCGTGTTCTGGCCGGCGAGTACGCGCCCGGCGATCTCGCCTTGGCCGAGCGCGTCGCCCCAGTGTTCTACGCGCAGCCGTCGTCCTGCGCTGCGGTTGTGGGCGTAGGCGACGTCGCCGACAGCGAGCACCCGGTCGTGGGCTCGCATCTGCGCGTCGGTGAGGATCGCTCCCTTGACGATCGTAAGGCCCGCTTGCTCGGCTAGCTCGCTGCGGGCTGAACGCCCATGCCGAGCACCACGTTGTCGGCTTCGATCGGGTCGCCGTGGTTGAGCGCGACGATGCGGCCGTTATGCACGGCGGAGACCTTCATGCCCATCCGTAGCGTCACGCCGAGGTCTGCCAGCCAACGTGCGATGTGCTCGGCGACCTCCGCGCCGAGGCGCTGCTGCTGCGGCGCTGGTTCTTGGCCGACGAGCGTGACGTGGGTGCCGCGCAGCGCGAGCGATGCGGCTAGCTCACAGCCGATGAAGCCAGTGCCGAGCACGATGGTGCGGGTGCCTGGCTTGGCTT
>CAVQWW010000005.1:0-82695 GCA_963717785.1 uncultured Solirubrobacterales bacterium
CGCTGACCCCGAATGGGACGCCGACGCGCCGGCAGAATGCGATCAGCTCGACGGCCGTAGCGACGGCTTGCTCGTAGGACGCTTCTAGTGTGTCCTCCGCGTGACGCAGCTCGTTCTCAATCCAGCGCGGCACATCGACACCGAGCCATTGAACGAACTCCAGTGTCTTCACCGACCCGCAGACCGAGAACGTAAAGACGATCGGCGCTGGCTTGAGACCACGAGCGGCGCACTCGTAGTGATAGTCGGAGACCAGATCCTTGGCGGCGTTGACGTCATCGACGATCTGGGTGACGAAGAACAGCAACCTGCAGCCTGCTTCGCGAGCAGACGGAGGTGCTCCGTGCCTCCGCGCGCGTGGCGCTCTGGGATCGCCACACCTCCGAGCAGGAGATCTGGGCGCACCTCACTCCGTAGTTCGTAGGCCCGCGGCAGAGAGGTCGCGACCGGCCTTTCACGGGACGACGCACCGACGAACACCGACAGCGCCTGGGTTGGGGCCTGTTCGCTGAGCCACGACTGAAGCTGTTGCTCTGGGTACTTGCTGACAGCGCGGTACACGATTGCGGGTACCTCCAAGCCGACGAGATCGCGAGCGAGGTAGTCGGCGGGGTCCATCGTGGGCAGGAACGGAAAGGGCCGTTCCTCGGGATTGCGGTCGCTCTCGTCATCAATGTCGTAGAGCACGAGGCCGTCGATGCCCACGGGCGCAGGCGCTCAAGCGTCTTCGCGGCGATCTGACGGGCGTGCTCCGGTTCGGTCGTCAGGCGCGGTGGCGTCAGCGCGAAGAGCAAGAACTCACCCGTCCCCTCCGCAATGCGTCGCTGCAGCTCCACGCGCCGAAGCGTAGCCAAGCGCCTGTGCACTACGACTTGGCGCCAGCGGTTGTGGCCTCCGCTAGCAGCCACGCAACGCGATGTCTCGCCTGCACAAGAGCCGCGTCGAATGCTGCTTGGACGCGCCATCCGGCGTGAGTCGCCGCGACTCACGCGAAGTCAGGACGACCGTGGCGTAGCCGATCGCGCCCGTCCAACACGCAGCACGGCCCGGGAGTGGGCTTCGTCGCGAGTTCTCGCCGCTTTCTCGACCCTCGCTTATCGCTGAGCCCGAAGGCCCGCGCTCAGACCGGACGGACCCGCCTCGCTACGTGGGCAGGGCACCGTGCGGCAGATTCGGTCGTGCCGCTGCTTTGGACGAAAGGGAGCAGTCCGGGTTCGTGCCGCCAGAACGCTTGCTTCACGGTTTCACAGTTGCCGAACTTGGCGACCATTTCATTGTCCACGGCAGCGAGAGCCAGCCGGCGTAGACGACGAATAGCGGGCGCCCATACGCTCGATCAGACCCGTTTGGGTTTGTGCCGACGAACCCCGCACGTCGGCACAAACCCGCCGGAATCCCGCAGGGTCTGCGGGTATCTCGGGGAGGACGGCGACTGGCTGGCGCCGCCACAGACCACTCGAAATACCTGCAAACGCGGCACTTTCGCTAGGATTCGCAAGGCGGGTCGGTTGGAGGGCGCAACCGCTGAAAATCGAGGTGTCGGCGGTTCGAGTCCGCCTCTCGCCATCCGCCGATCCGGGCCGATCAGGGTTTGGGCCGGAGAAGCCCGCCCCCCGGCCCAAACCCCCAAGAAACCCCAGGAAACCAACGGCATATCCGGGGCGGCTCATCTAGCAAATGGCCTGCAAATCGGCCAGTTTCCGGGCTCGGAAGATCAAGACTGAAAACTGCGGTGTCCTCGGTTCAAATCCGAGTCTCGCCATCCATCCACCGGGGGTCAGCAACGGTTGCCGGCTACTCGGACCGTGCAGAGCGAGTCCTTGAGGCCGTGCCTGACAGCGGCCCGATATCCGGCCGGGGGCAAACCGTGTGCCCGACGAGAAGGTATGGGGAGTAGCAGCCCACCGAAAGACTGCCCGCGGCAGCTCACCCTGAGCGGAGTGGAAGGCTCCCGGTTCGAGATCTCCGACGCCAAAACCGACGCCGGGATCAGAGAGCGGTCGAGATGACCGACCAGCACGTGGAGGTGCCGCGTCTACCATCGTCGCGACGGGAGGATCTCCCCGACACCGGACCCCGCCGACGTGAGTGAGGCGCTTCGCGCCGCCAGGACCGCCACTACCGAGAGGAGCTTGAGATGACAGCGATCGGCGATCTCGCCCCGACGTTCGCACTGCCGGATACCGAGGGGAGCACGCACGCGCCGGGCGGGGCCCCCGCGACGGTTGTCGTGTTCACCTGCAACCACTGCCCCTATGCGCTGGCGTGGCACGAGCGGATCGTTGGGGTTGCGCGGGACTACGCCGGCCGCGGAGTGCGGGTGCTGGCGGTGAACCCCAACGACGCCGAGCGCTATCCGGGCGACTCGCCGCTCCAGATGCGCGCTCGCGTGGAGCGCGGGGAGTTCGACGGCGTGCCGTACCTGCGCGACGAGTCACAGGACGTCGCTCGCGCCTATGGTGCGAAGACGACGCCGGATGTGTTCGTGCTCGATGCCGGCGGTGCGCTTCGCTACCGCGGCGCCCCGGACGGCGACTACGAGGACCCTGCGCAGAACGCCGCCTTCCTGCGCGGCGCCCTCGACGCGGTGCTCGAGGCTCGAAGACCCCGATCCGCGCCAGACGCCACCGGTTGGCTGCTCGATCAAGTGGAAGGCCTGACGGTCCTCTCGCGCTGCAGCGCCGGTAGCCGCGCTCACTGAAGATCGAGGCATCGCCGATAGGGACGTATGTCCCTCTCGGGGTCTACAACCGTGCTCGGCGAGCCGCTCCTCGCGGTGCTTGGGGTGGCCGCTGGAACCGCCGTTGCGGTCCTGATCGCGCTCGCGGTGACGCTCGCGCATACGCGAGCGCGGCGCGCGGCGAAGCGCCTGCGGACACATGTGGATCCCGTGACGGGTCTCAGCTCCCGCGCACGCCTCTTCAGGGACCTGCGGGTGCTGTCCAGCGATGGCGACGCGGTGGGCACGTATCTGCTCGGGGTGTTCGAGCTGCCCGGCTTGGCCCTCTACGAGCGCGAGCACGGGACGCCCGCGGCGGATGAGCTGCTGCGGCTCGGCCGCCGGCTCGCGAACGCGGTTGGGCGCGCTGGCAGCGTCTACGGCTTGGAGCGCGGGCGCTTCGGGGTGCTCGCGCGCATCGGCCGCGTATCGGACGGGGTGATCGTTCTGGCCGCTGTGGCTGCCCTCTCCGACGAGCGCTCCGGCGTGGGCATTCTGGCGAGGAAGGCGATGATGACGCTGCCGGGCGGAGCCGCTCGCCCGCGGCAAGCGCTCCAGCTGCTCGACGGTCTGGAGGAGGTTCGCATCCACGCCGTGGACGAGATCGGATCGCGGCGCACCCGGCGGGCGACCGCCGTTGCGCAGCGGCGCGCGAGCGCGAACGCCATCGCGCTCAGATCCGGGCGCGGGAGCGCCGGCCCGGCGCTGCTGGAGCGCGAGCGTCCGGCCAGACCCCCGAGGCGCCCGTCGCGCGATGGCCCCTCGCGCGATGGCAGGGCAAACGGCTTTGGAAGTCCTGCCCGTGCCTCTGCCCCCCGTGCCATCGGCGAGGCGCCAGACTCGATCGCGGCGGCCCGCTCGCGCGATGTGCCGCGGCGCAATCCGCCGCCGCGGTGGATGCCGTATATGCGGGTCTCCACGCGCTTCCGGCTCAGCGTGCTGTGCGGGTTCGCGTGGATGTGCCTCTCGGCGTGGCTGGCATGGCCGTGGATCGAGGACCTCGCGCGCACCATCTCGCTCCCCGCGGCGCTCATATTGATAACGGGCATCGCGTTGATCCCGGGCTATCTCAACGTGCAGCTCGTGACCTCGCTGCTGGTGGATCACCCCGCGCCGATCGACTTCGACTTCGACTATCCCGCGCTGACGCTGCTCGTGGCGGCCTACAACGAGGAGTGCGACATCGCGCAGACGCTCGCGTATGTGCTCGCGCAGGAGTATCCCGGGCCGCTGCACGTGTTTGTGATGGATGACGGCTCGACCGACGAGACGGTGAGCCTCGCCGGCAGCTTCGCTCGCCTAGATCGAGCGCGTGCGCGTGATGGAGGTGCCCCACGGCGGCAAGGCGCTCGCGCTCAACGCGGGTCTGCGCGCGGCGCGGACGCCGCTGGTGGCCACGATCGACGCGGATACGCTGCTGATGCCAGATGCGCTGCGTAGGATCGTCTCGCGCATGCTGCTCTCGCCGCCCGACACCGTCGCCGTGGCGGGCAGCGTGATGGTGCGCAACTCGCGCGCGAGCCTCATAACGGCGGCGCAGACGTGGGACTACTTCCTCGGCATCGGCTCGATCAAGCGCCAGCAGGCGCTGCTGCAGGCGACGCTCGTCGCGCAGGGCGCCTTCAGCGTCTACGACACCCACGCGCTGCGCGCGGCCGGCGGCTGGCCCGATTGCATCGGCGAGGACATCGTGATGACGTGGGCGCTGCTGGAGCGCGGCGGGCGCACCACCTACGAGCCCAGCGCGGTGGCCTTCACCGAGGCCCCGGTGACCCTGCGCAGCCTCGCGCGGCAGCGCCGCCGCTGGGCGCGGGGCATGATCGAGGGCCTGCGCACCTACGGGCGCACACTGATGCGCCAGCGCCTCCCCTACGTGCACTCGGTCGCCGCCGACGCGCTCTTCCCGTACCTGGATCTGACCTTCACGCTGGCGTTCATCCCCGGCCTCGTGCTCGCCGCGTTCGGCGACTACGCGATTGTCGGTCCGGCGACGCTCGCGGTGCTGCCGCTAAACGTGCTGATCTCCGGCATCATGTACCGCCGTCAGCGCAGCTCCTTTGCGCAGGCGGGCCTGCGCGTGCGCCAGAACCTGGTGGGCTTCGCTGTGTATCTGTTCTTCTACCAGCTGGTGATGTCGCCGGTGTCCGTCGCTGGCTACATGGAGGAGCTCTTCCAGACCGCGCGCCGCTGGTGAGCCGCGATTCGCGCGCCGCCGGCGAACGGCGTGCTCGGATTCTGCGCAACCACGGCTCAGTGCGCAACCGTGGCTCGGGGCTGGTGTTGCAGTATGGAGTGCGCCGCCACCGTCAGTTCGCCGTGCCCGCGAACGTCCTCGCGCTTTGCGCGGCTTGCATGGGAGCCTGCTTGGGGGCCGGTGCGCTCCGCGGCTACGGCCGCGGCCGCCGCGCCCCTGAGCTGGTCCGGCGCGCTGGAAATCGATCGGGGCAGGGCGCTGAGCGGGGTCTCCTGCCCTTCGATCGGCCTGTGCGTAGCGGTCGATAACGCGGGGCGCGCGCTCGTGGGGACCAACCCAGCCGCTCCGCCTCCCGCCGGCGGCGCCGGGGCGTGGTCCGAACCGTCTGCGATCGGAGGCGCGGGCGCGCTCACCTCGATCTCGTGCGCGGCGGCGAGCGAGTGCGTCGCGGTGGACGCCGCGGGGCGCGTGGCCGTGAGCACCCACCCGAGCACCGCCGGCTCGGGCGCGTGGTCTGAAGCGCGGGCGATTGGGGGCACGGAAGGGCTCACCTCGGTCTCGTGTCCTTCCACTGCGGAGTGCGTGGCCGTGGATGGCAAGGGCCACGTGAGCGTGAGCGCCGATCCGGCCGCGAGCGCCACCGCGGGCGCATGGTCTGAAGCGCGAGCGATCGCCGGGGCGGGAGCGCTCGCTTCGGTGTCGTGCGCCTCGATGACTCTCTGCGCGGCCGTCGATGGCGAAGGGCACGTGAGCGTGAGCATCGATCCGGCGGGCGGAGCGGGCACGTGGCACACGCGCCTGATCGACCCGAGCCTTGGCCTGGTGGCGATCTCGTGTTTCTCCGGAGGCTCGTGCGTGGCGGTGGATGGCGCTGGCAACGCGCTGGCGAGCTCCAACGTCGCGGCGGCGATCGCCCCGGGCGCCGCTCCCGGCTCGGGGGCGACGTGGAGCGCGACGGGCGTCGATGTGTTCGGCGCTCCAAGCGCCCTCGCGTGCATGAGCACGGCGGTGTGCGTGGCGGTCGATGGGGGAGGGTACGCGTTCACGAGCCAGAACCCCACGGCGGCGCCGCCGTTATGGAGCGCGACGGCCCTCGACACCCAGAGCGCGGGGGCGCTGAAGAGCGTCTCCTGCATCGCGGAAGGGCTGTGCGCCGCCGTGGATGCGGACGGGCGGGTCTTCACAGCGGCGTTTCCCGCGCCGGCTCCGCCGAGCCCCCCGCCGAGCGAAGCGCAGCTGGTGACGCCGCATCCCTCGATCGCGGGCGCACCGGCGCCCGGCCAGCGGCTGACGTGCAGATCGGGGGTGAGCGCGGGTGTGAGCGCAGGTGGCGTGGCGCTCGCGTACGCGTGGCTGCGCGACACCCGCACGATCGCCGGCGCTTCCGGCTCGACCTACGGGGTGGGCGGCGAAGACGTCTCCCACCACCTGCAGTGTCGTGTGACGGCCACCACGGCAGCGGGCAGCGTGAGCGCCAACAGCGCGTTCGTGACGGTGCCCGCGGGCGGGCTCGGAACCATCTCGGAGACCGCGGTTGGCGCGCCGCGCGCAGGTCGCTTCGCGGTTGGCGTGCCGCTGATTTGCTCGGCTCAGGCCGCGGGGAGTTGCACTTTGAAGCTGCGCCTCACCGTGCAGGAGACGCTGCGCAACAACCGCATCGTGGCGCTCGCGGCGGCGCAGGGAACGCGGCGGGTGAGCGTAACGGTGGGCGCGCGCACGGTGCGGCTGAGGCCCGCTCAGCGCTACACGGCGATGGTCGCGCTGAACGCCACCGGCAGGCGTCTGCTCGCCAGCGCGCGGCGGCTGGCGGTGAGGTTGACCGTGAGCGGCACGGTCGTGGGCGTGCTGAGCGCTTCATTGAAGAGCGCCACCGTCATATTTGGGGCTCCCGCAAGGAAGTCCTCGCGTACGGCGCCCCCCAGGCGATCGTTCCAGCCGCCATCCGCGCGGCGGGCGAGCGCCGGCGCCAGAGCGACGACGGCCACGGTGCTCTCGCCGACGCCATACATGGGCTGGGACTCGTACTTCACCTTCGGCGGGTACTTCGACGAGGGATCGGTGCTCGCGCAGGCCAGCCAGCTCCTCACGCGCGGGCTGGCGGGCCTCGGGTACCGCTACGTGTGGCTCGACGTCGGCTGGTGGCAGGGGACGCGCGACGCAGCCGGCAACCCGACGACCAACCCGGCGCAGTGGCCGCACGGGATCGCTTGGCTGGCGCGCACGCTGCACGCGGCAGGGCTGCGATTGGGCCTCTACACCGATGCGGGCAGCGTGGGCTGCGGGGGAGCAAACGAGGGCTCCTATGGGCACTACCAGCAGGACGCGAACACATTCGCCGCATGGGGCATCGACGCGGTGAAGGTGGACTTCTGTGGCGGCGTGCGCTTGGGCTTGCAGCCGGCGGCGGCGTACGCGAGCTTCCACGAAGCGATCGTGCACAACTCAAGCCGCCGCCCGATGCTGCTCTCGATCTGCGACTTCCTGCAGCCGGGGCAGTTCGCCCCGGAAGACCCCGCGATCGAGAACTCGGCTTTCACCTCCTACACGTTCGGGCCGAGCAGCGGCAACAGCTGGCGCACCGATACCGATGTGGGGACACCGGGAAATGTGCCCTACACCAGCGTGCTGCGCAACCTCGACGCGGACGCCGCACAGCCGCAGGCGGCGGGCCCGGGACACTGGAACGACCCCGATTACCTGGGTCCCGATCAGGGCATGAACACGGCGCAGTTCCGCACGCAGATGAGCATGTGGGCGATGCTCGCGGCGCCGCTGATGGTGAGCGCGAACCTGATCTCGCTGACGCACACGAGCGCGGCGAGCATCGCCAACCGCCAGGTGATCGCGATCGATCAGGACCCCGCCGGGCAGCAGGCGCGCCTGCTGGCGGGGAGCGGCGAAGCGCAGGTGTGGGTGAAGCCGCTCAGCGATGGCTCACGCGCGGTGGCGCTGCTCAACCGCGGCGTGGGCACGCTGCGAATCGCGACGACGCCCAGCGCGGTGGGAATGCCGCGGGCGGGCAGCTATGCGCTGCGCAACGCGTGGACGGGGACGATCACAACCACAGGCCCCTTGGGGGCGATCGCGGCGAACGTGCCGAGCGACTCGACGGTGCTGCTGCGCGTCTTTGCGAGGTAGTCTCAGCTGAGCAGGCCAAGGAGGCCCCTGATCGCGAGGTAGGCGCCGGCGCCGACCGCGGCGAGCACCGCGAGCAGGCGGCCGTTGCGCGCGAACCACAGGTTGGCGGCTTCCAGCGCGCTCGCCGCGCGCGCGGGGATCGCCAGCAGCATCGCCATCGGCAGCTCGATCATCCAGAGCATCACCACGACCACCGCGAGCAGGTAGAGCAGCTCATCCGCGGTTGAGGGCTTCGCATCGGCGATCGCCTTGACGGCGCCGATGTAGATCGGCGAGGGGAGCACGTAGAGGGTCACGCCCAACACGAACGCCAGCTTGCGACTCTCCAGATAGCGCTCGATCTTCGAGGGCCCCTGCTCGCCGGAGGCGTCCGCCGCCGCCGCGCTCGTGGTCTCCGCCGCCGCGCCGTTCGGGGTCTCCGCTGCCGCGCCGCGTCCCTTGCGGTGCAGGCGGAGCGCGAGCAGCAGGAGCGCCACGCCGAGCGCGAGTTCAACGGCGGCGCTGGGCGTCCATTTCGTCGAGCCGCTCACCCCGAGGTCGATGAGGACGAGCAGGATCACGACGCCCACCGCGTAGGTGGTGAGCGCCGCGGCGAGCACGAACGCGAAGACGCGCGAGCGAACCTCCGCTCCGCGGCCCAGCGCGATCACCGCGGCGACCGCGGGCGGGTAGATCGAGGCGGCGAGCGCCAGCGCGAGGGCCTGGGATGGCATCGGCGAAGCCTGCATGTCGGTTCGGACGCGTCCGTCTGCGGGGATGCTCGTTTTCGGCAGCCGCGAGGATGCGCGCGACGCGGCCCACATGGCGGAGCGAAGCGGAGCCTCTTAGCCCTACGATGCGGCGATGGGCCGCCTCGACTCGTGCGCTGAGATCCTCGCGGCGCACCAGCGGGCGGGACGGCACCTATGCGTGGGCCTCGATACGGACTTCGAGCGCTTGCCCGTATCCGTATTGCCGTTCGGATCCGTCGATGAGCGCGTGGTCGCGTTCAACCGGGAGATTGTCGATCGGACGGCCGAGATCGCGTGTGCGTTCAAGCCCAATACCGCGTTCTACGAGGCGCTCGGCGAGTGCGGCTTCCGTGCGCTGGCGGGCACGATCGCGGCGATCAAGGAGCGGGCGCCGGATGTTCCGGTGATCCTGGACGCCAAGCGTGCCGACATCGGCTCCACGAACCGGGGCTACGCCATAGCGGCCTTCGATCGGCTCGGGGTCAACGCATTGACCGTGCATCCCTACCTGGGGGGCGAGGCATTGAGCCCGTTTCTGGAGCGCGCCGAGAAGCTGCTGTTCGTGCTCGCGCGCACCTCCAACCCGGGAGCGGGCGAGTTCCAGGATCTTCTCGTGGATGGGCTGCCGCTCTACCGGCGCGTGGCGCGTTCGGTGGCGCTGGATTGGAACCGCGCCGGCAACTGCGGGCTGGTGGTGGGGGCCACCTATACCGACGAGCTGGCGGCGGTGCGGGCCGAGATCCCGGTGAGCGTGCCGATCCTAGTGCCCGGCATCGGAGCGCAGGGCGGCGATCTGGCGGCCGTCGTCAAGGCCCACGCGCGCGTGGGGAGCTCGGCGTTTCTCATCAGCGCCTCACGCTCGATCCTGTTCGCGAGCGACGGCGCGGACTTCGCCGATGCGGCGGGCGCCGAGGCTCAGCGCCTGCACCTCGCGATCCGCGCGCAGCTGGGCGCCACGCAAGCGCCTTAGATCGGCAGCGAGTCCGTCGGGAGGGCTCTGCACAATGAATCGCGTGCTGGTTCACCGCCCGCCGGGCATCTGAGCATGAGCGTTGTCGCGATGCTCGGGACGCTCGTCGTCGGCGGCGTGCTCGCCGGCGCAGGGCTGATGAAGCTCGTGCGTCCTCAGCCGGCGCGCGCACCTGCTCTCGATGGCTGGATGGGGCACTCGGGTCGGCCCGCGCTCTCACGCCGCCCCGCGGCGTTGCGGTTGCTCGGCGCGCTCGAGCTCTGCATCGGGCTCGGAGTGCTCGCGCTCGGGCGCGCGCCGTTGATTTTCGCGACGATCATGCTGTGGGGGTTCGCGGCCTGGTTGTGGCTCGCGCTCGCGCGAGGGCGTGGCGGGGAGCCGTGTCACTGCTTCGGCGCCCGCTCGGCGATCGGGGTGCGCTCAGCCGGCCGCACGCTCGTGCTCGCGCTGCTCGCCACGGGACTGCTCGACGGGGGCGCGGATGCCGGGGCGAGCGGGTTCTCCTCGCTATCGGCGTCGAACTGGCTGGCGATTGCATGCGCGCTGCTTGCCTGCGGGGTTCTCGCCCTCGGCTGGATCGCGTTGATGCTCGCGCGCGAGGTGGCCGACCTGCGCGGCGCGCACACGCCGGGAGCGCCGCGGGGGGCGCTCGAGATCCTCGAGGAGGGCCCTCCGCTGGGATGCGAGAGCCCGCTGATCGAGCGCTTCGCGCTCGGCGAGGAGGAGGAGCTCGCGCTCGCGGTGTTTCTCTCGCCGGGGTGCGCGGTGTGCTGCGAGCTCGAGCCCTCGCTGGCGGTCTTCGCGGTGCGGACGGGGACGGCGCTGGTTGTCTTCGACGAGGTGCGCGAGCAGCTCGCGTGGCACTCCGCGGCGATACCGGGCAGCCCCTACGCGGTGGCCCTCGATCGCGGGGGCGTGGTGCTCGCGAAGGGCACCTTCAATACGCTGGAGCAGCTTGCGAGCATCCCCGCGACCGCGTGGATGCGCCGCGAGGAGGGCCTTGCGCGTGTTTGACCGAGTTGAGTCTCGCCGCAGGTTCCTGCGCAGGGCGGCGGAGGGGCTGGTGGCGCTCGCCGGCGCGAACGTCGCGGTGGAGGCTCTGAGCGATGAGGCTCGCGCGCAGCGGTACTACACCTTCTGCGGACACACGTACACCACCGCCTCCTGCCCCCATCCGCTCGGGCTCCCGCGTGTGGACGCGAAGGGCTTTCCGCTGCGCCCCAGCGATGGCCGCCCGATCGACGATCTCGGGCGCCCGATCGATGGGCAGGGACGCCCGATCGACGAGCAGGGTCGGCCGCTGGTGGGCCCCGAAGGCCAGCCGCTCCCGCCCGCGCCCCGCTCGCGGACGTGCCTGGATGTGGTGCCCAGGCGCTTTGGCCTGCACACCCACCGCGATGGCTCCTGGTATCGCTGCTGCGGCGGGCAGGTGCGCAAGCTGATGGATTGCTGCGCCTATACGCGCAAGCGAATCAATGGCGACGAAGCGCTCACGGGGTACTGCTACGACGGGCGCAGGGTGTTCTGCGTCTACTACTTCGACACCCACGTGCCGTGTTGAGCTCACTCGACTCGGCGCTCGTTCTCCTCGCGGTGCTGGCGGGGGTCACAGGCACGTGGTCGCCGTGCGGGCTCTCCACGATCGAGACGCTGCGCGCCGGCGGCGTTCACCGCGGCGGGCGAGTGATGGCGCTGGCGACCACGCTGGCCTTCGCGCTGGGTGCCCTCGCGGGCGCCCTCACGACCTTCGGTCTGCTGGGGCTGCTCGGCGCCGCGGCGCACACCGGCGCGGGCGGCCTCGGCCCCGTCCTTGCGCTGGTCATCGCAGTGGTTGCGGCCGTCCTGGAGGCAAGCGGCAGGCGCGTCTTCCCCCAGGTGCGTCGCCAGGTACCCGAGCCCTGGCGCAGGCGCCTGCCCGTGGGCGTTGCCGCGGCGCTCTACGGAGCGCTGCTGGGCCTCGGCTTCACCACCTTCGTGATGAGCTTCGCGGTGTGGGCACTCGCGGGTATGAGCGTCGCTCTGGGCTCGGTGCGTGTGGGTCTGCTGATCGGACTCGGGTTCGGGCTGGGCCGCGCGGTTCCGGTGGTGGCGCTCGCGCCGCTGGCCGACCTCGAGCTCGGCCAGCGGATCCTGGCCTCGATGACACAGCGCGCCTCGCTGCTGCGCGGCCTGCGCGTCGCCGATGCGCTCGCGCTCGCCCTCTGTGCCTCACTGCTCGCTCCCCCCGCGGGTGCCTTCGCCGGTCGCGCAGGCACCCCGGCTCTCCCTGCAGGAGTCCCCGTCGGCGCCGCGGTGGTAGATGCGGGCCGGGTCGATCCAAGCGTCGCCGCGGAAGAGCTCGCGTGGCAGGAGCCGGGCGTGGGCGGCTTCCTCAGCGTGGCCGGCAATACCCGGCAGGTGCCTGGGGAGAACCCGGCGCTCGGCGGTGAGCTGATCGCGTGGCGCTCCGCAGAGTCGATAACGATCGCCGATCGGCTCACGCTCGCCCCGCGGCTGTCGATCCCCGCCCCCGGCGCGGATCTGCTGGCGGTCTCCAACCATTGGCTCGTCTACCGCATGCCGCCGGCGCCCGGGGCGCAGAGCGGGGTGTATGCGCTGTTCGCCGTGCGTCTCTCCTCGCCGGTGGAGCCGGCGATCGAGGTCGCCGCCGTGCGCGCTCCCGCTCAGATCGGACGCCCGGCGCTACAGGGCGACACGGTCGTCTTCCACCTCGCCACCCCCGGCTACAGCCAGATCCTCGCGGTCAATCTCGTCAACCGCCACCGCACGGTTCTGCGGGGCGCGCGCTTCACGCAGCTGCTCAACCCCTCGCTGCAGGGTGGGCGCCTGCTGTATGTGCGCGTCGGCGAATGCCGCCAGCAGCTCATGCTCGGACCGGCGTTCGCGCGCTCGGGCCATCGCGATCGCGTGATCGCCTCCCACCCCACGGACGTGCCGCGGAGCGGCGGCTACGAACCGGGCGCGATCAGGGAGGGCCGCACCCCGAACCACTGCATCGGCCTCAGTCTCCGCCCCGGCGGTCGCGTGCTCACCTACTGGACCACCGCGCTCTCGCCGACAACAGCGTTCCTCACCGTGCTCGAAAGCCGAGCCGGGACATCGAGCGCGCGCGTGCTCGCACTGCGCCGCTGAGCCGGCTTGGCTTGCGCCGAGCCTACTCCGGCGTCCTGCGCGCCACCGTCAGCTCATCCACGTGCAGCCGGCCGACGCGCAGCTCGCCTACCTCCAGCGAGCGGATCGCCCCGCGCTTGATCGTCAGGCGGCCGATCGCCATCCGGCCGATCGCGAGGGCGCCGATCGCGCACGCGCCGATGGCCACTGCACCGAGCGCTGTCGCTGCCACGGCGCGCGCACCGATCGCGCTTGCGGGGGGCTGCTTGCCCGGCCCGACGGATGGCGCGTCACCGACGCTGAGGGGCAGAAGGCTCGGAGGGAACATGGGAGAAGTCTAGACCGTGCAGACTCGGCGATCGGGCTATTTTCCGCAATCCGAGGCTATTTACTTCCGCAATCCGAGAGTCTTTTCTTCCGCAATTGGAGACATCTACTTCCGCAATCCGAGGCGTCCTCCCCGCGATCGTGCCTCAGCGCACCGTGAACGAAGCCTTCATCCCCAGTCCTTCGTGCGCGGGGATGGAGCAGTACAGCGTGTAGGTCCCAGGCGCCAGATTGAACGTGACGTCCAGGTGCTGGTTGGGCTGGGCGTTGGGGAAGGCACCGACGTCGGCGCCCCCGGCGGCGGGGCGGATGTGCAGGTTGTGTTCGTCCTGCCCGCCGTCGACGAACTCGATCGTGACGCGACCCGCGGCGACTTCGGGGCGCGAGAGGGTGAGGGAGAACTCCCTGGCGGTGACCTGCGCGCGGGCGGGCGACGCGGGAGCGGGTGAGCCTTCGGGCCCCGATGCGAGCCCGCCTCCGGTGGTGAGCGACCCGGGGGCCGCTCCCGAGGCGCCGCTCGGGGGAGTCGCCGGCGTGCCCCCGGCGGCCTGGGTGCTCCCGGCGCTCGGCGGACTCACCCTGCTCGCGGCGGGCGGAGCCGAAGCTCCTCGCCTGCGCGAGTGATGGTTCCCACGCTTGTGGCGCTGGCGCCCCGCGGCGCCGCGCGCCGAGCAGTGGTGGCGCCGCCCCGCTCGGCAAGCGCGCTGGCTCGCTCGGTGTGCGGTTGCCCCCGTAGCCGCGGCGCCCCCCAGGCAGAGGGCACAGATGGCAAGCACGGCCGCCGCCCACCGCGCGCGCATCACTTGATTAGCACCGGCCGTTCGAACCCGGAGGCCCCCGAGATGATCCCCGCGGGGTCTGCTTGGAACCACTGTTCCAGAAGCGAGCAGTACATTCCGCGGAAGTCCGAGGTGTTGCGCAGGTTTTCGTTTTCGTCGAGCGTGGCGAGCCCGGGGAACCCGCCGATCATCTTGCCGGCGGCGCGCGTGCCGATCAGGAACGCGGCACCGGCGGCGCCGTGGTCGGTGCCCGAGCCGTTTTCCTGCGGGCGCCGGCCGAACTCGGACCACAGCTGGATGAGCACGCGGTCGGCGAGCCCGCGTGATTCGAGGTCGCGCTGGAAGGCGAGCACCGATTCGATCGTTTGGCCGAGGTTGGTGGTGAGCGTGGCGGCCTCGTCGGAGTGCGTGTCGTAGCCGCCCACCGCGGAGAGCGAGGCGCACTTGATGGGGAGGCCCGCGGCGAGCATCGCGGCGAGCGCGGCGAGGCGTTCGGGGAATTCGCCGCCTTCCTTGGGATAGGGCACGGGCGAGGTGTACCCCGGCTTGCCTTCCTTTTCGCCGAAGGGAGCCATCGTGTTGAGGATCAGGCTCGTATCCAGCGAGGCGTCGCGCGCCTGCGCGTAGGCGGGCGAGGGGGCCGGCAGGGCGCCGAGCTGCCCGTAGGTTTCAAGCGCGGGCGCCATCAGCGGTTGGCCGAGGCCGTGGGCCCACATGTTGTAGTGGGCGGGCGAGGACACCGCCGCGACGGGAACGCGGGCGGTGGCGAGGGCGGGCGCGAGGGAGTAGTCGAGCGAGAGCCCCTGCAGCGGGTTGCCGGGTTCGCCGATGACGTCGAGCAGGCGCCCCATCCAGCCAGAGCGCGTTTGCGTGTTGAGCTCGCCGACCTCCCAGTAGTGGCGGCTGGTGAAGTGGCTCTCGTCGGGAGGGTCGTAGCCGATGGCAGGGAACACGCTGACCTTGCCCTCGCCGTGCAGCGTGGCGAGGCCGCCCGCGGAGGGGTGCCACATCAGAGTGGGGTCCTCGCTGAACACCTGCCCAGCCCCTTCGGCTGAGGCGCAGCGTGGGGCGCAGTTCGTTGTAGGCGGCTTCCTTGACGGGCGCGAGCACCGAGAGCGAGTCCCAGCCGCCTTCCATGAAGATCGAGACGAGCACGGGCTGGTTGGGAGAGGCGGCGGCGGCCTGCGCGATGCCCTCTTCGAAGTGCCGCGGCGAGAGCATCGAGGCGCCGTACACCGAGAGCAGCGCGCCGGCGGAGCGAAAGAGGAATGCGCGCCGGTCGAGCCCGGTCCCCGCGGGCAGCGGCATGCCGGGCTCGATCGAGGGCAGCCCGCGACCGGCGACGGCGGCGCCGCGGCGCAGCAGCTGGGCGCGATTGAAGTCGTTGCAGGCGCAGGCACGGCTCATCGTGAGATCTCCGGGAAACGATTTTTAGAAGGACCCCCAATGGGGGTCCGCGAGGGCCGCTGAGTGGCAGCAGAGCTCGTCATGTCAGCTCACCTGCATGTCGGGGGAGGTCGCGATCAGGATGCGCAAAGCGTTCTGGCGCATCGCGCGATTCGAGCTCTGTTCCCACTTCGCGGTATAGGGGGTGAGGCAGTCCTGCGCAAAGGTGCCGATGGTGTTAACCGTTTCGGGGCTGAGCAGCGGATTGGCCCAGTAGCCCAGCGCGCTGGCCATCGCGCTGGAGGGTTCCTCTGAGGGGTCGTACTGCGAGCCGCCTTCGGCCCAGGGGTCGGGGTAGTTCTTGGCGACGACGTAGTTGGCGAGTTCCCAGCGGGCCTTGGCGGTGGAGGTGTCGAGCCAGCGTGTGAAGTCCCAGCCGGAGACGTTGGGCGGGTAGAACAGCTGCTGCCCGGCGCCCGCGCAGAGCCAGGCCCAGTCGGTCGTGTCGATGTAGCGCCCCGCCGCGCGCAGCAGCCCGGCGTTGTAGATGACGGGCGGGGTGACGAGCTCGGGCCCTCCGTAGAAGAGGGGGTGCTGGAGGATCGCCTCCACCACGGCCTGGATGCTGTAGCCGGTTCTCACATACAGCCCCTGCAGCGAGGCGTCGGTGGAAGGGTCGGGAGGTTCGGCGATGAAATACCCCCACAGCTTGTTGACGAAGAAGGAGGGGTGCATGGGGTGCGTGAGGCACAGGCGCACGGCGTCTTCCCAGTTCCAGTTGCCGGTCTGCCCGAACACGGTCTTCTGCCCGCTGTCGTGGCGCGAGGGGTCGAAGCGGAAGTTGTGAAGCCCTTCTTCGTTTGACCATTCCGCGGTCCACCCGGTGAGCGCGCGCGCCATTTCGCGCACGTCGTCCTCGGTGTAGGCGCCGCGGTCGGCGCCGAGCGAGAAGAGCTCCATCATCTCGCGCGCGTAGTTCTCGTTGGGGTCGTCCTTGTCGTTGTAGATGCCGTCGAGGAACACGAGCATCGCGGGGTTCACGGTGATCGCCATGAACAGGTCGCTGAAGCTAGCCGAGCGCCATCGAACGAAACAGTTCGTTCTGGTTCAGCATCATCTGCTGAGAGTCGACCTTCTCGTTGGAGTTGGCGAACCAGTCGTGCCAGATGAAGGTCATGCGCTCGACGAGTGGCTGGTTGGAGCGGATCATGCGATCGAGCCACCAGCAATGGTCGTGACCCCACGCGTCGGCGGGCGCGAGCGGGTTGCCTTCTTCGTCGGTGGGAGCGGGCCCGCTCAGCACCGCCGCGCCCGAGGGCCGCGTGAGCCCATACGACCGGCCGGCTGGATGTGCTGACCGGCGAGCCCCTGCGCCTCCCCGGGAGCGGGCCCGAAGCCCGCGCGCCACAGCAGCCGCTGCGCTTGGGCAAGCGTGAGCGGCGCGCCCAGCGCTTCGACGGGCGCGCCCGAGGGCGGAGGCGAGGGAGGAGCTGTGGGCAGCGGCGCGCCGGGTAGCCCCGAGGGGTGGTGCACCACCTTGTGGTGCTTATTGTGGTGCTTGCGCTTGTGGTGCTTGGCCTTGTGGTGCTTCCTGTGATGCTTGGCGGGCTTGTGCCGCTTGCCGGGCTTGGTGTGCGTGCCGTGCCCATGGCCGTGCGTGGCGGCCCCACTCGCCCCCCCTGCCTTGGGACGCGAACGGGCCTGGCGCGTGCGGACCATGCGCTGCATCTCGGCCGCCGGCCGCCTCGCTGCACGCTTGGGCACGCATTTTCGGCGGATGTCGTATCGGGAGCGCCATCCGCTCAATCCCGCCGACACCTCTTGCGGCGGCGGCCTCGTGGGCAGCGGGAGCTGTCTGGGGAGGTCTTTGCGGGTTCTCTATTGACAAGTGCGGTGGTTGTGGTGTACAGTCCCCTTTTGTAATGGCATCCCCGGGTGTGGGGTGCCGGACATATGGTCGGTTTGGGCCGGGCTTCTGTTGCCGGCTTGCAGCTCAGCAGGGTTCGTTGGAGAGGGACTGGATCGGAACTTATGAGGGAGATGTTGTTCGCGTGAGGTCGTTTTCGACATACGTGCCGGGAGTCGTTGCGGGTCCTTCAGGGGCCGTAACTAGATACGTCAGTAGCTCTGACGCATCTCTCTCTCTCTCTCTCTCTCTTGGCCTGGACCGCTAGCTTCTAGGCCAAATCGCCGCCCGTTCCTGGCGGCTCGCTCCGGCCGGGTGGGCCGGGTTGGTTTTTCGCGTGCTTTAGGGCCGCGTCTTTCGTTGTCGTGTCGCGAGGGGCGTGCCCCCTCTTTGTCAGAGGGTGGGCCGGCGCGCCGGACCCCTCTATTTCCTGTCGAGGAGGGGATTGGCTGATGAGGATGCCTGCGTGGAGGATGCTGCTGGGTGTTGGACTGGCGGGTGTGGTGGTGGCGTGCTGCTGGGTGAGCGTGGCGGCGGCAGGTGTGGGATTGCCGGATGGGCGGGCTTATGAGCTGGTCTCGCCGTTGGGCAACGGGGAGGTGTTCCAGCCGCCGACCGACCTGGGCGGAGTGGAAACCACCCTGATTGGGGAAGAGCCGTTTCGGGCCGCGGCCAATGGTGGCGCGATGGTGTATTCGGCCGACGCTCCCGGCTCGGGCGTTGGCGGTAACGGCAACCAGATATCGACCTCGCTGCTTGACAACGAGTATCTGGCGAGCCGCGCGGCCGGTGGTTGGGGGGCGAGCGACATCGAGCCGCCGCCTGCCTCCGAATTCGCATCGCTCCCGGTGTATCAGTCGTTCTCAAGCGATCTCTCGGCGGGCTATTTGGCCTCGCCTGACAAGCCGCCGTTGGCTGGCGCCCCGACATGCGGAGAAGGACAGCACGATCTGTATTCGCGTAGCAGTGTTGGTGGGGGTTTTGCCACGCTGTTCACGTCGACGCTGACACCGGGTGAATGCGGCAGGCCGTTGTTCGCGGGTGCCTCGGCCGATGGCTCGCACGTTCTGTTTCAGACCGAAGCTGCGTTGGTCTCGCCGGCCGTTTCCACGGCTGGCCCCGCTTTTAGTGCGAATAGCCTTTGCACCTACGATTGCAATCTGTATGAGTCGGTGGGGGGCGCTGTGAGCCTGGTGAATCTGCTGCCGGGCGGAGGTGTGGATATGGCGGCGACGTTCGGCGGCCCGTCGGGCAACGGTGACCCGGGAGAAGACCGGCCGGATCTGGGCAATGCGATCTCGGCGGATGGGTCGCGGGTGGTGTGGTCGGATGTGAGCTCGGGTGTGATCTATGTGCGTGAGGGTGGTGTGAGCACGGTGCAGGTCTCGGCTGGTGCGGCACGGTTCTGGACGGCGAGCGTGGATGGCCGGTTCGTGTTCTATACCGAAGGGGAACGGCTGCTGCGCTTCGACGTGGAAAGCGGCGTGCGCGAGGAACTGGCGGGTGCCGGCGCGGGGGTGCAGGGTGTCGTCGGGACCAGCGACGATGGCTCGTATGTGTATTTCGTCGCGGATGGTGTGCTCGCCGCGGGCGCCGCGCCCGGGTCCTACAATCTGTATGGCCTGCACGTGGGGGAACCGGCGCGGTTCATCGCCACGCTCGCCGGGACGGACAACAACCTCCCCGTCCTCGGAACTGGCTACGGCCTGTTCGGGGATTGGCAGTCCGATCTCGGGTCCAGGACGGCGGAGGTGACGCCCTCCGGTCTGAGCGTCGCGTTCAGCTCGACGCTGCCACTGACCGGCTATGACAATGTCGCGGTGTCTGACCCGGCACATCGTGCGATTCCTGAGTTGTTCGTGTATCAGTGGGAAGCGGGCGGTGGGCGGTTGGATTGCGCTTCGTGCGCTCCCAGCGGCGCGCCTCCCACCGAAGATGTGGCTTTCAAGATGGGAGAGTATGTACTGGGAGGTTGGGTGCATCCCAGCACATGGGGGACGTATATGCAGCGGTGGCTGTCGGCCGATGGTAGCCGTGTGTTCTTCGATACCGCGCAGCCGTTGGTCTCACGGGACACGAATGGCTTGACCGATGTGTATGAGTGGGAGCGCGACAGTGTGGGTGGCTGTGGGCAGCCGGGTGGGTGTGTGTATCTGCTGTCGGGTGGTTCGAGCCAGGATGACTCGTTGTTCTTGGATGCGAGTGTGAGTGGGGACGATGTGTTCTTCATGACGCGCGCGCAGCTGGTGTCGGAAGATCGCGACGAAAGCTTCCATGTCTACGATGCGCGTGCGCCGCACGTCCCGGGTGAAGCGGTCGGTTTCCCGCCGCTCCCCGGTGCGGTGTGTGGGGGCGCAGATTGTCAGGGCTCGTCGCCGGCTGTGCCGGGGTTTGGGACGCCGGCGAGTGTGGCGTTCGGTGGGGTGGGGAATCTCCCGACGCCCGCGCCTGGGGTGGTGTCGAAGTCGAAGTCGAAGCGGGTGGTGGTGTGTCGGCGGGGCTTTACCCGTAGGCGTGGCAGGTGTGTGAAGGTGAAGGTGAGGCCGCGGGCTGGGCATGCCAAGGCGAAGGGGAGGCGATGACGATGACGATGACGATGACGATGAGGATGGCGATGATGATGAGGCTGACTCGTGGGTTGGGTCGTGGTGTCCGCGGAGTTGCTGTGGCCGGTGTGCTCGGGGTGTGCGCGGTGGGTTTCTCCGCTGCGCCGGCGTGGGCGGAAAGCGCTGGCCCGGGGTGGGAGGTCACCTCGACGGCGTTGCCGACGAACCTCGCACCGGGGCACGGGGGCACGATCGAAGTGGGTGTCTACAATGTCGGCGCGGAAGACAGCCATGGTCCGATCACGGTCACTGACACGCTGCCTCCGGGCCTGGAAGCAATAGAAGCCGGAGAGTTGCTGAGAGAGACCCACGCTGAAGAACCGGAAATCGGGCATGAACGGTGGGAATGCTCGGGGAGCACCGTCGTGACGTGTACGAGCATCCCCGCGGGTCTCCCCCGTTTCGCTGGGGGTGGCGGCGTTCCCCAGCGGAGTGAGCCGTTCTACGATTTGACGCATTTGACGCCGATCATCGGTATCGCGGTGAAGGTCGCCCCGAACGCAGTCGAAGGGACCGCGGTCAATCGTGTGTCGGTCGCGGGCGGCGGCGCGGCGGGCCCCGCGAGCAGCACGGATCCCGTGACGATCGCCTCGAACCCGGCGGGCTTTGGGGTCGTCAGCTGGGATGGGTGGTTCAGCAACGCCGATGGGACGCTCGATACCCAGGCTGGGTCGCATCCCTATGCGGCGACGTTCGACATCGTGTTCCCGACCGTGCTGGACCAGCACAGGAGGCTCGTCTCCGCTGGTGGCAAGGAACCGCGGGATATCGCGGTGGGCCTGCCGCCGGGTCTGGTCGGCGACCCCGGTGCGACGCCGCGCTGCACTCACAAGTTGCTGGAGGTGCAGAGCAGCTGTCCCGGGGACAGCCAGGTGGGCTACCTGCGAGCGGTTATTGCCAGCCCCAACCGTTTTGAGGGGATCTTCCAGGTATTCAACATGGTCCCGCCGCCGGGGGTGGCGGTGGAGCTCGGCTTCAACGATCTGGGCGTCGTCACGTATCTCGATGCGGGTGTTCGCTCGGGCGGTGACTACGGGGCGACAACGCGCGCCAACAACACCGTGCAAGCGGGTACCCAGAGCATCAGGTTGACGCTGTGGGGCGTGCCGGGGGCCCCCAGCCACAACAGCTGGCGCACCCTCAGCCAGGAAGGCTGCAGTGAATACGACTCGAACGAACCGCCGAGCATCTGCAGGTTGCCCGAAGCGAACCCGAAGGCGTTTTTGACGTTGCCGGTGTCCTGTGAAGGGCCACAGCAGCTCTCGTTGTTAGTGAACTCGTGGCAAGACACGGCGCTGACGGGTGAAGCGAGCGTGCAGACGCACGATGCGAACGGGGCACCGGCCGGTTGGCAGGGCTGTGAAAACCTGAGGTTCGAACCTTCGATCGGTACGACGCTTGATACGAGTCGGGCGGATACCCCGGCGGGGTTGACGTTCGCTGTGCACTTCCCGCTGGAAGGGTTCGACGAACCCGGGTCGCTCGTGCCGTCGGATATGAAGGCCGCGACAGTGACGCTGCCCGAAGGGCTGGTTGTGAACCCGGGGCAGGCGAACGGGCTGGTGGAGTGCGGCGAAACCGAAGCGTCGCTTCGGACGTTCCCCGATGGCCGGGAGAACGACGGGCCGGCTGTATGCCCGGCGGCGTCGCGGGTGGGGAGTGTGCGGATCAAGAGCACGCTGCTTGAAGTCGATCCGGAAAAGGAGATCGATGGCAGCGTGTACCTGCTGGCCTCAAACCCCCCCGAACTGAAGCTGCTGGTCGCAGGATCAGGGGATGGTGTGAACGTGAAGGTCGTCGGGACGGTGCACCTGGATGCGGCGACGGGCAGGTTGACGGCGGTGTTCCAGAACACGCCGCAGCTGCCGGTGAGCGATATCGACTTGTCGTTCAACGGTGGTTCCAGAGGTGCATTGATCACGCCCAGGGCGTGTGGTGTGTTTACGACGACGAGTGATTTCACGCCGTGGAGCACACCGAGTACCCCGGATGCGACACCGTCGGCTTTGTTTGGTGTGAGCGAAGGTGTTGGTGGCGGTGCGTGCCCGAACGGCGAAGGGTTCGCTCCGTCGTTGGTGGGGGGTATGGTGAGTAACCAGGCTGGTGGGTTCAGCGCGTTGAGCGCGACGTTCTCCCGCCAGGATACTGAACAGGATGTGAGTGGGGTGTCGGTGGTGACTCCGCCGGGGTTGCTCCCCATCCTGAAGGGCGTGGAACGCTGCCTTGAACCCCAGGCCAGCCAGGGCGCGTGTGGGGCGAACAGCTTGATTGGGCATACGACGGTCGCTGTGGGTGTGGGCCCTGACCCGTTGTATGTGCAGGGTGGTCAGGTGTTCCTGACGGGCCCGTATAAGGGCGCGCCGTTTGGGTTGAGCGTGGTGGTGCCCGCGGTCGCTGGGCCGTTCAATCTGGGGAGCGTCGTGGTGAGGGCGGCGATCGGTATCGATCCGCATACGGCGCAGCCGACGATCACGAGCGACGCGTTCCCGCGGATCCTGGACGGCGTGCCGGTACAGATCCAGAAGGTGAACGTCACCGTGGATCGGCCGGGGTTCATGTTCAACCCCACCAGCTGTCAAGCGTTGAGCGTCACGGGGACGGCGACGAGCACCAGTGGTGCGGTCGCGCCGCTCTCCAGTCGTTTCCAGGCAGCGGGGTGCCAGGGCTTGGCGTTCAAGCCGGTCTTCGCGGTCTCCACACAGGCGAAGACGAGCAAGAAGAGCGGTGCGAGCCTGACGGTGAAGGGGAGCTTCCCCGCGGGGGAGGCGAACATCCACAGTGTCGCGGTGACGTTGCCCAAGCAGCTCCCGGCGCGGCTGACGACGATCCAGCAGGCGTGTACCGCTGCGGTGTTCGCCGCGAACCCCGCGGGGTGCCCTGCGGGCTCGGATATCGGGACGGCGAGCGCGAGCACCCCGATCCTCGCGAACCCGTTGTCGGGTCCGGCGTATCTGGTGTCGCATGGTGGCGCGGCGTTCCCCGACCTCGTGATCGTCTTGCAGGGCGAAGGCGTCACGGTCAACCTGGTGGGGAGTATCGACATCAGGCACAGTGTTACGAGCAGCACGTTCGCAGCGATCCCCGACGCGCCGATCAACTCCTTCCAGCTGACGCTGCCGCAGGGCCCCCACTCGGGCTTGGCGGCGGTCGTCCCGGCGAAGGCGAAGGGCAGCCTCTGCGGGCAGTCCCTGAAGATGCCGTTCACGATCACCGGGCAGAACGGAGCGGTGCTCAAGCAGAACGTGAAGATCGTGGTCAGTGGCTGTGCGAGGGCGAAGAAGGCGAAGGGGAAGGCGCATACGCACAGGTCGAAGCCGAGGCGCGGGAGGAAGGGGTAGGGGGCGGGTGGCGGCTGTCATGGACAGAGCAGGGGCGCCCTCGAAGAAACGCGGTTCGGGGAGGGCCCCGGCGGGGTCTCCTCCCGGCCGCCCGGGTGCGCCCGGGCGCCAGGGTGCGCTGCCGCGTTCGCGTGTGAGTGAGATCCAGCGCGCGCGGATGCTCCACGCGATGGCGGAGGTCGCGGCACAGGACGGTGCGCAGAGGGCGACCGTCGCGCGGGTCGTCGCGCGCTCGGGTGTTTCGCGTAGGACGTTCTACGATCTTTTCGAGGATCGCGAGGACTGTTTCATCGCGGCGTTCGAGGACGCTCTGGGCCGTGTTTGCGAGCGGACCCTGGCGGAGTATGGGGGCTCGGGGCGCTGGCAGGCGCGGGTGCGGGCGGCGCTGCTCGCGATCCTGGGGTTCTTCGAGGAGGACCCCGACATGGGGCGCCTTTTGGTGGTGGAGAGCCTCACGGCGGGGCCGCGCGCGGTCGAGCGCCGCGCGCAGGTCGTTGCGCTCCTCGTGGACGCGATCGGCGAGGGCGAGCGGCAGACCAGAGCAGAGCCCGCGCAGCCCGCGCTCAGCGCGGAGGGCGTCGTCGGCGCCGTGCTGTCCGTCGTCCATGCGCGTTTGCAGCGTGGGGAGACCGGCTCGCTCACCGGTCTCTTGAGCCCGTTGATGGGGATGATTGTGCTGCCCTACCTCGGGCCCGCGGCCGCCCGGCGGGAGAGCGAGCGTCCGGCCCCGAAGCGTAGTGCGCGGCCCCGGGAGCGGCGTGGGGACCCGTTGCGCGATCTCGATATGCGTCTCACGTATCGCACGGTGCGGGTGCTCGTAGCGATCGCCGCCGCGCCGGGGGCGTCAAACCGTCAGGTCGCGGAGGCCGCGGGCATCGCTGACCAGGGCCAGATCTCGAAGCTCCTGCTGCGCTTGCAGAACCTCGGGTTGATCCAGAACACCGGTGAGGGCCCCGCGCGCGGCGAGCCCAACGCCTGGACCCTCACCCAGCGCGGCCAAGACATCGAGCACACCATCCACGAACAAACCACCACCGGGACCGACGCATAGCCCGCCGCGGTTTCGTCCCCACCGGCCTGAGCGGCTACGCTTTGAGGTATGCCAACGCTGGTGCTCGATCCCCAGCCGCACGAGCTGCAGGAGCTGCTGGAGCACCGCAAGCGCTCCGGCCTGCACCGGTTGGATGAGGTGTGGGAGGGTGTGCTGCACATGGTCCCTGCTCCATCCGGCCCGCACGCGTACGTCACCCAGCAGCTCGCGGTGCTGCTGGACGGACCGGCCCGCGCCGCCGGGCTGGTGCCGGCAATGGGCGAGTTCAACCTGGGCAGCTCCGAAGAGGACTTCCGCGTGCCGGATGGCGGCGTGCACCGCGCGATCCCCCTCGCCACCTGGCATCCAACCGCCGCGCTCGTCGTGGAGATCGTCTCGCCGGGCGATGAGAGCTGGCAGAAGCTGCCCTTCTACGCCGCCCACCATGTCGATGAGGTGCTGATCGTCGATCCCGCCGAGCACGCGGTGCATTGGCTCGCGCTCGCCGACGGCGAGTACCGCGACGTGCAGCGCAGCGGCTTGATCGAGCTCGGTCCGGCAGAGCTCGTCGAGCGGATCGACTGGCCGTAGGGGAGCCACGGGTAACGCGAGGGGCCTGCGCGCGAGGGCGGGCCGGGCTGACACGCGGGTGTCTGGGGTCTTCGCGGGTTCTCTATTGACAAGTGTGGTGGTCGTGGTGTACAGTCTCCTTTTGTAATGGCATCCCCAAGGGTGGGGTGCCGGACATATGGTCGGTTTGGGCCGGGCTCTTGTTGCCGGCTTGCAGCTCAGCAGGGTTCGTTGGAGAGGGACTGGATCGGAACTTTTGAGGGAGATGTTGTTCGCGTGGAGTCGTTTTCGACATACGTGCCGGGAGTCGTTGTGAGCCCCGAGGGGGCCGTAACCAGATGCTCCAGCATCGCTGAAGCATCTCTCTCTCTCTCTCTCTCTCTCTTGGCCGGGGCTTCTAGCTTCTAGGCCATTTCGCCGCCGCTGGTCGGCGGCTCGCTCCGGTTGTGTGGGCCGGGTTGGTCTCTCGCGGGCGTTGAGGCCGCGTCTTTCGTTGTCGTGTCTCGAGGGGCGTGCCCCCTCTTTGTCAGAGGGTGGGGCGGTTGGCCGTGGGCCGGCGCGCCGGACCTCTCTATTTCCTGTCGAGGAGGGGATTGGCTGATGCGGATGCATGCCTCGAGGTTGCTGCTGGGTGTTGGACTGGCGGGTGTGGTGCTGGTGTGCTGCTGGGTGAGCGTGGCAGCGGCGGCTGTGAGTCTGCCGGATGGGCGGGCTTATGAGCTGGTTTCGCCGCTGGAGAATGGGGAGGTCTTCCAGCCGCCGAACCGCTTGAACGAAGGCGAAAACGCCCTTATCGGGAACGGGCCGTTTCGGGCCGCAACTGGTGGCGATGGGATCGCGTATCAGGGCGATGCTCCCGGGTCGGGTGTGGGCGGCAACGGGGAGCAGTCGTCCACCTCTCAGTACGGCAATGAGTATCTGGCGAGTCGGTCGGCTGGTGGTTGGGGGGCGAGCGACATCGAGCCGCCGCCTGCCTCCGAATTTGCACCGCGCCCGGAGTATCAGTCGTTCTCGGGCGATCTCTCGACGGGCTATTTCAGCTCGTCTGACCAGCCGCCGCTGGCCGGCGCGCCGACATGTAGAGGGAGCGATCTGTATTCACGCGCCAGCGCTGGGGGTGCCTTTGCAGCGTTGTTCACCTCGACGCTGACACCGGGAGAATGCGGCGAGCCGTTGTTCGTGGGCGCTTCGGCCGATGGCTCGCACATTTTGTTTCAGACCACTGCTGCGCTTGTCTCGCCGGCTGTTCCCACCGCCGGGCCTGTCTTTGGTGAATTTTGCTACTACAACTGTAATCTGTATGAGTCGGTGGGGGGTGTTGTGAGCTTGGTGAATCTGCTGCCCGATGGGGCTGTGGATACGACGGCGACGTTCGGCGGCCCGTCTGGCAATGGCCATGAATCGGTAGAAGACCTGCCCGGTCTGAGCAATGCGATCTCCGCGGATGGGTCGCGGGTGGTCTGGTCGGATGCGAGCACGGGCGTTATCTATGTGCGTGAGGGTGGTGTGAGCACGGTGCAGGTCTCGGCCGGCGCCGCGCGGCTCTGGACGGCAAGCGTGGATGGCCGGTTCGTGTTCTATACCGAAGGCGAACGGCTGCTGCGCTTCGACGTGGAAAGCGACGCGCGTGAAGAACTGGCGGGTGCCGGCGCTGGGGTGCAGGGGGTCGTCGGTACAAGTGACGACGGGTCGTATGTGTATTTCACCGCGAATGGCGTGCTCGCGGCGGGCGCCGCGTCCGGCTCCTGTGCGGCCGCTTATTCCGGCGGAAGTCGGGAAGAAGAAGAAGCCAGGTGCAATCTGTATGCTCTGCACTCGGGGGAACCCGTGCGGTTCATCGCCGCGCTCGCTGGGTCAGACAACAATCTTTACGAACTCGCCGGGACTGGCCGTAGCGTGTTGGGGGATTGGCAGTCTGACTTGGGGTCAAAGACGGCTGAGGTCACACCTCCCGGTCTGAGTGTCGCGTTCAGCTCGACGCTTCCGCTGACCGGCTATGACAACGTCGCGGCGTCCGACCCAGAACATCGTGCGATCCCAGAGTTGTTCGTGTATGAGTGGGAAGCCGGTGGTGGTCGGTTGTATTGCGCTTCGTGTGCTCCCGACGGCGCGCCTCCGACCGAAGACGTGTACCGTCGAGAAGGAATACAGGCGGAGTATGAGAGCGGGGCGTGGGTTCATCCCAGTCTGTGGGGGACGTATATACAGCGGTGGCTGTCTGCTGATGGTAATCGTGTGTTCTTCGATACCGCGCAGCCGCTTGTGCCACAGGACACGAACCGGTTGACCGATGTGTATGAGTGGGAGCGTAATGGTGCGGGTGGCTGTGGGCAGCCGGGCGGGTGTGCCTATCTGCTGTCGGGTGGCTCAAGCATCGACGACTCGTTTTTCCTGGATGCGAGCGTGAGTGGGAACGATGTGTTCTTCATGACGCGCGCGCAGCTTGTGCCCGAAGATGGTGAAGAAAGCTTCCATGTCTACGATGCGCGCGCGCCGCATGTCCCTGGTGAAGCGGTCGGCTTCCCGCCGGTTCCCGGGGCGGTGTGTGGTGGCGCCGATTGTCAGGGTCCGGCGCCGGTGGCGCCTGGGTTTGGGGTGCCGGCGAGTGTGGCGTTCGGCGGGGTGGGGAATCTTCCGCCGCCTGTGCCTGTGGTGTTGAAGCCCAAGGCGAAGAAGGTGGTGGTGTGCCGTCGGGGCTTTGCCCGTAGGCGTGGCAGGTGTGGGAGGGTGAAGGCGAAGCCGCGGGCTGGGCACGCCAAGGCGAAGGGAAGGCGATAGCAATGGCGATGGAGACGAAGATGACGGTGATTCGTGGGTTGCGTCGTGGTATCCGCCGGGTGCTTGTGGCGGGTGTCCTCGGTGTGTGCGCGGTGGGAGCGCTGGGCGCCTCCCCGGTGTGGGCGGCGGAAGGCGCCGGTGCGGGATGGGAGGTCACATCGACGGCGTTGCCGACGAACCTCGTGCCGGGGCACAGGGGCACGATCGAAGTGGGTGTCTACAACGTCGGCGCCGGGGACAGCAGCGGTTCGATCACGGTCACCGACACGTTGCCCCCAAGCCTTGAAGCGACGGAAGCCGGCGAGTTGCTGAACAGCTCGTCTCTCTACCCTGAAGAACCGCGTATCGGCCATGAACGGTGGGAATGCTCCGGGAGCACCGTCGTGACGTGCACGAGCATCCCCGCCGGTCTCCCCGCATTCGTCGGGGGCGGTGGCCTACCCCAGGTGGATGGAGAGCCGGGAGGATCTTTCGGGGTTACCCATCTCACGCCAATCATCGCGATCGCGGTGAAGGTCGCCCCAAGCGCGGTGGAAGGGACCACTGTCAATCGCGTGTCGGTGGTGGGCGGTGGCGCGGTGGGCGCCGCGAGCAGCGCCGATCCAGTGAGGATCGGATCGACGCCTGCGAGCTTCGGGGTCGCCGGCTTCGATGGGTGGTTCAGCGACGCCGACGGGACGCCCGATGCTCAGGCGGGCTCGCACCCCTATGCGGCGACGTTCGACATCGAGCTGCCGACCGCGTTGAACCAGGAAGGAGAACTCGTCTCCTCCCTCGGCAAGGAACCGCGGGACATCGTGACGGGTCTGCCGCCGGGTCTGGTCGGCGATCCCGGCGCGACGCCGCGGTGCACTCATCAGGAGCTGGAGCACCTGCAAAGCCTAAATACCTGTCCCGGAGATAGTCAGGTGGGCTACATCAGCCTGATAACCGCGGTCCGCATAAAGGTGAATCTCCAGGTGTTCAACATGGTGCCGCCGCCCGGGGTGCCGGTGGAGCTCGGCTTCAACGTTCTGGGCATCATCACATATCTAGATGCAGGGATTCGCTCGGGCGGTGACTACGGGGCGACGACGCGCGCCAACAACAACTTTCAGGGGGAAGTCCAGAGCGTCAGGCTGACGCTGTGGGGCGTGCCGGGCGACCCCAGCCACAACAGCTGGCGCAGCCGCTCTGCAGAAGGCTGCAAGGAATTCGACCAGCCAAACCAGCGGCCGAACATCTGCAGGTTGCCTGAAGCGAACCCGAAGGCGTTCCTGACGCTGCCCGTGTCCTGCGAAGGACCGCAGCAGCTCTCGATCTTCGTGAACTCGTGGCAGGACACCGAATTGACGGGTGAAGCGGGTGTCCCGGTGCACGACGCGAGTGGCGCGCCGATGGGGATGGGTGGCTGTGAAGCTTTGCGGTTCGATCCGTCGATCGGTACGGCGTTGGATACGGGCCGGGTGGATTCCCCGGCGGGGTTGACGTTCGCTGTGCATTTCCCGTTGGAAGGGCTCGACGAACCAGGGTCGCTTGTCCCGTCGGATATGAAGGCTGCGATGGTGACGTTGCCGGAAGGGCTGGTTGTGAATCCGGGGCAGGCGAACGGGCTGGTGCTGTGTGGCGAAACGGAAGC
Source organism: uncultured Solirubrobacterales bacterium (assembly GCA_963717785.1). Taxonomy (GTDB): domain Bacteria; phylum Actinomycetota; class Thermoleophilia; order Solirubrobacterales; family Solirubrobacteraceae; genus Palsa-744. The sequence continues at coordinate 29,202 of CAVQWW010000005.1, forward strand.
GTCGTTGCGAACGCTCTCCGACGGCCGGGAGAACGATGGGCCGGCGGTGTGCCCGGCGGCGTCGAGGGTGGGGAGTGTGCGGATCAAGAGCCCGCTGCTTGAAGTCGATCCGGAAAAGGAGATCGATGGCAGCGTGTACCTGCTGGGATCGAACCCACCGGAATTGAAGCTGCTGGTCGCGGGCTCCGGGGATGGTGTGAACGTGAAGGTCGTCGGGACGGTGCACCTGGATGCGGCGACGGGCAGGTTGACGGCGGTGTTCCAGAACACGCCGCAGCTGCCGGTGAGCGATATCGACTTGTCGTTCAACGGTGGTTCCAGAGGTGCATTGATCACGCCCAGGGCGTGTGGTGTGTTTACGACGACGAGTGATTTCACGCCGTGGAGCACACCGAGTACCCCGGATGCGACACCGTCGGCTTTGTTTGGTGTGAGCGAAGGTGTTGGTGGCGGTGCGTGCCCGAACGGCGAAGGGTTCGCTCCGTCGTTGGTGGGGGGTATGGTGAGTAACCAGGCTGGTGGGTTCAGCGCGTTGAGCGCGACGTTCTCCCGCCAGGATACTGAACAGGATGTGAGTGGGGTGTCGGTGGTGACTCCGCCGGGGTTGCTCCCCATCCTGAAGGGCGTGGAACGCTGCCTTGAACCCCAGGCCAGCCAGGGCGCGTGTGGGGCGAACAGCTTGATTGGGCATACGACGGTCGCTGTGGGTGTGGGCCCTGACCCGTTGTATGTGCAGGGTGGTCAGGTGTTCCTGACGGGCCCGTATAAGGGCGCGCCGTTTGGGTTGAGCGTGGTGGTGCCCGCGGTCGCTGGGCCGTTCAATCTGGGGAGCGTCGTGGTGAGGGCGGCGATCGGTATCGATCCGCATACGGCGCAGCCGACGATCACGAGCGACGCGTTCCCGCGGATCCTGGACGGCGTGCCGGTACAGATCCAGAAGGTGAACGTCACCGTGGATCGGCCGGGGTTCATGTTCAACCCCACCAGCTGTCAAGCGTTGAGCGTCACGGGGACGGCGACGAGCACCAGTGGTGCGGTCGCGCCGCTCTCCAGTCGTTTCCAGGCAGCGGGGTGCCAGGGCTTGGCGTTCAAGCCGGTCTTCGCGGTCTCCACACAGGCGAAGACGAGCAAGAAGAGCGGTGCGAGCCTGACGGTGAAGGGGAGCTTCCCCGCGGGGGAGGCGAACATCCACAGTGTCGCGGTGACGTTGCCCAAGCAGCTCCCGGCGCGGCTGACGACGATCCAGCAGGCGTGTACCGCTGCGGTGTTCGCCGCGAACCCCGCGGGGTGCCCTGCGGGCTCGGATATCGGGACGGCGAGCGCGAGCACCCCGATCCTCGCGAACCCGTTGTCGGGTCCGGCGTATCTGGTGTCGCATGGTGGCGCGGCGTTCCCCGACCTCGTGATCGTCTTGCAGGGCGAAGGCGTCACGGTCGACCTGGTGGGGAGTATCGACATCAGGCACAGTGTTACGAGCAGCACGTTCGCAGCGATCCCCGACGCGCCGATCAACTCCTTCCAGCTGACGCTGCCGCAGGGCCCCCACTCGGGCTTGGCGGCGGTCGTCCCGGCGAAGGCGAAGGGCAGCCTCTGCGGGCAGTCCCTGAAGATGCCGTTCACGATCACCGGGCAGAACGGAGCGGTGCTCAAGCAGAACGTGAAGATCGTGGTCAGTGGCTGTGCGAGGGCGAAGAAGGCGAAGGGGAAGGCGCATACGCACAGGTCGAAGCCCAGGCGCGGGAGGAAGGGGTAGGGGGCGGGTGGCGGCTGTCATGGACAGAGCAGGGGCGCCCTCGAAGAAGCGCGGTTCGGGGAGGGCCCCGGCGGGGTCTCCTCCCGGCCGCCCGGGTGCGCCCGGGCGCCAGGGTGCGCTGCCGCGTTCGCGTGTGAGTGAGATCCAGCGCGCGCGGATGCTCCACGCGATGGCGGAGGTCGCGGCACAGGACGGTGCGCAGAGGGCGACCGTCGCGCGGGTCGTCGCGCGCTCGGGTGTTTCGCGTAGGACGTTCTACGATCTTTTCGAGGATCGCGAGGACTGTTTCATCGCGGCGTTCGAGGACGCTCTGGGCCGTGTTTGCGAGCGGACCCTGGCGGAGTATGGGGGCTCGGGGCGCTGGCAGGCGCGGGTGCGGGCGGCGCTGCTCGCGATCCTGGGGTTCTTCGAGGAGGACCCCGACATGGGGCGCCTTTTGGTGGTGGAGAGCCTCACGGCGGGGCCGCGCGCGGTCGAGCGCCGCGCGCAGGTCGTTGCGCTCCTCGTGGACGCGATCGGCGAGGGCGAGCGGCAGACCAGAGCAGAGCCCGCGCAGCCCGCGCTCAGCGCGGAGGGCGTCGTCGGCGCCGTGCTGTCCGTCGTCCATGCGCGTTTGCAGCGTGGGGAGACCGGCTCGCTCACCGGTCTCTTGAGCCCGTTGATGGGGATGATTGTGCTGCCCTACCTCGGGCCCGCGGCCGCCCGGCGGGAGAGCGAGCGTCCGGCCCCGAAGCGTAGTGCGCGGCCCCGGGAGCGGCGTGGGGACCCGTTGCGCGATCTCGATATGCGTCTCACGTATCGCACGGTGCGGGTGCTCGTAGCGATCGCCGCCGCGCCGGGGGCGTCAAACCGTCAGGTCGCGGAGGCCGCGGGCATCGCTGACCAGGGCCAGATCTCGAAGCTCCTGCTGCGCTTGCAGAACCTCGGGTTGATCCAGAACACCGGTGAGGGCCCCGCGCGCGGGGAGCCCAACGCCTGGACCCTCACCCAGCGCGGCCAAGACATCGAGCACACCATCCACGAACAAACCGGCCACGGCGGAGCCCCTTCCGGGGCGTAGCTCTCCTATCCCGCGACCAGCGCCCCTCGCCGCGCGAGGGTCTGTTCGGTCTCGCGCAGGGCCTCGACGAAGATCTCCAGGCCGCGCAGCAGCAGCTCGCGGGTGATCGTGAGCGGCGGCAGGAAGCGGGCGACGTTGCCGAAGTGGCCGCCCTTCTCGATGATGAGGCCCTTCTGGCAGCACGCGCCGCGCACTTCCTCGGCCAGCTCGGGCCAGGGCTCGCGCGTGTGGCGGTCGCGCACCAGCTCGATCCCGATCATCAGGCCCCGGCCGCGCACCTCGCCGACCGCGCCCAGCTCCGCGGTGGCCTCGCGCAGGGTGCTCGAGCGCCAGCTCGCCCGAGCTGCTGCCGCGTGCCCCGCCAGGTCGGTGCGTGCCATGAACTCGAGCGCCGCCGCGCCCGCCGCCATCGCGACCTGGTGGCCGCGGAAGGTGCCGATGTGCGCTCCCGGCTCCCACGTATCGAGGCTCGCGTCGTAGGCGATCGCCGAGAGCGGATAGCCGATGCCGCCCAGCGCCTTCGAGAGCACGATCACGTCGGGGGTGACCTGCTCGTGGTCGCACGCGAACATCGCGCCCGTGCGCCCGAAGCCCGTCTGGATCTCATCCACGATCAGCGGGATCTCGCGGGCGCTCGTGATGCGCCTCACCTCGCGCAGCCACCCCGCCGGCGGGACGACCGTGCCGCCCTCGCCCTGGATCGCCTCGACGATCACCGCCGCCGGCTGGGGCACGCCGCTGTGGGGGTCCTCCAGCGTGCTCTCCAGGAGCTTCGCGCACGCCAGCTGGCAGGTCGCCGGGCGCAGCCCCAACGGGCAGCGGTAGCAGTAGGGGTAGGGCGTGAAGTGCACCGGCGTATCGCGTCGGCCCGCCGCACGTCGTATCGCTCGTCACGCTCAGCGCCCCCTCGGTCATGCCGTGGTAGGAGCCCTGGAACGCCACCACCGGCCGCCGGCCGGTGTGCGCGCGCACGAGCTTCAGCGCCGCCTCCACCGCGTCGCTGCCGGTTGGGCCGCCGAAGTGGATCCGCGCGGTGCGCTTCAGCGCGCCGGGCAGCAGCTCCTTGAGCCTGTGCATCAGCGCGAGGCGCGCGCGCGTGGGGAAGTCCAGCGCGTGCACCAGCTTCTCCTGCTGCTCGCTCGCCGCGCGCGCCACCGCTGGGTTGGAGTGCCCCACGTTGAGCGTCCCCGCGCCCCCGAAGAAGTCCAGGTACGTGTTGCCGTCGGCGTCCTTCACGGTCGCCCCGCGTCCCTCCTCGAGCGCGATGGGCACCGCGCGCGGGTAGCTGCGCGCGCGGCTCTCCACCGCGGCCTGTTCGGCGAGCATCCGCTGCGAGTTCGGCCCCGGCACGCGGCCGTTCACCTGGGGAGCGGGCGCGAAGTGCAGCGCTTTGAAGCGCTCTTTCTGCGGGCTCATCGCGCGCGCCACCCCGCGATCGCCGCCTGCCCCAGCGCGACGCCGCCGTCGTTGGCGGGCACGACGCGGTGCACGTGCACTTCGAAGCCCGCCTGCACGAGCGTCTCGTACGCGCCGCGCAGCAGCCACTCGTTCTGCCACACCCCGCCGCTCAGCACCACCTTGCGCACGCCCGTGCGGCGAGCGATCTCCATGCACGTGCTGCGCACGACGTCCACCACGGTGCAGTGGAAGCGCAGGCTCAGCTCCGCCGCTTTGCTGCCCCCGCGCGCCACGAGCCGCGCGAGCTCGGCGCACCATCGGGCGCACATCCACGCGCAGCGGCCGCTCGGCGGTGTGCAGCTCCCACTGCAGCGGCGCCGCGCCGCGTGCCGGGCTCGATCAGCTGTTCGAGCTCGATCGCCGCCTGCGCTTCGTAGCGGCAGCGCTCGCGCACGCCCAGCAGCGCCGCGACCCCGTCGAACAGCCTCCCCATGCTCGACGTCCAGGGCGAGCTCACGCCCGCCTGCACCATGCGCGCCAGCACGTGGCGCTCCTGCTCGCTGCGCTGCGCCACCACCGGCACCCCCTCCAGCATCCCCAGCTCGCCGTGCGCCTGCACGAGCAGCGAGAGGGCTGTGCGGAACGGCTCTTCCACCGCCTTATCCCCACCGGGGAGGCGGAAGTATTCGAGGTGCCCCGCGCGCTCGAAGCCGCCGTAGTCGCCGAGCAGGAACTCGCCGCCCCAGATGTGCCCATCGATCCCGTAGCCGGTCCCATCGAAGATCACCCCCACGACGGGCTCGCTGAGCCCGTGCTCGCACATGCACGCCGCCATGTGCGCGTGGTGGTGCTGCACCTCCACCGTGGGCAGCTCGCGCTCCAGCTCGCGCGCGTAGCGGGTGCTCATGTAGCCGGGGTGCATGTCGTGCGCCACCACCTCCGGCGTCACCTCGAGCAGCTCCGCGAGGTGGGCGATCGCGTGCTCGAAGGAGCGCTGGGTGGCGTCGTTCTTGAGGTCCCCGATGTGGTGGCTCAGGAACAGCTCGCTCCCACGCGAGAGGCAGATGGTGCTCTTCAGCTCCGGCCCCACCGCGAGCAGCGGGGGCATCTGGAAGGGCGCGCGCACCGGGATCGGCGTGTATCCGCGCGCGCGGCGCAGCGGAGCCATCTCGGTGACCCCCGCGAACGACACCGCGCGCACGATCGAGTCGTCCACGCGGGTGTGGATGTCGCGGTTGTTGACCAGGAACGCATCCGCGATCTCCGCGAGCCGTTTCAAGGCGTCCTCGTTGGTGAACGCGATCGGCTCGTCCGAGACGTTGCCGCTGGTCGCCACGAGCGCATCGAGCCCCTCCCCGAATAGGAGGACGTGCAGCGGCGCGTAGGCCAGCATCGCCCCATAGCGGCGGTTTCCCGGCGCGATGCCCGGCGCCAGCTCCGCGGTACCGCTGCGCTTCTTCACCAGCACGATCGGGCGCGCGGGCCCCTTCAGGAGCTCGGCCTCGCGCTCTCCCACCACCGCGTAGGCGCCGAGCGCCCGCAGAGTGGGAGACATCACCGCGAATGGCTTCTCCTCGCGCCGCTTGCGCCGACGCAGCTCCGCCACGGCGCGCTCGTCGCGGGCGTTGCACATCAGGTGATACCCGCCGATGCCCTTCACCGCGAGGATCGCGCCCCGCGCCAGCAGCGCGACGGCGTCGCCGACGGGTTCCGGCGAGTCCAGCCGGCCGCGGCGCGCATCCCACAGCTCCACGCGCGGCCCGCAGTCCCAGCAGGCGATCGGCTGGGCGTGGAAGCGCCGATCGGCGACATCGTGGTACTCCGCCGCGCAGGCGGCGCACATCGGAAACACCGACATGGTGGTCATCGCGCGGTCGTAGGGAACGCCGCGCACGATCGAGTACCGCGGCCCGCAGTTGGTGCAGTTGATGAACGGGTAGCGGTGGCGCCGATCGGCGGGATCGAGCATTTCCGCGCACGCACTCCTCGCACACGCACGTATCGGGCGAGACGAGCGTCTGCGCCCGCTCGCCGCGATCGGAGAGGTGGATCTGAAAGCCCTCCAGGGGCGCATCGTCATAGCGCTGCTCCACCAGCGCCACCGAGTCGATCCGCGCCAGCGCGGGGGGGCGGGTGCGCACTTCCATGATGAACTCTTCCAGCACTTCCGCGGCGCCCTGCACCTCGAGCACGACGCCATCGGAGTCGTTGCGGATCCAGCCCCCCAGCGCGTGGCGCACGGCGGTGCGAAACACGAACGGCCGGAACCCCACCCCCTGGACGATCCCGCGGATCTCGTAGCGGCGCGTCTCGGACATCGGGCGGAGACCCAAGCTCGCTAGCAGAGCCTTGGCAGCTCGGCTCCGTAGAGGATCTCGACGATCGACTCTGTTTCGTCCTCTCCCAGCATGCTCACGGCGCTCTCCCCCCGCGCGCGCACACCCCCCACGATCGCCGCGGCTTTGCCGTGCGGCTGCAATCTCACCGTCTCCAGGACCTCCTCCGCGAGCTCGCCCTCCACGAACAGGCACAGGCACCCCTCGTTGGCCAGATACAGGGGGTCGACCCCCAGCATGTCGGCCGCCATCGCCGTCTCGGCCTGGATCGGCAGGCGTGCCTGCTCGATCGCCACCGACACGCCCGCGCCGTCGGCGACCTCGTTGAGGACCGTGCCCAGCCCTCCCCGGGTGACGTCGCGCATGCAGTGCACGTGCTCGGAGTGCTCCTCCAGCACGTTCCACACGAGCCCGTTCAGCGGCGCGCAGTCGCTGGGAATGCGCTGCTCGAAGCCCAGTCCCTCGCGCAGCGAGAGGATGTGGATGCTGTGGTTGCCCAGCCAGCTCGTAACGATCACGGCGTCTCCCGGCGCGACCCGTTCCATGCCGAGCTCGATGCCGCTGTGCACTTCGCCGATGCCGGCGGTGTTGATGAAGAGCTTGTCGATCTCCCCGCCCCGCACGACCTTCGTGTCGCCCGCCACGATCGCCACGCCCGCGGCGCTCGCGGCGTCTCTGACCGAATCCAGCACGCGCTCCAGGTCGGCGATCGGAAAGCCCTCCTCGAGCACCAGCGCGAGCGTCAGGAAGCGCGGCACCGCGCCGCTCACCGCGAGGTCGTTGACCGTCCCGCAGACCGCCAGCTTGCCGATGTCGCCGTTGCCGAAGAAGATCGGATCGATCACGAACGAGTCGGTCGTAACGGCGATCCGCGAGCTGTCGATGCCGAGCACCGCGCTGTCCTCCATGCGCCCCGTGGTGCACGCTGCCCAGGCGCGGGGCGATCAGCTCGGCGATCAGCTCCTGGCTCATCCCGCCGCCGGTGCCGTGGTCGAGCTCGATCAGCCCGCTCCGCGTGGAATCGCCCATGCCGCCGGTCGTGTGGTCGAGCTCCATAGGCTCGCCGCTCATGGGATCGCCACCACGCTGAACTCGGGCAGCTCGCCGGCGCTGACGCGCCGCCACCAGCTCGTCGATGGTGAGGATCGTCGCGCAGTAGGACCTCAGCCAGTCCAGTGCCCGCGTTCTTGTCCTCCGCGTGCGCGGAGACGACGGCGTCGGAGGGGACGATCACGTTGTAGCCGCGGAAGAACCCGTCGGCGGCGGTGGTCTGGACGCAGATCTGCGTCTGCATCCCCGTGATCGCGATCGTGTCCACGCCCAGCTGTTTCAGACGTTCGTCTAACTCGGTTTCGTAGAAGCCGCTGTCCTTGTTCTTTTCCACCACCACGTCGGAGTCGGCGAGGAACTCCTCCATGATGCGCGCGCCCTCCGAGCCCTTGGTCACGGGCAGCCAGCCGTCGTAGCGCTCAGCGCGCGGATCGTCCTCTTTGTTGATCAGCTGGAGGTGCACCACCGGCGCATCGAGAGCGCGCATCTTGTTCAGGAACTCGGTCATCTTCGGCGTGAAAGCCGCAACCGCCGCTCTGCGTTCCTCATTCTTGTTGACTAGGTCGTACTGCAAGTCGTTGGTCAAGACCGCACAGCGGGCCACTGGAGATCCTCCTCGTGCATGGTGCCGGGTGGGTGTCATGTCGTGCCCCCGGCGGGGCCCTGCGGGCGCCACCGGGGACTGGCAGGACATCAGATCGTCAATATATTAGACGCGTTTGAGTCATTCTGGACTTCGCCGGACTAATCCGGTAGCGTCGAAATCATGAACCGTCCACCTTTTTCCGCAAGCTCCACCCCGCCCCAGGCGCCACCTGGGCGATTCAGTCGGTCCGATTCGTTTTTGACTGCCTACGATCCAGCCGAGATCGAGGCGCGCTGGCAGGGGGTGTGGGACACACAGGGCGCCTTCGCCACGCCCCCGCCGGAGGACGAGCGCGAGCCGGCGTACGTGTTCGCCGGTTGCCCCTTCACCTCCGGCGACGCCCACATGGGACACATCCGCAGCTACACGATCAGCGACGCCTACGCCCGCTTCCTGCGCGCTCGCGGACACGCGGTGCTGTTCTCGCTGGGCTTCGACTCCTTCGGGCTGCCGGCGGAGCTGGAGGCTGTCCGCCGCGGGGTCTCTCCGCGGGAGTGGGTGGCCCGCTGCGTGGAGCGCATGGGCGGCCAGTTCCGGCGCGCTGGGGTACTCCTGCGATTGGGAGCGCACGTTCGTGTCCTCCGAGCCCGATCACTACCGCTGGACGCAGTGGCTGTTCCTGGCGATGCTCGAGCGGGATCTGGTGTACCGCCGCGAGGCGCAGGTGAGCTGGTGCGACTCCTGCCAGACCGTGCTCGCGGCGCTGCAGTCCGAGGACGGCACCTGCTGGCGCTGCCACGGGGAGGTGCGCTTCAGGCGCCTGCCGCAGTGGTTCATGCGGATCAGCGCCTACGTGGAGGACAACGAGCGCGGGTTGGAGACGCTGCCCGGCTGGAGCAAGGCGGCGGTGGGCGCCCAGCGCGCGGTGATCGGCCGCGTGGAGGGCGTGGAGGTGGACGCGGTGACGTTCGATGGGATGCCGCTCACGGTGTTCACGCCCCACGCGCAGGAGATCGCGCAGGCGGCGTTCGTGGTTGTCTCCCCGGCGCACCCGCAGGTCGATCGCTTCCTCGCCCAGCCCGAGGTCGCGCGGCAGCTCGAAGGGGTGCGCGAAGCCGGCTGGCGCCGCGACGATCGCGACCTCGAGCAGGTTCCGGTGGTGCAGACGGGCGCGCTCGCGAGCGTTCCGGGGGTCGCGGGGATGCTGCCGATCGTGATCTCCCCCCTGGTGGATGCCCGCTTCGGACCCACCGCGGCGCTGGGGATCCCCGCGCTGGACGCCACCGACGCGAGCATCGCCGAGCGGCTGGGCGCGAGCTCCGCGGGCGCGTGGAAGGGCGCCCGTTCGAACGCCGCGCCGCGCCCCACGGTGCGCTACCGGGCGCGCGACTTCGCGATCTCGCGCCAGCGCGCGTGGGGCGCCCCGATCCCGCTGATCCACTGCGCGAGCTGCGGAACCGTGCCGGTGCCCTTCGAGGATCTGCCGGTGCGCCTCCCCGAGGATCTGCAGGTGAGCGGCGCGGGCAACCCCCTGGAGGGGCGCGCGGACTTCCTCGAGTGTCTCTGTCCCACCTGCGGTGGACCTGCGCGGCGCGAGACGGACACGATCGACTGCCACGTGGATGGGATGTGGATGTGGATGCCGATCTGCGTGCCCTTCGCCGAGCGGCCCACGCACATGTTCGATCACCCCGAATACAGGCGCTGGCTGCCGGCTCGGCAGATCGTGTGGGGCGCCGACGCGGGCGGCTACATGTTCGATCAGCGCCTGATCGGCAAGGTGCTCCAGGATCTCGACCAGCTCCCGCGGGTGCCCGGGCGCGAGCCGTTCACGAACGCCCTGATGCACCAGATGATCCGCTTGGAGGGGCGCAAGATGAGCAAGCACCTGGGCAACGTCGTGGATCCCAACGAGCTGGTGGTGCACGTCGGCGCCGATACCGTGCGCCTCGCGGTGCTGCAGGCGGCCTCGCCGGGAAGGATCTTCAACTGGAACGAGCAGCCCGTGCGCTACTGCCAGATCTTCCTCAAGAAGCTCTACGGGTACGCGCAGCCGCGATTGGCCGGCTGGGTCCCGGGTCTGGCGGGATCTCAGTCGGTCCCGGGCGAGGCGGGATCCCAGTCATTGCGCGCGGGCGAGGCGCCGCGGATCGATGCCTCCGATCGGCTGCGCCGCAAGCTGGCCAACTGGTGCAGGGTGGCCCTGCGAGAAGGTCACCACCGACTACGAGCGCCTGGAGATGCAGCGCGTGGCGCACAACACGATGCTGCTGCTCACGCGCATCCAGGACTTCGAGCAGCGCGCGGTGGAGCGCCGGGGCGAGCTCGAGGAAAAGGACCGCGAGGCGATCGTGGCGGCGCTGGGACAGCTGGTGCAGATGCTCGCGCCGCTGACCCCGCACATCGCCGAGGAGCTGTGGTCGGTGGCGGGGAACCGAGACGCTGGTGAGCCTCGCGCCGTGGCCGGAGCCGGGGGGTGAGGCCATGTAGCAACCCCGAGCAGCAGACCTTCGCGCGTCCGTAGCTCAACTGGTCAATGGCGAAGTAAGTAGGCAATGAGGGATGGTGCGGTGCGAGTCATTCAACCGGCGGTTCAACCAGCCGGCGGCTCCACGCCGCTGCGGCGGTCACCGCGCCCGAGCTCACCGTCGAAATCGATGCCTAAGAGCAGCGGCCTTTGGAGCCGCAGATACGGGTTCGATCCCCGTCGGACGCATCCCTGGGTAAGAAGCCCGGCTGCCCCTCGCCCGGCCGTCCCGCCCGCGCCGCCGTGGCGCGTACCGCTCGGGTAGTCTGCCGCCCGTGGCGCGCACCCTTATCGCGGAGCTCCAATCCAAGATCGGCGAGGAGGTGCAGCTGCGCGGGTGGGTGAACGCGATCCGCGATCAGAAGCGCGTGCAGTTCGTGATCCTGCGCGACGCCACCGGGATGGCGCAGGTTGTGCTCGGCAGGGAGGATCCGCCGAACGAGCTCAACGAGCTCGTCTCAGCGCTGACGCCGGAGTCCGCGGTGATCCTCACCGGCAGGGTCGTGGCCGATGAGCGGGTGAAGCTGGGGGGCTTGGAGGTGCAGCTGCAGGGCCTGGAGGTGGAGGCCCCAGCCGAGCCCGAGCTGCCGTCACGCCGGAGTCGGCGCTCGATAAGCGGATCGACTGGCGCTACCTGGACCTGCGCCGCCCCGATCGGCGGCTGATCTTCGAGGTGCAGGGCACCGTGGAGCACGCGATGCGCGAGTTCTGGAGGCGCGAGGGCTTCCTGGAGATCCACACGCCCAAGTTCATGGGCTCGGCGAGCGAGTCGGGCGCGGAGCTGTTCAAGGTGGAGTACTTCGAGCGCACCGCCTACCTGGCGCAGTCGCCGCAGTTCTACAAGCAGATGGCGATGGCGGGGGGATTCGAAAAGGTCTTCGAGGTGGGACCGGTGTTCAGGGCCAACCCCTCGTTCACCTCGCGCCACGACACGGAGTTCACGAGCGTTGACGTGGAGATCTCGTGGGTGGACTCGCACGAGGACGTGATGGCCTTCGAGGAGGCTTGGCTGGCGCACGTGTTCGCCGTCGTGAAGGAGACGCACGGCGAGGCGATCGCGGAGACCTTCGGCGTGGAGACGGTGGTGCCGGCGACGCCCTTTCCGCGCATCGCCCTGCACGAGGCGAAGGAGCTGCTGAAGGCCGCGGGGCACGGAGCGCCCGGCCCCGACGACGACCTCGATCCGCCCAGCGAGCGAGCGCTCTCGGCGCTCGTCAAAGAGCAGCATGGCCACGAGTTCGCGTTCGTCACCGACTACCCGGTGGCGGTGCGGCCCTTCTACCACATGCGCCACCCCGCCACGGACCCAGCCGTCCCATCTCAGCTGACCAGGAGCTTCGATCTGCTGTGGAAGGGGATCGAGATCACCACAGGCGCGCAGCGCGAGCACCGCTACGAGCAGCTGCTCGCGCAGGCGCGCGAGAAGGGCGTGGAGGTGGAGCCGATCCAGTACTACCTCGACTTCTTCCGCTACGGCGCGCCCCCGCACGGGGGCTTCGGCTTCGGCCTCACGCGCCTGCTGATGCAGATGCTGGGCCAGGAGAACGTGCGCGAGGTGACGTTCCTGTACCGCGGGCCCAACCGGCTGGAGCCGTAGGGTCTCTCTGGGAAAGCTCCCACCGAGCAGTTCAGTGTGGCCTGATTCGGACGTTGATGAGGCCGCCAGCGAGAACCGAGGATGTTGTGAAGGTGGCGTCGAATGGGGAGAGTCGTGACGATCCACGCAGTAGTCGATGATCCTGACGGCAGGACGGTCGAGCTGACCGAGGAGCGATGGAGCCACATCACCGAGCGTCACCCTGAGATCAGTGCATTCGACGACGCGATTCTCCGGGCCGTCCAGTCGCCGGACAGCCGTACGCCAGGCCGGGAAGCAAACGAGGAGTGGTACTACCTCAAGACAGACTGCCCCTAGCAATTGGCTGAAGGTCGTCGTAGCCTACGCTGAAGGACGTGGGCACATTGTGACGGCCCACGCCAGGAGATCCATGCCATGACGATCACAATCGGCCCAGTCACTTTCGACAACGTCTTCTACGACGCGGATGTCGATGTGCTCTACCTGCACAAGGGCGACCCCGCGACGGCCGTGGACTTCGATGAGTCGCCCGAGGGTCATGCGCTGCGCTTCGACGCCGGGGGCAGCCTTGTCGGAGTGACGATCATCGACGCGAAGTCCCTGATCGACAAGGATGGCGAGATCAAGATCACGCTCCCAGAAATCGTTCATGTCGGCTCCGCCGCCGTAGCTCCGGCGCTCGCGGGCGCGTAGGCCAGAAGAGCAGCATCGCCTGGGTTGTCCACGCTCACGCGGGTAGGACTTCGGAGGCGGCGTGGGGTAGGGTCACCGTCCGGCCGAGGCCCCCACCCCGGCCGGACGGAGGTCCCTCCCCGCGGTCAGTCCCCAGAGCCGGCCGCGGTTGTGGCGTCGAGAGAGTGGGTTCCCACCAACCCGCACTGCTCGACGTCGCTTAGAGGGTGGCGAGGAGGCGCAGCCGACGAGCCGGGCCCCTCGTCTACCCCGATCAAAGGGTGGCGAGGAGGCGCAGCCGACGAGCCGGGCCCCTCGTCTACCCCGATCAACTCTATTTGCAGCGGCGCGTGATTGGAGGGGCGGTGCCCCTGGCGGTAGGCGTGGGCGACGTCGCAGCAGCGCACGTGCGCTGCAAGACCCTGGCTGGCGAGGATCAGGTCGATGCGCAGGCCGTAGTCGCGCGCGTAGTGCCCATCGCGCTGGTCCCAGCAGGTGAAGCCGCGGTCGTTGGGGTGCAGCTGGCGGTAGACGTCGATGAGCTCACCCTCGTCGAGGATCTCGCGCAGGTCCGAGCGCTCGGCCTCGCCGGCGAGGTAGGAGCCGTCGAACCAGCTCGGCTCATACACGTCCTGATCGGTGGGGGCGACGTTGAAGTCGCCGGCTAGCAGCAGCGGGTAGTCGTGCTGCTCGTGGACCTCGCGGGCGATGGCCTCTAGAAAGGCGAGCTTGCCGGTGTCGTCGACTTCCTCGCGGGTGTGGCCGGCGGGGACGTAGACGCAGCCGATCGTGAGGCCCTCGATCGTGACCTCCAGCCAGCGCCCTTCGGCGAGGTCGTGGTGGTGGTTGAGCGCGCTCGAGCGGTGGGTGACGCGGTGGTCGGAGCGCACCAGGATCGCGACGCCCCCGCGGCGGCGACCGGGGGAGTGTTGAGAGCGGTAGCCGAGCTGGTTCAGGCGCCCGCTGGGGAAGCGGTGTTCGGGACAGCGTGTCTCCTGCAGGCAGACCACGTCGGGACGCTCGGTGGCGAGCATCTCCGTGAGGCGCGGCCAGCGCGCGCGGATGCCGTTGACGTTCCAGCTGATGACTCTCAATGGCTCTGTTGATGGCAAGACGATCCTCTCTACGCCCCCTGATGAAGCCCTCGCGTGGACGATATGGATGAGAACGGAAGACGACTAGGTCTACTTGGGCCAATCTGGGGAGATGCGATTAGACGTTTGGGCGTACGTCTGTATCCGTATGACACCTGACAATAGGGAGCGCATCGAGCGGGGGGCGCTTGACATGGAGATACCTTGACAATAAGAGGCCGCTCACGGCACGAGCGAAGTGGGTCCGAAGGGGGGAGGAGGAGGGAGGAGGGGAGGGCCGGTCCGCGCGACGGCCGCGCCGCAAACATCGCGAGGCGCCGCGCCGCAATCGCCGCGAGGCCCGGGTGGGAGCCGATCCAGCGTGCCGTCCGCAGCCGTCTCTACCTTCAGGAACATGAAGGTGAGTGAGCTGAGCGATGGCATGGAGATCGATCAGGTGCTGCTGGTGCGCGAGGTCGAGCGCCGCCGGCGCCGCGACGGCGGCGACTACCTGCGCCTGCAGCTGGGGGATCGCACCGGGGCGGTGAGCACGATGGTGTGGGAGGAGCTGGCGCGAGGTGCTCGAGCGTGGCTCGCCCCGGGGAGCCGGTGCAGGTGCGCGGGCCGCTACAACCGCCACCCGCGCTTCGGGCCGCAGATCAACCTGCGCGGGCTCTCGACGCCGGCGCCGGGGAGCTACGCGCTGGAGGATCTGCTCGATGGGCCCGCGCGCAGCGCCGAGCAGCTGGAGGCGGATCTGCGCGAGCTCCTGAGCACGATCCAGGACCCCCACCTGGCGCTGCTGCTGGAGCGCGTGTTCGCCGAGGGGAGCCGCAGCTGTGGGAGGGCTACCGAAGGGCGCCCGCGGCTAAGCACTACCACCAGGCCTACCGCCACGGGCTGCTGGAGCACTGCCTGGGGGTGGCGCAGGCGGTGAGCGCGATCAGCGCGACCTTCCCCGGGATCGATCGCGATGTGGCGGTGACGGGGGCGCTGCTGCACGATGTGGGCAAGGTGGAGGCGTACACGGAGGATCCGCGCAGCATCGACTTCACCGATGTGGGGCGCCTGCATGGGGAGATCGCGCTCGGCTACTACCGCATCCGCCGCACGATCGAGGAGATCGAGGGCTTCCCCGCGGAGCTGGGGAGGGCGGTGGGGCACATCATCCTCTCCCACCACGGCTCGCTCGAGCACGGCAGCCCGGTGGTGCCGTGCACGCGCGAGGCGACGCTGGTGCACATGATCGACAACCTGGGCGGGCGCCTGGGCAGCTTCGATCGCCTGGAAAAGGAGCTGGCGGCGGGCGAGCGGTGGTCGGGCTTCGATCGCGCGATCGGCTCGGTGGCGCACTTCGCCGGTAGGGCGCAGCCGCTGGAGCCGGTGCG
The DNA here is from genome assembly GCA_963717785.1 of uncultured Solirubrobacterales bacterium. Taxonomy (GTDB): domain Bacteria; phylum Actinomycetota; class Thermoleophilia; order Solirubrobacterales; family Solirubrobacteraceae; genus Palsa-744. Next base: position 44,624 of record CAVQWW010000005.1, read on the forward strand.
CGAAGCAGCCCGATGCGCCCCTGTAGCGCGGCGCGGATCGCCACGTGCCGGCTTGCCCGTGCCACCAGCACGGGCTTCGCCGACCCGCGTCGCGCAGCTTGGTCCAGGAACGCATCAGTCGCACCGCCTATTCCAAACACGTTCTTATAGGGCCCACCGCGGGGCCGCGAGGAGCGCGATCGGGGCGCCGCCTGAAAGCTCCGCAAATAGCGGGGCGGATGGCGGGGGCGGGCGGGTCTCGAGCAGCGTCTCGCCGGGGGGTTCTATCTTTGGCGACGGATGGCGAAGGACACCGAGAAGCTGATCCGCCAGCTGTCGCTGATCTCCTACCTGATGGCCGAGCGCCGGCCGGTTACGGCTCTGGAGATCCGGCGCGACGTGGAGGGATACAGCGCGATGAACGAGGACGCGTTCGCGCGGCGCTTCTACGCGGATCGCGCGGAGCTCGAATCGCTGCGGATCCAGCTCACGGTGGATCGCCCCGCGGATGCGGCGGCGGAGCAGGAGAACTACTCGCTGCGCTCGGAGAACTTCCATCTGCCGGCGATCGAGTTCACCGACGAGGAGCTCGCGGCGCTGCAGACCGCGCTGCACCTGCTCGACGGGGAGTTCGCCTACGCGGAGCCCCTGCGGCTCGCGCTACAGCAGATCACCTGGGGGCGGCCCAGCCCGCTGCGGGCGCCCGAGCAGCAGCGCTCGGTGGCGCTCGGGCATCACGGCCTCGGCCGGCGGCCACGAGCTCTCGGCGCGCCTGGCGAAGGTCGAGACGGCGATCTTCCGCCAGAAGACGATCACCTTCGACTACTACACGATGGAGCGCGACGAGCTGGGCGCCAGGCGCGTGGATCCCTACCACCTGCTGTTCCAGGGCGGGGAGTTCTACCTGCTGGGCTACGCGCACGAGCGCGAGGCGATCCGCGTCTTCCGGCTCTCGCGCATCCGCGGCAAAGTGGCCTACGCGACGAAGGCCGAGCACGACTTCAAGCGCCCCGACGGACTTCGACCCGCGCGCCTACGCCAACCGCGCGGAGTGGCAGCTGGGCGAGCAGCGGGGGATCGCCGAGATCCTGCTGTCCGAGCGGATCGCGTGGCAGATCGAGCGCCACTTCGGCCGCTACGGGGAGATCCAGCGCGGTGGACGGCGAGGAGCGGCGACCGCACCTTCCTCACCTCCTACGCGGCGCCGCGGATGCTCGTCTCGTGGGTGCTGGGCCTGGGCGAGCACGCCCGCCTGCTGGGCCCGCAGGAGCTGGTCGAGGAGCTCGCGCGGCGCCTGGAGCTGCTGGAGGAGCGCCACGCCGAGAGCCCGCTCCAGGAGCACCTGCCGCCGGCGCGATGGCGCGAGCGCCCCCAAGCGGCGGCAGGTCGCCCACCAACGGCCGCCGCGCGCGCCGCGGCGCGAGCGCCGCGCCGACGCCGGGCGGACTCCGGGGGGAGGAGCTGCGCCGGGCGTGGGAGGCGGCGATCCGCCCGGAGCGCTTCGCGCGCCTGGTGACGCTCGCCGGCATCCTGATCGAGGCGGGCCGCGAGGGACGGCGCGAGTCGCTCGCCGACCTGCGGGAGCGCCTGCAGCTCAGCGAGGAGGAGCTGCGCGAGGACATCGACGTGCTGAACGTGGTCAACTTCGGCGGCGGCTCGTACGTGCTGTATGCGGAAATCCTCGACGGAGGAGGGCGAGATCGTAGAGGTCGACCCCGAGCCCTACAGCGACAACTTCGATCGCCCCGCGCGACTGCTGCCGGTGGAGGCGAAGGCGCTGATCGCGGCGATCGACCTGATCGGCGAGCACATCCCCGAGGGCTCGCTGACATCCGCGCGCGAGAAGATCGTCGCCGCGCTCGGGGGCGACCCGATGGAGCAGGGTCTGCAGGTGGCACACGGCCGCAGCGACGATTCCGATGTGGCCAGGCAGGTATCGCGCGGCGATCGTCGAGCACCGGCTGATCGAGCTCGACTACTACAAGGAGAACGAGGACGAGTTCTCGCAGCGGCGAGTGGAGCCCTATGCGCTGGTCAACGGGCGCGAGGGTTGGTACGTGGCCTCGTTCGACCCCGCGCGCGAGGACGTGCGCCACTTCCGCCTGGATCGCATCAAGCGCGCGGAGGTCACCCAAGGAGCACTTCGAGCCCCGCGCGGAGGTCGACCCAGCGGCCGAAGTGGACGGCTGGATGCGCACCGGCGAGGTGGAGGCCTCGCGGTCGCGCGCCTGTGGATCTCACCCGAGCGGGCGCGCTGGGCGCGCGAGAGCCGCCGCGTGGTGGAGGAGCGCGCCGACGGCTCGGTGGTCGTCGAGCTGAGCTTCGCCGGCGTGCGCTGGCTGGTGCGTGAGGTGCTCAGAGAAGCCGGCGACGCGGCCGTGCTGGAGCCCGAGGACGCTCGCGAGGCTGTTCTGGCCGCCGTGGCACGCCTGCGCGCGGTGCCTGCTGGCGTGTAGGCGCGGCCGGGCTGAGCTGCGTAATGGGGTCGTAGGCAGCTGCGTTTCTGTACCGTAGGAAGCTGCGTAATTCGATAGTAGAGGGCCGCGTTTCTGGTCCATAGCAAGCTGCGGAACGGGATCGTGAGCAGGTGCGTAATGGGATCGTAGAGAGCTGCGTAATCGTACCGCAGTGACCTGCGGAATGGTATAGTAGGCGTATGCCGAGTCCCGGCGGGCAAGCGCGGAGCGTCGTTGCCGGCGCTTCCTATCAGCCGCGTGTGGTGGTGGAGCTGGACGGACTGCTGGCTGGGTTGCCGGCGGCGGCGATCGAGGGTCCAAAGGCGGTCGGCAAGACGGCCACCGCGCTGCGGCGAGCGGTGACGGTTTGCCCGCTCGACGACGAGGGCGAGCGCTCCGTCGCCCAGGCCGATCTGTCGCGATTGGTCAAAGGCGAGCGGCCGATCCTCATCGATGAGTGGCAGCGACTGCCCGAGTCCTTCGATCGCGTGCGCCGCGCGGTCGATGAGGGCGCCGCGCGGGAAGCTTTCTGCTCACGGGCTCGGCGTCCCCTACCGATCCGCCCACTCATTCGGGCGCCGGCAGGATCGTGCGTGTACGGATGCGACCGATGACGCTCGCTGAGCGCGGAGTTGGATCGCCGATCGTGAGCCTCAGCGAGTTCCTCCGGGGCGAGCGGCCTCCGATCGGCGGGCGCACGGATATCGGCTTGGAGCGCTACGTGGATGAGATCCTCGCATCCGGCTTCCCCGGCATCCACGGTCTTTCGCCTCGTTTGCTGCGGGCGCGACTCGATGGCTATCTCGATCGCATCGTCGATCGCGACTTGGAGCTTGGCCGCGAAGTGCGCCGGCCGGCGACGCTGCGACGGTGGATGCAGGCTTCACGGCGGCGACCGCCACGACGGCCTCCTACGAAAAGATCAGAGACGCCGCGAGCGGGGGGCGTGGAGAGGCGCCTGGCAGGAGACCGTTCAGCCATACCGCGACGTGCTCGAACGTCTCTGGATCCTGATCCGCTCCCGGCCTGGCTGCCGACCCGAAACCGCCTTGCGCGCCTCGCTTCGCCCTTCAAGCGTCGCCTCGCAGATCCCGCCCTCGCCGCACGTCTGCTCGGCGTCGATGGCGACGCGCTGCTGCACGCACGGCCGGCCGGCCCGCCGATGCCGCGCGAGGGGACGCTGCTCGGAGCGCTGTTCGAGTCGCTGGTTACACTCTGCGTTCGCGTCTACGCGCAGGCCGCCGAGGCACGCACCGCCCACCTGCGCACATGGAGCGGAGATCGCGAGATCGATCTGATCGTGGAGCGTGGCAAAGACATCGTCGCGCTGGAGGTGAAGCTCGGCCAGGTACCCGACGACGGCGACGTTCGTCACCTGCTCTGGCTTCAGAGACAGCGACTCGGCGCCGACCTGAAGGACGCGGTCGTGATCACGACCGGACAGGCGGCCTCCGGCGACCCGACGGGATCGCGGTCGTGCCGGCGGCACTGCTCGGGCCTTGAAGAGCCCCGTTCGTTGGAGCATGACACAGGCTGAGGCGCGAGTGTATTCTCCAGATCGTTTTCGGCTTCAGCAGCCCCCCAATCTGCGTGTAAGGGCTACTATTCGCTGCGTGAGAACGCTACTATCTCCTGCGGGGGGGTCGTCGGAGCAGCGTTCTTCTACCGCTTTCTAGGGCGTTCTATGGTGGGAGGGGTCGGGAACACCTTGCCGAGACCCTAGAATTGGCCTAGCATCAGGGGTCTCGTCGCGGATCACCTGAACGTGAGCACCGGGCCCCGGGGATCGCCTCCCGGCAGGAGCGGTGCTCTTTATCGAAGCTCGATGCCGTGGCGGCGCAGCCAGGTGCGAGTGCTTTCGATCAGCTCCGGGAGCGCTTGGCGTAGTCGCTCGACGGCATCGCGGACCTCCTCGGCGTCAACGTCCGGGGAGGCGTGCTCGAGTCGGCCCTCGAGGACGTGGAGGACAGCTCGTTCAGCAGTGCCGCTTGATCTTCGCTCAGTCCGCTGTCGGCAACGAGTGCGTGGAAGACCTGCTCGGCGTGTGGACGACGATGGGGGAGCAAACCGATCAGACGCGATCCGGTGCTGGCTTTGAGTACCTCGACATAGGCGTTGAGCACAGCCGAGTGATCGCCGGTGACCACCATCGTGCGGTTGGCATCGTGGGGTTCGGCGGACTCGAAGGCGCTCCTCCATTGCGCCGGGTCGAGCCTGCCGCCGAAGTTCTCCTCGATCGCCAGGTCGAGGGCCTTGCGGTGCTTGTTGATGGTCTGAAAGAAGCGAGCCAGCCGAGCCTGCTCGACCACGAAGGCGTTGCGGCCGAGCTTGTCGGGCGTGTCCTCGCTCACGTGGTCAGCTCCTCGATCGCACGAGCCGCATCGGCCATCTGGCGGCGGTGGGCACGGAGCGCGCGTGCGTGGAGCGTGGGGCGATGCTCGCACAGCCGCTCCCACTCCCCGTCGCGATCGATCAGGACGCGTCCCTCGTCGAGGACGCGGTCGAGAAGAAGCGGCGCCTGGACCTCCACCCGGCCCAGATAGGTGACGTCGACGCGGCGAGGGCTGACGCGCTGCAGGCGGATTGCCAGTCCAAAACCCGCCGAGGGACGATCGTCGGCGAGCGAGATCAGCAGGTCCAGGTCGGAGCCTGCGTCCTCGTCGCCTCGCGCCAGCGAGCCGTAGAGCACGGCCAGGCGAACCCGATGCTCGGTCCGCAGCGCCCGGCGAAGCTCGGAGAGAAGCGGCCAGTGGATGCGGAGGTACTCGCGCTCACCGGGCGCCAGCCGCAGCCGGCGCGGTCCGCTGCGGCTGGCGCGCAGGGCGCCCTGAGAAGCAGCTCGGCGCAAAGTGCGCTCCTCGACATCGAGATCAGCCGCCAGCTCTTGGATCACACCCATGCTGGAGAGGCTACTACGACGTATGTCCGTTACGCCGGGCACCTTCTGCTGGCTGTGCCCCGCGATTTTCGTTCGCCCCGATCCGTGAGCGGCCGATTCGTGCCAGACACAAACATATTCTCCAGATCATTATTATCTAGAGAATATGCTTTACGAGTGGTCCCTGCACGAGGAGTTCCTCAACCGCGCTGATGATCTGGCGCGCATGGAGGAGTGGTACGGGAGTGGGGATCGCAACGCCCTGGCGCTCTACGGTCGGCGACGCGTTGGCAAGTCCTGGCTGCTGCGCAGGTTCGCGCACGGCAAGCCGGCGGTCTTGCTCGTCGCGGAGCGTGTGGCCGAGGGTTCGCAGCTGACGAAGTTCGCGGCGGCGCTCGAGCCGGCGCTCGGGTTGCGTCCGGAGATCCCCGACGTGCCAAGCCTGCTGCGGCTGCTCTATCGGCTTGGCTCTGAGAACCGGGTGCTGGCGGTGATCGACGAGTTTCCCTACCTGCTGCCGGCCGCCGAGGCGCACAGGACGGCGACCCTGACCGCGATCCAGGCGGTGATGGAGGAGGAGCGCGAGCACTCGCAGACCAGACTCGTGCTGTGCGGCTCGCTGATCGCGCAGATGGAGGGTATGTTCGCCGAGGGGAGCGCGCTGCGCGGGCGGCTCACCCCGCTGCTGGTGGCGCCGTTGACCTTCGCGGAGGCCGCGCCGTTCATCGCGGAGCGGGTGCCCGCGGCGCAGATCACGCGCTACGCGGTCACGGGCGGCATGGCCAGCTATCTGGGGGATCTCGGCCGGGGCGGCTCGCTGCGCAAGCTGGTGTGCTCGGCCGTGCTCGATCGCCGCGGGCCGCTGTTCAACGATCCCCGTGAGGTGCTCGAACAGGAGCTGAGGCAGCCCAACGTCTACTTCTCGATCCTCGAGGAGCTTGCCCTGCGCCACCGCCCCCTGCAGGAGCTTCGCGGCCGCGCTGCGCGTGACCGGGACCACACTGCCGCGCTATCTCGAGAACATGCGTGGGATGGGCCTGGTCGAGCGCGTCGTGCCCGTCACCGCCGGCCCGCACGCCAAGGGCGGGCAGTACCGCATTGCGGACGGCTTCCTGCGGTTCTGGTTTCGCTTCGTGTTTCCCTACCAGGAGGATCTGCGGATGGGTTTGCGCCCCGTCGACCTCTACAACAGCGAGGTCGAGCCGAACCTCGCCGACCACGTGGCGCCCACCTTCGAGTCGATCTGCCGAGGGTGGGTGCGCGCCAACTACGGCTCGCTCGCCCAGCGTGTGGGCCCCTGGTGGGGCAACGCCCGCGATGATCTGCGTCGCGCCGGACAGCGCCACACCGAGGAGATCGACATCGTCGGCATCGGTCGCGGCACGGTGCGGCTCGTCGGCGAGTGCAAGTGGACCAACAGACCGCTGAGCATCGCCATTCTGGGCGACCTGGACACCTGCAAGCTCCCCGCGCTGCGCCAGGATGGCCAGCGCCTAGCGGCCGACCTGAAGATCCTGCTCTTCTCCCGCTCGGGCTTCACCAGCGGCCTGCGCGAGGCAGTTCGCGAGGACGGGCGTGTGAGGCTCGTCGAGCTCGAGGAGCTTGTGGCGCCGCCGCGCTCCGGGTAGTCGGAGCAGCACTCTTCTACCGCTTTCTAGCCCATTCTTGGGCATGAGGCTAGAAAGCTCTTGATAGACGCGCTTTGCTGATTTCGCCGACTACCTGCAGCGCCGCGACGGGTCTTCCGCGTAGTCGCCGGGAGCGCCGCGGTCTAGCCGTGGGTCTCCGTGGACGCCACGGGTATGGCGCCCACGGAGACCCAGCACCAGGGGTGGGTGCCGGGTCTCGCTGAGCGTCGCCGGAGAGGTGGGAGCAACGCTCAAGTCTTGTGCTGAGAGACCTACTTCTTCTTGTGCTTGGGCTTGGTCTTCCTATGGACCTTGGGGCCGTACTTCTTCTCAGCCTGCCTGTCGCACGCCGCCCGCTTCTTCTTCGGCTTGGTCTTACACGCCTTCAACGCCTTTTCGAGCTTCGTTTCCGTCTTCTTCTTCATCTTTTCTTCCGGCGGCACCGGAATGATCAGCGGGTGCGGCGGTTCGACGATCGGGTTGGCGAAGCTCGTGGTCGCGAACGTGATGTCGGCGCCTTCGATCGTGCCGTCTTCGTTGACAGCCACGATCCGGTAGTGGTAAGTGGTGCCCGGCAGCAGGTTCGTGAGCGCAAACGTCAGCGACACTCCTTCGGGGCCGCTGCCCACTTCGCCGAAGGTCGGCGTGTAGGCGACCTTGCCTTCGACTTCCGTGCCCACTTCCAGGATGTAGGTGGTCTGCAGGCCGTTGGGGTTGACCTTGGCCTTGACGGTCGCGGTCGTCTGAGTCACCTGTTCGCTCGACTCCGCTTCCACGATCGGGAGCTGAGCCGCCGCTGTGGAGAACGTCATGTCTTCGCCCGTATCTTCGCCTCCGCCGCTGCTGGCCACCAGCCGGTAGTGGTAGGTGGTGCCGGCATGCAATTCGCTGAGTCTTGCCGGTCCAATCGGAGCCAGGCCAAGGGTCGCGCTCGTTTCTTCCGTGGCACTCGTGCTCCCGTATGCCGTGGTCGGCCCGTATTCGAAGAAGTATGTGGTCTTGCTCTTCTTCGGGTCGATTTCGCCCGGCAGCGACGCTTCCGTGCGGGTGACGTTCGTCGCGGCCTTGCCAACTGCCACAGGCGGAGCCTGGGCCGTAGTGAGTTCCTGGTTTCCACCCGTGACCGTACTGGCTCCAGACGTGGCTACGAGCTGGTAGTCGTAGGAGGTGTTCGGTTCGAGTTCCGTTGCGGGAGTGGAGACGAGATGTTCCCCTTCGCCCACTTCGACACCGGGAAGCGCAGGGGTCGTAGACGTATAGGCGACTGGTTCGGCCTTCACACCATATTCGAAATAGTAATGAGCCGTTGCGCCTGCACCCACCTTGACCGTCCCATTGAGCGTCGCGCTTTCGGCGAGTGGGTTGGTCGGTAGGCCGGTTTCGGCGATCACCAGAGCAGCGTTCGTGGTGAACGACACGCCTTCTCCTGCGGGCGAGCCGAAAGCATTAGTCACAACCACACAGACCGTATATTCAGTGCCAGCGGACAGCCCTGTCACCTTTTCTTCGACTTCTTCTCCCGCCGTGACGGGGTGTTCTGGCGTCGTCGCGCCACCTTCACAGCTCGCACCCTGGTTGTAGCGGAAGTAATAGCTGACACCGCTGCCTTCCCCTGGGCTGACCTTGCCGTGGAACGTGGCTTCGGTTTCTTCGACTCCTGTCACCGGTAGCGTTTCCGGTGTGGGCGGAGCTTCACCGAGTTCGAACTTCCTCACCGCGCCCGGAGAGAGAGACGCGGCATAGACGGCGTGGTTCGATTCCAGCACAGCGAGGCCATAGACCGGGGCTACGATAATCCCGCCGCCGAAGCTGGAGATTTCTGTTCCAGTCGAGTCGTACTGCACCACGTCGGCGCCCGCTTCTTCATAGATATAGATGTCGCCCGTGGAGTGGTCGATTGCGATCGCGTTTGACCCTTCATGCTTGCCAAACACTCCGAGCGAGACGCCCGCGGAGCTGAACTTCTGGACGTCAGTGCTACCGTCGACTACAAACACATTCCCGCTGGAGTCGACGGCGAGCGTTACGGGACTGGCGAGCACGCCCTTCCCGAGACGGCCCAGATAGGCGCCTTCCGCGGTGAACTTGTAGACGACACTGTTAGCGCCGTGACGGTCCGCCACGTAGACATCGCCAGTCGTCTCATCGACCGCCACACCGGACGGTTCGTAGGTTGCAACTTCTTCCGCGGTCGGTCCTCCTGCTTCCACGACAGGCTGGAACGCGCCAGCGGGGAGCGAGACTTCGGTCCCAGCGGGGTCGAACTCGTCGACCTTGCCGGGCGCTGGATCCTCAATTGACACATATACATTGCCCGTTGTGGAGTCGACTGCCGTGGCCCAGGGGCCCAGGGAAGAGCCGAACCCCGCCCCAGTCAGGGAACCCAGTGATACACCGCCAGGTTCGAACTTATCCAGTGTCCCGCCTTCTAGGTCGGCGAGATACACGTCACCCGCCGATGCGCTACCAGAGTTATCCACCGCGAGGCCGACAAAAATTTCACCAGCGCCGAACGCCGGAGGGACAAACGCATAGCCCGGAGCGGCGCTGGCCGCAGCGGTGTCGAGGGCCAAGATCGTGAGCGCAGCGACGCACGCGACCAGCAGCTTGCACAAGCTCTGATTTCTCCTCACAACACCTCTCCTATCCCTAGGCATTTCGGCAACCACCTTTCCTACCCTCACCCTCATGCCGGCTTGGCGGATCGCTCCCCCAATGCCGCTTATCGATGTCTCGGTAATGGAGCCATTGCGGGCTCCTTCTCCAACTTCCAACCATAGCCCCGCGGTTCTTCGATCTGCCGACGCGTTTCTAACTCTGCGCGGGGGATCGGGCTTTCGAAGGGGCTCCTTTGCGGCGCGCGCTCCAGCCGCTCCGCTAGGCTCTCGCGCGATGCATCCGCTCAAGGGATTGATCCTCTCCGGGGGCAAGGGCACGCGCCTGCGCCCCATCACGCACACCAGCGCCAAGCAGCTTGTGCCGGTGGCCAACAAGCCCGTGCTCTTCTACGGGATCGAGGCGATGGCCGCCGCGGGGATCGAGGAGATCGGCATCGTCATCGCGCCTGAGACCGGCCCCGAGATCGAAGCGGCGGCGGGGGACGGCTCGCGCTTCGGGGTGCGCCTCGCCTACATCGTGCAGAGCGAGCCGCTGGGGCTCGCCCACGCGGTGCTCACCGCGGAGCCCTTCCTGGGCGAGAGCCCCTTCGTGATGTACCTTGGGGACAACCTCCTTCAGGGCGGCATCTCAGACCTCGTCACGGCCTTCCGCGAGCACTCCCCCGATGCCCTCATCCTGCTCACACCCGTGCCCGACCCCGAGAACTACGGGGTCGCCGAGCTGGGGCCCCCCGCCGAGCCGGGGGAGGTTGGGCGCGTTGTGCGGCTGATCGAGAAGCCCCCCTCCCCAGCCACGAACCTCGCGCTGGTGGGGGTCTACATGTTCACCCCTCACATCCACGCCGCCGCCCGCGCGATCGAGCCCTCCGCGCGGGGGGAGCTCGAGATCACCGACGCCATCCAACACCTCGTGGACTCCGGGCTGCGCGTCGAGCCGCACATCGTGCGCGGCTGGTGGAAGGACACCGGGCGCCTGGAGGACATGCTCGAGGCCAACCGCCTGATCCTCGACAACCTCGTTGGATCGGTGGAGGGCGAGCTGATCGACTCGCAGATCGATGGGCGCGTCGTGATCGCCCCCGGCGCGCGCCTGCAGCGCACCACCGTGCGCGGCCCCGCCGTGATCGGCGCGGGCGCGCAGCTGAGCGACTGCTACATCGGCCCCTACACAGCGATCGGCGAGCGCTGCACCGTCTCCGGCGCGGAGGTCGAGCACTCGATCCTGCTCGCCGGCTCCTCGGTGTGCGACCTGGATGGGCGCATGGAGTCCTCGCTGCTCGGGCGCAACGTCACCGTGCGCCGCGGCGACCGCCAGCCGCGCGCCTACCGCTTCATGGTCGGAGACAACTCGGACATCTCGATCCTGTGAGGGGATTGGGAAGGAACTGTCCTACCCGCGGCCGGATCGCGAGCCCGCGATGAAACTGCTCGTCACAGGGGGCGCCGGAATGCTCGCCCACGACGTGCTGCGCGTCGCCGCGCAGGCCGGCCACGAGCTGCTGGCGATCGATCTTCCCGAGCTCGACATCACCGATCCAAGCGCCGTGGGGGCCTACTTCGAGCGCCACCGCCCCGATGCCGTGATCAACTGCGCGGCCTGGACGGACGTGGATGGCGCCGAGTCCCATCCCCTGCAGGCCCACGCCGTGAACGCCACCGGCGCCGGCAACCTTGCACGCGCGGCTGCCTCCAGCGACGCGGCCCTCCTCCATCTCTCAACCGACTACGTCTTCGATGGGCACGCGCCGCTGGACGCAGAGGGGCGCGCTCGCCCCTACCTCGAGTCCGACCCCACCGGGCCGGCGTCGGTGTACGGGCAGAGCAAGCTCGCCGGGGAGCTCGAGGTGCTCGCGGCCTCCCCCCGGCACACGATCGTGCGCAGCGCGTGGCTGTTCGGCGTCAACGGGCGCAACTTCGTCGACACGATGCTGCGCCTCGCCGCCGAGCGCGAGGCTGTGCAGGTGGTCGAGGATCAGGTGGGCTGCCCCACCTGGACGGGCCATCTCGCGCCCGCGCTATTGGGACTCCTGGAGCGCGAGGTCCGCGGTCTCGTGCACCTCGCGGGCTCGGGCGCCAGTCTCCTGGAACGGCTTCGCGCGCGAGATCTTCCGCCAGGCCGAGGTCCCCTGCCGCGTCGAGCCCGCCACCACCGCGCAGATGGCGCGCCCCGCTCCGCGTCCGGCCTATTCGGTGCTCGCCTCCGAGCGCCCCGAGGCGCTGCCGATGCCCGACTGGCGCGACGGGCTCGCCGGGTACCTCGCCGCGCGCGCGGGCTTCGCGCGCACGTGAGCCTGCTGGGCCCGGCTCGTATCGGACGAGAACCGGCTCCGCCTGGGATGATGCGCGCATGAGACTCCTCGTTTGCGGCGGCGCCGGGTTCATCGGCTCGACCTTCGCGCGCCTGCGCCTGCTCGAGCACGGCGACGAGGTGACGGTGCTCGACAAGCTCACCTACGCAGGGCGCGAGGAGAACTTCCACGAGTTCGCCGACGCCCCCGGCTTTCGCTTCCTGCGCGGCGCCATCGAGGATCCGGAGGCCCTCGCCGGCGCGATCGACGCCGCCGAGCCCGAGGCGATCGTCAACTTCGCCGCCGAGACCCACGTGGATCGCTCGATCGCCGAACCCGATGCCTTCGTGAAGACCCACGCGCTGGGCACCTACGTGCTGCTCGAGGCCGCCCGCACCCGGGGCACGGCGAGCACGGCCTGCGCTATCTGCAGGTCTCCACCGACGAGGTCTATGGATCGATCGAGGCGGGCACCTTCACCGAGGAGTCCCCCCTGCGACCCTCCTCGCCCTACTCGGCCACCAAGACCGGCGCCGATCTGCTCGTGCAGAGCTACTTCCACACCTACGGCCTGCCCGCTTCGATCTGCCGGGGCTCGAACAACTACGGTCCCTATCAGTACCCCGAGAAGCTGATCCCGCTGATGATCCTGAACGCGCTGCATGGCGATCCGCTGCCGGTGTACGGCGACGGCATGCAGGTGCGCAACTGGATTCACGTCACCGACTTCGCGCGCGCGATCGGCCACGTGCTCCTGCACGGCCTCCCCGGCGAGGTCTACAACGCGGGCGGCCCCGACGAGTGCCCCAACGTCGAGGTCGTCGAGCGGATCATCAGGCTTCACCGGAGCCGATGAGTCGCTGATCGAGCACGTCGCCGATCGCCCCGGCCACGACCGCCGCTACTCGCTCTCCTCCGAGAAGGTTCGCGCGCTCGGCTGGCTCCCACGCGTGCGCTTCGCCGAGGGCCTTCGAGGAGACCGTCGCGTGGTATCGCGAGAACGCCTGGTGGTGGGAGCCGATTCGCTCCGGTGACTACCGCGAGTACTACGAGCGTCAGTACGGGCTGGGGCTCTCCTGAGTCGGCACGCCCGGATGCGTCCCTGTACACGGTCCAGGAACGCCCCGACCGCACCGCCTAATTTTGAAACTGGCCCTACACCAGCCCCGCGATCCTCCAGGCCCCACCCTCCTTGACAAGCAGCATGGTGCTGAAGCGGCTCTTGCCCGACCACGTGCTCTTCACGCGCGCGCTTGCAGTCGCTCCCTTCAGTGCGATCGACTCGACCTTCAGTTCGAACACATCCACCTCGCCGAGCTGGGTCTTCAGCGCCGCTTCGCACTTCCCACCCGCAGCCGCAAGGCGCGCCAGCACGACGCGTGCGAGATCGTTGTGGCATACCTTCTGCTCGTCGAGCCCCGTCGCGTCGCTCTGGAAGTCCGCGATGCGCTGCGCCACCGCCTTCTCTTCGCCCTTGAAGCTGCCCGTTGACACCGTGCTCGCCCCGCACCCAGTCACAGCCAGCACCGTAAGGGCCACCGTGGCAAGGGTCATCGTCGGCTTGAGGACAATCGGGGCCATCGCGGTCCCAGAGGCTACGCAACCGGCGTGAGCGGCGCTTCTCCGCCCGAGGCTCTTGCTGTCCTTGCCAGCGAGGTGAAGGGCTGCAGGCGCTGCCCGCGCCTGGTCGCCTGGCGTGAGCAGGTGGCCCGCGAGAAGCGCGCGGCGTTCGCCGATGAGGAGTACGCAGCCCACCCTCTCCCCGGATTCGGCGATCCGCAGGCGAGCGTGCTGCTGCTGGGCCTCGCCCCCGCGGCACACGGGGGCAACCGCACGGGACGCATCTTCACCGGCGATCGCTCTGGGGACTTCCTATTCGCGGCGCTCTTTCGCACGGGCTTTGCCAACCAGCCCACCTCAAGGGGCCTAAACGACGGCTTGCGCCTGCGCGATGCGTGGGTCACGGCGGCGGTGCGCTGTGCGCCGCCCGCCAATCGTCCCACGACCCAGGAGCGCGATAGCTGCCTGCCCTGGAGTGAGCGCGAGCTTGCGCTGCTTGCGCAGGTGCGTGTGGCGGTATGCCTGGGCGGCTTTGCGTGGGACGCTGCCCTGCGTCTGCGCGCCGCGGCAGAGGGTCGGCCTCTTCCGCGTCCGCGCCCTCGCTTCGCGCACGCCGCGGAGTCCCCCGGCGAGCGTCTGCACCTGCTCGGCTGCTTTCACCCCAGCCAGCAGAACACCTTCACGGGCAGGCTCACCGCGCCGATGATCGACGCGGTGCTCCTGCGCGCGCGGGCCTACTCGCGCTCGTCGTCGCGGCGGTAGCCGAGCCGCGCGGAGATGCGATCGGCTGTGGACACCAGGTGCGGCCCGAGGTGGTCCACCAGCTCCTCGAGGGAGATCATCGAGCTGTGCGCGGCCATGTTCACCGCGGCCACCACCTCGTTGTTCTCCGAGCGCACCGGCGCGCTGATCGAGTGCAGGCCCGGAGCGAGCTCCTCGTCGTTGACCGCGAAGCCCTCCTCGCGCACGTGCTCGAGCTCGCTCGCGCAGCGCCTTCTTGCTGGTGATGCTGTTGGGGGCGCGGCGGGTGAGCTTCATGTCGCCGATCAGATCCCTCTGCTCGTCTTCGGGCAGGTAGGCGAGCAGCAACTTGCCCATCGATGTGCAGTACGCGGGCAGCCGCGAACCGAGGCGCAGCCCCAGATCGATCTGGCTCTGGCCGCGCCGGTAGCTGCGCGCGCGATCCACGTAGAGGATCTCCGGACCGTCCAGCACAGCCATGTTGACGGTGTAGCTGGTGCGCTGGCGCAGCTCCTCCAGGTAGGGCTGAGAGTGCTCGCGCAGGCCGGTGGAGTTGAGCGCGGACATCCCCAGGTCGGTGACGCGCAGGCCCAGCCGGTACTTGCGTGAGGCGCCCTGCTCCAGGTAGCCGAGCGCCACGAGCGTGATCACGTAGCGGTGCGTGGTGCTGCGGCTCATCCCGAGCATCGTCGGCGATGTCCGCGATCCCGAGCACGGGGCGCTCGGGCGTGAAGCAGGCGAGGATCGCCAGGCCGCGCTCGAGCGACTGCGAGTAGCGCGGCTCGCGCAGGCTGGGAACCGAGCGTGCTCGCTCCCCGTTGGCATCCCTATCGATCTTCGAACTTGTTCTTGGCATTGTTGTTAGCCCCTGTCCTAGTATCCCAGTTGACTCATCTCACCCGAAAGAAACTGTGTCTCATTTTCGATCCGAACCTCCATCATAGGCCGAAGTTCGGATGTTCTCAATCATAAACACACTGCCCCCTCCGGAACGCCGCTTCGCGCCGTCATCTCCAGACGGCGCTCCTCCGGATCCCAGGAGATCGCCACGTGCAGGCCCTCCTCGGGCTCCATGCGCCTGACGTGCGTGCCTCCGCAGGGGAAGCTCGCGGTGCCCTCGGGCAGCTCGCACGACCAGGTTCTGCGCTCCTCCAGGCTGCATACCCCGGAGTCACGGCGA
Organism: uncultured Solirubrobacterales bacterium; assembly: GCA_963717785.1. Taxonomy (GTDB): domain Bacteria; phylum Actinomycetota; class Thermoleophilia; order Solirubrobacterales; family Solirubrobacteraceae; genus Palsa-744. Next base: position 59,952 of record CAVQWW010000005.1, read on the forward strand.
TCGCGGGGGTTGACTGCAGCCAGCGCCCCGCGATCTGAGCGACCTCCCCAGCCAGGCCCTCGGGGTCGCTCAGCGCGTCTGCGGAAAACCCCGCCTTGCGCACGTGCCTGCCCACGCGGTAGACATCCACCGACCCCTGCTCGTCGATCCTGCTGGAGTGGATCGCGGAGCTTGTCGAAGTCGGGGTTGCCGAGCGAGTCGCGCGCGGGCGGCTCCTTGCGCCACGCATCCGCGAGGGCCGCGTTGAGCGCGAGGCTCACGAGGTGGCAGCGGGAATGGCTGTGCGACACCGACTCGCGGTAGCGCTCATCGACGCTCAGCGCGATCTCCTCCCCAGGCTCGATCGCCAGGTCTCCCGCTCCGCGGTGCACAACGCAGCGGATCGCCCGCGGCTCGCCATCGGCGGGACGCCCGCCCTCGGCGGGGTCCCCGGGAGCGTGAGGGCTCTCCGCGGGCTCCCCGCCAGCGCGAAGGCCATTGGGAAGCTCCCCCAGGCCAAGCTCCGCTCCGCGCAGATACCCCTCCACACATTCCACCTGCGCCTGCGCGGAGGGGCCCGTGAGCGTGCAGCGATCGGCGGGCTGATCGGGCCAGCGCGGGGACTCGGGGTGGCAGGGCGTGCGCTCCACCGCGAACAGCACGTGGGGGCCCATGCGCTCCACGGCCACCACAGTCGAGCTTCTCGGCTGTGCTGCCGGCTGGGTAGGTGATGAGCAACTCCGTCATGGTCTTTCGCGATCGATGGGGGGCGTGGTGTTCTGTAAGCCACTGTACCCGTGCGAGGGGGCTCATCTGCTTCTAACTGCGTCGGTGTCTCCGACTGTTTGACTTGGCGCCCCCCGCCTGCATAAGGTCACGAGCGTGACCCGCCAGACCGTCGAGCCCCATCAGAAGACCGCCGATCTCCGCCAGAGCGCCGATCCGCAGAGGACCGTCTCGCACACCCCCACGCGATCCGCCTCGCCCACCAACCGCGAAGCGCTCGCGATCGCCGAGCGCCGCGCGAAGGTCGAACGCGTGCGCCGCCGCGGCCAGAACCCCTATCCGCACGACTACCCCGATCGCACGATGATCGCCGCGGTGCACGCCGCGCACGACCCATCGGCGCTGGCGGCCGGGGAGCACCCGCGCTTGAGCTACCGCATCGCCGGGCGCGTGGTGGCTCACCGCGGGCACGGCAAGACGGCGTTCGTGGACGTGCGCGACGCGAGCGGCTGGATCCAGGTGGTGGCGCGGCTTCAGAGCGCCGGCGAGGAGCTGATGGAGCGCATGCTCGAGTTCGATGTGGGCGACCTCGTGGGCATCGATGGGGCCATCTACCTCACCCACAACGGCCAGCTCTCGCTCGCCGTGCACGAGTGCACGCTGCTCGCCAAGGCGCTGCGCTCGCCCGCCGCCAAGCACCACGGCCTGGAGGATCTTGAGACCCGCTATCGCCACCGCGAGCTCGATCTGATCGCCAACGAGGACACGCGCGAGCTGTTCGTCACACGCGCGCGCACGATCGCGGCGCTGCGCGAGTGGATGAACGAGCACGGCTTCATCGAAATCGAAACACCCGTCCTGCAGACGCTCGCGGGCGGCGCCAACGCAAGGCCGTTCCTAACCCACCACAACGCGCTCGATCGCGACCTCTCGCTCACGATCTCCGGCGAATTCCACCTCAAGCGCTGCGTGGTGGGCGGCTTGGAGCGCGTTTACATGCTCGATAAGTGCTTCCGCAACGAGGGCATCTCGCACAAGCACTCCCCCGAGTTCACGCTGCTGGAGTGGGAGATGAGCTACGCGGACTACCGCGACGTGTACGCCTACATGGAGCAACTGATCGCGGGCGTCGCGCAGCGCGTGCTGGGTACCACCGTGATCGAGCAGCACGATGGGCAGAAGCTCGATCTGACCCCGCCCTGGCGGCGCATCTCGGTACGCGATGCGATCGCCGAGAACCTCAACCTCAACGTCGCGATCGCCGAGCGCGAGGAGCTGATCGAGCGCCTGGGCGATCGCGTGCCAGAGCACGCCACGTGGGGGCAGCTGGTGGAGGCGCTCTACTCCAAGCTGATCGAGCCCCACGTGGTGGCGCCGACGATCTTCTACGACTTCCCCGTGGAGTTCCACCCCGTGGTTAAGCGCCATCGCGAGCAGCCCGAGCTGATCGAGCACTTCGAGGTCGTGATGCGGGGCATCGAGGTGGGCAGCGGCTCGACCGAGCTCAACGACCCCGACGAACAGCGCAAGCGCTTCGTCGAACAGCGCAACCGCCGCCCGCTCGACGAGGGCGAGGAGCCCTACCCGGCCGATGAGGAGTTCGTGCGCGCGATGGAGCACGGCATGCCGCCGCTCGGCGGCGCCGGGATCGGCGTGGATCGCCTGCTGGCGATCTTCGCCGGGCGCGAGACGCTGCGCGAGGTGATCCCCTTTCCCGCTCTGCGCGATCCGCGGTGAGCATCGCAGCGCAGCTCGATGGCACCGCCGCCGGGAGGCTCGGCGAGCTGCTCGTGCGCACCTGCTTCGCCGAGCGCGTGGAAGCGGCGCGGCGCTCCGGCTTCGCAACGTACGAGCCCTGGCCGCCCGCGGATGGGCACCGCGGGGGCGCCGGCGATCTCGGCGAGGATCTGTGGCGCTTGGCGCATCTGGGCGAAGTCGAGCGCGAGCGCTTCGAGGAGCCGCTGTGGGAGGACCTGTGCGCGGTGGGCCTCGCCGAGGAGGATGACGACTGCGCCCGCTCAGGGCGCTTCGAGCTGACCGCCCACCGCGGCCTGATCGCCGCGCGCGATCGCCCGCAGGGAGGAGCGCGCGGGGGCGTGCACATCGGCGAGGACTCGCTGCGCTTCGCCGAGGCGATCCTGGGGGTGGCCCCGCGCGGGCGCGCGCTCGATGTGGGCTGCGGCTCGGGGATCTCCAGCTGCGCCCTGGGGCGCACCTGCGAGCAGGTGCACGCGATCGATGTGGTGGAGGTGTGTGTGGAGGCCACCACCCTCTCGATGGGCCTCAACGGCATGGGCGAGAAGGTGCGCGCGAGCTTGGCTCAGCTCGATTCCTACGAACCCCCGACTGCCTTCGATTGCGTCGTGGGGAACCTCCCCGGCGTGCCCGTGCCGCCGGGTCTCGACTACCCGCCGGATGGCGCCGGCGGATCGGATGGGCTGGCGTTGATGCGCCTCTTCCTCGATCGCTGCCACACGGCGCTGGCGAGTCCGCGCGGGGTTGTGTGCATGCGCTTTCAGAGCCTCGGCGACGCGCATGGCCCGCTGCTGCTCAGAGAGCTGCGCGAGCTCGCTCCGCGCGTGGGGTGGGATGTCTCGGTGATGACCGAGAGCCGCATCCCGGCTTCGGTTCGCGCAGCTCTCACGGCCCACCACGCGCTGCCGGTGAACCCGGGGATCGAGCCGCCGCGGATGCTCGCTCGCGCCGATGCGCACCTCGCGGAGCTCGGCTACGAGGAGTACTACGCCTCCACGCTCACAGCGCGCCCCGGGGAGGGGTCCGTGACCTACACGAACCTCTCCAGCCCGAGCCTCTCCGGCCGCACGCTGCAGCTCGCGCCGGGGGCCAGTCGCGCCGCGGCGGGCGCGAGCGTCGTATCGGCGTACTACGGCCGCGCGCACGACCTTCCCGATAGCTTCTGGGAACTGGGCTCGCAGGCCTTCATCGATCAGCCGGTGGCGCGCCTGGAGGAGCTGCTCGAGTGCCTCGCGGCGCCCACCACGGTGGGGGAGCTCCTGCGGAGCGCGTTCGCCGATCAGATCGCGCTGGATCCGATTCGCGCGCGGTTCCTGCACGTGACGGTGGAACTGCTCGTGGCGTGCTTGCTGGAGCGGGGGACGATCCGTCTCCAGGGCGCCTGAGGCGTCCTGCCCCCACCGAACGGGGTTTGCGGCGCCGTGTCGCACCGAGCGCCAGAGGCGCCTGCTCAGGCGCGCCGTGGCAGCGCCTCCAGCAGCTGCAGCGCCAGCTGGCGATCGCCGGTGATCTGCAGCTCGCTGGCCTCGCAGCGGGGGCCGAGCGCGTCGATCCAGTCGCGGGGGGGCCCCGCGACGCGGGCCCACGGCATCATCGAGCCTGGCTCCACCGCCACGACGCGGCCCTGGGCGATGTTGAAGAGGTGGCGATCGGTCCTTCCGGGCAGCTCCACGATCATCTCCACGACCCCATCGGGTGGGTGCTCGCCGGCGAGCAGAGTGGGCAGCAGTCCCAGCAGCGCCCCCACGTCGATGCGCTCGCGGGGCTGCGGGAGCGACCACATGTGGAGCATCCCCCAGCGGGTGAGATCGGTGAGGATCGGCAGGAGCGCGGCGCCGCCGGAGGTCAGCTTGTATTCCACTCGGGGTGGAAGCTCGCGAAAGCGTTGTCGCAGGATCAGCTCCAGCGCGAGCATCTGCTGCAGATGGCGGTTGAGCACCCCGGTGCTGATCCCCGGCAGCTGCCCGCGCAGATCGCTCAGGCGCTTGGGGCCGCCCGTGAGTGCGAGCACGATCGGCAGCGTCCACTGGTCTCCCATCGCCGCGAGCGCCCGCGCGAGGGGCGTCCAGGGGCGCTGTCCCCGCGAGGCCTGCGGGTCTCCGGCGAGCGATCCGCTGGGCGCGTAGGGGAAGACATCCTCGGGCCCTTCGAATTGCCCCGGCCAGCGGGCGCCGCGCACATGCTCTCCATATGGATCGAGCCCATCGTCTTCGCCCCCACCGAGCATACGCGCCAGCATACTGAAACTATCCCGTGTTTGGAATATCCGTTTAGTACACACCCGAAAATGATCTGTGGGAGGCCACGGATCGGCCTCCGCGGGAGGCCAGGGATCAGCTGTGCTCGGTGGCGATCGTGCGCCCGTTGCCGGGCCGCGCGTAGCGCGTGCGCACGAGGTCGCGGACGGCGAAGCTGCGGATGATGAACCGATCGCGACCGTCGAAGCTGGGGGTGAAGGGCGAGCGGCCGTGCACCGCGCGCACGTTGTCCACCAGCAGGATCTGGCCGGGCTCCAGCACGACCGAGCGGCGCTCGGCGCGATAGACATCGACGATGCGCCCGATCAACGTGTGCGCCTCGTCGGTGAGGCCGCGCATGAGATCCTGATCGAAGACGATCGTGGGGTCCTCTTCGTCGCCTTCGACGATCGCCAGCGGGCCGCGCTCGTCGCCTTCGATGAACTCGTGGCCGTTCTGGCGGAAGGAGCCATCCACGCCCGTCATCCACAGCGGCTGGCGCAGCAGTTTGCGCTCGAAGACGTTCATCTGCGCGAGCAGCGCGTGCGCGGGCAGCACGTAGGTGTGCGCATCGGGGTGCCCGCGCAGGCAGGCGAGGCTCAGCACATCGGGGCGCAGCCGCGAGAAGGCCTGCTCGGTGTGTAGCTCGAAGGCCACGCGCGAGCCGAGGCTCGTCTGGCTCTGGGCGAGGGCGCGGTTGGGGACCATGTCCTGGTAGAGACGCCCGTAGCCCTCGGCTTCGTAGGCGAGCATATGGCCGCAGATGTGGTTCACGATCGCCTGCACGCGCGCCAAGCGGGTGCGCTCGCCGAGGTGCTGACGGTTGTCGGGTGGGGTCGGCGGAAGCTCATCCTCGGAACCACCTGAGTGGGGAGCGCCTGAGAGGGCGTTGGGGGGGATGCGGTCGAAGAGCATCGTGCCCGAGTGGGTGCCCTTGGCGGCGAAGTCCGCGAGCAGCTCCACGAGCCGATCGGGCGCGCGCCGCGCCGCGCCGTGGGCCTGGCGGCAGAAGAGTCTCCGGGGACTCCGAGGGGGAGACCGTGAGTCTCGTCCGCAAGCGCCAGCAGCCGCTCGCGCTCAGAGGGCTCGAGCGTGACCACGTTGGGCGCTCGCTCGGTGACGTGCGCTGGAGAGGGGGCGAGTGTGGAGTCCATGGGTGACCGAGTCTTGGCGATCGAGGGCTGCCAATCAACGGTCGCTGGGGCGATCCCCGTGCGCGCGCGCTAGCCTCGCTTTTTGGTGTCTCCGATTAGGAAAAGCGAGGGGCCCGGCTCGGCGGCCTCTGGCCGCCTGCGCCACCCTCTTGGTCACTTCAATCCGCGCGTGCGCGAATGGTTCGCGGGGGCATTCCTGGCGCCGACACCCGCGCAGGAGCTGGCGTGGCCGGCGATCGCGAGCGGCGAGCACGTGCTGCTCTCGGCGCCCACCGGCTCGGGCAAGACGCTGGCGGCGTTCCTGTGGGCGCTCGACCGGCTCGCGGCAGACCCAGCTTGAGGGCGAGCGTCGCACCCGCCTGGTGTACGTGTCGCCGCTGAAGGCGCTCTCGTACGACATCGAGCGCAACCTGCGCGCGCCGCTGCGAGGCATCGAAGGGGGCTCAGAGGGCGCTCCGCGCGTGCGCGTGGGGATCCGCACCGGCGATACCCCCCAGCGCGAGCGCGCGCAGATGCGGCGCAACCCACCCGATGTGCTCATCACGACGCCGGAGTCGCTCTATTTGATGCTCACCTCCCGCGCACGCGAGACGCTGCGGGGCGTGGAGTGGGTGATCGTCGATGAGATCCACGCGGTGGCCGCCACCAAGCGCGGCGCGCACCTCGCGCTCACGCTGGAGCGCCTGGATGCGCTTAGAGGCCCGCCCGCGCGGCCGATCCAGCGCATCGGCCTATCGGCGACGCAGCGCCCGCTGGAGGAGGTCGCGCGCTTCATGGTGGGCCCCCGGCGGAGGTGCCGCATCGTCGACGCGAGCGCCTCGCGCAAGCCGCTCGATCTGCGCATCCACGTTCCGGTGGAGTCGATGACCGAACCCGAGGCCACCACCCGAACTCGACCCTCTCGCGGGCGGCGAGCCCACGACCCGCTCGATCTGGCCCGCGATCTATCCCGAGCTGCTGGCGCTGATCCGCGAGCACCGCTCGACGATCGTGTTCGTCAACAACCGCCGCTCCGCGGAGCGCCTCGCGCTGCGCCTCAACGGCTCGCCGCGCAGGACGAAAAAGACAAGGATAAGGAGGGGGAGGGCCGCGAAGTGGGGGGCGAGCGCGCCGCAGAGCGCCCCTCGGGGCGCACAACGCGGGCGGGAGAGGGCGACGCGGACGCTCCCGCGCCGCGCGAGATCGCCCGCGCCCACCACGGGTCCCTGGCGCGCGAGGAGCGCATGGTGGTGGAGGAGCTGCTGAAGGCCGGCGAGATCCCCTGCATCGTCGCCACCTCGAGCCTCGAGCTGGGGATCGATATGGGCGCGGTGGATCTCGTGGTGCAGGTGGAGTCCCCCAAGTCGGTCGCCGCCGGGCTGCAGCGCATCGGGCGCGCGGGGCACAACGTGGGCGACACCAGCAAGGGGCGCATCTTCCCGAAGTTCCGCGGCGATCTGCTGGAGTGCGCCGTCGTGGCGCGCCGGATGCGCGAGGGGGCGATCGAGCCGACGGTGGTGCCGCGCAACCCGCTCGATGTGCTCGCGCAGCAGATCGTCGCGATGGCGGGCGCCGAGGAGGAGGGCTCGGTGAACGTCGATGAGCTGCATGCGTTCATCGTGCGCACGCACACCTACGCGGAGCTTCTCCGCGCGCAGCTGGAGAACGTGCTCGACATGCTCGATGGGCGCTATCCGTCGAGCGAGTTCTCTGAGCTGCGCCCGCGCATCGTGTGGGATCGCCTCGCGGGGACCATCCGCGCGCGAAGGGGCGCGCGCCAGCTGGCGGTGACCAACGCCGGCACGATCCCCGATCGCGGTCTCTACCTGGTGACGCTCCCCGATGGCCGCCGCGTGGGGGAGCTCGATGAGGAGATGGTCTACGAGGCGCGCCCCGGTCAGGTGTTCCTGCTGGGGGCCTCCAGCTGGCGCATCGAGGAGATCGGGCGCGACCGCGTGATCGTCACCCCCGCCCCCGGGGTTCCGGGCGCGGTGCCCTTCTGGAAGGGCGACGGGATCGGTCGGCCCAAGGAGCTGGGCGAAGCGGTGGGCGCGTTCGCGCGCTGGGCCGTCGATCAGGCGCCGCAGGCGCTGGAGCGCGACTGTGACCTCGATCCGCGCGCGGCGCGCAACCTCGTGGAGTACCTTCGCGAGCAGCAGGCCGCGACGCGCGTGGTGCCCTCCGACAAGACGATCGTGATCGAGCGCTTTCGCGATGAGATCGGCGATTGGCGCGTGTGCGTGCTCTCTCCCTACGGCCGCCGCATACATGCGGCGTGGGCGCTGGCGCTCTCGGCGCGCATCCGCGAGGAGAAGGGACTCGAGGCCGATGCGATCGCCTCCGACGATGGCATCGTCGTGCACCTGCCCGACGCCGACGCCCTGATCGACCCGGGCGAGCCGGGTGGCCCCGACGCCAATGATGCCCCGGCGGGCGCGTCCTCCGGTGCCCCGGCGGGCGGGCTTGGCTGGGATCCGCTCGAGCTGATGCTGGTGGAGCCCGAGGAGCTCGAAGACCTCGTCGTCGCCGAGCTCTCCTCCTCGGCGCTCTTCGGCGCGCGCTTTCGCGAGGCCGCGGCGCGCGCGCTCCTGATCCCCCGCGCCTACCCCGGCAGGCGCCGGCCGCTGTGGCAGCAGCGCCTGAAGGCGCAGAGCCTGCTGGAGGTCGCGCGGCGCTATGGCGAGTTTCCGATCGTGCTCGAGGCCTATCGCGAGTGCCTGCGCGACGTGCTCGATCTGCCCGGCCTGAGCGAGCTGCTGGGTCGCCTGCGGCGCCGCGAGCTGAGCGTGGTGGAGGTGGAGACCCCCACCGCCTCGCCGTTTGCCTCCTCGCTGCTGTTCGACTACGTCGCGACGTACATGTACGAGGGCGACACTCCCAACGCCGAGCGCCGCGCGGCGGCGCTCTCGCTCGATCGCGATCTGCTGCGCGAGCTGCTCGGGCAGGAGGAGCTGCGCGAGCTGATCGACGCCGATGCGCTGGCGGCGCTCGAGGACGATCTCCAGCACCGCTCCCCGCGCACGCGCGCGGCGACGCGCGACGAACTGCACGATGTGCTGCGCCGCGTGGGCGACCTCACCGCCGCGGAGGCCGCCGCGCGGGTGCACGAGGGCGTCGATGCGGCGGCGCTGCTCGCGGCTCGTGCGCGAGCGCCGCGCCGCGCTCGTGCGGGTGGCCGGCGAGGAGCGCTTCATCGACGCCGCCGACGCGGGCTGCTATCGCGATGCGCTCGGCGTGGTGGCGCCCGGGGGGCTGCCCGAGGCGTTCCTCGCCGATGTGCCCTCGGCGCTCGTGAAGCTCCTGCGTCGCTACGCGCATACGCACGGCCCGTTTCCCACAGCCGATCCGCGCGAGCGCTTCGGGTTGGATCCGGCAGCCGGCGCTCGCGAGCTGGAGCGCTCCGGGGGAGCTCGTGCGCGGGGAGCTGCGTCCGGGCGGGCGGCGAGCGGGAGTGGTGCGACGCCGAGGTCCTACGCCGCCTGCGCCGCGCCTCGCTCGCGGTTCTGCGCAAGGAGATCGAGCCCGCCGATCAGCGCGCCTTCGCGGCCTTCCTGCCGGCGTGGCAGGGCGTCGATCGCTGGGGCGCTCCCGGCGAGCGAGCTGGGGCCACCGACGCCTCCACGCTCGGCGCCCGAGTTGGGGGTGGCCAACGACCGGGCGCGCACTCGTCCGGCGCCCGAGTCGGGGCGCGCGAGCTGCCGGCGGCGGGCCGCACTCCCGGCCGGCTCTCCGACGCCGCGGGGATCGAGCGACTGCGCGAGCAGCTCGTTTCGCTGCAGGGCCTCGCGCTCACACCGCGCACGTGGGAGCGCGACGTGCTGCCGCGGCGCCTGGGCGAGTACTCCCCGACGTGGATCGACGCACTCTGCTCCAGCGGCGAGCTCGTGTGGGTGGGCGCGGGGGCGCTGGGGCGCGCCGATGGTCGCGTAGCGCTCTACTTCCGCGAGGACGCCGTGTTATTAGGCCCGCCCCCCCGCCCCCGCGTAGGGGCGAGTCTCCCGCAGAGGCCCCTCACGAGCCGCTGCGCGCGCGCCTGCGGGACGGAGCATGCTTCTTCGCCGATCTGCTCGCCGCGCTCGAGCTCCCCGCGGAGGCGCTCGCGGAGGCGCTGTGGGATCTGGTGTGGGCCGGCGAGGTCACCAACGACGCCTTCGCGCCGCTGCGCGCCCCGCGCATGGCTCTCGCCCGCGCTGCGCGCCCGGCGCCGACGGCGAGCCAGCAGGCCGCGGCGGGCGTTCGTCGCCACGGCCACGTGCCGCGCTTCTCAGCGCGCCGCGCCGCGCGCTCCTCCACGCGCTCGCACCCGCCGGGGCGCTGGTCGCTCACGGCCCCTCTGTTTGTCGCGGACGGCATCGGCGAGGACCCAGCCACGCGCCGCCGCGCGCTCGCTGAGCTGCTGCTGGAGCGCTACGGCATCCTCACCCGCGAGCTCGTCCTCGCCGAGGGCGTGCCGGGGGGCTTCGCGGCGCTCTACCCCGAGCTCTGCCAGCTGGAGACGCTCGGAGTGGCGCGCCGCGGCTACTTCGTGGAGGGCCTCGGCGGCGCCCAGTTCGCGCTGCCCGGCGCGGTCGAGCGCCTGCGCGCTTGCCTGCCCCCCGCGATGGGGGGTGCCCTTCAGGGTGCGCAGCGTGCCCCCGGGGAGGCGACCGCGCTCCTGCTGGCCGCCACCGACCCCGCGCAGCCGTATGGGGCGGCGCTTGCGTGGCCGGCGCGCCCGGCGGACACCCACCAAAGCGGCCCCTCTGGGTCGCCGGAGGCGACCTCCTCCTCCTCCTCCTCCTCCTCCGCGCGGACCGGCCCCTCCTCCTCCCCCTCCCCAGACGTGGCGGCTCCCTCCACGCGACGGCTCGCGCGCGTGGCGGGCGCTTACGTGGTGCTGGTGGGGTCAGAGCCGGTGCTCTACCTCGAGCGCGGCGCGCGCGCGCTGCAGGTGCTCCTCCCCGCCGAGGATGCCCGCGTGGAGGTGGCGCTGAGGAGGCTCGCCGACCACGCGCGCGCCGGCGGCCTCGGCCGCATCGGGCTCGAGCGGGTCAATGGCGCCCCCGTGATGGGCACCCGTTGGGAGGCCGAGCTGGCCGCCGTCGGCTTCCACGCCGGCCCCCGCCGGCTCACCCTGGCCGGCAGAGCCCGCTAGAGGGTCTTCTCAGGGCTTCTGGGCGTGCGCGCAAGTTTTGGGCGATCGCGCCGTTAAGTCCCTGCATATCCGGATCTTCCAGCACCCTCCGAGAGGGGGGCTAGAAACATTCGGGCCCATCCCAGCAATAAATACTTGCGAACCACGAGAATTTCTGCTTGGCTTCGAATCGTGGGGATGAGTGGAACAGGGAGACACATGAGGCCGCTGTACCGAAGGTTACCGCACGGTCCGCATGGGATGAACCGGGAAGTGGTCGCACGGCATCAGCGCACGCGCCTCTACGGCGCGATGACCGAGGCGGTGCACAAGTGGGCTACCCCAACACGACCGTGGCCCAGGTGATCGGGCTCGCGGGGGTCTCGCGCAGGGCCTTCTACGAACAGTTCGCCAACAAGGAAGAGTGCTTCCTCGCGACCTACGACATCTCGGTGGCGCGCTCCAAGAGGCGCGTCCTCGACGCGTGGCTCACCGATCGCGGCTGGGCCAACCGCATGCACAAGTCCTGCCAGGCGTTCGTGGAGGATGCGGCGCGCAACGCCAAGAGCACGCGCCTCGTGCTGATCGAGGGACTCGGGATCGGGCCGCGCGCCCGCGAGCGGCTGCTGCTTTCGGCGATCGCCTACGAGCGCGTCGTCGCGACCGGTTTCGGCGTGGCCCCCGATGGGGTCAAGCTGCCGCCGCTGGCCCCCAAGGCGATCGTTGGCGGCGGGCGCTACGTGACCGCGGCGCGCCTGCGCCAGGGACGCGAGGCGGAGCTGCCGGTGCTCACCGACGAACTGCTCGACTGGGTCAGCGCCTACCGCTCCCCCGTGGCCGGGCGCCGACGACGATCGCGCTGCCCACCCCGCCCCACGGGCCGGCCGCTCCGGCGCGCTTCCTCTCGGAAAGCGACGATCGCCGCTCGCGGGTGCTCGGCGCGGTGGTGCACCTCACGCTCGACGAGGGTTACGACGAGTTGCTCCGATCCGCAGATCGCGCAGTTCGCGGGGATGTCGACGGAATCGTTCCACAAGCACTTCCCCAACAAGGAGCAGTGCTTCCTCGCGGTGTTCGACGAGTTCGTGGACGAAACGATCGACCGTGATCACCGCCGCGGCGCGCGCGAGCAGCTGGCCGGAGGCGGCCTACCTCGGCGTGAGCGCTGGCATCGAGCACTTCGTCGCGCATCCGGGCCTCATGCGAATGGCGTTCGTCGACCTCTTCGACGTTGGGCCGCGCTGGTGATCGGCTCATCGGACGCTCGATCGCTCGCGGAGCTGCTGCGGGAGGGCTCGCCCGAGCCCCGCCGTGCGCCCACTGCTCGCGCACGAGGCGGTGGTGGGCGCTCTGTGGACGGTGCTGGGCAGCTACGCGGTGCGCAAGCGCGTGCGGTATCTGCCGTCGCTGGCCGACCATCTCGCCTTCCTCGTGCTCGCGCCCTACCTCGGGCCCAAGCCCGCGATCGAGGCGATCGAGCGCGCCAAGCGCCCGCCGCGCCGCCGGCGGGCGCCCTGATCCGCGCGCTTGCCGAGGCTCCTTTCCCTCGCTTCGTTACACCCACCCGTAACGCTGCCCGCGGCGCCTCCCCAGCGCCTATCGTAAGGCCATGCGAGAGCCATCGGGGGTGAGCCACCCGCGCCCGCGGCGGGTGGGCCACAAGGGCGCGGCGCACATCGCGCCCGGCAACACGCTCGCGAGCTTCGAGGCGGCGGTGCGCACGGGCGTGGACATGATCGAGTTCGACATCCTCAGCGAGCGCCCCGACGGCAGCGGGCGCCTGCTGCTGGCGCACGACTACGAGGCGCTGCGCGCGAGCGCGCCGCTCACGTTGCAGCAGGGCCTGGAGCACCTCGCGGGGTCGGCCTACGAGGGCATCGAACTCGACGTGGACGTCAAGCTCCCCGGCTATGGCGCGCGCGTGGTGGCGGCTCTGCGCGAGGCCGGCCTCGTGGAGCGCTCGCTGGTTAGCGCCACCTACCCGCGCGAGCTCGACGCGATGCGCGCGGTCGAGCCGCGACTGCGCGTCGGCTGGTCGGTTCCGCGCGCGCGGCGCGACTACACCGAGAACCGCCTCACGATGATCCCTGCGCTGGCGATGCTCAGCGGCTACCGCGCGTGGCTTCCGCGCAAGGCCCGCGAGGTGCTGCGTGCGGGACGCTTCGACGCGATCATGGCCCACTGGCGCCTCGTCACTCCCGCGCTCGTGCGCGCGGTGGCGGCCGGCGGGGGGGAGCTGTACGTGTGGACGGTGGATGACGCCGCGCAGATGACCCGACTCACGGCGATGGGCGTCGATGGCATCATCACCAACGATCCGCGCCTGTTCGTCGAGCGTCCTCAGGGCCTGAAAGGCCCTCAGGCGGCGAGCGGCGGCGCGGCTTCCGCGGCTGGGGGCTCGGGCGGCGCCTCGCGGTAGGCGAGCGCCGAGGGCACAGCGCGCAGCGGGCCGTGCAGCTGGCTCAACACCTGCGCCGCGGGCGTCTGCGCGGGCCATCCGTAGGTGGCCACCAGCCTTTTGCACGCAAGCGCGTCGCTGGGCTCCAGCACCGTGCTCGCCATCTCCCGCGCGAGGCTGCGCATGCCCTCGTGCAGCCGCTCCATCTCCCACTCCACGCGACCGTCCGGGCGCAGCTCCATGAAGCCGTTGGCCAGCAAATAGCTCAGCTCCACGTAGGCGGCGCCCGCGTCTCCATACAGCCACGGCCCGCGCCGCAGGTAGTGCAGGAGCTCCGCGAGGAACACATCCGCGATGTCCACCGGCGAGAGCCCCGTGAGCGCCATCCAGGTGGGCGTGAGGGTGAGCAGCAGTCCGTATACGTCCGAGACTGCCTCCTGCATCATCATGAACGGCTCGTGCCCCAGATCCAGCCGCCAGCCGTAGTCGGTGCTCGGCAGCGTGGCGGTGTGCCCGATGTCGTGCCCGCGAAACCACGCCAGCAGGGCTCGCTCCACCGGTGCCTGCGGGTCGCGCGCGGGGCCGCTGAAGACCGCCTCGCCCAGCGGCTGGCTGATGACGGTGAAGCGATCGCGGTAGGCGTTGCGGAAGACGATCGTCTTCTTGCGCTGTCCCGGCTCGCCCTTGACGCCCTCATCCTCGGGGAGGAAGTAGGCGAAGTGCTTGGGGTAGGCGTTGGCCTCGCCCCCGCAGGCCACCATATCGGTGACGCGCATCGGGTAGGACTCATCCAGGCGCAAATCCGAGAGGCGCGGCCCAGAAGGGCGCGACTCGGAAAGGCGAGGGGCAGTTCCCATTAATTCCGTGCGCAGCTCGGCGGCTGCCTGGGGGAGGTGCTCGTCGAGCGAGCGCACCAGCTCGTCGTAGGCGCGGTTGGCGCTCGCGGCGACGACGGTGTGCAGCGGCGCGGGCGTCTTCAGGCGCCACGTGCACTGCGGCCCGCACAGCAGCGTCAGATCCGGCAGCTCATAGAGGCTGCCCTCGCGGATCGCCGCCTCGCGGTGGGAGCCTCCCTCCAGGAATGCCGCGGCGCGCATCCGCACGATCTCGGCCTCCTCGCCCTCCATCGTGGCGGCGATCTCCTGGAGCATCCTCCCCGAGCGCTCGGCGAGGGCATCGACGGCCTCGGCGTTGAGCGGCGCCCCCTCGCGCGTCTGCAGGCTGCGCAGCGCATCGCCCACGGCAGCGAGCTCGCGCAGCTTCGGCGCGAGTGGCGCGAGCTCCTCGCTCAGCTCCGCCCGCAGCGGCACGTAGCGCACCCCGTGCTGCTCCTCCTCAGGCCAGAACAGAGGGCACGGGCCCGCGCTGGGATCCTCCACGGCTGGGCCCTCGGGGGCGTGGGCGTCTGTGTATTTCATCGTGGCCAGCACGCTAATCGGGCTGCTCGAAGCCTTCAAGAGACGGCTTGCACATGCCCACCTAACGCGCCGACGTGCCCGCTTTGTGTGTCTGACTCAGCCGATCGTGCAGGTCGCCGCGCTGTACCCCGTGGGGTCGGCGCCAGCGAGGCTCTTGCGCCCGGCGGTGGTGATTCGCGTGAGCGCGTGGAGCACCTGTGCGCCGTGGCGCCACTGAAAGCTCACAACTCCGCGCAGCGTGAACGGTCCGGGCGTGGGAACCAGCTGGAAGTTGCGCCCCGACTGGCTCGCCGCTGCGGCCGCATGAACCTGCTGAAAGCCCGAATCGGCGCCCTTGGCGATGTAGAGCCACTGTTTGGTAGCGGCGTCCTCGTACTGAACGCGAAAGCGCATGAAGAGCGTATCCCCAGGGTGCCCATCGCCGGGCATCGAGCCGCGGATGCCGATCGTGTTGGGCTGATCGTGGGGGTTGCACACATCCACGGTGGCCCACAGCTGGCGCGACTGCGCGAGTGGGTGCGGCGCGCTCAGCGCACCAACCGCCGCAAGGGACGCGAGGATCTTGAGGTAGACCATGAGATGACCATAGCGCCGGCGTGCCGGGAGGGGCGTCGCTATGGCCCGCCCTCGAGGCGCGAGCGTGGGCCTCGATGCGCGGCGCGCGGGCCTCAGTCGCGGGCCTGGGTGCCTAAGGCGCGGACGCGGGTGTGATATCTCCTCATTCGTGGTGGGAGCGAGCTCAGCGGAGGTGGTGGAGCTGCTCGGGCGCGTGCCCGTGTTCTCGACGCTCGAGCCGGAGGATCTGCTGCGCATCGCGCAGTTGGCGGTGCCGCGCAGCTTCGCGCCGGGCCAGGTGGTGTTCCGCGAGGGCGACTCGCAGCGACACCTGCTACATCGTGCGCGCGGCCACGCCCGCGCGGTGCGCGAGCATGGCGATGGGCGCACGATCACGCTCGCGACGTTCGGACCGGGCGACATCTTCGGCGAGCTCGCGCTGTTCGAGGACGAGCGCCGCTCGGCCACGGTCGAGGCGCTGCAGGAGCCGAGCGTGGTGGCGGTGCTCGGCCCGGACATGCGCCGGCTGATGGTCGAGCACCCCCAGATCGCCACGCGCCTGGTGATCGCGCTCGGCAGGCGTCTGCGCGAGAGCAACGAGCGCCTCGCGCGCCAGTCCTTCCAGACCGTCCAGCGCCGCGTCGCGGCGGTGCTCGGCGAGCTGGTCGCGCAGGCCGTCGCCGAGGGCGCCGCAGCCCGCTGCGAGGTCCCGGTGATCGCCACGCAGGCCGACCTGGCGCAGCTGGCGGGCTCCTCGCGCGAGTCCGCGAGCCGCTTCCTCGCGGTGCTCGAGCGCGCCGGGGTGATCTCCCAGGGTCGCGGGCGCTGGTCGTGCACGACCCCGAGGCGCTGCAGGCGTATGTCTTCTGAGAGTCGCCCTGCCATCCCGAGAGCCCGCCCGGACATCCGCGCCATCGCGCGTGCGATCGCCGCGCGTGCGCGCGAGCGGTCGGCGGGGGGGTCGGTCGTGCGCGAAGGGCGAGGTGGTCGTGATCGTCCCACGCGCCGCGCGGCCGATGGCTCGCGGGTGCTGGGGCTGCCCAAGGGGCACATCGACCCCGGCGAGACCGCGCAGCAGGCGGCGATGCGCGAGGTGCGCGAGGAGACGGGCGTCACCGCGGAGCTGGTCGAGGAGACTCGGCGAGGTGCGCTACTGGTATCGCCGCGACGGCCGCGCGGTGCCGAAGTCGGTCGTCTTCTTCCTGTTCCGCTACCTCTCCGGCGATACCGCCGATCACGACGACGAGGTCGAGGAGGCGCGCTGGATGGACCTGCGCGAGGCGCAGAGCGCCCTCAGCTACGCGGGCGAGCGCGAGGTCGCGCGGCGCGCGCTCGCGGCGCTGGATCAGTAGCGGGCGCACTGGCGCGCGCCGTCTCTCCCGGCGAGAGCCGGGACCGGTAGCCTGCCGTCTGTGCAGGTGCTCAATTTCTACTCCACGATCTTCGCCGATGAGCTCAAGCGGGGCCGCAAGACAGCCACGATCCGGCTCGGCGACAAGTCGGCGAAGTACCGCAAGAACCAGCTCGTGCTGGTGACGATCGGCTATCAGTACTCTCCCCGCGAGCGCATCTTCGAGGCGGTCATCGATCAGGTCGAGACGATGCGCCTCGCGGAGCTCTCCCCGCGCGACATCAAGCACGACAACCCCGAGTTCCGCCGCCACGAGGAGCTGATCCACTTCCTCGAGCAGATCTACGGGCGCACCGTCTCGCTCGAGGACATCGTCACGGTGGTGCGCTTCTCGCAGATCATGGACAAGCCCGCGGGCATGACCGAGGCGATGAAGGGCTTCGGCGGGGCTCAGAACTGAAGTGCTCGCGGGCCTCCCGGCCCGCGTTTTGATGGGATCGCCGATTTCCAGTCGTGCTTGACCGCTACGCGCTTCGCGCTCGCTTCGAGCATCCGGCTGGCACTCTGGTAAAGAAAGTGCCAATGGCCCTTGACTCGCGGGCTGTCTTTGTCGGCTATATTGGCCCGTCGTTGGCACTCGCCCAGGGAGTGCCAAGGGCGACCGCCAGTGGCCGCAGAAGCTCTCTTCAATAGCGGAGGTTCTTTCAACATGAAGCTCAAGCCCCTGGGCGATCGCCTGATCGTGCGGGCGATCGAGGAGGAGGAGAAGACCGCCAGCGGTCTCGTGCTCCCCGATACCGCCAAGGAGAAGCCGCAGAAGGGCAAGGTCCTCGCCGTCGGCGACGGCAAGGTCGACGACGACGGCAAGCGGATCCCGCTCGATGTCAAGGAGGGCGACGAGGTCCTCTACAGCAAGTACGGCGGGACCGAGATCAAGGTCGACGGGGAGGATCTGCTCGTGCTGCGCGAGTCCGACGTCCTCGCCAAGGTCCTGTAAGGAGAACTGAGAGATATGGCACACAAGGAACTGAAGTACGACTCCGAGGCGCGCACGGCTCTGGAGGCCGGCGTCGACGCGGTCGCCAACGCGGTCAAGGTCACGCTCGGCCCGAAGGGCCGCTACGTGGTGCTCGACAAGAAGTTCGGCGCCCCCACGATCACCAACGACGGCGTGACGATCGCCCGCGAGATCGAGGTCGAGGACGTCTTCGAGAACCAGGGCGCCCAGCTGGTGCGCGAGGTGGCGACCGCCACCAACGACGTCGCCGGCGATGGCACCACGACGGCCACGGTGCTCGCCCAGGCGATCGTTCGCCAGGGCCTCAAGAACGTCGCGGCCGGCGCCAACCCGCTGGCGCTCAAGCGCGGCATCGAGAAGGCCGTCGATCAGGTCGTGGCCAACATCGCCTCGCAGTCCAAGGAGGTCTCCGGCAAGGACCAGATCGCCCGCGTGGCGACGATCTCGGCCGGCGACGAGGAGATCGGCGACGTGATCGCCGATGCGATCGAGAAGGTCGGCAAGGACGGCGTGGTGAACGTCGAGGAGGGCCAGACGTTCGGCATGGATCTCGAGTTCACCGAGGGCATGCAGTTCGACAAGGGCTACATCTCGCCCTACATGGTCACCGACCAGGACCGCATGGAGGCGACCCTGGAGGACCCCTACATCCTGATCGCCAACCAGAAGATCGGCTCGGTGCGCGACGTGCTGCCGGTGCTCGAGGCCGTGATCCAGAGCGGCAAGCCGCTGCTGATCATCGCCGAGGACGTCGAGGGCGAGTCGCTCGCGACGCTCGTCGTGAACAAGCTGCGCGGGACGTTCACCGGCGTCGCCGTCAAGGCCCCCGGTTTCGGCGATCGCCGCAAGCGCATGCTCGAGGACATCGCGATCCTCACGAACGCCGAGGTGATCACCGAGGAGATGGGTCTGAAGCTGGAGAACACCCAGCTCTCCCAGCTCGGTCGCGCCACGGCGCGTGGTCGTCGCCAAGGACAACACCACGATCGTCGACGGCGCCGGCGACGGCGGGGCGATCAAGGGCCGCATCAACCAGATCAAGGCCGAAATCGAGAACACCGACTCGGACTTCGATCGCGAGAAGCTCCAGGAGCGCCTCGCGAAGCTCTCCGGCGGGGTCGCCGTGGTGAAGGTCGGCGCGGCCACCGAGACGGAGATGAAGGAGAAGAAGCACCGCGTCGAGGACGCCCTGCAGGCCACGCGGGCGGCGCTCGAGGAGGGCATCGTGCCCGGCGGCGGCGTCGCGCTGCTGCAGGCCTCCTCGGCGGTCAAGCCGACGATGGGCACGACGCCGATGGCTCCGACGACGAGCACACGGGGGCGCGCATCGTGCTGCGCGCGCTGGAGGAGCCGCTGCGCCAGCTCGCCGAGAACGCGGGCCTCGAGGGCTCGGTCGTCGTCAACGACGTGCGCAAGGCCAAGAAGGGCCAGGGCCTGAACGCGGCCACCAACGAGATCGTCGATCTCGTCGCGGCCGGCGTGATCGACCCGGCGATGGTGACCCGCTCGGCGCTGCAGAACGCGGCGTCGATCGCCAAGAACATCCTCACCACCGAGGCGATCGTCGCCGAGGTGCCCGAGAAGGAAGCCGCCGGCGGCGGCGGCGGCGGCATGCCCGATATGAGCGGGATGATGTAGGGGAGCTTCCCCTTTGCAGTGCGGGCCGCTGGTGGCCCGAGCGAGGGCCCGGCAGTTGCCGGGCCCTCGTCGGCGAGGGCGCCGCTCCCTCAGTGGCGCCTGTAGGAGAAGGCGAGCAGCCCCGCGTGTTCAGCTGTGTGCAGGGCCTGTTCGCGCAGCGCGTTCGCGTCGAAGCCGGGCTTGGCGGCGATCCGCTGGGGCAGCGCGTACAGCAGGAACGCGAAGCGCGTGTTGGCGCCTTTGGCTGGGCACAGCGAGTAGCGCGTCTGCCCATGGCCGTTGCGTCCCACGATCGCCCCCGCCGGGAGCTGGCCGGCGGCGAGACCGTGCAGCGAGGGGCTCAGGCCGGCGACGGCCCAGTCGGCGAACAGCTTGCCCCCGACCGGCAGGAAGTTGAAGATGAACAGCTGGAGTTCGACGGTGTGCGGCGGGATCTGACTCCAGCCGATCGGCGGCGAGATATCCGCTCCGTCGCAGGTGTAGGTCGCGGAGATCGGGTTCAGGTTGGTCGAGCTCGTCAGCGGTATATCGATGGTGGGCACTTTTTCCGCGCTGCTCGTGGTGCTGGCGCTGGTCGTGGTGCTTTCGGTTGTGGACGTCTGTGTTGCGCTTGCCGTGGGGGTCGTGGACGATGTCGATCCAGACCCTGAGCCGCCACAGCCGGCCAACGCAAGCATCGCCAGCAGCGCGCCGATCGAGATCGTCTTCGTTCGCGGTTCTGTGTGCATGAGCCTGAGTCTCTCCTCTGAGTCGCGGCCACGGGCACAAAGGGGCACGGACTTGTTTTGATATGAGGAACGACCCTTGCAGATCGGCGGCGCCGCAGACAAGCAAATCGGCGAACTGTTTCTGACGGCCGCGCGTCGGTGCCCGCGTCGGGAGCGGCTGGCGTCCTGCCTGGCGCGCTATTCGACCGCGCTCACCGGCCGTGGCCCCTCGCCGATGTACTTGGCGGTGGGGCGGATCAGGCGTCCCTCGCGCTTCTGCTCGAGGATGTGCGCCGACCAGCCGGCGACGCGCGCGCAGGTGAACATCGGCGTGAACAGGTCGGGCGGCACCTCGGCCTGGTCGAGAACCACGGCCGACCAGAACTCCACGTTGGTGGCCAGCACGCGGTCGGGCTTGCGCGCGTGCAGCTCCGCCAGCGCGGCCTTCTCCAGCGCCTCGGCGGCCTCCAGGCGCGGTGAGCGCAGTTCGCGGCACGTGCGCCGCAGCACCCGCGCGCGCGGGTCTTCGGCGCGGTAGACGCGGTGACCGAAGCCCATCAGGCGCTCGCCGCGGTCCATCGCGTCCTTGACCCAGCGCTCAGCGTCGCCGGTCTGTTCCACTTCCTCGAGCATCTTCAACACCCGCGAGGGCGCGCCGCCGTGCAGCGGACCGGAGAGGGCTCCCACCGCGGCGGATAGCGCCGCGGCGATGTCGGCGCCCGTGGAGGCGACCACGCGGGCGGTGAACGTCGAGGCGTTCATGCCGTGCTCGGCGGCTGAGATCCAGTAGGCGTCGATCGCCTTGACGTGGTCGGGGTTGGCCTCGCCGCGCCAGCGGATCAGGAAGCGTTCGGCGATCGAGTGGCCCGTGTCTACCTGCTCCTGGGAGACGGGGGGGTGTCCGCTTCCGCGCGCGGACTGGGCGACGAAAGAGAGCGCCATCACCGAGGCGCGCGCGAGGTGCTCGCGGGCCTGCTCGTCGGAAACGTCGATCAGCTGCTCGAAGCCCCACTCGGGGGCGAGCATCGCCAGCGCCGACTGCACGTCTACGCGGTGGTCGCCCGAGCGCACCGTCAGCACGTGCGGTTCGGCGGGCGGGAGGCCTGGTTTGAAGTGACCGTCCACCAAGAGGCCCCACACCTGCTCGTAGGGAACGGAGCCCACCAGATCCTCGATGTCCACGCCGCGGTAGCGCAGCGCGCCTCCGGCCCGATCGGGCTCGGCGATCGTGGTGGCGAAGGCGACCACGCCTTCCAGTCCCGACTGGACCTCCGGTGCTTCGGGTGCTGTCTGAACCTCGCTCATGGCACTCGCTTTCTGAGGGTGGGCAGCACATATGATGGCGCTTCTCGACTAAAGAGCCCACGCCAGAATATCTGGCGGGATTGATGCGGCCGTTCCGCGGCATCAGACGCCACCCGTGATGCTCGACGTGCTACCAGCACGTCTGCGCTCGCGTGCGACGTCTGCCGTCCACGGCCCGACCACCTCAACCCACCATCTATTCTGGCGTGAGCCCTAACGAGGAGGAGCCGTGTCAGATAGCGATCTCATGTTCCGTTCAGCGAGCGAGCTTGCGGGCATGGTGCGCGCGGGGGAGGTCTCAGCGATTGAGCTCGTGGCGCTGTCGCTGGAGCGGATCGAAGAGCTCAACCCCCAGCTCAACGCGTTCGTGGAGGTCGATGGCGAGCGCGCGCTGGCGGCGGCTGAGCAGGTGCGCTCGGGCGATGAGCGGCCCTTCGCGGGGGTGCCCGTGGCGATCAAGAACAACCGGCCCGTCAGCGGCCTGCGGCTCACCTACGGGTGCTCGCTGATGTCCGAGTACGTGGCCAACTACGACCACAACATCACGCGTCGCCTGAAGGACGCGGGGTTCATCGTGGTGGGCACGACGACGCTGCCCGAGTACGGCATCCTGCCCACCAGCGAGGCGCGGCTGTTCGGTCCCACGCGCAATCCCTGGGATCTGCAGCGCACCCCCGGCGGCTCTTCGGGCGGCTCCGCCGCGGCGGTGGCCAGCGGGATGGTCCCCGTGGCCCACGGCAACGACGGCGGCGGCTCGATCCGGATCCCCGCGGCCTGCTGCGGGCTGGTGGGGCTCAAGCCGCAGCGCGGGCGTATCTCGGCCGCCCCCGAACTTGGCGACTCGCTGCTGGGGATCGACGGCATGCTCACGCGCAGCGTGGCCGACACCGCCGCGATCCTCGACGTGCTGCAGGGCTATGAGCCCGGAGACGCCACCTGGGCGCCGGCGCCCGCAGAGCCCTTCGCCGTGGCCGCCGGGCGTCAGCCCGGAGCTCTGCGGATCGCCGCCACCACGCTGCCTCCGATCGCCGATGCGACGGTCGATCCAGTGTGCGCGAAGGCGGTCACCGACGCGGCCGAGTTGCTGCGCTCGCTGGGTCACACCGTCGAGGAGGTCGATCCGCCCTGGCGCGTGGATGGCATCCAGGAGCTGTTCGGCGGGGTGTTCTCCATCCATATCGCCCTCTCGATCGCCTACTCCGGCCTCGTGGGCGGCAGGGATCCGAGCGCCGCGGACATGGAGCCCATGAGCTGGGCGATCTTCTCGATGACCAATCACATCAACGCCGTGCAGGGGATGGCGATGACCACTCAGCTCGAGAGCTTCACGCGCCAGCTCGTGGCCTTCCTGGAGCCCTATGACATGCTCTTGACCCCCGCGCTGGCCGAGCGCCCGTTGCCCCTGGGGACG
>CAVQWW010000006.1:0-321217 GCA_963717785.1 uncultured Solirubrobacterales bacterium
GCTGGGAACATGCCATGCGATCGCGTCTCCGGTCGCGAGCGCAGAACCATGACATGGGTCGAGAAGGCCGACGCTTGCATCCGGGGCGGTTATGTAAAGATCGCCCGACGGCCAGTTTTGTTTCGAACTCATCAACGCGCTGCGGTCGGGGTCGAATGCAAAGGCGGGCGTAAAGCGCAAATGGCAGCCAAGCGATAATGATTTATAATGCATCGCGACCATCGATGCTGCGCTGCCGCCTCCCACTGCGTTTACCGTCGCCTTTCCGTATTGCGGACCTCCTCCAATAAAGATTGTTCCCGGAGCGGCCGTCGGAGGCGGCACGCCGGGAATATTGATCGTCTCTGGTTGTTGAGGCGTCAACACCGCAGCATTGCTGTCTACCGTCCATTGCGTATCCGGAAATACTTGCGGCAGTGTTGTCAGCAAATACGCGTCGTGTATCTTATCGAGGAACTGTTCGTCGTATAAGACGAGCGGCGCGAGAGAATCAACGGCACCGACTTGGGTGGAAGTTCGTACGCTATAGAAAGGCTGATGGACGGTTTGATCGGAGTGTCGACTCCACCGCCTCCACACGCTGAAAGCGCGGCTGATGCTCTGAACTACTTGGCCCGCGCGAGCTTTTGGGAACCTGATTTTCATCGAAGAACCAGACCGTGACCTACGGCGTTATCACGCCATCACGATCCTATTCTAACCCACAAGTCCTCCACCGCAGCGACGATTCGGGAGATATTGAGGTTCGCGATACAGGCGTAGTCGGAGCAATCTTCTTTCGTGTCACCGGGGTGGCAGCGGAATGTGGGGCGCACCGTAACGGTACGGGGACCTAGCGGTCCCCAGCGATCGGGAAAATCGGATTGGAACGGGAAGATGCCGACCGTAGGCGCGCCGACCGCGGCAGCGACGTGCATCGTACCGGTGGTGATACCGACAAATGCGCGTGCCCGTTGCGCGAGCGCTCCGAATGCGCCGATGCCAAGACGGCCCGCAATATTTTGAATCGATCCTTCGACAAGCTCAGGATGACACAGGCGGATCGCATTCATTTATCTGCTCGTCCGCATGCGCGCCGGTGAGGAGGATTGGGACATCGTAGCGTTCGTGCAGTGCGCGCGCGAGGGCGGCCCAGCCTTCGGTGGGCCAGATGCCGCGTTTGGTTGCAATCGCGTTGGTCGGATGAAGCAGAATGTAATCGCGAAAACCGAGCGCGTTCGCTTCTTCGACATCGGCCTCGGTGGGGACGAATTTCGGAAAGCGATCGTTCGTATCGCAGCCGATGGCGCGCGGATAGTCAAGCAAAATGTCGGCCCAAGAACTCGTGACGTTGCCGAGTTCGCTGCGTACCGTGACTTGTGTCGTGAAACGATTCGAATATAAGCGGCGAGCCTGCCCAACTCGGAGCGGTATCTTTGCCAGCTCCGGAACGTGCGCGGTTCGCGCCGTCGCCCAGGTGACGATACACGCATCATAACCGCGCGCGCAGCTCCCGCGAGCAGGCGTTCATCACCGCCGTCGTCGACGAGTACCTCGTTAATGTCCGGAACGCGTTCGAGCGTGCTGCGATGGGCGGGCAACGTCGAAAGCATCGACGGTAGTAAACCGCGTATGCAGCGGCGCGCGACGTTACGCTTGCGACCAGTGAGTCGCCGATGCCGCCTCCGGCGCAGTAGAGTAGCGCGCGAGAGTTCACTCTTCGAGCGTGCGCGTCAGCTCGCGCATGTACATACCGTCGAGAAAGCGCGACCGCGCAAGCGCGCGGACCAACGACGGCGCGCCGTCGCTCGTTGCAAGCCCCGCGTAGAGCGCGAGCAACTTGTCGGGAAGAGAAACTTCGCGCCGCAACAGGTTCACCGGATACGCGCCGGTCGCCATGCGCACGCGCTGCGACGGCTGCTTCTCGAGAAACTGCGCGCCATGCGCGCCTTCTCCATCGACTTTGCGCGTCTCGACTTCGAGCGTGTTCTCCGTCGGCGGTTTGATGTGCCAGAGGTAGGCATCCCATGCGAACTTCCAGCGCAGTCCGGCTTCGCGCAAACGCACGCCGAGCTCCGTGTCTTCCCAACCGTAGAGGTTGAACGCTTCGTCGAATCCCGCCGACGGCATCGAGCGCGTGTTTGGGCAGCGAGACGTTGCACGTGCACAGAAACGCGCGCGAATAGTTCGCAACCGTCGGCTTCGGACGGTCGTCGTACGATGCGACGTTGAGGATCGGTCCGTTCACGACGAGATTGCTCGTCGCGTGCGCGGCTTCGTGCGCCGCGAGATACGCCGGCGGCGCGACGACGTCGTCATCGCAGAAGAGCACGAGATATCCGGCCGCCTGCTCGATTCCGCGATTGCGCGCTTTGCCGCGATTCGGTTCGCCTTCGTACACGTAGGTAACGGGAAAGCGCCGCGCGCGCATTGCGTTTCGACGACGGCCTTCGTGTCGTCGCTCGAGCCGTTGTCGACGACGATCACCTCGAACGGCGGGCGCCGATTTGCCGCTCGAACGACGCCAGCGCGCGCTCGACGTAGAGCGCACGGTCCTTGTGGCAATGACGACGAGAGAGTTCGCCGATGACGTTCCTGAGAACCCACGCGCCGTGCGAGAGAAGCGATTCAGCCATTCGGCCTGCGGTCTGCCGACGTGCTCGGCGTAGAGGCCACTTAGGCGGGTGCGGCTGCGCTCGAGCCACTTGCGGTCGTCGTAGCGATCGAGCGCGACGCGCGCGACGCGTCCGGGTGTCAACGTACCGTGAAGCTCTTCGATTACCATCTCGTGGGCGTCCATGTTCGGCTGCGTGTGAAACGTAAAGTGCCGTGAAACGCGCACGGCAACCTCTCGCTTTAGCGGTACGCCGACGAACGGAATGCGATCGAGATACGTGAGCGGCCCGTTGAAGGTGATTTTCTCGGGAGCATTGAGCGGAGTGATCGCGATCATCGGAATGCCGAGGGCCGCGAGCTCGATGCATTTCGTACCCGGCAGCGTCACAACAAGGCGCGAACGCAGCGGCAGCCGCGAGCGCGTTGCGAATCATCGGAAAACGCGCGCTGCCGTCGTTCGAGGCAAGGTAAATCTTGTCGCCTTCTTCGACGAGCCGCCCACGCGTCGCCCAAACGCGCGGATCGCCGCCGGATTCAATCGCCGCGCGGACGTCGGCAAGCGGCGTGAACGGCGAGATGCCGAAAGCGATCGGAAATCCGGGGCGCTCGCGCGACGATGCGAAGCGCCATCGTAAAGAAGAACGGGATCAAGTTGTCGACTTCGTAGCCGCGCGAACCCGGCATGACCAGGATCCCGTCGAGCGGCACGCCCGTCTTCGAGCGGCTGCTGCGCTTCCATCAAGGCCCCGTCGATCGCGAGATTACCGACGTCGCGATTCGCTCGTTCGGGCGTCCGGCAATCGCGCAGCTGTTCGGCGTTCTTGTCGTCGACCGCAAAGTACGCGGGCGAACTTCTCGCGGTAGCTCTTCTTTGAGAACTTGTACGTATCGCGACGCCGCCGAGCCGCCCATGCACGCGCATCGCGTGCATCAAATCGCCGCCGAGATATTGGACGACATCGACGTCTTTCGGGGCGCCTTCGAGCGGCCGTCCGAGCGCAAACCCCACGTACTCTTCGGGGTTCGTAGACGTGCGCGCTCGGATACAGATCGTCGAGCGAGATCGGCCTCGTATCCGGTCGCATAGTCGTCGGGAACGCAGAACAAGATATACGTCGAGATCCGGGATCGCGTTCGTAGAGTCGCCGCACGAGCGGGCGAAACCAACCCGCAATTTCTCCTGGACCGTTCGCGGTGAACGCGATGCGCATAACGACGACGCGCTCACGGACCGTAGCGCGTGATGATCTCCGCGATGATGTCGGTCGTGCTGTGCCCGCGCAGATGCGGAGCGAGGCGAATCTCGCCGCCGTGCTGCAACACGACCGTGCGCTCCGGCAACTCGTCTTCGCGATACTGTTCGCTCTTGACGTGGACGTCGGGACGAATGCGGTCGAGCAGCACTTCCGGCGTGCGTTCTCGCAAACTCGACGACCGCGTCGACGCTGCGCAGCGCGCGCAGCAACCGCGCGCGATCGTCGAACGGCACGAGCGGACGCCGCTCGCCTTTGAGCTTGCGTACCGACTCGTCGCCGTTCAAGCCGACGATCAGCGCGTCGCCTTGCGCGCGCGCCCACGCGAGATACTTCACGTGTCCGGCGTGCAGCACGTCGAAGCAGCCGTTGGTAAATACGACGCGCTTGCCTTCCGCGCGCATCGACTCGCGCCACGCGACGGCGCGCTTCGACGTCGAGCAGCTGCGCCGAAGAAGTTATCCGTGCTCATGTTCGACCAAGGCGAGGATTTCTGGCGCCGACGCCGTCGCGGTGCCGAGCTTCTCGACGACGGCGCCCGCGGCGAAGTTCGCCAGCTGCATCGCGCGCTCGATCGGTGCGCCCGCCGCGAGCGCGAGCGTCAGCACGGCGATGACCGTATCGCCGGCGCCGCTGACGTCGAACACGGTGCGCGCGACCGACGGCACGTCCAACCGCGCGCCGTCGCTGCCGAACAGCGACATGCCGTGTTCGCCGCGCGTGATGACGACGTAGCGGCACTGCAACGAGTCGAGCAGCGCGGCGCCGGCGCGCTCGAGCGACGCATCGTCGGTAATCGCGATGCCGCTCGCGGCTGCGGCTTCGTGCACGTTCGGCGCGACGCACGTGACGCCGGCGAACATCGCGACGTTCTGCGGCTTCGGATCGGCCAGCACGAGCGGAGCACGCGCGCGCCGCTTCGACGATCTCGCGTTCAGCAGGCCCTTCGCGTAGTCGCTCAGGATCACCGCGTCGGCCTGCGACGCGCGCTCGCGCACGTGCGCCACGATGCGCGCGCGGTCGGCCGGCTGTACAGCTGCGGAGACTTCCCAGTCCGCGCGAACGACTTGCTGGTTGTGCGCGACGATGCGCGTCTTGCGCGTCGTCGGACGATCCGCGACGGTAAAAACGCCGGTGTCGTCCACCTGTTCTTCGCGCAGCAACCGCGCACGTCGTCCGCAAACGCGTCGTCGCCGATCGTGCCGACGAACTCGACGTTTGCATCGAGCGCGCGCAGATTGTTGGCGACGTTTCCCGCGCCGCCGAGCGTGAACGAGTGATCGGTGACCGCGACGACCGGAACCGGCGCTTCGGGCGAGATGCGCGTGACCGTGCCCCAGATCCATTCGTCGATCATCACATCGCCGACGACGAGAATCTTGCGGCCGCGCATGCGCTCGAAGAGCGTGCGCGCGTCGGGGACTTGCAGTTGAACGCTCACTCCAGCCCGTCTTCGAAGATCAAACGCTGTTCGACGAGATCGCACACGATGTGCGCCATCACTTGATGCACTTCTTGCACGATCGCCGCGTAGCCGTCCGGCCCCATCAGCACGAGGTCGCTGTACTTCGCGACCGTACCGCCGCCGTTGCCGGTAAACGCGATCGTTACCGCGCCCTTCGTGCGTGCCGCTTCGAGCGCGAGCACGACGTTCTTCGACGTGCCGCTCGTCGTCATGCCGACCAACACGTCGCCGGGCTGGACGAACGCCTCGACTTGCCGGCTGAAAATATAGTCGTAGCCGTAGTCGTTTCCGACGCACGTCAACGTCGACGTGTTGACGGAGAGCGCTTCGCTGTTAAGTCCGCGCCGTTCGCGCAAGTACCGTCCGGAAAGTTCGGCCGCCATGTGCTGCGCCTCCGCGGCACTCCCGCCGTTGCCGCACCAGTAGATGCGCTTTTCCCGCACGCAGCGCCGCGACCATGGCGTCGACGATTGCTTCGACTTGTTCGCGGTAGTGCGGCGCATCGAGCAATCCCTCTCGATCGGCAAGCAATGCGCCAAAATCACGTTGCGCCTTATAATCCGTGCTCACGGTTCGATCCAGAAGAGGTCCTCGCCCTGCGAAACCAGTTCGCCGTTCTCCGGAATGATGCGCGCGATCGTGCCCGCGTAGTCGCTTTGAATTTCGTTGAACAGCTTCATCGCTTCGAGGATGCAGATCACGTCGCCGTTCTCGACGCGGTCGCCTTCATTCACGAACGCATCGGCGTCCGGGCGACGACGAGCGATAGAACACGCCGGTAAGCGGCGCGGTCACGCGCTTGACGTTCGGAGGCGCGGCCGGCGCCGGACCGGCCGCTGCGCCGGTGCCGCGTGCGCAGCACGCGCGGGCGCGGCGGCCGGCGCGACGATCTGCGCGCCGGCTTCGCGGCGGACGAGCTCGTAGACCGCGTCGCCGACTTTCACTTTGATCCGATCCAGATCGTGCTCGTGCATGATTTCGAGCAACGACGCGATCGTTCCGGTTTCCTCTTCGTGTGCCATCTACTCAGCCTGCTTCGCCAAGAGCGCCGGCAAG
The DNA here is from genome assembly GCA_963717785.1 of uncultured Solirubrobacterales bacterium. GTDB lineage: Bacteria > Actinomycetota > Thermoleophilia > Solirubrobacterales > Solirubrobacteraceae > Palsa-744. The sequence goes on from CAVQWW010000006.1 coordinate 6,370, forward strand.
GTCTGCCGCGGCTACGCAGTGGGATCCGCCGGTCTTCCCGCGTTTCCAAGTCGCGCAGCACGATCTCTCCCGCCGCCAGTTCGTCGCTTCCGAGAATCAGCGCAAAGCGCGCGTTGTTCCGGTCCGCGATCTTCAAGTGCGCAAGTAGCTTACGGTCGTCGTAGTCGATGAAGACCGGGTGCGTCGATCAGGCGCCGCAGCTCCATCATCAGCGGCAACAGGGCGGCGCGCGCCTGCGCTCCGAGCCCGATCGCCTGCATCGCCGCTACGCGCCGGCGCCGCCTCGCCGTGCACCGCTTCGAGCATCATCAAAAAGCGTTCGATGCCGAGCGCGAATCCGACCGCCGGCACATCGGCGACCGCCGAGCGATTTCACGAGCCCGTCGTAGCGTCCGCCGCCGCACACCGTCGATTGCGCGCCGAGCGCGCTCGAGGTGATCTCGAATACCGTCCGCGTGTAGTAGTCGAGTCCGCGCACGATGCGCGGATTGACGACGTAGGGGATATCGCGACGCATCGAGGTAGGCTTTGAGCGCATCGAAATGCTCGCGGCACGCTCGCACAGAACCGACTCGAAGCTCGGCGCGCGTTTCGACGAACGGTCGATCGCGCTCGTCTTTGCTATCGAGCACGCGCAGCGGATTGCGCTCGAGGCGCCGCTGCGAATCTGCCGAAAGTTCGTGCAGCGTGCGGACGGAAGTGCGCGAGCAGCGCTTCGCGATAGCGCGGACGGCACACGTCGTCGCCGATCGAATTGATGTTCAAGCACCGCATCGGTGATGCCGTGCGCGACGCACCAGCTCCCACGCGAGCGCGATCACTTCGACATCCGCCTCGGGTCCGCGTAAATCCCGTACACTCGACGCCGAACTGATGCGATTGCCGGTAGCGTCCTTTTTGCGGCCGCTCGTAGCGAAAGATCGGGCCGATGTAGTACAGACGCTGCGGCCTTGCGCGAAGAGGTTGTGTTCGAGCATCGCACGCACGACGGGCGCCGTCCACTCGGGGCGCAGCGTCATGCTGCGATCGCCCTTGTCGGTGAACGTGTACATCTCTTTTTCGACGATGTCGGTCGTTTCGCCGACGCCGCGCACGAAGAGCTCCGTCGACTCGAACATCGGCGTGCGAATCTCGCCGTAGCCGAAGCGACGCGCGAGCGTCGTGAATCGCCGTCTCGAGCGCTTCCCACGCTCGAGAATCCGGCGGCAGAGATATCCTGGGTGCCGCGCGGTGCGGTGATCTTGGACGGCATGGCCTAACCGGGTTCTAAAGGCGGTGCCCTAATCCTAGATAGGTTTTACTCACGCGGTATGGACGGGTATGCGCCCTGCGATATACGTCGCTCTCGTCGTTGCGTGCGCGGCGGTTGCGCCCGAATTACTTCGTGCAGCCGTCGCATCGGCGGCGTCGGTGATATTGGAAACGCTGCCGTATCTGGCCGCGACGGCGGTGCTCTCGCCCCGTTTCGGCCGATTCGGCCCGGCCGCGTCGCATATGCTGGTTGCGGCTGCATGCGCGGGCCGGGCGCCCGTTCGATTCCCGCAGCCTCGCAACGGCCGCGCTCTTTGGACCCTAGTCGCGATCGCTCGCTGGATTGCTGCGGTCGCGAGTTGCCGCGCGCGTCGACGTGCCGGAACACGTCGGTGAGCGCCCGTTATGGATGACGTGTTCGGTCTCGCGCCGTCAGCTGCGCTCAGCGGTGCCGTCGTTACGCTCTTCGCCGTTTCTCGATCTCGCACACCGTTCGCCGTTCGTTCAAGCGACGGCGGGTGTGATTCTCGGCTTCTTCGGCGCACCGTGCGCGATCGGCGGCGTTGCGCTCGCCGCCGCCATCCACACGCAGTCCATCGATTGCGATGTACTTCGTGCTTGCGATCGCCGGGATCGTCGACCTTCGCGTGTGGTGGCAGCCGCAACACGTACATCGTGGAGCCGATCCCATTGCCTATTCATCCTTGCTTGTGCTTGCGCGGCGGTTGCGTTCCAGCACGGCGCATCGCTGGTTCATCCGCGCCTCGCGTTACCACTATGGGGATGCGCCGCGCTGCTTTGTGGTATGCGGCAGCAACCCAAAGACGAGCGCTCCACTTCAGCGCGCACTCACTGGCGCGCTCTTGTGATTGCTATCGCAGGCTCTCCGCCACCGCCGTAGTCGCGGCGACGAAGCCACGCTCGATGATGCGTACGCCGGCGAACACGTGGAATTCACCGGCGTGTACGAGCGCGCGAGCGCGCGCGTCGTCCGATATGCGATCACCTGCTGCCGCGCCGATGCGCGCCCGGTATCGATCGCGCTAGCGCGTCGCGAAATTTCCCCGGAACCGCAGCACGTCGAGGCTCCGCGTCTGCGGCACGATGCATTCGACATGGTGCGGCGCTCGTGACTGGTGCCCTCGCTCGTTCAACGCATCGTCCCGCCGAACGGATCCGTTTATCTATCGCAACGCGGCTCCAGCACTTCTACCGGAATGCCGTTCGGGTCTTCGATGAACGCGATTGCGCGCGTGCCGCTCGGCGATTTGTAGACATCCTTGAGCGACTTTGACGCCTTTGCTGTGCAGGTCGGCCATGTACGCGTCAGATCGCCGTCGGAAACGATCGCGAGATGTTCGTATCGATTGCCGAGCTGATACGGCGGATGCTCTTCGAGATCGTAGACGAGCTCGATGTACGCGTTCCAATCGTGTCCGACGAACGCCATGTCTGCGTTACCGGGATAGTGGAACGGACCGTCGAGCAATTTTAAACCCAGCTTCTTCGTGTAGAACTCGATCGATTCGTCCATGTTGTTCACGAAGATCGACGTGTGCAGAAAACGCGGCATCGGGGTCTCCTTACGGGCGTTCGACCGCGGCGTGGCCGGCCGGTTCCATACGCGTGGAGAGTACCCGGCATACGTCGCGACATGGCAGCGGAGGTTCGGCATTACGCGTGCTTCTTCAAGAAGCGCAAGGCGCATCGGCGATAACCGGCCGGCGGCACGCTGTCTCGAACGCCTCTCCTGGCTCGCATGGGTCCTACTCGACGGCGATTTAGCGGACGAATGCGCGCGCGAGGCCGCCTCGCTCGAGGTCCCGGAACGCTCGCCTGAGGCATTTCGTCTTGCGGTGCGGCGCGCGGTGGACGAACTGCAACGCGGAGAAGCGAGAACGCGCGCTGCAGACGTTCGACCACGCGGAGCGCAACGGCGAGCGGCTCGACGTCGATGCGTTCGTGTCGTACTTGAGCGTTCGCTCCGACGTGTTGAGTGCGCTCGGCGATTTCGAATCGGCGATCGAATGCGCGCGTCTTTCCTTTTCTATCGCGCAGAAGCGGCCGAATTTCGGCGCGCGGTTCGTGAGCGGTCTTTATCTCGCCTATGCCTATGAAGCGGCCGGCGTCCTCGATGCAGCGCAAAACTCGTACGACGAGGCGGCCGGAATCGCGTGTCACGCGCAGCTGCATTGGGAAGGCGCCCACGCGCTCGCGCGCGCAGCGTGGATCGCACTTCTTCGCGGCGACGGCCGTGGAGCAGGCGCGCGGCTCATGCAGTCATGAGCTCAAACGACCGGACGCCGTGGCTCGATATTACGCGCGCGGCGACCGGTATCACGATCGGCCTTGCCGTCGGCGACGAGAAGCTGATCGAAACGTTTGCCGACGAGGCGTGGATTACGACGGTCCTCGCCTCGCGCGACGCGTATTCCATCGGCCGCACGCTCTACGCATTCTACGAACTCGCGCGAGCGCGCGGAGACGTCGCCCGCGCAACCGAGTTATGCGCGATTGCGCTCGGCGTTGCGCCTCCGCCGACTGCCTGTGGCCCATGTTTTCCGCTATTGCCAGGCACGGAGACGAAGACCATATCGAGCGAGCTCGCGATTTACTCGAAGCATTCCCATACGACCATCCGGTTGCTGCGGCGCATCATCGTCTGTTTGAAGCCGTGCTCGCGGATCGTCGCGGCGAGGGCATGGAAGCTGCGCAACGCGGCGGCGAGGCATACCTGTTGCTGGAGCGCCTTGCGTCGCGCTACCATGCCGCCCTTGCGCTCGTCGTAGCCGGTCGCACGACGCAAGCTCGCGCGCATTTGGCGTCCTTCGGATTCAACGGCCTGCTGGCGCGGCTCGATGCACGTCCGCATCGCGGACGCCCCCGAGCGGGACTCGAAGCCGCGCAACACCGGCGCGAAATTTTTGGGTTGCTTCTCGACGGAGGGTCGACGCGCGAAATTGCGGGCCGACTCGGCTTGTCGGAACGAACGATCAAGAGCCGCATTTCTGAAATTTATACGCTGACCGGGACGCGCAAGCGCACCGACCTTGCGCAACGCTATGAACGCGGCTGCTGTAATTCTTTGCACGCTTCGGCCATTCGAAGCGACGTGCTTCACGTATTCTGCGGTCATGAATCGCTACGACGTCGCCGTCATCGGGCTTGGCGCATGGGCAGCGCCGCGACTGCGCATCTTGCCCGGCGAGGCGCGACGTCATCGGTCTCGACCGGTTCCACGCTGCTGCACGCCTCGGAGCCTCGTCGGACGCACGCGTATCATTCGTAAGGCCTACTTCGAAGATCTCGCGTACGTGCCGCTGCTCGAGCGCGCCTACGAACTCTGGCACGAGTTGGAATTGCGACGCGAACGCGACCGCTGCTTTCGATCTCTGCGGCGTGCTGACGGTGGGCGAATCGGAGAGTCCGACCTCCGGGCGTACTTAAACGCGTCGGCCAATACGGAATCCACGTCCGGTGATGGACGCGGCCGGCTTGCGACGGCGTATCCGCAACTACGTCCGCTTGATAGCGAAATCGGAATCCTCGAGCCGGAGGCAGGCATCGTCTTTCCCGAGCACGCCGTCGCCACCCATCTGGACGTTGCGCTGACACACGGCGCGACGCTCGCGGGCGACATACGCGTGACGGGCTGGCGCCGCTCGGGCGACTCGCTCGCGGTCGAGATCGACGGCGTTCCTTCGTTCGAAGCGTCGCGAATCGTCGTTTGCGCCGGTCCGTGGATTCCCGCGACGTTCGCAACGGCTGCACTTACCGATTCCAGATTCAGCGCAACGTTCAATACTGGTTCGAGCCGATTGCCGATCAGTTTCCGGCCCAGCGGTTTTCCGACGTTTTTTATCGAGCGCGCCGGATTGCCCGGCGCCGCTTTACGGATTTCCCGATCTCGGTGACGGCGTCAAAGTCGCGCTTCACGACTACGGCGAGACGACGACGGCCGACACGCTCGATCGTGACGTTCGAACTAGAGGTTGAGAGATTCGGGAGTGTTGCGAAACGATGGATGCCGCAGGCCGCGGGCGAGTTACGCGGCGTCAAGGCGTGCATGTACGCAATGACGCCCGACCATCATTTCGCCATCGGACGCGGATCCCGAGCGATGACGCCGTGGTGTTGCCGGGCGGATTCTCCGGCCACGGCTTCAAGTTCGCACCGGTTATCGGGGAGAGTACTCGCACAACTTGCGCTCGACGGTGGAACGGGATTCGATATCGACTTTCTCTCGTCAACGCGCTTTTCGGAGGAAGTCCTTTGAACGTACAACGTTTTCTCGCGACTCACGGCATTGCTCTTGTTCTTCGCTGCCGGCCGCAGGGGGCGCTGCGACGACCGACGCCGAGAAAATCGACGCTCTCGGCAAGCGCTTCTACGACTACCAGCTCGTAACCGACTACAGCGTAGCGCTTCAAGTGGGCGCGCCGGTAACCACGTTTCGCGCGATCACGTGAAAAACGCCGACGAAGACGCATCGCCTTTGCGACAGAGCGTGCTGACGAACTTGACGATATCGATGCCAAGAAGCTCGACCACGACCGTTGGCTGTCGTATCGCGCGCTCGAATATAACATGAACGGCTATGTCGGCGCGCGCAAGTACTATTGGGACGCGCAGCATCTCGCGCCGTATTCGCAACCGTTTGCTATGCGCATGCGCGTGTTTTCGACGTTCGTTTAACACGCCGGGCGACGTCGACCCTACGTGAGGCTGCTCGGCGACTATGCGAGCGCTCGCCGATCGGTCCTGCGCGTTTTGCAAGGGCCAGCATCGAGCGGCGACATTATTCTTCCGGTCCCGGAAATCGACGCGACGGTCGCCGTGCTCAAGGGGTTTGCATCGGCAGAGAATTCACCGCTGCTCGTGGATGACTCGCGACTCGGCGCGTTACCGGCGGATACGCGCGATGCCGCACGCGCGAAGATCCCGGGCGCACTCGAGAAAACCGTGACACCGTCGTTCGAGCGCCTCAAGACGTACGTCGACGGAGCGTACCGCGACGGTGCGCCCTCCGGTGTCGGACAAGCGCAATACCCGGGCGGCGCGGAGTACTACCGCTGGCTCGTCAAGCGAAGCACGACGCTCGACATGACGCCCGAGCAGATTCACGAGTTGGGGCTCCAGGAAGTCCAGCGTTTGCGCACCGAGCTCGACGGTGTTCGAAAGTCGGTCCACTTCAACGGCGATGTCGATGCGTTTCTCACCTATCTCAAGACCGATCCGCGATTCTTTGCAACGTCGAGCGACGAAATCGGCGAAAACTGACCGCCTTCGTCAAACGAGTCGCGCCGAAAGTTCCGGCGTTCTACAGCAAGACACCGAAAGCGCCGTACGGCGTCGCTGCCCTGCCTGCAAACCTCGCAGCGGGCCAAACCTTCGGATACTACCAAGCAGCCGACCGCTGCTAACCCACGCGGAACGTATCTGTATAACGGCTCGGCACCGTCGACGACGTCGATCGTGAGCGCGGGAACGCTGATCATGCACGAGCTCATCCCCGGCCACCATTTTCAAATTTCGCTCCAGCAAGAAAACGATGCGCTTCCGGGGTTCCGCCGCTCGGATTTCTCGGTGACGGCCTACGTCGAAGGCTATGCGGAATATGCGGCGCAGCTGGGATTCGACATGGGGGTCTACGACGATCCCTACGATCACGCGGGACGATTGATGCAAGACTTAATGGTGTCGACACGCCTCGTCGTCGACACCGGTATGAACGCGCTGGGCTGGAACCGCGAGCGCGCGACCGCGTTCATGCTCGAAAACACGAACCTCAACGACAAACAAATTGCGAGCGAGACGCTTCGCTATTCATGCGATCTACCGGCGCAAGCATTGGCGTATAAAATTGGAGAGCTCACGATGCTGCGGTATCGCGAAGAAGCGCGCAAGCGCCTTGGGTCGCGCTTCGACATCCGGCAGTTCCACGCGTGGCTGATCGGAAGCGGCACGATGGGCCTCGATACGCTCGGCGATCACCTACGCTACGAGGAGACCACTACTGCAGGCCATTGATGAATCGCCGTTTCGCGCGTTTCATCTCCGGCTGCTGATCTACGCGAACGCGGGCCTGTTCTGCGACGGCTATATCCTGAGCAGTATCGGTCTTGCGCTTCCATCCTCGACGGCGCATCTTCACGCATCAGACGCGCAAGTAGGTTTCACGGGCGCCGCAACGCTGCTCGGGATTATGTTTGGCGCAGTCGTTTTCGGACCGCTCACAGATCGTTTCGGACGGCGGCTGCTCATGATAGCGGATCTCGCCGTCTTCGTGGTGGCCTCGCTGCTGCAGTTCGTGGTTACCGAACTCTGGCAACTCATTGCGCTCCGCGTGGTGCTCGGCATCTCGATCGGCGCGGATTATCCGATTGCCGCCGCGTTGATCTCGGAATACATGCCGGCACGCTTGCGCGGTGCCGCCGTGAACTCGATGCAAGTGATCTGGTTTCTCGGCGCGACGGTTGCGTATCTCGTCGGCGCACTACTCGTTTCACGTGAGGATGCGTGGCGGTGGATTCTCGCAAGCAGCGCGGTCCCCGCTGCGATTGGCCTAGCACTTCGCGCAACGGCACCCGAGTCGATTCGATGGCTCGCTACCCGCGGACGAATCGACGAAGCCGCCGCAATTCTGCGCGACCACTTCGGCGCAACGCTCGCGCGCGATTCGAGCGAAGAGACTGCACGGCACCGTCGCCTGATATCTTTGCGGCCGCCGTTTCTCGGACGTCTCGCATTCGTCTCCGCGATGTGGCTGCTGCAAGTCGTGCCGCTTTTTGCGATCTATACGTTCGCGCCGATCGTGCTCGCCGCACTTCACATCCCATCGTCGTCGCCGTTCGGCTCCGTTGCCATTACGGCGGGATTCTTCGTCGGCTCGCTGTTCTCGATGTGGCTTGTGGAATCATGGGGACGCCGTCCGCTGTGCATCGCGGGCTTCGCGATCGCTACGATCGTGTTCGCGTCGTTCGCACGTGTCGGCCGCCGCGGTCGTCGCGCTCTTCGTCGTCTACGCCGTTGCGATAGGTGCGGCGGCGGGCCTCGAGCTCGTGTATCCGGCGGAGTTGTTTCCGACCTCCTTACGCGCAACCGCAACGGGACTTGCAACGGCCGTCAGCCGAATCGGCGCCTTCATCGGGACGTTCTTATTACCGATAGTCCTCGCGCGCTTCGGCGTAAACGTGGTCATGCTCGCCTGCGCGCTCTTGTCATTCGCCGGCCTGGCAGTGTCGCTACGATTCGCGCCCGAGACTCGCGGCAGAGAGTTCGTCTAGGCTAAAGACCGAACGCGTAGAGCGTATCGTTCCAATCGACGGCGTAGACGTGTCCGTTGACGATCGTGACGCCGGTCTTGACGCCGCTTGCGATCGCCGAGCCGCTGCTCCAAACCTGTGCGCCGCTCGCCGCGTCATAGGCATGGATTTGCGAGCCGAATGCATCGTAAAGGACGTTACCGGCAATGCTGATCGGCTGGTAACTCGCGTTGACACCCGTGACGCTCCACACGGGCGTCTGACTGAGCGTACAATTCGCTCCGGTTTGGAGCGCGTAGAGCCCCTGCGCGAGCGCCCCAGCATTCGGATTGTTGAAGTAGAGGTACCTCGTCGACGGAGAGAAGGCCGGCGACGAGATGCCGGAGCCTCCGATTTGCCAGCTCGTTGCGGCTCCGGCATTGAGGTTCGTGCGATCGAACGTGAAGAGTTGTCCGCTCTTGCGAGTATGCGGCGACGCACGATTTACCGCTCGCGTTGTAGAGCACCGCGTTACCGCCGAAATCGAGATCACCGTTACCGATGGATGGAAAGTAGTTTGCGATGAGTCCGAGCGAAGAATTCCACTCGGTCATGCTCTCGTTGCTTCCCGGCGAGGAAACTTGCGGATTCGTGTTTCCGCTTGCTGCAAAGAGATTCTGCGTCGCGTTATCGATCGAGACGCCGCCCCAACTCCAGACGCCACCGCCATATGGACCGGAAGCACCGGGCGGCGACGAGGTTCCCGTCGCGAAATAATAGACGCTCGTGACCGCCGCGGATTGCGTGTTGACCGCGCGCAGCGCACCGTGCCAACGGTTCATGTCGCAAAAGCTCGCGGTCGGAACGTAGAGCGTGTTGTTGACGGAGTTGAACGCAAGCCCGCTCCACACGTGATCGATTGACGGATCGTCGACGACCGAAATTCCGTTTGCGGACCATCCCGGCGAAACGTTCCCGGTTGCCAGATCGAACGCCCAGAGCACGCCCGTTCCGTCGACCACGTAGACGCGATTGCGTGCATGATCGATCGCTGCGGCGTCGGTGATGCCGAACGTCTTGTCGGGGATGTCGCCGCATCCCGTTAGCATCGAGCCGAGCGCCTTGCGCCACAGCATCGTGCCGTTCATCGCGTTGAACGCTGCGAAATAACCGTGCTCGTCGCCCGTATAGACGATGTCTGTGGGAACGCCGCCGACCGGAACGCCCGCGGCGACGACCGGCTGCGAGTTTGCGTATTTGCTCGTTGCGTCGCTACCGATGCGCGACGACCAGAGCAGATGAAGTCCACCGGCACTCGCGGTCGTCAAAATATGTTCGCTCGGATTGTCGCCGGAGCGCGCGGCGTCGAATCCCTGCGTCGGCCAATCGATATCGGATGCACTAGAGGTCGGTACGCCGGTCGGATTCACCGACGGCGACGGCGACGGTGTACTGCCACCGGTAGCTGCGGCCGGAATGCTGGAGCCACCCCCGCTTCCTCCACCGCATCCGCCAATCGCTGTTGCCAACCCGAGGAATCCGCAGAACAATAACGCTCGCAGATTCATGCGCCGCTCGATCACACCCACACTCTCCTTAGTTACACGACGTCCTTGCGAACCGCATGACACCAAGTGCGCGAACGAGGTTGCGGGTATGCGCTTCTAGCGCATGAGTGCTTTCGGTGGTAACAGCCACACCAACTCGCCGTGAAGCGATGAAGGATCGTCGAGATCGATTCGCGCTAAACCGCCTTTTTTCAAGTCGATGCTCGCGCCGCCGATGACGTCGCCGATGACGTTACTGAAATCGGGTTCGTGGCCGACGAGCATCAGCGTCTCGTCATTGGCGTAATCGCGAAGAATTTCCGCAAGACGGTGTGAATCGAACGGCTCGGCGAGACGCGCGTCTTCGACAAGCCGATCTTCCAGTTGCAATCGCTCTGCAACGATCTGCGCCGTTTCTTTTGCGCGTTTGAACGGGCTCGTAAGAATGCGATCCGGGCGGATGCCGAGAGCTTCCATCCCTTTAGCCTCACGCTCCATCGCTTTACGCCCCTCGGGCGTCAGAGGCCGTTCGGCGTCGTCACCATGCCAGGTGTCTCGATCACCGGCGATTCCGTGGCGTAGCAGTAAGAGTTTCATGCCCGGTATGTACCCGGACGATCAGTGCAAGAAGTAGCGGTAGTTCGAGAAGACGAGCGCGACGCCGCGGTCGGCGGCGGCGATCACTTCGTCGTCGCGAATCGAACCGCCCGGCGCGATGATCGCGCGTGCAGCCGGCTTCGGCGGCCGCTTCGAGTCCGTCGGGAAACGGGAAGAATCCGTCGCTCGCGCACGCCGCGCCGCGCGCCTCGCTTCGCCGGCGCGATGCGCCGGCGATCTGCACCGCGCTCACGCGATTGGTTTGACCCGCGCAGATGCCGCGCGTCGTGCCGCCTTTGACGATCACGATGCCGTTGACTTTCACGTGGCGCACGACGTCCCACGCGAACGCGAGATCGTGCCATTCTTGCGCCGTCGGCTGCCGCTTCGACACGACCTTCCACTCCTCCGGCGGCGCGGCGGGATCGTCGTCTTCGGCCAGCACGCCGCCGAGCGCGCTGCGCACGCGCAGTTCGTGCGCGAGCTCATCGGGCAGCGCGGCGCGAAGCGCATGATGCGCAGGTTCTTCTTCTTCTGCAGAACGTCGAGCGCGTCGTCGTCGAACGCCGGCGCCGCGACGATCTCGAGGAAGAACTTCGACGAGCGACTTCGGCCGCCGCGCGATCGATCGGCGCGTCCGCGCGACGATGCCGCCGTACGCCGAGATCGAATCGGCATCGAGCGCGTCGGCGACCGCTTTCGCGACGGTCGAACGTTCCGCGACGCCGCACGGCACGGTGTGCTTGACGACCGCCGCGCGGCACGAAGCGATCGCGCTCGCTGGCGATGCCGGCACCGAGCGGCGCGCGCGACAGCAAGCCGCAGCGTCGCATCGAGATCGAGCAGGTTGTTGTACGAGAGCGCCTTGCCGTGCAGCTGCTCGGGCAGAGCGTTCGGGGCGGTCGAGATAGAACGCCGCGCGATCCTGCGGATTCGTCACCGTAGCGCAAGCGCTGCGCGAGCGGCAGCGTGAGCGCGAGCGCGCCGGGCAGATCGCTCGGCAGATACTCGCCGGCCGATCCGAGATAGTGCGAGATCGCGGCGTCGTATTCGGCGGTGCGTTCGAAGGCCGCGACGGCGAAGTTCCGGCGCATCGCGGCACCGGACGTCGCCCGCGCGAAACGCCTCGAGAAACTCGACCGTACTGCGACGGGTGCGTCAGCACGGTGACGTGCTCGAAGTTCTTCGCCGCCGCGCGTAGCAGCGAGACGCCGCCGATGTCGATCTGCTCGATCGCTTCTTCGAGCGTCGCGCCTTCGCGCGCAACCGTCGCTTCGAACGGATAGAGGTTCACGACGACCGTCGAGATCGGCGCGATCGCGTACTTCGCGGCTTGCGCGCGATGGTCGTCGTTGTCGCGGTCGTACAGGATCCCGCCGAACACTTTCGGATGCAGCGTCTTCACGCGGCCGTCGAAGAGCGCCGGAAAACCCGTCAGCTGCTCGACGTCGCACGCCGGAACGCCGTGCTCTTCGCAGGTGCGCCTTCGTGCCGCCGGTCGCGTAGATCGCCGTACCCGGCGTCATGCAAGCGCGCGCGCCAGTTCGACCGACCCCGCTCTTGTCGTAGACCGAGAAGAGCGCCGCCGGCTTGGTCTGTCAGGCAAGCGCGAGCTCCGGTGGCGTCTTCCTGCGCGTCGAGCGTCGCCGCGATCATGCGACGAGACGCCGGGCTCCTCCATCGTCACGCCGTACATCGCGATCGGCCAGCTCCATCGTCTTCTTGTTGTGCGTGACGATGATCATCTGCGCGTCGGTCGCGAGCTCGCGCACCATGCTCGAGAAGCGCTCGACGTTCGCGTCGTCGAGCGCCGCATCGACTTCGTCGAGCAGGTAGAACGGCGACGGCTTCACTCGGATCAGCGCGAAGATCAGCGCCGCGGCCGTCATCGCGCGTTCGCCGCCCGAGAGCGCCGCGAGCGGCATCAGCTTCTTGCCCGGCGGCTGCATCGAGATCTCGATGCCGGTCTCGGAGAGATTCTCGGGATTGGTCTGCCACATCTTCGCTTCGCCGCCCGGGAAGAGCCGCGCGAACATCTCGGCGAAGCGCGCCGAGACCGTGTCGAACGTTTCGTTGAACTGCACTTGGGTCTGCGCTTCGATCTCTTTGATCGACTGCGAGCAGCGTCTCGCGCGCCGTGGCGAGATCGTCCAGCTGCGTGCGCAGGAACGTGTTCGCGTTCGGACCAGTTCGTCGCGCTCGGCTTCGGCGTTGAGGTTGACGTTGGCCGAGAGGCGCGCCAGCTCTTCGCGCAAGCGCGGCAGATCTTCGATGACGACGTCGGACTCTTCTTGATAGCGCTCTTCGACGTCGGCGCACTCTTCGTCGGTCGCCGGATTCTGCGCGAACTGCGACACGAGCATGCCGAGCTCGGCTTCGATCTCGGCCAGCCGCGTGCGATGCCGTTCGCCGCCGCCCGCGGCCTCGCGCTCGTCGTTTTGCGCGAGCGCGCGTCGGATTCGAGCTGGAGCTGCCCGTTCGCTGATCGTCTCGCGCTCGCGGCGCGCCGCCTCGAGCCGCACGTCGAGCTCCGCCGACGCCGTGGCGCAGACCTTCGAGGTGCGCGTGCGACGTGCGCGTCTGTTCGACGAGCGAACCGATTTCCGCGAGCATCTGTCTCGCGCGCGGCACGCGCGCGTTCGCCGTCTTGATCGAGCATGCCGAGCCGCGCCTTCGCGGCGTCGCGCTCGGCCGGCAAGCGCGGCGAACGCTCGCGCACGTCGCCGGCATGGCGGCTCACTTCGCTCTGCGCGCGCTCCGCTTCGGCGATCTCCTCGCGCGCCCGCGCCAGTTCGCCTTCGAGGCGCCGGCGCTCTTCATCGCTGCGCACCGCGTCGGGTTGCGGCGCGTCCATGTCGCGCTCGCGTGACGCGCGTTTTGCGCTTGCGCGACGAGTTCGGCGACGCGTTCGCGCGCGGCAGTCGAGCTCGCTCTGCATGCGTTCGAGTCGCTTCGAGCGCGACCATCTCCGCGCGCAGCTCGGCGGCTTGCAGCTTCGACGCCGCGAGCGCTTCGCGAGCCGCATCGCGCGCCGCAACCGCGGCTTCGGCGCGCGTACCGCGTTTGCGCGTCGCGTTCGAGCTGTTCGAGGCTTCGCGCGCACTCGGCGAGCGTTTCGCGCAGCGTCTGCGCTTGCACGCGGCGACCGAGAATCGATCGTTCGCGCCGGAAGCGGCCGCCGGTGATCGCGCCGCCGCCGGTGATCTGTTCGCCTTCGAGCGTGACGATCGTATCGCGGAATCCGCGCCCGCGAACCAGCGCGATGCCGGTCTGCAGCGTGTCGACGATCAGCACGTTGCCGACCAGGAACGGGACGACGCCCTCGTACTTCGGCTCCGTGCGCACCAGCGTGTGCGCGTAGCCGATCACGCCGGCGTGGAATGCAGATCGGTCGTCATGTGCGGCTTCGCGAGCCGCCAGCGTATCGAGCGGAAGGAACGTCGCGCGTCCCGATTCGTGCGCATTAGAAATTCGATCGCACGCTCCGCGTCTTCGGAGGTGTTCGTGATGATGTTCGAGAGGCGCGCGCCGAACGCGATGTCCATCGCGCGCGCATAGCGTTCGTCGGTCGTGATCAGGTTCGAAACGATGCCGTCGATGCCGCGCAGCTCGCCGCGCTGCCACGCTTCGACGACGGCGCGCGTGCCCGGCACGTGTCCTTCGAGCGACGCTTCCAGCTCTTCGATCGTGTGCAGGCGCGATTCGGCACCCTTGACTTCGCCGGTTTGTCGCGGTGCGCGGCAACCGAGCGCGCGAGTTGAGCCTCGTGCCGCACGACGGCGCGCTTCGGCCGTCTCGACGTTCGCGCGCGCTTGCGCAAGCTGCGCTCGATCGCACCGAGCTGCGCGTTCGCGTTCGGCATAGCGCTGGGTCGCCGAACCGGCGGCGATCTCGAGTTGCGCGGTGCGCTCGCGCGCGACGTGCAGCTCGCCCTCGAGCCGCTCGGATTCGGCGCGCAGATTCTCGCCTGCACGCGACGCTCGGCCTTCTTCGCGGCGATGTGCGGCCGCGGTCGCTTCGACTTCGCGCAGCTGCGTGAAGATCGGTCGAGCTGCGCGCGCGCCTGCGCGAGCGCCGTCTGCGCCGGCAGCTCGCGTTCGCGCGCCGACTCGAGTCTCGTGCGCGAGCGGCGCAAGGCGCTCTTCCAAATGCGCGATCGACGCTTCCAGCGAATCGCGCTCCGCTGCGACGCGCGCGACGTCTTCGGAGGTCTGCGTCGATTGCGCTTCGAGCGCTTCGCGGCGCGCGAGCGCCGCGGCGTAGTCGGCTTCGATGCGCGCCAGCTCGGCGCGCTTGCTCTGCGCCTGCGACGCGGAGCTCTTCGAGCTGCAGTTCTTGCTGGTAGGCGCGCGTGCGCATTTCCGCCAGCTTCGCACCGAGCGTGCGCGACGCGCGCCGCGGCAGCGCTGCGCACTTCTTCTTGTTTCTCGAGTTCGACGCGCAACGCTTCGCGTTCGCGCGCCGCGACGCGCTCGCACGCATGTACGAGAGAATCTCGAGATCGCGCACGCGCGCGCTCACCTTGCGGTAGCGCTTGGCGCGGCGCACTTGCGTTTCGAGTTCCGGAATGCGGCGTTCGATTTCGGCGATCAGGTCGTTGATGCGAATCGCGTTCTTCTCGGTCTGCTCGAGACGGCGCATCGATTCGTTCTTGCGCGCGAGGAATTTGTTGATGCCGGCCGTCTCCTCGAAGAGCGCGCGGCGTTCGGTCGGTTTGCTCGTGAGGATCGCGTCGATCTGACCCTGCGAGACGATCGAGTACGAACCCGGGCCCAGGCCCGTACCCATCAGCAGCTCGATGATGTCGCGCAAGCGCACTTGGCTGCGGTTGATGAAGTATTCGCTCTCGCCCGCGCGATAGGCGCGGCGCGTGATCTCGACTTCGTTGAAATCGATCGGCAGCTTCCGGTCTTCGTTGTCGAACGTCATCGAGACTTCGGCCAGGCCGAGCGGCTTGCGCTTCTCGTTGCCGACGAAGATCACGTCTTCGAGTTTGCCCGAACGCAGCTGCGGCTCGACGTCTCGCCGAGCACCCAGCGAAACGCGTCGACCAGGTTCGACTTGCCCGAACCGTTCGGACCGACGATCGCCGTAATGCCGCCCGAGAATTCGAGCGACGTCGGCTTCGGCAAACGTTTTGAAGCCGAAGGCTTTGATCTTCTTGAGTTTCATGTCAGTTGCGTCCGATCATGCTACTAGATCGACGAGGGCCGCCTCAGCGGCGGCCTGCTGCGCTGCCTTCTTCGATGCGCCGATCCCGGTTCCCAACGTCTTTCCGTTAACAATCACCTCGGAACGGAACTTCGGCGACTTGCGGCGTGCCCTCGCTGTGCTCGCGATAGATGGGCGTCGCCGAAAGGTGCTCCTGCGTGTAGTGCTGCAGGCGCGTCTTGGCGTCGAGCAGGGCATCGGCGGCGTGGTCGAGCCGCTCGATGTGCTCTTCGAGGACGAACGCGCGCGCCTTCTCGAGGCCGTAGTGCAGTTCGAGCGCGGCGACGAACGCTTCGAACGCGTCGGCCAGGATCGACGTATTGTCGGCGCCGCCCGCGCCGCGCATGCCCGCGCCCAGCTGCACGAGGTCGCGAAAATCCGAGGCGCCGCGCCGTGTCTGCGAGCTGCGCGTCGTTGACGATCGCCGCCTTGCGCAAGGTCAGTCGGCCCTCGGGTTCGCCCGGGATAGTGTCTCGAAAAGCCAGCCGCGCCGTGATGCGCCGAGCACCGAGTCGCCGAAGAACTCCATCCGCTCGTTCGAGTCACCGCCGTGCTCCTTCGCGTGGCTTTCGTGCACGAACGCCCGCTCGACCAACGTCAGGTCGCCTGCGACGCGCACCCCCGCAAGCTTCAGCAGCGCGCGCAAGCGCCGCCGGTGCGCTTCGCCGCTCATACGTTGAGCTATCGGACCTTTCCGAAGACGATGACGCTGTTGTGACCGCCGAAACCGAACGAGTTGCGAAAGCGCCACGTGGACGTGGCGCCTTGCGCGCGACGTTGGGAACGTAGTCGAGCGTGCACTCGGGATCGGGGAATTCGTAGTTGATCGTCGGCGGCATGATGTCGTGCGACACCGCGAGCAGCGGTCGCGACGCCTTCGAGCCCGCCGGCGGCACCGAGCGCGTGACCGTGCATCGACTTCGTCGAGCTCACCGCGAGGTGCGCATGCTCGCCGAAGACCTTTTCGATCGCCTGCGATTCGGCGAGATCGCCGAGCGGCGTCGAGGTGCCGTGCGCGTTGATGTAGTCGACGTCGCCGGGCTTGATCTTCGCCGATTCGAGCGCGCGCTTGAGCGCGAGAATGACGCCGTTGCCGTCCGGATCGGGCGCAACGATGTTGTACGCGTCGGCCGATTGGCCGAAGCCGAGCACTTCGCAGTAAATCTTCGCGCCGCGCGCTTTCGCGTGCTCGTATTCCTCGAGCACCAGCACGCCCGACGCCTTCGCCGAGCACGAAACCGTCGCGCTCCTTATCGAACGGCCGCGACGCTCGCGTCGGATCGTCGTTGCGCGTCGACATCGCCTTCATCGAGCAGAAGCCGCCGACGGCGAGCGGCGAGATAGTCGCTTCGGTGCCGCCGGTGATCATCGCGATCGCATCGCCGTAGCGCGACGTTGTTGTACGCCGTCGCGATCGCGTCGTTGGCCGACGCGCACGCGCTCGCGGTCGAGAAGAACGGACCGCGGAAACCGTAGCGCCATCGAGATGTGCGCGGGCGCGGCGTTCGCCATCAGCATCGGAATGAAGAACGGCGAGGTCTTCAGCGTCCCGGATGCCCGCGCGGCCGAGGATGATCCCGCCGGTGGGGAAGTCCGGGCCCTTGACGTGCCGCATCAGGCCCTCGACCTCGATGTCGGGGTCGTCGATGTAGGCGACCGTCGCGTCGATCGTCTCGCGCAGGTTGTGCGGCGGGATGTTCGTCGCCATCCCCACCGCGATCCCCGAGGAGCCGTTGACGAGCAGGTTGGGGAAGCGCGCCGGGAGCACCAGCGGTTCCTGGCGCGAGCCGTCGTAGTTGGGCGCGAAGTCGACCGTGTCCATGTCGAGATCGCGCAGCATCTCGGTGGCGATCCGCGCCAGCCGAGCCTCGGTGTAGCGCATCGCGGCGGCCGGATCGTCGTCGATCGAGCCGAAGTTGCCCTGCCCGTCGACGAGCTCGTTGCGCATCGAGAACTCCTGCGCCATGCGCACGAGCGTGTCGTAGATCGCGGAGTCGCCGTGAGGGTGATAGTTGCCCATCACCTCGCCCACGATCTTCGCGCACTTGGCGTAGGAGCGGGTCGGGCCGAGGCCGAGCTCGTTCATCGCGTAGAGCACGCGGCGGTGCACCGGCTTCAGGCCATCGCGCACGTCGGGCAGCGCGCGGCCGACGATCACCGACATCGCGTAGTCGAGGTACGCGGTGCGCATCTCCTCCTCGAGCGCGCGCGGTTCGACGTTGCCGCCGCCTATCACGTCAGCGCTAGCCATCGTTCACCCCCTACACATCGAGGTTGACGACTGTCCGAGCGTTGTCCTCGATGAAGGCGCGCCGCGGCTCCACCTGGTCGCCCATCAGCATCGAGAAGATGCGATCGGCGGCCGCGGCGTCCTCGAGCGTCACCTGCGCCAGCGTGCGCGAGGCGGGGTCCATCGTCGTGGTGCCCAGCTGCTCGGCGTTCATCTCGCCGAGCCCCTTGAAGCGCTGCAGCTTGACGCCCTTCTGCACGACGTTCATCACGGACTGGCGCAGCGCCTCGAAGGAGGGCGCGCTGTCGCGCGCGTCGCCGAGGCGCACCTCGAAGGCGGGGGTCCCGGCGAGCTCGATCAGCTGCTTGTGCACCGCCGCCAGCTGGCGGTACTCCTGGGACTCGAACAGCGTGCGCTTGATGCGGTGGGTGCGCGCGAAGCCGGTGCTGGTCTCCATCGCCTTCACGCGCAGCTCCAGCGGGTCGACCTCCTCCCTGAGCTCGGTGGCGTGTGTCTCCCCCTCGACGCCCTTGCGCGAGAGCAGCTCGATCGCCGCCTCGGCGCTCATCACCTGCTCGTCGAGCAGCGCGGACTCCTCCAGGAACTGCACCATCTCGTGGCCGTGGGCGGCGCGCAGGGAGGAGGCCCACCCTTCGTACTGCTTGAGCAGGCGCGTGAAGCGCTGCCAGCGGTTCTCGGTCAGCTTGAAGGGCGTGCCGTGGCGATCGAACACGGCGAGCTTCTCCCACTTGTCCGCGAGCAGGATCTCCTCCAGCTCGGACTCCCGCTCGATGTAGCGCTCGCGCGCGCCCTGCTTGAGCTTGTAGAGGGGGGGCTTGGCGATGTACACGTAGCCGGCCTTGATCAGGTCTTCCATCTCGCGGAACAGCAGCGTCAGCACGAGCGTGCGTATGTGCGCGCCGTCGACGTCCGCGTCGGTCATCAGCACCACCTTGTGGTAGCGCGCGTTCTCGAGGTTGAACTCATCCCGCACTCCCGTGCCGATCGCGGTGATCAGCGCCTGCACCTCGGTGTTCTGCAGCACCTTGTCGATGCGCGACTTCTCGACGTTGAGGATCTTGCCGCGCAGCGGCAGCACCGCCTGCGTGTTGCGATCGCGCCCCTGCTTGGCCGAGCCGCCGGCGGAGTCGCCCTCGACCACGAACAGCTCCGCCAGCGAGGGGTCCTTGACCGAGCAGTCGGCGAGCTTGCCGGGCAGCGTGGAGTTCTCGAGCGCCGACTTGCGCCGCGTCAGATCGCGCGCCTTGCGCGCGGCCTCGCGCGCGCGCTGAGCCTGCACGGACTTCATGATCACCGCGCGCGCCTCGCTGGGGTTCTCCTCCAGGAACTCGCCCAGCCCGGCGTTGACGATCGACTCCACGAAGCCCGCGATGCCGGGGTTGCCGAGCTTGCTCTTGGTCTGCCCCTCGAACTGGGGGTCGCGCAGCTTCACCGAGATCACCGCGGTGAGCCCCTCGCGAACGTCCTCGCCAGATAGGTTGTCCTCCTTCTCCTTCAGCAGCCCGTGGTCGCGCGCGTACTTGTTGAGCGTGCGCGTCAGCGCCGAGCGGAAGCCCGACATGTGCGAGCCGCCCTCGCGGGTGTTGATGTTGTTGGCGAAGGAGTGGATCGACTCCTGGTAGGAGGAGTTCCACTGCATCGCGACCTCCGCGGCGCCCTCATCGGACTCGCCCTCGAAGAACACGACCTTGCGGTGCACGGTGTCCTTGTTCTCGTTGAGATAGGCCACGAAGTCCTCGATGCCGCCCTCGTACTGGAACTCGGCGGCGTGCCCCTCGCCGCGCTCGTCGACGATCGAGATCTTCAGGCCGCGCGTGAGGAAGGCCGTCTCGCGCAGGCGCTCCTCCAGCGTGTGGAAGTCGAAGTCGAGCGTCTCGAAGATGTCGGCGTCGGCGAGGAACGTGACGGTGGTGCCGGTGGGAGCGCCCTTCTCCAGCTTCGCACCGCGCTGAAGCTCGGCGAGGGGCGCGCCGCGCGAATACTCCTGGGACCACTCATAGCCATCGCGGCGGATCTCCACGCGCAGCTGTTCTGAGAGCGCGTTGACGACCGACACGCCCACGCCGTGCAGCCCGCCGGAGACCTTGTAGCCGCCGCCGTCGCCGAACTTGCCGCCGGAGTGCAGCACGGTCAGCACGACCTCGACGGCAGGACGGCCCTCCTTCTCGTGCATCGCCACGGGGATGCCACGGCCGTTGTCCACCACGGTGACCGAGTTGTCGGGATGGATCGTGACCGACACCTCCGTGCAGTAGCCCGCGAGGGCCTCGTCCACGGAGTTGTCCACAACCTCGTACACAAGGTGGTGCAGGCCCATCACGCCCGTCGAGCCGATGTACATGCCGGGGCGCTTGCGCACCGCCTCCAGGCCCTCGAGGACGGTGATGTCCTGGGCGTCGTAGCCGGCGCTCACGCCCGCCGAGGTGTTGGCTACTCCATCCTGCTCAGAACGGGCGCTCGGGCGTCCGTCAGGGCTCTGCTCACCTGTGGCCAATGATCCTCCGATGACGTGAGAACGCCCCGGTTCCCGGTACGAAGACCGCGGGCCGGGGCGGGTGCATTTGTACGGGAGACGATAGCACAGCGGGGGGTCTCACGGGGCCGCACAAGGGGTCGAATCGCCTGCAAACAAGCCAAAAACGGGCCTTGCGAGGGCGCTGGCGCAGACGCGGGGCCTGCGGCGCGACAGGGCGAGCAGGCGGCGCCTCATCCGGTACGGCAGCGAAGCTCGCGCACGAGCTCCTCTCCGAGAACCGCGTTGAGGCGGGCGAGGACCTCCACCGCCATCAGGCTGAGCTCCTGCGCCCACACGGCCGCGGCGCACGTCACGGTGAGCACGCCGGAGCGCTCCGCGGTGGGGCGCGCCGCCTCGGCGACAGCCGCTCCGGCGGCCTGTGCCCACGCCCCTTGCACACGCGCCAGCGGGGTCGCGGGAGCGATCGTGGCGGTGAGGCTCTCCATCGCCAGCGCGAAGGGGCGAGGGGCCATGCGTCTCACGCCGCCAGCGCCTCCCGCAGGACGGCGCCCGGGGCGATGCGCAGGCGTGCGGTGCGCGCATCGGCGGCAGCGGGCACGTGCGCGAGGTCGGTGGTGGCGATCACGCTCTGCCCGCCGCTGGCGAGCTCGCCGCAGAGCAGCTCGCGGCGGTGGGAGTCGAGCTCGCTCATCACATCGTCGAGCAGCATCAGCGGCGTGCCGCTGCGCTGCTCGGCCAGCACCGCGCGCTCGGCCATCAGCAGCGCGAGCAGGGTCAGGCGCTGCTCGCCCTGGGAGCCGTACGTGCGCAGCTCGCGCCCCTCGCGCAGGAACGCCAGCTCGTCGCGGTGGGGCCCGTGGGCGCTGAAGCCCCGCTCCAGCTCGCCCGCGAGGCGCTCCTGCAGCTCCGCGACGAACTCCTCGGGGTCGGCGGCGCGCGAGCGGGGGCGGTACTCCAGCGACGCTCCCCCATCGAGCCCGAGCTGCTCGGCGCGCTCGGCGAACGGGGCGCTCACGAGCTCCACCGCCGCGGCGCGATCCTCGCGCAGCGCGACCGCGTGGACCGCCAGCTCGCGGTCCCACGAGGGCAGCGTCTCGCGCGAGGCCCTCCCCGCGCGGATCGCGCCCAGCAGCGCGTTACGCTGCGCCAGCGCGCGTGCGTACGCGCGGCGCGTGGCGGTGCGCAGCGGCCAGATCGCCGCCACGAGGCGATCGATGTGCGCGCGGCGCAGGGCTGGAGCTCCCTTCAGCAGCTCCAGGCGATCGGGTAGGAACACGCTCACCAGCGGGCGCGTCTGCACATCGACCATGCGCTCGACCACGGCCCCATCGACGCGCATGCGCTTCACGGGCCGCTCGCTGTCGGGGAAGACCCCGTACCCCACGCTCAGCTCGTGCTCCTCTGAGCCATCGGCGGCGCGCACCTCCACGCGCGTGGCCTGGCACCCGAAGCGCACCAGCTCGCGCTCGTTGCGCGTGCGCAGCGCATGTCCGGTGCAGCCGAAGTAGAGCGCCTCCAGCAGGTTCGACTTGCCGGCGCCGTTGGGCCCGTGCACGACCGTCAGCCCCTCGCCCAGGTGCGCCTCCGCGCGCGCGTAGGAGCGGAAATCGCGCAGTTGGACGCTCAACACCCTCACACGTTGAGTCGAATGGGCATTATCAGGTAGACGAAGTCATCGCCCTCGGGAGACTCGATCAGCCCCGGGCGCAGCGGGCTGATCAGCTTCATCATCGAGCTCCTCGGACTCCACGCTCTCCAGCCCATCGCGCAGGAACTCGGGGTTGAAGCCGATCTCGAAGGGCTCGCCGTGGAAGGGCGCGGGGATCGTCTCGCTGGCCTCGCCCACGTCCGGGGTTTGGGCGGAGACCGTCAGCTCCCCCTCGCGGAACCCCAGGCGCAGCGGGGCGTTCTTCTGAGCGAGCAGGCTGATGCGGCGCACGACCTCGGTCAGCTCGGTGGTGGCGAGGCGCAGCTCGTGCTCGACGGACTCCGGCAGCAGTTGGCGGTAGTTGGGGAACTGCCCATCGAGCAGGCGCGAGGAGAGGGTCACGCCGTCGAGCTCGAAGATCACCTGGTTCTGGCCCACGCTCACGGTGAGCGCCGTGCTCTGCGCCTGCTGGGCGATACGCACGAGCTCCTGCAGGGCGCGCGCGGGGATGTTCGCCTCCAGCGACCCCTGCAGGGGCGAGTCGAGCCGCGTCTGCTTGACGCTGAGGCGGTAGGAGTCGGTGGCGACCATGCGCAGCTCCTGCTCGCTCGCGGACATCAGGATCCCGGTGAGGATCGGGCGGGTCTCATCGCGCGAGGCCGAGCGCGCGACGCGCGTCACGGTCTGCACGAACGCCTCGGCCGGCAGCGCCACCTGAGTATCGGGCGCGGCGGTGGGCAGCGCCGGAAAGTCCTCCACGCGCAGCGTGCGCAGGTGGAAGGTGGCGGGTCCCGAGATCAGCTCGACGTCCTGCTCGGCGGCGCGCAGCTCGAGCGACACCTGCTCGTCGGGCAGCGCGCGGACGACATCCAGCAGCAGACGCGCGGGGAGAACGACATCGCCGGGGCGTTCGATAGCGGCTTGCAGTGGGACGCAGAGGCCGACCTCCATGTCGGTGGCCAGCAGCTGAGCGGCATCGGCGGAGATCGACAGCTTCACGCCGGAGAGCGCCTGCACGGCGGTGCGCGTGGAGGCCACGCGGGTCACGGTTTGCAGCTGCGCGAGCAGCTCGGAGGTGAAGAGGGAGATCTTCACGGTTGCGATGACACCTTGGCGAAAGGGATTGTTTCAGTAGGGGCTGTGGGGTATGTGGATCGGCAGGTTTGGAGCCAGGTGGGAGCTGTGGAGGCTGTGGATGGAGAGGGTGAACCGAGGAAGTGTTTCAGGCCCGGCGGTCATCTACGTGTGGTTCTCCAGGCGGGTGCGCAGTTTGTGCACAGCCTCGCGCGTCGCGGTGTCGTTTGGAAGGCGTTCGTCGATGCGCCGCCACGCGTGCAGGACGGTGGTGTGGTCGCGTCCACCGAAGCGTCGCCCGATCGCTGGCAGCGATTCGCTGGTGAGCTCGCGCGCCAGGTACATGGCTAGCTGGCGGGGTTGAGCCACTCGCGCGACGCGTGTGCTGGAGAGCAGCTCCTGCTCGGAGACGCCGAACTGCTCGCACGCCGCCAGCTGGATGTCGGCGATCGAGTGGGAGGCTCCAACCGAGGCGGGGTAGAGCCCGTCGAGCACCTCGCTCAGCCAGCTCCTCCGTAAGCGCTCGCCCGGTGAGCGAGCCGAAGGCGACGACGCGGATCAGCGCTCCTTCGAGCGCGCGCACGTTGAGCGTTACGCGCTCGGCGATCAGCTCCAGCGCACGCTCGTCGGCGAATTTGACCCCATCGTGCTGGGCGCGTTTGCGCAGGATCGCAAGGCGGGTGTTCAGATCGGGCGGTCCGATGTCAGCGACGAGCCCGGCCTCGAAGCGCTCGCGCAGGCGGTCCTCGAGCGCCTGCAGGTCGCGCGGTGGGCGGTCCGATGTCAGCACTACCTGGCTGCCCACGTCGTGTAGCCAGTTGAAGGTGTGGAAGAACTCCTCCTCGGTCTTGGCCTTGCGCTCGAGGAACTGTACGTCGTCGATCAGCAGCACGTCGACGTGGCGAAAGCGAGCCTTGAAGCGATCCACGCGCCCCTCGCCGAGCGCGAGCACGAACTCGTTCGTGAAGGACTCCCCCGTGCCGGCGCGCAGCACCAGCTCCGGGCTGTGGCTCGCGAGCAGCGTGGCGATCGCGCGCAGCAGGTGCGTCTTGCCGACGCCGGGGGGGCCGCAGATGAACAGCGGGTTGTATGCCTGCGCCGGCATCTCCGCGACCGTCAGCGCCGCGGCGTGGGCGAGCCGGTTGGAGTCGCCGATCACGAACTGATCGAACGTGAGCTTCGGGTTGCCCAGCAGCTCGGGCTCGCTTGGGGCATCGGGCGCAGCTGGGTCTCTCTCTCGACTGCCGCTCCGCGCCCGGGGTGGGGCGTCGCTGCGCCCCAGCTGGCGCTCCACGACGTCAACGGTGGTGTTGGGCCCCAGAACCGCGGCTGCGCACGTCTGCAGCAGCCGCCCGAAGCGCTCGCGAATCCAGCCGCACGCGTGCGGCGGCGCGTCGATCAGCAGCCGCTCCTCCGTGAGCTCGCGCGCGCGCAGGGGCTCGAGCCAGATGCGGTAGGTGGGCTCGTCGACGGCCGCGGCAAGCTCGGCTTGCACGCGCGACCATGTGTGCTCCAACTCGGCGCTCACGGCAGCGTTGATCCGCCCCTCCAGGGGAAGTAAGTGGCTATTTATCGGGTCCCGCCCGCCCATCCCGTCCACTCCTCCGCCAAGGAGGAGCCTAGCCGGGCGAATATACCCAAAGCCTCCCTCCCTGCGCCGTTCGCATGGCCGCAATTGGCGGGAAATTCTGTGGCGCCCCCGTATCTCCCCGGGGCCGGGGATCTCCGGCGCGCGAGACGGGTATACTGGCCATCTGGAAAGCGCCCGCCGGCTGCACTGGCGAGCTGCTTCGGCAGCCGCGCGGGTCCGCACGACGCGGCCCCCGCAGGACCGGCCCTGCCGGTCCCCATCTCTTTCTTCCCGATCCCACTCGCAAACGACCATGAAGCGCACCTACCAGCCCAAGAAGCGCAAGCGTGCCCGCACGCACGGGTTTCGCGCCCGCATGCGCACGCGCGCGGGGCGTCTCACGCTCAAGCGCCGCCGCGACAAGGGCCGCAGGCGCCTGTCCGCTTGACGGGGCCGGCGCGATGAGGCCGCCCTCCTCCCGCCGCGGTCGTCTTTCGCGCAGCGCGGAGTTCGAGCGCGTGTACCGCCAGGGACGCTCCTCCGCCAACCGCCACCTGGTGCTCTACGCCTTCCCGAACCCCGCCTCCGAGCGCCCGCGGCTGGGGCTCTCGGTCTCGCGCAAGGTGGGCGGCGCGGTCGAGCGCAACCGCGTGAAGCGGCTGCTGCGCGAGGCGTTCGCGCAGGCGCGGGACACCCTCAGCGCGGGCTACGACGTGGTTGTGGTGGCGCGCCCGGACGTCCGCGAGCTCGCCGAGCGCGAGGGGCTCGCCGGGGTCGATGCGGCGCTCGCGGAGCTGCTGGAGAAGTCCGGCCTGCGGGGTCCGCAGACGCGCCGTGGAGGGGTCCGCGTGAGTCGCTCCGCGCGCACCGGTGCTCGTGCGGTGGCGCGGGCGCCGATCCTCGCCTACCAGCGCGTGCTCTCGCCCGCGCTGCCGCGGCGCTGCAAGTACGAGCCCACGTGCTCGCGCTACGCGCTCGAGGCGATCGAGCGCTATGGGGTGCTGCGCGGAGGCGTGCTCGCGGCGTGGCGCCTCTTGAGGTGCAACCCGTGGAGCCACGGCGGGTACGATCCCGTGCAGGCCCAGCGCCTCTTCAGGGCCACCTGACTCGCATGCCCATCTTCGCCAACATCACCGAAATCATCGAGGAAGCGTTCGGCCCGCTGATCTCGCTGTTCGAGTCGATCCTCGTGTTCATCCACGAAAACATCGTGGGCGGGAGCTGGGGCCTGGCGATCATCGGCCTGACGGTGGTGGTGCGCGCGGTGATGGTGCCGCTCACGGTGAGCCAGTTCCGCTCGATGCAGCGCATGCAGGCGCTCGCGCCCCAGATCAAGGCGCTCCAGGAGAAGTACAAGGACGACAAGCAGCGCCAGCAGCAGGAGATGATGAGGTTCTACCGGGAGAACAAGGTCAACCCGTTCGCCTCCTGCCTGCCGATCGTGCTGCAGCTGCCGGTGTTCATCTCGCTCTTCTACATGCTCCGCCAGGAACTCAAGCTCGACATCTGCGGGCCCGCGCTGCGCCAGCACTTCCACGTGGTCACCAACAGCGCGATCACCTCGAGCAAGCACCTCGTCGAGCGAACTGCAGAGCATCACCTGCAACCAGGTCGCGCCGCACTCCGCGAAGTTCCTGTTCATCCCGGACATCACCGCGCAGGCGACGGGCGCCGTGCTGATCGTGCTGCTCGCTCTCTACATCGGCTCGCAGCTCGCCTCGACGCTGATGATGAGCGCCACCGCCGACAAGAACCAGCGCCGCATGATGCTCGCGCTGCCGCTGGTGTTCGTGCTGTTCATCTTCCGCTTCCCCGCCGGGCTGCTGGTGTACTGGATCACCACCAACCTCTGGACGATGGGCCAGCAGTACTTCGTGCGCCGCGGCGTCGGACCCCCCGCGGCGCCCGCCGGCAAGGGATCCGATGCGAGCACCGATGGAGCATCCGCGAACGGCAAGAAGAGCCTGCCCGGCGTGCCCAAGAGCGAGCCCGCCCTCGCGGGAGTGGGCGGCGGCGGGGCGGCCACACCTCCTCCCCCACCGCGCAAGAAGAAGAAGCGCTCGGGGCGGCGGCGATGAGCGCCCCCGCGGCCGAGCCCGCAGCGGATGGGGAGGACCCGCTGGACCCGCTGGACGTGCTCGCCGATCTGCTCGAGGAAATCGTCGATGGCCTGGGCCTCGACGTCGAGATCGAGGTCGAGGAGTCCGACGGCGTGCTCACGGGCTTCGTCGAAGGCGACGACGTGGGCCTGTTCATCGGCCGCCGCGGGCAGACGATCGACGCCGTGCAGCACCTCGCGCAACGGATCGTCTTCCGTGGCGGGCCCGCCACGGCGCGCGTGGTGATCGACGCCGACGGCTACCGCGAGCGCCGTGCGCGCGTGCTGCGCGAGGACGCCGAGGACGCCGCCGAGGAGGCCCTGCGCTCGGGACAGCCGGTGGAGCTCGACCCGATGCCCGCCTCCGAGCGGCGGGTGGTGCACGAGCACCTGCGCGAGCGCGGGGACGTGCAGACGCACTCCGAGGGCGAGGAACCCGAGCGGTATCTGGTCGTCTCGCCGCTTGCGGATTGAGTGTTTCACGTGAAACCTTCTTTAAAGCTCCGCCCCGGAGGGGCTCCGCCGTGGGGCCGCGTAGACCGCCCCCGACGCTGAATGGCCGTTTCACGTGAAACGGAACATCTGAGGGCTCTGGGTGGGCGGTATGGGTTGAGCGACCATCAGCAGGCCCAGATGGCCGCGATCCTCGCCGAGTTGGCCGCCGATGCACGGGCACCGAGCACGGTGCGCGATCCGTGCGAGGCGCTGGACGTGCACCTCGCGGATTCGCTGGCTGGGTTGGAGTTCGAGGCTGTCAGGTCCGCCGCTTCGCTGGCCGATCTGGGCGCCGGGGCCGGGTTCCCCGGGCTGGCGCTGGCCGTGGCCCTGCCGCGCTGCACCGTCGCCCTCGTGGAGAGCCAGGCGCGCAAGTGCGCGTTCATCGAGCGGATGGTCGGTGCGGCTGCTGTGAAGAATGCCCGCGTGGTGTGCGCCCGCGCGGAGGAGTGGGCGGAGGGGAGCGGGGCCAACGACGTCGTGGTGGCGCGCGCATTGGCGGCGCAACCGGTGGTGCTCGAGTACGCGGCCCCGCTGCTGCGCCTGGGAGGGGCGCTGGTCGATTGGCGGGGACAACGCGACCGTGGGGAGGAGGCTGTGGCGGCGATCGCGGGCGCGGAGCTGGGTCTGCGCCGCATTGAGATTCGGCGGGTTGAGCCCTACGCGGGCGCCCGCAACCACCACCTGCACGTGTACGAGAAGGTGGAGGAGACCCCCGCGCGCTACCCGCGCCGTGCAGGCGTCGCTCGCAAGCGCCCACTCGGTTGCTAGCTTCCCCGGGGAGTGGGCACCGTCTACGCGATCACCAACCAGAAGGGCGGCGTGGGCAAGACCACGACGGCCGTGAACGTCGCGGCGTGCATCGCGGAGGCCGGCTACGAGACGCTGCTGGTGGATGTCGATCCGCAGGCGAACGCGACGGTGGGGCTGGGGCTCTCCAGGACGCATGCCCCGGGGCTGTATGAGGTCCTGACGGGCGAGAGCGTGCCTGCGGAAGCGCTCGCGCCAACGCCCGTCTCCGGGCTGAGCATCCTGCCGGCGGGCGCCGGTCTGGCGGGCGCGAGCGTCGAGATGCCCCGCTTGGAGGGCTTCGAGGGGCACCTGCGCGAAAGCCTCGCGCCGATCCGCGAGCGCTTCGAGTACATCCTGCTCGACTGTCCCCCGTCGCTCGGCCCGCTGACGGTGAGCGCGCTGGTGGCCGCGGATCGCGTGATCGTGCCGGTGCAGACCGAGTACTTCGCGCTGGAGGGGCTCGCGGGGCTGCTGGATACGCTGGCGCTGGTGCAGCGCGAGCTCAACCCCCGCCTGACGGTCGCGGGGATGCTGCTGACGATGCACGACTCCCGCACGCGCCTGGGGCGCGATGTGGAGCGCGAAGTGCGCGCGCACTTCCCCGAGCTGGTGTTCGACACGGTGATCCCCCGCAACGTGCGCCTCGGGGAGGCCCCCAGCTACGGGCTGCCGGTGACCCACCACGACCCGCACAGCGCGGGCGCGGAGGCGTACTTCGAGTTGGCCAAAGAGGTCGCGGCGCGCGGGTGATGGCGGTTTTGGTGCCAAGAGCCCACGCCGGGAGTGCTTCCGTGGGAGAAGATCGAGGATGAGCGCCCCCAAGCGCGGCATGGGCCGCGGCCTGGAGGCGATCCTGTCGGTGTCGAGCGCCGGCCAGGGCGTGCGTGAGGAGCTGCGCGAGATCCCCGTGGAGTTGATCTCGCCCAACCCGCGCCAGCCACGGCGGCGCTTCGACGAGGATTCCCTGCACGCGCTTGCGGGGTCGCTGGGGGAGAGGGGGGTGCTGCAACCGGTGCTCGTGCGCCCGCGCCCCGGCGGCGGGTACGAGCTCGTGGCCGGCGAGCGCCGCTGGCGCGCCGCGCAGCTGGCGCGGCTGGAGAGCATCCCCGCGCTCGTGCGCCCCCGCGACGACGCCCTCGCGCTGGAGGTGGCGCTGATCGAGAACATGGCGCGCGAGGATCTCAACCCGATCGAGGAGGCCAACGCCTGCGTGGCCCTCGTGGAGGAGCTGGGCCTCACGCGCGAGCAGGTGGGGATCCGCGTGGGGCGCAGCCGCGTGGCGGTCTCCAACCTGCTGCGCCTGCTGGAGCTGCCCGAGGAGGCACTCGCGGCGATCGAGAACGGCACGCTCAGCGAGGGGCACGGACGGGCGCTGCTCCTGGCCAAGGATCACACCGCGCGGCGGCGGTTGACGCGCGCGGCGGCGGCGGAGGGATTGTCGGTGCGCGTGTTGGAAGAGCGCGCGCGCCGGAGCAACGAGGCGGCGGGCGCAGCGAAGGGGGCCGGGCGCCGAGGCAAGGACCGGCTCCACCCCGATCAGGAAGCGGCTGCGG
Source organism: uncultured Solirubrobacterales bacterium (assembly GCA_963717785.1). Taxonomy (GTDB): domain Bacteria; phylum Actinomycetota; class Thermoleophilia; order Solirubrobacterales; family Solirubrobacteraceae; genus Palsa-744. Next base: position 36,177 of record CAVQWW010000006.1, read on the forward strand.
CCGAGATCTCCGAGGCATTCGCCGAGGCGCTCGGCTCCGAGGCGGGGGTTCGGCCTACGGCCGATGGGGGGTATCGGGTGGAGTTGGCCTTCGCATCGCGCGATGAGGCGCTCGCGCTCGCGCGCCGTCTGCGCGCGCGGCGAGACGGGCGCTAGAATCGCCGTCCGCGGGCGATTAGCTCAGTTGGTTAGAGCGCCTCTCTGATAAGGAGGAGGTCCCTGGTTCGAATCCAGGATCGCCCATCCCCCGTCGGATTGCCCCCAGTCGCGCCGCATCCGCGTTGATAGGCCCTTAGGCGCCGCGGCTCCGGGCTGCGCTTGCAGGGGCTCCGCTCATGCCGGGCAGGGGAACCAACTGCCCCCCCGGTGGCGGGCTGCGGACCGCGCGCGCGTAAGCAAGCAGCTCGTGGGCGCTGCTCACCTCTCGAATCACGGCGATGCTCGTCCGCAGCCCGACCTCGGCGAGCGCTGCGGTGAGGCGATCGCTTGACAGTGAGCCCTCGTCGGGTCCAAAGGCGAACATGTAGGCGTTGGCCTCCCCATCGAGGCGTCCGATCCAGCTGGCCCCGGCGATGAGATCGACGGTGCCCAGCACGTCCATGAGGTCGGGGATCTGGGCGCCCTCGAATTGGGCTGTCACCAGGGTCATGCCGGGATGCACGGCGCCGTCGGCTGGGCGAGCGGCCTCCTCCTCCTCCGCCTGCCGCCGCTGTCCCGCGTCCAGGAAGTAGTGACCCTTCGGCTGACCGGGCTTCGTCTGCTGCGTGTACGTAGGCTCGAAGGAGATCGCGCCAGCCTCAGACAGGGCCTTGAGTGCGTTCAGCACCGTTGTCTTTGCGAAGCCCTCCGGCTTCAGGCTCTTGGCTACCTCCGAGGGCGCCATCCGGCCCCTGAGCAACAGTTCCAGAATCCGCGAGGACAGCTCATCGCGGGCGTCTGTGTTGGCTAGATGACTGGTCATGAGACAGACTGGTACCGTTTTCGGTCCAAATCGGGACCGCTTCCGTCCGACGGGATCCCGACAATGGTCCCACATGCAGCCATCTGAGTCCACTGCTCTGCATCCTGCGCTATCTGCGCCGCGCTCCCTCATCAGGACCGTGGTGTGCGGGTCATTCCGCCGTGGCCTCGCACAACTACGGGCGGACTTCGACGAGCTGCACGCTGCCGGATGCCTGGTCCTCTCGCCCCTGGAAGTCGATTTCGTAGCTGAGATCGACGGCTTCGTCCTGGGTGAGTGCGAGCTGCACGAGACTCCAAAGGCGGTCGAGGCACGCCACATCGCGTCGCTGCAGCAGGCGGACTTCGTGTGGCTGCACGTACCCGATGGCTACGTGGGGCCGAGCGCCTCGCTGGAGCTGGGTGTGGCGCACGCGCTGGGAATCCCGGTCTTCGCACGCACGCCGCCGGACGAGATGGCGCTGCGGGACTTCGTGGAGGCGGTCGGGGGCGTGGAGCAGGCGGTGGCTCGGGCGCTGGTTCGAGGCACGCATACCCCCGCAAGGCCACTCGATGTCCTGCAGGACTACTACGGGCGTGTCGCTGCCGGCCGCGGGTACGACAACGAGAGCGCTCAGGACACGATGCTCCTGCTCACCGAGGAGATCGGGGAGCTGGCGCGTGCTGTGCGCAAGCAGATCGGGTTGAAGCGCGCGGGTGGCTACGCGGCGGAGAGCGTCGCCGATGAGCTGGCCGATGTCCAGCTCTACCTGCTCCATCTGGCGAATACCCTCGACATTCGCTTGGCGGAGGCCGTGAGCGACAAGGAGCGCGTGAACGCGCTGCGCGAGATGCCCGCGCTCGCCGCGTGACGCACCCCCGCATGGGGCCGAAGACCTAGCCATCCGGCAGCAGCCACATACTGGGAGTCCATGCTCTCGGATCTCGAACGAAAGAGTGACGCGGCCAGCTTGCGCAGGCAGGGCCTCCCGAGCGGCGCCGGCTTCGTCGAGCTGAGGGATCGCAAGCGTCAGCTGGAACGGCTGGCAGAGGGTCAGCTGCAGGCCCTGCAGCGCTTCCACTACGGCGCTGATCTCACGGGACTCGAACGTGGAGAAGTCAGCCTGTCGCCCTTTGCCTTGGGGCCCGTTTCGGAGCGTCCGGACGATCCCTATATGAGCATCTCCAGCACGACCACCTGCGTGCGCTCGCTGCTGGCCTCCCCTGCGGTTGGGGATCGTGCTCGATTCGCGCTGATCCTCAAAGCCCTCGAGCAACGCTCGACCGAGCAGAGCTTGAAGACAGGAGAACTTCCTCACAACAATCCATACACGCTCGGACAGCTCCTGCCCGTGCTGCGACGCATGTCCGCGGCTGCTCCAGCGCTGCTCCCAGATGCGATAGCAGCGCTGCGGGAGGCCGTGAGTAATCCTGGCGTCAGTCTCGGCGATTTTCCGCCGAACGGATTCCTCACCTGGTGGGCGTTGGTAGCTCTGGAGAGTTGGGGGGAGCGCGATCCGCAGCAGTGCGCGCCGAGCTTGGACTGGTCGGCTGGCGAGCTCTACCGACAGCTGAGCCTGTTCACCGCTCAGGACGACGAGGCCGATGCGTATCAGCTTGGCTACAACCTGCTCATCCAGCGCCGGTTCCGTCGCGAGAAGACCAGGGATTCGGTGGTCGCCGCGGCCCTGCGTGCGCTCTTCGCCGCCCAGTTGGAGACGGGCATCTGGGAAAAGAAGGAGCCGCTGTTGAACTATGGGCGCAGCGGTGACGCGTATCCCTTCGCCTTCGAGCTGCTGAATGCCGTCCTGCGGGAGTTCCAGGACGCTCAGGCCCTCCTGGCCGAGCACGAACCGGCGTTGGATCGGGCTGTGTCGTGGGCGCAGCGCAACGCCTACCGAGTCGAACGTGCCACTGTGGCGCTCGGGCAATCTGGCCGACAACAAGGAACCCGAGTCGTGGGCCACGGCCGAGGTGTACTTCTTCTTGCAGAACTATCGAACCTATCTCGCCGGGCGAATACTTTCGCTGGTGATGCGCGAGACCGGTCGGGGTCATCCCGCCCGTAGGCCCAATCCGGATAGCTTCACCAAGCTGTATCAGCCCTCGGTCGAGCTCGACGGCGCCTCCGGCGTGCTGGTTGGCGAGCTGCTGGGCGAACGCATGCTTGCGCCCCTGCAAATCGCATCCTCGGCCGAGCAGCCCTACTCGCTGGCCCGCAACCCCCAACGCAAGAGCCTGGTTCGCTCGGGGATCTTCTTCGGACCCCCGGCACGGGGAAGACCACCTACGCGCAGGCGATCGCCGACTATCTCGGTTGGCCGTTGCTGACGATCGCGCCGGCGGACTTCGCGGCGGAAGGTTTGCTGCTGATCCCAACGGTGACGCGCCGCCTCTTCGATCAGCTGATCGAGTTGGAGGACGTCGTCATCTTCTTCGACGAGATGGAGGAGCTGATGCGCGATCGCGCCGGTGAAGGCACGTTCGAGCAGCGATTTCTCACCACCAGCTTCCTGCCGGCGCTGCAGGATCTGCGCGACAACGCGCGGTGTATCTACCTGGTGGCGACGAACAACTTCAAGAACATCGACCCGGCCGCTCGGGCCCCGCGCCGGTTCGACTTCAAATTCAGATTCGTCCCCCTTGCATGGCAGAGAAGAAGCGCATGCTGGAGCGCGACTTCCCCGCTGCCGGCGACGGCGAGATCCTGGATGAGCTCGATCGGGACGAGGTGCAGAAAAAGGTCGAATGGGCCACCTGGCGCGAGACGCGTGACGTCTTCCAGCGGATCGCAGGAGGAATCCCAGCGCGGGATGCGCTCCAGGCATTGACCCCGGCCCTCAACGGCCAGATCGACGCGCTCGTGAAGGAAGCGCAGGAACACAACTCGTTCGCTCGCGCAGCCTAAGTCCCCGCTAACCTCGGTCGCGAGGAAACTAGGCCGAACGAGCGCAATGCCCACCGCCACCCCGTCTCACAGCGTCGCGCTAGCGGGCCCCGCGTGCGGCGGGAAGAGCACCGTAGCGGCTTTGCTGGCGGAGCGCTTGGATGCCTGCCTCGCGACCGCAAGGACTGCGATAGCGCGAGCATCGAACGAAGCCGGTCACCTCGATCTCGCGCAGCTGGTTGAGTATGGTGCGCGCCTCGAGAGCGAATGTCCAGGCGAATGGCTCGCCAACGGCATCAGTGAGTTCGCCCAGGGATCGCCGGCCGTTGTCGATGCCGCACGAACGCGTGCCCAGTTGGCTGCCCTCAAGCGCTGGCGGCAGCCGCTCCTGACGGTTTTCCTTACAGCGCCAGTGGATGTTCGCCGTGAGCGATTTCAGGCTCGAGCATCTGATGGCGAGATGAGCTTCGATGCTTTGGCAGCGACGCAGGTCGAGCGGGAGGCGCAGGAATTGGGCCCGCTTTGTGACTTGGCCCTCGACAGCTCCCTGCTCTCCAGCCCTGAGATAACCGCCTTGATCCTGGAGGCGCTCGCGCAATAGGTTGTGCTTCGGCGGTCTGTGGCGGCGCGAGGATAGCGCAGATCACGCCGGAGGCCGTCAATCACGACATATGCGAGTCCAACTGCACTGGCGTCTGCCATCAGCCAACCGCCTGTGGATAACGGCGAACAGGGCTAAGGGAGCGCGCCCTCCCTGCCGATAGAGGGGACCGTGAGGCATCTCCCCCGTCCATTCGCCGCGCTCGGCGCGCTCCGCACGTGGGCGGCAGCCCTCAGCATCGCGACGGTTGCGACGCTCGCCCTGTCCACATCCGCGCAGGCGGTAGTGACGAGCGTCCCGACCGAAACGGGCCCGGCGGTCGTTGGAGTGCAGCCGCGCAACGGCGTGAGCGTAGGCACGGTGGGAGCGACGCCCGAAACCTTCGCCAACGCGGAAGGCAACCCCGTCGTCCCCAGCAGCAATGTCTACGCGATCTATTGGGATCCGAAGGACGAGTACCACGGCGACTGGCAGAGCCTGATCGATAACTTCCTGGCGGGCATCGGGTCCGCGAGCGGCGCCTTCGCCAACGTGCTCACCGTGAGTGAGCAGTACACCGATAAGGCCAACGAAGGCGCGGCCCACACGATGAACTTCCGCGCCGCCTACACCGACACCGAAGCGTATCCGCCGCTCGGCAGCTGCGCCGATCCCCACCCGATGTCCCTCGCCAATCGCATCGCGTGCTTGACCGATCACCAGATCCAGAAGCAGCTCGAACACTTCATCGAAGCGCACAGCCTCCCGAAGGGCATGGGCACGATCTACTACCTGCTGACTCCCCCCGGCGTCACCGTGTGCGTGGATGCGGGCGGCCTCACCGGACATTGCTCCGATAGTGCGGAAGGGTCGGCGGAAAGCTACAAGAACAGCTTCTGCAGCTACCACTCGGACATCAGCCCCACCAACCCCGTCAGCGGCGACGCCAACACGGTGCTGTACTCGGTGATCCCGTGGACGGCGGGAACGTTCCCCGACTACCACTTCTTCCCCGAATCCTTGACGACGGCGTGGGACTGCCAGGACGGCGGCTTCGATCCGGCTGGGCACGTGGTCGAGGAACGCGAGAAGTCGCACGAAAGAAGCGCTGCCGAAGAAGAAGCCTTCGCGAAGATGTCCGCGGAAGAAAAGAAGGCCTTCGAAGAAGCGGAAGAACGGGAGGGCCCTCATCCGCAGGAGCCCAACCAGCCGATCATCGCTCCCGGCCCCGATGGCTACTATGACACCGGTCTCGCGGACCTGATCATCAACCAGATCGCGGTGGAGCAGCAGAACACGGTCACCAATCCGCTGCTCAATGCGTGGCAGGACTCGAAGTCCAACGAGGCCACCGATGAGTGCCGCAACTTCTTCGCCCCAGCTCAGGGCAGCTCGACGGCGCTCGAAAAGACCGACGCCGGCACCCTCTTCAACCATACGTTCGGCTCAACCAACTACTACCTCAACACGGCCTTCAACCTGGCCTCCGTGAAGCTTCCGTATCCGGCCGTTCCGTGCATTCCGGGGATCAGACAGGAACCGCAGTTCACCTCCCCCAACGTGGCCAACGCGGGCGAACTGGTGGGCTTCGATGGGATGGAGTCCGATATCACGCTCGACGCGGGCACCAGGTACACGAAGCTCGTTGAAGAAGAAGCGAACTACCCGCTCTTCACGTGGAACTACGGCGATGGCACTCCCACGGTTACGGGCTACGCGCCGGGCGGTCCCACGATCAACTCCTCGGGCTTCAACTGCGACTTCCCGTGGCACTCGCCGTGCGCGGCGAGCACCTTCCACTCCTACCAGTACGGCGGCACCTATGAAGTCACCTTGACGGCCATCGATGTGGGGGGCAACACGGTGAGCGTGACGCACCCAATCACGATCGACGGCCCCTCGCCACCGCCTCCTCCCGCCCCTCCGGCGCCCCCGGCCCCTCCGGCCGAAGGCCCGCCCGCCAACGGCTCGCCGGGCGTCGGCAAGACGGGCGGAATCCAGCGGCGGCGGCTCCGGCTCGCTCGTGCTCCCCGGTCCGATCGCGCAGGCGGCGGCCGGCAGTCGCTCGCTCCCCCAGGCGCTGCGCAGCGGGCTGGTTGTGAACTACTCCGTCAACGAGCAGGTGGCTGGACACTTCGAGGTTCTGCTCAACGCCCAGACGGCGCGCCGTTTGGGGATCAAGGGCCCGGTGGCGAGCGGCCTGCCCGCCGGTACGCCGCAGTCGCTGGTGATCGGCCAGGCGATCCTCGTGACCACCAAGGGTGGGCACTCGACGGTGCGCATCAGGTTCTCCAAGCGCACCTCACAGCGTTTGCACCACGTCGCGAAGGTGACGCTGATGCTGCGCCTGGTGGTGCGCAACGCCTCCGCTCAGAACCCGCAGAGCACGACGGTGATCACCACGTTCGTGCTGCACCGCTGAGCGACCGCTGAGAGATCTCGGGGCCTACAACCCCGGCCAGTGCCGCGCGACGTAGCCCGAGTTGTCCACGGCGCCGACCTGCCAGCGCGAGGCGTAGACGCCGCTGCGCCCGGCGGTGTCGTAGAGGATGCCGTCCACGTACATGTAGGTGTGCCCGGCGTTGGCGAAGACGGTGATCCACTTCCCCGGTCCCGGGGCGCCCCAGCTCTCGAGACTCCCGGATGTCTCCGGCGCGGAGAGCAGCCCCCCGGCCGCGAGCGCGTAGCTGACCGAGCCCGAGCAGTCATAGGCGTTGTCCACGAAGGAGGCGTGCCCGCCGCCATACACGTAGGGAAAGTCGGTGATCGCGTTGGCGCCCGCGATCACCTGGGCGATCACCGCGGGGACCCCGGGGGGCGGCGTGATGGTGCCGTTGCCGCCGATCGACTCCCCGCCCGCGACGGGGGTGAGCGTCTGGCGCCGCGCGGCGCGTTCGGCGGCGTGCATCTGGCCGAGCTCGCGCCGGATTTCCGCATCGGAGGGCGCCCCGGGAGCGACCGCCGCTTCGGCCGCGGTGCTCGGCGTGATGGCGGCCTTGTGGCGCGCGGAGGCGGGCGCTGGGAAGCTCCGCGCCGCTTCGGGGTCGGGCACCTCGTTGGCCGCGAGCCGGCGCTGTCCGACGGCTGCCGCGCCGGCGGATGCTCCCGTTGCGCTGGTACCGGACGTTGCCTTGGCGGGCGTGCTCGTCGTCGGCCGCTTGGTGGCCGCAGGCGCGGTAGTCGTGCCGGTGGCGCTGCGGGTGGTCGCGGCAGGAACGACGCTGTGCTTGGGGGTCTGTGCGCTTGCGCGCGAATGGCTCGATCCACCGCCGCCAAGAACCAGTCCGGCCGCGACCGCAAGCACCGCGACGCCAGCGAGCGCGCAGGCCAGCTGAACCCGCGAGAGACTCCAGCGCGAGCCTGTCGCGGCTGTGGGTTCTTGCAAAGGACTCACCCCCGCACAGCGTAGCCCCAATCCGGCGGCGGCACGCCAGGAGCGCTGCACCCTCCGAGGGACGGGCTCGCTACTCTAGAGGCGATGAACGATGAGGCCACCGCGGTGGGGCTGCGCCGCCCGTCCGCTCCTCCGTCCGTGGAGCTGCAGCCGCACATGCGTCTGCTGCACGGGCTGCGCCGCCCAGCCAACTGGCTGCAGCTGGTTCGCTTCGGCGTGGTTGGCGGCACGGGGTTCGTGGTCAACGTTGGCGTGTATGCCCTCTGCGTACACGCCCTCGGCATCGACTACCGCGTCGCGTTCGTGCTCGCGTGGGGGGTCGCGGTGACCAACAATTTCCTGCTCAACCGCCACTGGACGTTCGACGCCGCGGCGGGCAGCATGCGCTTCCAGGCGGTGCGCTTCTTCGCGGTGAGCCTCGTGGCGGCGGTGTTCGGCTTCCTGCTGCTGACCCTGCTGGTGGAGAGCGTTGGGGTCGCCAAGGTGCCGGCTGAGGCGCTGGCGGTGGCGGCCTCGACGCCGCTGAACTTCCTCGGAAACAAGCTGTGGAGCTTTCGGGCCTCCGCCTGAGGCCCCCGTCACGACTGAGAACCCCCACCCTCTCCCCGCCTCAGGGCCGGTGGCGGGAGCAGGATGGGCACCTATACTCTGAGCCCAACCTCCCGGAGGATGCTCGTGCAGGAGATGGTCATCTACGGCGTCAGTTTCGACATGGTCGGCAAGCAGCCGATCGTGCTCCTGAAGACGGTCGACGGCAACAGGTTCCTGCCGATCTGGATCGGGCACCCGGAGGCGGCCTCGATCCTGATGAAGCTGCAGGGCGCCTCGACGCCACGCCCGATGACGCACGACCTGCTGTACGACCTGCTGGGGGAGCTGGAGGCGAAGTGCACGCAGGTGGCGGTGACGGAGCTGCGCGAGAACACCTTCTTCGCCTCGATCACGCTCACGATGAACGGCCGCGAGCTGGAGATCGACAGCCGCCCGAGCGACGCGATCGCGCTGGCGGTGCGCTGCGGGGCGCCGATCTTCGCCGCCGAGGAGGTCATCAACGAGTCGGCGATCGAGTTCGAGCACAACATCGAGGAGTCCGAGGACGTGGTGGAGAAGTTCAAGGAGTTCCTCGACGAGGTCTCCCCGGAGGACTTCGCGGCGGGCGATTCGTAGGAAAAGGGATAGGGAGGAGGCGGCCTGCCGGCCGCCGGGGTGGGCCGCGGTGCGAGGAGTCAGGGGTTGCTGCCGAATACGGGGCGGGCGCAGGCGTGGGTTACGACCGGGCGGGTTCGCGCTGCCCGGCACTGGCCAGGATGCGGCTCGACCAGCACGTCGAAGCCGATGCCGGCGGCGTCGGCGGCCTGCGGTAGGAGGCTGGTCTCGGTGAAGCCGGGGATCGCGTTGGTCTCGAGCACCCACAGCTCGCCGCTCTCCTCGAGCATCAGGTCCACGCGCGCGAAGCCGCGGCAGCCGAGCAGCTCGTAGACCTGGAGCGCAAGCTCCTGTGCCCGCGCGGCCACCTCGGGGGCGAGCTCGGCGGGGCATACGAAGGTGGTGCGCCCGATCTGATAGCGGGCCTCGAAGTCGTAGAAGTCCTCGCCGCGCGGAACGGCCTCGACCACGGGCAGGACTTCCGGCCGTGCGCCGTCCTGCGAGTCGAGCAGCGACACCGCGAGGTCGCGCCCCGGCACGTAGCGCTCGAGCAGCACCTTGCGATCGTATGAGAACGCCGCGAGCAGGGCGCTGGGGACCTCCTCGGGGGAGCGCGCGAACTTGATCCCCAGGGCGGAGCCCTGGCCGGCGGGCTTGACGACGAGCGGGAAGCCGAGATTGCGCTCGATGTCCTTCAGCGCGCCGGCCGCGCCGAGCTCGCGGAATGCGGTCTCGTTGAAGGAGTGGAAGTCGGGTGTGGGCACTCCGGCGTCGCGCATGAGGTGCTTGGCGAGCACCTTGTCGGCGCAGCGTATGCACGCCGAGGGACCGGAGCCCGTATAGGGCACCCCGATCGCGCCCAGCAGCTCCTGCACGGCGCCGTCCTCGCCGTCGCGGCCGTGCAGCGCGATGAAGGCGACGTCGGGCTCGGCGGCGCGCAGCTGGTGGATCAGCTCGGGACCGACGTCGATCACGATCGTCTCGTGCCCCAGCCGCTGCAGGGCGTCCTCGATCTGGGCGCCGGAGCGCAGCGAGACCTGGCGCTCGAGCGAGCGCCCGCCCTTCAGCACGGCGACCCTCATCTCATGCGTCCTCTCCGCTTGCGGTCGATGTGGCGTCGCCGCCCTCCGCGCTGCCTCCATTGCGCGTGAGGGTCCCGAACAGCCCCACCTGGAGCCCCACGACCTTGCCGATGCGGCGGATCGCCTCGCGGATGTCGTCCTCGTGGATGCCGGCGAAGTTGAGGCGCATCGAGGAGGCGCCGCTGCGCCCGTCCATGTAGGCGGCGCGGCCGGGGACGAAGGCGACGCCCTCGCTCTGCAGCGCCCTGGCGAGCAGGTCGGTGGTGTCGATGTACTCGGGGAGCGTGGCCCACACGAACAGCCCGCCCTGCGGCTTTGTCCAGCGCGCGGACTCGCCGAAGTGGGCCTGCAGCGCCTGCAGCATCGCGTCGCGCCGGCGGCGGTAGAGGTCGCGCAGCGTGTGGATGTAGCCCATCCAGTCCTCCTCGGCGAAATACCTCGCGACGAACAGCTGCGTGACTGGCGAGGAGCACAGGTCGGCGCCCTGCTTGCCGAGGTTGAGCTTCTCGAGCACCGGCCGCGGCGCGACGGCCCAGCCGAGGCGCACCCCCGGGGAGAGGATCTTGGAGAAGGTGCCGAGGTAGATCACGAGGTCCGAGGCCCCGCCGCGCCCGGCGGAGGAGGCGTCGAGCGAGTAGAGCGTGGGCAGCTCCTCCCCCTCGTAGCGCAGCAGCCCGTAGGGGTTGTCCTCGAGGATCAGGAGCTCGCGCTCGCGCGCTACCTCGACGAGTCGCTGCCGCCGCTCCAGCGACATCGTGACGCCGCCGGGGTTCTGGAAGTTGGGGATCGTATAGATGAACTTCGGGCGCCGGCCCGCGGCTTGGAGCCGATCCAGGGTCTCCTCCAGCGCGTCGATGGGCATCCCGTCGTGGTCCATCTCGATCTGCACGACATCGGCCTGGTAGGCGCTGAAGGTGGGGATCGCGCCGGGGTAGGTGGGCGCCTCGGCGACGATCGTGTCGCCGGGGTCGATGAGGGTCTTGCAGACCAGGTCGATCACCTGCTGGCCGCCGGTGGTGACGATCACGTCCTCGGCGTCCACGATGGTGCCCTCGGCGGCCATCACCTCGACGATCGTGTCCAACGCCACGGCCATCCCCCCGGTGGGCCCGTACTGGAGCGCCCGCGCGGTGTCGTGCGCGGCGACGCCGGCCATCAGCTGCGCGTACAGCTCGGGGGGAAACGTCGAGGTGTCGGGCAGACCGCCCGCCAGCGAGATCACCTCGGGCCGCTCGGTGAGAGCCATCATTTCGCGCATCGCGGAGCTGCGCATCCCACGCGTGCGCGCGGCGAACAGCTCCTCGTAGCGCGCGAGCTCGCGCGCGGTGGGACGGGCTCTGCGCGTGCCGTCGTCTACCGCCATCGCTCAAGAGCGTAGCTTGACCCGGGGAGCACGCGCGGGAGATAGGCTGCGCCACGATGAACAACCTCGCCTTCTACATCGGCCTCGGCCTCGGATTCGCGCTGGCTGCCGGGCTGCGCCCCTTCCTGCCGGCGCTGCTCGCGGGCGCGCTCGGATCCGCGGGCGCGCTCGGCGTGGGCTTCTCCCACGGCGAATACGGCTTCCTGCAGTCGGGCTGGTGGCTGGTGGCGATGGCGGCGGCGCTGCTGCTCGCGTGGGTGGCGCAGCTGCGCATCGGAGCCGAGCGCTTCGAGGCGGGCCCGCTGGGCGCGGCGGTGGCGGGACTGGGCGTGGGCGTCGCCGCGCTGCTGTTCGCGGGGACGCTCGGGGAGCACGGCGACGCCTCCTGGCCGGGGATCGTGGGCGGCGCGCTCGCGGCGCTGCTGGCGCAGGCGGGGGTGCGCCCGCTGATCGCGCGAGCTCGCGCGCGCCTCACCGAAAAGGGCGCGCGCGAAGCGCTGACGCTGTACGTCGATGGCGCGGCGCTGGTGGTGGCCGGTTTGGTGGCGCTGCTGCACCCGCTGGGATACCTCGCGGCGATCCCCTTCACGTGGCTTGCGCTGGGCACCCGGCGGCGCGCGGGGGAGAAGTACGCGGGGCTGCGGATCCTGCGTCGCTAGGTGCCGGTGAAGCTCCCCCACCGCCGCGAGCCCCCGCGTCCGGCCACGCCCGCCGACCCAACCCAACGTTCGTGACCCCGCCGAAGCTCGTGCTGTGCGTGATCGACGCGATGGCCCCCGCGCAGCTCGAGCGGGCCGTCGAGGAGGGTCAGGCGCCTGTGCTGAGCGAGCTGATGCACCGCGGTCGCTATGTCTCCGACTGCGTGGCGGCGTTCCCCTCGGTGACGCCGGTGTGCGCGGCCTCGATCGTGACGGGCACCGGCCAGGAGCGCCACCGGATCCCGGCGATGAACTGGTACTCCCGCGAGGAGGCGCGCTACATCGAGTACGGCTCGAGCTTCCGCGCGGTGCAGCGCTTCGGGATCGCGCGGCAGTTGACGGACACGGTCTACAACATGAACCGCGCGCACCTGTCGGCGGAGACGCTGACCGTGTTCGAGTCGCTCGACGACGCCGGCGTGCGCACCGCGGGGACGACATACCTGATGTACCGCGGGCGCCACCGCCACGAGCCCCAGCGCGACAGCGCGCTGACGCGGCTGGCGAGCACGCTGATGCGCCACCCCGTGATGGGGCCGCGCGAGCTGTTCTACGCGGACATCTTCTCCAGCCGCCCCACCGGCTGCCGCTCGGGGCTGGGGATGCCGGGGGTGCGCGACCGCCACTCCGGCTGCGTGGGGGCGTACCTGGTGGAGCACGATCTGTTCGACTTCCTGCTGCTCTCGCTGCCGGACAACGACTGGCGCTCCCACAAGGAGGGCCCCGAGGCCCAGGTGCGGTCGATCGCCGACGCCGACGCCCAGCTCGCGCGCGTCGCGGAGGCGGCGGGCGGCCTCGACGCGTTCCTCTCCGAGCACGCGGTGATCGTGATGGCGGACCACTCCCAGGCTCCGGTGAGCGACACGATCGCGCTGCAGGACGAGCTCGCAGAGCTGGGGGTATTGGAGCCCTCCCGAACCCTCTCCTCCGCAGCCTTGTCACAGCGCCTGCCTGGACGCTCAGGGCGCGAAGAGGCGCGGATCGCCGTGTGCCCCTCCCAGCGCGCGGCGATGGTGTACGCGCTGCCGGAGCACCGCCGCTCGACGCTGCGCTCCTCGGTGATCAGACGCGCCCTGCAGATCGACGGGGTGGAGCTGACGATGTGGCTGGAGCGCGCTCCAGACGGCGCCCCGCGGGAGGGCGTGATCGCCAGGCCAGACGTGGGCGAGCTGCGCTTCGCTCCAGGTGTCGGCGGCACTGGCGGCGGCAGCCGGCGCGGCGGTGACATCCTCGACACCCGCGGGCGCCGCTGGAGCGTCGAGGGGGAGCTGGCGGTGCTCGAAGCGAGCGTAGGCGAGGGACGCCTGCACGCCCCCGCCTACCCCGATGCCCTGACACGGGTCTGGTCGGCGCTCACGTGCCCGACCTCGGGCGACGTGCTCCTGTCCGCCGCCCCCGGCTACGAGTTCCTCGATTGGGGCCGCCAGGCCCACGTCGGCGGCGGCTCCCACGGCTCGCTGCACGCAAGCGACTCGCTCGGGGCGCTGGTCCTGTGCGGGGTCGAGCCGCGGCCGGGCGAGGAGCCGGCTCAGTGGGCGATCCGCGACGTGGCGCGGCTGGTCACCGGCCATTTTGGCCTTTGATAGGGCCTTAGCTCACCGTGCTGCACCCCCGCGTGCGCCCGGCCGGCAGCAGGCGGTAGACGTCCAGCGCGCTGTTGGAGAACACAAGCCGGCTCACGCTCGCTGGCTCGGCCGCGCCGCCGCCGTGGATCTTGTCGATCAGGACGTAGCTGACGCCGTCGTTGCGCAACTGCGCCAGCGCCGCTGGGTCTCCCTGCGCGAGCGCCTGCGTGTTGAGCTTGTAGCGCGCTGGGAAGGGCTGTGCCTCCAGGCCGTTGGCGGTGTACTTCCAGCTTTCGAGGAACACGCGGCGTTCGGTGAAGGCGGAGTAGTAGAAGTACAGCGACTTGGCTGGCGGGGCGCTTTCGTAGTGGTTGTTGACCGCGAGCACGTCGCAGCTGCTGGTGTGCGCACGGGTCCACAGCAGGCCCCGGTACAGCGCTGCGGTCATCCCGTAGCTGCTCGCTGAATCCGGTACGGCCTGCTGTTCGTGGTGGACCGTCTTCCACGCTCCCACCCCGTCGAGCGTCATCGGCTTCACGAGGCCGAGCACGGTGAGCAGGGGGATGCAGCACGCCACGATCCGTGCGAGGCGGGTGGGGACGGTGGGTGAGAACAGGCGCGCCAGGCGCAGGACTGCGAGCGCGAGCACGAGCGCGAGCAGGCCGTAGACGAGCAGATACCAGAGCTTGCGCGAATGACCCGCCAGCGGCAATGTCTGCGTGAGTCCCGCCAGCGTCAGTCCCACAGCGAGCACGATCGCGCAGGCGCCCAGCAGCGGTCGCCTCGCCTCTATCGGAGTGTCGCTCCACAGGTTCACCAATCCCAGCGCCGCCACGGGTAGCAGCGCGATGTAGCCGTAGATGAGAAAGACTCCCTCGACTCCGTCGGGAGCGCCCAGCGTCACATATGCCAGCACCCCTACGAAGAACATGCAGAGCAGGAGGTTGACCGAGGGCGAGAGGGGCTCGTCTCTCCTGAGCAGCCACATCGCGCCCAGCAGTGGCGCGAGCAGGACGACCGCCAGCAGCGGCCCACCGATTGCCAGCGTCGGGATCCAGAGCCAGGACTGTCCACTGAACGATCGCAGGGCGTTTTTCATAGATACGAAGCTCGATCCGGTGTTGAGGAAATCGAACGGATGCAGCCCCAGGTAGCCGGACATGCCCCCCGCGAGCATCACGAAGTACACCGCGCCGATGCTCACGATCGACACGATCAGGCAGAGCAGCAGCAGGCGCGCCGGTCTGCCGGCGATCGCCGACACGAGCCAGAACAGCCCGAGACCTCCGATGAAGACCGCCGCCGCGAAGGTCTTCGCGGCTCCACAGCCGAGGATCAGCAGGGCCACCAGCACGAGCGCGCGCTTCGAGCCGGGCACGTCGTCGCTCAGCAGGCGAGACTGAACCACCGCCAGCAGGGCAAGGAAGAAGGGAACGCCGAACGCGAACGTGGGACTCGCCCAGAACTGGCTGAATGGGTTGATGTGAAACAGTTCGGTGTGGATCGGGTCCAGGTTCAGGTCCGCCAGGGCGAGCATGAGGACCGCCGCGAGGGGACCCGTCCAGCGCGCACGCCCCACCGAGCCGCCGATCGAGCTGCCCAGGAACCAGAGCTGCAGCGCGGTGAGGAGCAGCATCGTGGCGGGGAACAGCCGCAGGATCGTCGTGGACATCGCCACGCCCGCGAGCTGGTTCGCCGCGGCGACGTGCATGAAGGCACCCGTGTAGTAGTGAAACGGCTGGCCCGCCACCCAGGGTTCGGTCATCGGCCAGTGATGGCGCGCCTCCGCGGCGAGGGATATGTCGAACACGTTGTCGACGGCGTAGAAGACGCTGCGCGCGTGCGCCGGCAGCGGCGCGTGGGTGTAGAAGGCGAATGCCAGCAGGAGGATCGCGGCGGAGATCGCCCCCGCCACCACGAGGGCTTCGCGCTCGTGCCCACGCGCAGCCGCGCCGTCACCGACGCCGGAATCCTCTTCCCACCCAGCTGACCCGTTCGTCCGTGCCGCCGAAGTGCCGCCACTCACGCTGGAGGCGCCCCGCTGCGCCCCAGTACCCTTGCGCAGGCGCCTCACCACGAGGGGTCCCATCGTGAGGAGCGCTAGCAGCGGCAGCAGCGCGTAGGCGCCGCGCGCGCCCAGCGCGGCGGTCAGCGCGAACCAGCCCACCTCCAGCGCGTATCCGCAGGGCCAGCCGATCGCGAGGGTCCGCAGCCAACCTCCCGGCTCGGGGCTGAGCGACACGTAGAGGAGACAGCCGGGCAGCAGCGTGTAGAAGGCTTCGAAGGCGATGAACCGCAGCGCTTCTCCCGCGGGCACCCCCGACAGCAGCCAGGTTGCGCACAGCGCGACTCCCACCACGAGCGCCGCCAGGTATTGCCCGGCGCAGCCGATCCTCAGGCGGCGCTCGGCGCGCACCGCGCCCGCCCCCGCCGTGCCCGGACCGGCGAGGGATATCGAGCGTTCTTCGCTAATCGTCCTCCCTCCCCCGCCCTCCGACGAGCGCGAGGAACTCGTCGTAGTCGTGGATGTAATCCTCCGGCTCGTACGGTCGCGAAGCCAGCACCAGCAGCAGCGCGTCGGCGCTGTAGCGGTACTGAATGCCCCAGGTCATCGGCGGCAGGTAGAGGCCGAGGCTGGGGTCCTCCAGCGCGACCTTCTCGCGCACCCGTCCGTCGTCCACCGCCACCGCGATGCTGCCCACCAAGCAGATCAGGAACTGCTTGCAGCGGCGGTGGGCGTGCGCTCCGCGGAGATCCTTCGACGGCACCCGCATCACGCTGAAGACGCGCAGCGGGATGAAGGGAACGTGGCTGTTCACCTCCGCGGCCACCAGGGTGCCGCGCGGGTCGGTGGCGCGGACGAGCCGGTGCAGAGTGACGCCCGCCACACCCAGCCGCTTTGGCTCGGTGGCGCGCTCGGAGGGCGGCTCCACGCGCACCGCGCGGCGGCGTTCGTTGCCGCCCGAGCCGGCGCGCGTGCCAAGCGAGCTCATGGTCGCGGCGGCACACTCGACACGCCGAATATCCGCCGTCCCCCGAGGAAGTTCAGGGGCACTGTCACCGCCAGGACGGCGCCCACCGCGATCAGGTGAGAGCTGTGCAGCTCGCTGCTCGCGACGTGCACGATCGTGACGCCGAGCAGGTAGACGGCGACATACCACCCCAAAAAGCGCGCGGTGGCGCGCGGAGGCGGCTGGCGGTGGAAGACGAAGCGCACCGTCACGAACGCCGTGAAGGTGAGCCCGATGACGTACACGATCGTGTAGGCGACGTCGATCGCCAGCCAGCTGGCGAGCAGCACCAGCAGCCCGGCGGTGATCGCGGTGTTCACCGTGCCGGCGGCGATGAAGCGCAGCAGGCGCCTGAATTCGGGGCTGGACCGCGGCCCGAAATCGCCGGCGAGCATCGGGACGCTAGGTCCGGTCGTGGGCATCGAAATCCTCGACGAGCGTGTGTACCGAGTCCGGGCGCCGCTTGCTGTTCTCGTAGGTGCGCCACACGTAGGAGCCCACCACGCCGATACCCGACAGCGTCAGGGAGCCCATCCCGAGCATCGTCAGCATCAGGGGCGTATAGCCGGCCACCCGGATCCCCCCGAGCAGCCAGCCGAGGAAGACAGCGGTCGCGGCGATCAGCGACAGCAGCACCCCCGTGACCCCGACCGTGAGCAGCAGGTTGATGGGAAGGTCGGTGAACGAGTAGGTGCTGTCGAACAGGTAGCGCACCTTCTTGCGCAACGTCCAGGCGCTGCGCCCAGCGGGCCGCGGGGCGCGATCGTAGGGGATCTCCACACGCCGGAAGCCCAGCCAGATGAGCAGGCCGACGAGGCTGCTGTGGGCCTCCTTCAGCGACATCAGGCGATCGCGCACCTGACGCGTGCACGCGAACGTGTCAACGCCGCCGCGCGGCATCTGGGGCTGGACCAGGCGGCAGTAGACCGTCCAGAACCAGAAGGAGCCGAGGCGGCTCGCCCAGGGGTCCTGGCGCGTACGGCGCACGCCCAGCGCCACGTCGCAGTCGCCGCGGGAAAGCGCCGCGAAGAAGTCGAGCACCAGCTCCACCGGCTCCTGCAGGTCGGCTGCCATGATCGCCATGTAGCGGCCGCTGGCCAGCTGCAGGCCGGTGCGGATCGCGGCGAGGGCGCCGAAGTTGCGCGAGTGCCAGACCAGGCGGGAGCGCAGCGGGCTGTCTTCGAGCAGCTCTCTGAGCACCGCGCCGGACTCGTCCGGCGAGCCGTCGACGACGAAGATCGTCTCCAGGCCGCGATCCATCTGCGCGGACAGCTGCTCGAGCCGCTCGATGAGCGCGGGCAACGTCTCGAGGTTGCGGTACACGGGCACCACCACGGTCGCGATCGGCGCAGTCTGTTCCTCCCCCCGTGCTTCCTCGCGAGCCTCCCCGCGCGTTCCCTCGCGCGCCTCGACCAGGATCTGGGCGCTCATCGCGGCGACCTCGCGATCCTGCGCGGCGTGGCGCTGGGAGTGGGTCGGGCCGCCCGCGAATGGGTCCCCAGGGACCCGGCGATTCCGTGGAGCGCGGCGCAGATGGTCTGCACCTCGCCGTCCTCCAGCTGGGGGAAGCAGGGCAGCGAGAGAACCTCCCGCGCCGCGGCCTCCGTCACCGGCAGCGCCGCCCCCGGCGCCGCGATCGCTGGCTGCCTGTGGTCGGGGATGGGGTAGTGGATGGCCGTCGCGATTCCCTGCGCCCCGAGCTCCGCGGCGAGGGCGGCGCGGTGTCTCGATCGCACGACGGCCAGGTGGGCGACGTAGTCCTCCTCCCCGCCGTGGAGGAAGCTCACGGGCGTGCGGGCAAGCGCCTCGGCGTAGCGCCGCGCGATTGTCCGACGGCGCGCGTTACAGCTGTCGAGCTCGCCGAGCCGTGCGCGCAGCACGGCCGCCTGGATCTCATCGAGGCGGGAGTTCGCACCGCCGTCTTCCACGACCTCGTACCGCTTGCGCCACCCGTACTGCGCCAGCCTGCGCACCCTGCGCGCCACCTCCTCCCTGGAGGTGACCACCGCGCCGCCATCGCCCAGCGCGCCGAGGTTCTTCGTGGGGTAGAAGCTGAAGGCTGCCGCATCGCCGATGCTCCCCGCCGCCCGGCCGCCGGCGCGTGCGCCCGCGGCCTGCGCGCAGTCCTCGAGCACCCGCACTCCGCGAGCGTGGCAGAGCTCCGCGATCGCCGCCACCGGCGCCATCTTGCCGTAGAGATGCGTGACGATCACGACCTGCGTGCGCGATGTCAGCGCCCGCTCGACCGTCTCCGGGGTGAGTAGCAGGCTGCCGTCCTCGACATCGGCGAAGCGGACGGCGAGGTTGCGCCGCCGCGCCGCGAGCGTGCCGTAGCCGCCCGCGTTCGCGGCAACCACCACCTCCGCGCCCGGGGTCGCTCCTAGCGCCGCGAGCGCCAGTTCCAGGGCGTCGGTGCCGCTGCCCACGCACACCGCGTGATCGGCTCCGAGATAGTCAGCGAACTCTCGCTCGAAGGCCTCGGTCTCCTCTCCCAGCAGATAGCGCCCGCTGCTCGCCACTCGCTCGACAGCGGCCAGGGCCTCGCCGTCCGCGGCCGCCGCGCGGCGCAGGTCGTTGAAGGGAATCGCGTGCGCCACGACCATCGTCATCAGTGGAAGCTCAGATGGCTGGTGGTGGCGCTGACGACGTTGTAGACCACGAGCGCGAACACCGCGCCGGTGAGGAGCAGCGCCGCCGGCGTGCGCAGCCAGCGCAGACCGGGTTCGGGCGAGCCGATCGGTTTGGGCCAGCCGGGGGCCAGCGCCAGCAGGTACACGAGCGTGTACACGGGCAGCATGTAGCGTGCCTCGACCGCTGAGGTGACGCCCGTCGCGCCGAGCATCAGCGCGATCGGATAGCGCCACCGAGCCGGGCCGAGGCTGCGCCGCGCGGTGGGCCATAGCAGGCGCACGAGCGCGAGGAAGACGAGCACGAAGCCGGCGATTCGCAGCCAGCGATCCCCCCCGCCTTCGAAGTCTTCGATATCCCCCGTGCGGTAGCGCGCGTCGAGGCCGTTGATGGTATGTCGCGTGAGCAGGGAGCCCATCGCGATGGGGTGGCTCGCGATCAGCCCGAGGTACTGGCCGGTGCTGGTGACCTTATCGCCCTTCTGCGTGCGCAGCAGCCGTTCGCCGGAGGGGTCGGCGTAGATCATCCTCGGAGGATGTTCGGCTCCGACGTAGGTGTCGTAGCGCTGGGAGGCCAGGCCGGGCGTCAGATACTGTTCCGCCGGATTGAGGGTGGCTCCGGGGACGAAGCTCCACGTGTGGAAGTAGCGGTGCGCCGTGAGCGACTGCGGCAGCGATACGACCACGAAGCCCGCCACGAGCAGGCCCAGGCAGATAATCCGGCGCAGAGTGGAGGCGTGCGCGGAGCCGCGCTGTTCGAAGAACGTCCATGTTGCCAGCACGATCAGCCCGGGCAGCAGCAGCTCGTAGGCTGAGCGGATGTCGATCGCCAGGGCGCACGCGATGCCGGCGCACAGCATCCAGCCCGGCTTGTCGGGTCTTGCGATCGCAATCAGCGCCAGCAGCGCCGCCGCAAGTCCGGGGAAGTCGCTCAGCGGGAAGTTGAGATAGCCGTCCCAGAAGACGATCAGCAGCGCTGTGAGGGCCAATCGCCGCCACAGCCTCCAGCGCCGCTCGGGCCAGGCGGTTTCGGCGAACATCGGGGCCAGCACGGTCCCGATCGACGCAAAGATCAGGACGTTGAAGAGCTTCACGATGGAGGAGCTCGTCCAGGTGAGCCCTTTCGCGAGGCTCTGCAGCTCGTGGTCGATCAGCGGCAGCGAATATCCGCGGAACTGATCTTCGAAGTTCATCAGCGAGAAGTGCCCATTCCTGGTGAACAGTTCGCCCAGTTCCCAGTACTGCCCGGAGTCGTAGTAGAAGGGCTTGGGGCTCTGGAGCAGCGCGTCCGCCAGCAGCGCGATGAAGGCGATGCCGAACGCCAATGCCACGGCGAGGAACGCCGATCGCCGCCACGTTGCCACGCCAGCCCCTGCCCGCGTGCCTGCCGCCCCGCGCGCCTGTGCACGCGTCCCCCCGCGCGCCTGGCCGCGCGCCTGTGCACGCGTCTGTGCGCGCGTTCGCGCTCGTGGCTGCTTTGCCGGAGCTCCCACATCGCAAGCTAACCATCGATTTGCACCCCCCCAAAAGCGGGAGTCGGAGCACCGGCGTTCGGTCAATGCGCTCGGGCTACCCCCGTGCTGGCGGTGTTTCCATCTGAGCCCCTGCGCGCCGGTACCCTCGGGCTGTGCTCTCACGACTGGTCCTGACGCTCTCCGTGGCCGTGTTCCTGGCGCCTGTGCCGCTCGCGTACGGCGCGAGCGCCGATCCCAACGCGCCTGTGCCCGTGGCGCCCTCCGAAATCCCCTATCCGGGTCGCCGGTTCTCAGCCGATGGGATGCTGCGCATCGCCGAAGCGCTGCCCCTCGTGCGGCGCGAACGCGCGCGCAACCCGGGCTCCTACGGGGGGGCGTATTTGAAGGGTCCCGGACGCTGGCAGGTGAGCTTCTTCTCGCGCCACGCGCGGGAGATCGTGCAGGTCTACATCTCCGATACCTCGGGCCGGGTGCTCGAGCAGTGGGCCGGGTTCCAGGTGGCGTGGACGATGGCGCGCGGCTACCCGGGCGCGTTCGGGCGCCACGTCACCGCGCTGTACATCTGGCTGCCCCTGTGCTTGGCATTCTTCGTGCCGTTCTTCAACTGGCGCAGGCCGTTCTCGCTGCTGCACCTCGACCTGCTTGTGCTGCTGTCGCTGTCGGTCTCGCTGGCGTTCTTCGACCACGCGCGCATCGGGCTGTCGGTGCCGCTCGCGTATCCGCCGCTGGTGTACCTGCTGGTGCGCATGCTCGTCGTGGCGCGCCCCCGCCTGCGCAGCGGGCGCGTCCGCTCTTCCTCCACGGCGCCCGGGGCTCCGATTTCGACGCTGTCCTCCACATCGCCTGCCGTCCCCCGACTCCCTCCGGGCGCGGGGCTGCGCCTGCTCGTGGGGCCCGTGTGGCTGGCGATGGGGGTGCTGTTCCTGCTCGGCTTTCGCGTCGCGCTGAACGTGACCGACTCCAACGTGATCGACGTGGGCTTCGCGGGGGTGATCGGCGCGCAGCGCATCGCCGATGGGCGGCCGCTGTACGGGGGGTTTCCGGCTGACAACGAACACGGGGACACCTACGGGCCCGTCAACTACGAGGCCTACGTGCCCTTCCAGCAGGCGCTCGGCTGGAGCGGGCAGTGGGACGACCTCCCCGCCGCGCACGGTGCGGCGATCCTGTTCGATCTGCTGGCCGTCGCGCTGCTGTTCCTGCTGGGGCGCCGCGTGCGCGGGCCCACCCTGGGGATCGCGCTGGCCTACGCGTGGGTCTCCTTCCCCTTCACCCTGTATGCGCTGGAGTCCAACTCCAACGACACGCTCGTCTGCGTGCTCGTGCTGGCGGCGCTTTTGTGCGCCACCTCCGCCCCCGCGCGCGGGGTGTTCGCGGCGCTGGCGGGGCTCACCAAGTTCGCTCCGCTGGCGCTCGCGCCGCTGCTGGCGACGCACGGGGTGCGCGAGCGCGGGTGGGCGGGTATCTCATCTGGGCGCCGCGCACGCGCGCTGGGGGCCTTCGGGGCGGCGTTCCTGCTGACCGCCGCGCTCGTCGCGGTGCCCGCGGTGAGCCACGACTCGTGGCACACGATCTACGAGCGCACCCTCGCCTACCAGGCCAACCGCGGCTCGCCCTTCTCGGTGTGGGGGCTCTACGGGGGGCTCAGGACGGTGCAGAGCAGCGTCGAGGCGCTCGCCGTCGCGCTCGCGGTGGGATTGGCGCTCGTGCCGCGCCGCCCGGACGTGGTGGGCCTCGCCGCCGCGCTCGCGGCCGTGACCGTCGCGATCCAGCTGGGGGTGGAACACTGGTTCTACCTCTACGTCCCCTGGTTCTTCGGGCTCGCGATGCTCGCGCTGCTGGGGCGCGCCAGCGATCCGCTCGCTCCTCCGAGCGAGGGCTCCGGCCTCGACGGCCGCCTAGCTTCCGCGCCGGAGGACCTCCTGCTCACCCGGGCGCAGGCCGCGGCATCAGGATCTGCTCGATTGAGTCGGCCCGCCGCGCCGTCGAGCAGCGGACTAGGACGCCCATCAGCCACGGATCCTCTTCGGAGGTTTCAAAGCGCACCGGCATCTGTGTGAGAAGCGCCTCCACGGCCTGCTCGCGCTTGACCCCGATCACGCCCCCCCGCGCGCCCGTCATGCCGACGTCGGTGATGTACGCGGTCCCTCCCGGCAGCACGCGGCCGTCGGCGGTGGGGACGTGCGTGTGGGTGCCCACCACCGCGCTCACGCGCCCATCCAGCAGCCACCCCATCGCGATCTTCTCGCTCGTGGCCTCGGCGTGGACATCAACCAGCACGTGCTCGCACTCGCTCAGCTCCCCCAACGCGACTTCGATCTCGGTGAACGCGGAGCGCCCCGCGCGCAGGTAGAGGTTGCCGCTGATGCTCACCACGCCGAGGCGCAGGCCGTTCCGCTCGACGACACACGTGCCGTGGCCGGGCTGACTGCGCAGGAAGTTGAAGGGGCGCACGATGCGGGGCTGCTCGTCGAGGTAGGGGTAGATCTCGCGGCGGTGGTAGGTGTGGTTGCCCAGCGTGATCGCATCGACGCCCCCCGCGAACAGCGCGTTGGCGGCCTTCGGCGTGATCCCCAGCCCACCCGCGACGTTCTCGCCGTTGACGACCACGAAGGTCGGG
This sequence comes from uncultured Solirubrobacterales bacterium, assembly GCA_963717785.1. Classification (GTDB taxonomy): domain Bacteria; phylum Actinomycetota; class Thermoleophilia; order Solirubrobacterales; family Solirubrobacteraceae; genus Palsa-744. The sequence continues at coordinate 59,563 of CAVQWW010000006.1, forward strand.
TCATAGCGCTCGCGCAGGGCGGGGAGGCACTCGAGCAGCGTGTGCCGCCCCACGCTCCCCACCAGATCGCCCACGAACAGGATGCTCGCCTGTGCCTCAGCCATACTGGGGCCATGACGAGACGGAGATGAGCGTCGAGGAGACGATGGCCGCGCCCGCGGAGCCGCCCAGCCCGCAGGAGCAGGAGTTGACGGACGGGGAGGAGGACACCCGGAGCGCTCCGCCGGAGCCTCCGCGCGTGGTGGTGCCCCGCTGGGTGCAGCTGGTGCTGCTGCCGGTTGCGCTGCTGGCGCTGTGGGCGCTCGCGCGGGCGTCGGGCAGGGTGCTGCTGCTGTTCGTGGTGGCGGGGGTCATTGCGCTGATTCTCAACCCTGCGGTGGCCTTCCTTCAGCGCTCGGGCCTCCCTCGTGGCCTGGCGGTGCTGTCGGTGTTCCTCGCATTCTTCCTGACTTTGGCTGGAATCGGCTTCCTGCTGGCCAACCCTATCTCCAACCAGGCGCGCACATTCACCCACAACCTCCCGCACATAGTCAACGAAGCCAACCGCACGATCGCCGAAGTGCAGAGCTACTTCAACCGGCACGGGATCCACGTGCACCTGGTGAAGCAGGGCAAGACGGCGCTGCAGACGCTCTCGGACAAGATCTCCAAGAGCTCCAGCGAACTCGTCTCCTTCGGCGGGGGGCTGCTCACGGAAGTCGTGAGCGCGGGCTTCAACGTGGTGCTGGTGTTCGTGCTGTCGGTGTATACGCTCCTCTACGGCGAGCGCATCGGGCGCCTCGTGCGCCGCGCGATGCCCGACGGCGATGGCACCCCCGCGGACGACTACCCGACGCTGATCCAGCACGCCGTCTCGCGCTACGTCGGCGGGCAGCTGCTGTTCAGCTTCATCATGGGCACCACCGCGGGGCTGGCGCTGTACCTGTTCGGGGTGCTGGGCATCTTCCCCGATGGCAGCAAGTACGCGGTGGTGTTTGCGGTGTTCTTCGGCGTGATGGAGCTGATCCCCTACATCGGGCCGATCCTGGGCGCCCTGCCGCCGATCCTCGTGGCGCTGCTCACCAACCCGATCTCCGCGCTTTGGGTGGGGCTGCTGTTCGTGGGGCTGCAGCAGCTGGAGGGGCACGTGGTGGCGCCGCAGATCTTCGGCCACACGCTGCGCATCAACCCGCTGCTGGTGATCTTCGCGCTGCTGCTGGGGCTGCACGTGTACGGGTTCGTGGGCGCGCTCGTGGCGCTGCCGATCCTCGCGATCCTGCGCGAGACCGTCGTGTACCTGAGCCGTCATTTGACCCTCGAGCCGTGGGAGCGCTCGCCGGGCGGGATGCTGTGAGCGGGAGCGTGGGGGGCGAGGACCCAGACCCCGCAGGCGCGGTCCTGCGCGCCACTGACATAACCAAGCGCTACGGCGAGCGCACGGCGCTGCGCGACGTCGGCTTCGCGCTGGGCCCCGGCGAACTGGTGGCGCTGATCGGCCCCAACGGAGCCGGCAAGACGACGCTGCTCTCGGTGCTCGCGGGGGTCTTGGCCGCGGACGGCGGGAGCGTCAGCTGCCCGCCCGAGGCGGGCGCGATCGGCTGGGTGCCCCAGCAGCCCGCCGTCTACACGAAGCTGACGGTCGCGGAGAACCTGCGCCTATGGGCGCGCCTGGAGTGCGTGCCCGATGCGGATACGACGGTGCAGAGGATGCTCGAGCAGACCGACCTCGCAGACCGCGCGGACGAGCAGGTGGGACGCCTGTCGGGGGGCAACCGCCAGCGCGTGAACATCGCGGTGGGGCTGCTCTCAGAGCCCAGCGTGCTGCTCCTCGATGAGCCCTCCGCCGCGCTCGACCCGATCCAGCGAGGGCGCCTGTGGGAGTTCGTCGTCGCGCTTGCCGCGCACGGCACGAGCGTGGTGTTCTCCACGCACAACGTCGCTGAGGCCGAGCGCTACGCGGGGCGCGTGCTGGTGCTCGACGAGGGTCGCCTGCTGTTCGACGGCTCGCCGCGGACACTGATGGCGCAGGCCACCGACAGGAGCGAGGCGGAGGATGGAATCGATTTCGAGGAGGCGTTCGCGGCGTTCTTGCAGGGGCCCCCACACGAACAGGGCAAGCCGGCGGGCCCACTGCCGGGAAGGGCCGGCTGATTCGGGTGCGCTGGCTGCTCGGCAAGGACCTGCTGATCCTGCGTCGCTCGCGCGTGCTGGTGGCGGTGCTCGTGGTGTACCCGATCGCGATCGCGCTGCTGATCGGCCTGGCGCTCTCGCGCTCGCCGGGGAAGCCGAAGGTGGCGATCGCCAACCTCGCGCCGCCCGGGGCCACCGTCGAATTGGGGGGCAGCAAGGTCGAAGTGGGCCGCTACTACTCGCAGCTGTTCAGCGAAGTGCAGCCACTACCCGTGTCCACGCGCGCGCAGGCGGTCGCGAAGGTGCGCTCGGGCGAGGCGCTCGCGGCGGTGGTGATCCCCGCGAACATCGCCTCCAAGTTGTCTTCGGTGCTGAGCCAGGGCCAGCTGGAAGTGATCTACAACGGCGACGCGCTGCAGCAGAGCCTCGCGCAGTCGAAGATCCAGGCGGCGGTTGCGCAGGCGAACCTCGAACTGTCACAGCAGATCCGCCGGCTGGCGTCGAAGGGGATCAACCTGCTCCTGCAAGGGGGAGACCTCAGCCAGCTGGGAATCAACCAGCCCCACCTCCTGGGCCTGGAAGCGCTGCCCGGGGTGCTCGATGGAGTGATCGCCCGCGCCCCGCCCGGCCACGATCGCCGCGAACTGCAGCGCGTGCGCGAACTGGCGAGCTTCGCGGCGAACAACCTCGAGCTCAGCAAGAACGTGCTCGCCACAGTGGGTCAGCCGGTGCAGGTGAATGCCACGACGGTGCACGGTCGGCGCACCCCCCTGAACGCGTTCGCGGTGGTCGTCGCGGTGAGCATCTCGCTGATGTTCGTGTGCGTGCTGCTCGCCGCGGGCGGAGTGGCGCTGGAGCGCGAAGACAACACGCTGGCGCGATTGATAAGAGGCCCACCGGGGCGTGGGCGGGTCCCTCAATCCTCCCGCGGGTCGCCCAATCTCCCCCGAGGGACTGGTGCTGGAGAAGCTGCTGCTGGCGGGCGGTTGCGCGTTCGTGCTGGCGTTCGCGATGCTCGCCGGGATCGGCGCGTTCGTGGCGCTCGATTGGAGCCGCATCGGGCTGTGGCTAGCGGCGCTGGTAGCGGGCGCGCTGGCGTTCGCGGCGCTTGGAGTCGCGATCGGCGCGCTCGCGCGAGAGGTGCGCGGCGCCTCGCTGCTGGCCTTTTTGCTCTCGCTGCCACTGGCGTTCCTCGCGCTTGTGCCCGCGGGCGCGGTGGCGCCGGGCCTCTACGACGCGATCCGCGCGGTCTCGGCGGTATTCCCCTTCAAGGCTGCCCTCCAGGCCTTGGACGCGGCGGTCAACGATTCCGAACCGGCGCTCGGCGGCTCGCTTGCACACCTGCTTGCTTTGACGCTGCTGTTCGGCGTGCTCGCTCGCGTGGGCCTGCGTCGCGCGTAGCTGCACCCCCCGCAGCGCTCTATCCTCAAACCGATGGCCTTTCCACAGACGCGACTGCGGCGCCTGCGTTCCTCGCCGGCTCTGCGTGGGCTGGTGCGCGAGACCGAGCTGCGCGCGGGCCAGCTCGTGCTGCCGCTGTTCGTATCCGAGGCCATAGCGGGTGGGGAGCCGGTCTCCCGTGAGCCGATCGAGGCGATGCCGGGGGTCGAACGCCTGTCGATCTCCGCTGCCGTGCAGGAGGCCCAGGACGCCGCGCAGCTAGGGATCGGGGCGGTGCTGCTGTTCGGATTCCCCGCCGAGAAGGACCCCGAAGGCTCCTCGGCGTGGGATGAGGAGGGCGTCGTGCAGCTCTGCACCGCGGCGATCAAGCGCGCAGTGCCCGAGCTGCTGGTGGTCACGGATGTGTGCCTGTGCGAGTACACCGATCACGGCCACTGCGGGGTGCTCGCGGACAGCCCCCGACTCGGCCGATCCGCGTGGGCCGGGCGCCGCTGCGCCACGTCGATAACGACGCCTCGGTGGAGCTGCTGGCGCGCACCGCCGTCAGCCACGCGCGCGCGGGCGCTGATGTGGTGGCGCCCTCGGACATGATGGATGGCCGCGTGGGCGCGATCCGCGCGGCGCTCGACGAGGAGGGCTTCTCCGAGACTCCCGATCATGGCGTACAGCGCGAAGTTCGCCTCGGCCTTCTACGGCCCCTTCCGCGAGGCCGCGGGCTCGGCCCCGGCGTTCGGCGATCGCCGCGGCTACCAGCTGGACCCGGCGAACGGCCGCGAGGCGGTGCGCGAGGCGCTGCTCGATGTGGGGGAGGGCGCGGATCTGGTGATGGTCAAGCCGGCGCTCGCATACGGCGATCTGATCCGCGCCGTCAAGGAGGCGACGCAGCTGCCGGTGGCGGCGTACAACGTGAGCGGCGAGTATGCGATGGTCAAGGCCGCCGCCGCCGCTGGATACCTGGATGAGCGGGCGACGGCGCTGGAGATCCTCACCTCGCTGCGCCGCGCGGGCGCGGACGTCATCATCACCTACCACGCGAAGGACGCCGCGAGATGGCTGGCCGAGTAGACACGACACCGAGGCTCCGATGGCGGCCCTGGGACGCGCGGGCGCACGCTCGAGGGCACGGCCGCGATCCCCAAGACGCGCAGCCGCAAGGAGGGCGCGGCGGTGGCGCTCGACGATCTCGATCGCCGCCTGCTGAACCTGATGCAGGGCAGTTTCCCGCTCGAGCCCCGGCCCGTACGCGTCGGTGGCGCGCGCCGCGGAGATCCCCGAGGAGGAGACGATGCGCCGCGTGCGGCGCCTGCTGGATGAGCGCATCGTGCGCCAGGTGACTCCGATCTACGATACGCGCGCGCTGGGGTACTCCTCGATGCTGGTGGCCGCCAAGGTCGATCCCGAGCACCCGTGGCGGGCGGCGAAGATCGTGAATGGCCACCCGGGGGTGTCGCACAACTACCTGCGCAACCACGACTTCAACATGTGGTTCACGCTCGCGACCGAGCCCGACTCGAAGCTCGGCCTGGAGGGCACGCTCGATGTGCTCCAGGACCTCACCGGCGCGGAGTCGATCCGCCAGCTGCCGACGCTGCAGCTGTTCAAGATCCGCATGGATCTGGAGATGGAGGGCGACACGAAGGCGCTCACGAGCGAGGGCGTGGCGCAGGAGCCGGTGGAGCTTCGAGCCCGCCGAGTACGACGAGCTCGATATCGCGGTGATCCGCGCGACGCAGGGCGATATGGCCGTTACGTCGAACCCATACGCGCAGCCGGCGCGCGAGCTGGGCATGACGGTGGAGGCGCTGCTGGAGCACATGCGCGGGATGCGCGAGCGCGGCATCCTGCGGCGCGTGGCGGCGATCCTCTACCACCGCAGGGCGGGCTTCTCGGCGAACGGGATGGGCGTGTGGAAGGTGCCGGCGGAGCGCATCGGCGAGCTGGGCCCGCGCATGGCCTCCTTCCGCGGCATCAGCCACTGCTACGAGCGCCCGACCTACGAGGATTGGCCCTACAGCGTCTTCACGATGGCGCACGGGCGCTCCAAGGAGGAGTGCGACGCGGTGCTCGACGCGATCGCCGCGCAGACGGGCATCGAGGAGCGCGCGACGCTCTACTCCTCGACCGAGTTCAAGAAGATCCGGCTGCTGTACTTCACCGAGGAATTCAAGGAGTGGGAGCGGGAGTTTGGAGAGGGCCGCCATTGAGGCGGCGGGGATAAAGTGCCCACCCACCCGCGCCGTGCGCCAGCGAACGCGCACGCGGCGCTTGCTCGATGCGACCCTTCCACGGCGTGGTGACCGCATGATCGGGCCGTCGCGGAGGAGCACATGACCTCGCTCTCCGATGCCCACTCGGCCGAGCTCTACCGCCGCGCGTTGCGGGTGATGCCAGGCGGCGTCAACTCCCCCGTACGCGCGATGCATGCGATCGGGCGCGATCCGATCTTCATCGAGCGGGGAGAGGGGGCGGAGGTGTTCGACGTGGATGGCAACCGCTACGTCGATTATGTGTGCTCGTGGGGCCCGCTGATCCACGGGCACGCGCATCCGGCCGTGCTCGCCGCTGTGAACGAGGCGGCCGCGCAGGGCACGACCTTCGGCGCGCCGACGCCCGGCGAGGTGCGCCTCGCGGAGGAGGTGACGCAGCGGATGGAGGGGGTGGAGATGCTGCGCATGACCTCCTCGGGCACCGAGGCGACGATGACAGCTATACGCGTGGCGCGCGCGGCGACGGGCCGCGAGAGGGTGCTGAAGTTCGCGGGCGCCTACCACGGCCACCTCGATGGGCTGCTCGCACAGGCGGGCTCGGGGCTGGCGACCGCGGCGCTGCCCGCGAGCCTGGGCGTGCCCACCTCGGCGACGGCGAACACGGTGGTGGTCCCCTGGAACGATCCGCAGGCGCTGAGGGCGGCCACCGAGGACGAGGAGCACACCCTGAAGGGCACACCCTCTGGGGCATACCCCCGAGGGCACACCGCGGAGGACGCAGGCGGGCTGGCGGCGATCGTGGCCGAGCCGATGCCGGCGAACATGGGGGTCGTGCCGCCGCGGTCGGGCTTCCTGGAGCTGCTGCGCGAGCGCGCCGACGCCACCGGCGCGCTGCTGGTGCTCGACGAGGTCATCTCGGGCTTCCGCGTCGCGCGCGGCGGGGCCCAAGAATTGACGGGCGTGCAGGGCGATCTGACGATCATGGGCAAGGTGCTCGGCGGCGGCCTCCCCGCTGCCGCGCTGGGCGGGCGCGAGGAGCTGATGGAGTTGCTGGCGCCCGCGGGCGGCGTCTACCAGGCGGGGACGCTCTCGGGCAATCCGCTGGCGGTGGCCGCCGGGCTGGCCACCCTGGAGCTGCTGGATGAGCAGGCATACCTGCGCCTGGGCGCCACGACAGAGCACCTCGCGGAGGGCCTGCGCGGCGCGGCGGCGCACGCGGACCGCGCGGTGCAGGTGGTGAGCCTGCCGGGACTCCTAACGGTGTTCTTCTCCGAGTCCCCCGTGCACGATCTGGCCGGCGCGCAGCGCTGCGACCTGGAGGCTCACGCAGCCTGGTGCAGAGCGCTCCTGGCGCGCGGGGTGTACCCGCCGCCGTCGCAGTTCGAGGCGTGGTTCCCCTCGCTGGCGCACACGCCCGAGCACATCGAGCACACAGTCGAGGCCGCCGCGGCCGCGTTCAGGGAGCTGGAGGAATGACCGCAGATCGCACCCCACCGCAGGGCGATCGCGAACCTCGCGACCCCTCTGCCGGAGCCCGTCAGGGCGGAGGCTTTTCCGATCCTCGGATCCTTCAGGGCGGAGGCCTTCCCTATCGGGACGGCCAGGGAGCGCGCGGCCCCTCTGCCGGGGTGGGTGGGACCCCAATCATCGGAGGCTCTTCCAATCCCCGGATTCCGTGAGGGCGGAGGCTCTTCTTCCCTCCAGCGCCTGGAGACCCTGCTGCGCGAGCAGGGCGGCCTGATGGCGAGCCTGCTCCCCGCCGCTCCCCCCCGGCCAACGGCGCCGGGGGTGGGTGGGGGCCTGCTCAAGTGGTGGCCGCCGGCCCCCGCGTGAAGGAGGCCGCCGCCGAGTACGAGTTGCTCATCGAGGCGATCTACGAGGGCTATCTGCTGCACTACGGCGCGCCGCGGCTGCTGGCGCCGTCCGAGGCCGATGTGGGGCTGCTGGCGGGAGACCGGCTCTACGCGCTCGGCCTCGCGCGCCTGGTCGAGCTGGGGGACCTCGTTGCGGTGGGCGAGCTGGCGGACGTGATCACGCTCACCGCGCTCGCGCACGGCGACGGCGCCGGGGAGCTCGCCGCCGCCATCTGGGACGCGGGCGCGCGCGCCGTGGGGTGGGGCCCGAGCGAGGAGCACGAGCGTGCGAAGGCGCTCGCTCGCGCTGGGTCGCCGCAGGCGCTGGGGGCAATGCGGGCAAGCGGCAAGCGATATTCTTAGGCTCCCGTGGCAAGCAGGCACGACCAGACCAAGTCCAAGTACACGCTCGACCGCCAGATTCCGGGCGCCTTCGAGGGCGAGACCGTGACGCGTCGGCGCTTCATGACGATCGGCGGCCAGGCCGCGGGGGGCGTCGCTGCGGCGTCGTTCCTGCTCCCCGCGCTGGGCTTCGCGATCGGGCCGATCTTCAAGAGCACCCCGCACCACTGGGAGACGGTGGGCACGATCGACGACTTCACGCCCTTCAACTACATCCCCGAGGTGATCACGCTCACGCCGGGCATCGGCGAGGCGGGCAAGACGACCGTCTACATACGCAAGCGCAACCCCGCGATCGACGTCGACCGCCCCGACTCCTTCAACAGGTTCATCGCGATCTCCTCGCGCTGCGCGCACCTCGGCTGCCCCGTGCGCTGGGTGGACGCCGCCGAGCGCTTCATCTGCCCGTGCCACGGCGGCGTGTACGACCTGCTGGGGCGCCGCGTGGGTGGCCCCCCGGTGCGTCCGCTCGATCGCTTCTACACGCGCGTGGTGCGCGACGAAGTGCAGGTGGGCGCGCGCTACAGCGTGAACTCCGAGCTGCAGCGCTTCTCCCCGCGCGATCCGGGCGAGCCGATCGATGGGCTCGGCCAGTACATGTATCCATCGCGTCCCTCCGCGCAGAAGTAGCGAGGATCGCCGATGCCCCGCATGCCCAAGCTCCCCGCGCCGCCCGTTCCGGGCCCGCTGAAGGCGCCCCCGCCGCGCCCGGGCGAGAACGGCGATGGCGATGGGAACGGCAAGGCCGGTCCCGGCGAGCTCGCCAAGGAAGCGGGGATCACGGTCGTTGATTGGGTCGACGAGCGCACCTCGCTGAGCGGCGCTGCACGCTGGGCGATGTTCCGCAAGGTGCCGCGCGGCACCAACTGGTTCTACACGCTGGGCTCGGCGACGTTGTTCGCGTTCCTCTCGCAGGCGGTAACGGGGGTGTTCCTGGCGATGTTCTACCGCCCCGACCCCTCGGGCGGCGCGTACGAATCGATCCGCTACGTCACCAACGAAGTGTTCCTCGGGCAGTTCGTGCGCGGCATGCACAAGTGGGGCTCGAGCGTGATGGTGATCCTCGTGTTCCTGCACATGGGGCGCACGTTCTTCTTCGGCGCCTACAAGTACCCGCGCGAGCTCAACTGGGTGATCGGCGTGGCGCTGCTGATCCTCACGATGATGATGTCCTTCACCGGCTACCTGCTGCCCTTCGATCAGCGCGCCTACTGGGCCACCGTGGTGGGCACCAACATCAACGGCACCGGCCCGCTGCTGGGGCCCTATCTGAGCGACTTCCTGCGCGGGGGCCCCGAATTCGGGGCGACCACGCTGTCGCGCTTCTACGCGATCCACATGCTGCTGATACCGGGCCTGCTGGTCGCGCTGATCGGCGCGCACCTGTATCTGGTGGCCAAGCTCGGCACCACCGCGCCGCCGTGGATCAAGGCCGAGGGCGAGCCCGAGCTGCGCAAGGCCGAGACCTGATGAACCGGCGCGAGAAGGAGGAGTACCTCCGCGAATACTCCGTATTGAAGAGTGAAGGCAAGCCGTTCTTCCCCTACGCCGTGGGCAAGGACGCGGTGATGGCGTGCGTGGTGATGGCGTGCATCATCACGATGTCGCTCGTGCTGGGGGCCGAGCTGGGGTCCAAGGCGAACCCCACCACCACCACCTACGTGCCCCGCCCGGAGTGGTACTTCTTCTTCCTGTTCGAGGTTCTGCGCGTGGTCAAGCCGCCCTCGCTGGTGCCGCTCGCGACGATCGGCGTGCCCACGCTGGCGATGATCCTGCTGTTCCTTTTGCCCTTCTACGATCGCGGCCCCGAGCGCCGGCCCGAGCGCCGTCCGATCGCCACCATCACGGGCATCCTCGTGATCGCCGCGATGGCCTTCCTCACCTACTCGGGCGCCAACGCGGGCTCGCCCACGGCGATCGAACTGGCGACGCCCGCGGCGGTGAAGAACGCCGGCGGGCAGGCCCTTGCAACCTATGAAGAAGGCAAGCTGGTGGTGGCCCAGTCGGGCTGCCTCGCGTGCCACAAGATCGGCGACAACGGCAACGACGGGCCGGGCCCGCAGCTGACGCACGTCGGCGCGCGCGTTCCGCGCCAGCAGATCGCGCGCACGCTCGTGAACCCCACGGCGCCGATGCCCTCGTTCAGGAACCTGCCGCCGAAGAAGTTCAACGCGGTGGTCGAATTCCTCTCGCAGCTCAAGTAGTCGGCGGGCGCGATGCCTGAGGCGGGCACGCTCGAGGCGGGCCAGGTGCGGGAGATGTTCGATCGCATCTCCGGCGTCTATGACCTGCTGAACAGCGCGATGACCGCCGGCCTGCACCACCGCTGGCGCGAGCGCGCCGTGGACATCGCGCAGGTTGGACCCGGGGCGAGGGTGCTCGATGTGGCCACCGGCACGGGCGACCTCGCGCTGGAGCTGGCGCGCCGCGTGGCCCCCGGCGGGGAGGTCGTGGGGAGCGACTTCTCCGAGGGGATGCTGGCGCGCGCGCGGAAGAAGGCACGGGCGGCAGGCTTGGATATGCGTTTTGAGTGGGGCGACGCGCTCGAGCTGCCCTATCCCGATGACTCCTTCGACGCCGCCACGGTGGGCTTTGGGGTGCGCAACTTCGCCGATCTCTACCAGGGCCTGGCGGAGATGGCGCGGGTGGTGCGCCCGGGGGGGAGGGTGGTGGTGCTGGAGTTCACAACGCCCACCCGTGCGCCGCTGTCGCTCTTCTACAGCCTGTGGTTCGATCGCGTGGTGCCTCTGCTGGGACGCCTTTCCGCCGACCCAGACGCCTATGCCTACCTGCCCGAGTCGGTCAAGCGCTTCCCTGCCCCGGCGGCGCTCGCCGGCGAGCTGGAGCGCGCGGGGCTGGGCGAGATCCGCTACCTGCTCACCGCTGGGGGCATCGTCACGATCCATTCGGGCACGGTGCCGCCGGCGGGCGCGCGATGAGCGCGAGCGCCGTGGACGGCAATGGCGACGTTGACGCCGTCGAGGCGATCATGCGCAGCGGCGGGCGGGGGCTGCGCGAGCGCATGGCGCGCACCGAGGCCCACCTGGAGCGGGTGACCGCCGAGGCGGGCGCGCCGCTGGCCTCGCACGCGACGGCCACGGTGGTGGCGGGGGGCAAGCGCCTGCGCCCGCTGCTGGTGGTGCTCGCCGCCGAGGCCGCCGGCGGACCGCGCGAGGGCAGCGAGGGCGAGATCCACCTGGTGCGCGCGGCGGTGGCGGTCGAGCTGGTGCATTCCGCCACGCTGGTGCACGACGACGTGATCGATGGCGCCCAACTGCGTCGCGGGCACCCCACGGTGGTGGCGAGGGCGGGGCGCGAGACGGCGATCGCGACCGGCGACCTGCTCTTCTCGCGCGCCTTCGCCGAGCTCGCGCGCAACGGCAGCCTCGCACAGCTGCAGGCGCTCTCCGACGCCAGCTCAGCGCTCGCCGCGGGCGAGCTGCTGCAGCGCGAGGACGCCTATGCGCCGCACGTGGCCGTCGAGCGCTATCTGCGCCGCTGCGAGCTGAAGACCGCCGCGCTGTTCGAGGCCGCCTGCCGGCTGGGGGCGCTCGTGGCGGCGGAGGGCTCGCGCACCCTCGCCGACGCGCTCGGCGCGTTCGCGCGGCGCATCGGCCTGGCCTTCCAGCTGCTCGACGACGTGCTCGACGTCTCCGGCCCGGTGGAGCGCACGGGCAAGTCGCGCGGCACCGACCTGCTCGATGGGACCGTCACGCTGCCGCTGATCCTCGCGCGCGAGCGCGATGGCGAGCTGGCGGCCTTCGACCTCGCCTCGCTGCGCAGCCCCGAGCAGGCGCAGGCGCTGTGCGAACGGATCGCCGCGACAGGCGCCCTCGCACAGGCGCGCGACCGCGCGCTGGCGCTCGTGGCGCAGGCGAAGGCGGCGCTGCCCGCGAGCCTGCCACGGGGCGCGGGCCGGACTGCTCGATCTGGTAGCTGACGCGGTGGTGGAGCGTTATCGCTAAAAGTCGGACGGGACGATCACATCGGCGTCCAGAGCACGGACGAAGAAGTCAATCTCCTGAGCCATGTTGGCGTGTGTCATGCGCCGGAAGTCGCTAAGGAGCGCCGCGGTGGCGCGGTCGAGCTCGTCGTCCAGCCGCTCCACCGCGGACTGCCCGAAGACCCCCTCGCGGCACTCCTCGCACTCGGGGCAGCGCAGCAGCACGCGCCAGTATCCGGGACGCTCCTCGGACCAGTCGATCGGGTAGACGAGCTCCCCGCCGCAGCTCGTGCAGACGTGCAGCCAGGCCTCCAGCTGCACCTCTTGGCCTACGCGGTTGTCGTTCTGGGAGTACATGGTCGCTCGCCCACGTCATCGACTCGCCATGAGGACCTCTTTAGTCGGTGGCAACGAACGCGTAGGTTTGCGGAAGTTGGTACGTAGTCCGCCGCCTGAGCACTGCTAGTTTCAAAGGAAATGGCCAGCGCGATACGTACTGTCGGCCACCAGGACCGCCTTTCCCTGGTCGATCATCTGGACGAGCTGCGCACCCGCCTGCTGATCAGCGCACTGGCACTGGCGGTGGCCTTCGGCGTGTGCTTCTGGCAGAACCACGCGCTGCTGAACTTCATCAACAAGCCCTTCGCGAAGGAAACGGTGGCGCAGGCGAAGAAGGGCAACGGACCGCAGGGCCAGACCTACCTGGCCCAGCAGGGGGTGCTGGCGGTGGCGGGCGACACCGAGGCGCTCGCGCGCGTCCTCGGCTCCCCGCACAGCGGGCTGCCCGCAGCGACGCGCGCTCAGCTGGCGGCCGTGATCCCCCGCCTGCGCGCCGATGTGGCGAGGATTCCGAAGGTCCCCCCGGCCAACAAGCCGGTGACGCTGGGGATCGGCGAGCCGCTCACGACGACGCTCAGCGTGACCCTCTACTTCGCGGTGCTGCTCGCGCTGCCGGTGATCCTGTTCGAGCTCTACGGCTTCATCCTGCCCGCGTTCAGCCCGAGAGAGAGACGCGGGATCATGCCGCTGCTGGTGGCGATCCCGTTCCTGTTCGCGATCGGGGTGGCGTTCGGCTACTACGTGGTGCTGCCCGCGGCGGTGCGCTTCCTGCTGAACTTCAACAGCGAACAGTTCAACGTGCTGGTGCAGGGCAACCAGTACTACAAGTTCGCGGCCACCACGCTGCTTGCGATGGGGCTGATCTTCCAGGTGCCGGTCGCGATCCTGGCGACGGTGCGCGCGGGGATCGTGACCCCGGATCAGCTGCGCCGCGGGCGCCGCTACGCGATCGTGGCGTGCGCGGCGATCGCGGCGCTCCTCCCGGGGGACGTCACAACGATGCTGCTGGAGACGATCCCCCTCTATGTGCTGTATGAGGCGAGTATCCTGTTGGCGTCGTTCGTCACACGGCGCGAGCGCCGGCGCGAGACCGCGCTGGAGGGTGCGCCGGGTGCGAGCACCCCCGCCGCGCAGGCGAGTGGCACGGCGGATCACACTACGGAGCAGAGCGTGCAGGAGATCATCGACCACACCGACCCCGAGCTGAGCGACTGATGCTGTTCGACCTGCGAGGACGCGGGCGCCGGCGCACGGTGCGGATCGTCTACTCGGGCTTGGCGCTGCTGTTCTTCCTGGGCTTCGTGGGCTTCGGCGTGGGCAGCTTCGGCGGCGGCGGCGTCGCCGAACTGCTCGGCGGCAAGGGCGGCGGCGGCGGCGAAAGCTACGAATCGCAGGTGAAGGCCGCGAAGAAGCTCACGGTGCACCAGCCCAACAACCCCGCCGCCTGGAGCGGCGCTGATCCACGCCACGCTGCTGCAGGCCGGAACGGGCGACAACTACAGCAAAACCGAAGAAGTCTTCACCACCAAGGCGCACCCGCTGCTGGCGCAGGTGCAGGAAGCGTGGCAGCGCTACCTGAAGCTCGAACCCCATCACCCGAGCTCCGAAGTGGCGAGCGAAGTGATGCGGCATCTACGACCCCGCCACCGGCGGCATCAACAACCCCGCGGCTGCCGTGCGCGTGCTGAAGATCGAGATCGCCGGCCGCGCCCCGAGCGCGACGCTGTACTACGACCTGGCGGTGCTCTCCTACCAGGCGAAGAACAAGCGCGAAGGCGACCGCGCGTCGGCGAAGGCGATCGCGCTGGCCCCCGCCGCGCAGAAGGGGATCCTCAAGAGCTACCTCGCGAAGGCCAAGGAAGGCAAGTCCCCCACGGAAGCCGCCTCGACGGGCGCCTCAAACGGAGCGGAGACGGTGACGATCCCGGCGTCCAAGCTGGGCAAGGGCGCGACCAAGGCCCAGACGGTGACGATCCCCGCGTCCCAGCTGGGGAAGAGCGCCAACGGCCGGACGGTGTCGGTCCCCGCGTCGTCGCTGACGGCGACCTCGACCGCGAGCGCGACCGCCACGACGCCGACGAGCACCGCCCCGGCGACGACGGCGCCGAAGAAGTAGGCGCCGCCTGGATGGACCGCCCGGGCTATACGGGCCGTCTGCTGGTGAACTGCGCCGACCGGCCCGGCATCGTGGCCGCCGTGTCCGGGTTCCTGTTCGAGCGCGGGGCCAACATCGTCTCCTCGCACCAGTACTCCTCCGACCCGCTGGGCGGCAGGTTCTTCCTGCGCACGGAGTTCTTCCTGGAGGAGGACTCACATCCGATCCTCCTCGCGCGCGGCGCTGCGCGAGAGCTTCCAGGCGGAGGTGGCTGAGCGCTTGCAGATGGAGTGGCGCCTGCGCTTCTGGGGCGAGCGCCGCCGCATCGCGATCCTGGTCTCGCGCCACGACCACTGCCTGGTCGATCTGCTGTGGCGCCAGCGTCGCGGCGAGCTCGACGCGGAGGTGGTCGCCGTGATCTCCAACCACCCGGATCTGCGAGCCGAGACGGAGGCCGCGGGCGTGCCCTTCCATCACGTACTGGTGGAGGGCGGCATGGCTCAGGCCGAGGAGCGGATGCTCGAGCTGCTCGCCGGCCGGGTGGACGTGGTGGTGCTCGCGCGCTACATGCAGATCCTCAGCGCTGCCTTCCTCGCCCGCGTGGGCGCGCCCGCGATCAACATCCACCACTCCTTCCTCCCGGCCTTCGCGGGCGCCGATCCCCACCGCCGCGCGCGCGAGCACGGCGTGAAGCTGATCGGAGCGACGGCCCACTACGTCACCGAGGAGCTCGACGGAGGCCCGATCATCGAACAGGGAGTCGAGCGGGTAGATCACCGCCTGAGCGTGACGGAGCTGGAGCGCGTGGGGCGCGACATCGAGCGCGTGGTGCTCGCAAGGGCACTTGCGCTGCACCTCGACGACCGCGTGATCGTCGATGGCGGGCGCACGGTCGTGTTCTGAGCTCGGCTAGAATCCCCGAGCCAATCCTCGGACCGGCTTCCCATGCCGAAGTTCGCGCGGGCCGTTAGCTCAATTGGCAGAGCAGGGGCCTCTTAAGCCCAAGGTTGCAGGTTCGATTCCTGCACGGCCCATTGGGGCGATCCCGGGATTCGTTCCGGGGTCGCCATTTCTTTTAACCGGCCTGTTTGCAGGGGATTCCCGGGGGGTCAGAAGTGTTCCGGGGTTCGAGGGTGCGATCGGACTGGGAGTCCCCACTGCACGGGCCGTTTGTTCCGGGATTCTGGGGAGGCGTTTCTGCGCCTCCGGGGAGTGTCGGTGTCGCCCTGTCTGTGCCGTGCCGACACCGCGCCGGTGAGAACCGGCGGGTACTGGCGAGCGGCGTGGTGGTGTGGCTGACGCTGGGCGGGTCAGGCGGCGAGGACGCCGAGCCCGTCGCATTCTGGACCGCGGTGCAGGTCCGCGAGAGGAGCCTGCGGCGCCCCGAAGATACGTTCCAGCTCGGCTTCTGCCTCCTTGAGCTGGATCGGGTCCGGCCCGGGGTTGGGTGCGTCGCGCGTTGCGTAGCGCAGCAGGTCGAGTTGCTCGGCTATCTGGTGGGTGGGCTCGAACAGCCCTTGGTGGTGGATGTAGCGGGTGGCGGTGATCGTTAGGAGCCCGAGCTGGATGAGCCAGTCGAGGGTGCTCTCGCGCTTGGTGCGCAGTTTGTTTTGCCCGGTGCCGCCGAGGCGGAGGTGTTTGATCTGGGCGTTGATGCTCTCCACGCTGTTGCGCCGCAGGAGCAGCGCGGATCGCAGGTAGCTCATCGGGCTGTCGCCGTGGCGGGGCAGGAAGGAGTACGCGCGGGGGTCTTCGACGAATCGCTGGGTGACATCGGGGCAGCGTCCGATCGGGCAGCGAAAGCGCCGCCGGGCGCCGCTGAGGTCCATCGGGGTTCCTCGGGGGATGCCCTGCGCGAGGCGCCGCGTGAGCGTGGGGTAGCCGTCGGTGTGACGGAAGGCCATTGGCCCGTGGTCGCAGATCGGGATGTCGTGGGGGCTCTTCAGCCGCTCTCCGTGCGGCACGAAGACGGGATGGATCGACCAGCGGCTCTCCAGTTCGATGTGAAACCGTTCGGAGTGGTCGTAGTCGGCGTCGCCGACCAGATAGCTCATCGGGCAGTCGGGCCACAGTTCGAACAGCATTTCGATCAGCGAGCTGGCGGCCTGGCGCTCGTCGACCGTTGCTGGGAACATGCCCCACACGAGCGGCAGGGTGCTGGCGAGGTCGCTGATCAGGACGAGCTTGTAGCCGGTCCACCGCTTGAAGGGCTGGCCTTCTTCATCCACGTAGCGGACGTAGTCGGCGCGCGGTGCCTGCGAGCCGATCAGCAGCGCGCGCATGATCTGGTCGATGGGCTTGCGCTGCTGGAAGTGCCCCTCGATGTTGGTTCCGTCCACCACGCCCACCTCCCCGATCCGGGTGGGCAGGCGTCCGGGGCGCTCGGGCACGCCCGCGGCCAAGCGTCGCACGAGGTCGATGTTGAGCAGGCATGTCAGCTCGGGCGGTGTGCGCCGATAGATCATCTGCACGTTTTCGTACACGCTCGACTCTGGTTTGGCTCGTGGGTGTCCGAAAGCGAATCCCGCCAGGGCGTAGCCGTCGAGGAGCTGCCGCGCGGCGCGTATGCGAGGCCCGGCGAGTCCGCTCGCCATCGCGTACAGGACCGCGACCGCGCAGCTATAGTCGGTGTGGGGCCCGCTGCTGGCGTAGCGTTCGAGTTGTTCGCTCAGCCAGCGCATTGCTGGCAGGCGCGTGATCGCCGCGATCTCCACTAGGCGGTGTATCGAGTCTCGCTTCGGGGCGGTGAGGATGGGCGCGAGCTGCTCGACCTTCCTCAGCAGTTCCTCCTTGCCGCCAGCGAGAAGCTCCTGGAGTTCCCGCTGGGCTTGGTGGTGGACCTCGGCGTCGCTGAGCTCTGGCTCAGCGCGCCTGAGCTCGAGCGCCTTCAGGTGCAGGAACTCCCGCACCCGCTGAGGGCGTTGGGTGGTGCCCGGGCTTCGTGTGCGGCCTGGGGATCTCCGGATGTCGGTCATCGCCGAGCCTCCCTGCTCCCAGTGCTGGGCTGCAAGGAAGCACGGCGTCGGCTTCGCGTGCTACGTTCGGGCGTGCCAAAGGTGGTTCTCACAAGGTTCCTCCTGCTGGTGACGAGCCCCCGGGTCCAACAACCCGGGGGCTCACTTTGATGTTGGGGTCGTCAGGGTGTTTGGATCGACTAACCGCCTTCTCTCGGGCTGATTCCTGGAGCAAGTTCGTACCGCGTGCCTCGGCCTTCGCCCAGCTTGACCACCAGCGGGGGGTCGGAGGCCGCCATGCGTCTCAAGAAGACGATTCCCATGTTGTGCTTCATCGCCACGAGACCGGTGCGGCGCAGCTCGCCCTCCAGCTCTTGAGGGCTCCAGGACGAGCCCCTGGTGATCCAGAGCGCACCGAGGATCATCTCCTTCTGTCCCGTGGGATCTCCCGTGCGGGGCAGGCCAAACTTCGGGAGCCCCTCACGTACGATCCCGTCCGGAAGGCGAGGGGAGGCATGCTTCGTGCGACCGCCGGCAGGCTTGGCGGCCTTTGGGTTCCGCTCCCGTCGGGATGGAGTTCTCCTGGCGCTCCGACTCGCCTCGTCGGACAGTTTGCGGCTGGCTGCCTCCTTGAGTGCTGTCGCCGTTATACGGAGCCACATTGCTTGACCGTCGAGATCTTCGGCTCGGCTCAAGTGATCGCTGGCCATGTCTCGAAGTTCCTGTGCCGACATGCGTGACAACTGTCGGCGCTGATCCACTGACAAGGTGGGGAGGACACTCATAACCGAAGCGTATCCAGTCAGACGGACGAGTACCTGTCATCAGCCAGCCTAATCCCGACAGGATGCTAACGAGCTGAGTCTGTCTTGCAGCAAGTTAACAGCCCTACCCGATTATTGGAACTTCAGCTCGTAGGCCATACCACGGTCACTGGAAACGGGGGAAGGAGCTCGATCGATCACGGGCTCGGCAGCGCACACTTGCCCGACGGCGATGAGAAGCGCCGCGCGGATCGGCCCGAAGGCTCCCGCTGAAGTCATTCTTCGCCGGGAACGAGGCGTCCCAGCTCAGGCACGGGCTGTCTGCGGTAGCCGAGGCGGGCCGATATCTGCTCGGCGATGGCGAGGAGGTGGGGCTTGAGGTGCTTGACGAGGTTGGCGAGGGAGATGGCGGACGTCGGGGCGGCCATGTTGAGCGCGGCGATCACCTCGCTGTCGGCGGAGCGTATGGGCACGGCGATCGCGTACGTGTCGAGCGCGAACTCCTGGTCGTTGACTGCAAAGCCCGCGGCACGGATGCCGGGGAGTTCCTTGCGGAGCATTCTTTTGCTGGTGATCGTGTTCGTTGTCCTGGTCGTGAGTTTCGTTTCTCGCAGGATCCGGGTTAGCTCGGTCGTCTGGAGGTATGCGAGGAGCAGCTTGCCCATCGCGGTGCAGTACGCGGGCAGCCGGGAGCCCGCGTGCAGGTTCTGACCATCCGGGCGAGGGTCGCGGCGGCTGCCGTGGACTCTGTCGATGTAAAGGATCTCTGGGCCGTCCAGCACCGCGATGCTGGTGGTGAAGGAGGAGTGGCGGCAGAGTTCCTCCAGATAGCGGTGGGCATGGCCGCGCAGCGTCGTGGTGGCCAGGGTGGACAGCCCGAGATTGAGCACCTTCAGAGTGAGCCTGTACTTGTTTCGGAGACCTTGCTGCAGGTATCCGAGGGATGCGAGCGTGCTCAGGTATCTGTGTGTGGTCGAGGTTGACATTCCAATCTCATCAGCGACTTCGGTGACTCCGCGTACTGGCTGTTTGGGGGTGAAGCAGTCGAGGATCGCCAGGCCGCGCACGAGTGACTGGGAGTAGCCCAGCGGAGCGAGATCGCCTCCGGTGTGTAGCTGCGCCTCGTCGTCATCGTCGCCTTCGTCGGATGGGCGGACGGTTGTTGTCAACCAGTTCGCTCCAAGAAATCGTCGGCGGCGAGGAGAATCGTCTTGGCCTCGCTCAGCAATTCGGGGCCGAGCGTTTCGACCAGAGCCTCGCGGCGGCCCTCCTCGTCAGGCATGCTTATCTCGATGGCCGCCACGACCGCGCTGCGTCTGTCTGTCAGGGGTGTCGCGATCGAGTACTGAGGCGACTCCGCCCTGCTGCTTACCGCGAATCCCGTCCGTACGATGCTCATGCACTCGCGGTGCAGCGAGCGCTTGGTGAGCGTTTTGTCTGAGCCACGGTACTTCAGGATGAGTTCTGTGATCAGCCTCTTCCGCTGCGGGGGACGGAGGTGCGCGAGGATGGCCTTGCCCGCCGCGGTTTGGTGCGCGGGCAGTCGAGCGCCGACGCCGATGCGCTCGTCGATCGCGTACTGTCCCCGTCGGCTGCCGGTCATGCGACTGAGATACACCGCTTCCGGGCCGTCGAGCACGACCAAGCTGACGGTGTATCCGGTCCGCTCACGCAGTCGCAGCAGTGCCTTCCGTGCGCCCCAGCGAACCGGCAGGGCATCGAGCATCGCCAACGCGACATCCCCGGCGCGGGCGCCGAGACGGTAGTCCTGCGCGGCGGTCTGCTCCAGATACTCGCCCGCGAGCAGCACCGAGGTGTAGAGGCGCACCTTGGAGGGGCCTTCGACGTGGCGCAGCATGTCTGCCAGCTGCGCGAGACTGAGCGACTGCTGCTCGCCCTGGAAGCACTCGAGGACTTCCATGCCAGTCGCGATCGAGCGTATGAGTTCCGCGTCGCCGGACGTGATCGGCTCACGCGCTGGGGCGTGTGGGTCGGCGTGGTAGACACTCGTCATTGCGTAGCTTTGATGGTGCCCGTCGCGTTGGTGCTTGCCTATTCCTAGCTGGAACGATTGTTCTCTGGGAACGGCTCGCGCTATCTGTTCAACTGCGTCTCGCTCCTGCGGCTGGTGATACGCGCGGCAGCACGCCGGGCGTTGAGCAGGAGGGTGGCTGGTGTGGCGAGGCTGTCCACGGCGGCTCGGATATCGCGGGCGATCGGGAGCGCCGAGACCCCTGGGGTGGATAGGTAGAAGCTCGTCATGCTCGCGAGGACCAGCAGGTGCTCGTGGGCTCTTGGCAGCGACTTGGTCAGGCGTGTCGCCTGGGTGGCGATCCACGTCATGCGTTCGGCGGCTTCGTGGGGTGAGCTGTAGTTCTCGAGTAGGCTGCGCTGTCCGGACGCCGCGTCTTCTGGGAGGTCGATGAGGCTGTCGAGCAGTGAGTGCAGCGATCCGACCCAGGGGAAGTAGGTGTTTTCGATTGCGGCGATCTCGCTGGTGTGGACGGCGGGGTTGGCTGCTGCTGCGATCAGGACGAAGATCTCCAGGGATGAGCCTGCCGATGCTGCTGTCTCCCACCAGCGCAGCCCGGTGCCGGGCGGTGTCTGCTGCTGTGCCCAGCGCGCGAGCGCGGCCTGTCCACCCTGGACCTCTCTGAGGTTGAGGCTCTGGTAGCTGACGATGCGTGCGGCGGCTCTGCGCGCGGGCGCAGCGACCAGGGCGTAAGAGGGGAGCGTTCCCAGCGCGGTTCGGCAGGTATCGATGATGCGTTCGAGGTAGCCGTCGTCCTCGCCTTGGGGGCTGTTCGTGTAGTAGTCCAGATGTATGGCGTCGGGGTCTAAAGCGACGAGCAGAGCATGGTGGAGGCGGCGTCCGTTGACGATCGGGTCGTTCGCGGGCTGCTCGGCGAGGGTGTCTACGTAGTCGTATATCGCCTGGAGCGCGACCTGGGCGCGGGTGACGGTGCTGCGGTGGGCGACCGGAGCGAATGCGGCGAACGCGGCGGCGCCCTCGAGGTTGCCTCGCTTGGTGTGCTGGGCGTCAAAAGCGAGCCGGCGAAGGACGGGGTCGGGGATCGCGCCGGCCTGCTCATGCCAGATGCGGGCCTCGCGGCACACGCACGGAAAAACATCGGCCCAGTAGCGTCGGGCGGCTTTTGCGAATGCGCAAGCCAGTGCCAGACGGTCTCCTGCACGCGCTGTCACGCGGATAGCTTCGCGCGAAGATCCGGGCCTGCATAGTTACTCCTGGAAGCCGACCCGTGGTGGGACCCTAGCCGCGGAGAGGCCGGGGAGCGCGACCACGAGCAGCGTTACTCCCGCGACGATCCCTAGCGCTCCGAGTACCTCCGGCAGCCCGAGTGAGAAGGGCGCTGGGAACCCGGTCGTCAGCTGCAGCCAGCGGCCTGCGAGCGCTTGGCCGTAGAGGCCGAGGATCGCGCCGTCGGTGCAACCGATCGCGAGTACGACGGCGCTCTCGAGCACCAGCGACCGCCACAGTTGCATGCGGCTGAAGCCCTGGGCCTTCAGCGCGGCGAGTCGGGCGCGGCGCTGCCATATCGCGGCGCTGAGCGCCGCGGCGACTGCGAGCGCAGCCGTGATCAGAAGCAGCGTCGATATCTGCCCGAGGCTCTTCAGGCCTTCCCGTGCCGTGGCCTTGAATACCCCCTCACGTTCTGTGGCGGTCTCAACGAGCAGGCCCGGCCGGCCGGCGAGGGCCTGTTCTACTGAGCGCTTGCCCTGCGCGGGGGTGACACCGGGAGCGAGATTCACCTCCAGTGCGGTGGGGTCCGTGATCTGCCAGTGGCGGCGGTAGTCGTTTGTGTTGATGGTGATCGCGCCGGGTGACCATCCCACGTTCGTCGTGATCGCGGCGACACCCAGGCGCGCGGGACCCGATGGCGTCGGCAGCGTGTAGGAGTCCCCGACGGTGAGGTGGTGTTCGCTTGCGAACCCGTTGGATATCGCCATCCAGCCGCCCTGGCGGAGCAGCTGTGTGGCGTGGGCGAGGTTGCCGTGTAGGAGCTGGCTGGCCTGGATCATCGGACTGTCCTGCGGTGAGCGTGCGCGTATCCACAGGCGCCGCGGGCCGACGTCCAGTAAGCCTCCCTGGTAGGAGCGGACCGATGCGACCCCGGGTACCTGGGCGAGCGCCGCTGGTGTGCTGCCGGCGCGAAGGCTGCTGACGGTGAGGAAGTTGTTGTCGGGTGCGACCCAGATGTCAGCCGTGTCCAGGTATTCGACGACTGCCTCATCCAGGCCGTTGAGGAGGTCGTGTCTGGCACCCTGGATCGCGACGCTGCCATACACCGCGAGTGCCGCGACTGCGATCAATGCGATCGAACGGGTTGCTGTGGCCTCCAGTTCGACGACTGCGAGCGAGAGCATGCTGCCGCGTATCCGGCCACACGCGGGCTTCAGGATACGCACGACGATTACGAAGATGAGCGGCACCAGGCAGATCACCGCAACGGCCAGCATCACCCCGCCGCCGATCGTCAGGCTCGGCGCGAGCAGCGCTAGTCCAGTTGCAATGAGGACGAGCAGAGCACCGAGGAAGCTGAGCCCGCGGACCGTCCGCGGCTCGATGCGCTGACCGGATTCGTCCTGGTCGTGGCGGATCACACCCGCTCCGCGTCCGCGCCACAGACCCCAGAGCGGCGGCAACGACGCCAGGAAAGCAGCGAGTATCCCCGCTGCGAGCGCGAGGACGATCGCCTCCGGCTGAATTGCCTGCTCGGTGCCAACCGGGAACGCGACCGCCAGATACACCGGCGCCTGGTGAGCAAGCACCCGAGCCAGGACACCGCCTACAATCAGGCCGATAAGGGACGCCCCAACACCGAGGATCGCCGTCTGGAACCCGAGGATGAGGAAGACCTGCCGGCGGTGATACCCGTTTGTGCGCAGCTCAGCGATGAAGCGGCGTCGCTCGGGGGCAGTCAGCAGCACCGCGTTGAGCGCTAGGAGGAACCCGACCATCGCGCTGATCGCGGCGAAGATCGTCGTGGACTGGTTGATCGGCCCGGCGGTCTGGTCGAGCAGACGCAGTTCGTTATCCGCCGGCACAACATCCGCCTGCCCAGCCGCGAGGCGTTCTAGCTCGCGGGCGACAATCCGATCCGCACCCGGCCGGGGCTTGATCAGAAGGGTCGTCACGCGGCCTGGCTGCTCTGTTACGCGCTGGGCAACAGGAAGCAATGTGACCGCGATGTCGCTGCCCGCAACGGCTCCGATCGTCGAGCCATCCAGCACGGCACGCACCACGATCGGGTGGGCGTCGCCGCTGGCGAGCACCGTCACCGGTTGCCTGGGTTCGGCGCCCACCGCGGCAGCGAGGCCCGAGGGGAGCCCGATCCCTTCACCGATCAGCAGCGCCCCGGTGCTCAGATCGCGTGTGAGGGCGCCGCCCAGCAGGACGATGCTCGGGGTCACCCCGACAAGTTCGATCGCCCGGCGTCCCCTCGGCCCGACGATCATCGCGTTCTCCCGCAGCAGCGGAGCCGTGATCGCTACGCCCGGGAGCCTCGCGGCTGCTTCGGCGAGCCCACTGTCGAACCCGTGCGAGGAGCGCGCGACGAGCTGCAGGCGCGCGGAGCCGATCGTTCCCCGCACGAGCTGTTTCGCTGACTGCGTGAGGCTCGTGCTGGTGATCAACACACCGAACACGAGCGCCACCCCGACGGCGATCCCACCGCCCGCCAGGAGCTCCTGCACCTTGTGGCTGCGCAGGCGATAGCGGTAGATGAAGAACAGCGAGTTCAGTCGCACGCCGAAGATCAGGGGGTTCAGTGCGTGGCGGACCCGCATCACAGAGCGACGGCCAGCTCGACGTCCAAACCGTCCTTCAGGTGCCCATCGCGGAGCGTGTGGATCCGATCGACGAACGCTGTCGCCTGCGGATCGTGGGTGACGAGCACCCCGGGGATACCTCGCTCGTGACAAATGTCCCGCAACAGGGCGAGGGTCTCACGGCTGCGCTTGGAGTCGAGGTTCCCTGTCGGCTCATCAGTCAACAGCAGCCGCGGCTCGTTCACCAACGCCCGCGCGATAGCGACCCGCTGTCGCTCCCCCATCGATAGCTGCGCAGGCGTATGCTCCTCGCGCTCCTCGAGCCCCAGACGCTCAAGCCACGGGCGTACCCTCTGTCTGGCGTCGTGCATGCTGAACCCGTCCGCCAGCAGCTTCAACGCCGCGTTGTCCAGCACCGAGGCTCCTGCGATCAGATGGAAGGACTGAAAGACGAACCCCACCTCCCGCCGACGATAAAGCGCGCCCTCGCCCTCGGAGAACAGCGAGACATCCCGCCCGTCGAGCATGACACTACCCCGGTCAGGGGCAGCCAGCCCCGCCGCCAACAGCAGAAGCGTCGTCTTGCCCGAACCCGACGGCCCATACACCGCAACGAACTCCCGGGGGGCCACCGTGAGCGATATGCCGTCTACGGCCCGCACGATCTCCCCCCCTACCGGGTAGTGCTTCGCGACATCGCGCAACTCCAGCATGCTCAGGACGCTGCAGGATCCCCACCGCTGGCACGCAAGCCGGGCAAGTGAACGAGGTTGTCGCGCGAGTCCGTCGATCGGACCTGGCCGTGGTCGATCGACATGATCCGCCGCGCCCCCGTGATCGCCTCGAGATCCTCCGAGGCGACCACCAGCGCCAGACTGGGCTCCTCCCCGAGGGAGCGCAGAGTCGCGTACAGCTCGCGGCGTTCGCTCAAACCCGGCACGACAGCGGGTTCGTCCACGAGCAGCAGGCGCGGTTCACGAGCGAGCGCCCGCGCGAGTTCGACGCGGACACGCTCGCCCGCCGAAAGCCTGTCCATCCGCATGTCCTCGCAAGACCTCGCGTCAACACGATCAAGTGCCTGGCCGGCCCTGACTCGCGCCTCGTTCGGCGCGAAGCTGTCGCTCAACAGCCCAAGCGCGACATGATCCACCACCGGCCGGCTACCAGACGACCCCCAGCTGCCGCACACCAACCCTATCCCGCCATGACGCCACAGCCCGGTGCGTTGGCTCTCCGACGCCGCCGTCACATCCAGACCGGCGAAGCAAACCCTGCCCTCGTCCGGCAGTTCCAGCCCTGCCGCGATGCGCAGCAGCGTAGACTTGCCCGCGCGCTTGGCTCCCTGCAGACCGACGAAATCCCCGTCGTCGATCTCCAGCGACACCCGCTCCAACACGACGGTCTTGCGCTTCGGGCCATCCCGGAACCGCTTACTGACATCTTGGAAGGACAGCAGCACCATCAGCTCGGTGGATACCGCTCCAAGGCCTCGATGATCTCTCGCCGAGCGGCTCGGACCCAATCGAGCTCGGCCTTGATCTGCGCAATCGGGCCAGCCCGAACGACGTTCATGATCACGCCAGCCCACGAAATCTTGCCGACCTCCGCTTCCTCGCTGGACCTCAACAACGCGAGACACCCCACTTCATAGACATCCAACGCCCGCAGCAGCGCCGGCGCGTGTTCCTGACTCGAAGTCACGATCTTCGCGTACAGCTCGCTGCGAACAGGAGGATGCGGGCCAGTGCGCCCCATCCAATCCGCCACCGCCGCCTCCGTCCGGCCGGTCGGGGTATACACCACCCGCCCCGCCATCCTGTCCGCAGCCGACCCCTCCCCGGACTCCAGCAACCCCTCCCGCTCAAGCTGCTCCAGCTTCGGATACAACGACTTCGCCTCGATACCCCATGTCGGGCCGAGAAGCCTGTTCAGCCGACGCGCAAGCTCATAGCCATGACACGGGGATTTGAGCAGCAGCGAGAGCAGCGCCCCCTTCAGAGCCGAATCGCCCCGCATCCAATCCTGGTTCCGCGCCTCACCGTGCGCGCCCGCCGCAGCCATTACCACCGTCCCTATGATCCTATGATCCAATCTCAAGGAACGGTACTGCAAACCAGCCAGCTCCGGAAACTCGACCAGAGGCATCAAGAGAGAACCGTTCCAGCAGGCCGTCCGGGGCTCGCTGCACGGCACCGACATGTCTCCGAAGCTTGCTGGCCCTGGGTGCGCGAGACGCGCTGCGAGTACTTCAGGAACGCTGCAACGCTACGTACTGACGCGCGACCTTGCCCTCACTTCGGCCATTCATGTGTGTCCCGACTGTGGCAACTCCGCCAACCGTGACGCTCGTTTGCCCTCAAGCAGTCGCCGTACCCATACCTGGACGATCAGCACCGTTACGAGCAAAGAGAAGCAGACGAACACGATCTGAGGGTTGCCTGTGAGCGCCAGGTCGATCGCGCTCGCATTCACGAACGAGTGCAGGCCGATACCCGGCAGCAGTGAGCCGGTGCGCTCGTAGAGCAAGCACGCGATCACGCCGAACGACGCCTTGACCGGCAGCGTATCGAGTGGGTAGCTGGTGATATGCACGAGCCCGAACAGCACCCCGGCTAGCAGCGCGGCCGACAGGATTGAAAGTCGGTTGCGCAGGCTGCGATATAGAAGACCGCGGAAGAAGACTTCCTCGACGATCGGCGCGATGGCTGCGACCGCGATGATCGCGAGCACGACGTTGACTGTGCTCTGGTGCTTGACATTCGCAAGCGTGTCAACGCCAGCTTGCGGTTGCACCGTTATCAGCCACAAGACAGTGATCGCTATATAGGCGACAAGCGCGAGAACAGCGAGCCCGATCGATCGCACGGCGGGCACGGCACGTAGGCCGAGATCCTCGTATGAGAGACCGTACTTGCGTCTGAGCGGCAGCAGCGAGCAGAGCAGCACCGCGTCTACGATCAGCACGCCCACGCCCACGCGCAGGTGTACACCGAGACCGAAGTGCAGGACGCTCGCCAGCGCGACCACTCCTGCGAACGTGCACCCATACGCAACAAGCGCGTATCGCGCCGACCATTGCTGTGAGCGGGCTGTTGGCGTAGGCCACGATATCGGCTCAGACAGCTGTGCGTTAACACGCCTGTCATAGTCGCGACAAATCCAGAGTGACGTTACGATGCCGCCGAACCAGGCGAGAATTATCAGGCCCCCAGAGAGGTCTTCGCCACCGCTGCCAGAGGGTTCTACCCCAGCAAGGACCCACCCGGCAAGGGCGAATATCGACCATAGGACGCCCAGCACCGTCCAAAGTCGAACTCCACACCGCAACCCAACGGGAATCGGAGCCCATGATCCGAGCCCAAACGGGAGCAGCGAGAACCACAGCCAACGTCTTCGCCATGCTTTTCTACGTAGGCTCATCAGCCGAATCGTGATCGTCAACAACGGTCACCGCATGCGAGTCGGTCGGCCGCTCAGCCGACCGACTCCCGTGAAGACGTCGCCACACCCAGCGGATCAGCGCCCAAAACTTCTCCACGATCACTTCTGCAATTAGCTCCGTCACCGACAGACTCCACCGTGCGCCGACGACCGAGCCCACCTCCGGCAATCGATCCAGCTTCTCTGCGACTCCACCAAGCTGGAGTTCACGAACGCCGAGTCATCTCTCGGCCTACTCGAGAACAAGTGTCTCAATAATGATCCTTCCGGCCTGTACCACCTTCTTGGTTATATATCTCACGGGCGCCCAGTTTTTAGGTTCCGGGAACGGACAATCATTCTGCCGTGCGCAAGCTGATGCAGCTGGCCGAGACCTTATGGTTCGACTAAGCAACGAGTGATTACCGCCGCACCCCGGGAACACGTGACAAATATGATTGACGTTCTTGCGGACACCACCATTGGTCGTGCCTTCCTGTGACTGCAACGGTGAGAAGGTCGCACCTTCCCCTATCGGCTGGTAGAACACCGCCTCTTCCACATGCCCTTCTCCGCCTTCCGGCTTAGCGCCGTGGTGGTACGAGGCGTATTCGTATCCGCCTTCTTCTTCTCCTTCTTCGTATTCTTCCCATTCTTCCCAGGATTCTTCTCCTTCTCCGGGGAACATTGGGCCGGCTACCGCTTCGGCTTCGCGGGCTGCGGCTTCTGCGGCTGCGCGTGCCGCGGCGTTGATCGCTGCCTGTTCTGCGGCCGCTGCGGCGGCCCTTCCTTCCATGTTGGCGATGCGTGAGGCTGATGGGCCGGCGTAGGTGTAGGCGCCGGTGGGGTCGGTGGTATTGATCGGGTCGCCGTAGGTGTAGGTGTAGGCGTTGGCGGAGCCGCCGGGGATCGGGTCGTCCTGGAGGAAGCGGCCGATCTGTGGGACGTAGGAGCGGGCGCCCATGGCGACGACGCCGCTGGGTAGTTCGGTGGGGAGCTGTAGGGCGCCGAGCCAGGAGTACTTGGGTGGGCAGGCTGCGTGGTGGGCACGCCGTACTCGTTGTGTCCGCGTTGGAGGCGAGGCTCCCTGTCGTTTCGGAGAGGTAGGCGGTGGCGATGATGTCGCCGTGGAGGTTGGTTAGCTGTAGCACTGGGGCTTCGCCGTTGCTCTGGACGGCCGCGAGCTGGCCGTGGACGCCCGTTATGTTACGGGTCCATTGCTCCGGACGTGTTCGTCGTCCACGACGGAGCCGGGCTTGCTCCGGCGTAGTGGGAGGTCACGGTCGAGATCGTTTTGCCCGTGGATACTGGTTTCGCGGGCGCGTCCGGCGGGGTCGAGCTGGTAGCCGATGGTCTGGCCGTTCTGTGTCTGACTGGCGAGCTGGTTGTCTGTGTAGTAGGTGCTCGTCAGTTCGGCGCCGCCCGCGTCGCTGGCGGGGAGGGCGAGGGTGTTGCCGAGGTGTCGTAGGTGGTGCCGGTGTCGGTGAGGCGGTCGGCGGTGTCGTAGCCGTGGGGTTCGGTGCTCCACCTTCGGTTGCGCATTCGCCTTCGCTGCCGGGCGCTGCGTGCTGAGGCTGGTGCGGTTGGTGTCGGGGTCATAGCCGTAGACGCGAGTCGTGCAGCTGGTTTGGCCGGCCGGGGTGTTCTGGACCTGCGCGAGTCGTCCTGCGTTGTCGTAGGCGTAGTTCTTGGTCGAGAGGTTGCTTGTCTGGTTCAGGGTCCCTGTCCTGTGATGGAGGGGTGGTGGCTTCGTTGAACCAGGTGCATTTCCCGGGGCAGGTGCGTCGTCTTGATGTATTCGAGGCTGGTGGGCTGTCCGGTCGGTCGTAGGTGTAGTTGGCTTTCATGCCGTTGGGGTAGCCTCTCGCCGACCATGGTGCCGTGGGCGTCGTAGCTGGCGATGAAGTTGCCGGCGGCTGAGTCTTTGAGCTGGTATGAGCGACCAGTGGTGGAGTCGTAGCGGTAGCGTCTGGGTGCCCTTGCCGTCGTTGACGGTTTCGGTGCGTCCGTCAATGTCGTATGTGTAGCGCTCGCTTCGTTCCCGTCAGCGTCGGTGGAGGAGATGAGTTGCCCGAGCGTGTTGTATGTGCTTTCTATCGTGAGGGTTTTGCCTTCGGTGGTTGTGCTTTCGAGATTCGGGGTGCCCCTTTGGGATCGTATTCGTCGGTCACGGTCGGCAGCACCGGGCGCCGACTTTGGAGGCTCGCGGTGTTGGTCACGAGCCGTCCTGCTGCGTCGTAGGTTGGGTCTTGGTTCGCGTGTTGCCTTCGATGGTTTCGGTGGTGCTTTCCGGCTCATCCCATATGTTGTATGTGAACGTGGTCACAGCCAGGTTGGGCAGCCCGGTGGTTTCGGGCTGCGTGGCGGGCTGGGTCTGGCATGGGAGGTTGGCCCATTCGGGATGGTTTGCGCAGGCGGGACGGAGGATTTCGATTCGGCGGTGTAGTAGACGGTCTGGGTGACGTGGGCGCCCTGGTTGCCTGGGGTCCACTCCTGCGACGCGGTAGTTGCCGCAGTCTGCGACGTAGAGGTCGCCGCTGGAATTGGTCGCGAGGCCCTCGGGGTTGCTGAGAGCTGTCCTTCGCCGGAGCCGTAGGCACCGAGCCATGCGAGGAACTTCCCGGCTGGGTTGAACTCCTCGACGCGGTCGGGGCCGACGGTCGCTGACATACAGGTCGCCCTTTGCGTCGGCGGTGATCGCCCACGGTTCTCTGAACTGCCCGTTTTCTTCGCCGTAGCTCCCGAAGGGGTCATGTATTTGCCTTCGAGGTTGAACTCTTGGATGCGGTTGTTGTTACGTGTCGGCGACATAGAGCGTCCCGCCGAGATCGGCGAGGCCGAGGGGTTCCTTGAACTGGCCTTCGCCGGTGCCTTCTTTGCCGAAGGCGCGGAGGTATTTGCCCTGAGAGCTGAACTCCTCAATCCGGTCATCGTTGCTGTCCGGAGACCCATACGTCGCCGCTCGAGTCCGTCGCGAGCCCGCCGATCGTTGCCGGTGAACTGCCCTTCGCCGGTGCCTTCTTTGCCGAACGCGCCGAGGTATTTGCCCTGCGAGTCGAACTCCTCGATACGGTGGTGGCCGCTATCGCCGACATAGAGATTCTCCGCGGAGCTGACGGTCAGCGCCTCGGGGCCTTTGACCTGCGCTTCGCCGGAGTCCTTTGAGCCGATGTGAAGCGGCAGCGAGCCACCGGCCGTCAGCTTCACGACGCGGTCGGCGTTGTGGTCGCTGACGTAGACGTTGCCGGCTTTCTGTTGACCGCGACGCCCCACGGGCACTTCGAAGTGGCCTTCTTTGCTGCCGAAGCTCCCGAATTTGCTGTGAACACCGGCAGGGCGTCTTCTTCACGGCGCCGGCAGGCATGCATCGCTTCGATGCACGTTGCCGGTGTTGGGATCATAGGCGGTGCTCTTCGTGATTTTCAGGCCATTGGGGTCGGTCACGACCGCTGTTGGCCTACGTAGTTTCCACCCGAGATTGCTCTGCCCGCGGTACTGAGTACTGCTGGTGTGGACATCTGCTTCTTCGCCTTTGGCGAGAACGGCGCCTACGGTCGTCTTGGTGACCAGCCCGTAGGGGCCGCCGGATTTGGGTGCCCCTTCGTCGTAGAAGTAGCCTGTGCGGCGGCGCGCGAGGACTTCGCTGCCTTCTTTGAGCTTGACGGTGTGCTGCGGCCCGACGGTTTCTTCGAGCTCGGTCCCTTCGCTGTTGTAGGTGCTGTGGGTGTCCAGCAGCTGCGCGACTTCAGCGGATTTCGCGCCTTCTCCTAACGCCGCCTGGCGATTGTCGGGCGTCAGGGTTCGCACGACGTCGTTGGTCGAGTTGTATTCGGTGGTGGAGACCCCACCGCCTGGGGAGGCGACGTTGACGGTGCGGTCGCGGCTGTCGCGATAGTAGATCGTGGCGCGGCGGTAGGCCTGTGCGGGCCAGCCCATTGGTTCGTCCGGCGGGTAGATCGCGGTCGCTTGAACCGGGGTGTCTTTCTGTGCCCACGCGGCCGCTTCGGTGGCGCCCACGGCGTAGGGGGCGCCCGTACCGGAGACCGGGACCTGGTACTCGATCGTGCTTACCGCGCTGGTGCCGGGGTTTGGTGGGGTCGCTGGGGGTTCTGGGGGTTCTGGGGGTGTTTTGTAGGGCTGGAACTCCTCGATACGGTTGTTGGCGGTGTCGGCGACGTACGGTTCGCCTTCAGTGGCGGTGCATCGCGATGCCCGGTGGGTCGCGGAACTGCCCGGCGGCTTTGCCCTGGGTGCCGAACTGCAGTAGGTATTTGCCCTGGCCGTCGAACTTCTGCACACGGTCGTTTCCGGCGTCGAGGACCCATACGCCGCCGGAGGGGCCAAGCGCGATCCCGGTGGGCGCTTTGAGCTGCCCATTGCCTTTGCCTTGGCTACCGAACTGCCCGATGTATTTCCCCTCGCCGCCCAGCTCCTGCACACGGTCGTTGCCGGTGTCCACGACATAGAGGTCGCCTTCGTTGTCGAGCGCGATCCCGGTGGGCGCTTTGAGCTGCCCGTTGCCTTTGCCTGCCGAGCCGAGGTGCCCCGAATTATAGAGGAACGGCTGGAGCCCAAATTCATCGATCTCGCTGGTGGTGTCGTCGCTCGCGTAAACAACCCGTTCGGTAGCCGCGAGCCCCGAGGGGCGCCCCGGGAGTATTCACGGACTGCAGGTATGCGCCACTGGATGTGAACTCTTGGATCCGGTAGTTACCGGAGTCCGCGACGAACACGTCGCCTTCCCTGTTGACCGCGACTCCCGTTGGTTCTTTGAACTGTTCGATGCCATGCCCGGTCGAGCCGAAGCTCCGTTCTTCTTCGCCTCTTTTATTGAAGATCAGCACACGGTTATTACCGGTATCGGTGACATAGAACTGACTAGCGGAATCTGAATACACCACTCCTATGGGGCCCTTGAGCTGGCCGCTGCCTTTGCCTTTGATCTGGGTGTAAAACGTCGGGATCGGCGGCGTCACCGGGACTTCACCGCTATGGGCACTCACGGCCACGATCGACCCGGCGGCATTGCTCGCCGTGACCTGCGCCACGAGCGTGTGCCCTTCGTTGACATACCGTATCGTGTAACCCGCGTTCACCGCCCCCAGGATCGGCGCGCATTCACCACCAGCCAGGTTGCATTCCTCCCACTGGTAGCTGTAGGCAAGCGGGCTGTTGCTCCACGACCCCGTGGACACCGTCACTTTGGCGCCCGCACCCAGGCTTTTCGCCGACAGCGCCGGCGACACGGTGTCTTTCGGCGCTTCGCCATTCCCAAAGGACGTCGCGGTGCTCGGGCGTACCACGCTCAGCAGTCGGCCGTCGTGCGTGTCCCCCGCGAGCATGCCGTACGTGAACAGCCACGGCTGCTGCCCCGGCGGCGTCACCGATGTCACGTGACCTTCGGCGTCGTAGCCGTAGGTCGTCTTCAGCGCGGGCGATATGCGCGGGTCCCACTCCGCCCGCAGACGCCCCTGGCCGTCATAGCTGTACTGCGCGACCATCGTCGTAGTGATTTCTTTCCTGGAAGGGTCCCATCCGGTGAAGTCGATGCCGACCAGTCGCCCGTTGTATTCGCCCCATTCGCCTGGGGCTTCTCCGCTCGCCGTGGTGGCTTTCGCGTATTCGAAGCTCAGCGCGCGGCAGCCGACCACCAGCGTCGCGCATTTCACACCGGCCGCAACAGCCGCCAGCGCCTCGGTCGGCTCGGTGACCCCTTCCACCGTCTGGAAGGAATACGTGGTCGTGCGCGAGCCCCCCGCTTCTTCACGACGAGAGGGAGTCAGCGTCGTTCCCGAGCCGCCGGAGGGAACCGTGAACGTCGTGACGTTCCCGTGCTGATCCTTGAGCGTGAATTTCCCCGAGCCTCCTTCGCTCAACGTAAGGTTCTTGTCGCCCGTTGGAGACGCGAATTTGCCGCTTTCCAAGGAGAAAAGCGACTGCTGGCCGCCCGCCGCCGTCAAAACCATGCTCCCGTTCGCGAGTTCTTTCAGGCTTTCGCTGCCGGTGAGACTGAGACCGCTCCACTGTGGACCAAGAGGACCTTTGGCGCCCACCGTGACGTTACGCGAATTGTAGCTACGCCGCACTTCGAGGCCCGCGACAGGACTGGCGATAGCGACATCCGTCGCGCTGAGCGTAAGGCCACCCGAGTCGAGTTCGACTGACCCCGGTCCCGCCGCGACCGATTCTGCGCTATGCATGACAAGCGTGAATTCTTCTTCAGCTTCGTTACCCGCCCCATCCGTCGCCGTAACGGTGATCGTATGCTTACCCGCAACGTATTCTTCGCCACTGAGAGTCCATTCCCCCGCCGCTCTGCACGGCCCCGGAGTGCACGACCCGGCCGGTTTACCGACTTCTTTACCATCGACGGTCATCGCGATGGACGCGACCCCCGAACTCGGAGTTTTACCCGAACCGTCCGACGCTTCCGCTTTCACACGATAAGACCCATAGCCAATTTCACTCCCAGGCGGCAAACCAGCCAGCGCTATACCATACGGCGCGGTGTTATCCAGCTTGAGGACCCCTTTCGCCGTAGCGCTCAAACCAACAGCATCCCTCGCGGTCACTTCCAACGCGTCTTCCCCATCAGGCAATCCAACAGCACTGATACCCCACGGCCCAGTCCCGCACGCCACTTCATAACACTCGTTACACTGCACACCCGTACACCCAAGGGTAAACCCTTTATACGTCGATCCCCAACCAGACACACCGGGCGCATTCCACTGCAATTCACTAACACCAATACCCGGATCAAAAATATCCACAAAAGCCAGCTCGTCCGCGAAATCTGTCGTTCGCATCCAACGACCGGAATACATGCCGTTAGTAACGCTCCCGACGACTTTTTCCGTTGTATCAAAACCTATTTTCGGTGGAGCTTCCTGCAAAATATACTCATATGCGCTGAACATACTGCTCGTGAACGACGAACCATTTTCCCGTGCCCTCTGTTCAAAGAACGCTTCCGAACTATCGTTCACACCATGTTCCACTGTGCCCGTCGCGCATTCCGGCAACACACACACCGTCGCACTTCCCCCATGCGCACCGAGCCAGCCCTGCGACGCTTCGAAGGTCGAATTATGTATATTTTCAATCCCGAAAACGTCTTCCTCCTGCGAGCCGACAGCATTGGACGAAGTTTCCGTCTTCATCTCATAGATCCGAGATTCGCCCTGCGTAGCGTACGAAAACCCACCCGACTCACCAGCAGCGAATTCTTTACCTTCATCCTTGACAGCACTACCAAAATAAACACCTTCCCATTTGCCTTCAAAACTAGAGCCACTAAAATGTTCAGGCCACCCCGTATGAAACCCCCACGTAGCCCCAAGAACACCACCAAAATGAATCGCCCCATCTTCTTTGACCGTAGGATCAACCACGACCGGTAGGCGGTAAGCCCCACCGCCGTGATCCACCACCACCGTCAACGTGTCACCCGACACGCTCTGCGACGCGGGAACCACCGTCCCTTCGGCATCCTGAGCGCTCGGAGCATCCACCAGCGCCAGGGTCGCCCCATCCTCGTGAACTTCAACCGACCCATCCTGGCTCTGCACAAGACTCGCACCCGCCGGCATCCTCACCCGAAACGAGAACCGTTTGGGACTGCGTTCAGAGTAGAGCACAGTCGCCAGATCGAACCCCGCCGTGACCGGCTTCACGAGCGTCCCGACGTCAATCCCCGTGTCCGCGAAGAACGCCGTGGCGCCATCAACGACCCCTTCCGAACCACCCACCGGCGAACCTTCCCCATCCAACGGCGTCAACGACACCCCAACACCAGGCAGCTGCACCCCACCGCCCAGCTGCTTCTGGATACGCACCCCCACCTCAGCCGTCCGCGGTTCAAAAGCACCCCCCACTTCGCCCAGGCTCAAATCGATCGACACCCGCTGCCCCGAGGAACCAACCGTGGACATCGGTTCGCTCGAGGCGATCACCGCCCGCCGACCTTCACCGAGATCGACCTGCGCGGCGTCCGCGCCCGGATACCCCACGATCGACTGCCCCGCCGGCAGCCGCGGCGGCCCACCACCCGGATCTCCGACGACTTCCGGGAACGCTTCCCCCACAACCTGCTGCGCCCGTTCGGCGTCGAGACCCTCGTACTCGGTCTGCGAGGCTTCCCGCGCCTGCACCGCTTCCACGCTGCTCAACCGCGCCTGGCGCTGATCGAGCACCTGCTGCCCCCCATCCAACGCCTGCACTCCCGGCACCACCAAAGGGCTTTCACTCAACCGCGTAGCGCGAGCTCGCGGCGAGGCACCTGCACGCGGCGCAGCCCAAAACGCCAAACACGCAACCACTGCCAACACGCACGCACCCAGCTTCACGCCACGCGAAGTCGCCCCAACCACAGGCGGAGCTTTGTTCCGAGGCGCCAGACGATCGGAGGTCGCGGTGCGGTCGCTTCTCACTGGGTGCCTTCTCATGATGCCTCCTGAAGTCGTATCGGGTGGTGTGGATGATGTTTTACCCCTACCGTGGCTCTGGCGTCGAGTCCGGTCCTGGGCGGTGACCTTTTAATGAGTACCACTGTTTGGCGAGTGCATACCACGCCAATTTGCTAAGTCGAAGGTATAAATTTTGCGCACTTGCACAGTAATTAGGCTCAGCCGGGGTCATTTGATGCTGCCGGTGACGCCGAGCTCCTCCAGGCGCAAAGCCACCTCCAGCTCAGCCAGGCACGTTGGAAGGAGGCGGCCGAGTCTCTTCTCGATCGTGCGCAGGCGGCTTCTCACCGTACTCCGCGATACCGCCAACGTCGTGGCCGCCGAGGAGACTTTCTGCTCGGCATAGAGGTAGGCACGCACGGTCTCGCGTAGCGGAGCGGCGCCTCTGCGTGAACTGTCGAGCGGGGCGAGGTAGCTGTTGACCAGCGTCCTGGCAAGCACCTCGTCTCGTAGCGCCATGGCCAGCAGCGCGACATCGGCGTACCGCGTCAAGCTCTGCGGCACCCGCTGGGCGACCAGCAACGCCGCCTGCGCGAGGCGATGCGTCAAGCGCCAGCCATCGGTGCCTCTGCCCGGCTCACCCGCCGCCAGCGACGCCCCCGCGAGCTTCTCGCTCGAAAGGGAGCGCTCGATCTCCGCCGTGGCGAGCCTTCGCGGCCCGCCGAGCCACGCCCAGACCACCCCATCACCCTGGGGCACGCTCAAGGACTCACGATCCAGCGCCGCCGCCAGGCCATTGACGACCTGCGCGGCTCTCGCGCCGGTGGCGATGATGCCGAGATGCCACGCATCGAGCTCATAGCCGAGCTCGTCGGCTTCGACGGGGCTACCGGCGAGCAGCGCCCGCACAAGCACGGCGCGATGCTGCTCTCCAGAGCGAGTCACGCGCTCGCTCTCGTCCGTGAACTCCACCTCGATCGCCGCGACCATACGATCGAACAGCAGCGCGTGCGCCCTCAACACCCGGCCCAGGACCGTCTTGGCGCCCTGCACATCGCTATGAACCGCCTCTTGCAAAACGAAGTCCTCGAGCCGTCCGTAGCCAGCCACGTAGCGGCGCAGCACCGTCGCCAAGCTCACGCCGCCGCGTGCCGCACGGTGGGCCTGTTCGATGACCGCCGCCGGGATCGGCACCCGCTGCCCCTCCCCCCGCGCGATCCCCGTCAGCCAGTAATCGACGGCCGCGGCGACGGCAGCGCGCTGTCCCACCGCGTAAAGGGGATCCCGCTCTTGCATTGGATCGGGCACGACATCGCAAACCACAGCGACGACCGCCCCCACGATCTCCTTGCGGCGCGCACCCAGCCGGCCAACCAGACCGGCGAGATCCTCAAGCAACGATCCCGCCCGCCCGTTCCCGTTGCTGTTCGCTGTCCTTTGTGGCTGTCGTGAGGACATCGAGCGCGACCGTACACGGCGGCGACGCCTGATTCAGACAGTCGGAGACATTCGACGATTGTCCCTTGTTTATCCCGCGCAAATGCTGAGCGTCCTTCCCGGAAAGAGACCTTGAGAGAGGTCTGCGGGATGAATCCGGTGGTTCCCGCGCCCGCAAATACAGCGCGACCACGCGACAGTCGGATGGTGTTAGCCCGATCCGCGCTCTGCCCAACGCTGTGCTGCGTCTCGCGCGCGCGTCCAGCTGCCGAAGAGGCGTCGTAGGGCCTTCGCGTCGGGTAGGCGCGGCTCGCCGGGTCCGTAGAGCCGTCCGGTGCGGCGCAGGATGCGTCGCCATTGCAGGTAGTCGCTCTGGGTTGGCCAGGCGCCGATCTCGTCCCGGCAGCGGGCGATAGCGAGGATCGCCGTGCGCCGGGTATGGGGCCGGCCCGCGACGGGCCGCGCCTGGTAGCTGGGGGGTGGGATGTGGCCGTGGGGGTCGTGCAGCTCCATCGCGGCGCTCACGGCGAGCAGCCAGGAGCCGTAGGCGCGGCTGAGCTGGCTGCGCGACGGCCACTCCTCGTCTTCGGAGGACCGCTTGGCGAGTTCGGCTTCGTAGTCCTCGCCGCGTGGGATCCATCCGGGGGCGTTGGCGACCATCTGAACGAGAAGTCCCAGGCGCTGCTCGCGGAGTTCCGCCGGCGAGGGCGCGGCCAGCGAGTAGGCGATCAGAGTGCGCAGCTCGCGCAGGGTGCCCTCGTTTACACCGGGCAGGATGTCGCGGATCACCCGCACTGCCTCGCTGCTCATGCCGCTATGCCCCTCGCGTGCAGGATCTCGAGGATGTGCTCGAAGGGCCGCGGTGCGGTGAGCGCCGCGTCTGCGCTGTCCACGGCGGCGCTCCAGCGGCCAAAGCGCAGCTGGAGCACTCGCTGGCTCGGCGGGTATCCCGCGGTGGGGTTGTCGATCTGCTTTTGGCGCCAGCGCTTGTAGGCATCGCCGGTCATGCAGGGCCCGAGTTCCGTCGCGGCATCACATAGCCACTTGGCTATGTGATCGTCGGGCATACGCCGGCCCTGGCCACGACGGTACTCGGCGGCCTTCTCCGGGGTGATGAGCCCTGCCGCTAGGAGCGCTCTGGGCCAACTGCCGAACCGGTCGCGGACGAGCTTCCACTCGGGTATCGGGCGCCAGAGCCCGCGCCGGCGGGCGTCCTCGATCTGAGCCACGCGCCAGGCCATATAGGCGTTTGCGCTCAGCAGCGTCGTGTGCGCGTCGCGCGCCGCGGCTCGCACCATGGCGATGCACGCTTCGGGCGTGTACTCGGTGCGATTGCCCCTCGGGCCACGATGGCGGCCGGACTCCCCCAGCCCCGCAGCGACCCGCGCTTGGGTGAAGGACCCGAAGCGGGCGATAAGGTGCTGGGGCTGATCAGCAGGCCCCGCCGGTCGGGGTCGCTCGCGCGCTGCGCCAGCGCCCACTCTCTGTATTCGCCGAATGTGAAGTCCACGCGGACCTCTCGGGCGCAGCGACCCAGCTCATCGAGTACCTCCTGGTCTGAGGGGGAGGGTCCCTGGCGGTGCCAGCGAAACGTGGCGTGCTCGACCGACGGCGCAACGCCCGTGGCGTCCATCGCGCGTGCCCACGATCCGCCGAGACTGTTTGCCACATACGTCGAGGATGGCAGGCTCTCCCGCTCGGGGTGCGCGTCGCGCCAGCGCTCGTACCGCCGCTTGGACACCGTCTCTTGCGTTTCGCGCTCGCAGAGGCGCAGCACCTCCAGCGCTACCCGCGCTCGCTCCCCGGCGACGCCGTGCAGCCGGCCGTCGATCGCGCTGAGCAGCACCCGCCGGTCAGCCGCCGGGAGTTCGCGCGCCACACCGAACAGCGCCATCGCCAGCGGATCGACCGTCCTGCGCGACTCCGGTCCTCCAGCGCTCTGCATCTCCGTGCTCATTGCGGGCGAGCATAGGAGCCACCGGCGCCAGCAAAGCCAAACCTTGGGAGAACCGCCGCCCACCGCCTTGGGAGAACACGACCCCCCCAAAAACGGCTTGTTTACTGGGAAAACTCAGTCCTGGGACAGGGGCCCTGGGAGTCCCCACCGCACACGCTGGGAGAACTGCGCTCGCCCCTCCCCCTCAGCCCGGCACTTAAGCCCGCGCAGCTTGCGTGGGAGCGAACCCCGGAACTGCCCATTGAAAAATCCAGTGCTGGCGGGGCATTCGCGATTCGGTGTGGGGACAAGTGCGGGCAAGTTGGGGCAAGAAGGATAGCGATTTGCTGCGCAGGTGCTGCGCAGTTTTTGAGCCCCAGGAGGGCCAGGGCTTAAGAGTGTCCTGGCCCCCCTGGGTGTTTGGCCTGCAAACAAGGGGGTCCAGGGCGGCGCGTGCATGACCATCCCCGCTATGACACCGTGCTTTGCTGATTTGACCGGCCTATCATCGGTAGAGCCAGAGATGCTGGGTATGGAGGCCAGATGCTCGCGCGGGCGTCGTTTGCGCTCCGCGCCCCGCGGTGGAGCGGCCGGTGGCTAGGCCGTGGCGGAAGGGGTCGGCCTGGCCCTACGTCGCCAAGAGCGGCCGCCGCTCCTACTCGGTCGGCTTCTACGACCACGAGAAGGCCGGGCGCACACGGGCCTTCCCCTCGGTGCGCCACGCCCGTGCCTGGATGGACGACTACATCACGGCCGAGCGCCGGGGGCCGGACAGCCTGCGGCGGTTCCTGCTGGACCTCGACGCGAAGGAAGCCAACCAAGCCGAGTCGCGGAGCATCGGGGAAGTGATCGAGCTCTACCTTGCGGTCAACGCCCACCCCCGCAACCAGGGCGGCCTCGCTCCCTCCACATTCCAGCGGTACATGTCGGTCGCCAACCGCCATCTCCTCGGCAAGGCGCCCCGTAAGCCCCGCGGCAAGCCGCGCCCACCTACCCGCCACGCGGTGGCCCTGGCCTCCGTGCCCGCGGTGCGCTTCAACGAGCCGCTGGCGCCACGGGCGTGGCGCGAACAGATGATGCGCGACGGCGTCTCCAAACAGACACGGGAGCACGCCTGGCGGGTGCTCTCCGCCGCCCTGAGCTGGGCGGCCGGCTCGCAAACGGTGCCCGAGATCCAGACCAACGGGTGCATCCTCGCCAACGAGGGCATCGTCAACAGACGCCGCTCCGCGCGCGCGGGCGGCACAGGCTACGCGCCCGTTGGCCGCCGACGCGGACCGCGTGTCCCCAGCTGGGCGCTCTCCCCGCAGGCCGTGGAGGCGATCCGCGAGCAGCTGCTGGCGAAGGTCGAGCATCGAGACCCGCTCCTCGCGCACCGCGACGCCGCGATCGTGAGCATGCAATACGGGCTCGGCGCCCGCAACCAGGAGGTCTGGGCGATGCGCTGGATGTCCCTGGAGGACGGCTTCGCGTGGGTCGTCGAGGTCCTCTCCCACGGGCAGCTCGACCAGTGGGGCAAAACCGAGTACAGCACCCAGCGACGAGCAGCGATGCCCGGCCTCCTCCAGGAGGACCTATCAGAGTGGCGGGAGGCCCTCAGGCGCAGCGGGCATCCGGCGCGCGATGTGGACTTCATCATCCCCGGGGATCTCGCCAGCGCCCGGCACGGAGTGCGAGACCCACGGACAGACGCCTGCCATGTCAGTAAAAACCAGGCGAACACCTGGGGTCGAAAGTTCTTCACCCCCGCTGTCACGAAGGTCGCCGAGCAACCCGAGCTCTTCCAGATCCTCGGCGCGACACCCTACGCGCTGCGGCGCGGCGGTATCTTCCTCCGCCTGCGCGCCGAGGACCCGCAAACCGTCGCGAGCGAGTGCGGCACGAGCCTGCAGATGCTCAGCGCCCACTACGCATTCGCCATCGAGGATCTACGCCAACACGGACCACGGCCGGTCGATGTCGAGTGGCGCGCTGCACGAGCCGCACGAACGAACAGCAAGCCCCGCGAAGAAAACCAGAGCGCCGACGCCAAGGGAAGCCAGGACAAAGGAAGTGGGCGCAAATCATTCTTCGCTCGGCTCTCTGTCCGCCGAGGCACCCAGCGCGAGTAATCAGCCAGTCGGTCCTGCGACAAGCAGCCGGTAGGCAAGCTGGGCGCGCTGAATCTGGGTTCGCGGAAATGCGGCCATGAGAACTGGATCGTCGAGACCGAGCAGCGCTTTACAGTCGCGCAGCCAGTTGCGCTCCTTCCCCTTGAGTTCAGCCGCTGTTTGGCTGGGGTCATCCACGAGCGAGAGGAGCAGCACGAGATCCGCGCGCTGGGCGTCCGGGTCGGCGTGCTCCATGATTGCCCGTGCCTTGATCAGCACCGCTCCCAGCAGCGTGGGGCGGGAGAGTCTCACCAGCGATCCCCCGATCTCGACATCGACGGTCTTCGTTCGCTCGAGCGCTTGAGTACCGCCAGGGATCTGGACGGTGCGGAGCCCACCGGCGACCGGTGGATTCTCGCGCAGCCCATCGGGCGCGAGCAGGTCTACCACCAGCCCGCCGCGCCGCCAACGGTGGCTGATGCGGTCGATCGGCGAGGGAGGGTCGAGCTTGAATCCATCGTCACGCAGAGCGCGTGCGATCTTCTCGAAGTCGGTGCGCACTCGCGCGTCGCCGAGGATGTCGATGTCAGTCGTAGCGCGCACGCCGGAGTCGCCGGCCTCGAATGCGTGCAGCTGAACCATCAGCCCGCCAACCAGCGTCCATCCCCTTGGCAGCACCCGTGAAGCAAGACGCCCGAGTTCGCTCCATAGATTCTTCGCCGCGGCGTCGGCCGGTGCAACCTTGACTGGTTTGCCGGTGTCAGCCATTCCCCGCCCGCGTGCTGTCCAGTCGCGCGGCCCGCTCGTGTCCCACGCGCCGTGCTCGGGGGTCGGCGTGCTCGGCCAGGTCCGCGAGAACGGCGGCTAGCGGAGCAACTGGATGGTGCAGGACGGGCCACATGTCCTCGGGAATCGCGCGGAGCACCACGTTGACCTCACCGCCCCGGACAAGACCGTGCCGCTGTGTGACCTGTTCGATCGCGTCTGCCGCGACGTACGCTTCGACCTCCTCGCCGCCCTGCAGGCCGAGCCGGTAGTCCGCAGCCGCACTGACCCCGCTCAACATCAACTCCTTCCGGCCGGCGAGGCGGGAGAGCTCGGCGGGATGCGCCTGGAAAGCGTGGCGCACTGCGCGATTACCGAGCTTTACAAAAGACTCCGCCAAACCCTTCTCCTTCAGTGCGGCTGACGCGCGCCAGCGGACCCTGGGCGAGGCCCATGTCACCGGCTCGCCCGACGCGATCAGCAGCAGTGACCACGCACTCTCCGGACTGAACGGGCGCCCCGCAGGCCGACTCAGGGCAACTGCCCGGGCAAGGGATTCAGCTGAGATCCACCACGCGCCGGCGACCTTCTGAGCGTCGACCGTGCCAGCAGAAATCATTGCGCGGACGCGCTGATCGCTGACACCAAGACGACTGGCGGCATCGCTGACCGGGAGAGAGGGAATCGAGATCCCTGACATGGCCGTAACTATAGCGCAGACACAATAATTACGGACACTCTCTGCAAGCGCAGAGTTGGGATTGTCGGCCAGATCATCGCTGCCGCATTCGCCCGATAGGAGGAGTGAGCCGGGAGTCTCGGCGGGCTGCCGGTCCTCGTCCAAAGGAGCGCCTCTGCGGAGCTGCTCGGCAGTGCTGCTTTGCTCGCGCGATGCAGCAGTGCCGACCTGGCCTATGACGGAGTCTTTGTGTTCAACCAGTTACCTCCGTCGCTTCCCACGAGCGCGCCGAGGTGAGTCCATCCAGTCGCAGCGCACCTCGATACGGACCTCGTGGCCGTCGGAGCACCAGATGGCGTGCTATCGCTTAATCTCCTGCGCGGTCGAGCACCTCGTACTTCGCATCGCGGATGTCGAACGCGGGCTTCGTGCCCTCCAACACGTCCACGATCATCCGGGTCATCGTCGGATCCTCGATCGCGCCGCTAGTGTAGGTCAAGCGGTTGCCCTCGGTCTTCTCGATGCTCGCGTGGATCACCTGATCAGCGTCGCACACGACAGCCAGGTTGGGGTTGTGGGTCACGAGGATGATCTGCCGGCGCTCCTTGGCGTGCTTGATCGCCGGCACCAGCAGCTCGGCGACGGTCTCGTTGTCGAGGTTCTCCTCGGGCTGGTCGATCACGAGCGGCACGTCCTCGCGGTCGACGAGCAGGTAGAAGAGCAAGAGCAGCGTGCCGCGCTCGCCAGGTGAGAGCTGGTCAAGCGGCTTCTCGCGCCACAAGAGCTTGAAGCGCGGTTTCAAGTACTCAAGGCCAAACAGGAAGTCGTAGAGGTCCTCCTCGCTCCGGCTGCGCATCAGCTGCGTGGCGACGATCACCGGCTGAGGCGGATCGACACGGAAATCGGAAGCCAGGTGCTTGCCGATCTCGGTGAGAAACTCGACCACGTTGTCGGCGCTCGCGAAGTCGTACTCCCTGATCAGCGCGCGCAGCCGCTCGCGTCCCTCCTGATCACCCTGGAAGCTTCCCCGCTTTCGCTGGTCGATTAGTTCGAGGACCCCATCCTCAAGGCCCTGGACGGCGATCACCGCGTCGAAGGAGAGCTCGCTGACTTCCTGCGCCACAGGATGCTCGGCCACGAAACGCTGCACGGGGCGGTACAGCTCGCGGTAGGAATCGAGTAGCTTCGACTTGGCCGCGAAGATCTCGCGGACGAGCAACTCGCGCTCATCCCGCTTGGCGCTCGCGCGCTCGGGGAGCTTGTCGAGTTCGGCGACCTCCACCTGCAGTCCCTTGACCGACTTCGGCTCGCTCGCGACGCCGACGATCTCCGCCTCCTGCTTCTCCCAGTTTGCCAGGGCACGCAGGTACTCCTGGTAGCGCCGTTGCGGCGCGGCGAGCTTCCCACGCAGATCCTCTGCGCGCTTTGACAGCTCGTTTCGCTTTCGCGCATCCGAGCCCTCGCGCTGCTCGTCAAGGGCCTCTGCGTGCGCGCCAACCTCGCGCAGGGTCTGCTCGTGGAGCGCCTTCAACTCGGTTGCCTGGGTTTCGACCCGAACGAGCTTCCTCGGATCCAGATCCAGCAGCTTCGCGTCCTCGGCGCTCTGCGCGTAGAACTCCTCGACCGTCGTCGCCAGGT
Source organism: uncultured Solirubrobacterales bacterium (assembly GCA_963717785.1). Lineage (GTDB taxonomy): Bacteria > Actinomycetota > Thermoleophilia > Solirubrobacterales > Solirubrobacteraceae > Palsa-744. The sequence continues at coordinate 103,793 of CAVQWW010000006.1, forward strand.
TCGTGATCCGGGTGAGCGTGCGTTCGATCGCGACTAGCCGTCGTTTGGCGAGTACCTGCGTGTCCCGCCGCTGCTTGGTGCTCTTGTCTAGCTTCTCGATCGCGATGACAACCTCCGCGAGGTCCGTCTCGACCTTCTGGGTCTCGGGGTCCGCGCCGGACTCCTTGCCGGGGTCTTTGACTGGTGTGGGCTTGGCCTTGCGGTGGGACTCGAGCTCAGAGCGGCGCTGCTCGAGCGCTCCCTCAAGCCGCCGGCGTGATTCCTCGGAGCCGCGCTGGCGCAGCTCGACGTATTCGCGGTTCACCTGCGCGAGTTTCTTTCGCAGCAGCTCGATCCCGGCTTCGGTCTCCTCGGTCGTATGAGCGAACAGGTCCTCCAGCGAGGTCTGCCCGAGCCGGTCGGCCCGCGGAACGTGGGAGAAGATCACGGCTTCGAGCTCTTTGTCAAAAAGCGTCGGGCGCGATGACTGCCGGATCTCGGCGCACACCTTCTCCAGGTGGTTCTGGGGGATGTGCCGCACTCGTTCGGGCGCGGTCTCATCGGGTGGCTCGTCGAGCTTTCGCTCCTTGGTGTCTCCGGAGCGCCAGTGCAGCGTCGCGTCGAAGAATCGGCCGAGATTGTCCCTCGGGTTCAAGAACCGCTCCTTGTTCAGGAACGAGAACTTCCCGCCGGTACGGGCATCGCCGAGCAGCCCCAGCACGTCGGCCAACGCGCTCTTGCCGCTTCCCTTCTTGCCGATCAGCGCGACCAGGCCTGCGTTCAGGCGCACCGATCCCGAGAACCACCTGGCCTCTGACCCAGCGCGGGTATCGCGCTTGAAGGCGATCTCCCGGATCGACTTGGTCGCCGATTCCCGGACCCGCTGAAGGGCTGGCGGCTCGGCACCGATGAACACCCGCCCGTCGGGCTCGTGGCAGAGCTGTACGAGCCCGTCGAAGGTGGGGTTCGCGCGAACCCACAACTGCCGATCCTCGGCGAATACGAATAAATCCTGCGAGCGGTGCGCATCGGAGCCGTGGATGCATGCCTTGAGGGTTCTGAACTCGTCTTCGAAGGTGGCAACCGACTCGGAGCGCTGCCCGAGTCCGAAGGCGCGCGTGCCCGCGTTCGAGGAGAACAGCATGTGAGACTTCTGGATCAGGAACTTGCGGGTGCTGTGTCCCTGCCCGTCCCAGGGAACATTCGAGAGGTCCTCATCGGCGGCGATCACGAACAGGTAGCGGCGCTCGAACGCGGCGCGGTTCTTCGCGAGGACCTCCGAGATCTTGCTGTGGGAGACAATCGCCTGGGTCATTCCGACCTCCAGATCGGTGCGATCCGCGAACGGAGGGTGCTCGGCCTTCAGGCAGGTTCCGAACTCTTCGAGGTTGGCGACGGTCAGCGACTTCGCGTCGTCGTTGTTGCCCGGCGCAGACTCGGAGAGGAACTCAAGCCTATGCAGGAAGTTTTCCTCGATCTGCCTGGACGACACTTCGTCGGAGAAGATCACGTGCGCGTTGACTCGGGCATCCTTTTCCCCGACCCGCACCATCACGTCGAGCCGGAACTCGATGTTCGCCAGCAGGCGGATCTGCTGGGCGCGCGCGGCGAGTTCTGCGCCGAGCAGCTCCTGTAGGCGCTTGGTGTCCTTCTGCAGGGCGCGAAGCTCCTTGTAGCCGTCGATCGTGAAGTAGTCGGTGACGCCGATCACCGCTATCTCGCGGGCGAGCGCCTTCTCGAAGAACTCCTTGGCGTAGGCGTCGAAGTCGTTGCCGAAGCCGTTGTTAAGCGCGGACAGCGGGGTGTGGACGTGCAGGTCCCACCGGCGCCATTCCGAGCCACAGGGGAATTCGATTTGCTTGGAGTTCTTACTCATCGGTTTGCGTGGGGGTCGAGACTAGCGATCACGAGCGCCCCGAACCGTAAGGCGCAAGCGGCAAGAGGCTCCCGACCTCCGTCCCCCGTAGATGGGTTCGGCCTAGAGCACGGCCCAGTCCGTTGATGAACGATATTGGGTTCGGACCAACGTGACCGGCTTACGCTCTCGCGTGGACGCGAGCGTGCTGGTGGGCGCCACGCTCGCTATCGGTTTGGACGAGCAACAGAAGTCCGTCAGGACCCTCGGCTCGCTCCTGCCTTTGGGCGATAGCATCTCAACCAAACGACGGTCGCCCTCCTCCTCCTGGGCGCAGATGGAACCCGAGCGCCGCGGCTCCGGTGCTCGACATAGGGAAGGGAGTCCGGTTTTATAGAATTCAACCATATCGCGGCGCCGAAACAAGGAGCGATATCTTGCTTCCGCTGCTTCGGCAGCGGCTCGATCTCTTCCCGGCCTACCGGGTGAGCGTGAAGGCCCTGGTTGCCGTCACAGCCCTGCCACCGCTGGGCGTGAAAATACCCTTCGCGGTCAGCGTAATCCAGCCGCCATGCGTGAGTGATCTCAGGAGTCTTGTGCCACGCCGGGTGAGCCTGAGAGTCAGCCTGACGGGGCCTCTGTCAGGGGAGCTCGCCCGGCCGACTCCGACGAGTACCGGCCCTGGTTTTCCTTCGCTGGTTTCCTTCGGCTGGTAGTACCAGTCAAGCAGGAGCCCGCCGGGCCGGGTCGTGTCAAGGGAGAGGGTGTAGCCCTTCTTCAGCAAGCTGGGGATCTTCGCCTTTCTGCCTTCGGGGATCAGCCGTGAGAACAAGCTCGTCTGGATCTGCTGTGCGATCACGCACCGCGGATGGCCGGGCTCATAGATTTCAGCTCCATCGGAGGGGTGCTCATCTGCAACGACTCCACCGAGATCCAAGGCACGCCCGGCGGGCAGGGCGACGAGGCTGCCTTCATGCTGCCGTACAACGGGCACTCGGGTCTTACTCCAGCACAGCTGGCGGGTATCGAGGACGTAGCGGTCCCTCCCCCGCGAGTAAAGAACCTGCCCGTTCGTCAGCCGCACCGCGTTGGTTGAACACGAGATCGGTTCCCCCGGCAGAGGCGGAGCGGCAGTCCAGACGCCCGTTGCAGCATCATAGATTTCCGGGATCGACCGGCAGATCAGGATTGCTCGCTTACCGGCGCCTCCGTAGGAGCCGAAGAAGCCCGCGTCTGGATTGGAGCCGAGCGCTATCGCACGATCACCGGGCAGAGAAAGAAGCTGGGAGCCCGTGAGTGAGGAAGGAGACGGTCCAAGCGTCCTCCATCTCCCCGAGGCCGGGCTAAAGCGAAGAACACCATCGGTCTTCTTGCTACCTCCAACGAGGAGGACGGTCCCGTCCGAGAGAAGCGTCGCGCTCCCGCCACCCCGCGGCGTGGGCATCGGCCTGGCCGGCGACCACGCTCCCGTGGCCGGGTCGAAGATTTCAGCGCTCGCGTGTGGCGCACAGGAGTTTCCCCCCGCCGGGCCAGACGGCGTGCAGTCATCACCAAACCCTCCCGCGACCAGCACACGCCCATCGGGGAGTCCCACCACGGCAGGACGAGCGCGTGGTTCGCGCATCGGCGCCACGGGAGCCCACGCCGAGTCGCTCGCGTTCAAACGGTAGGTCGCGCTGGTCGGCGGGCACCTGAAGGCAAATCTGGTGCACTTGGATTCGCCCAGCAGCAGAGCGCCACCATCGGCCAGCGCCACGACCGTCGTGGCGTTCCGGCCGGGAAGCACAGGCCCCGGCATCCAGATCCCCGTGACCGGCTCATAAAGCTCCGTCGCCAGACCATCGGTAGGGATCGGATGAGCAGGCGTGGCTTCTTCGTATTGAGCATGCACGACAAGCACACGCCCGTTGGCAAGCGTGACGGCCATTTTGCCCGAGGGTTCCCCGAGCAGCAAGCCCGTCGTGTGCCAAGAGCCAACGCCGACATCGGCAGACGCGCTGAGAGCACCTACACCCGCCACCCCGCACGCGACCACCGCAAATGCGAGGACTCCCACCAACGTCCTGATCATCTGATCATCGCCACCCTCACAACGATGCTGATACTAGCCGCCGAAAGCCCCCGAGCGAGCGAATGCTGCACCAACCGCCCACCGGACACCGGGCTCCTGCGCCCGCGGGAAGGAGGAGTCTCGACAAGCACCGCCCACACTCCTGCTTCGACGACCACGATCCGCCTGTATCGCTGATCGGTTGACTCCCCCTATTGGGCGAGAGCAGGCGGCCAGTCGGCGAGATCCAGAGTTGTGCAACGGACGAACAGCAGGTCCGAGGTGCTACGAAGCGAGCACTTCCGCTTCGCCCTGCGCGAGCGGGTGTGTGCCGATCCTCGGTGGGCACTATCGAGAATCGTCCCGAGCGACAGCGCCGCGCGTGTTGGTCGGGGCGACTGCTTCAAGCACACGAGCGGTAGTTGGGGCTGTTCCTATGCAGGCGGTTTTTGGCCTTCTCTGAGATCGCTCAGGTTTGCCACCACGCTGTTAGAGGTGCCTTGGCGCCGCGCAGGTATCGGGCGAACCGCTTGACCGATGGGGCGCCACGGTGTGGGAGGATCCGGTCCATGCGATTCCGCCTGATTGCGGCCGTGAGTGGTTTAGTCCTTGACCACCCACTTCCGGACGGTCACGTACGCCTGACCGTGGAGGGGGCGCACACCGTCGCGGTGATCCTTCGACCTCAACCTAAGAGGGAGCAAAAGCGCTTTCCGGGAACGGTGCGGTGCGAAGCGGAAGCGCGCTTTACGCCCAGCCCCGCAGTCCTCGCCGGCTTCCAGGCTCTGAGCGCCAACGAACTCCCCGAGGGAAGCCAGGCACCCGCCGATCCACGCAAATACGTCCATGAGGGGCGACTGGCTCTGATGAACGTCGGCCCCTTGCTGCCCAAGCCGATGCGATCGGTCATCGATCAGACGCAACGAGAGTTGAAATTGGCCGCTGAGCGCGCCATCGAATTGACCCGCTGGCGGCGAGGCGAGCCCGGGCCGCATCAGCCACTTGGATTCGTGCGGACGGAGTGGGCCGTTGGTCGGCGCTGGCACCGAATGCCCGGAGAGATCCACGTAACGGTCAGAAGCCGTTCGATACCGGCGTTCACCGACACCGTTGTTGAGGAGATCCAAGGGCTCATCGACAGTGGAGTAGCGCCGCCGCTCGCGCATTCCCTGTTCCGTGAGGCGGTCGAACAGAGCAGCTCAAACCCGCGGAGTTCGCTGGTGATCGCCGTGGCAGCGCTCGAGGTAGGAGTAAAGCAGCACTTGGCAGCGAGGCTTCCAGAGCTCGCGTGGTGGCTCGACGAGACCTCGGCGCCGCCAATCGTCAAGATCCTCGCTGACTACCTCGCGCCGCTCGAGGGGTATGAACTTGGCCAACCGATCCGGGACGAACTTACGAAGGCAGTGAACGCGCGGAATAGACTCGTGCATTCCGGGCAGGCAAGCAAGTTCGTCGGCAAGCGGCTTCAGGATGCCCTCGAAGCGATCGGCGCAACACTCTGGTGGCTTGACGTCCTGAGCGGCCGGAGCTGGGCGCAGAGGCATGTACAGCGGGAAGTTGCGGAAACCGCACCGGGGGCTCGTAGGGCTTCCGCACCGGACGGTGCTTGAGCCGGCGCCATCAGTGCGACGGACCTTTGGGGGACAGCCATTGAGGAAGTCGGCTCCCGGCACAGAGCCCTGGGAGGTCGCATAGAAGACGGTGTCCCACGACATCGCCGCAGCCTACGAGCCCCAGCGGCCGTTATCGAAAGCGTCAGACGTGTATGGCGTCGGACTTGCGCTGCCTGCTGGCTGACCTCCGCGAGCGGGGCTTGACCTCGACGCTGGCGTCCAGAGCGTTGGCTATCGAGATGATCAGGGGCAGTTCCGGGCGCGCCTGCTCGGCCGTGAAGAGGCGCCTGATGCTGGCCGGGTTCCGTCCCACGCGCCGCGCAAGCTCAGCCTTCGACATCCCCGCATCCTCGCGCAGCTCGTCCAGCGAGCGGATGACAGCGTCGATCTGCTCGATCTCGCGCCGTGCGCGTTCGTACTCCGTGCGGGTCTCGTCATCCGCAAGCCAACCCTGGCGGCGCCTGTCGTAGTAGCTGGTATCGAGGAGTTCGGTCATGATGAGCGGCGGGAGAGGCCGGTTGGGAGTCAACGCCTACCGCCAGAGTGTAACACAGGCGCTACGCTTGCAGGATGTCCCATCAAGCAGCGGCCCAGCGTCCTCGCTCTCTCAGGCAGATCTCGATGCGGCGCCACGCGAACGGCTCGCCTGCGCGGGAGCCGACGCGGCTCACTGTACGACACGGTCGCACCGGGGGAGAACCTTGCGGTCGGCTCTTTCGAATGCTGGCCGGTTGGCAGCACCTACCAGGCCATACGCCTCTTAAGCCCAAGGTTGCAGGTTCGATTCCTGCACGGCCCATTGAAAAAACCAGTGCTGGCGGGCATTTCGTGGTTTGGCGTGGGGACAATCACGGGCAAGTTCGGGCGAGAAGGATAGCGATCTGCGGTGACGTTGCGGTGCGGAATCGGCGTGCCCGCAGCGGCAGACCGACATCGTTATCCGCTCGCTGGACATCGTCGCTTGCGGATGCGGCTTCAGAGAGTCAGCGCATCGCTGATCTGGCTGTGCCCCGGATAGCGTTGGGCGGCTCGCGCCAGCCTATCCTCGTCGTAGAAGCGCTTGGCCCACCATGAATCGCGCCGCGCCAGGCGCGTGCCGGCAAGGATGGCCGGAATCCCGAAGAGCACGAAGAGCCCGACGATGCTCAGGGCATAGCGTCCCTTCAAGCAGCCGACGACCACAAACGGCGACGCGACGATCCAGATGTATAGGAGTCCCACGTAGGTGCTATCGGCGTGTAGTGGCGAATTCGTTAGAGATCAAGAGTCGGTTGCCTAGGCGGGCCACAGACTCCAAACCCCCCAGGCGTGCGTGTCATCTCGATCCTCACCGACCACGCCGGACCGGGCTTCTGCGTTGCCCTGCGTATGCGGGCGCGGGTCGAACGAGCAACGTCTACTGCTCTAACTCGTCCGCAGCGGGTGCGTCAAGCGGCGTCTTCGAGACGTCTGCTCCGCGAGCAACGCGGGAGTGCTGGCCGGATCCGGCTGATATCAGACGCGGGAGCACGCCCACAAGGTAGCTGGCCTGTGGGATGCAATCATCACACTCGTGGCTCGCAGCGCCCATTTCGTCTACCAACTCGCCCATCAACGGCCGGGCAGCCAGCCGCCGAGAAGCCTAACCCGAGCATGACGGCCACATCGCAGCACGAGGAGACGCAGCACGCGACTTGGCTGATCGAAGGCGGAGCCGAATTGGCGGCTGCGTCGATCGGCGCTGCGGTTGGCCTGGTTGGTGGTCCGCCGGGCACCTTCGGCGGCGCAGCGGCTGGCGTAGCAGCCACGCGCGTGCTACGTCGGCTGGGAGCAGATGTTCAGAAGCGCATGCTCGCTCCCAGGCAACGCATCCGCGCTGGCGCCGCGTATGCCATTGCGGCTGAGGAAATCTCGCGTCGCCTCCAGGCGGGCGAATCGCCGCGAGCGGACGGATTCTTCGACACGAGCACGGCTGGTCGTCCAGCGGCAGCGGAGTTGCTTGAGGGAGTTCTGCTCGCCGCAGCCGACGCCTACGAGGAGCGCAAGATCGCATGCCTGGGCAAGCTCTATGCCGCGCTCGTGTTCGACGCAACGGTGAGCAGAGCGCATGCCAACTACACGATCATACTCGCCCAACGACTGACGTACCGGCAACTCGCGTTGATGGCGGTCATCTGGGACCGCGACGTCGTACCTATAGCCGAGGCCGCGGCTCAAGAGGAACCGAGAAAGCAACTTTACTTCAGCAGCGAGCTAGCAATAGAGTTCGATGAGCTTGAGCGTCTTGGCCTGGTGGATCTGGGCGAACGCGGTACTCCGCGCCGTGGCGGTGCCGCATTCGTTAATGAAAACGGGAGCATGACAGGCCTCACGCTAACCGACCTTGGTAAGCGTCTCTACGATCTGATGGAGCTCCGTGACGTGCCGTCGGAGGCAAGGCGAGAAGTAACTGAGGCGCTCAACAAGGGTCTGTCAGCTTATGACTCCGCGTTTTATGACGACGAGCAGTAAATACCGCTGGGAGAAGGCCGCAGAACCCGGTGTCTGAACCAGAAGCGCTGGTGGCCTTCTGAAACGAACCCGCGGATCAAGCCTCCGCTCGCGAGAGCACCGCCTCGCGTCGCACTGCGCGGACCTCGTCAAGGGATCAATCAGCGTTCCTCGGCCGTCATCGAGTATCGCGTTGTAGCCCATCTTCCACGGGCGTGCAGGTAGCCGCGCGCGAACCTGTGGTAACTGCGGACGTCGTAAGTGGGCGTGTTCGGTTGCTGATTGGCTGACGACACGGTCGAGTGCGGACGCCGCCATGCGGGCCTGTTCGGAGAGTCGGCGGACCGGGCCGTGACCAGTCGTCAGGCCAGGAGCCACGATTCGTCCAGGCGCGTCACCGAGACCGCTGCTTTGCACAAGACAAGCGAGAGTCAGCTTGGCCCTGCCCCCAGACACCTCTGCTCAGGACGAGCCGCGATGTCCGAGTTCGACCGACCTTAGACTGCTGCTCTCGCCGGGGCGATGGAGGCGTCTCGCCCTGCGTGGCGCGGCCGGCTCAATCGATCAGATCGCGGTGTGGCCGGGCGGGGTTGCATCTTTGAGTGATGGGTTGACCTCGTGAGCCCGATGTCCCAGATCGGGATGGGCCAGCAAAGCGTCGATGAGCACTCGTGATCCGCCGATGCACGTCCAGTCGTCGTCCCACAAGGTCGAGTACAGCCACGAGCGATCGGCCGGAAACATCAGATCCGGCAGGGGACCCTTCGAATGCTGTTGCTCGCGCCAGACACCCGCCTGCTCCGGGCCAGCCTCGACCAGCACATACCACCCGTCGCTGGTGGGGCCCGGCCTCACCTTCGGCGCGTCGTAGAAAACGATGTCCGCGCCGCCGGTGTCGAGATAGCCAAGCCACCACGGCTGCGCCGCGGAATGCTCACTGAGTACCGCAAGCACGCCAGCGTTGTGACGGTCCGGGTCCTCCAGCGGCGAGCGTGCGTCGTGGTCACCGCTGCCGGGAAGCTCCAGGGTGGCGTAGGCCTCGAATACCGGCGGGATCGCAGACGTGATCGCAAACGAGACCGCGGTGCTCTCCCGGATCCACGCGACATCGGCTTCCCCGCCGATGCGCCACGCGCGGCCGTCCTTGCTCGCCCAGACCTCCGCCTCGTGATCGTCCGTCATCGACGGCAGTTTAGGCGGCGCCCTCACGCGACTTCGGGACAAAGGCAAGGCGCGTGCGGTCACGTGTAAGCAGGCTCGCTGCAACAATCGTGGGGTGAGTACCGAGAGCCCGCCAGGCTGGCTGACCGAGGCGGTGGACGCCGTTCTTGCTGATCTGCAACAGCCGCAGGCGATCCCTTTGGAGGTCTCCTACGGTCGGGACCAATGGGACGGCGAGACATGTTGGGTGGTGCATCTCTGCGAGCTATCTGAGACGGGCCGTATCTCGTTCGTCGTTCCGCCCGAGGAGCGCGGTGCGGCGCTGCTGGAGCGATTCGCGGACTATCTCCAGGAACAATTCTTCCCGGAGACACGTGGCGGCTGGGGTCAGGCCCGACCAGCCGACGCCCGAACGTTCGAAGCGCAGTCGGCGCCAACGCCCAGACTGCTGCTTCGCCCCCGCGGGAATGGTCGTCTGCCGAGCCCCAGCCGACGCGATCGAGACTCGTCCCCAGGCGAGAGCTTGGCGCCTCGGGCTGGATGCTCCCGCTCTTGGTCGGCGGCGGCAGTGAGCAGCGCGGCGGTCCCAGCCATGATCCTCGGCACGGCAGAAGAGGCCCGGCCTCTAGTTGGCCCTGTCTAGGGCGGCGGTGATCCGCCGCCTGAATGCGAGGATTGTCGGATGGACGCTGACGAGCGACTGCGTGCTGGCCGTCTGGCGGCGCAGCGGCTGACGCCGGCAACGGCGTGCAAGAGCGCCGAGGAAGCGGCGTTGGCTGTAATCGGCGTCCAGGCTCAGGATCTGCGCGCCGCGGCTCTTGCACTGCGCTCGCGCGTGCCCGGCCTCACCCGAAGCGCCGTCCGCGCCGCGCCGCTCCTGCGCACGTGGACGGTCCGCGGCACGGTGCACCTGATTGCGGCATCCGATCGCCCCTGGCTGCACGCGCTATTCGCCAGGCGAAATGCCCGCGTGTTCGGCGCGCGCTTCGCGCGCTTCGGCATCGTGGAGGAGGTAAACGCCATGCGCGGGGACGTCGTTGAGCTCTGCGGCGAGCGCCCCCGCGACCGACCGTCGCTGCTGCGCGCGCTGGTCGAGCGCGGCCACCCGTCGCTCGAGCAGGGTCCGATCAACACATTCGTTCCCTGGCTCTCGACGCAGGGGCTCATCGTCACCGACACTGCCGGCCTGCTGCACGCGGCCGATCCGCCCCCGGCGGTCGACCCCGACGAGGCACTCGCGATCCTTGGCGCTCGCTACCGCGCAGGCTACGGCCCCTGCGACGCAACCGACCTCGCGAAGTGGTCCTCGCTGCCCATCACACAGGCGCGCCGGGCGCTCGAAGCCGCCGGACCGCCGAGCGACGTTGACGCGTTGCCCACCGATGACACACCGCCCTGTCTGCTGCTCGCCGCCTTCGACACGCTCATGCTCGGCTACCGCACTCGCGAGCCATTCGTCGTCGCCGAGCACGACCATCACATCCTGAGGGGCGGCGGGATGCTCAAACCCGTCGTGCTCAATCGCGGAGCAGCAACGGGTACTTGGTCCATCAAGAAGGGCCGCCCCGAGCCGACGTGGTTCGGGCGGCCCACGCCCGCTCCGCCGCTCGCCCGCGAGATTGCGGACATCGAGCGCTTCCTTGCATCGTAGCTGCCTGTAGCTCCTGGAGCAGGTCGCGCGGCTCCCACTTTCGGGGAAAGTGCGAGTGTCCGAGCAGGTGTCACGCTCACGCATACTGTGGACGAGATTCAAGCGCCCGCGGCGCCGCTCGGCTGATGCCTGCTCTTGGTCGAATGCGGAGCGATGATCTGGCCGACAATCCCAACCCTGCGCTTGCAGAGTCCATAACTATTGTGCCTACGCTATAATTAAGGCCATGTCAGGGATCTCGGTTCCGTCTCTCCCGGTCAGCGATGCCGCTCGTCGTCTTGGTGTCAGCGAGCAGCGAATGCGCGCAATGATCTCCGCTGGCGCGGTCGACGCCCAGAAGGCCGGCGGCGCGTGGTGGATCTCAGCTGAATCGCTTGCCCGGGTAGTCGCCTTGAGTCGGCGTGCGGGGCGCCCGTTCAGCCCTGAGAGCGCCTGGTCGCTGCTGCTGATTGCTTCGGGCGAGCCAGTGGTATGGGCCTCGCCCAGGGTTCGCTGGCGCGCGTCGGTTGCTCTAAAGGAGAACGGTTTGGCCGAGTCTTTCGTGAAGCTCGGTAATCGCGCGGTGCGCCATGCTTTCAAGGCGCATACCGCCGAGCTTTCCCGCCTCGCCGGCCGGGAGGAGTTGATGTTGAGCGGGGTCAGTGCGGCTGCGGACTACCGGCTCGGCCTGCAGGGGGGCGATGAGATTGAAGCGTACGTCGCGGCAGACGCGATCGAACAGGTCACACAGCGGCACGGTCTCGCCCGAGGCAGCGAGGCCAACGTGGTGCTCCGAGCAATTCCCGAGGACATGTGGCCCGTTCTGCGACGTCCAGTCGCTCCGGTAGCCGCCGTCCTCGCCGACCTGGCCGAACACACCGACCCGCGAGCCCGGCGCGTGGGACACGAGCGGGCCGTGCGACTGGACAGCGCTCGCGCGGCGAATGGCTGACACCGGCAAACCGGTCAAGGTCACCAGCCGACGCCGAGGCGAGGAATCTGTGGAGCGAACTCGGGCGTCTCGCTTCGCAGGTGCTGCCCAAGGGATGGACGCTGGTCGGCGGGCTGATGGTTCAGCTGCACGCCTTTGAGGCCGGCTCCTCCGGCGTGCGCGCTACGACCGACATCGACATTCTCGGCAACGCGCGGGTGCGCACCGACTTCGAAAAGATCGCACGCGCTCTGAGTGAGGACGGGTTCAGGCTCGACCCTCCGTCGCCGATCGACCGCATCAGCCATCGCTGGCGGCGCGGCGAGCTGGTGGTAGACCTGCTCGCGCCCGATGGACTGCGCGAGAACCCGCCAGTCGCCGCTGGGCTCAGCACCGTCCAGATTCCTGGCGGGACTCAAGCGCTCGAGCGAACGGAGGCCATCAAGGTTGAGATCGGGGACACGCTGGTGAAACTCTCCCGCCCCGCGCTGCTGGGAGCGGTGCTGATCAAGGCGCGGGCAATCATGGAGCACGCCGACCCGCACGCCCAGCTTGCCTACCAGCTGCTTGTCGCAGGACGGGATGGCTGATTACTCGCGACGGGCTCGTCGGCTGGCAGAGAGCCAAGCAAGGAAGGGCTTACGCCCACGCCCTCCACTGCCCGGCCCTCCCTTGATGTCGGCGCTCTGGTCTTCTTCCCGAGGCTTGCTGGCCATTCGCGCCTCTCGTGCGGCGCGGATGGAGGCCATGCGCTGCCTCAAGCGCCACCTCGCCCGCAGGTACTATCGGCTGCTCAGCGACCGATCAAGACACCGTATCGAGCATCAGGTGTACCCTGGCGTTCCCTAAGAGTGAGCCATTCACCAACCGAAGGCGAACTATGAGCGCCACACTGCAATTCGACGAGGACGCCTCCCGGCGCGTAGAGAGGATCTACACCACGCCCGATGTCATCGAACAGCGCCAAACGATCCTGCGGGCACTCGCGCTCCAGCCCGGCGAGCGCGCGATCGACATCGGCTCGGGTCCTGGTCTACTCGCGTGCGAAATGGCCGTTGCTGTCGGGACCGGCGGGCGGATCTGCGGGGTGGACGTCAGCGAGAACATGCTTGCCCTCGCCAGGGCGCGCAGACCACCAGCCGGCAGCGGCCCGATCGAGTACCAAGAAGCTGGCGCGCACACGCTCCCCTATGCGGACGCGAGCTTCGACGTCGCAGTCTGCACACAGGTCTACGAGTACGTCGATGATGTTCCCGCCGCGCTGCTGGAGCTAGGGCGGGTGCTGCGCCCGGGAGGCCGGGCGCTCGTGCTTGACACCGACTGGGACTCGATCGTATGGGCTTCGAGCGACAACGAGCGCATGGACCGGGTGCTCGCCGCGTGGGAGGAGCACCTCGTTCACCCTCACCTGCCGCGTACGCTCACACGGCTGCTGCGCGATGCTGGACTGGAAGTCACCGACCGCCAAATCGTGCCGTTGTTCAACGCCGGCTATGACCCCAACACCTACAGCGCCGGAATGCTTGAGCTGATCGCCACGTTCGTACCCGATCGCAACGGCGTGAGCGAGGCCGAAGCCACAGCATGGGCACAAGACCTAACCGAACTCGGCCCCAACTACTTCCTCAGTCTCAACCGCTACCTTTTCCTGGCGCACAAGCCCACCTGACGACCGGGCAGGTAGCCGTCACCGAGGAGCAGGAGAATCGGGCAAGGTTCCCCGCCGGGCGTGCAGCTGTGCCACGGGAGTGATCGGTGGCTCGATCGTCACGCCACCCTCGCGATCCGGGACGACCTCATAGCGGCGCCCCGCGATCTCCAGAACTCCCTCCTCGATCTCGACCCCCCGGTCGGCCTCGCTCAGTGGCGCACGACGCGGGTGTCGCTGCGGCAATGCGCGGATAGCGGAAACGGCCGAGCAAACGATGATCGCGGTCCCTCCGGAGGACAGTGTCAACGGATACCCTCCGCGCGCGCCTGCCCTCGCCCAGGAGCGGAAGCCGGCCGAACGCTGACGCGGACGCCCCCTCGTCGTCCGAAGCAGGCACCTCAACAGTGAGCGTGCACGTGCTGCTTTGACTCCGAAGTAGCACTCAGGGCAGGCCTAGACGGGCAAGCTGATCGTGCTCTTTTGATCGAAGACGAGAAACGCGCTCATCCCCTCGGTGGTTCTGCTTCTCGCCCGGAGCGAGCACCTGGCAGGCGCGCTCGCGGTCGTTTGCTCGTCGCGCAAGGGTTCATGGTGGGAAGGTCGCTGAGCGAATGAGTCCGGGCGCGGAGGCGACGGCGCGGTGGACGCGTCGGTCTCGGGACAGCCGACGTCACTCCGCCGACGCGTTCAGTGCCACGCCCGGCAGTTCCAGACCGCCGTTGGCGCGGAAGTCCCCGGCGGCCCGCTCGACCAGCGAGCGTACGGCCTCGCGATCTGCCTCGGGCATCGCCTGCAGCACCATCGCGATCCCGCCCGCCAACTCGGTGACGAACCGCCAGTAGTCATCAAAATGCTCGAAGTGCCAGCTCACCTCGACCTCATCGAACCGCAGGTCACCAAAGCCCGCGCCCCGCAAGAGCGAGCGCACCCGCTCGGGGTCCGCCAGCGCGAAGATGCCCGGGTCTTGCGGATTCGGCGGCGGCGCGCCGGTGTGCTCCATCAGCGCTCGGCCCGGTACAGAAGCCCACGGGTTGCGCTCGGCGGCACCCCAAACCGAAAGCGACACCCGCCCGCCCCGGCGAAGCACCCGCCGGGTCTCCGCCAGCGCCGCTGCGGGATCGGCCATCAGCATGAAGCCCCAGCGACAGAGGACGCCGTCGACGCTGTCGCCTTCAAGGTCCATGCGCTCGGCGTCCATCTCGCGATGCTCGACGTTGGCGAGACCAAGGCGCTCAGACTCACGCCGCGCGGCCGCCACCATCTCGGGCGCGAAATCGGTCGAGATCACCCGCCCCTCCGGCCCAACCGCGCGGGCAGCGGCGAAACCCGTCTCGCCTGTGCCAGCCGCCAGCTCGAGGATCGTCTGGCCGGGCTCGGGCGCCAACGCTTCGAGCAGGTTCTCAGAGACCGGGCGCGAGGCCTCCCACGTCCAGCCCCGCTCGCGGTCCCAGCCCGCCGCCATCGCCTGCCAGATCTCATAGCTGGCCCTGCGGTAGTCCTCCGTCGTCACGGGCGCGATCGTATTCGACCAACAACCCCCGTGCGTTGTGGTGGAAAAGGAACACTCTCGGCGAGAGTGGTGCTTTCCGCCGAAAGCAAGACTTCGAGACTGCTCGGTCGAGACGCCTGGATTGGACGACGTCCGGGAGTCTCGACCGGCCGCCGTCGCCCTCCCGGCAAACGGTTAGCTCGGATTGACGCTCGCGGCCGCGGTGACGGCCTGAAGGTCGCGCGGCTGGGGCGGAGGGTGCACGGCGTCCGGATCGAGCGTCAACTCGAGGATCAGCGCTGTCGCGCACAACAGCGTCCAGACCTGGGCCACGAGCGCCCAGAGGCGCTCTTCGAGACCTTGATATCCGGCGATGTGGTCATGAAGCGCGAAGGACGTGACGACCCATGCGATCAGGACCACGAGGCCGCCGCTCAAGGTCAGTCTCGCGAGCCGGCTCGGCCAAGCGGAGCGGGCAATCGCGAACGGCGTTAGTAGGAGAAAGGCGTTGATCCCCAGGCTCGCCCACTCGTGCCCGTAGTGGTGCCATGAAAGCGCGCCCGCGGTTTCATGCGACTTGCAGAGATGGCTCAGGGTCGGCGAGCAGTCCATGCGCAGCGGGGCTACGGCGATCGCGCATGCGCCCGCGAGCACGAACAGGAGCGGCATCGCTCTCGGCCAGGGTCGCGTGCGCAGCGCCGGCGCGAGCGCGATCGCAAGCGCGATGAACCCCAATCCCCAGATCGCGACCGAGATCGAGAAGATCCAAGGGTGCGCAGCGCCGCTTCGCCCAAGCTCGCTGATGTACTGGCGAAGCGGCGAATAGTGGTCTTCGAGGGCACCGGCAAGCACCCAGCCACCGATGAAGATGGCCTGTGTGCCGATCGCAAACCACGAGAGCAGCCGCGTTCGGCGGCGTGCGCCATCCGGCAGCGGTGGCCACCCTGCCGGTCTGAGCCAAAGAGCAACACTGCGCAGCACAATCGACCTCTGCGCGGATGCTAGCGACCAGGCCCAACACTGCTCGGTCTCGACGATCCAGTTCTCATGGCCGCATTTCCGCGAAGCAAGGGGTCCAAAAGATTTCGGGGCGGGTGTCGATTTCGGTCAACCTCGTTCGACGTGCGGGTAGAAACCACCTGATCCACCACACAAAGGAGACACCAATGCGTTTCATGGTTCTGGTCCCCGGGAGCCCGGAGTCCGAGGCGGGCGAGATGCCCAGCACCGAGATCCTGGGGGCGATGACGAAGTACAACGAAGAGCTCGTGAAGGCGGGCGTGATGCTCGCCGGCGAGGGCCTGCACCCGACCTCCAGGGGCGCGAAGGTCCGCTTCGACGGCGGCGAGCGCACTGTCATCGACGGTCCGTTCACCGAGGCCAAGGAGATCGTCGCGGGCTACTGGGTCTGGGAGTGCGCGTCGCGCGAGGAGGCGATCGAGTGGCTCAAGCGGGCGCCGTTCGGCGGCGGTGTCGAGATCGAGCTGCGCCAGATCTTCGAGGCTGAGGACTTCGGCGAGCAGCTGACGCCGGAGCTACGGGAGGCCAACGAGCGGCTGCGCGAGCAGAGCGCGCCAGAATTAGGCGCGTGACGCCGTCTGCCACCCATCGTGCGATCGACGCCGTCTGGCGGATCGAGTCGGCCCGGCTGATCGCCGGGCTGACTCGCATCGTGCGCGATGTGGCGGTGGCCGAGGATCTGGCGCAGGACGCGCTCGTCGCCGCGCTCGAGCAGTGGCCGAGTCGGGCATCCCGGACAAGCCGGGCGCGTGGCTGATGGCCACCGCCAAGCGCCGGGGCATCGATGCGCTGCGCCGGCGCGTGGCGCTCGAGCGCAAGCAGGAGCTGATCGCGGCGCGAGCTGGAGATCCTCCAGCAGCTCGATCAGCCCGACCTCGCCGCGCAGGTCGACGACGTGCGAGGACGATGTGCTGCGCCTGATCTTCATGACGTGCCACCCGGTCCTGTCCCGGGAGGCGCGCGTCGCGCTTACGCTGCGCCTGCTGGGCGGCCTGTCGACGCCAGAGATCGCGCGGGCGTTCCTCGTCTCCGAGGGGACGGTCGCGCAGCGCATCGTGCGCGCCAAGCGCACGCTCGCCGAGGCACGCGTGCCGTTTGAGGTCGCCAGTCGCGACGAGCTTGCCGAGCGCCTGTCTGCGGTGCTCGAGGTGATCTACCTGGTGTTCAACGAGGGCTACGCGGCGACGGCCGGCGAGCAATGGATCCGGCCGGCGCTGTGCGCGACGCCCTGCGTCTCGGGCGGATCCTGGCCGCGCTGATGCCGCGCGAGCCTGAGGTGAACGGCCTGCTGGCCCTGATGGAGCTCCAGGCCTCGCGGCTGCGGGCGCGGATCGGGCCGCACGGCGAGCCGGTACTGCTCGCCGATCAGGACCGAGCGCGCTGGGATCACCTGCTCGTGCAGCGCGGTCTCGCCGGGCTGCGGCGGGCCGAGGAGCTCAGCGGCGCGCTCGGGCCGTACACGTTGCAGGCCGCGATCGCCGCCTGCCATGCGCGGGCCCGAAGCGTCGAGGAGACCGACTGGCCGCGGGTCGTCGCGCTGTACGACGGCCTGGCGGCGCTCACCGGCTCCCCGGTCGTGGAGCTCAACCGCGCTGTGGCGGTGACGATGGCCTTCGGCCCGGAGGCCGGGCTCGAGCTCGTCGATTCGCTCGCCGATGAGCCCGCGTTGCGTGGGTACCATCTGCTGCCCGAGCGTGCGTGGCGACGTCCTCGTGCGCCTGGGGCGGCTGGCGGAGGCGCGCGAGGAGTTCGAGCGCGCAGCCGACCTGTGCGACAACGAGCGCGAGCGCGAGCTGCTGCTCTCGCGCGCGGTTGCTTGCGATGGGCCGTGAAGGAATCAAACCTCCTCCGGAGCACATCAGAAACAAACCTGAAGTTAGCTTGCCTTCCATCGTATGGGCGTCTACGCTCGTTGTCCAACCGAAACTCGCAACGAGGGCGATGTCAGACCGGACAGGCTCCCGCGGGGCGAGAACGTCGGTTGCACAATTCATCCAATGCGAGGAGTAATCATGAATGTCTCTGCACGAGTGGCATTGGCCACACGACTTGCACTGACCGCAGGACTTGCACTGACGGCCGTTGGCTGCGCGTTCGCGCTCGCCGCATCGCCGGCGACGGCTCACGAATTCATACAAAAACCGGCCAAAGCCGGCTTTCAAATCAAAGGCGGCGCACAGACGATCAAGAATCCCTCACTGACCATCGAATGCGCCGAAGCGAGGGGCACGGGCTCCTCTGCGGCAGAAAAATCCGAACGGCTGCCGATCGCCTTGACGTATAGCGGCTGCAAAGCCGCGGGCGCCAAACAGGTCACAGTGTCCGAAGCGCAGCTGAAACTGAATGCCAACGAAACACTGGGCCTGATCGAGCAGGCCATCGTGGTCAAGGCGCAGTTGACCCTCGTTGGCGACTGTGAAGTGACGATCCCCGCGGGGAGTGCAAACGAAAACCTGGGCAAAGTGAACTACACCAACCTCAAAGAAGGCATTACGACCAAAGTCGCGGTGACGGAAGTCACGTATGAAGTAAAAGAAAAAAGCGCAGGCGGGGTCTGTGGGAAAAACGGTGAAAAAGCCAAAGGCGGCGAATACAAAGGTGAAGGGAAAGCGGAAGTGTCGATCCTCAAAGAAGGCGAACACTGCGACATAACCCCCATCGGACAGGGGGTTTGGACCAATGAATTCTGCACGGAAAAAAATCCGATAGCGCCAAGGACGTTCGACAAACTTCCGTTTGGAAAATTCTTGGAATACAGCTAGAGGTTCAGCTGGCCATCAAATAAGCGAGGCGACGCCGGCGGGCGATCTTCCCGCCGGCGCGCGCACGGCCGCGGGCGCGCTTTCGAGTGCCTGCCCCGGAAGCCCCTTCGCCTCGCCCAGTTCCAGGCGGGGCCAGGGCACGGCGGGGCGTCCCAGGTAGAAGCCCTGCGCGAGCGGCACGCCGAGCTCCAGCAGGGTGCGCAGCTCGGCGCGGTTCTCGATGCCCTCCGCCACCAGCAGCGAGCCGACGTGCTCGGCGTAGCCCACGAGCGCGCTCACCAGCGCGGCGCGGTCGCCGTCGCGGTCGATGCCGCTCACGAGCGAGCGGTCGAGCTTCAGGTAGGAGGGCTGCACGGTGGTGATCTGGCGCAGCCCGGAGTAGCCGGCGCCCATGTCGTCCACCGCGAGGCGCGCGCCGCGCGCGCGCAGCGGGGCGATGGTGGTGTGCAGCTGGGCTTCGCTCTGCACGAGCGCCTCCTCGGTGACCTCGATGATCAGGCCCGAGAGGTCTCCGGGGCGCTCGAGCATCCGCAGCGTGCGCCCATCGAGCAGAACGGGGGCGGAGAGATTGACGGCCACCCGCGTGCCGCGCGGGCGCACCGCGAGCAGCTCCAGCGCCGCGCACAGGCAGGCGCGCTCCAGCGCGTCGCGCTCGCCGAACTCCTCCGCCAGCGAAAACCAGTGCAGGGGGCTGTCGGTGCCGCCCTGGCCGAAGCGCGCGAGCGCCTCGTAGGCGTGCACAGCGCCGCTGCGCAGGTCAACGATCGGCTGCACGGCCATCGAGAGCCCCTCGCCCCCGATCAGCCTCGTGAGGGCGCTGCGGGCGGAGTGGGCGCCCTGTCCGCTCAATGGGCCGCCGGCGTAGAAGGAGATCTGCCCGCCCACGCCGCTGCGCTTGGCGACGCGCAGCGCGATGTCCCCGGCGCGCAGCAGCGCATCCACATCGGAGCCGTCGCGCGGGGTTTGGGCGACGCCGATGCAGGCGGAGACGCGGCGCGTCTCGTCGCTGCACTGCGCGAGCGCCTCCAGCAGCCCAGCGGCGAGTGCGGTGGAGTCCTCGACGGTGGCGATCACCGCGAACTCATCGCCTCCGAGGCGTCCCACGTGGCGCTCAGGGCCCGCCACGGCCAGCATGCGCTCGCCGGCGGCGGCGAGCAGCGCGTCGCCGGCGGCGTGTCCGAGCGCCTTGTTGACGACGCCGAAGCCGTCGAGGTCGAGCAGCAGGAGGCACACCGGCGCGGACTCTCGCGCGCTCGCGACGGCGCGCTCGAGCGCCGCGCGGAAGGCGGCCCGCGAGAGCGTGCCGGTGAGCTCGTCGTGGTCGGCGTCGTAGCGCGCCTGGCGCAGCAGGCGCCCCAGCTCGCGCGTGAGCCGCCCGCAGCTCAGGAGCAGCCCGATCGTGGCCACGCACAGCGCGGCGTGGTCGGCGCTCAGGCGCCCTTCGCGCACGATGGGCAACGCGAGCGCGCTGAGCACGACGGTGCGCCCGATCCAGTGCACGCGCCCCCCGCGCGCGACCACGCCGCTGGCGACCGCCGCCAGCCACAGGACGCTGAGGATCGTGACGCGCTGATCCTCGACGCCCACGATCAGCACGGCGGCGACCCCCGCGAGCGACTCCTCGATGCGCAGCCACGAGATGCGCGGCGCGGTGAGCTGGATCAGCGCGCTCACGGTGATCGTCGCGAAGCCCGCGGCGCCGAGCGCGGGGTGCGCGAGCAGCGCGGGGCGCCCCGCGAGCAGAACGATCCCGGTGACCCCCAGCACGGCACGCGTGCACGCCGCGGTGCGCCGCGCGCGCAGGAGATAAGAATCCCGCCCGCCCGCGTATTCGATCGCTGCCACCACGTTCCGAGCTTCGGCACGGCGTTCGTCGTTCTTGACGATCGGCCCCCGCGGCGGACCAGTGACGACCCAGTTTCGATATGGGGAACAGATTCCTGAAAAAGCAGGGAAAAGGCCCCCACAAGGGGGGCCGGCGATGGCCGCGGTGTGTGGGGCGAGCTGGCGGTGACGCGCCTCAGGCGCGCCGGCGGGGGGCGATCAGCTCCGCCGCCGCGGCGCTGCCGATCAGCGGCGTGAGCGCGATGTAGGTGGCGTGATCGGCGAGCTCGGGGAGGCGCTCGGTGAGCCCGCGCGCGACGTAGTCGAGCAGCAGCTCGAAGATCCCGCCGACGATCGCCTCGCCCACGATCCGGGTGGGGCGCTTCGCGGAGGAGGCGGCCGCGGAGCCGGCGGACTGCGCGATCCCGAACTCCAGCAGCTCGGCGTAGGCGGCGTTCGCCCGCTGCACCCGCTCGGTGAGCTCGGGGAAGGCGGTGGCGACGTCCACGCACGCCATGTGCGCGTAGGCGGGCTCGGCGGCGAGGAACTCGAGCAGCGCGGTGAGGCCCGCGTGCACACCCTCCGGCCAGGTGGGCTGTGAGGCAAAGGCCTCAACGCACACGGCCACCGAGCGCGCGTGGCCGACCTCGTAGGTGGCGACGAACGCCTCCTCCTTGCTCTCGAAGTGCCCGTAGAACGTGCGCAGCGAGACGGCGGCCGCGGCGGCGATGTCCTCCAGGCCCACCGCCGGATAGCCGCGCTCGGCGGTGAGGTTGGCGATCGCGTCGAAGATGCGCTCGCGCTGGTTGTGCTCGACGAAGCCGCGCGGCAGGTTGTGCTCCCCGCCGGGGAGCCCGCGCGGGAGCGCGCGCGCGCCGGCGCGCGAGAGCGAGACGAGGGATCCGGTGCCCGCCCGCCCGCCCGCCCACCCAGCGCTCGCTCACCCAAAGCCTCTCTGTCCAACGCCCGCTCACCCAAAGCCTCCCCGCCCAACGCCCGCTCACCCTCCGCGGGCGCGCTCCCCGCGCCCGCGGTTGGTCCGGATGCCCACCTGCCCCGCCTGCCCCGTGCGCCGCCGGCGCGGGCGGTGGGGCACCCCGGGCGGCGTGGGGTAGTAGCTTGAGATCCACTCCACCAGGCCGGGCAGCGCCCTGTTGAGCTCCGTGCGCAGCCCCCGCCCCGGCTTGGCGCTCAGCACGCGCGCGTAGAGGATCTTGCGCAGCGCGCCCACGACGGCCTTGCGCGACTGGCTCGGGGATCGTTCCGGGGCCGGGCGCCTGCTCGAACATCGCGCTGAGCACCTGCTCCAGGCGCGCCGCGCCCTGCGCCCAGCGCGCGACGCCCTCGGGGCCGGCGGCGCTCACCTCGACGCACACCAGCCGCGCGGCCTGCGGGCGCTCGGCGGTGGCGTCGAACAGCGCGCGCACGATCCCCTCGATCTGCCCATTCCACCCCTCTCACCGGGTCGAAGCCCTCGACGATGCGCCGCGTGAGGCGCTCGACGCTGTCGTCGAAGGCCGCCAGCAGGCACTGCTCCTTGTTCTCGAAGTGCTCGTAGAAGCTGCGCCTGGAGATCCCCGCGCGTGCTCACCAGCGCGGAGATCGTGATCGCCCGCGAAGCCGCGCTCGTTGACGAGCTCGAGCAGCGCGTCGAACAGGCGCTCGCGCTGATCGGCCGCGACCTCCGCGCGCGGCAGCGCCTGGGGCCCGCGGGGGAGTCCCCTGCGCTCGTCCCCTCTGCGCCCGATTGCCCGCCACGGCACCACCTTATTCGACTCTCAGGATGAGCTCCCAACGGCCTGCCATTTGCTTGACAGCGCCGGCGGTGTTGACAAGTGCTGACGCTTACAGCTTGACAGGCTGGGTAAAACCTGATTTATATGTAGGTGCTGATGGTGCTATTTTAGAGCTTGACTGGGCTCACGACACAGGGATCTGATGGGTCGAAGACGCAACTAGGCGAGAGGTTTAGGGTTCTTATGTCACGGACGACGAGCAGTGGAGAGGAGGGTAGAGAGGTCCGCCGCACATGGGGCGCAGCGAGGGCTCTTCTGCAGGCGACGTACTATTAGCTGTGACTCTCAGGCGCACGAGAGGAACGTCGGTTGGCCCGCGGGGCCAACGGGCCTTTGGGATCGCCGAGCAGTCGGGTGCAGGGGGTAGCAGGGAGGTTGGTTTCATGAGAGCGCATTTCTGTCAGGAGCAGCGGATGCTGCGGGGTCTTCACGCCCGCTGGCCCTACCGCCGCTCGCACTGCCGTCACGATATGCACTGGCTGGTGCGGGTCCGCCCGCCCCGCTGCTGGTGCGCACGCGGGCGCTCGCACTCGATGGCGGCGCTGCCGCCGTACCGGCGGAGGCCCTCCGTGAGCTGAGAGCCTATGATCAGGCGATGGCCACCGTGGAGACCGATCGCGAGGTTGGCGCGCTCGCGATCGACACGATCCGTGGCCTTGCGATGGACGCCGTGCAGCGGGCCAACTCCGGGCATCCGGGCACCGCGATGGCGCTCGCGCCGCTCGCGCACACGCTGTTCACGCGCCTCCTGCGCGTCAACCCGACCGACCCCGCGTGGCCCGATCGCGATCGCTTCGTGCTCTCCTCGGGGCACGCCTGCGTGCTGCACTACTCGCTGCTGCACCTCTGCGGCTGGGAGCTGAGCCTCGAGGATCTGCGCAACTTCCGCCAGTGGGGCTCGCGCACGCCGGGGCATCCCGAGCGCGGGCACACGCCCGGCATCGAGGTCACCACCGGGCCGCTCGGCCAGGGCTTCGCGAACGCGGTGGGGATGGCGATGGCCGAGCGCTTCCTCGCCGAGCGCTACAACCGCCCGGGCCTGGAGATCGTCGATCACCGCACGTGGGCGATCTGCTCCGATGGGGACCTGATGGAGGGCATCAGCCAGGAAGCAGCCTCGATCGCGGGGCACTTCGCGCTGGGCAAGCTGATCGTTTGCTACGACGACAACCGCATCACGATCGATGGCACCACCGCGCTCTCCTTTGACGGCGAGAACCACTCCGCGCGCCTTGCCGCCGATGGG
Source organism: uncultured Solirubrobacterales bacterium (assembly GCA_963717785.1). Lineage (GTDB taxonomy): Bacteria > Actinomycetota > Thermoleophilia > Solirubrobacterales > Solirubrobacteraceae > Palsa-744. The sequence continues at coordinate 127,269 of CAVQWW010000006.1, forward strand.
TGGCACGTGCAGCGCGTCGCCAACTCCGAGGATCGCGCCGCGCTGGAGGACGCGTTGCGCGCGGCGCGCGAGGAAACCGAGCGTCCCTCGTTCATCTCGATCCGCTCACACATCGCGTTTCCCGCGCCCAACGCGGTGGACACCGCCAAGGCGCACGGCGCCCCGCTGGGCGAGGAGGAGGTGCGCGCGGCCAAGGAGGCGATGGGCTTCGATCCCGATGCCCACTTCGCGGTCGATCCGCGCGTGTACGAGGAGATGAGCCTGCTGGCGCGCGGCACCGGGTACCAGCGCGAGTGGCAGGAGCGCTTCGAGCGCTGGCGCGAGCAGCTTCCCGACGCGGCCGCCGACTGGGATCGCGCGTGGGCTGGGCAGCTGCGCGAGGGCTGGCGCGAGGCGCTGCCCAGTCTTCCCCGCCGGCAAGGACCTCGCAACGCGCGCGGCGGGGCAGAAGACGATGGCCGCCTTCGCCGGCTTCGCGCCCACGATGGTGGGCGGCGCGGCGGACCTGGTGGAGTCCACCAAGACCCTCTTCGAGGGCGCAGGGCAGTTCTCGCGCGTGCACTCCGGGCGCAACGTCCCCTTCGGCATCCGCGAGCACGCGATGGGCGCGATCGTCAATGGACTCGCCGCGCACGGGGGCATCCTCAAGCCCTACGGCGCGACCTTCCTCGTGTTCTCCGACTACATGCGCGGCTCGGTGCGCCTCTCCGCGCTGATGGGCCTCCCGGTGGTGTGGGTGTGGACGCACGACTCCGTGGGCCTCGGCGAGGACGGCCCCACCCACCAGCCGGTGGAGCACTACACGGCGCTGCGCGCGATCCCGAACCTGTGGGTGATGCGCCCCGGCGACGCCAACGAGACCGCGCAGGCGTGGCGCGTGGCGCTGGAGCGCGCCGATGGGCCGGTGGCGCTGCTGCTCTCGCGCCAGAACCTGCCCGTGTTCGATCGCGCGGGCGAGGGCCTCGGCGCGGCCACCGAGCTGGAGCGCGGCGGGTACGTGCTGTGGGACTCGGCCTCCCCGCGCTCAGACTGATCCTGATCGCCACCGGCAGCGAGGTGGCCCCCACGCTGGAGGCCGCCCGTGCGCTCGCCGGCGAGGGGATCGCGCGTGCGTGTTGTCTCGATGCCCTGCATGGAGCTCTTCGAAGCGCAGTCCCCGGAGTACCGCGAGAGCGTGATCCCCTCGCCGATCTCTGCGCGCCTCGCGGTGGAGCCCGGCGCCACGATGAGCTGGTGGAAGTGGGTGGGCTCCGACGGCGACGTGCTCGGCCTCGATCGCTTCGGAGCGTCCGCACCGGGTACAACGGTGTTGAAGGAGTTGGGCTTCACCGCCGATAACATCGCCGCACGCGCACGCGCCCTGTTGAGCGGCAGGGCTTTCACTCCCACATAGGCCGCTCCGCCCGCCGCCGCCCCCGGCTCTCGCCAAAGGAGACCCACCTCATGTCAGCGTCAGCCTCTCCCACTCTCTCCTCCTTGCACCGCCTCTCCGCGCTGGGGCAGAGCGTGTGGGTGGACTTCCTCTCGCGCGACTCGATCCACGGCGGGCACCTGCAGGAGCTGCTCGATCGCGACGCCGTGGTGGGCGCGACCTCCAACCCGAGCATCTTCCAGAAGGCGATGACCGCGGGCGACGCCTACGACGAGCAGCTGCACCAGCTCGCCGCCGGGGGCGCCGCTGCGCAAAGAGGTCTTCTGGCGCCTCGCCGAGCAGGACATCAGGGACGCCTGCGATCTGTTCCGGCCGATCTGGGACGCCGGCTGCGGGCGCGATGGCTACGTCTCGCTGGAGGTCGATCCCGACCTCGCCTACGACGGCCCCGCCACCTTCGCCGAGGCGATGCGCCTGCACGAGGTCGTCGATCGTCCCAACCTGATGGTCAAGATCCCCGCGACCAAGCCCGGGCTGGCGGCGATCGAGGACGTGATCGCCAAGGGCCGCTCGATCAACATCACGCTGATCTTCTCGCTGCGCCGCTACGCGGAGGTCGCCGAGTCCTACGTGCGCGGCCTCGAGCGCCTGATCGCCGAGGGCGGCGATCCAAGCGGGGTCGCGTCGGTGGCGAGCTTCTTCGTCTCGCGCATCGACACCGAGGCCGATCGGCGCATCGACGAGTCGAACGCCCCCAACGGCGCCGAGCTGAAGGGCCGCCTTGCGGTGGCCAACGCGAAGCTCGCCTACCAGCACTACAGGTCGGTCTTCCGCGGCCCCCGCTGGGAGTTCCTCGCGAGCAAGGGCGCCACGCCCCAGCGCGTGCTGTGGGCCTCGACCTCGACCAAGAACCCCGACTACCTCGATGTGATCTACGTGGAGGAGCTGATCGGCCCCGACACCGTCAACACGATGCCCGAGGACACGATCGAGGCATACCAGGATCACGGCCGCCCGCTGATGCGCCTGGAGGAGGGGCTCGCGGACGCCAAGCGGCTCTTGGAGCAGCTGGCCGCCGCGGGCGTGGACTACGACGACGTGACAGAGACGCTCGAGCGCGAGGGCGTGGAGAAGTTCTCCGCGGCCTTCGCCGAGCTGCTGGGAGCGCTCGAGCAGAAGCGCTCCGCGCTGGCCCTCGCCTGAAAGGCCCGCTGCCCAGTGTCCGCCGGACGCCACGCTCGGCGCCGCGTTAGCTGTAGCCTGAGCACGTGCCCACGGTTCTGATCAGCGGCGCCTCCACCGGCATCGGGCGCGCCACCGCGCTGCGCCTTGCCGCCTCGGGCTGGGATGTGCTCGCGGGCGTGCGCGATCCCGCGGCGGGCGAGGCGCTGGCGTCGGAGACCCGCGCGGGCGGGCGCATAACGCCGCTGGAGCTCGACATCACCAACCCCGCGCACGTGGCGGCGGCGGCCGAGCTGGTGGCGGAGCGCACGGGCGCGGCCGGCCTGGGCGCGCTCGTGAACAACGCCGGCGTGGCGCTGGGTGGCCCCCTGGAGATGCTCCCCATGGAGGAGCTGCGCCAGCAGTTCGAGGTGAACTTCTTCGGCCACATCGCGATGACCCAGGCGCTGATCGGAGCGCTGCGACGCGCACACGGACGCCTCATCCTGATCTCCTCGATCGGCGGGCGCATCACGACCCCCTACATGTCCCCCTACCACGCCTCGAAGTACGCGCTGGAGGCGGTGGGCGACTCGCTGCGCGTGGAGCTGCGCCGCTCGCACATCCAGGTCGCGCTGATCGAGCCAGGTTCGATCGCCACCCCGATCTGGGACAAGGGCGGCGAGCTGATCGACGGCGTGGAGGTCCCCCCGGAGCTGGAGCAGTACTACGGCCACGTGCCCAAGGCGATGGAAAAGACGCTCAAGGACACCGCCAAGCGCGGCATCCCGCCCGAGCGCGTCGCGCAGACGATCGAGGGGGCCCTCGGCGCGCGGCGGATGCGCGCGCGCTACCTCGTGGGCCTCGACGCGCGCGGGATGGTGTGGCTCAACCGCCTGCTCCCGGACCTCGTGTTCGACCGGGTGCTGCGGCGAGCGCTCGGGGTTTGAGGCACACTGGTCGATAGATCTGCCTCAGGGGCCGCTGCCGTTTACGAGCCTCAGGACGCGATGCCCGACTCCACGACACCGACACCCACGCCGTCCGAGGCGCTGCTCCCCGAGCCGCCGTCCGAACGCCAAGCATGGTTGATCGCAGGCGGCCTGCTGACCCTCGGTGTGTGCGTGCTCGTGGCGGTGCTGAGCGGCCTCGTGGGCCAATCCTCGCGCGGCGCGCCGAGCGCCACGGCGCCCCTGCCGATCGTCACGGTGGCCGCGACCCCGGCGCCGGCGAGCGGCCAGGCCCAGCAGACCCCAGCGGCCGGGGTGGGTGGGACTCCTATCATCGCCGGCGTCGGCACCCCGCGCCAGCGCCATGCGCTGGCCGCATACGTCACGCACACGAGCACCCAGGTGCACATCTCCGAGAGCTGGATGGGGGGCTTCTACCCGATCTACGCCCAGGCGCAGAGCGCATTCGGCGTGAACTGGCTGCTGCTCGCCTCGATCCACCGCCAGGAGTCGGCGTTCTCGACTGCCCCAAGCACCTACCACGGCCTGAACTTCGCGGGCTGCTGCGGCGGGCCGATGCAGTTCAACGTCACCAACGGGCCGGTCAGCACGTGGCAGCTGGTGGCGAACGCCTACCGCTACGGGCGCCGCCCCGCGGCGTACGACCACCAGACGGCGACGCACCCCTCGATCTACGACGACTTCGACGCGATCATGGCCGCCGCGTGGCTGCTCTCCTCCGACGGAGCCGGCGCCGCGCTGGATGACTCCGCGTGGTGGGCGGCGTACGACTACTACGGCCACGACGAAGCGGGCATCACCTACGCCGACCAGGTGCTGGCCCGAGCGATCGGATGGTCACAGCACGGCTTCTGCATCAACTGCGGCGACGATCCGTCGTTGGTGGCTGCTGTCCACGCGGCGTACGGAGCGCCGGTGCTCGAAGCAAGCACCACCGCCTCAACGGCATCCGCCAAACGCTCGCGTTAGGCCGCCTGCGTTAGGCCGCCTGCACCAGCAACTCTCCAGCGACCCGATCCGTAGCCCCCGCGGTCCCCCCAAGCAAACGCCGCGAGAGCTGAGCCCGCCGGAAGTAGAGCGGAGCGTCGTGCTCCCAGGTAGCCCCGATCCCCCCATGCACGGAGATCATCGCGCGCGCGGCGGTATCCAGCGCATGCCCGGCGACCGAGCGCGCGGCGGAGGCCGCAAGCGGAAACTCCCCGGGCGACCCGTTCCGCGCCCACCCGGCGTAGTAGAGCAGCGAGCGGCCGTTCTCCTGCTGGCGAAGGACCTCGGTGAGCGAGTGCTTGACGGCCTGGTAGGAGCCGATGGCGCGCCCGAACGTATGCCGCTCCTTGGCGTAGGCGACGGAGACATCCAGCGCGGTTTCGACCGCCCCGACGGACTCCGCGGCAAGCAGAGCCTGCGCGAGGTACCAGGCCGCGGCAAGCGACTCCTCGTTCACATCGAGCAGCGCGGCGCGAGCGCTCGTCAGCGTGACGTGCCCCAGCGAGCGGGTGGCGTCGTAGCGACGCACGTCCTGCACCTCGACACCGTCTGAGGCACCCTTGATCGCAACCCCGACGGCCTTGCTGCCTGCCTGCCCCCCGCCATGGGGGGTGCCCCCCTGTGGGGTATCGAGCAGCGCGACCCCCACAAGTACATCCGCGCCGGGAGCATCGGGAACGAACGAGTAGGCCCCGCTGACGGTCACGTGCCCCTCTCCGGCGGCGATAGCCACCGGCGGAGCCGGCCGCTCCGCGCCATGCGCGGGATCGACGCACCAGGAGTCGAAGACATCGTTGGGAGGACACGCGGGCAGATACGCCGCGCGCTGCTCCCCCGAGGCCAGCCCGGGCAGCAGGGCGTCCGCGGCGTGCACCGTGGAGTCCCCGAGGATCGCCGTGGCGGGCAGGTGGCCCAAGAGCTCGACGCCCGCGAGCACGCGCCCGCACTCACCCAGCACGAGCATCGCGTCGAACGCGTCGAGCCCGGCGCCGCCGTGCGCGTCGTCGATCAAGAGGCCGGGCCAGCCGGCCTCGCAGGCGGTGGGCCAGAGGTCGGGCAGCTCGCCCTTGCCATCGAGCGCGCCGCGCGCGGCCTCGAGCGTCTTGAAGCGCGAGAGCGCGCCGCGGGCGGCCTCGCGCAGGAACACCTGCTCGTCGGATAGGGCCAGGTTCATCGGGAGTCTCCCTCGTTGATGGTGCGCGTGTGGATGCTCATACCTTCGCGGCCTCCTTGGCGCGCAGCTCCGAGAATGGGATGCCCTTGTCCAGGCGGGGCTCCGGCGGCAGTCCGAGGACGCGCTCGCCGATCGTGTTGCGGAGGATCTCTTCGGTTCCGCCTGCCGACTTCAACCCGGGAAGGAACGAGATCATGTAGGCCCACTCGGAGTCCTCGGCGAGCGCGTCGGGCCCCACCACGTCGGCGATCAGCTCGCCGGCGGCGATCGCGCCGTTGACGATCGTGACCTTCGCGAGGCCCGCCTCGGGCCCCGGGATCTGCCCGCGCTGCAAAGCGGTGAGGGTGCGGTAGCCGGTGAAGCGCACGGCGAGCATTTCCGCGGCGAGCCCACCGAGGCGCTGGCGCACCTCGGGGTCGCGGCGCGCGTGCTCGTCCCCGGCGAGGGCCTGCGCGAAGCGGTGCGAGTTGAACCCGAGCCCCTCGCCTCCGAGCCCGATCGTGACGCGCTCGAACATCAGCGTCGTGAGGGCGGTGCCCCAGCCGTTTCCGACTCCACCGACGACGGCATCGGCATCCAGCGCGACGTCGTCGAAGAAGACCTCGTTGAACTCGGCCTCGCCGGAGATCTGGCGCAGGCCGCGCACGGTGACGCCGGGGGCGTCCATCGGCACGACGAACATCGTGAGGCCCTTGTGCTTGTGCGCGTCCACGTCGGTGCGCGCCAGCAGCAGCCCATACGCGGAGAACTGCGCGTTGGTGGTCCAGACCTTCTGCCCTGACAACCGCCACGAGCCGTCCTCCTGCAGCCGCGCACGGGCCTGCACCGCCGCCAGATCCGAACCGGCGGCGGGCTCGGAGAAGAGCTGGCACCAGACCTCGTCGCCGTGCAGCATCGGCCCCAGATGCCGCGCCTTCTGCTCATCCGAGCCGTGCGCGATCAAAGTCGGCCCGAGCATCCCCACCCCGATCGCATCGAGAATCCCCGGAACCCCGGCGCGCGCGATCTCCTGGTTGCAGATGACCTGCTCGATCGGGCCGAGCCCCTGGCCGCCGTACTCCTTGGGCCAGGTGACCCCCGCCAACCCCGCCTCGGCAAGCTTGCCCTGCCAGGCGCGGCGGGCGGCGACGATCGCGTCCTCGTCGGTGAGCGCGTCGGGCCCGCGCAGCACGGGGGCCTCTGCCTTGTGCTCTTCGAGCCACGCGCGCACGCGGGCGCGGTGTGCGGCCTGCTCCGGTGTGTCGTCGAGATCCACGACGCCTCCCTTTAAAAAGTTGACTGACCAGTCAGTCTACCGTCCCGCCGGTATCTGTGGGGCGGGAACTGGCTGTTGGTGGTAGACCCCCGTGAACCCCCGGTCGAGCAGCGCGGCGGCCTGGCGCCCGAGCTCGGGCGAGTGCAGCAGGACGACCCCCAGGCGCACCCCCCCGCGCTGCGCGGCCCCGACGAGGCACAGCCCGGCGGCTTCGGTCTCGCCGGTCTTCACGCCGATCGCCCCCGGGTAGCCGTAGCGCAGGAGCGGGTTGTTGTTGTAGAGCCACACGCGCCCGCCCTTGATGGGCAGCGGCTGGACAGCCGAGGCGGAGCCGACGACGCGCGCGAGCAGCGGCTGCGCGAGCACCAGCTGAGCCAAGCGCGCGAGGTCGGCGGCGCACGACCGGTTGGCGTCCTCGAGCCCGTCGGGCGAGACGAAGCGCGTGCACCCGAGATGCAGATGGCGAGCCTCGGAGTTCATGCGCGCGACGAACGCGGGCAGCGACCCCGCGACGCGTTCGGCCAGCGCGACGGCAGCGTCGTTGCCCGACGGCAGCAAGAGTCCGTAGAGCAGCGTGAGCATGCGCACGTGGCGCCCGGCGGGCAGCACCCCGACCTTCGACCCGGCGGCGTTGACGGCCGCATGGCTGACGCGCACGAGCGCTCGCGGCGAGAGCGCGCGGACGACGAGCAGCGCGGTCATCATCTTCGCGAGCGAGGCGACGGGCAGCACGGCTGTCGGGTCGATCGACCAGAGCACGCGTCCCGTATCGAGATCGAACAGCATCCCCGCATGTGGTGGATGGTGGAAGGAGAGGAGGGCCGCGTCGCTGGCACCCGAGGGGGTGCTGCCGGGGGCGCCTCGTGCGCCCCCGGGTCCAGCGCCGTTGGAACGCGCGCGCGGGCCGCCGATGGTGAGCGTGGGCGGGTGACCGGCCGAAGGGCCGGACCGCAGCGGGCCCTTCGCGAGGAGCAGGGCTACGGCGAGGAGCACCAGCACGACGCCCAGCACGATCCCTTGGCGCCCGCGCCGGCGCGCACGTCGCCGGGGGCGACCCGAAGTCAGAAAGGGCGAGCGGTGTGGATCGGGAGTGGGCACGGGAGACCGGGGCGAGCGGGGGGCGTCACTTGCGGGGTCGTTCGAGCAGCGCCCCGACGATCCCGAAGCCGAGCACGGCGACGACGAACACCGAGACGAGCCCCGCCACACTAAAGCCATGTTCGGCCACGGCGCCGAGGGTGAGCACGGCGAGGCCGATGATGAAGACGAGCGCGACGGTGAGCACGACGAGACGGGCCACGAAGCCCAGTACACCGCGTGCGGCGGCGGAGTGCGCCGCCCCCCGCCGGACTCGCTCGCCGCCTGCACGCCGAAGGCGAAGTCGCGACTATCCGTGCGCGGCGAGGGGTCCCCCGCCGGGCCTGGTCTGCTTGACGTGCTGGTCGGCGTGGTAGGAGGAGCGCACGAGCGGACCGGCCGCGACGTGCTCGAAACCGAGCTCGTAGGCGGCCGACTCCAGCGCGGCGAACTCCTCCGGGTGCCAGTAGCGCACGATCGGCAGGTGGCGCTCCGATGGCCGCAGGTACTGCCCGACGGTGAGCACCTGCACGCCGTGCTCGCGCAGCGCGCCGAAGGTGTCGACCATCTCTTCGTGGCTCTCGCCGAGCCCGACCATTAGGCCGGACTTGGTCACCACGTCGGCGCCGCCCATCTCCTTCGCCAGCTTCAATACCCGGCAGGAGCGCTTGAACGTCGAGCCGCGTCGCGCGATCGAGTACAGCCGCGGCACCACCTCGACGTTGTGGTTGAACACGTCGGGGCGCTCGGCGATCACCTTCGCGAGCGGCATCTCCTGGCCCTGGAAGTCGGGGGTGAGCACCTCTACCTTGCACGCCGGCGCCTGGCGGCGCACCTGGCGGATCACGCCGACAAACGCGGAGGCGCCCTTGTCGGGCAGGTCATCGCGGTCCACAGAGGTGATCACGGCATGGCGCAGCCCCATGCGCGAAATCGAGCGGGCAACTCGCGCGGGCTCCAATGGGTCGTTCCACGTGGGCTTGCCGGTCTTCACGTTGCAGAACCCGCAGCGCCGCGTGCATGTGTCGCCGAGGATCATGAACGTCGCGGTGCCCCGCTCCCAGCACTCGCCCACGTTGGGGCACGCCGCCTCCTGGCAGACGGTGTGCAGGTTCTCCGAGCGGATCAGCTCGCTCAGCTCGCGGTAGCGCTCGCCGCCGGGCGGCGGCACCTTGAACCACGGCGGCTTGCGCTCGCGCAGCGGGCGCACCTCCGAGCCGAGCACCTTCAGAACATCCATGCCGCCGGGGTTCGCGCGCGAGCGGGTTGAATGCTGGCGCTCCCGGGTCGCGTCGGTTGGGGTCGCGGCTGGGTCGGCCGCTGTGGGCGCCTGCGCCGGGCTCACGCCATCACCGCCACCCGCTGCGGGGGCGCGATGGGAGCATCGATTCCCAACCGCCGCGGCGAGACCAGACGCTGGCGGCGTCCGTGTGCTTGGCAGAACTCATGCCCCACACGCCTGCGGAAGCACGGCATCCCCGACGCGCGCTGCGGGGGGTGGGGGGTCAAACCTATCTCTCGCGCGAGCGAGGTCATCTCAACGTTCGGCAGCCCGCACGCCACCACCCACGAGAAGGGCTCAAGATCGTTGTCCACATTGACCGCGAAACCGTGCGTGCTCACCCCGCGCGAGACGTGCACGCCGAGCGAGGCGATCTTGCGCTCTGCGACCCACACCCCTGTGTAGTCGGGGCCGTCGTCCACGCGCGAGCGGGCCGCGATTCCCTCCTGCGCTAGCGCGGCAACGAGCGCCCGCTCGATCGTGCGCAGGTGCTCGACCACGTCCCATACGGCCATGATCGGGTACCCCACGAGCTGCCCCGGCCCGTGGTAGGTGACGCGTCCCCCGCGGTTCGTGTCCACGACCTCGATCCCCCGCGCGCTGTAGAAGTCCTCGCCCCGCGTCAGCTCCCCGGGGTGCGAGCGCCGCCCGCGCGTATACACCGGCGGGTGCTCGAGCAGCAGCAGCGTGTCCGGCAGCTCACCCGCCTGCCTGCGCGCCCTGATCCGCTCCTGCATGACAAGCGCCTCGCGCCACGGGACGGTGCCCAGCTGGCACACCCACAGCTCATCTGAGGAGGTTCTGGCGGCGACGTTCATCTGCTCTTCCAGCCTAGCGCCGAGCATTACAGCGTCAGCGAAGCCGGCGCTTCCAGCAGCTCTCGGATGCGGGCCAGGAACCGCGCGGCATCGGCGCCGTACAGGATGCGGTGGTCGCAGGCGAGGGTGACGGTCATCGTGTGGCGCGCGATGATCTCGCCGATGTCCCCGCCCTCGCCCGGGCCGCTCCCCCCGAGGCGCGGCCGCGCACCACCGCCCGCCGCTCCAGCGCGCCGACGGACAGGATCGCGGCCTGCGGGGGGTTGATTATCGCGGTGAAGGTCTTCACGCCGAACATACCGAGGTTGGAGACCGTGAACGTGCCGCCCCCAGCTCGGGCGGGGTGACGGTGCCCTCGCGCACGCGCTCGGCCAGCGCGCGCGTCTCGCGCGCGATCTCCCCGAGGGACTTGGTGTCGGCGTCGAAGACCGTCGGGACCACGAGCGCATCCTCGCTCGCGACCGCGACGCCCACGTTCACGCGCGAGTGCAGCTCGAAGGCCCCATCGCGGTAGCTCGCGTTCGCGCGGGGATGCTCGCGCAGCGCCAGCGCGCTGGCCTTGACGACCATGTCGTTGTAGGTGGGTGAGGGGTGGCGGTGGCGCCGTCCCTCGCGAGTCCCTTCAGCTGGGTGCGCAGCGCCACGCAATCCTCCATGTCCACGTCCATGCTCAGCGTGAAGTCGGGGATCGTCGCCTTGGACTCCGCCATGCGCCGCGCGATCGTGCGCTGCGTGCGCGAGAGCTCGCGGGTGGTGCTCTCGCCCTTGGCGGAGGCGACACCCTCGATCGAGGCGGGCGCGGTGGTGGACGCCCTGCCCAGCGGCCGCTTCGACATCGGCTTTGACGATGCGCCCGCCGGGACCACTGCCACTCAACGCACGCAGGTCCACGCCATTCTCGCCGGCGATGCGCCGCGCCACCGGAGACGCCTTGACGCGCTCGCCATCGTGCACCGGCGGGGACTGCCCGGAATCCGCCTCTCCCACCGCGACCGGCGCTGGCGCTGCCGGCTGCCGGGTGGGGACGCTGGGCGAGGCCGCGGCGGACTCGCCGCCTCCATCGCCCGACTCATCCGTCCCGTCGCCGATGTGCGCGATCAGCTCGCCCACCGCCAGCGTGTCGCCCTCGCCGGCGACGATCCGCGAGGACCCCCTCCTGGTCTGACTCGTACGTCATCGTCGCCTTATCGGTCTCGATCTCGACCAGCTCCTCGCCGCGCTCGACGTGCTCGCCGTCGGCCTTCAGCCAGCGCAGGATCGTGCCCTCCTCCATCGTGTCGGAGAGGCGGGGCATGACCATCTCGGCCATTAGTCTGCCCCCGCGGGCTTGGTCGCCTTGGCGGTGCGGGGGTTCGCGACGGCCCCATTGGATCCCGGATTGGCGGGCGGCGTCTGGCCGAGGACCTCGAGCGCCGCCGCCACCACCTGCGCCTCGTGCGGATAGGCGATGTCCTCCAGCGGCTTGGAGTAGGGCATCGGGACGTCCGCTCCCGAGACCCGCCTGACCGGCGCGTCGAGGTCGTCGAAGGCCTGTTCTGAGATCAGCGCCGACAGATTGGCGCCTACCCCGCCGTGGGGCCAGCCCTCCTCGACCACCACGCAGCGGTTGGTCTTGGCGACCGAGCGCAGGATCGTGTCGAGGTCGAGCGGGCGCAGGGTGCGGGGGTCGATCACCTCGGCCTGCACGCCGTGCTCGCTCGCGAGCCGCTCCGCTGCGCGCTGCGCGGTGAGGGCCATCCGCGAGACGCCCACGATGGTCACGTCGCCGCCCTCCCGGCGCACGGCGGCACGGCCGAAGTCCACCAGGTGCTCCTCCCCGTCCCCGCCCGCCCCTCCCGATGGGGGGTCGGGCACCTCCCCGCGCACGCCGTAGAGCGACTCGTGCTCGATGAAGATCACTGGGTTCTCGTCGCGGATCGCGCTCTTCAAGAGGCCCTTCGCGTCGGCGGGGGTGGAGGGCGTGGCGACGAGCAGGCCCGGCACGTGCAGGAACATCGCCTCCAGGCAGTGGGAGTGGGTTGGGCCCAGCTGGTGGCCCGCTCCCTGCGGCATCCGCACGACCAGCGGCACGCGCGCCTGACCGCCGAACATGTAGTGGATGTGCGCGGCGTGGTTGACGATCTGATCGAACGCGAGCAGCGCGAAGTTGACGGTCATCAGCTCGACCACGGGCCGCAGCCCGGTCATCGCGGCGCCGACGCCGATCCCGACGAACGTGTTCTCGGAGATCGGGGTGTCGCGCACGCGCCGCTCGCCGAACTCCTCCAGCAGGCCGGCGGTGACCTTGAAGGCGCCGCCGAACACGCCGATGTCCTCGCCTAGCAGGATCACGCGCTCGTCGCGCTGCGAGCTCCTCGCGCAGCGCCTGGCCCAGCGCCTCGCGATAGCGCAGCTCGGCCATCAGTGACAGCGCCCCACCATCAGTGGTAGCGCCCCTTCACCTGCTCGTCGAGCACGTACACGTTGTCATACAGCGACTCCGGCTCGGGGAAGGGCGAGGCGTCGGCGAACTCCACCGCCGCGTCCACGCGCGCGATCGCCTGCTCCTCGATCTGCGCCCGCGCGGCAGCGTCCACGAAGCCCTCCGCCTCCAGCTGCGCACCGAACACGGGCAGCGGGTCGCGCTCGCGCCACAGGGTGACTTCCTCCTTGGTGCGGTACTCCTCGGGGTCGGCCATCGAGTGCCCGCGGAAGCGGTAGGTGATTGCCTCCACGAGCATCGGGCAGCGCTCGGAGCGCACCCGCTCCACGGCCTCGCTGACGACCGCGAAGGTATCGGCCACGTCCATCCCGTCGCAGCGTGTGCCGGGCACCCCCAGGCTCTCGCCCTTGCGCTGCAGGTCGGTGACGGCGGAGTGGCGTTTCAGGGAAGTGCCCATGCCGAACTGGTTGTTGGTTACGAGGAACACCACCGGCAGGCGCCACAGCGCGGCCAGGTTCAGCGTCTCGCCGAAGGTGCCCTGGTTGCAGGCGCCGTCGCCGAACACGCATAGCGTCACCTCCTCCGTTGCGCGGTAGTCGCTGGAGAGCGCGATGCCGGCGGCGATCGGCAGGTTGCCGCCGACGATCCCGTAGCCGCCCATGAAGCGGCGGTCGAGGTCGAACATGTGCATCGAGCCCCCGCGCCCGCCGCAGCAGCCGTCGACGCGCCCGAACAGCTCGGCCATCACCCGCTCGGGCGGCGTGCCGCGCACCAGCGCGTGCCCGTGCGAGCGGTAGGTGGAGATCAGGTAGTCCTCCTCGCGCAGCGCCCTTGCGCTGCCGACGATCGTGGCCTCCTCGCCGATCGAGAGGTGCAGGAAGCCGCCGATCTTCGCACGCGCGTACATCTCCCCCGCGCGCTCCTCGAAGCGGCGGATCAGCGTCATCGTCTGCAGCCACTCGCGGGCGCTCTCGGGGTCGGGCAGCGTGCGCTCCATCAGCTCTTCACGGTAGCCCAGCGCGTCAGGAACTCCCGGTCCTCGAGCTGGGAGAGATCGGCTCGCACCGCCCTGGCCCGCCGTGCCGCGATCTGCGGCGGGCAGTCCCAGAACAAGACCACCTCGCCACTGTCCACCTCCACGACCTCGATGTGGTCGACACGGTCGGGGTCAGCCAGCGCGGCGGGCATCCAGCCGCCACGGCGCACGATCAGGTGGTATGCGCGGTTGGCCCTCATGAGATGGCCGCCGCTCGATCGAGGGCGTTCCTGCCATTGAAGACCTGCCCGCCGATGCGCACTGCCGGCACGCTCGTCACTCCAGCTTCTGCAGCAGCCATCGTGGCGTTTTTCAACTGCACGCGTGTGCTGGAAAGCTGCGCGCCCTTGAGCACAGCCTTGGGGTGCATCTCGCACGCCGCCGCTGCGATCAGCACGTTGTCGATCCGTGCGAGGCTGTGCCCGCCTGCGAACGCCTGACGAAAGGCGGCCTGCGCGAACGGCACCGTGCGCCCGATCGACTTGGCATACGTGGCCACCAGCATCGCCTGCTCGCTGTCGAAGGGAAAGTCGTTGGGCCAGCGCAGCGGCTGCAGACCCTGGTCGCATGCTCTGCGCTCGATCTCGAATGCCTGGATGGGCTCCTTGGCGAACAGCTCGCGCGCAAGCACGGGCTGCCACTCGGTCGGCTGGGGCAGCGTGTGCAGGATGCGCTCGGCCGCCAGATACGCGAGCGGGCTGCCCAGATCGAAATAGAACGTCCCGTCAACCGTGGATGAGCCAGCCGTCGGTCGCACGTCCCGCCTCCATCACGGCCTCCGAGAGGGTGGGGTGGCCGTGGACGATGCGCGCCACCTCGGCGTAGCCGCCCTCCAGCGCGCGCACGTTGACCAGCTCCTGGATCAGCTCGGTGGCGCGGCTGCCGACGATGTGTCCGCCCAGCAGCTCGCCGTACTTCTTCTCGCCGACGATCTTCACGAGGCCGGTGCGATCGCCATACACAGTGCCCCCGCCCACCGCGCCGTAGGGCACCTTGCCGACGACGACGTCGTAGCCCTGCTCGCGCGCCTGCTCCTCGGTGAGACCGAAGGAGCCCACGTTGGGCGTGCAGAACGTCGCGCGCGGGATGTCGATGTAGCTGAGCGGGTGCGTGGCGAGTCCGGCGGCGTCCTCGACGGCGACGATGCCCTCCTCGGACGCCTTGTGCGCGAGCGCGGGCCCGGGCACGAGGTCGCCGATCGCATAAACCCCCCGCGCGGTGGTGCGCAGCGCGCCGTCCACCTTCACGAGCCCGTTCGGATCCAGCTCCACCCCCGCCTCGGCGAGCCCCAGCGCCTCCACGTCGGCCCCGCGTCCGGCGGCGATCACGAGGTAGTCGACCTCGGCGCTCTCGCCGCCGTGGGTGAAGGCGATCGAGGAGCCGGCGGTGTTCACATCCTCCACCGGCGTCCCCGTCACGACCTGGATGCCCTGGCGCTTGAGGCCCCGTTCCACGAGCCGCGAGATGTCGGCGTCCTCGCTCGGCAGCACCCGGTCGAGCATCTCCAGCAGGATCACCTCGCTGCCCAGGCGCGCATAGCCCGAGGCGATCTCCGCGCCGGAGGCCCCCGCCCCCACCACGGCGAGGCGTCCCGGCAGCTCGCTGAGCGCCCACGCCTCTTCGGTGCCGATCACGCGCCCGCCGAACTGCACGCCGGGGATCGTCCGCCGCACCGAGCCCGTCGCCAGGATCACGGTGCCGGCCTGGATCTCGGTGCCGTCGAACTCGCTCCCCAGCCGCACGTTGTGAGCGTCGGTGACGGTGCCGTGCGCCTCGATCAGGTCGATCCCGTGCTTCTTGAAGAGCCCGTTCACGCCGCCCACGAGCGTCGCGACGACCTTCTCGCGGCGCGCCTGCACCGCGGGGTAGTCGACCTCCACGCCGCCCACCTTCAGGCCGAACTCGTGCGCGTCGCGCACCTCGCTGAGCAGATCGGCCGAGCGCAGCACCGCCTTGGCGGGGATGCACGCGTAGTTCAGGCACCGTCCCCCGACCTTGTCGCGCTCCACCACGGCGGTCTTCATCCCAAGCTGGGCGGCGCGGATCGCCGCCACATACCCCCCCGGCCCCGCGCCGATCACGATGCAGTCATACGAAGACTCCGCCATCCGGCCTGAGCCTATCGTTCGCTGGCCTGGATGCGCCCCATGACACGCACCAGCTTCCAGAAGAGCCAGCCGCCAAGCCCGATGCTGAGCACGCACAGCCCCGCCGCGAGCAGCGTCGAGGCCACCACCAGCGCCAGCGAGGTGACGATCACCTGGAAGGCGAGCAGCGCCTCGAAGCCCAGCACCGCCCAGTAGCGCTTCTGGCACATGCCCGCGGCGAGCGCCACCAGCACCAGCGTCAGGAAGGCCGCGCCGTAGAGCGAGCCGCCGTGGCGGTTCAGTTCGTGCACGCTTGCGGTGCTCACAGCGACAGCCAGCGCCAGCAGCGTCGCGACGGCGATCGCCACCACCAGCGGCGCCGGCCACTCACCGGGCGCGAGTGGTTGCAGCGCCGCGCGGGGGTGCTCGGTGGCGGGGTCGCCTGTGGGCATGGGTGGAGTTTGGCAGTGGCGGGGCGTTTGACAGCTTGTGATGGGCGCGTGCTTTATAGATGAGTTGACATTTAGTCTGAGTTGTGGTTATGATGGACGAGTCATGGCATCCAGGGTGGGTGCCGGCACTGATATCGATCGGGTTGGGGCCTGGTTCCTTGGACCGGTTTGTGCACTAAGAGGGATGTTTGGGAGAGGGCTGGGTCAGAACGATGAAGGGGTTGTTTTCGCGTGAGTCCTAGAGAGACAGACGTGCCGAGGGTCTTCTTGTCCCCTGAGGGGGCCGTAACCAGATGCTCCAGCATCGCTGAAGCATCTCTCTCTCTCTCTCTCTCTTTCTTGGCCCGGCTGGCTAGCCGGTAGTTCTCCTTCCGCCGTTCTCGGCGGTTGCGCCGCTGCCCCCTTTGGGGGGATGGGCAGGTGACGGCCGCCGTGGCGGAACCGCGCGACACTCGCCGTCGGCGGCCCGCGGTTGCTTCCGCTGTGTCGCGGTCGAGGTCTGGGGCGGGTTCCAAGCCGGGCGGCGCGAGCGCGGGGCAGGAGCGGGTCGCGGCGATCCAGCGCTCGCGGCTGCTGGCGGCGATGGTCGATGTCGCGCAGGAGCGCGGCGCCGCGGGGGTGTCGGTTGCGCATGTCGTGGCGCGGGCGGGTATCTCGCGGCGGACGTTCTACGAACTGTTCGAGGATCGCGAGGACTGCTTCGTCGCGGCGTTCGACCACGCCCTGGCGCGCGCCGCCGAGGTCGTCGTCCCCGCGTATGAGGCGCAGGGCACCTGGCGTGAGCGGGTGAGAGCGGGTCTCGTCGCGCTGCTCGCGTTCTTCGACGAGGAGCCGGGACTCGGCGCGGTGCTCGTCATCGACGCGTTGAACGCGGGGCCGGCGGTACTGGAGCGCCGCAGGAACCTGCTGGACACCCTGATCGGGGTCATCGACCAAGGGCGCGGCGAGGGCCGCGGCCAGGACAGCCCGCCATTGGCGGCCGAGGGTGTCGTGGGCGCCGTCTTCAGCGTGATCCACGCGCGGATGCTCGAGCGCCGCGGAGCGGGCGCCGCGCGACCCTCGGGACGCGGACGGGAGCTCGCACGAGCGAGTCGCGGGACGCGGGGGCTTGTTGGGCTGACGAACCCGTTGATGGGGATGATCGTGGCGCCCTACATGGGAGCGGCCGCGGCGCGGCGCGAGCTGGAGCGCCCCGCTCCACGGGTGGTACGCCCTGCGGTTGAGCGTTCGCATCCCAATCCGCTGCGCGACTTGGAGATGCGTCTTACGTATCGCACTGTGCGTGCGTTGCTGGCGATCGGCGAGAACCCGGGGGCGAGCAACCGCCGGGTCGCCGAACACGCCGGGGTCGCCGACCAGGGGCAGATGTCCAAGCTCCTGGCGCGCCTCGAGCACCTTGGGTTGATCGACAACGTCGGCGCCGGTCCCGCGAAGGGCGAACCGAACGCGTGGTCGCTCACCTCGAAGGGAACCGAAGTCGAGCACGCGATTCGCAGCGAGACCACGGCTACTGAAAACCACGAGGAGGGAGCAGGTCGATGAGGGTACGAGGAGACGGTCTTTCGGTGGGGGCTTGGCTAGGCGGCTCCTTTGGCGCTCTCTTGTGTGCGCTGGTCATGGCCTTCAGCGCCGGCCCGGCCCTCGGCCTCCCCGACGGCCGCGCCTACGAGATGGTCACGCCGAACTACAAGGCTGGCCAGCCCGTTCGCCCGGTGCGCATCTCGACCGACGGCACGCGCTTCATCGGCGAGAGCGCCGGTATCTTCGCCGGCGCCCAGAACGATCCCCAGTGCCACAACAACGCCGGCGAGTACTACGAATTCGATCGGACCGCGGGCGGCTGGCAGACGACTCCGATGTCACCGCCGGCCACCGAAGTGAACCCGGCCTGCATGATCGACGTCGCCTCGCCCGACCTCTCCAAGACGCTTTGGGAGAACGCGGCCTCGCCTGCGTATCACTTTGATCTTTCCATCCGCCAGGCCGATGGCACGTTTACGGCCGTGGGGCCAACGACCCCCACGACAACTTGGAGGATGGACCCGGGTGCGCAGCCGGAAGGTGTCTCAGATGATCTCTCCCACGTGGCCTGGTCCGAGCTCGGTGCCACTCGCGAAGTGGGCGGCGATCCTTACTTCCCGTTCGACCCTACGCTGTTTGGGCGTTCTCCGATGGAGTACGTCGGCACGGGCAACGCGGCGCCGCAGCTGATCGCGGTGACCGGTGGCAGTGGGAGCACGGAAGTCATCAGCAAGTGCGGTGCCACGGTCGGTGGCTACAACAGCCTGTTCCACGCGATGTCCGCTGATGGGCGCACTGTGTTCTTCACACCTGACGCCCTGGACGATTCGACTGGGGGGTCGGCGTTCTGTAATAGCGAAGAGCCGCCGGTATATCGGCTGTTCGCCCGGATTGGCAACTCGCGCACGGTTGCGATCTCCGATCGCTCTCCGGCCGACTGCACGACCGGCGCCTGCCAGGGCTCGCCGCTCTCGGATGCCAATTTCGAGGGTGCCTCGGCCGATGGCTCGGAGGCGTTCTTCACGAGCACTCAGCAGCTAACCGACGCGGCCAGCGAGGACCCAACCGAAAGCGCCGTCCCCCAAGCTGGATCAAGCGGCTGCAGCGGAGCGATCGCGCCGGGTGGCTGCAACCTCTATGAGTACGACTTCGGCAATCCGTCCGGTCGCGAGCTTGTCCTGGTCTCGGCTGGTAGCCCCAATCCTCGAGTCCAGGGTGTGACGCGGATCTCCGACGATGGCTCGCATGTCTATTTCGTCGCCAAGGGCGTCCTCACTTCCCAGCCCAACGCCGAGGGCCGGACCGCCGTTGACGGCGCCGACAACCTCTATGTCTTCGAGCGCGACTCGCAATATCCGGCTGGCCACACCGCGTTCATCGCCGGCCTCTGTTCGGCAGCCGGCGCGTCCGGGAATGTAGCGGACGCCGCCTGTCCGTCCACGGAAGAAGAAGCTCCCTATGGCGCCCTCTCATATACGCAGGGGGCTCCGCCGGATGACCAGAGCCTCTGGGCGGTCAGCGATTACCGTCCCGCCCAGACGACGCCCGACGGACGCTTCCTGCTCTTCACGAGCCGCGGTCAGCTCACGGCGGACACGACGGGGCAGGCCTTCCAGGTTTTCGCCTACGACGCCCAGACGGGCGCGCTGACGCGGGTCTCCCATGGCGAGCAGGGCTTCAATGACAACGGCAACGGGCCAGCCGGCGGCGCCGCCGATGCGTTCATCGTCGGGCCGCGCTACAGCCATCTCAGCTATCTCGGGCTCGACGAACAGGACCCCAATTGGCGGGCCATGTCCGATGATGGCTCCTACATCTTCTTCCAGAGCCCGAGGGCGCTCACTCCGGGGGCCCTGGACGACGTTCCAATCGGCAGCGACTTCAACATCGGTTTCCATCCAACCGTTTACGCGCAGAACGTGTACGAGTTCCACGAAGGTCACGTCTCGCTGATCTCCGACGGCCGCGACACCGCCCGCTCTGCCAGGACCGGCTCGTTCGTGACGGTAACCAATACCGCCTCGGCTGTGAGTCTGATCGGCACGAACGCATCGGGGACGGATGTCTTCTTCAGTACCGACGATCGGCTGGTGCCGGGCGACACCAACACCGTCCAGGACATCTACGATGCCCGCGCTGGGGGCGGCTTCGCCGAAACCACCGGCGCCCCCTGCCAGAGCAGCGAAGCCTGCCATCAGGGCGGTACCGTGGAAGGTTCGAGCTCCTCTCCGGCGACCCTCGGCTTCAGCGGCGTGGGCAATCTCCCGCCCGAACCGCCGCCCGCGTCGAAGCGCAAGGCGGCTGCGCGGAAGCGCACCAAGGCCGTCAAGGGCTGCCGCGCGATACGCAACCGCCACAAGCGAGCCGTGTGCGAACACGCGGCCCGTAGACGCCATGGTCCGAAGTCCAAGAGGGCCGGCCATATCACCACTACTCGTAAGGGGGGTAAGTAAACCATGAGAGCGAGTGGTCTCTTCAGAGTCCCGGTAGCCCTGGCTGTCCTGATCGGCACGGTGCTCGCGGTGATGGCTGGTTCGGCGTCCGCGCGGGCCGCGACGCCCGGCCCGGGGTGGATGATCGTCTCCGACGCCGACCCGACGGTGTTCAAGCCGGGTGATTCCAGTGGCGATGCGCGCTACATCGTCATGGCCCGCAACGTTGGCAGCGCCGCGACCGATGGTTCGCCCTTCACGATCACCGACCGTGTCTCCGCCGGGCTGACGATCACCGGCGTGAACTTCGAATATTCCCAGACTCCCTTCGTCGAACTGTCCGGGAGTTTTTGCACCCACACGGAATCGGAAGCCACCTGCGGGTTCCCGGAAGAAATGTCGTCGAGCAACCCGGCTGCCCCTGAGGACAAGCTGACGATGACGGTCCACGTGTCGGTCGATCCCGCTGCGCTTGGAGCGGTCAGCAGTCACGCGTCGATCACGGGCGGTGGCGCTGCCGCGGACTCGGTGGATACCCGGAACGTCGTTGCTCCTGCCGATCTCCCGTTCGGGCTCGCGAGCGCCTCGATGCGTGTCAGCGCCCTCGATGGGAGCCAGGACAACCAGGCGGGCGATCACCCCTACGAGACGACGACCAGTTTCTTCATGAACACACTCGATGACTTGAACCTGTCGTACTTCGGTCATGCCAGCGAACTTCAGGTGAGGGACACGGTCGTCGATTTGCCGCCCGGTATCGTCGGGAATCCGCAGGTGACGCCGAAGTGCACGCTGCAGCAACTCGGCGACAGCACCTTCTTCAACAACGCGTGTCCGGCCGCGACCCGGATTGGGACCATAGAACCATATGGCGCGCCGAACTCCGCCGTCCTCCAAAGATTGGGTAGTGTGGAAGCGGGCTTGCCGCTGTATAACATCGTGCCCGAGCGGGGGCACACGGCCGAGTTCGGCTTCACAGCTGGCGCCAACAACGTCGTCCTCTACGCCGAC
This sequence comes from uncultured Solirubrobacterales bacterium, assembly GCA_963717785.1. Lineage (GTDB taxonomy): Bacteria > Actinomycetota > Thermoleophilia > Solirubrobacterales > Solirubrobacteraceae > Palsa-744. The sequence continues at coordinate 148,327 of CAVQWW010000006.1, forward strand.
GTGGTGCCGAGCGATGGGACGTATGTCGTGCGTTTGACGTCGCCGGGTATCCAGCGTGTCGATCCGCTGCTCGGGGTGACGGCGACGTACTTCGGTAACCCGGGGGCGCGTGACGGGATCACGGGCTCTGAGGGCGCGTTCCTGGCCAATGGCGCCGATTGCTCGGCGTCGGGGCAGACGGTGAGGGTGATGGCGGATCTTTGGCAGGCGCCTGGGCGCTATACCGCGGATGGTGCGCCGGATCTCTCGGATCCGAACTGGAAGGTGAGCGAAACGACGTTGCCGGCGCTGTCGGGCTGCAACGAACTGCACTTCCAGCCGACGATCGCGGCGACACCGGAAACCAATCGCGGTGACACTCCGACCGGTCTCGATGTGACTATCAAGGTGCCTCAGGAAGAAGGCGTGAAGGCGCTTGGGACCCCGCCGTTGAGGAGGGTGGTGGTCGCGCTGCCAGCGGGGATGACGGTCAACCCGTCCTCCGCCAATGGCTTGCAGGGCTGCTCGCTCGGCGAGCTCGGGATGTCCGCCGTTGGTGTCCCCGATGCCTCTCAGCCGAGCTGCCCCGAAGCGTCGAAGGTGGGTACGGTCGAACTGGAAACGCCTGCGTTGCCGGGTGTGTTGGGGGGTTCGGTCTATCTCGCGAGGCAGTCGGAAAACCCGTTCGGGTCGCTGCTGGCCCTCTACGTCGTCATCGACGATCCGGCGACCGGGGTGCTGGTGAAGCTGCCCGGTGAAATCAAGGTTGACCCGAGTACCGGCCAGCTGACGGCGATCGTCGATAACGCCCCGCAGTTCCCGGTCTCTGAGTTGCGCACCCATTTCTTTGGGGGTGCGAAGGCGGCGTTGCGGACCCCCGCGGTGTGTGGCGGGTATGAAGTCGCTTCGACGTTGACGCCGTGGTCGGCGCCCGAGTCGGGTCCCCCCGCGACGCCATCCTCCACCTTTGGGGTCACGCAGGGTTGCGCGGCGAGCGCCGGCCAGGAGCCCAACAAGCCCGCCTTCTCGGCTGGCACTCTCTCGCCGGTCGCGGGGGCTTTCAGTCCGTTCGTCCTGAAGGTCAGCCGTGAAGACGGCTCCCAGGAACTGGCGGGCCTCAACCTCACCCTGCCCCCCGGCCTGATCGGGAGGCTGGCGGGGGTCTCGAAGTGCTCGGAGGCGCAGCTGGCGGCGGCGGCGTCGCGCTCAGGTCTCGGGCAGGGCGCTGCCGAGCTGGCGTCGCCGAGTTGCCCGGCTTCCAGCGAAGTGGGGACCGTCAACGTCGGCGCGGGGGCCGGATCGACCCCGTATTACGCGACGGGCCATGTTTACCTGGCTGGCCCGTATAAGGGCGCCTCGTTCAGCCTCGCGGTGATCGTGCCCGCTGTCGCCGGCCCGTTCGATCTCGGCGCGGTCGTGGTGAGGAACGCCCTGCGGGTGGATCCCGTGACGGCGCAGGTCTCGGCGGTATCGGATGCGATCCCGGCGATCCTGGCGGGGATCCCGCTCGATGTGCGCTCGATCGCGCTGAACATAAGCCGGCCGGGTTTCACGTTCAACCCGACGTCCTGTGAAGGCAAGGAAGTCAGGGGCGAAGCGGTGTCGGTCTTCAACCAGGTTGCTGGTCTCGCAAACCCCTTCCAGGTGACCGATTGTGCGGCATTGAAGTTCGCCCCCAAGTTCTCAGTCTCCACAGCGGCCAAGACCTCGAAGGCGAAAGGGGCGTCCCTGGATGTGAGGGTCTCCTACCCCAACGGGTCATTGGGGACCCAGGCGAACATCAAGAGCGTGAAGGTGGCCCTTCCCAAGGCGTTGCCCTCGCGGCTGACGACGATCCAGCAGGCATGCCCGGAAGCGACGTTCGCCGCGAACCCTGCTTCGTGCCCTGTGGGGTCGAACATCGGGACGGCGACCGCGAACACGCCGGTGCTCGCGGGTCCGTTGACGGGCCCGGCGTACCTGGTGTCTCATGGTGGCGCGGCGTTCCCCGACCTCGTGGTGATCTTGCAGGGCGAAGGCATCGTGCTCGACCTCACTGGCAGCATCGATATCAAGAAGAGCATCACGAGCAGCACGTTCGCGAGTGTCCCCGACGCCCCCATCAGCAGCTTCGAGCTGTCGCTGCCAGAGGGCCCGCACTCCGCGCTCGCGACGAACCTTCCCGCGAAGGCCCGCGGGAACCTCTGCGGCACGAGCCTCACGATGCCCACGACGATCACCGCGCAGGACGGGGCGCAGATCGTGCAGAGCACCAAGATCGCGGTCACCGGCTGCCCGAAGATCAAGAAGCACAAGGCCAAGCCCAAGCACAAGACCAAACACAGGAAGAAGTAGCGCGCGAGGTCTCCCCGCCCAGAGGGTGGCGCACCCAAGGTGGCGAGCCGGGCCCCTCTGGTTTCCCCTCAGGTGCTGGCGACGGCGTTGTCCAGTCGCTCGCGCAGTGCGCGCGTCGCCACCTCAGGGTCCGGCGCCTCGGCGATCGCGCGCACCACGGCCACGCGCGTGGCGCCGGCGGCGAGCACCGCGTCCACGTTGCCGGCGTCGATCCCGCCGATCGCGAAGAAGGGCATGGGCGCGTGGGCCGTGGCGTAGCGCACCAGCTCCAGGCCGACGGCCGGTCGTCCCGGCTTGGTGGGCGTGGTGTGCACGGGCCCGACACCGATGTAGTCGACCAGAGGACCCCCGCCTGACGGCCTGCCGTCGGCCATCGCCGCGTCGATCTCCGCGGGCCGGTGCGTGGAGAGGCCGATCAACAGCTCCGGGCCGACCAGCTCGCGCGCCTGCTCGACGGGCATGTCCTCCTGGCCCAGGTGCACCCCGTCGGCGCCGGCCGCGAGCGCGACGGCGGGGCGGTCATTGACGATCAGCGGCACCCCCCCTTCCCTGCACAGCGCCGCGGCCTCGCGCGCCAGCGCGGTCAGCTCCTCCTCGCCCATGCGCTTCTCGCGCAGCTGCACCACATCCACGCCGCCCGCGATCGCCGCGCGCAGGACATCCAGCAGCTCGCGCCCGCCCGGCCTGGAGTCGCACACGAGATACAGGCGCGCCCGCGCGATGCGGGCACGGCGATCGGCGGCCAGTGGCGTCACGGCAGGCCGTCCTATGCCCACAGTCCGCACAGCGGGACCGCCGCGAGGCGCTCGCCGAAGCTGAGGGTTCGCCTGCCGGTGTACAGCACGACCCCGGCGGTGAAGCGGGTTCCGTGCCGCTCGCGCAGGTGGCGCAGTCCCGCGAAGTCCTTTGCTCGAACGCTCGCGGCGGTCTTGACCTCGACTCCGGCGACCTCGCCGCTACCCAGCTCCAGAACGATGTCAACCTCGCGCTGCTGCTTGTCGCGGTAGTGGAACAGGGAGGGGGGGCTCTGCGCCCAGTCGCGCTGCCGGGCCAGCTCCATCGCGGCGAAGGTCTCGAAGATCGGGCCGGCGAGCGTGCTGTCCTTCACGAGCCGCTCGGCGCTGACGTTCGTCAGGTGGGCTAGCAGTCCCGTGTCGGCCATGTAGAGCTTGGGCGTCTTCACCTGGCGGTTGCCGAGGTTCACGTGCCACGGCTGCAGGCGTGCCACGAGAAACAGGTTTTCCAGTATGCGCGTGTGCGCCGTCATCGTCTTGTGGTCGGTGCCGAGCTCGCCCGCAACCGCGCGCGAGCTGACGAGGCTCGCCGAGCGGGTCGCCAGCAGCCCCAGCAGACGCTCCATGCCGGCGGGGTCACGCACGTCGGCGACGTCCTGGAGGTCGCGGCCGAGGATCGAGGCCACATAGCTGTCGAAGAAGCGCGCCCGTCCGCGAGCGCTGCGGTTCTGGGCGTCCGGAAAGCCGCCGGTTACGATCCGCTCCGCGTATGCTCCGCGACCGACCGGGGCATCCTCGATGTGCGGCATCTCGCCGGCGAGCAGGCGGTCGATGAAGGTCTCGTGCCGTCCCGCCAGCTCGCCCTGGGAGAGCGGCCACAGTCGCACGTAATCCACGCGTCCCGGCAGCGCGTCGGCGATCGTCGGCAGGGTGAGGATGTTGGCCGAACCCGCGAGCAGGAACTGCCCGCGCTCGTTGTTGGTGTCCAGACGCTCCTTGATCGCCAGCATCAGATCGGGCGCGCGCTGGACCTCGTCAACCACCGCCGGCCCCGACACCGCGGCGATGAACCCCGTCGGATCCTCGACGGCCGCGCGGCGGGTCGCCTCGTCGTCCAGCGTCAGATACTCCGCCGGGTGCTCACGCTCGGCGATCGCGCGGGCAAGGGTGCTCTTCCCCGACTGCCGCGGCCCCAGCAGGCACACGGCCCTCGCTTCGGTTAGCGCCTCGACGATCGTCGGCCTGGCATGCCTGGCGATGAACGGTGCGGGCACAGTGTCTCGCAGGCTACCACAATCACCGGACAATTGGGGAATACTCTGGGGGACAATTGGGGAATAGTCGCTAGGGCAAATGGGGAATAGTGTCCCCGCCCGTTGGGGTGGGCGGGGACCGAAGGCCAAGCCGAGGGACTAGCATCACTGCCATGTCCAAATCGGTCAACCTGGTCATCGTGGGCGGCGGCATCGCCGGTCTCGCGGTGGCCCGGCGCGCGCGCCGGGCGGGCCTGTCGGTGACCCTGCTGGAGCGCCAGGGCACCGGCGAAGCGACCTCGCGCGCGGCGGCTGGGATGCTGGCGCCCGTGGCGGAGGTGGAGTTCGGCGAGGCGGGGCGGCGCGTGCTCGACCTGGGGCTGCGCTCCGCCGCGCTGTGGCCCGGTTTCGCGGCCGAGTTGGAGGAGGCGGCTGGGATCGAGCTGGGCCTGCGGCGGACGGGCACGCTGGTGGTGGCGCGCGACGAGGACGAGGCGCGCGAGCTGGAGCGCCAGATCGCCTTTCGCGACTCGCTGCGGCTGCGCACCGAGCGCCTGCTGCCGAGCGCCGCGCGCGCGCTGGAGCCAGCGCTCGCGCCCACCGTGCGCCTGGCCCTCGCGGCTCCCGACGACCACTCGGTCGATCCGCGCCTGGTGCTCGCGGCCCTGCGCCGCGCCTGCGAGGTCGAGGGCGTGGAGCTGCGCGAGCACGCGCCCGTGGCGGGGGTCGAGCTCGACGACGCCGGCGAGCGCGTGATGGGCGTGAGGCTCGAAGGACGGCGAGCGCGTCTGGGCCGCCACCGTGGTGCTCGCGGCCGGCGCCTGGACCTCTCAGCTCGAGGGCCTGCCGGCGCACGCACGCGTCCCCGTGCGCCCCGTGAAGGGCCAGATCCTGCGCCTGCGCGATCCGGCGGGGCCGGGCCTGCTGCGGCGCGTGGTGCGCTTCCACGGCGGCTACCTCGTTCCGCGCGGCGATGGCCGCTACGTGATGGGGGCCACGATGGAGGAGCGCGGCTTCGAGCTGGCGCCCACCGCGGGCGGCGTGTATGAGCTGCTGCGCGACGCCTCCGAGCTGGTGCCCGGCGTCAGCGAGCTGCAGATCGAGGAGCTGAGCGTGGGCCTGCGCCCCGGCACGCCCGACAACGCCCCCGCGATCGGGCGCGGCGCGCTGGAGGGTCTGTGGTGGGCGACGGGGCACCACCGCAACGGCATCCTGCTCGCCCCGCTCACCGCGGAGCTCTTGGCGGGCGAGCTGAGCGGTGCGCCGACCGACCCCGCGCTCTCGTTGTGCGATCCGCGCCGGTTCGCCGACGCTCACCCCGGCCTCGCCGTGCGCGAATCCCTCCTCTCATGATTTTTGTCAACGGGCACAGCTCGGAGCTGAGCGCGGGTGCCACCGTGGCCGCCGTCCTCGCACGGCTCGGCCTCGCCGTCGATGCGCGTGGCGTGGCGGTGGCGGTCGATGGCGCCGTGGTGCCCCGCGTGCGCTGGGAGTCCTTCGCGCTCTCCGAGGAAGCGCGCGTGGAGGTGCTGACGGCGATGCAGGGCGGATGACCTCGTGAGCGCCACCGATTCGTCGACTCCGCGGGGCATGCAGCCGGGAGCGCCGCCCGATGACCTCCTCATCGCGGGGCGCACGCTGCGCTCGCGCCTGCTGCTGGGCACGGGCGGCTTCCCTTCGCTGGAGCTGCTCGGAGAGGCGATCCGGGCGAGCGGCTCGGAGCTCGTGACGGTGGCGCTGCGGCGCGTCGATCCGTCCGCGCGCGGCTCGCTCGTCGATGTGCTCGCGGCCGCTGGAGTGCAGCTGCTGCCCAACACGGCGGGTGCCACACCGCGCGCGACGCGGTGCTCACCGCGCGAGCTCGCCCGCGAGGCGTTTCAGACCGATTGGATCAAGCTGGAGGTGATCGGCGACGAGGACACGCTGCTGCCTGACGCCCCCGAGCTGCTGCTCGCGGCAGAGCAGCTCGTGGATGCGGGCTTCGTGGTGCTCCCCTACACCACCGACGACCCTGTCCTCGCGCGCCGCCTGGCGGATCTGGGGTGCGCCGCGGTGATGCCCCTCGGCGCGCCGATCGGCAGCGGCATGGGCATCCGCAACCCCTACAACCTGGCGCTGCTGCGCGAGGCGGTGAGCGTTCCGGTGGTGCTCGATGCGGGGATCGGCACGGCCTCCGACGCGGCGCTGGCGATGGAGCTGGGCTGCGACGCGGTGATGGCCGCCTCGGCCGTGGCGCGCGCGCAGGACCCGGTGCGCATGGCCCACGCGATGCGCTTGGCCGTTGAGGCGGGGCGCGCGGCGGCCACCGCGGGGCGCATCCCGCGGCGCACGTACGCGACGGCCTCGACCCCCGACGATGGTTTGCCCCATTTTTGAGGGCCGAAGGCCCGGTTACGGGAGCCTGGAGGGCTCCCGTCCAATCGAAGTGCCGGCCGGATGCCGGCACGAGCACTTCAGCTGACCACTTCGATGGTGCCGTTCATCGAGACGGGGTGGATCGTGCAGAGGTAGTGGATCGTCCCGGTCTTCGTGGCCTTGAATTCAAAGGTGCCGCCTTCGCCGAAGTTCTTTGAGGCGAACGCCGAGGGCCCTCCCTTGCTCGTGACGTTGTGCTGCACGGGGTCGTAGTTGGTCCACTTGATCGTGCTCCCAACCTTGACCTTGAGCGCGTCGGGGTTGATCGCGATGTTGCGGTATTCGATCTGCACGACCCCGCTCTGCACCGGCGCGGAGGCGGGCGGCACGGCGTACTTGGGGGTGGTGGAGGCGGGCTTGAGCCCGCCTGAGGAGGACTTGCTCGACTTCGTGCCCGTGGCGATCGTCTTCGTGCTCGTGACGCCCCCCACGATCGTGGTGGTCGTCGTGGCGCTCGTGCTCCCGTAGTTGTTGCTCGAGCCGCAGCCCGATAGCACGACGCCCGCTAGGGCAATCACAAGCGTCAGTGCCAACGTCCCTCGCCGCATCCCGCTGCTAACCCTACCTACACTGTCCCCTCCCATGACGCGCCACTTCCTCACCGGCAGCGAGCTGACGGCCGGCGAGCTCGACGCGCTGCTCGCGCGCGCGGCGGAGCTGAAGGCCGCGCCGCTCGCCTCCCGGGCGCTGGCGGGGCGCAGCGTGGCGCTGATCTTCCAGCGCCCCTCCACGCGCACGCGCGTGTCCTTCGAGGTGGGGATTCACGAGCTGGGGGGCCACCCGCTGGTGCTGCGCCCCGAGGAGCTCCAACTCGCGCGCGGGGAGTCCCCGCGCGATACCGCGCTCGTGCTCTCCCGCCACGTGGCCGCGGTGGGCGTGCGCACGGGGCCCCACGAGCTGCTGGAGGAGCTGGCCGAGCACGCCTCGATCCCCGTCTTCAACATGCTCACCGCGCTGCACCACCCCTGCCAGCCGCTGGCCGATCTGCTGACCGTGCGCGAGCGCTTCGGCTCGCTGGAGGGCCTGCGCGTGGCGTACGTGGGCGATGGCAACAACGTCGCGCGCTCGCTCGCGCTGCTCGGCGCGCTCGCGGGGGTGCACGTGGCGGTGGCCTCCCCCGCCGGCTACGCGCTCGACCCGTCCACGGTTCCCCTGTCCCGCGCGGCGCGCGGCGGGTTCACGGTGCACGAGGACCCGCGCGAGGCGGTGGCGGGCGCGCACGTTCTCTACACAGATGTGTGGGTCTCGATGGGCGACGAGGAGACAGCCGCCGAGCGCCGCCGGGCGCTCGAGCCCTACCGCGTGGATGGGGCGCTGCTCGCCGGCGCGGACCCCGATGCGATCGTCCTGCACTGCCTCCCGGCGCACCCGGGCGAGGAGATCTCCGAGGAGCTCCTCTACGGCCCGCGCCAGCGCATCTGGGATCAGGCCGAGAATCGCCGCCACGCGCAGAAGGCGCTGCTGGAGCTGCTGGTCGGCGCGGATTGACCCGATTCCGCGATCGGCGCCGCGGGCTGCCATGCTGAGCTCATGAAGCCCGAGGCCCAAGCGATTGCCGAGGCACCGCCCGCCCCCGAGCCCGCTGCGCCCCACGGCCCCGCCCGCGCCACGCGCCCCGAGCGCGGCCAGGAGCTGGAGCTGACCGTCGACTCCCTCGCCTATGGCGGCGAGGGCGTCGCGCGCATGGGCGATCACGGGTATGTGGTGTTCGTCGCCGGCGCCGTACCGGGCGATCGCGTGCGCGCGGTGGTGTACAAGCGCAAGCGCTCCTACGCTCACGCGCGCACCGTGGAGGTGCTGCAGCCGAGCCCCGAGCGGATCGAGCCCAGGGCGACGCACCCGGGGGTCCCCTGGCAGGTGCTCCCCTACGAGCGCCAGCTGCAGATCAAGCAGCAGCAGGTGGGCGACGCGCTGCGGCGCATCGGCCACCTCGAGGACTTCGAGCTGCAGGAGATCGTCCCGGCGCTGCAGCAGTGGCGCTATCGCAACAAACTCGAGTACTCGTTCGACACGCGCGCCGAGCTCGATGAGGAGGGGAAGGGAGAAGGAGGGGATGTGGTCTCCCATACGCCTGCCGTGGAGTTGGTCTGCGGCTTCCACGCCCCCGCCGGCGGGAACCGCGTGATTGCGATCGAGGACTGCCTGCTGGCCTCCGAGCGGGGCAACCTCGCACGCGAGGCGGTCGCAAGCTGGGCGCGCACGCAGGGCCTCGGTGCATGGAGTCGCGGAGGAGAGGCGGGGCTCCATCAGGCCCGCCGAGGTCAGGCGCGCAAACCGGATGAGCGCTCTCACGAGCGCATCGGCCCCGCCCCCGACGGCCGCGCGCTGCTGCGCAACCTCGTGGTGCGCGAGGGCCGGCACACCGGCAAGCTGCAGGTGCGCCTGGTTACGACACCCGGCGAGCTCGACGTCTACTCGCTGGAGAGCGCTCTGCGCACGGCCGTCGGCGATGGTCTCTCCGGCCTGCTGTGGACCCGCTCCAGCCAGCCGGCGGAGACCACGATGGGCGGCGAGACCGAGCTGGTGAGCGGCGAAGGCGAGCTGCCCGAGCGCCTCGGCGAGCTCGATGTGCGCATCTCCCACGAGGCGTTCTTCCAGACGAACACCGAGATGACCGAGGTGCTCTACGGGCTGATCGCGCAGTTCGCCGCGCTGGAGGGCTGGGAGCGCGTTTACGATCTCTGCTGCGGCATCGGCACGATCGCGCTCACCCTCGCGCCGCGCGCGGGCGAGCTGTGGGGCATCGAGCTCGTGGAGGAGGCCGTCGCCAACGCGATCGCCGGCGCCCAGCGAAACGGCATCCGCGCCAACTTCTTCGCCGGCGACGTCCGCCTGGCCCTACCCGAGCTGCTGGCGCGCGCGGGCAAGCCCGATGTCCTCGTAGTGGACCCGCCGCGCGCGGGCCTCTCCCAGAAGGTGGTGCGCCGCATCGTCGACTGCGCCCCCAAGCGGATCGTCTACGTCTCCTGCAACCCCACCACGCTCGCCCCCAACGCCGCCCAGCTCGTCGAGGCGGGCTGGACCCTGCGCAAGGTCCGCCCGGTCGACATGTTCCCGCAGACGCACCACGTCGAGTGCGTCGCGCTGTTCGAGCGTGCCGCCGGTTAGCTGCCGCTGCTGGAGCCTGACTGCTTGTCTGAATGCGGATCGACTCGAAGCGGTCCGCGAAGCGTCTTCTCTGGCTTCAGTGGGCCCGTAAGCTGGTCGTCGCCATTTGAGCGCTTACCTGGTCCATCGTCGGTCTGGATCAACGCCGATCCAACTGGATTCGTCGTGTCGCTCATCCGTTTCCTCCCACCGCCCAAAAGGGCGTCCTCTCAATGTTATCCCCGACCCTCAACTCCCAAACATAGCCGCCCGGCTCCAAGACCAAGCCGCCGAACTGGAAGGCCATCACAGCGTTGAGATCGCTACCCGGCTTTGTGCCAGGGGGCCTTCCGATCTCGAATTGGCCTTCATTCCTGACTTCCTGATCGCCCATCGTGACCGGGTGGCCATCGTCGTCCATCAGCGCAACCGAGATTGGATGGCGTCGATTGGCGTCGGTCCACGGAACAGCAATGATCACGCCCAGTCCCATGCTTACGGAGGCTCCAGTCGTGGCCACATGCGTCCAACCGCCCCCAAGTATGTAGAGCTTTCCGTTGACCTGCTCGACCGCATCGCACAGCACCATCGTGAGGCGCATACGTAAACCCTAACCGGACTTGGAGAGTTTGGCTTGGTGCTCCACGCGGGTCGGCGACCCTCCGGCCGAGGATGTATAGGCCTCGGTGCTCCCACGCCATGACGATGCCGGCGAGTCGATGGGGGTGGCAAGAGTTCCCCCCTCGATCAGCTCGAGCAGCTTTCCGCGCAACTGCGCCTCTGACCAGTCGCCGCGTGTGTACTCGGCCATGCGAAGGCCGATATCGTGCCCGAGCGCGTCAATGCCGTCAGGGTTGCGTCGTCGCCAAGTCACGAACCATCGCTGAAAGTCTTGAAGGCACTCTAGACCTAGCAGGTATCGCTGTAGATGGACTCGCACTTCAACGAGAGGTGAGCTAGGCATGTCGGACGGACCTCCGGTCGAGCTGGTTTCGATCGAGCGCTTGAGGAAGATGTTCAATGAGGCGAAGCTTTGGGACCGGGCTTTGTACGGGGATCTTTACGAAACGCTTGAGGAGGACGGCCACCCGAGCCCGCCCTTGGCCGGGGAGCCTTTTTGTACTCGCAGCCAGATCCTTGCATACCGTGATGACGCCGGTGCCGAGATCGCTCGTGTGCATCGCTACTTGCGACCAGATGGCACGCTGGGACTCTCTGCCAAACCCGACCCGCAGGAGATGCTGGGTGCAGACGGTGTCTGGTACGTGGGAGGACGCTTCCCGAATGCCGAGGAGTAGCCAAGGCTTGCCATGAGGCTCGGGTGACACTTGGTTTGTGAGCATCCACATCGTCGAGAGCTCAGTAGCGGGTTCCGGCTAGTGTTCGCGCGATGCGCGCCGTCACCATCCGCGAGCAGGAGATAGCGATCGAGGAGCACCCCGACCCCGTGCCCGGGGCCGGCGAGGTGCTGGTGCGCGTGCGCGCGGCGGGCCTGAACGGCGCGGACATGATGCAGCGCCGGGGTCTCTATCCGGCCCCGCCCGGCTCGCCGCAGGACATCCCCGGGCTGGAGCTGGCGGGCGAGGTCGTCGCGTCAGGCCCCGGGGCCGAGCGCTTCAATACCGGCGAGCGCGTGATGGCGATCGTCGGCGGGGGTGGGCAGGCCGAGCTGGCCGTGGTTCACGAGCGTCAGCTGATGCCCGTGCCGGCTGCCATGGACTGGCCAGCGGCGGGTGGACTGCCCGAGGTCTTCACCACGGCCCACGACGCGATCTTCACGCAGGCGGGGTTGCGCCCGGGTGAGCGTCTGCTGGTACATGGTGGCGCCGGCGGGGTCGGCACCGCCGCGATCCAGCTCGCGCTCGCGGCGGGCGCGAGCTCGACCGCCACGGTGCGCCGCGAGGAGTCGCGCGAGCAGGTGGCGGCGCTCGGCGCCGAGATTATCGCGCCCGAGAGCTTCGCCGAGCGCGGTCCGTTCGACGTGATCCTGGAGCTCGTGGGCGCACCCAACCTGGCGGAGAACCTGAACGCACTTGCGACCGGCGGGCGCATCTGCGTGATCGGGGTGTCCGCGGGGGCCAAGGCCGAGCTGAACCTGCTTGCGCTGATGAGCAAGCGCGCCCGCATCCACGGCTCCACGCTGCGTGCCCGCCCGCTGGAGGAGAAGGCGCTCGCCGCCCGCGCCCTGGAGCACGAAGTGCTGCCGCTGTTTCACTCAGGCGCGCTGCGCGTGCCGATCGCCGAGACCTTCGCGTTGGACGATGCCGCCGCAGCCTACGAGCGCTTCGCCGCCGGCGGCAAGCTGGGCAAGATCGTGCTCGAACTCTAGATTCGCTTTATCTCTATTATTATTTATTTTTTTACAAAAAATAATAACAAAAATTCAGTCGTTCTGTTTCATCGGTCGTGGGCATGCTTGTGGGGGAGAGGGATTGTTGTTTCGCAATGTGAGCATGCCTGGCGATTTGGGCTGGCGACGGTTGTTCCATAACCCGAGGATGCCCCGTCAATTCCGGCGGATGATTATTGTTCACGGCTGTGAGCACGCCCGGCGGGGGCCCGGGGATGATTGTTGTTCACAAAAACCGTAAGATCGACTGAGCGTGCTTGTGGGGAGAGATTGTTGTTTCGCAACGTGAGCACGCCTGGCGATTGAGGCGGTGGCGATTGTTCCATAACCCGAGGATGCCCCGGCGATGCTGGCGGATGATTATTGTTCACAAACCGTAAGCATGCCCGGGCGGAGATGATTGTTGTTTCACAAACCTAGAGTCCGGCCCGCGAGCCGAAGCGCTTCTGGTTTTCCTATTTATTTTTATAAAATAAATAAAAACCCCGAGCAGGGTATGCGTCTGGATCAGTATGGAGGCTGGGCCTCGTATAAATTATTACCCCGAGCAGGGTATGCGTCTGGATCAGTATGGAGGCTGGGCCTCATACCAATCGCCAAGGGCGCGGAACGCGTCCCAGAACTCGCGCTTGGAGTCCTGCTCATCCAGCGCGTCGTCGATGTTGGGCACATATAACGCGTCGATCGAGGGCGTGAGCGACTGCACGACACCCAGGCGCTCGGCGAGCGGGCGGGCCAGCGGGATGTCCAGATCCCCCAGCGTGGCGAGGGCGTCGGGGCCCATCGCGACGACGATCCGCGGCTGCACGATCGCCAGCTCCTCGGTGACCCGGGCGATGCAGCCCGGATCGGCGAGTGCAGCGTCGCTCAGGGGACACTTCACGCACAGCGTTCCGTAGACCGCAAGCGGGTCGATCGACAACCGCTTGAGCGACTTCATCAGCGCCCCCCCGGAGCGTCCGTAGAAGGCCACGCCCTCCTCGATCTCCGAGGGCAGCGGGGCGTACTTGAGCAGCATGATGTCCGCCTGGGGGTGCCCGGAGCCGAGCACTGGCATCAGGTTGCCGCGCGGGCAGTGCGGGCATGCTTGCAGCTCGCGCGTGAACGAGTTCAGCTCGCGGATCGCGCGCTCGAGGTACTTCTCCTTGATCTCGTCATCGGTGGCTGGCATGTGGGCCCCCAGGGTTTTGACGACATCTTGGCTTGTCCTTGCCGGTGCATCAAGCCTTGCGCGCTCGCGCCGTTGCGGCGCGGCCGGCGGCCCCCCCGCTCACCGGCCCTCCCGGACCCCCTTGCGGGGTCCTCTTGCTCTCGCTGCCGGTGCATCAACCCTTGCGCCGGCCATCCTTCGCGCGCTTGACGCGGCGCGCCTTGCTGGCCCTCCGCGCGGGGGCGGGCGTGGCCTTTGTCTGCAGGAACTTCAGCGCCTGCACGTACAGCAGGCTCGAGGGGCGCGTGAGGATGTCGGCGTCGCGCAGCGACTGCATGAACTCCTGCGGGCCGTCGAAGTCGCGCATGCGGATGCGCACTGAGCCGAGGCCCTGCGCGACGTGCGAGTCCGAGCCCGCGCCCGCGACGATGCGGTACTTGGCCGCGAAGCGCGCCGCCTCCTCGTTGAACGCGCCGATCGCCACGCGCGGGTTGAACACCTCGATCGCGTCGACCTCGTCGATGATCGTGAGCAGGTGCTCGTAGTCGGGCACCGCGTGCATGCGATCGAAGGGGTGGGGCACGTACACGAGGCCCCCCTGGCGCTTGATCTCCGCGACCGTCTCCGCCAGCGTGAGCCCGCGGGGGATCTTCTCCTCGATGAACAGCCCGATCACCTCGCCCTGCTCGGCCGTCTTGACCTCCTCGCCGACGATCACCTTCACGGGCGGGTGGTGGGTACTCCATTCTTCCGCCTGCGCGCGCGCCTCCAGCGCGCCCGAGATCTCGTTGTGGTCGGTCACCGCGATCGCGCCCAGCCCCTGCTCGCGCGCGGTCGCCAGCAGCACCTCCACGGGCGTCGCGCAGTCGCCGGAGTGATCGGTGTGCATGTGCAGATCCACGTCGATCAGCCGCCGCCGCGCCAGGCGCCTGCGCAGCGCCGGGTCGCCGCTGTTGTCGTGACGGCGCGCCGCGAGCGCGCCGTAGATCTCCTCCAGCGCGTCCACCGTCCCCGGCCCGTCCGCCAGCAGGCGGTAGTCGGCCGGGTAGTGGCGGTCCATCAGCTGCGCGGTCGCCTCCTGGCTGGCCGTGCGCGCGTCCAGGCGCCCGAAGAACGTCCCCACGAAGCGCTTCGCCAGCAGCGTCGTGAGCAGACGCTCGCTGGGCGCGTGGAAGCTCCCCACGTTCAGCGCGCGCGAGTGGCGCAGCGCGACGCTGGAGGCGCTCGGCGGGAATGGCTCGTGCACGTGCACGAAGTCCAGCTCAACCGCGCCCAGCAGCTCCTGGATCGTGCGCGACACGTCGATCGGCAGCGACCCCACGCCCGCGCCCGCGCGCCTGCGCCCCGAGCGTGCGCCGGTGCGTGCGCCCGCGCGAGCTCCGCTCTGCACATCGAGCACCTCGCCCACCGCGATCGTGCGGGGGGTGCCGGTGCCGGTTCCCTCCAGCAGAGACCCCGCACCCCCCTGCTGCTCGCGCGCGGCGCGCAGCGCCCTGCGATCCTCGCGCACCCGCTCCGGGGAGCGCGAGGGCGCGAGGATCAGAACGCGATGGCCGCGCCGCGACAGCTCCCCCGCGACCCGTCGCACGTAGTCGTTGACCTCGTGTTCGGCCTCCCACGGATAGGGGGAGACGTGAGCGATCGCGAAGCGCTGCGCGGACACACGCGCAGGATAGGTCAACCGAGTCGAGTCGCTCAGGAACCGTCGTCAGACGGGATCCTGGAGAGGGCTCCATCTCTGTTGCTGAGCGAGCCCTGCCGCTCCAGCGTGGCAGCCGCGCGCTTGATCGATCGCTCGGGGACTTCGAGCAGCTTGGCCGCCTCCGCGACCGTGAGGCCGGGTACGCGAGAGACGAGCTCGAGCAGCGGCGCACGTATCGGGGAAGACCGCTTGGGGTGCGGCTCCTCGTCTTTGTCAGCAGTCAGAGGCGTGTCAACAGCCAGGGGCGCCGCGGCGACCGGCAGCTCGGCTACGGCGGGGTTGAAATTGATCGTGTAGCGCTGGATGGTCTGGAAGTCTCTCGCCGAGAGATCCGCCCCGAACCGATCGAGGAGATCACGCAGTCGATCGGGGTCGTCATCGAGCCGGGACTGCACAGCTGGATCGATCATCGCCTCAGATTCCGTGTAGACCCAGCTGAGCAGATCGCCGTTCAGAATGACGGTCATGCCAGTTTCCTGCAGCTGCTCGAAGCGACGGGTCATGATGTATGAGGAGTACGGCCACTGAGCGGAGACAGCCAGCCAGTGGATCACCGAAGTCCGGTGTTCCAGCACTGTCTGCTCGCTGGCATGCTGCGCCAGCGTTCGAACCAGGCGGTAGGTGTTGATCAAGCGCTTGATGTGCCTTGGGTTGGGGCGCAGATACGGCGCGACCCCTACGAATGCCTGAAGCTCATCGGAGGCGAACGGGGTCTTCTGTGCGTCGCGACCCGTATCGCCCAAGGAGGAAGATCCGGCGAGGCTGAATTCACCGGAATCGCCGGGCACCGGCTCCGCGGGGTTTGCGCCCGGCTCCACCAGGTCTTCCGCCTTCTTGTACTCGCTCTTTCGCAAGGTTGAGGAGGTTGCCTGGACGTTGATCTCCCGTGCCAGGAAGTCCTGGAGATGGTCGATAGTTGGATCGGGTATCCGAAACGGAATCTGGATGATCTTGTCCAGGTACTCATACCCCGATGCGCCGGCGTCGCCGAGGAGCCCTCGGTAATGCGTCTCGATAGCCTCGGTGAGGATGCGAGCGTCCACGCCGATGCAGACGACAAAGCTGGGGAAGTTCAGGAGGAGATTGATGGCCTGCAGCACTTCCACGGCCTTGCTCGCCTCGCAGCGATCGAGGTCATCGATCACGATCAGCATCCGCGCGCCCTCGCCCAGGCGCTCACCCAGGAACTCAAGGTCGCCGCGAATCTCGCTCATCAAGTCTGTCTGGCGGCCATAGTCAACGTCTTCCAAGAGCGTGCCAAGCCAGCGGCTCATGGGGCTGGAGGCGGCCTTGCCGGCAATGCCAAGCGCTCCAGCGGCGCTCGCGAGGACAAGTGCGGCCGAGGCCGACGCGAGACTGATGTTCAACTGCGCCACCGCGACCACGGCAAGCGCCACGGCGACCGCCGCCGTAGCCAGGATGCGACCCTGCCTGCGCCGCCATTCGCGGCGGACATTTCGCTTCAGGCGGTGCGCATACCTCGTCCACCGGCCCCGCTCTGCCTCCAGGCAATCCATCGCCTTGCGCACCAGCGCCGGCCATACGAGCTCGTTGGCGCTGTAGTCCCAAGCCCTGAACTCGACGACGTGCACCCGTTGCGGCACATCCTCCGCTGGCGGTGGCGGTGGCGGTGGCGGCGGCGGGGCGCCGCGCCCAAGGCGCCGGCGCCCAAGTTCAGTCTGACCCGAGTGCGCCTCAGGGCGCTCTTGGAGCCGTGCGCCGATCTGCTTCAGCAGTGAGGACTTGCCCATCCCCCACGAGCCGTAGATGCCGATCGTAAGAGGTGGCTTCGTCAGTGGCGAGGCGATCAGCGTGGCGAATGCCTCGGCGTAGCTCCTGAACCCGAAGCCGCCATCGAGCGAGGGCACGTCGCTGCTCGCCCCCGTCGCCCCAGCCACCAGGGCGGGCAGGCCCCCGCCCAGGTCGTAGTCATAGCCCAATGCCTCCGTGTCAAGCACCTCACCCGCCTTGACGCTGAACGGCGTCAAAACATCGTTGGCGATAGCTGGTGGAACGCCGGCGCCCGGATTGCGGATCTGCCACATTCGCCACAGGCGGTCAACGTTCGCCTGAAGCGACCAGTAGAGAGGATCGTAGGCCGCCACGGATACCACGCCAAGCGTCCCTCCCACAATGACGTGCGCGTGGTTGTGCAGGCTCCAAAGCGCGGAGGAAAAGCGGTCGAAGTCTGTCAGCGCGAGCAGCGCCTCGACCTCCGCGGTTGTGCCCGCGGACAGGGCCTCGCGCGAAGGTTCGCGGAACGTTCGCTCTGCCGTGTCCACGCTCTCCTGCAATACGGCGGCGGGAAGTCTCACGGAATGGAGTCGGTTATGCGCGCCCTCGATCGTCTCCACGGCGAAGGCATAAGGGAGGACTCCCCCCGTGAGGGGCTGAGCGAAATCCCACCACGGCAGCGAGACCTCGGGATCCATGCTCATCAGGGCACGCTCGAAGCTGAGCAGCATCATGCGGTTCCAGGGCAGGAACAGGAGATTCCCCAGCTGCACGTAACTCGGCTGCGGCAAGCCGGGGATACCGGCGTAGAAATGGTATCCGCGGTTGTCCTCGAGCCTGATCATGCGCCCGATCGCGTTGCGATAGCGATCGAGCTCGCTCGGGCTCAGCGCATCGATCGGCCGGCGCAGCCGGGGCTGCACGGCAGGGCCGCTGGAAGTGGCGGCTCCGGGATCGCCGGCGATGGTCGATCCGGCGTCCTCGCTCTTGGACAAGCTCATATCTGAAGATCGGGCAGGTTTGGTCCGCTCGACTTTTGAGATTATGAACTATGTCCGGGTCGTCCCCCCGCTCTGGTCGCCGCCCCTAGCCCCGCGCGCGCCCGCCGGCCCGCTTCGCGGGCGCCTCGGTCGCCGCCTTCGCGCGAGGCGCCGTGCGCCCCTTTGGCCGGGTCCCCGGCTTGCGCGCGTACCTGGCGATGAACTTCTCGGTGTCCGCGCGCGCCTGGTCGTCGGGGCGCTGGTGTGTGGGGACTTCATCAGGTAGGAGCTGGGCCCGTCGAGCTGGCCGGCGATGCCGTGGTTGAGCGCGAGCTTGCAGCAGCGCACCGCGTCGATCACGATCCCCGCGGAGTTGGGCGAGTCCCACACCTCGAGCTTCAGCTCGGCGGTCAATGGGACGTCGCCGAAGGCCTGGCCCTCCAGGCGGATGTGCGCCCACTTGCGGTCGGTCAGCCACGGCACGTAGTCGGAGGGGCCCACGTGCACGTCCTCGGCGGGCAGCGCATCCTCCATGATCGAGGTCACCGCGTTGGTCTTGGAGATCTTCTTGGACTCCAGGCGCTCGCGCTCGAGCATGTTGTAGAAGTCCATGTTGCCCCCCACGTTCAGCTGCGAGGTGTGCACCAGCTTCACGCCGCGATCGCCGAACAGGCGCGCCAGCGCGCGGTGCACGATCGTGGCGCCGACCTGCGACTTGATGTCGTCGCCCACGATCGGCAGCCCCGCCTGCTTGAAGCGCCGATCCCAGTAGTCCTCGCGCGCGATGAACACGGGGATGCAGTTGACGAAGGCGCAGCCCGCCTCGAGCACCTGCTCCACGTACCACTTGGTCGCCTGCTCGGAGCCCACCGGCAGGTACGAGACGACCACGTCGGTGTGCGTCTCCTTCAGGATCCTCACGATGTCCGCGGTCTCGCCGGGGGCCTTCTCGATCTTCTGCTTGAGGTACTTGCCGAGCCCATCGTGGGTCATGCCGCGGTGCACCGGCACGCCGAGCCTGCTCGGCACCGCGCGCTCGCCCTTGGCGAACTTGATCGTGTTGTTCTGGCCGGCCCAGATCGCCTGACCGAGGTCCTTGCCGACCTTCGTCGATCGATGTCGAAGGCCGCGGTGAATTCGATGTCGCGGATGTGGTAGCCGCCGAGGTCCACGTGCATCAGGCCGGGCACGCGCTGGGAGGGATCGGCGTTCGCGTAGTAGTGCACGCCCTGCACGAACGCGCTCGCGCAGTTGCCCACGCCGACGATCGCCACGCGGACCTTCTCGGGCTGGTAGCGCGCGGCGCCGTTGGTGGCCGCGCCGTTGAGATTTGAAGTTGGTGTCACGTTGGCTTCTGTCCTTTGCTGTTCGTTCTGGAGGAGGTACCCCGCGGCGGGGGAGCGGTCACACGGAGCCGTCCCGCAGCAGCTCGCTGCGCACGTGCCACACGCGCTGGGCCACCGTGAAGACGCTTAGCGCGGCCAGCACGTAGATCGCCGGCGCGAGCAGTTCGAAGTCGCCCAGACGAGGCGCCCTTGGCGAAGAGCAGGCCGATCGAGATGATCACGACGCGCACGGGGCGCGTGGCGATGCCGACCTTGCACTCCACCCCCAGCGCCTCCGCGCGCGCGCGGGTGTAGGAGACCATCAGCGATGCCAGCACCGCTACGACGACCGCGGCCGCCGCCCCCGCTTCGCCGCGGCTGGCGAAGTACGCCGCGACGGCCGTCAGCACGATGCCCTCCTCGATGCGGTCGAGCGTCGAGTCCAGGAACGCGCCGAAGGGCGAGCCCTTGCCCGACATGCGCGAGTAGCGCCCATCGAGCGTGTCGCACACCGAGCCCACGATGAACGCGAGGCCGCCGAGGAAGAAGTATTCCTGCCACACCAGCACCGCCGCCACGACGTTCAGCGTCAGCCCCGTCAGCGAGATCGCGTTGGGAGTCAGACGTGACTCGATCAGGCGGTTGCGCACGAGCTCGCGCCGCTGCCCCGAGCCGATCGGCGCGCGCGGCCCCGCGCGCTCGCCCTCGCGGGACTCCTCGCCGCGCTGCGCGCGCCGGTGCGTGTCTTGGAGGCATGCCGCGCGCGTCCTATCCGCTCGCACCAATGCGGGCGGCGCCCACCCGTGCGCTGCCCACGTGAGCCGTGGCGCCGTGGGCACTCGCGCCGGCGAAGCGCCACACGGCCGGTCGCGCGCGCGCCAGCCACGCCGCGCCGTAGGCCGAGACGCCCGCGGTGGCCGCGCCCAGCAGCGCATCGAAGATGAAGTGGTTGGCGGTTGCCACGATCACGAAGGCCATCAGGAAGGGGTAGAGGAACCACGCCGCGCGCACCACGCGCCGACGCGTGCAGGCGCGCCAGCGGCCAGCCGATCATCAGCGCGAAGGCGACGTGCATCGAGGGCACCGCCGCGTAGGGGTTCGTCGAGCGCGCTCATCGAGGCGCTCGCGTGCGAGATGTGCACGCCGGTGAAGTCCGACACCGAGTCGATGAAGCCCCACTCGGGCATGAAGCGCGGCGGCGCGGTTGGGAACACCACGTACCCGACGCAGCGCGATCACCATCGCGATCATGAACATGTTGCGCACGAAGTAGAACGAGCGGTTGTGGCGCAGGTACAGGTAGACGAGCGCCCCAACCGTCACGGAGGTCTGCGCGTTGACGTACAGCCAGCTCGACACGTCCATCGCGAGGTGGCTGCCCGAGGCCCACGCCTGCACCGAGGGCTCGACGAAGAAGTGCATCGTGCGCTCGAACTGGATCAGATCGCGAGCGTGCTGGAAGGCCGCCGTGGCGCGTCCCTCCACCAGCCCGCGCACCGCCCGGTAGGCGAGGTAGGCGAGACCGAACAGCAGCACCTGGCGCAGTACGTCCAGCCATCCATGTGGCAGGACTCGCGCCTGCAGGAGGCGGAGGCGAGCGACCATCGCTCGAAGCCTACCGCGCGGAGCCGTTGACAAGGTACAGACGCCAGTGCGGCGAGCGCCATACTTCGCGCAGATGGGGCAGTCCGTGCGCGATCAGCGCTCCCTCCGCCCGTCCGGCCTCGTCCAGGCGCACGTCGGGCAGCGCCACGTAGAGGACCCCGTTTTCCCTCAGCCACGCCTCGTAGGCCGCTGCTGTCAACCCCGGCCGGTAGAAGAGCGCGCCGTAGCGCGTATCGAGCTGGCGCTCCCAGCCGCGCGCCAGCGCGATCCCATCGCGACCGGCCAGGAGGGCGGCCTCCCAGTGCGCGCCCGTCAGCGGAACCTCCACGATCGTGCGCGCGCGGGGGCGAGGGCGGGTCCCATCCAATAGGTGCAGCTCGGCGCGCAGCGGCGCGTAGTAGGCGGCGCTCGTCGAGGGGTCGCCCGCGAGCGCGCGCACATCGTTGATCGGGGTCTCCAGCTGCCAGTACAGCAGCACGGGCACGAGCGCCAGCAAGATGCGCCGGTGGTTGCCCCACAGCACCCCCACCAGCAGCGGGCCGGCGAGCGTCGCGCCCAGCCGCGCGGCGTTGCCGCCCACGGGGGTGCGCAGCACGAAGGCGCCCGCCATCGCCAGCGCGTACAGCCCGGCACCGATGCGCACCGCGCGTCGCGCGCGCGGGGTGAGCGGCCCCTGCGGCGCAGCAGCGCGATCGCCAGGATCGCCGCCTCCGCCCACCAGAAGACCGACGGCGCGAACGGCTCCCAACCGCCTTCGGGAAACGCGACCGTGAGGACAGGCGATCGGCGCGAGCGCGGCGCGGCGAGCGCGAGGCCGCGCCGGTGCGCTCCCGCCAGCGCGTCGGCGAGACCAGCGAGCGCCAGGAACGCCCCCGCGATGGGACTCGCGATGCTCGTCAGCACAGCGAGCGCCAGACCGAGAGCGGTGCGTCCGTCGAGCAGCGCCAGCACCGCCCCGAGCCCGATCGCGAAGCCCAGGTCGTAGGGGACGCGCCCGGAGAGCAGCCCCACGCAGAACGTCACCGCGAACCACGCCGCCGCCGCCCGTGCCGCCGCGAGCGAGAACACCCTCGTGGCGATCAGCGCGAACAGCACGCTCGCCGCGACGGCCGAGAGCGCCAGCACCACGCGCACTCCCAGCAGCGCCCCCAGCGCGGGAGAGAGCAGCGAGTAGCCCGGCAGGTAGTGCCCGTGCACGGCGTACCAGCCGTTGTCGCGCAGCGCAAAGCCCACGCGCGCGAACAGTTCGCTGCGGTACGTCGCGGCGGCGAGGTCCCCAGCCGGGGGGCTGATGATGAGATAGGCGAGCGCGAGCACCGCGGCAAGAGCCAGCGCGAGGACCCACGGCGCCGGGCGATCGGTGGCGCTCTCGGGTCCGTGGGTCGCCCCACCTCGCGGCGCGCTTGCGGCCAGTGTGGGCGAGGCCATGCGAAGACGCTACCTACGCGGCGGTGAGGAAGTCGGCCACGCGCTCGATCGCGTCGGGCCGCTCATACCACCACCAGTGCCCGGCGTCGGGCAGCAGGAGCAGCTCGGCTCCCAGCGTCTGCGCGTACTCGTGCGCGAAGCGGGTGGGGATGTAGGGGTCCTTCTCGCCCCACACGACCAGCGAGGGCATCGTGAGCGAGCGCAGGTGCGCTCCGGCCGCCGCCAGCACGCTGCTGGGCGAGGAGCGGTACAGGCGCAGGATCGCGCGCTGGGTGCCCTGGTCGAAGTGGTCGAGCACCGTGTCCAGGTAGGACTCGGGCAGCGGCTCGCCGCTGGCGGTGGCCTCGCGCGTGGAGCGGCGCAGCAGCGACCTCGTGGTCACGCCCATCACGAGCTCCCCCAGCAGCGGGGTGCGCCACATGCGCGCCGTGCGGTGCCAGCGGTAGCCCGGCAGGAACGTCACCGCGTTCGTCACCACCAGGCGCTCCACGCGCTCGGGGTGGCGCTGGGCGAACGCCAGCCCCACGGCGCCCCAGTCGTGCACGACCATGCGCACCCGCTGCACCTCCACGAGATCGAGGAAGCGCTCGATGAAGTCCGCGTACTCCTCGATCGTGTACTTCAGGTACCCGGGCTTGCCCGAGCGCCCGAAGCCGGGGAGGTCGGGGGCGAGGCCGCCGGTGCGCTCCAGGAACGGCAGCCAGTCGTCGGAGTTGGTCGGCACCCCGTGCAGGTAGAGAGCGGGGGCGACGCTCGCGGGCGTGCCCTCCGGCGCCGGCGCGCTGCGCCAGAAGACGGGCAGCTCGCCGATCTCGGCGGTGTGGTCGCTGACCTTGGGCACCGGGCGAGGATATACCGGCTACCGTAGGCGCGTGCCGGCGAGTACCTGGAGGCTCCCCACCCGAGCGCGCGTGGCGCGCATCCGCGACCGTCTGCGCGCGGTGTACGGCATCCCGCGTATGGCGCCGCACGGGCGGCCGCTGGACGAGCTGGTGCTGACGGTGCTCTCGCAGAGCACCAACGACCGCAACCGCGACGTGGCGTTCCTGCGCCTGCGCGAGCGCTTCGGGCGGGAGGGGATCGACTGCCACGCGGTTCTTGTCGCGCCTGTCGAGGAGATCGAGGAGGCGATCCGCCCGGGCGGCATCTCCAAGGTCAAGTCGGCGCGCATCCAGCGGATCCTGGCGGCGATCGCCGAGCATCCGCGCGACCCCGCCTGACCCACACCTCGCCAACGACCACGAGCACCCAGACTCGCGAGCTCCAGTCTCCACCGTGCGCGCGACCCCGCCGATCGCTCTCGCTGGAGTGGATGCGCACCGCCCCGGTACCGGAGAGCCGCGCCTACCTCTGCGCCCTCCCCGGCGTCGGGCGCAAGACCGCGGCGTGCGTGCTGCTCTTCTCCTACGGCCTGCGCGACGTCCCGGTGGACACGCACGTCTCGCGCGTGGGCACTCGCCTGGGCCTGTTGCGCCCCGGCGCCTCCTTCGAGGAGCAGCACGACGCGATGCTCGCGCTCACCCCCCCCGGCCAGGAGCTCGAGCTCCACGTGAACCTGCTGCGCCACGGGCGCCGCACCTGCCATGCGCGCTCGCCCGCCTGTGCGGAAGTGCGCGCTGGCGCGCATGTGCCCCAGCCGGGAAGCATTTACGAAGGCGATGCCGGCGAGCGCCCCAACCCACACGACGTCCCAGGGTTACGCCCGAATCAAGCAGGCATGTGCCGGCGCACGCCGGCAAAACGGGTGAAGTCTCCATCGAAGGAGACGACCTCGGCGCCGTGTTCGAGGGCCAGCGCCGCGATATGCGCGTCGTTGACCAGGTTGCCTGCGGTTCCGAGATCGCCGATCAGCCCAGTGAGAAGCGCAAGGTGTCGCTCTCCGGCCTGAAGAATCACCGCGCTGGGCTGCGCCACCCACTGCTTGACCACCCCAGCGGCTACGTCTGGCTCGAGCGGACTGGGGAAGACGGCGGGCTGGGTGCTCAGCCTCAGGAAGGCCAGCAGCACGATCCAGGCGAAGCCGATGGTCTGGCGTTGTGCGAACGCTTCGTCCAGCCAGCTGCGTGCCGCCCTGTGGTTGGGGGACTGTTTGTTGACGGCATAGAGCAGGACGTTGGCATCGACGATCTGCACTGCGATCACTTGCGCACGGCCATGCGGCGCAGCAGCTCTTCGTCCTCGAGTTCGCCGGCCAGTCGCAGCGCCTTCTCAAGCGGCACGAGCGGCTTGCCGAGGTCAAACGTTGGGGTGCGAAAGCTCTTGTGCTCATCGTTCTGCACGAGCCCGTCGCGGAGCGCGCTGTTGACCGCATCCTTGAAGGTGAGGCCGCGCTCTCGCATTCGCCGGTCGATCAGAAGGCGCACGTCCGGGTCGATCGTCAGCGTGGTACGCATCGGCACATCATAGCATGTGATGCTCTGATGCCAAGGGATTTGGCATCACCACCGGGCGCTCCACGCGCTCGGGGTGGCGCGCGAACGCCTGCCCAACGGCGCGCCGATCCGCTCAGCCGATCGCCGGATCGTCGGGCGCCATCGCCAGCTCACGGTCCACCAGGTCCTTGAGGTCTGTGCTGACGAGAGTGAGGCCGTGGCGGCGAGCCGCGCCCACATATGCGGCGTCGTAGGCGGTCAGGCTGTGGTCGGCCACGACGTTCATCGTCTGTTCGACCAGCTCGGCGTCGGCGCGCACGAGCCGCTCGCCGCAGCGCTCGAGGATGGAGCGGCATACGCGCCGCGCCAGGTCGTGCTGGCGCTTGCGTGCGCCTACGACGTTGGCCACCTCGTAGAGGGTGAGGTCGAGCGCCGCCAACGGATGCGGGGAGGAGGTCACCATCGGCCGCGAAACGGAGTGGTAGCGATCGTCGGGGTTGACCGCCGCGATCCATACGCCGGCGTCGAGCAGCAGCATGGCTAGTGGGATTCGCGATCTTCGCGAATCAGCTTGGCCGCGTCGCCGCCGAGTCGAACGGGCTCTCCAAGCAGTTCCTCGATGCGTCGCTGCTGTTGCCGGCCTCTCTCCGCCAGCTCGTGCTCGGCGAGGCGCTGCAGAAAGCCGCTGCGCGTGGCGTGCTCCGCTTCCACCCGCGCGTCGATGCGCTCCAGGAGGTCGTCGGGGATCGAGATCATGACCTTGGCCATGGAGCGAGTATAGCCGGTATTGCCACGGACTCTCTTAGGAGCTCGTGTGTGGGCGTGGAACGCTGCGCGCGTGCTCTCCTTGGGATGTGCGGGTATGGCTTGCATGATGGCCGGGGACTGTAGTCGCGGGCGGAGACGCAACGATCGATCGGGCGGCCGGCTACCGTGGACCGATGCCACCTACCGCGCCTCGCCCCACCGCCTGGGCGCCCCCAACCCGATCGCGCGTGGCGCGCATCCGCGACCGTCTGCGCGCGGTCCACCGCGCGGGCGCCCGCTATGCAGCCAGCTTCGCCTGTTCGGGCTCGGCCAGCTTCGCCCGTTCGCGCTCGGGCGTGACGCGCACCACGTCCCAGGCCAGCCCGACCTTCGCCATCGCCAGGATCAGCCAGCCCGAGGGGTCCAGCTCGTACCAGCGCAGGCCGTGAAAGGCCGAGCTGCGGGAAGGCGTGGTGGTTGTGGTGCCACGCCTCGCCGAGCGAGGGCAGCGCGAGCCAGAAGACGTTCGTCGATTTGTCGTCGGTCGGGAAGCGGCGGCTGCCGAAGAAGTGGCAGATCGAGTTGATCGACCACGTGATGTGGTGCACGAGGAAGATGCGCACGAGGCCCGCCCAGATGTAGGCGCTCAGCGCGGCCAGCGCGCTGCCGCCGCTCAGCACGAAGCCCAGCAGCGCGGGCAGCGCCAGGCTCGCCAGCGCGATCCAGGGGAAGGAGCGGTTGATACGCCGCATCGTCGGGTCCTCGACCAGGTCGCGCGCGAAGCGCCGCGAGGACGCCTGGCCGTGCACGCTGAACAGCCAGCCCACGTGCGCGTGCCACAGGCCGCGCAGCATCCCCGAGATGCCGGCGCCGTGCTCGGTGTGCGGGCTGTGCGGGTCGCCCTCCTCGTCGGTGAACGTGTGGTGCTTGCGGTGGTCGGCCACCCAGTCGATCACCGAGCCCTGCAGCGCCGCCGAGCCGAGCACCGCGAGCGTGTAGCGCAGCCAGGGCTTCGTCTCGAACGCGCGGTGGGTCAGCAGGCGGTGGAAGCCGACCGTGATGCCCACGGCGGTCAGCAGGTACAGGAAGGCGAAGATCGCGAGGTCGCGTGGGCCGAGCAGGCTCCGCCACAGCAGCACCGCGCCGGCGAGCAGGCCGAGGAAGGGCAGGACCACCGCGGCGATGTTGGCGTTGCGCTCCAGGCGGGTCATGCGTGTGCCAGTCAGGGTATCGCCGCGCTCCGATGGGTGCCGGGCGGGTCGTCGCGGGCCGCTGAGCGGGTCGAAAACAGAGCCATCAGGCGGTCCTTTCGCCCACCCCCCTTGACATCGCCCCCCATTTATGTTTAGAGTACGCGAGCGTTTGTTTTTGGAAGATGAGTCTGGCTTGGGCTGTCCTGCCGCTGGCAGTGTGGAGAGGCCAGTGGCGACACGGAGAGGGAGGGATCGTCTGATGAGAGCACGGTTCGGCTGTGCATCGTTCACGGTGGTGGGGTTGGCGCTCGCCGGCATCTGCGGCGGGGGGATGACCGCGGCGGCGCAGGCGGAAGGTTGCGCCAACGAAGAAGTGCGGCAACTCAGTGGGTATTCGTCGGCGCTGCCCGACTGTCGCGCCTACGAGCAGGTGACGCCGGTGAACAAGGACGGCGGCGACCCCGCAGGGTATGTGAACGGGATGCAGGCTTCCCTCTCGGGGGAACGGATCGTGTTTGTCACTCCCGCGAACTTTCCCGGTGAGGCGAGCTCCTCCGAACAGCCGCGGTTCGTGCTGTCGGCCCGGGAAGCGAACGGCTGGTCGACGCACGGTCTTGCGCCGGCGATGGAACCGCACGGGCACAGCCATGTCGAAGGCTGGAGCGAAGACCTCGCCAAGGTGCTCGTGCATGCCTCTGGGGTGAGCCCCGGCGCCGGCTCCTTTCTCTATATGCGCGACGATGCCGGCGGTCTCTTTCAGCCGATCGTCCCGACAGGGATCTTCACCCAGTTCTTCATGGCCGGGTTCAGCTCCGACGACTCGCGTCTGTTCTTCGAGACCCCAGAACAGTTGCTGCCCACGGCCGCTGCGGGGACCGACAACCTGTATGAGTGGGACGGCCAGACCCTGAGCCTTGTGGGTGTTCTGCCGGACGGGAGTGTGCCGCCGGGCGGCTCGTTCGCGGGCCCGTACAACTGGGTGAGCGGAACAACCGGCAGCGGTGGCGCCGCGGCGGGCTTCTACACCCAGCGCGCGGTCTCGAGCGACGGGTCGCGCGTGTTCTTCACGGCCGGGGAAACGGGGCAGTTATATGTGCGTGAGAACGGTGCGAGCACGGTGCAGGTGTCGGCCTCCCAGCGGACGGCGCCCGACCCCAACGGGTCCAAGCCGGCGGCGTTCATGGCAGCAACCCCGGACGGGTCGCGTGTCTTCTTCACGAGCTGTGAGAAGTTGACCAACGACTCCACCGCGGCCTCGACCGCCGCAGCGTCCTGCGTAGAAGCAGGCAGCGAGGGTCAGGATCTCTACGAATACGACGTGAGCAGCGGAACGCTTGCCGACCTCACCGTGGATCACAACGCGGGCGATGCGCTGGGCGCCGCGGTGCAGGGCGTGCTCGGCGAGGGCGGCGGCCCCGAAGGCGGGTATCTCTACTTCGTCGCCAGCGGGGTGCTGGCCGCCGGCGCCACGCCGGGGAGCTGTTGCAACCTGTACATGCGGCACGACGGGGTCATCGGCCTGATCGCCAGGCTGGGTGGAGGAGAAGGAGAAGAAGCGAATAACTGGACGCCCACACCGCACCGTGAACCCAGCGCCGCGGAGAACACATCGCGCGTCACGCCCGATGGCAGGGTGCTGTTGTTCCGCTCAGCGCAGAGGCTGACGAGCTACGACAACGCTGGTCACTTCGAGCTCTACCGCTACGACGCAGTGCGCGATCAGCTGCGGTGTGTGTCGTGCAATCCAAGCGGCCTTGCGTCTGCGAGCGGCGTCACGCTCAGCAGCCTCACTATTGCGGACTCACAGACCGAGCCGGCGATCCTGACGCGCAATCTCTCCGCGGACGGCGCACGGGTCTTCTTCGAGACCGCCGAAGCGCTGCTGCCGCAGGACACCAACGGTGTCAAGGACGTGTACGAGTGGGAGCGGGAAGGCGTCGGGAGCTGCCGCAGCTCCAGCGCTGGCTTCAGCGAAGCAAGCGGCGGCTGCCTGTATCTCATATCCACCGGGAGCAGTCCGGACGCTTCGTTTTTCGCCGACGCCGGGACAAGCGGAGACGATGTCTTGGTCTTCACCGGCCAGCCGCTCGTCGGCCAGGACCAGGACGGGCAGATCGACATCTACGACGCGCGTGTCGATGGCGGCATCGCCGCTCAGAGTGCGTCGTTCCCGCCTCCGTGCAGCGGTGAAGCGTGTCGCGGCCCAGCAGCTTCGCAGCCGTTGTTTGGGGCGCCCGCCAGCGCCGCCCTGAGCGGCGCCGGCAATCTCGCGCTGCCCGTTCCCTCGTCGGCGAAGCCGAAGGCCAAGAGCAAGCCCGGGCATAAGCCCAAGAAGCGCAAGCGGCGCAGGCGAAAGAAGGCAAGGAAGGCGGCAGGCAACGCAAGGACAACCACGAGGGGGAGGAAGTGATCATGAGTGGGAGAGCGCTGAGCTTGGCTTCTGCCGTCGTCTGCTGGATGCTGCTATGCGCAGGCGTGGCGGGCGCGAGCACACCGGCTCCGGCCTGGACGATCAGGTCGCTGTCCACCCCCACCGAGTTCGCGCCGGGCGACGAATCGGGGCGCGACGTCTATCTGGTGAGTGTCACCAACCGTGGCGGCGCGGCGAGCGACGGCACGCCGATCAAGGTGTCCGACGTCCTGCCGGAAGGGTTGACGTTCGATCCCACCGGTACATACGAAGGAGTGGGGGTGTATGGCATCGACGATCAGCGACACGAACTGGAATGCAGCGCAGGTCCACCGATCAGCTGCACCGACCCCGCGACGTTGCAGCCGGGTGAATCGCTCTATATGTATGTCGGAGTCAGCGTTGCGCTGAGCGCACCGCCGAGCGTCGTGAACGAGGCGAAGGTAAGCGGCGGCGGTGCCGCGGAAGCGTTGGCGAGCGAAACGACGACGATCGGCGCCGGATCGCCGACGTTCGGCTTTCAGCAGGTTCGACGGCGGAATCACGGGCGCCGACGGGGAGCCCGCCACGCAGTCCGGCTCGCACCCGTATCAGGTGACGATTGGCTTTTCCCTCGACACGCTCCCGTTCGCCGGAGACGGCGGTCTCGATCCCGCTGGAAATGTGAAGTCGCTCACTACGAACCTGCCGGCCGGGCTGGTCGTCAACCCGACCGCGACGCTGACGCGCTGCACCGAGGCGCAGCTGGAGAGCGACCTCGAAGGAGGCGGCTGTCCGGACTCCTCGGCGGTGGGCACGATCACGACGCCGCTGGGTCTCTTTGGAACACCGAGCACGGGCATATCGCCGCTCTACAACATGGCCCCGCCCCCGGGAGCTCCGGCCGAGCTCGGCTTCGATGCCACCCTCGGAATATACGTACACCTGATCGGCGGTTTGCGCACGGGCGGGGACTACGGCCTGTCGGCGACCGCGAGCGACGTCCAGCAGTACGGTGCGCTGCTCGGTGCCCAGGTTTCGCTGTGGGGCAATCCGTCCGACGCCAGCCACGACGCGCTCCGCGGAGCGTGCGCCGGCAACCCAGGCCAGCGATGCTCGGTGCCGTCGACCGGCAGGCCGCTGCTGACGCTGCCGAGCGCATGCTCGGGCCCGCTGCGCACCACCATCGCGATGTCCTCGTGGCAGGAACCGATGGGCCTGGTCGAAGGGGGCTTTCTGACGCACGACTCGAGCGGGAGCCAGACTGGTGTGGCGGGCTGTGGAAAGCTCGATTTCAGCCCGTCGTTGAGTGTGCAGCCGGGAACCCGTGTAGCGGGTGCCCCATCGGGGTTGAGCGTCGATCTGCACATCCCGCAGGAAGAAAGCATCGGGGGGCTCGCTGAGGCGGACCTGAGGAAGGCCGTCGTCACGCTGCCGGCCGGGGTCGTGGTCTCGCCCTCGGCGGCCAACGGGCTGGGAGCGTGCACGCCTGAAGAGATCGGCCTGCACAACGCGGAAAAGCCCTCGTGCCCGGACTCCTCGGAGGTCGGCACGGCCGAAGTCCTCACGCCGCTGCTCGAAAAGCCGCTCGAGGGCGCCGTGTACGTCGCCCAGCAGGGCGACAACCCGTTCGGCTCGCTGCTCGCGCTCTACCTCGTCGTCGAAGCCGACGGCGCCCTGGTCAAGCTCGCGGGTCACGTCGAAGCCGACCCCCTCACCGGACAGTTGACAACGACGTTCGACGAAAACCCGCAGCTGCCGTTCAGCGACCTGAGGCTCGACCTCTACGGCGGCCCGCGCGCCGCGCTCATGATGCCGAGCGCCTGCGGCGCCTACACGGTCAGCTCGCAGCTGACACCCTGGAGCAGCCCCACGCCGGCCGAACCGGGCGCGAGCTTCGCGATCGACCAGGGGTGCCAGGGCAGTCGGCCGTTCACGCCCTCGTTCGCTGGGGGCACCGTCAACAACCAGGCCGGCGCCTTCAGCCCGCTCAGCGTGACGTTCTCGCGCTCCGACCAGGAACAGGACCTGGGCGGCGTCGCCGTCAAGCTGCCACCCGGCCTGCTGGGTGTTCTGGCGGGCGTGGAACGCTGCCCCGAACCGCAGGCCGCACAGGGAACATGCGGCCCCGGCAGCCTGATCGGGCACACAACAGCGATGGCCGGCCCCGGCCCCGATCCGGTGAGCGTGACGGGTCAGGTGTTCCTCACCGGCCCCTACAGGGGCGCGCAGTTCGGGTTGAGCGTCGTGGTCCCCGCGGTCGCGGGGCCGTTCGACCTGGGGACGGTGGTGGTGCGGGCCACCGTGAGTGTGGATCCGCACACCGCGCAGATCACGGTCACCTCCGACCCGCTGCCCACCATCCTGCAGGGCATTCCGCTCGATCTGCGGACGGTGAACGTGACGACCGATCGCTCCCGGTTCACATTCAACCCCACCGACTGCCAGGCGCTGTCGCTGGAAGGGACGCTCACGAGCACGCAGGGCGCAAGCGCTGCGGTGTCATCGCCCTTCGAGGCCGCCAACTGCGCGGCGCTCGGGTTCAGCCCGTCGTTCACGGTCTCCACACAGGCCGCGACGAGCAAGAAGAGCGGCGCGAGCCTCGATGTGAAGGTGGGCTACCCCCAGGGCGCGCAGGCGAACATCCACTCGGTGGCGGTGACCCTGCCCAAGCAGCTCCCGGCGCGCCTGACGACGATCCAGCAGGCGTGCACCGCCGCGGTGTTCGCCGTGAACCCCGCGGGGTGCCCTGTGGGGTCGAATATCGGGACCGCGACGGCGAGCACCCCGGTGCTGGCGAACCCTGTGTCGGGCCCGGCGTATCTGGTGTCCCATGGTGGCGCGGCGTTCCCCGACCTGGTGATCGTGCTGCAGGGCGAAGGCGTGACGCTCGATCTGGTGGGGAGCATCGATATCAAGCACAGCGTCACAAGCAGCACGTTCGCGAGCGTGCCCGATGCGCCGATCTCGAGCTTCGAGCTGAAGCTCCCCGAGGGCCCCCACTCCGGCCTCGCGGCGGTGCTTCCCGCGAAGGCGAAGGGGAGCCTGTGCGGCACCACCCTCATGATGCCGACCACGCTCACCGGGCAGAACGGCGCCGTCGTCAGGCAGAGCACGAAGATCGCCGTCACCGGGTGTCCCAAGCAGAAGGCGAAGAAGCACACCCGGAAGGCGCACGGCCGCAAGGCGAAGAGGTCAAGGCACGGCGGGAGGGGGTAGGTCGAGCGCGATGCCCTCCCGCAACGGCACGGCCGGGGCGCGCGGCAGGCGCTCCGGCCCCGAGGCCCGTGCGTCCGTCGGGGTCGCGGAGATCCAGCGTCAGCGGCTGCTCGCGGCGATGGCGGTGGTCGCGGCGGAGCGGGGGGCGGCGAACGCGAGCGTTGCGCACGTCGTCTCGCGCGCGGGGGTCTCGCGGCGCACGTTCTATGAGCTGTTCGCCGATCGCGAGGCTTGCTTCCTGGCCGCGTTCGACCAGGCCGTCGAGCAGGCCAAGGCGAGCGTCGTGCCGGCGTATGAGGGCGAGACGCGCTGGCGCGAGCGGATCCGCGCGGGGCTCGCCGCGCTGCTCCAGTTCCTCGACGCCGAGCCGCTGATGGGCCGGCTGGCGGTGGTCGAGGCGCTCGGCGCGGGGCCGCTCGCGCTGGAGCACCGCGCGCGGGTGCTGGCCTCGCTGATCGCCGCCGTGGATGGCGGCCGTGAGGAAGTCAGGGCGACCAGCTCCCGCCGGGAGCCGCCGCCGCTGACCGCGGAGGGCGTCGTGGGCGCGGTGTTCGCCGTGATCCACGCGCGCATCGTTCAGAGTCCCATCCGCGCGGCCCAACCCACCCGCTCGGCGCACCCCGAGCGCGAGCCGCTGACCGGCCTCGTGGGCGAGCTGATGGGCGTGATCGTCCTTCCCTACGCCGGTCCAGCGGCAGCACAGAAGGAGCTGCACAGACCGGCCCCCCTCCTTAAAACCGAATCCCTTCGGTCGCACGATCCGCTCGCGGGCCTGAACATGCGCCTTACCTACCGCACGTTGCGCGCGCTGTCGGCTGTGGCCGCCCATCCCGGCGCGTCCAACCGGCGGGTGGCGGACGCCGCGGGGATCGTCGATCAGGGGCAGGCATCGAAGCTGCTCACGCGTCTGGAAGACCTGGGGCTGATCGCCAACACCGGCGAGGGCCACGCGCGGGGTGCGCGCAACGCGTGGGTTCTGACGCCCAGAGGGGAGCAGGTTGCCCAGTCCATGAGCTGACTTGACAGGCCCAGAAAATCTGCTACCTTAGCGCTTAGATTTTTTCCGAGCATTCAAGGAGCTTTCGCATGGGCAAGACCATAGGTATCGATCTGGGCACGACCAACTCGTGCATGGCCGTCCTGGAGGGCGGCGAGCCGACCGTCATCGAGAACGCCGAGGGCGGGCGCACGACGCCTTCCGTCGTCGCGTTCACCGCATCGGGCGAGCGCCTGGTGGGGACCGTCGCCAAGCGCCAGGCGGTCACCAACCCGCAGAACACCGTCTTCTCGATCAAGCGCTTCATGGGGCGCAAGGAGGCGGAGGTGCGCGAGGAGGAGTCGATCGTCCCCTACAAGGTCGTCTCCGGCCCCAATGGCGACGCCAGGGTCGAAGTGGGCGACAAGGAGCAGTTCTCCCCGCCGGAGATCAGCGCGATGATCCTGCAGAAGCTGAAGACCGACGCGGAAGCGTATCTGGGCGAATCGGTGGACGGCGCGGTGATCACCGTGCCCGCGTACTTCAACGACGACCAGCGCCAGGCCACCAAGGACGCCGGCAAGATCGCGGGCCTCGATGTGAAGCGCATCATCAACGAGCCCACCGCCGCCTCGCTGGCGTATGGCCTCGACAAGGAGTCCGATCAGACGATCCTCGTGTTCGACCTCGGCGGCGGCACCTTCGACGTGTCGGTGCTCGAGATCGGCGATGGCGTGTTCGAGGTGAAGAGCACAGCCGGCGACAACCACCTCGGCGGAGACAACTTCGACAAGGCGATCGTCGATTGGCTCGTGGCCGAGTTCAAGAAGAGCCAGGCGATCGACCTGGCGGCCGATCCGATGGCGCTGCAGCGGCTGTACGAGGCCGCGGAGAAGGCCAAGATCGAGCTGTCCACGACGCAGGAGACGCAGATCAACCTGCCCTTCATCACCGCCGACGCCTCAGGGCCCAAGCACCTCGACACGCGCCTCACGCGCGCCAAGCTCAGCGAGCTGACCTCCGCGCTGCTGGATCGCGTCGTGGCCCCCGTGCGCCAGGCGATCGACGACGCGAAGGACAAGGGCGTCAAGGAGATCGAGCACGTGGTGCTCGTGGGCGGCATGACGCGCATGCCCGCGGTGCAGGAGAAGGTCAAGGGTTTGACAGGCAAGGAGCCCCACCGGGGAGTCAACCCCGATGAGGTCGTCGCCGTCGGCGCCGCGATCCAGGCGGGCGTGCTCGCGGGCGACGTGAAGGACGTGCTGCTGCTCGACGTCACCCCCTTGACGCTCGGCATCGAGACGAAGGGCGGCGTGATGACGAAGCTGATCGAGCGCAACACGACGATCCCCACGCGCAAGGGCGAGGTGTTCTCGACCGCCGAGGACAACCAGCCCTCGGTCGAGATCCACGTGCTGCAGGGCGAGCGCGAGATGGCCAACTACAACAAGTCGCTGGGCAAGTTCCAGCTCACCGGCATCCCGCCGGCGCCGCGCGGGATCCCGCAGATCGAGGTCGCCTTCGACATCGACGCCAACGGGATCCTCAACGTCTCCGCCAAGGACCTGGGGACGGGCAAGGAGCAGAAGATCGAGATCAAGGCCGGCAGCGGTCTCAGCGAGGAGGAGATCAAGAACATGGTCTCCGACGCCGAGACGCACGCCGAGGAGGACCGTCGCGCACGCGAGCTGGCGGAGGCGCGCAACAACGGCGAGAACGCGGCCTACCAGGCCGAGCGCCAGCTCACCGATCTGGGCGATCAGGTGGACGCCGACTCCAAGACCCGCATCGAGGAGGCGATCAAGGAGGTGCGCGACTCACTGGAGTCCGAGGACCCCGCCGAGATCAACGCCAAGACCGAGGCCCTGCAGAGCGCGTTCCACGCGATCTCCGAGGCGATGTACCAGCGCGCGCAGGAGGCGGCCGCGGCGAGCGGCAACGGCGCGGCGGGCGGCGCCGAGGGCGATGGAGGAATGGGATCCCACCCACCCGCGTCCGAGGAGGACGTGGTGGACGCAGAGGTCGTCGACGAGCCGAAGGTCTAATCGATGACCGACATAGAGCAGACGATCGACAACGAGGTCGAGGAGGAGCCCCAGCCCGTCGAGGCTGGGGTCGGGGATGCGCCTGACGGAGACGAGTCGGGCGCATCCGTGGAACCCGAGGTCGGCGTACGGACCAGCGAGGCCGAGGAGGCCGACGAGGTCGAGGGCGACCTGCAGGAGCTGCTCGAGAAGGCCGCGCAGCGCGATGAGTACCTCGCGCTCGCGCAGCGCACGCAGGCGGACTTCGAGAACTACCGCAAGCGCGTGGCGCGCGACTCGGCGATGGCGCACGAGCGCGGGGTGGTGAAGCTCGCCAAGGAGCTGCTCCCGGCGCTCGACTCGCTCGATCGCGCGCTGGAGGGCGCGGCGCAGGACGATCCGCTGCTCGACGGCGTGCGCCTCGTGCGCTCGGAGTTGGCGGCGGCGCTCGCGCGCGTGGGCATCGAGGCCTTCACGCCGGTTGGCGAGGCGTTTGATCCGACCGAGCACGAGGCCGTGGCGCAGCAGCCGGTGGAGGGGGCGGAGTCGGGAACGGTGGCGGAGGTCTACCAGACGGGTTATCGCTCGGGTGGGTCCGCCGCGGCCGGGGGAACCGTGATCCGGCCCGCACGCGTGCTCGTGGCCGCGTAGAGGAGGACTGGAGGCATGGCGACCCGCCCCGACTACTACGCCACCCTGGGGGTTGACAAGAAGGCGACCCCGGAGGAGATCAAGAAGTCCTACCGCAAGCTCGCGCGCAAGTACCACCCCGATCGCAACCCCGACGACAAGGCCGCGGAGGCGCGCTTCAAGGAGATCTCCCAGGCGCACGACGTGCTGGGCGATCCGGAGAAGCGCAAGCAGTACGACAACGGCACGGGCGCGTTCGCCTCGACGGGCGGCGGCGGGTTTGGGGGGTTTGGCAACTTCGACTTCGATAGCTCCTCGATGGGGGACATCCTCTCCAACCTGTTCGGCGGCTCGGCGAGCGGTAGACGCGTGCGCACCAAGCCGCGCGGCGAACGGGGGGCCGATCTGGAGGCGGAGGTGCGGATCTCCTTCGATCAGGCCGTCTCCGGCGGGCAGGTGCCGCTGTCGGTGTCGAGCGCCTCGACGTGCGCGACGTGCCACGGCACGGGCGCGAAGCCGGGGACGGCGCCGAAGGTGTGCCCGCGCTGTCAGGGCCGCGGCATCGAGACGCAGGGACAGGGGATGTTCTCGATCAGCCAGCCGTGCTCGCAGTGCGGCGGGCGCGGGACGGTGATCGACGATCCCTGCCCGACGTGCCACGGCAGCGGCGCGGTGCGCACGATGAAGCGCTACCGCGTGAACATCCCGGCGGGCGTGAAGGAGGGCTCGCGCATCCGGCTGCCCGGCAAGGGCGAGCCCGGTCGCAACGGCGGCCCCCCGGGGGACCTGTACGTAACGACCCACGTGACGCCCTCGCCGGTGTTCAAGCGTAAGGGCGAGCATCTGGAGGTCGAGGTGCCGCTGAGCATCCCCGAGGCGCTGCGCGGCGCGGAGGTGCAGGTGCCCACCCTCTCAGGCCGCAAGACGCTGCGCGTGAAGCCGGGGACGGCGCACGGCACGGTGCAGCGCCTGCGCGGCGAGGGCCCGCCCAGGCCCGGCAGCGAAGAGCGCGGCGACATCCACTACCGCTTCACGCTGGAGGTGCCGCAGGAGCTGAGCGGCGAGCAGCAGAAGGCAGTGGAGGCGCTGTCGAAGGTGATGAACGGCGACCCGCGCGCGGGGCTGTTCGAGCACGCTTCGACAAGCGCCGGCGAGGACGGCGCGTGATGGCGCGGCGCGAAGTGACGCATGTGCGCGTGGCGAGCGACCGCGGCGTGTTCATGATCTCGGTGGCGGCGGAGCTGGCGGAGATGCACCCGCAGACCCTGCGCGTGTATGAGGCACGCGGGCTGATCGAGCCGCAGCGCTCGGCGAAGGGCACGCGGCTGTACTCGCAGGAGGACGTGGAGCGCCTGCGCCACATCCAGGGCATGACGGCGCAGCTGGGGCTGAACCTGGCGGGGGTGGAGCGGGTGCTCGACCTCGAGGAGCAGATCGAGGCGCTGAATGGCCGCATCGAGGAGCTCGAGGCCCTGTCGGCGCGCGCGCAGGTGGAGCTGGCGGAGCGCTTGGAGGAGGTGCGGCGCAGCTTCCGCGCGGAGCTCGTGCCGTACGGCACTCCCCCGGGGGCAGAGCTGGTGCGCGCGGTGGACGCGCGCTCGCCGTTCCCCAAGCCTCGGGGGATGCAGAGATGACCCCCAACGGAACCCCCCAGGCGCAGCAGCCCCAGAACGAGGAGGAGCAGAGCCCCCTGGAGCGCTTCGGACGCGACCTGACGGAGCTCGCCGAGCAGGGCAACCTCGACCCGGTGATCGGGCGCGATGAGGAGATCCGCCGCGTGATCCAGGTGCTGAGTCGGCGCACGAAGAACAACCCGGTGCTGATCGGCGAGCCGGGCGTGGGCAAGACGGCGATCGTGGAGGGCCTGGCCCAGCGGATCGTCAGCGGCGACGTGCCCGACTCGCTGCGCGAACGGCGCGT
Source organism: uncultured Solirubrobacterales bacterium (assembly GCA_963717785.1). Classification (GTDB taxonomy): domain Bacteria; phylum Actinomycetota; class Thermoleophilia; order Solirubrobacterales; family Solirubrobacteraceae; genus Palsa-744. Next base: position 185,873 of record CAVQWW010000006.1, read on the forward strand.
GATCGCGCTGGATATGGGCGCGCTGATCGCGGGGGCGGCCTACCGCGGCGAGTTCGAGGATCGCCTGAAGGGCGTGCTCAAGGAGGTGAGCGAGGCGAAGGGCAAGAAGGGCAAGGTGATCCTGTTCCTCGACGAGCTGCACACGATCGTGGGCGCGGGCGCGGCGCCGGGGGCGGTGGACGCGGCGAATCTGCTGAAGCCGATGCTGGCGCGCGGGGAACTGCGCTGCGTGGGCGCGACGACGCTCGACGAGTACCGCAGGTACATCGAGAAGGACGCGGCGCTGGAGCGGCGCTTCCAGCCGGTGAACGTGGGCGAGCCGAGCGTGCAGGACACGATCGCGATATTGCGCGGGCTGAAGGAGCGCTACGAGGTGCACCACGGCGTGCGCATCCAGGATGGCGCGCTGATCGCGGCGGCGACGCTGAGCCACCGCTACATCGCCGATCGCTTCCTGCCGGACAAGGCGATCGATCTGATCGACGAGGCGGCCTCGAAGCTGCGCATCGAGATCGACTCGCTGCCGACGGAGATCGACGAGGTGGATCGCCGCACGATGCAGCTGGAGATCGAGCTGACAAGCCTGCGTAAGGAGAAGGACGAGGCGAGCGCGGAGCGGCGCGAGGCGATCGAGCGCGAGCTGTCCGAGCTGAAGGCGCGCAGCGCGGAGATGAAGGCGCAGTGGGAGAAGGAGAAGCAGGCGATCCAGGGCGTGCGCGAGCTGAAGGTGCGCTTGGAGGAGGCGCGCGTGGAGGCCGAAAAGGCCGAGCGGGCAGCCGATCTGCAGCGCGCGGCGGAGCTGCGCTACGGCGAGATCCCCGAATTGGAAAAGGAGTTGGCCGCCCAGGAGGGCGGCGGCGATGGGCCGCGTGACGAGGAGACGACTCCGGTCTTCCTGAAGGAGGAGGTGGACGCCGACGATGTGGCGGAGGTGGTGGCGCGCTGGACGGGCATCCCGGTGAGCCGCCTGCTGGAGGGCGAAGTGCAGAAGCTGATCCACATGGAGGAGCGCCTGCACGAGCGCGTGGTGGGCCAGGACGAGGCGATCGAGGCGGTCGCGTCCGCGCTGCGCCGCTCGCGCGCGGGCCTGCAGGACCCGGGACGCCCGATCGGCACATTCCTGTTCCTCGGCCCGACGGGCGTGGGCAAGACTGAGCTGGCGCGCGCACTTGCGGAGTTCATGTTCGACAGCGCGGAGGCGATGGTGCGGATCGACATGAGCGAGTACATGGAGAAGCACTCGGTTTCGCGCCTGGTGGGCGCACCCCCCGGATACGTGGGCTACGAAGAGGGCGGCCAGCTGACCGAGGCGGTGCGCCGCCGCCCCTACAGCGTGGTGCTGCTCGACGAGATCGAGAAGGCCCACCCGGATGTGTTCAACACGCTCCTACAGGTGATGGACGACGGCCGCCTGACCGACGGGCAGGGCCGGACAGTGGACTTCAAGAACACAGTGCTGATAATGACGTCGAACTTCCCGGTGAGCGAAACCGCCGAGGAGCCCCAGCTGCGCGTAGAACTCCTGGCCCACTTCAAGCCCGAGTTCATAAACCGCCTGGACGACATAGTCCGCTTCCACGCCCTGACCCGGGAGCAGATCTCAGAGATAGTGGACCTCCAGGTGGGCCACGTGATCGAGCGCGTGGCGCAGCGGGGCGTCGAGGTCACCCTCACCGACGACGCCCGTACCCTGATCGGCAACCTCGGCTACGACCCCGCCTACGGAGCCCGCCCCCTGCGCCGCGTGATCCAGAAGCAGCTGACCGACCGCCTGGCGCTGGCGCTGCTGCAGGGAGACCTGCGCGAAGGGGACAGCGTTGCAGTTGACGTCGAAGATGGCGAACTGGTCCTGAAGACCGTACAGCCCGCGCCGATCGGGTAAAACCACGGGGTAGAGGGTGGCGCAGGCGGCCGTAGGCCGCCGAGCCGGGCCCCTCTTTTTCAGTCAAGTTCCACCCAGCGCGCGCCGCGCGCGGGATCGCTACCGACGGAGGGCTCCTCATGCCGACCTACATCATGCTCGCCAACCTGACTCCGGATGGCGTGCAGACTGTGAAGAACAACCCGCAGCGCATCCGCGAGGTCAACAAGGAGGTGGAACAGCTGGGGGCGACGGTGAAGGCGCAGTGGGCGACGCTGGGACGCTTCGACTTCATCAACATCGTGGAGGCGCCCGACGAGCAGACGATGGCGCGCGTGTCGCTGGAGCTGGGCTCGCGCGGGACGGTGAGCTATGAGACGCTGGCGGCGATACCCGTGGACGACTTCATTGCATCGCTGTGATGCGCGGCGCCGCGCATGCGTGAGGACGGTCCGATGAGGGTTCTCGTCGTGGGAGCCGGCGGGCGTGAGCACGCGCTGGTGCGCGCGCTGAAGCGCTCGCCGCAGCGACCGGAGCTGCTGTGCGCGCCGGGAAACGCGGGGATCGCGCTCGATGCGCGGGTGCTCGATGTGGCAGCCGATGACATCGCGGGCTTGGTGGCGGCCGTGGAGCGCGAGGGGGTGGAGTTCACAGTGGTGGGGCCGGAGGCGCCGCTGGTGGCGGGGCTCGTGGATGCGCTCGCCGCTTGCGGTCACAGCGCGTTCGGGCCGAGCGCGGCGGCGGCGATGCTGGAGGGGTCGAAGGCGTTCGCGAAGCAGGCGATGGAGCAGGCGGGGGTGCCGACGGCGCGTTGGCGGCGCGTGGACTCGCTGGCGGATGGCATCGACGCGGTGGGTGAGCTGGCTGCGCCGGGGGTGGTCGTCAAGGCCGACGGGCTGGCCGCCGGCAAGGGTGTGACGGTGGCAGACACGGCAGAACAGGCGCGGGCGGCGCTGGAGGAGATCTTCGTGGAGGGACGTTTTGGGACCGTGCCGGCCGCCGCCTCTGCCGCCCTCTCTGCGACCGCCACTGCGACTGCCACCACCGCGACTACCGCCAGAGCTGCCACTGCCCCGGGAGGCGAGCGCCCGATGGCCGTCGTTGAGGAGCGCTTGGAGGGCGCGGAGCTGTCGCTGCTGGCGGTGTGCGATGGCGAGCGGGCGCTGCCGCTGGCCCCCGCGCGCGATTACAAGCGCATCGGCGAGGGCGATGTGGGCCCGAACACCGGCGGGATGGGCTCCTACTCGCCCGTGGCGGGCTTCGACGCCGAACGGGTGCGCGAGATCGCCGCGAGCGTGCACCAGCCGGTGGTGGATCTGATGCGCGAACGCGGGACGCCCTTCCACGGGGTGCTGTACGCGGGGCTGATGCTCACGCCGAGCGGACCGAGCGTGCTGGAGTTCAACGTGCGCTTCGGCGATCCGGAGACGCAGGCGGTGCTGCCGCGGCTGCGCTCGGACGTGCTGGAGCTGCTGCTGGCGGCCTCGCGCCCGGGAGGCCTGGCTGGGATGGGGCTGGAGTGGTCGCCGCGGCCGGCGGTGAGCGTGGTGCTGGCGAGCGCGGGCTACCCGGCGGGATCCTCGAGCGGCGATCTCATCGCGGGCCTGGAGACGGTGCCCGACGATGTGGAGGTGACCCACGCCGGCACGGCGGCTCGCAATGGCGTTGTGGTGACCGCGGGCGGGCCGCGTGCTGAACGTCACCGCGCTCGGCGAAGACCTGGGCTCCGCCCGCGCGGCGGCGTATGCTGGCGCACAGATGATCTCCTTCGAGGGCATGCAGATGCGTCGCGACATCGCCGCCGGAGAGGCGTGAGCGTGGGCGAGGTCTCGCAGATATCGACCCCCCTCACCGAGGCTGAGTCGACGCTCTCCGAGCTCGATGTGGACGCGCCGCTGGTGGGCATCGTGATGGGCTCCAAGAGCGATATGGAGGCGATGGAGAAGGCGGCGGAGGAGCTACGGGAGCGCGGCATCATGCACGAGCTGCGCGTGATGTCCGCCCACCGCGAGCCCGATCTGGTGGCCGAATACGCCAAGAACGCAAAGATGCGCGGGCTGCGCGTGATCATCGCCGGCGCGGGCATCTCCGCGGCGCTGCCCGGCGCGGTGGCGGCGCACACCGACCTGCCCGTGATCGGCGTGCCGCTCTCCAGCCGCCTCAGCGCGGCGGGCGGCTTGGATGCGATCCTCTCGATCGTGCAGATGCCCCCGGGCGTGCCGGTGGCGTGCGTGGGGCTCGACAACCCCCGCAACGCCGCGATCCTCGCGGCGCGCATCCTCGCGGCGTGATCGCGCCGCGCTCGCCGGAAGCCCGCGGTGGGCCGGGGTGGAGCGCGCGATCGGCTCGCAACGGCGATAATCGAAGGACGTGATCGCCCGCTACACCCGCCCCGAGCTCGGCCGCCTGTGGACTGAGGAGGCGCGCATGGAGAGCTGGCGCCGGGTCGAGGTGGCTGCCTGCGAAGAGCTGCCGGCGCTGCTCGGGAAGGGCAAGGGCCCCACGCCGGAGGATCTGCAGGCGATCCGCTCGGCGACGTTCACGGTGGAGGCGGTGAACGAGCGCGAGCAGACGACCGATCACGACGTGGCGGCGTTCGTGGACGTGCTCGGCGCAGTCCGCGGGCGAGGCGGGGCGCTGGATCCACTTCGGCCTGACCTCCTCGGACGTGCTCGACACCGCGCTGGCGCTGCAGCTGAAGGCGGTGGGCGAGATCGTGGTGGCGGGCGCGCACGAGCTGCGCGCGGCGCTGATCGCGCGCGCGCGCGAGCACGTCCGAGACGCTGTGCGTGGGGCGCACGCACGGCGTGCACGCCGAGCCGACGACCTTCGGGGTGAAGCTCGCGGGCTTCGCCTTCGAGGCGGATCGCAACGCGCGGCGCCTGGAACGCGCCTTCATCCAGGCCTCGGTGGGCGCGGTGTCGGGCGCGGTGGGCACCTACGCGGCGACCTCGCCGGAGTTCGAGACGCGCGTGCTCGAGCGGCTGCGGCTCAAGCGCGAGCCGGTCTCCACGCAGGTCGTCGCGCGCGATCGCCACGCGGAGCTGCTGAGCGCGATCGCGCTCGCGGGCGCGGGCCTGGAGCGATTCGCCACAGAGGTGCGCCACCTGCAGCGCACGGAGGTGCGCGAGGTGCAGGAGCCCTTCCGCGGCGGGCAGAAGGGCTCGAGCGCGATGCCCCACAAGCGCAACCCGATCAAGAGCGAGCAGATCGCGGGGCTCGCGCGCGTGCTGCGCGGCAACGCGCAGGCGGCGCTGGAGGACGTGGCGCTGTGGCACGAGCGCGACATCTCGCACTCCTCGGTGGAGCGCGTGATCCTGCCCGACTCGACGATCCTGATCGACTACCTTCAGCACCGCACGACCGCGCTCGTGAAGGGCATGACGATCGACGCGGAGCGCATGCGCGAGAACCTCGAGCTGACGCACGGCGCGCTCTTCTCCCAGCGCCTGCTACTGGCGCTGGTGGAGTCGGGCATGACCCGCGACGACGCGTACTACGGCGTCCAGCGCGTCGCCCAGCAGGCATGGGACACGCAGACTCCCCTGCGCGAGCTGCTGGCCGACGATCCGGTAGGCGCGGAGCTCGACCTCGATGCGATCTTCGACTACGGGCAGTACACGCGCCACGCGCGCGAGATCGTCGCACGGCTCGATGAGATCGCCTGAGCCGCTGGTAGCATCGCGCCACGTGAGCGCCCTCGCCGACCTGCCCCTGATCGCCCGTGGGAAGGTGCGCGAGATGTACGGTCTGGATGGGCCGGAGGGAGGCGTAGGGAAGGCGGCTGGACGGCTGCTGATGGTCGCCTCCGACCGCATCTCGACCTACGACGCGGTGCACCCGACGCCCATCCCGGACAAGGGCAAGGTGCTCACAGGGCTCTCGGTGTTCTGGTTTGAGAAGACCTCCCACATCGTCGCCAACCACCTGCTGTCGGCCACCGAGGGCGTTCCCGCGGAGGCGCTGGGACGGGGACTTGTTGTGCGCCGTCTGGAGATGCTGCCCGTGGAGTGCGTCGTACGCGGCTACATCACTGGCTCGGGCTGGAAGGACTACCTCGCCACGGGCGCCGTCTCGGGGATCGAGCTGCCCGCCGGTCTGCGCGAGTCCGAGCAGCTGCCCGAGCCGATCTTCACCCCCTCCACCAAGGCCGATGTGGGCCACGACGAGGCGATCGACTTCGCCCGCGCCGCGGAGCTCGTGGGCGACGAGAGGTTGATGGAGCGCGTGCGCGACGTCTCCGTGAAGCTGTACTCGTTCGCGGCCGAGCACGCACGCGCGTCGGGGGTGATCCTGGCCGACACGAAGTTCGAGTTCGGCCTGGACTCCGATGGCGAGCTGGTGGTGGGCGACGAGGTGCTCACGCCCGACTCTTCGCGCTACTGGCCGCTCGATGGCTACTCCCCGGGCCGGGGGCAGCCGAGCTTCGACAAGCAGTACGTGCGCGATTGGGCCGCGAGCAGCGGCTGGGACAAGAAGCCCCCAGCTCCGCCGATCCCCGAGGACGTGGTGGCGGGCACGCGCGCTCGGTACGTCGAGGCGTACGAGCGCATCGCTGGCGAGCCCTTCCAGGCATGGCTCGATCGGACCTCCTGATGCGCGCCCGCGTGCTGATCCGCCCCAAGGCAGGCATCCTCGACCCCCAGGGCGAGGCCGTGCAGCGCGCGCTGCCCGCGCTCGGCTTCGCGGGCGCCTCCAACGTCCATATCGGCCGGCTCGTGGAGCTGGACGTGGACGACCCCGATGAGCTGGAGTCGATGTGCGAGAAGCTGCTCGCGAACCCGCTGATCGAGGACTACGAGGTCCAATTGCTCGGTCCCTCCGATTGACGTGCGCTTCGGCGTCCTCCAGTTCCCGGGGTCCTGCGACGAGGTCGACGCGCTGCTCGCCGCGCGGCGGGTGGGCGAGGCGGAGCTGCTGTGGCACGGTGAGCGCGACCTCAGGGGCGTCGACGCGATCGTCGTGCCCGGGGGATTCTCCTACGGGGACTACCTGCGCGCGGGGGCCATCGCGCGCTTCGCGCCCGTGATGGAGGCCGTCATCGAGTTCGCTCGCGAGGGTGGGCTCGTGCTGGGGATCTGCAACGGCTTCCAGGTCCTCTGCGAGGCGCGCTTGCTGCCGGGCGCTCTGCTCCCCAACGCCAACCGGCGCTTCACCTTCCGCCAGGTGCAGCTGGAGGTCGTGCGGGGGGACACACGGTTCACGAGTGCCTGCCCGGCGAGAGAGGCCCCCAGCGGGGGGGTGGGCGGGCTGCCGATCCTGAGCATCCCCGCCAAGCACTCGTGGGGGCGCTACTACGCCGATGAGGCGACGCTCGACGAGCTGGAGGCTGATGGGCAGGTCGTACTGCGCTACGCCCCCGCGGAGAACTTCAACGGCTCGCTGCGCGACATCGCGGGCGTGTGCAACACAGAGGGCAACGTCTTCGGGCTGATGCCCCACCCCGAGCACGCCGTGGATGCGCTCACCGGCTCGACCGACGGGTTGTGCATCTTCGAGTCGATGCGCTTCGCGGTCGAGGGCGCGCGTGTCTGAGGGCTTTCCCACCGTCGAGGACGCCCTCGAGCTGGGTCTCACGCGCGCAGAGTACGACCTCGTGTGCGAGAAGCAGGGCCGCCCACCCAACCAGGTGGAGCTCGCGATGTACTCGCTGCTGTGGAGCGAGCACTGCGCCTACAAGCACTCCAAGACGCTCCTACGCACCCTCCCCACGGAGGGGCAGCACGTGGTTATGGGACCCGGCGAGAACGCCGGCGCCGTCGATGTGGGCGGCGGCCTCGTGTGCGCGTTCAAGGTGGAGTCCCACAACCATCCCTCCGCGGTCGAGCCCTTCCAGGGCGCCGCGACGGGGGTGGGCGGCATCCTGCGCGACATCTTCGCGATCGGCGCCCGTCCGATCGCGGTGCTGGATTCGCTGCGCTTCGGCGAGGCGAACTCTGCCCGCTCCCGCTACCTGCTCGATGGCGCCGTCGCGGGAATCGCTCACTATGGCAACTCGATCGGGGTTCCCACCGTCGGCGGGGAGGTCTACTTCGAGGGGCCCTACGAGCACAACTGCCTCGTCAACGCGATGGCGCTTGGGCTCGCGCCGCGCGAGCGCTTGGTGCGCTCCGCCGCCGCTGGGCCCGGCAACGTGCTCGTGCTGTTCGGCGCCTCCACCGGGCGCGATGGGATCGGCGGCGCCTCCGTGCTCGCGTCGGCCGAGCTGGGCGAGGGGGATGAAAAGAGGCCCACCGTGCAGGTCGGCGATCCGTTCGAGGAGAAGAAGCTGCTCGAGTGCTCGCTGGAGCTCCTGGAGCGGGGGCTGCTCGTCTCCCTGCAGGACCTCGGTGCCGCGGGGTTGACCTCCGCGGCGGCCGAGATGGCCTCCAAGGGCGACGTGGGACTTGACATCGACGTCGCGCGCGTTCCCCTGCGCGAGGCGGGCTTGGAGCCCTTCGAGGTGATGGTCTCCGAGTCCCAGGAGCGCATGCTCTGCGTCGTCGCCCCCGCCGACGTCGAGGCGGTGCTGGCGCTGTGCGAGCGCTGGGAGGTCGGCGGCTCGGAGATCGGCTCGATCACCGCCTCGGAGCGGCTGCGCGTGTTCGCGGGGGAGGCGCTCGTGGGAGACATGTCCGTGCGCGCGCTGGTGGACGACTGCCCGCTGTACGACCTCTCCCCCTCTCCGCCCGCGGTCCCGATCTACCCGGCGCCCGCGCCGGTGCTCGCCCCCCCCACATCCCCCTCAAATCCCCCCTCGCGGGGGGCGGGCGGAGGGTCGCCGGACGGAGGCTCCGGCGCGGGCTTGGCCGACGCGCTGCTGGCGCTCCTCTCTTCGCCCAACATCGCCTCGCGACGGCCGCTCTTCGAGCAGTACGACTCGATCGTGCAGTCGCGCACGGTGCGCCGACCGCAGGACGCCGACGCCGCCGTGCTGCAGCTACCCGATGGCTCTGCCCTGGGCGTCTCGATCGACTGCAACGGCCGCCGCGTCGCCGCGGACCCCTATCGCGGCACGGTCGAGGCGGTACTCGAGTGCGCCTCGAACCTCGCCTGCGTGGGCGCCGAGCCGCTGGGCACTACCAACAACCTCAACTTCGGCAATCCGGAGAAGCCGCACATCGCCTGGCAGCTCTGTGAGGCCGTGCGTGGCCTCGGCGACGCCTGCCGCGCGCTCGAGGCCCCGATCGTGGGCGGCAACGTCTCCCTCTACAACGAGGGCCCCGCCGGGCCGATCTACCCCACGCCCGTGGTGGGTATGGTGGGGCGCCTGCCCGACGCCGCGCGCGCCGGGCGTCTCGGGTGGGCCAGAGAGGGAGACGCCGTGGCACTCGTTGGCCCCTTCGCGCCCGCGCTCGCGGCGAGCGAGCTGGCGAAGCTGTGGGGGCGCCAGCTGCCCCCCCGGCTCCCCGCGATCGACGTGGGCGCGGTTCGCAACGCGCAGTTCGCGGTGCGCGGCGCCGTGCGCGTGGGCGCGCTCTCCAACGCTCACGACATCGCCGAGGGCGGGCTGGCGATCGCGCTCGCCGAGTGCTGCCTCGCGGGAGGGCTCGGGGTCGAGGTGGAGATCGACCCCGCTCTGGCCCGCGAGGGCGATCCAGCGGCCTTCGCGGCCCTCTTCGGCGAGGCCCCCGGCGGCTTCCTCGTGAGCGGGACTCTCAGCGGGGTGCGCTCGCTGGGCCGGCGCACTCCCACGCGCGTGATCGGCGCCGTGGGCGGCGGCTCGCTGCGCATCGCCCTGAGTGAGAGCCACGTGGAGGTCTCGCTCGATGAGCTCGCCCGCGCCCACGCCGCCCTCGCGGGGCTGTTCCCATGACCGTCCCACCGCTCCTCCCCACCGCTCCGGTCGCAGCGGCGCCTCTGCGGCCGGAAGCCGCGCCCGCGACTGCTAGCTTGTGGGGGTGAGGCCTGTGCCCACGCGCGCAGAGGATCGCGACGGACCGCGCGACGAGTGCGGCGTCTTTGGCGTATACGCACCCGGCCACGACGTGGCGCGCCTCTCCTACTTCGCCCTCTACGCACTGCAGCACCGCGGGCAGGAGTCCGCGGGCATCGCCTCCGCCGAGCGTGGCGGACACATCATCACGCGCCGCGAGCTCGGCCTCGTCAACCAGGTGTTCAGCTCCGACAACGACCTGCGCACGCTCGCGGGCGATCTCGCGATCGGGCACGTGCGCTACTCCACGACGGGCTCCAACGCCTGGGAGAACTCCCAGCCTGTGCAGCGCTCGGCGGGGCGGGATGGCACCTCGCGCGAGCTGGCGCTCGCGCACAACGGCAACCTCATCAACGCCGTCGAGCTGCACGAGGAGCTGCTGGGGCGGGGCGTCACCTTCAGCTCCACCTCGGACTCGGAGATCATCGCCGCGCTGCTCGCCACCCACCCGGCGGAGCGCATCGAGGACGCCGTCGCCGATGTGCTCCCCCGCTTGCGCGGGGCCTTCTCGATCGTCGTCATGACGAAGGACCGCGTGGTCGCCTTCCGCGACCCCCACGGCCTGCGCCCCCTCGCGCTGGGCGCGCTGAAGCCCAGCGCGGCTGGCGGGGATGGAGATGGAGATGGAGACGGAGACGACGCCGTGCGCCACTGCGTCGCCTCGGAGTCCTGCGCGCTCGACATCATCGGCGCCACCCATCTGCGCGACGTGCAGCCGGGGGAGGTCGTCACGCTCGGCGAGGAGGGCGTTCAGAGCCGCATGGTCGCCCCCAACGAGCGTCGCGCGTTCTGCGTGTTCGAGTACATCTACTTCGCGCGCCCCGACTCGCGCATGCACGGCCAGGTTCTGCAGGTCGCGCGCGGGCGCATGGGCGAGATCCTCTGGCGCGAGGCCCCCGTGGAGGCCGACCTCGTGATCGCGGTGCCCGACTCCGGCAACGCCGCCGCGCGCGGGCTCGCGCGCGCTAGCGGCATCCCCCAGGACGATGGCTTCGTGAAGAACCGCTACGTCGCGCGCACCTTCATCCAGCCTGGCCAGGAGCTGCGCAAGCACGGGCTGCGCCTGAAGTTCAACCCCCTCCCCGAGGTCATCGCGGGCAAGCGCCTGGTGGTCGTGGACGACTCGATCGTGCGCGGCAACACCACCCGCCAGATCGTGCAGATGCTGCGCGACTCCGGCGCGGCCGAGGTGCACATGCGTATCTCCGCGCCGCCCATCAAGCACCCCTGCCACTACGGCATCGATATGAGCACGCGCGAGGAGATGATCGCGCACGGGCGCACCACCGAGGAGGTAGCGGCGGAGCTGGGCTGCGACTCGCTGCACTACCTATCTCTGGAGGGGGTCTACGAGGCGGTCGGTGCGACGTCCGCGACGCACTGCGACGCCTGCTTCAGCGGCCGCTACCCGCTGGAGGGGACCGTCGAGGAGGCCGGTGGGAAGTACTCGCTCGAGGAGGGGTCTCTCCCCCTCGTGCGCGCTTGAGCCCGGGCTTCGTCGCGACAAGCCGGTGGCATGGGTAGCGCTGGATTCCTTCGGCGGGGGAGACCTATACGGTCCCGGAATGACCAACCCGCTGCCGATAGCTGTACTCGCCTCGGGCGCCGGCACCAACCTGCAAGCGCTGCTCGACACAGTGCACGGGCACGAGGCTGAGGTCGTAGCAGCGGCGTCAAATGTTGGCAATGCCCCTGCGCTGGAGCGGGCGCACGGGCGCGGTGTGGCCACGGCTGTCTTCCGGCGCACGGACTATGCGGACAGGCAGGCGCGCGATGAGGCGATGGCCACCTGGCTCACCGAGCGAGGTGCGCGCCTGGTTGTTCTCGCAGGCTACATGGAGTTGCTCAGCGAGGCATTCCTCTCCCGATTCCCGGAGGCCGTGATCAACGTGCACCCCTCGCTGCTGCCGAGCTTCCCCGGACTCGAGGCGATCGAGCAGGCGCTCGCCTACGGGGTCAAGGTGTTCGGGGTCACGGTGCACTTCGTCGACGGCGGGGTGGACAGCGGGCCGGTGATCCTGCAACGGGCGCTCGAGCTGCCCGATGTGCGCGAGCCGGCGGAGGTGCTGGCGGCGCTGCGCCCGCTGGAGCACACGTTGCTGCCGGAGGCGGTGCGGCTCCTCGCGCGGGGCGCCCTGAGCCGCGATCCCGCCAACCCGCGCAGGGTCCTCATCGCGCCCGGGCAACCGCTCTCGCAGCCGGGCGAGGCAGCCGATGGATAGGCTCCGAGGATGGTCCCGGAAGCCCCGCACATGAGCGACCCGAGCATGGGACTGGAGCGCGCCGAGCCCGGCGCGGTGCGCATCCGCCGCGCGCTGCTGTCCGTCTCGGAGAAGGCCGGCGTGGTGGACTTCGCGCGCGGTCTCGCGGAGCTGGGCGTTGAGATCGTCTCCACCGGGGGCACGGCGCGGGCGCTCTCCGATGCGGGCGTCGCGGTGCGCTCGATCGAGTCCTTCACCGGCTTCCCCGAGATCATGGATGGGCGCGTGAAGACGCTGCACCCGCGGCTGTACGCGGGACTGCTGGCGCGGCGCGACGACGTGGAGCACCTGCGCGCCGCGGCGGAGCAGGGGATCGAGCCGGTGGACCTGGTGTGCGTGAACCTGTACCCCTTCGAGGAGACCGTCGCGCGCGAGGGCGTTTCGGTGGAGGAGGCGATCGAGAACATCGATATCGGCGGTCCGACGATGATCCGCGCGGCGGCCAAGAACCACCTGTTCGCCGCGGTGCTCGTGGACCCGAACGACTACGAGCGGGTGCTCGGCGAGCTGCGCGAGTCCGGCGGCCACCTCTCGCCCTCCACACGCGAGCGACTCGCGGCGAGCGCGTTCGCCACCACCGCGCGCTATGACGCGGCGATCTCGACGTGGTTCGCGATGCACACACACGAGGGGTTCCCGCCGCATTGGCGCGACGCCTACGAGAAGGTCTCCGATCTGCGCTACGGCGAGAATCCCCATCAGCGCGCCGCCTTCTACGCGCGCGTGGGCTCGCCCACGCACCTGCTCGAGGGCGTCAACCAGCTGCACGGCAAGGAGCTGTCGTTCAACAACCTGCTCGATCTCAACTCGGCACGGGAGCTGGTCGAGGACCTCTCGGAGCCGATGTCGGGATCGATGCGCTCGCCCAGCGGTTTCGCACCGGCGGCGTGCGTGATCGTCAAGCACAACAACCCCTGCGGCGCGGCGATCGGCGAGAGCGTCCTCGACGCCTACACGCGCGCCTTAGCGTGCGACCCGATGAGCGCCTACGGCGGGGTGATCGCGCTCAATCGGCGCGTCGACGCGCAGTGCGCGAAGGCCCTCTCGCAGCAGTTCATCGAGGTGCTGCTGGCCCCCGGCTTCGATGCCGACGCGCTGGCGGTGCTGAGCGAGAAGAAGAACGTGCGCCTGCTCGAGCTGGCGCAGTGGCCTGCGCCCACCCACGAGGTGGAAGGCAAGCCTGTGATCGGCGGGCAGCTCGTACAGACGCGCGACGTCGTCAGCGAGACGCGCGATCAGATGCGCGTCCTCACACGCGCCGCGCCCAGCGAGGAGCAGTGGGAGGACCTGCTGTTCGCCTGGTGCGTGTGCCGGCACGTGCGCTCCAACGCGATCGTGATCGCGCGCGGCGGCGCGAGCATCGGGATCGGCGCCGGACAGATGAGTCGCGTCGACGCCGTTAGGATCGCGATCGAGAAGGCGCAGACAGCGCAGCCCGAGCTGCTGGCAGGCGCGGCGCTGGCCTCCGACGCCTTCTTCCCCTTCCCCGACGGTCCCGAACTGGCTCTACGGGCCGGCGTTACGGCGATCGTGCAGCCGGGCGGCTCGGTGCGCGATGAGGCGGTCGTGGCGGCCACCGACGCGGCGGGCGCCGCTATGGTGGCAACAGGTGTTCGACACTTCCGCCACTGACGGCCGAATGGCGGCGCTATGCTGCGTCCTCGCTCGCTCGCGTGCTAAGCACGCCACGCTCGCTGCGTCCTTGCCTAGCTTGCCCTTCGGCCGCCAGGCTCGTCGTGTTTGACACTTCCGCCACTGACCGCCTCCGGGATCCTCCTTTCGCCAATGGCTCCGCTTCTGAGGGCCTCCCTCCCGCGATATCGGTCAATGGCCTCGTTAGGCGCTTCGGCGACTTCGAAGCCGTGCGGGGCATCGACTTCGAGGTCGCCACCGGCGAAACGTTCGGCTTCCTCGGGCCCAACGGGGCGGGCAAGTCGACCACGATCAACATGCTGTGCACGCTGGCGCGACCCAGCTCGGGGTGGGCGACCGTGGCCGGCCACGACGTCGCGCGCGAACGCGATCAGGTGCGGCGCAACATCGGCCTCGTCTTCCAGGACACGACGCTCGATGGCTACCTGACCGCTGAGCAGAACCTGCGGTTGCATGCTGAGCTGTATGGGATGCCGCGCCAGAGCATCCCCCCGCGGATGCGCCAGGTGCTGGAGATGGTGGGACTGTGGGAGCGCCGCAGCGGTCTCGTGAACACCTTCTCGGGCGGAATGAAGCGGCGCCTGGAGATCGCGCGCGGCCTGCTGCACTCCCCGCGCGTGCTGTTCCTGGACGAGCCCACGATCGGGCTGGATCCGCAGACGCGCAGCTCGATCTGGAGCTACATCTCAGAGCTCGGCCGCGCGGAGGACATCACGATCTTCCTCACAACCCACTACATGGAGGAGGCCGAGTACTGCGAGCGCATCGCGATCATCGATCAGGGCAAGATCATCGTGCTCGATACCCCCGAGGCGCTGAAGGAGAGCGTGGGCAAGGATCGCGTGCAGATCCACACTGGGGACGACGCGGCCGCGATCGAGGCGCTGCGCGAGCGCTTCGGGATCGAGGCCGCGATCTCCGAGGAACTCGTCACCTTCGGCGTGGCGCTCGGCGAGGAGTTCGTGCCGCGCCTGTTCGATGAATGGGATCCCGCCTACCCCCCGATCCGCTCGGTGAGCGTCTCGCGGCCCTCGCTCGACGATGTCTTCATGTCCTACACCGGCAGCACAATCCGCGACGCCGAGCAGAGCCCCGGCGCCGATCACCTGCGCAACGTCGCCCGCATGATGGGGCGCTGATCGGATGGCCACCACCATCGCGCGCGTGCACGTCCCCACGCGCACCGTGCACAGCGAGCTGCGCGCGATCGCGGCCGTCTGGCGGCGCGAGCTGATCCGCTTCTCGCGCGATCGCCTGCGCCTCGTCACCGCGCTGGTGCAGCCCTTCCTGTTCCTGTTCGTGCTCGGCACCGGGCTCTCGCGCCTGGCCTCGCCGGGGACGCACGGGGTCAACTTCCGCACCTTCGTCTACCCCGGCGTGCTCTGCATGGCGGTGATGTTCATCGCCATGTTCTCCGCCGCCTCGATCGTCTGGGACCGCGAGTTCGGCTTCCTGCGCGAGATGATGGTGGCGCCGGTGAGGCGCTCCTCGCTGGTGCTCGGCAAGTGTCTTGGCGGGACCACCGTGGCGGCCTTCGAGGGCGCCATCGTGATCGCGATCGGGCCGCTCGTGGGCGTCCCCTTCACGCTCGGGCTCGTCCTCACGGTCTTCGCGCTGCAGCTGCTGCTCGCCTTCAGCATCACCGCCTTCGGGGTGATGGCCGCCGCGCGCGTATCGCAGATGCAGTCCTTCATGGCCCTCACCCAGATGGTCATCCTGCCGATGTTCTTTATCTCCGGCGCTCTCTTCCCCGTCTCTGACCTGCCCCCGTGGCTGGCGATCCTCAACCGCCTCGATCCGCTCACCTACGCCGTTGATCCGATGCGCCGCCTCGTCTTCTCCCACCTCGACATCTCTCCGTTCGCGCGCCACGCGCTCGATCCGGGGGTGACCTGGTGGGGGTGGCGCGTTCCCTCGCTGCTCGAGGCCGCCGTCGTCGCGCTGCTCGGCCTGGCGATGCTCTCGATCGCGATCCTCGAGTTCTCCCAGGCCGAGTAGGCGTTTCACGCGAGCGATCGCCCGCCCGGAGGGTGCGGGCGACGCGCCACATCGCCATTCGAACCCCAGACTCAGAGCGCCTTGGCGGCGACGCCCAGCAGTGGATCTTCGGCGGTGGTCTCGCCACTCGCCGGGTCGGCCAAGCGCAGCCCCTCGGAGAGGCTCTGCGCATCCGACGCGGTCTGGCGTTCGGTGAGCGGCTGCAGCAGGCCGCGCAGAACCAGCGTGGCGCCCACCCAGCGGGGAGCCCACACGCGCGCGGAACGGCGCTCCACACCCTGCTCGATCGCGTCCACCGCGCGCGACAGCGGGATCGGGTTGCGCAGGAACCCCGGCGCGCGGCCCATCATCGCCTGCGCTGAGGGCTGCGCGAAGCTGCCGCGCACGAGGTCGGTGTCGATGAAGCCGAAATAGGCGCAACCGACGCGCGCGCCGCTGGGCAGCGTCTCCTGGCGCAGGGCGTTGGTCAATGCCTCCACCCCCGCCTTGCTCGCGTTGTAGGGTCCCATCAGCGGCGCGTGGGCCGCCGCGGCCAGCGAGGCGATGTTGAGCAGGTAGCCCCTGCGCTCCATCACGTGCCCGATCACCGCCCTGTCGGTGCGCCACACGCCGAGGAGGTTCACCGCGAGCGTGCGCTCGACATGCTCCATCGGCGCCGTCGCCAGTGCGCCGATATAGGCGATGCCGGCGTTCGCCACCGCCACATCGAGGCTGCCGAAGCGCTCGATGGTGCCTTTGACGGCGCGCTCCAGGGCGTCGTAGTCGGTCACGTCGGCCGCGAAGGCCGCGGCGCGGTCGCCCAACTGCGCGGCCAGCTCCTCCAGGCGCTCGGGCTCCAGGCCGACGAGCGCGACGTTGGCGCCCTTGGCATGCAGGCGCTCAGCGGCGCCGGCGCCGATGCCGCGCGCGGCGCCGGTGATGAACACGGTGCGGCCGTTCACATCGAAGGGTGCTGCGGGGCTGCGGCTCATGCGTCTGCTCCTCGGTTCGCTTGCCCCGCGCAGGCTATCGGTCTTGCGTCTCGCTGCTTGGCGCGCGAGAGGGCTAGCGTCTGACGATGTTGTGAATCTCCATCAGCTCCGGCTGGCCGGGCTCTATCCCCACTTCGGCCAGCAGGGGCATGAGACGCTCTCCAAACGCATTGAGCTGCTCCCGCGAGTCCCAGATCTCACTGACCCGCAGGTTGCCCTCGGAACCGAAGCAGACGTGGTAATCGAGTCCGTCGGGGGGCCAGTCGCCGGCCCCTTCGAGCCTGCGTATGGACTCGTCGTATTGCTGGGCGGTCAAAGACGCGGGAGCGAAGCGGATGAGGATGCTCATGGCGAAGGCCTCCTAGTTCGGGTGAACTGACTTTAGCCCAGCGATCGAGGTGCGTCAACGGAACTTCCTAAACTACGGGCCGTATCGAGCACAGACCGCAACGGTGCACATCCTCTTGCTCGCGGAGGCGCCAGCGGGGGCGGAGGGTCTCCGTGTCGAAATCTCCATGGGCTTGCCAGTGCTATTCTACGATGCCGAATGAGGCGCGGGCTGTCGATCTTGGCTGTGGGTGCCTTCGTGTTGTGCATAGCCGGCCCAACAGGTGTTGTGGCGAGCGTCTCCCGTGTGGTTTCCGTCCGTTTGCTCGGCAAGCCGAACGTGCGGCGAAATGTGCACCTCAGCTTCCATCCAAGCGGTGATCTGCCGGCGGGCGGCTACTACTATGCCGTGATCGTTCTGAAGCCGTATAAGCACTACACGGAGAAGGCGCCGCCGCCGTGCGCGACCTCGAGCGACATGCTGCGCACCGACTATGGCTACCCGCATCCGCGGCAGCCCGTGAGGCTTGCGCTTACCCCGGCGCAGTCAGTCGCCGGCCACTGGTGCCGAAGCGGGGATTATCTGGGTGGGATCTACGCGGTCCCTCACCCCCCGCCCTGTGAAAGCCGCTACCCCTGTCGTAGCGAACCGTATAAAGCTCCAAGTCCATGCTGGGAATTGAAGACCGGACAGCGGGTCTGCGGTGTGGTGGCACAGCCAAAGCGTTATGCCTATCCGGAAGGGCTGCCCAGGCCGCTCGCTTCCGGTGCGCGCATCGTTGCGCGCTTCCGCGTGACATTCTGAGGGCGCCCATTCGCAACCTGCTCGATCGGTAGACCGATGCTAGTGCTCGTTCCGATCGGAGTTGCTGTTCTCGAGGTGTTCGTCTTCATCGAGGTCGGACACGCGATTGGCTGGCTTGCGGCGATCGTATTGCTGCTTGCAACGTCCGTGCTTGGTGCACAACTCCTGATTGTGCAGGGCCGATCGGCGATCGAGCGCGTCTCACTGGCCCTCTCCCGGCGTGGTGCATCGGCTCGTGCCGTAATCGAGGGTGCTCTTGGGTTTCTTGGATGTGTGCTGCTCGTGATTCCCGGATTTGTCACAGATGCTCTCGGCGCGCTGCTCATATTTCCGCCCACCCGAAGAGCAACGCGCCGTTGGTTATCGCTGCATTACGCTGCTCGCGTCACGAGCTTCGTCGCGGCCGTGGGACGCTTTCGATCAAGTAACCGCGGTATGCGTCCGGCCGATTTCGAGTCAACGGCGGACGAGGACGACCCCGACCAGATCGGGCACTGAATGCGTCCCACCAAGTGCAGCTCCGCCAGCGAGGCTACGCTGATGGCCGCCTGCTCACAGCAAGAGACTAGAACAGTCGGCCATCCGTCCGCCGGTATTGCATCCGCTCCACTATCCGTATAAGACTCGCCGTCGTTGACATCCAGCTGTGAGGCGATAGAGGGCGAATGTTCTCAGGAGTCATCGCAGCTGTAACGGCCGTTTCAGGGAGATCGCCGTGGTAAGCAAGGACGCTGAGATTATGTTATGAGCGCCGAGACGGGCAGCGAGACCGAGTCTCGCGTTTCGCTTGGTCGCGTGCCAGGTGGTTTGCGTGACCTCATGGGCCTGGCGACACCACGTCGCTGGGTGGCAGTGCTGCCGATCGCCGAGGCCAGAGGCCCGGCGGCGAGCAGGCTGCGAGACGCCATCTTTCGTAGGAGGCTGCTGATGGCGGATGCGATGGCGATCGTCGGCGCATTTGCACTGACAACGCACCTGTCCTCAAGACCGCTGCAGCTCACTTGGATAAGCACCGTCGGCCTGCCGATCCTGCTGATTGGCGCGAAGCTCTTCGGCCTGTATGACCGGGACGAAACGCTGCTGCGCAAGACAACACTCGACGAGGCCCCCAGGCTCTTTCATCTGGCCACGCTGTGCGCCCTGACCGCATGGCTCGCCAGCGGGTTGGTGGTCGCTGCTCCGCTCGACCGTCGCGAGGCGCTGTTCCTGTGGCTGTCGCTTGCGCTGTTGCTGCTGCTGGCGCGCGCCGGCGCAAGAATGCTGGCTCTGCAACTGTCTCCAGCGGAGCGCTGTCTGTTCATCGGAGACGAGGCGCTGGCACGCACGATCCGCTCCAAGCTAACCGAGCACCGTGGGGTCAAGGCGGAGATGGTGGCCCATCTCCACTTCGACAAGGTCGCCCCGTGGTCTACGGATGCCTGCTCCGCCTCGAGGCTTGCGGAGATCCGCGATCTGGCCCAGACACTCGATGTGCACCGCGCCATCATCGCGCCGCCCAGCGCCGACACCAACGAGATGCTTGATCTCGTGCGCACGCTGAAGGCGGTCGGGGTGCGAGTCAGCGTGCTGCCGCGCCTGCTGGAGGTGGTTGGCTCCTCGGTTGAGTTCGACGACCTCTACGGGATGACGGTGATGGGCGTCAGGCGCTTCCATCTCACACGCTCCTCCGCGGCGGTCAAGCGCGCCTTCGATCTGCTGGGCGCCACGATCGGATTGCTTGTGGTGGCGCCGCTGATGATCCTCATCGCCGTGGCCGTCAAGCTCGACAGCCGCGGCCCGGTGCTCTTCCGCCAGCTGCGGGTTGGGGAGCACGGCAAGCGCTTCCACATGCTCAAGTTCCGCACGATGGTCCCCGATGCAGAGGCGATGAAGGACTCCCTGCGCGACCTCAACGAAGCGCAGGAGGGGCTTTTCAAGATCGCTGAGGACCCGCGCGTGACGCGCACGGGCAGGTTCCTGCGCAAGAGCGCCCTCGACGAGCTGCCGCAGCTGCTGAACATCATCAAGCGCGAGATGAGCCTCGTGGGACCACGCCCGCTGGTGATCGACGAGGACGTGCGCGTCGAGGGGTGGCATCGCCGGCGCCTGGAGCTGCTGCCGGGCATGACGGGCCACTGGCAGATCCTCGGCCCCGCGCGTGTGCCGCTGCGCGAGATGGTCGCCATCGACTACCTCTATGTCGCCAACTGGTCCCTGTGGGCCGACATCAAGATCCTGCTGCGCACCCTGCCCCACGTCATCGCGCGCCGCGGGCTGTGAGCGGGGCTACGCCGGGGGCTGTGAGCGGGGCTGCGCCGCGGGCTGTGAGCGAGGCTGCACAGCGCGCGGGGGAGCTGGGTGTCACGGCGCTCATGCTCCTGCCCGGCGCCCTCATCGTCTTCACCGGCTTCGACGCCGGCGGCTATTTCCCGACGAGCACCGCGATCGCCGCCATCGTTCTCGCTCAGATCCTGCTCGTCAGGATCGTGCAGGCGCCCCGGCCATTCGCTGGCCTCGCGCCGAGCACGCTCGTCGCGATCGCCGCCCTTGCGCTGTACGCGCTGATGACGCTCCTCTCGGCGCTCTGGTCTCACTCCGGCGGCCGCGCCCTGATCGAGTTCGACCGCGCGTGGCTCTATCTGCTGATCCTCGTCCTGTTCGGCACCATCAGGCCGAGCGAACGGAGCCTGCGCTGGTTCGTGCGGGGCGTGGTGCTCGGCGTCGCCATCATCTGCCTCGCCGGGCTGATCAGCCGCCTGCTGCCCGATGTGTGGCACACCGCACCCGACGTCGCAAACCAGCGGCTGAGCTATCCGGTCACCTACTGGAACACACTCGGCCTGCTCGCCGCGCTGGGCATCGTGCTCGCCTTCCACCTCTCCTGCACCCTCGCTGAGCGGCGCCCCGTTCGGATCCTCGCGGCGGCCCTCGTGCCGCTGCTCGCCGCCACTCTCTTCTTCACGTTCTCACGCGGCGCGATGGCCGCCGGCGCGATCGGCCTGGCCGTCTACGTGCTCGCCGCCCGCCCGCGCGGGCTGCTCAGCGGTGCGCTCGCGAGCGCACCGGGCACCGTCGTGCTCCTGGTGGCCGCCTACCACGCCAATCTGCTCGACACCGTCGATCCCACCACGCCCGCGGCCGTCTCCCAGGGCCATCGCCTCGCGCTTGCGGCAGGCGTCTGCGCGATCGTGTGCGGCGGCCTGCGCCTGCTCTTCGCGATCGTCTTGGATCCTCGCCTGCGCCAATCCGCCGGCCGGCCCCGGATGAGCGCTCGCACCAGGCGCCGCGCGGGCGTTGGCATCGTCGCCGCCATCGCTGTTGGGAGCATCGCGCTCGGTCTTCCCCACGCCCTCGCGCAGGACTGGAGCCGCTTCATCGGCGGCGCCCCCACCCATGGCTCCTCAGGCGACCTGCGCCAGCGCCTGAGCGATCCCTCCAACGACGGGCGCACCGAACTGTGGCGAGTTGCGCTGCACGGCTTCGCCGCCTCTCCGCTGCACGGCTGGGGGGCCGGCACCTATCAGACCATCTGGGACCAGCAGCGCTCCCGCTTCGCCTTCGTCATCAACGCCCACAGCCTGTATCTCCAGGCGATGGCCGAGCTCGGCATCCCTGGTCTATTGCTGCTACTGATCCTCCTCGGCGCGGTCCTGGGCGGACTGGTCGCCCGTGCGCGCGGCGGGTCCTCGCGCTCGCTCTATGGAGCGCTGCTCGCCACCGGCGTCGTCTGGGCCCTGCGCGCCGGCGTGGACTGGGACTGGGAGATGCCCGTGGTCACGCTCGTGTTCTTCGCGGCCGCGGGCCTGGCCCTCAGCCCGCGCACGGAGTCCGGGCCGGGCTGGATGCCCGGCCACGGCGCCCGCATCGGCGCTCGGCCTGCTCTGCCTCGCCGGCATCGTGCTGCCGGCTCTGATCATCGGATCGCAGCGTCGGCTCGCAGAGGCCGAGCACGCGCTCTACGCATCCAACTGCGCCGCGGCCAGCAGCCGCCGCGCTGTCCTCGATCGGATGGCTCGACGTCAGCCCCGAGCCGTACGAGATCCTCGGCTTCTGCGACGTGCAGCGCGGCCTGCCCCAGCGGGGTGTCGCGGCGATGCGCCAGGCGGTGCGGCTCGACCCGGGGAGCTGGGAGACCTACTATGCGCTCGCCATCGCACAGGCATCCGCCGGCATCGATCCGCGGCGCAACGCCGAGAGGGCGCTGCATATGAACCCCTTCGAGCCGCTCACCCGCCAGGCCGTGAAGGAGTTCGGAGTGTCAAGCCCAACCGAATGGGTCAAGCGCGCGGGCATCGTGCGCGCCGGCGCCCTCGCCAGCAACGACCTCTCGATAGTTCCCTCCTGACATCGGCCCAACGCCTCGTGCGGCTTGCGCAGCACCCACACGTTCTCACCCCAGCATCGGCCTTCCGTCCAGTCGAGCAAGTGTCCGATCCGCTCGTTCGTATGAGGTTGCATGAGCCACCCACACAACGACGACGAACACATCTCGGATGCCCTCCAGGGGGTCGCCGAGGCATTGCGCGATGGACGCCCCACGCTGAGCCCGCTTGCGCTCGATCGAGTCAAGCTGCGGGCCATGAGCGGGGCGCGGCGATCAACCCCACAACACAAGGGACCTTTTATGAGATCACGGATAACGGCGCTGGTTACAGCTGGATTTCTGATGCTCGGCACCGGCGGCGCGATGGCGCTTGCCGGCGGCGACGGCGGTGGTGGCTCTGGAGGCAGCGCCAGCTTCCACCAGTACCGCCCGCCGTGTGAACACGGCAAGGGCCGCGGTGGCGACCACGAGTGTCACGGCCACGAGGGCGAACACGGCGGTGGCGACGGTGGCGGTGACCACGGTGGCGGTGGTGGTGGCGGCCACCACGATGGCGGTGGCCATGGCCACGAGGGCGGCCACGGGCACCACTAGCCCAAGCTGCCCCGACTAGAGCAGCGCGGCGATGCGCCGCGCTGCTCTGGCGGCGCCGTCGACCTCCACGTCGCGGTAGTCGACCTCGCGCCCGATCTCCTGCGCGATCGCCGTCGCGATCTGCTCCGGTGGGGAGTCGTAGTAGTCCATGCGGCGACCGGCTCCGTAGCGTTCGAGGCGGTGGCGCACGTGGAAGCACTGCTCGAAGTGGTGGCGCAGCGGGAAGTAGAGGAACGGCCGCCTGTTTGCCGTGAGCTCCATCGAGGTGGTCAGACCGCCCTGCACCACCGCCAGGTCGCAGGCGGCGAGGTGCCGGTAGAGATTGTGCACGTAAGGGACCACCTCGAGGCCCGGTATGAGAGGGGAGCGACTCGGGGTCGATGCGGGGGCCCGCGACGACGATCATGCGCAGCTCCGGAACGCGCTCCTTGGCCTGCGGGAAGGCGGCGATCACCCGTCGCAGCAGGTCGGCGCCCACGCCTGAGCCGCCCACGGTGACGATGCAAACCTGCTCGTCGTCCGCGTAGCCCAGCTCGCCGCGCAGCTTGGTGCGATCGCCGAGATCGGCGGGGTCGAAGCCGGTGATGTAGCCGGTGAAGTCGTAGTTGCGCTCGGTCCAATCGCGGATCATCGGCAGTTCCGGTCCGAGCCGCTGCGCAACGATGTCCTCGGGGTTGCCCACGAACAGGGCCAGATCGCGAACCTCTGGGTGCTCGGTGATGTGGTCAACCATCTGCGCGTTGTAGTCGGCGGCGAGGAAGCGCTCCCGCTCGTCCCCATCGCCCATCGGCAGGAAGCCGACGAAGTCGGTGAGCCACGCGAACGGCACGCGCTTCTCGCGCGGGTTCTCGTGCAGGTAGTAGTCGAGCTCCCACGCCTCATCCCCGATCCACAGGTCGTAGCGCTGCTCGCGCACCACATCGTGGAAGAGCATGAAGTTGGCGGCGAGGATCTCGTCCATGCGGCGTATTGCCTGGAAGACGTGCAGGTCGTGCTCGGAGGACTCCGACTCGATGTGCCTAGGCTCGTCGGCCAGATGAGCGCTCGCGGGATGGATGCGCTCGCCCTCGGCCTCCAGCAGCTTGGTCACAGGGTGCTGAGCGAGCCAGTCGATCTGCAGATCCGGATGCAGGCAGCGCAGCTCGCGGGCGATCGCCACGTCGCGCTGCGCGTGGCCGAGCCCGTTCGGCGAGGAGATGTAGAGCGCGCGGGGGCGGCCGTCGGGACGGTACACGGTGGGGTCGCGCGGCGTGCGCGGCCGCCCGAACGCGTCCTCCGCGAGCTCGCGCAGCGCCAGGTTGAACTGCACCGGCTTGCGGGCGTGCAGGAAGTGGCCGGCGCCGTGCACGACCTCGAGGCGCCCCCCACTGAGGCGGGCCAGCGCGCGGGCGTCGCGCGGCGGTGTGACCCTGTCGCGGTCGCCGGAGACCACGAGCACCGGGCAGTCGAGGCTCCGAGCCAGCCCGCCCAGCGTCCGCCGGCCACGGAGAAACTCGTTATGCGCCAGCGTGGCGCTCAGCGTCTCGGGGTCCGTTTCGAGCCCCCACCCCACCGCGTCTTCGATCGTCTTGGGCGAATGCGGCTCCGGGAGGCAGCGCGAGACGAACCACTGCGCACACGCCGCGTGGTCCTGGCGCCAATGGGACATGTGCGTCCACCACACGGGCCTGGGCAGCTGAGCGCGCTGGGAGAGGAAGCTGATCAGCGGGTGCGTCAGGACCGACATGTGCGAGGGGGTGTACGGGAACAGCGGGCCGAGGAAGACCGCGCCCACAACCCGCTCGGGCGCGAGCCGCGCGAGCTCCAGCTGGTACTGCGTGCCCGTGGAGAGGCTCGCCATCACCGCCCGCCCCGTTCCGCTTGCGTCCATCACCGCCAGGCAGTCGCGCGCGAATTCGCTCGGCGCGTAACGCCGCGGGTCGCGGCAGCGATCGGAGCGCCCGTTGCCGAGGCCGTCCATCGCCAGCACCCGGAAGTGGCGCGCGAAATAGTGGATCTGCATCTTCCAGTAACGCGAGTGAACCAGCGACCACGTCGGCAGCAGGAAGATCGTTTCCTCGCCCTCGCCATAGATCTCGTAGAACAGGCGCTGGCCATCGCGCTCGACGAACCCCTCGTCATCGGGGTAGCGCGCGCGGGTCTGCTCCAGCGCGGCGCGTGGCGGCTCCACATCCAGCGGCGGCGGCTCTGTCCTGATATCGGTTGTCACGATTGTTCCCTTTCCTTGCAAGATTGGCTGTTTGCGCTGTCACAGTCAAACGCCGCGAGCGCACGCGTCTCCTTCGCGGATGTGCTTTCTGAAGGCAACTGTCCCACGGCCCCGTGGCGCCACCGCGAAACGCGCGTGAATCCGCGTAGGCTGCGCCCATGCTGAGGGTCCGGGTGCTCGGGGATCTGGCGCTGGAGGAGAACGGGCAGCCGCTCGCGCCGCCCGTCTCGGGACGGGCTCGCGCGCTGCTCGGATTGCTGGCGGTCGAGCGGCGGGCGCACACGCGCTCGCAGCTCGCGGCGCGGTTCTGGCCGGACGTGCTTGACGAGAGCGCGCGCACCAGCCTCCGCAGCGCGCTGTCGGCGCTGCGCAAGTCGCTCGGGCGTGGCGCCGACCGCTACCTGATCACCGACCGGGAGACGGTCGCGCTCGCGAGCTCCGAGGAGGTGTGGATCGACCTGGCGGAGTTCGACGCCCTTGTCGCGGCTGGCAGGTGCGAGGATGCACTCGAGCTCTGCCGCGGAGCTCTGCTCGAGGGCCTCGACGACGATTGGGTATACGAGCGACGCGACGAGCACCGAGACCGCGTCGCCGGTGCCCTCGCGCGGCTCGCCGCCGAGTCGGAAGCGCGGGGTGAGCTCGAGGCGGCGGTCGCCTTGACCCGGCGCCAGGTCGCGCTCGATCCGCTCGCCGAGGATCCCCAGCGCGAACTGATCCGGCGGCTCGCGGTCGCCGGCGACCGACCCGCGGCGCTCGCCGCGTACAAGCGCCTCCAGGATCGCCTGCGCAGCGAGCTCGGGATCGCCCCCTCCGCACGGACCCGCGAACTGGTTGAGACGGTCAAGGGCGTCGAATCCCCGGGCGCCCAGCCCGCCGCGGCGGCGCAGCCCGCCTCGCCAGCCCGCCCCACCGGCACCGTGACGCTGCTGTTCACCGACCAGGTGAGCTCAACGGAGACGCTCCAGCGGCTCGGTGACGAGGGAGCCGAGCGCCTCCGGCGCGCGCATTTCAAGCTGCTGCGCGAGGTCGCCGAAGCCCACGGCGGGACGGAGGTGAAGAACCTCGGCGACGGGCTGATGGTGGCCTTCGCGAGCGCGGTTGACGCGGTCGCGTGCGCGATCGCAATCCAGCAGACGGTGCACCGGGGCCCGGACGCGGACACGCTGAAGGTGCGCGTGGGCGTCAACGTCGGGGAGCCGATCGTCGACGTGGACGATTACTTCGGGACGCCGGTGGTGGTAGCCAAGCGGCTGTGCGACGCGGCCGACGCGGGCCAGATCCTGGCGGCAGACGTGGTGCGCGTGCTCGTCGGAACCAGAGGCGGCTTCGAGTTCACGGCGCTCGAGCCCGTCGCGCTTAAGGGGATCGGTGAGCCAGTCGCGGCGTGTGAGGTGGGATGGAAGCCAGCGTCGCAGCAGCCAATCCCGCTCCCGTCGGCGGTCGCTGGAGTTGCGGAAGGTGTGTTCGTCGGTCGCGCCGACGCCCGTTCCGAGCTCGAGCGCGAGTGGCGCGAGGTGCTCGGGGGCCAGCGGCGGGTGGTGCTCGTGGCTGGCGAACCGGGGATCGGAAAGACGCGGCTCGCCGCGGAGTTCTGCCGCGCCGCGCACGCCGACGGGGCGGCCGTCCTGGCAGGACGCTGCTACGAGGACACCCTCGTTCCGTATGGGCCGTTCGCGGAGGCGCTGCGTGCCTATGTCGCCGCCTGCCCGCTCACCGAGCTGACAATTCAACTCGCGCCGCGCCGGCGGGAGCTGTCGCTGCTCGCGCCCGAGCTCGGCAACGAGGCGGTCGAGCGGCCGGGGCCGGGGGAGGCCGAACACGAGCGATTCCGCCTGTTCGAGGCGGTCGCGGGGCTGCTGGCGGCGGCGTCGCTCGCCAGGCCGACGATCCTGGTGCTCGACGATCTGCACTGGGCCGACGACGCGAGCCTCCTGCTGCTGCGCCACATCGTCCGGGCGACCGAGGGCTCGCCGCTGATGCTGCTCGGTACGTTCAGAGCGACCGAGCTCGACCGGCGCGGGGGCCTCGCGGCGGCGATCGCCGAGCTGCGACGCGCACGCGCACTGCATGAGCTGAGCCTCGAGGGCTCGGCCAGCCGGACGTCGCTGCCCTGATCGCCGTCCAGTCCGGGGAGCAGGCGCCGACCCGGTTCGCGCGCCACGTCGCCCAGCACACGGACGGAAACCCGTTCTTCATCGAGGAGCTGCTCCGGCACGTGGCGTCCGCGGAACCGTCGGATCCTCAGGAGCTCGACATCCCCGAGAGCGTCAAGGACCTGCTCCGCAGACGGCTCGCACGGTCTGGATGAGCGGTGCCGAGGACGCTCGCGATCGCCGCGGTTGCCGGGCGCCAATTCGAGCTCGCCGTGCTCGAGCGTCTCGGAGAGGGATCGGCGGAGGAGCTCGTCGAGCTGCTCGATAGTGCGGTGGAGGCCCAGGTCGCTCGTCGAAGAACCGGACGCGTTCGGGCGCTACCGCTTCGCGCACCCTCTGATCCGAGAGACGATCTACAGCGACATCTCCGCCAACCGGCGGGCGCTGATGCATCGGCGCGTGGCCGAGGCGCTCGAGTCGCTGTATCCCGAACGGCTCGCAGAGGAGGCGGGCGCACTCGCCCACCACTACCGCGCCGCCGGGGTGCCCGCGAAGGCCTTCGAATACCACCGTCAGGCAGCCGATGTGGCCGAGCGGGACGACGGCGTACGAGGCCGCCTTCGAGCACCTGACCGGCGCGATCGCCGCCGGCGAGCTGCTCGGTCGCACTGCGCGATCGAGCGCGGAGATCGCCGACCTTCACCGGCGCCGCGCCTGGCTGGCTCGGTTCGCCGACGCGCGACGGCGCTGGCGGACCGCGATTTTGAGATTGCGCTCGATGCCGCTCGCGCGCTTGGCGACCGCGCGCTCGAGATGCAGGTCCTCAACGGGCTCGGGTTGCGCTGGCACGTGCTCGACTCCGAGCGCGCGATCGCCTGCCACGAGCAGTCGCTCGCGATCGCCGAGGAGCTCGACCACCGCAGCCGGTCAGGTCAGCGCACTGAACCGTCTGTCGCTCGTGCTGCGCCAACGAGCTGGACTTCGCGCGCGCGAGCTCGGCGAACGAGCGCTCGAGCTCGCCGGCTCGCACGGCGAAACGAGATGCGCAGATGCGGGCGATGGACAGCCTCAAGTTCGTCGCGCTTCAACTCGGGGACATCGAGTCGCTCGAGGAGCTGACTCTCCGAGCTCGAGCGATCCAGGCGAGCCGGCAATCAGACGTGGTTTCTCCAGTGGACGCTGTGCGAGTCCTCCTATGTTCCGCTGGAGCGCTGCGACTGGTCGGAGGCCGAGCGGCGTGTCGCGGAGGCGCTCGCCATCAGCGAGCGCCTCCGCGATCCCTACAGCGGAGTGCTGATTCGCGACACCCTGAGCTCGATCGCGCGCTGCCGAGGCGACTATGCACGATCCTTGGCGTTCGGCCGCGAGGCGGTCGCACAGGCGGACACACCCGCCGCCGACTGGCTCGGCTGGGCCGCGGCGGGCCTCGCGACCCCCCTTCTGGATCTGCGCGCCGCGGAGGAGGCCGTCGCTGTGCTGGAGCGCGGGCTCGCCGCCGCCGAGCGCAACCGTGCGCGCGGGCAGACCTTCCGCTGCCTCGGAGCGCTCTCCTCGGCCATCCGGATGGCGGGCTCCGAGCCGCGGGCGCGTGCTCTCGCGGAGCGTGCGCAGCGGATCGCCGAGCAGATCACGACGCCGCCCGGCAGAGTCGACTTCTGGGGCGAGCAGGCCTACTTCGCGATCGCCGAGACCCACCTCGCGGCCGGTGACGTCGAGCGCGCCGAAGAGGCGATGCGCAGTCCGGCTGCAGGCGTGGGAGCGCAGCGGAGCGCGGAGGTCGATCGCGACGACTGCCCGTCTCCTCTCGCGCTGCGCCGAGGCGCGCGGCGACTGGGCTGAGGCGGCGCGGATGCTCGCCCGCGGCGCCGAGGCGGCCGGCGAGGAGGGGCTGCTCTGCGAGCGCTGGCAGATCGAGGCCGGGCTTGCCCGCGTGGCCGCGGCGACGAACAGGCTCGAAGAGGCCGAGGATCGCAGCCGGCGCGCACGCGAGCTGATCGACACGATGGCCGCATCGGTCGACGACGAGGAGATCGGCACGCGGTTTCGCGAGCGAGCACTCGCGGAGATCGACCGCCGGGACGACGCTGGGCCGCTGGGGGTGGGTCACCGTCCACGGCGAGTCGTGCGCCAGCCGCCAATCGACCTCGAAGCCGAGCTGCTGAGGATCTTCCAGCGAGGATCCGAAGGCCACCTGCAACGGCGTCATCTGACTGCGGTAGGTGCGCACCGCCTCGAGCTTGCCGGCGTGGTCCTCCGCCGGCAGCCGGTGCACCGCGGCCACCATCCGCTCGACCGGTACGCCGGTGGCCTGCAGCTGGGTCGCCCATCGCGAGTTTGCGGGATCCGCCCCCGGGGAGGACCCGTTGAGCACCCACTGGGGCCATCCGAACATGGTTGCGTGCGGCAGGTCGGCGTACAGCGCCACGTGGCGCCCTCCGCGTGCAGCGCCAGCGCGGCCGCACGCACGGCGGTGTGGTCGCGATGGTGGTCGCCCAGACCGGCCGGCGCGTATATGCGGGCGCCTGCGAGGAGCACTCCGCGCAGCGCCTCCACGATCTCCCCCGGCGCCTGGTCGGCCTCGCGGTACTGGCCGTCCAGGAACGGCAGGTTGACCGCGGCGCGGCCGGCGAGCGCGAGTGCCCGGCGGTCCTCCTCGATGCGCGTGCGAACCGTCGCGGCCGAGTCGCTCGCGCCTCCGAGTCGATCCCACCACCCGAGCGTTCCCGCGGGAGGCTCACCCGCGAAGACGTTCACCACGAGCACCTCGCCGGCGCCCGCCAGCAGGTGCCAGCACGAGAGCACCGCGTCGTCGAAGTGGGGCGAGAGGATGACCGCGTGGGGACCCATCGCCGCTCACTATCGAGCGCGGGCGTGCAACCACCGTGAAACCGGCGCGAAAGCCCGCGCTCGGCGAGGCTGGGGCGGCTGCCATGGATGCGCTCCAACGCTTGTCGAATCGCACGGCGCTCGGCGAGGTTGACTCGCCGGGGGCGCCGATACCGACCGTGGTAACCCGATGCAGCGCCAGATACAACTACTTCGACAGCTCATCCTCGATTCGCAGTACGCGGTCGATGCGACGGCCGTGGCCGACGCGATCCTCACGCGCGCGGCGACGCGCCGCGCGGTGGTGGGAACGGCGTTCCGCAACGACGTGCGCGGGCCCGAGGTGCGCTCGTTCCGCCCCACCCGTCACGCGCGGTCGTTCAGGCCGTGCATATCGAAGCGGCCGGCGGACGGTTTCATCGCGATCGCGAGCAGGGTGCGCGTAGCGCACGCCTCCCGTGGTCCAGCCAGCGCCTGCGCTGGCGCGGGCGGGCGCAGATGGGCGCCGGCGGTCGCGCGCACCTCGCGCGCGCCGTCTGGCGCCTGCGCGCCGGGGGGGAGCAGCCCAAGGACGTGCCCCCCGAAGCCACCGCCCACGAGCCGTGCGCCCACGGCGCCCGCGGCGCGCAGGCGCTCCACGGCGGCCTCGACGGCGGCGGTGGAGACCTCGTAGCGCTCGCGCAAGCTCGCGTGAGAGGCGTTCAGCAGAGCGCCCACCGCCGGCAGGTCTCCCGCGCGCAGGGCCTCGACCATGTCCAGCACGCGCGCGTTTTCGCCGAGCACGTGCTGGGCGCGGCGGCGCAGCGGTTCGGGCAGATCGGCGACGGCGCTCGGGGTGGCATCCCGCAGTGACTGGATCTCCAGCAGCTCGCTTGCCCGCGCGCATTCCGCGCGGCGCTGGTTGTAGGCGGAGCTCGCGTTGGCGTGGCGCTCGCCCGAGTCGAGCGTCACGAGCCGCCAGCCATCGGGGAGCGATAGCCGAACGGGATCGATGACGAGAGTGCGGAAGTCGATCAGCAGCGCCGCACCGGGCGCGCCGCAGAGCGAGGCGAGCTGGTCGAGCAGGCCGCTCTGAGAGCCGACCCAGTCGTTCTCCACGCGGCTGCACAGACGCGCGAGCGCGATGCGGTCGCTCTCGGCGATCCCGGCGAGGGCGAGCAGCGCGAGGCACAGCGAGACCTCGAGCGCCGCGGAGGAGGACAGCCCGGCGCCCTGGGGGAGGCCGCCGCCGATCTCCAGGCGGGCCCCCACCAGCGGGAAGCCGGCGCGGCGCAGCTCGGCGACGATGCCGCGCGCGAAGGCACGCCAGCCCGAGGCGCGCGCTGGGGAGGCGAGCTCGAACTCGTCTTCCTCCCCGTAGTCGCACGCGCGGACGTGGATGCGCTCGTCGCCGCTCGCCTGCGGCGTGCACCGCGATCCCCTCGGCGATCGCGAAGGGCAGCGCGAGGCCCTCGTTGTAGTCGGTGTGCTCCCCGATTAGGTTTACGCGACCGGGAGCGAACGCGCCGACCCGCTCACGCGGCACGGGCGATCGCCTCGCGCAGCGCGGCGGCGGACCCCTCGGGGAGGACGTCGCCGACGAAGGTGCCGGCGCCCTGCTCGGAGCCGGCGAGGTACTTGAGCTTCTGCGCGGTGCGCAGCGGCGGGTAGAACTCGACGTGCAGGTGACCCCCTCCGCCTCCGGGCGGGCGATCCGCGGCGCCCTCGCCACCCCGGCTGTCGCCATCGGTGGGCGCCTGGTGCACGACCATCACGTACGGAAAGGGGCGCTGGAACAGCGCGTCGTAACCGCGCGTGAGGGCCTGCAGGCCCGCGGCCAGCCCGCGCAGCTCGGCGGGCGTGCAGTCGAGCAGGCTCGGGCGGTGCGCGCGCAGGACGACGTACGTTTCATAGGGCCAGCGCGCCGCATAGGGGATGAAGGCCACGACGCTCTCGTTCTCGTGCACGACGCGGCGTCGATCCTCGAGCTCCCCGCGCAGCAACGCGCACGGCGCGCAGCCCCCGAGGCGCTCGTCGGCCGCGAGCTCGAGCGCGGGCACGGGCGGCAGGAACGGGTAGCCGTAGATCTGGCCGTGGGGGTGGTGCAGGGTGACGCCCACCTCGACCCCGCGGTTCTCGAAGATGAGCACGTAGCGGATGTCGGCGCGCGCGCCGAGCTCCTCGTAGCGGTGGCGCCAGACCCACATGAGCGCCTCGGCGCGCTCGGGCGCGAGCGTGGCGAAGGAGCCGTGGTGGGAGTCGGTGTAGACGACGACCTCCGCCGCGCCGTGCGGGGACTCAAAGGCGGGAAAGAGGTTGTCGAAGACAGCGATCTCAAATGCGGGTAGCGGGATCTCCGTCTCAGCCGTGGCCCCGGCGGCGGCGTGGGGCAGAGCGGGCAGCGGTTCTCCGCGGGCAGGAAGGTGCGCTCCTGGCGGTTGATCGCATAGACGACGTCCTCGCCGCGCAGCTCGTTGAAGCGCCGCTCGCTCACGCCTTCGCACTACGGCGAAGGGCGTAGACGATCAGCGTGCGGCCATCGTCTTTTACGTGTCGCTCCAGGGCAAGTGGTCCGTACGCCATGCGCTGGGTATACCCGTCGCGCGAAGTTCCTGACTAGGAAGGTGCTCGAACGGGGAAAAACAGTAGGTGGCGCTGCGTCGTCGGCGCGGCCCGTCGAGAAGGAGGGACGGAGATGTCGAACACAGCAGATCAGCTCCCCGCGGTCCCCGCTGAGGCTTCAGGTCAGATACCCGAGGCCCCCCCGGATGGCCACCGAGGCCGACTCCAGCCGGGCCCTCGAGCCCCTTCCAGGCCCGGCCGGCGAGGCCTTTCCGGGTTTCAATCGCCGCGCGTTCATAAGGCGCACGGCGCTGACGGGCGTGGCGGCAAGCGCCGTGGGCACGGTGCTGAACGCGTGCGGCTCGAGCAGCTCCAGCTCGAGCGCTTCGGCGAGCGGCAGCGCGGCAGTGTTCGGCAGCCACCCGACGTACAAGTTCGTGATCGTGAACCACGTGACGACGAACCCGTTCTTCGTTCCCACCCAGTACGGCGCGGCGGATGCGTGCAAGCTGCTGGGGTGCTCTTACCAGTGGACGGGCTCGGAAAGCAGCAACGTGAATCAGATGGTGAACGCGGTGAACACCGCGATCACGAGCGGCGCCGATGGGATCGCGGTGGCGCTGATCGATCTGCACGCGTTCAACGCGCCCGTCGAAGCGGCGCTGAAGGCGGGGATCCCCGTGGTCGCCTACAACGCCGACGCCCCCACGAACAAGCGCCTGTCATACATCGGCCAGGATCTGGAAAAGGCCGGTGAACAGATGGGCGCACGGATCGTCGCGGCGGTGGGCTCGGGCGATGTGGCGCTGTTCATCGCGACGCCCGGGTCGGCGAATCTGCAGCCGCGCATCGAAGGGGCGCTGAAGGCGATCAAGGCGTCGGGCAAGCCGATCACCCCGCATACGGTGGCGACCGGCGCGGCGGTGCCTGGCGAGCTCACGACGATCGAAGCCTATTGGGTGGGCCATCAGAGCACGAAGGGGATGTACGCGGTGGATGGCGGCTCCACGGAAAGCCTCGCGCGGGTGATGCAGAAGCTCGGGCTGGCCGCGAAGGGCATCAAGTCCGGCGGCTTTGACTTGACCGAAGGCACGCAGAAGCTGTTGCAGGAAGGGAACATCGAATTCACGATCGATCAGCAGCCCTACCTGCAGGGGTTCCTGCCGGTGCAGCAGCTGTTCATGTGGCACGTCTCGGGATCGTTGACGGGCCCCGCGGAAGTGGATACGGGCCTGAAGTTCCTCAACAAGGAAACGGTCGCTCCGTACGTCGAATCGAAGACGCGCTACGAGGGAACGTCATCCGAAGTGAAGGTGGTGCCGATCAAGGCTGGGACCCCCGCTTAGGCGCGGGCAGCCAGCCTAGGGACGAGGCCCCGACATGGCGAACGTGGCAGGGGAGGAGAGCGCTCCGGGGCGGAGCACCGCTGCGGAGAAGTCCACTCCTCCGGCGAAGGGCCCGGCGCCGGCGCGCCGGGCCCACATGCCTGCGCGGGGGGAGCTGCTGCAGCGCGTGTTGAGCCTGCGCGAGGGGAGCATCATCGTCGTCACGATCCTGGTGGCGGTGTATTTCTCCCTACGGACGAGCACCTTCCTGACCACCGCAAACTTCAAGACGCTGCTGCCGTACTTCGCGCCCTACGCGATCATGGCGGCGGGGGTGGTATTCGTGATGATCCTGGGCGAGATCGATTTGTCGATCGGCGCCACCTACCTGTTCACTCCGTTCCTGTTCTACAAGCTGGCGACCGCCGGGCTGCCGCTCGTGCCGGCGGTGGCGATCGCGCTGGTGGCGTGCATGGCGGTTGGCCTTTTCAACGGGTTCTTCATCGGCGATCGTGGGCATCAGCTCGTTTGTGGCGACGCTCGGGACGCTGTTCACGCTGGAGGGACTCGCGCTGATCGTCTCCCACGGCCAGCCCGTGGAAACGCCGGGGGCGCGGGTGACGACGAGCACCCACAACGTGGTGCACACGATCAACGGCGTGCACGTGACGCTCCCGGAGACCGTTAACCACATCGGCACGTTCGCGAAGATCTTCGGCGGGGGCACCTACTCGGAGCTGATCTGGGCGCTGGCGATCGTGATCGTGCTGCAGATCGTGCTGACGTTCACTCGCTGGGGGCTCTACACGGTGGCGGTGGGCTCGAACAAGCTCGGCGCGGCGGAGGCGGGCGTGCGGGTGCGGCTGGTGACGATCCGCAACTTCATCCTCTGCGCGACCACCGCGGGGTTCGTGGGGATCCTCGAGGCGGTGCGCGCGGGCTCGGTGCAGCCCGATCCCGCGGGGGCCAACGAAATCCTGCTCAAGGTGATCGCGGCGGCGGTGATCGGCGGCACGCTGATGACGGGCGGGTCGGGGACGGTGGTGGGCGCGCTGATCGGGGCGCTGTTCCTGGGCATCCTCAACGATGGCTTGGTGCTGCAGGGAGTGAACGCCAATTACCTCCTGTTCTACCTCGGCTTGGCGATCCTGATCGCGATGAGCGCCAACGTGTACGTGCAGCGCGTGCGCAGGGGGGCGACCCATGGCTGAGGACGACCGCACCGCGGATGCGAGGATGTGCTGCGCGTGGAGCACATCGCCAAGCGCTTCGGGCCGGTGACGGCGCTGCGCGATGTGAACCTGCACCTGCGCAAGGGTGAGGTGCTGGGGCTGCTCGGCGACAACGGCGCGGGCAAGTCGACGCTGATCAAGATACTGAGCGGCTTTCAGAAGCAGGACGCGGGCCAGATGTTCCTGCACGGCGAGCCCTATGCGCCGCGCAGCGTCGACGATGCGCGCGCGCAGGGCGTGGAGACGGTGTACCAGGATCTGGCGCTGATCGACGAATTGTCGGTTTACCACAATCTCTTCCTGCGCCGCGAGCGCGTGCACCGGCCGCTGCCGTTCCTGGCAAACCGCGAGATGAAGCGCGAGGCGCGGGAGGCGCTGGATGAGATCGGGATCGACATCCCGCGGATCGACGTGGCGGTGGCGCGCCTCTCGGGCGGGCAGCGCCAGGCGATCGCGGTGGCGCGCACGGCGAACAGCGAGGCGGACATCCTGCTGCTCGACGAGCCGCTGGCGGCGATGGGCGCGAAGGAGGGCGCGATGATCCTCGACCTCGTGGCGCGCCTGAAGGCGGAGGGGCGGGTGTCGATAATCATGATTCTCCACAACTACGTGCACGTGCTGCAGGCGTGCGATCGCGTGAGCATGATCCAGGACGGCGCGATCGCCCTCGACAAGCCGACGGCGGAGACCTCGGTCGAGGAGCTGACCGAGATAGTCGTGAACGAGTACCGCCGCGCGCGCGAGGCGAACCAGTCGAGCACGCAAGCGCGGTAGAGAACGGCAAGGACAAGGAGAAGAAGGGCCGCCCCGGAGGGCGGCCGCGAGGGCCGCGTGGTGGGGGACGGCTCTAACCCCGACCCTCCGGCCGCCTCCATATAGTGGCCGCATGGACGTGTGGAGCACCATCGGCAGCGCCTTCGAAGACGCGCTGCTGATGGCGTGGGAGGTGTGGTGGGCGCTGGTGCTGGGGTTCGCGATCAGCGCGATCGTGCAGGCGTGGGTGCCGCGCGAGCGGATCGAGCGCGCGCTCTCGGACGATGGGCTGGGCCCGGTGGCGCGGGCGACGGGGCTCGGCGCGGCGTCGTCCTCGTGCTCCTACGCGGCGGTGGCGATCGCCAAGAGCCTCTTCCAGAAGGGCGCGTCGGCGGCCTCGGCGCTGGCGTTCCAGTTCGCCTCGACCAACCTCGTGTGGGAGCTGGGGCTGGTGCTGTGGGTGCTGATCGGCTGGCAGTTCACGCTCGCGGAGTACGTGGGCGGGGTGGTGATGATCGCGTTGATGACGCTGATGCTGCGGGCGTTCGTCTCACCGCGCCTGGAGCGCGAGGCGCGGGAGCACGCCCAGCGGAGCGAGACGGATCACTGCCACGAGCACCACCACCACGCGGGGGGCGAAGGCGCAGGCACGGCGGCGGAGCAGGCGGCGCGGCCGGAGGCGGTGCGCACGGCGGGCGGGGGTGAGGGGCGCCGCCGATGCGGCGCGGAGCGGGCGCGCGGGGGGCTGGCGCGAGCGCGTGAGATCGCTCGCGGCGTGGACCGAGGTGCGCGCGCAACTTCCGCGGGGACTGGACGATGCTCTACAGGGAGATCGCGGCGGGCTTCCTGCTGGCGGGGTTCGTCGCGCAGCTGCCCGCGGACTTCTTCAACCGGCTCTTCCTGACGCACACGGGTGGGGCGCTTGCGAGCATCGAGAACGTCGTGGTGGGGCCGCTGATCGCGGTGCTTAGCTTCGTGTGCTCGGTGGGCAACATCCCACTCGCGGCGGTGCTGTGGTCGGGCGGCATCTCCTTCGCGGGCGTGCTGTCGTTCATCTTCGCCGACCTCATCATCCTGCCGCTGATCGCGATTTACCGTAAATACTACGGAACGCCCTTCACGGTGCGCATCGTGGGGCTGATGTTCGTGACGATGGTGCTGGCGGCGCTGATCGTGGCGGGGGTGTTCGACGCCGCGGGGCTGATCCCCACGGGCCCGCGGCCCACGCGCGCGGATGTCTTTGGCACGGTGGGCGTGAACTACAAGCTCTTCCTGAACGCGCTCGGCGCGGTCGTGTTCGTGGCGCTGTTCGGGCTTGCGCGGCGAGGGAGAGCCGCCGACCCCGTGTACGTATAGCGGATCAATTCCACTGATTCTCACTGATGACGCCGCGGCTCCCCGCCTGGCGAAAGTGGCGAAGAGA
Source organism: uncultured Solirubrobacterales bacterium (assembly GCA_963717785.1). Lineage (GTDB taxonomy): Bacteria > Actinomycetota > Thermoleophilia > Solirubrobacterales > Solirubrobacteraceae > Palsa-744. The sequence goes on from CAVQWW010000006.1 coordinate 222,963, forward strand.
TGGAATGTGTTTCGCAATTGGGCATGCATCTCCTCATCGCTCCGACTGGAGGACCGATTGCTTCTGGCGAAGGCCGCGAAACGGGGAAAGACACCTCGTGAGCGCGGGACTTCGAGACCAAAGGAGTCGTGCTATGAGCAGGTTCGTTCTGAGGAAGAGGGTGCTGATCCCGCTCTGCATCGCGGGTGGACTCGCCGTGGCTGGTGTCGCGATGGCGTACTTCACGAGCGCGGGCAGCGGCACGGGTACGGCCGCGGTGGGCACCAGCTCGAATGTGACGCTGCACGGCGCGGTGGCGGGCACGCTCTATCCGGGCGCCTCCGCGACGGTGACCTTCACGGTCGACAACCCCTCGCCCGGCTCGGCGCTCGTGGGCACGATCCACCTGGAAAGCATCACGCCCGATGCCGGTCACAGCGGTTGCAGCACGGTGATCACGGGGGGCAACCCGGACTTCACGATGCCCGACGTGGTCGCCAATCAGAGCTTCCCGAACGGCAATGGCCAGGCTGTCGCCACGACGGGAACGCTCACCATGCACGAAACCGGCGTGAACCAGAACGCCTGCCAGGGCGCCACGCTGACGTTGAACCTCACGAGCAACTAGCTGGATCGGGACCATGATGCGCGCCACGCGGAGGACGTGCCTGGCACTGCTGGGTGTCCTCGGCGTGTTTGGCAGCGGCGCCTACTCGGTCCACGCGCTGTACGCGCGGGGAGGCACTGCGCGGGTGCCGGCGCCGTCGATCGTGGCAAGGCCCGCGAAGGGGACGTGGCGGACCTCGGCGAGGTTCCGCTACAGCGACCGCTGGCGCGCCGCGCGCTTTCAATGCTCGCTGGACGGATCGCGGTGGAGGCCCTGCAAGAGCCCGACGCGCTACCCCGGACCGCTCGCGGGGGGCTGGCATACCTTCCGGGTGAGAGCGCTGGCGAAGGCGCCGGGCCCAGCTCGCCGGCGCGTGTTCAGCCGCCCCACGTCATACACCTGGCTGGTCGATCTGCGCCCGCCGGCGCCCTACATCGCCCGGCACCCCACCGACCCGACGAGCGCGCGCAGCGCGAGCTTCGCGTTCACCGACGGCGAGCCGGACGTCGCGTTCCAGTGCAGCGTCGACGCGGGCGCGTGGAGGGTCTGCTCGAGCCCGCTTCTCACTCCGTAGGCTCAGCGTGGGCGAGCACCGCTTCCAGGTGCGCGCGATCGACCCGCCCGCGCACCCCAGCCGGGCCACGCGATTTGACTGGCGCGTCACTCAGCCGAGCGGCGAAACGCTGCCGAGTGACGAAGGGCAGCCGGGTCGCGACCCCCCACCCAGCCCCAATCCGCCGCCGAGTCCCGAGCCGTCGCCGAGTGGGCTGAGCTTCTCGATCGGCGCCGAAGGCGTGGGCGCCCCGCTCTATCCGGGCGCCACCCCGCAGACGATTGCGCTCACTCTCAGCAACCCCAACGACGTCGCGATCTTCGTGACAAGTCTGAGCGTGACCGTGCCGAGCGGTCCCCCCGGCTGCGACCCCGCCGCAAACCTGGGCGTCGTTCAGTCGGACGTGTCGAGCCTCGCCCCGCTCGAGGTCCCGGCGCACGGCTCGGTCACGCTGCCGGCGCAGGGCCGCTCGGCGCCGACGATCCAGCTCGTGAACCTGCCCGTCAACCAGGACGCGTGCCAGAACGCGCGCTTCTCGCTCAGCTTCGCCGGGAGCGCGCACTCATGAGACGCGCACCGATCAGACTCCTGCTGGGCAGGGTGGCGGGCAGGGTGGCCGCTCGACTCGGCGTGTTGGTCGTCGTGGCGCTCGCAGCCGCCGCGAGCGGGCTGGCGTACTTCACGACCACCGGCACGGGCACCGCGGCCGGCGGTGTCACGGTGCTCGCTGCCCCCACGATCTCCTCCGCGACGCCGGGCGCGGGCACGGTCGCGCTCAGCTGGAGCGCCGTCGGCGCACCGGGCCCGGGGACGGTCTCCTACTACGTCAGCCGCGACGGCGGCGCGCCGGAAGGCAGCTGCCCGAGCTCCTCCGCGACCTCGACGGTGACGAGCTGCACCGATACGGGGGTCTCCGTCGGCCTCCACCAATACACCGTCACGGCGGTGTGGCGCTCATGGACGGCGACGAGCGCGACGAGCTCAGCCTCGGTCGCCTTCGGCCCCGCCACCCATTTCATCCTCACCGCGACGTCCACGACGCCGACCGCGGGCGTGGCCGACAACCTCACGATCACCGCCAAGGACGAAGGTGGCAACACGGTCGCGACCTATACCGGCTCGCACAATCTGACGTTCGGTGGCGCAAGCAACGGGCCGAACGGGAACGCGCCGACGGTGTCGAGCAGCGCGGGTATCGTGACGAACTTCGGGACGGCGACGGCGATTACGTTCACGAATGGTGTGGCGACGGTGGCGGCCGCGCAACAATGGTGTGATGAAGCTGTATAAGGCGGAAGCGGCGCTGGTAACCGTCACCGATGGGACGCTCAGCAATGGTGCGGGGTTGACGGTGACGGTGGCGGCTGCGGCGGCGGGGAGCTTTTCGTTGGCGGCTGTGTCGACGGCCGTGACGGCGGGTGAAGCGGATAATCTGACGGTCACGGCGCTGGACGCGTTTGGCAACACCGCGACGAGCTACACCGGCTCGCATAATCTGACGTTTGGGGGTGCGGGGATCAGTGTGGGTGGGAACCATCCGACGGTGAGCAACAGCGCGGGTGTGGCGACGAATTTCGGGACGGCGACTGCGATTACGTTCGCGAATGGTGTGGCGACGGTGGCGGGTGCGAGCAACGGTGTGATGAGGCTGTATAAGGCTGAAACGGCGAGCGTCACGGTTGCGCTCGGGCGCGGTCACCAACGGTGTGGGCCTGTCGGTGACGGTGAGTGTGGGGGCGGCGGCGAGTCTGGGGCTGGCGGCGGCGACGGTCACCCCGACGGCGGGGGCAGGCGACAGTCTGACGATCACCGTGAAGGATGCGTATGGGAATACGGTTACGGGCTATGCGGGGTCGCATAATCTCACGTTCGGTGGGCCGCATGTGATCGGTGCGTTCACGCCGACCGTCACGGACAGCGCGGGTGTGGCGACGAATCTCGGGACGGCGACGGCGGTGACGTTCACGAATGGTGTGGCGACGGTGTCGGGTGCGAGTAACGGGGTGATGACGTTGTACAAGGCGGAGGCGGTGAGCGTCACCGTGACCGACGGGACGCTCAGCAACGGCGCGGGCTTGGCGGTCACGGTTGGCCCGGCTGCCGCGGCGAGCCTGGCGCTCGCGGCGGCGTCTGTGACGCCGACGGCGGGTGTGGCGGATAACCTGACAATCACCGCGAAGGATGCTTACGGCAACACCGTGACGGCGTACACTGGCTCGCACAATCTGACGTTCGGTGGCGCGAGCAACGGGCCGAACGGGAACGCGCCGACGGTGTCGAGCAGCGGGGGTACCGTGACGAACTTCGGGACGGCGACGGCGATCACGTTCACGAATGGCGTGGCGACGGTGGCGGCCGCGTAACAATGGTGTGATGAAGCTCTATAAGGCCGAAGCGGCGCTGGTAACCGTCACCGATGGGACGCTCAGCAATGGTGCGGGGTTGACGGTGACGGTGGCGGCTGCGGCTGCGGCGAGCTTTTCGTTGGTGGCGGTGTCGGTCACTCCGACGGCGGGTGAAGCGGATAATCTGACGGTCACGGCGCTGGATGCGTTTGGCAACACCGCGACGAGCTACACTGGCTCGCATAATCTGACGTTTGGGGGTGCGGGGATCAGTGTGGGTGGGAACCATCCGACGGTGAGCAACAGTGCGGGTGTGGCGACGAATTTCGGGACGGCGACTGCGATTACGTTCGCGAATGGTGTGGCGACGGTGGCGGGTGCGAGCAACGGTGTGATGAGGCTGTATAAGGCTGAAACGGCGAGCGTGACCGTTGCCTCGGGCGCGGTCAACAACGGTGCGGGCCTGTCGGTGACGGTGAGTGTGGGGGCGGCGGCGAGTCTGGGGCTGGCGGCAGCGACGATCACCCCGACGGCTGGTGCGAGCGACAATCTGACGATCACCGTGAAGGATGCGTATGGGAATACGGTCACGGGCTATACGGGTTCGCATAATCTCACGTTTGGTGGGCCGCATGTGATCGGTGCGTTCACGCCGACCGTCACAGATAGCGCGGGTGTGGCGACGAATCTCGGGACGGCGACGGCGGTCGTGTTCGCGAATGGGGTGGCGACTGTGTCGGGTGCGAGTAACGGGGTGATGACGTTGTACAAGGCGGAGGCGGTGAGCGTCACCGTGACCGATGGGACGCTCAGCAACGGCGCGGGCTTGGCAGTCACGGTTGGCCCTGCGGCGGCGGCGAGTCTGGCGCTCGCGGCGGCGTCTGTGACGCCGACGGCGGGTGTGGCGGATAACCTGACGGTCACCGCGAAGGATGCTTACGGCAACACCGTGACGGCGTACACCGGCTCGCACAACCTGACGTTCGCCGGCGCAAGCAACGGGCCGAACGGGAACGCGCCGACGGTGTCGAGCAGCGGGGGTACCGTGACGAACTTCGGGACGGTCACGGCGATTACGTTCGCGAATGGTGTGGCGACGGTGGCGGGCGCGTAACAATGGTGTGATGAAGCTGTATAAGGCCGAAGCGGCGTTGGTCACGGTCACCGATGGGTCGATCGGCAATGGTGCGGGGTTGACGGTGACGGTGGCGGCTGCGGCTGCGGCGAGCTTTTCGTTGGTGGCGGTGTCGGTCACTGCCTGACGGCGGGTGAAGCGGATAATCTGACGGTCACGGCGCTGGATGCGTTTGGCAACACCGCGACGAGCTACACTGGCTCGCATAATCTGACGTTTGGGGGTGCGGGGATCAGTGTGGGTGGGAACCATCCGACGGTGAGTAACAGTGCGGGTGTGGCGACGAATTTCGGGACGGCGACTGCGATTACGTTCGCGAATGGTGTGGCGACGGTGGCGGGTGCGAGCAATGGTGTGATGAGGCTGTATAAGGCTGAAACGGCGAGCGTCACGGTTGCCTCGGGCGCGGTGACCAACGGTGTGGGCCTGTCGGTGACGGTGAGTGTGGCGGCGGCGGCGAGTCTGGGGCTGGCGGCAGCGACGATCACCCCGACGGCGGGCGCAGGCGACAATCTGACGATCACGGCGAAGGATGCGTATGGGAATACGGTCACGGGCTATACGGGGTCGCATAATCTCACGTTTGGTGGGCCGCATGTGATCGGTGCGTTCACGCCGACCGTCACAGATAGCGCGGGTGTGGCGACGAATCTCGGGACGGCGACGGCGGTCGTGTTCGCGAATGGGGTGGCGACGGTGTCGGGCGCAAGCAACGGGGTGATGACGCTGTACAAGGCGGAGGCGGTGAGCGTCACCGTGACCGACGGGACGCTCAGCAACGGCGCGGGGCTGGCGGTCACGGTTGCCCCGGCTGCGGCGGCGAGCCTGTCGCTCGCGGCGGCGTCCGTGACGCCGACGGCGGGTGTGGCGGATAACCTGACGATCACCGCGAAGGATGCTTACGGCAACACTGTGACGGCGTACACTGGCTCGCACAGCCTGACGTTCGCCGGCGCGAGCAACGGGCCGAACGGGAACGCGCCGACGGTGTCGAGCAGCGCGGGCGTGGTGACGAGTTTTGGGACGGCGACTGCGATTACGTTCGCGAATGGTGTAGCGACGGTGGCGGGCGCGAACAATGGTGTGATGAAGCTGTATAAGGCGGAAGCGGCGCTGGTCACCGTCACCGATGGGACGCTCAGCAACGGCGCGGGGTTGACGGTCACGGCGGCGCCCGCGGCGGCGGCGAAACTCGCGTGGACTCACGTTACGGTGAGCGCCGGCTCCCTGAGCTCGCCCTGCCTGTTCACGTGCACGGTCACAGCTCTTGGAAACTCCGGCACCCTCACCGCGAACGTGAGCGTCACGGACGGCTTCGGGAACACCGTGAGCGGTTTGGGGGCGGGCCATACGGTTACCGTCACGACGCCCGCCGCTGGGGCGGGCAGCGGTGGGAGCTTCACGGCGCCCTCGGCGGGCACGTCTGTGACCCTGACGATCGCCGCCGCGGGCACGGCGGACTCCACGGTCCAGTTCACGTTCAAGGCCCAGAGCGGCGCGTGGGTGTCCGACGCGATGAGCACCCAGACGCTCGCGGGCACCGTTTACACGGCCGCGAGCGCGACCCTGAACAAGTAGACGTCAAAACGCGAGCTCGCGGCTTGCTCCAAGTAGATGTCAAGCGCGAGCGCGCACAGCCTGCTCCAGCGTGTCGAGCGTGATCTGCGCGAACCTGGCCCACGAGAACTCTTGCGCGCGGGCGCGTGCGCGCAGGGAGAGCTCGGCGCGGCGTGCGTCTTCGCCCAGCAGCGCGGACAGCTGGTTGGAGATCTCCGAGACCTGGGTGGGGTCGGCGTAGGCGACCGCCTCGCCGCCGACCTCGGGCAGCGAGGAGACGTTCGAGGTGAGCACCGCGGCCCCCGCGGCCATCGCCTCGAGCACGGGCAGTCCGAAGCCCTCGCCGAGGGAGGGGTAGCAGAACACCGCGCAGCGCCGGTAGCACTCGGCGAGGGCGGCGTCTGAGAGGTATCCCAGGCGCGTGCAGCGCTCCCCGAGCGAGCGCAGCGCGTCGAGCGTCCCGTTGGTGTCCCAGCCGAGCGCCCCCACCACGACCAGCGGGTGCGCGGCTTGCAGCTCGGGGGCCATCGCCGCGTAGGCGGCCACCAGGCGGGGCAGGTTTTTGCGGGGCTCGAGCGTGCCCACGGCGAGCACGAAGCCGGGTGGCGGCAGCGCGGCGGCCTCGGCTGGGTCGAGCGTGGGGGAGAGCGCGGGGGCGACCCCCAGATGTCCCACCACGGTGCGCGAGGCGGCAGCGGGGAAGCGCCCCACGAGCGCCTCCGCGGTGGCCTGGGAGATCGTGAGCAGCGCTGCCGAGCGGCGCACCGCGAGGCCGAGCGTGAGGCGCTCGATCGCGCGCGAGCGCCGGTTGGGGCGCATCCCCGGTTCGAACGTGGTGAGGTCGTACACGATCGGCACCCCCGGGATGCGCAGGAAGCGGAGGGTGAGATAGGAGTTGGTGGACAGGAACACGTCGCACTCGCGGTTGGCGGCTCGCGCGGCGCGCAGGTGCCACCAGGGATCGCACGCGTCGAGCAGCCGCCACCGAAAGCGCTCGTCGAGCGCGCCGTTCTCGGGCGTCCACGGCTCGCGGGCGTAGAGGATGTAGCGGCGCCCGTCGCCGGGTCGGGCGGCGAGCGCGCACAGCAGCTCGCGCACCACCCGCCCGCGCCCGGCGGGCACCTCGGCGGCGGCGCGCGCGTCGATCCCGATGCTCCGCGCGCGCCACGGAGCGCTCGGCGAAGGCGCAAGGAAAGCCGGCGGCGCCGGTAGGACGACGGTGGGCCGGGTGGGGGTGCTCACAAGAAGAGGCTAGCCTCAGCACCCCATGCACGTCGCTCAGCACCCCATGCACGTCGCTCAGCACCCCACGCATGTCGCTCGGCACCCATGCACGTCGGCCTGAACCTGATCTTCCTCGTGCCCGGAGAGACCGGGGGCATGGAGGTGGTCGCGCGCCAGCTAATCCCCGAGCTGGTGCGCGCGGCCCCGGGAGTGCGTTTCACGGCGTTCGTCAACCGCGAGGCCGCGGCCGCCGCGGATGGCCCCTGGGGCACGCTCGTACCGGCGGTGACGGTCCCCGTCAACGCCCGCAGCCGCCCCCGCTGGGTGTTGGGCGAGCAGGCCCTGCTGCCGCGCCTGGCTCGGCGCGAGGGCGTGGATCTCGTTCACAGCCTTGCCAGCACCGCCCCCGCGTGGGGTCGCTTCAAGCGCGTGGTGACGGTGCACGACCTCATCTACGCGCGCTTCCCCGAGGCCCACGCGGGGGTGCGCGACCTGGGGATGCGCGTGCTCGTGCCGCTGGCGGTCAGGCGCGCGCACCGCGTGACAGCCGATTCGCAGAGCACCCGCGCGGACCTAATCGAGCTGCTGCACGCGGACCCCGACCTGATCGACGTGGTGCCGCTGGGGCTGGGCACCCCCCGCCGTCATGCCCCCGCTCCGGAGGCGCAGGTGCGCGAGCGCCTCGGCCTGGGCGAGCGCCCGGTCGTGCTCAGCCTCTCCGCCAAGCGCCCCCACAAGAACCTCTCCATGCTGATCGGAGCGCTGGCGCGGGTGCCCGCCGGGCGCCGCCCGGTGCTCGTGCTGCCCGGCTACCCCACCGCGCACGAGGCGGCGCTGCGCGAGCTCGCCGCACAGCGAGGAGTCGCCGCGGACGTGCGCTTCCTCGCATGGGTCTCCGAGGAGGACCTGGAGGGGCTGTGGGGGCTGACGCACGCGTTCGCCTACCCCTCGCTGTACGAGGGCTTCGGGCTGCCCGTGCTGGAGGCGATGGCGCGCGCGGTCCCCGTGGCCTGCTCGAACGCCTCCTCGCTGCCGGAGGTCGCGGGCGATGCGGCGCTGCTGTTCGACCCCCACGACGAGTCGGCCATCGCGGTCGCGCTGGAGCGCCTGCTCGCGGACCCCGCGCTGCGCGAAGACCTGCGCGCGCGCGGCCTCGAGCGTGCCCGGGAGTTCACGTGGGAGCGCACCGCGCGGCTGACGCTCGAAGACCTACGCGCGTGCGCTGGGGCTGGGCGCGGTGCCCGCCTCGTGGGAGCGCCCTCCCGTGTAGCTCGCGAGCACCTCGCGCAGCGAGTGCTCCAGCGACAGGCGCTCGGCGTTCTCGGCGTACCACCGCGCGGTGCTCTCCCGCAGCGCCGCCCCGGCCTCGCACACGCGCACGATCGCCTCGGCGATGGCCTCGGGGGTGTCCCGCTCGACCACCACCCCGTTGACCCCATCCTCCACGAGCTCGGTCGCGGCGTTGTCCTCGCCCGCCACCACGATCGAGGGGGTGCCGTGCGCGGATGCCTCCACGACGACCAGCCCATAGCCCTCGCGGCGCGAGGTCAGGAGCATGCAGGTCGCCCGGCGCATGTCCGCCTCCAGGGCCTCGGCGGGCGCGAACCCGGGGGTCGCCACGATCGATCGCACCCCATGCTCGGCTACGGCCTCGCTCAATACCTCGCGCTCGGGACCGTCGCCGTAGAATACCGCCGCGCAGGCCGGGCACGCGGGCGGCAGCGAGCGCCACTGCGGCCACCCCCAGCGACACGCGCTTCTCGGGGATCAGGCGCCCCGCGAAGAGCACCAGCGGATCCACCTCTGGGGGGACCGCACGCGGCGGAGACCCTGCGTAGAGCCCTGTGAGGACCGTGGCATCCCCTCCTCTCATCCCTTCTTCCTCCAGCCTTCTCGCGTGCAGCTGTGAGAAGCAGAAGGCGCGCTGGGGCACACGGGCGCACGCGCGCTGGACCGCCGCGCCCACCAGACCCGCGAGGCCGCCGAGGTAGTCGCGCCAGTAGGAGCGCGACCACACCTCGAACCAGTCCACCACGAGCCCGTAGCGCCGCAGCGGGCGCAGCGCAGCGGCGGCGAGCAGCGGGAAGTAGGGGAACGAGCACGTGTGCACCACGTCGTAGCGGCGCCCGTGGCGCAGCAGGTGCCACCCCACGCCCGCCCCGAACACCAGCGGCGGGGCGATCCGCCGGCGGCCCCCAGACGTGTAGAGGGCCATGCGCGGACCCGCCACGACGACCCGCACGCGCGCGTCGATGTCGGCCTGCTCCCCGCGCGGCCACTGGCGCAGGGTCAGGTACGTGACGTCGTGCCCCTCGCCCGCAAGGCGCTCGGCCAGCCCGCGGTACCAGCGCTCGGCGCCACCCACCGTGTGGGGGTAGAGGCAGTCGTATACGAGGCATATGCGCATGGTGTGTCGGAAGGAGCAATATCATGGAGCTGTCGAGCACAGCCGAGCAGACACGGCCCCCGGCCCTCGCCGGCAGCGGGCCGGCGCCGCTTGTCTCCGTCGTGATCCCCTGCCTGAACGAGGCCGAGAACATCGAGCAGTGCGTGCGCGCCGCGCGCGCGACGTTCGCCGAGATGGGCGTTGAGGGCGAGGTAGTGGTCGCCGACAACGGCTCCTCCGACGGCTCCGCGGAGCTCGCGGCGGCGGCGGGCGCGCGGGTCGTGCACGAGCCGCGGCGCGGCTACGGCTCCGCCTACCTCGCGGGGTTCGCCGCCTCGCGGGGGCCCTACATCGTGATGGCCGACGCCGATCTGACTTACGACTTCAAGGAGATCCCCCGCTTCGTCGCGGCCCTGCAGGCGGGCGCGGAGCTGGCGATCGGCGATCGCATGGACAACATCAAGCCCGGCGCGATGCCGTGGCTGCACCGCTACGTCGGCAACCCGCTGCTCACGGGGCTTTTGAACTTCCTCTTCTCCACCGGCGTGAAGGACGCGCACTGCGGCATGCGCGCGGTGCGCCGCGATGCGCTCGAGCGCCTCGATCTGCGCACGACCGGCATGGAGTTCGCCTCGGAGATGGTCATCCGCGCCTCCAAGGAGCGCCTCACGATCGCGGAGTTCCCGATCGAATACCACCCGCGCGGGGGGGAGTCCAAGCTGTCGAGCTTCCGCGATGGGTGGCGCCATCTGCGCTTCCTGCTCGTGCACTCCCCCACCCACCTGTTCATCCTTCCGGGCGTGCTGCTGGCGGGACTGGGGACCCTGATCCTCGCGCTCGTGGGCGGCGGCCTGGAAGTGGCGGGGCGCTCGTGGGGCATCCACGCGCTGATCGGCGGCTCGCTGCTGATGATCGTGGGCGTGCAGGTGGTCGCGCTCGGGCTGTGCGCGCACGCGTACGGGACGTACTTCATGGGCGACCGCGACCCCTGGTTCGACGCGATGCGCGCGCGCCTGCGCCTCGAGCACGGCCTCTTGCTGGGGGGCATCTTCATGCTGAGCGGAGTGGTGATGGGCGCCACGATCGTCGCCACCTGGATCTCCCACGGGCTGGGGTCGCTCTCCGACGAACGCCTCGCGGTGGTCGCCGCGTCGCTGTTGATCGTGGGGATCCAGATCTTCTTCTCCTCCTTCCTGCTCTCGATCCTCGGGCTGCGCCGCGACTCCGTCTCCTCCAATTAGGCAGCCACCCGCATCGTGAGCAGGCAGCGACCGGCATCGTGAGCAGGCAGCGACCGGCATCGTGAGCTACTTCATGGCCGTGTTGGGGGGGGCGCTCGTCATGTGGGCCTGCTTCCTCGGCTGCGGGCTGGCGCTCGAGCGCGTGCTGCCCGGGCGCGTGCGCCTGGCCAACGCGCTGCTGCTGCCGCTCGGGATGTGCGTGGCGATGGTGCTCGTGTTCCCCGGCTACGTGGCGGGCGTGAACGACGTGCTGGCGGTGGCGCTGCTCGCGGCCGTCACGCTCGCCGGCCTCGTGTTCGCCCGCGGCGGCCTGCGCGCGCGCCTGAACCCCGGCTGGGCGGGGGCGGCAGGATTGGCCGCGTACCTCCTCTACATGCTCCCCGTGATCGCCAGCGGCCACTGGACGTGGTCGGGGTATGACTTCGTCGGGGACTCCGCCTTCGAGATGCTCCTCGCGGTGCACATCAAGGGATTCGGCACGGTGCTCGGCTCGATCCCCGAGACGAGCGAACGGGAGTTCCTGAAGGCGTACCTGGAAAGCGGCTACCCGCTCGGCACCCAGTCGCTGCTGGGCACCTTCTCCGGGCTCACCGACACGCCGGTGGAGGTGCTCTACCAGGGGTTCATCTCGGCGCTGGCGGCGATGGCGGCGGTGGCGCTCGCGACGCTCACCTCAGGGCTGCTGCGCGCTTGGCGCGCCGCGGTGGTCGGGTTCGTGGCCCTCGCCGCCAACCTCACCTACCAGTACGCGCTGCAGGGGGGCATCAAGGAGATCGGCCTGCTCGCGACCGTCTGCACGGCCGCGGCGCTCGCGCACGCGGCGGTGAGCTCACGCGAATCCGAGCGCTCCCCAGGCTCGCCAGCCCAGGAGCCGGCGGGAAGCTCCGCGCTGCTCGCGGACTCGCGCTCCCCGACGACCTCCATCGGCACCTACGCGGCGGCGATCCTGCTGGCGGTCGCGGGGGCGGCGGCGCTGGCGGCGTACAACGCCGTGGCGGTCCCCTATCTCGCCGGGCTGGCCGCCTGCCTTGGGGTGTTCGTGGTGCTCGTGCTGCGCATCCGTCCCTCGCGCGTCTGGGTGGGGCCAGTGGCGGTGTGCGGGGGGCTGGCGGCGCTGCTGGCGATCCCCTCGCTGATCACGTTCCAGACGTTCTTCAACGTCGCCTCCTCGGGGCAGGGCTCCACCGGGGTGGGGGCGACCCAGTTCGGCCAGCTGCTGCGCGCGCTGCCGCTCAGCCAGATCAGTGGCGTGTGGCTGTCCGGCGAATACCGCCTCCCGGTCGTCAACCAGCCGGCCGCGCACCTCACGAAGCTCGCGACGGTGGCGGTCTTCGCGCTGCTGATACCCGGGGTGGTGCTGGCGTGGCGCCGGCGCTCCGCGGGCCCGCTGCTGCTGCTCGGGACGACCGCGCTGGTACTGGCGGTGGCGCTGCCGCGCGTGTCCCCCTACGCGCGGGGCAAGCTGCTGGCGATCGCGGGGCCCGTGGTCGTGCTGGTGGCGCTCGTGCCGCTGGCGGGGGTGCGCGGGCGCTTCGCGCCGCTCGCGCTCGCGGCGGGCGCGGCGGTGTGCTTGGCCGTGGGCGCCTCTGACATCTACGCCTACACGCACGACCGGGTCGCGCCCACGGCGCGCATGGAAGCGATCCGCCAGGTCGGGCGCCACTTCGCGGGCCAGGGACTGGTGCTGTGGAACGAGTTCGACGAGTACGCCAAGGTACTCGCCGACCCCGCGCTGATCAGCGCGCCCTTCGAGGCGCTCACCCCCGCGCAGGTGCAGCTGCGCTCGCCCACGTACTTCTACGGGCACTACTTCGACCTCGACCAGGAGCTGCTCTCGTTCGTGCAGCGCTTCCCGATCGTCGTCACGCGCCGCTCCCCAGCGGCGAGCCGCCCGCCCGCCAACTACCGGCTGGTCTACGAGAACGCCTACTACCTCGGCTGGCGGCGCACGGACCATCCGCAGGTGCTCGATCACCTGCCCGAGCAGCAGATCTACTCCCCCTCGGAAATGCTCGCCTGCCCTGCCCTCCAGGCATTCGTCGCGGGAGCGCCCGCGGGCACGCAGCTGGAGGTCGCGGTGGCCCCCGAGGAGGCATCGTTCAACCCCACCTCCGACCCCACGCGCTCGGGCGGCTGGGGCCCCGATCCCGAGCAGGCCGGCGCGGTCTTCACGCCCACCGCCGGCCACACCCAGGGAGTGGTGCACATAGGCGGCGGGCGCTACGCGGTGTGGGTGCAGGGCGACTTCCCGCGCCCCGTGCAGGTGTTCGTGGATGGGCGCCCGGTGGGGTGGGTCGCGGGCTCGAACACCCCCGGGCAGTGGCTGCAGGCCGCGACGCTCACCTGGCCGCCGGCGCGCACACGCTGCGCCTGTACAAGCACCCCGGGCGCCTGCACTTCGGGCCCGGGGAATTCGGCGTCGGCACGATCGGCGGCGCGGCCCTGCAGCGCCAGGAACCAGAGCTGCTGCACACGCTGCCGGTGGCAAGTGGCACACGCTGTGCGGGACGCTTGCCGACTGGGTGGAGCTGGTGCGGCCTTGAGCCCGCGGTGGAGGCGCCATGCGCTGGCTTGGTAGGCGCGGTGGGGGACCTGGTCCCGGCCCCGGCGGAGGCGCCCAACCGCCGGTGAGCGTCGCGATCCCCGTGCGCGATGGGGGGCCGCTGCTGGAGCGCACGCTCGCCGCGCTGGCCACCCAGACGGTGGCGCACGAGCTGCTGGTGTGCGACTCGGGTTCGCGCGACGGATCGACGGAGCTGGCGCGCGCGCACGGGGCGCGGGTCATCGAGATCGCCCCGCGGGACTTCGGCCACGGCGCGACGCGCAACCTGCTGATGGCGCAGGCCCGCGGGGCGCACGTGGCGCTGCTCACCCAGGACGCCGAGCCCGCGAGCGAGCGCTGGCTGGAGGAGCTGCTCGGGGGCTTTGCGCTGGGGGAGGACGTGGGGATCGTCTACGGCCCCTATCTGCCCCGCGCCGACGCACCGCGACCGGTCGCACGCGAACTGGAGGGCTGGTTCGCCTCGCTCGCCCCCGACGGCGCGCCACGCGTGGAGCGCTTGGACGAGCGCGAGCGCACGCTCGGCGCAGGGGAGCTCGTGCGGCAGCACGACTGGGAGCTCGTGGGCAGGCGGGGCTTCTTCACCGACGCCAACGCCTGCCTCGCGCGCGCCGCCTGGGAGCGCGCGCCGTTTCGCGAGGTCCCCTACGCCGAGGATCGGCTGCTGGCGCTCGACATGATGCGCGCCGGCTACGCGAAGGCCTACGTGCCCGCCGCGGCCGTGCTGCACTCGCACGACTACACCCCCTCACAGGAGCTGCGCCGGGCCTTCGACGAGTGGCGGGGACTGCTCGAGGTCTACGGCTGGCGCCGCCCGCTCGACCCTCGGCATCTGGCGATGGAGCTGCGCGGCGCCGCCGAGCCGTCACAATGTGCTGCGTCTGACCGGCGCCGTGCTCGGCTCGCACGCCGACCGGCTCCCGCCGGGCCTGCGGCGGCGGCTGTCGCTCGAGGGCCGCGGCGGGTTCGCGCGCACTCGATCTCGACGACCTGCGCATCAGACCACGTGAACGACCACCTCAAGCCGCTGACGCTGACGCTGCGCCGGCGCATCCATCTCACCTACCGGTACCTCGGCTGGCGCACGCTGCTGTTCCGGGTGCTCACGTTGCCGCTGCGCTTCACGCCGCTGCGGCGCTACCTGAAGCCGGCGCGGCGGGGGATCGACAACGACTACCGCCGCGCGGTGGCGTGGTATCGCGAGCACGGGGAGCCGGTCGACGATCGTGATCCCGAGCTACCGCGACGCCGAGCGCGTGGCGAAGCTGGTGGCGAGCATCCGCGCGACGGTGCCCGCGGGGATGGCGCGGATCTTCGTGGCCGACGACGCGAGCGGCCCGGAGCACGTCGCGGCGCTGCAGCGCGATCGCGGGCATCGAGGTGTCGCGGGCGAGGAGAACGCGGGCTTCGCGGCCAACGTCAACCGCGGGCTGCGCGCCGCGCTCGCGGCTGGCGAGGGCGACGTGGTGGTGCTCAACTCCGACATGGACGCGCGCCCGGGCTGGCTGGCGTGCCTGCAGTACGCGAGCCTCGCCAGGAGGATGACATCGGCATCGTCGGCGCGCGTCTGCTGTACCCCGATGGGCGCATCCAGTTCGCGGGCACGGTGCGCAACCGCGGCGCGCCGGAGTGGTTCGACCACCGCTACCGCTTCAAGCCCGAGCGACTGGGGGCCCGCCGCGCTCGCGGGGCCGGTGCTGGCGGTGACGGGGGCGTGCATGTACGTGCGGCGCGAGCTGATCGAGCGCGTGGGGCTGCTCGACGAGCGCTACCCGATGGCCTACGAGGACGTCGACTGGTGCCTGCGCGCGTGGCAGGCGGGGTTTCGCGTGCTCTACTTCCCCGCGGCGTCGCCTCTACCACCACGAGTCGGTGACGCGCGGCACCGATGTGGGCGAGCGCGAGCGCGCCTCCCAGCGCGTCTTCTGGGAACGCTGGGGGGACTTCTTCGACGCGCGCGCGGTGCGCGACTGCGGAGGGGAGGCTGCGGATCGTCTACGTGACCGAGGGCACCGGCATCGGCGGCGGGCACCGCGACATCTTCGAGCACCTCAACGGCCTGCTCCGATCGCGGCCACGAGGTGGCGCTGTACACGCTCGGCGAGGAGCCCGACTGGTTCGACCTGCGCGCGCCGGTGCACAGCTTCGAGTTCTACGACGAACTGATCGAGGCGCTCGCGGACGAGGACGCGATCAAGGTCGCGACGTGGTGGAACACGGCGGCGCCGGTGTGGCTGGCGAGCGTGCTGCACGGGCATCCCGGTGTACTTCGTGCAGGACATCGAGACCTCCTACTACCCCGACGACGAGGTCGTGCGCCACGCCGTGATCGACTCCTACCGCCCCGAGTTCCGCTACATGACGATCTCCTGCTGGAACCGCGAGCGCCTGCGCGAGCTGGGCCTCGACGCGGAGCTGATCCCGCCGGGGATCGACCTCGAGAACTTCCGCGCGCGCCCGGAGCTGGAGCGCCGCGCCGACATGGTGCTCGCGCTCGGACGCACCAACCCGCTGAAGAACCTGCCGCTGACGCTCGCCGCGTGGCGCGCGCTGCCCGAGCCACGCCCGGAGCTGTGCCTGTTCGGGATCGAGCCCGAGCTGGTGGGCGGCGAGCAGGGGATGCGCGACGCGGGGGTGCGCTACGTGGAGTCGCCCACCGACGAGCAGGTGGCGGAGCTGTTCAGCGCAGGCGACCGTCTTCGTGCAGACCTCCACGCACGAGGGCTTCTGCCTGCCGCCGCTGGAGTCGATGGCGACGGGCGGCGCGGTGGTGTGCACCGATGCGCACGGCAACCGCGACTTCTGCGTGGACGGCGAGAACTGCCTGATGCCCGAGCCTGAGCGCGACGGCGGTGAGCGGCGCGCTCGCGCGGCTGCTGAGCCGACCCCGAGCTGCGCGAGCGCCTCGGGCGCGCGGGGATCGAGACCGCGCAGGAGTACGCGTGGGAGCGGCGCATCGACGCGCTGGAGGCGTTCCTGCGAGGGGGTCGCCGCGCCGCGGCGAGCTCGACGGCGACGCGTGCCCGAGCCGGGACGGCGCCGCTGCGGCGCAGGCCGCCAGGAGCGGTCGTGAAGGCGGAGTTCGCCCAGCGAGCTGCGCTGCCCGGCCTGCCGGCGCGAGGACACGCTGGCGCTGCACGCCGACGCGAGGCGACGAGCGCGAGGTGCGCGAGGGCACGCTGCGCTGCGGCGCGTGCGGGCAGAGCTTCGCGGTGCGCCGCGGCGTGAGCGAGCTGCTGTACGAGCCCCCCGAGCACATCCTCAGCGGAGGCCGCGGGGCTGGAGCGCTTCGCCGGCGCAGATGCGCGCGGATGGCTGGGATCGCGAGCTGGTGCACCGGCTGCCGAACCTCGAGCACGGCTACTGGTACGTGCAGGCGCGCTCGATGCACCAGCTGCTGACGAGCATCCCGTTCCGGCCGGGCGAGTCGATCCTCGATGTGGGCTCGAACACGTGCTGGGCGAGCAACCACTTCGCCGAGCGCGGCCTGCGCGCGATCGCGCTGGACATCGCGACGGCGGAGCTGCAGGGCCTCTACACGGCCGACTGCTTCATCGAGGACGGGCACGTGTACTTCGAGCGCGTGCTGGGCTCGATGGACGCGATCCCGCTCGCCTCGAGCAGCCTCGACTACGTGTACTGCTGCCAGGTGCTCCACCACAACGATGTGGCGAGCCTGCGACGGACGTTCGCGGAGATGTTCCGGGTGCTGCGCCCGGCGGACGGCTGCTGATGGTCAACGAGACGCTCAAGACGCTGCGCGACCCCCACGGGGTGCACGACGAGGGCGTGGAGCAGTACGAGGGCTACGAGCACGCCCACTGGGCGTGGCGCTACCGCTGGGAGGCGACGCGCGCGGGCTTTCTCACGGAGGTCACCGAGCCCCACTACCGCTCGTTCTTCGGCGACGCGACGCTCGCGATCCCAGCGGGGACGCCGCCGCTGAGGGCACGGCGTGGCGCTGGGCTTCGCGCGGCGCCGCGCCGCGCTCGCGCGCCGCGCGTACCTGGCGTGGCTGAACCACGTGTGGGGGGGAGTCTCGATGAACATGATCGCGACCAAGCCCCTGCGCTACATCGGCCGCAGCGAGGGCATGGGGACGGCTCAGCGCCTGGCGCGCGTGGCGGCCGACGCAGGCTCGCCTGCGCAAGGACCGCCGCGAGGGCCGCGCGCCGCAGCCGCTGCCGCGCACGCCCGAGCAGGCGGCGGAGACGCTGAGGGCGCCGGTGCGAGCGTGGGCTAGAGGTTCTCCGCGACGAGCGGCGCGGAGCGGTTGAACACCCAGAAGCCGAGCACGAAGATCGCGACCACGATCGCCAGCGGCGCCAGCAGCGCGGCCCAGCTGCCGATCGCCTGCACCGGCGCTGGGCGTGGCGTGGGTGACCATCGCGTGGCGGAACTGCTGGAAGACGGCGACGAGCGGGTTGAGCATGTAGATGTGGAACAGGAGCTGTGGGCGGGGCAGGAGCTTTTCGCGGACCGCTACGACCGAGATGATCACCGGCGAGCCGTAGAAGAGGATCTGGCTGAAGACTTCCCAGATCGGCTGGATGTCGCGGAAGCTGCACGAACAGCGCCGCGAGCAGCATCGCGATGCCGGTCGAGAAGACGACCAGCATCGCGAGGATCAGCGGCAGCTCGAGCCAGCTGAGCATCGGGTGCACACCGGCGATGAGCGCGAACACGAGCACCACGATCAGGTTCAGCATGAGGTTGAAGAACGCGAGCAGCACGACCGACAGCGGGATGACCAGCCGCGGGAACTGGATCTTGCGCACGAGGTTCTCGCGGTCGACGACGCTGCGCACGGCGCCGGCGGTGGCTTCGGCGAAGAAGGTGAACAGCACGATCGAGCCGAGCAGCTGCGCGCCGTAGATACTGCTCGCTGGGCGTGCTGCCGTTGCCGACGTGGGCGATCACGATGAAGAACACGTACAGCACGCCGAAGAGCAGCAGCGGGCGCATCAGCTGCCACACGTAGCCGAGCACCGAGCCGAAGAAGCGGAGCTTGAATTCGTTGCGCGCGATGTTGTAGGTGAGGTGCCAGAAGCGCGACCAGTCGTCGGTCAGCGCGCGCGGGCCCTTGATCGGGCGTCCGAGACCCTCGTAGGGCGGGGCTTCGGCGCTCACGCTGGCCCCCGCCGGATGAGCGCTGCGGCGCGGCGTCTCACGCGCCACCTGCTGGGAGAGGGCCGCGGGAGCGCTGACACTCGCCGCGCCCGCACCGCGCGCGACGCCGACCTCGACGGGAAGGTCGACGAGCCCGCCCATCGCGAGGGGCCCGGTGACGACGAAGGAGAAGGACGCCCTCGAAGCGGTCCATCAGGTCGAGGCCGGTGCCGCGGTGGGCGAGCGTGAACAGCGGGGTGTAGCGGCCGGGGGCGAGCACGTTCTCGAAGGAGAAGGAGAACACGACCTCCTCGCCGGCGGCGAAGCGCCCGGTGCGCTCGTGCTCGCGCGCGGTGGTGGCGACGAGGATCGCGACGTGGTCTTCGTTGAGGACGTAGACGCTGGCGACGGGGTCCTCGACGTCGACCATGAAGCTGACACGCGCGCCTCAGCGTCATCCGCTGGCCCTGCGGCAGCGAGGCGGGCCGCTCACCGTGCGCGTCCTCGATCCAGACCTCGAGCACGCGCGCCTCGCCGTCGCCGCCGCGCCCCTCCTCGCGCCGGCGGCGAGGGCCTCGGGGTCGCGCCCGAAGTTGATCTCCAGGTAGCGGTCGGCGACCTCGTGGGGCTCGCCGAGGTGCACGAGGGAGCCTCGCTCGAGCAGCAGCGCGCGGTGGCAGAAGCGGTTGAGCGAGCCCATGTCGTGGGTGACGAAGACGATCGTGCGGCCCTCGTCGCGCATGCGGTTGAAGACGTCGAAGCACTTCTGCTGGAAGGCGGCGTCGCCGACGGCGAGCACCTCGTCGACGAGCAGGATGTCGGCGTCGACCTGGATCGCGACGGAGAACGCGAGGCGGACGTGCATGCCGGAGGAGTAGTTCTTGAGCTTGAGCTCCTCGAACTCGCGCAGCTCGGCGAAGTCGATCACGGCGTCGTAGCGGGCGCGGGCCTCGCGCGGGGAGAGGCCCATCATGATGCCGTTGAGCACGACGTTGTCGCGCGCGGCGAGGTCCTGGTTGAAGCCGACGCCGAGCTCGATGAAGGTCGAGAGCCGTCCGTTGCATCCAGATGCGCCCGCTGTCGACGCCGTAGATGCCGGCGAGGCACTTCAGCAGCGTGCTCTTGCCGCTGCCGTTGCGCCCGGCGATCCCGAAGAACTCGCCGCGGCGCACGTCGAAGGAGATGTCGTTGAGCGCCTTGAAGGTCTCGTGGCGGGTGCGCCGCAGCGGGTGCAGCGCGCGCTCCTTGAGCGTGTGCGTGCGCTCCTCGGGCACGCTGAAGGTCTTGCTGATCGCCTCGGCGACGATCGGCGGCGTGGCGCTGCTCGGGGGGTGGGGCATCCGAGGGAAGGGTATCGCGGGGGCCGCGGGCACCAGTCGCCTTGCTGGGCATGTGCTTCAATCGGCCCGATGAGCGTGCACTACGAGAGCGATGGGCCGGTGCGGGTGGTGACGATCGATCGCCCGGAGGTGGCAAACGCGATCGACGCGCCGACGGCGCTGGAATTGGCGGATGCGTTTCGGCGCTTCGAGGCCGAGGAGTCCGCATCTGTGGCGGTGCTGAGCGGCGCGGGGGGGACGTTCTGCGCGGGGGCCGATCTGAAGGCGATGCGCTCGGGTGAACCTGAGCGCGTGACCCGCTTGGCGCCCGATGGGGATGGGCCGGTGGGGCCCACGCGGATGCTGCTGAGCAAGCCGACGATCGCGGCGGTGGAAGGCCACGCGGTGGCTGGGGGGCTGGAGTTGGCGGCGTGGTGCGACCTGCGGGTGGCCTCGGAGGAGGCGGTGTTCGGCGTGTATTGCCGGCGCTGGGGGATCCCGCTGATGGATGGCGGGACGGTGCGCCTCGCGCGCCTGCTGGGGCACAGCCACGCGCTGGATCTGATCCTGACGGGCCGCGGGGTGAGCGGCGAGGAGGCGCTGCGGATGGGGCTGGCGAATCGCATCGTTCCGGCGGGGGAGGCGCTGGCGGAGGCCAAGGCGCTGGCGCACGAGATCGCGGGGAAGCCCCAGGCGGCGATGCGCAGCGACCGCAGGTCCTCCTACGAGCAGTGGGGGATGAGCATCGAGGAGGCGCTGGCGGGGGAGTACGCCCACGGCATGGAGACGCTCCAGACGGGCGAGCTGGTGGGCGGCCTGGAGAACTATGAGTCGGGGGCCTGGCGGAGCGCCCGAGCGGAGGCGGAGACGCGGGAAGAGTAAAGAGGAGGAGGACCCCCGGAGGGGGTCCTGGGAGGGGCCGGCGGTGGGAGGCCAGGGTGGGTAAGCATCCGAAGAAGGGAAGGCCTACACCAAAGGGGCTTTGGAGTCTTCGCCACAATGGCCAGCCCTCGGCGCTAGAAGAGTGCGAGCACCCGCATGGATCCCCCGCTAACATGCCGACTCCGTGACGCGAGATCCCAGCGCCGCCGACACGCCAGTTGACGCGAGGGCACCCGACAACGATCGAGCAGCTCTTGCTGCGGCTCGGCTTCGGCAGAATGCGCTTCCCTCCACGTCTTTGGGAAGGCGTCTTCCTTCGTTTGCGCTAGAGCATGCGGTCTCGGGAGATCTCGGACATCTGCACGCGGCTCACGATCTGCGTACGTTGCCCATCTCATCGCGCCGGCGCTTGACCCAACCGCTGGTTGTGCGATTTCGCCGAATGCTGCGGCGGGGGCTGTATCCACTCCCGGAAGCTCAGTCGGTATGGAATGGCGCCAACGCGCGTGTCGTCACGTTCCTTCTGCGCCAGCTTGCAGCGCAGGCACGGGCTATCGAGTCGCTTGAGCAGCAGGTGTCACAACTACGCGTAGAGCTCGACGAGCTGCACCGATGATATCCATGGTCCTGGGGCTGGAAGTCCGCGTCAGTCCGTGAGGGTTCTTGTCGCCAGCACCTTTGTGCCCTTCATCGAGGGTGGTGGACGCATGATCGTGCGGGATCTTGTGCGCGCGGTACGAGAGCGGGGCCACGAGGTTGACACCATTGAGATCCCCTTCGTCTCGATTTGGGACAAGATGCTCGAGCAGATGCTGGCGATTCGGATGATGGATGTCAGCGATGCTGCGGATATCCTGGTGGCGATTCGCACCCCAAGCTATCTGCTGCGTCACCCCAACAAGCGCCTGTGGTTCATACATCATCATCGTGGCGCATACGATCTGTGGAATACCCCGTATCAGGACATACCCTCGACCCCTGAGGGCCTGGGTGTGAGGCACGCTGTTATAGCGGCCGATGACCTCTATCTGCGGGAGGCACAGCAGATTTTCACCAATTCGCAGATTGTGGCCGATCGTCTGCGGAAGTTCAATGACCTTACGGGTCACGTTCTATACCCCCCTCTGGGGGAACCGCAGCGGTTTGTGCCCGGCCCCGCTGAGGACTATGTCTTCTATCCTTGCCGTATTACGGGCCATAAGCGTCAGCATTTGGCTGTGGAGGCTGCAGCGCATTTGGCTACCGATGCGCGAGTGGTAATAGCGGGCGCGGCAGATAGCCCCGAGCAGCTGGAGCCACTCCACGAGTTGATCGCCCGTCACGGACTTCAGGATCGAGTTGAGTTGATTCCCCATTGGATCAGCGAGGAGGAGAAGGCGGAGCTCATCTCCAAGAGCATCGGCGTTCTCTACATTCCTTTTCTAGAGGACTCCTATGGATATGTGACCCTTGAGGCGTTCCAGGCGCATAAGCCGGTCATCACATGCTCGGATTCGGGTGGCACACTTGAGATCGTCGAAGATGGGAGGAATGGTCTGATCGTCGCCCCTGAGCCGACCGCTTTGGCGGTAGCCATCGATCGTCTGCGTTCTGATCCCAAGGCGGCCGCTGCGATGGGAGAGCATGCTCGCGACACTCTCCGGGTCAAGGACATCAGCTGGGATCGCGTGGTTACGAGCCTCCTGGGATGAAGGTAGCAATCGTCAACAATCAGGCCCCGTTTGTGAGAGGCGGTGCTGAGCTCCTAGCGGAGTGGTTGCACGACAAGCTCGAGGACTACGGACATCAGGCCGAGATCGTGAGGATTCCCTTCCAGTGGAACCCGCCAGGGCGGATCATCGATCACATGCTTGCGGCTCGCCTTGTGCGCTTAGCCAACGTTCGACCGGGTGGTGGCGCTCAAGTTCCCGGCCTACTATGTGCCTCATGAGAACAAGGTGCTGTGGCTGTTGCACCAGTTCCGTCAAGCTTATGATCTATGGGGTACTCCTTATCAGGATATACCCAATACCTCAACGGGTCATCGCATCCGAGAGGCGGTTCTCGACAGCGACCGGCGCTATCTTGGAGAGGCCAAGCATATATATACGAATTCGAGGATCGTCGGACAGCGGCTGCGTCTCTACAGCGGGTTTGAGTCCGACGTGCTGTTCCCTCCCCTCTTTGACTCGACTCCGTACAACTGTGAGAGCTACGGGGACTATTTCTTCTTCCCCAGCCGAATCACGGCGGGCAAGCGCCAGCATGTTGCCGCGGAGGCCATGGCGGGCGTCAAGAGCTCGGCCCGACTGGTCATCGCGGGCAAGGCCGAGACGCCCGAGGATCTAGATCGCCTGATGTCGGTCGTGCACGAACACAACTTGGAGAATCGAGTCGAGGTGATCCCAAGGTGGATCACCGACGAGGAGAAGCTGCGTCTGCTGGCGGGAGCCAGGGGCGTCATCTATCTGCCGTTCGGCGAGGACTCCTATGGCTATGTGACGCTCGAGGCATTCCACGCCCGCAAGCCGGTTATCACACTTGCCGATTCCGGTGGCACGCTCGAGCTCATCGAGGACGGGCGCAATGGACGGGTTGTCAGCGGTGTAGACGAGCTCTCGGGCGCGATCGACGAACTCACCGCGGATAGGGCGCTGGCCGAACGCCTCGGCCAAGCAGCACACGACACGATCGACGAGCTCAGGATCTCATGGGATCGGGTAATTCAATGTCTGACAAAGTGACTTCACGATGAGGATTGCCTGGTTCACGCCGCTGTCGGCGCGTAGCGCGATTGGGGAGTTCAGCTGCCATGTGACCAGTGTGCTCGCCGATTCGGCCGAAGTCGAGATCTGGACGTCGGATGAGCCTCCGTATCACCCTACTGACCTTCAGGTCATCACCTACTCGCGCGACTCCGATGATCTGGAGCTTCTACCTATGCGAGACGCGGTGGTCTACAACATGGGGGACTATCTTCCCTTCCACGGCCACATGCACGCGGTCGCGCAGCGCGATCCTGGTGTGGTGATCCTGCATGACCGCGTCCTGCACCACCTCTATGCGGGGATGTGGCTGAACAACCCCGAGCCTGATCGCGAGACCTACGTCGAGCGTATGCGGGCCTACTATGGCGATGCTGGCGCGGAGATCGCCCGCGCATCGCTGGAGGGCGAGCGTCCACCGGTGTGGGAGTCCGACGAAGAAGTACTCCGCTACCCGTTATACGAGGAGGGAATCCGCAGAGCACATGGTGTGGTCACTCACTCCGAGAGCCAGGCCAGGGATGTCCGCTCTCGCTGGCTGGGGCCCGTGCGGGCCCTGCATCTGCCGTGCTATGGCGATGTCCTTCGTCGGGCCGACGGTGCGCCTCCGCGGGAGTCCGACGGACCCGTGCACCTGCTCACCGTGGGGCATCTCAACCCCAACAAGCAGGTGCATCGCGTGGTTGAGATGCTCGCCGCCGACTCGGAGCTGGCAGCACGTGTGCACTACACGGTGGTGGGCCCCGATGACGGCTTCAAGGCCTATGTGAGCGACCTGCGCAGCCTCATTGCCCGCCATGCCGGCCGCGTGAGCGTTGAGATACTGGGCTGGCGTCCCGAGATTGAGCTGGATCGCCTGATGGCTCAGGCCGACGTGTTCGTTAATCTTCGCCATCCGGTGATGGAGGGAAGCTCGGCGTCGCTGATGCGCCAGCTCGCCTACGGACGGCCGATCCTATGCTTTGAGTCGGGCTTCTTCGGAGAGCTGCCGGAGGGAGCCGTCGCACGAGTCCCCACAGGGGATTTTCGTGCCGCCGACGAGGCCCTGCGCCGGCTGGTCGGAGGCCTGGACCGCCGGCGGGCGCTGGGAGAGCGGGCACGCGCGCTTGCGACGTCCTACAGCGAGCGCAGCTACGCTGAGGGTCTCCTGCAGCTGATCGAAGAGAGCCGCCTCGCTGCGCCGGCTCTGCAGTTGCCTGGATTCGGTTGCGCGGGAGCTGGGCCACATGAACGTGGACAGCAGGTTGCCCATCTTCGACGAGATCGCGAACGACTTTGCCCGCATCCTCGATGTCTGATCCCGGTTTCAGTGCTCTCAACGTGCCGTCTGAGGAGCTGCGTTTCGAAGATGTGGAGGCTGACCACGCCAACGCGCTCGTGGCACTGTTCGAGTGCAACTCGATTCCTGCGATCACCGAGACGTTCGACCCATTCCCACTCACGAACGCAGAGGCGCGACGGATCGCGCTCGAGCCACGCCAGGACGGCTACTACATCGCCGCACGCGGTGAGGATCTGGTTGGGCTGTCGATGCTGCGCGGGTTCGACGAGGGCTATGAGGTCCCCAGCTTCGGCATCTTCGTCGATCGTGCGAGCCAGGGCCAAGGCATCGGGCGCGCGTCTGACCGCGTGGACGATCGAGCAGGCCTACCGGCGAGGCTGCCCGGCTGTGCGTCTGAGCGTATACGCCGACAACTGCGGCGGCCCGCGGTCTGTACGCCTCGCTGGGATTCGAGGAGCAGGAGCGGCAGACCGTCGCGCGCAGAGGGCGGCCAATCGAGAAGATCGTCATGCGTCTGGAGTCTCGGTGACTGAAGATGGGCCGGCGACGCATCCCGGTGGCGGCGCCGGCGCTCGTGGGGCGCGAGCGCGAGTACGTGCTCGACTGCCTGGACTCGACCTGGATCTCCTCCAGCGGGAAGTACCTGGAGCGCTTCGAGGCGGCCTTCGCGGAGTTCTGCGGCGTGCGCCACGCGGTGTCGTGCTGCAACGGGACGGTCGCCGTGCACCTCGCGCTGCTGGCGCACGGGGTGGGGCCAGGCGACGAGGTGATCGTGCCGACCCTCACCTATGTCGCCACGGCCAATCCGGTGGTCTACTGCGGCGGACAAGCCGGTGTTCGTCGATGCGGAGCCGCGCACCTGGAACATGGACCCCGAACGGGTCGCAGAGGCGATCACGCCACGCACGCGAGGGATCGTCGTCGTTCACCTCTATGGTCACCCGATCGACATGGACCCGATCCTGGAGCTGGCCGAGCACCACGGACTGTGGGTGATCGAGGACGCCGCCGAGGCCCATGGCGCGACCTATCGCGGTCGCATCGCCGGCTCGATGAGCTCGCTCGCGACGTTCTCCTTCTACGGCAACAAGATCATCACCTCCGGGCGAGGGCGGGATGGTGGTCTGCGACGACGACCAACTCGCGGCGGCGGTGCGCCAACTGCACGGCCAGGGCCAGGACCCGCAACGCCGCTACTGGTTCCCGATGGTCGGCTTCAACTACCGCATGACCAACATCGAGGCCGCCATCGGCCTCGCGCAACTGGAGCGCATCGACTGGCATCTGGCACGCCGGCGCGAGATCGCTGGCTGGTACCGCGAAGGCTCGGCGAAGAGGACGGGATCGAGCTCTCGCCTGAGGAGCCATGGGCGCAAGAGCGCGTTCTGGATCATGTGTGCGGTGCTCGACGAGCAGCGATTCGGCCAGCGCGACGCGTCATGGCGGCCCTCGATGAGGCCGGGATCGAGACGCGGCCGTTCTTCTACCCGCTGCACACGCTGCCGATGTACCGGCGACTGCAACGAGGGCAAGACCTTCCCGGTGGCCGAGGACCTCGGCGCGCCGAGGCGTCAATTTGCCCTCGTCGGCGACGCTGACACGCGAGGACGTGGACTACGTGTGGCGCGCAGTTGCGGGGCTTGACGCGCTGATGGATCGTGCGCCGACGGTCGAGCTTGCCGGCTACCTCGGCGCGGCGGTCGGCGTGGGCGAGGCCGCACGGCGCTACGTGGGGGCGCTGCGCAGCGCCGGCGTGCCGGTGCTCGAACGCGACGTTCCCCTGCCGGGCCGCGACCCCGTCGATGCGGAGCTGCCCGCCGACCCCCGCCCGCCGGCAGACGCGGTGGACTTCAACTTGCTGTGCCTCAATCCCGAGCAGATGGTTCCGTATCTCGACGGGCCAGATGCCCCGCCCACGTGAGGGTCGCATCACGATCGGAATCTGGAGCTGGGAGGTAGACGTGGTGCCGCCGGGTTGGGGCGGCGCAAGCGAGGGCCTGACCGAGGTGTGGACATACTCGCGCTTCGCCGCTGAGCTGATCGGCGCGGCGCTGGAGGTTCCCGTGCTCGGCTTTCCCCCGCCGCTGCCGTATCTGCCCGAGGGCAACCCTGCGCCTGCGCTGGCCCACGCTCGAGCTGCCCTCCGGCTTGCGGGTGTTGATCATGTTCGACTACCTCTCCACCCTGGAGCGCAAGAATCCGCTCGGCGCGATCGAGGCGTATCGGCGCGCCTTCGCACCCGACGACGGCGCTGTCCTTGTGGTCAAGTCCGTCAACGGCCGGCATCGGCCCGAGCGGCACGCCGAAGTGACGGCTGCCGTGGAGGGGCGTCGGGACATCGTGTCGATCGATCGAACGATCTCCGGCGCCGAGCGCGATGCCCTGATCGGCGCCTGCGACTGCTACCTGTCGCTGCACCGCAGCGAGGGCCATGGCATGCCGCTGGCCGAGGCGATGGCCCTCGGCAAGCCGGTCGTGGCGACCGCCTACGGTGGCAATATCGAGTTTATGAACGAGGCGAACTCCTATCTGGTCGCACTGGGCATCGACGCGAGTCGGTGCGGGAGTCGAGCACTATCCAGCCGCCGCCAACTGGGCCGAGCCGGACATCCAGCACGCAGCCAGATTGCTACGCGCGATTCGCAGCGATCCACAGGACGCTCGTCGTCGCGCGCTGCGGGGACAACGGGATGCTCGGGTTTTGCTTGCACCAGCGGCGGTTGGAGCGTTGATGCTCGACAGGCTGCGGGAGTTGCATTCCACGCCTCTCGGTAGCTCACATCAAAGCCTCGCTCGTACTCTTAGGAGATTGTATGCCGGTTGGCGGAATTGAAACTGGGGCGTCGCAAGAGCCGGCGTCCGCGATGGAGGAGATGCCGAGGTCGATGATTGACCTAGCAAGAAAAGGGATGCTGGCATCGGCGCACCAACAGCTAAAGCACGCCGTGGGCTGCGTACCGAATTGGACATGGGCACTCATCTTTTATGTGGCTATGGCTGGACTCACCATCGGTCGGCATGTGTTGGGTCACCCCACAACCGTGTGTGCCTGCGTGGGAACGGAGGATCCGGCGGCGTATATGTGGGGCCTGTCATGGTGGCCACATGCAATAGCACATGGGCTTAATCCCTTTTATACACACTATCTTTGGTCTCCAACTGGCGTCAATGTGGCACAGGCGGCGATGATACCGACGGCGGCGATCCTCGTGGCACCGGTAACTGAGCTGGCAGGCCCGATCGCCTCCTACAACCTCCTGTCGATCGCCAGCCCGGTATTGGCGGCTGTGACCGCCTATCTGCTCTGCCGACGTATCGTGCGGCGAGAGTTGCCAGCCATCGTAGGGGGCTATCTATTTGGCTTTAGCGCTTACGACTTCGGACATCTAACGGGCCAATTGAATCTCACCTTGATCTTTCTCATTCCAGTAATGGTTCATGTCGTCCTACGGCGGGTCGATCGAGAGCTCTCACGGCGAACGTATATAGCGTGGATGGCGTTGCTTATCCTCTTACAGGCAGGATTGTCTACGGAACTGCTCGCCGAGTGCGTGGCGTTTGGTGGGATCCTCCTCTTGTCTTCTCGCTTTCTCGTGCCACCGCGGCAGCGTGCAAGTATCGATAGCTTGATCGCGGAGACCATCGGAGCCGGGCTGATCGCTCTGTTGATCGGATCGCCTTTCTTCTATTACTCGCTATTCAGCGGGGGTCTTCCTTGGGGGACCCCCGAATACTGGGACGTGTACGCGCAGGATCTGTTGAATCCGCTGTTCCCGACGTACGCAACGTGGTTGGGTCACAGCGACTTCTTTTCATTGAGTACATCCTACGTTGGCGGTGGAGTCACGGGGGCGGATGGGTACCTGAGTATTCCCATAATTATTGGGTTTCTTCTCTGGGCCTTTGGCGAAAGACGCCGACGCACGCTTGCTCGGCTCGTATCGATTGGAGCGGGTATCACCTTCTTGGCGGCCATGGGTGCACACCTACACATAGCTGGCCACCAAACGATAACTTTACCATTTAGTTGGGTCCGTAACCTACCGCTGTTCAGGAGCATCCTTCCATCGCGAATAGCTGTGTTCACCAGCCTCGCAGTGTCGATCGGGATCGCGGCATGGCTGGTCGCAGCACCTACTGGTCGCGCGGGACGTCGATGGCTCGTGGTACTGCTGGGGGTTGTGATGCTCTTTCCCAATATAACTACAGCCTTATACGGGAGGGCACCGCATAATCCGCGGTTCTTCTCCGCAGCAATGTATAAACGTTATCTGGCCAGTGGCGAGACCGTGATGGTATTGCCCTTTGGCTATCGGGATATGTCCGATTTCTGGCAAGCCGAGGCCGGTTTCTCCTTCTACATGCCTGAGGGTTATATCTCCCAGGCCCCGCCGGCGCCATTTATCACCGAGGCGATCGTAAATCAGTTGCAGCTCAATGTGGCTCCATCTGCTCCTGCTCTAGGGTCATTTATTCGGGAACACAGGGTCAGCCATGTGATCGTGGATTCCAGCGACGCGGGCGCGTGGCCGGACGTAATGAAGCAACTGGGTCTGCACGGTAGGCTGATCGGGGAAGTTCTTCTCTATGCAGTCCCTATGGCACCGGCCTGACCCTTATATGCCCGATGGTGACGCGTCACGGCATTAGTGAAAAATTAGCAGCCATGGTGAAGGTTGACAGAAGTGCTAGGACAGCCGCGCCACCGATGCTCCAGACGCGCACGGCGGGCATCCCGTGCCTGGCGCGGAGCCAGCTGCCGATCAGCATCCAAAGCGAGAGCAGACAGAGCGCTAGGCCAAGGTACTCATAGACGACTGGAATATAGCCCTGACCCCACGGAATGTCTGTTTGCCACCTTTTGGTTACGGAGATCAGGATTGCGGGAGTCACCCATATCCACGCCCCGAGTAGTGCATATAGGCCGATAGCACGTCGGTTTGCTGGGTGTACACTTCCCGTGAGGCGGTAGATGCCAACGAAGACAGGAATCCCTACGAGCACTGCAGTCATCATGATCAGCGTTCCTGCGATAGGCGGCAATCCGAAGGTGTGCCCGAGCCACCATTGCGACAATGGGAGCGCTGCGACCATCTGCTTGGCGAACGTTACGAGCACTGCGTGAGGATTTAGGCTGAGCGTGTACTCCGGTATCGGATGCGCATTCGTAAAGAGCCTGAGTGAGATGGCTGTCAGCAAAGCAAGCGTTGCCGGCACGGCGATCGCGATCGCTGGACGCCAGTCTCTTCTCAGCAGGACGACGATGACAATCATGACCGGGGCAAACAGGAAAACGGCCTCGTAGGTAAGCAATGCCGCCATATAGAGCATGGCGGCTAATACTGCCCACTGGCGCCCAGGCTTAACGAGCAATAGCAGAAGCGCGGTGAAGGTCAGGGCTGTGGTCAGCGCCATCACGCCCGCGAACGACGTGATCCCATCCGCCCACAGGCGCACCTGCAGTGTCCCCGACGCGATCAGCACGAAGGCGCCGGCGGGGATCCAGCTTCTCGCCATTGCGGCAACACACAGGCCCACGGCTGAGAGAGCCAATACGAGCAGCAGACCGATGACGAGCTTATACGAACCGCGATTGTCGAAAACATCGAACAACGTATACGTCCACGCCAACAGACCGGGGTCGAAGCGAGCGTCCCCTCTCACGAATGCAGAAATCTGTGCCCATATGAATGGACCAAGGGATGTATGGGCTTCCCTCAGCATGCCCCGCAGATTCTTGTCCACGAGATCGTCGTTCCAATATGGAGACTCAAGGACAAGGGCTACATAGACGCCGACGATCCAGGTTGAAATCGCCGCGATAATCGGGCCCAGCGAGGGAGTGGTCGAAAACGCCGGGTCGAAAGAGGGCTCGTCGTCGAGATCGAGGTCTGTTTTGAGAGCGAAGGACATCGGAGCGGGTGGTTTTGTCGATAACAGCAGCTCTGTCGGTCGGGCAGCTGCCGTACCAGGTCCGCTGCCGACCGGTACGGGACGGCAAGATGGTGTGTGACGGCAAGATGGTACCCGCCGCGCCAGCGACGTGGCTTCCCTTCGCGGCGCCACGTGCCAATCTGTCGTCCTCATGATGAGGCTGATCTCTGACGCCGACGCACTAGGCTTGGGGCGGGACTCGGCCGCCATCTGCATAGTCGTCGGCGCAGGGGATGCGGGGCAGGTCAAGGCGAGCATGCGGAGCGTCCTCGCACATTCCGACGCCTCCACTACGTTGATCCTCGCGGGGACCTCAGCGGCGCTCGAACAGATCGCGCAGGAGCTTGGGGGCGCAACCGAGCCGAGGTCGATCCTCGGTCTGATCTCACGGGGGGATACTGAGATGTCTGCGTTCGCCGGCGCCGCTCGGGCGAGCGCTCCCGGCGATGTGGTCCTCGTGAGTGCTGGCACGTATGTCACCTCGGGATGGTTGGAGCGCCTGCGGATCGCTGCGCTGAGCGACTCGACGGTCGCGAGCGCGACCCCGCTGTCTCTGGACCCCGGCGGGGCCGTGGGGCTTGGAGTTGCCGAACCATCCGGTCATGCTGCGTGGACGCGCCCTCCTAAGGCCGAGTCGCAGGTGGCTGAAGAGACGCGCGGGGACCTCGATGCCCTCGAGGAAGCCGCACGTCGGATTCGTCGAGGCACGCCTGCCCTGCATCCGCGAATAGCGACGATCGGCCCCTGCTGCGCCTACATTCGCCGCACAGCACTCGAGCTCGGCGGCTTGCCAGATGAGTCTGAAGGGCTCGAGGAGGCGCTTGCGAAGCTTGCGGTGCGCACGACGGCGCTCGGCATGGTCCACGTCGCCGCCGACGATGTGCTCGTTGCGGATCGATCGGGGCGCGGGAGGCTAGTGGAAGGGCTCCTGGATGACCCACTTGGGCAGCGAAGGTCGCCTGAGTGGTCTGTGGAAGCCCCATCTGGGCAACAGATGCCGGCTGAGTTGGTGGAGGCCTCCGAGCGGCCCGAGGATTACACGCGCGAGACGATCGCAGGCGACGAGCAGGGACCGCTGCGGCGTTCGCTCAACTGTGCCCGCGCGGCGCTCGGCCGGCTCTCGGTGACGATCGACGGGCGTGCGCTGAATGCGGCCGTGGGCGGCACGCAGACCTACATCATCGAGCTGATCCTCGCGCTTGCGCGAGGTGGAGCGGTGTCTGTCAGGGTGCTGATCCCACCCGATCTCTCCGAGCGGGCCGGCGGTGCCCTGGCGAGCGTTCCCGAGGTCGAGCTGCTCACCTACGAGCAGGCGATAGCGGGACCGGTGCTCACGGACGTGGTGCACCGCCCGCAGCAGGTGTTCACTCCCGACGATCTCACGCTGCTGCGGCTGGTCGGCGAGCGGGTGGTGATCGGACAGCAGGACCTCGTTGCCTACCACAACTTCTCCTATCACCGCGACGCAGAGGCTTGGCGTGCCTACCGCCGTACCACGCGGCTTGCGCTCGCTGGGGCCGATCAGGCGATCTTCTTCTCCGAGCATGCTCGCCGTGATGCGCTGGCCGAGGATCTGCTACCGGTCGGTCGTACTCACGTGGTGGGCATTGGCGCCGAGGCAATTGAGACATCGAGCTCGCCTGGCAGTCCGCCCACCGGCCTTTCGTCAGAGGACCCGTTCTTGCTCTGTCTCGGCGCGGACTACGCGCACAAGAATCGTCCGTTTGCGATGCAGCTGTTGTGGGCGCTGCGTGAGCTGGGCTGGGATGGACAGCTGGTGCTTGCCGGGACACACGTTTCTTATGGATCCTCGCGGGAGGACGAGCAGCGGCTGCTTAGAAGCATTCCCGAGCTGGCCGAGCTCACAGTCGATCTCGGGGCGGTTGACGAGTTGGGCAAGGAGTGGCTGTATGCGCACGCCAGCGCCCTGCTCTACCCCACGCTCTACGAGGGCTTCGGCCTGCTCCCGGTTGAGGCTGCCAGGGCGGGGCTTCCTTGTCTGTTCGCCGCGCAGGCCTCTCTGTCTGAGTTGGCCGGCGGCGCAGCGACCCTGGTTCCCTGGGACGCTCGTGCCAGTGCGGCTGCCGTCCTGCCGCTGCTGAGCGACGGGCCGCCACGCGACGCTCATCTTGCGGAGTTGCGGGCGCTTTCAGCTCCCAGCTGGGGCGAGGTGGGCCAACGACTTGTCGCGGTCTACGAACATGCTCTCGCCGCGCCGCCATCGGAGGCAGCTCCTCGGATCTGGCAGGAGCTCGAGCGCGAGAACTACATCGTCAAGCTCGACCAGGATGTCACCGACCTGAAGCTACTCGCACAGGAGTACCAGGACGCCTATCACTCGCTGGAGGCGCGCGTCAGCACTGGATTGCCGCTAATTGACAGAGATGGCTTGCTCAGCCAGGCCCAGCAGCGCGGGCTGATGCGCATCGCCGGGCGGGGCCGACTCGGCGCCCTTGCGGTCGCGCCGCTAGGTCTGCTGGGACGTCGCGGCGATGGCTCCGAACGTTAGGGTTCCACGATCCGGCTGCTCGTCTCTACACCGCTCCATCTCTTCCTGTTCGATACAGGGTCCGGTCACCTGACTGAGCTCCGCTCGGGTGACGGCGAGTACTACGGTCTGACGTGGAGCGGCGACACCATATTCGTCGTCCACTCGCATGTCAACAACGAGGAGCTCCTGACGCACGAGGATCTGATTGCCGCCGAGCGTGGGGAAGTGACCGGCCACGCAGCCGACGGTCATGTTCTCGTCCGGTCTCCGCCGCGGCTCATGCTCGCTCATCAGATCGAATGGGTTGACGGCCGACTGCTGGTCGTCGACACTGGACGTGAGCGCCTGTCTGTCTACGCCGCCGACGGCGACCTGATTCGGGATGTGGCTCTCGGTGATATCCGCTGGGACCGTGGGCCGGACGGCCATTTGGGACATCACTTCAACAGTGTCCATCGCAGTGGCGATCGGGTTTGGATCGTGGCACACAACCACGATCGTCCATCGGAGGTCTGGGAGCTTTCTTGGCCTGATCTCGAGGTCGCGGACATTCACGTGACCGACACTGCCTGGGCGCACAATGTCTGGGATGGTGAGGTCGGGCTTGTCATCTGCGACTCAGAATCGGGGCGGCTGCACGATGTTCGCTCCCGTCGGTCGATTTGGTGCTCGGATGAAGATAGGGTGGTCACGCGCGGATTGGCGGTGAGCGCCGACCACCTGTTCGTCGGCCGCTCCGAGTACGGCGATCGAGGAGATCGGACAATGAATGACGGCGGCCTGTGGGTCATCGACCGCACGACGCTCACCACCATCGAGCAGTTCCGGTTCCCGGGCTCAGGATGCGTAAACGAGATCCGGCTCCTCGACGGCCCTGACGAGTGCCACAACGGTGAGCCATTCGACGATAGGCTGCTCGCAGCACTTATTTGCCGACGACAGCAGGCTGTGATATAGGGCATCCCGCACATTACGTGATCGCGGCCAGCGACCCGGACACCGTAAGGGGGGGTGCTTGGAGCGCCAAGCGCGGGCGATGGAGTCTCAGGGTGCGTCGTCGAGCGATTCGAGCAGGCGCGCGTCGGCAAGGTCCTGCGGTCGGCCGGCGGCGCGCTTCATCTTCAGCAGATCCTCACGGTGGGCGATGGGGATCGAGAGGTCGCCGAGGGGAACTTCGTGAGCGCGGGCGCGCAGGTCGGCGAACGAGCCGAGGTGAGCGGGAAGCGTGAGGATGTCCAGTGGACCGTGGGGGGTGATGAGATGCCACTGGTCGCTGGAGGCGAGGAGGGGAGCGGTGGGCGTTGACCGCGAGCGCTGCCCATCGGGCCCGAGGATTCGTGCGTCGAGGTCGAGCAGCGCACCGGCCACGCGCGCGATGTTCTCGGTGGAGGCGGCGATGGCGATGTCGAGCGCGAGCGGGAGGCGCTGGCCCCCGTATGCCTGGATGGCGATGCCGCCGATGGTGATGTACTCGACGTCGCGGCGGGCGAGCGCTCTGAAGAGCTCGCGAGCGTCGAAGCTACCCGGGCTGCTCACCGGCTGGGCCTGGTGGAACTGGTGGCCTTGAGGAGGCCAGCGCGCAGTTCGGCGGCGAGGGCGTTCCAGCTCAGTGCAAGCTCCAGGCGCTCAGACATCGGGCGCCGGCGGGCCGCAAGCGCCGCCTTGGTGTTGGCGAGGGGGTCGCGGACGCCGGCTGAAACGAGCGGGTCCCTCGCGCGTGCGGGTTCTTCCGCCGATGTCACCGAACCAGCGTACCGGGCATCAAGGCTTGCGTCAGCCATGGGCGCGTCGAGGTCTGCGGCGATCTCAAGATCTGCTCATAGGCGCTCGCGGCCATCGGGTACCCTCCGCCCCGTGCAAACCATCCCCACCCGCCTCGATGGCCCGATCCTGATCGCGCCGCGCGCGTTCTCCGACGAGCGGGGGTTCTTCGTGGAGACCTACCGCCGCGAGTGGCACTCCGAGGTGGGGATCCCCGCGGCGGAGGAGTTCATCCAGGACAACCACTCGCGCTCGGCGCGGGGGGTGGTGCGCGGGATGCATTTCCACATCGGCGCGGGCGTTGCGAAGCTGGTGCGCTGCGCGCGCGGGCGCATCCTCGATGTGGTCGTTGACCTGCGCCACGGCTCCCCCACCTACGGCGAGTGGGAGGGGGTGGAGCTCGATGAGCAGGAGCTGCACGAGCTCTACATCCCGATCGGCTTCGCGCACGGGTTCTGCGTGCTGAGCGAGGTCGCCGATGTGCTCTACAAGCAGACGGCCTACTACGACCCCGCTGTCGAGCGGGGCTTCGCCTGGGATGACCCCGATGTGGCGATCGAGTGGCCGCTGCCGCGCGCGCAGCTGAGCGTTTCGGCGCGCGACACGAACGCCCCCCGCCTCGCTGAGATCGCCGAATCGCTGCCCTTTCGCTTCCCCGCTCGAGGAGGAGGGGAGGAGGCCGCCCGGAGGGCGGCCGGGGAGGGGCCGCGCTCAGGGAGTTAGCGCGAGCGCTCCGACTGCGTCGGGATCGAGGTGGAGCTTGGCGATCCACAGATCCGCGCGGCGCCTCTCGGCAGCTGCGCTCGTTGCCGAGAGACCCACGCCGAGGCACTTGAGCGCGGCCTCGTGGCGCACCCACTCGCGCAGGAACTCGGTGTGCCGCGCGGCAGGGTCCAACGCCCGCAGGCGACGCGCGACGGCGGAGGGAAAGGCGCGCTCGGCCAGCGCCAGCTCGTTGCGCGGGCGGCGGTGGAGCACCTCGATGTCCACGCCCACGGAGGCTCCCCTGGCGAGCGCATACACCGCGATCCCCCCGGAGTGCGAGACGTTGAAGCTCAGCTCGCTCCCCGGCAGCGCGGGCTTGCCGTGCGCGCCGGTCTGAAAGCGCAGCCCCCTGGGGTCGCTCTCCAGGTGGCTCCCAAGCAGCGCGCGGAGCACGGCGCGGGCGCGCATCCACCTCTCCCGATCCTCCTCTCTCACGATGCGCGCGGCGCGCGCGCGCTCCTCGGGCGAGAGCAGCTCCAGGAGCTCCCCGGCGGGCGCCCCAAGATCCGCTCGCCAGACCTCCACGTAGGGGCTGGGCGGGGGGCTCGAGCGGGGGTCGATGCGGATCGATACCGCGGTAAGGCATCCGGCTAGCGGCGGACTCCTCCGGTCAAGCGCTGAGCGCATGAGTCGATGCTACGCACACAGTGATAGCTCACGTTCTCCGTCTCCGTCGCACCCTCTCGATCTCGCTCTCTTCGCTCGCGCTCGCTGGCGGAGCCCTCCTGGCGGGCGGCGTCTTCGCCGGCGCGGCCCTCGCCCCGAGCGCGGGCGCGGCGGAAGCGGGCGTGAACCTGAGCAACCTAACCTCGGGGAACATCGAACAGGCATCGGCGCTGGGGGCGCACTGGGTGCGGGTGTTCGCGCCGTGGAACGTCTTCGAACCCGCGCAGGGGCAGCACCCGAGCAACTGGTTGTGGACCTACGATCAGATGCTGAACTCGCTGCCGAAGGGCACGCACGTGATCTTCGACGTGGTGGGCACGCCCTCGTGGGAGAGCGGCTCCTCGGCTCCCAACGCGCCCCCGCGCAACGCTGCGGACTACGCGAGCATGCTGCACTTCATGGCACAGCGCTGGGCGGGGAAGGTGAGCGCGTATGAGATCTGGAACGAGGAGGATGCCTCGCAGTGGTGGGCGGGCGCGCCGGATCCTGCGGCGTACACGCGCCTCCTACAGGCGGCATACCCCGCGGTGAAGTCGGCGGACCCCCACGCCGAGGTGGTGCTGGGTGGATTGACGGGCAACGATTACTCCTTCCTGCAGGGCGTTTACAGCTCCGGCGGCAAGGGCTACTTCGATGCCGTGGGCGTGCACACCGATACGGCGTGCAACGTCAATTCGCCGTACACGTTCCTGCGCAACCCCGATGGGCGCCTGGAACCGGACTCGTTTCTGGGCTACCGCGAAGTGCACGCCACCGAGGTGGCGAACGGCGACGATAAGCCGATCTGGATGACCGAGGCGAGCTGGCGCACCACCTCGGCGATGTGCTCGGAAGGGGCGTTCGCGGGGCAGAAGCCCGAGGGAGTCACCGAAGAACAGCAGGCGAGCTACCTGCAGCAGGCCTACCACTGCCTCGCCGAAGACCCCTACGTGCAGGTGGCGCTGTGGTACCCCCTCACCGACGAAGGCCCGGTCGTCTCCGGCTTGCTGCGCTCCAACCTCTCCCAGAAGCCGGCGTACGCGGCGATGCGCTCCTACCTGGAACACGGCGATCAGCTCACTGGCGCGTGCGGGAACTTCGCGGGTCCCAAGATCACCCCCTATAACCCCCACAACGGCCAGCGCTACACCGGGCGCCTGAGGATCAAGGTGGTGGCGTCCGATCCGGTGGGCATCCGCCGCGTGCGCCTCTTCGACGATGGCCACCTGGTGCGCAATTGGGTGCCCTTCCTGTTCACCCACACCTACCCCACGAGCACGGTGGCATCGATGCGCTGGTTCGGCGCCTACAAGCTCTCCACGGGGCGCCACGTGCTCACGATCGTCGCGATCGATCGGCTCGAAAACGTCTCCTCGCTGCACCTCACGATCGTGCACCTCCGCGAGCACCGCCACCCGGGCCTCAGCCACTACTGATCCCGGTTCCTCGGGGCGTCGATCCGGCCCTCGGCGCTCAGCGGGCCCCGCTGACGCTGCCATCGACCCCGCTGCGAGGGCTCCCTGGCAGACTTAGAGCCGATCCCGGAAGGGCCGCACGTCTGGATGCGGCCGATGGCCTTCGCGAGGCTTTGTCCTCGGGCTCGACTTGGCGCCACCAAGCCTTCGCCCTTGCGTCCGCGCCTCGCTCGACCCTCGACCACCCCAGCCGCACACCCCTTCCGGGATAGGCTCTTGAGGCATGGCGACCCGCACCGAAGGCCTGCGCGAGCGCACGCACGGCTACACCGTGACCCCGCGGCAGTACGCGCGCGTGGCGTACGTCGCTCTCGGTGCGCTCACGCTGATCGTGATGACGGGCGCCGCCGTGCGCCTCACCGGCTCAGGGCTCGGGTGCCCGACGTGGCCGCGCTGCTACGGCAATGTGTATCCGCCGCTGAATACGCACGCGGTGATCGAGTTCTCCAACCGCATGCTCACGGCGCCCGTGTCGCTGGCCGCGCTGGCGGCGTGGGCGCTGGCGCTGCGCCGTCGCCCCTACCGCCGCGATCTGATGTGGCTGAGCGCGCTGCTGCCGCTCGGCGTCCTCGGGCAGGCGGTGCTGGGGGGGCTCACGGTGAAGGGCGAGCTCGATTACGGCTGGGTGATGGGCCACTTCGCGCTCTCGATGCTGATCCTCGTCGCCGCCGTGGCGCTCGCTTGGCGGGCGTCCTTCGAGGAGAGCGCCCGCCCGCGCGCGGAGGATCGCCCGCTCGTGTGGTCGGTGCGCGCGCTGCTGCTGCTCGGGGGGGTGACGATCTTCGCGGGCACCGCCGCCACCGCGGCGGGCCCCCACGCGGGTGGGTCCCCGGGCCAGCGCATCAACCGCTTGGCCTTCGATGGGCGCGGGACGATGGACTTCGTGATCCATCGCCACGGCGAGCTCGCGCTCGCGTTCGGGCTGCTCGCGCTCGGGGTGTGGTGGCTGGCGCGGCGGCGCGCGGCGGACCCCCTGCTGCGGCGCGCGCTCACGGCGACGTGCGTGCTGATAGCGCTGCAGGGGGCGGTGGGGCTCGATCAGTATGAGACCCACCTCCCCACCGAGCTCGTGTGGGTGCACGTCGGCTTGGCGTGTCTCTGCTGGCTCTCGTGCCTGTGGGCGGCATGCGCGGCGGGACGCCTGCAGCCCCGTGCGGAGCCCGCGCGAGGGCGCAATTTGGAGCCTTTGGCGCCCCGAAACCCCACTGCGTAAGCGTTGTCGTCCTGACGAACCGTTAGCCTGCTCGCAGCAACGACACTCGAGAAGGGAGTGGGATGACCAAGAACGAGCTGGCTGAGAAGGTCGCGGAGCGCGCGGGATTGACTGGGAGTCAGGCCCGTGAGGCGCTGGAGGCCGCGATCGGCGCGGTCTCCGACGAGTTGGTCGCAGGCGGTGAGGTCGCCCTTGCCGGCTTTGGCAAGTTCAGCGTCAGTCATCGCTCCGCCCGGCAGGGACGTAACCCGGCTACGGGCGAAACGATCAGCATCGCCGCGAGCAAGGCGGCGAAGTTCTCCGCGGCGAGCGCGCTCAAGAACCGCCTGAACTCCTAAGAGGGCAGCGAAACCTGGCGGTCACCGGTTCGTGGGGAGCCGGTGGCGTCCGGGCGCCCGCGGGCGGTCCTCCTTACGCGGGCGGTCCTCCTAGAGTGAGGGGTGCCCACCCGACCGAAGGGAGCCCCAATGTCCGCGCGCCGAGGAACGCTCGCGGTGGCCTGCTTGGCCACGGCGATGCTGATGCTCGATATCGCCGTGATCAACACGGCGCTCTCCCACATCGCGCACGACCTCAACGCGTCCCTCACGGGGCTGCAGTGGATCATCGACGCGTACACCCTCACGCTCGCGACGGTGGTGCTCAGCGCGGGGGCGCTCGCCGATCGCGTGGGGCGCCGGCGCATCTTCGCCTACGGCACGGCGCTGTTCACGGCCTCCTCGCTGGTGTGCGCGCTATCGGGCTCGATCGTGGTGCTCGACCTCGCGCGCGCGGTGCAGGGCGTGGGCGGCGCGCTGATGTTCGCGACCTCGCTCGCGCTGATCTCCGCGACGTTCTCCGAGGCCAGCGAGCGCGCGAAGGCGTTCGCCGCCTACGGCGCCACGATCGGCGCGGCCTTCGCGATCGGCCCGCTCGTGGGGGGCCTGCTCACGAGCGGCTTCGGCTGGCGCGCAGTGTTCTTCGTGAACGTCCCCCTCGGCGTGTTCTGCCTCGCGGCGACGCGCGCGTGGGTGAGCGAGTCGCGCGACCCCGCCCCGCGGCGCCTTGATTGGCCCGGCCAGGCGACGCTCAGCGCCTCGCTCTTCCTGCTCGTGCTGGCGCTGCTGCGCGGCAACATCGACGGCTGGGGCAGCTCACTGATCGTGGCCGCGCTTGTGGGCGGCGCGGCCTTCCTGCTCGCGTTCCTCGCCGTGGAGGCGCGCTCGCGCGCGCCGATGCTGCCGCTGGGCTTCTTCCGCTACCCGGCCTTCAGCGGAGCGCAGGTGGCGGCGTTCGCGATCTCCGCGTCGTTCTTCGCGATCTACCTCTATCTGACGCTCTACCTACAGGAGATCCTCGGCCTCTCCCCGATCGAGACCGGCCTCGTGTACCTGCCGGGCACGATCGTGATGTTCGTGATCAGCGGTGCCTCCGCGCCACTGGTGCAGCGAACCTCGCCGGGCCTCCTCATCACCGCGGGCCTCGTGCTGGTGGCGGGCGGCATGGCGCTCTCCACGATCATCGGCCCCCACACCTCCTGGGCGCTCGTGCTCCCCGGCGAGATCACCGCGTCGATCGGCACGGGCATGTTCAACCCGGCCCTCTCCGCGGTCGCCCTCAGCTCGCTCCCCGAGCGCCACGGCGGCCTCGCGGCGGGCGTCAACGACACCTTCCGCAACACAGGCGTAGCCCTCGGTGTGGCTGTCTTCGGCGCGCTCGTCCCCGCCGCGGCGGCGATCGGCCACGGCTCCGCCTCCGCGTACGTCGGCGGCCTGCACCACGCGTTCTGGCTCGCCGCCGCCGTGGCGGGCTTAGGAGCGCTGGCGAGCGCACGCCTGATCGGCGTGCGAGTCCGCAGTGTGGCGCCGCCCGCGGTCGACCAGGAGCCGCTGGAGGGCCCCGCCTACGCCGCCTCAGAGGTAGGTTAGATTCAGCCTCTGCGCCCGCTAGAGGGCCATCTGCTCCTGATGCCCTGAGTCGAGCACCGTAAAGGCGTGATACGGGAGCGTCAGCAGGTCGAGCGTACGGCCATCCTCGTCGGCGATCTCGATGATTGCATCGCTTTCGAAGGCGTCTACGATCACTCCGTGAGTTCCGACTCCCCATGGGCCGGAGGCGCACCGAAGCTCGACCTGGCTCAGCTCTCTCTCTGGCGAGCGTGCAAGCGGCGACGCGCCGTCCAGGTGCGCGTCAGTCAGCACGCGTAGTCCGGCGCTCGGGCTGCGCATAAAGAGTCGTGAGCCAAGGCTCCTTACGCGCATCGACACACCATGCCGTAACGATGACACCACGTTTCTTATTCTTCCCCACCACCGGGATACGAACCGCAAAATAGAGCCGCTTCGG
This sequence comes from uncultured Solirubrobacterales bacterium, assembly GCA_963717785.1. GTDB lineage: Bacteria > Actinomycetota > Thermoleophilia > Solirubrobacterales > Solirubrobacteraceae > Palsa-744. The sequence continues at coordinate 264,495 of CAVQWW010000006.1, forward strand.
GTTCGATATGTCGGCCTCCGTAGCCTCTGAGTCCGGGAGTCGTCTGAGAATCTCATCGTGAAGGTATTGCCAGTCCTGCGGACCGAAGCCTAATGCCGCGAAGCCCTTTGCCTTGCCTTGGCACCTATCGGGGTCCAGAGCGTAGTCCTTGAGCTTTCTTGGGTCAATGCGCGCCTGCTCCCAGTATGGGAGTCGCGCTCCTTTCCTGATCCGCTTGCGTTTACGTTTCGACGGCATTCTGACCGGTCCTCTCGGTTACGTCCGAGCCCCGTGACAGAATGCCTTCGTTCGCCTATCACGTTAGCTCAGCAAGATTGCCAAGGTCCGTCCAGTGAGCGCTGGGCGGACCTTGTGCATTCTGCGCCGTACATCGGACGGCACTTCCTCTCCACGCGAGCGACCGCCTGTGCCCGGAGGTGAGGACTCCGAGATGCGCCGGCTATCGGGCCTCGCTCAGCCGCAGCCAGTGTTGTTGCCGCAGGAAGAACACGTGTAGCACGACCCCGTGCGCTGCATCATCCCGCCGCACTGGCTGCACGCCGGCCCGAGGTCGAGACCTTGGAGCTTGGCCGGCACCACCGGCGGTGAGTCGGTGAGGGCCTTTGCCGGGGCGACGCTCGCGGCGCTTGCCCCCGCGCTCAGCGCAGCGGGCCCCGCGTCCTGCGGACCGGCGGTGTCGGAGGACTGCACCGACTGGGCGGCCTCCTGGGCGGCCTTGCGGGCGCGCACCGCCGGGGTGAGGATGCCGAGCTCCTCCTGCGCGTCGGTGCTCATGAAGCGCGAGGCGAGCCAGCGCATGATGTAGTCGGGCATCGACTTGGCGAAGGGGATCTCGGGGTTGGAGGTGATGCCCTCGGGCTCGAAGCGCATGTAGCTGAACTTCTGCACGAGCGTTTCGAGGGGCACGCCGTACTGCAGGGCGATCGAGATCGCGGTGGCGTAGCTGTTCATCATGCCCCGCAGCGTCGAGCCCTCCTTGCCGATGTCGGTGAGGAAGATCTCCCCGACGGTGCCATCCTCGTACATCCCCGCGGTGATGTAGCCCTCGTGGCCGCCGATCGAGAACTTGTGCGTGATCGACTGGCGCTCGCGCGGCATCCGCTTGCGGCGGGGCCCGGCCTCGGCGAGCGCCCTGCTCACGGCCTGCCTCGACGAGCGCATCGACATCGGGCGTCTCGGCCAAGGCGGCCTCCCCGGCGTTCTTCTCCTCCTGGGCGTCGGTGCGCAGCGCCTGCGCGGTCTTCGAGCCGTCGCGGTAGATCGCGAGCGCCTTGACGCCGAGGTGCCAGGCCTGCGTGTAGGCGTCGGCGATGTCCTCCACGGTGGAGCTCCTGGGGCATGTTCACGGTCTTCGAGATCGCGCCCGAGATGAAGGGCTGCACGGCGCCCATCATCTGCAGGTGCCCCATGTGCGAGATCGCGCGCTCGCCCACGGCCACGTCGAACACCGGCATGTGCTCCTCGGCGAGGCCCGGGGCGCCCACGATCGTGCCGTGCTCGGCGAGGTGCGCCTCGATCTGCTCGATCTGCTGCTCGGAGTAGCCGAGCGTCGCCAGCGCCAGCGGCACGGTGCGGTTGACGATCGTCATCTGCCCGCCGCCCACGAGCTCCTTGAACTTGACCAGCGAGAAGTCGGGCTCCACGCCCGTGGTGTCGCAGTCCATCAGGAACGAGATCGTCCCCGTCGGCGCGAGCACGGTCGCCTGCGCGTTGCGGTAGCCGTGCTCCTCGCCGAGCGCCACCGCCTCGTCCCACGAGCGCCGCGCGGCCGCCAGCAGCTCGCCGTCGGAGCAGGTCTCGTCGCGCGATCGCGTGGGCCGCGTCGCGGTGCATCCCCATCACGCCGTTGTGCGCCTCGCGGTTCTCCGGGTAGCGCTCGTAGGGCCCGATCGCCGCCGCGACCTCGGCGGAGCGGCGGTACGCGCGGCCGGTCATCAGCGCGGTGATCGCCGCGGCCGTGCCGCGACCCTCATCGGAGTCGTACGGCATGCCGTTGCTCATCAGATACGCACCGAGGTTGGCGTAGCCCAGGCCCAGCTGGCGGAAGGCGCGCGCGTTGGCGGCGATCTCCTCGGTCGGGTAGCTGGAGGGGCTCGACCACGATCTCCTGCGCGAGCAGCATCACGTCGACGGCGTGCTCGAAGGACTCCACGTCGAGCGTCCCATCCTCGCGGCGGAACCGCATCAGGTTCAGCGAGGCGAGGTTGCACGCGGAGTCGTCCACGTGCATGTACTCGCTGCACGGGTTCGACGCGTTGATGCGCCCCGAGTCGGGGCAGGTGTGCCAGCGGTTGATCGTCGTGTCGTACTGCACGCCCGGGGTCCGCGCAGCGCCAGGCGGCCTGCGCGATCTCGCGCATCAGCTCGCGCGCGGGGATCGGCTCGCCCACGGGCTCACCGGTGGAGCGCGCCGTCAGGCGCCACTCGCCGTCCTCGGCGACCGCGCGCATGAACTCGTCGGTGATGCGCACCGAGTTGTTCGCGTTCTGGTACTGGATCGAGTTGAAGCCCTCGCCGTCGATCGACATGTCGAAGCCGGCGTCGCGCAGCGCCTGCGCCTTGTCCTCCTCCTTGGCCTTGCACCAGATGAACTCGCGGATGTCGGGGTGGTCGATGTCGAGCACGACCATCTTCGCCGCGCGGCGCGTCTTGCCGCCGGACTTGATCGTGCCCGCCCAGGAGTCCGCGCCGCGCATGAACGACACCGGCCCGCTCGCCGTGCCGCCCTTGGCGAGCGGCTCCATCGAGCCGCGGATGCGCGAGAGGTTGATCCCCGAGCCCGAGCCCCCGCGGAAGATCATCCCCTCCTTGGTGTTCCACTCGAGGATCGACTCCATCGTGTCCTGCACGGAGAGGATGAAGCACGCCGAGCACTGCGGGCGCTCCTCGAAGCCCACGTTGAACCACACCGGCGAGTTGAACGCCGCCATCTGGTGGAGCAGGATGTGGGTGAGCTCGGCCTCGAAGGCCTCGCCGTCCTGCTCGCTCGCGAAGTAGCCCGCGCTCGCGCCCCCAGCCGGCGATCGTGCCCGCGACGCGGCCCATCATCTGCTTGACGGAGCTGCTCGCGCGCGGGCGAGTCGAGCTGCCCGCGGAAGTACTTCTGGGCGACGATGTTGGTCGCGTTCTGGGACCAGCTCTTGGGGAACTCGACGCCGAGCTGCTCGAAGGCGACGCGGTCGCCGTGGCCGATGCGCGCGTCGCGGCGCTCCCACTCCACCTCCTCGAAGGGGTGCACACCGGGCGTGGTGAACAGGCGTCGCACGGACAGCGCGGCGCCGGGCGTGAGCTCCTGGGGGGTGGTGGGCTGCGGGGTCTTCTGCATCGGCCTTGCTCCTTCCGCGCCGGCGTCACGCGACGCCTACTCGTCTGTTCAGTTTGGGGCCGAACATCGTTGCGCGCGCGTCGGCGGAAGATTCTCCCGCCACGACAGTACCTCTGATTTTACTAGCTATGGTGCGAGATTCCCGACTCCCGCGAGGCATTTCAGCGCCCGAGCCGCAGCCAATCGGTGAGCTCGCCCCAGGTCGCCGAGACGCGCAGCCCGGCCTCCGCGAAGGAGTGGCGCGCGGACAGCAGCCAGTGCGGTTCATACGCCCACCAGCGCGCGGCCCCCCACGCCGCGCAGGCCACCACCAGCACCGCCGCGAGTGCCGCGACCACCAGTGCCGCGGCCGAGGGCGAGGAGGAGTGGGCGGCGGTGGTGTGCACGATCACCGTCGTGTGCTGGATGGCGCCCGACATGCGCTCAATGCTAGAGAAGGTCCTCGATCGTAACCAGCGCGTCGCGCAGGACTTCCTCGCTGGGGCGCTCGGCGTCGAGCACGCGGATGCGCTGCGGCTCGGCGCGCGCGAGCTCCTCGTAGGCGGCGGCGATGGCGGCGAAGAACGCCTCGCCCTCGCGCTCGATTCGGTCTGGCGCCCCCGCCCGCCCGCCGGCGCGCCCGCGCTGGCGGGCGCGTCCCGTGGCGGGGGCCACGCGCAGCAGCAGGGTGCGATCGGGCGTCAGGCCGCATGTGGCGAGCTCGTTGATCGCGCGCACCGCCGCCACCCCCAGCCCGCGCGCGGCGCCCTGGTAGGCCAGCGAGGAGTCCACGAAGCGGTCGAGCACGATCGTCGTGCCGGCGGCCAGCAGCGGCCCCAGGCGCTCGTGCACGAGCTGCGCGCGCGCGGCCGCGTAGAGCAGCGCCTCCGCCGCTGCGCAGGGCTCGAGCGCGGGATCCTTGACGAGCTCGCGGATGCGCTCGGAGAGCGCCACTCCGCCCGGCTCGCGCAGCGCTTGCACGGGCCGCCCGCGGGCGCTCAGCTCGCGCGCGAGCCCCGCCGCGAGCGTGGACTTCCCTGCGCCGTCCAACCCCTCAATCGTGATGAGCCTGCCGCGGGCCACGTTGGGACGCTAACCGACGGACCTCGCCGGGGGGCCAGCGCCTACGATGGCTTGCAGTGACGCTCACCGAATCCCCCGCGGCGCTGCTGGGCACGCTTCCGGGCATCGAGGCGCACCCCCACGCGCGGGCGGTGCTCGGCACGGCGGTGCCCCCCAACGGGAAACCCTCGCATGCGTACCTATTTCATGGCCCCCCCGGGACGGGGCGGCGCGCGGTGGCGCGCGCGTTCGCCGCTGCTCTCCTCGCCGATGGCGCGAGCGACCCGGAGGCGGTGCGCGAGCGGGTGGCGCGCGGCTCCCACCCCGACCTCACCTGGGTGCGCCCCAGCGGTGCCAACGAGATGCTGGTGGGCGACATCGACGAGGCCGTGGTGGGGGCCGCGGCGCGCACCCCCTTCGAGTCCGCACGGCGGGTGTTCGTGATCGAGGGCGCGCACACGATGAGCGATGCGGTGGCGAACCGCCTGCTGAAGACGCTCGAGGAGCCCCCCTCGTTCGTGCACCTGATCCTGCTCGCGCACCGCCTCGCGGATGTGCTGCCGACGGTCGCCTCGCGCTGCCTGCACGTGCGCTTCGATCCGCTCTCGCCCGCACGCATCGAGGAGGTTGTGGCGAGCGAGCAGTCCGGCGCACCCGACTCCGAGCGCGTGGCGGCGTGCGCGCGGCTCGCGATGGGCGATGCGACCCTCGCGGTGTGGCTGCTCGGCGAGGAGGGCCGGGGCGCGCGCGCGGCGGCTGAGGAGTTCGTGCGCGGCGCCCTGCGGGGGCGCACGGAGGAGCGCCAGTGGATGGCTCTGCTGGAGCGCGCGCGCGCGGCTGGAACGCACGCGGGCGAGCTGGAGGGGGAACGCTGGGAGTCAGAAGCGGAGCTGTGGGACGCAAAGGAGCGCAAGCGCCGCGCGCGCGAGGCGACGGAGGCGGGGCGCCGCGCCGAGCGTCGCGAGCGCACGCGCGTGCTCGATCTCGCGCTGCGCCTGGCGGAGGGGTGGCTGCGCGATGCGTGGTGCGTGGCGCAGGGAGCCCCCGAGGCGGCCCACGGCGTGGATCGCATGGAGGAGCTGCGCGGCGACGCCGCGGGGCGCTCGCCCGAGCGCCTGCGCGCGGGGGTCGAGGCGATCGCTCAGTGGCGCCTGCGCCTCGCTGTGAACGTCGCGGAGGAGCTCGCGCTGGAGGGGCTCGCTTATACGTTGCAGGACTTGCTGTCCACCCACCCCACCGCTGGGGCGAGCAGCGAGCGGACGCGCCGGCTGAGCGACTCGCGCAGCGAGACGATCGCGGCGCGGTAGCGCCGCGCCTTCCCCGCCAGTCCCTCCTCGGCGGCGGGCAGCGCAAGATCGAGGCGCGTGCAGGCCCCATCGGTGTCGCCGGCGCGGCGAGCGGCCTCCGCCCACACCACTTCCAGGTAGGCGAGCGCGGCGGGGAGCTGCTCCTCGGGGAGCGCCTCGCGGGTCTCGATCTGGCGCACCACCGGGAGCACCTCGCACGCGAGCCAGCGCTGCTCGGCGTGGGCCCTCAGCAGCAGCGAGATCTCGGGTGGGGTGGTGGGGATGGGGGGCAGCTCGGACATGCGGGGGAGAAAGGCGTGGGGGAAACACACTCTGTTTCTGGCGTCGGCTGGGAGGGCGGGACGCTTGAGGAGGAACCCGCGCGATTCCGCGTATTGCGAGGTTTGCATGGTCCCCGGATGGAGGACGTAGAACAGATGGCTAAAGCCCGCTCCGGGGGGGAGCCGATGGAGTAGGGGATGGCGATGCACCTCGAGCCCCAGCACCCCGAGCACCGCCCCGGCGAGCACCTCGTTCTGCGCTCCGGCCACCGCGGTGAGCAGGATCCGATGGCGCGCACGCCCGGGCAGCACGCGCGCGCGATCGTGCGGCGCCTGCGGATGCGCACGCTGGTGACGCTTGGCGTGCTGGCGGTCGCGACGGCGCTGCTGGGGCGCGGGTTCGGGTGGCAGGACCCGGTGTTCCTGGGCTCGGAGGTGGCTCTGCTGGTGGCGATCTTCGTGGTGTCCCGCTACGTGCTGCCGCTGGTGGATCGCCACGATCGGGGGGCGACGGGGGAAGAGCGCGTGGGGGCGCTGCTGGCTGAGCTATCCGCGCGGGGGTGGTACGTGATCCACGATGCGACCTTTGGGCACGGCAACGTCGATCACATCGTGGTGGGCCCCCCGGGGGTGTTCACCGTGGAGACGAAGAGCCATCCCGGACCAGTGCGCGTGGCGCGCGTGCACGGGGCGGTCCTCGCGCAGGCGCACTCCCAGCAGCGGGCGATCGAGCGGGTGACGGGCGAGCGCGTGGAGCCGCTGCTGGTGTACTCGCGCGCGTGGGTGGATCGCCCGCTGGCGCGCAGGCGGGGGGTGCGGGTGGTGCCGGCGCGAATGCTCGTGGCGCACCTCCTGGGACTCCCCCCGCGGCTGTCCCCCCAGGAGGTCGAGCGGGCGCACCGGCGGGTGGCGCGCGCGCTCGCGGCGCTGCATCGCCCGGGCAGGCGCGCGGTGGGCGGACGCTCGCTGGTGTGGCCCTCGCGGAGATAGGGAAGGGAGGAGGCCGCTCGGAGGGGCGGCCCGCGAGGGGATCGCAGTTGGCATACGCCTGGAAGTGAGGGGCGCGGCCAAGGGCCGATCCCGCAAGGGCCGCACGTCTGGATGCGGCCGATGGCCTTCGCGAGGCTTTGTCCTCGGGCTCGACTTGGCACCACCAAGCCTTCGCCCTTGCGTCCGTGCCTCGCTCGACCCTCGACCACCCCAGCCGCACACCCCTTGCGGGATCGGCCCTAGCGTTGCGACCGGGGGTGGCTCTAGCGTGTCTCCGGTGAACGCGACCTCGATGGCGCCGCCCGTCCCGAATGCCCCTTGGGAGGAGACTCTCACGCTGCGCGAGGGGCTCTCCCTCTCCGCGCCATCGCCCACCCCCGAGGAGCTGCTGCGGGACTTCGGATTGCAGGCGTTCCGGCCCGGCCAGCGCGAGGCGGTGGCGGCGGCGCTGGCGGGGAGGGACTCGCTGGTGGTGATGCCCACGGGAGGGGGCAAGTCGCTGTGCTACCAGCTGCCGGCGCTCGCGGGGCGCGGATTGGTGGTGGTGGTGAGCCCGCTAATCGCGCTGATGGCCGATCAGTGGGAGCGCCTGCGCGATACAGGGGTGCGCGCGGCGATGCTGGCGTCGGGCATGGAGGAGGGCCACAACGCGCGCGCGCTGCGCGAGATCGAAGCGGGCGAGGCGCAGCTGGTGCTGGCGGCGCCCGAGCGCTTCGCCTCGCGCGCGTTCCGCGAGGCCCTCGCGCAGCGCAGGGTGGCGCTGTTCGTGGTCGATGAGGCGCATTGCGTGAGCGAGTGGGGGCACGACTTCCGCCCCGATTACCTGCGCCTGCAGGGCGCGATCGACTCGCTCGGACGGCCCCCGGTGATGGCGGCCACCGCGACGGCGACGCCGCGCGTGGCGCGGGAGATCGCTGAGCGGTTGGGGCTGCGCGAGTGGGTGTCGGTGCGCTCGGGCTTCGATCGCCCCAATTTGGTCTTCGATGTGGTGACGTGGAGGGCAAGGGCGCGGTGGCGCGCAAGCGCGCGGCGCTCTTGCACGTGCTCGAGGAGCCCAGCGCGCGCCCGGCGATCGTGTACTGCGGCACGCGCAAGGACACCGATGAGGTGGCGGGGATGCTCACGGAGAGGGGCCTCTCCACCGTGCGCTATCACGCGGGGATGGGCGCCGCGGCTAGACGGGCGGCGCAAGAGGCGTTCATGAGCAGCGCGGCGGAGGTGGTGGTGGCGACGAACGCGTTTGGGATGGGGGTGGATAAGGCGGATGTGCGCACGGTGGCGCACTGGGCGCTGCCGACGAGCCTGGAGGCCTACTACCAGGAGGCGGGACGCGGAGGGCGCGATGGGCAGCCGGCGCGCGCGCTGCTGCTTGGCGGCGCGGATGGATCTGGGAAGGCTGATCCGCTTCAACACCGAGCGCCACACGACGGTGGCCGACGTGCGGGGGTACGTGGGCGGCCTGCGAGGGCACGCGCGCGATGGGGTGGTGGCGATCGCGCCGGCGTGGGCCGGCGAGGACGAGCCGGGGGCGCCGGCGATGGGCGAGCGCGAGCGGGTGCTGCTGTCGATCGCCGAGCGCGCGGGCGCGGTCGAGCTGGAGCCGGGCGCGCGCGGCGGGCTCCAGGTGCGGCTGACGGGCCGCGGCGACCCACGCAAGGCGTACGCGGCGATCAAGGCGGCGAAGGATCGCGGGTGGGAGTCCTACCGCGCGATCGAGCGGTTCATCTCAAACGGCGAGCGCTGCAGGCGGCGGCAGATCCTCGATCACTTCGGCGATCAGGAGGCGGGGGCGCCGAGCGGGCGCTGCTGCGACGTGTGCGAGGCCGATGCGGAGCTGGCGGCGGCGGCGGCGCGGGGAGCGGAGAGCCCCAGGCGGCGTGCCTCCGCTGGGCGCACAGGGGCGCGGGGGCGGAGCGCCGCTGGATCTCCCATCGCGGGGAGGTTGTCCGTGGCGACTCCCGCCGCTCCGCAGGAGCCGGTGGACGAGACCCAGTTCGACACCCTCCGGGCGTGGCGCTTGGGTCGCGCGGAGGGCAAGCCGGCCTTCACAGTGGCATCCAACGCGGTGCTCGAGGCGCTGCTGCGCGAGCGGCCCACGAGCCGCGAGGGGCTGCTGGCGATCCGCGGGATCGGACCGGCGTTCTGCGAGAAGCACGGGGATTCGCTGCTGGAGGTGCTGGCGGAGATGACGAGCGCTTCGCGGTTGGGGGCCAAAGATGCCGCGCTACCTGCCGCTCCTTGAAAGCAGGCGACGACACCGCTACGCCGACGCTACGATGCGAGCCCAGGCCGACGTAGCTCAGCTGGCCAGAGCACCGCTCTCGTAAAGCGGGGGTCCGGGGTTCGAATCCCCGCGTCGGCTTTCCTGCCCTGAACGACCGCGAGCCGGCCGAGCGCATCGGGTGACGCGCTCCACGCGCCGATGTGCCAGGATCGTGATCGCCCCCGTCCGCGAAAGGAGAACCATGCCCGAGTACGCACCCGGAACCCCGTCCTGGGTCGAACTTTCCTCACCAGACACCGATGCCGCCGCGGAGTTCTACGGCGAGCTGATGGGCTGGAGCGCGACGGAGCCGGGACCGGCCGAGACCGGCGGGTACCGCATGTTCCAGCAGGACGGCAAGAACGTCGGCGGCCTGATGGGCCACATGCAGGAGGGTCAGCCCACGGCGTGGGCGACCTATGTGAGCGTCGCCGACGCCGAGGAGACCGCGGCCAAGGTCAAGGCGGCCGGCGGCAGCGTGGTGGTCGAGCCGATGGATGTGATGGACATCGGACGGATGGCGTTCTTCGCCGATCCCACCGGCGCCGTGTTCGGCGTCTGGCAGCCGAAGACCTTCACCGGCGCGGACCTCGTCAACGAGCCCAACTCGCTCTGCTGGAACGAGGTGCTCACCCGTGACGCCGACGCCGACAAGGCGTTCTACCCGGCCGTCTTCGGCTGGGTCGCGGGTCGCCCGTCGTTCGAGGGCGCGCCCGAGACCTACACGGTCTGGGAGCTCGCCGGGAAGCCCGTCGGCGGCATGATGCAGATGACCGACGAGTACTTCCCGGCCGAGGTCCCGCCGCACTGGGGCGTGTGCTTCGCGGTCGCCGACTGCGACGGCACCGTCGCGAAGGCCCGCGCGCTCGGGGCGACCATCACGGCCGAGCCCATGGACATGCCGATCGGACGCTTCGCCGGCCTGATCGATCCCCAGGGAGCCTCCTTCACGGTGATGCAGCCGGCGCCGCCTGCCTGAGGAGGGTCCTGGCACGGCCGCCGAAGGCGAGAAGCATGCAGGCGTGGGCCGGCCCATGTGGCCGGCCCACGCCTGTCAGGTGAATCGCATCGAATGCGACTAGAGCTCCCTATTTTTCTTCTTTCACTCCTTCCAGGGTGCCTTCGGCTTTCTCGTGGCCTTCTTTGTTTTTCAGGCTTTTGACCCCACCAAATTCACAGGTGGAGCCTGTCTGTACGGCTTCGGATGTGATGCCTTTTATGTTGACTTTGGCGAGGAAGTTTTCTTCGGGGCTTTTATCTGCGTTCAGTATTTCTTCAAGACCATCGTTTGAGGCTTCACCGGGTATTTTGACTTCACACGTGCCTGTGATCGCTTTGACGAGTATCGTGCAGCCTTTTAGGACCGAGCCCAGGCCCAGTCCTTCGCCATCCGCTTCCTCCTGCAGTTCACAGGCACTGAATTCTTCCACCGTGCCCAGGGCGCCGGCTTTGCAGCCTTCCCACCCAGCCGGTTTGCCATGAAGGGCGTTGATGTGCAGATTGACGGTGGTCGATTCTTTGGCTTTCGGCAGTTTCCATTCCCCGACGGCGCGTTCACATTCGACATTTGCCGATATGTCTGTGAACGTCGAAGGACCCACTTTGGCTTTCCCTTCCGTCGATACGCCGTTCGTTGCGCCTAATGTTCCACGTGTTTCGTTTGCGGTCGTGAGCAGGTTCAGGTTCAGGGTGTTCAATATGGTTGTGAGGGGCGTGTAGAAGAGCGTTACTTTGGTGCCACTCGTTCCGCCGGAGTGCACACCTTCCATGAGCGCTTCGTTGTTGGATTCGAGGAAGAGCCAGGGACCGCCGCTGTCGCTTCCTTCGCCGTTTGCTCCTTTGTCTTCCACCATTCCGTTGAGAATAGTGCCTTCTTTGTATTTGACTTTCACCTGGATAGCTTTGATCTGGCCACACGACTGGCCTGTGGTTTGGCCCTCGTGGCAGTTCGTGAAGCCCACCACAGGCGTTCGTTCCCCCTTCACCGCATACGATACCGTCGATCCTCCTGTCAATTTCCACTCGGCCGTGAGGGCAAAGACGGGAGTGGCGCCCACATTTGACCAGAAGCCGGGCCGTTCGATGTTGATGGCGCCATAGTCGCCATTCAAGCCGTATGTGATTGACGATACCGATAGGCCAATCATACCTCTTACAACGGCCGGAGTATATGCAAAATACGGTTCACCGATGTTCTTCAGGCAATGACCGGCGGTAAGCGCGTAGGTGGCGTTTCTGTTGTTTTTGGGGATCGCCATGGGACCGATCGTGCAGGCTTTGACAAAGCCATTGACTGCAGTGTTGTCGACCCTGACACCGGACGCGAGCGGTTTTTCACAGAAAGCATTAGCTTTTATGAATGCTTTGCAAATGCCCTGCCTCTGTGGGGTGAATTCGAGCTGCGAGCTCGGAACCACGAACACATTGACCCTGACCTTGGAAGCCGAGGCTTCGCGTTCGAGGGCGGCGCGTTCGCCCGCGGGCGTCGCTGAGCTCAGCGTGACGGATACGGCGTTGAGCTGCGGCGAGAGCGCCAGCGTGACCCCTCCGCGCGCGAAGGCGTTCGCCAGCTTGCTGTTCCACTGGTTCTCGGTGGCGAGGAGCTGCTTCCAGGTCGAATGAACCGGCGTGGCGATCACATCGCCCGTGAGGCCAGCTCGTGCGACCACTTCTTCGGCCTCCTGTTCGCTCGCCGGCGAGGTCACCCCGACGTGCAGCTGCGCGGTGGTGGGTTCGAACCACGCTCCGGCGAACGCGCCGGCCAGGGCCGCTTCGATCTTGGTTAGGATTTCAGTTCGCGCGATTTCGCCCTGCACCTCGATCGCCTGGCTGGCGCGGGCGGGAGAGATTCCCTGGCGCGTGAGCGCTTCCGTCTCGCGCTGGAGAAGCGGGCTCACGTATGCGGATGTGCCGACTTCGGCGGCCGGAGCGGATGTCGTGGCTGCTGAGACCGCGATCGGCTCAGCGGCCGCGAGCGCTGCGCAGATCGCGACCGCGGCGATGAGGCAGGCTTGGGTGAAGCTGATATGTTTCATATTCTTCCTTTGATTGTGATGAGAAACTCCTGATTCTGGACAGCCTGTGATAGCGAACCGGATCATTCAAATCAAAGAAGAATTCTGAGCCGCCCCCTGGTTGTGTCCGGGGATGTCTTTTTTGTTTCTATCTTGGGCATCGCGCCGACAGACGCTCCACCAGTGACGGTACTATGCGCCGCTGGCGGACCACCGCTGTGGATCAGTCGATCACGGCTTCTTGCGCCGCACGCTCTTGCGATGGCGCGTGGCCTTGCATCCGCTGACGGCGATTTTGGTGCTCTGCTTGAGCACCGCTCCGCTCTGGCCTTCCATGGTGGTGGGCATCGTGAGGTGCCGTCCGCACAGGTTGCCGACGGACGAGGCCAGCGCGGAATGTCCGCCCCGGGGCAGGCTCAACTCGAAGCTCGAGATCGGCGCATCGGGCACCGCTTCGAACTTGGAGAGCGTGATCCCGTGTTCGATGAAGGTGTTGCCCGTGAGATCCAGCACGATGCCTTCGCCCTGCAGCACGAGCACCAGATCCGGGAATGCCGCGCCACCGTGACTCACGAGGATCGCCGGGCCGCTGAGGGCACTCTGGAGGATTGGCGTGTGCGCCACAGCCGTGCCAACGACGGAGCCCTTCGGGCAACCGGACGGATTCGCCGCGAACTGCGCGGCGGTGCAGGCCTGCTGCAGGGTTGTCAGGCGGGCCGGCAGCGCCTTGGGGAGCTTCACGTTGACCCGCCTCAGGTTCGTTTCGCCCACTGCCGCCGGATTGCCCTGCGGCCCCTGGCTGGCGTTCACATCCACGCGCAGCGAGGCGCCGTTGCCCTTGTTGCTGGCGGCGCCTCCCGTTGAGACCTTGAAGCTCGGGTGGAACCTCAGGGCGGCGCAGTCCGCGGCCTGGAAGCGGCTGGCGACGGCCGCCCCCGTGCCCTGGGTCGAGGCGAGCGCGCCTTCCACGTTCAGCGTTGCACAGCTCGTTGGGTTGAATATGAATCCCCCTCGGTCCACCGTCACGTTGATCGTGCGCAGCGCCAGCGGGACGCCGTCGCGAATGCTCGGCAGCGGATCGCTCACGATCGTGATCCGCGCGCTGTGGGGGTCCACCTTGATCGCCGCTCGCACAACGATGTCGCCGAGGTTGAAGGGGCCCGCTTCGGCGTGGTCGAGGATCGCAAGGCCGAACGGGGCGCCGGATAGATTGGGATCCCTGCCGGGAGGTGGCCCGGTCAGGAAGACCGGGTCTTCGCGGCGGCCCGCCTGCGGCAGGTACAGCGGCTGCGCGCCCGGGCCGGCGCCCACGATCGCGTGCCCGATCTGGCTGGACGCCGGGCACGCGCCCACCGACGCCTGCGGCTCGGGGCACCGGGCGACGCTCTTGAGCACGCCCAGCAGGCCCGCCGGCGTGCTCACGCTCACGCCGCCCAGCGGCTGGTCTCGATCGGATCGCGTGATTGTCGTCGTGAACGGGCTGAACGCGCCTGCGTGGTTGTTCGTCGTGCCGGCGCTGAATCCCGGTGAGAACTGCGCGCTGCCGCAACCCGTCACTTCGAAGCTGCTGCTCGGCGTCGCGTCGGGCGTGAACGGCGAGCTCCACGGCCTCAGGTCCGAGGTCGTCTCCGCCTGCCCGCAGCTCGTGGGGTTGGCAAGCGGCGCGCGCGGGCCGCCCTTCAGCGTCAGCTTCAGGTCGTCGAACGGCAGCTGCGGATTTTCCCTGAAGCTCGTCGTCAGCTGGCCGGTGCTCTGGTCGATCGACCCATGACCCTCGAGCTTGACGATCACCCCCGAGCCCTGCACCTGCAGGAACAGGCGGATCATGTTGCCGTTCTGCGCATCGGTCGGCGTGCAGCCGCCCGCCCCGCAGTTGGGCTGGCCCACGAACACCTGGCCCTCAAGCGGGCTCGAGAGCAGCGGCGAATGGACTTCCACCGTGCCGATCTGCGACGCCGATGGGCACGTCGCGGCGGTCAGCGAATGCAGGCCGAACTGGTCGCCCGTGGGGCTCGCCGGGTCATCCGAGCAGCTCTGCAGGCCATCGGCGGCCGACGGGGAGATAACCGTGCCCGCGGGCAGCGCCACCGTGGCGTCGCGCAGCGTCGAGGTCGAGAGCCCCGCCGGGTCCTGGTTCTGGGGTAGGTGAAGCTCGACGCCGTAGCCGGCGGGGGTGTTCGCGGTCGGCACGTCGGGCGCGACCGAGATCGAGGGCTCGAAGGCCAGCGACGCGCAGCTGCTGGCGGCGGGCAGGGTGTTGCCGGCGGAGGCGAAGTCGCCGATCGCCTGCCAGCCATCGAGGCTCAAGCTCGCGCTGAGTGGGCCTTCGCAGGCGCTCGGGTTGCTCGTGAAGGCCACCGGCGGGATGCCGCTGGGGGCACCGAACCGGGGTTCAAATTCAACGACGCCGGCCATGCGAGCCCTGTCGTGGCCCGGGTCGCTGGGCACCCCCCAGAGCGTTAGGATCGTGCTGAGGACCGGCAGATCCTCGGCGATGTTGGTCAGCGACGCCGACGCGCCGTAGTCGCCGTCGCTGCGGACGTGCGGCACGATGAAGACCGGAGCGAGGATCGCGTAGAAGCCCAAGCGCGCCGGCTGACCCGGTTCGGTGGTCATGTTGTACACCGCGACCGTCTTGAACCCCTGGGTGCCGATGAAATAGACCGTAGCCAGCCCCACCTGCGTATCCGGAGGGCAGCCACCCCAATTGAACCCGCCCGTGCCGATGAGTTCGGCGGGGGAGCACTGTGGCAGGGCAGCGGGGTTGGCGATCAGCCCGGGCGGGAGCGCGACATCGATGTCCTTGAGGTTCTCGAGCGGCAGTACTTCGCCGTGGTGGAACGCGCTCGTCATGCTCGTGACGGTGGTGATGTCGGGGTGCGCGCCGGCCTGGCTGGTCGATGTGGCGATCTGAAAGCCGCCGGCGGGGACGCCGAAGCTGGCGGGACTCGAGCCGATCGACGTTTCCTGATGCGCCGTGGCGGCGGCCACGCCGCCGCCGCTGACTTCGACCGTGTTCGAAACGGCCGGCGGCATGCCGGTGGCGACGTCCACCGGAACGGTGAGCAGCAGCGAGTCGCCCGCGGGCACGACTCCGGTGAACGAGCACTGCGGCAGTGGCGCGGTCTGGCAGGGCAGTTCTTCGAAGCCCTCGGAGAGGGCCTGTGTGCCGGAAATCCCGGTAGGCGTGATGCCCGACGGTAGCGTGTCCGTGACCGTGATGGCGCTGCCGTCGGTGGGCTTGCCGCTGGTGTTGGTCACCATCAGGACGTAGCTGTCGCGGCCGCCGCTTTCGCCGGGTGCGAAGTTGGTTGGCGTCGAGAGGACGCCGATCGTCCAGCTTCCCCCGGCAGCCGCCGCCGCGGTGGCGGGCAACTCCGCGTAGATGCCCATCGCGAACGTCACCGCGACAGCGCAGGCCGCGATTCGCGCGGGCAGCACCGCGCCGGTGCTGGAGAGGACCTGACACAGCTTGGCGCGCCCAGACCTGAGCATTGGTGGAGTGCTCATTTCGCCCTCCTCTTGGACTGAATCCGGACCGCCCGATGACCATAATGGCGTCTCGCCACAGATTCGCAGCTGGCTCGCCTGTGCCTGTTGCGTGTCGTTCGCCGGCACGCCCTGAGCGCCTGGGCAAGCAGCTGAGATCTGGTCAGCCGCTTGGCCCTCGGCGGCTTGGCCCTTGCTTGCGCCGGTGGGACGGAGGCGTTGCTGTAGAGCGCGCTTGCGTCCGCTTCGAAGGTGGGAGCGCCGCTGGGAGCGCCCTGGCAGTCATCGCCCGAGCATGGAGACGAGCTGCTCGGCGCCGGGAAGCCTCCACCGACGCGGGCGTCGTAGAGGTCGATGAGCTGGTCCTGATCCTGGGCGACCAGTTGGCTGCGCGTCGTGAAGAACACGTCATTGCCGGTTTCGCTGGCGTCGGCGAAGAAGTCGTCGGTCGAGCTCTTGCCGCCGGAGATGAGAAGGACCTGACCAGCCTCGTACCGAAGACCTTCTCGTGGCCGTTGGCCGAGCCGGACGTAAGCGGATTGGGAGAGTCGAAGAAGAGCCTGACGCCGGCGGGGCTGGTGTCGCTGATGTCCCTCGGTATGTAGCCGTCTGGATAGGGGTTGCCGAGTGTGGCGTTGCCGATCGGACGCACGCCTGCCGGGTCGCACGACACACATGTCAATGCGGCGGTCCGCGCGTCGTAGAGGAAGATCTCGCTGTCGGGCAGGCCGCTCGAGGCATCGCGGTTGTCATAGCCGGTGAGAGGGTCGATCGAGGAGAACGCGAGGTAGCGGCCGTCGGGCGTCACGTAGGCGCCGCGTGGCGGGCCGCCGCCTCCCAGGCGGGACGCTAGTTCAACCCAGTCAGACGAGTCTTCGAAGCTGAGTGTCGCGACGAATGTGGGCGGTCCGCCATTCCGCGAAAGATATAGATTTGGGCTGCCGTTGACACCCTGTCCGGGAACGAGTTCACCGTCGGCGACGAAGTAAATGCTGGTTCCATCGCCGGAGATGCCCAGAACGCCCTGCACGCCGGCGCCACCGGCCGCGTCGAGGGGATTGGTGTCCTCGCTCAGGCCGGCGAGTCGATGGGTCGCGACATCGTATTCATAGAGTTCGTCGCTGCTGTCTGCCGTGCCCGTAAAAGCGCCGTCGGTGAGCTGCTGCGCGCTGAGGAAGAAGACACGCGAGCCGTCGGTGGAGGCCCACTGAAACTCGGCGGGCCTGTGGCCCGTTTGGATCGGCCGTGCTGCGCTGGGACTTCGAGACTTGGATCGTGCTCCCGCCGGTGCGCATATATACCTGGACGGGCGCGCTTTCGGTCGGGATGCCCTCCCAGAAGATGTGCGATCCATCCGCGGAGATTGGATTCCCGAAGGAGAGCGCAGCTGATTCAAACGCCGGCGTGCCGTCTTCGAGGCGTCCGACGAACGTGGTGGCGCCTCCTGCCCAGTCATACAACAGCGGTGCGGCTCCTTCTCCCGGTCGCGGGGCATCGGGAGTGAGCGTCGCATTGGCGTCGAAGAGCACCTGGCCAGCGTCGTTAGATATTCCGATGGGTTCCAGCTGGGTGTAGCCTCCCAGCTGCGCTTCCGGCGGTGCGTAGGGCGTGAGGAGCGCATAGCTGCCATCTGGCCTACGCAGGAAGAGATTTCCGATGCCGCCGACTTCCGTGGGAGCGCCGGGAGCCAGCGGCTGGTCGCTCCTTGCGACCGGCTGATCGAGATGTGTTGGCACCGCGACGAGCTCTCTGTTGCCTGTGCCACCGCCATTGTTGGTCACATTGAAGTCCGGTAAGTCCAACGGAAGAGCGCTCCACCCACTGGCTTCTCGACGCCCGAGGAACATGCTTTCGAGCAGGTGGCTCAGCGAGCCGGAGGTCGCGCCATAGGAGAAATAGTCGATCGAGCTTCCGTCCGGGGCAGCCTCGATGAAGGGAGGCACTCCACCTAGGCCCTGGGGATGATCGACGAGGATGTCGTAGCCGTTCTTGCCGGGCAGGCTCACCTGCTCGTAGGTCCGACAGTCAGGCAGGCTGACGGACGGACCGGCGCTAAACGCCGCATTTGGACAGCCTGAGTCGGCGATTGCCGGCTCAGAAACGAAACAAGACAAACCCGCGAGAAGGGCACCAGCGATCATTAAGCCGAAGCGAACTACCGAGCACATACCCTCTCCACGACCATACTCGTAGTTATACCCATGGTACAAAGGACAGAACCGCCGGGTCGGCTGTGTTTCTCAATCACGGTTCGATGCCATCGTAGAACCCGGTTTCCTCGATGCGTGCATGACGTGGTGGGGGGCCACGGCAGTGACGTGGCCCCCCAACCCGATACCCGGCTACAGCGTCGTAGTCCAGTTCGACATGCGGTGAGGTTCTATTCGTCGTCCGTGATCAGCGGTGCAACTTTGAATGTTCCTGTGAATTTGGCTTTCTGTTCGCCCGCGCAATTTGTTTTGACTGTGACTGGCTTTTCTTTGAATTCCACAAGGCCCTCACCTGGATCGTCCTTGTAGGTTTCGGTTATCGACTGCGCGTTGACTTTGACCGAGGTGCATAGGGGGAATTTTATTACAGCGCCTTCATTCGGAATCGTGACCGTGACGCAGTCGTCCTCCTCTTCTTTTTCACCAGCGCATCCTTTTGAATGCAAGGCCAGTTTCCATGGACCAAAGACTTCAGTCGCCGCAGGTTTGCATTTTTCTACTTTTGGAGTAACTGAGACGCCTGCTTGCGCTTCTGTTTCCGAGAATATGCCACCGCTGCCTTTGGGGGTCGTCCCTTTGAGAGCAAATACTTCGCATGTGGCGGTAGCTCCTGCAGCCGTAAAGGAGGAGTTTATGGCTGTTGCCGTAAACGCTGTGTTAGCTGGTTTCCATTCATCTTTCGAAATGGCCAGCGCGACAGCTGCCACGAGACTGAGGCTGCACAGCACGCCTGTAGTCATCAGTAGTGTCTTCTTTCCTATATGCATTGCTATTGATTGCTCCTAGTGTAGTTATTGATCTGCCCACGTGGGAGGCACACCATAACACGGCTCCGGAGCCCTGCAAGTGCGAAAAACGTGCCACTATTTGGAAAATCCGACCTATCGCAGGAGTTGCGCATCGATGGTGGTGGTCAAGGCGTCAATGCCAACCAAAGAGTTCGCGCGCAAGGACTGGCATTTGCAGCAGATGGTGTACCGCCGACATCAGATACAATTTTTAACGAACTTTTAAGAAGGGTTTAGCTTCGGGGCCATTTACGCAGCGACGGGGAGGTGCTAGCCCAGAGTTGGAGCCGTCGGAAACATTGGAATATGTTTGGCATCGGCGGGGTAGGAGTTCAACAGAGAACAGAGCTTAAGCAGAGAGGAGAGGCCTGGCCCATGCCCGAAAGCCACCAACCGCCTGGAGCCTGCGCGCTGCGGCTGCTCGCCGAACGGTTGACCGTTCAGGTCGTGCGCGAGCTGGCCGGCGGTGCGCTGCAACCTAGTGAGCTCGAGCAGCGGATGCCCGAAGCCACCCACGGGGCGGTGATGCGCAGGCTAGACGAGCTCGAGCGCGCCGGCGCAATTGCGCGCAAACGCGTTCCCGACGTGCCTCCCCGCGCCTACTACGAGCTCACCGGCGCGGGCCGGGGGTTGCTTCCGCTTGCCCGCGCGGCGGAGGTGTGGGAACGGAACTGGTCCTCGCAAGTGTCCGCCGAGACCCCCGGGAGATGGGCGCTGCGGCTGCTCGCCGACGACGGCAACCGGACGCTGCTGCGCGCCCTCGCGGTCGAGCCGCTGCGCCCGACCGATATCGACGGGCGCCTCGTCGACCTCTGCCGCTCGGCCACCAGGCGCAGGCTCGGCAACCTTGTGCTCGACGAGATCCTCTCCCGCACGCACCGCGATGGCGTCGTGCGTTACGAACTGACCGCCGCCGCGCGGCGGCTCGAGCCGATCGTGTGGTTCGCCGCTGGCTGGGAGTGGCGCTGGCTTCCCTCCGCAGCGAACGGGAGCGGCTCAGCTCTCCAATGCTCGCTGGAGCGCCTCCAGCACCCGCACCACGCGCAGCCCGCTGTGACCGTCCGAGCGGGGGCTCGCCCCCGTGCGCAGGCACTCCACGAAGTGCTCGCACTCCAAGCGCAGGGGCTCGGTGTTGGGGATGCGGGGGGAAAAGATGTCGCCTGAGCGCGCGATGTACTCGCCCCAGGAGCGGCTGTCCTCGTCGAAGCCCTTGTCGTAGACGGTCAGCTTGCCCTCGATCTGCATGTCGTCGAACGTCGCCATGCGCTTGGCTCCAACGACGGTGAGGCGGCGCTCCTTGTGGGGATCGAGCCACGAGAGGTGCAGGTGCGCGACGATCCCAGAGGGGAAGCGCAGGTAGCAGAAGACCACGTCCTCGACTCCAGAGCGCACGTAGGAGCGGCCGTGCGCTACGCACTCCTCGGGCTCCTCGCCGATCAGGTGCAGCACGACTGAGACGTCGTGCGCGCCGAGGCTCCAGAGGGCGTTCTCATCGGCTCGCAGCTTGCCGAGGTTCACGCGGTTGCCATAGAGGTAGTACATCTCCCCCAACTCCCCCTGCGCGACCATCTCCTTCAGGCGCGTAACGGCGGGGTGGTACTCCAGCAGGTGGCCCACCATCAGGGTCTTCCCCGCCTGCTCCGCGGCGGCCACGGCGCGTTCGGCGTCCGCTACGGTCGTCGCGAGCGGCTTCTCCACGAAGCAGTGCTTACCCGCTTGCAGCGCTCGCGTCGCGAGCTCGGCGTGGGTGGGCACGGGGGTTGCAAGCACCACCGCATCCAGCTCGGGGTCTGCGAGCAACTCGTCCACGTCCTTGCTCGGGCGGGCGCCGGGGATGGCGCGCGCCATCTTTTCGCGCGCCTGCGCTGAGGCGTCGCAAAGCCAGCTGACCTCGCACCCCGGGAGCCCGGCGAAGTTCCGCGCCAGATTGGGCCCCCAATAGCCGAGGCCCACCACGCCGAGGCGGATCGGCCGCTCGCCGGAGCTCATGCGCGCAGCCTCCCGATCGCCGCCACACAGCGCTCTGCCGCGTGCCCGTCCCCATACAGCTGGGGGCGCTCCTCCGGGGGCTCCCGCGAGAGGGCCGCGACCGCCGCCTCGGCGTCGAGATCCACGAGCGTGTTCCAGCCGCTCTGCACGGTCTCCACCCACTCGGTGTTTGCTCTGAGGGTCACGCAGGGCACCCCGGCAAGGTACGCCTCCTTCTGGACGCCTCCCGAGTCAGTCGCCACCGCACGGGCGCCGCACAGCAGCGCGGTGAACTCGGCGTACCCCAGCGGCTCGGTGAGGCGCATCCCCGCCGTGTCCTTCAAGCGCCCCCACAGCCCCGTTGCGGTGAGGCGCTCGCGGGTGCGGGGGTGCACGGGGAACATCACCGGGGCCCGCTCGGCGAGGGCCTGGAGCACTTCCACCAGCCGCGCCAGCCGCTCGGGATCATCGACGTTTCCGGCTCTGTGCGCTGTCGCCAGCACGTACTCCCCGGGCTTCGCGCCGTGGCGCCGCGCGACCTCCTCCACGCTCTCCCGCGCCGCGGGCTGCCAGCGCAGTGCCACGTCCACCATCACATCCCCCACTACCTCAACGCGCCCGAAGGCCGACTCGCGCGCGAGGTTCTCCGCCGCGTTTTCGGAGCTGCACAGGAGCAGCTCGCTCAGGTGGTCGGTCACCACGCGGTTGAGCTCCTCGGGCATCGCGCGGTCGAAGGAGCGCATTCCGGCCTCGACATGCACCACCGGAACGCGCGCCTGTGCTGCGGCGAGCCCGCCCGCGAGCGTCGAGTTCGTGTCGCCGTAGACGAGCACCGCGTCCGGATGCCCGGCGGTGAGCAGGGTCTCGAGCGCGCCCAGCATACGCACGGTCTGCGAGGTGTTCGAGCCGCCGCCGCCGATCTCCAGTTCCCACTCTGGCCTGGCCAATCCCAGCTCCGTGAAGAACACCTTCGAGAGCGCGTCGTCGTAGTGCTGGCCGGTGTGCACCAGCACCTCCTCGTGCTCCTTGCGCAAGAGCCCGGAGACGGCCGCGGCCTTGATGAACTGAGGACGGTTGCCGACGACGGTGAGGATCTTCACGGTGAGGGCAGCCTATTGGGCTCCGAGATGAGCAGGGTTTGACGTGGCTCGCCATGTCGCTATCATGTCCCATATAGGAGCTACAGACGAGACATCATGACTCCCCAACCTACAGCCGAGCAGCGTCTGGAGCAGGCCGATCGGAGCCTGGACGATCTCAAGCGCGGTCTGGTCGAGGCTGTCGAGCGCATGCAGCGGGCTCCGGAGGTCGACGGAGCCTGGGCCGAGCGCTGGCGCGAGATGAGCGATCGGCTTCGCAGCCTGCGCGCCGAGCTGGAGCCGGAGGACTTCGACAGGGATCAGGTGATCCTGCTGCTGGACACGCTGCTTCAGATCCGCGAGCTGCTGGACGGCGACAGGATCTTGGGGATCTCGATGTGCTCGATCGGCTGCTGGTCATGCTGGAGCGCATCCGTCACGTCGTGCGCGACGCGCTGGACGAGCACGTCAGCGGCATCGCGGGCGACGCGGGGGTTGTGATGGGTGAGGTCGAGCGCTGGCTGCCCGACATCCCCGACCGCGTGATCGCAGGTCTGCTTGGCGTTGACCGGCGCACGCTGTCGCGCTGGAAGCACCTCTCGGGATCGCACCCCCCGCGCCGCACGCTGCGCGTGTTTGCCCGCTTGGTGGCGATCCTGCGCCACAACTGGGACGAGGAGGGGATCGTCGCCTGGTTTCAGCGTCCCCGGCGGGACCTCGGCGGTCGCCGGCCGGCGGCGCTGCTGGACGATCCGGGCGCCGAGCCGCTGCTCCTGAGCGCCGCGCGCTCGGGTCGAAGCCAGTATGCCGGCTAGGCGACGCCCTATCTTTGTCAGCTGGAGCGCCATTGCCTACCGGGCCACCTCCTATGACGTGCCGCTGTGGGTCAACCCCAATCGCCGCGCCGGCCGCTGGAACAGGGCTGGGCAGGGCTGCACGCAGTACCTGTCGCTGGACGCCCTCACTCCCCTCGCGGAGATCCTGCGCCACGAGGATCTGCGCAGCGACGAGGACGCCTCGCACTACCACACCACCCTGTGGCAGCTGCGCATCGAGGAGGGCTGCGTGGTCGACTACAGCACCTTCGAGCGGGCGTGGGCAGCGGGCTTCCCGCCCGAGGCGCTCGTCGAGGACGATCACGAGCGCTGTCAAGCCGAGGCGCAGTGGCTGATCGAGCACGGCGCGCGGGGTGTGCTCTCTCCGTCGGCGGCGTTTCCCCAGGGCGTCAACCTGACCCTCTTCGGCCCCCGTGTGGCGGTTCCCTGGAGCAGTGGTGTGGTGCTGGCCTCGACGGTGGCGACCCAGCCACTCACAACCGGCGCGCCACCGCGCGGCCTTGCCGCGCAGGTGCGGTTCTTCGGCGAGCCTCACTCCGGTTTGCGCGCCTACAGGCGTGCGCGGCGTCGCTCCTCCAATACCTGAGGCGCCGGCCGCGCCCGGTGACTGCGCGCCTCAGGCCGCGGCGCCGACAACTGCCGTGGACCAGTCGATCACCGAGGTGGGACGGACGACGTGGCGCTGCATGCCCAGCTGCTTGGGCTCGAGCCCAAGCGCGAGGCCCACCAGCTGGGGGAGGTGCAGGACGGGCATCTCCAGCTCGCGGCCCACGGCCTTTGCGGCGAGCGGCTGCTGGAGGTCGAGGTTGAGGTGGCACAGCGGGCAGGGCGTCACCAGGCAGTCGGCGTCGGCGTCCTTGGCGTCGCCGAGGTGGCGTGCCGGCCTGCTTGAGCGATGCCTCCTTGTTCATCGTGATGATCGGGAAACCGCAGCACTTGCGTTCGCCGGCGTACTCGATCACGGTGCCTCCGAGCGCCTCGATCACCTGGCCCAGGTAGTGGTCGCGGGGGTGCTCTGAGTCGATTCCCAGGCGCGCGCGGGGGCGCACGATGTAGCAGCCGTAGAAGGGGCCCACCTTGAGGTTGGTGAGGGGGCGCTTGACGCGCTCGCGCAGGTTCTCGAGGCCGATCTCCTCCACCAAGAGCCACAGGAAGTTCTTGTTGGTGAGCGGGTTGGCGGGATCCTTTTTATAAGTAAGCCCCTCGGCGGAGATCGTGTCGTTGACGTGCGTCGCGGTACTCGGCGTTGGCGTCGAGGCGCTCCTGGCACTCGCTCTGGGCGCCCTGGCAGGTGGAGCAGATGTTCATCATCAGCTCCGCTCCCTGCACCTGCTGGGCGAGCGCGAAGGTGCGCGCGTTGAGCGTGTCCGCGAGCTCCTGGTTGTGCTCGGCGATCACGCCCGCCCCGCAGCAGTTGGCGCGGTCGAGCTCGACCAGCTCAATGTCGAGCAGGGGCGCGACGGCGGCCATCGAGCCGTGCAGCTCGGGCGTGAAGCCGCGGCTCACGCAGCCGGGCCAGTAGGCGACCTTGATGCTCATGCGGCGCTCCCTTCGGTGGCCTCGCCCGCGGCGCCGGCGGTCGCGGGGGTGGGCTCGTCTTCGTCGTAGCCCGTCACGTACAGGTTCAGCTCGTAGCGCTCGGGCTTGGAGTCGATCTCCTCGAAGTACTTCTTCACGGGCTTGGGCGCCTTGTGAGGGTGCCCCAGGATCTTGGGCAGCGTCATCTTGCCGCGCAGCAGCCCGCGGATCGCGGTGGGCATCCCAGAGATCAGCTCGGGGATCGCGCGGGGGTGGAACTTGCCGCCGTAGGAGTCGGGCACGAGGTCGGCCTCGTGCAGGAGCCCGTTCTTGGCGATGTTCTTCACGAACGCCTGCTCGTGGCGGTAGCCGTTGTTCTGGTCGACGATGTGCTCGTCGGCGCCCGCGATGCGGCGCAGGCGCATGATCTGGCCCATCGGGTTGACGTCCTTGGGGCACGCCTCGACGCACTTGAAGCAGTGCGTGCAGTCGTAGATCCCCTGCGGATCCTGCGCCAGGTCGAGCAGGCGCTCGTGGCGCTCTGAGTCGCGCGGATCCCCCACGAAGCGGTAGGCCTTGGCGAGCGCGGCGGGGCCGATGAAACCGGGATCGACCTCCATCGCGAGGCAGTCCGAGACGCACGCGCCGCACTGGATGCAGGCCATCGACTGGGTGACGTCCATCATGTTCTCGCGCGGCACCAGGTACTCGCGCTCGGGCACGGGCTGCTTGGCGAGCAGCCAGGGGGTGACGCGCTGGATCTTCTTCCAGTGCACCGCATCCATGTCCACCACGAGGTCCTTGATGACGGGCATGTTGCCCATCGGTTCGACCTCGATCACGCCATCGGGGGAGGCGTCGCGGGCGTGATCCAAGTGCGTGTGGCAGGCGAGGCCCGGTTCGCCGTTGATGCGCACCCCGCAGCTCCCGCAGATGGCGGCGCGGCAGGAGCAGCGGATGCCGATCGAGCCGTCGAAGCGGGCCTTGGCCTGCAGGATGCCCTCCAGCACCGAGCGGTGGGGCTCGAGCTCGATCGTGTGCTCGTCCCAGTAGGGCGCCTGCCCGGACTCGGGGTCGAAGCGGCGCAGTTTGAGCGTGAACTCCTCCGGCGGACGGTGGGTCTCGGCCATCAGCTGAGCCTCCTTGGGGGGGCGGGGGCCATCAGTACTTCCTCTCCTCGGGCTGCCACTGGGTGATGGTGACCGGCGAGTAGCTCACACCTGGCCCGTCGCCGTTGAGGGTGACATCGATGTGCTTGAGCCACTCCTCGTCGTTGCGCGCTGGGAAGTCGGTGCGGAACTGCGCCCCGCGCGACTCCTTGCGCTCGATCGCGGCCACGACGATCGCGTGGGCGCAGTCGAGCATGTAGCCGAGCTCGATCGCGCCGAGGACGTCCTGGTTGAAGATGGTTCCGCGGTCGTCGATGTAGGCGCGCTCGGACTCCAGGCGCAGGCGCTGCACGACCTCCAGGGCCTGCTCCAGCCCGGCCTGCTCGCGGTAGACGGCGACGTACTGGTTCATCGTCTCGCCCAGCTCGGCCTTGATCTCGGAGACCCGACGGGGGGCCGCGCCGCCGGGGCCAGCCTCCCGCGGCCGCGCGATCAGCCCGTCGATCGTCGCGACGTCCTCGCGCAGCTGCGCGTCGGAGATGGTGGGCAGCGCCATCGAGGTCGCTCGCGCGGCGGCGTGCTCGCCCGCGCGGCGGCCGAAGATGAGGGTGTCGAGCAGCGAGTTGGCGCCCAACCTGTTGCCGCCGTGCACCGACACGCAGGCGACCTCCCCAGCGGCATACAGCCCCGGGATGGAGGTGGCGCCGTCGATGTCGGTCTTCACGCCGCCCATGATGTAGTGCTGGCCGGGGCGGATCATGATCGGCTCGCGCGTGATGTTGACGCCGGCGAAGTCCTTGCCGATGTTGACGATCTCGCGCAGCGCCTCGAGCGTGCGCTTGCGGGGGACCTTGGTGATGTCGAGGTAGATGCCCTCGCCGTGCGCGCCCACGCCGCGGCCCTCGAGGATCTCGGTCTGCTCGGCGCGCGAGACGACGTCGCGCGAGGCGAGATCCAGCTTGTTGGGGGCATAGCGCTCCATAAAGCGCTCGCCCTCGGAGTTCAAGAGCACCGCGCCCTCCCCCCGCGCGCCCTCGGTGATCAGGAGCCCGTTCTCGACGAGCGTGGTGGGGTGATACTGCACCATCTCCATGTCCATCAGCGGCGCACCCAGGCGGTAGGCCTGGGCGATGCCGTCGCCGGTGACGATCAGCGCGTTGGTGGTGGGTGAGTACACCTGGCCGGCGCCGCCGGAGGCGAGGATCGTGTTCTTTGCCCGAAACACCTCCATACGCCCCGAGCGCACGTCGCGCGCCACGACCCCGCAGCACGCGCCGGCGTCGTCGCGCAGAAGCGAGGTGACAAACCACTCCTCGTAGCGATCGACCTGTTCGTGGTGCTTCATCAGCTGCTCGTAGAGCACGTGCAGGATCGCCTGGCCGGTGATGTCGGCGACGTAGGCGGTGCGCTTCATCGAGGCCCCGCCGAAGGCGCGCAGGTCGAGCTCGCCCTTCTCGTTGCGATGGAAGGTGACGCCCATGTGCTCCAGGTGCATCACCTCGTGGGGCGCCTGCGAGCACATGATCTCGATCGCGTCCTGATCGCCGAGGAAGTCGGAGCCCTTGACGGTGTCGTACGCGTGCGAGCGCCAATCGTCGGCGATCGAGATCGCGGCGTTGATGCCGCCCGCGGCGGCCACCGAGTGCGAGCGCACGGGGTGCACCTTGCTGAGAATCGCAACGCTGGAGCCGTCCTGCGCGGCGGCGAGGGCGGCGCGCTGGCCCGCGAGGCCGGCGCCGA
Source organism: uncultured Solirubrobacterales bacterium (assembly GCA_963717785.1). Lineage (GTDB taxonomy): Bacteria > Actinomycetota > Thermoleophilia > Solirubrobacterales > Solirubrobacteraceae > Palsa-744. Next base: position 291,432 of record CAVQWW010000006.1, read on the forward strand.
TGATGAGGACGTCGTGTGAAGGCACGGGCCGGACTCTATATGCCTGCTGGGCGCAGCGCCTGACGGATCTGGGCAAGCGTGACGACCCCCTGCAGGACGCCGTCGCCATCGACGGCCACCATCGCGCCCAGGCGCCCCAGGCCTTCGGAGCGCAGCAGCGATTCCAGCGGCTGGTGCTCGTCGATGCGCACCGGCAGGTTCTCCTCGAGCACCTCCACCACCTGCAGCGCGGGGCGCCCGGCGGCGATCTCCGCGTCCAGGCGCTCGGCGCGCACGACGCCGAGGAAGTGCCGCGCGGGGTCCACGACCGCGAACCAGGGCCAGCGGTAGCGCCCGAAGAACTGCTCCTGGGCGTCGATCAGGCGCAGCTCGGCGGGGATCGTGATGGGCTCGGAGTCCATCACGTCGGCGACCGTGAGCCCCTGGATGCGCTGGCCCATCGAGCCCTGCGCGACCGCCATGCTCGCGGCCTGGTAGATCAGCATCGCGATGAAGATCAGCGCGATCCCGCTGAATCCGCCGGTGCTCCCCAGCAGCGCGAGGCCACCCGCTCCGAGCAGCACCGCGAAGCCCTGTCCTGCCCGGCCGGTGACGCGCGTGGCGCGGTTGCGATCGCCCGAGACTCGCCAGATCAGCGCGTGCGCGATCTGGCCGCCGTCGAGGGGGAAGGCGGGGACGAGGTTCAGCACCAGCACGAGCAGGTTGAGCGTGGCCACCCAGCTGAGCCACACGACCGCGGGGGTGCTGTGCACGCCGCCGCTGCCCGCCGCCACCTCGAAGAAGTGACTGTTGCTCGCCAGCGCCGCGCCGGCGGCGACGCTGAGGAGGATCACCGCAAGCGTCACCGCGGGCCCGGCGGCGGCCACGCGGAACTCCGGTCCCGGTCCCTCCATCGCGCCGTTCGTGCGGGTGATCCCGCCGAAGGCCCACAGCTCGATGCCGAGCACCTGCAGCCCGTTGCGGCGCGCGACGAACGCGTGCCCCAGCTCGTGCAGGATCAGGGAGAGGAAGAAGGACAGCACGCTCGCCACCGTCACGAGGTAGGCGGTCGTGCGCGATCCGCCAAGCACTTCGTGGAAGTAGGGCGTGAACCAGTAGATGTAGAGGAACAGGACGAAGAACCAGCTGATGCCCACGCCGATGCGGATACCGGATATGCGGGCCAGCTGGAAGGAGCTGCGAAAGCGCATGCCTTCAATGGTAGGAGGAGTTGAGGCCCGGCCGGTTGGTTCGTGCGGCCCGGCCGGTTGGTCCGCTCCGGTGCAGCGGGCTTGACAAGCGGTTCACGCGCCGGACGTAGGGCTGCCAAGCCGAGCGGAGAGCTTGGTGGGGGTTCCGGTTTCTACACCTGCGGGCGGTTGCGCTCGATGATCGCCTCGAAGTCCGTGCCCGCTGGCAGCGTGCCGTACTCGAGGCCCGCCTCGCCGCCGAGCCGGGCGGCGCAGAAGGCGTCGGCGACGGCGGGGTCGCCGTAGCGCACGAGCAGCGAGCCCTGCAAGGCCAGCGCCATCGACTCGACCACGCGCCGCGCGCGGGTCTCGAGCGTTGCGGGGTCCGCGAACTGGGACTCCAACTTGGCCATGTGGGCGTCCAGGCGCGCGTCCGCGCCCTTGGCCTGGCCGATCTCCTCCAGGAAGATCTCGAGCGAGCGCGGGGTGCGCACCAGCGCGCGCAGCACGTCGAGGCTCATCACGTTGCCCGAGCCCTCCCAGATCGAGGCGAGTGGAGCCTCGCGGTAGAGGCGCGGCATCCCCGACTCCTCCACGTAGCCGTTGCCTCCGAGACACTCCAGCGACTCGAAGGCGTGGTTGGGGGCGCGCTTGCACACCCAGTACTTGCCCACGGCCGTGGCAAGGCGCTTGAAGAGGTGGGCGTCGCTCAACTCGTCGCTGCCCGCAAGCGACTCCCCTCCTGCTTCGTCGTAGACGCGCGCAAGGCGCATCGCGAGCATCGTGGCGGCCTCCGACTCGATGCAGAGGTCGGCGAGCACATTGCGCATCAGGGGCTGCTCGATCAGGCGCTTGCCGAAGGCCGAGCGGTGCGCGGCGTGCCACGTCGCGGCGATCACCCCGGCGCGCATACCCGCGGCGCCGCCGATCACGCAATCGAGGCGCGTGTGGCCGACCATCTCGATGATCGTGGGCACTCCCCGTCCAGGCTCGCCCACCATGCGCGCCCACGCGCCGTGGAATTCGACCTCCGAGGAGGCGTTGGAGTGGTTGCCGAGCTTGTCCTTCAGGCGCTGGATGTGAAACGCGTTGCGCGCACCGTCGGGCAGCACGCGCGGCATCAGGAAGCAGGAGAGGCCGTCGTCGGTCTGAGCGAGCACGAGGAAGAGGTCGGACATCGGCGCCGAGCAGAACCACTTGTGGCCGGTGATCTCGTACTCCGCTCCCGAACCCCCGCCATTCAAGGGACGGGCGATGGTGGTGTTGGCGCGCACGTCCGAGCCCCCCTGCTTCTCGGTCATCGCCATGCCGGCGATCGCGGAGCCCTTCTCGGCGGCGGGCACGAGGCGCGGGTCATACGTGGTGGCTGTGACGAGCGGCTCCCATTCGGCCGCCAGCGCGGGGGTCGCGCGCAGCGCGGGGACCACCGCGAAGGTCATCGTGATCGGGCACGCGAAGCCCGGCCTCGGCCTGCATCGCGGTCATGTACAGGCCCGCGCGCGCCACCTGCGCCCCGGGCTCTGAGGATGTCCAGGGGAGCGAGTGCAGCTCGTTCTCCACGCCCATCTTCATGAGGTTGTGCCACGCAGGGTGGAACTCGACCTCGTCGATGCGGTTTCCGTAGCGGTCGTGTGTGCGCAGCACCGGCTTGTTCTCGTTCGCCAGGCGGCCCCACACTGCTGCGGCTTCCCGCCGACGAAGCGCCCCAGCTCGGCGGCGCGCTCCGCTGCCCAGCCTCCGCCCTCGCGCTGCAGCGCCTCCACGAGCGGAAGGTTGGAGGAGAAGACGTCCACGTCCAGCAGCGGCGGCGGCTGGTTGAGGACCTCATGCGTCTGCCAGTTCTCGCCCTGGCGCGGTGGGTGCACGGTGGTGGCCATGGGACTGAAGGTGTGCTGCTCCGCGGCGTCGACGCCACGCGATGCTCGCCTGCGCGCGCGTCGCCAAATCCACGGCCCGACCACCTCAACCCACCATCATTCTGGCGCGAGCCTCCCCGCGATAGCATCGCCGCGCCGAACAAGGACTCCAAATGGCCAAGATCAAAGTAAGAACCCGATAGTCGAGCTCGATGGCGACGAGATGACGCGCATCATCTGGTCGTTCATCAAGGAGCAGCTGATCCTGCCCTACCTCGATGTGGACCTGAAGTACTTCGATCTCGGCATCGAGAGCCGCGACGCCACCGAGGATCGGATCACCGTCGAAGCGGCGCAGGCGATCAAGCTTCACGGGGTGGGTGTCAAGTGCGCGACGATCACCCCCGACGAGGCGCGCGTGGCGGAGTTCGGCCTGAAGGAGATGTACCGCTCGCCCAACGGGACAGTGCGCAACATCCTCGGCGGGGTGATCTTTCGCGAGCCGATCGTGATCGCCAACATCCCCCGCCTGGTGCCCAGTTGGAAGAAGCCGATCGTGATCGGCCGTCACGCCTTCGGCGATCAGTACCGGGCGACGGACACACTGATTCCGGGGGCGGGCACGCTGACGCTGACGTTCACCCCGAAGGGGGCAGGCGAGGGGGAGAAGGACCCCGGCAGGGTCCCGGGCCTGGCGGGACCCCAGTCTCTTGGGTCCGGCGAGGGCCGCGAAGTGAGGGAGTCCGGGGAGGGCGTCGGCAAGCCGATCGAGCTGAACGTGTTCGATTTCGAGAGCCCGGGCATCGCGATGGCGATGTACAACCTCGATGACTCGATCCGCGACTTCGCGCGCGCATCGCTGCGCTACGGGCTGGAGCGCGGCTACCCGGTGTATCTCTCGACCAAGAACACGATCCTCAAGCGCTACGACGGGCGCTTCAAGGACATCTTCCAGGGCGTTTACGAGGCGGAGTTCGAGGCCGAGTTCGAGGACGCCGGCCTCACCTACGAACACCGCCTGATCGACGACATGGTGGCCGCCGCGCTGAAGTGGGAAGGGGGGTACGTGTGGGCGTGCAAGAACTACGACGGCGACGTGCAATCGGACACCGTCGCGCAGGGCTTTGGCTCGCTCGGGCTGATGACGAGCGTGCTGATGAGCGCCGATGGCCAGACGGTGGAGGCGGAGGCCGCGCACGGCACCGTTACGCGCCACTACCGGATGCACCAGCAGGGCAAGCCCACCTCGACCAACCCGATTGCCTCGATCTTCGCGTGGACGCAGGGGCTCTCGCACCGCGGGCGCCTCGATGACACGCCCGATGTCAGGGAGTTTGCGCAAACGCTCGAGCGCGTATGCGTGGAGACGGTGGAAGCAGGGAAGATGACGAAGGACCTCGCTCTGCTCGTGGGTCCCGATCAGCCTTGGCAGACGACGCAGGAGTTCCTCGCGTCGATCGATGAGAACCTAAGCAAGGAGATGAATCAGTGAGCACTGAAAGTGCGGTTACGAGCGCCTGGACACCCTGGGACCTGTCACACAGAGGCGCCGATGGAGGCGCGAGCTGACCCCGTAAAAGTCGCCGTCACCGGCGCCGCCGGCCAGATCGGCTACGCGATCCTGTTCCGCATCGCCTCCGGCGCAGATGCTGGGCCCCGACACCGAGGTGCACCTGAGCCTGCTGGAGATCCCCCAGGCGGTGAAGGCCGCGGAGGGCACCGCGATGGAGCTCGACGACTGCGCCTTCCCGCTGCTCGCGGGCATCGAGATAACCGACGACCCCAACGTCGCCTTCGACGGCGTCAACGTCGCGCTGCTGGTGGGCGCGCGTCCGCGCACGAAGGGCATGGAGCGCGGCGACCTGCTGGAGGCCAACGGGGGGATATTCAAGCCGCAGGGCGCCGCGCTGAACGCGCACGCCGCCTCCGACGTGAAGATCCTCGTGGTGGGCAACCCCGCCAACACCAACTGCCTGATCGCGCGCAGCCACGCGGGCGACATCCCCGTGGAGCGCTTCACCGCGATGATGCGCCTCGATCACAACCGCTCGATCGCGCAGATCGCACAGAAGGCGGGCGTGAGAGTGGCCGACGTCACCAACGTGAGCGTGTGGGGCAACCACTCCGCGACGCAGTACCCCGACGTGGTGCACGCCAAGATCGCCGGTTCACCCGCCGCTGAGAAGATCGACGATCGGCAGTGGGTGGAGAACACCTTCATTCCCACCGTGCAGAAGCGCGGCGCCGCGATCATCGAGGCGCGCGGCGCCTCCTCCGCAGCTTCCGCCGCAAATGCGGCGATCGAGCACGTCCACGACTGGGTGCTCGGCACGCCCCCCGCCGATTGGGTCTCGATGGGCGTCGCCTCCGATGGCTCCTACGGCATCCCCGAGGGAATCGTCGCCGGCCACCCCTGCACCTGCGCGGGTGGAGAGTGGTCGATCGTGCAGGGCCTTGCCATCGATGACCTCTCACGAGCCAAGATCGACGCCAGCGTCAAGGAGTTGCAGGAAGAGCGTGACGCGGTGCGCGAGCTTGGATTGATCTGAGCGAAGTGAAGTGGTCCAGGCGGGTCGGCTTTGCCGCCGACCCGCCGGAGACGAATCTTCTCTCGCTACGCAGCCTTCGGGTGCCAGCCCCTACCTTGCTTGGCGACCTTGTTTTCCTGCTCGAGGCTCGGCAGCACGCGGTAGAGGTAGTTCTGCTTGATGCCCATCCGCGCGGCCAGCTCGGGGATGGTGACACCGGGCTGCTCGCGCACGATCGCCAGCGCCTCCGCTGAGCGCGTGCCGCTGCCCTTGCGCCGTCCCGCCTTGCGGCCGCTGCCGGGCGGGCGTCCGCGCCGTGCCGGTGCGGCCGTCGGGGCTGCCGCGGCTGCGGGTGTCGCTGCAGCCGTCGCGGCCTTGCGCCCGCTGCCCTTGGGACGGCCCGGCCCGCGCCCGCTGCCCTTGGGGCGGCCCGGCCCGCGGCCGCTGCCCTTGGGACGACCGGGTCCGCGGCGAACGGGGGCCGCCGCGGCTGCCGCTCTGGGAGCGGCTCCGCCGACGCCCTCGAGCGCCGCGGCGGCCGCCTCCAGGCGGCTGTACTCATCCACCAACGGCTTGAGCTCCGCCAGCCGGCCGCGGATCTCCTGGCGCTTCTCGTCGAGAAAGTCAGTCACGTTCCAGTCCTATTCATTAGGGCAGATGTGATGTACACCACATCATTATTTTCGTTCTCACCTCTCACCTTACACGATTAGGAGAGCTTGTCATCCCTGCGCAAGGCTACTGCCACGTTCGATGGCTGGACGCGGTTAATCGTGCAGCAGCGCGCGCAGGCGCTGCAAGTGTGCGCGTGGCCTCACGCTCGGGCATTCCACCCACCAGCGCTCGGCTCGCGAGCGCTCCAACGGGCCCCAGCGGGGCATGGAACTCGTTGCGATAGTCAAAGCGCGTGCCGCCATCGTGGCCTTCAGGGTGTACTCGGTGCGCGCGCGCGAACGGGCCGGTCCGGAGCCCTCCCACACGGCGTGGCGGTTCGGGCTCACACTCCACGAGCCGCCAGTGAACATCGAGGCTGACTCCGCGCAGGTGGACCCGTTGGTGCATCTCGAAACCCACGCGCGCGGGACCATCGTCGGCGTGGCGCAGTGCGCGGTGAATGGTGACCCACTCGCCCAGCCGCTGGGGGTCCATCACGGTCTTCCACACCTCAGCCGGGGTGGCGGCGATCTGGATCGAGGCTATCACAGTGCTCATCTGGCCGCCAGCGGCTCGGATGCCTCCCACTCGGCCAGCGCGTGCTCGACGGCGGAGTCGAATGAGTGCAGTCGCACCCCGAGCAGCTCAGCGGCCTCGCGTGCGTCCGCGGGAAGCAGGTCTCCCTCCAGGCTCTCCATCAGGGGCAGCGTCAGGGCGGGATCCTCCCCGGCGATCGCGGCCGCCACGCGCGCCGCGAGCGGCGTCATCGTCACCGATAACCCGATCGCCGGGCGGCTCACCAGCATCAGCTCAGCGATGCGCTGCATCATCTCCCCGTAGCTGAGCGCCTCGGGGCCGCCGATCTCCAGCGTTCGCCCCTCTACCGCCGGCTCGCGCGCCGCGGCGGTGAGCATCTCGGTGACGTCGCGGGCGTCGATCGGCTGTGTGCGAAAGCGCCGCCACGCGGGCAGGGTGAGCACGGGCATGCGCTCCACCAGCCTCACCATGAAGCGAAACGAGCGCGAGCGCGCGCCGATCACGATCGAGGCGCGCAGCGCCACCGAGTCGGGAACCGCCTGCAACAGGGTTCGCTCGACCGCGAGGCGGCTCGCCAAGTGGCGTGAGAGAGACACCGACGCCACGCTGGGCAGGGGGCCGCCGAGGTACACGATGCGCCGCACGCCAGCGCGCCGCGCGGCGTTGGCAAAGCGCGTTGCCGCGACCCGCTCGCGCGCGGTGAAGTCGCCAGCCGGTTGCAGGCGCGCGGGAGCGGCGCCCTTCGGCGTGGAGGGGGAGTCGCTCTCCGACGTGGACGGAAAGTCGCTCGCCATCGCGAGCGGGGAGTCGCTCTTCGTCGCTGGGGGAGGGTCGCTCTCCATCGAGTGGATCAGGTAATACGCGATCTCCACGCCCGCGAGCGCCCGCGCGAGGCCCTCGCCGCTCACCACGTCCCCCCGCACCACCTCCACCCCCCACGCGGAGGGGATGTGCAGCGCGGTGGGGTCGCGCGCGAGGGCGCGCAGCTCGTGCCCCTCGCGGTGCAGCCGCGGTAGCAGCTGCGAGCCGATGAAGCCCGATGCCCCGGTGAGGAGAACGTGCATTATGTTGGGATCATGACGATCGATCGCTGCGACGTGGCGATAGTGGGCGGCGGCATCCTTGGGCTGGCGGTCGCGCGCGAGCTCACGCGCGAGCTCCCCGAGCTGTCGCTGTGCGTGCTCGAGCGCGAGCGCGAGATCGCCACGCACCAGACCGGCCACAACTCCGGCGTGGTGCACGCTGGGATCTATTACGTGCCCGGGTCCTTGAAGGCGCGCCTGTGCGTAGCGGGCGCGCGCGAGCTGTATGAGTACTGCGCCGAGCGCGAGATCCCCTACGAGCAGTGCGGCAAGGTGATCGTCGCCACCGACTCCTCCGAGCTCGAGCGCCTCGATGAGCTCGAGCGCCGCGGGCAGGCCAACGCGGTGCCCGGACTGCGCCGCCTCGACGCCGAGGGCATCCGCGAGCTGGAGCCCCACGCGGTGGGGATCGCGGGTTTGCACTCCCCCGCCACCGGCATCGCGAGCTTTCCCGCGGTCGCGCGCGCCTATGCCGAGGACGTCGCCGGGGCGGGGGCGGCCGTGGTCACGGGATGCGAGGTGCTGAGCGTGCGCGCCGGCGCGCGCAGCGTGAGCCTGGAGCACACGCTCGGGTCCACCGAGGCCACGCACGCGATCTTCTGCGCCGGCGCCTGGGCAGATCGCCTGGCGGTGGCCGCCGGCGCGGACCCCGATCCGCGCATCGTGCCCTTCCGCGGCGCCTACCTGCGCCTGAAGCCCGAGCGCGCGGAACTCGTGCGCTCGCTGATCTACCCCGTCCCCGACCCCTCGCTGCCATTCCTGGGGGTCCATTTGACCAAGCACATCGACGGCGACGTGCTGATCGGGCCCACCGCGCTGCTCGCGGGCGCGCGCGACGCCTACGCCCTCTCGCGGGTGCGCGCGCGCGACGTGCTCGACACGCTTACCTGGCCGGGCTCGTGGCGGATGTTCGCGCACTGGTGGCGCCAGGGAGTCGTCGAATTGCGCCACGCCGCGATCCGCGCGGCGTTCGTGCGCGCCGCCGCGCGCTACGTCCCCGAGCTGCGCGTGGAGGACGTCGAGCCGTCGTTCGCCGGCGTGCGCGCGCAGGCGCTCGCGCGCGATGGAAAGCTGGTGGACGACTTCGTGTTCTCCGCCACCGCGCGCGCCCTGCACGTGCGCAACGCCCCCTCGCCCGCCGCGACCTCCTCGCTGGCGATCGCCCGCCACGTGGTCGAGCGCGCTCGCTCCACCTTCGATCTGTGAACGGCAGCAACCCCTTCTTACGCTTCGCGGCCACCTGACGGCCGGTAGGCCGTCCTCCTCCTTTCCTTCCTTTGAGTGAAAACCTCGCAACGTGCGGGATGATCTGCGCGCCTATCACAAAAAAGTGACTACTTGCGGGGTTTCTGTGGGTAGAAGTTATTTCCCTGCGATTTGCGGATTCGCTCGATGAGCGCTCTGCTCGGGCGTGCTTTGATGCCTGCCGTGGCCAAGGCGCGCAAGATCAGCTGTGAGGACTGCTTCTTCAAGCGCAACCTCCTGTGTGCGCTCGATCTGGATGAGCCGTGCGCGACCTTTCGTCCGCACGAGGCCCAGCTGAAGCCCCCGCCGCAGCTGCGCTTCGTGTTTCGCCAGGAGCGCCGTTCGCACTCGGCCTGGGCGTTCCCCTCCGCGCAGGAGCAGGCCGCGCTGCACGCCTGATCAGCGCTCGGCGTGGCGCGCGATCCAGTTCGCTCCCGGGGTATCGGTGAGCCCATGGACGACGATTGAGCAGAGCACCACCAGCGCGGTGAGATCGAAGATCCGCTGCCCGCTCGCGATGCCCTGATCGAGCACGATCAGCGAGAACGTCATCGTCGCCACGCCCTTGGGGCCGAACCACCCCATGAAGAGGCGCGTCTCGCGATCGGTCTCGGTGCCCATCAGCGCGATCCACACCGCCACGGGGCGCGCGATCAGGAATGTGATCGCCACCAGCGCGATGGCTGCCCAGCCGTCGTTGAAGAGCGCGCTCAGCGTGAGCAGCGAGCCGAACACGAGGAACACGCCGAGCTTCACCACCTCCACGATCTCCTCCGCGCCCTGCTCGAAGTTGCGGCGCAGATCGGGGCGGCGGATGCCGAGCACGATCGCCGCCACGAACACCGCGATGAAGCCGTTGCCCTTGGGCGAGAGCACGGTGACGCCGTAGGTCGCGAACGCCACCCCCAGCGCATACAGCGCCTTCTGGTGGGGGGGTATCGAGTGCTCCAGCCTGTGCGCGTCGGTGCGCGGCATCGCCAGCGAGGCCACCCACCCGCAGGCCAGCCCGTACACGAGTCCCAGCCCGATGTCCTGCACCACGAACCTCCACCACACGAAGTTCGAGGCGCTCACGCTGAGCGCCGCGAGCAGCGCCAGCACCGCGGGCAGCGCCAGCCCGTCGTTGAGCCCCGACTCGAGGTTCAGCGAGTGGCGCACGAGGCGCGGCACGCGCGGATTGGTCACGATGCTCGACGTGAGCACCGGATCGGTGGGGCTGAGCAGCGCGCCGAGCAGGAACGCCTCCGTCCAGCTCAGCCCGATCAGCGCCCTCCCCGCCAGCGCGACGACGAGCGCGGTGATGGGCATCGCCACCGCGAGCTTGCGCAGCGGCAGGTGCCACGCGCGCTGGAGCATCTCCCCCTCGACCTCCAGCCCATCGCGGAACAGGATCACGATCAGCGCGGTGTATGCGAGATCGCGCACGAAGGTCGACTGCGCGCCGAAGTCGATCCACTGCAGCCCCCCATCGCCGAGCGCGAAGCCCGCGAGCACGAACACCGCCGTGAGCGAGAGGAAGCTGCGCCGCGCGAGCCCCGAGGCGAGCGCGCCCACGATCAGCAGCCCGCCGAGCACCGCCGCGGTCGCCTGGAAGCTGTGCACCGGGTCTGTGGGCCTATCTATCGGCCGCGCGCAGCGCGGCCATCCTCATCTGGAAGCTGTACACCCTTCAAGGGTATATTGGGTGTACCCCGACAAAAGCTTCAAGCGAAGGTGGTGCTCCCATGGCGAGAAAGCACAAGCACGAGCAGGACGTACACGCAAGCCGCAACGGCGCGAGCGCCGAGGCGCCGGCGGCCGAGGCCGAGGCCGAGGAGTCAAGCGGCGGCGGCGCCGGCAAGCTGCTCTTCCTGCTCCTCGTGGCCGCCGTGCTGGCGCTGGTCCTCAGCAAGGATCTGCGCAGCAAGGTGCTCGATAAGTTGTTCGGCGCCGAGGAGGAGTTCGACTACTCCTCGACCACGATGCCCGCCTCCGACTTCTCCTCCGTGGGCGCGTCCGCCTCCTGAGCGTGGGCCCGGCTTTGCAGATGACCGAGATGACCGCCACCGTCGAGACCGCGCCGCCCGTCCCCGAGCAGGAGCGCACGGGCGAGCACGGGGAGCTGGGCGAGAAGGCCGAGTCCAAGTCGCTCTCCGGCGAGAAGGCTCAGCGCATCATCGAGGCGATGCGCCGCTCCGTCGCCCAGCGCGGCGCCGCGGGCTCGACCTTCGATCACGTCTCGCGCGAGGCCGGCGTCTCGCGCGGTCTCCTGCACTACTACTTCGGCACCAAGGAGCAGCTCCTGGTCGAGGCCGTGCGCCGCGACTGCGAGCTGCGCCTGGAACGCCTCCAGCAGCAGCTCTCGGGCGCGCGCACCGCGGACGACTTCATCAACCTGATGGCCGCGCAGCTGCAGGAGACCGTCCGCGAGGACCCCGAGGTGGTGGCGCTCGTGTGCGAGCTCTTCACGCTCTCGCGCCGCAACGAGGACATCGCCGCGGAGTACGCCGGCCTGATGCGCTCCACGCGCGAGCAGGTCGCGGGCATGCTCGCGGCCGGCCAGCGCGAGGGGGTGCTGCAGCTGCACGCGCCCCCCGATGCGGTCGCCGAGGTGATCTTCGCGCTCGCCGACGGCGCCGCGCTGCGCATGCTCGCCGAGCCCGATCGGGACTTCTCGGAGATGCTCGCCGTGGGCATCGCCTGCGTGCGCACCCTTTTGGCCGACTGAATCCAACCCTTTCTCGTTGGCACTCCTATAATGGGACTGCCAATGCCGATCTACGAGTACCGGCGTCCCGATGGGACCACCTTCGAGCTGATGCAGTCCTTCAGCGACTCTGCGCTGAAGAAGGACCCCGAGACGGGCGTCAAGGTCGAGCGGGTCCTGCACGCCCCGGCCGTCCACTTCAAGGGCAAGGGCTTCTACAACACCGACTACGGCACGCGTAAACGTCAGCGCGAGACCGCCGCCGCGGGGGAGGGGTCCGGGTCATCGTCCGAGGGGTCCTCCGGGGAGAACGGCGCGTCGAAGGACGCCGGCTCCAAGGACGGCAAGGGCGAGAGCAAGGCCACGACCGGTGGGGAGAAGGGGTCCAAGGACACCTCCACCGCGAAGCCGAAGTCCGACTCCAAGCCGCTCGCCGCGGCGAAGTAGGCGGTTCGACTAACGCTTACTTACGCCGCGTGTCGTTCAGCGTCACGTAGGAGATCGGTGACGACTTCGTCGACACGCTGGCCTCGCTCCGCCGCGATCTGCTCAAGGCGCTTTGCGTCCTCGCATCTCACGCCCACGAGAATCGTCAGGCGGGCATTCGGGTCACCCTCGTAGACCTCGACATCATCGGGGCCGAGCGTGGCCAAGTCTGCATCGAAGTCGCCGGGCTGAGGGTTGGGATCTGTCCAAGGGTCCTTGCTCATCGTTCAGTCTCCAAGGATTCTACTGGGATCTCCATCCGGGCAACGTTACGTCGCGCTTAGGATGTTTCGCATGATCTAGCTCCTCCAGTCGGCGCAATGCATGGCTCCGGAGCGACTTCTGGCTAGGACTTGACAAGAGCCATCACTTGTGCCTATAGTACTCCTGTCGCTACGTCCTGTCAGGTCGGGCGGCGTTATAGGTCGGGTTTGGGTTCCCCCGCGTTGCTGCGGGATCCTAGGGACCGTATGGGAGTTGGAGAGGGATTTCGATCGCTTGATGAGGGACTATGAGATGAGTGATCTTGTTTTCACCGCGCAGGACGCGGCCAATGGTCTTACGGCCCCGGTGGGGACCGTAAATAGATGCTCCAGCATCGCTGAAGCATCTCTCTCTCTCTCTCTCTCTCTCTTGGCCCGGTTGGTTAGCTTCTAGGGCCTTTCGCCGCCGTTGGTTGGCGGCTCGCTCCGGTCGTGTGGGCCGGATTGGTCTCGCGCGTGTCAAGGGCGCGTCTTGTTTGCGTCTTGGGCCTTGCGCCCGGGGCGGTTTTGTGCTGTTCGGGCCGCGCGGGCGGTCGTGTTCTCGATTGCTCCGGGAGGGGATGGGTTTGATGTGTGTTCGCCGGTTGCGCGTCGGTTTGCTGGTCGTATTGAGCGCTGTGGCCGGGCTGGCTGCCGTAGCGGGGCCACCGGCGTGGGGAGATTCATGCCCCAATGCGGTTTTTCGCAGTGGGCCGTCGGCGAGTCTGCCCGACTGCCGCGCGTATGAGCTCGTCACGCCGCCGTTTGAGAACGGCCTGTTTCCCTTCACGCCGCAGAGTCTGAATCTCAACTCCTCACTCGACGGCGCAAACCTGACATTCTCCAGTCTCGGCGCCTTTGGCGAACCGGGAGCAAATGCGGGCTCGGGCGGATCGATGTACGCAGCCGTGCGAACCGCCGCGGGCTGGGTCTCCACCGCGATCGATCCTCCCGGGGCGCTGTTCCAGAACAGCAAGAACCTGGGCACTCCCTTCAAGGACACCAGCAGCGACTTCAGCCGATCTCTGTTCAGAGAGGCTCCAGCCTCGTCGAAGCGATTCGATCGGCGTATCTACCTGCGTCAGCCCGGCGGCGAGGTCGTCGAGGTGGGTCCCTTTGGTGCTCCCGCTGCGGTGGCCGCGGCGACGGAACAGGGTCCCTCTGAAACTTACGTCGGTGCATCGAGTGACCTCTCGCATGTCCTGTTCACTCTTGCCTATCGCCACCTCACCGCGTTTCCCTTTCCCTTTTGGCCGGGCGATACCACCGTGCAGCAGGAAAGTGTCACATCTTTGTACGAGTATGTCGGCACCGGCAACTCGACGCCGATCCTCGTCGGCGTCGATGAAACGGGGCAGCTGATCAGCCAGTGCGGGACCAATCTGGGAAGCACTGGACAGTTCGAAGGCAGCGCCTATAACGCGATCTCCTCCGATGGCTCGACGGTGTTCTTCACCGCAGCTCAGGGCGGCTGCGGCGGTAGCGGTCCCCCCGCGAACGAGATTTTTGCGCGCATCGACCAGACCCACACAGTTGCGATCTCCGAGCCGACTGCGGGTGACTGCGCGGCGTGCGACACCGGCTCGCCGGCGAATGCGGTGTTCGAGGGTGCATCGCGAGAGGGCTCGAAGGCATTCTTCTTGACCTCGCAGGCACTGCTGGGCACGGACACCACGCAGAACCTCTACGAGTACGATTTCAACGCGCCCGCCGGCCAGAGACTGACGCGGATCTCCGCGGGGGACCCCACGGCAGCCGACGTGCTGGGTGTCGCGCGCGTCTCCGAGGATGGCTCGCACGTCTACTTCGTCGCTCGGGGCGTCCTCACCACTCTCGCCAACAGTCAGGGTCAGACCGCGCAGCCGGGTAACGACAATCTCTATGTGAGTGAGCCCGATCCGGCGAGGCCGGGACGGCTCAGAACCATGTTCGTTGCCGCGCTCGCCGGTGCTGATTCAAGCGACTGGAGGCAGGTTGATGCCGGTCGGCTGGCCCAGGCGACACCTGACGGGCGCTTCCTGCTGTTCCCCAGCAGGAATGACTTGACCCCCGATGCCTCAGGCTCGGGGCGCCAGCTGTACCGCTATGACGCCCAGACTGGAGATCTGGTTCGCGTCTCGATCGGAGAGGGCGGCTTTAACGACAACGGCAACAACGGCGACTCCTCGTCCTTCCGTGCAGTCAGCTACTTCTCGGCGTTTGCCGCTCCGCCGGGCGTTTCGATCTCCGACGACGGCTCCTATGTGTTCTTCGAAAGCACGGCGGCTTTGACCCCGCTGGCGTTGAATGAGGCATGTATCAGGGAAGAAGAAGGGGAATGCCTGCTGCGTGCGAGCAATATCTATGAGTATCACGAAGAGCACGTGTATCTGATCTCCGACGGTCGGGACCGCCAGCTGGTGCTGGGCAGCGGCGCCGTCCGTCTCCTTGGAGCCAGTTCTTCGGGGTCGGACGTCTTCTTCTCCACCGCCGATTCGCTTGTGCCCCAGGATGGGAACGGTCAGATGGATTTCTATGATGCGCGCATCGACGGCGGCTTCCCGTCCGGCCGGGGTGCGCCGAGCTGTCAGGGGGAAGACTGCCAGCCGCTCTCCACGCAGCCCCCCGCCTTGACGCCAGGCTCAGTCACCTTCTCCGGTCCCGGCAACCCCGCTCCGATGCACGCGACTTCCAGGTCCAAGCCAAAACGCTGCGGCGCGGGCAGGACTCCCAGGCACGGTCGGTGCGTGAAGACCAAGAGGTCAAAGTCAAAGCATGCGAAGCGAGCCCAGCGTGCCAGTAGGCGCTCCAACGGAGGGATCGTGCGATGAGACATCTCCTTCACAAGCTGGTGCCGGCACTTGCCATCGCGGTTCTCACGGGTCTGCCCGCTGCAGCCCAGGCAAGCGCTCCCGGCGTCGCCTGGTCGATCCAGTCCGTGGCCAGCCCCACCAACTTCCAGCCGCTGGACACACAGGACCAGTACACGCTGCTGCTCGGCAACGTGGGCAGCCAAGACTCGAATGGCACGATCACGATCACCGACACGCTCCCACCCGGGGTCACGACCAGCGAAACCCCGGTGGCTCCCGGTGAAGTCTTCTCCTGTACCCCGGGTGCGGGGAACAGCGTCGTCACCTGTACCTCAAATACACCGATTCCCGCCCTGACCTTCGCAGCGGGCGAAGCCGGAAGCGTGGGCGGTGGTGGGATCGGCATCTCCGTCACCGTTGCGCCTGGCACGTTGGGCACGATGCTGACCAACCAGGTTCAGGTGTCTGGGGGTGGTGGTGCAAGCGTTTCCGCGAGCGAGCAGACGCCAGTGAGCTCGCAGCCGACACCGTTTGGTCCGCTTGATTTCAGCGCATCTGTATTGGACGCCGGCGGTGCTCTCGATACACAAGCCGGCGATCATCCCGGGACACAGACCACGACCTATCACACACCCACCCGGCGTGGCACACCTGATGAAGCAGAATACCTTTTACGCGCCCCCGCGGTGGAGGAGCTGCGGCAGATCGTCATCGATCTTCCACCTGGGTTCGTAGGCAATCCGCAGGCGGCACCCACATGCTCGCTGGTGGACCTCGCCAATACGGGCTTTGGAGGCGGGTGCGCGCCCGCCACCCAAGTCGGCACGCTGACTCTGTTCAGTGGCGGTGGCGGTGAAGAAGCCACCTTCAACAACCTGGCTATCTACAACGTCCGTCCCGAGCCTGGATATCCAGCAGAGTTCGGGATCTACTTACCGAATTTTCAGAGATATGGGATGCTGTATGGCAGCGTTGTCGGCAGCGGCTCGGATGCGCACGTGCGTCTCACAGCCGCGCCTCTGGTGGAGGCGGTGCAGATAGACGGGACCTCGTCGACCTTCTTTGGCAACCCAGCTCTGAAGGACAACAGCCCGAATGCGCCGCTCGCGTTCTTCACCAACCCGACGAACTGCTCGGGGCAACCGTTGACGACGACAATCCACGTCGATTCGTGGCAGCACCCGGGGCGGTTTAACACGGATGGCACCCCGGATTTCTCCGATCCCAACTGGAAGAGCGCCACGAGCACCTCGCCGCCAGTCGGCGGCTGCGAGAGGCTGCGCTTTGACCCCTCGATCGCCATCCAGCCCGATACGAGCGCTGCCGATTCGCCCACCGGGCTGCACGTCAACATCCATGTCCCGCAAAGCTCTGACCCGGTCGGCCTCGCCACTCCGGACTTGAAGAAGGCGGTCGTGACCCTGCCCGCGGGCATGACGGTCAATCCCGCGGTGGCAAACGGGCTCGCTGCGTGCTCACCGGCGCAGATCGATCTCTCCAGCAACGGGCCTGCGGGCTGCCCGGACGCCGCCAAGATCGGGACTATCGAGGTCGACACGCCGCTCTTGGACCATCCCTTGGGGGGCAGCGTGTTCGTCGCCGAACAGGCAAACAACCCCTTCGGTTCGCTGCTGGCTCTCTACATCGCGGTCGAAGACCCCAGGTCGGGTGTTTTCCTGAAGGTGGCCGGCCAGGTGGTGCCCGACCCTCAGACAGGCCAGCTGACGACGATCTTCGATAACAATCCCCAGACGCCCTTCGAAGATCTGAAGCTCACACTCAGGGGCGGCCCACGGGCGGCGCTCGTGAACCCCGACGTCTGCGGGTCCTACACCGCGGTCTCGCAGCTGACGCCATGGAGCAGCGAAACGGCGGCGGAGCTGTCGAGTGGCTTTGAAGTGAACCAGGGCTGCCACGGCGCGCAGTTCAGCCCTGCGCTCACGGCGGGCACTGTGAACAACCAGGCTGGTGCTTTCAGTCCGCTCAGTGTGACGTTCTCCCGCCAAGATCAGGAACAGGACGCGAGTAGCGTGTCGGTCACGACCCCACCGGGGCTACTGGCGCTCATCAAGAGCGTGGAACGCTGCGGCGAACCACAGGCCAGCCAGGGCACATGCGGGCCCAACAGCCTGATTGGGCACACGACAGTCGCTGTCGGCGCGGGCCCGGACCCGTTCTATGTGCAGGGTGGCCAGGTGTTCCTGACCGGCCCATACAAGGGCGCGCCCTTCGGCCTGTCGGTGGTTGTCCCCGCTGTCGCGGGGCCGTTCAACCTCGGCAACGTGATCGTCCGGGCGGCGATCGGCATCGACCCGCATACCGCGCAGCCGACGATCACGAGCGATGCGTTCCCGCGGATCCTGGATGGTGTGCCGGTGCAGATCAAGACGCTGAACGTCACCGTGGACCGGCCGGGGTTCATATTCAACCCCACCAGTTGCGAAGCGTTGAGCGTCACAGGGACAGCGACGAGCATACAGGGCGCGGTCGCTCCGCTCTCCAGTCGTTTCCAGGCCGCGGGGTGCCAGGGCTTGCCGTTCAAGCCGGTCTTCGCGGTCTCCACGCAGGCGAAGACGAGCAAGAAGAACGGTGCGAGCCTGACGGTGAAGGGCGAGCTTCCCCGCGGGGGAGGCGAACATCCACAGCGTCGCTGTGACGCTCCCCAAGCAGCTCCCGGCGCGGCTGACGACGATCCAGCAGGCGTGCACTGCCGCGGTGTTCGCCGCGAACCCCGCAGCGTGCCCTGCCGGCTCGAATATCGGGACGGCGAGCGCGAGCGACCTCGATCCTCGCGAGCGCGTTGTCGGGTCCGGCGTATCTGGTGTCGCATGGTGGCGCGGCGTTCCCCGATCTCGTGATCATCCTGCAGGGCGAAGGCGTCACGGTCGACCTGGTGGGGAGCATCGATATCAAGCACGGTGTCACGAGCAGCACGTTCGCGACGGTCCCCGACGCGCCGATCAGCTCCTTCCAGCTGACGCTCCCCGAGGGCCCCCACTCCGGCCTCGCGGCCGTCGTCCCCGCCAAGGCCAAGGGCAGCCTCTGCGGCAAGTCCCTGACGATGCCGTTCACGATCACCGGCCAGAACGGCTCGGTGCTCAAGCAGAACGTGAAGATCGCGGTTACGGGGTGCGCGAAGGCCGAAGAAGAAGGCCAGGCACGCGAAGAGCAAGAGGAAGGGCACCCAGAGGGCACACGGCGGGAAGAGGTAGGGGTGACTGTCCTCGTGTCAGCTCCTAACGCCAGGGCCGGGACGCGCAAGGGTGCGCGCCCGGCTGGGCACGGGTTGTCGCGGGAGGATGCGCGTCCGGCCGGCGACGGGTTGCCGCGGGAGCACGTGAGTGAGATCCAGCGGATGCGGATTCTCGCGGCGATGGCCGAGGTCGCCTCTGAGCGCGGCGCGGGGTCTGTGACCGTCGCGCACGTAGTGGCGCGGGCGGGGGTGTCGCGCCGTACGTTCTACGACCTGTTCGCCGACCGCGAGGAGTGCTTCCTCGCGGCGTTCGAGGAAGCGATCGGCAGGGTCTCAGCGCTTGTCCTGGAGGCGTACGAGCGACCGGGCTCGTGGCGGGAGCGGATCAGGGCGGGGCTGTGGGCGGCGCTCGTGTGGCTCGATGAGGAGCCCGCGCTCGCCCGGATGTGCGTCGTGGAGTCCCTCGCGGCAGGCCCCCGCGCCTTGGAGCGTCGCGCGGTTGTGCTGCGGGCGCTGGTATCCGCGATCGACGAGGGACGCGGCGATGTTCCGCGCCGCGCGACGCAGCCTCCACCCCTCGACCGCGGAGGGCGTGGTGGGCGCGGTGCTGTCGGTTATCCACACGCGCCTCTCAGAACCCCGCACGAAGCCCCTCACGGGCCTGTTGGGTGAGCTGATGAGCGTCGTCGTGCTGCCCTACCTCGGGCAGGCGGCAGCACAGAAGGAGCTGCACAAGCCGGCCCCCAATCTCCTTACAGAACCAAGACGCCGCTCCGCGCGACCCGCTGGATGGGCTGGACATGCGAATCACCTACCGCACCGTGCGCGTGCTGATGGTGATCGCGGATTCGAACCCGATGCGAGCAACCGCCAGATCGCCACCGACGCAGGGATCGGCGACCAGGGGCAGGTCTCCAAGCTGCTCGCGCGCCTGGAGCACCTCGGCCTGATCTACAACCGCGGCATCGGCCCCGTCAAGGGGGCACCCAACGCGTGGCAGCTGACAGCGCGCGGTCGGCACGTGGAGGAGGCGATCCGGGTACGCACCGCGCCGGGGTGAGCCTCGCTTGGGTGCGGAAAGCAGCGGTCAAGGGCATCCGTCGTGCACTCGGGCGCGGTCGGTCGTGGAATGCGAGTCCGACCACAGGGGCAGGAGCGCTCGTGGCGTAGGCTCATGTGGTCTTCGCTGTGCGGCGTCCATGTGCGCCACCTATGCCAAAGAACTGGAGTGCCCCTAGGATGCCGGTCAAGACCGTGAGCGCAGTCAGCAAAACGCTGAATACTGTCTTGTGGCGGACCAAAACACCTGTCTTTGACGCGCCATTCAAACGCACGTTGGCCTTTCCGCTGAAGTTGATGGAATCTCCATTTGATCCGCCCGTCGATACAGGCAGCGTTATCAACTGGCGTCCGTCAGGGTCGACGAGGTGGCGAATTTCGTCTCAGCTCGAGGTGCGATGCCGCTGGAACCTCCACGTTCTGTCCGTTGATGGTCATAATACCAGATGCCCGCTCGTACTGAAGGGAAGCTACCGATCCAAACACATTAATACCATCACGGGCTGGGAGTGGCGGATAGCGATCCTCTTCTCTGCCTCTTTCAGTTTCGACAAACTTAAGAGATCCAGTTTTTGGAGTGGACATCACGAACGTACGGTCCCCGTAACGTATGAAATCCGTGCCGACATCGGGTTGGCTCTTTACATCAGACGTAATCTGTTCGTAGGAAGCTTGGTCGAGTGGGTTGGTTACTTTGACACGTAGCTGTCCACCGTCACCCGCACCATACTCGCCGGATATTCCTGTAACCGCTCCTGGTTCATTTTCCTTGGGAAAGGTGAGAGGGCCAATGGAGAGTGCTTCCTTTGAATAGTGCTGCAACTGAACAAGCTCCTTGCTAGTCATTGGCTCTGCCGCCATTCTTACGCTGAAGGTGCCGCCCCGCACTACCACGGCCAGCACATTGCCTGAGTCGGGGTGCGTTAGCACGCCTGGAACCGATCCGCTGGATGTTTGTGTCCAGAACAGTACGGTTGATCCCACGACGTCAAGTAAGGGGTACCGTTGGAGGGCCTGACTCAACGTGTCAGGCTGAAAGCCAAGTGCCTTCCCGTAATGTTCGACCAATTCTAGCGGCGGCTGATCTTGTGGAAACGGACTCGTGCCGCCTCCGAGTGTGATTTTTGATCCAGGAAACGGTATCCAGGCTGCGATGGGCACCGGACCGGGAAGGTACACGTTTAGGCTGCTTGACGACATCAGAGGAATGGTGCTAGCGAATATTGGCTTCCGTTCCGTAATCTGCACGCTGGCGTCGGTTCCGGAAAGGAATTCGGTAGGAGAGAAGCTACCTGTCACATTCAGGCTGAGAACTTCGGCTTGGAGTATGCGTCTAGAATTGGCGTCCAGCAATGTAGGGCCGGGCGTTCCTGCGTAGAGTCGCCACTGTGTGTACGGGGATGCCCCCGAGCGACTGACCTGAATTGCGTGCGCCGCAAACGTGATCCCCCGCCACTGATTGTTGTAGGGGGTGTCGCATCCGCACGCGGGGCTGACTGAGTCAGAACCGCCGTTGGCGGGGAAGCTCATCCCAACGTCACCAGTCGATTCAATAGTACCCGAGACGTCTGCAACCCCAGGCGTCGCGAGCTTCACAACAAGCAGAGCGACGGATGCCACTGCTGCCATCACTGTCGCGGCACGGAGGTAGTGCCGCTGTCGCCTCGAGGAAGGCGGAAGCGGTGGCGTTAGCCGGACACGCGGAGATGGCTTGCCCTGTAGAGTCTGCCTTGGCGTTGGTCGAACACGCTCGACCTGCGGAGTTGACGTAGGCGGGACCTTCTTAGGTTTCCATGTTGAAGTGACGCGGGGGTTGGGGCGAGGTCGCTGCGCTGTGTGATCTGCCGCGGGATCTGTATTGCGGCGATCGGCCGCGCCTCGTTGCTCCCGATCATGGGGCGGTTCATCGGCATCATCCTGAGAAACAGAACCCACTAGAGCTGAACTATATAATAAGGTCTCGGACGCTCGCGCCGAACCCTCGGCTCGCCCGACTGACTAGGCCATACCGGAGCTGCTTGCCACGCGCTTCTCGCTCCCCGGCTTCACGCTCGCCGCGGACGGGCGGCTCGTCCTCACCAACGCCGGATAGTCGAAGGGCTGGCAGTCTCGCGGACCCACCCGCGGGCACAGCAAGTGCGCGCCACTTCCAGTCAGGCTTTCCGAACCGGACGATTTCCAAGCGCATCGCCCGGCAGGCTCCACACGCTCGCTTCCGCCAGGCGAAGAGGTAGCTCGCTTCGCAAGTGCAAGACGCCTGACCTTGTCCGATCCGGTCGGCGACCGCAGACTTCCGCGTGCTCAACTCAACGATCCGCTCGCTCGCTGCGGCGACGACAGGATGCGATGGGTCGTCGTGCTCCTCTAGGCGGAGCGTCTGAGCCCGAAGCGAGCGCTTGATCTTCTCCAACTCGGCCTCTATAGGCGCTTGGCTTCGACGTCAGCGCCACCTCGATTTCTTTCGTATGGAGAAGTGCGTCCGCGTGTTTATCGTGCGCTGGCCCCAGTGTTGCCGGGGGTTTTCGGGGTGATGGCGAGACCAAAACCCTACGGAGCCGACAGGGGGGCTCTGCCGCCGGCGGAGCCCTGTAGAGCCGATCAGCGCGTGGAGCCGCCGAGGCTCGTCGGGATGCCTTCTGCTTTGGCTGCTCGCACGACCTTGCGGTCAAAGGAGACAGCTGTGGCACCCGTGTGCTTGGCGGTCGCCAGTAGGTAGCCGTCGGGGAGGCTGATGGGATGGCGGCTTCTCAGACGTGAAGCGTCCACGCCGAGCGCCTCCGTCGGACGGTGGACGGTCACGCCGAGAGCGGCGATCGCCTCGCGCGCTGCCCGTAGGCGCTGTTGATCGGCCGCTGGAGCAACGAGCACCTCGGAGAGGTTGACCACGCTCACTAGCACGGCGTCGTCCTGCTCGCGCCAGGCGACGAACAGCCGGCGTGCCTGCCTGTGATGCGCGTCGGAGCTGTCCAGCGCGCCGATCAAGATGTCGGCGTCGAGGACGTACCTCAACGTTGCTCATCTTCGGCGTCGAGCTGCTCCAGGTAGCCTGGCGGGTAGACGCCGGTGAGCGCACCGAAGGCGTCCTCGAAGCTGCGCTCGCCGCGATGGATGCGCAGCTCGCCATCGTCAAGAGCCTCGACGAGCACCTGATCGCCGGGATGGAGCCCGGCCTCCTGCAAGGTTGCCACCGGGATCGTGACCTGATTCTTTGTCGAGATACGTGGCACGCCTTTACTCTAACAGTAAAGGCGCCTGGGACTCGTCGCGCAGGTACGGAATGCCGTCGAACTCCCCGCGCTCGACACGGGCGCGCATCGCCTGCGGCGAGTCGCCGGGATAGCGCTCGGCGTCGTTGGGGTTGACCGCCAGCATCCGCACTCCGCGGCCGGCGTAGCCCCGCGCGACTGCGACGATCCGCTCGTGCCACGCGAGCACGTAGGGCAGTGGTTGCAGGTGAACACGACGACCGTCGCGGGGGCGCCGTCCGGCTCGTGCGTGGCCCTTCGGTGTCCGGCAACGCGAACGTCGGGGCGCGATCGCCGATCGCTGTCATCCAAAGCTCCTCTCGATGGCAGTGGCGGTCTGGGCGGCCCGCAGCGCGTCGCCCACGTCGGCCGGGTCCGGTGTCGGGGAGATCCGTCCGTCGCGACGATGGTAGACGCGGCACGTCAGTCCGAGCGGCTCCTCGCCGGGCGGCTGGATGTCCACACCGTCGATGCGGATCGTCGGCGACCCCACGAAGCGCTCTTGGGCCGCCTCGGCCTCCGTGGAGACCTCACGGAGAATGACCGTGCCGGGATCCAGCCCCGCATCCGCCATCGCCGAGCGCAGCTCGGCGAGCGCCTTGGGATGCGAGGGACAGCCCTCCCAGAACAGAAGCTCGACGCGCACCCCTTCAGGCTAGGACATGCTGAGGCGCTCCACAGGACGCGGGCACCCGAGCGTGGGGGTCGCGAGGCCCCCTCAGCCACCCCACCTCCCCCGTTGGCTTGATAGTAATATGCAATATCTGATTGCAGTGGTCTTCCTGCCACTTCGATCCAGCATCCGCGATCCCACGAGCGACCACCTGGGCCGATCGGCTTTCGCCAACAGCGAGGCGGGGGATTTGGTTTGGCGGACTTACGAGGCGCACCGGGACGTCGAGTGCTCAGCGGCTGCGAGTGTGGCCCGGTACTATTTGCGGCTGCGGCGAGATAGCTCAGCTTGGTAGAGCACGCGGCTGAAAATCGTGGTGTTCGGAGTTCAAAATCGGAGTCTCGCAGCCTGATGTTTCGCCTCGAAATGCGGACCTTTTGGTTGATCCGCCGGTGCCTCTTTCGAGGGGCGCGAGGGCGTGTATTTGGGGTTACTGACCCAATTGCCGCCCCGATCGATTGCTGTGAAGGCATCTTTGGGCGTCTTGTTAGCTGCTTGCGGGCGTTGTGTATGAGTGCATCGAACCTAGCGCCGTTCTCGCGTCTGGCGCGCTGCTGCAGTTGTGCGTAGACCTCGAGGGTCATCTTCGAGTCGGCGTGCCCGACCTGCTTCATGACCCAAAGGACGTCGAAGTCGTTCGCCAGGAGCGCGATGGAGATATAGGTGCGGCGCATCGAATGGGGTGTCGTGTGGGGCAGCGCGGGCAAGCCGTGCTTACAGAGTGTCTCGCTCGCTGCGACCGCGGCTTCGGTCAGGATCTTGTTGATTGATTGGCGGCTCATCCGCCTGCCCTTGTTGTTCTGAAAGACATAGTCCT
Source organism: uncultured Solirubrobacterales bacterium (assembly GCA_963717785.1). Classification (GTDB taxonomy): domain Bacteria; phylum Actinomycetota; class Thermoleophilia; order Solirubrobacterales; family Solirubrobacteraceae; genus Palsa-744. The sequence goes on from CAVQWW010000006.1 coordinate 315,696, forward strand.
CGGGCGTGGTTGAGCGGCCGTAGCGGCGTAGCCGGTCGATGTGGGCGAGGATGACCTCGACCAGTTCGGGGCTCATCTCTACTTCCCGGATTCCCGTTTCGGTCTTCGCATCGGTGACAAGGAAGCGCGCCCGCTCGGGGTTGTGCAGCCGCAGCTCGCCGATCTTCAGGGCACACAGCTCGCTGACCCGCACGCCCGAGTAGCCCAGGGTGGAGACGATTGGCCCGCGGCCCACGTACTTGATGGCACCGAGGTCCAGGCGCTTCAGGTGGTAGCTGATGCTGCCCTGCGTCAGTCCCAGCTCTCTGACGAGAGCTGCCTGGCTCTTGCCTCCAGAGGCGGCCAGCGCCACCATGGCCCGCGTCGAGCCCGCGGGTGCCGCTATCGCTGCCTGCTTGAAGAGCGCAAGTGGCGGGTCCTGCCCTCGCGCGCTGTCCTCCAGGCAGACCAGCTCGTCGATCTCGAGAAACGTGCGCTTGGGTTTTGGGACATGGATACGCAGCCGGCGGCTGCTCGCCGGGTTAGCGTCCAGATGCCTGTCTTCGATTGCGTCCCCAAGGACAGCGGCGAGCATGGTCAGCAGCTTCTTCAGCGAGGCCGCGCCCAGCGGCACCACTCGGCGGTTGCGTGCATCGCGAAGGTCGGCACCAGCCTGCAGCGCCTCACGCAGCTCCCGTGCCTCGCGTAGCTTGTGTGCCTTGAACTCCAGACACAGGTCGCTGTCGATTTCATCGAGGCGGTAGCGACCGAAGAACCGCTTGAGATGCCCTGCCCGCCAGCGGTAGTCGCGGCGAGTGTTTGTACGGAGCGGCTTTTCTCCGAGGACGCCGTCAAACCTGGCCGTCAGCCAGTGCTCGATGTAGTCGTCGAAGAGGGGGATCTCGGCTGGAGCAGCGCTCCTCTCAGCCTCGCGGCGTGTGGGCTTCCTCCAGACGCCCGCTTCAACCCTAGTCATGATGTTGCGCAGCTCGATACGGGCGGTTCGCTCGCTCCAGCCTCCGCCACACCCGTGCCGGCAGTTGCAGTCGCGACGCTCGTGCAGGAATACGGTCTGCCGCTTGCCATACGCGCGGAATCGCAAACGGAACGCCAGTGTGCCGTCGGCCTGTACTTCGCTGTCAAGCGTACCCGTCGGCTGCGGCGCCATCAGACACCGACTGCCCGGCTGTGGCTACGGTGCTTTTGCATCGGGACCTGCTTCCTGTTGTCCCGGGTCGAGGGCGTTCACGCGCCGCTCGGCAACCATGTTTGTGGATCGATCGTAGCGTGCCTATGTGGTGGGCGACCGCGGGCGGTGCCGGCTACGCCCCCGGGTCGGAGTGGGGCTGCTTGAAAGTAGACGTTTTGGGGTATAGTGAGCGGATGCCTACCAGGCGTTTCAGTGAGCTGGCGGAGACCGCGGCGGACCGGTTCGGGCTGGTCACGCTCGATGATGCGCGGGAGGTCGGTTACGAGCCCAAGACGCTCGTAAAGCTGGCTGGGCGAGGACAGCTGGAACGGGTGAGCAGGGGCGTCTACCGGGTGCCCTTCGTGCCGGGCGGAACGATGCAGGCCTACATGGCGGCGGCGTTGTGGCCCCAAGGCGTACAGGGCGTGCTCACGCACGACACAGCATTGGATCTGTGGGATGTCAGCGATGTGAACCCCGCCAAGATCCATATCACCGTGCCACGCGGGCACCGCCCGCAGCGAGCGATCCCCAGGGCGTATGTGATCCATCGCGAAGACCTCGACTCGGCTGAGGTCACCGCGATCGAGGGCGTCCCCATCGTTAGGCTCGCCCGCGCCCTGCGCCAGTGCGCCCGGGAGCATCTCGGGCGCGATCTGCTCGAGCAGGCCGCCCGCCATGGTCGTGCTCGTGGGCTGCTGAGCGCCCAGGAGCACGAGACGCTGATGCGGGAGCTCGGGCTCGAAGGCGTCAGCGGGCGAGCATGAGCACACCGCCCAAACGCCCAAAGACGGTGAATCGGCTGCAGCGGCTGATCACTGAGTGGGAGCGCGAGTCTGGGCAGCCGGTGCGGCGCCTGAACCTCAGGGTCGCCTCAATGATGCTGGCCGGCGCACTGCGACGCGCGGTCAACGATGACGGAGCCGTCGTATTCGTCACCAGAGGCGGCGTGGCGATGGAGCTGCGAGCCGGCGAGAAGGCACGCGTAACGGGCGACGTGGATCTCGTCCTGCGCGGCGACCCCGAGTCCCTGCTCGCGCATCTCGATGTCTCCCTCGCGGACGACTACGAAGAGTTCTCCTTCGAGCGCAACGAGCCCCAACCGCTGGAGCTGCGCCCACACGTCCGCAGGATCCGGGTGAAGGTCGCGTTCCGCACCAAGCCCTTCATGACGCTGGTCGTCGAGGTTGCACCCGTCGAGGCCGGAGGCGATGAGATCGAAGAGATAGCTGCGCACGACCTCAGCACCATCGGCCTCGACGGCCCCGACATCATTCCGGTGCTCGCCGTCCGCTGGCAGATCGCTCAGAAGCTGCACGCTGTCACCGAGCCACCACTACGACCCGGCGGGGAGAACCCTCGCTACTGGGATCTCATCGACCTGCAACTCCTTCAAGTCCTAGCCGGGGAGAGCCTCGCGCCCGTCAAGGACGCCTGCCAGCGCATATTCACCGCACGTGGCCAGCAACCCTGGCCACCGCACATCACGACCTACCCCGACTGGAGCGACCGCTACACCACCATGGCCAGCAGCCTGGACATGCCGATCACCGACCTCGACGAAGCAGTCGAAGGCGTCCACGCGCTCATCCACGCCATAGACACAAGCTGAAGACCCGTATCTTCTCGCGCTCTGTCGGCCTACCAGCTCCAAACCCAGAACAGATCACCAACGTCGAGGAACCGGGTCAGATCGCCCGCACCCTCAAGATCAGCGCACCATGTCCCGAACTCTGCGCCATCTGCCTGGTCAAGCGGTGGCCTCGGATCAGGCGCGCAGCGCTCATTCGACGGCCCGGAAACGCTAGGATCGGGGGGTCGCGGCGAGATAGCTCAGTCCGGTAGAGCACTCGACTGAAAATCGAGGTGTCGGCGGTTCGAGTCCGCCTCTCGCCATGTTTTTTGCCTGCTAATCCGCACTTTTGGTTGATGCGTCGCGGCGAGTGAGCTAGCTCGGAGGGAGTTGCATTTGTCGTTAGGCTAGTGAGTTCTCTGCTGGCCCTCGTTGTAGGAACGCCCACCCGCGGAGGCGTAGTGGATGCCCCTGCTCCACGCGGAAGTGCTGTGCCACTCCCAGCCGTAACGGAACGGTGCCCGTTGAGATGTAGCAGCTTCCAGATCGCTGCTCAGAGCGTGTCGAGTGGTACGCCGATGATCTTGAGCCTGCGGGTCAGGCCGTCGAGGGCGAAGGCGCGCAGCTCGTCGGCCGAGGCGCCCAGGACGGAGGCGTCGGCACCTGCCGGAGGCGTCAGGGACTCGGCGACGGCGGGAAGCAGCTCGCGCAGGCTCCCGCGCACGACATCGCCCATTCCCTCGTCCTCGCTGATGGCTTGGCGCAGGAACCAGACGCCGTAGCCAATGTGGCGATGCTCGTCATGGTGAATCTTCGTGTAGCCCTCAACGAATCCCGGCAATAGGCCCTCGCGCGCCATGAAGCGCGTTGAGAACTCGAAGGTCGTCAGCCCGAGCGTGGCCTCGAGGATCAGGTGGTAGATCGTCACGAACGCGACCTTCGCGGCCCGATCTCCGGGGTTGGCACGGAGACGTTCATGGGCGGCTACGAGCCGCTCGTCAAAGATTGTCTGAAAAGCAGGCGAGACCTGCGCTCGGGCGCGCTCGACGTGTGCGGCGATGACCGCGGGCTCTGCGACAACCTCGTCCTGAAAGCGCGCGTAGAACTGCATGTGCCGCGCCTCATCGACCTGCTGGGTAGCCAGGAATGTGACCTCCTCCTCGCTGCCATCTGCGCCGACGAGCCCGGAGAACTTCGTCGTGATCCGCTCCTCGGCCACCATCAGCGAACCCAGGACAAACGACACGAGCGAGCGATCCTCCATCGCCGTCCACTGCTCGCGGTCGGTGGACAGGTCGATATCCCAGGGGCTCCACTGGCTCTCCTCCCAATGGCGGTAGAGCGTCTGCGGATCGTGCAAATGAACCTCTTGCGGAGGCTCGCTCATGCTGAAGGCGCGCTCGGCTTGCGTGCGCGGACGATCGCGGAGGCTGCCTGCGCGTGTACGCGGTGTGTCTCGCGTATCTCGACATCGACCAAGCCGGCATCAGTGAGCGCTTGCGTGAACTCGCGGTGGGTGAGCGCCCCGGCGATGCAGCCGGTGTATGCCTGCATGTCTGCGCGGGTCGCGTCATCCATGCTCTCGTCGGCGATCACGTCTGACACGGCGAAGCGCCCGCCGGGTCGCAGGACTCGCGCGACCTCGCGCAGCACCTGGGGCTTGTCGGCGGAGAGGTTGATGACGCAGTTGGAGATCACCACATCGACGCTCGCGTCGGGGAGCGGTATCTCCTCGATGTAGCCCTTGTGGAACTCGACATTCTGCACATCGGCCTTGCGGGCGTTCTCGCGGGCGAGGGCAAGCATCTCATCGGTCATGTCCAGGCCATGCGCTTTGCCGCTCGGGCCGACGCGCTTGGCGGAGAGCAGCACGTCGATCTCGCCACCGGAGCCAAGGTCGAGAACTGTCTCGCCCTCGTGCAATTCTGCGACAGCGGTGGGATTGCCGCAGCCGAGGGAGGCGAGCTTGGCGGTGTCGGGTAGCTGCTCGCGGTCGCCGAGCTCATACAGCGCCGCGCCGAAGACCTCGCTGCCCCCGTCGAATGTCTCACTCGGCGCGCAGCAGCCAGCGCCGGGATCGGTGCTCGTCACCTGCACCGCGGCGGCGGCGTAGCGCTCGCGGACCTGCTCGCGCACGTCGCCGACCTGTGCCGGTGGTGTCGGCGGTGCAGCCGCAGCCCTCGCCGTGACTGGGGTCGCAGCACTCGGCCTTAGCGCTCGGCTCGCCGCACGTCGCCTGGTGCTCAGGCGCGCAGCAGGAGTTCGTGGTCGTCTCGGCGGGGGCGGTCAGCTCAGCCATGCGGATAGCTCCTTGAGTGCGTCGGGGATGACGTAGTAGTAGGCCCATAGGCCCTTGCGCTCGGAGTCCACGATCCCGGCGGCGCGCAGCTTGCCTAGATGGTGGGAGAGCGTGGGCTGGTGAGATGTCGAACAGCGGCACCAACTCGCAGACGCAGACCTTCCCCGCGTGCTTTCGCAGTACGTCCACGAGCTGCAAGCGGATCGGGTCGCCGAGCGCCTTCGCGACTTCCGCCATACGTAGGGCCTGCTCGCGCTGTACGTCGGGGTAGACGACGGGCTCGCAGCAGGGCGAGCCGTTGGCTCGCTTCTGCTTGGGGGCTAGCTCCAAATCGACGGGCATCGATCTACTTATATCAATAACACTCACGACTGTCGATGTAATACGATCTCCGCCATGAACACCAGCGACGTACCCACCGAGCAGCAGGGAGGCGAGCAGCCGATCCGTTACGTGCTGTTCGTCTGCAACCGCAACGCCGG
>CAVQWW010000007.1:0-32022 GCA_963717785.1 uncultured Solirubrobacterales bacterium
CCACCACGTATTGCTCAGTCTGATAACAGAATACCCTGGATGGAAACAGCTACACTTCTGGAACGGAAGCGAATCTATCGGTGTTGAACCAGGACTCACGTTCGCTGGAAATCCGTCTAGCCTTACCGGTTCCGCTACAGCAAAAGCCGCTGTACAAGAAATCGCGGTATTTGAAAAAGAAGAGTTAATCAAGAACAAAGTAAATAAGCGGTGGGTCACACTGGGCACACTGGTGTGACCTACCGCATTTTTATAGCTAACAGGTGATCCGAGAGCAAGTAAGAAACAAATCTGCATTTAGGTGGCTCCATGGCTATAGTCATGATTATTCGTAAACAAAAGGCTGTGTGGAGAGGGTTTGGGAAGGGATGTGGAGGCGGCTCATCATGCGTGGCACGTGCTACGTCGCCTTGGGACTGGGGGCATTGCCTGTCGCTGGAGCATCCGCTTTCTGTCCCAACGAACTCCTCCGCTCGGAACTGCATTCCGGGCAGCTGCCGGACTGCCGCGCGTACGAGCTGGTAACGCCCGCGTACAAGGAGGGCGCATATCTCAAACAGAGTGTCCTCGCCGTGTCCGAGGACGGCCCGCACGTGATCGGCTCGATGCTCGGCGCCATCTCCGGCACAGAGGAGATGGGCTCGGAAGCGGGACCGGCCTTCTGGGCGCCCTATACGAGCTCTCGCGTACGACCGAACCGGCGAGCTGGGTGGCATCGTCGCTCGACCCGCCGCGCTCCCGATTTGTAAGCAACGGTGTATTCGACGCGAGCGCCGCCCTCGACACCACACTGTGGGAAGCCTCGGCAGACGAAGGACTCTACGCGCCGGGCGCTCCGCCGGAAGCAGTTCAGTGTCATGCGAAAGAAGGGGAAGAAGAACTTCAGCCCGAAGGCGTAACCGACTTCTACCGCGAGGAACCCCGTGGGACGTTTACCAGAATCGGGCCGGCAACGCCGAATCCCTGCGCGGCCAACGGGAGCGACTACGTATACATAGGGGGCTCCTCCGATCTATCTCACATCGTCTTTTCCGCGGTCGCCGGATTCCTCGCTGGCCGTTCGACAATACGGCTGAAGGAGCGAGCACGCTTTACGAGTACGTGGGGGTCGAACAGCCTAAAGTAACGCGTGAACCGACCTTGATCGGCGTCGAAGGCGGCCAGAACAGCAGGGCACTGATCAGCCATTGCGGGACGCGTCTCGGATCCAGCACACCCAACGAAGCCAGCGGCTCGTTCGGCTCGATGTATAACGCGATCTCCGCGAATGGCGAACGGATCTTCTTCACAGCGGTCGGCGAAGACGATCACGCGTGCGCTGCACGGCGGCCACAGGTCGACGAGTTGTTCGCCAGGGAAGAAACGCCATCGCCCGGAGGACAGCCCGAAATGCGCACGGTGGCCATTTCATGCCGGGAAGCCTCGCTGTCTCTTTGCCGGGACGCCAACTTCGAGGGCGCCTCGCAGGATGGGTCGAAGGTGTTCTTCACAAGCACGCAGAAGCTGCTGGAAGGCGCGAGCGAAGACAGCGCGCCCGGCGGCGACAGCGCCGTCGGTGTCGGGCTTCCTCCTAACGCAATGAAGGGCTGCGTGCGCACGGAAGAAGCGTCGAGTGGGTGCAACCTTTACGAGGATGAACTCAGCGGCACGGGAGCGACGTTGACCCAGAGACTAAGGCTGGTGTCCGGCGGCAGCTCCAGCCCGCGCGTGCAGGGAGTCGCCCGGATCTCAGAGGACGGCTCGCACATTTACTTCGTCGCGAAGGGCGTTCTGACGGGCGCCGCCAACAATGTCGGGGCTACAGCCATCGAAGGGCTCGACAATCTGTATGTGTTCAGCGCGGGACACACGGCGTTCATCGCGACGCTTGCGCCGGGCGACGAAGGCCTGGACTGGCAGCGAGCTGACACGCGGTCTGTGCAGGCATCACAGGACGGTCGTCTGCTCGTGTTCGTGAGTCAGGGAGATCTCACGCGCGAAAATGTGGCCCCCGGGGGTCAGCAGGTCTTTCAGTACGACGCGCAGACGGGATCCCTCGTGCGCGCATCGATCGGAGAGGAGGGCTACGGCAACGACAACCGCACACCGGCGGGCGGCGCGTCGATCGCGGCCGGGGTATCGGGCTACATCTACAACAATCACGATTCCCCGACGCAGGCCGACGGCGTGCTCGCACCGCAGGACGGCGCCGTGTTCTTCGAAGATCCCGATGCCCTCACGCCCCGGGCGCTCAGCGACGGGGTGGACAGCCTGGGCCAGACTGTGCCGAACGTATACGAGTACCGTGCTGGGCACGTCTACCTGATCTCCGACGGCCGCGACGAATCGACCCTCCACAGCGGCCCGGGCGTGCAGCTGCTCGGCTCCGATCTGAGCGGCGAAAATGTGTTCTTCGGAACGTTCCGACTCGCTTATCGCTCAGGACACCGACACCCAGCAGGAACGTCTACGACGCGCGGATGGACGGTGGGATTCCAGCCGCGCCGGCCTCGCCCGCGTGCGAAGGCGAAGGGTGCCGCGGTGCGCTCGGGCAGACGCCGGGACTGCCGGTGCCGGCGAGCACCACCCAGTCCGCCGAATCGAACGCGCCACCCACCGTCTCCCCCGCGACGCCCAAGCCGAAGGTGAAGATCAAGACCAAAAGAAAGATTAAGCCGAAGCACGGCAAGGCGAAGCGGGCCGCGCGCCGGGCTCGCGCCCGAGCGCGTGGACGGAGCGCGCGGCGATGACGATGAGAGGCCATACCCGCATCTCGCTTCTCCTGCTCGTGGCGATCGCCTGCCCGCTGGCGCTCGCCTCGGCCGCTTTGGCCGCGCCGGCGTGGACAATTCGCTCGCTCGCCCAGCCCACGAATTTCTCCCCGGCGGAGGGCCCCGCGTGCGCGCACCATGTGCACTCCCCGATATGCGACAGCTATACGCTGCTCGTGACGAACGTGGGCGATGCCCCAGCGAACAGGGAAAGACAGGCCCCCATCACGATCGCCGACATACTGCCGGCCGGTGTGGAAGCCGTATCAATAGAAGGCGAAGACCTGTCCACAGAAAGGTTCTCTGAATTCGATTGCACACTTCCGCCCAGCGGACCGCTGCAGTGCGTCGACCCCGCGGAAGTACCCGCCGGCGAGACGTTGCGTGTGACGATCGATGTGGTCGTGGGATCCGGCCTCGCGAGCGACGTGATCAATTCGGCGTCGGTGGCGGGTGGCGGGGCGCCCGCCGTGGCGACGAGCGAAAAAACTCCGATACAGGAAGTACAGGCAGCGTTTGGAGTCAAGGACTTCAATCTTCAGGCGCTGAATGTGGATGGAACGCTCGCGCTGCAGGCGGGCGGACACCCCTACTCGATCACAACCAACTTCGATCTCAACACCGGCAACCAGGAAACAGTAGGAGGTGTTTCCTACCACCCGCCGGAAGAGCTGCAGGGACATCGTGGTCGACCTGCCGCTGGGGTTCATCGGCAACCCGCTGAGCACCCCCCGGTGCCCGCTGCACGTCCTGCTCAAGACCAGCCAGGAAACTGGGTGTCAGCTCAGCAGCAGAGTTGGCACGATCGTGTTCGAGGCCTCGCCGGGGACGTTCCGCGCTTCGGAAGCACCGGGCGACGAGACGACGGCTGTTTATAACCTGACTCCCGAGGCCGGCTATCAGGCTGAGTTCGGGTTCACGTATTTCGGCACCCCCGTCTTTATCTACGCGCGTGCTGTGCACCTGGGGTCCACGTATGGCCTGCAGGTTACGGTGCCCGGCATACCAGCACTGCAGACGATCGGAACTTCGCTGACGTTCTTCGGGCAGCCGGCGCAGCACGACAGCTCTGGCTCGTCGCTGTCGTTCTTCACGAATCCAGTCGGCTGCGCGGGCGGCTCTTCGCCGGCGCGGATCGAAGTGGACACATGGCAGCACCCCGGGATCTATTACTCCAGGGAAGCGACTGCCTACCCCAGTTTGGTGGGCTGTGAAATGCTGCAGTTCTCGCCCACATTGAGCGTGCGGCCCGAAACCACACAGGCGGATGAGCCGTCGGGCTACGGCTTCGAAATCGAAATCCCGCAGAACGAAAGCCCGTTCACACCGGGCACGCCCGAGCTGAAGAACGCGAGCGTAACGCTGCCCGCCGGGGTGTCGGTTTCACCCTCCGCGGCCGACGGCCTGGTGGCCTGCGAAGCGACCGGGCCGCACGGGATCGATATCCCGACCGGCAACGGCTACGCCTCGGAAATCGGCGCGCTGCGCGAAGCCGAAGCGCGGGGCGAAGCTGGGGGTGAAGCGATCGGACCGGACGGCATGCCGCACCTGATCCCGGGCCACTGCCCCAGTGCCTCTTCGGTTGGCACGGTCGAGATCACCACTCCCCTGCTCCCAGGTCCCCTGGAGGGCCACGTGTTCCTGGGCCAGCCGGGCTGTGGAGGCGCGGGGCAGGCGCCCTGCACCCCCGCGGACGCTGCCGACGGCAACCTCGTCCACATCTACCTGGAAGCGGCTGGCTCGGGAGTGGTTATCAAGCTCCCGGGGAGCGTGTCGCTGAACCGCTCCACGGGCCAGATCACGACGACGTTCACAGAAAACCCGCAGCTCCCGGTCGGCAAGATCGTCCTGCATCTCGATGGCGGCCCCAGGGCGTCGCTCGCCAATCCGCTCGCGTGCGGCCTTGCGAGCACCACCTCAGATCTCTCCGCGTGGAGCGCTCCGTTCACGCCCGACGGCGACGCCTTGCCTCGGCCTTCACGTCGACTGGGACGGCAGGGGCGGCACGGAAAGCGCCTGTCCGGCGACGCCGCCGCTCACGCCCTCGCTGACGGCGGGCACGGTCTCGCCCTGCGGCCGGGGCGTTCAGCCCGTTCACCTTCACGCTCTCGCGCGGCGACCGCCAGCAGTACCTCTCGCAGCTGAGCGCCACGACCCCGCCCGGACTGCTGGGGATGCTCTCGAGCGTCGCCCTGTGCGGCGAACCGCAGGCCGCCGCGGGGACGTGCTCCTCCGCCAGTGAAATCGGCACGACCACGGTCGCCGCGGGTCCCGGCTCGCACCCCTTCTGGATCGGTGGGCGCGTGTACCTCACCGTGGGGTACCGGGGCGCCCCGTTCGGCCTGAGCATCGTGGTGCCGGCCAGGGCAGGGCCGTTCAACCTCGGCATCGTCGTCGTGCGCGCGGCGATCAGCGTGGATCCCAACACCAGCGTGCTGACCGTCACGAGCGATCCGCTGCCGCAGATAATCGATGGGATCCAGTTGCGCGTCCAGACCGTCAACGTCGCCATCGATCGGCCTGGGTTCATCTTCAACCCCACCAACTGCGAAGCGCACCAGATCGCCGCCACCGTCGCCGGCTCGCTCGGCGCGACGGCGCACGTGTCGAGCCCGTTCGCGGCGGCGGGCTGCAGGAGCCTGCCCTTCAGCCCGAAGCTCACCTTCTCGACCCAGGCGAAGACCTCCAAGAAGGGCGGGGCCAGTCTCGTCGCGAAGCTCGCCTACACCACCGGCCAGGCGAACATAAGGTCGGTCGCGGTGTCGCTGCCCAAGCAGCTGCCCTCGCGGCTGACGACGATCCAGAAGGCGTGCCCAGCCGCCACGTTCGAAGCAAACCCCGCCGCCTGCCCCGCGGCGTCGCTGATCGGGTTCGCGAAGGTTCGCACTCCCGTGCTGCCGGTGCCACCTCCCGGCAGGGACGCCAATCTCAGCGGCCCGGCGTACCTGGTGTCCCACGGCGGCGCGGCGTTCCCCGACCTGGTGGTGATTCTGCAGGGCGACGGTGTCAGGGTCGACCAGAGGGCCTCGATCTTCATCTCCAGGAGGGGGATCACGAGCAGCACGTTCGCCAACGTCCCCGACGTGCCGCTCTCGAGCTTCGAATTGAACCTCCCCGAGGGCCCGCACTCGGCGTTGACGGCGACGCTGCCGGCCAGCGCGAACGGCAGCCTGTGCGGCGCCAAGCTCACGATGCCGACGACGATCACGGGCCAGAACGGCGCTCGGATCAAGCAGAGCACGAAGATCGCCGTCAGCGGCTGTCCGAAGCCGAGGAAGAAGGCCGGCAAGCCGAAGGCGAGAGCCGGAAGGGCCGGTCGTCGCGAGAACCGGAGGAGGGCTTAGGTGCTGGGCAATCGCAGTCCGGTCCCCGCGGGCATGGTCGGCATGCTGGGTAGGAAGATGTCGGCCGTGCTGTTCCTGGTGAGCTTCGCCCTGGCGATCTCAACCGCCACAGCCTCGGCGGAGCAGCGCTACGGGCCACTCAGCGGACACATCGGCGCAGCCGGGCCCGGCGGCTCGGGCAACGGCGAATTCTCCGGCCCCGACGGTGTGGCGGTCGATCAGGCCACCGGCGAGGTGTACGTGGTCGACACCGGCAACAACCGGGTCGAGGAGTTCGAAGCTTCCGGGACATACCTCGCGCAGTTCGATGGAGCCGCCACGCCGGCCGGCACCTTCTCCGGCCCAACCGCGGTGGCAGTCGATCAGGCCACCGGCGACGTATATGTCGTGGACACCGGGCACAGCGTGGTGGACAAGTTCACCTCGGCTGGCGGATATCTGTGCGAGCTGTCCGGCTGGGAACGCGGCTGTCAGGCGACGCCTGTGGGAGCCGCGACGTTCTCAGAACCGCTCGGTGTGGCCGTCGACCCAACGGCTGGAGAAGCGACCAGCGAGGACGTGTACGTGTCTGAGAGGGGAAGCAGGCTCGTCGATGTCTTCACAGGCGCCGGCAGCGACGTGACGCAGTTTGGACCAGGATACCCGCCCTGGAGCCTGGCGGTTGATTCCAGTCATGATGTCTATGTCGCGAAGCGGAAGAAGAACGAGTCGGCGAGTACACGGCGCTGGGCGCGGAACTCATCAGGAAGTATGTCGAAAGAAATGTTGCTGGGGGCGTCTTTGTCCGCACAGTGGGTGTCGACCCGCTGACCGGCGACGCGCTGATCGGCGTCGAGCCCGGAGGTACAGGGAACTACGAGGTGTTCGAGTTCAACGATGCGGGCCAGCCGCTCCCGGCGCTGGGCCAGAACAGCTTCGGCGCCGGTTTCATGTCGTCCTTTGGCCCAGGCTCTCCGGGCATCGCGGTGAACTCAGCCAGTCGCACGATCTACGTCGCCGATCCAAGCAACAACGTCGTGGATATGTTCAACCCCATCGTCGTGCAGGACGTATCGACCGGTCCCGCGGTTGAAATCAAGGAGACGAGCGCGGTGCTCACAGGCGAAGTGAATCCATTGGGGGTCTCTGAAGTCAGCGACTATTTCGAATATGGCGAAACGAAGGCATACGGGGCGAGCATCCCCGCTCCACCCGGCGACAGCGACGGAAGCGGCTTGGTCTTCACCGCCGTGACGCCTGAGAAGGCCGAAGGCCTCATGCCGGGAACGACTTATCACTACAGGCTCGACGCTACTGACGGCTTGGGCTTCGTCGCCGAAGGCGAAGACAGGATCTTCACGACCCCGCCCGAAGCACCGAAGGTCGACGAAACCCCCGCGACCGTCTCGAACATCACCACCGAAAGCGCCGTCTTCCACGGAACCGTTCAGCCCGGCAACGGGACAACGACATACCACTTCATCTATGGCACGACCGGAGCTTATGGGTACGCGTTGCCCGCCATCGGCATCGGCAGCGGCTTCAGTCCGGTCGGGGTGGAACAGGCCGCCGGAGCCAACCTGAAGCCTCACACCACCTATCACTTCGCACTCGTCGCCGAAAACGCGGGCGGCACCACGATCGGCCACGACCACACCTTCCGCACCCTCTCCAACGGCTCGCCCCCCACCACCCCGCCGGTACTCACCACCGGCCCCGCCACCGCCGTGACCCAGACCGAAGCGACGATCGCCGGGATCCTCTTCCCCGAGGGGCTCCCCACCAGCTACGCTCTGGAACTCGGCGCCGCCGCGGGCAGCTACGAAACGCGCGTATTCGGCAACGTGGTGGGCGAACCGGGCGAGGCGATCCCCACGGCGACGTTCACGAACCTGCGGCCCGGCACCACATACCACTATCGCCTGGTGGCCAGCAACGCGGCGGGGACGAGCGAAGGCCCCGACCGCACCTTCACGACCGCGCTGTTCGCGCCGAGCATCGCGATCCCCGTCACCCCCCTGCTGGTGCCGTTCGTGTTCGAGGGGCCGCCGCCTGTTCCGCGGTGCCACAGGGGCGTGAGGAGCGCCCAAGTGTCCCGCCCCCCTCCCGAGGTGCAAGAAGGGCTTCGTCAGGAAGGGCGCCAGATGCGTCCGCAAGAAGCCCCCGAAGCATGGGAAGCGCCGCCACTGAGTCAGGCGGCGCCTCTCAGATACCCTCCCCCGCGATGCGCACCCCAACGCGCCGGCTGCGGGCCGCAGCCTCACGTCTGCGCGCAGTGGCGGCACGCCTCCAGGCTCTGACCCGCCTCCTCCTCGCCGACCCTCTGGCCCCGACGGTCCTCCTCTGCGCGATCCTGGTTCTCTCCCTCTACGCGCGCGTTCTGCACCTGGGTCAGCCCTGCACCGCGCCGTGCAAGGCGACCTCCAGCCACACGCTGATCTTCGACGAGAGCTACTACGTGAACGCGGCGCGCGTGATCGACGGCATCGAACCTCCCGTGGGGGTCCCCTATCACGGGGCGCCCAAGGGCAAGGACCCCAACGCCGAGCACCCGCAGCTGGCGAAGCTGGCGATCGCGGGAGGGATCGAGCTGTTCGGCGATGACCCCCGCGGCTGGCGGATCGGGAGCGTTCTCTTCGGGTTGATCGCGATGGTCGCGCTGTTCGTGCTCGTGCAGGCCGCCGGAGGCAGCCCGTGGTTGGCGCTGGGAGCGGTGAGCGTGATGGCGCTGGACAACCTCCTGCTCGTGCACGGGCGGATCGCAACGCTCGATATCTACGCGGTGGCGATGATGCTGGTGGCTGCGGCGCTGTACATGCGCAAACACCCTCTGCTCGCAGGTGTCGCCCTGGGGGTGGGGGGGTGCATGAAGGAAGTGGCGCTGTACCTGGTGTTCGTGGTGATCCTGCTGGAGGCGCTGCGCTACGCGCGCGTTGGTTGGGCACGATGGACCTCAGGACAGGCGCGCCAGGCCACGGTTGCGCAGACGCCCGCGGACGCGACGCCCGCGGCCGATGCGCCAATCGCCGGCCCCGCCGCCTCCCCCGAGAACCCCGCCGGCCAGGTCGGCATGGGCTGGCGAGCGCTCCTCCTCTTCCTAGCCGCCTCCGCCGCGAGCTTCCTCGGCCTCCTGTGGCTGCTCGATGTGCTCGTCCCCGCCTATGACCCGGTGCGCCACGTGACGTACGCCGGCAGCCCCTTCACGCACGTCTTTCACATCTACCACTACGCCCAGCTGCTGAAGATGAAGCCGGGCGAAGTGGGCATCTCCTCGACCCCGTGGCAGTGGCTGCTGGATGAGCGCACGATCAACTACGCGAAGGTGGCCGTCAACTCGCTCGTGGGGGGCCACATCGTCGCCAGCCGCGCGACGGTGGCCTTCCAGGGCGCGATCAACCCGTTCATCGTCTTCATGGCGATCCCCGCGCTGTTCGCGGCGGTCGCGGCCGCGTGGCGCTCGGGCGATGGCGTGGCGGCGCTGGGGGCGTGCTGGTGCCTGGGCACGTTCCTGCCCTTCGCGGCGAACAGCCTCGTGACGGGCCGCATCAGCTACATCTACTACATGGTGGTGGTGCTGCCGGGCGTCTACATCGTCGCGGCGCGCCTCTTCAGCCCTAAGCGGATGCCCCTTGCGGCCACCGTGGGGTGGTCGCTGACGCTCGTGTGGGGCTTCCTGAACCAGTATCCGCTGCACACGCTGCGCTGAGGCGCGCGCCGCGTCGACGAGCCGCTGGGCGCAGTCCGGAGGACCCCCCCTGGGAGTTCGGAGGGCCCCCCCTGGAGTACGCTCTCCAGCGTGTCCGCGCAAGCGCTCGGGATGAGCTCGGCGTCGCACCAGGCTCTCGCCACCGTCACCACGCAGCGGCGCGAGCCGCTGGAGCAGGCCGGCATCGTGGCGGTGGTTCTGCTCGCTCCGGCAGCCGTCCTCTACCTCGCCTTCAACGCCGGCGGCTACTTCCCCAGCGCTCCGGGCTTCGTCGCGATCGTCCTCGCGCAGGCCCTCGTCCTGCGCACCACGCTCGGCGAGCGCCCCTTCGAGGGCTTCAGCCGCGCGCTGGCTGTACCCCTCGCCGCGCTCACCCTCTACGCCGCGTGGCAGCTCGCCTCGGCGCTGTGGTCCCACGCCACCGCGCGCACGCTGGATGGCTACGATCGCACCCTCCTCTACATCCTCGCGCTGACGCTTTTCGGCTCGCTCCGATACACGCGCACGCGAGCGAGCTGGCTGATCCGCGCGCTGGTGGTGGGCTTCGCGGCGATCTGCATCGCGGGCCTCATCAGCCGCCTGCTGCCCCACACGTGGCCCACCGCGGGGCAGTTCTTCGCGGAACGCCTCAACTACCCTCTCACGTACTGGAACGCGGAGGGGATGATCGCGGCGATGGCGCTGATCCTCGGCTTCCACCTCACCGCGGATCCAGCGGAGCACTGGGGCGTGCGCGTGGGCGCCGCGGCGCTGATGCCCGCCGCGGGGGCAACGCTGCTGCTGACGTTCTCGCGCGGCTCGGTGGGGGTGACCGTGATCGGGCTGATCGCATACTGCCTGCTCACGCGCCTGCACACGCTGCCCGCGGCGCTGCTCGCGGTGCTTCCGCCCACGGCCATCGCGATCCGCTCGGCGTGGGACGCCACCGCGCTGGCCACGAGAGACGCGACGAGCCCGCAGGCGATCTCCCAGGGCCACCACGTGGCGGTCGTGGTGGGGGTGTGCATGGCGGTGGCCGCGCTCGTGCGCCTCGCGCTGGTGCCCCTCGATCGGCGCCTCGCCCGCGCGGGGCCCGTCCGCAGGCCTCCGCCGCGCAGCATCGGCTTGGGCATCGGCGCGGGCGCGGCGGCGCTCGTGCTGATCCTCGCTCTGGCCCTCGGCGCGGCGGGCGAAGCGCGGCGCGAGTACGACAAGTTCGTGGGCGGAACGAAGGAGGCGCACGTCACCAAGACGCGCGAACGCCTCACCGATCCGGCCAACAACGGCCGCCTGCCGCTGTGGCGGGCGGCGCTGGACATCTACGACGCGCACACGCTGCACGGCACCGGCGCTGGCACCTATCAGCAGCTCTACCCCCAGTACCGCACCGAACAGTCCTACGTGACCGACGCCCACTCGCTGTACCTGCAGAGCCTCTCCGAGCTCGGGTTCGTGGGGGGCGCGCTGATCGCGCTCGTCGTGGGGGGCATCCTGTTTGGGCTCGCCGCGCGCATCCGCGGCCCCAGCCGGGGGATCTACGCGGCGCTGTTCGCGGTGGCGCTCGCGTGGGCGCTGCACGGGGCCTTCGATTGGGACTGGCAGATGCCGGCGGTGACGCTCCCGGTGTTCGTCCTCGCGGGCCTCGCGCTCGCGCGCCCCCGTAATGAGAACCCCGCCCACCCCGGCCTGCGCGGGCTGCCCGCGAGCCGCACGCTGGTGGCGCTGGGGTGGCTCGTGCTGGCGGTGGCGCCGCTGCTCGTGAGCACCTCCTACGCGCGCCTGCAGCACAGCGGGCGCCAACTGCGCGCGGGAGAATGCAAAGCGGCGAAGCGCACCGCGCTCTCCTCGCTGTCGCTCTCAGCTGAGCGCCCGCAGGCGTACGCGATCGTGGGCGTGTGCGACCTGCAGCTCGGGTTCGCCCCGGCGGCGGTGGCGGCGATGAGCAAGGCCACCGAATACGAGCCCCAGAGCTGGGAAAACTGGTACTGGCTGGCCACGGCCCGTGCGGCCGCCGGCCAGGATCCGCGCGCCGCGATGCGCCGCGCGATCGCGCTGAACCCGCTGGAGGCGCTGCTGCGGCGCGCTCTGCGACGCCTCGTCGAGACCCCCTCCCCGCGCGGGTGGGAAGCGCTCGCGCCGCCCCTGCGCCTGAGCGCGCTGAGCTCGGGGAAGTTCGCGATCACGAACCTCTAGGGCCGATCTGGCCCCAGCCGCACACCCTCCCGGGATCGGCCTCTAGAACATCCGTCGAGAAAATCTCTAGAACATCTGTCGGAAAAACGCCGCTTCGTTCGTATGGGCTATCGAAAGGCTTTATCTGCCCCCTCACGACCAGGAGACCAAATGCGGCGCAAGAACGACAAGCATGAGCAGGATCTGGAGGGCATCGCGCAGCGTCTGCGCGGCGAGCGCCCCGAGGCCAGCCCGCTCGAGCTGGACCAGATCAAGACGACTGCCATGTCGCGCGCCAAGGCCGCGACCGGCCGCGCCAACCCGCGCCGCCTCGTCGTCGCAGCCCTCACCGTCGGCCTGATGGCCGCGGGCACCGGTGGCGTGCTGGCCGCTGGCGGCACCGGCGGAGCAGCCGGCAACGCCGCGCAGGCGCAGTACAGCTCGACTGAAAACTTCTGCGGCAACAACGGGAACGGGAACGGCAACAACAACGGGAACGGGAACGGCAGCGGCAACGGCAACGAAAACGGCAACCAGAACGGCAACTTCAACTGCAACACGAACAGCTTCAACGGCAGCGGCAACACGACGAACAACACCAACATCACCAACAACTACAACTCCTCGACGGTGACGATCAGCGGCTCGGCGAGCATCGCGGCTGGTGGCGTGGCGGGAACGTCGGTCAAGAAGGCCAAGACGAGCAGCCGCAGGATCAGGATCCACGTGCGGGTGCCGCGCAGGGGCGGCCACCTGCGCAAGGTCACGGTCAGCGTCAACGGCAAGCACATCAAGACGGTCACCGGCAAGGCGGCGTCGTCGAACATCGTGCTCACCAACCTGCCCTGCGGCACGGGCGCGACCACCGTCAAGATCACGGTGACGCTCAGCAGCGGCAAGACCGTCACGGAGAGCCACACCTACCACCTGTGCACCTAAGAAGCACGGGAGCGACGGCGTAGCGCATAACGTAAGGCAGCATCGCAACACCTAGAGAAGTGGCGGAGGGGCTCCGGGAACAGATCAGTACGATCCCCGGAGCCCTCAGCCGTTTCGCCAGGCCACACCAGCACAGACACTTCCATACGATCTGTCAAGAGAAGACCCGGGAGGGAACCCGATCCGATGGCCCACGAACTGACAAGCGCCTCGTCCCGCCGCACGCGCGAGCCGATAACAGGGAGGATGTCCGGGCGTATGCGCTCCGATACCTTTGAGCGGCTCTTCGAGGAACACGGCGCGCGCCTGTTCTCGTTCCTGGCCTACCGCACCGGCAATAGGGCCCTCGCGGAGGATCTGACCTCCGAGACCTTCGAGCGCGTGCTGCGCTCACGCCAGCGCTTCGACCCCCGCAGGGGCAGCGAGCGGCGCTGGCTGTACACGATCGCGCTGAACCTGCTGCGCGATCACGCGCGCCGCCAGAGCCACGAGGAGCGGGTGCTCCAGCACGTGGGCGCGGGCGCACCTGCGGAGAGCGCGGATCCGGCGCTGGAGGCCGTGGAGCACCGCGATGAGCTGCAGCGCGCGCTGGCGCAGCTCAGCGAGGACGAGCGCGAGGCGCTCGCGCTGCGCTTCGGCGCGGATCTCAAGCTGCACGAAGTCGCGCGGGTGCTCGGCGAGGGCGAGAGCGCGATCGAGGGCCGCATCTACAGGGCGCTCAAGAAGCTGCGCGACGACCTCGGCTGAGGCGGCCGATGGCTCAGCTCGACCCTCGACCCTCTCAGCGGGTGGTTAGGGAGTCTGCGCCACGCAGCAGCCCGTAACGATCAAGGCCCCGTGCACCGGCGCGCCCTCCGGTTGCCCGGAGCCTTGGATCGAGCGGTCGGAGTGGACCACGACGGCGTAGCGCACGCGGGGGAGTACCGGGTAGCGCACGATGCAGCTCCAGGGGTTGCCCAGCGCCGAGGCGGCCCTCGCGCTCGTGCAGTGCGCTCCGCGCGCGCGCCCCGCGAAGCCGGGACGGGGGTCGGAGGTGGTGCGCAGGAGGCGCTCCAGCTGCGCGGCCCCCACGGGCGTGAGGGACTGCTGGGAGGAGACGAACTGGGGGTTGCCTTCGCGGGCTCCCAGCGCGACGATCGAGCCGGCTGCGCCGAGAGCGAGAACGAGGGCGACAAGCATCCACGGACGCCTCATGGGTAGACCAAGGAGCGGGTCGCTGAGTAGCTCTCCCCCACGGCGCACAGCATAAGGCCGCGGCATCGGCGGGGGAGAGCACCCCTTCCTGTCCAAATGGGCCTCTGAGACCTTGAGGGCTGCAAGAAGTCCCCCGATAGCAGAGGTATGGCCCCCCGCCTCCGCAAGCTCCTCACAGTTCTCATCGCCGGCGCGCTGCTGGCTCTGGGAGCGAACGCGACAGCTTCGGGAGCCGGTGCCGCGCACTCCGCGAGAGCCCAGGTGGCCACAGCCTCGAAGGTGGCCCGGAAGCACTCGCCGGCCACCGCTCATCGCGCCGCTCGCCACCCTTGCCTGCGCCCCTCCAGCCCCTCCAGCCGGACCTCCCGCCGCGCGGACCACACCGCGCGACACACCGCGCGCCACTCCGCGGGGCGCGCCGTGCGCAGGTGTCGCCGCCCCGCTCATGGGGCGAGGGCGTATAGGCACCGCAGCCACCACCCCAAGCCCCAGCACAGGCACGCCTCCAAGCCGGCTCCGGTGCCCAGCGGCGATGCGGTGAACACGGCGGCGGTGATCGCGAAGGTGCTCGCGACGCCCTGCCAGGACACCGAAGCGCGCCCGGAAGCGGGCAACACAGAGGTGCTCGCGGCGGCGACGCTGTGCCTCGTGAACCAGGTGCGCGCGCGCAATGGCGAGCTGCCGCTTGCGCCCAACCCAAAGCTCGAAGAAGCCGCGGTGGAACACAGCCGCGAAATGGTGAGCGAGGATTACTTCGCGCATGTGTCCCCCAGCGGCGAGACGCCGCTGCAGCGCGTGCGCGCGACGGGGTATGTGCCCAACGACCAGGTGGGCTACACCGTGGGCGAGAACATCGCGTGGGGCACCCTGCAGCTGTCCACGCCGAGCGCGATCGTGGCCGCGTGGGTGGCCTCGCCGGAGCACCTCGCGAACATCCTCGATCGCGATTACCGCGATGCGGGCATGGGCGTGGCGCCCGCCGCGCCCCCCTCGCTCTCGGGCGGTAGCCCGGGCGGCGTATACACGCAGGAGTTCGGCGTCATCGTCGAGTGAGAGCGGGCGTTCGACGAAGGCCCCACGCGCGAGCGCCTGGGGCGCCTCCGCTCAAGCCGCACAAAGATGCATCCGATACAAGGAATAGACCTTGTACGTAGCGAACTACAGATGCGTAGCGAACTGCAGGTGAACGCATGCTCTTTGTACTGATCCCCATCGCATGGATATCGATCGCCGCAGCTGTGGTGGCGCTGTGCAGGATGGCCTCCCGCGCGGATGCCCTCCAGGCGCGCGCCAGCGCCGCGCCTGCCGCTACCGAGCCCGCGGGCGGGAAGCCTCGCGCCCGCCGACCCCGCGCACGTCCCCGGCGAGGCGCCTCAGAGCCCGCGGCGGCCGATTACGTGCGGGACGGTGCGTAGGAGGATCTTCACGTCGGTCCAGAGCGACCAGTTGGCTACGTAGAGGTAGTCGATCGCGACCATCTCGCGCAGCGGCACGCGCGCGGGGCCGAGGATTTGCCAGTGGCCGGTCATCCCGGGCATCAGCTCGAGGCGGCGGCGGTGCCAGCCCTCGATGCGCTGATCCTCCTCGATTACGAGCGGGCGGGGGCCGACGAGCGACATCTCGCCCTTCACGATGTTGAGCAGTTGGGGGAGCTCATCGAGGGCGCTCTTGCGCAGGAAGCTCCCCACGCGCGTCACGCGGGGGTCGTTGGCGATCTTGAAGAACCCATCCTGCGCCTCGTTGCGATGGCGTAGGGAGTCCTTCATCGCCTCCGCCTGGGGGATCATGGTGCGGAACTTGAGCATGTGGAAGCGCTGGCCGTGCTGCCCCACGCGCAGTTGGCGGAAGAAGATGGGGCCGCGCGAGTCGAGCTTGATGGCGATCGCGGCGGCGAGCATGAGGGGGGCGATGGCGATCAGCCCGAGCGAGGCCCCCACGAGGTCGAAGGCGCGCTTGACGGCGGCGGAGGAGCGGGTTAGATCGAAGCGGCGCACGCCCATCACGGTGACGCCGTGGAGGTCGTCGAACTCGACCGAGGAGCCCACGACCTCGAGTAGGCGGGGCAAAACGCTGACGCGCACGCCGACGGCCTTGAGCGTGCGCACGAGGTCGAGCGTCTCGCCGGCGTCGGCGGAGCGGGGGGCGACGATCGCGCGGTGCACGTCGAGCGAGCGCGCGAGGTCGCGGATCTCGGTGAGGCGGGGGGCCGAGAAGGAGTCGGTGGACCAGGGGGCGGTCTTGTCGAGGTCGAGCTGTGCGACCATCGTGGCCTTGATCCCGCAGCGGTGATCGAGCTTCGCGCGGATGGCCTCGGCGGAGAGGGAGTCGCCGATGAACAGACATCGCTCGGTGGGCGCGAAGCGCAGCGCGAGCGAGCGGGCGATGGCGCGCGCGAGCACGAGCAGCGCCACCAGCGCGAGCCACAGGAAGAGCGCCTCGTGGCGGTCGAGGGTGCCGCTCACGATGAGGCCGCCCGCGAGCCACGCGACGAGCGCGCAGAGGGTGGCGACCTGCAGCAGCTTGGGGGCCTCGTCGAGGGTGGTCTTGCGCAGGAGCGTCTCGTCGCGGTCATACAGCCCGGAGAGCTTCGCGCAGATGAGCAGGATGGGCACGCCGGCGAGGCTCGCCCAGGTGAGCTGGAGCGAGCGCGAGGAGAGCCCCACGGTGAGCGCGAAGGCGCCGGTGATCGCGATCACATCGGCGAGCAGGAGGACGCGCCGGAAGAGGGCGTCGCGGCGCAGGCTGGCGGCAGGGCCGCGCGCCTCGGTGATCTGCGGCTGCGCGGCCATCCCCGTGCCTCCACGCCGCCTCGGGCCCAGTCCTCGAAGGCCCCTGGGGGGGTCGTCGAGGTGTCGCTCCACGGTGCCTGTTGCGTCTCGACCTCACCGGTGGTCTCGCCGCTCACGCTCATACTGCCCGCCTCCTTGCTCTCCGCTTCCTTGCTCGTCGCTACGAGCCGCGCCAGGGTGGGCGGCTCCACACTGCTGGGGTCTTCTTCAAGGCCGTGGCACCCCTCGTGCGCTTGGCCTCAGGCATGGAAAGGTTGCAGGTTTGCGCGCAAAGTGCAAGCCAAATCAACAAGCCGGCAAAGGGGCCTTCCAGCGGCGGCAGTCTCCATAGGCCCCAGATCGCTTGAGGGCCGCCCGAATCCGAGTATCCAGAGCCCCCCTGGAGTAGGCGAGAGTTTCCAGGGAGTTGAATCAACAAACTCAGCCGAAGGAATTACAGCGCGCCACGGGCGCGAAAGGGCTCCTCGACGGAGATCGTATCGGGCCCGGAGAGCCTCGAAG
This sequence comes from uncultured Solirubrobacterales bacterium, assembly GCA_963717785.1. GTDB lineage: Bacteria > Actinomycetota > Thermoleophilia > Solirubrobacterales > Solirubrobacteraceae > Palsa-744. Next base: position 17,354 of record CAVQWW010000007.1, read on the forward strand.
GCGGCGTGCAGCGCCTGCACGGCCCGCGCGACGCGCTCGCGCGGGATCACGCAGGAGATCTTGATGGGGGAGGTGGAGATCATCTCGATGTTGATGGCCTCCTCGGCGAGCACCGCGAAGACGCGCGCGGCGACGCCGGGGTGCGAGCGCATGCCGGCGCCCACGATGGAGACCTTCCCCATCTCCTCGTGCGCGCTCATCTGCGCGAAGGCGCCCCCCGCGAGCGGAGCGAGCGCGGTGCGCGCGCCGTGGAGGTCTTCGCGGGGGACCGTGAAGGAGATCTCCGCGAGCCCCCCCGCGGAGGTGGGCTCGTTCTGGACGATCATGTCGACGTTGACGTTCGCGGAGGCGAGCGCCGCGAAGATGCGCGCGGCGGCGCCCGGCTCGTTGGGGACGCCCGCGAGCGTGAGGCGCGCCTCGGAGGTGGAGTGGGTGACGGCTGTGATGAGTGGCTGCTCCAAGGTGTGCGCCTCGTCCACGACAACGGTACCGGGGTCATCGGTGAAGGAGGAGCGACAGTGGATGCGCACGCTGTGGGTGCGCGCGTACTCGATGGAGCGCAGCTGCAGAACGCCGGCGCCGGAGGCGGCCATCTCGAGCATCTCCTCGAAGGAGATCTGGGGGAGCTTGCGCGCATCGGGCACGAGGCGGGGGTCGGCGGAGAAGACGCCGGGGACATCGGTGTAGATCTCGCATTCGCTCGCGCGGAGCTCGGCGGCGACGGCGACGGCGGTGGTATCGGAGCCGCCGCGCCCGAGCGTGGTGATGGAGCGCCCCGCGGCGGAGACGCCCTGGAAGCCCGCGACGAGCACGATGTGGTCCCGCTCGAGGGCCTCCACGATGCGCTGAGCTTGCACGTCGATGATGCGCGCGCGCGTGTGCGACTCGTCGGTGACGATCCCAGCCTGCGAGCCGGTGAGCGAGATGGCGCGGTGGCCGAGGTCGTGGATGGCCATCGCGCAGAGCGCGCAGGAGATGCGCTCGCCGGTGGAGAGCAGCATGTCCAGCTCGCGCGGATCGGGCACCGCGGAGACCTCCTCGGCGGCGGCGATGAGCTCATCGGTGGTGGAGCCGCGCGCGGAGAGCACCGCAACGACGCGAAAGCCGGCGCGACGCTTGGCGACGATGCGCGCGGCGACGCGCTTGATGCGCGGCGCGTCGGCGACGGAGGTGCCGCCGAACTTCATCACCACTAGAGGGTGGCGCAGTCCGGCCGAAGGCCGGGCGAGCCGGGCCCCTCTTTTTTCGGTCACTTCGGACACGCAGAGAGGCTACAGCGAGCGGCGCCCCGAGAGGGCCTTTCCGAGGGTTACCTCGTCGGCGTACTCGAGGTCGGCCCCCACGGGGAGGCCCGAGGCGAGGCGCGTGATGCGCAGCTCGGGGAGCCGCTCGTGAAGGCCCGCGGCGATGTGCAGCGCTGTGGCCTCGCCCGTAGTGGTGGGATTGGTGGCGAGGACCACCTCGCGCACGGGAGAGGACGCGGATGAAAAGGAAGGCTCCGCCCCTGAAGGGGCTCCGCTACGTGTCGCGTCGTGCGGAGCGAGCTCGGCCGCCGCCCCCGCGGGAGGGGTGAGAGTGGAGGGGGAGTGGGCGGGAGAGGCCGCCTCGTATGGCGCCGACGCGCCCGCCACCCCCACTGGAGGGGCCGCGGCGAGGACGCGCGCGTAGAGCTCGGCGACCTTGAGATCCTCGGGGTCGATGCCGTCGATCGGACTCAGGGCGCCGCCGAGCACGTGGTAGACGCCGTGGAACTCGTGGGTGCGCTCCATTGGGATGACATCGCCCGGTTCCTCCACGACGCAGATGAGCGAGTGGTCGCGGCGGGGGTCCTCGCAGATGCGGCAGCGGGGGGAGTCGGCGAGGTTGAAGCAGATCTCGCAGAGCCCGATGCGCTCCTTCACCTCGCGGATCGCATCGGCGAGCTCGAGCGCCTCCTCGGAGGGGGTGCGCAGGATGTGGAAGGCGAGGCGCTGTGCGGTGCGCTGGCCGATGCCGGGGAGGCGGGAGAGCTCGGTGACGAGCTTTTGCACGGGTGGAGCGAAGGTGTTCAAGGGGCTCCTACAAACCGGGGAGCCCGAGCCCGCCGAGGCCGCTCGGGTCGAGGCCGCCGGTGATGTCGCTCATCTTCCTCGCCGCGAGGCCTCCTGCGCGGCGCGGAGGCCCTCGTTGATGGCCGCGAGCACCATGTCGCCGAGCATCTCCGCGTCCTCGGGATCCACGGCCGCGGGGTCGATCTTCACGGACTTCACCACGAGGTCGCCGCTCACGATGACGGTGACCATCCCCCCGCCGGCGGATGCCTCGATGGTTTCGTCCTTGAGCGCCTCCTGCGCGGTGACCATATCGCGCTGCATCCGCTGAACCTGCTGGAGCATCTGCTGCATGTTGGCCTTCTTGGGTGGGGGCATCACGCGCCTTTCTCGTGGGTGGCCGCGGGCTCGCCGGTGCAGCTCCTCGGCGTCGAGCTCGTGGATGAAGCGCGCCACCCATTCCTCCTCGGTGAGGCCCTCATCCACCGCGCTCGCTCCATTCGGAGCGAGGTTCTCGCGCAGCTCATAGGAGGGACGCAGGCGCCGCCCGGTGAGCTCGCGCAGCGCGGTGGCGACGAGGGTGCGGTTGTTGGGGTGATCGGCCTTCTTCATCATGAAGGAGGCATCCGCGTCGAAGGCCACGAGGAGCTCCTCGCCGGAGAGCTCCACGGGACGCGCCGCGGCGATCGCGGCGGCGAGCATCGCGTTGGGCGCGCGCACGGCCTCCACCACCGCGGGCCACAGCTCGCAGAGGGACTCGAGCGAGGCGGGGGCGTTTGTTGCGGGCTCGGGTGCCGTCGGTGATGGCTGGGCGGGCGCTGCGGGATCGGACGCTGCGGGCGCGGCCTGGGCGTCCAATGCTGCCGGTGCGGGCTCAGCGGTTGGTGCGTGGCCGGTCGTCTGCGGAGGCTCAACAGCGGGCTGCCCCTCATCCATCCACACGGGCTCTGCCGTCGGCGGGCGCTCCCGCTCACCGGCCCCCGACGCCCCCGAGGCGCGCTGCGACTCGCTCGCTGGCGGTCCCCCCGCCACGCGGCCCTCCCCGGCCGCCCTCTGGGCGGCCTCCTCCTCCCCTCCCTCACCGGGAGGGCGGCTCTCGAGGCGCTCGATGCGCGCGGCGAGCGCCTTCAACGAGCCGTCGAGCTCCGGCCGCGCGGCCTTCACGAGCGCGAGCTCGAGCTGGGTGCGGGGGTCCGCGCCGCCGCGCACCGCCTCGAGCGCCGCGCCGAGCAGCTCGAGGAGGCGCACCACCGTGGTGTGCGATACGCGCTGGGACTGCTCCAGCAGCCGCGCATCGGCCTCGGGGGTGAGCGAGAGCTCGGCGGGGATGCTCCCCAGGATCTGCGCTACGAGCAGCTCGCGCGCGCGCACCTCCAGATCGCTCGCGAGGGAGCCCGCGTCGCGGCCGCTCTGCGCGGTGGCGGCGATCGCGAGCAGCACCGCGCGCGCGTCGCCCGCTTGGATCGCATCGAGCAGCTCTTCGAGCACCGCCGCATCGGTGAGGCCCAGCACCGCGAGCACATCCTCGAGCGCGATCGAGGGGCCGCTGTAGGTGAGGAGCTGCTCGAGCGTTCCCAGCGCATCGCGGAAGCTCCCCGTGGCGGCGCGCGCGATCGCCGCGATCGCCTCGGGGGGGATCTCGATCGACTCCGCGGCGGCCGCGCGGCGCACCACCGCCGCGAGCTGCTCGATCGTGGGGCGCTGGAAGTCGAAGCGGTGGCAGCGATCCACCACCGTCGCGGGCACCTTCGCGGCCTCGGTCGTCGCGAGCACGAACACCGTGCGCGGAGGGGGCTCCTCGAGCGTCTTCAGAAAGGCGTTCCAGGCGGCCGTGGAGAGCATGTGGGCCTCATCGAGGATGTACACCTTCTGGCCGCCGCTCACCGGCGCGTAGGCAACGGAGTCGCGCAGCTCGCGGATGTCATCGACGGAGTTGTTCGAGGCCGCATCCATCTCGATCACATCGAGCGAGTTGGCGCGCGCGATGGCGATGCACGCGGAGCACTCCCCGCAGGGCTCCACCGTGGGGGCGCGCTCGCAGTTGAGGCACGCCGCGAGGATCTTCGCCATCGAGGTCTTTCCCGTTCCGCGCGAGCCCACGAAGAGGTAGGCGTGGTGAACCTTGCCGCGCTGCACCGCGTTGCGCAGCGTGCGCACCACCGCCTCCTGTCCCACCACCTCCGCGAAGGTGCGCGGGCGGTGGCGGCGGTAGAGGGAGGGCTGCTCGGCTTGCTCGGCCTGCTCGGGTAGCGGGGAGCGTTTCTGAGGTCACCCAGCTGAGTCTACCCCGGCCTCCTCGCGCCGTACCCGCCCACCGCTGGCAGCCCTGCCGTGCGCCGTGGGCGCGTCGTTTCTCGGCAAGCGCTCGCGTGTGCCGAGCACTTCGCGATGCCCGACTGGGTAGCGTGCGCCGTCGTGAACGCCCACCTCAAGCGCCTCGGGGCGCTCCCGGCCGTGCCCTCGGGCGCGCTCCTCCTGCGCGTGCTCGCGGGGGTGGGGTTCGCGAATCTACGACACGCTCTACGCGCTCGTGTGGGGCCAGCAGCTCGCGCGCGGCGAGACGCCGCAGTACGGAATCCCCGTCGCTCCCACGCCGCACCCGCTGGTGGAGGCGCTCGGATTCGCTCTCTCCCCGCTCGGCCCCCGCGCCGCGCAGAGCATCACGGTGGCGCTGGGGTTCGTGGCGCTTTCGGGGTGCGGGTGGGTTGTGTACCGCTTGGGCGCACAGTGGTTTGGGCGCGCCGCGGGAGCGCTCGCGGCGGTGCTGCTGCTCACGCGCCTACCGGTGATCTCCTATGGGGTGCGCGCGTACGTGGACATCCCCTATCTGCTGCTGGTGCTGAGCGCGGTGCTGGTCGCTGTGGGACCCGCTGGGGACGCGAAGGATGGGTCCTCCGATGGATCCTCCTCAGCCGCTGCCGGCCCTGCGTTGGGACCGGCTCCGGGCCGCCCCTTAGGGCCGCATCCCGGAAGGGCCGCACGTCTGGATGCGGCCGATGGCCTTCGCGAGGCTTTGTCCTCGGGCTCGACTTGGCACCACCAAGCCTTCGCCCTTGCGTCCGTGCCTCGCTCGACCCTCGACCACCCCAGCCGCACACCCCTTCCGGGATCGGCCCTTCGCCGGCTCCCCAGCGCTGGTGTCTCTGCTTGCTCGCGCTCGCCGGTTTGCTGCGCCCGGAGGCATGGGCGTTCTCGGGGCTCTACTGGCTCTATCTCTTCTTGGGGGCCCGCTGCAGCCTGCTCCCAGCTCGCGCGCCTCGCGCTGCTCGCGTGCGCGGCGCCGTCTGGTGTGGATCTCAGCGACTGGCTCGCGACGGGGCGCCCGCTGTGGTCGCTCACCAACACCCGCAACACCGCTCGGGCGCTGGCGAGGGTAATGGGGGTGACGAACGTCCCCGAGTACATCCCCCGCCGGCTGGGGGAGATCCTGCGCCCGCCCGTGCTCGTGGGCGCCGCGCTGGGGGGCGTGCTGGCGCTCCTGTGGATCCCCGCCCGCGCGCGCGTGGGCGCGCGGTGGGCGTGGTGGCGGTGGCGGTGTTCGCGGTGTTCGCCAGCGCGGGGCTCCCCATCAACACCCGCTACGCGTTCCTCGCGGCGGCGATGCTGTGCGTGTTCTGCGGCGCGGGCGTCTTCGGCGGCACCCGCTTCCCCGCGGTGATCGCCGCCGGCGCCCATCGATGGTGGGCGGCGCGGTGGTGGCGAGCTCCCGCGCTGGTGGCCTACGCGCCCGCGCAATACAGGGCGGTGCACGGCGAACTGGATGCGCTCGCGCGCCAGCAGTCGATCCAGGGCGATCTCGTGGGGCTCGTTCGCGGCGGGGCCATCTCGCTGCGCTGCGGGCTCGTGGGTGTGCCAAACCACCGCCCCATCCCGCTGCTTGCGCTGGAACTGAGGGCCTCGCCCGCGGATGTGGTGAGCGCGCAGGTGCGCACCCTCGCGCGGGGTACCTACGTGCAGCCGGCGACGCGCGAGGTGAAGGATGACTACATCCTCGACCCTCACGACCCGAGCGAGCTCGCCGCCACGGCTCCCCCCGGCTTCGCCCCCGTGGGGGCCAACCGCTCGTGGAGGGTCTACCGGCGCTGCACGAGCCCCGCCGTGAGCGGCCCTCGCCGGCTGAGGTGCTTTGCTCTGGGTGGGGCCCGCGGGTACGCGAGACGCTCAGCGGACCGTGCACCTCCCATCGAAGCTCTCGCCTCCGGCGCCTACCATCGCTTGCGGCTCCGGATCGGGAGCGCCCGCTGCGCCTGCCGGGGATCGCCTAAGGCTGCTTCCTTCCGGACCTGACCTGATTCACAAGCCGACACCGCGCGGGACCCGAGCCATCGACGCCCCAAACGATGGAGCAACCGGGGGTGGAACCCCTCGGAGAGGAATTCAGCCCCGCTAGAGCGGATTGCGGGTGCAGGGCACCGCTACCTCCCCGCCTAGCACGGTCCACCGCGAATCATATAGGGGTTCGCTGGGGGTTCGTCCCACAAAAACCTCGCATTCCGCTAGGCTGCCCGCCGTGATGAAGCTTTCGAGCGCCTCCTCCTCTCCCTGCCCCTCTTGCGATCCCATCGCCAGCAGCAGCGTTCGCGCTGGCCGCGACTTCCGCTCGCGCCGCTCTCCTCGCGCCGTCCCTATCCTCGCGGCGCTCGCCACCGCGGCGCTGCTCGCGGGCTGCGGTTCGAGCGGGAGCAGCAGCACGATCGGCGCTGGCCAGGAGAACCCCAACGCGGCCACCGAAGTCGCCAAGTCCTCGACATCCTCGACGGCCACCACCGGCACGACCCCCACGAGCGGCCCGCTCGCGACCGAGCCGAAGGTTGTGCCGCCCACGGGCGCCTCGCCAACCAAGCTGGTGACGAAGGATCTGATCGTGGGCACCGGCCCCGAAGCCAAGGCGGGGGACTCGGTGACGGTGAACTACGTAGCTGTCCGTGCTCTACAAGGGCGGCAAGATCTTCGACGCCTCCTGGAATCGCCACGAACCCTTCACGTTTACGCTCGGCGAAGGCAAGGTGATCCCCGGCTGGGATCAGGGCGTTGCCGGCATGAAGGTGGGTGGGCGGCGCGAGCTGATAATCCCCGGCCCCCTCGCCTACGGCGCGCAGGGCTCGCCTCCCACGATCCCACCCAACGCGACGTTGGTGTTCGTCGTGGATCTGCTCTCCACGTAGGAGCCCTCGGGTCCTGGGCTTCCCCTCGGCTCCGGCGGCTTTCGCGGCTCCCGCAGTTCCTCGCGGTTGGGCTGGCTGCCGCGGGGCTCCTCTCCGCGCTTACCGGCTGCGTTGGCTGCGGCGGGAGCGGCGGCAGGGCGGCGGCCCTCCAGCCCAGCTCGAGTCCCGCGGCGAGGAAGCTCGAGCGCGCGGACCTCGCGATCGTGAGCCACGGCCTGCTGGGCGCCGAGCGCACGATCCAGCGCGAGGTGGCGGCCTCCAGGGCCGCGTGGCCGGCGGTTGCGCACGGGCTACCCGCACAACTCTCGGCAGCCGAGCGGCGAGCGATCTCCACGGCAGGTGCGCAGGCGCAGCAGATCGCCACCCCCCGCTTCATCTCCTACGCGGGGGAACTCACGGGCGCGGCGGCGGCGATCGCGGGGCTGCTGCTCTCCTACGAAGGGCTCTCCCAGCGCGGCTGGACGTTCACCCTCGCGGCGGCCGATCATGCGGAAGTGCGCTTCCTGCGCACCAACGCGAGCCTCTACATCGGCTGCGTATACGACGGTCACTACAACCTCTCCTCGATCGGCGAATACCTCATGAGCGCCTATCGCCGCTTGGGCGGCGCGGCGAGCTTCGGCTCGGCGCTGCGCCAGAGCGAGGTGGAAGGCCTCGCGCGCTTCTATTCACCCGCAAACGCGCGCCTGGCGCCCCGCCCGCCGGCCGCGCCCACGAGCAGCTGAGAAAGGCAAGCCAACTCACCGCGCGCCAAGCGGCGCGGGCAACCGAAAGGGAAGATCGATGGGAAAGCTGATCGTAACCGAGTTCATCTCGCTGGATGGCGTGATCGAGGAGCCCCGCTGGACGTTCGATTTCAATCGGGGCGAGGAGGGCGACAAGTTCAAGGGCGACGAGCTGAAGGCAGCCGAAGTGCAGCTGCTCGGACGCGTCACCTACGAGGGCTTCGCCGCGGCGTGGCCCTCGATGGGCCACGATTGGTTTGGCGAGAAGATGAACAGCATGCCCAAGTACGTCGTCTCGAACACGCTCAGCGACGAGGACGCGAGCTGGACCAACTCGAGGGTGATCCGCGGCGATGTGCCCGCGGAGATCGCGAAGGTCAAGGAGCAGGTGCTCGGAGAGCTGTTGGTGGCGGGCAGCGCACAGCTCGTGCGCACCCTCGCTGAGAGCGATCTCGTGGATGAGTACCGGCTGATGCTCTTCCCGATCGTGCTCGGCGCCGGCAAGCGCCTCTTCGCCGAGGGGGCCGCGCGTACCAAGCTGCGACTCCTCGACGCCAAGCCCGTAGGGCCGGATGGCGTCTTCGTCCTCACCTACGAGCCCGCGCGGTAGAGGCTGGTTCTGAGGATCAGGAAGACTTACTACGGGCGTCGGCGATTGAGAACGTCGGGTATGGGTTGCCGGGATCGAACGAGACATGGAACGTTGCGAAGAAGTCTTGGCGGCCCAGCAAGAAAGGGTCTTTTTCGCAGAACGCGGGATTGAGCACGAACGGCTCACCCCACACGACGACCTCGGAGGGGTTCTCGGTGATCCTCATTACCCAGGCCCGTAGACCAGCTCCGCGCCGCTGTCCACCACGGCCGGTACGACGGTGCTGGACTCGCCGGCATCCAACCGGAGCAGGAGGAGCGGCCCCTGCGTGGCATACGGCAGGGTGAGGATGGGGGGTCGAGGGCTAATAGAACAGCGAGGAGGCGGGGGGGGGGGGGGGGGGGGGGACGTGGAAGATGGCGTCCGTGGCCTCGATCTGGTCGTTGGCTACCAACGCCTCGTAGTCATCGGCGGAAGCGACCACCTCGCCAGCACGTAGAGCCACCCACTTGTCGGCGTAGGTCTTCAGCGCCTCCTCTGAGATGGGAAGCCGCGAAATCGTTGCGCTCATGCCGTGACTCTCCTTTCGTTCGCAGAGCCATCTTGCCACACCCTCGGCAAGAGTGGGCGCCCTACACACGCGGGACCTTCCGCAAGCCACGCTTGGTTGGTAGCTGGCCCATGAATCGCAAAGCCGCCCGAAGACGGCCTCGCATCCCTGCCGCCGGTCGCCTTCGTTCCCGGCGACCAGGATTGGGCCGACGAGGCCCTCTGGCGCAATCTCACGGAGGGCCGCGCGACCGTCCTCGTCAGCGACGAGATCGAGCTGCTGTTGATCCCGCTGCCCCGAAGCCTGATAGACCGACTACGCGGGCGCGTCGGCGTGAACGTCACTCATCGCGCCCACGGACACGCCGCGCCCTACGCAACCGCGAGCCGGCTGGGTCGCCACCCCGTGCGCCAGATGCGCTAGCTGCGCACGCTTAGACGGCTCGCTTCCAGCGCCTTCGGAGCCTGATCCGGCGCGCAACTCGCTGGCGTGTGTCCTTGGCAGGACACAGCAGTCCTTGTTCGGCGGGGTTCGTGGTCGGTCGATCTACGCCCGCCAGATGAACCGCCGCGACGGCGAGCCCGAACGTCTGAAGGCGCTCGTGGAGGGCCGTGTCAAGGCCGGGGAATGGGCAGCAATGGGTAGCAGCCCCACCAGGACGGCACCAGCCGAGCCGCCCAGCAACCGCGCAGACCCAATAGAATCAGGCTTTCAGGGCGCGTAGCTCAGCGGGAGAGCGCTCGCTTCACACGCGAGAGGTCGCTGGTTCGAAACCAGCCGTGCCCATTGAGGAAATGCCTGCAAATGGGCAAGTTTTGACTTCGACGCCCGCGATTATTGCGGCGTCAGGTGGGCCAAAAATCGCTTTGTTGGCCCAATCGTTGGCCCAATAGGTCTTCAGCGGCCTGTGGTCGACCGATGGTGAGGGGCGCTCGGTGGGGTCGTCGGCAAAGCGCATCGACTCCTAAATGGCTCTCAAACGCACGCCACTAGCCAAGCCTGTGCGCGTGGATCGCTGTGTTCTCACCCCGCCTGGGTGGAAGTGTCCGAGTCACTTCGCCCGCGCACGTGAGGGCGCTTTCCTGGCGGGGCGGACCTTTGCAAGGGCAAGCAGCTCGCGCAGCGACTTGTCGATCCCGGCGGCGAGAACATCCATATGGGGAATCGCGTCACCGTCGCCAATGATGCTTAGGTACACGCGTCCACCGTAAATCATCGTGCCAACCGCCAAAGCATGATTAGGAGTCAGGAAGACCACCGGCCGTAGCGCCACCATGGGCCGACCAAGGATGTAGAGAGGGATATGCACGGGGGGGAGGTTCGCAACCATCAGGTTGTACAGCTGTGAACGCCAGAAGAGCCGCAGCACAAGGCCCTGCACCGTGGGCGGAGCCAGCTCCTGCACAGGCGAGCGGTCACCGCCGTCGCGGCTTCTCGTGAAGCTTCGCGCATATACGCCAAACGCGCCACCGGATTCGCCTCATGGATCGGGAGGGGCGAGATCGTCTGCGTCATGCGCGCGTGGAGCGGAACTTCAGGAGCCCCACTGATGGCTGAGAACATGGCCGCTTTGACCTCCATATCGGCGCCTGGATGACCGCCATGCTCCATCCACGATCGCAGTGCGCCGGCTACGAGCGCGAGGACGACTTGATTGTCGGTCCCGCCGAACTGACTCTCGATCAGCCTGAGATCCTTCAGTGACACATCGGCGAATACCACGCGGCGACGCGGACCGACGGCGACGTTCAGAGGCGACCTTGGTGCGAAGCTCAGCCCGTCCGCCGCAACCTGGCCGAAGGTGGCCAGGTCAGCGGCCGCCTGGCGGAGTTGGCCAAGCGCACGCCGCGGCGTGCCAGCCGCACGCATCAGCTGTCTGGACACTGACGCAGCGCTACGATCGAGCTGGTGAACGAGGTCGCCAGCACTCGAGCGAGGACGGCAGCGGATCTGGCTCCCGGGCCGGTTCCGGTGGCACCGTCGGACGGGACTGGTGGCCGTGCAGGTCGAAGAGCAGCGTGACGAGTTCGACACCTGTGAGGCCCTCGAGCAACGCATAGTGGGTCTTGGCGATCACGGCAAACTTGCCACCCTCAAGGCCGTCGACCACCCACACCTCCCACAGTGGGCGACCCAGGTCCAGGTGCTCGGAGAAGATCTTCGACACGAGTCTCTCCAGGGCTGCTGGGCTGCCCGGCTTGGGAAGTTTGCGATGGTGGATGTGGTGTTTGCTGTCGAACACCGGATCATCCACCCACTGCAGGCGCGTGAGCCCGCGCAAGGGGGGGATGCGACCTTCTGCCGGTAGCGCGGAACTTGGTCGAGCCGCGCCAGGATGTGGTCGCGGATCTCGGCGAAAGGCGGCGGCGGACCCTCGAACTGCGCGATCGCTCCGAGCTGTGCGGTGATCGCGGCGTTCTCCTCACGCAGGACCGCGCCTGCGCGGGCAGAGAAGCACCGGCCATTGAGCAGTATGGCTCGCGCCGACTGGATGCCGATCGAGATCCGCGAGCCTCTGGGCGAGGATATGCCCAGCGCAGAAGTCGATCATCTCCCGGCCATGGGCCGTGATCACGATCTCCTCGGGGTCTTCGCGCGAGGCGCCAAGTGGCTCGATGATGCCGTGGGCAGTCAGCGAGAGCAGCGATCCGTATTTGAGCGCGCTTAGAGCCACCTCAGCCACTCCGTCGGGCTGGCCCGACAGAGCGGCCAACCTGTCGACGAGCTTGTCGGTAAGCGTCGGCGGCACAGATGCCTGGTCGGCGCGGCGGGACAGTGCACACGCGTCGATCACCTGCCGACCGCGATCTGTGAGCACGATCTGCTCAAGATCCTCCCCAGCCGCATCGAGCTTCTCGATGATGCGCTCTGTGCTCAGCAGGGCAAGCGATTTCTCCGCGAGCGCACTCAAGGCAATCTCAGCCACGCCGTTGGGCTGGCCCGACAGAGTGGCCAACCGATTGGCCAGTTCCGGGGGAAGCGTTGCGGGGACACGGTTTAGCGTTGCCATCACATCATCTCCTCGGCCAGCTGCCGAGCCTCGGCCAGGAAACCTATAGAGGGATATAGTTCTCTCCACGTCATGTTAGAGCTCCGCGCGCCCATCTTGTAAAGAGCCATGCCGCATACGTCGGGCTCCGCGGCTCACGAGCCATCCGCAAGGGTCGCACGAAACCGCGCGAGCGCCTGCGCCACACTGGTGCTGGCTACGCCAGCGCGTGCCGCCACCTCGCGCGTCGACGGCGCACGCCCGAGTTCGTCGGCGACATCGACGACGTCGTGATGATGGGAACCACCAGCGTGTCCCCGGCACGAACATGAGCACGTAGTGCTGCCAGCACCAACGCACGCGTGGCGTCGCGCTCAATAAACTCGGCGGGCATCCTCAAGAGGACTGATCACACGCGGTCCACTGGACCCGCGGCGGCGCTGCCGGCACGAATCGCATCGATCGCCGCATTGCGAGTCGCCGCGAGAAGATACCCCCACGAGTTCTCGACTGCACTCTCCGCAGCGCGCCCAGGTCGTTCAACCAGCCGCGCGATGACCCCCTGCACCACCTCGTCAGCGTCAAGCTCAGGAAAGACGCGGGCAACATGGCTCTGTAGATGAAGCATGACGGTCGCCAGGGCACGTCGATCAGGGTCACTGCCCGCGGCAAGATCAGCGAGGACGCTGCGACAAGCATCTGCCAGACTCGACGGGTGCCGGCGCTCGCGGCGTCCGAGAGGATCTTGGGGTCCGGGGTGGAGGCTGGATACGTGATGTCGGGGACGTTATCGCCCTCATGTACCGACCAGGCCATTGCGAGCTAGTACGCTCGCGCTGTGCAGTTCCAACTATGCTGGGGTCCGTCGAAATGTCATCTGACGATCTGAGCCGCGAAATCAACGCCTATGAGGATGAGCGACTCGTTGAAATCGCTTGGCGCGAACTGGATCGATGGTCTGCGGATGATGCGATCAAGCAAGGTGTCCGAGAGGATATCGAGGAGGCGGAGTCGCATCTCAACCAGGAGATCGTCCTCCACCGTGAGGGTCGCAGCCGCCTGCGCCGCTTCATCTTCAACGTCCGGCGCCGAGGCCGGTAGGAATGCGCCGCTGTCACGCGCCAAACTCGTCCGCCGAGCCTGTGCTGAGCTGGGCACAGCGGGCGGAGCCCTACGGCGGACCATTCCGCGCACAGTACCGCCGCGCGGTGGAACTGCTTGCCGAGGGACAACCTATGTACGAGTCGAGCAATCGCAGCGCGCGTAGGTTTCGAGCCGTTGCGAAAACGTTAGTTGTCCTCGCAACGCTCCTCGCGGCAGCGGCCACTATTACGATCATTCCAACATCGATCGATCGATTCGTCGCCGCAGTGCTCGCATTTCTCGCCGCAGTAACCTCCGGGCTGACGGCGACGCTCGAATCCCGCGCGGGAATCGACGCGGGCCGCAAAGATTGCGCTGCAGTGGTTGGAATTGCGAGATGACCTCTACGAATACCTGCGTTGGATCCCAACACTTCCCGCCGCCAATGACGGATGGCAGCTAGCCGAGCAACGGCTCAACCGCCTCAGGCAGCGTCGAGACAGGATTATCGGGCAGACAATCGGCAACCCGGACGCCGCCATCGCTGGCGAGCCGCCTCAGTGGCGCGACGCGGGTATAAGCACTTCTCCGACCTGATGCTTACACGCTGAGCACCGCCGCGCAACCAGTTCGAAGGACGTGATCGGCGAAGGGGAGCGAGCGGCGCATTAGCCGAGCCGACTAACTGTTCGCCCGATCGGGTTCCTCAGCGGACCGTCGTCGACATGTGCGTGAGGGGGCACTCTGTGGGCTCGTCGGCGAAGCGCATCGGCTCCCGGATTGCCTGGCGCTCCTCTTCGGTCGGGCGCCTGTGGCGCGTCTGCTCGGTAGACCTGCAACGTGAACGCCGCTGAGGTGTGCCCGATCTGGTCGGAGATCCACTTGGGGTCGCGGCCAGCCTGGGCGGCGAGCATCGCCCATGTGCGCCGCAGTAAGGTCGGTGTGATGCGTGGCAGCGGCGGCAGGCCTTGCTCGGCTCGTCTTTCGTTCGCCAGCTTGACGCTGCGCCCGAGCACGCGGTCGCGGAACCGATTGGGGTCGCGGCGGCTCCCGGTCTTGGTGCCGAAGAAACAGTCCTCGGCGCCCATCGGGAAACCGTCGTGCAGGCGCTGGGCGCGGTAGCGAACAAGCTCGTTGTGGCTCCACGCGGTCATCTCCACCTCGCGCTCGCCCTTGGCGGTCTTCGCGTCGCGGACTTTATAGCGCGCCCGTGCGAGATCCACCTCAGCGCACTTCATCTCACATAGCTCGGAGATTCTGAAGCCGGTCACGCCGAAGTGTCATCAGCGCGGCGCAACGTCCGATCCGCCGGTCACGTCGCGCGGCCTGGTCGAGGCCTCGCCGGCGGATCGTCAGCAGGGCGTGCAACTCATCGATCTCCAGAAATGTCCGGCTCGGTCTCAGCGACGGCAGGTCGCTCCCTGCGGGCGCCCACCTTCAGCGGGGCTTGCGCTCGATGTAGTCGTAGTCCACCGCTCGTTGCAGGATCTGACTGAGCAGCGCCAGGATCCCGTTGATCGAGGTGTTGGAAAGCG
>CAVQWW010000008.1:0-23003 GCA_963717785.1 uncultured Solirubrobacterales bacterium
ACGCGCACGGGCTTGCCGAGCGCGCGCACTCCCCACTCCAGGACGGTCGCGACGGGCTGCTCGTCGTCGGCGAAGCTGAGGCCGAGCGCCTGCTCCACGCGCTGGCCGATCACCGCTTCCTCCTCCAGGCCGGTGAAGGCGAAGGAGTTCTTGCCGCAGCCGATCACGCGGCCCTCGTGGTCGCACACGAAGAAGGCCGCATCGGGCGCTGGGTAGTAGTCGTCGAGCAACTCGAACAGGAAGGCGAAGCCGCACTTCGCGCACCCCTTGGGTTGGCGGGTGAAGCCGATGTTGCGATCCAGCTCGCTCGTGCGGTGGCCGCAGTTGGGGCAGATGAAGGGGTGGGCCATGGACCCACAGAGTAGTGGGACCCGGGGTATGAAAGCCGAGGCATGGCTCCCACTCCCAGGAGACGCCGACGCGAGCAGCGCGGTAGGGGTCCCTAAACCCGTCGAGGCTAGAAGAGAGCCGGGTCGGCGGCGTTCTCGGGCCGCGGCTCCGGCGGCGGCAGGTCGAGGTGCGCGAAGGCCGCCGCCGTAGCCACGCGCCCACGCGGAGTGCGCTTGAGCAGGCCCTCGCGCAGCAGGTGGGGCTCATATACGTCCTCTAGCGTGTCCCGCTCCTCCCCCACGACGACGGCCAGCGTGGAGAGCCCAACGGGCCCGCCTGCGAACTTGACGCACACGGCGCGCAGGATCTCGCGGTCCAAACGATCGAGCCCGCGCTCGTCCACCTCCAGCAGCTCCAGCGCCGCCTGCGCGGTGGCGGCGCTGAGGACCCCATCCATGCGCACCTCGGCGTAGTCGCGCACACGCTTGAGCAGCCGGTTGGCCACGCGCGGGGTGCCGCGGCTGCGCGTAGCGATGGCCGCCGCGCCGCCCGGCTCCAGCGGAATCTCCAGGATGCCCGCGGAGCGCGAGACGATCGCCGCGAGATCGTCCTCGGAGTAGGACTCCAGGCGCGCCTGGATGCCGAAGCGGTCGCGCAGCGGCGTGGTGAGCAGACCCGTGCGCGTGGTGGCTCCCACCAGCGTGAAGGGCGGCAGCTCGAGCGTCACCACGCGCGCGCCGGCGCCCTGGCCGACGGTGATCGGCAGGCGCCGGTCCTCCATCGCCGGATAGAAGGTCTCCTCCAGCGTGCGCGGCAGGCGGTGGATCTCATCGACGAAGAAAACGCTGCGCGGCTCCAGGGCGGTGAGAAAGGCCGCAATGTCTCCCTTTCGCTCCAACGCGGGGCCCGCGGTCTGCACGAAGGGCACATCCAGCTCGCTTGCGACGATCTGCGCGAGCGAGGTCTTGCCGAGCCCAGGAGGCCCCGCGAGCAGCAGGTGATCGAGCGCGTCCCCGCGCGCGGCGGCGGCCTCGATTGCGACTGCGAGCTGCTCGCGCAGGGCGTCCTGGCCGACGAAGTCCGCGAGGCGACGGGGACGCAGCGAGCGGTCGAGCTCCTCCTCGTCGTCCTCGATCGCGTAGGGGGTCTGGATGCGGCTCATCGCCGGGCGCTCCGCGCGCCGCGCAGCGCGCCCGCAAGCAGCTCCTCGGCGCTTTCGCCCTCGACGTCGCGCAGCAGCTCCTCAGCCTCGCTGGGCGAGTAGCCGAGCTCCTGGAGACCCTCGCGCGCAAGTCCCCTTGGGGAGGCGGGAGCGCGTCCCCGCCGGGCCACGATCTCGCCGGATGCGCTCGCAAGCGGGGCGTCCGCGATCGAGACCTTCTCGCGCAGCTCGACGATGACGCGCTCTGCCGTGCGCTTGCCGATGCCGGGCACGGCCTGAAAGCGCGCGGCGTCGCCGGCGGCGATCGCCCCCAGCAGCTCGCGCGGCGGACCGCCAGAGAGCACCGCGAGGGCGACCTTGGGCCCAACCGACTGTACCGAGAGCAGCATCAGGAACAGGTCGCGCTCCGGCTCGGAGTGAAAGCCGTAGAGCGAGAGCGCGTCGTCGCGCACGATCAGGTGGGTGTGCAGCGTCGTCTCGCCGCCCACGGCCGGTGTATGGTGCAGGGTCTCCGAGGAGACGGCGACGCGGTGCCCGACGCCGCCGCAGAGAACGACGACGTGGTCGGAGCGGCGCACGACGACCTCGCCGCGCAGCAGCGCGATCACGCGAGGGCTCCCGCGAGCGCCGTGGCCATTGGCGCGCAGTTGGCGTGGCACAGCGCCACCGCGAGCGCGTCGGCGGCGTGGTCGGGGGTGGGCAGCTCGGGCAGTTCGAGAAGCGTTTGCACCATGCGCGCCACCTGCTCCTTGGGCGCCCGCCCGTGGCCGCAGACCGAGGACTTGACCTTCTGCGGGGTGTAGCTCGTGCAGGGCAGCCCGTGGCGCCCCGCGGCAAGCATCACCGCGCCGCGGGCGTGACCCACGGCGAAGGCGGTGCGCACGTTCTGCCCGAAATAGAGCTCCTCCAGGGCGACCGCGTCGGGGGAGTGCTCCTCCAGCAGGCGCTCGACCGCGGCGTGGACATCGACCAGGCGCCGCTCAATCGGCAGCCCCGCGCGGGTCTCGATGACGCCGCCGTCGAGCGCCGCCATACGGCCGCGACGGCGCGTGACGACGCCATAGCCGGTGGAGGCCAGGCCGGGGTCGATGCCCAGAACAATCATGCTCAGGGATTCTGCGCGGCAGACCGGACGCCTGCAAGAGGGTGGCGCAGCCGGCCAGAGGCCGGCGCGCCAGGGTGGGCGGGATTCCTATCATTCCTAGTCCAAGGGGGGGCGCCCGAGGACCAGAGGTCGTTGAGCGTGACAGCGTCCTTGTAGGTGTCCATGCACTGCCAGAAGCCGTCATGGCGAAATGCGTGCAGCTGGCCCTCGCGAGCTAGGCACTCAAGCGGGTGGCGCTCGAGGACACTGTCGTGCTCGAGGTACTTCAGAGCCTCGGGCTGCATGCAGAAGAACCCGCCGTTGATCCAGTGCTCGGAGCGAGGCTTCTCGCGGAAGCCAAGCACGCGGCCGTCCTCGATGTCCAGCTCGGTGACACCGAATTGCAGCTCGGGGCGGACGACCGTCATCGTCGCGAGCGCGCCGTGCTCCCCGTGGAACTCCAACAGAGCCTCCAGGTCGATGTCGGCGAGCCCATCGGCGTAGGTGAGGCAGAACCGCTCTCCTCCAAGCAGAGGCTCGAGTCGTTTGAGGCGCCCGCCCGTGGGGGTGTCGAGCCCCGTGTCGATGCAGCGCAGCTCGATCCCCAGGGGCCAGTCGTGAGTGGCCACGAAGCGTTCGATCGACTCGCCGCGATAGCCGGTGGCGAGCACGAAGCGCTCAAAGCCCTGCGCTGCGTAGAGCTGGATCACATGCCAGAGGATCGGCAGCCCACCGATCTCGACCAGCGGCTTGGGCAGCTCCCTTGTGTGCTCCTGCAGGCGCGTACCGCGCCCCCCGCAGAGAATCGCAACCAGCGGTTTACCCTGCAACGCGCTCGAGCATCTCGGCGGGGACGTCGAAATTGGCGTGGACGGCGCCGACGTCGTCGTTGTCTTCGAGCGCGTCGATCAGGCGCATCAGCTTCGCGACCTGGCCCTCGTGCTGGATCTCAACGAGCGAGGAGGGGCGGTAGATGAGCTCGGCGCTCTCCAGCTCCACGCCGGCGCCCTCCAGCGCACGCCGCACCGCGGCGAAGTCGCCGAGCGGCGTGATGACTTCGAAGACGCCATCGTCGGTGGAGATGTCCTCGGCACCGGCCTCGATCGCCGCCATCAGATCATCCTCGGAGTAGCGCGAGGAGTCGACAAGCAGGACGCCCTTCTTGTCGAAGAGATAGCCGACGGAGCCGGGCTCCCCGAGCGAGCCGCCGTGGCGCGTAAAGAGGTGTTTGACATCCGCGCCGGTGCGATTGCGGTTGTCGGTGACGGTCTCGACCATCAGCGCGACCCCACCCGGACCGTAGCCTTCGTAGACGATCGACTCGAGCGCCTCGGCGTCGCCGCCCGCGCCAGTGCCCTTCGCGATCGCGCGTTCGATGTTGTCCTTGGGCATCGAGGCAGCCTTGGCCTTCGCCATGGCATTCTCCAGCGCGGCGTTGGAGTCCGGGTCCCCCCCGCCGTCGCGCGCGGCGACGGTGATGGCGCGCGCGAGCTTCGTGAAGGCGGCGCCGCGGCGCGAGTCGACGATCGCCTTCTTGTGCTTGATGGACGCCCACTTGGAGTGACCGGACATGCTCTAAAGATAGTGTTTCGAGGGATTGCGCTCCCGTCCACGATTTTAAGAGGCTCCGCTCCGCTCCGCCGAGAGGCTGCGTCGTGCAGGGCCAAGGGCGACGCCCCAGAGGGTGGCGTACCCCGTTCGGGGCACAGGCAGCCGGCCGTAGGCCGGTTAGCCGAAACGGGGACTCGCGCCGGAGGCCGTGTCTCCCGGCTTCAGCCGGGCCCCTCTGTCTTCGAAAACCATAGGATGGCCGCCCATGAAGGGAACCCTGGACCCCGAGATATTCAAGGCGTATGACGTGCGCGGGCTCTACGGCAAGCAGATCGACGGCGCCGTGGCCGAGCAGGTGGGCCGGGCGTTTGTACGAGTGCTGGGGCAACTGGCGGGTAAGCCTCCCGGTGAGCTGAAGGTCGGCCTGGGCAGGGACATGCGCCTGAGCGCGCCCGAGCTGGCCGCGCGCTACCGCACGGGCATGACCGCCGAGGGAGCGCACGTGGTGGACGCCGGGCAGGTGGGCAGCGAGATGCTCTACTACCTCGTCGGCTCGCGCGGCCTGGATGGGGGGCTGATGTGCACCGCCTCGCACAACCCTAAGGCGTACACCGGCGCGAAGCTCGTGCGCGAGGGGGCGATCGCGCTGAGCGGGGACGCGGGCATCCAGGACGTGCGCCGCACGATCGAAGCGGGGCTGGGCGAGCCGGCGCCGACGCCGGGGACGGTGGAGCAGGTGGATGTGTACTCCGAGTTCCAGGAGGCCGCGCTGGGATTCATCGACCCCGACACAGTGAAGCCTCTGAAGGTCGTGGTGGACGGCGGCAATGGCATGGCGGGCCCGATGGTGGGGCCGCTGTTGGAGCGCCTTGGCCTGGAGCCGATCGAGATGTATTGGACGCCAGATGGGGAGTTCCCCGACCACGAGCCCAACCCGCTCCTGCCGGAGAATCGCGAGGCGATCGTCGCGAAAGTGCGTGAGAGCGGAGCCGATCTGGGGATCGCCTGGGATGGGGACGCCGATCGTTGCTTCTTCATCGACGATGCGGGGGAGTTCGTAGACGGCGACTTCCTCACCGCGCTGCTCGCGGAGTCGCTGCTGGCGAAGCACCCGGCCGAAGCGATCCTGTATGACGTGCGCGCCTCCTGGGCGGTTCCCGATACGGTCAGGCGCGCGGGCGGCACGCCCTACGTGAACCGCGTGGGGCATGCGTTCTTCAAGACGCGCATGCACGAGGAGGGGTCGCTGTTCGGCGGCGAGGTGTCGGGGCATTACTACTTCCGCGACTTCTACTGCGCGGACTCGGGCACGATCCCGGCGCTGCTGATGCTGGAGATGCTCTCGCGCACCGGCAGGAAGCTCTCCGAGCTGCTGAGGCCCTACCACGAGCGCTACTTCATCTCCGGGGAGGTCAACTCCGAGGTGGACGATCCGCAGGCGAAGATGCGGGAGATCGAAGAGCGCTACTCCGACGCCCGCCAGGCCCACCTGGATGGCATCTCGGTGGATTACGAGCGCTGGCACTTCAACGTGCGCCCCTCCAACACCGAGCCGCTGCTGCGGCTGTGCTTGGAGTCGCTTGAGAGCCGCGAGGACATGGAGCGCCGCCGCGACGAGGTGCTCGCGCTGATCCGCTCGTGAGCCCGTTCTTGCCGACCGAGGAGGAACGGCATGCCGAGGACGCCGCCCTTGCCAGCGCGGCCGCGGAGGGCGTGCACCGCCTGGCGATCCCCACGCCCTTTCAGGTGGGGCGCATCAACGCCTACCTGATCGAGGACACGCCTCTGACCCTGATCGACTCCGGTCCCAACTCCGCGAAGGCGCTGGATGAGCTCGAACAGGCGCTCGCCGCGCTCGGACACGCGATCGAGGACATCGAGCTGCTGGTGGTGAGCCACCAGCACATCGACCACTTCGGGCTCGCCTCGATCCTCGCGCGGCGCTCGGGCGCGGAGGTCGCGGCGCTCGCGGGCCTCGACGCCTACCTGGGCAACTTCCGCGAGGAAACCGAGCTCGACGACGTGTTCGCCGAGCGCACGATGCTGCGCCACGGCATCCCTGCCGAAGTCGTCGGCGCGCTGCGCGCGGTCTCCGCCAGCTTCCGCGCATGGGGCTCCACCGTCGAGGTCACGCGCACCCTCGCAGACGGCGAGGAGCTGAAGCTGGCAGACCGCACGCTGCGCGTGCTGCACCGTCCCGGCCACAGTCCCTCGGACACCCTCTTCTGGGACCAGCGGCGCGCGCAGCTGTTCGTCGCCGACCACCTGCTCAAGCTGATCTCCTCGAACCCCCTGCTCGCGCGTCCGCTGGGGGCAGCGAAGGACTTCACCGGTCCGCGACCGCAGGCGCTCGTGACCTATCTCGCCTCGCTGGAGCAGACCCGCGCGATGAACCTCGACCTGGTGCTGCCCGGCCACGGGCCGCCGATCACAGACCACGCCGCACTGATCGAGCTGCGCCAGGACATGCACAGGCGCCGCGCCGAGCGCATCCAGGGCCTGATCGCCAAAGAGCCCCGCTCCGCGCACGAGCTGGCCAACGAGATGTGGGGCGACATCGCGGTGACCCAGGCATACCTGACCCTCTCGGAGGTCCTGGGCCACACCGACCTGCTCATCGACGCCGGGACGGTCCAGGAGATCGAGGAGGACGGCGTGGTGCGCTTCGCGGCGACCTGACCGCCGGCCTGAGAATATCCGCTTCCACGACTGGGCCTTGCCACACCGCAATTGCCTCACCTCGGGCATCCATGGCAACCTCTGGGGTGGAAGCCGACTTGGCCGCAATGCTCACGGGCGTCTGCCACGCGGAGCTTCCCGCCGGCCTATAGGCGATGCGGACAATGCCGTCGCCGAAGCTTTTCGCCTGCTCCCACATGGCCACCGCATCGCCGCGTGCGTCGATTGCGATTTCGGGGCGAGGCGCGGGGAGAGGTCTGGCCTTCAACAGGGGGCATACCCTTCCCAGGACGCCGCACGTCGGCACTGATTCGTGGCGGCTGAATCTTTCGAGGTTGGCGGGTGCAGCCCAGGCTCGTCTTGCCACCGAACCCGCCGCGGCTTCGACCGAGACTTCGGTCGCGGTCGAGCTGTCCCAAACGACAACGGCCCGTCCCCCTGCATTGACGGCGAGCTGCGCATCGGCCGCCTGGCCCACCACGCTTCCAATATCCACGGGCGCCAGCCAACTGCGTCGAGCAGCAGGTCTGCTCGACGCCTGGATGTCGGTGCCAGCGTTATCGTGTCGCTGTTCCCATACCAGGACTGCATTGCCCCGAGCATTGATGCCTACCAGGGGGCGCGCTCCGCCGAACCGACCACCATGCCCGACGGTGACGGGTATCCGCCATTTTCCGCGCGTCGCCGACCCCGTGACCGTCTGTATGAGCGATGGTGTTTCCGGTCCGGTGTAGGTTTCCCAGACAACAATCATATCGCCGCGGGCATTGACGGCGATTCGAGGACTCTCCGCTGCGGTAGCCAGGACCACCGGCGCGCGCCAGACACCTTTCTTCGCTGGTCTGACGGCTGCCTCGACAACTGGGTTGCCTGAAGCTCCCTTGCGCCCAGCCCAAACGGCGACTGCGTCGCCGTTTGCGTCGACAGCCACCTGGGGACTCTCCGCGGTCATGTCCGCGGCGGAGATAGTCACGGGCGTCGACCAGAGATGGCGCCTCGTCGGCCCAACAGTGGCTTGGATGACAGATCCGTGAACCCAAACCGCAACCGCCTTCCCATGCGCGTCAATCGCGACCTCGGGTTCGAACCCAAACTGGAACACGAAAAATGGCGAATGGAGCGGGCGCCAGACGTCGCCCGGCGATCGCCTCATTGCGGCCTGCACGAAGTCACCGGTAGCCCACAACGCCACCGCGTCGCCCTGTTCATTGACAGCCACCCGCGGGCTCTCAGCACCATTACCAGGGGACGAGAGACGAACCGGACGACCCCACTTCAAGGCAGCTCCGGCGGACTCGACAGCAAGCGCAAAGGCAAAGGAAGCCAGCACGAGGACGCTCACGCGACAGACGACCGTCTTCCTCACTCGAGCGAACAGTATCAGTATTCGGTCAAGCCGAGCGTACAGCCTCCTCCCTCTCCATCTCCCCCAGGTGTTCGATGTTCGCCCGATCCTCCGCCTCGGCGCTCGGCTCGCCCGCAAACCATGCGTCGAGGATCTCCTCCAGCTCGGCCTGCGAGGTGGTGCGCAGGCTGAGCGCGAGGACGTTGGCATCGTTCCAGCGGCGGGCGCCCGCCGCAGTGACGGCATCGGCGCACAGCGCCGCGCGCACACTGGGCACCTTGTTGGCGGCGATCGACGCGCCGGTGCCCGTCCAGCAGCAGATGATGGCCTGCTCGGCACGGCCATCGGCGACATCACGCGCGGCGGCCTCAGACGCCCACGCCCAGTCGTCGCGCTCGCCCTCTGCGAAGACGCCGTGAACGAGCACCTCGTGCCCGCGGCCCCGCAGCGTCTCGGGGAGCGCTGCGGCGATACCCGTCATCTCATCGGCCGCAATGGCGATTCGCATGGCCTCCAGTATCGCGCCACGGCGCGGCTGCCGGAGCGCAGCGCGTTGCGGTGAGCCGACGCGGAAGTGCCGAACAGCGCGGCCCTCGCTGGACCGGCTCCGGCCGGTCCTCTTTTCAAAAACAGGAAAGTACAGTAGAGTCCTTGATATGTTGGACAGGGTGTAGGAGGGAGTGGTCCAGTCGATGTACATGGACGGTGCACAGGCCGCGCAGGCCAATCCGCATCTGAACGTGTTCGAGCCCTACCGGGAACTCTCGAGCCACCACGAGGATCAGCTGACGCGCGCGGCGATGATCGTGCTGCGGATGGTGCCCCTCGCACGGGAGGCCCTGCTGGGGGCGATCGGCGAGGGGTCGCTCAGCGGGCTGCCCGAGTGTTCGCTTGACATGCAGGCCACGCACGTTGTGGAGCCGGGGGCGCAGGAGGAGGCGCCCGCGCGGGGGCGCCTCGTGAGCGTCTTCCTCACGCCCGACATCGAGCCCTTCGCGCTCTCCGAGGAGGTCAGCGACACCGATCGCGGGCAGCGCTTCGACGGGGTGCTGCGCTTCGATCCGGAGCTCGTGGTGGTGCTCGAGAGCAAGGTCTGCCAGCGCTGGGCGCGCCGCGACGGGCACCGCGCCGCCGAGCTGAACCTGCGCGGCGTGCGCTTCGCCGAGCGCCGCACCTGTCTCTTGCCCTGGCACGACCTGCTCGAGTCCTGGATGCGGCTTGTTGAGCTGGATGTGCTGAGCACCGCCGAGCGCGCGCTCGTGCAGGACATGCTCGACTACGCCCACCGCGACTTCGCGCACCTGCTGCCCTTCGGCAGCCTGCGCCGCGCGGGCTCCGACCCCACGCGTCGTCAGCGCCGGCTGCGCTCGCTGCTCGCGCAGGCCACCGGTGTGCCCGTCGAGCGCGGCGGGCTCGTGCACGTTCGCCTCGATATCGCGCTGGGCGTCGTCTCCTTTCAGCGCGCCGCGCTCACGCTGGAGGGCGATCAGTTGGCGCTGCACGTGTGGCCCGGGGAACTCAAGCATCAAGCCGAGCATCTCTATGCGGCCGACCACGCGCTAGCGCTGAGCGCCCTCGCCGCGCCGGGAGCGCCCTGGAGCGTCGAGCCCCAGCCGCTCCTTGGCTATCGCAATGCCCCCACCCGCTCACGGGTCTACCTGACGTGCACGCTCGACGCCGCCACCTACGCGCAGCGCTGGCAGGGCGAGGACTGGGAGCGCGTGGGCGCCCACCACCGCAACCACATCCTCAACGACCTCTGGCCGTGGCTGCTCGCGCGGGGCTACGCCTCTCCCCAGGACCTGAAGCAGGTCAGCGCCTTCGTGGACTCGCTGGGGCGGCGCTTCGCGCACCTGCGCCCCGGGATGCATGCTACCCGGGTATGGCCGGAGGAGCAGGCCGAGGAGCTGGACGAGGCCGGGCGTCTCGCCGGGGAGGTCCGCTCTGCGCTCAGCGAGGTCCTGTGCATCCTCGATGAGCCTCCGCTCCCCCCCACCGACGGGGGGCTTCCCGGCGAGGCTCCGGTGTCAGTGGCTGGCCAGCCTCGGCCCAACTGGGGGCAGGCCGGCGGGGCGCCGGTCACTGCCAGCGAAGGACGAGCTTAGGACCTCAGGAGGAGATCGCGCCCGCGCGCCTGCGCGCCACCGCGGTCAGGAATAGCCTGTGCACGCGATCGTCGCCGGTCAGCTCGGTGTGGAAGGCCACCACCAGCCGATCTTCCTCCCGAGCCGCCACAGGGTGGCCTTCGATCTCCGCCAGCACCTCCACCCCTGGACCGTGCTCTGCGATCCAGGGGGCGCGGATGAACACCCCGCGCAGCGGCCGGGCGGGCGGGTCCGTTACTCCGGAGAGCGCCAGGTCGGCCTCGAAGCTGTGCGTCTGGCGGCCGAACGCGTTGCGCTCCGCGCGCATATCCATCAATCCGAGGTGCTCGCGATCGAGCATGATCAGCCCCGCGCAGGAGCCCAGGATCGGCGTGCCGCTGTGGGCCAGCCGGCGCAACGGCTCCGCCAGACCCTCGCGCTCGATGCCCAGCGTCATCGTCGTGGACTCTCCCCCCGGCACCACTAGGCCGTCCAGGCCGTCGAGGTCGGCGGGCACGCGCACCTCGCGCACCTCCGTGCCCAGCTTGCGCAGCATCCGCGCGTGCGCCTCGAAGCCACCCTGCAGCGCGAGCACGCCGATCAGCGGGGCCTGCTTCATGTGCTAGCCGGAACGCCTACCAGCCGCGCTGCGCTAACAACTGCTCGTCCTCGAGCTTCGAGGACTCGAGGCTCGCCATCGCGGTGCCCAGCCCGCGCGATGCCTGCGCGATGCGCTCGGGGTCCTGCCAGTGCGTGGTCGCCTCCACGATCGCCCTCGCCCTCGTGGGCGGATCCTCGGACTTGAAGATGCCCGAGCCCACAAACACCCCTTCGGCGCCCAGCGACATCATCAGCGCGGCGTCGGCTGGCGTCGCGATGCCCCCCGCGCAGAACAGCACCACCGGCAGCTTGCCCTCGATGGCCACACCGCGGATGAGATCCAGCGGCGCTCCGTGCTCCTTGGCGGCGCTCGCGAGCTCTGCTCCATCGAGGCTGCTGAGCCGGCGAATCGCCCCGGTGATCGAGCGCATGTGGCGCACCGCCTCCACGATGTCCCCCGTGCCCGCCTCGCCCTTGGAGCGGATCATCGCCGCGCCCTCTCCGATCCGTCGCAGCGCCTCGCCGAGGTTGGTGGCGCCGCACACGAACGGCACCTTGAAGCCCCACTTGTCGATGTGGTTGCTCTCATCCGCCGGCGTGAGCACCTCGGACTCGTCGACGTAGTCCACCTCCAGCGCCTGCAGCACCTGCGCCTCGACGTAGTGCCCGATGCGCGCCTTCGCCATCACCGGGATGCTCACCGCCTCCTGGATGCCCACGATCATCTCGGGGTCGCTCATGCGCGCCACGCCGCCATCGCGGCGGATATCGGCGGGCACGCGCTCCAGCGCCATCACCGCCGCGGCGCCCGCGTCCTCGGCGACCTTCGCCTGCTCGGGGGTCACCACATCCATGATGACGCCGCCCTTGAGCATCTCCGCCAAGCCGCTCTTGACCCGGAACGTGGCCTCGTCGCGCATGGCTCCCACTCTCACCGGGCGCGGCTCGGACTACTTCAGCCGGAAGGCCCGGATGCGGTCGTCGTACTGGGCGGTGTCCCGCGCGTACACGCCGTATGCCAGCGCCTGGATGAGACTCAACAGCGCCGTGTGCGAGCGCACGTAGGCGGGGCTGTTGGAGGAGTAGTAGAGCTTCAGCTGCGCCAGCTTCGCGACCTCCGAGAGGGTCGCGTCGGTGATCGCCGCGGTGCGCGCCTTGCGGTGGCGCGCGAGCTTCATCGCGCGCACCACCAGCGGGTGCGGTCGCCCGGCCGAGAGACCGATCACGAGCGTGCCTTCGTCGATCCGCCCGAGCCGGCTGAGCGCCTCCTGGGATGGGCTTGCCACGACATCCACGCGCAGATCCAGCAGCATCAGCAGGTGGCGCAGGTAGGAGGCGAAGAATGCCATCTGATCGCTCCCCGCCACCAGCACCTTCTCGGCGCTCACGATCGCCTCCACCAGCGCGTCCACTGTGCTCCGTGAGACCTTGCGTGCGGTCTCCTCGACGTTCAGGTGGTCCGCGGCGAGGGCGGTCTCGAACTCGTTCTGATCGAGCGAGAACAGGGGGGTTGCGCTGTTGCTGGACGGCGGACTGCCCGCCGTTCCCCTGCTTGGGGGGCCGGTGATCGCGCGGGTGTGCACGCGCCGGTACTCCTCGCGCGCCGCCGCCTGGAGCTCGGGGAAGCCCTCGAAGCCCAGCGCTTGGGAGAAGCGCACGACCGTCGAGCTGGAGGTGTTGGCGCGACGCGCCAGCTCCTCAGCGGTCTGGAAGGCCGCCTCGTCGAGGTGATCGACGATGTACTGCGCCACGTCCTTCTGCGAGCGCGAGCACTCGTCGAAGCGGGCCTGGATGTAGTTGGAGAGACTCTGATGCTCACCGGAGCCGTTCAGCGGCGGCGGGGCTGTGGGGGTGGCGACACGCTTCATCGCGGCTGTTGTTCGACGCCTGCGTCTCGGACTCCTTCAACGCCTCAACTCCCGCGCGCCTCAGCGCCTCAGCTCCGGCGTGCCTTTGAGCCTGCCGGCCAGCTCGACGAAGTAGTCCAGCGCCCGCGGGTTGGCAAGCGAGTCGATGCTCGCGGCCTCCCCGGGCGCGGTGCCCATCAGGATCCTCTTCACCGGCACCTCCAGCACCTTGCCCGAGAGGGTGCGCGGCACGTCCTCGATCTGCATGATCTCGTTGGGCACGTGCCGCGGCGAGCAGTCCTCGCGGATCCTCCTCACGATCCTCGCCCGCAGCTCATCGTCGAGCAGGGCTCCCTCGCGCAGCACCACGAACAGCACCATCCACAGCTCCTCGCGCTCGTGCGGAAGATCCACCACGAGCGCATCCACCACCTCCTCCACCGCCCCCGCCGCCCGGTAGATCTCGCTCGTGCCCATGCGCACGCCCTGGCGGTTGATGGTGGCATCCGAGCGCCCGTAGATGACCGCCCCGCCACTGGGGGCGATCCGGATCCAGTCCCCGTGGCGCCAGATCCCGGGGTACATCGAGAAGTAGCTTTCGCGGTAGCGCTCCCCGATGATCTGGTCCCGCCCGCCCGCATCCATCTGGTCCCGCCCACCCCTGGGTGGGTCTCCCCAAAAAAACAGCGGCATCGAGGGCAGCGGCTCGGTCAGCACGAGCTCCCCCACCTCGTCCACGAGGCTCTTGCCCTGCTCGTCCCAGGACTCCACCGCGCATCCCAGCACCCGGCACTGCAGCTCGCCCATATGAACAGGCAGCAGCGGGCAGCCGCCCACGAACGCCGTGCACACATCGGTGCCGCCGCTGGTGGAGAACAGCCAAACGTCCGGCTTGACGTCCTCGTAGACCCAGCGAAAGCCCTCCTGGGGCAGCGGCGAGCCGGTGGAGCCGATCGAGCGCAGCCTGCTCAGGTCGTGTTCGGAAGCTGGCTCCAAACCCTCTTTCTGGCAGCTGGTGAGGAAGCTCGCGCTGGTCCCCATGCACGTCATCGCAGTGCGCTCGGCCAGCTCCCACAGCACGCCCAAATCGGGATGGCCGGGACTGCCGTCATACAGCACCACAGCAGCTTCGGTGAACATGCAGCCAATCAGGAAGTTCCACATCATCCAGCCGGTGGTGGTGAACCAGAACATGCGGTCCCCGCGGCGCAGATCCAGGTGCAGGTGGCTCTTCTTGAGCTGCTCCACGAGGATGCCCCCGTGGCCGTGCACGATCGCCTTGGGCAGCCCCGTGGTGCCCGAGGAGTACAGCACCCACAGGGGGTGTTCGAAGGGGACCTGCTCGAACACCAGCCCGGTCTCCTCGCCGCGCTCTCGCAGCTGCCCCCAGGTGAGCCCGCCGGGCCACCCGGGCGGGGCGGCGCCGATATCCCCATCCAGATAAGGCAGCAGCACCGCATGCTGCACCGTGGGCAGCTCCGCGAGGATGCCCCCCAGCACATCCATGCGGTCGAAGTCCTTGCCCCCGTGGCGATAGCCGTCCACCGCGAGCAGCACCTTTGGCTCGATCTGCGCGAAGCGATCGACCACGCTGCGCGCCCCGAACTCAGGCGCCGCGCTCGACCACACCGCGCCGATGCTGGCTACCGCCAGGAAGGCCACGAGCGTCTCGGGGATGTTGGGCATGTAGGCCACCACGCGGTCGCCCCGCTGAACGCCCAGTGCGCGCAGGCCGCCGGCCACGCTTGCCACCTGCACGGTCAGCTCGCCCCATGTGAGCTCACCCAGGGGACGCAGCTCGGAGGCGTGCAGCAGCGCCACGTCCTCTGCTCGCCGATCGCGCAGCAGCATGTTCTCGGCGTAGTTGAGCTCCGCCCCGGCGAACCACCGCGCGCCGGGCATCGTGCGCGAGTCCAGCACTCGCTCGTAGGGGCGCGAAGCGCGCACCCCGCAGAACTCCCAGATGTCCCCCCAGAAGTCCTCGAGCTCCTCCAGCGACCAGCGGCGCAGATCCTCGTAGCCGGCAAAGCGCCTGCCGTGGCGCTCCCCGGCCCAGCGCATGAAGCGGGTCATGGTGGCGCTCTCGAGCTCCTCCGGGGACGGTTCCCACAGAAGGTCCTGCTCGCCTGCTCTGGACATCGTGCCTCCCTCTGTAGGTGGCCCCCCACGGTAGTCATCCCTGGCCACAGGCGCCTCCACGATAAATGCGGGATAAATAATTCATAGCACTTCATTCAGCTGTCGCGAAAACGTCGCAATGTGTGAGCACGGCAGCGCACCCGCGCGGTTATCCTCTCCGCTCGTGAGCGTCTCCCTGCTGCGCGACGAGTTCCCGGTCTTGCGAGAGGTGGCGTACCTCAACGCCGGCACCGACGGGCCGCTGGCCGGCGCCGCCGCAAACGCCGCAACAGCCGAGCTGCGCAGGGAGACCGAGCAGGGACGTGGGCAGAACCACTTCGAGCGACGTGGTGAGCTGAGCGCCGGGTTGAGATCCGCTTATGCCTTCGTGATGGGATGCGCCGCGGAGGATATCGCGCTCACCACCTGCACGAGCGAGGGCATTTCACACGTGATCGGCGGATTGCCCCTTGGGCCGGGAGACGAGATCGTGACCAGCGACGAGGAGCATCCCGGGCTGCTGGGCGCGCTGGCGGCCGCGCGCGAGCTGCAGGGAGTGTCGATCCGGATGGCGCCGCTGGCGGAGCTCGCCGGCGTCGTTGGTCCACGCACGCGCCTGGTGGCCTGTTCGCACGTGGGCTGGATGAGCGGCAGCATGGCGCCCGCCGCGCTCGCCGAGCTGGAGGTGCCCGTGCTGCTCGACGGCGCTCAGGGTGTCGGCGCGGTCCCCATCGATCTCGATGCGCTCGGCTGCGACGCGTATGCGGGCGCCGGTCAGAAGTGGCTGTGCGGCCCCGATGGCACGGGGCTGCTGCACACCACCCCCGAGCTGCGCGAGCGCCTCGCGGTGAGCAGGCGCGGCTACGGCAACCTGGCCGACCCGAACGCCGGGCTGCAGGCGCGGCTGCACGAGGACGCACGCCGGCTCGACTCCCTCTCGCTGGGCGCGGAGACGCTCGCCTGTGCCCTGGCGGGCACGGAGGTGCTCGCGGCGGCGCGCGTGCCGGAGGGCAGCGGGTGGCCGGCGGTGCACCAGCGCTCGCGCCGGCTCGCCGCGCACCTGGCTGAGCGCCTGCGCGAGCACGGCCGCGAGGTGGCGCCACGCGGCGAGACCACGCTGGTGTCCTTTCACAGCGAAGACCCCGCCGCCGAGCGCGCCCACATGCTCGAGCGGGGGATCGTCCTGCGCGATATCCCCGGACGGCCCTGGCTGCGAGCTTCGGTGGGGGCGTGGAACGTCGAGGAGGACATCGAGCGCCTCCTCGACGCCCTCCTATGAGCATCCTCGCGCACCGTCTCCCACTCGCCGCCGCAGCGCAGGGCTCCCATGCACTGCACACCAGCCAGCTCAGGCGACCACCGAGAGGCTGCACCCGAAGGCACGCGCGAACAGCTCGGTCTCGCGGCTCGCCGCCCAGCGGGGCACCGCCGCTTCGCCGTCGGCGATCAGGCGCAGCTGCACCTCGCCACTCTCTGCAGCGCCTTCGGAAGCCTCCTCCGCAGAGCGGGGGGTCAGCGTGAGGCGCGTCTCGCGCACGAGCTGATCGCGCGAGCGCTCCAGATCCTCCGCGAGGCGCAGCAGCACCGCGCAGCGATCCAGCACAGCCACCTCCCCCTCGCCGAACAGCAGTGCCAGCGGACCCGGCTCGGGCATGCCCTTGCGGTGGTAGCGCGCGGCCTGCGCCACGATCGCCACCTCCACGGGGGAGAACCCCGGGAGACCGCCGTTGAGGATCAGGTAGCGCGAGTGCTTGTGATGATCGTCGTAATCCACGGACATCCCGATGTCGTGCAACTCGCACGCCGCCCACAGCAGTTCGCGCTCATGGGGATCGCCCCCGTGCAGTCCCAGCTGCGCAAGCTGATCGAACATGCCCAGCGCCAGCGCCGCCACGTGGCGCGTGTGGGCGATGTCCATGTGGTAGCGAGCCGCCAGGTTCAGCACGCTCGAGCGCCTGACGTCCGCGAACAGCGGGGGCTCGCGATCGGCGAGGTGACGCTCGAAGAAGACCCCCTCGCGCAGGCCCGCCTCGGTGCTCTCCAGGCCGTCGAAGCCGCCGGCCCGCAGCGCCTCCTGCACGACCACGGCCCCCGCCAGGATCAGATCCGCGCGCGCGGGCTTGATGCCCGGCACACGGCTGCGCTGCGCCGCGGGAAGCTCCGCCAAGCGCGCCACCAGCCGCTCGAGCGCCTCCCGGGAGATCACCATGCCCTGCACTCCATTGGAAGGCATCCCCGCGGCGCGCTGCGCCGCGGCGGCGAGGTTGCGAACCGTGCCACCGATTCCCACGAGGCGCTCCCCCGCGTTGCGGAGCCAGGCGGCTGTCTCCAACTCGCCGGCCACATGGGCGCGCAGCTCGTCCAGCTGCCTCTGCTTGGGTGGATCGGCCTCCGGCAGGAAGCGCTCGGTCATCCTGACCGCCCCCAGACGCCAGGAGTCCGACTCGACCGCCCGGCGCTCGGCTACGCGCACCAGCTGCAGCGAACCGCCCCCGAGATCCAGCACGCAGCCGTCGCGCAGGGTCGTTGAGTTGATCGCCGCCAGGTACCCGTAGCGAGCCTCCGCCTCGCCGCTGAGCACACGGATCGGCAGCCCTGTGCGCTCGCGCGCCAGCGCCAGGAACGCCTCGGCGTTCTCGGCGTCGCGGATCGCGCTGGTCGCCACCGCGTCCACCGCATTCGGCCCCAGCCCGCTGGCCTTGCAGAAGTGCGCGAACACGTCGAGCGTCGCCAGGGCCCGCTCGATCGGCTCCTCGCCGAGGCGGCCCGTGGCCGCCATGCCCTCGCCGATGCGCACCGGCTCGTAGATCTCGTCCGTGCGCCGCCACCACCCGCGGGTCTCTGTGAAGACGACGAGCCGGAACGAGTTCGAGCCCAGATCGATCACCGCCAGACGTTGGCTTCGCTCCATCCAAGGAGCGTATTTCCCCGGGCGGGGGACTCGATGCGACGCTCGCGGCGGGAGAACACCAGACTACTTGAACTCCATTTGCCAGTGTGTGCCGCTTACTTGGAATTCTTGATATGTTCAAGATAGACTCTGGGCGTGGTGGGCTTGGCTTGCCCGGGTCTCCCTCGGTGGCCGGCGCCAGGGGGCGTCGAGATGGCAAACGATCTTGCAATGGAGAGTCCTGGATGAAGACGGTAGGTTCACGTGCAGCGCGCAGCAGAGCCATCCCGGCCGGGTTGGTCGCGATCCTCGCGAGCGCCCTTCTCGCGGCCTGCGGCGCAAGCGGCACAACCTCGAGCGCCACCGATCCGGGATCGACGAGCTCGACCGGGGCGGGGGGATCGACCGGCTCGACTGAAGGCGACGCCGTCCGCGGGGGCACGCTGAGCATCGCCCGTTCCTACGATCCGCAGAGCCTCAACCCGCTCACCTGCGCGTGCGACAACGGCTCGCTGCAGGTCATGGTCGAGGTCTTCGACACGCTCGTCAGCTACGCCACGCCGAACGCGAGCGCCACACCGGTGCCGGATCTGGCGAGGAACTGGAGCATCAGCCCCGACGGCAAGACCTACACGTTCGCTCTCCGCGCGGCGAAGTTCTCAAATGGCGAGCCGGTCACCGCCCAGGACGTCAGGTACAGCCTGATGCGCGCCAGCGACCCCGCGTCCTCCTACGGCGGGCTGTATCCGATCTCGAGCATCGAAACGCCCACCTCCAGCACCGTGGTGCTGAAGCTGAAGACCCCGGCTCCGGGCTTGATCTACGCACTGGGCTTCCCGGCCGCCTCGATCGTTCCCGAAGCGCTCGTCAAGCAGGAGGGCGATGCGGCCTTCAGCCAGCATCCGGTGGGCTCCGGCCCCTTCGTGGTCTCGCGGTGGCTGCACGGCCAGGAGCTCGATCTGGCCCCCAACCCGCACTACTGGCAGACCGGGCTCCCCTACCTTGGCGCCGTGCGGATGCTCTACGTCCCCAACGACAACACGCGCATCCTCAACATACGCGCGGGGACCGTGGACATCGCCGATGAGATCCCATTCTCCCAGGTGAAGAGTCTGGAAGGCGATGGCATAAAGGTGCTCGTCCAGCCTTCCTCGGCGATCGACACCGTGATCCTCAACAACTCGCTCGCACCCCTTGGCAACCTGGCGGTCCGGCAGGCCCTCGCCTACGCGACGCCCGTGCAGGCGATCGCCAAGACCGCGTTCGCGGGATTGGCTCCCGTCATGAACACGGTGATGCCCAAGCTGAAGTACTGGAACGCGGCGGTCAAGCCCTACCCCTACGACATCGCGCGCGCCAGGCAGCTGCTCGCGCAGTCTCCCTTCCCGCATGGGTTCACCCTGACATTGAGCATCGTGGGCTCCGACACCCCTTCGCAGCAGACGGCCCAGATCATCCAGGCCAGCTGGGCTCAGATCGGCGTCAAGGTGAAGATCCAGGAGTACGACTACGGCACGATCCAGAGCCGCTGGGCGGCCGGTCAGTACCAGAGCACCCTGCTGATCCCCGACGCCGACACGAGCGATCTGCCCGTGGACGACGAGTACGCCCACGGCCTGTTCGACAACTACGCGGCGAACAAGAACCTGTACTCCTACTACCAGAACCCGGTCGCGGAAAAGCTCGCCATCGCCGGCCTGACGGCGAACAACGAAGGCGCTCGCCGGGCGGCGTTCGCGCAGCTCCAGGAAGTCACGATGGCCGCGGTCCCATCGATTCCGCTCGTGTGGGCGCCCTTCCGTGCGGCGGTGGCTCACAACGTGCACGGATTCAGCTACGTGCTCGTAGGCTGGTACCCCCTCCAGCAGGTCTGGCTGAGCCACTGACGAGCGCGACTGGAACCGCAGGGAGATCGTGAGAGGACTACTGCTCAAGCGAACACTGGATGCGATCCCGGTCCTCATCGGAATCACGCTCTTCTCCTTCGCGCTGATCCACCTCGCCCCCGGAGACCCCGTGCTTATCCTCCTGCAGGGGCACGCGACGCCGGCGAACGTCGCAGCGCTCAGGCACCAGCTGGGCCTCGACCGCTCGCTGCCGGAGCAGTACTGGCAGTTCCTGCGCGGAGCCGCGACGTTCTCGTTCGGCGAGTCCTTCGAGTACCGCACCTCGGTTGGCGCGATCGTGGAGCCGCGCGTGGTGGTGAGCCTGATGCTCGTCTCCTACTCCCTGCTCCTGGCGACTCTGATCGCGCTCCCACTCGCCTACGCGGCTGCGCTCGGACGCGACCGGCCACGCGATCACGCGATCCGCCTCGGCACGACGGTCGCGTTCGCGATGCCCTCCTTCTGGGTTGGATTGATCCTCGCCCTCTTGCTCAGCCTGAAGTTGGGCTGGCTCCCGCCCTCGGGCTATGGCACGACGTTCTCCCAGCACGTGCGGGGCCTCACACTGCCCGCGATCACGCTGGCCCTGTCACTCTCGCCGCTCCTGATCCGCGTATTGAGGTCGAGCCTGATCGACACGCTGAGCGCCGAGTACGTGCAGGCGAGCAGAGCGCGGGGCCTCAGCGAGACGCGCGTGCTGGGCAAGCACGTGCTGCGCAACTCGCTTACCTCGACGGTCACGCTGCTGAGCCTGCTCTTCGCCGTCCTGCTCAGCGGCGCCGTGGTGGTCGAGAACGTGTTTGCGATCCCCGGGCTGGGCTCGCTCCTTGTGAGCTCGGTGAACGCGCGCGACTTCCCCATCATCCAGGCATTGACCCTGCTCTTCGGAGTGGCGGTGGTGCTCGTGGGCCTCGTGGCCGATGTGGTGTATGCGGCGCTCGATCCGCGCGTGCGCCTGTGAGCTCCTTCAGCTCCCCATATGACGCCGGGCGCGCAGCGCTCTCCGGGCCACGCGCGCTGCGCCTGCGCTCGATCGGCGCTCAGCGCGCCACCGCCGTCGGGCTCGCGCTCCTCGGCCTCGTGCTGGCGGCAAGCGCCATCGGGCACTTCGCGCTGCCCTCTCCGACGGCGCTCGATCTCGAAGCGGCGCTCGCCGCGCCCTCCATACACAACCCCTTCGGCACCGACGATCTGGGACGCGACGTATTGAGCCGCACGCTCGCGGCAACGTGGCTGGATCTGGGAGTCGCCTTCCTGGCCACGTACTCCGGCGTGCTCATCGGGGTGCTGTTGGGCACGATCGCGGGCTATCTGGGAGGCTGGCCCGAGCGGCTGATCATGCGCCTCACGGATCTGGTGATCGCCTTTCCCTTCATCGTGCTCGTGATCGCGATCGTCGCGGTGATCGGTCCCGGCATCGAGGGGGTCGCGATCGGCCTGATCGCAGCCGGGTGGGCCTTCTATGCGCGCTTCTCGCGCGCGGAGATGCTCAGCCTGCGCGAGCGCGAGTGCATCCAGGCGGCGCAGACGCTTGGGTTCTCCCGCAGGCGGGTGGTCCTGCGCCACGCCTTGCCGAACATCATCAGGCCGAGCCTCACCTACTCGGCGTCGGACCTGGTGCTCAACATCCTCTACATCGCCTCGCTGTCCTACCTCGGGTTGGGGGCGCAGCCGCCGACGCCGGAGTGGGGCGCGATCATCTCCGGCGGGCAGCAGTACCTGCTCACGGCTTGGTGGATCTCGACGCTCCCGGGCCTCGTGGTGGTGGTCGTGGGAGTCGCGCTGGTCCTGATCGGCGACGGCCTGGCCGATCGCTTCCGCGTGCAGCGGGAGCTCGTGCGATGACGGCGCTGCTCGCCGTCCGGGATCTGACCGTCTCCTTCCCCACGCGTGGAGAGGGGGCGCCCGCGGTAGGCCGTGTCTCCTCGCCAGCGCGTGGGAGGAGAATGTCAGCCGTGGATCGCGTCTCCTTCGAGGTGCACGAAGGCGAGACGCTCGGCGTGGTCGGCGAATCCGGCTGCGGCAAGAGCACGACACTCAGGGCGCTGCTGGGATTGGTCGCCTCGCCCGGGCGCGTCGAGGCAGGCGAAGCCCGTTGGCGGGATCGAGATGACCTGCTGCGCATGCCCCGCTCCGGACTTCGGGAAGTGCGCGGGCGCGAGATCGCGATGGTGTTCCAGGATCCCCTGGAAAGCCTCGACCCGCTGTTCTCGATCGGCGACCAGTTGCGCGAGGTTCTGCGCCTGCGCCAGGGGTTCTCCAGAGCGGGCGCCCGGCGCGAGGCGGTGCGCCTGCTGAAGCGCGTTCACCTGCCGGGCGCTGGGACACGGCTCGGGGACTACCCTCACCAGCTCAGCGGAGGTATGCGCCAGCGCGTGACGATCGCGCTCGCGATCGCCCGCTCGCCCGCTCTGCTGCTTGCGGACGAGCCCACTACTGCTTTGGACGTCACGATCCAGGATCAGATCCTCAGCCTGCTGGCCGAGTTGCAGGAGGATCTCGGGATGGCGATCGTGCTCGTCTCTCACGACCTCGATGTGATCGCTCAGTACGCCGACAGGATGCTCGTCATGTGCGCCGGTCGGATCCTCGAGCAGGGAGCGGTGAGCGAGGTGCTGAGCGCCCCGAAGGACCCCTGCACCGCCGCTCTAGTGGCCTCGCTTCCCCCGCGAATACCCGATTCCGATGGCGAGTGAGACCGAGGCGCTGCTGCGGGTCGATGCGCTCTCCAAGAGCTTCGACGTCAGGGCCCGAACTACACGTGTGCCCGGCCGCCGCGCGGCTCCCAGGTTGACCGCTCTCGACGGTGTGTCGCTGGAGCTGGCCAGCGGCCGTGTCCTCGGCTTGGTGGGGGAGTCCGGGAGCGGCAAGAGCACGCTGGCAAAGTGCCTCGTGAGGCTCATCGAGCCCGACGGTGGGCGGATGCTGTATCGCGGCAGAGATGTGAGCGCGGCCCGCGGCGCGCAGCTGATCGCGGTGCGCCGCGCCATGCAGCTGATCTACCAGAATCCCTACGCCTCGCTGAACCCGCTGATCGACGCCGGCGAGGCGATCGCTGAACCCGCGTGGGTCCACGGCCTGATCGAGCGGCGCGAACGGCGTTCGTTCGCGAAGGAGATGCTGCAGCTCGTTGGCCTCTCCCCGGGCATCGCCGCAAGACGGCCCGCGGAGCTCTCCGGCGGGGAGCGACAGCGCGTCGCGATCGCGCGGGCGATGGCTGTGGCGCCGAAGATCCTGATCGCCGACGAGGCGGTGAGCTCGCTCGACGTCTCCGCGCAGGCGCAGATCCTCGACCTGCTCGGCGGCCTCCGCAAGGATCGGGGCGTGGGCATCCTGCTGATCTCCCATCAGCTGCCGATCGTCTCCCAGCTCGCCGACACGGTGGCGGTCATGTATCTGGGCCGGGTGGTCGAGTCGGGACCCGCGG